>CAXXFF010000001.1:0-948794 GCA_963676835.2 Marispirochaeta sp.
TATTGTTGTGAACTAAAAAGACCTCGTTTATTGTATGTTCTTGTGCAAATTGTGTACACCGGCCGAAAACGGACACCCATTCCGGAGGAAAGCGGACAGTGATTCCGGGCAAAAACGGACACCTGTTCCGGCCGAAAACGGACAGTTTTTCCGGAGCGCCGGAATTGCTTTAACCTGAAATAAGAAATCCTCGATTAACACGAGCACTCTCGTCACAATAGCAAAACTACTATTTGACGGAGTACAGAATGTCGAGAGCGAGGATTCATGTGAAACACATGCGTAAACTGCTTGCGCTCACGTACGAGAGCAAGCTGGGACTTCGGGATGTATCCCAACTGACCGGGAGTATCTAAAACCACAGTCAGCGAATATCTGGTGCGATTCCGCCGCACCGGGATCAGCTATGCAGCAAGCCAAAAGCTTACCGATGAGCAGCTGCTTGGCCTGTTCGAAGAGAAAAAGCAGGAAGAAAGTGAGCAGTATACACAACTAACGACACTGTTCCCCGAGTACGCCAAACGGCTGAAACAGCGGGGGATGACGAAGCAGTTCCTATGGAAGGAATACCGTAGAAAGTATCCAAACGGATATAGATACAGTCAGTTCTGTCACCACTTTACGGTGTTTCTGGACTCCGGTGAGGTGACGATGCGTCAGCCCCCACGAGCCTGGAGATATGGCATATCTCGACTATGCCGGAGAAACGTTCCCTTACTATCCTGATGGAGATGAGCAGCGGGCACAAATATTCGTTGCGGTACTCGGAGCAAGTCAGCTGGCCTATGTTGAAGCAAGTGAGAGCCAGAAACAAGAGGCCTTTGTCCGCTCCACAGAACGGGCTCTGAGGTACTTCGGCGGGGTTCCGCGAGCTCTCGTCCCGGATAACCTGAAGGCGGCCGTGCTCAGTGCGAGTAAATATGAGCCGGAGCTTAATCCGTTGTTCGATGATTTTGCCGATTACTACCGGACGACGATAATCCCCGCCAGGGCCTATAAACCGAAAGACAAATCCCTGGCGGAGAATGCCGTCAAGTTAACCTATCAGCGGATATTCGCCCCGCTGTACGGCAAGAGGTTCCATTCGTTGGCTGAGCTCAACCAGGCCATCGCAGAACTTCTTGAAGAACACAATACCCGGAAACTGACAAAGCTGCAAATCTCACGGCGTCAGTTGTTTGAAGAGATCGAACGGTCTGCGCTGAAGACGCTGCCGGGCGAACCGTATCCAATGAAATACTTCGAAACTCACAAGGTTGCACCGGACTATCACTTTATCCTGTCAAAAGATAAGCACTACTACTCTGTTCCCTGGCAGCTGAAGGGAGAACAGGTCAAAGTGATCTTTGATGAGCGAATTATAGCGGTATATCACAAGAATGTACGCGTAGCCCAGCACCGCCGGAGCAGAAAGAAAGGACAATACTCCACACAGTCCGCACACATGCCCAGGCACCATCAGTTTGTTGAATCATGGTCGGCGGAGAAGTTTACCACCTGGGCTCAGTCGATTGGAGAAGAGACGTTCCTGGTGATTTCACATCTATTAAACAGCAAGCCACATGAGCAGCAGGCGTACAAATCCTGCCTTGGTGTGCTGAACCTGGCAAAGGATGCCGGATCACACCGGCTGAACTGGGCCTGCCAACGTGCGTTGAACTACTCGAGAATCAGTTATCGGGATGTTCGTGCATATCTGGATGAAATCATGCGACAAGAAAAGGATGAACAGCAGAACAAACAGGTGTTTCTCTTCGCCGATCACAAGAACCTGCGGGATTCTGCAATCTACAAATGAGGTAACCGATGAATAATAATCAGGCGACAATCAACAAGATGACCGAGATGCGTCTCCACGGAATGGTACAGGCCTTCCGTACACTGCAGGAGACCGGACGCCATATGGATCTTACGACCGATGAGGTTATCAGCTACCTTGTCGACTCAGAATGGGATGAGAAATACAATCGCCGACTGGCGCGCCTTGCCAATGCGGCCCGTTTTCGCTATAAGGCAGCGATTGAAGATATCGACTATACCTTCGACCGGAATCTGGACAAAAACCAGATCTTAAGACTTGCAGCCTGCTCCTGGATATCCCGGGGGCAGGACCTGCTCATCACGGGTCCGACCGGAGGAGGAAAAAGTTTTCTTGGATCGGCTTTCGGACATCAGGCATGTCAGTATGGGTATACCGTCGCTTACTTTTCCACAACGCGTTTATTCAATGAAATAGCGGCGGCAAGGGATGATGGAACCTACCTGAAGCACTTGTCACGCATAATGAAAAACAAGCTGGTCATTATCGATGACTTCGGTCTGGAACCGCTGGAGCATACTGCACGGATGGCATTTCTTGAAATCCTTGAAGATCGACACCGGAGAAAATCTACGATAGTGATCGCCCAACAGCCGGTAGAAAACTGGCACAGCATTATCGGTGACCCCACGATTGCCGATGCCATAATGGACCGTCTTGCCTTTCATTCTCATAGAATTGTAATAACCGGGGACTCGGTAAGGAGGAAACTCTATGCTGTAGATTGACGCAAAACGGACACCTGATCATACTGAAGACGAGGATTTACTTCCTTCAGGCAGCTGTCCGTTTTCCGCCGGAATCACTGTCCGAAATCATCGGAATACACAATTATAAATAACGCTACTGTAAGTAATTAGGGACAATTTAAGCCACTAAGGAAGTTCCTGGTAAAATAGGATATCTTTATAGCCTTAAGAAGGCAATTGAAGTAGTTGCATAATGGTTGTATAATATGTGTATAAAGGACTACAACCATGGCGAGTATAACTATACGAAATATACCAGATTCTGTTTTAAGTCGTGTAAGAACTCTTTCTGAGGTCGAAAAGCGCAGTATAAACAGTGAATTCTTGATACTTATTGAAAAAGCTTTAACAATAGAAATAGAAACCCGGAAGAGTACAAATACTCCAATATCAAAGGAAAACCAGATCAAAATGTGGGAATCTCTTATTGGAACCTGGGAAGATGATCGATCTGCAGAAGAAATCATAAGCGATATATATAGTAGTCGCACAAAAGGGCGGGAAGTCGAGTTATGATTCTTCTCGATACAGATATTTGTGTTGAATTATTGCGCGGAAACTTGCAAGTAATAGAAAAAAGAAAAGAAGAAAACGATAGTATTGCAGTATCTTTTATGACTGCTTCGGAACTATATTATGGAGCGTATAAGTCAAAAAAGCCGGCAGAAAACAGTTTACGCGTAGAAGAGTTTTTACTGACTGTTAATATAATCCAAAGCAATATAAGAATTGCAAAACTATTCGGACAGCTTAAAAGCAGATTACAGTTAAATGGATTTCCGATAGAGGATGCTGATATTTTCATTGCTGCTACGTGCCTTGAAGGATGTGAAAAACTGATAACCGGTAATGTAAAACATTATAATCGTATCGATGAGCTAAAGATAGAAAATTGGATACGGTAACTACGTGAGAAATATATAACCAGCAATTGGAACAGACAAAACCTATTGTCATGGGTATTTGCATTAGCATAACGGTCGTGGATGCTGTTTCTGGAATGAGAGTGTAAAATCGGTGGTATAATGAAGTTATTCAGGCAGCAAAAACACATGCCAATGCTTCCTGCCCGGCTTTGCAGCTCAAATGGATGTTATATAGGTATAGGGTATAAATGACAGAATCTCTCGTGAAAGGTTATAGAGGCATAATTAAATGAAAATCTATGCAATCGGTGATATTCATGGAAATTACGATCTGTTAAAAAAGCTCTTTATGAAAATAACTGAAGAAATTCAACCGGAAGACAAAGTTGTTTTGCTTGGTGATATAATTGACGGTGGAGCAAAAACCAAAGAATGCATAGACTTGATTCTTGAGAAAAGTGATGATTACAACATAATCGCATTGAAGGGAAACCATGAAGAGTGGATGTTAAACACGTTGAGAGATCATAGTAAACATTCCTGGATTATAAGCATGGAAGGTTTATACACTATAAAAAGTTATTCACAAACTGCTTAAGACGAAATAACTACAAAAGCAAAAAAGATAGGTCCAGAGTTAATTACAGATAATATTTCATTGCCATATGATTCCTTCTTTAATGCAGTACCAAAAGCACATATCAATTTCTTCAATAATTTGAAGAACTATTACAAGGTAGGGAATTACATATTTACTCATGCTGGTGTTGACCCATTCGCTACAAATTTGATTGAGATGGAAGAACGTAAATTTAGATGGGGTTTTGATGGCTTTCCGGAAAAATATAATGGAACGAACGTGATTGTTTACGGTCATTTTAGTAATCTTGCTATTAAAACCGGAGACAGTATTAAACCGTATATCTGCAATAATACCATATGTTTGGACACTCAAAAATATGGCGTTCTAAGTGGCTTAAGAATACCTGGGAAGAAGTTAATACAAGTTTCATAAAGGTTAATCCTATTTCCAGACGATTCCGGACTTAAAACGTAGTAAAATGCAGATGAGTTGCAGCACAAACAGCGCCAGCTTAACGGTTTACAGCTCAATTGGATGTTATGTTGACACAAATTTTATTGAATAGGATATTCATCAAATAAAGATGCTTGGAAGCTAATTTTGAACAATTAGAGTGAAACAGTGAATAAAAAGATATTTCCAAAACCAATAAGCTCTTCACTGAAAAGTAGAACTACATGAATATTCTTGTGACAAGTGATTTGCATGGTAATATGGATGCCTTTAAAACCTTCTCTGAAATGATAAAAAAAAAGTATGATTACGGTATTATAGCTGGTGATCTACTTGAGGACTCTATAACTTTAAATGAAATGCAAAATGCTTTATCTCTGGAACCTGATGATTTACTAGAAGAACTATTCGATCCATATGATACCATTGAAGATCTTGAAGATCGGGTAGTTGAATATAAACTAAATCCGGACTCCTTACTATCAAAGACTCTTCAAGTGAAAGAAAATGATTACAGGAGTGTATTAAATAGTGCACTCAAAACTATCTTCGTATTACGAGGTAACCATGATCGCTCAAAGTGGGAAAGCAGAGAGAATCTGTTTAACATTAACTTAAAAAGGTTTGAAATTAAAAGTTATAATGTTGTTGGGTTTGAATATACTAGGCTTTTTACAACAGAAAAACAAGAAGAAGAGCTAATCCGACCACTCTATGAATTAGTTGACACTAAAACTATTCTTGTTACACATGCACCTGCATATAATATGCTTGATAGAAACTATAGAGGTATACCAATAGGTAGTAAACCAATTGCAAAACTGGTTCAAAGATGCTGTCCTGCTGTACATGTATTCGGTCATGTACATGATTCTGCTGGTATACACGAGAACTTTGCTAACGTTTCATTCCCGAAGAGGAAAAGATTTTACAAAGTTGTCGAACGACGATCAAAATTTAAGATTAAGCAAGTAAATCTTTGGTAGTGGTGCAAACATAACCGGCAATTGGAGCAGACAAACCTACTGTCACAGTTTGTGCAGTAATTGAAACATTTAGATGTAACTTTAAGGTGTTTCCGAACTGGAATCGTAGTAAAATGCTTGTGAGCTACAGCACGAACAGCGCCAGCTTATCGGTTTGTAGCTCAATTGGATGTTATATACACAAGGGTAAGAGATGTGTATAAAATTATAGTAAAATGATAATGTATTGAGGTCGTAATGAATAGCGGTAAAATATCTATTGAATTACAAAGAAAATTGTTTGAAATTCCCGAATACAAAAAATACTTTAAATTAATGGGTGGTTACCAAGAAAATGGCTTATGGATACAGAAATATGATCTAATGACTGGAAACCCAGAGGATAATATACCAAAAAATATTTTGGATATATTTCTAAACGAGGTTGATGTAAAACATAAGATTCATATACGTGTTATTAGTGATCAACAAAATATATCTGACTTCATCATTAGTGATAAAATAAAGCGAATGGTTGATAAAGATATAATTTTTAGCCAAATCTCAATAGCTGAATTTAATATAGAGAAAAAGAATCGCCAACAAGAATCGGAAAGAAATAAGAGTTTTTATAGTTTCAACACTGAAGAACAAATAGAAGATGAATTAGATTACAGATTTAATATAATTAAAGAGTTAAATAAAAACGAAAGGCTACTTGCAGCTAAAGTAAGCGATTTATTAAATGAAAAGCCAAAAGTAAATAAAAATGAATTTATTACTGGTGATTTAGATTGTAAATATTTACAGAAAGCACCTGAAAATTGGCCTAACAAGATTGATCTTCCAGAATCAATAAAGAAATTATTAGGTAAACAATATTCTAAGCATAGTCTTAAGTACGCAATAGATCATGGAGAAGAATTGTACAGTGATGAGGAGTTGGAAGAAAGAGTTGGTAATGGGAGAGCATGGTCTATGCCCATATTGCAAGATAAATTAATATATTTTGAAAATTATGAATCAATATGCAATACTTTAGAAACTTTTATTCAGAATTTAACTCAGTTACCTTTTGTATTATCAAAAGCTACCGGATACGGTGGGATTGGAATATACAGACATCTTCATACGGAGGCTGCATTAGCATTTAGAGAAGACCTACCTAATATAATTTACCTGGAGTTGTATGGATTACTAAGAGCAGTAAATGGAAAAGATTTTTCTACGAAAGAATATGAAGAATATCTTGTAAGGAAGAAATATTCTGAGGGGAAACTATTTATACCTGACGGCCCATTAGTTATTCAAATGCTAAATGCAACTTTATCTAATTACAGTTATCCGGGAGTTGGCGTGCCATTATACCTATAAAATCAGAACAAATTGAAACCTCAACACGATGATAGAGTACGTAACCAGCAATTGGAGCAGTCATGGCTACTGTCATGGTTCGTGTATTATTGGAAACCAGGTGATTGAAGATAGATGAATTGCAGAATACAGAAATTTTGTTAGAGAAGGAAATAAAGATCAAGAACTTCTTGAATATTGAAAATGGTTCAGTACAAGCGTATTGCTAACATCTGGCCAGGGATAGTGTGTACAATAATCTTGATAAACCCGATCTTCGTGGACTATCGTTTCATATTGAAAATGATACTCCCCCCTATGAACAGGATCATTCAAAAGGATTATCCCATGCATTTAATAACAAAAAAAATAATGGCTATGTCGTAAGGTCATTTCAAAGGTGGTAGCTTTGTCTATAACTCATATAGTGGAAGTGCCGATTATTGTGCTTCTTGTCATTGTAACCATAGCGATTCTGATAAGTGGTAAGCTGCTATTACGATTTATCCGGTTAAAGAGGGCTGTATATAGTGGGCTACAATTTATCAGGGACAATCCTAGCATATACAATTATAAGGAATTTGATGTCTCTAAATACACGGGTAAGGAACTTAACAACCTGGCTAAAATCATCAATTATCTGGTAAATAAGCTTGTACACGCAGGCTGCGAACATAAAGAGGTTATTGTTGCTCTATCAATACAGAAGACTTTCATGAACCCCATGTTGGAACGGTCTGAAGAAGGCAAGACACTCTCGACTGGAACTTTGGACAGTCCTCTCTTTAGGCTGTTCGGATATCATGAAAGTATTGACCCTGTTTCTGGTGACTTTTTTAATTTTCTGAAACTGGACGAAAACCATTATGCAATGATCCAGTTAAATATATCTGGACATGGGATTAACGCTTCCATAATTAAGGCACAGATTGCAGCGCTGTTCGTAGACTATTTCATGAACGTGCGGAATATGGCCAGGAGCACAGGCAATTTACAATATAACCTCAGAGAATTTGTTCTCAAGATCAATGAATTCTTCTATGAATTTGGATTCAGCGGTAGGTTCGCTGTTTTCAATCTTTTGGTGATAAATTTTCGTACAGGTGAGTACAAAAGAGTCATGGCCGGTAGTAATCCTATAAGGATTTATAAAGCAAAAGACCAGAAAATCAAAATAATACCTTCAAGCAGTCCCTCGGCAGGTACATTAGATCCCAGTATATTTGACATAAAACCCACCATATGGAAGGTTACGAAAGGTAAGCTTAACAGTGGTGACATCCTATTTCTTTGCCGCGATGGGTTTGAGGAGTCTTACCGTTTCCTTCGAGATAAAAACTTTAACATGATTGAATATAAGGACACTGACCGGGAACTGAGAGAAAAAGACCAGTTATTGATCGATTCTTCTTACGTAGAATCATCAAAGCCAGGTCACGAAGCTAAAGAGGTAAAAACAGCCACTCTTGATGAAAAAGTTGATATAGACATGAATGATCAGTTTCGAAAAAGTGTTGGCTTTTCAAAGTATAGACGGATACACGCTTCTGAAAACACAGAGGAGTTTGATGAAACCCGAATACACGATATCATTGAGAAGGTGATGAGTCGCGGGCAATACATCCTATACCGGAGGGTAGATGCTACCATAGATAAACCACTTCACTTCAACTTCAGTTCCCTTAAAGGTACAGGTGAGGAATGTGTACTTGCTTTGATTTCAGTGGAAAAAGTATTTCGAATAATACCAGATCGTTCAGGCGGGCACCGATCAAAGGTACGTGTAGACAAAAAAATCGACAGTTTCTTAGAAGCATGCTTTGTTGAGTTCAAAGAATTTTATAATAATCCTATACAGGAAGAACCGGGATATATCTACTACTCTCATCTCAGGGAAGATGATCAGAGCGATGACTTATGTGTGTGGGCATACGAACAAAAGTAGTAGTAGGAATCAAAATACGGACTATTCATTTCCAGAAATCAAAAAGCTGGTATTAGTTAAAGGCGTTCCATAAATTACCAAAGGCTGATTGTAAAGGGTATGCTAACATAACCAGACTTTGGAGCAGTCAAATCCTTTTGTCATGGTTTGTGCAGCAAGGGAACACGATGAATGTAAGTTTCATGTGATTCCGAGCTGATATTGTAGTAGAATGGATAAGTAGTTGCAGCACTAACCAAGCCAGCTTAACGCCACGCAGCTCAATTGGATGTTATACGGACAAAATTTTTGACAATTAAAATGTTTACAGACAATGAAATATATATTTTGTGAAAAGGTTAGAAATGAAAATAATATTAGCTGATATTAACATAAACATGACAGACGCATGGACAAAAGAATTCTCTGGTTATAAAAACATTTCAATAGTTAACGATAGTATTTTTAACGTGAAAAGTGATGCAATTATCTCCCCTGCAAATAGCTTTGGTATTATGGATGGAGGAATTGATGGCAAATTACGTGATTTCTTCGGGATATCGATTGAAACTGCTGTAAGAACTAAAATAACACAAGAATATTGGGGCGAGTTGCCTGTCGGCAGTGCTATTATTGTTCAGACAGGCAATAATCAATTTCCTTATATGATTTCAGCACCAACCATGCGGGTTCCAGAAGAAGTTTATAATTCTCTTAATGCTTACTTAGCCATGAGAGCAATCCTTACTTTAGCACAAACAATTAAAGAAATAAACACAATAGCAGTGCCTGGATTATGTGCCCTTTCAGGTAGGATGCCTTATGAAATTGTTGCACGGCAAATGAGAGTGGCCTACGATAAAATCATTATTGGCAGTATACAATATAGCCATTGGAGAGAAGAAAAGCAGCTTCAGAGTTATTTGAAGTGTGAAACTGATCAGCTACCATATGATTTAGAAAAGCATAAGCATTAAAGAAAAGCAAACCTTGATAAGAAATTAAATAGTGGAGAATAGTTTATAAGGATATATGAAAACGATTATGCTATCGGACTCAAAAATTATTGCACTATTCTTTATATGGAGAGATAATTATGGAAGTTCAGGATAACACCGTATATGTATTCAGATCGACAATAGGTGATTTTGTCATAAAGTATATTCCTTCTTCTAAAAAGTGGCTGCTTTCTGTTAATGACACCGGCTATGGATTATTTCCATCAGCAGCCGAAGCTGCTGATAGTGTTAACCGGCAAAAAAGCGGTTTTTACAAATGGGATGAACTTGAACAGATTTCAGAAACCGTCCCCTGTGGAATAGACCAGTGGGAAGTCTTTAATCCATAGCCCGGAGACTGATAAATCTACCTACCAGCCTCCGGAGGCGCCACCGCCGCCAAAACCGCCGCCACCGCCGGAGAAACCTCCGAATCCTCCGCCGCTGGAAAATCCTCCGGAAGATCTGCCGTAATGTCTCCTTGGTCCGCTCCCGAGCATGGCGCCCCATAGAAGTGCAGAACCAAAAGAACCGCCGCGCCTTCTTCTTCTGAACGCTGCACTTATCGCCAGTATCACAAAGAAAGCAATAAAGTTAAAAGCTCCGCCGCTTGACGAACGGGAAGGCTGAGAAGACCGGACTTGTGAATCGGATATCTGAACCGTCCCGGCTATTATACCGCCAATAGCTTCAACCGCATTTGCTATTCCTGCATCAAAATTTCCAGCTTTGAATGCCGGCTGAATAATGGACCTGATAATATAGCCCGATTTCATATCTGTCAGTGTCCCTTCGAGACCATAACCCACTTCTATACGTATTTTCTTTTCACTTAATGCTATAAGAAGCAATACTCCATTATCCGAACCTGCCTGTCCAAGCTTCCATGAATCAGCAACCTGGATGGAATAATCCTCAATAGTAGTACCCTGAAGACTCTTTACGGTCAGTACAGCTATTTGCGCTCCTGTCTTTTCTTCCACAGCAGTCAGATATTGATTAATGCTGCTCTCTGTTGATGAAGAAATTAAATTCGCATTGTCGGTAACCCGCTCATTGAGTGCCGGGACTTCGAGTGCAGTTATGGGTACTGCCAGGAATAGACAAGCCAGAAAGGCCATAGGAATATATAGTTTTGATAGCTTATTTTTCATATTTCAACTCAATTCCTGCGGACGATTGTCCAGTTCGTCAGTATCATCTTTCCTTCGCGTAATATGCTGTGTAAGAATTTTACCGCAATCTTCTACGCTTGCAATAATACCGTCTGTAAGTGCCCCATGAGAAATGGACAGGGTAAGATCATGAACAATTTTATCCCAGGTGCCGGGTTCAACCTTTTTATTTATACCCTGATCAGCAAGTATCACGGCCTTTCTTTCCAGCATGGATATGAAAATGAGTATTCCCGTCCGATCCACTGTATCGCACGCACCGGATTCAATAAAATGAAGAAGAGCGCGTTTCTGCACTGCCAATTCCATTTTTTTTCGGGATACAATCAGTCGGTCAATAAAAGGGAATTGTGCAGCTGCGTATAAAAAAGCGCCTGAAATTATACCTGTCAAACCATATAAGAAGGGCAGCCGCGACGAATTGAATCCCCAGAAAATTCCAGACAGGAAATCTTCTATTGCTGATCCGGAAAGGACAGATATATTGAAAACCAGAAATCCACCGATTAAAGCAAAAATAATTTCATTGAATCCATAATCATCGGATTCAGCTATAACGGCAGTAACAATTTCTGCACCGGTTCCGGACTCAGCTTTTTCCACAGCTGAGCTTATCCGTTCCTTGTCGTTTTCTGTTAAAATTGCCATAGGCGTGTCAGAACTTTACTTCCGGTGCAGAATCCGCACCGCTGGCAGCTGAGAAATATGCTTTTTCCCTGAATCCAGTCATATTTGCAATAATCACCCGGGGAAACTGACGTATGTAGGTATTGTATCCCTGAGCAGACTCATTAAATCTTTTCCGTTCAACAGAAATACGGTTTTCGGTGCCCTCCAGCTGATCCTGAAGTGCAAGAAAGTTCTGGTTCGATTTAAGATCCGGATAGTTTTCAGTCACCACCAGAAGCCGTTGAAGTGCAGATCCGAGTCCTGACTGTGCTTCCTGGAATCGGTTAAAAGCCTCAGGATTATCAAGGATTGATTCATCCATCTGCATAACTCCACCCGCTCTGCTTCTGGCTTCAGTAACAGCGGTTAATGTTTCCTGCTCCTGATTAGCATATCCTTTAACTGTCTCAACAAGGTTAGGGATCAAATCAAATCTTCTCTGGTACTGATTTTCAACTTGTGCCCATGCTGATTTTACCCCCTCATCGAGGGTGACCATCTTATTATAGGTACCCTTAAAACTGCTGTAGGTTATGAAAATAAACAGCAGAATGATCCCGAGAATCACCAGCCATATTTTAGACTTCTTCACCTTAATTGACCTCACTCTTGTAAAAATTAATCTCGATCAAATGAACCATCCAACTCTTTTAAATGTACATGTATAATACTTATTATACCCGCCGCCGTCCATATTTTCAGACCTTGCTGTACGGTCAGGTTCTTGTAAATCTCCATAAGCTAATTTATTATTGCCGGGATGATTGATTTCAGTTCCCGGCAGAATGTTTACTGTGTCGGTATAAAAGGTACCGGAATGGCAGCTCTTGCAGAGTTCTGCCGCCACGCCGGAGCACATGTGGAGGGTTCAGACGTAGCTGAACGCTTCTACACAGATGATATTCTTGAAAGCCTGGATATCCCTGTTCACACTCCTTTTAATGCGTCAAATCTGCCCGAAAAAATAGATTTTTTGTTTTATAGTGCCGCCTATTCTCCTGAAACAAATCCGGAGTTGAAAGAAGCAGCATCCCGTGGCGTTAAGATGTACAGCTATCCTCAGGCACTCGGATTAATTTCTGCCGGCATCCCTGTCGCAGGTATCGCCGGGGTTCATGGAAAGACCACTACCACTGCATTGGCTGGAACAGTCGCAAAGGAAACCGGCTTCCCTGCAGCTGCCCTCGTCGGGTCTGCAGTTTCCAGTTTCGGCAACCGATCCTGTATGTTCGCTGGGGACAAAGCACTTATAGCTGAGACCTGTGAGTACCGCAGACATTTCCTGAACATACATCCACGGTGGATCATTGTTACCAGTATTGAACCGGATCATCTTGATTATTTTTCAGGTTATGATGATATCTACAACGCATTTATGGAATATACCTTACAACTGCCTGAGGGAGGATCATTAATATACTGCGCTGATGATGCAGGTGCCACACAGCTCGCCGGTGAGGTTTCTACCAGGCGCTCCGATATCAGGCTCATATCATATGGATTTACTGCGAAGGGAGAGTACAGAATCACTGATAGGGTTCTTAAAAAGGAACGGCTTGTTATCAGACTGCAGGGTATAGAGCAGGAAATAAGGTTGAGGATCCCGGGAGATCATACTGCCCGTAATGCCGCAGGTGCCGCTGCCCTAATGCAGACCATGGCGGATGATCTGAAAATATCATTGGATAAATCATCTTTAGCGGAATCTTTTGAATCTTTCAGAGGCAGTAAACGGCGAAGCGAAGTGATTGGTGAGGCTGGGGGAATCCTTTTTATGGATGATTATGCCCATCATCCGACTGCCATAACAACTACACTGTCCGGCATACGCTCTTTTTACCCTGGACGCCGGATTATCGTCGACTTTATGTCCCATACATACTCAAGAACTGAATCGCTGTTGCAGGATTTTGCCGCCGCCTTTTCCGATGCGGACATGGTTATTCTTCACCGAATTTATGCATCTGCCAGAGAGAAAAAGGGGAATATTACCGGGGAAACCCTGTATAATGAAACAAGAAAACATCATGACACAGTTATCTATATTGCAAACCCCGATGATGCACATAAACAGCTCGTTGAAGTGTTAAAACCGGGAGATCTCTTCATTACCATGGGGGCCGGCGATAACTGGCATGTGGCCTATAAACTGTATGATCTTATAAGATCAGAAGGGGAATAAAATGATAAGCATGACCGGATTCGGTTATTGTGAACTGGAAAAACCGGAATACTATCTTTCTGTAGAATTGAAATCATATAATAACCGATACCTGGATCTGCAGGTCAATTTGCCGTCATTTCTCAGTCCTCTGGAAGCGCGGGTGCGTGAGTTTGTCGCCGCAAGGGTCAGGCGCGGCCGTGTTGAGGTCTACATACGGCTTCGGGAACTTGAAGAATCAATCACAGTTCACCTTGATAACCAGGTGGCGATGGAATATACAAAAATTTTGCATGAACTCATCAATACTACCGGCATAAAAGATGAAGTTAAACTTCAGCATTTACTGCAGATGGATGGAATACTGAAAAGCACCAAGTCCAGAGATATCGACCAGGTCTGGAATAAAATAGAACCAGCCCTTGAAAAAGCTGTTTCAGACTTCAACACTTCCCGGGCGACAGAAGGGGCAGCAACTGAAGCCGATATTCTCAGACAGCTTGCAGTAATTGAAAATTCCCTGGCGGAAATAACGGAGATGAGCGGAGAACTGGAAAGTTATTTCAGTTCCACTGTTCGGGAAAAATTTCTTGAGGTTGTAGGAGATCAGATTGAAGAATCGAGGATTCTGACTGAAATAGCCGCTCTAATGGTAAAGTATTCCATCAATGAAGAGATCGTCCGCATGGGTCAGCACCTGAAAAGTTTCAAAGAAATAACTTCTTCATCTGAAGGGTCGGGCAAGAAACTTGATTTTCTAGCCCAGGAAATACATCGGGAAATTAATACAATCGGATCTAAAAGCATCAAATACGATATAAGCGAAAATGTTGTATCTATGAAAGATGCCCTTGAGAATATACGGGAGCAGCTGAGAAATGTCGAATAAGCGGAATATTATCGCAATTTCAGGTAAAAGCGGGTGCGGTAATACCACAGTCACAAACCTGGTAGCCGAAAAACTTGGATTCAGGGTTATAAACTATACATTCCGTACCATGGCAGAAGAGAAAGGTTTGCCCTTTGAAGACATGTGTGCCCTGGCTGAACAGGATGACAGCTACGATCTCGATCTTGATGAAAAGCAGACCCAACTGGCGATGGAAGGAAACTGTGTTTTAGGATCCCGCCTGGCAATCTGGCTTTTAAAAGACAAGGCAGATCTTACTGTATTCCTCGATGCAAGTCAGGAGGTACGATCTAAACGTATCTCTGCACGGGAAGGAAAAACAGATATCGAAGCATTTGAAAAAACCGTAGCCCGGGATAAGCGCGACCATGAACGTTATAAACGAATCTATTCGATTGATAACGATAATTACCGGTTTGCAGATCTTATCATCGATTCCGGCAGGTACGATCAATACCGTATTGCAGAAATGATCATTACCGAATTCCTTAATCGTTCGCAGGATTGATTTTTATATTAAACTCGGGATATAATACGGCCACATAAGAAAACAGGCGGGTAGAATGATAATTCCACTGGATTTACTGGTTGATAATACTGACAACGTTTATGAATTGACATGTGCTGCTATCAGACGAGCCGTACAAATTACTGTTACCGGCGAGGAAGAGATAGAAGCAAACGGCGGCAAAGTAGTATCCACTGCCATAGCACAGGTGCTTACCCAGACTGTACAGTACCGTCTTGAAGAATAGCATCATCTTTCCAGAAGAAATCATGCCACCGGTTTTGCCGGTGGTTTTTCTTTTTGGTCCCACCGGAGTAGGCAAAACAGATCTTATAGAAAACCTGTCAGGGTCTGCTTATGAAATTGTAAGCGCCGATTCCATGCAGGTGTATATAGGGATGGATATCGGCACAGCCAAACCTGAGCTGTCTTTACGGAAAAAAATCCAACATCATCTTATAGATATCTGTACTCCGGACATTCAGTTCCATCTGGGCGAATTCCTCCGCCGTGCAGACAAAGCCTGTTTTGAAATTTTAGGCCGTGGCAAGATACCGGTTATCTCCGGAGGTACAGCTTATTACTTTAAACATTTCCTGTTCGGCCTGCCGAACGCTCCTGAGTCTGATCCTGAAATACGTGATGCTCTGCAGGAAGAACTGAACTCCCGCGGCAGTCAGGTGCTGTTAAACGAACTTTCCAGTGTGGATCCTGTGTCCTATGAAAGAATAGCACCGTCAGATCACTACAGAATAATGAGGGCGCTGGAAGTTTACCGTGTTAGCGGAAAACCTCTCTCATCCTTTTCTGTCCCCGAGGTGCTCCGCGATGGGCTGAAACCTTTGATTATAGGTCTTCAACGCCCCAGGGAAGAACTCTACCGCCGAATCAATGAACGTGTTGATTCCATGTTCAGGTCAGGGCTTGTGGATGAAATCACAAGATTGACGAGTCAGGGATATACTTCGATCGATCCGGGTATGAAAGCCATAGGGTATAAAGAGTTTTTTCAATCAGAAAATGGATCCGGTGAATTTGACCTCAGCCTGGTTAAACAGGAAATACAGAAAAACAGCCGCCGTTATGCAAAAAGGCAAATCACTTTTTTCAAGGCAATCCCTGAAACCATGTGGATATCTCCGGAGAAACAAGAAGATATCATGAAACTCATAGAAAACTTCAGGGAAGAAAACAGGTTATAGCAGATCGGTTTCCGAAAATCGGGTTACCGTAAAGGACTGGTATCTGGTTTTTCCGTCTTTAAGAATTTCCGGAGTTAGTCCTGCTTTAAAACATGTGTGCTCTACAAATTCCTTCACACCCCAGCCCTGTTCGCTAGCCACCTGGGGTAGTAGCACACCACTGTTTGGACCGTAAATAATATAGAGCCCGTGAATGCCGGGAATTATAGAAAACGGATCCTCAATAGTCTCCATTGGAGACAGCACTGAGATCTCTATTATGAGTTTATTAAGCTCTTCCTTAAGCACCGGTGAAAAGCGGGGATCATGAAAAGCACTCGATGCAGCCATGGCAGATACAGTCTCATGAAGGGGCAACCTGCCGGTCATTGTACCAATGCAACCTCTCAGGTTTCCGTTTTCTTTTAATGTTACAAATGCACCACAGACAATATGGAGGGCACTGTTTTCTGCTGCAGCGTCGGGAATAAGCTCCTCATCCTTGACAGGAAGATTCAAGTCCCGGCAAATACGGTTTCTGGCTATAGTTAGAAGCAGGATTTTTTCTTTATCTGAAATTTTCGTAGAACAACTCCTGTATATTCAATTCTACCAGTATATGTCCCGAATAGCAAAAAAAACGAGCAAAGATATTTTTGCGGACTATTCGTCCAGGCCTGTTATATAAAAGAGAAGCGGCTTGGGGGTAGAAAAAACAGTTGTTATTGTTTTCATTATAACTTTCATTAACTCGGTACTGCTGCTGCCCGTAATAATCGGAAGCACGTCACCATAATACCCGAGAAAACCCAATATGGTCAGAGGAATATCAAAAGCCGGATCTTCTTCAAAACGAACACGGTCCGGGAGAAACAGAGTTGAAGCCTCTGTCATTCTGTTGACAATTTCTGTATTTATGGTAAATCGCCTAAACGGTGTATTGAATCCCCTGTAATCCGGAAGCCATATGTTCTCTTCTTCGTCCCTTAAACTTTGAGCAAGCATGATTATGCAAGGCACAGTCCCGAACATTGCGGACGCGTTTTTTAATACGGCGATGTTAGTTGGCCCTGAATATTTAAATGCCCCGCGTAATAATTTATTTTGCTGTTCTTTTGCTATGAGGGCCGCCCCTGAATTTTTTTCTGTATCTTTAAAAAGTTGTTCCATTTCTTCAGTTTCTTCCGGAAAAAACTGACCACGGGTTAAGAGGGGGCGGAATCCGTCCTCTGCGGCACTCAGCCTGTATTCAGTCATCACTGATATCCCCGTCCAGTACCCGCGATATCCGGTTTGAGTCGAGTCTAATATCGAGATTTCTCTCCTGTGTCGGAAGCACGGTACCGGTTTTTCCCTCCCTGGGGCGGCGCAAATATTTCACTCTGGTGTAGTAGCAATCGGCTTTACCGTTTTTTCGTGCTTTACTGTAGTACACAGCAAGGTTTCCTGCATCCAGCAGCAAATCAAGAGAAGGCGTTTTCCCTTTTGGTCCTCTCAGGAATATATGTCCCCCTGGGTAATCCCGTGTATGTATCCAGTAATCATTCCCCCGGGCCCAGCTACGCAGGAGAACATCACTTTCAGTTGAATTTCTTCCAACAACAATCTGCCATTGCCCGGAAAGCAGGAACAGGCCTTTATGTTTCCTGATATTCGGCCCTGCGTCGCTTCCTTCTGAACCAGCCCGATCCGCAGGAACTGAAGGAATAACCTCAAGATCCTCTAGGGTAAGTGCGTCTTCCAACCTTCTGACAATTGTTCTGAATTTATTAACCGATGCTTTCTGAACTGAAAGTTCTTCCTGTGCATGCTCTCTTCGGCGTAATTCTTTTTTATTTTTCCTGTAATATTCCTGTGCATTTTCATTAATGGACAGAAGCGGATCAATCTGGATTCTAAGGGTTTCCCCGGTCTCATAGTCTTCAACCTCTGCCCAGGAAGATCTTTCTGTTAAGATGTGACTGTTTGCCAACAAAAGATCTCCAATATGTTTGAAGTTTGAGCTGCGATCGTCTTTTTCCCTTACGTCCAGAAGACGTCGCAATATGGTTTCCTGGCTGGTTAAATATCTTTTCCACGTTTTAAGTAACTCATTTTTTCTTTTTTTAAAAATTTCCGCGTATTCTTTATCGGCATAGAGTTTTTCTATGGTGCTGTTCATATCCTGTCCGGACTCCACACTGTGTGGCTGAAACCTTGAATCTGGTTCAGGATAGATCTCGTTTCTGGGGTCGAAATACTCACCGGTAATTTCGCCTTTTCCGGGTCTGCGGTAAAAAGCATCTATTATAGTACCGGAATCCGCATCGCATAAAATGGCATTGGCAGCGTTCCCCCACAGGCGTAACCACAGGATACTACTGTCTCCTGTACTGCCTCCCTGGTTAAGCTGCATGCCTATTATTCTCTGGCCGGGGATCTGAAACACATTTAGAATCCTGCACCCCTTTATACGGCTTCGCAACAGCTGAGGAAAGCGCTGAAGTTTTATTTTTCGTGGAGGTTTATGACCCAAAGCATGCAGACGGGTACTGCCCGGATAAAAGCTTACCAGCAGGGGAAACCTGTTATAGCGGTGGTTCTCTTTTTGCCCCGGCCGGTAAATATCGAGAACAAGACTCTGGAAGTCAGGCTGTATTATATTCTGAATAAATGTGTCATTAAGGGAGAGTTCTTCCAGGATGAGATCTATCTCACGCCAGTTAAGTGACATATTCCGCCTTATTACCTGTTCTTCAGATCCGGTACAGCTTCAAGAAAAATATCCTTGTCCTTTTGACTGAAAAAAACAAGATATACCTGTTCGGGGTAGGAATTATCTGAAAGAAAGCTGGTAATAGTTGAAAACGCTATATCTGCAGCAAGAGGCTTCGGATATCCATAGACACCGGTAGAGATTGCAGGAAATGCGAGGGACCGAAATTTTTTATCCGATGCAATCTGAAGGCTGTTTCTATAGCCGTTTTTTAACAGTTTTTCAACTTCTTTGCTCTCTTTCTTATATATGGGACCAACAGTATGGATCACCCCTTTTATACCGTGGTGGGAAAGATTGCCGCTGGTGGTGATTACTGCTTCTCCGGCAGGCAGCCCCTGGGGATAGTCTGATTCACGAATTTTCTGACAGGCTGCAAGAATTGCCGAACCTCCTGCCCGGTGAATTGCACCGTCAACGCCGCCTCCGCCGAGCAGGCTTGAGTTTGCGGCATTGACAATGCCATCCACTTCTAAACAGGTAATATCACCGACAATAACTATAATCCGGTCCAAAACATCCAAAACAGTTTCCTTCAAGCTCCATGACAGCTTTTCTGTTTATACAGGCATATTCCGCAGGGCTTTAATAAGCTCAACCATTTCGGCGGCTGTACCAATGGTTATTCTTAAATAATTACTTATCCGCGGTAATGAGAAATAGCGTACCAGGATACCCATTTCTTTCAGACGAAGATATATTTCTTCAGCACTTCTATCTGCCGGACTGGCAAAAATAAAGTTGGCATCGCTTGGAAGTACTGTCCAATTCAGGTTTTCAAGTTCCTTTGCCGTCCATTTTCTTATTTCAATAAGTTCATCAATTTTCTTCTGAAAATATTCAGCATCTTTAACAGCGGCAACGGCTAATTTCTGGCCGATCCTGCTTATCGGATAGGAATTAAAACTGTCTTTAGCCCGGTTAAGTGCTGCTATGAGTTCTTTGCTGCCTGCAGCGTACCCGATTCTCAGGCCTGCCAGGGCATAACTTTTACTCATTGTTCCGGTAATCAGCAGATTCGGATATTCAGAGGTAAGACCGACGGCAGAGACACCGCCGAAATCGATGTATGCTTCATCGACCACAATAACGCGGTTTGACGAAACAGAATCAAGCAGTTTTGTCAGGGTTTCCAGGGTTATTGACATTCCGGTAGGCGCATTGGGGTTTGCAAAGATAATTCCAGAGTAGGGATTTGATTGAGCATAGGCTATATAAAGGTCTATGTTCAGACTAAAATCGGCTTCCAGTGGAATCAACTTTTTTTCCAATTGATAAAAAGCACAATAAACCGGATAAAAACTGTAGGTAATATCGGGAAAAAGAACAGGACCATTTTCCGGTCCGAAAAATGAATAAAAAATCAGAGATAATACTTCATCGGAGCCGTTTCCAACGTATAGGTTATCTTTTTCGAGTTGAAAACGTTCAGCAAAAGCCTCTTTGAGTTCAGTTGAATCCGGATCCGGATACAGGCGGAGTTCCTCAGCCTTATAATTATCAATCAAGGACTGGACGCCCGGAGCAGGCGGAAAGGGGTTCTCGTTTGTATTGAGTTTAATAAATTTCCGGTTACGCGGCTGCTCTCCTGGAACATAGGGAGTAAGCGCATGGAGGCGTTTGGAAAACATCAGGAAAACTCTCCTTTGCTGCGAAGATCACCCAGCAGATAAAATGAACCTATGACCAATATCGGTTCTTCAGTATCACAAAGGGCAAGAGCACGGTCAAGAGCCTCTATAGAATTGATAATAAGCTCTGTATCCGGGAACCGTTCCCGAAACACCGCAGCGACATTTTCAGGATTACTTTCCCGGAAACTACCGGGTTTGCTGACTATGACAGCAGTCAGATCTCCGGGGAAAATATCCCGGATACGCTGAACATCTTTATCTTCTGCAAGCCCCAGGATTACCACACCACCCGCCGGATACAGATCCCGAAAAGTGGTAAAAGATGCTTTTATTGATGTAGGTGTATGGGCTGCATCGAAAACAATATCGTGTTCTCCATGCCGGCAGCGTTCGAATCTACCCGGGAGAGAGGCGAGGGAAAGTCCTCTTTCGATAACCGAAGGCTCTATTCCGGGGATTACCATATCTGCCGCCATGGCTGCGAGCAGTGCATTATGCACCTGGTGCCGGCCTATCATCCCCGGATATGGGTGAAGCTGTTTTCCACCGGGAAGCTTGGCAGTAAAAGATCTGCTGCTGTCTGATAATAAAGAAGCATCGGCGTATTCCGATACCTCAGCTTTGCGCCGAGCCGCAATATCCAGTAAAACTTCATAAGCAGGGGAATCGATGCGGCCGAGTAGAATAGGGCGGTCGGGCTTGATTATCCCCCCTTTTTCCGCGGCAACCTCTTCGAGGGTATTTCCCAGTATCCGTGTATGTTCCAGCTCTATAGAGGTAATTACCGCAAGTTCAGGCAGAACAATATTTGTTGCATCAAGACGTCCACCCAACCCGGTTTCCAGGACCACCCATGTACAGCCGGCAAGCTGAAATCCAACAAAAGCGGAGAGTGTCAGGAGCTCAAAGGTTGTTGGTTCAGATCCGTCATCAAACCAGCCATCTTTAAAGGTCTCGCGAATTATTTGTATCGCTTCTATAAGGAACTGTTCCGGCAGCCATCCTCTGTTTAACAGAAAACGTTCACGGTAACTGTCAACGTGAGGAGAAGTGTAGATACCGCAGTCAAAGCCTGCTTCTGATAAAATGGAGCCGATAAAGGCAGCAGTGGAACCCTTTCCTTTAGACCCGGCAATATGGATTATTTTATATTGCTTCTGGGGATTACCACATGCATCGGCAAGAGATTTCATCCGATCAAGGCGGAAGGGTCGGAGACTGGATCCCGGGCGTTTCTCAAAGTTGGTAAAACTTTCTATCCACCCGAAGCCTTCCGCCAGAGGTGGGGAAAGTTTCGTATTCATGGCCGTTTACGTACTGCGTTACAGTGGGCCGGAAAGCCCTCATACTCTGCAAGGGTTGCAACGTGTTCTGCCATCAATGCTGCGCCGGCCTTGGTAGAGAAAATAACTGAAGAGAACTTCATAAAATCACGTACAGAGACTGGAGAATAGGTTCTGGCCCTTCCGCCTGTGGGCAGAACAGCGTTAGCCCCGACCGCATAGTTCGCTGCGGAAAAAGGTGTAGTATCGCCGAGAATAATCTCTCCGGCATTGCGTATCAGCGGCAGAACATCAAAGGGTTCACTGCACTGAATTTGCAGATGTTCCGGTGCATAAAGGTTGATGATATCCGCAGCCTCTTCAAGATTATCAGCAAGAAGGACTCCTCCGTAACCGGAAAAAACCTGCTGAACAAAACCTTTCCGCGGCTCAGGCAGATCATCTATCTCTTTTTCGAGCTGTTCCGCTGCTTCCCGGGCAATCCGGGCATCGGTACAGACCAGGATTGCAGAACTGTCGGCACCATGTTCCGCCTCAGTAAGCAGATCCAGAGCCAACAGGTATGGATCTGCCTTGCTGTCAGCCAGGACTGCAGACTCCGATGGACCTGCAGGAAGTCCGACATCAACTCTGTTTGAAAGAATTCTCTTTGCTGCTGCCACATACATGCTGCCGGGGCCAACAATCTTTTCAACCCCGGGAACAGATTCGGTACCGAGAGCCATGGCAGCTACACCATGGGCTCCGCCTATACGGTAAACATTTTCACAGCCGCATAATTCAGCAGCGACAAGACAGGCGGGATCCACGGATCCGTCCGGGTTGGGAGGTGTAAGCACTGAGAGTCTGGGGACACCGGCAATAACCGCAGGAACAGCGAGCATATAGAACATGGAAGGAAAGCTGCCTCTGCCTCTGGGAACGTAAAGGGCTGCTGACTCTATGGGAGTTGCCCGTTCTCCGGCAAAAACTCCTGGACGGATTTCAACCATTTCCATTGCCCGGGGTTTTTGTATTTCATGATACTTCTGAACATTCTCAATACTGAAATGCAGAGCGTCTTTGACAGCATCATCTACCAGCTCCGCTGCGGCTTCAAACTCTTCAGGCTGAACCTTTACAGGGAAATCATGAAGATCCACTCCGTCCAGTTTTAAACTGTACTCTTTTAAAGCCTTATCCCCATCTTTTTCGATGCGGCGGATTATTTCAAGAACAGTGTCATGTACTTCGCTGATGTTTATCTCGGAACGTTTAAGAATAGCTTCCTGTTCACTGCTGTTCAGCTCCCGCCATCGGCGGACGGCAATCTCCATGTGATCCTCCGGATTCAATGTAGTACATGCCAATTCCTCTGGTCAATACAGGACCTTTTTCATATAATATTCCCAATGATAAAACACCCCTGCAGCCTGAAATTTGATGGATCGCCCATGATCATGGGGATTATTAACTGTACCCCCGACTCTTTTTTCTCCGCTTCCCGGGCAGAAGCTGTAAAGGATGCAGAGGATAAAGCCCGTAAGCTGATTGATCAGGGAGCAGATATCCTTGACCTGGGGGGAGAATCCAGCCGTCCCGGTTCGGACTATATTTCAGAAGAGGAAGAGCTGAAGCGGGTTATTCCTGCGGTAGAGGCTATACGCAGTTTCAGTGATATACCCTTGAGTATCGATACTCGAAAGTCCGAGGTAGCCAGACAGGCACTGTTATCCGGAGCAGATATTATCAACGATATCTCAGCCCTGGAGGATGACCCGAAACTTGGTAAAGTGGCAGCAGATACCGGGGCTTGGATTGTGCTTATGCATAAACGCGGCCGACCGGATACCATGCAGCTTAATCCCTCCTATAATGACACGCTTCAGGAGATCGAAAGCTACCTTCACAAGGCTGTCGCCAGGGCAGAAGCTTCCGGAATAAGCAGGGAGAGGATTATTCTCGATCCCGGTATCGGTTTCGGAAAACGCCATCAGGATAATCTGATGGTGCTAAAAGAGACTGGCTTTTTCCGGCAGATGGGGTATCCTGTTCTCATCGGTCATTCAAGAAAATCTTTTCTTGAAGTAATTACCGGAAGACAAGTACATGAACGGCTTGCCGGAAGTATCGCTGCCGGTGTACTTGCCCAGGTTTTTGGCGCCGATATCCTCAGAGTACACGATGTCGCGGAAACACGGGATGCCGTGCTGGTAACAGAAGCCGTCATCGGGGGCGATTAAAAAGTGGAGTGGCTTAATCAGATCTGGGTATTCAGAGAACTCTTTCGTCCTGTTCTGGATATCCTTATTCTTTCAGTTATAATTTATCAGATTTACCAGATTCTGGTGCAGACCAGGGCAATTCAGCTCGTAAAGGGTGCTTTTCTTATGGCCCTTATTTACGTTCTGGCCTTTTTTCTGGAGCTTACAACCCTTTTATGGATTATGAACGGACTGGCCACTGTGCTGGTTATTATTATTGCAATCGTTTTTCAGCCTGAGCTTAGAAATATCTTTACCACCATCGGCCGCGGTGACTGGCTCAAGCTGCAGAACAGGGGTACATCCTTTCAGCTGGACAGTGTTTTGAATGCTGTCGAGGTTCTGTCCGGCAGACAACGGGGTGCTCTTATTGTCTTTACCAGGCAGGTAGGCTTGAAGAATATAATAGAAACAGGCACCAGGCTCAGCGCGGCCATCAGCTCATCTCTTATTCTGACAATCTTTGGTCATGACACTCCTCTGCATGACGGTGCAGTTATTCTGCAGGGCGGGGAGCTGTTGTCTGCAGGATGTTTCCTCCCGCTTTCCGAGCAGTCTGATATACGCCGCAGTTTCGGAACCCGTCACCGCGCAGCTCTTGGACTTGCAGAAGAGACCGATGCTGTGGTTCTTATAGTTTCCGAAGAGACGGGAGCAATTTCTCTTGCCTACAATTCCAACCTGTATTACGACCTTACATTAAACGAGGTTCGTTCAACCCTGCGCCGCTTGTTGAGCATACATGAAGACGAAGCGCTTGAGGAGACAGGTCTTGATAGTTAGATCATTACTCGACAGACTTGCCCACAACTGGCCGGTAAAAGTTCTATCTGTAGTTCTCGCGGTTCTGTTGTTCCTGTTTCACCGAATATCCAATCTTGAGGAGCGGTATTTCAGTGTTCCCCTGGAGGTAAGGGTAAGCGACACCTTTGTCCCTGCATCTTCCTACCAGCGAAACGCCCGGGTTACGATCAGAGGCGACAGGGAGGTTATCTTCAATATCCTTGAAGAAGATATTGAAGTTTACGCAGATTTTACCCAGTACGATAGTGAGGGAATATTCAAGACGCCTCTTGATTATCATAAAACCGGTACTGCCCTTGGAGTGGATTATCTGGAGATCAGCCTCGAGCCTACAGAACTGCGCCTGGAAATACAGGAAAAGCAGACTAAGCAGGTTGATATTATTCCGGACATTCTCGGATATCCCGCCAGGGGCTTTGAGCTCGGACAGTACTACCTGACCCCGGAAAAGCTGACCATAACCGGTCCCCGTTCACAAATCGAGAATCTCAGAAGTCTTATGACAGAACCGGTTGATCTCTCCAATTTAAGGGATTCTCTGAGCCTGCGGGTAGGGCTGGTCGTTCCCTCTGAGTATCAGTTGAGTTTTCCCGAGGGAAGAAACATAGATTTTCGCGGGATTATTCAGGAAACCCTGCTGATCCGGACCTTTAGCGACATTCAGGTAAACCCGGTAAACCTTGCGGCGGGGCTGGAGCTTATAACTGAATTACCAATGGGGAGCATAAAACTGCAGGGAAGCCAGCTGCTGCTTGAGTCCACCAGTGCGTCAGATTTTACCTTGAGCATCGACTGCAGCACTATAGAGAATCCTGGTTATTACCGTCTTCCAATTGCAGCCTCCGCACCCAACGATTTTCTTGTTCTGCAGCATAATCCAGATGAAGCTGTCATTCAGGTAAGGCAGGGAACAGATCAATGATACTCGGGATAGGAATTGATATCGTGCATGTAGACCGGATGGCGCACTGGCTTGAAAACCCCAGGCTTACCCAGCGGTTTTTCCATGAAGATGAACTTCAGGAAGCCTTGAGCCGCGGAAAAACTGCTGCTCTTTCTCTGGCTGCCCGTTTTGCAGCTAAAGAGGCTTTTGGAAAGGCTCTGGGGACAGGTCTCCACGGTTTAAACCTGAAAGACATTCGTGTCGCAAATCAGAGAACCGGAAAACCGGAGCTCATAGTTTACGGCACTGCAGATAAAAACTTCAGGGATATGGGTGGTGTGCGTATACACTTAAGCATGACCCATGAACAGGATAATGCAGTTGCCATGGTGGTAATTGAAGGAAATCGGCAATGACAAAAACATCATTTTTCAGTAAAAATCCTTTAACCTGCCCGGTATGTAACGCAAGCTTCCATAAAGAGGAAATGCTTACCGGAAGCGGCAGGTTAATAGCCGGAAACCTTACCCAGGAACTGCGCAGGCTGTATGAAGCCAATAAAAAATATGGAGAAGTTCACCCTCTCGTTTACCCTGTCACTGTCTGTTCATCCTGCTTCTATGCCGCGTATCCCAATGATTTTGATGTCATTGACGAAGAAGCAAAACAGCGACTGTCCGAAAACAGTGAAAAAAGGGTAGCCACCATACGGCCCTTGTTCCCCGAACTTGAGTTCGCCGAACCCCGAGGATTGAAAGAAGGGATCGCAGCCTATTATTTCGCGGTAATGTGTTACGATTTCATGCCGAAATCCGTTGCTCCGACCATTAAGCAGGGAATTTCATCCTTACGGGCCGCCTGGCTATGTAATGATCTGCATGGAAAAATGCCTGCTGAAAATTACGATTACCTGGCAAAACTTTTTTATCGAAAAGCCCGGTTCTTTTATACACTGGCAGTTGAATATGAATCTGACGGCACCGAAACCATCGGGAATGCAGGGAATCTTGGTCCGGACCTGGATAAAAACTACGCCTATGACGGTGTTTTATATCTCGCCTCTATGCTTGAGTATCATTTCGGTCCCAGGGAAGATCCGGAAAAACGGAAAAAATCACTGCTGCTGGCGAAACGGATTGTTGCCCGTATCTTCGGCATGGGAAAAGCGTCCAAAAGCAAACCGGAAGCAATACTCCAGAGTTCCCGTGACCTCTACGATTCTATCAATACAGCCCTGAAAGAGTTCGGAGAGGGGGATGAGTAGGATCCGGCTGGATCTGTCTTACAGGGGAGGAGATTTCTGTGGATGGCAGCTTCAACCCAATGAACTTTCCGTACAGGGCGTACTTGAAGAGGCTGTAGAAAAAATAACCGGAACATTTTCCCGGGTTATCGGAAGTGGAAGAACCGATTCCGGCGTTCATGCCCTGGGTCAAACTGCCCATTTTGACACGGAATCCGCAATACCGGCAGAAAAGTTCCGGCTTGCCTTACAGAGTCAGCTCCCGGAAGGGGTGACTATTCACCGCAGTCTGGCTGTTGGGGAAGATTTCCATGCACGTTATTCCGCACAAAAACGGCTGTACCACTACAAAATTATTGCAGGTTTTTCCTTTTCGTCTTTTCAGACCGATCGCTACTGGTGTATGAAGCGCAGACCCGATATCAAGGTGCTGAATAAACTGGCTTCAACACTGGTTGGTACTCATGATTTTACCACCTTTACCGCGGCGGGCGATGCATCTGAATCAAAGGTTCGCAATCTTGAATGCGCATCTTTTTTCCCGGTCGGGGAAGAATTGATTTTCCGCATAAGCGGAAATGCCTTTCTATGGCGGATGGTTCGTAGTATAGTCGGAACTCTTATGGAAGCCGAAAAGTCCGGGGAAACCCCGGATCAATTCAGAGAGAAACTAACATCCCGGGATAGAGCTATGGCGGGAACAACAGCGCCTCCCCAGGGCTTATATCTTTATAAGGTGTATTATGAGCATAAATACGGCGGATGATTACTGGGACATTCTAAATAACTTTGAAGATTTGCTCCTTGGAGGATATTCCAGGAAACATGAAAACTTTATACCCGCTCCGCCTTCTGTGTCGGTTCGGGATGAAGCAGGAAACAATGATCTTGAAAGGATTTCCCAGGCAGTACACAAATGTACCAGCTGTATCCTGGGGGGGATGCGAAAAAATCCCGTACCCGGTGAAGGATCGCCCCATCCGAAGCTTGTAGTGGTAGGAGAAGCTCCTGGAGGCAATGAGGATGCTACCGGACGGCCCTTTGTCGGCGCTGCCGGCCAGTATCTTGATAAATGGCTCAAGGCAATCGGATTATCCCGGGATGAAAATGTATTCATAGGAAACATTATAAAATGCCGCCCCCCGAATAATCGCGACCCTCACGAAGAAGAGATTCAAAGCTGTTTTCACTTTCTTGATGAACAGCTCACCCTGCTTAAACCTGAAGCGATACTTTGTGTGGGCCGTTTTGCCGGAAGAAAGCTGAGCGGACGGGAAACCAGCATGAATCAAATGCGCGGTGAAGTTTATTCCTACAACGGTATTCCCGTGGTGGTAACCTATCATCCCTCAGCGGTCCTGAGAAATCCGGATCTGCGACGGCCAGTATGGGATGATCTGCAGCTGATCAGTAATGTACTTTCCGCGAATAAAAGCTGATTTAGCGGTTAAATTACATGGTATTTGTTGAAGTCGCCTTAAACCTCCCTCTGGATAAAACCTTCACCTATTCTGTTCCCTCAGAGATTATAGATCCTGCAAAGGTAAAACCCGGCTGCAGAGCTGAAGTTAAATTCCGGAACAGAAAAACCATTGCCTTTATTCTGAAAGTAAGTGAGACACGACCTTCAGGAGACTACGAAATCAAGGATATCCTGAAGATTATAGATGATGAACCACTCTTTGGTGAGGCTGAAATTGCCCTCTCGGAATGGACCGGCAGACGTTATTTCTGCTCCATGGGAGAAGTGCTGGGAACAATGCTTCCCGGGGGCAAGAGAGAAAGCAGCCTCCCTGCCATGTTCCCCGATGAAGAAGAGTACCGGGAAAACCTTGAGCTGTCCGATGAGCAGAGCGCCGCACTAAAATCAGTGCTCGAGGAAAACAGCACACCTGCGTATTTGTACGGTATTACCGGTTCCGGCAAAACAGAAGTCTACCTCAGAGCTGCACAAGTTGTGCTTGCCACGGGGAATGGCGTCATTTATCTGGTTCCGGAAATATCTCTTACTCACCAGATTGTTAAAGAAGCACGCCGGCGCTTTGGCGACACAGTCTCCGTCTGGCATTCGAAAATCACCCCCAGTCAGCGCTTATCAGAGTGGCGGCGGATACGCAAGGGAGAGGCTCTTTTTGTTATTGGGGCAAGAAGCGCCGTATTTGCTCCTTTAAAGAAAACAGGACTCATAATAATCGATGAAGAGCACGAAGGTTCATACAAGTCGGGATCAAGTCCCAGGTATCATGCCCGGCAGGTAGCATTCTACCGTGCAGCCAGGGACGGAGGAAGGCTTGTCATGGGAAGTGCAACGCCTTCTGTCGAGGCAGTACATTTAATGCGGACAGGAAAAATCCGTGAGTTGCGGCTTACACGCAGACTCGCCGGCGGTGCTCCACCGGAGATCCAGATAATCAACATGGCCGGGGAAAAAGGGATTATCAGCCGGGAACTGACAAAAGAGCTCAAACAAACCCTTTATGAAAAGCGTCAGGCGATTCTTTTTCTTAACCGTCGGGGCTACTCCTATTTCTTTCACTGCAAGAGCTGCGGATATGAAATGAAATGCAGAAACTGCTCAGTTTCTCTTACCTTTCATAAAAACCGCAACCGCATGCTTTGTCACTACTGCGGCTACCAGTCCGATCCGGTTCAGGTATGTCCCGAATGCGGCTCTCTGGATGTAGGCTATTCAGGCTATGGAACGGAAGGTATTGAAGATGAAATCAGGAATCTTTTCCCCCAGGCGGTTATTGAGAGGATTGATACAGATACGGTAAGCCGTAAAGGCAGTATGGAAAAAATACTCAACCGTTTTCATTCAGGTGCTATTGATATTCTTTTAGGAACACAAATGGTGGCCAAGGGACTGAACTTCCCGGGAGTAAAACTGGTGGGGATAATAATGGCCGACACTACTCTGCTGCTCCCGGATTTCCGATCAGCTGAACGAACATTCTCGCTGCTCACCCAGGTTGCCGGCCGGGCAGGAAGATTTCATCCCGATGGAAAAGTTCTGATACAAACCTTCCACCCCCAGTCTTCTGCCATAACTCTGGCTGCAGCAAACGATGATAAAACCTTCTACCGCAATGAACTTGAAGTACGCAGGATGCTGAAGTTTCCCCCCGCATCAAGACTCATCCGTATTCTTTTTCGCGGAAAGGAGCGGGGCAGGGTAATTAAAGCTGCAGAGGAATTTGCCGCTGCAATCTCCCGGGATCTCCCGGAAGGAGTAGAACTTCTAGGTCCCGGAGAAGCACCCCTGGCGATAATTTCCGGCAACTTCCGTATGCATATGATAATCCGGGGCTCCGATGTTAAATCGATGCATAGTATCCTGTTGTTTTATACAAGGAAAATTGTACCCCCGTCAGGGACCTATCGCGAAATCGATGCAGACCCTGTCAGCCTGCTCTAAAGACCCGCCGAATTGACCCCACAGCCTCTTTTCGGTACTATTTCAGCATGATTGACATCGTAACTTTAGGCGCAGATGTTCTGCGCCGGAATGCTCAGAAAATTGACACATTTGATCAGAATCTCGTTGATCTTATTCAAGATATGAAAGAAGCCATGGATGGTGAAGGTATTGGCCTTGCTGCACCACAGGTAGGGGTAGCACAACGTCTGTTTATCTGTAAACCCGACGGTCATGACCTCTACGTGTTTGTAAATCCTGAAATAACCATGACCTCCGAAGAGCTGACCGGCTACGAGGAAGGCTGCTTAAGCATTCCCGGCGTCTATGCTGATGTAGTTCGCCCGAGTATGATCCAGATACAAGCCTTCAATGAAAAAGGCCGGCCTTTCCGTATTGACGCCGATGGGATTCTTGCCAGGGTAATTCAGCATGAGCTTGATCACCTTAACGGTGTACTCTTTATTGACCACCTCTCTGAGAGAAAGAGGGACAAAGTGGTTAAGGAATATGAAAAGAAGCAGGCAAAAAGCAGTCGATGAGGATTTTATTTGCCGGAACACCGGAAATCGCCGTTCCGTCCCTCAAGTTGCTGCATCAGAAAGGTTATGTGACAGCTGTGCTCAGCAGTCCCGATGCGCCGAAAGGAAGAAACAGGCAACTGCATCCCTGCCCGGTTAAAGAGGCAGCAGAATCTCTCGGTCTGAGTGTGCTTACACCGGAAAGACTCGATTCATCTGTCAGGGATGAAATTGCCGCTTTCAATCCGGAGCTCCTTGTAGTTGTGGCATACGGCAAGATCTTCGGCCCTAAATTTCTCTCCCTTTTTCCGGAAGGCGGGCTTAATCTTCATCCTTCACTGCTGCCGCTCCATCGGGGTCCTGCTCCGATTCCTTTTACAATCCTGAACGGGGATGCTGAGTGGGGTCTTACTGTGCAGCAGGTAGCGCTGGAAATGGATGCGGGAGATATTATTGTGCAGAGATCATTTCCCTGTGATGGCAGTGAAACCAGCGGCAGCCTGCTTGAAACTGCTGCAGAAACCGGTGCCTCTGCGGTACTTGAAGCGGTGGAACAGATTATCACAGGTTCTGCAGCTCCGATTTCCCAGGACCACTCGCTGGCAAGCTACAGCGGTATGATTTCCAAAACAGACGGATCTGTTGACTGGAAAGATTCTGCTGAGAAAATTGAACGTATGAGCCGTGCCTACGATCCATGGCCCGGTGCATACACCAGCTTAAATGACAAAAAACTTACCCTGTGGAAATGCAGGCTTTCAGCTTCAACAGACCCGTCGGACATTCCCGGAAAAATACTTTCCATAGACAGTTCCCATGGTATTCTGGTACAAACTGGTAAGGGTGTTCTGTCTGTGCTTGAACTGCAACTACAAGGTAAAAAGCGTCTTCCCTTTAAAGAGTTCATAAATGGAGTACGAGACCTCGAAGGCGCAATACTCGGAGGAACCAATGCTTAAATTCCTTGCTAAAATAAAGACTCTTCTGCCAAGTGAATACGATTCGCCGGAACATCGTTACTTCAAGACAGTAATTTTCCTTGCGTTCGGCGCAATATTTCTTATGTTGCTCGCAGGCTTTATCGCCTTTACCGTTTCGATTCAGGGCAATGAACAGACAATGGTACCGAATATGATCGGCAACGACCTTGAAAACGCACTGGTTTCACTGCAGGAAAAAGAGCTTTACCCCCATGTTCAGCTGAGATACAGTTCCACCCCTGCAGACAAGGGTACTGTTCTTGAACAGGATCCCAATCCCGGAGCCATTGTTCGTGTAAAATCAAAGATTGTTCTGAAAGTCAGCAAAGGATCAATAATAGACCGGGTTGACAATTACATTGGCTGGAATATTGATGATCTCGAAATACATCTTAAGAGTCTGGTATCTGTACACGGGCCTCTGCTTAAAATTAAAGACCCCATTCAGCGGGTATTCAACGATCTGCCCGCAGGAACTATTATTTCTCAGACACCGGAACCGGGTACGGAGATAGCAGCAGAAACAGATCTTGAACTGATTGTCAGCCGCGGTCCCCAGACCGGAACAATAACTGTGCTGGATTATACGGACATGCCCTATATGGATGCTGTTAACAGCCTTATCCGACAGGAGCTCTATTTTACCGTCAGCGCGAGGGATGCGGACAGTAATGAAGAACCCGGGATAGTTGCCAGCCAGAATCCGGCTCCTGAAACAGATGTCCCCAGAGGTTCTCTCCATCAGATTGTTATTACCAGACCGGAAGATATACCGGAAGGGTATGTGTTCGGTATTCTTGAAAAAAGTCTTCCCAATTATGCAGTACCGGCGTTGATTACAATTGATGCGGTCTCACCTGAAGGAAAGCGGGAAACACACTTGCAGCTGAAACACCAGGGAGGTCTCCTCTCAGTGCCGTATCTGGAACCGGAGAACTCGGTACTGCTGGTGCTTATCGAAGGAACCGAAAAAATACGATTTACTGTAAAAAAGGAGCAGTAGCACATGATACCCAAAATTGCGCCCTCAATACTGGCTGCTGATTTTACCAATATAAAAAAAGCAGTTGAGGATATCGAAGCCTCAGGTGCCGAATGGATTCATCTCGATGTAATGGACGGATCTTTTGTCCCACCCATTACGTTTGGAAGTCAGATGGTACACGCCATAAGAAAGATTACAAAACTTCCCCTGGATGTTCATCTTATGATCAATGATCCGGATAAACATGTAGATGCATTTGCTGAAGCAGGTTCTGATTATATTACCGTACATGCCGAAGCAACCGTCCACCTGCACCGCGAACTTCAGAGAATTCGTTCCCTGGGTATCAAATCAGGCCTGTCAATTGTACCTTCAACACCGGTTGAAAGTATAATTGAAGTACTACCGGAAGTAGACCTCGTTCTGGTTATGTCGGTAAACCCGGGATACGGCGGACAGAAGCTTATCCCTGCCTGCGTAGAGAAGGTCAGAAAACTCGCATCTCTTAGAGAAGAACATGGGTATACATATGAAATATCCATCGACGGCGGAGTAAACCGGGCCACCGTGTCCGAAATACGCAAGGCCGGGGCAGATGTTCTTGTAGCGGGGAGTGCTTTTTTCAATGCCGCTGATAAGACAGAAGAGGTAAACGCACTTAAAGGTGTGTAGACACTAATATCACTCATGACTTAAGAGGTTTATGTCGAAAAGTATAGCGGGGGTTTATAGGTGCCTAAGTTCTTACGAAACAGCTTTTTACTGCTTCTATTACTCATTGTTTTTTCCCGGGGAACAATACTCATAGCGGAAGTTCCGACTGCCCTGCGCGATGGTATAGGAGCATATCAGAAAGGAGATTACGAACAGGCTCTCCGCGACTTTAGATCCCTGATTACCGGTTCGGTTTCCGACAGATATCAGGGAGAGGCTTATTTCTGGGTAGGAAAAACATATCTGGCCATGGATGCATACGATGATGCTGCAGGGAATATAGAGTATTTCCTGTCTGCATACCCAGACAGTTTTCTTCAGGCAGAAGGTCTGTATCAGAAAGGCCGGCTGCATTACCTTCAGGGAGATTTTGAACCGGCAGTTCAGGTTCTTTATCTCTACGTAAAGGATTACCCCGAAGATGTCTTTGTCCCTAACGCCTTTTTCTGGATCGGAGAATCTCTCTATAGTCTTGGGCGTTTCGAGGAAGCAGAGAAGGTTTTTCAGCATATAATAGAGACCTATCCCGGCAGCTATAAAATTGAAGGAGCGAGATTCCGCCTTCAACTTATTCAGTTCAAGTACAGAGAAGATGAACTTGTAAGGCTGTTGAAAATCAGTCATGAAGAGTACCTCGATACGGTCGAAGAGTTTATTCAGAGAGAAAAAGCCTACGAACAGGCCCTTATGGAATACCAGAAAAGACTGGCTGTGGTTCTCTCGGAAGACATGCAGGCAGAACTTGATGACCTCACTGCCCTGATAAAAGAGAAGAATATCGAAATCAGTCAGCTCGAAAGTGCCAACAGCCAACTGCGAAAACAGCTTGAAGATGCCGGTGAAGCAGCCTCGGTTCAAGCCCAGCCTGCCGCCCGGATATCGCCGACCGATACAGACAGCGTGATGCAGCTTTTGGAGCTGAAAGCAGACGCATTGGAACTGAAAGAATTCTATCTTGGATTGATTGAGAACAGGGGAGCCGGAAAATGACAAAAAAGATCCTGCTTTCATGTATCCTGTTCTTCACTTTTTCTTTAACCATTCCTCTCGCTGCGGAAGGAGTTAAAAACGGTCGGATTTCCATAAATTTTGCAGAAAAATATAAAAGTTTCACCTTTTCCTGGCTGAAGGAACTGGGAGGCCGTAGTTATTTGCCCCTTCTTTTTCCCGATGATCCACGGACAAGCAAATTCGACCTGCTTGTTAATAACCAGGTACATACACCATCGGAAGATTATCAGTACTCGCCGGCATACAACCGGACAGAAAATGGCGGAAATTATACCTGGACGTCAAAGCAGCTGTTGGTAAATGAAAAGATTGAATTTCTTACAGCCCAGGGTTCACCTTTGTCAGATGGGCTTCTCATAACTTTTACTATAAAAAACATCAGTTCACAAAGACTGGTCCTCGGTTTGCGATACCTACTGGATACCTATTTGGGTGAAGATGGTGATGTGCACTTTTTCGATGAATTCGGTTCTGCCATTAACAGCGAAACCGGTTATACCGCAGCAAACGCGCCCCGCTATCTCTTAAGTCCCTACCAGGGAAGCCGTACGGATGGGCTCATGATTATGCTCCGAAGCCCGGGGATAACCCTCCCTGATCAGATAACTCTCGCCAACTGGAAAAGAATCAGCGACAGCGCCTGGGAATATCAGATCAACACCACCAGGAACTTTTCACGTCCTCCATACAGTATTAATGATTCTGCTGTTCTGCTTTCTTACAAATCCCAGCCTGTTAATCCTGGCAGTACCCGGACTATAACCATAGCCATGGGGTATTATGCCCAGGGCGGATTCAGCCCTGAACTCAACGAGGGCACTGAAAAGATCGGAAACCTGGTTGCAAGTCTTTCTGAAAACGAAACAGATGGCTCTTCTTCCGGAAGCACGCCGGAAGAAGAACTTGCTGCAGTCCGCGAGCTGATCAAGCAGATAGATGATATCCTTGAATTAGGTGAAGATATTCCTGAAGAGAAGATGATTTTACTCCATCAGCTAATGGACACGCTGAAATCCAGGCAAGAGAACTTTATAGATTAGGCCCGTAAAATGGATTCTATAATTTCCGGCGCAGAGAAACTCTTTCTACGCGGTAAATACTCCAAAGTACTTCGCATGCTGGAACCACAGGTTTTCCAGTATCGGGACAGTTACCGTTTTTATCTTCTTTTAGGCTATTCCTGCCTTTATACAGGAGATTTCGGTGGAGCATATTCCTATCTTCGCAGGGCAGAACAGTTGAGCCATGGTGACATTCCAGCAAATCTCGGTATAGCCCTTATACATTCCAAAAGGGGGGAGACCGAATCTGCTATTCGTATCTGGCTGGATATTCTCGAGCGGAACAATAACTCCCGTGAAGCTCAACGGGGCTTGAAACTTATCCGTGAATCAAGAGATTTCTCAGAAATATCCCTTCGACTTGAAGATGGAAAACTCGACAGATTCCTTTACTATCCCCGCAGAAAAAAAACAGCCCGATATATGGCCGCTGCTGTAATTATTATTGTTATTATTACAGCGGGCCTGTTCTATTTTCGCCCCTGGGATTTTAGAAAACCCGCACTTAAACGTCCGGAAATTGCACGAATCAATTTTTATGAAAACAGCGATAATCAGGAATCCACCGCCGGTGTTTTAGTTCTCGACGAAAACGAAGTTGAAAAACTCACAGTAACTATTCTTGAGTTAATGGACGCCTACCGTGATAATCTTGCCATGGTGGAAATAAACAGGCTGCTTTTGTCCAATGCACCGGATAATGTAAAAGATAAAGCCCTCTACCTCTCAGGCTTAATGAAGCCTCCGGATTTCGCAAACTTAAAAGACAACTTCAGTTATCGGGAAGTTGCAATGAACCCGCGGCTCTATTCACAATGTTATGTAATATGGCGGGGCAAGCCGGCAAACATCAATATTCAGGAAGATACGATTACCTTTGACCTTCTGGTCGGATACGAGTCAGAAACCATTCTGGAAGCTATTGTACCGGTGATTCTTGATTTTCCCATTGAATTAACGGAAAACAGATCGCTTGAAATTCTTGGGCAAATAGAACTTCTGAACTCATCTACCTACGAATCTCCTGTTTCATTAAAAGGAATTTCAGTTCACCAGCTTCTCAATTAAAACCTATACTGGAAAGAAAAGATAAATGCGGGCAGTTATACAACGGGTAAGTAATGCAGAAGTTAAAGTCTCAGGGGAAATTTCAGGACAGATAGATGAGGGTTTACTTGTTTATCTTGGGATCTGCAAGGGTGACTCTGAAGCTGATGCAGTCTATCTTGCAGAAAAAATAGCAGGTCTGAGGATATTTAAAGATTTAGAGGGCCGTATGAATCTGTCTGTTACCGATGTCGGAGGCAGTGCTTTGGTAGTTTCTCAGTTCACCCTCTGTGCTGACATACGTAAAGGAAAACGTCCTTCGTACAATATGGCTGCTGAGAATAATCTTGCCCGAAGTCTTTATACATTTTTCCTCGATCAGATTAAACTGCATATTGAAAATGTTCAGACCGGTATTTTTCAGGCTGATATGGAGGTAAACTCCATGAATGATGGTCCCGTCACAATCCTTGCAGATTCAAAAAAGGAATTTTGACTATTCTCATTACACCGTTTTCGCATAATACCTTAGCTTGACGATAAAATAAGCTCCATATACTATTGTTGAAATCAGAACGCAGCTTTCCCGGTTGTTATATCATGAGGAGGACTCAATGGCAAAAAGATCATTACCTGAAACTAAACCGGCTCCGACCAACAGCGAAGAGCGACAAAAAGCGCTCGAAGCAGCCAGGCTCCAGATTGAAAAACAGTTTGGCAAGGGCTCACTTATGCAGCTGGGAAAAGAGAGACAAGACCTTAACATCGAGGCGATCCCTTCGGGGTCGATACTGCTGGACGATGCCCTTGGAGTAGGCGGGTACCCCAAGGGAAGAATCATTGAAATATACGGGCCCGAATCCTCAGGAAAAACTACACTTGCGCTCCATGGAATTGCAGAAGCTCAAAAAAAGGGCGGTATAGCAGCTTTTATCGATGCTGAGCATGCCCTTGATCCTGGTTATGCCCGCAATTTAGGGGTGAATATTGACGAACTATGGGTATCACAGCCCGATACAGGAGAGCAGGCTCTGGAAATCGCAGAGTCACTGGTAAGATCCGGTGCGGTAGATATTATTGTAGTGGATTCCGTAGCTGCTCTTACACCCCAGGCTGAAATTGAAGGTGAGATGGGTGATTCTCATATGGGATTGCAAGCCCGGCTCATGAGTCAGGCTTTGAGAAAACTTACCGCTACCATATCAAAATCAAATAGCTGTCTTATTTTCATTAACCAGATCCGTATGAAAATAGGTGTCATGTTCGGAAATCCGGAAACCACTACCGGCGGAAAGGCTCTGAAATTCTACTCGTCAATGAGACTTGAAGTTCGTAAAATTGAAACCATTGCCAAGGGAACGGAAGATGCAATCGGAAACCGGGTGAGGGTAAAGGTTGTTAAAAACAAGGTAGCTCCACCTTTCAGGAAAGCCGAACTTGAAATAATGTTCGGTAAGGGAATATCAGGTTCCGGCAGTCTTCTTGATGCAGCCCTTAAATTTGAGATGATCGAGAAAAGCGGAAGCTGGTACAGCTATGGAGAAGAGAGAATCGGTCAGGGACGGGAGAATGCAAAACTATTCCTAGAAAACAACCCGGACATAGCCAACGAACTGGAAACAAAATTAAGAAGCATACTGTTCCCTTCAAAAGATTTAACCGCTGCTCCAAAGGACGATAAAAAAACATCTGAACCTGCAGCAGGGAAAACGACAGATAAAGGGAACACCGGCGATAAAGCAGAAAAGAAAGGCGATTCCGGAGACGAACTCTTTTAAATATTTTTCGGGAGTTTAACTCAGAATGGTAACAATACACCTGGGTATCGGGGGAAATATTGGAGATACAGAAGCCGAGATAGCTCGTGCATTTGAATTTCTGCAACTGTACCTGCATAATCCGCAAATATCCGGGATGTACCGTACCCTTCCCAGAGATGATATAGATCAGGCCCCTTTTATCAATGCAGTCATAAAAGGGGAGACAGAAAAAAGCCCTGAGCAACTGCTTGATCTTCTTCAGCACGCCGAGAAAGTTTCCGGACGCGTCCGTGACCCCTTAAGGCCGAAAGGACCGAGATCACTGGATATAGATATGCTGCTTTTCGGACGCTCAGTTATTGAGACAAGCAGGCTTACAGTCCCTCATCCGAGGATGAACTTAAGAAAATTTGTACTGGTACCGCTTCTTGAGTTGACACCTGATTTATCCGACCCGGCGACGGGAAAATATTACGCATCCATGCTTCAGAATCTGCCCGATCAGGGTATTTACTTCCTTACCATGAATGAATATAGTGGTAGCTTGTCCTGGGGGGATATAAGATAATTTGATGGAAACGCAGGCTGAAACTGAAAAACAGCAACAAAAGGATGACGGCTACAAGTTCAAACTCAATCAGTTTGAAGGCCCCCTTGATCTGCTGTTATTTCTGATTAAAAAATCCGAAATAAATATCTACGATATCCCTATATCAGAAATAACCGAACAGTATCTTGAGTTTATTGAATATGCAGCCCAGGTCAATCTTGACAACATTTCCGAGTTCTATGTAATGGCAGCAACCCTGCTTTATATAAAATCACGCATGCTGCTCCCGGTGGAAGTCGATTTCGAAGATGAACTGGAAGACCCTCGTCAGGAACTGGTTAACCGACTGATAGAGTATCAGAAGTTTAAGAAAATCTCTGATCTTATGATGGATAAGGAAGAAGAAAACGAATGGGCTATTGAAAGGAAAAAAAAGCAGCGTATTCTTCCCTTCGACGAACAGGAAGATATGTGGGACCAGATTGACGTCTGGGAGCTCCTGAAAACATTTTCCTCCCTTATTTCATCGATTTCTTCAGAACGGGTAATCGATCTCTATGAAGAAGTTTCCATAAATGAGAAAATCAGCCTGATAAATGAATTGCTTGAGGACAAGGAATATTGCCTTTTCACCGAACTGATTATCAAGGAACAGTCCATCATGGAGGTGGTTTGTGCATTCCTTGCTATTCTTGAAATGGTTAAGATGAAACGGATTAAAATCTATCAAAACAGAATGTTCGGTGATATCCGTATTTCTCCCCATCCAACCGGCCTGGCCGACGCATACGTTGAAGGTGAAGAGGCAGATTACGATACTGACAATCAGACAGAGGAGCCGGAAGGAGATGAATCTGGAACGTGAAGCCGCTATAGTCGAAGCCATACTCTTTCTTGAATCAGACCCGGTGGAAGTTAAAACCCTGGCAAAGATAAGCAGGCTCGATAAGGATATAATTGAAGGTGCCCTTGAGTACCTTGAGAAGCACTATAATGAAGATGGACACGGTCTCTCTCTCCGTGAAATTGGCGGCGGATACCTTCTCAGTCCCAAAGAAGACCTGTGGGAGGACCTGAAAGAGCGTTACGGAAAAAAGAATGATGCCAGGTTATCCCGGGCTGCCATGGAAACACTTTCAATTATTGCCTATTCACAGCCTATTACCAGAGGTGAAATTGAAGGAATCCGCGGAGTAAGTGCCGACGGAATGATAAAACTTCTCCTGAGCCGAAACCTGGTAAAAGAGGTAGGTAAAAAAGACGCTCCGGGCCGACCGGTTCAGTACGGTACAACCCGGGAATTCCTAAAAGTTTTCAGGCTGAGCAGCATCAGCGATCTGCCGAAGCTGGATGAATTAAATCAGGACAGGTTTGAACTTGATGGAAGATAAAAAAGACGACGAAGTTCGTTTGCAGGTATTTCTTGCCCGATCAGGGGCAGGCTCACGGCGCGGATGTGAAGAAATAATCCGCCAGGGTCGGGTAAAGGTTAACGGCCGCGTAATTAAAGAGATGGGCCAGAAGGTCAGTAGTGATGACATTATCGAAGTGGATCATAAAAGGGTTTATCCCGATCGACGTTTTATCTACCTGGCATTGAATAAGCCCAAATTTGTTGTATCAGCAATGAATGATCCGGACGGACGTAAAACAATTGATTTCTTTATCAAAGGAAAATTTCCTTTCCGTCTGTTTCATGTCGGACGTCTTGACTACCTCTCCACAGGGCTCATGTTTCTTACCAATGATGGGAATTTCAGTAAACACATAACAGACCCTGCCCGGGGTGTTGAGAAGGAATACAAGGTAGATGTATCCCGTACTCTCTCTCCAGAGATGCTGGACGGTTTTGTCCGGGGGGTAGTGATTGACGGCGAAAAACTTTCTATCGATTCTTACCGTCTCACCGGCGAAAAGAGCGTGCATATAATCCTCAAAGAAGGTAAAAACAGGGAAATCCGCCGACTTTTTAATCACAACAAGATACGGATCAAGAAACTTCATCGCATCAGAATCGGCGGCATCCAGCTGAAAGGTATGGTACCGGGAGAGTACCGTGTCATGAACAGCAGAGATCTTGCACAGCTCGGATACAAGGCAGAGGGGCGTATATGGTCATAGCTCTCGACGGCCCCGCCGGTGTCGGGAAAAGTACAGTATCCCGGAAACTTGCTGAATTGGCGGGTTTTCATAATCTTAATTCAGGTAATTTTTATCGTGCTGTTACCTGGGGGGCCCTCAATAACAGTATTAATACGTCAGATGAAGATGAGCTTGCCGAGTATGCAGGGAAGATTCCCCTTGAATACACCGACGGCCGGTTAAGTATCAATGGTGAGGACATTACTTCACATCTTCATTCCGACGGTGTAGATAAAAACGTGGCCCAGGTATCTTCTGTGCGTAAGGTGCGTCTCTTTGTTAACGAATGGCTGCGCAAAGTTGCCATGAATACAGATATCGTAATTGAGGGACGTGACATAAGTACGGTGGTTTTTCCCGATGCAGAACTTAAGGTTTTTCTCGATGCATCTCCAGAAATTCGTGCCAGAAGACGCTTTGATCAAGGTGTAAGTGATCTCAGTGTTGAGGAGATCGCCGATTCCATTCGAAAGCGGGATGAGATCGACAGGAACAAGGAATGGGGTAGTCTTAAATGTCCTGAGGATGCCTTTTATCTGGACACATCGGGCTTGACCATAGAAGAAGTTTGTGACAAAGTATTACGTAAAATTCGAGAGATAAAGCAGACGACCGAGGAGACCAAGTCAGATAATGAGTGATCGAGAGCCCAGCAACGGAGAGATGATGCAATCCGAACTCCAGGAAGAATATCTTAAGAGCCTCGATGAATTAGAAGAGGGCCAGCTTGTTGAAGGTACGGTGATTGAAATCGGCCCTGAGCAGGTGTTTATAGATGTTGGATACAAATCAGAAGGGAAAATTCCTACTGATGAATTTGATGAAAAACCTGCGATTGGTGACACGGTTTCTGTAGTGCTCGTCAGCAAGGAAGGTAAAGGCGGACAGGTAGTTGTTTCCAAACGCCGGGCGGACATGATGTCCTTCTGGAAAGACCTGAAAAATGCATTTACCGAAAAAGAACCTGTAGAAGGTACCTTTATCAAGGCTATCAAGGGCGGTTATGAAGTTGACCTTGGATACGGTATTACCGCATTCAACCCCCTTAGTCAGACAGATGTGCGCAGGGTCGAAGAACCTGAAACATTTGTTGGACAGAAATCCAAATTTCTCATAGAGCGTTTTCAGCGTGAGAAACGGGCAAGAATTGTACTTTCCCGCCGTTCATGGCTGGAAAGAGAAATAGAGAGCAGTAAGGAAAACTTTTTCAACTCCGTTAATGAAGGAGACGAAGTTGAAGGTAAAGTAAAGTCATTTACCTCTTTTGGTGCATTCGTTGACCTCGGCGGATTTGACGGCCTTCTGCATATCAATGACATGAGCTGGGGACATGCAACCAGGCCCAAGGATTATGTCAAAAAAGATCAGGACATTAAGGTTAAGGTCATCAAGATTGAGCCTGAAACCAAGAAGATAAATCTTTCCCTCAAACATCTTACCCCAGACCCCTGGACAATATTTGAAAGCAAATATCATGTCGACGATGTGGTTAAAGGTAAGGTTACCAAGCTTGCAGATTTCGGTGCCTTTATCGAAATTGAAGAGGGAATCGAAGGCCTTGCCCACGTTTCAGAACTCTCATGGGTAAAACGGGTGAAACACCCGAAAGAGGTCCTCGCTATCGGTGACGAAGTTGAAGTAAAAATCCTCGACTACGATCTGGAATCCGGCCGTGTTTCTCTTGGTCTCAAACAGGTTCTTCCCAATCCCTGGGACTCTATCGAAGAGCAGTATCCTGTAGGCAAGCGGATGACCCTTACGGTTAAAAAGCTGACCAATGCTGGAGCATTTCTTGAGATTGAAGCGGGTATTGACGGCTATCTCAGCGTGGATGACCTTTCCTGGACCAAGAAGATCCGCAACCCCTCTGCAATGCTCAAAGAAGGCGATGAAGTTGAGGTTTCTGTTATTGAGCTTAACAAGGAAGACCACCGCATAAGACTCGGTGTAAAACAGCTCAGCGACGATCCATGGCAGGCGCTCAAAACAGCTTTCCCCAAGGGAAGCAAGATTGAAGGTCCCGTTACCGGAATTACCGACTTCGGTGTGTTCGTTAAAGTACAGGGTGATATCGAAGGCCTTATTCCCCGGGCGCACTGTTTCGGCCCTGGCGAAGAACCGGTTGAAGATCTCAATACCGTCTTTAAAGAGGGGGACAAGGTTACTGCAGCAGTGATTGAAGTCAATACATCAACTCAGAGACTTGGTCTTTCCATCCGCGATCTGAAAAAGAAACAGCAGCGCAAGGAAATGGCAAAATACATCCACGATGAAGAAGAAGAGTCTACCTTTACTCTTGGAGATTTTCTCAAAGATAAGGGAATTGATTCTTAAGCAATCATGGTATGTTCAATAAGACGATTGATGCGGGTAAGTTTGAAACTTTCATTGAAATAAATACTCTTATCAACTCCGATTATTCGGACCCGAAAGCTCTGTTAACCCGGATTCTTGAATCCGCAACGCGCCTCACCAATGGTGAGGCGTCTTCATTATTGCTGGTTAATCCGGACAACAACAAGCTCTATTTCGAAATTGCCACAGGATCGAAGGGAGCTGAAGTCAAAAGATTTTCCCTCAATATGGGAGAAGGCATAGCCGGCTGGGTCGCACAGAATAATCGCAGCCTTATAGTCAACGATGCAGAAAATGATGAGCGACATTTCGGTGACATCAGCAAACAGGTGGGCTATCATACCCGTTCCATCCTTGCGGTGCCCATGAGGGTCAAAGATAAATGTATCGGTGTAATAGAGATCCTGAACAAAAAAAATGTCAGTCTCTTTGAACAGGAAGACCTTGAATGGCTGGAAATATTTTCCAATCAGGCGGCATTAGCTGTTGCTAACGCTAAAAGTCTCCAGAAAGTTCAGGAAGAGGTGGTTGAGCTCCGGGACCGGATTGATCAGAAAGAGTACAGTACCTTTATCGGTATTAGCCGGGAAATCGGGATATGCCTTGATATTGCTTCCAAAGCAGCGCTTACTGACAGTTCCGTTCTGATTACCGGAGAAAGCGGTGTCGGTAAGGAACTCATAGCAGAACAGGTTCATAAAAAATCCGGCCGAAGCAGTGGACCGTTTATCAGGGTTAACTGTGCTGCACTGCCGGAAGGTATAATTGAGAGCGAGCTTTTCGGTCATGTGAAGGGAGCCTTTACGGATGCGGCTCAGGACCGGCGTGGTCGTTTTGAACTGGCCGATGGAGGAACCATATTTCTCGATGAAATCGGGGAAGTTCCCCTGCCCATACAGGCAAAGTTGTTAAGAGTACTGCAAAACCGCGTATTTGAACGGGTAGGGTCTTCGGAACCAAGAAAGGCGGATGTACGAATAATAGCTGCAACCAACCGGGATCTTGTTACAGGTATAGAAAAAGGGGAGTTTCGTCAGGATCTGTTTTACCGCCTGAACGTACTGCCCATCAATGTACCGCCCCTCAGATCGAGACCGGAAGATATACAGCCTCTGGCCGACCATTTTCTTAAGGTTTATGCCAAAGAGACCAAAAAGAAAATAAGCGGTTTGTCCCCGGAAGCTATGGATATACTGATGCGTTATGAATGGCCCGGCAACGTACGGGAGCTGCAGAATGTTATTGAGAGAGCTGTCGTTCTTTCTACAAACAGCCTGCTTTCTCCGGTGGACCTGATGCTTAATAACGGGCAGGATGACGGTTCTACCATTTATCGCGGAAGATCTCTGAAAGAAGCGATAAATCTGTTTAAACGGCACTTTGTCATAGATACATTAAGACGTTATAATGGTGTCCAGACTAAGGCTGCTGAAGAACTGAATATCCAGCGGACATACCTTTCAAGATTGATTAAAGAGTTAAACATAGATACGTCTAACGTAAAAGAGGAGTACTAAATGGATAATACTGAAGAAAAACAGGCACAAGGCATCAATAATGCCATTGCAGCATGGATTCAGAAAAACCGGAAAATTATTATTATAGGATCACTCATTGTGCTGGCTGTGCTTATTATTCTTGGATTATTTTCCTTGTTTGGAAATTCAAAGAATGATAAAGCCACTGCGATGCTGACAGATTTTGAAGAAGCATATTACGAGTGGAGTTCTGTGGATGAAGCTGAAAAGGAAGCAAAAGTTACCGATCTCAAGACTATTTTCAGTAATCTTGAATCAGGTTACAGTTCCACCTATGCCTATCAGCGGGCTCTTTTTCTCATGGGTGATTTCTATTACTACAACGAAGAGTGGGATGATTCCATCTCATCTTTCACTAAAACAGCAGAACTGTTTCCTAAAAGCTACCTTGCACCAATAGCTCTTTTTAATGCAGCGGCAGCACGTGAAGAGACCGGAAACAGCAGTGACGTACTGACTCTCTATCTGTCCATAGCCGAAAAATATACTGAAAGCTCTCTCGCGCCCAGAGCCCTGTTCAGTGCAGGAAGAATCTCTGAAGGTGAAGGAAACGAAAAGGCATTGACTATGTATAACAGTCTCATAGAGGAGTATCCCTCAAGCAGTTGGACAAAGCTTGCCAGGAACCGTATAATTAAGCTTCAGACAGGCAAATAATATTTGATCAGAGGTTTGGTATGAAAAAAGACAGGAAGAGATTAAAGATTTTTGAAACGAAGTATTTCGGTCTTATCATCGGTCTTATTCTTTTCCTGCTTTTCTTTTTTATAAATGAGACAACTTCGGTATTTGAAAATATCGAAGAAAAAATGCTTGATGTCCATTTCAGCTTCAAGAACATCTCACAGAAAAAAAGTATACAGGAAGGGGTTAGTCAGGAAGTTCGCAACCCTAAGATTTCAGACGACATTCTTATTGTCGGTATAGATACCAATTCACTGACAAGATTCGGTAAGTGGCCTTTTCCACGATACCGCGAAGCAGATCTCCTTAACTCTCTGGCAAGAATAAAGGATCAGAATCAACGGGAAAGGTCAGTTTTTCTTGATATCTTTTTCATTGAACCCGATGAAAAGGCCTACGATGATGTCCTTCTCCTTGATGCAATAGGGAAAAACGACCGGGTTTTTCTGGAAACTGTCCTGTCTGAATTTGCACCATCATCCGGCAACTATGATGATTTCTTTGATAGGCAGGGTGCGCTGTATGAAACCTGGGGTAAAATTGAAAATATTCGCGGTGAATGGCAGAATATCCCGGCCTTTTATGGACTTGAACCGCCTTTAAAGCCCTTCGCTGAGGCTACCCGGGGTTACGGGCATGCCAATTTCAACACAGATACCGACAACATATACAGACGTCAGCAGCTGATTGCAAAATCTTCACGTCTGCTTGATCTGTACCGGCTCAAGGACTTGAGTAATAAACTTCCCGTGGATGAATCTGTTTTCGAACGGCTTGAATGGGTAGATAAAAATGAACTATCCCATACAATACCTGCAGATCTCTCTGCAGAAGAGTTTGATGCTCTTAAAAAGAAAATTGCCGCAGAGGCACCCCTTAAATCTCTGGATACAGACAATGACGGTAAGGTTGATGATACCTTCTATCTTATCAGGAAGTATCAGGACAGTTTTATTCCCTCTATTACCTTAGCTCTTGCTCTGGACTATTTAAACAAAACCCCCGATGACATAGATGTTGTGCTCGGGGAATATATCCTTATTCCGGAACCAGAACAGTTTGACGTTGAAACAGGAAGCTGGAAGCCCTACAGCATTGTAGAAGTACCGGCAGAATACGATAAAGACGGGGCAGTTGTCAGCAAAGCTGAAATGCGTGTTCTTAAAGAAATACGCATACCCATAGATAAAAACGGTAATATGCTTATTAATTTTATGGGTCCCAAATCTTTTGCAGATCCGGAAGGCCGAAAAACATATCCTGTCCGCTCTTTTTCCGGATATGCGGCCAATCCTCCCGGCATAGATCCCACGAGCTGGCCTGCAACTAAAGCCCTGGGCAATAAAATTGTCATGGTAGGGGCGTTTGCCCGAGGTATTGCCGATGATGAACGGCCGACTCCATTCGGGCTGATGTACGGAGTTGAGATTCACGCCAACGCTCTAAACACGATCTTAATGGACAATTTCCTTTATTACGCCCCGGCCTGGCTTAATTATGCCATTTTGTTCGGTGTAATAATGATCATCTCATTCTTTACTTCGCGGACTCAAACACTCTGGGCTCTGGTTATTCTACTTGCAGGGATACTCGGGCTGTTCCTTACTATCTCAGTGCTTTTCGAGTCACAGAATACGGTCATTGATTTCAGTCCTCCAGCCTTCGCTGCCATAATGGCCTTTCTCTCCATTGTTGCCTACCGGGTAATGACCGAAGAGCGGGATAAGCGAATGATACGCAACATGTTCGGTAAATATGTTTCTCCCGGTGTAGTTGATCACCTGATGAACTTTCCGCCGGAACTTGGAGGAGTAGATAAACAGCTAACCGTATTCTTTTCTGACATACGGGGATTTACCACATTATCGGAGAGTATGACACCACAGGAACTGCTGAATCATCTGAATGTCTATTTCACCCGCATGACGGATATTATCCTCGATTACAAAGGAACCCTGGATAAATACGTGGGTGATGAAATAATGTGCTTCTGGGGTGCTCCGCTTCCTCAGGAAGAGCATGCACTGCTTGCCTGTCAATGTGCCCTGAAGCAGCAGCAGGCCCTTGATGAACTTAATTCCACCTGGCCTGAGAATCGCCGGATTAATATCGGAATTGGTATAAATTCAGGCATTATGACTGTTGGCAATGTAGGCTCTGAAGGAAGAATGAATTATACCCTCATGGGTGATCCGGTAAACCTCGGAGCACGCCTTGAGGGTACCAATAAGCAGTACGGCACCACCATTATTATCAGCGAATTTACCTATGGTCTTGTTCGTGACAGAGTCACCGTAAGAGAACTGGATAATATCCGTGTTAAGGGTAAAAACAAACCGGTACTTATCTATGAACTTGTGGACTGTGAAGATACTGTGCTGCCCGGCGACCAGTAGGAAGCAGGGGAGCTTTGTTTTAATAATTCTATGACTCGCGGCTTACTTTGTTTAATCTCTATGCTAATTTCTCTTCTGTATACCTCCTGTGGTATACCATCAGATGCATATTTGTATCCGCCGACTGCAACAACAAACTTTGGACTTGAAGATGATTTAATGAAGTTCAAAAATTCCACAGACAATGATTCAATGGATATCGAATTTGTAGGCTTCCTGCTTTTTTACCGCATGTACTCAGGGACATCCGAACTTGACCAGGATGAATATCAGGATTACGGAGAGACATACCTAAGCAGCTCAATTATTAATAACTATTTTGACATTGAAAATGAGCAGGGAATATACAGTTCACAACGTATTTCACTGTTTAAAGTTATAGAGGTTAACAATACATATGAAGATGAAGATTTTGTTGTTACCCTTGATTTTCAGGATATAGCAGCAAACAGTGGTGCCGACAATGATCTTACACTAGCTTATTCAGGTGGTGATGTCGTACTCAATCCGCTTTACCGCTCCTTTAAACGTTCCGATAGTTGGCAGATAGACTATTATTTCAATAATACCTTATCTGACTACCAGTCCGGCGATACTGATCTTCCATCAGATTTTGCCAGCAATATGCGCTGTGTAATGTGGGTTGTAGGTTATGGTTATAATCTTTCAGAAAGTATCCAAAACATATATAGTGAACCAGTATACATTGGTAATTTTGATATAACTTTCTAATTTTTTCAGTAAAGGAAAATCATCAGATGTTCAGTTACTACTTTAATATCGCTCTTGTCTATCTGATTATAGGTTTTATAACAGCCGTTTTTTTCTACTTCTTTTTAAAGAAAGAGATATTCGGCAAATTCTGGGGAGCCTTGCTTGTAGCCTTTATCGGTTCCTTTGCCGGCGGGGTATTCGGCTATCTGTTTGATGACATAATAAAAACCTTAACCCGGATAAACGGTACGGTTAATATATTCCCGCCGCTCATTACAGCTTTTATCTGCATCTGGGTCTTTTCAAACCTCAGTGAAAAACAGAAGAAAGATGATTGAACCCACGACCACAACTTCCGATAATGTATATTCTGTCTACCTGAATGTGTAAGGATTTTTTGTATGGAAAAATATCCCGACTCTTTTGATGGTCTTTATTCTATTGTAAGCAGATTACGTTCGCCCGAAGGCTGTCCCTGGGACCGGAAACAGACTTTGGACAGTGTGACCAGTGCCCTGGTTGAAGAAAGCTATGAAACCATTACATCCATCCATGAAGATGACTCACCTGGAATATGTGAGGAGATCGGCGATGTTATGCTTATTGTTTCCATGCTTATGCGAATAGCGGAAGAGTCTGAAATCTTCAATCCTCAGGATGTTTTCAAAGGTATTAACGAAAAACTTATCCGGCGCCATCCTCACGTATTCGGGGAAGAATCAATTTCAGATGCTGATGATGTAAAAAAACGCTGGGATGAAATTAAAGAGACTGTAGAGGGACGCAAAAAGAAAAGCGGCCCGCATTCCGTATCACCCGGCTTCCCTCCCCTGGAAAGAAGTTTTAAAATCCAGAAGAAAGCGGCAAAGTTAGGTTTTGACTGGCCTGATACTGAAGGCCCCTATGAAAAAATCAAAGAAGAGATAATCGAAATCAAAGATGCGGTACAGAACGATCCGGATTCCGTTGAGGCAGAAATTGGTGATCTCCTGTTTTCCGTGGTGAACCTGTCCCGAAAATTAAAAATTGATCCTGCCACAGCGCTTCATCGAAGTAACGAAAAATTTCTCAAGCGGTTTTCTTTCGTAGAAAAAGAGATGGAAAAAACCAATAAAGATATGCACCGGGATAATCTAACCCTTATGGATGAATATTGGAATCTGGCAAAGAGCAAAGAATAGAATCTTTTTCCTTGTCATTATTCTTATCCATGAAATAGCTTTTTATCCGCTCTATCTCAATGGCTTCCAGGATGTCCGGATAATTATCCCTTATCAGACGGCTAATTCCTTTGATTTCATTAAGACCATCTGGATAATAAAATGTATATGAAATATAATTATCTTTATGAATTGCAGCCCCCAGAAAGTCTTTAAAGAGCTCTTCAAGTTTCGTCCCAACATTTTTTATTCTGAATGTTTCTGTGTCCACCTTCAAACTGTAATCCGAGCCTGCATAATACGCCATTATCGATTTAATCCCTTTCGGGAATTGTATAAACTCAGCACCGTTAATGTTCATACCTTCCGGCATGGAGCCGTTGCAGAGTTCTATGAATGTCTCCGGCAAGGCAGTTTCAGGAAGATAAATCATAGCTACCTCATGGAGAGATGAAACGCCAAGGGAAAGCGGGTTGGCAAACTCCATTTTGGGTTTGGGGTTGAAACCTTCGGTATAACGGAGATCAATTTTCTGACGGGTGAATAATCGCTGAAATACTCCCACAAGGTTTTTATGGCTTAAAAACCTTGATGGACCTGTTTTGGTAAAACTGAAAACAAAGGGCAGATATACCATTTCTTCAGTTTCTTTATTCTCCAGACGCTGGTTAGCCGAATCGGATGGGTCTTTGAATTCATCGCTCTCTGTGCCTTGTTTTTTTCCATCAGCGAAATGTACTTGGGTATCGTCGTTACAGGCTCCGCAGTTGTGGCTGCAGGCGTCTTCACATGGGCTGGTAAGCTCACCTTTTTCGGATTTGCGTTCTTCAGCTTTTGTGTAGCTTTTCCGGACCCCCATATCAACGCTATCCCAGGGAAGCTCTTCTTCCTGGCTGCGTTTCCTTGTAGCCAATGAGATGGGATCCCAGCTTTCGCTTTCCAGAATGGTGCGCCACATATCTCGGTCAAGGTGTTCCTCCCATGCGTCAAGGCGTGCGCCCTGGTTATAGGCCTTTAAAATAATGTCGCCTACCCTTTCGTCTCCGCGACTTATTACACCTTCGAGGATGGACGCAAAGGGTGAATGAAACCCGAACTTATACTGTCCTTTTTTCAGGTTGTTCTTAATGGAGTAGATGCGTTCAAGGGCATCCTGTTCGCTCAGCTGAAACGATCTTTCATATGGAGTATGCGGTTTGGGGATAAAGGTGTTCACCGTAAGGTGTATACGTATATTCGTGGCTTTTCTAATCTCTTCAAGGTAATCTACAATAGCTGCGGATGTATTTTCAGTATCGGTGGGAAGCCCCTGCATGAAATAGAATTTAGCATTTCGCCAACCATACTCTTTTGCTTCTCTGAGAATCTCGATGATGCGCCCTACAGGTACTTCCTTGTTTACTCCAAGCTGACTCTGCGTTTCCGGTGTCTCCACCGCAAAGGTAAGACCGCTTTTACGGACTTCGGAGATTTTATTCAGAATAGGCAGATTAAAACTGTTAACCCTCAAAGATGGAAGGCTGAAGGATATATGTCTTGATGAGAACTTGTTAGTGAGCCGGTTGACCAGTTCAGGTAATCTTGAATAATCTCCGGTGGAAAGACTTGAAAGTGTAATCTCTCTGTACCCGTAATTCTGCCATAGCCAGTCTGCTTCCTGTTCAATATATGCTATCTCTTTTTCTCTGTGTGGACGGTAAATTACACCGGCATGACAGAAACGGCATCCATTGGGACATCCCCGCATAATTTCAATCACACCATGATCCTGTACTGCTGTCAAACCAGGCAGAGGATATTGCATCTTAAACGCTGAACAGGAAAAATCCTGCCAGACAGCTCTCCTTGCGGGGACAGATTTTCCGGGATACCAGATATGAGGGTTCTGATGTAATACCTCCATTAGCGACGATCTGTCTGCACCATTTTTTTTCATTTCTGCCATTTGAACAGATAAACGAAGCCATTCTCCCTCAGCTTCGCCAATAAACACCGCATCAAGAAACTGTGAGAAGGGTGCCGGATTGGTTATGGCGCTTCCTCCGGCAATAACTATAGGATCAGCGTTGCTCCTCTCGGATGCAATCAAAGGAATCCCTGAGCTATCAAGAACTGATAAAATACCCGTTGCGCTGAGTTCATATCCGACAGTAAAAGCAAGAATATCGAAATCTTTAACTGCAATGCCGTTTTCAAGGCTGTACAGCAGCTCTCCTTTATCCTTCAGCAGATTCTCAAAATCACCGGCGGGTGCGAAAACTCTTTCGCAGGAGATATCAGTTAGATTATTAAGCCTGGTATATAGAATACGCATGGCATAATTAGACATGCCGATTTCATATAAATCCGGAAACGATAAAGCAATCCGAAATCTGGTATCTACCGGTTTACGAACGATACCGTATTCTCCGCCTGTATACCTTGCTGGTTTTTCAACACTGAGAAGAGAATTTCCCAAACGCTTAACTGGTTCGATAGTCAAAATACAATTCCTGTAGAAGTATTGTTCAGAAGTGATAACGGCGCTGATGAATGTTCAGCAGTATACCAATGGAAATCATTGCATTGAGCATAGCTGAACCACCGTAAGAAACAAAAAGCAGAGGAATGCCGGTAATAGGCATAATTCCCATGGTCATTCCGATATTAACAATCATATGAAAAAATATCATACCCAATATTCCGGCACCGACGATCATACCGTATCGGTCCCTGGCTGTCCATATTATATATATTCCACGAAGCAATATAACCAGAAAAAGAGAGAGAATCAAAAAGCCGCCAAGAAATCCCCACTCTTCAGCTATAATAGAAAAAATAAAATCGGTACTCTGCTGCGGAAGGAAACGATAATGGCTTTGTGTTCCCTGTAAAAATCCTTTACCGCTGAAACCGCCGGATCCGACGGCCGTTATCGACTGAATAATGTGCCAGCCTGCTCCACGGGCATCAATTTCCGGATCCAGAAAAACAATCAACCGCATAATCTGGTAGTCTTTAAGTACCTTCTGCATCAGAAAAGCTCCGATGAAAGAGAGCAGCAGGGCAACTGTAAAAAAAGCTATCCAGTAAAAATAGCTTCGCTTATATGAGATATAACCGATCACAGCCAGCATGGCTATGATAAATATAACCATAAGAATGTAAGGCCAAAAATTGATATCGGTTAAAATCCTTAAAATAATAGAATCGCCATGAATAATGTAACTGTTCCATGCGGGTAATATTCCAAGCAGGATAGTACCGCTGCCGGCAAGGAAAAGAAACAGCAAAAAATTAAATGGGACCCCTGCGAGAAGACTGATAAAGAAATATATGGGCAGATACACCAGAGCAGTTCCCATATCCGGCTGTACCAGAATAAGCAGCATAGGCAATGCTACTATGCCCAGGCTCATTCCCAGAGTGAGCACTTTATTGAGACTGTTCATATGGGTATCGTAAAAACGCGAAAGGTAGAGAATTGTAAATATTTTCATCAATTCACTGGGCTGTCCTAAATGTACAGGCCCAATGGAAATCCATGACTTCGCACCGTTTACCAGTTTACCGAAAAAGAGTGTATAAATAAGAATAAAAACACCGGTAAGATAAAAATATATTGACCATTCCCCGAGTCTGGAATAATTACCGAAACTGAACACAAGGCATAAAACAAGGCCGATACTGATGGATATTATCTGCTTGATATATTCCCGGGAAAAAACAATACCGGCTGACGAAACTCCGGAACTGTAAATAAAGAGCACTCCGATAGTTAAAAGAGAAACTACCGCAAGAAAAATGAAAATATCAAAACCAAGAAAAGAACGTAGTTTCATCGACGGAATTCCTCGCGTAGATCGGGAAACATCCATTGCCATCTGAGAGCTTTAACAGCTTCGATAAAATTCTGATTGGCAAAAATCCCCTGGTAGATAATATTGGCAGCCTTGGGTGCCCACCATTCCCATTCGTTAACCGCCTCGACATTCACAACAACTACCACCTGATCCTCTACGGGACCATTATATGGCGCATATGATGCAAACCATGAACTCCACTGGTCAACATAACCTACTTCCCCGGTACCTGTTTTACCGGCAACTTCCGTAGCTTCTGTCGTCAATACAACCTTTGCAGTACCGTCAACTATTACCGTACGCAAAAAATCCTGCACCTGATCAAATACATTCGGGTTTATTCCACTGCGGTGAAGAACCTCGGGTTCAATTTTTCTGGTAACCAGACCGGAAACCGGATCACGTGTTTCTTTCAGAACATGGGGCTTATAGATGATTCCACCGTTGGAAACCATGGCAATCATATTTGCCATTTGAAGCGGAGTAACCAGCAGGTCCCCCTGTCCGATACTTATATTGAGGGTATCACCCCCAACCCATTTCTGGTTGTATGTCTCTTCCTTCCATTGGGGAGTTGGAATAAGCCCGGCTGTTTCCCCTGGAAGGTCAATTCCTGTAGTTGTCCCGAGACCAAACTGCTGGGAAAAATCAACAATTAAATCGACTCCAAGATAATTAAGACCGACAGTCCAGAAATAGACATCACAGGATTCTGCAAGGCCGTGTTCAAGATCCAGCGGACCATGGCCGGTCTTTTTATGACAGTTAAAAGTACGATCTCCGGCCCTGAGGTATCCGGGGCAGTCAATTGTTTTATCTGCAGGAAAGGCGTCTTCCTCAAGTACTGCAGTGGTTAGAATTGTTTTAAACGTAGATGCCGGAGCATAACTTGACTGAACAGCCCTGTTTAAAAAAGGAAAGGTAGGATCAAGACTTACCCGGCGGTATTCCTCCACATTACGTTCTGTACCGAAAATATTGGGGTTGTACCAGGGATATGAAACCATTGCCAGCACTTCTCCGGTTGCAGGTTTAAGAACCACAACAGATCCGATCCGTTCGCCAAGAGCATCTTCACACAGCTTCTGTATGCGCCTGTCAATGGTCAGGACAAGGTTTTGTCCGGATTCCGGTGGCTGCTCCTGGGCTACAGGCTGGTTGATTTTACGTCCTTTTACATCGACAGTGGAAAACCGTACACCCTCTGTACCACGAAGAATATCATCATAGATCTTTTCCACCCCGTTTTTCCCGAGGGAGGAATAATTTGAGTATCCCTGATTATACAGTACCTGAAGTTCTTCCCGGGTTATATCACCGACATAGCCGATTATATGTGATAAAGATCCCGGGATCGTGTATGAGCGTATAGACTTATTGTTCCAGCTCACCCCGGGGAAATCCTGAATATGCTCTGCAATATAACTGATTTTTTTAAGATCAATCCCGCTGGCAATTTCTACCGGCTGATAAAGATGGTTATATTCCGGAGGCAGTTTTTTTCTGATCTCATCTGTACTGACTTCGAGTATTTGAGCGATTCGCGGAAACATCTCTTCTTTCTGATCATCACTCAATTCCGCCGGTACCACATTTACGGCAAATGATGGAATGTTAATAGCAAGAGGGACATCAAAGTGGCGATCATAGATTTCACCTCTTTGTGCCGGAATTACCGAACTTCGCTGTGTAACCTCCACAGCTTTCTGCATGAATTCCGTGCCCCGGACGACCTGAAGATTGAATAGAATGAGCAGATAAGCGGCAACAGCTGCGATGGAGATAGCACCGAGAAGCAACACCCTGAAACGAATAGAGGTCTCTTTGCGTTCTGTGAAGCCGGTCTTCACCTGTTATCTTCCCTGATATACTGGGGAACAATCCCGGATAAGCGTAACAAGCCGTAGCCGACCGGCGCAATAATGGCATTCATGAACAGCTGAATAAGCAGCCGGGTTGAGAAAATGGTTACAGATGTTTCTATACTGAAGAGAGAGAATATAAAAACACTTATCACCGAAAAGATAAAACTGGTAACTACCGCAAGAAGCATTGGTACAAATATGGGGTCAACAAATATTTTACCCCGCAGACTGCCCAGGATAAAACCAATGATACTGAGCCCGATTGATGTAACTCCGAGAGGAGAAACAGAAATAAAATCAACTGCGAGGCCGAGGAAAAAACCGGTAACAATGCCGGAGATATCTTTCTGTGAATACGCAATAAATATAAAAAAGACAAAATAGATCGAAGGCCTGGCATCCATGAAACTTATATTCTTGAGAAAGGTTGTTTCGGCAAGTAAAATCACCACCAGAAGTATGGTTTGTATAACAGGGTTTTTAATCATTATCGCCGCCTGTTTTTTCCAGACCGGGAAGGTTATCTTTCAACACTACAACATACTGAAGTCTACTGAAATCCACGATAGGTTCAATTGAAAGTTCGAGATCCGGTTCCCACTCCCGACTGCCGATTGAGCGCACGCGTCCTACAAATATTCCCGAGGGGTATATGGAATCCATTCCTGAAGTCTCAATAAGATCTCCAAACTGGATATCTTCTTTGGCGGTCTTTACCACGTAGCGCATCAATACAGGAGTATGAATACCTCCGCCTCCCTGAACAAGCCCTTCGTACATTGAACTTTGCAGCCGTGTGGCTATGAAACAATTGGCAGAGATTACCGGCAGTACTTTTGAGGTGTTAGGCCCGGCCTCAAGGATTTTTCCGACCACCCCCTGAAAGCCGTTCTGATACGCTATGACGGGCATATTATTGCGAACACCGTTTCTGGTTCCTTTATCTATTGTAAAGGACAAAAAATAGGCCGATGGATCCTTGGCAATTATCTGTGATGTTACATGGGTATACGGAAGCTCTCTGGTAAAACCTATCAGTTTCTTCAGTCTCTCATTTTCACGTTTAAGATCAACAATATCCCGTTGTATAATCTGGTACTCTTCTATCTTTTTCTGAAGGGCATTGTATTCAGTTTTGAGCTTTTTCAGCTCTGCAACGGAATTTACCGTGTTGCCGACAAGGTTGCCCACCGCACTGAATCCGCCCTGAAAGGTTGAAAAAACAGCAGAGCCTATCTTGGCGGGATTGAGCAAATACGCCCTGGTATCGATAACAAGAAGAAGTGTACTTAAAAGAAGCGCCGCAAAGAGGGTTACCCCCTTCCGGCGCTTGTATATAAAACTGTGTTCGTTCATTATTTACGAGTTAAGATTATTGTAGATAGTCTGGCTGCTTGCCATATCCTTGGTATGCTGAAAATACATTCCCGCACCGTTGGCCACACACAAGAGAGGATCTTCAGCAAGAATAACCGGGACGCCGGTCTCTTTGCTGATTAACTTCGGCAGGCCTTTCAAAAGAGAGCCGCCACCGGTCATAACAATACCACGCTCTACAATATCGGCAGCAAGCTCAGGAGGAGTTTGACCGAGGGTTCGTTTAATCTCCTCTATAACCGCGTTTATCGGCTCCTGAAGCGCTTCACGCACCTCGACTGAGTCTATTTCCAGCCTTCGCGGCAGGCCTGTTATAGCGTCGGTTCCCTTGATTTCCATTTTTTCAATTTTTTTATCAGCAATTGCATTACCGATTTTTATTTTAAGATTTTCCGAGGTTTGTTCACCTACAATGAGGTTATGAACATTTCTGACATGCTTGATGATCGCCTCGTCAAACTCATCGCCGCCTATTCTGATAGCCTTGCTGACAACCATTCCGCCCAGTGAAATAACAGAAATTTCAGTTGTTCCGCCGCCGATATCACAAATCATATGCCCTGCGGGTTCAAAAATAGGAATCTGTGCGCCGATGGCAGCAGCGAGGGATTCTTCAATTACCTTGACCTCCCGGGCACCGGCTTTATAGGCCGCCTCTTCTACCGCTCTTCTCTCTACCTCGGTAATACAGGTAGGAACACCGATAACCATCCGCGGTTTGACAAACCAGCGGCGGGGAATTACCTTGTTTATAAAATAACGGATCATTTTTTCCGTTGTTTCAAGATCGGCTATTACTCCGTCACGAAGAGGACGAATTGCAATAATATCACCTGGGGTTTTCCATAACATTCTTTTCGCTTCAACCCCAACGGCAACCACTTTTTTTGTGCCCCGTTCTACGGCAACAACGGAGGGTTCGGAAATAACTATCCCTTTCCCGCGAACATATATAAGGGTGTTACACGTTCCAAGATCTATTCCGATCTCAGTAGAAAAAGCATCAACTATATTTTTTACTCCCATTAGGAATCCTCCGCACTAGTTGTATAATTTTTGACGCGCACCATGGTGCGTCGGATCAATTTCCAGGGCTTTTCGCCATTCTGCCCGTGCCTTGATATTATCATTCAATTCAGCATATATCGACCCCAAATAGTAATGAGAATCTGCTGACCTCTGATTTTTTTTCAGAATTTCCAGATACTGATCTTCCGCTTTAAGAAACTCACCCCGGTTAAAATAAATGCGCCCTAACAGAAACCTGGCCTTCTGCAAGGTTCCGGGGTCATCCCCTGCGTTAATGCAGCGCATAAGTGTTTCCTCTGCCTTTACAAAATCTTCCATGGTAAAATAAGTCTGGCCAAGAACCAGGTACAGAGTGTCAGATTGTTTCTCTTCCAGAGCTTTTTCAAAATAGATAACACTGTTTTCATATTCTGCCAATTCGGAATATGCAAGACCCAGGTACTCATAGCTGTCCTCGCCAAGATAACCAAGCTCTATAGCACTCAGCATGTACTCTACAGACAGATCGGCATAGTATCTCCCTTTATGATAATAGGCTTTTGAAAGAATATATCTGACACTGCCTTTCAAGGGATAATCATCAGCGATATCTGCTTTACGAAGATTTTCTACGGCGAGGTTAAACAACGGGATTTTGTCTTCAAGGGTGAACTTTGCAATACCACGATAAAAATATGAGAAGCCGTTAAAGATAAGAGCTTCCCGGTTGAGGGGCTTTTCCAGAAGAACAGGTTCAATTATCCGGTTTATACCTTCATAATCCATCTGACTCCACAATGTTGTCAGCTGCTCATGCACGGTAACTTCAGAATCATTAACCTTTACAATCCGCAGAACAGAAAATACACCGATTGCTATGGAGAGAAAAATTACAAGAAAGGATACGATATATTTACTGCGGCTTTTACTTCTGCCGTACCCCTGGTTTGAACGGGAAAAATGAAAACGGTCTTTTGGTAATAACATTTCCGCCCCGGATTAATTTAAAAGAAGCAGACCTGTAAGCCGGATTCTGTCTTGGACAGTCATCTATCTCAATTGCTCCTTGCAGAACAACTCAAGCAGCCTACCCGCAGAAATCGGGCGAACAACCCTTCTGCTGTCTGGCTTTGCTCCGGATGAGGTTTACCATGCCTTTTGGATTTCTCCAAAAGCGGTGGTCTCTTACACCACCTTTTCACCCTTACCCAGCTACTAAATCAAAGATTTAATAGCTGGGCGGTCTGTTTTCTGCGGCACTTTCTGTGGCCACTGCCTCATAGAGGCAAAGGTCCCCGGGCGTTACCCGGCATCCTGTTCTATGGAGCCCGGACTTTCCTCCGTAGGTTATACGGCGACTATCTGGTCTGCTTCAAATATTTTATTCTTCAGAATCAATGAGATCAGCCAGACTACCGGCATCCTCATCCTGGAAAAAATATGCATCTTCAGCAACATCTGCTTCTGCATAAAAAAGAATACGGCTGCAGTAGGGACAAAACAGAATAGACTCCCCGTTGCGGACATCGTTAACAAACTGTGCCGGAAGCTGCATGTGACAGCCGGTACAGACAGAAGATTTAACCGGGACTATACCAACACCGGATTTTGAACGGATAATACGCTCAAACTTAAAAAGAATATCCTCGTCCAATCCAGGGATTACATCCTTTTCTTCCGACTCAAGCTGCTTTAAAACTGTCTCTTTAGCGGCACTTTCATTTTTGATCTTTTCCTGCTCGGCAGAAAGCTCTTCTTCCTGAATGCTGATCATGCTCTCTTCACGCTCAAGGGTTGCATTGATCTCTTCAAGATCTTTTTCCTCGCGGATAATATCTTTTCTAAGCTGCTGTTCTTTTTCAGTAGCGTCACGGATTTCTTTATCCAGAGCTTCGTATTCCCTCTGGGTAGTAATCTGGTCCATCTGCTTTTCATAATTCTCACGCTGGGTTTCAGCATCGGAAAGCTTTATCCGCAGAGATTTTATTTTGTCATTAATCCGTTCCCGCTTGGAGTTTTTCTCCACATAGGATTTCTTTAAACGGTTCAGAAGCTCCGTCTTGGTGGTAAGAGCCTTGGGAATATCATGAATCTCCTGCTCTATCTCATACTTCTGAGAAAGAATATCCTGAAGAGTCCTTAATTTGTCAAAAACCTCTGTCATCATCTGCGTAATTTCCCCACTAATATATAAGCTGTATTAATTATCAATGTAGTCTTTCAACCTGCGGCTTCTTTTAGGATGCCGCAAGCGCCTTAATGCCTTCGCTTCAATCTGCCGGATACGTTCTCTGGTAACATTAAAATAGAGTCCAACCTCTTCGAGGGTAAGACTGTACCCGTCTTCAAGACCAAAACGCATCTTCAGAACTTCCTGCTCTCTCGGAGGAAGTGTATAAAGAACATCCTGCAGCTGTTCCTGCAGAAGTTTGAATGCAGTCTGATTGGCAGGATTTTCAATGTCCTTGTCTTCAATAAAATCCCCGAGGAGTGAATCCTCTTCTTCTCCGATAGGGGTTTCCAGAGATATCGGCTCTCTGGCCACATTTTTAACAGATTTTACCCTTGCAACAGACCAGCCGAGACGATCTGCAACTTCCTCATCAGAAGGTTCCCTTCCCAGAATCTGCATAAGCTGCCGTGATTCGCGCACAACCTTATTGATCTGTTCAATCATGTGTACAGGAACACGGATTGTTCTGGCCTGATCAGAGATAGAACGTGTTATTGCCTGCCTGATCCACCAGGTGGCATAGGTAGAGAACTTGTATCCTTTACGGTACTCAAACTTTTCAACCGCTTTTATGAGACCGATATTCCCTTCCTGCACAAGGTCAAAGAAGTGGAGTCCCCTGTTGGTGTATTTTTTTGCAATACTTACAACAAGACGAAGGTTGGCCTGAATCAGACGGTCCTTTGCTCCTTTCATCATATGCTGCCCTTTGGAAATACGGTCAGCATGCTCAAGGATAGACTCAATGCTCTCTTCAAAATCTATTTCAAGGGTTTTAAGTTTTTTCTCGTTTATCTGTATCTGCCTGATTTTCTCTTTGATCTCATCAGCAGAAAGCTCCAGTTCCTCTTCGATTTTCCGGCGCTGATCAGGAGTAGCAAGACCCCGGCCCATGGTGCGGAGTTCCCTGGAACTGTTTACCCTCAACCGGCGTTCAATCTTCTGCTGTTCCTTCCGATACCGTTTTATCTTTCTTTCCGCATTGGAAAATTTATCAGACAACAGAAGGATCTCTTCCTGATGCAGATCAATATCCGCTATTTTTTTAATCAAGACCTTCCGTTTATCATCAAGATCCTGACTTTCAAGTACATTTTCGCCGAGATTAACAAGCTTCTGCTTTGCATCCATGTATTGACGGATCGTCGGGGCAAGATTTTTCAGAGGTTCACGGTAGAACTGATTAAGTCTTCTCCGTTCAGCTAAAAGTTCGGAAATTTCCTTTTTGGAAAGATCCATCTCACGGGGATCAACCTTGGAAAAGGTCTTCTGAATGAGATAGAAAATTTCAGGGATTATAAGCCCTGAGGCTTTTACCACCTGTTTGATGATATTCTCGCCTTCTTCCATCCGTTTGGAGAGTTCAACTTCCTGCTCAGCGGTGAGAAGGTTTTCTTTTCCGATTTCTCGGAGATAAAGACGAATAGGATCATCAACGGCAGAGTCCTTATCACCAAGGACAACACGTTTCTTACTTAAACCTTTTGGTTTCTCTTCTTCGGCCTCTTCTTCATCAGAATCGTCTTCATCATCTTCTTCATCTTCTTCGTCTGAATCTTCATCATCTTCCAGATCATCATCTTCCAGATCATCGTCATCATCAGAGGAGTCATCGTCATCATCGAGATTGTCATCGGAAGGGCCATCTTCTTCAAAGGCTTCTATTTCATCATCCGAGTCTTCGTCGCTGACGACTTCATCATCAACGTCTTCATCGTCTGTGTCGTCCTCGTCGGGCATGGGTCCGCCCATTTCAATGTTATCTTCTTCTATAACGACATTGTTCTTTTCAAGAAGAGAAAATACATCTTCGATTTTCTCTGAGTTAACAATGTCTTCAGTAAGGAAGTCATTTACCTCTTCATAGGTAATTTTCTTCTTTTTCTTAGCATAATCCAATAGCTTGCTTACAGCAGGATCATTAAGCAGCTCCGTCATTTGCGCCCCACCCTCAGTTTCTGCAATTCCTCGGTCAAGTACATTTTTTCAGTCAGTATATCTCGCAGCGTTTCGCCGGCAGCCCCGTTACGTTCTGCCCTCTTCAACTGTATTGAAACAGCCTTCTGCCGCTTCTCAAGAGAAGCAAGCCGGACAGCACGGAGAACATCTTTTATAACGCCCGCAGGATCTTCTCCAAACTCCCCGGAAAAAGCTTTTTCCAGTACCAGTTGACGTACATTCTCATTATCGACCTTTTGGACAATACTATTCATATCCAATTCATCCCGGCGGAAAGCATTTTCCAGTATAATATACAATTCCCGGGATCTCGGATCCACCAGATCGTCAGCAGTGATGTAGCTGCGGATGTTCTTAAACTGATCCGGATAAGCAGCAGCTCCTAACATGAGGAAAAGATCCGGACCTATCTGTTCCGGATCTGAAACGTTTTCTCTAACGTGCTGAGTGCGAATAGTCTGGTTTGAAAGATCAGCTGTTATGGCTGTAACGTTTACCTCCAGGGTTTCTGAAAGACGCTTCATATATCCTTCCCGTTTAATCGCAGAGTCCTGGATTTCTATAAACGGTGAAAGTTCCTTTAATATACGATGCTTCCCTTCGGGAGTACCGGCATTAAAGCGCCCCATAGCCTTTTCAACAAGATAATCAAAGCTATTTATATTATATTTAAGGGAGTTTTGCAACGCCTCTTTGCCCTCTTTTTGCAGTATCTCTGCAGGGTCTTTTCCTCCCTCGGGTCTAACAACAAAAGTTTCCGTTCCCGCCTTTGCACAAATCATGATAGCCTTCTCCGCAGCCCGCTGTCCGGCTTCATCGGCATCAAACAGCAGCATACCTTTATCGGCATACCGTTTTAAAAGCACCGCCTGTTCCGAGGTAAAAGAGGTTCCCAGGGGAGCAATGGCACTCTTAATGTCCGCCTGATGCAAAGCAATAACATCCATATATCCTTCACAAAGATAGAACTGACGCTCCTGGCGAATAGTTCTGGAGGCAAAGTTGAAACCGTATAGGGTTTTGCTTTTCTTGAATATTGGCGTTTCCGGACTATTCAGGTATTTCGGGCCGTCACCATTCAGCAGGCGACCACCGAAAGCTATAACCCTGCCCTGTGATGAATAGATAGGGATCATCAGCCTGTCCCGGAATAAGGGAAAAGTATTGTTTCGTCTGCTGAAAAGACCGGATTGATTGAGAAAATCCGCTGAATACCCTTTTTTTCTTAAAAAAGAGAAGAGCCAGTCAGGGTCATCCGGTGCGTAGCCCAGGTTAAACTGTTTTATGGATTCTTCGCTAATACCCCGGTTGATCAGATACTGCAGGGCTCCTGTTCCGGAACGGCTTCGGGTAAGAAGATAGTTAAAGGTACCGCTCACTCTTTCGTACAGTTCATACAGGGCTGTAAGCTGGCTGTTCTGCCGTGATTCCTCTTCATTTTCAATAATTTCTATGCCGGCTTTCTGCCCCAGGAATTTAACCGATTCCGCGAAGGAGAGGCTTTCCACATCCATTATAAACTGAAAAAGGTTACCACCCTTATGGCAGCCGAAACAGTAATACAGTTTTTTGTCCTCATCCACGGAAAATGAAGGGGTTTTTTCCGAGTGGAAGGGACAGATGCCAGTGAAACCGTTTCCTGAAGGCTTGAGGCTTGTATACTGATTTACAATTTCAACCATTGAGGTACGGTCGGAAATCTCCTGTATTTTGGATTGTGGTATCGCCATTAAGCTGTCTGTTACCTACTTTGCCTTTATGTAGAGTCTTTTTGCGGCATTATGCTCGTACAGGGTTTCTGAAAATTTATGATTTCCCGCCTGTGGATCCTCGAGAACAAAATAAAGGTATGGACTTTTTTCCGGATTAAACGCTGCCCCAAGGGCGATCTCACCGGGATTGCATATCGGGCCCGGAGGCAGACCGTAATGCTGATAGGTGTTGTAGTCAGAATCAATTTCAAGATCCCGGTAGGTAAGATAGGCAGGGTGTTCTTTCCCCTGCAGCTCTGTAATAACATATACCACAGTTGCACAGGACTGCAGGGGCATATTAATATCAAGGCGGTTATAAAAAACAGAGGCAATCAGGGGCGCTTCAGAAGGCTGCCTGTATTCACGTTCGATTATACTGGCAAGAATAACCCGGCGATGCAGCTCTTCCGGCTTAATGCCGGTCAGATCAATATTGTTCCGTTCCAGGGTATTTTTAAAGGTTGAAACCATGTGCCGGAGAACCATTTCAGCCGGGGTCTCAAGGGCCATCCTGTATGTATCCGGATATATGTAACCCTCTGCGGAATCTGCAGGAATTCCCAGTTCATCAAGGAGTTCCCCGTTTTTCGCCGCTGCAAGAAAATCAGATGATGAAACTATACCGTTTTTTTCAAGAATGTCTGCTGCCTGATGAAGGGTATATCCTTCGGGTATGGTGAGAGTAACCAGATACTGTTTTCCCGTTAAAAGGAGATCATGGACCTCAACAAGGCCCGCCCCCTCGGGCACAGTATAATATCCGGTCTGAAGATTTCCTTCGGTCTTCATCAGGCGGGCATAGATTTTTAGAGCCATTGCAGAGCGGATAATGCCTTTATCTTCCAGCATAGAAGCAATACCGCTGACGGTCTCACCTCTTTTTACCTGAAAGAAAAGATCATCGGCGGCGGTTTCCGGGGCCCTTGTATAGGTATAGGCAGCCCAGCCTGCAGCGCCCGCTCCCATTAATAGCAGAAGCAGCAGACCGGAAAAGATGTATATAGCTTTTCTCATTTCTCCAGGATGAACTCCACTCGTCTGTTTTTCCAGTTAACATCCCTGTCGGCGGGGTCAGCAATCGTTCGGGTTCCTCCCAGGCCTGTAACCTGAAGTCTGCCGGGATGTATACCCCGCTCGATAAGAGAATCCCTTACCGCCGCCGCCCTGTCTCTGGACAATGGTGCAAGTTCTTCCTGTTCTTCCTTTGGTCCCCGCACCGGATCTCCAGCGTATACAGGGTTTGCATGGCCTTCGATGGTTATACGATAGTTTCTGTATTTATTCAGGATTTCGGCGATCCGGTCCAGTACAAACATATTCTTATCTGCAGTTTGTTGGTCCCGCTGGCTAAATTTCGCACTGTTCGGTTCGAAAACTATTGAAGCTATCTGAATTTTAAGCTTATCCCCTTCACGAATAACCAGAACATCAATGGGCAGACTGCCGTTAACCATGCTGGTGTTGCCAAGGTCATCCTCAATACTGAATCTGAAAGGATAATCTTCAGCAGCTATTACCAGTTCGCCGTTATTAGCACGACCGTCCCAGATAATATTGCTTTTGGGAGTTCCTTCCCCGGAAAAGGTGTTAAAAGGATTCATCTGCCGATCGAAAATTTCAAGCTTCCAGTTTTTTATCGGGCTCAGATCATCCACACTGATAGAGAAATTCAGTTCATCATCGATACCGTCATTATCGGGGCTGAAAGGCAGGGGTGTCGCATTCATTGAGACGACGGGACTGCTGGCATCTACACGCAAGGGTTTAAGTTCTGCAGTGGGGGTATCTCCTTTCAGATAGTTAACCGTAAGCCCGGGAGTATACATTCCGTCACGGACAAATCCTTCATTATCAGCACCGTTCCACACTATTTCTTCAGGCACAGTTCCATCACCGGAGAAAACGGCATAGTTTTTTACTGCCGTGTCTTTTATTGTCAAAGTCCAGTCACGAATACCGTCACTCAAAGCAACAATGGGATAGAAAGTTATGGTATCGAATGCCCCGTCATTATTGGGGGAGATCTTGCCCGAATCAGACGTAAGATAAGCTGCGGTATCCCTGTTATCGATTCTCAACCCTTCGAGACTGATTGAAGTACTGTTTCCGGCTGGATCTTCAGCACTGAGCTGGTATGTGTATTCACCGTCGACAGCTATATTTCCTGCTTCATCCCTTCCATGCCAGAGAAAGCTTTCGGGGATTCCTTTCCACCGGTAACTGCGGACAACAGCCCCCTTGCTGTCTTTAACAATGCCCTGCCAGAGCAGTTCACTGCTTCCACTTTGTACAATGCGAACCTGATCTTTGCTATTATCACCGTTTGGAGAGAAAAGAAGATAATCGGTTTTTATTTCAGCCTTCGGGGCTACCCGGTCCAGAATAAATGACTGGGAAACTGATTCGGCTCCCGTACCGTTTCTGTCAACAAGTGAAATTCGCGCTTTATACTCACCATCTGCAGCACGCTGGCCATCATCGCCGATGCCGTCCCACCGGTATACATCAGAGAGATTTCCGCCTCCGCTGTACTTTTTAACTACATTAGACTGACCGTCTACAATCTGTATGGTATAGCTTTCTACCCCTTCAGCTACTTTAATCTGCGGTTTAAGTAGAAGTTCATCTTTTTTACCGTCCCCGTTGGGAGAAAAAGCTTCTTTGTCCGGAAACAGGGCAACCACAGTCTCCCCGGTGGAGACACGGATAGTACGTGTTTCCAGTGAAAAGCTGTTTCCCGCCCGGTCGACAGAAGTCAGGATATACCTGTAGTCACCATCAGCGGCAATTTCGCCATTGGCGCTGGTTCCATTCCAGACAACTTCAGGGTCAGGCGTTTCGATCCAGCGATATTCACGTACTGTATTGCCGCCGGCATCCACAATTCTGCTGATCCACTCGGGTTCGATGGAGGTATCCTGGGTTATGACAGAAACATCCCTGTTGCCGTCACCGTTGGGAGAGAAAATCAACGGGGATGCGGAGACAGACGCCTTTGGAGGTGTTATATCCAGGGTAAACTCCGGAGAAATGCTGAATGGATTGTTTCCGTTACTGTAACGGGCTTCGATACGGGCGGTATATGTACCTTCGGGCAGAACAGTGCCACTGTCCGCCTTACCGGTAAATACGAGCGGCCCTGGCGCTTGCGTTGTTCCGGACTGCTGCCATCTTACCGTACCGGCAGCATCCAGTACCGATATGGACCAGGTACGCAGGGTTTCGGGAGAAGGGACTCCGGGGCTCAAAGTAACCGTATCCTGAACATCATCTCCATTGGGAGAAAACCAGGCATTACTGATATTTATGGTAACAGGTCTCGGCCTGGTATCAATAATAAGATTATCCACCGACTTACTGGCGTTGTTCCCTGCCCGGTCTGCAGCACTTATTGTATAGGTATACACCCCGTCTGCGACCAGGTCCCCATTACGGTTGCGGCCGTCCCAGACAAAATCCGAGGGTTCTGCATCGGAGATCTTTTTACGGAAAACCTCCCGGCCGCCGTGAGCGGTAATCGCAATGGTCCAGGTCTCTTCCAGGGAGCCGTCCTGCTCTATAAGAACAGTATCTTTACTTCCGTCATCGTCAGGACTGAAGATAAGCTCCAGGGGCTTTTTTTCTGTTATTTCAATCTCCGGAGGCCGGGTATCAATAACAATTGAATACCTTGGAGATTCTGAACGGTTATTATTGTCATCCCATGCAATAACCCGAAAGCTGTATTCTCCGTCTGCGGCTACTGCACCTTCTTCGGTGGTACCATCCCAGCGCAGGGTATCGGGAACGGGTATCCCGCTTTTGGTTTTAAACACCCGGGAGAACATATCCTTGAAACTGAAAGATTCCGGCCGTTCTTCCTTGTTACCAATGGAACGGACCAGATTTCCTGCGGCATCGTAAATTTCAAGTGCATAGCCTTTTATATACCTGGTATCGTTGAGTTTAAAGGGGAAAACCAGTTCATCCCTGGTGCCGTCATTATTGGGAGAAAGGTAAACTGCACCATCAATCTTAATCAGCTCATTGGGTACTTTAACACCGTCGGATGAACCAGACTGATCCTTGCTGCTGTCCTGTACAAGAAGCTGTGTTCCATGTGATTTTTCACCAGACTTAAAAGCAGCACCTTTTATAGCGGCTGCAGGGCTCACAGGAGAAACAGGGAAAGGAGAACCAAGGCTCACCGGTACGTTTTCAGTTTCAGACTCTCCTTCTTCAACCGGTGTATAAGGCAGATCTCCAAGATCGATTTCTATTTCCGGTGGTGTTTTGTCGATTATTCCAAGAGGCAGGCTTACCCCCGCACCGATTCCCCAGGCACCGCCGGCAAGAGGGGCCATGCCAAACTGGGGCTGAATATCACCCTGGGCATAGCCTTTACTGGAAAAATCAACAATCTTGCTGCTGCTTAAATTTGTCTGAAAGCTGAAACGAAGACCGAAGGAGGGGATAAAACGGTATGTATCAAAATCACCGTCAATTACATCATCGAAATCAACCGCCTCGGAGAGGCCAATCTGCAGGTTCTGCCCGATGTTAGCCTGAAGCCCTGCAGTGAGTCTCAGGTTCTGCATAGAGGCAAGTGCCGCATCGGCGTTTACGTCCAGGGTAAATCCTTCCTTTACCAGAGGAGTAAAAGCGCCACCAAGCTGAAGAGTAAACGGTGACGGAATGGAAGAATAATTGTCTGAAGGGTTATACCAGAGGCCGAAATCCTTGGCGGTAAGACCCCAGCGAAAATCGTTCAGGAGCTGGTATTTACCAAGAAAGTGAATAAAACCGGCATCGAGGGTGGCTCCGTAATCAAAAAAATCGTTGGACCCCAGATAGATGTTCAGGCCGCCGCCTACATAAAGGTTCTCATACACATCCTTGGCAAAGCCGCCGTTAGCCATGAAGGTACTGCCAAGATCAAGCCCTTCGTAATCGGCAGAAAGGAAATGACCGCCCCAGGTAAACACCCCGGTTTTACTGGGATGCGAACCTGACAGGCTCATGGAGTGGCCGGCTATTCCCTGATCATATTCACTGTCATAGATTGCGACATAACCGAGATCGAAGGTTGGGCGTTGTGTACCTGCTGCGGCAGCGGGGTTCCAGGCCGCTGCCGCAGGAGCATCGGTAGAAACGACAGAAGTTCCACGTCCAAGCATCCATGGAGATAAGAGCCTGAAATAGCTTTCTTCTCCGGCGGGTGGATTATATTGCGCAAATGCAGACCCGGTAAAAATCAGTATAAGAGCAATAAAGAAAAATTTTCTCATTGGATCCTCCGTTTGATTACATGGGGGTAAATTTATTGATTTTGTTTAAGAACATCAATGTTTCTGGAATAAAGCTCAGATAATTTCTCCAACTCATCAATGGATAGGTTATCATAAAGCCGTTCAGAAATCCGCTTCAGCAGGTTTTCCATAACAGAATCAAGCTCTTTGCTGCCGTCGTTTAAATGAAGATATAGGGCTACAATTTCCCGTGAACTTAATTCGAATCCGGCATTCTTCATAAGCTGAACTCTTTTCCTTCAACGGCCAACTCGATCTGCAGATCACGGCTTTTCTGATGATGCATGTACCACCGGGCAGATTGTTCAATACCGTACAGTTTCTTGTCGTCATAATGCGGTTCATGATGAAACAGAAAAAGCCTCTTAACCTTCCAGGCAGCCGCAAAGTCAACGGCAAGACTATATGACGAATGACCCCAGTCATATTTTTCGATTGCTTCGTCCAGGGTATATTGACTGTCCATGATTAAAGCATCGGCATTACTGTAAAAACGAATATTATCTTCTGTGTGTATGAAGTCATCCTGTACAAGTTCGGTATCGGTGGAAAAAATAACCGACTTGCCCTCTTCTGTAACTTTATAGGAGACAGAACTTCCGGGATGTTTCATTTTTCTCCAGGATATCCGTGATGTTCCAAGGCGAATTTCTTTAGCCTTCAGATGATGAAAACTAATGGCAGCATTCATACTCTCCATACCAATGGGGAAAAAGGGCTGCTGCATCTGTTTTTCGAGGATACTTTTCAGGTTTTCAACGGGGCTGTAAAAATGTATTTCACAGCGGCTGTCGTACACCTGGGGAGCAAAAAAAGGCAGCCCCTGAAGATGATCCCAGTGAAAGTGGGTAAAGAAGATATGATATACACGGATATGCTTGTCCTGGCGTCGCAGCTGATTACCAAGCTCTCGGATACCGGATCCGGCATCGATAATAATCATGGTATCGTCGGACAGGTTTATTTCCAGACAGGTGGTGTTTCCCCCGACTGTTCCCATAATGTATTCCGGCAGTTCTGATAGAAACTTCTCTCTGGAAGCCATCGATTCAAGATGATACGGCTCTATACGCTGAACCGCAGCGGCAATCCTGCTTTGAATCTGGGCAGAACTCAAAGGTGTTGGAATCGACCCGCGAACCCCCCAGAAACGAACCCTCATTCATCACCTTCCAGAAGTGGTTCCTCCACTCTCTGCTGAAGCCGGTCTTTAATTTCACGCATGGAGTACAAACGGCCTCTGTTTGCGCCTGGACACAGCCTGGCAAGATGATTCCAGTCATCTTTGGAACCAAGATTATTGCTCCAGAAAGGGTACGTGCTGCACTGCACAGGCCGGGCTTTATATACTGAACATCCGCCCTCTTCCCAGAATATACAGTCGTAATTATCCTTTTCCTTAAGGCTAAGACGGCTGAATCCGCCTATATTCACAGAACGGCAGTACTTTTTCCGGAATTCACCATTACGCAGGCCTAAAGCATCTGAGAGTTTTAAGAGATCTGTTCTGGTAAGAAATACATATCCGGGTTCATGTCTGCAGCAGCTGGAACAGCCGGTACATTCAAAACGAAGACCATTTACATAGAACGGTTCCGTACTCACATAAACCTCCCGGCACAATCGCCTAAAAGTTACTTTAAGGTACCTCAAAAACTACTGTTTGAGAATTCATGTAAATAAAAAAAGGCTCTCCAGCTGTACAGCTTTGGAGAGCCTTTTTGGGGAGAGAAGGATTCGAACCTTCGAAGGCTGAGCCAACAGATTTACAGTCTGCCCCCTTTGGCCACTCGGGAACCTCCCCAGGTAGGCAGGATATTAACAAAGCCTGTAAAACATGTCAATAAGTTTTATTTAAAAACTCTGCCTGCATCCACAATTAAACTCTGTCCGGTAATACTGTCGTTTTTCACGAACATAACAACCGCATCGGTTACATCATCTTTGTCTGCGGCACGCTTTAAAACACTTAAATCAACAGAGCTTTTTCTGTGAGAGTCGGTCAGATTTCCGGTCATTCTGGTCCCTTCCATAAGTCCCGGCGCTACATCGTTTACCAGGATGTTATCCGGCGCAAGACCGACTGCAAGACAGCGGGACAGGTGCTGAAGCCCTGCTTTGGAAACAGAGTATGCAATGCTGCTGGAATTGGGAATATTACCACCAATGGATGAAATGGTAACGATACGCCCTCCTCCCCTTTTTTTCATATAAGAAGCAGCCTGCCGTGCTGCGACATAGGGAGAAAGAAGGTTGAAATGGAGAATATACTCAAACTTTTCCGGTGTAAGTGTTTCCAGATCGGAAAATGCAATCGCCTCGTTATAGGCAGCATCAAGAACAAGAATATCAATACCGCCGAATGCATCGGCTGCCGCCTTGAGCATGGAAGCTGTGCCTTCTTCGCTGGTAACATCCGCCTGAGTGATGATAGCCTCTGCACCCATGGCTTTAATTTCCGCCAGATAGCCTTCGGCCTTCTCTTTTGAACGGCCGTAAACCATGCACAGTTTAGCTCCCTCTTCAGCAAGACGTCGGCAGATTCTCCAGCCGAGTCCGCCTGTGGCTCCTGTGACCACTGCAACCTTATCTTTAATATCCATAGTAACTCCTTGTCAGCTGTAATACGTTTAATGCGATATTGCTGTCATTCTATTTCATTATGGCTATGGTGAAAAGATGCTATAGCAATACTTTCCTCTTTTGAACTTTAAACTTTTGCGGGAAAACGAAAAAAACCCTGCAGCATGAGAGCCTGCAGGGTTTAAATAAAACATGTACGAAACAGAGCAGAATTCTCAACTCAAGTTAAAGACCTTCTCTGCTGTTCCTGCAAAGCACATTTCCAGAGCATCGTCGGAGAGCCCGATTGCCCGGTATTTTGCAAGTTCCACAGGAACATTCGCAAGCAGATCCGACCCGAACATCATTCTGTCCGGTCCGACTCCGCCTACCATAGCTTTAAGATCGTAAACGGTAGCCCAGCTGGTTTCCAGATATACATTGCTGCATTCCTGAGCAACGATAACTGCTTCTGATCCGAAAACACCGCCTCCGGAATGTGCCATAACAATGGTAAGATCCGGGTACTTTCGCGCCACCGGGATTATCAGTGACGGCAGCGCAACCGGCATTCCGGTGCCGGTATGTATCATAACCGGCACACCCAGCTCCAGGGCTGTTCGGTAAATCTTATCCGCCCCGGGATGGGTTGGGGCCATACAGAAGGCATAAGGCTGCAGCTTTAGTGCAACAAATCCAAGATCATTCACTGCCCAACGCACCGATTCGATATAACTCTTCTCGTCCATATAGGGGTTGAAACAGGTCAGGCCATAGGCCCGGCCGGGATTGTCATCCACAAAACGTTTAATACGTTCATGGGCTTTTACCGGATCATTGGTAACCATTCCGGGCTGAACAATCTGGGCTGTGAGGCCGTTTTCCTCCATTGACTTCAGCAGCTCCTGTTCCGTATCGTCCGTAAGAAACATAAGATCCTCACCAAGGTGCATATGGGCATCGATAATCTTCATAATTCTATGCTACTCCTGTTTCGCCTTCTTCTCTAACTTACCCTGTTTTCCTATTTTTCCATTGCGGGAAATACGTTTTCGATGAGGGTATCCATGGAAGCTTCAACTGTTTCCTTGGTTACCAGGAATGTGGGTACACTGACTTTTTTGGCAGGAGTCTTCCCGTTCAGGTAATCAACTGCTGCACGCAGTGCTTCACGTCCCATGAGTACACCCTGCTGTATTGCCATGGCACCAACTTTTCCGTCTTTCATGGCACCGATGGATTCGGGGCTGCCGTCAAAACCGGCAAGAACCATTTCGTTAGTCCGCCCGACATTCTCGATTGCAACCATGGCTCCGAGAGTTCCTTCATCGTATCCGGTAAAAATACCGCGCAGATTCGGGTGTGCTACGAGCAGATCCTGAGCATACTTCATTGCTTCCGCCCGGGTATAGTTCTTGGCTTCAAGTACAGCAACAACCTTGGAACCGGCTTTTTCTACTGCATCTTTCATTCCCGCAAGACGATCTTTTCCGTTCTGTCTGGTAAGAGAGATATTGATCATGGCCACATCGCCGCCTTTCCAGCCATTGGCTTCCATCTGCTGCGCGATGTATTCACCGGCAGCATTAGCTCCGCCGTAGTTATCGGAGATAACAAAAGAGACATACTCACCGGAATCAGTTCCGATATCGCAGACAACCACAGGGACATTGGCTTGTGCAGCAAGCTCAAGAACCGGAGGACATGATGCACTGTCAGTGGGAGAAATGATAATAGCATCAACACCCGCGGTGATCAGGTCCTGAACATTCTTAAGCTGAGTAGACGCGCTGTTACGGGAATCTGAATCGATAATCTTCACACCAAGTTTATCTGCTTCAGCATGAATACCGCCGGCCAGATCCCGCCAGAACGGAATATCCAGGCCGGGAGTCACATAAGCGATCCGGGTCTGGCCACCATCGGCCTCCTGCCCACCTTTTGCCATAAGTGACACTCCGCAGAGCATCACTATAAGAACAATAAGTCCAAGTTTTTTCATAATCTTTCCTCCTTATTGGTTATGAAAAAGTGCTTTTGAAAATATGTCATCATCCCCGTCTAACGACGGCGACGAAGCATCCTGTCCAGCATTACAGATACAATAATTACCGCACCGACGGCACTGCCCTGCCAGAACGGAGAAACCCCGATCAGGTTAAGTCCGTTATGAAGCACAGTAATAAGCAGTACTCCGATGAATGTACCAACCAGAGACCCCTTTCCGCCGGCAAGGCTGCATCCACCGATTACAACTGCCGCTATTGTATCAAGCTCTATCCCGAGACCGGTATCCGGGTCTATGGCTCCAAGTCTTGATGTAAGAATAATGACCGCTACGGCACATAAAAATCCGGTGACAGCATACGCCATGGCCTTGTACAGCCTGACATTGACCCCGGCTAAGCGTGAAGCCTCTTCGTTACTGCCGATGGCATACCAGAAACGGCCGACTTTTGTACGGGTCAGCACAATATGACCGATAACAAAGAGCCCAATTAGAATTACCGTATAGATGGGTATACCCATTATTTTTTCATAGCTGAAAAATCGGTAGCTTTGAGGTAGTCCGGTAACCGAATGTCCGTTTGTACTTACATAGGTAAGGGAACGGCTTATGGACATTACGCCCAGGGTAACTATAAAAGGAGCAAGCTGGGCATACGCTATAAGCATTCCGTTTACCAGTCCAACCATTGTCCCGGTTATAAGAATTGTAACTACACCGGCTATCATTCCGTGGTTAAGCATGACGATTCCGCCGAACATTGCACTAATACCTGCAATGGCACCTACAGAAAGGTCTATTCCGAAAGTAAGAATTATAAATGTCTGACCAATGGCTATAATACCTACCATGGTTGCCTGCCAGAACAGGTTTCCGATATTTCCGATAGTCAGGAAACGGGGGGCAAGAATACTTAAAAAGGCACATAATAGAAGAAATGCCGCAAGCATTGCCATCTCGACCCTGTATTCCCCGAGAAAAACCTTTGATTTTTGTTTTAAACTGCTATTTATCACCATTTGCTCCTTGTGCACAATATGTAAGTATTATCTCTTCACTTGCCTCATGATGTTGCATCTCTTTAACAATTCTCCCTTCCCGCATTACAAGAATACGATCTGAAAGTGCAAGAATTTCCGGAAGTTCAGATGATACAAGAATGATGGCGACACCGCCGGCTGCAAGTTTATCGATCAGGTTATAGATTTCAAACTTGGCTCCGATATCTATACCCCTGGTAGGCTCATCGAGAATAAGCACATCCGGTTTGTTGGCCAGCCACTTTCCGATAACGACCTTCTGCTGATTTCCGCCGCTTAAAGACTCAACAGCAGAATTGGCAGTATCGGTCTTTATTTTAAGATCTTTGACCATCTGATTAACAATGCTGTTTTCAGTACCTTTGTTTATCCAGAAATGTTTATCCCTGGTAAAATAGGAAAGGGTTATATTGTTTCTTACCGGCAGCTTTATCAGAACACCATGGTTCTTCCGATCTTCCGGCACCATTGCAATCCCGGCCTTTACAGCCTCAGCGGGTGATTTAAAATCAACCTCCCGGTCCATAACTGTTACTGTGCCGCTGTCCGGTTTATCTGCACCGAAGAGAAGGCGGACAAGTTCGGTGCGCCCTGCACCTACAAGGCCGGACAGACCGAGAATTTCCCCCCTGCTTACATGCAGGGAACAGTCTATAACCCGGTCTCCCCTGTTAAGGTTGGCAGCTTTAACCAGTACCTCACCTGCTTCATTCCGGTTGCGGATACTGAACATATTACCGATATCCCGTCCAACCATGGCGGTAATCAGCTCGTCTGCAGTGGTGTTGTCTTTAATAAACTCTTTAACCTTCTTTCCATCCCGCAAAACGACAATCCTGTCGCTTATCTCCATGATTTCCTCAAGACGATGGCTGACAAAGATTATGGTTACCCCTTCCGCTTTCAGCTTTCGCAGCAGACCAAACAGCTTTGCAGTTTCCGAACTGGTCAGAGTGGCGGTCGGCTCATCAAGAATAAGAAGTTTGGATGAAACAGAAACCGCCTTTGCGACTTCCACGAGCTGCTGTTCCGCGACAGAAAGAGATTCAACCTTGCGTGCGGGATCAAGATGAAGATCGATATCCACCTTGTCAAAAAGCTCTTTTGTATTTTTATTAATCCGTTTTCTGTTAAGCCAGACACCACCTGAATAGGTCTCTTTGTCGGTAAGAAAAATGTTTTCGGCAATACTGAGATGCGGCACAAAACTGAATTCCTGAAGCACAATGGATATTCCTGCGTGTACCGCATCCCTGATACTCCTGAAATGTACTTCATTGCCGTCAAAAATAACGGTTCCATTATCCCGTCCGATTATTCCGGAAATTATTTTTGCCAGGGTAGATTTACCTGCCCCGTTTTCACCGATCAACGCAAGTACTTCGCCTTTTTTAACTTCCACACTGACAGAATCCAGCGCCTGAATCCCTCCGAAGCTTTTACTTACATCTTTTATGCTTAATAGATTCTCGTCCAAACTTTCTCTCCCGGCGTTTGACTTATATCTGTTCAATGCAGGATCAATGCCAATACCAAAGTGATTAATGTAATTTGTATAATGCCAATGAATTATAGTTTAAGCTCAGTTCCAGAGCTGCCGGTGAGTAACTGGTATTGGGAATACATTTACCCGGAAACGGGAACCTGCGGGTAAATTTTTACCCACATATTTTTCTTGACGGCCTGTGTCCAGCGTACAATACTATTGTGATGATTTTTCGTATTCTGATAGTTGATGATGAGCCTGAAGTATGCAGTTCCTTATGTGAAATATTAGCCGAAAACGGCTATGACACTGATTATCTTACCAACCCCACCCTGGTTTTCGCCTATTTGCAGGAAAACCGGATAGATCTGATTCTTCTGGATATAAGGATGCCCGGCATTGGTGGTATAGACCTTCTGGAACAGATCCGCGGAAATCATCCGGATACAGGTATAATTGTAATTTCCGGTTTCGCCACAGTTGAACATGCGGTTAAAGCCATGAAATACGGCGCCATAAATCTTCTTACCAAACCACTTAAGATATCAACCTTACTGATTGAAATTCAGCAGTTTTTCAGCAGCAGAATTATCCGGTCAAAAGTGAGCGATGAAAACTCCATAGTAACGGCGGACCCTGCGGTAAATAGTATAGTTTCCCAGGTTAAAGTTGCCGCATCCACGCCGGCACCGGTACTTATTCAGGGTGAAAGCGGAACCGGCAAGGAACTTATTGCAGAAATGCTGCACCGGCACAGCAAGCGCGCCGCAAACCCGCTTACAAAAATCAATTGTGCAGCCATTCCTGAACACCTTCTCGAAAGTGAACTGTTCGGCTACGAAAAAGGGGCATTTACCGACGCGAAAGAGAAGAAAACCGGACTGCTTGAGTATGCAGACAAGGGAACTGTGTTTCTTGATGAAATCGGTGATATGAGCATTCACACCCAGGCAAAAATGCTGAGAGTACTTCAGGATAAGCAGTTTACCCGGGTTGGCGGAATTCACCCCATACAGAGTGACTTCAGGATCATTGCCGCTACCAATAAAAATCTCAAAGAAGAGGTTGCCAGAGGCAACTTCCGCAAAGATCTTTATTACCGACTCACGGTAGTAGAGATCAATATGCCGCCCTTGCGTGAACGATCCGGAGATATACTGCTTCTGGTAAATCACTTTATTAAATATTTCAACAGCGTATACGAAAAAAACATACTCAACATAGGCCCCCGGGCACAGAAGGCTCTTGAGCAGCATATCTGGCCGGGAAACATACGGGAGCTTAAAAACGTCGTGGAACGGGCGGTTATTTTCAGCCCGGGGAACACTATTGATTTATCATGCCTGCCGGAACAATACCGGAGCATATTCAGCTCACCGGAAACAGAGGAGTTCTCAAACCGTTACGATTCTGTCAGCAGAGAGATAATTATGGATGCCCTCTCCCGCTCCAATGGAGTCCGTCAGGAAGCGGCCAGACTTCTGCATATAAGCCGTAAAACGCTGTACAACCGTATGCGCAGACTTAATATACAATGAACAGGTCTGCCCCCACAGCCAATACGCCTCTGCTGAAAATGCGCAATATTCATGTTTCCTATGGCTCTTTAAAGGCCTTGAACGGTGTGGACTTCGACCTCTACCGTGGAGAAATCCATGCACTTATGGGCGAGCACAGAGCAGGAAAATCCACCCTGGTAAAACTGCTCTCCGGCGCAGAAAAACGCGATCGGGGGGAAATATTCATAAAAGGTAAATCCTGCGGTCATCTTAGTCCGGAAAGCTCCATGAAGCATGGCATCGGCATTGTTTATCAGAATCTGATGGTCATACCGGATTTGAATACAATAGAGAATATCTTTTCTCCCAACCTGAAGATCAACAGATTCGGTCTCCTTGATCAACAGTCAATGCTCAAGACTACTGCATCCCTGCTGGAACGTCTGGACTGCCGTTTTGACTGCAGGATACCCCTTAACCGTCTGACAGTTGGTAATCAGCTTATGGTTGAGTTTGCCAGGGCACTTCGTATCAATCCTGCTATCCTGATTCTGGATGAAATTTCCAACAAGCTGACACCCCAGGAAATGAAAAGTGTCTACCGTATAATGTTTGATCTGAAACACAGCGGCACCAGCATTATCTACATCAGCCACGATATGGATGAGATTCAGCGAATTGCAGACCGGGTCACAATTCTTAAAAACGGATACCGCAGAGAAACCGAAATGGTCCGCAACCTCAGTCAATTGCGACTGGTACAGATGACATATTCCTTTTCTGCAAAACAGGAAAGGCTTGATCAGCATGATGAAAGTTTTGCCCAGGTTAAAAAACATTTTGAAAGTGTCATACAGGACTTCCCCGCTGGAATTCTTCTAATCGATAGACAGAAAAAAGTTCAGCTTATGAATTTTGAAGCGGTGAATATAATCGGCCTTCCTCAAAAAAGATTTGAAGATTTTCCCATCTCCGATCTTTCCTTTCTGCGTGAACCGATGCTTTCGCAACTGATAGAGGCGATAGACAATCAGGAGCAGTGGTCTTCCGGTGAAACAGAAACAAGTGATGGTAAAAATCTCAGCCTGAAAACTTTTCCTATTCGCAACGATGAACAGCAGTTTATAGGAACTACCCTCCTCATTCAGGACGAATCTCTGACAAAATGTATTGATGACTACCTGATTCAGACCGAGAAAATGGCCTCGGTTGCAGAAGTTGCGGTGGGGGTGGCCCATGAAATTAATAACCCTCTCTGCATAATCCAGAATTACATAGAGTTAATACGGGGAAGAAACAGCGACGATGACACGTTGTTAAAAATAAGCAAGATAGAAAACGAACTGGAGCGTATAGTATCCATAATTTCCAGTCTTCTTTCGTTCAGCAGGATACAGGCACTGCCGGGAAACATGATTGATGTTGGTTCGGTATTGAATGAGGTACTGCTCCTGCTGGGCCATTCCCTGAATGACAAGCGGGTTGAGTTAGAGTGGAAACCACCCAGGACCGCCTACTATGTCGCAGGCAATGAGAATAAACTGAAACAGGTATTTATGAACCTTATTATGAACAGTCTTGAAGCAGTCCTGGATAGCGGCAGAATTGAGGTCAGGATTAAAAGTTCCAGAAGCAATGAATTCGTGGATATATTTATTCAGGACACTGGAGCCGGTATTCCCGAAGAAATTGCTGAAAACATTTTTAATCCGTTTTATACCACGAAAATAAGCAGAAAAAACAGCGGCTTAGGGCTGTCGATATGCAGGCATATAGTTGAGGAGCATAAGGGAACAATAGGCTTTAAAAGCACCCCGGGAGAATCTACGGTTTTTACTGTGAGGTTGCCTCTGGCGAGAACCTCTTAACTGCCTGGAAACTCAGCAAAAACCTGTTTTTCCATCTTATTTGTCAGACTTCTTACTATCTATTCGTTCGACTTCCACCGGTAGTCTTTCCGGAGGATGTACCTCAAGCAGGCCGGATCCTCTTCTATGAAAGAGGGACACTATTCCACAGTCCCATTTCAGATGCTTTCTAATATACAACTCCACATCATAACGCGTTCTATCGTGAAGTCCTCTATGAACGGTAACGATTGTGTCGGTATGGTTTACTATCGGGCATATCCTATCCAGGGATTCAAGTGTTATATCCTGATCATAGGGGATCTCCGGAGGCAATTCCAACGCAACAAGTATCGCACAATTATGTTCTCTTGCACTCTCCTGCAGAAGCCGAATCTTTTCTACAATATTTGTATCACGTACAGTCAAACCATCAATAATAACAAGTTTTACATCCTGAATATCTTTCACAGGGTCTTCTGACCCGGGAGGTAAATAGTAGAACGCTTCACCAACCTCGGGCATAAACGGATTGTGAATCACATTAAAAGAATTGACGGAGATAACGGTCATGGGCGCACCAGCTATATGATTTGCTGCTTTCTCCAAGACCTCTTCATCATAATCACTGGCGGAAAACGGAATCCCTGCCAATTCCCGCACAAACAATTCTAATTGGTACTCTATATCCGAGTGGCTACTTACAAGGCTGACAGGTATACGCTTTAATACACTTAATCGATACAGAATAGTCCTTAGAACCGTACTTTTACCCACCCTGGCTGCCCCAGCCAACAGGTGCAGCCCTGATTTAGTAAATCCACCGCCGAATGCTTTATCGAGGGTTTTTAATCCGGTTCTTAAAAATGGAGTATATGAATCATCATCGATAGAATGCTGAATCCGCCGGACAGCTTCCTTAACAGCATCATCTATATCGATATTCACAACACCATCTTTGCACATGGTTTACCTCCATTAATCTGAATTGAAAAACTACTGATCGCCTTAGGGTTAACGTTTCGGCAATAATCACCTGAATTTGCCGATAAAATGGTCTTTCGCTCTGCCGATATATCTTCGACAAATACTTTGCAGTCACTTCGCCATAAGCTGATTCTTTTCATGTTATAGATGTTATGTTCGGTCCACGTCATATTATGTCGTTTATATTTTTTTATTGTGCTTCCAGGTAAAATATAAGTACAATGGGCGATATGAGTTTCAGAGCACAAATAACCCGCATAAATTATATTGATCAACGTTTACGCAACATGAAAGACTACCCTTCCTCCAATCAGCTTCTTCAGGGGCTTCTGGATGCAACCGGTGAAACTGTCTGCAAACGAACAATGCAGCGGGATATTACCTGGATGCGGGATGAGGGTGCTCCTATAGAATATGACAGCCGCAACAGAGGCTATTACTACTCCCACGAAAACTGGCAGATGCCGGCCATCAGCATGACAGAAGGAGACCTGCTTGCACTTCTGGTGGCAGACCGGGCCTTGTCAGGTTACCGAAACAGCCCCTATTACGATAAATTGAAGCAGGTTTTCGAGCGACTGACACACCTCCTGCCGGAGAAGGTAACGGTTGCCTCCGAGGACCTGGCAGCGGGTGTATCGGTTGTCAGCGATCCTGTTACTAGAATCTACCCGGAAATATGGGACCTGATTCGGGAAGGAATGGACAGCCGCAAATCGGTCGGCATACAGTACCAGAGCCCCGGGTATTCCGAAGCGGTGGAAAGGACTATCGACCCCCTGCATATCGTTGGCCACCGGGGCGAGTGGTATGTACTGGGCTGGTGCCACAGGAAGGAGCAGGTACGTATCTATGCCTTTGCCAGAATCAAGTACTGCAAGGTAACCGGAAAATCATTTCAGCCGCCGGAAGGGTTTAAAGCGGAAAACTATATTGACCCAAACATCGGTATTTTTGTCAGCGAAGAGTCTGTGGATATGCTTATCCGCTTTAAAAATGAGGCGGCGGTAAAAATTCAGGAACGGAGATGGCATCCGGACCAGCAGATTACAAAAAACCCCGACGGCAGCATAACCCTATCCTTCAACACAAATCAGCAGTCTCAAATTCTCTTCTGGGTATCCCAGTGGGGACCGGATGCGGAGATTCTGAAACCTGAAGGGCTGCGGCAAAGAGCGAAGGAACGGTTTGAGGCGATGGCAGCGTTGTACAGGTAGAATTTCAGCCTAGTCAACAGCCCAGCCTTCGAATATGATAGCGTCTACTGATGTATATTCCCATTGATCATCACCATCCATATTGTTGAAAACAATCGGATCAACAATAAAATAGTAATCCCTTATAATTAATAATTGCTTGAAAAGCAGACTCCGATGTGTATATTATAACCATTATATACACATCGGAGGCAGGCATATGCGAACAAATATCGTGATTGATGATAGTTTAATGAATCAAGCCATTGAATTATCCGGATATAAAACAAAGAAGGAAACTGTCGAAGAAGCATTACGTATGCTGATCAAATTCAAACAGCAGAATGCTATAAGATCATTAAGGGGAAAATTAAAATGGGAAGGTGATCTTGATGCAATGAGAAATGATAAATGATTGTTGTGGATACATCAGCCTGGATAGACTATTTTAACGGAAAAACAGCTCCTCATACAGATAGATTGGATAAAGATTTAGGAATAGAAAGAGTAATTATAGGAGATTTGATAATTACAGAATTACTGCAGGGATTTAAAAACGACACAGAGTATGGAATAGCCAAGAAATTATTAGAAAGTCTGGAATATAGAGATTTCGTAGGTAAAAAAATCGCAATCCAGGCAGCAGATAATTATAGATATTTACGAAAAACGGGAGTAACTGTTAGAAAAACAATAGATGTTATAATAGCTACTTTTTGTATAGAAAATGAATACGAACTAATCCATAACGACAAAGATTTCGACCCATTTGAAGAATATCTCGGGTTAAAGATTAGAAATTAAAAATCTTAGTCTGAGAGCTTAATCTGCCCGCCTGCTCAGTCGACAGCCCATCCATCGTAGATGATGGCATTAACTGATGTATATTCCCATTGATCATCACCATCCATATTATGGATAACAATAGGGTCATCGGTTTTTCGGGTCATATAGGAAGGGTCGTTTTCTATATAGCCATAGATACGTCCATCGTCCTTTCGTTTCTTAAGAATGCATTTGGGCCCGGGGAAACCGCCATCAAGCATATCTTCCAGTGTTTTCCGGCTCATTTCAGTTAATTCATCAGACCAGCTATTTTTCATATAAAATCTCCTTGTAATGTTTATTGCATCTGCCTACCAAAGAAGCATCCATAGATTCAAAACAGGCCCATCTGTTCATAGTGCCTTCGGTTCTTAGGTAATTCATCCATGTCCTCAGACCATCCTTCTTCATGCAGATCATCAACAATGTGCTGCAGTGCTGCAGCCCTGGACTCTTCGCCAAAGATTTTTACTGCTTCTTCAATACCGGAGAGATGATGCCGTACCTTTCGATGCCGCATTCCATATTCTTTGGAACCGGCGAATTCATCCAGCCATACATGTATTTCCGTATAGGGTTTGCCGAATTGTTCGATGCTGTGTTTTTCATGGTCAGAGAGCTTAATAATCAACCTCCACAAAGGTGTGATCCTCTAATACAAATCATTTTTAGTTTATTCACAGGTATACGACATAAATTGTCGCGGTCAGGGAATTACTATCTTTTTATGAATATTGAATCATTCGAGAAAATGATGGTAGCGTTGCATATATGAAAACAGTTTTTAAACGAAAAAGACTACCCTACCATGGAGCCGGAGTGTTGATCTGGCGTGAAGGTAATAATGGTATTCCTGAAATCCTGTTAGGCAAACGATCACAGAATGTCGGACATGGAGCCGGGAAATGGAGTACTTTCGGCGGCAAACAGGAGCGCCACGAAAGCGTTTACCGGTGCGCTATGCGGGAAGCAGCGGAAGAGACCGGCCTGCAATCTGAGGTTCTATTGGATCAGGAATTCTTTATCTTCAACCCGCGACCTTTTAAGAAAAGGACTATCCCTTTTGTCTATTCATTTACCTACTACTCCTGCGAAGCTATAAAGGCGCCGAAGGGATGGCCGCGCAAAAACCGGGAACACACTGAAATAGGCTGGTTTTCTGTACAGCAACTGCCGGAGCCGCTTCACAGGGAAGCTCGGAGGGTAATAAAACGATGGATAAGAAACAACAAATAAAAGGCGGCATCCTTGGACTTGCTGTCGGTGATGCCCTGGGGGTACCGGTAGAGTTCAGCAGCAGAGAAGCGCGTGACATGGCCCCGGTTACGACCATGCAGGGATGGGGTACTCACAATCAACCGCCGGGGACCTGGTCGGATGATACATCCATGGCACTTTGCGTACTTGAGTCAATTATCGAAAATGAATGGGACTTTGAGGACCAAGGAGAGCGTTTTACTCGCTGGCTTGATAATGCTCATCTTACTGCGCACGATGAAGTGTTTGATGTCGGGATTGCAACAACCAAAGCGATAAATCGGCTCCGCACCGGAACGCCGGCGGCTCAGGCCGGAGGCGACAGCGAATATTCCAACGGGAACGGTTCCTTAATGCGGAATCTTCCCGCCGCCATCTATTGTTCCCTTTCTGTAACAGATGAAGAGCTGGTGACTATGATCGGCGAGTCCTCATCCATTACCCATGCCCATCCCCGCAGCCGACTGGGTTGTATTATCCATGCTATTATTGTATCAGAGCTGCTTCAGAGCAGGGATATTATGCAGGCTGTCGAACAGTCCCGAAAGCGCCTGGATGTTCTCATAGAGCGTAATATTCTGATGGATGATCTGAAACAGGAACTTTCGGCATATGGTCGCCTGCTAAATAGCAATATCCATATTCTTGAACGCCATGAGATTTCATCATCAGGCTACGTTGTCTCCACGCTGGAAGCGGCTGTCTGGTGCCTGGCAACCAGCAGTTCCTTTGAAGAGTGCCTGTTAAAGGCAGTCAATCTGGGAGATGACACCGATACCGTAGGAGCCGTTGCCGGGGGGCTTGCCGGGCTCTATTGGGGAATAGAGGGTATTCCGGCAGAATGGCTTGAGGCTTTGGCAAAGGGCGAGATAATTTTCTCAATGGTTGAGTGGTTTATCGGGTTGGTTTAGCAGTTTTTCAGGGTTCCCCACCCTTGCGAACAGTCTGTCTGCTAAAGTAATTGCAGGCAGCTTTCATTCTGCAGACCGGTCCGCAGTTCGGGCGGAAGATTCGTTTGTACTCTTCAACTGTGTAGACACTGAAGTTCACATCAGTAATGTCCCACGAATTATACAGCTTCTTATAATTCCCGCCGCTATACACTTTTTTGGCTCTTCGGACTTTCCGGTTTGCCATTTGTTTATGCAGCTTCCTTCCTCTTTGTTTAGGGAATTTGATGGCTGAAAGTCTTGATTCAGGAATACAGAATGATTTTTCTCCCTGGCTCTTTTCTGCAATGGGAGAGCAATGAGATTCCCGGATCCTCCCTTGGGGAGGGTATCCTGATTGGGAAAGAAACGGTCGAATGAGTCCAGCCCTATTTCCGGTCGCTGGTCCAGGGATTTCGTTAATAAGGCGGATCCCAGACTCCGAGCCAGCCGGGCCGAAACGACTTCATCAAAGAAGATCCAGATATGTCCGCCGTTGCCGGATCTCGACCGTTCCAGATAGGCCGGGATTCCTTCTGTCTCACAGGTTTTCATAAAAGCCGCTGTATCCTGCTCCCAATTCTCTTTGTCAAAATCCAAAGCCAGGAAATAACAGGTTTCATCCGGTAGAAGCGGATAAATCCCCATAACAAAGGGCTGAGGTTCCCCTTTTGGATAGGTGGATGGAGATTCTCCTTTCAGATGATAGGATATGATTTCGTTTGTTACGGGCAGAAACTGTCTATTGGAACAGACGGCACATTTTACTTCCGGTTTTCCACAAAGCCCCGGCTGCCATTCGTTTATACGGGGCGTTTTGGCCGGCTTCTTTTCTTCAACATCACTTCTATTCTTCTTCTGCGTCCTCATAATGTTCATATACAAGACTCGCGATTTCATCATGAAACCCCCAGCCTATGCCTTCGGTTTCATCTATAAAACCGAAACACTGATCCTTGTATTTCTTCAGCAGGTCATTTTCACTTATATGCACAAGAAACCGTTCCAATGATTTTACAATATTTTCGTAAAACCGTTCATCAATGTCTCCGTATTCATTGGTAAAATCTATTCCGCATCTGACATGTGTAAAAAGAAGTTCTGCCATGTAACCGGAATCTTTTGATATTTTATTGAATTTTGTAATGGCCTCTCGGATATTAGCATACCGAAGCTTACCTAATCCCTTTTCAGGGAAGAATTCATCGATAATCTGCTTTTTGTATTTCTGAAAGATAATATCAGGATTTGTATAACCGTAGCTCTCATCAAGAATTTCTTTGGCAAGTGGGACTTTTCTGTATAAATCTATGATTATTGCCATCAATTCGTTTTTTTGCATGGAGTTTATTTCTTTCTTTAATTCTCTTATTCCCATTTTATTCCTTTTCAGCCTTCTTTTTTTCTATCATCTTTTTGATTTCCTTATCGAAATCAGATTCGATCTTCTGGATTTTATTAAATTCATCATACTCGGAATAGGCTTTTTTCTCAGCAATTCTGTGAGAAACAGATCCTTTCCCTTCAAGAATCCTGTACTCATTAAAATCAAGGAATTTGTTCACTGATTCTGTTAAAGATTCCATGGTAAAAGTAGTTCTGTTTTCGATAAGCCGTTCAATATAATCAAAATAACCGGTTATAGCCCGTTCCAGCTTTTTAATCTCATCTTCTTTAAGGTAATTCTTTGCAACAACTGTGTCAGATTTGAGGATACGCCCGTCAGGAGCATTCTTCCATGTTGTCATTCCCATAAAAGGCTTGTCTTTATCGGCTTTAGAATGCACAATTTCTGCAGATGTCTGGCCAGTAATTGCGAAATGAAATTTATTCTGGATCATTGCATAGAATGATTTAGTAATATCCGATTTCGGGTCATAGTCAATGGTACATTCAGCAAAAATATCAGTAATCTGCTGATATATTCGCCTTTCACTGCTGCGAATTGAGCGGACTCTTTCAAGTAACTCTTGGAAATAATCCTGACCAAAGAAACGGCCGTTCTTTAGCCGTTCATCATCCATAACAAAACCTTTGATAATATATTCCTTTAGGGTGTTAGTCGCCCAAATACGGAATTGTGTGGCTTGTCGAGAATTTACTCTATAACCCACAGAAAGCACAGCATCAAGATTAAAGTATTTGACTAGTTTTTTTTGAGTTTTACCCTCTATTGCACCATGCTGAGTGGTATTTTCCAAAATGGAAACAACCACTTTTTCATCAAGTTCCCCACTTTCAAAAATGTTCTTCAGGTGTTTAGATATAGCGGCTATACCAACTCCGAACAGTTCGGCCATTCGCTTTTGAGTCAACCAGATCGTCTCATTATTGAGAAAGACTTCTACCTTTACATTTCCGTCGTCAGCGGTATATAACAGGAATTCAGTAAGTTCGTCTCTTGTAGAGAGTGGCTTTTTTCGTTCTTTACCCATCAGATACAACCTCCTGAACAGGATCCTATGGTGATGTTATTATGTTGAACTGTTTCCATTTTAGAAATAGTTGCTTCCCGGTTGAGTTGCCCCTCTTCGAATATGTTTTTCAAGTGCTTTGATATTGCGGAAACATTAACCCCGAAAAGTTCAGCCATTGCATTCTGGTGGTGCCAGATAGTTTCATTTTGTAAGATAGTATCGACTTTGTTGTCGCCTTCCGGGGTGGTGTACAGGAGTATTTGGGATTGGGTGGAATGTTCCTTCATGGATTCTTTTCCTATTGCCCTTCACTTTCCTTAATCACTTTGCTTAGCACGGCACGGACTTGGTGCGATTCGATAAGCACCAATGGATTCCTGGGCGCGGGGATTGTAAGACTGTATTTGTTTATTTATATCATATATTTAACCAGATAGACACGGAGTTGCCTATAATGTTCCGCGAATATACGAGGTTGGCAGAAGGCAAATTTGGTTAAAGTAAAGCAGATCGGATGACAATCTGGCAACGATGATCAGCGAGACTTCATCCATTATTCACGGCCAGCCCCGCAGCCGGATGGGTTGTATTATCCATTCTTTTATTGTATCAGAACTGCTTCAGAGCAGGGATATTATGCAGGCTGTCGAGCAGTCCCGAAAGCGCCTGGATGTTCTCAAAGAGCGTAATATTCTGATGAATGATCTGCAACAGGAACTTTCGGCATATGGTCGCCTGCTAAATAGCAATATCGATATTCTTGAACGCCATGAGATTTCATCATCAGGCTACGTTGTCTCCACACTGGAAGCGGCTGTCTGGTGCCTTGCTACCAGCGGTTCCTTTGAAGAATGCCTGTTAAAGGCAGTCAATCTGGGAGATGACACCGATACCGTAGGAGCCGTTGCCGGGGGGCTTGCCGGGCTCTATTGGGGAATAGAGGGTATTCCGGCAGAATGGCTTGAGGCTTTGGCTAAGGGCGAGATGATTTTCTCAATGGTTGAGAGGTTTATCGGGTTGGTTTAGCAGTTTTTCAGGGTTCCCCACCCTTGCGAACAGTCTGTCTGCTAAAGTAATTGCAGGCAGCTTTCATTCTGCAGACCGGGCCGCAATTCGGGCGGAAGATTCGTTTGTACTCTTCAACGGTGTAGACACAGAAGTTCACATCAGTAATGTCCCACGAATTATACAGCTTCTTATAATTCCCGCCGCTATAACCTTTTTTGGCTCTTCGGACTTTCCGGTTTGCCATTTGTTTTTGCAGCTTCCTTCCTCTTTGTTTAGGGAATTTGACAGATGGGTATTTTTTCCAGGTCTTGCTGTTTTTTCTAACTCCGTATCAGGTTGTTAGAAACAGGGCATATTTCATGCAGGACCTCCTTTGTGGGTTTGTTTGCTATGATTGGATGGTAGCATTTTTAGGGCGTCATGGGATGTCGCTGGTTATGAATGAATTCTCTATAGTGGTACGGTTTATAGGACTATGTCGCAGGTATGAAGTATTCCTGATAGATATTCTTGTACCAATACGAGGCATAACTTGATACCCACTTATATCAAGTAAATAGAAAAAATAGGCGAAAACACCTAAAGTGCGTCACACCTTGCCATCAACACAAAACTACACCACATATAGTGCCTACACCCAGAATAGCCCAATGATGCGCAAATGGGCGAAAACACAGTATCTATTCGCTAGATACACTCCAAAACGGAACATACGATGTATCCCTTCTTGATTCGGATAAGCTAGAGTTGATTATCAGTCCAGCTCCAACCGTAGAGTTAATCACCCTGGTCACGATCGATCCTTTATCTTCTGGTAGTCCAAACCGCTCTCGTAAGCTTTTATTTGTCATCTTCTCTCTATTCACAAACTGTAGACATGCATGAAGGTAACAAGCCCGGATGCGGTCATCTTTGTTCATTTCATCAAAATCTAAAGGCGCAAACAAGGTTGCCTTTGTAAAACCATTCGGGATTTCAAATAATGGTGCTGGTAACTGGAAAAGCTCCGTTTGGTAAACAACCTTATCTATTCCACTTCCGCGCTCTTCACAAATCCCGAAACGCCTCATCAAGGAGGCCAACTTCTCGTTTCGTGATTTAGGCGGACTATCAAGAAATCGTTGAGTCTCTATCAAGGGACTACCAGGATTGGTTATCTCAATACGATCATCAAATATTTCGATCATAGGTCCTGTCCCATGCTCAAAGAAATCTTGATGAATAACAGCATTTGCAATCAATTCTCTCACTGCCAATTTGGAATTCCCCCAAAATTGTCGACACCTGTTATGCTTAGAATCTAAGGAGAAATCAGGTGTCTAAGAGTCCATATTCGGAAGAATTTAAGGCAGAAACTATCAAGCAAATCATGGAAGAAGGCGTTGGCGTTTTGGCTGTTGCCAAGGCAACCGGTGTTAGCGACGTCACCTTATACAAGTGGCTCAAAGTTGCCGGGTGGAAATCAGGCGAGTCAAAAGACAAAAAGAAAATTACTGAAGCTGACCAGGAAATAAAGGCGCTTAAGGCAGAGCTTAAGCAGGTCAAAATGGAGCGTGACATCCTAAAAAAGGCCGCAGCGTACTTTGCCGGGGAGTCCCTGTAAAGTACGCATTTATCAAAGAACATCGTAGCACTTACCCGGTGCGACAGATGTGCAGGGCCATGAAAGTCCATCCATCAGGCTTCTATCGGTGGATTAAGAACCCAGAATCCAAACGAGCCATCCAAAACCGGGTAATAACCCAAGAGATCCGCCATTATTGGGAAGAAAGTGGAGGCACTTACGGAAGTCCCAATATTCATCAGGATTTCAAGGAGGCTGGCTATTCTTACAGTGTTAACCGTATTGCGCGACTTATGAAAGAAGCAGGTATACAGGGTGCTCACCGCCGCAAAAAGCATCCTTACATTCCTCCAGAAGGACCTGTACACAGTCTTAATCAGCTCAATCGTGAGTTCACTGTTAGCGATCCTAATCGTGTCTGGTGTATCGACATAACATATATTCGAACCTGTGAGGGCTGGCTGTACCTGGCAGTTGTCATAGATCTGTTCAGCAGGCGAATAGTTGGATGGTCTATGAAGAGTAACCAGAAAACAGCCTTGGTCATGGATGCTTTGTTTATGGCAGTCAAACGAAGACGGCCAAAACAGACAGTTCTAATTCACTCCGATCAAGGTACCCAGTTCACCAGCTATGAATGGGATAGCTTCTGTGAGTTCCACAATTTGGATCCGAGTATGAGTCGAAGAGGCAATTGCTGGGATAATGCCGTTGTTGAATCCTTCTTCTCCAGCTTGAAAAAAGAACGGGTAAAGAAAAAAATCTACAAAAACAGGGAGGTAGCACGCAAAGATATTTTCAATTACATAGAGTTATTTTACAATCCTAAAAGGCGGCATAGCCATTTGGACCGTCGAAGTCCGGCTCAATTCGAAGCTATGTATTTAACCCCGTAAAGTGTCGACAGAATCGGGGGAATTCCATGCCGCATATTCGACATATGTTTAAACCAGAGCATTACATGTCTCTCGTATAACGATTCTGTTCACCATTTCGGCAAACATTGCAAAGCCGCAGTTTGTCGTCCTTGCCGTCTTTGATACGAATAACAACCGCCCGACATTCCGGATTTGAGCAAATATACTTAATCAGATTCGGGTTATTTTTCATGAGCCGGAATCCTCAATATGCCGGAGTCTATTAACTCCTGTAGTCGCTCTGCATCTGATAGCAATCGCTCCCGTTGGGAACGCTTATCTCTGCCCTCTTTTCGAGTGACCCATTCTTCAAATGCAATAAGCCCGAAAGCTGAGCGTAATTTTTCAGACGGAATATACCGTGCTGCCCTGTTCCATAGTTCGTCCGGTACCTGGAATTGAATTATCAAAACGTCCTCCCTATCCGTTTTTTCGTACTGCTTACCGGTACTTATTCGCTTTTCCTGTTTTCATTACAGGCCTGTACCGGATTACTTGCACACAGGGCTTATTGTTTGCCTGTCGTGCCTGTATTCTTCAATTTCTTCTATTGTTCCGGATTATTCTTCTTTTTCTTATGCGCACCTCCTTTCTCCCATCCGTATTTTAATGGGTTTTCCAAGATCCAAAGGTGACGCATGTTTGCAACATTCACGACATCACAATTCTTTGGATAGACTTCTATTGCATACTTATCACCACGACCCACCTGATCTTTAATTTGCTGAAGTTGTTCCCAGGTTAGCCGGTCAATATATTCAAGTTGAGTATTATATTCGGTACGACATATAGAGAGACGCTCAACATTCTCAGGTTCTTCGAAAACCTGTACTATATATTTTCTCGAATGCCAGACTTCTTTAAGGACTCGAGGTCCTTTCTTCCTCATAGCATCAGGCCATTCAGGTTTTGGTATTAAAGAAAGATTGTGTGGCCGAAGAGTATTTTCTCTACTGACAGCTTTCTTGTATTGTCTCCGTTGTTCACGGTTCATATTCTTTATGTTTGTTTTATTCTTCATTTTCTCTATCAACCTCCGATTCCCGGTTTTCAATAAATGCGATTATTCCAAACACTAAAAGTCCTACCACGACTGCACCGACGCATCCACCAATAGACGCCCAGAAGCCAAACAGAAACGGGTTCATATTTCCTCCACTGAGGTTCGCCGGAAGGCAACCATTCTTTTTTCGCTTGAAGAATTTACTTCTCCACAACGGCCGTATTTTTTGCATCTGTTAGCACCGTCCTTCTTAATCCGGTAAGAACAGTTTCGTCCGTCACCACAATTTCCGCCGCCAAGATAATAGATACACTTCGATTCGCTCATGCCGTACCCCGTAACCGCTCAACCTTGTCGCATTTCTGAATTATCATGTGTGCATAATTGGCGATGTCAGCCGCTTCCAACCTGATTAGATCGGTGTCCTGGTGGTGATTGTCTATTTCTTTTTCCAGCTCATTAAGCTCTTCCTGTAGCATGACAAAGAGCTGCCCGAACGAAAGGTTATTCCATCCTCCTTTCTCTTCATTCATTTTCAGCTTAACCAGCTGGGCTTGGTTGCCTGCTTTAAGCAGTTTTTCATAATTCCGCTTTTCCATTCATTACTCCATAAATTGTATTTATCCATAATGCGAAGCATGGCCATATTCTCCGCGCGCGTTCTTTTCATTCCGCCGTCATATTCCATAATGGCGGCGCGTTCTTCGAGCTCTTCACGGTATCGCGGATACCGTTCAAGAAACTCGGTATACGTCATCACTCGTTGGTCCCTGATGATTCTCTTTTCGTTAACCGCTTTTCAAAATCGGGGATTTCTTCAAGTTTCACTGTTGTATGGATGTACATGTCCGCGGTTAACTCTGTTTTTGCATGTCCGAGGTAGTCGCTTACTGCTTTCAGGTCTTTTCCGTTCTGCAGCATCATCATGGCAAAGGAATGCCGGAATACATGAGGCCCGATCTTGCGGTTTATAATGTCGACTGATAACTCTTGTATCTTTTTATAGATAAACTTGCGGTCAAGAATGGTCTTGTCCCGGGTGCAGAAAAGATAGTCATGCCCCTGATACAGTCTTTCTATACGGGTCCATAGGCTTTTAGTTATCTGAACATGCCGCTCTTTGTTGCCTTTTCCGGTAACGACAATATCAACGAAATCATCATGTACTGTTGCTGCGCTCCGCCGGCAGTTGGTCAGCTCAGATACCCGGCAACCAGTTGTAATAAGAAAAAGGATAATCGCCTGAGTGTGCCTGTCTGCTTTTTTAAGAAATACGTCTACCTCATCCGGTGTCAGGTATCGCTCTCGCGGAATGCGCTTCGTCTGGATCCGCTTGGTTTTGATAGAGCGAAAAAGCCGGTCAATGAAGAATTGATCAAGACGGCTCCAGCGTTCCGGATTCTGTGCAATCAGTTCAGCAACTATCTTTTTAACTGCACATTTTTTCCGGTTAAGTGTTTGGGCCCGTTCATCTGCAGCCGCCGCCAGCTCTATATACTGGATCAGGCTCAAGAGCGTGAACGGTCTGTTGAATGCCTCAAGGTAGCTGATGATATGTGTATTGGTTGGAAGGTAGCTACCGAAGATCCGACTATTGAGTAGAAACCCCTGAACCTGCTCTAACGGGAAGATTTCCTGTTCCAGGCTACTGATATGCCTGATATCCTCCCCCATGGGCTCTAAATAGACAGAAGATTGATTCTGTATATTATTTTCTGTCGTTTTATTCACGCAATTTCACCACCGCGTTCAACCAGTAGATCAATTATTGCTTTAAAAGTTGATTCTTCAGCACAGTATACTTTCAGGTTTGAGTGGGTCCGGTCGAGCTTCAGGTAAAACATACCGATATCCTGTTTGCCGGCTTTCGATACCGTTTTTCCGTTTTTCCGTTTTTCCGTTATCTTCTTCTTTGGATCAACAATCTGTTCGCAGTATTCTTCGAGTTTATCCGGCATCCACCGTTTACCAAGTACGGCAGCAGACATCTTTAACCAGTATTTCTTTTCATGCCGAGTTACAATGCGCCCTATTTCAAGGGTCATCTGGTTAATTACATGAATGGGTATTTTCCCTGATTCAATCAGGTATGTGCGCAGGACATGGTATCCGATGCGGCGCTCTACCCAGATATGTGCCCGGCCGAGTATTTGCCCGAGTCGTGTTTTTGATATATCCAGTTCCTGGAATAGCTCGAATACACATTTTGCCTCTTCATGCACAAGCATATTTGCACGCTGCATATTCTCCGTAAGCTGTACGGCTTTAACATTTTTAAAGCTTTCCACTATCGCCGGGATCTTTTCCCAGCCCAAAGCTTTACAGGCGTTATATCTTCTATGCCCTGCCACAAGGTGAAAATCTCCATCATTAACAGAAACAAGAATTGGCTGCAGCAGACCATGTGCTTCAATAGAGGCTTTTAGATCATCGATATCGACTGAATCATCACGGATGTTTTTTACCTTGTGAATTTTTTCAATAGGAATGTGTTGAATGTCGTTCATCTTCTTCTCCTTCATGGCAGTACCATTAAATTCTCACCAGCTGCAGCACGGCGGGATAATTCTCGTTCCAGTGGTTCGACACTCTTGGACAGGAGTTTGTCGGTCTTTTCGTACAGCTCAATAATTAATTTGGTATAGTCTACGGGAAGGTCATCGAATACATCACCAAGTTTCAAAAGATTCCGCCGCAGTTCATCGATGCGATACCATGTGGATGGATTTCTTACTTCCGGCATGCCTGTCCCTCCCTGCATTCAGAACATTTCAGTGTATGTATTCTTGTTTTGAGCTCTACGAACATCGGTGTAAGTTCAGAAGCAGGCTTTTTCTCCATGACCGATTTTCGCTGAATTGATGCCATATCATCGATGTATTGATACAATGCGTTTATTCCCTGGCTCATTGTGTAATCCTGCAAAAAAGAGAAGACTGTGAGTAGGTAAGTACTTTTTTATTTGCCAATTTGAAAAAGTCTTTTTTTATTTCAAATCCATAACCTCTGCGGTTAAGATTTTTAGCAGCAAGCAATGAAACAGCGGATCCTGCCACCGGATCAATTACGACTTCATTTTCATCGGTGAATATTTCAATAAACCGTTCCAAGAGTCTTACCGGTTTTTGTGTCGGGTGTACTTTTGGTGTTTCATTATCACGCGGCCAGTCCATATTATTAAAAACCATATTTCCGTGGTTGTTGAATTTGGGCAGCTTGTCACGGTAAAACAGGATTGCATATTCTGCATTCCCAACTATCCGCATATTGGCTTTTAATACCTGAGGTGAAAAATCTTTCTTAAAAACAAGGTTGATGAATTTCGGAAATCCGTGTTTCTTTGCTTCTTCGATCAATTCAAACTGCTGCTCAAATGCGCAGAAGACTATCATACAGCCGGCTTTACCGCGTTCTTTCGGTTCAGGCTTTAACAGCCTACCGCAGAAGTGAAAGAATTCTGGAATGCGGAAATCGTTGTCAGTATCGAAAAAAGCTTTCCCGGCAAGGTTACTTTCTCCGTTTTTATTATCACCATCAATGTACCAAGAAGGATTACTGCCGTATGCATTAATCCCGACATTGTAAGGAATATCTGCAATGACCAGCTGGGCTTTCGGTATGTTGTAAAGCTTATAGTTCTGGAAGTGATCATTGAACAGTTTGATTTTATCCACTATCTTTCCTTTACTTGTAATTACAGGGAGCAGGAGGAGTCGAACCTCCTTCCGGTGTATGGACCGTCCACCAAGTCCCACGACGGTTTATCCAAAACCCTCCACAGATGGCGGAGCACCACACAACCCGGGACCCCCAAGATCGCCGGGCTTCCACCGACTGCTCCGGACTTTTCCGGATCTGATAGCGGGGGGCGGAATCGAACCGCCTACCTGGAGGATATGAGCCTCCCGAGCTGCCAATGCTCTACTCCACGATGTGCCGCACTCTCACGGCAGTCCCGTTTCCACCACATTCATGCTCCAGGCAAACGGCCGGACGCGACCTCTTTAATGCGCCCGGGAAAGGTCAGGAGCCTTACCGAAGTAAGGATCTGCAGCCGCCGGGGATTTGAACCCCGGGAGGCCCGGGCCGGCTTTTACACCGTCTCATTGCCTGCCCGGCTGCGGGACGTTTTCACGCGCCCCATGCTGCTTCTTATATCTAAGCCGTGAGCTTGCTCCGTTCACGGATCGACATTCGTAACCACTGCCGCTTTCGTATCTCCGGCGGTGTCATAAACCATTGCCCTACCGTTTCCGGCAACCAGCGCCGCTCTCTTCCCGGGTAATCTGATCGCCCGAAGTTGGGCATGGTCCACTGGTTGTGGTACATAAAGCTCTTTGACCAGCCATGCATAATCCCAATGTCTTCCATGGTTATGTATTCCCGGGTCGGGATTGCTTCCAATAGCCGGTCAAGCTTTGCCTCAAGGCGCTGAATGTCCGTCATTACCGCAACACCTTTTCAAAAACAGGCTGATTGTTGACTTCAAGGAATTCCAGAAAGGTATCTGCATGGATAAAACCGGTCATATCCGCAACGGTAACGGTTCCCCAGGCTGATCGGTCGCCATGTTGAGCACGGAAAATACTGGAAAGTTCGTTAATAGGTCGTGGCGCAGGTGAAGTCTGTATCATGCTACATCTCCCAATCCAGCCGCGGCTAATGCCTTTGCCGTATTTACTGGTACTGCATTTCCAATCTGCTTTACCTGATCAGTTTTGTTCCCGGAAAACCAGTAATCTTTCGGGAATCCCTGGGCGGCCGCCAATTCGTGAGGCTGCAGCATCCGGAATGTGATATCGAGTCCGGCTTTGCCTTCAATCAGAGCAAACCGGTCTTTTGTCGTAATAGTTGCCAGCGGAATCCGTACGGGAACGGCATCTCCATTTCCGTAATAATGGATAAGAAACGGTTCAGTAAGCGAAATAGCGCCAGCGGTTGAGACTGTGGCCAATGGCTTTGACACAGGTCGAGGCGCAGCGCACGACTGCTGACCGAGTGTAAAGGCTTCGACAAGTCCATAACGATTTGATGTATCGAGTGTACCAATAGGCATATCAACAGCTTGGTGACGATCATCCCCGCCGTTATATCTGACAAGAAACGGGACAGCCCATTTACCCCAATACCGTAAGATTCCAGCTTCAATTCTTCGAAGTGTCGCAGGCTGAAGCGGCCTTTTGCGCTTGAAAATGCTTTCGCCCTGAATTGACCAGTCAATTACATCCCTGGCCGGCACCCATGGCTTTAAGCCGAAAAGCCCGGATACTTCTGCATGAGACTGCTCCGGCCATCGGATCTTTTCGTGGCCCCTAACAGCTTGCAGAAAAAATCGTCTTCTTGTTGTTGGATCACCATAATCAGCGGCCTTGAGTATTTGCCAGTCAACACGGTACCCGAGGGATTTCAGAGCGCCTATATATGCTTCGAATGTTGCCCCCTTCTTACTCTGTAATGGTCTTCCATCAGATCCGAGCGGGCCCCATGTGGTAAATTCCGGCACATTCTCCATATAAAACCTGCGTACATACACCTCGGATAACCATTTCAGAGCTAACCATGCAGACGCCCGGCTCTGATCAGACCTTGGGCGGCCTCCTCTGGCAATGCTATGATGGGTACATTCAGGGGAAGCCCAGAGAAGATCAAGCTTCTGCCGTGGATCAACAACCTCATGAGGGTTAAGATTTTGAATATCCGCTTGAAAATGGCGGGCATTCGGGTGGTTGCGGGTATGCGTTTCAATTGCCCGTTCCCAATGATTAACAGCGGCAAGATCATGTTTTGCGCCGTTGAGTGCCTGGATAATACCGGTACTTTCTCCGCCGGCACCTGCAAATAGATCTACTATCCGTATCATGCCGCCACCCCATACATGGAAACAGCCAGCGCCAGCAGTTCCGGTAAAAGTCCTTCCAGATCCGCATATTCAATGGTGTCCATTTCCCGGTTTTTGGCGCATTCCCGAAGATTGCGATGATATCGGTAGTAATATTCGGAATAGAGATCCCGCCATAGGCTTGAATGACTTGCTCCGGTTCGGTATGCATGCTTATTTATCATGCGGCGAAGCTGATCGCGGTAGCTCAATTCGGTCGCTGCAGGCAGAGCCGGTACTGAAGATTCAGGCAGAGAGCCTTTTATAGCGGCAATAATTGCCGGTACCATGGCGGCTACTGTCTCCCTGACTATGGTTGCAATTTCTGCAACTCCGTTCTGATTCTGCCGATTTTCGGCATTCGCCCGGAAGATCCCCGCAGCATTGCGGCCCATGCCAGCCTCGATAATGGAACATGTTTCGTCCAAGGTGTAATCGGCAGGCTTCCCATGGCCTGCTGCGGTCATTTTTACCTTAACTGCGGGTATTTTGCCCGCAGATTTCCTCACCCACCGTCTTACTGTACTTTCATCCTTGCTTACAGCGTCTGCAATCTGCTTGGTTGTCATTCCACAACCTCCGCCTTCACACCATCCAGACAGGAGAAATCAGCACCCCACAATAGCCGCCTGGCACCGACAAGCCGGTCCTGAAGCAGCCGGGGAACCTCAACAGACTGCATTACATCATTGTTCAGAGCTTCGATTTGCTTCTGGATATCCCCTGCTCTTTTCTCTGCTTCGCGTCTGGTAATCACCGGAGAGCCTCCACATCGAGTTGAGAGTTATTCGCCGAAATTGAATCATTCGTTCTGATCCAATCACTGAGGATTGTCTCAACAAGATCTTGGATTTTTTCGCCTTTTACACAAGCAGCGATTTTCAATCTTCTGTGAGTTTCATTTAATATTTTAATATTTGTACTATTTCTCGTACTCATGCAATTATTAAAGTACGTGTTCCAGTATTTTGTCAAGTGTTTTTTTGTTTTATTGTCCCATTTGTCGTACAATAACCGATATAATAACTATGACAAAATTGATGGAGAACGTTTTAAGCCAGATGAAACGTCTCGGGATCTCGCAAGCAAAGCTTGCCGAAGCTATAGGTAAATCTCGCTCAACAGTGAATGGTTGGTTCATCGCTGAATATGAACCAAAAACACTCGAAGCCGTAAAAATTGCAGAGGCGCTCAATACTACGGTTGAATACCTGGTTACCGGAGAATCAACACCTCAAAAAAGCCCGATCAGAACAGAATTCGATAGATATATAGACCGGTTTTCAGATGATGAAATAACCAGGGCAAAAGGTATGCTCGAACTTGCTTTTCCGGAAAAAAAACATGCATCGCATGGCGGAACGGCAGTGTCATAGGGGTAGATTTCGGCGTTTTAAGTAATTGAGATAATGCACAAATGTGGAGGTAATAAATGAAGGATCATGATTCACTCGAATACACCAGATATACATCGAAAATGGAGTTTGAGAAGGCTATCCATACCCTTGAAGGCCTTATGGCCGGTATTGCGATCGATGGAATAATTGAGAAATCAGAGCTTGAAGAGCTGTCTGCCTGGTGTTTCAGTAATTATCAATATATTGATCGCCAGCCCTACAAAGAACTTATCCCCTATATTCAGGAAGCAATTTCTGATGATTATCTCGATGAAGAAGAGCAGCAAAATATCCTATGGTTCTGCAAGCAGTTCAAAACTGAAAACGAATACTACGATGTGATTACATCAGATATTCAACGCCTGCAAGGGATTATGCATGGGATTCTATCAAATAACCATATATCTACCGCTGAGATTCAAAACCTTGAGAAATGGCTTGATCAGAATACTCACCTGGCAGGCGTTTATCCCTATGATGAACTTCAGAGCATGATTATGTGTGTTTTAGCAGACGGGATAGTCGATGAACAGGAAGAGAAACAGTTGAAGGTGTTTTTCTATGACTATATTATCCCTGCAGAACGCGGATCGATAAACCAGGCTGAGATCGAAGAATACAAAAAGACCATTTCATTATCTGGAGTATGCGCTGTTTGTCCTGAGATTATCCTGGACAACCATTATTTTTGTTTTACCGGTAAATCATCACGAACGAAACGGAGCGATTTTGTAAATACAGTTAGCAAATATGATGGGAAATATCTTAATAATGTTACCGGGAAACTGGATTATCTCATCATTGGGGATAATGGTAACCCGTGTTGGGCTTATTCCTGCTATGGGCGAAAGGTTGAGCAAGTATTACAAAAACGTAAAGAAGGCGCATCCATCATTATTGCTCATGAGACTGACTTCTGGGACGCCGTTGAAGACCTTGTATAGCGATTATCCAGATCCATACAAAGACCCGTTCAAGCTGCAATTAGCATTTAAAAACCTTCGACTCTGCAGGACATGCCGCCATGGGAGAGATGTTAATCAGTATCGTGAGGCTACCTGTGATCTGGATAAGGTCAAGCGGGATGATAATTGCATGTGTGATCGGTGGGAAGAATAAAATGATAGATCTTAATGTGATACGAAATACAGATTGCTTAACTCATTGTTCAAAAGAAAAACGGAAAGATATAACTATCGGTGATCGTTGCTCTGAATGTACGTCAGTGATAGATGGACTTGAAGTAAGATGTGTTGGTCCATGGGGTAAAGAGAAAATACATCACCTCATCCAGTATTTTGGAATATTTGCAAGAGGAATGAAAGATAAATGGTCCGGGAAATTAAACTATATTGAAATCTGTTCTGGACCAGGCCGTTGTATTGATCGTGAAACCGGCGACGAATTCAATGGTACACCTATAGCTATTGCAGAACATCCTGACAGGAAATACTTAAATACCGCCCTATTTTTTGATTATGAAAGTGAAATTGTCCACAGTCTCAATCATAGACTGAGCAAATATGCAGGGTCATCAATTAAAGCATCCCTTGGGGATTACAATGATAGTAATACAATATGCAATATCTTGAATGATGCAATCGGGGGGAGGCAGTATTTAAACCTTGTTTTCATTGATCCGACTGATTGCAGTATCCCATTCGCAACAATCAGAGATATAAAAAAAACCTTGAAATCGGCTGATCTCATAATTAACGTCGCAACAAAAACAGACTTCAACAGAAATGTACGTAATATTATCGAAAAGAATGATAGATATCAAAATGCTTATAATAAATACACTGCATTTCTCGGGTCTGACAGCTATTTTCATAATAAAGATGTTGTAAGGTTTACAGCAAATAGAGATTATATAAATCTACGAAGATTATTTCGTGAACATTATATTGATTCTCTGCGGTCGATTGGATATAGCCATTTTGCCGTCACACCCATTAACAATTATTATGATCTTCTTTTTGCTTGCGGTCACTCGCGTGGGCTTGATTTCTGGAATAAGATAAAAATGATTGATCATACAGGGCAGAGGGAGTTTGATTTGTTCCAGGAAGATTAATTATTTATCTAAACCTGATTCGCTATACTGCTTGAGTCCGAACCTTTTTTTTAAACTATCCTTCCAGAATATCTTTTCATCATCTTTATAGAGATCATATAGATTGTTAAAATATGGCGATTCATACAGATTAAGAAGTTCAATAGCCTTCTTTCGATTATTCTCAGAAAGAACTCCGTTTTGCCGCATCCGTTGAAACAGAAAGTTTGCTTCTCCTATCCATATCCCACCACTGATAAAATCATAAATATCTTCAATCAAGTCCTGTGCGGAATCGTCTAATACAGGCTCCATAGAAATACTTGTACTGAATCCATTTCTATAAGCATAACGAACAGAACTGAGCCGTTCAGAAATGTCCGGTGCTCCAGGCTCCCAGAAACTCAATGTTTCGTTATCAATAGATCCAATAGTAAAACGGAATAAGATTTTTTCTTTCTCTCCATAGAAAGTAGAACAAATTTTCTCAATGCACTCTGAATGCGGTTTTGTGACAATCAGTAACTCGTTTCCCGTAGCCAAGATATCAGAAATAGCTGCGAGAGCCTCCTCTATAAAATCTGGAACAATATCATGCGTAGATGGGTACATTACCCTGCCGTCGTAGATTTTCTTTTTGCTATATTTGTTATGGGTATAAACTGGATCTTTCCAAGACTCAGAAGTGCTACGTTTAAAGCGAATTGCCATAGCTTTGCTATAACAGTACAGACAGTCATGCGGACAACCGAGGATGTTATTGAAGGTACATGATGCCCATTCTTCTGTTCCGAAAGCAGAGCGTTTACTTTTTTCAACTACCACCGGCATAATAATTTCCCCTTATTTCTTTTTCAAGTATATAACTTTTAACCTCATCTTGCACTATTTTTGATTAGTTAACTTGCAATTCTTACTCCCACAATTGATTTATCTTATCCCTTACACCTTCCGGGATCCGCTCAATCAACTGCTGATCTGTCGGGTGATCATATCGCCTTGTCATTGCCTCAGTCCTGTGCCCCATAAGGCCCTGGGTCTCTTTTCTATCAAGAATCTGTAGCGCATAGGTATTAAAACTGTGACGAAGGTTATATTGAGTGCGGTCGCGGCGGTCTATTCCGGCCCTATCACAGCTGGCCTTGAAATGTTTATTTGAGGTGTCTGATTGAACACCACCTTTCGCCTCCTGCGGCGTAAATATCTGATCAGACGGCTCTGTGTGCTCGCTGGTGGCCTCGTGGAGCAATAAAAGCTCCTCTGCCCTTCTCGGTAGTGTTACGGCACGTGTATACCCTGTTTTTGTGCCTCTCATGATCTTTTTCGTGTCAGGATCAACCTTCTGGGTGATTGCAAGACCATGAAGTGTTCTTGACCATTTACCCCATGTCAGGGCACCAACTTCTTGCGGCCTGAGACCTGCAGATCCCATCACCATGAAGTATGCAGCCCATTCCAGGGATCCCCAGATCATTATCAGATCATCGAGGTCATGAGGAAAAAGTTTCCCAAGCTCTTCCGGAGAAAATATCTCCTGCTCGACTTTATCAATATCCTGATACCAGACCATCCCCTGTGTCGGATCCCGTTCAAGAATTCCCTGGGTAACAGCCTCACGCATAATATGCCTGAAAGCGGTAAGTATCTTGTTCTTTGCTTCAGCTTTAAGTGGTGTTCTTCCGTCCCTGGTAGACTTGATATCGAGTAGATAATCATCTATTGCACCCTGGCGGATAGCCGGCAGAATCAGGTTGCCGAATCCAGGGAGTATATAATTCTCCAGACAGCTGCGCATTCGCTTGATATGCAAGGATGAAAAGGTCTGTCCCTTTGCCTGCATTCTGCGAAGCCATGGACAACGCCCGGTGATATAGAAATTACGGGTAAATTCTTTCAGCGTTAATTCTGCAGAAATCTCTTCCTGGACGGTTACTTCATAATTTGCAGCCCATATTTCAGCTTCTTCCGGATTATCAGTGCCGGTTGATATCCATTTTCCAGGCATTGCACGGAACATTACATAAATAATTTCTCCGGATTTTAACTTTCGATTCATAAATCGATACGGTTTTCCGCTGCCTTTTTTTCGTGGCATAGCGCCCCCCTTATCGTAAAATGCATCTGGATCCGAACCGAAGACCCGTTTTCGTGTGCACAAAAACGAATTTTACAGGTGTTGAAAACATATACAGTGTGTACAAAAACGTGCAAATTACAGCTTGTTGGCCAGTGCTTACAATTATAAAGATAATCCGTAAATCGTTATATGTAAAGAATTAGACACAAAAAAAGCACCTCTGAAAAGAGGTGCTTTCTAGCCGACTCTCGGATTCGAACCGAGGACCCCGAGATTACAAGTCACGTGCTCTGGCCAGCTGAGCTAAGTCGGCGTTACGTGAGACGCATACTATTAAACATGGGGAGGAAAGTCAAGAGAAATGAAGGAATCTTTTTCCATAGTAAGAACCTCAACATGGTCGGAAAAAACAGCTACGGTATGCTCAAACTGGGCGGTACTGGCACCGTCTCTGGTAATCTGGGACCAGCCGTCTTCATAGAGAGTTGTCTCCCCGTTTCCGCAGGTAAGGATAGGTTCCACCGTAAGCACCAGGCCGGGAACTACCGGGATGGGCAACTGGGAAACAGCAGTATGCAGAACCTTCGGATCTTCATGAATCGAACGGCCAATACCATGGCCCACAAAGTTTGGCAGCACCCGGCAACCGTTCTCTTTTGCTACCTTCTCCACCGCGATACCTACGGTGTTGAGATAACCACCTGCATGCAGAGCCTGTATACCGGCGTTTGTCGCCTGCCAAGCTGCCTTCAGCAACCGTTTGGACGATGCACTGAGAACACCTATACCGTAGGTCCAGGCCGCATCTCCATGCCAGCCATCTTTTTCCGTAGTTATATCTACAGAAACAAGGTCTCCATTCTGCAGCACCCCGTCTTTAATCACACCGTGGGCGGCAATGTTATTGATAGAAATGCAGAAGTCCTCCGGGTAACCGTGAAAACCTCTCAAAGCGGTGTTCACCCCTCTGCCTGCCAGAAACTGCATGCAGAACCTGCGTATATCAGATATGGAAGTTCCAGGAACCATCAGAGGAGAAAGCTCCCGAAACAAGTCGCGGATGGGAATACAGGCAGCTTTGATTCTCATAACCTCCAGGCGGGTTTTGAGCTCTACATCTGTCATACAGGGAGAAGCCAGGCCTGAAGAAATTTCATGGAAAAGAGCAGAACAATAATTACAAAAAGGCCTGCGGCAGCACTGATCCAGACAGAAAGTGAAAATTCATGACCGATAACCGCAAACAGTAAGGTCCCTCCTAAAAGAACAAAAAGCAATATGCCGCTTATAAGCGAGGTTGTTTCCACCATACCGATGAGAAACTCCAGAGTGGAATCGAGAAAATTCTGATAATTACCAAGCAGAAACAGAAGAAACAGTATAAGCACTAACAGAAATGAAAAAAGAGAGATTCTTCTGAGAAAATGCATAAACCAGATATTTTTAAAATTGCCTTTCACTGAGTTAGACAGTATCACAGAAAAATAAAAATGAACAATAATCTTGATAGTTACCCGGTCTGAATATAGAATACCTCAAGATGAACAAGGCCGCCGAAGATACCGTCACTTCTCTGTATAAAAAATACAGCAGCCAACTTCTTCCCGTACAAACATCCCAAACTCCGGTACTTCCTCTACTGCCCATAATTGATACAGTTCTTTTTGATGTATACGGAACCCTGGTAATAAGCAGCAGTGGAGATGTGGGTACAACTGCAACTGATTCTTCCGCATCTGCCTTTGCTGAAATTTTTACCACTGAAACAGGCTTAGACCTTCCTGACAACGCCGACATCAACATGCTGGTTAAAGATGAAATTCTTAAAAGCCACGGCAAAAGCCGCGAAAAGGGAATTAAATTCCCCGAGGTTGAAATACGCGATATCTGGAAAAATATTTTTGCCGGACTGAACAGGGATTATGACTGCAATCTTCCGGTAGAGAGCAAAACGGTAAGGATTGCTGCGGTTGCTTACGAACTTTCCCGCAACCGGGTCTGGCCTATGCCGGGAAGTGCTTCTCTTCTTAAGCATCTGAAATCTTCCGGAATTGAACTCGGCATAATTTCCAATGCCCAGTTTTACACACCACAGATGCTGAACTGTTTTTTTCCCCTTGAAACATCCTTTTTTCCGGAGAAAAACTGTATCTGGTCATATATTGAAGGCCGGGGAAAGCCTGACACTCAACTTTTTCAGAAATTTTTAACCGAAAATACCGGAAAATCCCCTGAGCAAATTCTCTATGTCGGCAATGACATGCTGAATGATATCTATACCGCCGCTGAATGCGGCATGAAAACTGCTCTTTTTGCAGGAGATCAACGGTCCCTGCGTTTGCGTGAAAACGATCCAAGGACCAAAAATATTACCCCAGATGCGGTACTGACATCCCTTGATCAGCTGTTGACTGTTCTGGGAATTGACAACAGGTGCGAATAGTCCGCACTCTTTTAACAGGAGATACTTGTATGAGAAAGTTTATGATAAGCCTTGTATTGCTTCTAATAGCCGGAGGAACGGTGTTCTACTTCGGATATGTACCATTCCGCATCGGCAAGGGCAACTATGGCGTGGTGTACACAAAAACCAACGGGTGGAACCACCCGGTTATTATACCCGGCGAATTTCACTGGTTCTGGCAGGGAGTCTTTCCGACAAACCTCAAATATTTCCAGATAAGTCTCTCCCGGCGCGATACTGCCGTTAACCTGCAGGGAACTCTCCCTTCCGGAGAAACATACAGCGACTACTCTGAAACTGCGGAAGATTTCTCCTACACGGTAAAAGCTTCAGTTTCCTATACCCTGGATCCCCATGTGCTGCCGGATCTTTTATCCAGCCATAAGGTAGAAACCAGTGTGGACTTTAACGCCGAGGCCCTCTCTCTTTCCGATCTGTATCAGAGGCTTGATGCAAGAATAATGAGCACCGCCGATGATTCTCTTCAGGCAATACTCAAAAAAGGTGTCAATTATTTAAGCGGAGGAGAATACCGTCAGGAACTGGAAAAAGCCCTGCAGACTGCCGTGCCCGAACTTGGTGATCTGGAGGTTATAGTTAAATCTTTTACATTTCCCGATGTAGATCTTTATAACAGCGTTCGCAGCAATTACATAGCCTACCTTAACCGAAATAATGAACTTACCCTTACTGCCATGCAGACCGCTTCTTCGGTTAAGGCGAAGGAACTCAGCCGCATAGAGGTTCTCAAGGAGTACGGAGCACTCCTGGAAGAGTATCCGGTCCTGATGGATTATTATAATACCGGTGCAAGCACCGGGCCGCTTATAGTCCTGCCCGATACCGAGCAGTAATGGTAATTTCCAGAATGGAACCAGATGGAATTCTTCTTTAATTTTCCCAAAGGTGAATATGTGCGGGCTGCTCATCCGGATGGATGTATCCTCTGCAGGCTCTGTGCACACGATCCGGAGGTGCCGAATCTCTGCGTTTTTGCTACCGAACTGTTTGCAGTATCAGTAAACCTCTACCCCTTCAATCCCGGGCATCTTTTGGTCTATCCACTGCGGCATATAGAAGATGTCAGGGAGTTGAGCAGGGAAGAAGAAACTGAAATGGGACAGATTCGCAACAGCATGCTTGATGCGCTGGATAATTTGTATTCTCCCCATGCATACAACATCGGGTTTAATATGGGTCGTGTGGCAGGCGCCTCAATACCGCATATCCATCTTCACATAATTCCCCGTTACCCCAACGAAATCGGCATACCGGAGCTTATGGGCGGGAAACGGGTGCTTGTAGAAGATCCCCGGGAGACACGGGAAAAACTTATCAACTACTTTGAACGCCGGCCTTTCTCTATCCGCAATATCTGATTAAAGAGATTGAGAAACTGATCAATATGATCGCTCCATACGGTAAGCAGATTCTCAAGGGATGTAGGCTTGTTATTCAGGTAAAAATGACTTCTCAGCTGTATCTTCACATTGTCTGATTTGCTGTATAGAATTTCCTGAAAAACCTTGGCAAGACCGCTCAGAGACTCATGGGCTCGCTCTATGAGCGATTTAACCTCACGGTCCTTCTGAATAACCAGAGTCCGGAACATCTTCTGATGAGTAGGATCTCCAGCCAGAGAAAAACGCAGCCGGTGAAACTGTTTACCGTCTTCAGCATCATTGGACAAAGAGTTATCAAACTGCATTATCTTGTCCTCAAGATCCTCCAGATTAGATGCATAGGTGAGCAGTCGGTCCCGGGTAATCCTGTTCTGATCAACCACCGACCGTTCCAGAATCCTTACCACATCCTGCATATGCTCTCTGTAGTAGTTTATAATATAGTTGTAGACAAGATTAACCGATTTTGTATGAATAAAAAACGGCAGCTCAGCAGCCTTGTAATCGATGCTGGTGTACATGCGGTAGTTGCGGAAATTAACGAAGCGCTTATTATGAAAAAACTTGGAGACTTCCCGGTCGATGTAGGTATCTCTAACCTTTTCAAAAATACGGTCCAGGTCTCCTAAAAGCCGTATTTTTAATATCGACAGGTAGAATTCCTGAAGGTTCAAAGTGGGCATATAAAAAATCAGCTGATAATAGGGATCTTTGCGGAAATAACGGATAACATCCGCCAGAGGCACATCCCGGTTAAACTTCTGGGCTGTCTTTATTGCGGTTTTTATGGCCGGAACCAGATCTGTCACCTCTTCCTCTTCTTCAGAAGAAAAAATCCTCCCAATCAGATCATCATCAAGATCGGTGTTATCGGAAATCTTGGATACTATGTAAACGGAGTAGTAAAGCCTTTCCATAATATCAAGAACCAGGTTGGCGGAGGCATTTTTGAAAAAAGGTTCACTCTCCTCAATATCTCTGGGTTCAACATAATGGAAAAACTGGAAGAGACTGTTGAAAGGAAACATGACAATTTCCTTAAGATAATAAACAGGCAGAATAGATTCTTCCAGGGTGCTGTAAACTCCCGGATCAATGGAGCGGGTATACTCTTCAAGCTTATCGTGGATTTCGGAACGCAACAAAGCCTTTGTTCCGTTGGCTGCGTAAATCTCCACCATCTCTTCCAGGCTTAAAAGGTCTTCTATAGAGTGAACCACTTTATCCAGATCTTCTTCTATAAGAAGCGCAAGAACCTCCTGGAAATATTCCGCCTGGGACCAGAGTTTTTTAAAACCCGGGCGCAGGGGCAGGATATCCTTAAATACCGAAAAGATACGTTTACCAAATTTTTCATAGAGCACCTGTGTCTCAAAACCGACATATCCGGGGATTTTATGACGAATGGTCCTTCTCACTGCACTGAGCCTGCTGTCGTTAAAAGCGCTGGTGAGAGATTTCCCGGAAAAAGTACGCCGAAACCAGAGCATAAGCCTCTGTACCCAGTTGAGGCGGGAGATTTCGCCTTCTACCATTCTGCGCCGCTCTTCCCGGTTGGGATCCTTATGATAGATATTATCTGCGCTGTCGGCATTGAAACTGAGGCTGTCACTGATTTTCTTTAAAAGAGCCCGGCGTTCATCATCGCCCAACGCCTGGCTCAACTCTCTAAGTACTTCGCTCACTGCCTGTCCTCCGGCCCCAGATCGTATATCATAATGAGCCGACCACTTTTCATTTTTATCTCTATATGATCATCAAGTGCAATATTGCTTATCCCGAAATCACCGGGTTTCCACGAAAGCCGATCAAGAGGCCACTTCAGCCCTTCGGTGCTCATTTCAGCAGTCTGCATCCCAACGGGGAAAAAGGAAAGCCTTCTACCAGGAACTGTTTTGATATCTGCAGTCCCCGAGATAAGGGATATGTGCTCCCTGTGGGTATACCAGTGATCAGGGGGATTATCCCGGTGAAACAGTGATATGATGGCATAGAGGTGATCCAGGCGCCCGCCTCCACCGCCAATAACATGTATGGTATCAGCACCTCTATCCCTGAGCAGATCTATGCCCAATTCGGTATCTGTCTCATCCTTATCGCGCTTGTGGCGATGCTGTATGAGATCGGGATACTGCTCAAGCAGTTCCGGACTGACAGAATCAAAATCACCAATGATCTCATCGGGGTACAAACCGAGTGATGCCGCATGGCTTAAACCGGAATCGGCAGCCACGACCACATCCCAGGGCCTGAAAAGCCCTTCCATATCTTTCTTACTTGGGGCTTTTCCCCCGATCAGCAGACAACCTTCCATTGCTTCTTCTTTCGAATAGAATACCAAAGGGGAGAAATATTTGCAAACTATGTAAGAAAAATTACTTAAGAGCTTTTTAAGAGATCCGAAAATTAAAGGTGAAGGGACAAGGATGTCCCTAATTACAACATCACGGAGGATGTTATGATCATCAACCACAATTTGAGCGCTATGTTCGCTCAGCGTACCCTCAAGTTCTCGAACCGTCGCGTAGACAGCAACATGGAATCTCTCAGCTCCGGTATGCGGATCAACCGCGCCGGCGATGACGCTTCCGGTCTGGCAGTAAGTGAAAAAATGCGCTCCCAGATTCGCGGTCTCCAGCGGGCGGAACAGAATGCTCAGGACGGAATCTCCTTTATCCAGACTACCGAAGGTTATCTTCAGGAGACTCAGGACATTCTGCAGAGGATGCGTGAACTGGCAGTACAGTCTTCAAACGGTATCTACTCGACAGAAGACCGGATGCAGATCCAGGTTGAAATCTCCCAGCTTGTGGACGAAATCAACCGTATCTCCAGCCATGCACAGTTCAACGGAATGAACATGCTCACCGGACGTTTTGCCTCTGAAATGGGCGAAAACGCTGTAACTGCTTCCATGTGGTTTCACATCGGTGCAAACATGGACCAGCGCGAGCGGGTTTACATTGGTACCATGACTGCCCAGGGACTTGGAATTCAGGGTGCGAGCGGGGTTCCCGAGACTGCGACTTTTATCTCTATGGAGAGTCCCGACAAAGCCAACATCGCAATCGGTGTTATCGACGAGGCCCTGAAAAAGGTTTCCAAACAGCGTGCTGACCTTGGCGCATACCAGAACCGTCTGGAATATGCAACTCAGGGCCTTTCTGTTGGAGCCGAAAACCTCCAGGCCTCTGAATCCCGCATCAGGGATGCCGACATGGCAGCTGAAATGGTGGACTTTACCAGAAACCAGATTCTGGTACAGAGTGGAACAGCCATGCTGGCCCAGGCCAACCAGAAGACACAGAGCGTTCTTCAGCTTTTCCAGTAAACCATTTTCCAACTGCAGTAAGCCGCTTCCTCAGGGGAGCGGCTTTTTTTTATATTGACACTGCAGGTCTCTCCTGATGTAATCGGAACGAAGATTATGCAGATCCCTGAAAATATAAAAACCATAAACAGAGTTCTCACACAGGCTGGTTTTCAATGCTATGTAGTGGGCGGTGCTGTCCGCAACTATGTTGCCGGCTTGAAACCGAAAGATTATGACCTCACCACCAATGCCCATCCCGACGATGTCATATCTCTTTTTCGCCGCACCGTGCCGACCGGCCTGGAACATGGTACGGTAACCATCCTCATGGGTAAGGAACAGTACGAAATCACCACTTTTCGTACCGAATCAACCTACTCCGACAGCCGACACCCCGACAAGATCGAATTTGCAGAATCAATCGAAGAGGATCTTTCCCGCAGAGATTTCACCATGAATGCCCTGGCCTGGGATGTCAGCCATAAAAAAATTATCGATCTCCATGGAGGAACCGAGGCCATAAAGAAAAAGATCATTAAAGCCATCGGTTCCGCAGATGAGCGGTTCAAAGAAGATGCTCTGCGTATACTAAGGGCTGTCCGCTTTGTGTCCCAGTTGGGTTTCAGCGTCGAACAGGAAACACTGAAAGCTGCAGTACAGGCTTCAGAGGGCATACAAAACGTCTCCATGGAGCGAATCAGAGACGAGCTGATAAAAACCATACAGGGAGCCTACTGCTCGGATGCTTTTTTGCTACTCCATAAAGCTGGAATCCTTGGCCTGATACTTCCCGAACTGGAGGAGTGCAGCAATATTGATCAGAAGGGTATGCACTCTTTTGACGTACTTACTCACAGCATATATTCCTGCGAAGGTGCCCCTGGAGAGAATCTGATAGTGAGAACAGCCGCCCTCCTTCATGACATCGGGAAAAATCCGTGCAGAAAAATAGACGATGAAGGTAATATCAGCTTTCATCACCATGAAAATATCGGCGCTGATATGGCAGAAAAGATTCTCAAACGCATGAAATTCCCCGGAGCAGCAGTCAAAGAAATCCGCCATCTTATACGGCAGCACATGTTTCATTATACCGATGAATGGTCCGATGCGGCGGTACGCAGGTTTATAGCCAGGGTGGGAGTCGAAAATATTAACAATCTGTTCCTTCTTCGCGGTGCAGACAGTTACGGGATGCAGCGGACCAGGACTGCACCGGATACTTACAACAGATTCAAACGCCGCATACATGAGCAGATTGAGCAGAACCATGCGATTTCGTTAAAAGATTTATCAGTCAACGGTAATGAGCTTGCAGAGGCGGGTATTCCTAAAAGTCCGGTAATGGGTGTTATTTTATCTGAACTGCTCGATACAGTTCTTGATGATCCATCTTTAAACAGGCGCGAAAACCTGATTGAAATAGCCTTAAATCTCTATAAGGAAATCAGGAGCAGTAAGAGCTGACTTAGGGCTACTCTTTTCGATTATAGTCTTTTTTGTCGTCAGCATCCTGACTATTCAGGCTGGTATAGGCCATTGCAGCCGCCGCCTGCTCTGCTTCTTTCTTGTTTTTGCCTTTCCCCGGACCAAAACTCTTATTGTTAAGGTCAACCTCAATCCAGAATGTCCGGTCATGATCCGGTCCAGATTTCTTTACCAGGCGGTAACGGGGATAATTATGATACTTTTTCTGGGCAAATTCCTGCAGAAGAGTTTTGTAGTCTTTTTTATGCCGGTTTTCCAGAACCTTATTAACCTCGTCTGCAAAAAAGCAGAGAATGAAGTTTCTAACACTTTTTATCCCGGAATCCAGATAGTATGCCCCGATAATTGCTTCCATGCAGTCCGCAAGAATGGCCTTCTTCGTTCTGCCCCCGGAATACTCTTCGCCCTTACCTATGAGTATGTAATTGTCTACCCTTAGTTTTCTGGCAATCTGGGCGAGGCTGTTTTCGCTTACAACAAAGGATTTGATTCGTGCAAGGTCGCCTTCTGCTTTATCCGGAAGAGTTTTAAACAGATATTCACTTATTACAATGCCGAGTACGCTGTCCCCGAGAAACTCCAGTTTTTCGTTGTTATCAACATCTTCATGAGTTTCATTCGCATATGAGCGGTGGGTAAAAGCAAGGTTCAAGAGATCTGATCTCTTGAACCTTATTTGTGCGTGTTTTTCAAAGAGCGAAAGCTCTTTTTTTCTTTCCGCAACAACCTTGGGGGATTTTAATGCCTGAAGCTTAGGTAGAGACCCCACAGTTTAACGCTGCGTTATTTTACCTGAGATTTAATGTAATCGAGAGCATCTGAGACGGTTTCGAACTCATTTGCTTTCTCGTCGGGAATGCTGATTCCCAGTTCTTCTTCAATAGCGTAAACAAGCTCGTATGTATCGAGACTGTCTGCGCCCAGATCCTGACGAAAAGAAGATTCCAGTTTGATCTGTCCTTCTTCAATTTCCAGTTTCTCTGCGATCAACTTTTTCAGTTTCTCAAAAAGATCTTCCATTTCCTACTCCTTCAACTTAAGCCATTTCTTCTAAATCCAGGACCTGTTTGCCCCGGTAGAAACCGCATTTGGGACAAACGCGGTGAGGAAGTACTTTGTTTCCGCAAGTTCCGCATTCCACGAGCTGCGGTGCAACCAAACGGTTGTTGATAGAACGACGGCGTCTGCTCCGCGCTTTGGAAGTCTTATATTTAGGTACTGCCATGCTTTACAACCTCGCAATCTCTTTAGTGCAACGAACGTAACCCATATATATAGCAATGTCAAGCACCTGTAAGGCGCTCCTTTAAAGCTTCTGCCACAACCGGTGGAACCATGGTATCTATATTACCGCCGAACATTGCGATCTCTTTAATTGCACTGGACCTCAGTACAAAATATTTAGGATCTGTGGGCATAAAAATTATTTCAAGTTCAGGATTCAACTCTTTATTGGTCATGGCAAGCTCAAACTCATAGCTGAAGTCAGCAAGAGCCCTAACCCCCCTGATCATTACAGAAATATCTTCCTGACGGGCATAATCCACAATCAGCTTATCCCATAGGCTTACTTTAACGTTTGGAAGGTCCTTCATAAGCCCCTCCATAAGATCAAGCCTTTCTTCTTCGTCAAAGAGATACTTCTTTCCCCTGTTAAATGCTATAACTATGTGAAGTTCATCAAATATCTTTGCAGCCCGGCTAATAAGATTAAGATGACCATGGGTGGGAGGATCAAATGATCCGGGTAAAACGGCTCTTCGCATACAGAATAGTACGGGGTGCCCGCATACAATGTCAATGATTGTTTTGGTCAGACATCTTTTTTCGTTTTGACAAACAGTGCGCAAACAGGTACACTTAAATCGATGAAATATAGTACTATATGGCAATTGTCAATGATTGCTCTTCTGGCTGTTATCATTGCGTCCGGATGTGCCGGAGCGCCTGATCCGGCCCCTGAACCTCAGGTGGAAGAGCCGGAACCTGTTCCCGAGGCGGTAGCGCCTGTACCGGAGGAGCCGGAAGAGTTTGTTGTTACCGAAGAGATTTACAAACAGACATTTGAGGATATTGAGGCATTTATACTCAACCTCAATAGTATAATAAAAGCGGAAGATTTTGATACCTGGGATTCCTTTCTCACCGATGAGTACAGGGCGTATTACAGTGATCCTGCGGTGTTGAAAGGTATTTCAGATGAGCTGAAGAAAAAGTTCCGCTATGAACTGCGGATGCGAACTCTTAAAGATTATTTCATCTACATCGTAGTCGGCAGCCGCCAGGAGGCAGCCCTCGATGAGATTGAATTTATCGACGAAACGCATATTTTAGCCTATAGTATAGTGAATGATACACCAGCCATACTTTACTATCTGGCATATGAAGAAGATGGCTGGAAAATTGCCAAATGGCAAGGATAGGTTTAAATATATAAGTGAGCCCAAGGGAGATACCATGAAGAAGAAAATTACAGTTACACTGCTTTTAATACTGCTTGTCAGTATCTCTGCTGCTTTTGCACAGAATACCACCGAAGAGAGAAACAAACCTGCAACAATCGAAGAGCTGTATCTTCAGAGCGGCGATATAATGATTATGCGGGAAATGGCCTTTATCGATGACAGGGACATGAAAATACAGTCCTTGAACATGATTGAAGAATCTATCAAGGACGGCACCTTCAGCACCGGCGATCCCGGGGCACACTTCGTTCTTGATTATCTTTCCGAGGAAGGTATCAGCAGAGTAATCAAGGAAAACAACCGTCTTGTAAACTACTACCCCACAGTTCGCAGACAAGCTTGCAAACTCCTTGGTGAACTCGGCGGAGAAAACTCAAAAGCAACCCTTATCAATGTTTTAAAGGTCGATGACGACCCTGTTGTACTTGCGGAAGCAGCCTACGCTCTTGGTGTTATAGGCATTGATGAAGAAGGAGAAGTCAGCAAGGCAATTGCCTTTGCCCTTCAGAATCAGGATCAGCTCGTTCCCAACGACAACTTCGCCCATGCCTCTCTCCTGGCTATTGAGAAGCTCATAGAGAAAAACGGCGCGGTAAATAACAGAGAAGTCTACTCAGCGGTTGTACAGATCGCCCAGAACAGCAACTATATCCGTCCGGTAAAGGAAAAGGCCTATCAGGTAATCTCTCTTCTGAGGACAACTACCAACTAAACGTTCCTGGAGTTTGAATAAAAAAGCTGTCATGCACTACTTAACAGTGCAGACAGCTTTTTTTATGTCCATTCTATTTGCCGATAAATGTTTAAGATATTTTTCTATCTTTTCAGTTTTTTACTGACTTTCTTTCGCCAGTCGAGAGCTTCTTCTTTTTCTTCAAGCTGTATCCGCTTGCGTACAATAAACCGGGATGTACCGCTGCCGGAACGAAACTTAACAACGCCGAAACTGCCTGCACCAAGATAAACAATCTTCTCTCTAGCCTGCATGTCTTCCTGTACGGCCAGTTCCTTCAATATGCAGTCGAAATGAGCAGGAGTGCGGCCTTCACCCCAGGCTATAGCAGTCAGCAGATCCCGAATACCTTTACCGCAAATAGGACATTCCGCATGGAAGCGTTTTCCGCCGTTTCCCTTGCTTCTTCTACGGCCTCTTCCTTTTGGCCGTTTCTTACTGTTCTCGTTACCAGCCGGACTATCACTCATTTATCAAACCTCATCCACATGCAGCATTTCTTTGGTAATGGTATGGGCGAGACTCTGAATTGCAGTATCAAGATATTTTTTATCGTTGATTTTCTTCTTCAATTCCGCAATTTTTTTGGGATCTGAGGGCTTAGCAATTCTTATCATCTTTCGCCACCTTCAAATGCATGAGGTCTGTATTCTAAACTTTTGTCGGCCCCGTATACAAGGACAAGATCGATCAGTTTTACAAAACAATTCATAAGTCGGCCTTTTTCCTGTTCAATTCCTGAGGGTTTATCGCCCTGACAATAAACAGGGTTTTATTATTAAGCAGATCTATAACTTCTCCACTGTTATCATCAAAACGGGTGCCTTTTTTATCTACCAGTATGCGAATAACAGGCCTCAGAGGAACCGAAGCATGGCTCTTGATAACAATACCGATAGAACCATCATTCAGGATCACCACGCTGCCCAATGGATAAATACCCATGCTTTTAAGAAAAACCTTAACGATATTACTGTCAAAACGTCTGGAATTATCATTGAGAATCTGCCTCATGGCGGTATAGCCGATCAGGGAGTCCCTGTAGGGTTTATCCCGAACCATCGCTCCAAAAGCATCTACAAGGGAGACAATTCGCGCCAGAATATATATCTGATCCCCTGCTATCTGATGGGGATATCCTTTTCCATCCCATCGTTCATGATGCTGAAGTGCAATAAGACCAATCTCTTCCGGGTAGCCTATTTCCATGGTGATGGTGTTATAGGAGTGAATAGTATGACCATATATAGTTTTACGCTCATTTTCCTGAAGATCACCGCTTTTGTTTATAATTGAGTCCGGAACCTTCAGCATGCCGACATCATGAAGAAGCGCTCCCTGTACCAGGCTGTGCAGTTTATGATCATCGAGATTAAGATTGATACCGGTCACAAGGCTGAGAATAGCGCAGTTTACAGCATCCGTGGCAGGCCCCTGAGGAACCTTCACTGCCTGAATGGTTAATGATGTCATTTCTGCCGGTGCTTTTTTAACTGCCTGGAACAGAAGCTCCGCAATTTTGTTAATATCCTTTGCGGAGACCCGTCTACCCTGTTTAATAGTAGCGAAGATTATATTTACCTGTTTCACAAGGGTAAGATAAATCTGATACAGCTCTTTATGGGTACGGGAATCCTTCAACTCGTTTATCGACTCATCTTCAGCGTTACGGGTATACTGTTCGCTGATAATCTCCCCTGAGGTCTGGACTGTTTCTATACCCCATTTTCGAAGGCGATCTATATCTTTATCCTTAAGCGGTATCTCTGCGGGCACAAGAATACTTTCATCGTCGACATAAACAGGTTGATCAAATTTAATCCCGGGCTTAAGGTCACTTACTCTGATTTTTTTCATTCCGAATCCTGTAATGAATATAAAAAACTGAAAATTTCAGCGACTACAGTAAAGAGATATTCTGGAATATATTCGCCGGGCTGTCTCAAAAAAAGATCCTCCGTCAGAGCACTCATCTCCAGTACAGGTATATTATGCTCCTCGGCAATACTCCTGATTCTGGAAGCTGCTGCCCCTTCCCCTTTTGCACTGATAAAAGGTGCAGGCAGTGCAGTATCATATCTAAGCGCTACTGCTTTTTTACGTCCCTTCACGGCTATACCTCTGTATCTATGCCGGTATGGACATCGCTATATTCAGGGGTAAATCCGTCACCGGCTCCCCTGTTATTAGTATCGACAAAAACGAAGCCCTCTTTTCGCACTTTTTCGCGGAATTTACCGAGTTTTTCAGCATCAACTGCAGGCCCTTTAAGAAGATACATTTTTTTCTCTTTTACATCAGAAATACCAAAACACCATTCCTCAGGATTTTCGGGATTCTCACTGCAAAGGGTTAAAACCCCCTGGGAAACTTTTTTCGCGGAAAGTTCAACACACAACCTTATATCACCCTTATAAGCAGTTTCTTCAAACTTAATTCTTACAGGAAGAACAAGCCAGTTATATTTTTGCGAGGATCGGGTATGGTTGAATATAGATAAGTCTGTGGGAAAATCAGAACGACGAAGAAGCAGCTGCCTTACCGCGGCGGTATCAATATTCAGCTGCTTCCATTCTTCCCTGTAATCAGAACCGGATTTTTCATCCGAATCACCGTTAAAAAGCAGAAAATCCGGGTCCACCAGCCCGGTAAGACCTTTTTCTTCCATAAGAGATGCCAGCCTGGCATATTCCGGATCATCTTTGCGGCCTTTTTCTTCCAGAATCCTCTTCAGACGGTTTAATCTGAACTCTTTCAGAGGCACACCGGAACGAACAAGTGCTTTTGTAAGCACCGGGTCGGAGCTGAGGAATTCCTGCAAACTATTAAAAGAATAGGCGGCTCTGGATACCGGTTTCTGAAGAATTTTCAACTCTATAACATTTTTATCTCTGAATACCCGTACAAACAATTCGGCCCCTTTTTCAAGGGGCGTTTTAGTGAGTACAGTAAATGTTTTTCCAAGGACACTTATTTCTGCCCTGGAGCCCTTACTGCCGATAACTCGCACAGCAAGTACTTTACCATTATGAAAAACCGTATCCGGCTCACTTCCTGCAGGAACTGTGGCACCGGTTACGATTTGTATCATAATAAAGCCGAACTATTTGCTTGCCTGGGGCTGCTTCCGGCGGATAAGTTCCCGTACCTTGGCTGCCTTACCGATCCGGTCACGGAGGTAATAGAGCTTTGCACGACGTACGCGTCCGCGTCTTACAACCTCGACATTCTCTACACGGGGGGAATGGAGGGGAAAGACCCTTTCAACACCTACACCGTAGGAAATTTTCCGTACAGTAAAAGTTTTCCGAATACCGCTGTTATTCTTTGCAATAACAACACCTTCAAAAATCTGTACACGCTCGGTTGCACCTTCTACAATCTTGAAGTGAACCTTTACAGTATCACCAATGCTGAAATTCTCAACATTTTCCTTAATCTGCTCTGCTTCTATCGCATTAATCGTATTCATGGGTTTCCTCCCTTGATTTCAATATATTTTCCAGAATCTTCTGCTCTTCATCACTGCTTTCTCTGTGAGCTAAAAGATCAGGCCTGTTGGATAAGGTTTTTTCAAGCCTTTTCCCCAGCCTCCAGCTGCGTATATTCTCATGATGTCCGGATAAAAGTATATCCGGCACCTTGATGCCTTTAAACACCTCAGGCCTGGTGTAGTGAGGATATTCCAGAAGACCATCTGAAAAACTCTCCTCTTCAAGGGATTCGGCACTGATAATACCTTCCCTCAGCCTGTAGACTGCATCAACCACAACCAGAGATGCAACCTCACCGGATGATAATACATAATCACCGATGCACAGTTCATCCGTAACATATGCATCGATTATTCTCTGATCCAGCCCTTCATACCTGCCGCAAATAAAGACCAGCTCTTCTTCCGAAGCCAGATCTTCTGCCACAGACTGGGTAAAAGGTCTTCCTGACGGTGTGGGAAACACCACCCGTTTACCGGAAGCCTCAATTGAATCAAGGGCCTTTGCAAGCGGTTCCGGTTTAAGAACCATCCCTGCTCCGCCGCCATAAGGCGCATCGTCACAGGTACGATGCCGGTCTTCAGCGAAATCCCGGAAATTGATAAGGTTATATTCAAATAATCCTTTATCAACTGCCTTCGCCATGATGGAAGACCCGAAATATCCTTCCAGAATCTCGGGAAAAAGTGTCAGGATTGAAACTTTCATTCCAGAATCCAGTCCACTGCAAGTTCTATAGTCTTATCAACTACAGAAACCCGTCCCACATATTCATCCTTTAAAGGAAGGTAACGAAAACCTTTATCCACGGTTTTGACTTCAAGGAGGTCAGCCTGGCCTATTTCAGCCACACCAATCACCGTGCCGGCGACTATACCGTTGAAAATCACCGAGCAGCCGATAAGGTCGGAGATGTAATACTCTCCATCCTTCAGCGGCGCGGCAAAAGATCTCTCTGCCCAGAGTTCTCCGCCGGTAAGCTCCCGTGCATCTTCCGGGTTATCGTAACCGGAAAACTTTATCAGGGCCCGGTCGCTGAAAGGAGACAACTCCTCAACCTGAACAATCCGGCTTTTACCGGTCTTAAAACGAACTTCACATTCATTAAGACCGGTTAAATGCTCATATTCCCCGGAAAAACTCATGACCTTAAGATAGCCTTTTACCCCATGAGTTTTACCGATTCTGGCAACGGCAATCCGTTCCATTAATCCAGGATTTCCAGAACAATCCTTTTGCCGGTTTTGGTTGCGGCTGCACTCAGAATTGTGCGGACAGCCTTTGCAATTCTGCCATGCTTGCCAATAACCTTACCGATATCGTCAGCAGAGACCCGGAGTTCGAGAATCGTAGACTTTTCGCCTTCGATTACATTTACCATCACCTGGGACGGATCATCCACCAGGGATTTTGCTATATACTCTACGAGCTCTTTTTCCACAAATTCTTTCCTTGTCTGACTACCTGATAATCAGGACAGTCTTATTTCATGTAAAGATTGAGTTTGTTCAGAAGTCTCTTAACTGTATCGCTGGGTTTTGCACCCTTGGAGATCCAGTCCCGGATTCTTTCTTCCTTTACCTGAAGCTGCTTGTCTTCAACCTCGATGGGATGGTAAAAACCAACCTCTTCGATTGCACGTCCGTCTCTTGCTGTTCTGGAATCCATAACAACGATTCTGTAGTAAGGCCGCTTCTTTGAGCCGAACCTCTTAAGTCTGATCTTAACGCTCACTCGTTCCTCCTGTGTATATTCGAACCAGTTTCTAAATATTTCCACCAAATTGTGACATCATCTGAGCCTGAAGTTTCTTGTTCCGTGTCATTTTCTTCATCATCAGACGCATCTTTTCAAACTTCTTGATAAGCCGGTTAACGTGAAAAACGGATGTACCGCTCCCCGAGGCGATCCGCTTACGCCTTGAAGGTCCGATAATCCGGTGATTCTCCCGTTCCTGAAGAGTCATTGATAAAATAATTGCCTCTTCCCGCTTCATCTCCCCGGTATCAATGGCATCCTCGTCGATATTCCCTTTCATACCGGGGATCATTTCGACAAGAGATTGCAGACTACCCATTTTTTTAATTCTTGTAAACTGCTCCAGATAGTCCTGCAGGGTAAATGTGGCAGACTGCAGCTTTCGGTTAAGCTCTTCCGCCTCTTCGGCCTCGATTGTGTCCTGGGCTTTTTCTACAAGACTGACTACATCGCCCATGCCGAGAATACGACCGGCGATCCGTTCAGGATAAAAAGTCTCAAGATCATCGATCTTTTCACCCATACCGATAAACTTGATCGGTTTTTTGGTAACACTTTTCAGTGAAAGGGCCGCACCGCCCCTGGTATCGGAGTCAAACTTTGTAAGAATAACTCCGCTTATGCCAACCTTTTCGTTGAATTCCTTTGCAATTTCAACAGCCTGTTGACCGGTCATTGCATCGGCCACCAGCAGGGCTTCTTCCGGCTTCAGAACATTATTAATATCCTGAATCTCTTTCATAAGGGATGCATCAAGATGCATTCTTCCCGAGGTATCAACTATAAGGGTATTGTATCCCTCTTTTTTGGCATGCCCCTGGGCTTTCTTAACTACCTTTACCGGGTTCTTTTCACCATCAATGCTGAATACATCAACGCCGGCCTGTTCGCCAAGAACATGAAGCTGCTTAACCGCAGCAGGTCGTACAAGGTCGGCCGCAACAAGAAGAGGCTTACGTCCTTCTTTTTTCAGCTTAAGGGCAAGCTTTGCTGTTGTAGTTGTCTTTCCAGACCCCTGAAGCCCCATGAACAGTATGGTACTGAGGGTATCCGGCCCTTTGAGTTCCAGCTGTTCATTCTCTGAACCCAGCAGGGTGACCATCCGGTCGTGGACTGCCTTGATAAACTGCTGTCCGGGATTAACCGAACGAAGAACCTTTTCGCCAAGGGCTTCTTCGATGGTCTGGTTGACAAAGCGCCGTACAACCCGAAGATTCACATCGGCTTCAAGGAGAGCAATCTTGATCTGCTCTACCGCATCCTGAATATTCTTTTCACTGATGGATGCTTTACCCTGAACCTGACGAACCACGTCTGAAAATGTCTGTGTAAGCTTGTCAAACATACGAAGCGCTTTTATCCCTACCCGAAAGTTTTAGGGGTATTTATATATGAAAAAGTGCATCAGTGTCAATGCCGACGGCGTGGATGATCTTGATTAAATCACCGTACAAGAAGGAAATGTCTTTCTATATATTTCTTTCTGTAATGTGCCTTTTCCCAGAATGTACTCAGCGGAAAATCACTGAGAAGACGGTCATAGACACGAACCGCCTTTGTGTAATTTTCTACATTTTCATAGGTTTCATACTCATTACCCAGTTTAAACAGAATATAATCAAGACCGCTGAAATCGCTTAAACCCTGGACAATCTCATCCAATAACGCTGTTTTATCCGGGGAAAGAAGATCACCGGAAAGTTTTTCCGTAAGGTTCAGAAATTTAATCTGCTCCCCGGAGTCCAAAGAGTAGACATCAGCCATTATATCATCAGGCAGTTCCTCACTGCTTAGAAAGCCGAGAATGTACAGATACGGCAGCAGGGAATGAGATCTGCTTTCTGAATAAAGCTTTTTAAACCAGGCCAATCCCTGCTTAAGCGTGTTATCATCAACATTACCCGTCCGCGATGGATCTCCCTGGATCAGGATTTCAGACCAGGCTGTATCAGCATCCTGCCAGATGCCGGCCACAGTATCATCACTGCCTGCATCGGGGTCTTGTTTTTCACTGTTTTCCACCGGGGATATGCTGCCGGTAACCTTTTGGATAAATATGTCCGGCTCTACCACCTCTACACTGCGTATTTCAATGGAGGCAGCTTCAGGACTTGATGTGCCCAGAACAAACTTCAAACGGTACCTGCCGGTCTCTCCGGCGGTAAAAATGAGCCTGTCGCCGTTGTCCTCCCTGGAACGGCCTTCATATTTTATACCATTTCCGGCAGGAGAAAGTGCAGTGAACAACCAGGGGCTGTTATCAAGATAGATGGAAAACCTGTCACCCGGGCGGGCATAGATATCCGGCGGACCCATTGCGTCAGAAGAATCCCCTAGCTCTTCTGATTTTTGAGGAGTGCTGACCCCGGCAAGCTGTTCTCCCGGGGCCTGAAGGGAAGTTATTTCAGATTTAACCTGCTGAGCCGGTTCTTCAGGGGCTTTTCCTTCAGGTAGCTGAAGATTCTCCGGGACAGTTGTAGTCTTTACCTCACTTCTTTGCTCATCCCTTACCTCATCCCTTACCTCATCCCTTACCTCATCCCTTTCGTCAGGCTGCTGTACACTCCGGGGAGAATCCTGCGGTGGTTCAATTAAAAGATCTTGTGAAAAAGGTATTGCAGGAGGAGGGCCTGGCAGATAGGAAAAAGAGTACCCCGGCAGCGGTACTTCAGGTATATCAGGAGTCTCTGAGTAAACCGCAATTATCATAAAGAAGAAACACAGACTATAATGAACGGTTGATTTCACCAGTGAATTACGGCACATCGGCAAAGATATCATCCAAAAGTTTTTCATTTTCCTTTGCAAGCAGATCGGAGACTACCGGTTCCAGAGGTATCCAGTAGCGCGAAATTTCTTCATCCGTCCAGGCCGATCGTCGTTCTCTGATAAGAACAGGATCTGTTGGAAAAAGCTGCAGCTTCTCAACCGGCACCATAAGCCGGTTGTAAGGAAAATCATCTCGCTGCAGACTGTTTCCAGCTCCGGTCAAATGGTCAGGCAGCGCTGGTTTATGCCAGAAAAGAAAGAGCAGAATAACCGCCAGCATGGCAGTACCTGTAACGGAGATCAGGTAGATAAGCATGCCGCGGCTCAACTCTATATTTCTGATCTTCTCCAGCATTAACTATTCCTCTTCCTCCGCAGCTTCATCATCCATGGCAAGTTCAAGTTCCCTGGAGTCTTCATCCAGTTCTTCCTGATCGAACCCGCCCCCGCGATCTACCCTGATGGCGATAATCTTGGAGATACCCGACTCTTCCATGGTGATACCAAGCAGCGTCTGAGCTCCGGCAACGGTTTTCTTGTTATGGGTAATAACAATAAACTGGGATGAGTTTGCAAATTCCATCAGCATATTAACGAAGCGTCCTACGTTATTTTCATCCAGAGCAGCGTCAATCTCATCAAGAATACAGAAAGGTGACGGACGAACCATGTAGGTGGCAAAAAGCAGCGCTACCGCCGTAAGTGATCGCTCGCCACCGGAAAGGAGTGTAATATTTTCGAGCCTTTTACCCGGAGGCTGGGCAAAAATTTCTATTCCGGAATCCAGCACGTGATCAGGATCGGAAAGCTTCAGTTCCGCCCTGCCGCCTCCGAAAAGTCTGCGGAAGGTAACGTGAAAGTTCTTTTTAATCTTTTCATAGGTAGACAGGAAAAGCTCTGATGATTCTGTTCGTATCTGCTTTGTGATAGAGTTAAGATCCTCCCGGGCCTTTCTCAAATCCTGTAGTTGCCCCTCAAGAAAATCATAGCGCTCCTTCACCTCGGTAAACTCTTCCACGGCCATCAGGTTTACATGGCCGAGATTCTTCAGGTTTTCCCTGTTTTTACTCAGTTCATCCCTAAGGCTGCGCATATCCTCCTGAATTTCGAACATGCGGTCTTCGAACTCTTTCAGGTCCCGGGAGTGCTTTTCGCGGAAGTTTTCGAACAGGTTCCGTATCTCGGTTTTTACAGTGCTTAACTCCACATGAACCTTTTCCACCATGGACTGAGTCTGGGCAAGGCTGGACATACGGTCCTTAAGGCTTTTTTCCTTTTTCAGGGCGTCCTTGTTCCGCAGACTTATTCCCTTTTCCAGCTCATCAAGATTCTTCCGAAGGAGTTTCTCCTCCTCGATAATGGTATTGTGACGGTTCTGCAGTTCCTGAATACGTTTTTCTGTAGTGGCAAGCTTGGCGGCTGTCTCGTCAGCATCTGCCTGATTTTCTTCCATGGCAGTAACGGAAACATGTATTTCCTTTTCTGTCTGGGCAAGAACATCTTCCGCTGCGGTTATCTGGGCAGATACCTGGGCAGTTGATACCCTCAGATCCTCCAGAGTACGGCGGTATTCTTCAATCCTGGTAAACAGTGCCCGGTTTGCCTGCTGAAGTTCAGCTATCTTCTCTCTTGATTCAACGATCTCCTTGCGGGCTTTGTCGATTTTATCGTCAATATCCCGTTTCAGGGTCATGGTACCCTCGGGAGCAAGAAAGTCATCCAGAAAGCCCGGGATTGTACTGGTGTACTGGCCGAACTCACCCTCTAAGCCGGTAATATCTTCAAGAGCCTCTTCCAGCCCTCCACGTATAGCCTTTAAGAGTTCCGCCCGCTCTTTTTCTGCAATTTCCGAAAGAGAACCAAGATCCCCGATGAGATCCAGACGTCCCTTAACATGGATACGGATCTTTTCAATCCGTTCCTTGACCTGTTTCTCGACCCGGACTCTTTCTGTGTTGGAGTAGCCGCTCTCGGCGAGTTTGCTGTCAAGCTGGCTTACAATATCGTCGGTTATACCCCGCAGCTGTTCCTGCAGTGTCTCGAGACTCGCATCGAGATCACGGATATTCTGCTCCAGTGTTTTAATTGCATCTTCATTACTGCGGATGGTTGCCTGAGAACTTTTTACCCGTTCTTCAAACTCGGCAATATTATTTTTAATTGTTTCGCGCCGTTTTTTAAGCTCTTCTATGACCGATTTCTTCTCTATCAGCGCAGCCTCAAGTTCACTTTTTCGCTCTTCCAGCTGCTTCTGGCGGTTTTTACAGTACTCCAGGTGTCGGTTGAGTTCTCCTCTCCGCTCCTGAATAATGGCCTGTTGATTCTGCAGGTTACCTTTTTCTACATCGATACCATAAAGTTTCTTCTGATTTTCAATAAGAGAACTCTCCATGGTATTTACCTGGTCCAGATTCTCTTCAAGATTCTCGTTTATTGCATCGATTTCCGCTTTAATCTTGTCCCGCTCTGCACTCTTTTCCGACAATAGCTGCTCACGGCTATGCTCATCCTCCAGAAAACCTTTCAGTTTCAGCAGCTGAATCTTCAGCTCCAGATCAAAGATAGTCTCCCGGTAACCCCGGTACAGTTCGGTTTTCTCCGCCTGTTTCTTAAGAGAGTCATAGGAGCGCTTAACCTCACTGAGGATGCTTTCCACCTGGCGCATATTCTCTTCAGTGCGGGTAAGCTTCCGCTCAGCCTCTGCACCTTTAACTTTATACTTGGTTATTCCTGCGGCTTCTTCAAATATGTAACGCCGTTCTTCCGGCTTGTTGGAAAGAATCTGGTCAATCTTGCCCTGCTCCATAATTGAATAGGCGGATTTACCCACACCGGTATCGAAAAACAGTTCCCGCAACTCCCGCAGCTTTACCGGGGTACTGTTAACAAAATATTCGCTCTCCCCGGAGCGGTAGAGTCGGCGTTTTATGGCTATCTCCGGCATATCCATGGGAAGAAGCCCCTCATCATTACTGAGGGTAAGAGTTACTTCGGCAACATTAAGAGCTTTGCGCTGCTCGGTACCGTTAAAAATAACATCTTCCATGCGGTCGGCCCGGAGGGTTCGGGAAGACTGCTCACCAAGCACCCACTTGATAGAATCGACTATATTGCTTTTTCCGCAGCCGTTGGGACCAAGAAGGGCCGAAATACCCGGAGAAAAGTCTATTTTTACTCTGTCTGCAAAAGATTTAAAGCCGAAAATCTCAATATTCTTTAAGAACACCTATGCCGTTCCTGTATTACTGGTTTGGTTTGTTTCAACATTTATTATGCCTGTACTCTATCTAACACTAGCTACTCTCTATCGTCAAGTTAAGCGAACAAAAAGCAGTCCCCCATTTGCAGTATACAAAGAGGTTCGGTGTGTATAATCTTATGGTCATGTCACTTTTATGCGGTATAGACGAAGCAGGCAGAGGCCCCGTTGCGGGCCCGGTAACAGCAGCTGCCGTGATTCTTCCGGATAACTTTCCTGTTAATCTGCTTAACGATTCCAAAAAACTGACCCTGAAATCCAGGGAAAGAGTCCTGAAAATGATGTTTTCAATGAATGTTCCCGTGGGTATCGGCTGGTCCTGGCCTGAAGAAATTGACCGTATCAATATACATAATGCAACCCTGCTTGCCATGGCCAGAGCCTATACAGAACTTAAGGTCACCGCCGATAAAGCCGTTATAGACGGACTCTATGTCCCGCAGCTGCCGATCCCGGCGGAGGCAAAGGTAAAGGCCGATGCCTCGGTACCGGAAGTTATGGCTGCTTCCATCGCTGCAAAAGTAATCAGAGACAGATGGATGATCCGCTATTCATGGTTCGAGCCGGATTACGGCTATGACAGGCATAAAGGCTATCCCACAAAAAGTCACCGTGAAGCGTGTATAAAGTATGGACCAAGCCCTATTCAGCGAATGAGCTTCAGAATAAGGCTTTAGCCCTCAGCTGTCGGCTCTCTTTTCTTCAGGGTTATTCTGCTTTTTGTTTTTACTGGTTACCTTAACGGTGGCTGGTGCTTTTTTCTTGTCCTGCATGAAACCAACGGCCTTATGAAACTCATTAACAAAATCTTCCAGATCTTCACTGAAAACTATTACCGAGTGCCGTTCAAAGCCTGATCCCTCGTTTTTTTTACTTTCAACTATATTTAAGAAGAGGTCACCATGACGGTTCTCTTTAACATTAAAAAAATAGGTTCTCTTACCAACTGATGTCTTTGATGAAAAGACCTCCCCGCGAATTCCCATACATCCCTTCCTTAAAAATCCCCTCAATGGCGGGTTACCAGAATAGCAAAAATAGTATATGAATCGGGCCTCAGATTCAAGCTGATGAGGGCTGAATTTACCACCCTATTCTTGTGCAGAAGCTTCAGATGGAATAAGCTGTTTTTATGGATACGGAAAAGAAGCTCTGTGCCGCCCACGAATGCTCTGCTTTATCGCTGAGCTTTTCAGATTATTGTGCGGTTCATATGGAAGATAAATGTGCCCATTTTGAGAAGGTCAGAGAACAGCTTTCCAGTTTTACCGACCATAACGATCTTTTTCTCATCGATATTGACTTTGACAACATCAACCTTGAAGGGCACAGAGTGATGGACTGCCGCTTTGATTACTCGGTTTTCAGAAACTGCAGCTTTGAAAAAAGCGTACTACAGGGCGGTTTTTTTCAGAACAGCCGGTTTGAACAATGCCGTTTTACGGGCTGTGAAATTCGATACACCGTCTTTGCAGGAGCGACATTCACCAACTGTGATTTTTCCGGATCAGATATTCTACATTCGAACTTCAACGGCATTACCGGGCAGGATCTCAACTTCAGCGACTCAGACCTCTATTATTCAAGCTTTGTTATGGCGAACCTCGAGAATGTACGTTTTATTGACTGTAATCTGAAGAAGGTCAACTACGTCCGGTCAATTCGTGAAAACGTCAATTTTAAATACTCAAATTACGAGGAAGCGGTATTTGCCGCAGATCTGTAGGCTATGAAGGTTTATACACACTTTAGCTTCCTGGGGTTCTCAAACACCTATCTGATCGGGCCTGCCGGCGGGGGAGATGCAATCATTATCGATCCGGGCATTATGGACATTTCCCTGCTGCGGATAATCGAAAATAACAGGTATCACATTCGACACATTCTCATTACCCATAACCATGAAACCCACACCGGCGGCGGGAAAACCCTGCTGAAGATCTACAACGCTTCGGTCTACGGCAGTGCCTACCGTCTGCTTGATCAGGAATCCAATTTTGTTCAGGACGGGGACACTATCGATCTGAACGGGATCGATGTGGAATGCATTGAGGTTTCGGGGCATTCCAGCGACTCCCTTGTCTACCGTATCGGATCCTGCTATTTTACCGGTGATGTGCTTTTTGCAGGCAGCATCGGCTCTACTCCCAACAGGTATGCAAAAGCCCTGCTCATTAATAGTCTTAAAGAAAAAATCCTGTCCCGACAGACTGGCTCCATCTACCCCGGCCACGGGCCTCCCAGTACTATAGAAATGGAAAGTCGCTTTAATCCTTATCTTATTTAAAGGTGGGCTTAATTCCCGGTTTTCTCAACGATTACCTTTTTGGACAATCATTCCCTGTGCCGTTATTTTAAGGCCCGGATTACCGGCGCAAATCGCTTATCCAGGGGTGCTCTGAAAGAGCTGCGGTTTTTCAATCCCGGAAGCTGTATTCTCAGTTCAAATGCATGCAGCATCAGTGTGCAGCCGTCTCTTTCTCCTGCACCGTATAGAACATCTCCCAGAATCGGGTGTCCTATGTGTCTCATGTGTACCCGCAGCTGATGGGTTCTGCCTGTTTCCGGAAAAAGTGCGACAAAAGTGGCATCCTTCCAGCGGCTTATAACCTTATACCGGGTTGAAGCATACTTACCGCCCTTTTCCAATACGGTGAACCGCTGCCTGTTTCGAGGTGATCTTCCAAACTGCCCTTCTATATGACCGCTGTCTGAAGAAACTACCCCCCGGCAGATGGCAAAATAGGTTTTTCGGGTAGTTTTTTCCGCAAACTGGGCAGAAAGAAACTGATGGGCAGTCTCGTTTTTGGCGGTAATGAGAATACCGCTGGTATCCTTGTCCAGCCGGTGTACAATTCCCGGACGAAAATCATCCTCTTCCGGGCCCATATCGCGATAGTAGAGGAGGCCGTGAACCAGGGTGCCTGTATAGTTGCCGGGAGCCGGATGGACAACCATGCCCTGGGGCTTATTAATGACAATTACATTCTCATCTTCATACAGAATATCAAGATCGATCTTCTCCGGCTCTACCGTAAGAGGCGGCGGAGTTGACAGTTCGATTTCGACCACATCTCCGGCGGCAACTTTCCGGGACAGCTTCACTTCCCGGCCGTTTACCCGCAATGCAATAAGCCGCTGTTTCAGCTGGTTACGGCTGACTATGTCTGCCATTTCGCTTACATACTGATCAATGCGTACCGATCGCTTGAATCCATGAGAAATACAGAATGCATAGGTAAGATTAGATGTAAGGTTCATGTACAACAGCTACCTGTAGGATTTTTCCGGGGTATCACCGAAACCAAGTATAAAATCAACCACCGCCACCGTAAGGGAAAAACCGGCGGCACTAAGCAGGATATTCGCAGTATGCTGACTGTCAGAAAAAGGATAGCTGCTGCCGGCGGCAGCCTGACTCAACTGCCAGCCGAGACCGGATAGAATAAAAGTAACCGGAACAGAGCCGAAAAAAATAATCTCCCCCCGCCTGAGGGCCAGCAGGCCTGAGTTGAACTCATCGGGACGGTACTCTTCCGGATCATTACCGGCCAGAAGGTCTACACCGGTGGTCAGGACAGTTGGAAAATAAGAGGTATCCCCATTGGCATTGCGGGGAAAGAGTATGTTGACTGAGCTGAATATAATCAGCAGTACAACCGCTCGGAGGTATTTGCTTGTCAATTACGTACTCCAAAAAGAGCGGTACCTATTCTCAGCAGAGTCGCCCCCTCCTCTACGGCAATTTCGTAATCTCCGCTCATTCCCATGGATAAAACCTTCAGGCTGTCCCCGCCGAACCGGGGAATACACTCTTCCCGGAATTCATACAAAGAGGAGAAAGAAGAACGGACAGGTCCTTCATCTGAAGTAAAAGGAGCCATGGTCATCAGGCCCTTCATTTTCAGTGCCGGTGAATCACACACTCGTTGTATCAGGTTTAAGGCTTCATCCTTTTCCCGGATGCCATGTTTTGCATCCTCGCCACTGGTATGTATCTCCACCAGAATATCCATACTCCGTTCCTGCTCCAGGGCATATTTTTCAATGGCTTCCAGGGTCCGAAGAGAATCAAGTGACTGAATGCAGACTGCAGTTTGAACTGCCTGACGCGCTTTATTCCGCTGGATATGACCGATTAAATGCAGCTCTGCACCGGGGAAGCGGCGGTCAAACTTTTCTGAAGCCTCTGCAACTCTATTTTCTCCAAACAGCCGGATGCCGAGATCGTAGACTTCCTGTATTGATTCTATTGGCTGAGTTTTGGATACCGCCATAATTCGGATATCCTCAATCTCCCTGCCGGATCTTTGAGCCGCTGCGGCAATATTTTCCTTAATCTGTCTGAGGTTTTCTTTAATCACACAAGGATTTTACCAGCATGAAGGTTGTAGGAAAAGGCCTTGCTCCCGCTTCTTGACTTTTACGTACTTCTAACCTATTTTGACCTAGTACTCACATACAGAAATCAACAAAATACAGCAACAGCTGATACCAATAGTAAAGGAAGATTCGTAATGTCTGAACAGAACTGGTCAAGCAGACAACATGCAACTTGGAGAAACAAAGTAGGACTTGCAGAGATGCTCAAAGGCGGCGTTATTATGGACGTAGTAACCCCCGAGCACGCCAAAATCGCGGAAGATGCCGGTGCAGCAGCTGTAATGGCTCTGGAACGGGTTCCCGCAGATATCCGGGTGACCGGCGGCGTAGCACGCATGTCTGATCCTAAGATGATCAAAGGCATACAGGAGGCTGTGTCCATTCCTGTTATGGCGAAATGCCGTATCGGCCATTTTACCGAAGCCCGCATTCTCGAAGCCCTCGGGGTGGATTTTATCGACGAAAGTGAAGTTCTTACCCCGGCAGATGAAGCCTACCACGTGGACAAACATCCCTACAAAGTACCTTTTGTATGCGGATGCCGTGATATTGGAGAGGCCCTTCGCCGCATTGGAGAAGGTGCCGCCATGATCCGTACTAAAGGTGAAGCCGGTACCGGAGATGTAGTAGAGGCGGTACGTCATATGAGAACCCTGCAGGATGGAATCCGCCGGCTCACCGTTCTTCCCAAAGAGGAACTGATGACAGAGGCAAAAAACCTCGGCGCGCCTTATGATCTTATTCTTGAAATTGCCGAAACCGGAAAGCTGCCGGTTCCCAATTTTTCCGCCGGCGGTGTAGCAACTCCCGCGGATGCCGCTCTTATGATGCACCTCGGCGCTGAATCTGTATTTGTAGGTTCCGGAATCTTCAAATCCGGAAACCCTGCAAAAAGAGCAAAGGCTATTGTTGAAGCAGTAACCTACTACCAGGATGCCGCAAAGCTTGCGGAGATAAGCTATGACCTGGGAGAACCCATGACCGGTATCGGCATGGATCAGCTGCCGGACGATCAGCGTATAGCCGGAAGAGGCTGGTAGGATTCCCAGGGCGCTTAATTTATGAAAATCGGTATTCTCGCTCTCCAGGGTGATTTCATCAAACATGGGGAGCATATTAAAAAGCTTGGTCCGGACCCTTTTTACGTCCGGACTCCGGCTGATCTCAACGAAGTTGACGGACTGATTATTCCAGGCGGCGAAAGCACCACCATCGGGAAACTGTTTGTCGATTTCGGTCTTACAGAAACCTTTCAGAAGCGCAAAGAGACTCTACCTGTTTTCGGCACCTGTGCCGGTATGATTCTTATGGCACGGGAAATCATTGGAAGAGACCAGTTTTCCCTGGATCTTATGGATATAAGCGTAGAAAGAAACGCTTACGGCCGCCAGATCGACAGTTTTGAAGCGGAGATCAATACAGGACTCTCCTCTCTCGGTACAGTTCAGGGAGTGTTTATCCGAGCCCCCAGAATAAGCCGAATCGGTCAGGAGGTTGAAGTTCTCGCACAGTTCGAGGATTTTCCTGTGCTTATTCGGCAAAAAAACTGCCTTGCCGCATCTTTTCACCCTGAATTGACTGAAAACCTGAACATACACCGCTATTTTATAGAGATGGTCAATTCAAATATGGAGTTCAACAATGCATAAGCTGGCAAGACTGGCCGCAGCCTTTATGGTATTTTTCTCAATCTTCGGTATTCTGACCGCGGAAGAGCCCCCAATCCCGCAGGACCTTCTCACCCGGCTTGAAGCTGAAGGAGAAATAGTCCGTTATTTCTATGGTGATCTTGATCTCGAGTTTATGCCTCAAGGGGCACTGACCGAATATATCCGCAGCGATCTTAACGGCCTTGATGCCACCATCGGGGTTGAGGCGATCTTTCTCATGGATATGCCCGAAAAACTGGCAGCTATGCCGGACCGGGATCTTGCCATTTATAATATTCTCAACCGGGTAAGTACCCTTACAGGAATCGAATATTATTCCGCCAGCCGGGAACGTATGCGTACCCTCTTCCGTCATTCTTACCGGGTAAAGAACAGTGACGAAAAAGAGGCCCTGCCGGATATCACCTTTTCCGAGATTCCTGCAGCCCAGGATATTACGGTTTTCCAGGAGGACCTCACCTTCGGGAAAAACCATGTTTCCAACCTGTACCGCTACGAAGACAGCAGGTTTCTTCTTCAGGTGAACAACCTCACCACCATGTGGTACTACATTCTGCCACTGGTAAAACCAGGAAACTTCCGCATGGATCTGCTCATTATTCCTCAAGGGGACCAGCTGATTTTCTACGGAGCCTGCAGTGTTGATTCAGCCAAACTTTTCGGCATAGAAAAGTCAAAAAAAGACAGTTTCTATAACCGCATCAAGGCTATGCAGAACTGGTTTACTGCTCAACTTGAGGAAGAATACGGACAGTAATACCGTCCTCAAATTTCTTTAAAAATAGCTGCAAAGATACTTGCACAAGCGGCATCTTTGCAGTATATCCCGCATTAGTGGACCCTCTAAAAAAGAACGAGAAATTCAATTTTCTCTTTGTTTCACGCTGGGGAGAAATCCTCGATCTGGCCTGGACATGTGCCCAGGAAGGTCATCAGGTGAAGATGTTTGTGGATTATCGGCCATGGGCGGATATAGGCGACGGTTTTGTAGAAAAAGTCCGGTCCTGGCGGAGCCATGTAAAATGGGCGGATATAATAATCTTTGACTATACCGGTTTCGGCAAGGAAGCATCCGACCTGCGTAACCGCGGTAAGTTTGTAATCGGCGGCACCGAGTATACCGACAAGCTTGAACTCGACAGAAACTTCGGTCAGGAAGAACTTAAACGGCATAAAATCAAGATTCTTGAATATAAAGAGTTTTCAACCACCGATGCCGCTATCGATTATATAAAATCCGCACCCAATAAGTACGTAATCAAACCCTGCGGGGAAATACAGGATTACAAACAGCTGCTCTTTGTAGGAAATGATGAAGATGGCGAGGATGTTATCCGGGTACTCAAAGCATATGAAAAAACCTGGGGGCATAAGCTCGGGAGTTTTCAGATACAGCGGAAGGTCACCGGGGTGGAAATATCCGTGGCCGCTTTTTTCAATGGTAGAGAATTTATTAAACCGGTAAATATCACCTTTGAACACAAAAAGCTGTTTCCACGGGAATTGGGAGTTTCCACCGGAGAAATGGGAACGAGCATGTTCTGGAGCGATACGAGCCCTGTTTTTGATGCCACCCTGGCAAAACTTGAATCACGCCTGGCAGCAGACAGGTTTACTGGACATATTGATATAAACACCATAGTTAACGGAAACGGGATTTACCCACTGGAGTTTACATCCAGATTCGGCTATCCCCAGATCCAGATCCAGCGTGCCGGAATCCTCGAACCGGTAGGGATGATGCTTTACAAAATTGCATCCGGGCAGAAGTTTAAAATAAACACACGGAAAGGTTTTCAGGTTGGCGTACATATCGTAGTTCCACCCTTTCCATATGAAGATAAACGCACCTTCAATCTTTTCTCCAAGGATGCCGTGGTTGTACAGAAAAAAAAGATGCGTGACGGTGTACACCCCATGCACCTGAAGCAGATTAACGGCGAATGGCTTATTACCGGGGATTCAGGCCTTGTTATGGTTGTAAGCGGAACAGGCACCACTATGAAAGAAGCCCAGAAAACAATGTACAGCCGGGTAAATAATTTCCTGATAAACAACTGCTACTACAGAACCGATATCGGGGATCGCTGGGGCGATGATTCAGACAAGCTCCACACCTGGAATCTTTTGTAAAATGCGGCTCTTCAAAGATATCAGCAACAATCCAAATCCGTTCTGGAAAATCCTGCCGGAGGACTGGAGAATCGAGATTGAACCTGTCTGGGATAAATACGCCAGGTGTTCATCCGTTTTTGGGTTACTCAACGACCAGGAGCTTGAAGCAGGACTCATAAGCTTTTCCACAGTATCTCCGGATACCATGTGCTACAGAGAGTATGCTGAATCCTGGTTTAAACGGGGATACAGATATATCGGCTTTGTATATGTAGTGGAATCGATGCGGGGACAAGGTCTCGGCAGAGAAATACTTGAGAAGCTTCTGCAGTCTACCCCGAAAACAGCCTACTGGCTGAGTATCGAAGACCATAAACTCCGAACTTTTTATGAAAAGTTATCTTTCAAGCTTGTAGATAAAATCCCCTGTGGTGATTCTACAGACTGGATAATGTCCAGAGATTAACTGCATATTTCTGTTTAATTCAGAATCCCCGGTAATGCCAGAAACAGAAGTAGAAATGCCGGCAGGATAAAAATGTAAAGCAGATAATTAAACAGAATAGTAAAAGAGACAATCTCCTCATGCATGCCATGTTTAGCTGCAAGGATTGAAAACCCGGTGGCTGTCGGAACGGTCATCTGGAGAAAAAACACCCAGGCATAAATAGGCTGAATGTTAAGAGGCCGCAGTATTGCAAAGTAGAGTAGAAAAAACATTCCCGGCAGAATTAAAAACCTGAAAATTGATACATGGATGGTCATTTTAATCATCATTGGCCGTTCAACCTGATTATTAAAAGAAATACCGGCAATACTGGCTCCAAGACATACCAGAGTTAAGGGAAAAAAAGAAGCTGCCAGCCTGTCAAAGGCATTCATTATCTGAATAAACGGCCAATCAGGATTATATAAAATCCCCTGAAGGTGCAGTATGGGAATAAGCATACCGGCAACAAGTCCATATATAGGCGGGCTGATAAGATTTTTAAACTTTACCTTGCCAACTGAACCTATCATTAAATAGTTACCGATGGACCACATGGCGGGACTGCCTACAAACAGATAAAGTCCAATATACAGCGAAGGTGTGGTTGTTCCGAACATTGCATCCAGCTCGGGAATTACCGAAGGGAACAGTTCCGCAAGAAAAAGCGGCATAAAACCGACGTTACCGAAAACCGATAACGCCATACCGAGTCGCTTATGTTCACCGTGGAACCTGAATATTGACAGGTACACCACCGCTATTCCTATGCTTAGAAGCAGAATGATTACAGCAGCAAAGGGAAAGACCGCTCCTGCCAGCAAGTCTGCAAAATTACTGCGGGACACCCTGACGAAATAATAGACAGGAAGAACGATGTTGATGAGAAATCTGCTTGTCTGGGTGAAAAACGCCTGAGGAAAGGCATCTTTTTTTCTAAGAATAAACCCTGCGGCAGCAAGGGTGACAAGCTGGATCATTGCCATAAGAACAGGGACAAAATATTGAATCATTTACTCAAGGCTCACATATAAAAAAAACCGGCGTCCGAAATCGACAAGCGATTTGTTACACCGGTTTTCCGTAGTTTATTGACTCCGGCAGAAGCCGGTTTTTATGGGCGATGACGGACTTGAACCGCCGACATCCTGCTTGTAAGGCCTCTCGGCTTTAGCCCTTACTGTATATACCTGTAGATTAGTGTAGCATATATAAAGAATTAGTCAATACTGCTGTAGATGGTTGTAGACCTGTATGTCAAACTTTTAGTAACAATTTTGGTAACAGTACTTGAACTGCGCAATAAGCAGGATGTCGATTTCTACCCTTCTCGCCGACACCCTGTCTTACAAGCAGTGAGTCTCCCAGGCATTACTTGACCTTGGCATAAAGCGGGCAGCTTTGCTGGAAGAGAGGGCGAAGGACAACCAGCGCGCTGGTGGAGGCGACCAGAAATCGGGTTTTCAGAAATCTGAAAAGGCGATTGAACCAATCAACACCACCAAAGAAATAGCAGACTATGCCGGGGTCAGTATAGACACGGCATCGAAGTATAAAAAGTCAACTTTACTTGACTTTACTTTTTTAAAGCCGGTATTTCCGGGCATCCGGGGGTCCAACTTGGGTGTCCAATATATATCTCTCCCAGGACCCGAAAAAAAAGAGCCGCCCCATATCATCACGACATAGGACGGCAAAGTTAAGGAGGGCCGTGGCTATAGAACCACGGAAAAGGAGGTAACTGCCTGTGAAACTATTTCACTATTAAAGCAGGCAGCACCACCAATATTTAATCGCCAAGGGAGACCCCTAACCCCGACGGTTAAACCATATTACAGATCATCTTCACTGTTGCTTCCATGCTGGCCGTGCGCACAGCTTCCAGAGGATCATTCAGGCGTGTTCCAATCTCTCCGCGTATGCTTTTAATGTTCTGTTGCTGCAGCCAGACAAGCCGGTCTTCTACTGCTTGCCGGATTACCGGAGCAATGTCAGTATCAAACTTCTTCAGGTTGCTGGAAACATAACTTTCCGCAGCTTTCAGGTCTTCTTTCTTCTTCAGTTCAATTGCAGTGTCTTTGAGGGAAAAAATAGCCCGCTTTATTCCATCATCTTTTGTCTTCAGTTCAACAATCAGCCGTGTAAACTCGGCTTCGTCTGTACCGTTGGCAAGGGCATCAGCCAGCTTCTTTTCGTTATCCTTGATCTGCTTGGTAAGGGCTTCTTGATCATTCCGAAGCTGCTGAATTCTATCGTTTACAGCCTTGCTTGTTTTCATATCGCCTTCCTTTTATACGGATCTGCTGCAAGGATTGCTTTCGCCTGGTCGCGGATACCGTCAGGGCGTGAAATCAATCCAATACAGGCTGCAACCTGGGAGAAGTCCGGCTTGCTGTAGGATTCATTGAACAAGACTGCAGCAGAGTTGACTGCAGCTTCTTTCGTTGTTCCAGATTCACCACCTATATAGATGTCGCCGAAGCCGGCATCGACGATCTCCTTCCCGAAGAAATAGGTTGTTTCGTCCATCAGGTTAAGAATTTCTTCAACACTTTTCCCGGTGCGCCTGGAGTATGTTTCTGCAAGCTGATTATCCAGTCTTTCAAGCAGGACCGACTCTGCAGCATGGTCCTTGGCATTTCCTATCGAAATGCCTGATGCCCGGTGAATCATCATCACCGCATCCGGTCCCACTGAAATTACATCGGCGGCCATGGCCATTACAGACGCCATGCTGGCAGCAAGTAGAATTTGCACCTCAACCTTGCCGGCATAATTCTCGATTTCCCGGTATATCTCGCGGCCGTCAAACACATAGCCGCCCGGAGAATTGATTACAATTAAAAGACTCTCCCCTGCAGCATCCTTTAATTGTTCCCGGAAATCGGCAGGCGTCACATCTTCACCGATAAAACCCGATATATACAATGTTTTCATATCACCCCCAAATATGCCCGCCGGTTAAGGCGGGCTATTGGCTATTCCCTATGTCCAACCGCTTCCGGTTGAAACACAAGTGTGATTTATGTTTGCGGGAAGATACATAAACCGCGCATTTGACCGCAGCCATTCAACAGGAGGATCATTATCAATGAAAGAATCTATGACCAGATCCCCTACTTCCCGAACAATCTGCTTGCTGGGTGAAGTCACATCAACGCCACGATTACAGCGGTACCCAGGGCCGCCAAGATTGAACATGACCGCTTTGTCGACCGGCATGAAAGGAGCAGTTGAACCATCCTTGGTGGCAAGGTAAGGCCAATTCGGCTCGTAGGTGAGGATCCACACGGGTACAGGAACGCCGGTAATACTGTATCGTGCAGCAACGCGGAGACCTTCCGCACCTTTGAGCAGATCGGGAATAAGTTTTTCCTCGATCATGCTTTCAGGATTGGTGTAGTTCCGCTTTTCTTTGACATCTGCATCAGCAGTCCAGTCAGCGAACCAGTCAGATCCCATAAGAACCGCAAGGTTTCCGCGGGGGATGCCAAAAGGCGTCAGAGCGTCATACATAGCCTTGAGCGCGGCATCCATCGTAACGGAAGAGAAATTTGCGGTAAGCGTAAGTGATGAATCACGCTCAAAATCTATTTCCTTGACAGTTTCATCGCCATTGTATGCAGTGAATTTCCCGGTCAGGAATACATCAAGGGCGGCTTTCACGCGAGTCATGCGCGCAGCTGCAAGGAACCCTTTCGGCCCCTCTACAATATGGTGAACTGCCTGCCGTACATGGTCGGCCGCTCCAGACTTAGGATCTACGCCGGCAACGGCAGAATCCCGCAGGTGTTCATCAATTGGCGTTTTTTCCTTGAATACCGGAGGCTCAAATTCGTAGCCATCGCCAGGTTCATATTCCCTGACATGGGCTTCCTGCCCTTTTGTGAGCGCACGAAGCGCGAAAGGGTTGCCGGTATACGTATCAATTTTGACGGTGGTGTTCCGGCTGTTATCCAAGGAAGGGAAAAGCACTTCATCGATCTGCTTTCCTTTAAAAGCCATATCCTCATAATAAAGTTTTGCGGTTTCGGTTAAAATCTGAATAGACATCTATTGCCTCCTTAACGCAGAATGATGCCGTTGGTGAGTGCGGAATTCCGCAGATCATCTGTAACAGTGAGGGCTGCATCTGAGTCATCAACCAGAGCAGATTCCAGAATTTCAGATCCAGACACAGCAACAAGCAGCAGCCCTTCAGAAGAAAGGGTTTTATCTTCCCAGACAATGCCCTGGATGGCTGAAGCGCTGTATTCGTAGTTGTCGTTTGTGTCGTTGTAAGCAACCGGCATACCGATGTAATAGGTATCAGCGGCGGCGGTTAGCTTCTTGGTTTTGATTGTCCCGGCAATGGGATAGGTTCCGTTGTATTCGGACATTATTTGCCTCCTTTAAGAATTGCAGCAGCCTGTTCTCTTACTGCATGCGGCTTGAAATCTGCGTCCTGCCATGGTTCGCGTGCGGCTGAGATTCCACCGATTTCGGCAGAATTGTTTTTAGGTGGCACGTGATAGACGGCTGCAACCTTCTCGGCGTAAGCCTGTGGTGATAAACCATTCTTGATTGCATCAAGCAATTCATCAGACAGCCTTGCACCTGAATCATTCAGCAACGCCATAATGTTGCTGGTCGCGGCGTTCCTACCCTGGACTTCTGCGGCAGTGATACACATTTCATGCTCTGCACGCAATTCCGGGTGGCTCTCGAAAACATGTTTTAGGGTTTCCATAATCCCCTCCCAATTTATACCGGATTCCCGGCGATTTTTTCCGGCTCAAGCCGGATGTCAACTTGTCAATTACAGCGCTATGTCAACCAATCTCTGGGTGACAAAACCAATTTTCACCTCTCAGAAATCAACACACGCGGGTCCGGCTTTGGTTTCCGCATATATCCGTATAAGAACCTATTTGCCTCACAGATTGGCACCGCTCACCACCACTTCGCCGGCATCCACGCCCTTCTGCATCACTTCCCATATGACCGATTCGTCAAGCTTGGCCACGACAGTCAGGTTACCGGCGATACTCTCACCCCTGGGCGTTACATGGATGTTTTCGCCTGGGTTAAACCGGTACAATTGACTATCCCCTCTGCTCGATGCTGCCGATTCAGGCACCACGAAATTACCACCGGTTTCTGCTGGTATAGGTGTTGATAGAATCTTGATCTGCTGTGCCAGGCCGGATGCCAGTACAGCTGCAGCGGCAATGGTATTGGCCGGGAAAGGCACTTCGGCAAGTACACGGGTAAATGCAAGATAGCTGTTTATTGCCGCGGATGCTGAAGCAAGACCCTTTTCAAGAATGGCGGCTTCCCGGCTTTCATCTGAAAAGTTGCTGAAGATAGAAGCAAGCCCGCTGAGAAGATCGCCGGTTGCACTTATTGTTGCCTGACGGACTGCCAGTCTGGCAGCTTCCTGTTGGGCAACAATTGCAGTGAGGTTTCTTTCTGCCTCCCCTGCGGCTTCTGCTGCTTCAATCTGAGAAGTGACCCATTCATCAATCCAGCTCTGCCTTGTTTCCTGCGCGGTCCATAACGCCTCTTGGGCTGCTGTATTCTGTATGAGCTGTTCCTGCTGTAGCGTCAGTGCTTCTGTTTCTGCCTGGATGGCAAGTTCTGCTTCTTTTGATAATTGAACCGCTGCAGCCTTCTGAGCATTGAGAGAAATAGCGGCATTTTCCTCTTCCACATATGCAAGAGAGAGCATGGAATTTACTCGATGGAGAGACGTTTCAGCCTCCTCAAGTTTTTTGGTAACATTGATTCCGCGTAGTTTCTGCAGGTTGAGTTCATTTATTACATGTTCCTGCCATTTGGCCGCTTCGGTAAGGGTATCGACATCGCGGGCACCGTTTACCATAACCGCGTCAAATGCTTTCCGGCCGGCGGTGTAGCTGTTCATAGTAGTGAGGATGTCAGCAAGGAGGTTCTTTGCCGGGGTCAGTGCTTCAAGTACAAATGCGCCCCAATGTTCTTTTGATTCAACAACAGCTTCATTGAGACGCCGGCTGACATTGGCGGCACTGTCTGCGGTTCGTGCATAATCACCGATGGCGTTTTTACTCTGTTCTGTGGCAAGTGCAAGGGTAGCATAAATCTTCGCCTGCTGCTCCGATGAAAAGGTCAGTCCTTGCTGTGCCTGTTCAAGCATTTCAGCTTTGACCATGGCATCATTGATAACGATTCCATAAGTTTTCAGGGCTTCTCGTTCGCCAGAGTAAGCGCTGGTTAAAGCCTTTGAGACTGCCTCTGCCCCACCTCTTGCATTGGTGAAGCTGGCAAGGTCAATGGCAAGTCGGTTGGTCTGGTCTGAAAGGTTCAAGGCTTCATCTGCTGCAAGACCGAAACCGGTTAACAGATCCCCGGTATTCCCTAAAAGCTTCCGGGCAGTAGAGCCGGCAAGGTCGAAATCTTCGGCAAGTGCATTGGCCATACGATTTGATTCTGTTGTCACCGAATCAAAGACAACTTCATATTTACTTAAAATCTCTTGGGCTTCGGATGCCGCTTCTGCGGATTCCTTGCTCACCTCTATCAGTTTGGAAAAACCATTCTGTGCAAGGCTGATAACTGAAGCGCCCAGGCCAACCATAACGCCATCCATGAGGCTGAATTTGCTGCTGGCTTTTTTGGCTTCTGCGGCTGCATCCTCAATTTCCGCGTCAAGTTGTTGGTATCGTTTTTTGAGAGATAGAACTGCTTCATCCTGCGGATTCAGTCCGTTCCGAATAAGCCTTTCAATTTCCCTGCGCAATCCCGCATGTTCTGCAGCTAAACCCTCAACCGGTCCCCGTGTCGCAGTGATTGCAGCGGCAGCCCTTTGATTCTTCTGAATAAAGCTGTCTATGGCATCATTCTTAAAAGACTTTTGAAACTTCTCTATCCGGGCAGCCTCTTTCTCTGTGAGCTGCCCGATTGACTTAATATCTGCAGCCGCTTTATCAAAATCGCTTTTAATTGTTAGGTTTATTTGTGCCACGTTATGCCTCCTGCTCTTCGGGAACGATCAAACCGGGATAATAGATTTTGGCCATCCAGCTATCGGGAAAATCTTTTTGAAACATTGCGCTCAAATCGTCCCGGGACATACCAAGCAACCGGATCACCTTTTGCATGCGGCCTTCAATGATGGTTGTCCCCTTTTCACAGTCTCGAAGTGATTCAATCAGCAGATTGATTGAAGTTTCTATTGCATGCAGAGCTATGCCGGTGCATACATGCTGGTCCGGTAGTAATCCTGTTTTTTTCTTTCGTGCCATCATCTATTGCCTCCAATCAAAAAATATCAAGGACATTACTGGCGCTTTCGTTACCAGTAACCCCAGGTGTAACCGGTAACCCCGGTAACTCGGTAACCGAGTCTTTAGAAACCGGGTTACTACGGTTTCCAGAGTTACCATGGGTTACTGCGGTTACCGGGGTTACCGGTTCTTCACCTGCAATGCAGTACACACCAGACATGCTGTTTAATTTCCCGTCCTTAGACATTGACCACATTAATTTCTTTATAGCTGACTCACTTCGAGAGTCACCGGTTTCTTGTAAATGCCGGTGCATATCTTTTGGTGTCATTGGACCGAGACGTTTAATGATGTCAAAAATTATTTGTCGTTCTTCAGTTTTTTGTATTTCTTGCACTTCACCTTTGATTGACCAAGTGCCGATGGAAGCATCAAAATCCATCGCATATTCTTTCTCTTCTACGTCTCGACCGGTGATTGAAAGGACGGCTTGGCGTGACATGCGATCACGACGTAAAACCATGGTTGTATCTGCACCCGCGGCAAAAGCCTGTGATCCAAGCACTGAAGAAACAAAATCAGAAGCCTCGGCTTTTCTGGTGTGATGAACGCATACTATTGCTGTCTCTGTTTCGTCGGCAACAGCTTTTAATTCACTTACAAAATTGGTTACACTGTGGTAATCATTGCCATCCTCAATGTGTGCAAACATGCCAAGGGTATCGATCACGCATAGACGGGTTTCAGGAAACTTCTCAAGCCATTCCCGCAGTTTTTCAACTGGTTTTTCCCTGGGCCAAGAAAGAACGATTTGACAATCATCGCGGGGTTCAGCGCCTGTCTTGATTAAACGGCTTTTCATTCGTCGAGCAGTATCTTCAAGTGCCAGGTACAACGTGGGGCCTGGATCAACTTTTATTTTACCGAGGACATAACCACCAGCCGCGACGGCAGTTACAACCGAAAGGACCATCCAAGACTTCCCCATTTTTGAAGGACCAGCAAACAAGGAATATCCTTCAGGTATCAATCCGGGGACAATCCATTTCGGTTCTGGAAAATCAGTTGAAAATAGCTCTCTGGTGCTCCACACGATTTTTCTTGTCTTATTTTCAGGTATATCAACCTGAACGTCTTTGTAGACGCCTAACTGCTCTTCAACCAGATATCGTGCATTGAAAGGAGGTGTCCCGCAAAAGGTTTTTTCCCCTGCCTGAATAAACTTTTCAATTTCACTTAAAATATTCAGCAGTTCATCAGGGGTTTTAAGTTTGAGACTTTCAGCAAAATCTATTCCTTCCGTTTTTTTAATACTTTTTGACATCAACGATCCCCAGCCAACCAACTAAGAAAAGGGTCCGCAAGATCTGCAACATCATCTGTTTTAGGTTTATCGCCTGTATAAAAAAAGCGTTGCCCTGGTAGCAGAACTGTCACGCCCGGCGTTACCTGTCCAGCCTTGATTAACCTGCCTATGACATCTTCTGTGGATACCCGATAGAAGAGCAGATACCCATCAACGGCTGTTACGGCAGCAGTTTTTTCGGCAAGTCTTGTTGTGATCCCACGTGTTTCTTTGTAATCCGAAATCGCAGCTCTTCCGTATTCTTTCGTGACATGTACAGCAATGATGCCTGACGGGACATTAGCCTTTTGCAGCATAAGAACTCCGGTGATCCGGTTTCATTGTTTCGGAAATTGTCTTTTCGATTTTGCTGATACGGCCGGCATGAACAGTGACCATAGCACCAACGGACCCAAAGGGATTGGCCGCGATCTGTTCTTGAAAAAACTTGGCAACCGCCAGAATTTCGGGTTCAAGATTGACGGTCATCGGCGTCCTCCAACAGGAACACGCCTTGAATCAATCCATTCTCGAATTTCTTCAGGATCGAAGAAAACCCTTGAGCCAATTTTAATGTGTGGTAGCTGGCCTCTTGAAACCAGCGCCCTCACGGTCTGCTCCGCTAACGGTAGTTCCGCTTTTATTGTTTTATAAGTTAGAAGTGCCATCGCTGTACCTCCTGCGCTTTATCTGTGCATAAGGTAGCCTGACTGTTGTGAGTTGTATTGAGGGAAAAATTACGGGGATTATGCGGGGATTATGTTTTTATATAAGATTATTAAAAGTTTCTCGTTCCATCTTCGAAAAAAAATGATCATTTTTTGATAGCGTCTCGTCTTCCTTTCTTTGAACCGCTGGGACAATATCAGCATAGGAGCCATCTTTCTTCCTGTATACATATTGCCCAAATAATTCAGGTATTGTGGTTTTTTCTGAAAAGAACTTGCTGTAAATACATTTAGCCCTACCAATGGTTCCGGTGAAAATATATTTCCCGCTATCTGCCGGATCCTTTTTAACTAAATTTAGGGTTACAAGAGTTGAATGGAAGGCATCGGTGAAGTTGACTACATGGTTCCCACCATCCTGTTGATTCCAGTCCTTAGGTCCGCATCCAAATACACGTAGCTTTGATTCAATTTCTTCAATAAGTCCGTTAATATTATTAAAATCATCAGGATGTTCATTACCAAGCATCTCATCTAAGTATTGCTTTTGCCGCAGAGCGTGACTGCGCTGTTTTTTTAGGTTTTCTATCCTGGCTTCATTTGAATTTGGAAATTCTTCCCGTAGCTCACGCATGTAATCACTAAACGTTCTGCCAGCAATTGTGTATTCTGGTCCATTTTTATATAGGCCTATGCTCTGGTTAAATCTATATCGCTCTGAACCGGTCACAGGCTCACCCTGAGAATTACCTTCAATAAAATTTATAGCATCTTTGTAAAATTCATCATCAGTCATTTAGCCCGCCCTCCCTTGACGGTCCCGGAAGAGAAACAACCAGGGCAGGCGGCCGGGAAAGCCGCTTTTCCTCCCGTCGGAGTAGCCCTGGCCATTATAGCATTATTAAACTGCAACAGCCGCTGCGGGTTCGGTCAAGAGGCCATTTGCCCTGGCTATATTGCGGCATTCCTGAAATATTTTCTCAGCTTCATCAAGATCAAAAATAATCGATGAGTCCTCAAAGACATCCTCAAAAGTTACCGTAAATTCCCCATCCATAAGGAAACCGTCAAGCTCAATCACACCGCTGTCGCTCTTCACTTCGCGAACAATGCCTACCACACCAATTTCCAGAACAACCACTCTTCCAATCAAACTTCCAGCATACCTTTTGCTTACGATCATCTTTTTTCTCCTCGCCTCTCGGCTTCTTTTATTTTTTCCGCGCCCATACGGGATACGGTTATTCTTGAATTAAATCTAACCAATACGCGGCTTTTTTCTTTGCATGGAATTTCTTAAAACTAAACCACCCATAACACTGCTCTTCTGTTATCTCCTTTAAAGTTTTTCCTATACTGCTTCTGTAATCTGAAAGACGGTCAATTTTTGATAGGTACTTTAAAAATACGTCATGCCATTCGCTATGGGGGGTCCCTGGAACCTCGATCCAATCTTGATGTTCAATGAAATAATCCTCATCAACGCCTATATTAGATCCGGCCCATTCTGTCTCCATGGTTTTTATATTCAAGAAACATCTATCATCCATAGTGAACGGATCATCTCTTTCAAACGCCATAACAATAGAATCGTTATCATCAAGTAGGCCGGCTTTTTCTTCAATGTCAAAATAATTCATTAAATTCACCTCATTAACTACTTTTCCGCGTCTCACAGACACGGTTTTCTCGCCTATATTGTCGGTCGATTTTCCCATCCAAATAGCCACTACTCCAAGACAACCCATCAACCCCTTTTGGTGGTGGATATGGCCGGCGCTCAAATCCTGCAGCATACCCCTTCTTCCAATCCTCAAGGTCAAGTTCGATTCTGAACTCACTCATGAAACTGCCTCTTTAATTTGCCAGAATTCATCTATCGCCGGCTTTGAAGGCAGAGCCTTTTTTATTGCCCGTTCAAGCTGGAATGGATCATAAATATCTGTAACTGCTGAATTTTTATGACCTAACAGGCCCTGAAGTATCGAATCTGGAACATCAGCGGAAATCATCAGTTCGCGCATTTTGCTTGTATAAGTGTATCGAAGTGAATGAACATCGATTTCACGTTTTATGGTCTTTGCTGCAGCCCGCTTCAGTCTTTTTAAAATGTAAGTTTGGTCGAATGGCTCACCATCCCACATAAAAAGGGGCGTATCATCGTAAGGAGGGTGACCGATAAGTTCTTGAATATCATGCAGGGTTCTTTCGGGTAAAAGCGCAATCCGGCGTGGGTCTTTGTCCGGGTTCCGCTGCCGTCCCGGTAGACCATATTCGCCGGACCGGTACATCTGCCGGAAAATCTTGATTGCCCCGGCCTCCGGCATTACATCAGACTTCCACCACCCCCGAGCCTCACCGCTGCGGGCTCCGGTACTCATGATGGTTTCCATTAGCACGCCAACATGGAAATCGTCCCACACCTGAATAAATGCATTCCGTTCTTCAGGAAACAATAGCACTATTTCCGAATCCGTAAGCGGTTGCCGGTGTTTCACTCGCTTATTACCATAAGGCTCTATCTGGGGAACAGACCGGATAATATTCTCCCGCCTAGCTTCCCGGAGTATGATATTCAATGTATAGATAATCTGGTTTTTTGTACTGTTGGCCAGATTGTGCCCGCTGCCGTCTTCAGTCTTGAGCTTGTATGATTTCAACCGCAAGAGCCATTTCTCAACAGCTGGGGCAGTTATTTCATTAAGCTTGCATCCTCCCCACTTCGGAAGAATGTAATAATCAAGGTGCCCTCTTCTATCTTTTGCAGTATCCTCACAGACAGACCGGTCTTTTGCATTCTGGCGGGCGACATAATCACACTTGCCCCAGACAAAAAAATCCTTTGTGTATTCTGCAAGTGTGGGGTTTTTGACTGAGGGGTCATATTCATGTAAATGTTCTTTTGCCCAGGCATGGGCGCGATATTGGTTAGTTTCACCTGTCGAGAGAGTTTTAATAACTTTCCCGGAATTATCTAAAATTCGGACATAGTAGACTTTTTTCTTTCCAGATGTACGCTTAAAAACACGAAAACCGACAGCCATAACGCCTCCATTCCAGCTTGGTAACAAGCATGGTAACAGTAAGGGTTAAAACCATCGGTTTTCCGGTAGGTCTAACGCTAAGTCCTTAATAAATAAAGACTTATTTATGGGCGATGACGGACTTGAACCGCCGACATCCTGCTTGTAAGGCAGGCGCTCTCCCAACTGAGCTAATCGCCCTCTCAATCGTAGGAGGAACTTATCATATGCAGGATAAAAGTGTCAATAAGGTTTTGCCCCTTTTCTGAGCTAAAGTTTATATGGTATTATCCGCCTAACGTACTACGCGCCTGTAGATACAATCTGGAGAACTAACAAGAGAAAATTATGCACAAAATGCGCAACATAGGAATAATCGCACATATAGACGCAGGTAAAACAACAACCACCGAACGTATCCTTTTCTATACGGGAAAGAGCCATCGTATCGGTGAGGTTCATGATGGAGAAGCCACCATGGACTGGATGACCCAGGAGCAGGACAGAGGAATTACAATTACTTCCGCTGCCACAACATGCTTCTGGAAGGATCACCAGATTAACATAATCGATACTCCCGGCCATGTTGACTTTACCGCCGAAGTTGAGCGCTCATTACGGGTTCTTGACGGCGCTGTCGGTATTTTCTGTGCAGTCGGCGGCGTTGAACCCCAGTCTGAAACAGTCTGGCATCAGGCTGACCATTATCATGTACCCCGCCTCGCCTACATAAACAAGATGGACCGGATCGGTGCCGACTTCTTTTCTGTTATAGAAGAGATGAAGAAAAAGCTGGGTGCAAATCCTGTACCTCTGCAGTTTCCCATTGGTGCTGAATCCGAGTTTGAAGGCGTAGTTGACCTTATATCCATGCAGGAAATCCACTGGGATCAGGAAACTTCGGGCCACGAGTTTTCCTATGCCCCTATTCGGGAAGCCCTCGCAGATAAAGCGGAAGAGCTTAAGGAGTCTCTGGTTGACACCTGCTCCGCCTTCAGTGATGAGATAACAGAACTATACCTTGAAGGACAGGAGATCCCCCGGGATCTGCTGATTTCGGTACTCAGAAAAGCCACCATGGAAAGGGAGATTGTCCCGGTTCTCTGTGGAGCTTCCTTTAAGAACATTGGAGTACAGCCTGTTCTTGATGCAGTCCTTGAGCTCCTCCCTGCCCCGGATGAGGTACCGCCTACCCACGGCATGATTGTCAAGAATGAAGAAGAAACCACCGTTCCCTGTGACCCCGACGGCCCTCCCCTTGCCCTGGCTTTTAAAATTCAGACAGACAGAGAGGCCGGAGCATATACCTTTATCCGGGTTTATTCGGGAAGCATAAAAAAAGGTGCGGCGGTTTATAACATAAACAAGAAAAAGAAGGAACGGATAAACCGGCTCCTGCGGATGCACGCCAACAGATCCGAAGCGGTAGATTCCGTTTCCGCAGGTGATATTGCGGTTATAATCGGCTGCAAGTTTACCCAGACCGGAGACACACTGGGGTCAGAGGGGCATCAGGTACTTCTTGAGCAGATGCATTTCCCCATGCCGGTAATTGATGTTGCCATCGAACCGAAGAGCATTTCGGAAGCAAAAAAGTTACGGGATATTCTCGATCTGCTCCAGAAAGAGGATCCCACCTTTATGGTCAAGGAAGATGCGGAAACGGGACAGCTGATTATTTCCGGCATGGGAGAGCTTCACCTGGACGTACTGGTAACCAGAATAACCCAGGATTTCAACGTCGATGCCCGTATAGGTAATCCTCAGGTCACCTATCGTGAATCCATTACAGTTAAACATTCTCACACAGAGGTGTACGAAAAAGTTCTTGGCGGCAAAGAAAACTTTGCGTCTGTTACCCTACGGGTAGAGCCGCTGGAAAGAGGTTCGGGGAACCAGTTTAAATCTGATCTGAAAAAATCCGACCTGCCTCTGGAACTGGTGGAAGCCGTTGAAAGAGGGGTCACCAATGCCTTCTCTTCGGGGATCATGTTCGGCTATCAGTGCTATGATGTGGGCGTAACCCTTGAAGCTGCCAAATACGATGAACTGAAGGCCACTCCCCTGGCCTTCGAGGCTGCAGCAGCCATGGGCTTCGACAACGCCTGCAGAGAGGCATCGCCGGTACTGCTTGAGCCGGTAATGACCGTGGATGTTATGTGTCCCAAGGATTTTGTCGGTGAAGTTATTAACCACCTTACAACCCGAAACGGTATTATAAACAGCCTTGAATCCCGTACCACGATAGAACATGTTCGCGCCCAGGTACCACTGGCAAATATGTTCGGCTACTCCACCGCCCTGCGGAGCATTACCCAGGGACGTGGAACCTTTGCCATGGAATTCAGCCATTTTCAGGAAAAACCCGGCGGTCTCGGTTAAATCAAAGCCTTTTCTTCTCTTTTCGACTGTTAGACCCGGCCCTTTTGGGGGCCGGGTTTTTTGTTGACATCTCACAGGGGTGGGTCTATCCTGAATTTGCAAACAAATTCTTAACAGAAAGAGGAGCACACATGAGTTTTTCCACTGCTGATATCCGCAACATTGCACTTGTTGGTCATGGAAGCACTGGTAAAACCACCTTGTTAGAACAGCTGCTGTTCAACTCGGGGGTTATTGACCGGGCCGAATCCGTTGAATCAGGAAAAACAGTAAGCGATTTTACTGAAGAGGAAATCGCCAGGGGGATTTCGATTCATACAACCCTGTCCAGCTGTACCTGGAACGAACACCAGGTAAACTTACTGGATACCCCGGGCTCCGGAGATTTTGTGGGTGAAGTTGTTGCTTCCTTCCGCTGTGCGGAAAGCGCCTTAATGGTTGTGGACGGAAGAGACGGTGTACAGATTGAAACAATCAAGCTGTGGCGCCGCCTTGATCACCGGAACAAACCGCGTTTTGTGTTCATCAACCGAATGGATAGAGAACGGGCGGATTTTGATAAAACATTTGCAGATTTAAAAGAAAAATTTTCCAAGACATTTGTGCCGGTTACCATCCCCATGATGAAAGACGGGGAGTATCTGGGCATAATCAATTTAATTGAAAATAAAGCATACATGGTTCATGACGGGGCGGAAAAAGACGTTCCTGTTGATATTCCAGCCGATTTTGCTTCCCAGGTGGAAGAATATCGGTTGACCCTTATCGAAAGCGCCGCAGAAGGTGAAGACTCTCTTATGGAGAAATACTTCGAAGAGGGAACATTGAGCCCTGATGAAATCCGCAAAGGTCTCATTGAAGGTCTCAAGCACAACAAAATTGTGCCTACCCTCTGCGGAAGTGCGGTAAACAATAACGGCGTTGTCTCCCTGCTCAACTTTATCAGTAATATTACCCCTTCACCGGCGGGTATTCCGGAACTTGCCAAAGACCGTGAAGGTAAAGAAGAGCACCTGGATATCCACGCCGAAGGCCCTCTAAAATGTATGGTGTTCAAAACTTCCATCGATCAGTTCTCCGGAAAACTCTCCTATATCAAAATTATAGGCGGAGTTCTCAATGCAGATTCAGAAGTGCTGAACTGTACCAACGATAAAAAAGAACGTATCGGAAAGCTGTACAAGTCTCTGGGGAAAAAGCTGATCGAAGTAAAGGACCTCACCGCAGGCGATCTGGGAATTGTAACCAAGGTGGACTCCTTCGAAACCAATACAACCTTCTCTTCTCCGGACACCTTCCTGATTATAGATGCTCTGCATCTTCCACAGCCGGTATTCTCCCTTGCCATCAGTGCCAACAGCAAAAAAGATGAAGATAAGCTGCATGCATCCCTGCATAAAGCTGCCGAAGAGGATCTTACCTTTCAGCTGACCTATAACAATGAGACCCATGAAAATGTGATCTCCGGTATGGGCGAACTGCAGATTAATATGGTTCTGGACAAGATCAAGGAAAAGCAGAAAATCGAGGTTGAAACCAAGGTGCCCATGGTTGCCTACCGGGAAACCATAACCAAAAAGGCCGGAGCCGAGTACACCCATAAAAAGCAGTCCGGCGGACACGGACAGTACGGCCGGGTTGTTATGGATATAGGACCCATTGAACGGGGAAAATACCTTGAATTTTACAATGATATTAAAGGCGGTTCCATCTCAAAAGGATACATGCCCGGTATCGAAAAAGGTATTACCGAAGCCATGGAAGAGGGTTTTCTGGCGGGCTATCCAATTGTGGATATCGAAACCCATATAATCGACGGAAAGGAGCATCCCGTAGACTCTTCCGAAATGGCCTTCAAACTGGCCGCAAAAGGTGCACTCAAGGCTTCTTTAGAAAAAGCAGGAGTAGTTCTTCTTGAGCCGGTCATGAAACTCAGGGTGTTTGTAGATGAACAGTATCTGGGAGACATTCTTTCTGACCTTTCTTCCCGCCGTGGACGGGTTCTGGGGCAGGAAGCCCTTGGGGGAGGCATCAATGAAGTTGATGCGGAAGTTCCCCAGGCAGAACTTTTGCGTTACGCCATTGATCTTAAATCAATGACCTCCGGCACAGGTTCATTTGAGCTGGAATTTGACCACTATAATCCCATTTCCGGTAAAGTTGCCGAATCTGTTATTGCTGAAGCCAAGCAGCGAAAGGGAACGGAAGAATAACTGCCTTGCCTGAACCTGATTGAGGACAAACACAAAAGGCGCCCGATTACGTGGGCGCCTTTTTATAATCTTCTTATAATCTGTTATTAAACTTGTATTATCACTTTGCTGATTCCCTGGAATTAGTTATTCCGCAAAATCATCGGGAGCATCAAGTTCAAGATATGGCGCTTTATCATCTCGAATATGGAAGAACTTCATAAGCTCAGTTATATCAGAAGCAGCCTTGGCCATTTCATCTGCGGCTGCAGAGGTTTCTTCCGCTGAAGCTGCGTTTGTCTGGGAAATATCGTCTATCTGGCCCATTGCAGTAGTAATTTCCCGAATAGACAGAGCCTGCCGCGTGCTTGAATCACTGATATCATTAAGATGCTCCAGAATATTCTTGATTTCCCCCTGAATGGAAGTCAAATAGCCGCTGGTCTCCTCCAGCGCACTGTTTCCTGTCTGCACGTTGCGCATGGAATTCTCAACCATTCCCTGGGTCTGCTTAACGGCTTCTGCACTTCTATTGGCCAGATTTCTTACCTCTTCTGCCACTACAGCAAATCCCCTCCCGTATTTACCCGCTCTGGCAGCCTCCACATTGGCATTGAGGGCAAGGAGATTTATCTGAAATGCTATGTCATCTATCAGCTTAACCACACCGGTAATTTCATTACTTGAGACAGTAATCTGCTGCATTGCATCTGTAAGATTACCCATGGCCGAATTGGCCTTATCCGCCCTTTCAGTGGCATTACCGGCAATTCCCGAAGCCTCTTTGGAACGTACCGCATTCTGATTTGCCTCGCTGTCTATCTGCTGCAGAGAGGATGACATCTCCTCAAGGCTGGCAGCCTGGGTCATTATGGTTTCACTGAGTTGATTATTAGCCTGACGAACTTGTGTACTTTGCATTGAGGTTACATTAATGCTCGCTTTAATAGAACTAATAATCTCGGTCAGCGATTTCTCCATGGCAAGCATACTCATTCCAAGCTGATCTTTATCGCTGTTAAGGCTGATTTCTCTGGTAAGGTCGCCGCCGGCAATGGTTTCCAGATCATCACTTTTTATACGAAGAGAACGTACCATTCGGTAGAATGAGTTATTGAGTTTTGCAATTTCATCCTTCCCGGTACTTTCTGATACATCTACATCCAGGCGGCCGGTGGAAACATCAACTGCAGTATCGGTAATACGGCGTATATTTTTTACCAGACTGTTAACCATAAGGCTTACCAGGATTATCACTGAAAGCAGCGCCAGCCCTACACCAGCTCCCAGGTATACCTCAAGTTGTCTGCTGCTTTTTCGATTTTGTTCTTCTATTAATGCAAACTCGGCATTTTCGGCTGAGATATCATTTATTAACATAACAACACCAGCAGCTTCTCCGGAAAAATCGTACAGGGGAGCACTGGCAAAGATATAATCACCTTTTTCCATAATTACCTGCCCCTTTCTTCCTTGTATCAGCAGTTCAAGGTCCAGGTTATCCATTATCTTCTGCTGATCTGTTGCTACGGTTAGAACAAATTCATCACCTGCCACAGGATATTTTTCCGGGTCATTAAGACTGGTTGCCACCTGTAAAAGATCTTTGTTCATAAAAGAAGCAATTTCAGTATCATCTGAAATATCCACGATATTAAACAGCGGGGTAAAATCATAATACATTTCTACAGAACCCATATACTTGGGGCCGTCCATTACAGGGGTAATACCCCGGATAACAAAACCGCCACGGCCTGTTTCTATACCCTGGACTGCGTTATGGGGAGAACGGCTCATCTGGTTCAGGGTCGATCTGAATCCTGAAAGATCATCACTTATATCAACTTTTTTGCCGTCCACAGTGGTTTGAAAGTTTTCACGCCAGGTACGCATGAGGCTGCGAACGGAAGAGAGATGATAATGAACCCTGAAATTGGCCGCAGGATTGGATTCTCGAAAACTGTACCAGATGGGATAGGTAAAATCCCTGAGCATTTCCCTTGCCCGCTGACTTTGCGGACTTTCCGGATCATTAATATCACCAGTATGAGCAACCCTGTAGGCTTCGATTACCTTTTCGTGGGCATTAAACATTGTTGAATACTCAAGGGCCTGCTGAGATATAGAATCGATGGTGTTATATATAAGGTCTATGTTGGACTGAATAGACGATTCAACGGAGCTGGTAAACTGAGCGCGGCTTAATTCCATCTGGTTTTGGCTGATCCTTACCAGCTGAAGTGATATAATAAAATATAGTAAAGCTCCTATAGTTCCTATGGAAATTATTATCGGGATAAGCATTTTTCCACGGATATTCATAATTACTCCTTGATAGGTCACTTAACAAATGAGACTGAATCTCACATAGATAAATTATTATGGATTAATTATGCCCTTGCCAGCCTTTACTATAAAATTAAGAAAAACCCCCGGAAAGATGTTAGTCTCCGGGGGTATAAATGATTTACAATGCTTTGTGCCTTTTGTCTGGCACCTCTATTACAGACTACCTATCGTTCTGATAAAGGCACATAGTTTGAAGGCTTGAGAATATTCTTGTAGGCAGGACGAATAATCCTTCCTCCGCTGATTATTTCCTCAAGCCTGTGGGCACTCCATCCGGAAATACGTGAAACTGCAAAAAGAGGTGTGTACAGCTCAAAAGGAATATTCAGCATGCTGTAGACAAAACCTGAATAAAAATCCACATTCGGGCCCACGACCTTATCGGAGTTTTTAACATCCATAAAGGCACCGGGAGCAAGCTTCTCGATCAGGTTATACAGATTGTATTCCTCTTCACAGCCCTTCTCTTTAGCAAGCAGCTCTGCCCGCTTTTTGAGCAGTACAGCTCTCGGGTCTGAGAGTGTATAAACAGCATGACCGATTCCGTAAATAAGTCCGGACTTGTCGAAGGCTTCACGGTTGAGGATTTTCTTGAGGTAACTGCTTACCTCTTCTTCGCTGGCCCAGTTTTTTACATTGGCCTTGATATCCTCAATCATGCCCATAACCTTGATATTGGCTCCACCATGTTTGGCCCCTTTAAGAGAGCCGATTGCAGCTGCCATGGTTGAGTATGTATCGGTATCGGAGCTGGATATTACATGTACCGCAAAAGCTGAGTTATTACCACCGCCGTGTTCTGCATGCAGTACCAGTGACAGATCAAGCAGATCCGCCTCAAGCTGACTATAGGACTGGTCGGGGCGTATCATCTGCAGCATGTTTTCTGCTGTGGAAAGATCAGGCCTTGGCTGGTGAATATAGAGACTTTCGTTATAAAAGTTATGCCTCCGAGCCTGATATCCGTAGGCAGCAAAGACCGGCAGACGTGCTATAAGCTCAACACACTGACGCAGGAGATTGGCAATGGTATAATTTTCCGGTTCGTCATCATAACTGTAGGAAACCAGAACGCTCCGTGCCATTTTATTCATAATATCCTGGCTCGGAGCAGTGAGTATATTATCTTCAACAAAATTCTGTGGCAGAACTCGGGCTTCCACCATCAGCTGATTGAAAGCTTCAAGTTCCTGAGAATTGGGCAGTTCGCCGAATAAAAGCAGATATACGGTCTCCTCGAAACCGAAACGCTTTTCTGTCTGAAAACCGCTCACCAGGTCAGCTACATCGATTCCCCGGTAACGCAGACGGCCTTCCACAGGAATCTTATCCCCCTCGTCCATGATGTAACCATGAACATCTCCGATTTCGGTCAGTCCAACCAGTACACCAGTGCCGTCGGCATTACGAAGCCCCCGTTTTACGTTGAATTTTTCATAAAATTCAATGGGGATTTTTGTATTTGCCTGAGTATGATTCGCGTACCGTTCCAACCAGTCTTTGTCCATTATTCCTCCGGGGATCTAATATATGTGCATAAAGATACGAAATAATCGTATAAATATCGAAAAAAATCAAGTATTTTTATTGAACAGAACTTCCCGAATTTTATGGTCTTTAACAAGACCTTTTGATTCGAATTTTGTTCTCGGCCGCCAGGACTGGGGTTCCGCATAACAGGGATATGCATTGCTAATACCGTCAACGGATTCGCAGACATCCAGAATCTGTTCTGCATACTCCTCCCAGTCTGTGCAGAAATAGAGATACCCCTTCTCTTTTAACTTTGGAATCAGCAGCTTAATGAATGGAACCTGGACAAGTCGGCGTTTATGATGCTTCTTCTTAGGCCATGGATCGGGAAAGAAAATATGCACGCCATCCAGCGAATTATCGGGCAGCATATTCTCGATAACCTCAACAGCATCATGATTTATTACACGCAAGTTCCCAAGTCCCAGGTTTTGTATTTCACTCAAAACCTTTCCCACCCCTGGACGATGAACCTCTATACCAATGAATGCGGTATCTTTATTCTCTGATGCAATCTGAATGGTGGCCTCTCCCATACCGAAGCCGATTTCCATTTTGATTTGCTCAAAATCAGGAAAACAGGCCTGAAGATCAAGAATAGCCGGGGAATAAGGAATAGAGTATAGCGGAAGCAGCTCATCAAAAGATCTGCGTTGAAGCTTGCTCATACGGGCAGCCCTGAGTACATAGCTTTTCAGCCGTTTATGTTCAGAGAGTTTATCGTTCATAGTATCCTTTTAAAAATCTCAGTTAAGGATTTTCTTTATTTCCTCAGAAGACCCGCGGCTGAGCAAATCCTGCTTGAAATTGCTGCAGCCGTTAAAAAAGTGTTCTTCTTTGAGCCATTTGTACATATCCGGAAGGGATGAGGGAGCAACACTGAAGTTGCGAATACCACTACCGAGGAGAAAACGAAGCATATTTCTGTTAACCGCAGCATCACCGCAAACCGACAAGGGGATTTTCTGTTCATTACAGACATCTGCAACCCGGGCAATAAACCTCAGCACCGCAGGATGAAAAGGATTGAACATATCCGCCACCCGGGCATTGGTCCTGTCCACCCCGAGAAGATACTGGATAAGATCATTCGTGCCTATGCTCATAAAATCAACTTCCCGTGCCAGTTCTTCAAGAATGAAACCGGTTGAAGGAAGTTCGATCATGATGCCGATTTTGGGTTTATAGTTATGTTCGATACCATGCTCTGAAAGGTTTTTAGAAGCCTGCCGGATAACCTCTTTTACATCACGAACCTCTTCAATTGAGGATACAAAGGGTATCATTATATGAAGATTGCCGTCTTTTCCGGCTCTGAGCATGGCCCTTATCTGGGTTTCAAGAATTTCACTGTTTTTCAGGGAAAATCTGATAGCCCTCAACCCGAGAAAAGGATTCGCTTCGGGATCTTCATCTGTAAGAAAGCCGAGCTGCTTGTCTCCGCCGATATCGAGGATACGCATATAGACAGGACCTTCATTAAACTCGCTGAATATGCGGTGATAAATACGGTACTGCTCTTCTTCCGAAGGGAAGTCGTTACGAATGAGAAATGGAAACTCACTGCGGTACAATCCGATACTGTCAGCACCATAACCCCTGGCTATCTGCAGATCTCCAAGAAGACCGATATTGGCCATAAGAGCTACTGTTTCTCCCGGTGCAACTTCAATAAGCGGTTCAATCTGCATGTCTGCATCGAGCATGGAATGTTCGTCCGCAAGCTTGATAAACTGATCATAGGTGGCCGTATCGGGTTCGATAAAAACAGTGCCCTGAAACCCGTCCAGAATGATTGATGTTCCTTCATCGATGTTAAATATATCTTTGTTATCAAGAGAAACAATCGGGATTTTAATGGATTGCCCCAGGATCTTCAGATGAGATGTGAGGCTCGTCTTATGCACAATTATACCGGCAGCACCCTGAGCGGCGAACTTGATCAGCTCTGAAGGAAAAAGTTCACTGCTTATAATTATGGAGTCCCGGTAGTCTTCGTTCTGCTTATCCTGTTCCTGCAGGTTAAGCAGCAGCCGGTGTCCAAGATCTTTCAGGTCCTGAGCCTTCTCCCGGATGGCCGCGGCATCAGAGTCTGCAAAAATATCTATATAACGGTTTACCACAGACACCACAGCTTCTGACGCAACCTGTCCGTTGCGGATAAGCTGCTCCATTTCGCCGGAAAAAGCCTCATCGGTAAGCATAAGAAGATGCGCATGAAAAATGAGCGAACCTACATCGGCAAAATTTTCCTTAAGCTGGTCCTGCAGTACCTGTATCTGCTGCCGGGTAAGATTAACGGCGGTCTGAAATGCTTCTATGCCGGTCATATAGTGCGCATTCTTGTCTATGCTGAGGGTACTGTTTGTACCCCGCCGCCCAAGGCTGTAGCTCTTTCCCAGGGCAATTCCGCTGGTTACCTTCTGTCCGTGCATAATCGGCGGAAGGGAACGTTTTTTCTTTACCGCAGGTGCAGAAGGCCTTTCCTTGTGCAGTTCCATAAGAAGAATGGCATTTTCGATCATAGCCGCCATCTGTGCTGCTATTGCAGTCAGGGCACGGGCGTCACGCTGATTAAAATAGTTGATTTTCTTGTGCTGACAAACTATAACACCTATACGGCGTAAACCATGAAGTATGGGTACAGCAAGAAATGCTTCAAACTCTTCTTCATTGATTCCGGGAATATGTTTAAAATTGGGAAAATCAGTCCCTTTGGGGACAATAATAGGCCGCAGCTGCTTCAACGCAGTTCCGGTTATGCCTTCTCCTGGAGCCAGGGTTACATTTCCCACAGCACCCGGGTTAAGACCCTTACTGGCACGGAGCACCAGCATGCCTGTCTCCTGATTAAGAAGATAGATAGAGCATAGATCGGTCTCCATATGTTCAGCTATAAGCTTGACGGTTTCGTCAAGAAAGCCTTCAATACTTTGTCTCCTTTCAAAAAGAGAACTGAGTTCCGCTACACTGCAAATAAGGTCTATAGCCTTTTCCTTCATTACACACATTCCTTTACGGGATCTGCTATATACAGTTTCTATTGTACACCAGGTTTATAAAAGTGCCGAGAGCCGTTCGCGTATGAATTCGGATTTTTCTTTCAAACCGATGGATCCGGTCTCCATAAGAAGTATGTTCGGGTTCTTCGGATCTGGTTTAACCTTTCCACCGGAGGTCTGCATTAACTGCAGAACCTTATCCACAGAAATGATGGATACCCGGGCAAATTCTATGCGAACCTTTCCTCCCCGCTCCCTCAGAGACCTGACCCTCAGCTTGCGGCAGACAATTCGGACCTCGGAAAGGGACAACAGGCTGGAAACGGTTTCCGGAAGAGGCCCGAAACGGTCATGCAGTTCGCCATGAATTTTTTCCAGCTCTTCATCCGAATCAATGGCGGCGATTTTTTTATACACCTCCATTTTTTCAACCGGCTCTTTTATATAGGTCTCCGGTATGTAACCGGAATAATCCAGTTCGAGAAAAACTTCTTCCCGCGGTTCATCGCCTTTCTCACTTTTTTCAGCCACCGCTTCATCCAGAAGTCTAAGATACATATCAAATCCCACAGAGGCTATCTCACCGCTCTGCTGACGTCCAAGCAGGTTACCTGCTCCCCGAACCTCCATATCTTTCATGGCAATCTTGAAACCGGCGCCAAGATCGGAATAGTCTGACAAGATCCTCAGGCGCTTCATGGCAATCTCACTCAGGGCTTTGTCGGCGGGATAGAGGAGATATGCATAGGCTTTTCGGTCGGACCGGCCAACCCTTCCGCGAAGCTGATAAAGCTGGGAAATACCGTAGATATCGGCACGGTCAATAATGATCGTATTTACGTTGGGAATATCAATTCCGTTTTCAATAATGGTTGTGGCCACCATCACCTGAAATGCGCCATGAATAAAGCGGTGCATTACCTCTTCAAGTTCGGAAGAACTCATCTGCCCATGGGCAGTATCGATCATGGCTTCTGGAACAATATTTTCCAGAAATCTGCGTACTTCAGGCAGAGTTTCCACTCTGTTGTGAAGGTAGAACACCTGGCCGCCCCGTTCCAGCTCCGCCCGTATGGCAGCGGCAACCATCTCTTCGTCAAATTCACGTATATACGTATCCACCGACTGACGGTTGTGAGGCGGCGTGGTCAACAGGGACATGTCACGTATTTTGAGCAGGCTCATATGCAGGGTTCTGGGAATCGGTGTTGCCGATAAAGCAAGGGAATCTACAGTGTGCCTCATCTGTTTAAGCCGTTCCTTGTCTTTAACGCCGAAACGCTGCTCTTCATCTACAATGATCAGGCCGATATTTTTGAACTGTACATCCTTCTGCAGAATCCGGTGGGTGCCGATCATGACATCCACCTCGCCTTCGGCAAGAGCCTGCAGAGCCTTTTTCTGCTCTTTGGCCGCTACAAAACGGGAAATCATGGCAAGCTTGACCGGATAATTTCCAAACCGTTCAGAGAATGACTCATAATGCTGTTCTGCGAGAATTGTTGTGGGCGCAAGTATTGCAACCTGTTTGCCCCCCATAACAGCCTTGAAAGCCGCCCGCATGGCGATTTCCGTTTTACCGTATCCCACATCGCCGCAGATAAGGCGGTCCATAGGTTTCTGGCTCTCCATATCCTCTTTGACGTCCTGGATACATGCCAGCTGATCCTGGGTCTCCTCATAAGGGAAAGCTGCTTCAAACTCAACCTGCCAGTCCGTATCCTCGCCGAAACTGTAGCCCTGAGCGCGCTGACGTTTTGCATAAAGATCAATAAGCATGTCTGCAAGATCTTCTACGGATTTCTTTACCCGCTGCTTGCGCTTCTCCCAGGACTTACCCCCCAGTGAATCGAGCCCGGGAGGCTTGCCTTCCTGACCAATGTACCGCTGTACCAGGTTAACCTGTTCAATGGGTATAAAAACCGTCTCTTCGCCGGCATATTCAAGCTGGATGTAATCACGTTCGGTGCCGGCGGCCTTGATTCTTTCAATTCCCTTAAATCGTCCGATACCGTAGTTTACATGTACAACATAATCCCCTGGGGAAAGTTCCACGAAAGTATCGATGGCTTTCCCACGGCTCTTTTTGACAGAAGCGGGGATTCTTTTACGTCTGCCGAAAATCTCGTTTTCCTGAACAACAAGATGCTTTATATCGGGAAGAACAAAGCCCTGGGAAATATGGGCTGCATACAGTTTTACCGGAAAGTCCTTTAAAAGCTGCTCAATCCGATCGGCCTGTGTTTCCGTTTCTGCAAAAATGGAGACTTCATAGCCGCTGCTCAGATACTGCTCCAGCTCTTCCTTGAAGAAACGGATATTGCCGAAAAAGGAACGAGGGTCCTGACATACAATTTCGGGAAGAAAGGAATGAGCATCTTCCTGCTTCAGGGATTGTATGACCAGTTTCTTTCTGCATGCCCCTTCCAGATCTTTATAGCTGCCGATTATTTTATCAGGGGATGGAAAAGAAATTTTTCTCTCTCTCAGGCTCCGCTTATACAGCTCCTGAAACTCTTTCTCAATTCTCTCAGCGGCGTTTTCAAGTCTTTTATCGGAGATAAAAAAGCTTACCGCCCGCTCGGGCAGATAATCCTGCAGAGAACATTTATGTTCAAAAGAGAGAGGAAAGAATACTTCCTCATACTGGCAGCTTCCAGTCTCCTTAAGACGCTCAATAAGCTGCTCATCACCGCTTCCGGGATATCTTGCGGACAGGATAAAATCCTCAACACGATGTATACCGTCTGGACTCCAGATAAACTCCGATGCAGGAAAAAGGCGTACAGATTTGCGGCTTGCAGAGGATCCCTGTGACAGAAGATCGAAGTTTTTAATCTCTTCTATCTCTTCAAACTCAAAAACAACCCGGACAGCTTCCCCTTCTCTTCCGGGAAGCCCCACATCAAGAACCTCTCCCCTGAGGGCAAACTCCCCGGGGCTGCTCACCCGCGGAACCCTGAGGTATCCCCAGGACTGAAGCTTCTGTTCTATATCCAGTGGATCAATACTTGCACCCTGCTTAAGCTCCAGAGTATTTTGCTTAAGATACTCTATGGGAGGAAGCAGCCCGGTGAATGCCCTTACGGATGTGCAGATTATGGCTGCTTTTCCGGAAATTAAATCCGTAAGCACCGAAATACGGTCGGCGGAGACATTGGAATGACTCGGCTGCTCACTGTATGGAGCCGACTGCCACCAGGGAAAAACAACGGCATCCAGCCCGAAGGAGAGACAATCCCGACAAAGGGTTTCCGCCTCCTTTTCCGAGGGCAGCACACAGAGAATGGTCCGTGCCCGCTGCTTCATTACCGCTGCCAGCATCAGGGCCAGGAATGACCCCTTGGGGCCGTAAACCTGGCCGGGATACTGTTCAGTGGCGGTAATTTTCAGAAGCTCTTTAAATGGCCGGTATGATTTTATCGAGTCAAGAATACTATCCAGGAATAATGTTACCATGATATTATTCCGACAATGAGAGCAGTGGTGCCATGAAAATGAAGAAGAATATTATTCGCATTATTGTGTTCATTATGCTGTTTTCCGCAGTCTCCGTTTCCGCCCTGGATAATAACGGTATTGATTTATCGATCCGGCTGTATAATCAGCGAATCTACTACCCGGAAACCGAAATTCAGGTGCTGGTTGAAATAACCAATAACACCAATGATACCTATCGATTTAAATCAGCTCAGGACAGAAGGTATAACCTGGATTTCCAGGCAACAACCCTTACCAATGAACCTATCAGACGGTCTGAGCAATTTATCATGGCCGCAGAAAGGAATCAACAGGTATACTACCGGGACATAGATATAGAACCGGGTGAACGTTTCTCTTTTGTAGAACCCCTTAAGGATTATCTCTCTCTCGGAAAGGCCGGCGCATATATAGTAAAAGCCAGCTATTTTCCCGAATTAAAGAACAGCGGTGACGGTTTAGAGTCAAACCTGATCTCTTTTACCGTACGGCCATCCGCCGGGAACCTGGCTCTTGCCTCCCGAATAGATGCGGATACAGGAGCTGTTCTCCGTCGGGAAAAACTTCCCCCCGATGAGGTAGTTGAATATACCATCCAGGCGAGGCAGCTTGGGCAATGGAATAAATTCTTCCTCTACCTTGACCCTTTAAGCCTGATGCTGGAAGATCCCGATGCAAAACGCCGCTATAACCGCTCTTCGGAAGAAGAACGGCTTAAAATGGAAGAAGATTACCGTATACGTCTCCAGTCCCGTACAACCCGGGACGAAATAGTTCTCGTACCCATTGAGTACGAAATAAAGGAGACCCGTTATACTTCCAACATGGGAACTGTAATTGTTATAGAAAAATTTCAGAATCCCGACTTTATTGAAGTTAAGGAATTCACCTATTATCTAAACAGACAGGATGGAATCTGGACCATAGGGTCCTATGAAGTCCGTAATATAGGAAGCGAATGATTCTGCTTGTAGTTGCCCGGGAAACCCGGCTTGTTGATCTATTATCCGGCTATTTCACATCTCAGGGTGGTAACGTAATTCATTACCGTAACCCCATCAAGGCAATGGATAACCTGGAAGAAATTCAGCCCGATGCGGTTGCTTTTTTTACCCAGGATTTTCCACGTCACTGGAAACCTTTTGTCCGGTACTACCGCAACCTTAAATCCAAGGACACGGGACTTTGTGTGCTTTTCACCGGTAATCTTTTCACCGAAGATGAAGCCGCCAAGTCTCAGCTTCTTGAAATCAACGGGCTCATTCCCTATGACCAGGACGATCATCTTCTGTGTGATTCTTTTCAGGAAATTATACAGAGATACGGTTTCCTTGAGGACAATCGTCAGTACCGCCGATATGCTCCCCGCCAGTATGATAATATATCCTTTATTTTCAATCATCCCGAAAACTTCACCCTGGTTACCGGAACCATCCTGGATGTGAGTATGGAAGGAGTTCGCTTTTTTCCAGACAGTCCCGACAAGACTGTTAATCTTGAGGAAAACCGGATCCTCCAGGACTGTTCACTCCAGATTGAAGATGAAATTTTTACATTCTCCGCCAGAATATTCCGCAACAATAAAGTACTGTCACTTATATTCATCGATGCAGCGGAACAGTTTCAGGAAGCACTGTCTGCATTTATCAGCAGTGCACCGGAAAGGGCAGTCTCCTCTATTTCATAAGGACTCAATTTAACCATACTGTTTTTACACGCCCCGAATCCAAACAGATCCCTTTGCTTATATGACTTTATCGTTTTATAATTAAGTTGTAATCAAAGGGAGGTCTTAAATGGGTATTCGTAAGTATTTGTCCACCGCACCCCTCAGCGATATTACACGCTACCAGTCAGAAGAAGAGTACACTTCAGAATGTATTGTATTTGAGGGAGCACCCAAAAAACATCCCTACGATGCAGACAAAATATTGCTGGTAACCCAGCCCTTCAGCAGCAGCACAACTTTCTATGAATTCAGAGTAAAAGATATTATGCATGCGGAAAACATGCCCAGCATTGCTACAGACAGCGGGTCTAATCTTTTTATGGCAAAAATCTGGGTAAAAAAAGGCAGTATGGGCCTGAGATACGAACCGTTTGAAGTGGGCGATCCAATCCGCTATTATCACGATTCCGAGCTGCTTCATCAGGTGCTGTCTGACAGGGACTGATGACATTTTGTTTTCATCCGTTGATCCGGACAGTAACAGTTCTATAATTTGCAGTTTATGTCCTCATAAATGCCGTATAGCACCGGGAAAAACCGGCTACTGCGGGGTACGTGCTAATAAAGACGGAAAACTTTATCTCCCCTGTTACGGGATGCTATCTGCCACCGCCATGGACCCTGTGGAGAAAAAACCCCTCTACCATTTTCATCCCGGCACCTATTCGTTTTCTGTTGGATTCTACGGCTGCAACCTGCGTTGCCCGTTCTGTCAGAACTATCAGATATCCACTACTCTCCCCGGCAGTGTCACTGATTTCGTCAAGTCATCAAATATTGTTTCAGAAGCTCTAAAGCTTAAAGCAGACAGTATCAGCTACACCTATTCTGAACCGCTGATACATGCCGAATACTGTCTTGATACCGCGGCAGCTGCAACAGAGAGAGGACTCTCAAACATTCTGGTAACCAACGGCTTTATGTCCGCACCAGCAGCTGAGACCATCTATTCTGCCATGGATGCGGTGAATATTGATTTAAAAAGCTTTAACAAAGACTACTACTCACAAGTGCTGAAAGGCGGGCTTGATGAAGTATGCAGATCCATAGAGATTGCCGTTAGTCGCTGTCACACCGAGGTAACAACCCTGATCGTCCCCGGGGAAAACGATAGCCGGACGGAACTTATAGCCCTGTTCGGATTTCTTTCCGAGCTTAAACCTCAGCCGGTGCTGCACTTAAGCAGATACTTTCCCAGGTTTAAATACACACATCCTCCTACAGAGATAAAGGCGCTGCTTTCGACGGCCGAACTTGCAAAAGAAGTCCTTGATTATGTCTATGTGGGGAATCTGCCGCAACAAACAAGTACAGAACATAAAAATATTTACACCAACGATACCCGCTGCTCTTCCTGTAAATCGGTGCTTATCAGGCGGGAATCCTATAAAACCGATGTTCTGAACCGCTCAAATTCCGTGTGCGACAATTGCGGATCCCCCCTTCCTTATCTTGTATAACACTCCAAATTTTCTTTTCTGGAATCTATTGACAGTTTAAAACACCTCATGTATATTAGCCTTCGTTAATCGCGATGAGCGGTTAAACATTCCCTTGTAGCTCAGTCGGTAGAGCGGGTGGCTGTTAACCACTAGGTCGGAGGTTCGAGTCCTTCCGGGGGAGCAAAAAAAGAGCTTTGCACATTGCAAAGCTCTTTTTTTATGCTCTTATCACATATTTAAATCAAAATGCTAATTGTAGCGTATATATCAATTGTCAGCTTTTCTTCTCAACCTGGCCGCTCTTTATCTCACTTTTACTATCTATTGGTTTATCAAAAACAATAGTAGTACCTTCCAGATCAATAACATCTCCGCTTCTCAGCCTATGCTGCCTTTTAAGCTTGTTATTAACACGAAATTCGTTATCCGAAACCAGGGTGTAGGTTCCGCCCTGCTTATCATAATTTACTGTGGCATGTCGCGTTTTGAGCCCAGGGTTTCCTGCTATGGTCATATCATCGTTGTTGCCGGAACCGATGACAGTAACTTCCTGGGTAAGTTCTACCCTTGTGGAAGGAGAAAAGTTTTTCCCCCTCGGCAGCTGACTCAGCTCTGCCCCGCTTACCGGTTTTTCCCAGGCCAGTAACAGAAGCAGAAGAATTATTGCGACAGCAAGAATCAGGGCAATAAATATAAGCGGCTGAATACTTGTAGCCGGATCGGACAGAAAATGGGGAGTAAAATAGACCCCCTCTGCATCAAGCTCATCATACACAAGACTGACTCTGGTGATATCATCTTTTACATATGGCGCACTGAAACTTACCCGGTACTCTTTGCGAATTTCATCCCGTATCAGGGAGTATATGTCTTTAAGGATCTCCTGATTATCAGCAGAAAAACTGCGTCCACCGGAGGCACTCGCCAGGTTATCCAGCTCCTTGTCATGGTTACGGCCAATATGAACTGCATAGAGGGTAATACCTTCTTCAATAAGGGCGTTTTTTACAGCCTCGGTTTCGACGCTATCATCACCATAAACAGGATGAGTATTTCCACTGTTTGTATAGGGATAATTCTCGCCGTCGGACAAAACAATAATTGCCCTTCTTCCACCGAAAGGCGCAAGCTGTCGGCCGGCAAGAACAATGGAGCGGTACAATTCAGTGTAGGACTCATCTTTTGTCGGGGACTGAATATTTCTTAATGCCAGGGCATGTTCATCACTCATTCCCTGAACATCAGAGAGTTTCCGGTAATACGTATTAAAAGCAGAAATACCTACCCGGTCGTTGGGATTATCAATTTCTTCAAGAAATCGATTCACTGCATATACAGCTGTCTCATACCGGGGCTTCCCCCCCAGGGTCTCCTCGTGCATGGAGCCTGAATTATCAATCAGAAGAAGAAAGCTGATACCCTGAAGCCGCGGGGCCTCCTGCTCAACAGATCTGATTGCAAGCTCCTCCCTTGAACCATCATTACCGGTCCTGAATAATGTGAGCCTGTCTGCATCATCTATTTCTGCAGGAGATCCGTCGGGACCGCGATAGAGAAAATAAAGATCCATGGTGCCGTCAAGAAGCAAAGACCTGTTATCCATCTGGGTAATATCAATTGAATCAGCTACCGCACCGGTAATTCCTGAAAAGAGAGCTGCAGTAAGTGCCAGCAGAATTAGTTTTTTTATCATACATAATCTCCTAGGGAATAAAACGTAATACAGTGCTGCCAAGTTTAATTACATCATCAAACTTCAATCTGCTCTGGTGTTCTATTTCATCGTTAACGATAATTTTATCTGCAGTACCTGTGGCACTTATCATTAAATCACCACTGGTTTTATCTTTGTACAATCGTCCATGTATATCTTTAACACGGCGGTCTCCGGAAAGAAAAACCTCGCATTTTGGGGATGAACCGATATTAACGCTATGTTTGTTTACAATGTACTCTTTACCTTTAAAGTCACCGTTCATCACCTTAAGAATCCCGAATCGTCCAAGATAATCTGCAAACCCAAGACCGGTTCCAATCAATGCGCCAAGTACAGAAAAGCCGCATATGCGGATGAATGCCGCCGGAAGCGAAGTGAGGTTCAACATTTCAAACAGCAAACCTCCTGCGATACCTCCCGCAAGCCCTCCGGCCAAACCGAATACTCCGCGACGTAACGATTTTGTACGCAGCCCCTCAATTGCACCAAGGGCAAGTCCCAGAATTGTCCATCCCAGAACCCTTGCCGCAGGCAGATAGGCTCTGGTCAATTCTGCCAGCGACACATTTCCTCCACCGCTGAAAAGCAGCAGTACCCACTGGGCAAAAAAGATTGCCAGAACACCGGCGGGAATGCCTATCAGACCACCGAAGAGAGCTCCCCGGCGGGTTCTCTGTCCAAGGCTTGCACTGATACCTTCTCCCATACCGAGTACAGCACCAAAAAAGAGACCGATTACTGCACCAAGGAGAAGCATTCTTATTTGAAAACCTCCGCCGTCAAGGCGCATCAGTATTTCCAGAAAGACACCGGAGGATAGTCCGGCGGCAAGCCCAAGAAGGGCATACATCAGCTTTTTTAATGTTTTAGTCATTCTTACCTCGTTTATTTAACGCTTTTCTATGGAAAGCTCATTATCTCCATAGCTAAATTCCAGCCTTATTTTCTGATCCGGGGCAGCACTGAAATCTATACTTTTCTCTGCTTTTTTCAATTTAGCGCTTAGCCGGTAATTTCCGGGAGTAAGCAGAATATCCCCGGGATAGGGTCTAACCATCTGCACCGGGACAAGTGCATAGTTCCCCTCTTTTCCCTGCCTGCTGTAGGTTCTGATAAAGGTTGTGCCGTTTATCTCCAGCTCTGTGCCTTCAGGCAGACCGGACAAGGAAAGCACCACTGGCAGCGGCAGGAGATCCGCAGATAGCGTAAGATGTGTTTCTTCGGGTTTAATAAAGAGAGAGTACATCTGCTCGACATATCCCGGTGCATTAATCCTGAACTTCCACACCTTGCCGGATGAGACAGCAGCCTGTGAAATATTCATGACCCGTCCCTGATTGTCCTCCACAGAAACATATGCAGAATCAATAATACTTCTTCCGGTAAGGGCATCAGTAATATCCAGTTTCATGTTAACCGCATATGAATCTTTAACAGGGACAGAAACCTTTTCTGTATGTGCCCAGGCGCCGGGCTGCTCTTTGATCTTACTCTGGCCGGGCTGAACAAAACTGTTCCAGATAATATGACCGCCCCAGGTGGTTTTTATCCTGTATCCTCCCTCGGGAATAAAAAGCGGTAATGTGGTTAATCTACTGACTTTATCCTGCTCAACAAAAGGAACCGAAAAAAGTAAGGGTGAAGCTGCCAGGGGTATTTCATTTCCATCATCGGAATAGAGCTGGACCGTAGCTGGTATAGCGCTGTAGGCACCCTGTACTTTGGGAATCTCCACCTCTATTCTTAACCGCCCATAGCTGTTATTCCGAAAGAGAGGCTGAATAAGAGTACTGGTATATGCAGCAAAAAGAAGCATCCCTACACAAACAACACCGGCAGCATACTGTAAAACAGTCTTTACCAGACGCCTTCGAGGCACAGGAGGATGAATATCCTTCTCCCCCCTCACCAGGGCTCCAATATATTCCTTTAAATCTTCCTTTTTATAGGGAGCAAGCATTTTTCGTGCCTGCCGTATTAAAGGATCTACCGAGGAATACCGGCGTTTAGGCCGCGCATGCATTGCCTTTTTTATAATTTTAAGCAGCGGTTTTGCAATTCCAGGCACATACTTGTGAGGCCCCGTATACTTACCTTTATGCTTGGCACTGATCAGTTCAGGGGTAAAGGCACCAGGAAACGGCCGCTTTCCGGTGGACATTTCATAGGCCATAACACCCAGTGAGTAAATATCCGCTTTCCCGTCAACATTACGGGAGTTCTCAAACTGTTCTGGCGCCATATAGGAAGGAGTCCCAAGGGTCATCCCCTCGCTGGTAAGGCCCGAATCGGTATCGTCCGCAGAAGCGGCTATCCCGAAATCAGCAAGTTTAACCGCACCGTCCCTTGAGAGAAGAATGTTCGCAGGCTTTATATCACGGTGCACAACACCTCTGTTGTGAGCATAGCCGAGAGCCTTGGAAGCATGCAGCAGAATATAGGCACAGACAACCGAATCAAGATAGCGGTGTTCTTTAATAAGACCTTCCAGAGAAAGCCCTTCAACATATTCCATGACAATAAAAAAGGAGCTTCCCTGTTTGAAATGGTCGAAAACGGTAACAATATCGTCATGATGGAAGTCCATGAGTATCCTGGCTTCCCGCTTGAAACGCTCCCCGAAGGTTGATTTTCCTCTGAGAGTAAGTTTTTTCAATATAATCGGACGGTTCAGTGTGGGATGCATGGCTTTGTAGACAGCCCCCATTCCGCCTCTGGCAATCAGGGTTACATCACTGTATTTACCAACAGTCAGTGATTCTTTAGCCATTACTACACCTCAAGCTTATCCATTGGAAGTTTTATAATCTGCTCTTCGGGATCAAACCCCTCACCCTGACGTACAATGGCGACAGGATATGTGACAGGGCTGTTAATCTGGACGAAGCGCTTATCGCTGCGCAGTGCATAACCGCTGGAAGTTGGCCGGTGACCACCGAAGCAGATTGATTCGCTTCTCCCCGGAAAGAAGCTCTCCAGAGTACCGGCTACGCTGCCCTCCTCGGCTTCTCCATTACTGGTCCAGGTTAATCCGTAGATAACTTCATCGTTTTCATATGCGTGAATAATCTGCTCCCGGGTGTATACCTGCTCAGGTTCGGCATGGGTTACCAGAAACCCGTCACCCCGGGCAGCCAGAGGAAGAAGCTTTTCATAATCATACAAAGCCGAAAAGCAATCATCCCCAAGAAAACGGGTAACCCAGAGTCGCACCATTTCTCCTTCATGCACAAACTTGCGAAAGCCGTAATTACCGGAACCGGTCTCATTGGCTATATTCTCATGATTCCCTTTCAGAAAGAAAAAATTAAGGGGATAATATGATTTAACTTCCAGTATCATCTGGAGCAGCCGGAGATTATCTGTCATCTCATCGTCTATAGCACGGGTCTTGCGGTAGTTATCCGAAAACTCACGGTAGGCTCTCTCCCAGCGCTCCTTAACCGGAGCTTCCCCGTGAAAAGCATCACCCACACAGACCACATTGCCCCGATCCTCGGACATGAGCTCAAGAAAACTCTTTCCCTGATACAAGGGCAGTGTAACTGCCTTAAAAAAGAAGTCTCTTCGTCCATGCAGGTCTGGAATAATCAGAGTAGGTACATTAACAGAGAGATTAACCAGTCCGCCGGGATTTCCATCTGTCATGGCCGGACGTACCGAGAGAGGAAGATTTTTCATAATCTCCATGGTACGAACCAGCTCCTCCCGAAGATAGTCGCCCCCGGGAGGAGTAGATTCAAAGCGGTACTCCGTCAGTTGTTGATACAGATTATCTATGTCCATTTTCATTCCGGGGCTTAATCACCGGAAATTATAGTTCGGTTTACCTCTGCAAAATCCTCAGCCAGAACCTGAGTAACTTCCGCAAGGAGCTCTTCCTCTTCCTCTGATGCAAGGTCTTCGGTGAAAACCGCCATTTTATATATACGGGAACTGCTTTTTATTGGTCCGCGGCTGAAGCGGACAATCTCATCAGCTTTTATCTCTCCATCAACCTCAGAATCCGCCTCTTCTGCAAACTCCGGAACATCACCTCTCAGGCCGATACTTGCATAGGTTGACGACCGTTTCCCGTCGATTACCGGACCGATATTAAGAAGAGAACCGGAATAGGTAAGCAGCAGAAGAGCCCCGTCATTTGAAGCGGGATCAAATTCTTCCACCATCTCCATCTTTTTGTCTTCAAGCTGTTTACTGAAAGCTTCTTCTTTTTCAAGCCAGCCTTTAGCCAGCAGTTCGAGAGCCTCCTGGTCATCATCTACCTGAATAGAACCGGTCAATCCTGACAGGTGGCTTGCTACATTCTCATCTAACTGATCATAAAATTCACCCATTTTTGTCCTCCATTACCAGAAGAAGCTAACCCTATTTTCCACATTAATCCATTATATTCGGGTAATTTTGAAAAAAAGGATTATACTAATGGTAACACACAGTATATCAGTATGTTACAGGGGGCATATATGGCATTCAAAACACTACCCGAATCAATTCAGAGACATCTCGAAAGCTTATCCGGAAATTTACCTGATGATTCAGAGAATCCCCTGGAAAACCTGGCCAGAGTCTGGGAAGAGAAAGAGATGCTTTTTCGTGAACAGATCTATGCCATTGGAATGGAACTGATGGAAACCGTTAATCCCGCGGATGGGAACGGTATATTAGCTCTTACCAGCTCCGGATCACTCCTTAGTCTGGGCCCGGGAAAAGAAGAACGTCGCCTAGAATATGCAAGCATTAAAATTCGCACGGATGTTCCGGATATTCTTGTAGACCAGATAACCCGGTTCCCGGTAGAGATTACCTGCGGGAAGCCTGTAAGCTTTCCGGCGGGGAGAATAAGTAAAACAAGTGCGGTATACCTTATTGCAGCCTGTGCGGCAGATGTGCCCATAGAAGAGCAGGATAAACGTATACGCGAAGCCACAATCTATCTCACAAACGGCTTCATGCAGCTGAACCGGTCTCTGCATCTGGACCCCTCCTCAGTTCCGGATCAATTTACCATGAAAAGCATGGTTCGCTACATCGGGAAAAAAAACGGGACCACCGCTGCGGAGGCGAAGAAAATTATCGATGATTTTCTTCTTCTGGTAGAGACGGGAATCTGTCTGGGAGAAAAAGTCCCGCTGGGAAGAATAGGTCGTTTCAGTCTTAAGTGGCAGGAGGCGAGAAAAGCACGGGTGGTAAAACATCCGGGAACCGGTGAAGAGATGACGGTGGAAGCAAAACCGGCCACGGCGGTGCCGAGAATATCCTTTTCAACATATCTTAAGGAAAGACTTGGAGAAATCCCTCAGAAAGGCGGAACAATAGAACGGTAATACCTGAACTTTCAGGTCTGATTTCTTTTTCTGCTTTTTTCTACTTTCTGGGAGCCAGGGAGGGGTCAACGGGTTTACCGTTTTTGTAAACGAAGAAGTAGACCTTGGCCTCCTCCTTCTCTGAACTGCCGGTGGTTAGACCTATCTTCTGCCCCGGGCTGACTGAATCACCAACATCCACAAGGGTGTCACCATTACCACCGTAGGCAAAAATATGTTTGTCAGGGGATTCCACCATTATAATTTTTCCATATCCGTGATACGGGGCAACCCAGATTACCTTGCCGGACGATACAGACAAAACCGGATCACCGTTGTTTGCGGCAATCTCCTTGCCTACCAGCTTACCTGCAAGATCAGCCTGATTACCATTATGGGGCCAGAAATAGCCGGATTGATCCGTATCATCCGGTTTCTGGACAATTACAACCGGGTCTTTATCGTCATCATCGCGAACTTCTATATTTTCATCACCGGGAATTTTCAGGACCTGACCGACTTTAAGCAAAGTTCCCTGACGAATACCATTGATTCTGTAAAGCTCATCCAGAGAAATTTCATTATCCCTGGCAATAGCATAGTAGGTGTCACCCCGTTCTACTGTATAACTGCTGTAAGCAGCAATCTCCGGGGTTTCGTCTGTTCCGGGTATCCTTATTCTCATTCCTACCCGAAGATCAGTAACATCCTGTATATTATTCGCAGCCTGGATATCCTCAACTGAAATACCGTATTTCACGGACAGGCGGTATAGGGTTTCCCCTTTCTGCAGTTCATGGTACGAGTCTGCCCATAAACTGAAGGTTCCGAAAATACAAAATATCCATAATGCTCTAATTAATCGTTTTTCCATTGTCTGTTATATAGTCGGCCTGGCTTTTTTAAAACTTCACCGGGGGCGGTTCCTACTGGCAAAAGCATGCAAAAAAGTAAGCACTCGCACTAAACATATGTTTATTTTGCAGGATTCTAAAGGTGCAGATGCACAAAAAAGGCCATGCCTTTCAGCATGACCTTTTATCGGGCTGGGGGGATTTGAACCCCCGACTTCTTGATCCCGAACCAAGCGCGCTCCCACTGCGCTACAGCCCGAATCCCCAGTGGGGTACGGGAGTGACGGGACTTGAACCCGCGGTCTCCGGCTTGACAGGCCGGCGCGATAACCAGCTTCGCCACACCCCCATAGATGAGTTGAAAATATATAGGAAGCAGATTCCCCTGTCAAGGTATCAGGATATTCCTGAAAACAGCTTTGATTGACAAAGCCTAGGGGCCGTGATACCGTTGTCCGGTTACATATTACGGCAATAATGGGGATACCAGATGGCACAAAAGGACGCCGACAGCAAAGGCAAAAAGTCAACTAAAGCATCACAGGATACCGCCCGTCCCAAGAGACGCCGGCAGCATCCGTGGCTCTATATTTTCAGTATTTTTATTCTTGTTCTTATTGTAGTTACTTTTATCGGTGCACCTCTATTGACCGGATCATCCGGAGGCAGCGGGATTGTATTCGGTAACTATAACGGTACTGATATTGAGTATGTACCGGGAAATTATCTTTCACGACAGAAAGATTCCATAGCCGACCAGCTGAGCGCTTCGGGACAGGACATGAACGTCGACCAGGCAGCTTTTCAGGTTTGGCTCGGAGCGTTTCAGAACACTGTAATTCATACGGCAATTCTGGATGAATCAGAAAAAAGCGGGGTTCAGATCAGTGACGAATCAATTGACAAAGCCCTCGCCGAGTATCCCGGATATCAGGTAGACGGTAAGTTTAATGCTGAAAAATACCGGTCTACACCCAATCTTGAAAAAGCCCAGATACGCAAATATTACCGGGATTCCCTCATTTCAAGCCAGTACCGGAACGACTTGAAATACGGTGTTAAATCGTCTGAAGCAGAAAAAGAGTTCATACAGGCGATGACCACCCCGGAATACAGTTTTTCATATCAGCGAATCAACTTTGACCAGTTTCCTGTGGACCTTATCGCTGCATACGCTTCCGAACAGAAAGATCTTTTCCGGAAAATCAATGTCAGCAGAATTATGATTCAAAGCAGCAAAGAGTCTGCCGATTCAGTCTACAATCAGCTGGAAAAAGATCCTGCCCTCTTCGATGAACTTGCCAGAACCCAGTCCAAAGACGGTTATGCCGAAAGCGGCGGCTATATCGGCTGGCAGTATTACTACAGTCTTTCCAACGAGCTTAACGATGAAGATGCGGTACAACAGATTTTCAGCCTCGCCGCAGATACTGTTTCTCCGGTTATCGAAACCAGCTACGGCTGGCTTATTTACAAATGTAACGAAGCAGTAGCCGATGTTGATACCGGTGACGAAAACGATATCGAAACAGTCAGAAGCTACATGGAACGCTTCGCCAAGGGTACTATCGAAGACTATCTGATAGAGAAGGCTGAAACTGTTCGAGCGGGCCTTTCAGCTGCTGTGCTTGGAAGCGAAAATATCGAAGGATTTGAAGCAGGGGAAACCACTTCAGCGCCTCTTAATTACGGAAGGGTTGAAATCTTCAAGCCCCTGAGTGACGTATCAGGTTCCGGTGCGCTTCAGAGTATAGCCGATGACGAAGGTTTTCTTACAGAAATTTATTCCCTTAATGAGGGAGAAATCAGTGCTCCCCTGGTATTGAACGATAATGTATACCTCTTCGCAATTAAAGCAATTACCGAGCCGGAAGAAGAAGCCCTAAAAGCAACCGGCGCATACTATGCCTATCTCAGCCAGACCTATACAGAGCAGGATATGGGCTCAATGATTCTATCTTCCGACAAACTCGAAGATAACTTCTTTGCAGTTTTCAGTCAGTATTTTCTCAGTAACTGATAATGGATACTCCCCGTCTTATTGAAACCGGGACGGGGAGTTCCCTTGAATTTCGGGGCCGGCGCCTTTATTCCGGCAAAACACCGCAAAAAAGACCTGAAGCCATAGCCGATTCTATTCAGCTTCAGCAAAACACGCTTTACCTTCTTCCATCACCACTTCTTTTTTATGGTGTAGAAACCATCGTGAAGAAACTGCCTTGCGATTCTGCAGTACTTTTTATAGAGCAGAATGCCGCATTATTTGAGGTTTCTCACTGTTTTTACAATGAGATAATTAAGGCAACCGAAACCAGTCAGGCCGGCGCCTATCTCCTATCTCCTCAGAATGAAGATATAAAACATTGCATTACCAGCTTGTCAGGTTGGCCTTTTCGCCGGGTTGAGCTTATTGTACTTAACGGCGGTTATGGATTATGCAGAGACTATTACGACCGGCTTTTCACCGTTGCAGATAAAGAAATCCGTCTGGCACATCAGGACAGGCTTACTCAGGTCTACTTTGCCCGGCGGTGGATGAAAAATCTCTTTTCCAACCTTGCATTTTCCCATGAAATAAACTCCTTCCGAATGCTTGGAACGGATAAACCTGCTGTTGTTGCCGCTGCCGGTGAATCTCTCGAAAAATCCATTCCGGGCCTGATAGAGCGGAGAGAAAGTTTATATATTGTCGCCGCCGATACAGCCCTGCCGGTGTTATGCAGTAATGGAATTATTCCTGATGCCGCTGTTGTGTTGGAATCCCAGTTTATCAATATGCGGGATTTTTACGGTATTCCATGGCAGGAAATTGATCTGATTGCAGACGCATACTCCCATCCACCGGTACTGAGGCTTCCATGGAAAAACCGCTTTCTTTTTTTTACCAGATTCAGCGGCCTTAATTTTTTTGAACAGATCCTTGAACCGGCTATGCCGGGTTTTCTTTTCCCCGCCTACGGCAGTGTGGGCGTCGCCGCAGTTGCCATTGCCGGAATTATCAGCAGCAATGCCGTCTACTGTACAGGGCTCGATTTTTCCTACTGCCTCGGCAAGAGCCACGCCCGGGGAACACAATTTGGAATCCAGCAGCTTTCAGAGCAATCCAGAGTTAATCCCCCAGGATCGTTTAAAGCGTTTATTAACCGCCCAATGCTCCTTCAGTCCGGGAAAAAAAGGAACATCAGAACAGACCTGATCCTCCTGAATTACCTCAATCCACTGCAAAGGATTATCGACGAAAGAAAGGGTATTTACGACCTCAATGAAGATGGTCTTGATATAGGCGCACCATGGGCAGCTTTGCCCGAAGATACGCATAACAGGTTCTCCGGCAGCACAAATCCGCCTGAAGTGACTGACTTCGAAGAAAAGTGCGGCAATTACCTCGAAAAAGAGGTTTTTCACACGCTGTTAAAGAACGAACTGGAAGAACTTCAGAAGATTCATTCAAAGGGGTATAAATTTTTAACCGGAGAAATATTAGAAGAGACTTTACCACAGATGATCACCAAACATGATTATCTTCTATCCCACTTTCCGGATCCAAAACTTCCGGCCCCCCTTAACCCTGACTATGTTAAAAGGGTACTACTGGCTGCAGAAGGTTATATTCAGCACCTCAAAAATCTTCTTACGATGTGATTAAACCGCGGAATGACGACTAATCATCGTCTGTTTTCAGTACAGAGAGGAAGGCATTCTGGGGCAGTTCTACGTTACCCACCATTTTCATTCTCTTCTTTCCCTCTTTCTGCTTTTCCAGAAGTTTTCTCTTCCGGCTTATATCTCCACCGTAACATTTTGCGGTAACATCCTTCCGCAAGGCGGAAATAGTCTCCCGGGCGATAACAGTTGAACCGATGGCGCCCTGAATGGGAATTTTAAACTGGTGCCGGGGAATTTCATCTCTCAGTTTTTTACAGACCCGTCTGGCCCGGGAGGTTGCATTTTCACGGAAAACAAGCTGAGAGAGTGCATCCACCGGGTTTCCATTTATAAGAATATCCAGTCTGACCAGGGTGGTCTGCCGGTATCCGGTAATTTCGTAATCGAAAGAGGCATAACCACGGCTTATTGATTTAAGCTTATCATAAAAGTCAAAGAGAACTTCCGCCAGGGGCATGGAATAGACAAGTTCAACCCGCTTTTCATCCAGATAAGTCATGCTGTCCTGAACACCGCGTTTTTCCAGACAGAGGGTTATAACCGGACCCACATAATCCGCCGGTGTAATTATGGTGGCTTTTATATAAGGTTCTTCAGCAGAAGAAATCTGCGAAGGGTCAGGATATTCCAGTGGATTATCAATAAATACTGTTTCACCGTTTGAGAGCGTAACCCTGTAGCGTACCGAGGGAGAGGTAAGAACAATTGTCAGATCAAATTCTCGCTCAAGCCTTTCCTGAATAACTTCAAGATGTAGAAGTCCGAGAAAGCCGCAACGGAATCCGAACCCAAGAGCAATGGATGAATCCTTTTCAAAAATAAGGGAGGCATCGTTAAGTTTGAGCTTATCTATGGCGGTATGAAGATCTTCGTAGTCGTCTGAGTTTACCGGATATATAGAGGAGAAAACCACCGGCTTAACCTCTTTAAATCCCGGCACCGGGACTTTGGCAGCATTCTTTACGGTAGTAACCGTATCACCAACCCGGACCTTGCTGATATCCTTTATGCCGGCGATAAGATAACCTACCTCGCCCGCTCTCAGATGCTTGTTTTTCTCAAGACCAATCTTAAATATACCCGTCTCTTCTACAATATATTTTCCACCGGTGGCCATAAACAGGACTTCGTCATCGCGGGAAATTTTACCCGCCATGATGCGCACATGAACAACAACGCCCCGGTAGGGATCGTAATGGGAATCAAAAATGAGCGCCTGAAGCGGTTCTTCCACCGCCGGCTTGGGCGGGGGCACGAACTCAACCAGGGCCTCCATAAGCTCCTGAACTCCCTGACCCGTTTTGGCGGAGATAGGAATAGCAATATCCGGATCGAGTCCGAGATCATGGTCTATCTGATGGCGTACTGCATCAATATCTGCACTGGGAAGATCTATTTTATTAATAACCGGCAGGATTTCCAGATCATGCTCAATAGCCATATACATGTTTGCAAGGGTCTGCGCTTCAACCCCCTGGGTAGCATCCACTATGAGCAGAGCCCCTTCGCAGGCTGATATAGCCCGGGAAACTTCATAGGAGAAGTCAACATGGCCCGGGGTATCTACCAGATTAAGCTGATACAGATTGCCGTCTTTTGAAGTAAAAGGCAGCGATACAGCCTGGGATTTTATAGTTATGCCACGTTCTCGCTCGATATCCATACTGTCGAGAATCTGATCCTTTCTCTCTCTGTCCGTTATAATACGGGCCTCTTCAATGAAACGGTCAGCAAGAGTGGATTTCCCATGGTCTATATGCGCAATAATACAGAAATTGCGGATGAGTTTTGGTTCGTAGTGCATTGAGGCTACTATATCCTAGGCGAAACAAATCATCAATGCTGATTGCGTATTATAGAAGCATTATCCAGCACTGAACGGACTACCCTCAACAGCTCTTCCGGCTGAAATGGCTTGGGCAGAAAAGCATCGGCATCGGGAAGAACTTTATTGGCCCGCTTGAGATATCCGGAGATAAGAACGCTGGGCAGATCAGGTTTCTTTTTATGAAACCTTTTTATAAGTTTATCACCGGTCATATGGGGCATAATATAGTCAGTCAGCACAATATCCACTTCAGATTCTTTTTCTTCGAAAATCAGCAGAGCTTCACCGGCATTCTGGGCTTCAAAAACCGTGTATCCCGCTCTTTTCAGAATATTGACTATTACTCTGCGCACAGAATTATCATCCTCAACAAGCAGAATCTTTTCATCACCACTTAAAAGAGCAATATCGGGAATATTGGGAAGCTCTTCACTGACCTTCTCCAGAGTTACCGGGAAATAGAGGGTAAAAACAGTACCTTTGCCGCTTTGACTTTGAACTTCAATATACCCTTTACTCTGTTTTACTATGCCGTAGACCGTCGAAAGTCCCAGTCCTGTACCTTTATCTGCGCTTTTTGTAGTAAAAAACGGTTCAAATATAAGCGGCAGGATATCTTCCGGTATTCCGTCACCCGAGTCTGTTACCGTAATGGTACAATACTGACCACTGGGGACAGTACCCATGGCACTTACGTAATCCTCATTAAACTCCCGATTTCCGCTTTCAATTGAGAGTGTGCCACTTGAGCCCATGGCATCCCTGGCATTAACAGCAAGATTCAGCAGTACCTGTTCGATCTGTCCGGGATCCACAAAAACTCCAGGGTTTGAAGCGGTAGTAAAGGTAACCAGCCTTATGCTTTCCGGGAGCAGCCGACTTATCATCTTTTCGAGGTCCGTAATCAGACTGTTAATATTCACCACTTCGGGGTTCAGAACCTGCTGACGGGAAAAGGCAAGAAGCTGACGCGTTAGGGTTGTAGCTCTCCCTGCAGCGGTACGAATCCCTTCAAGCTCAACTTCAACAGCTTCTCCGTCTTTGTATTTTTCCTTTCCCAAAGTAACATACCCGAGAATAACAGTGAGAAGGTTATTGAAGTCATGGGCAATTCCACCGGCCATTCTACCGATAGCCTCCATCTTCTGGGCCTGCCGCAGTTGTTCTTCAAGGCTTTTAATCTCCGTGGTGTCCATAAAATAACCATGAAGGGAGGTTAGTTTTCCATCTATTGAGTAATTACCTATTATGTTGGCAAGGACCATGGCGTGCCGGTTGTCAGCACTTACTACCGCAAACTCCTGGAGCTTGATAATTCCTTTCTTACGGATATTCTGCCACATGAAATCCGCCTGTGCAGGATTAACAAATAGCGAATCGATACTCTTGCCCCGGGCTTCGTTAATGCTTTCAAACCCGAAGAGGTACAGAAAGGCAGGATTGCAGTCAACAATACGGCCTTCTCCATCGGTGACAAAGTCACCGGAGAGATCTTCTTCAAAAAGTCTCCTATACCTTTTTTCACTCTCTTTAAGCTGGAGTTCCATGGAATGGCGGTACATGGCCATTTCAATGGTTGTCCTCAATTCCCTCTCGTTAAAGGGCTTGAGAATATAACCGAAAGGGTTAGATTTCTTGGCTCTGTCTACGGTATTGTCATCTGCGTAGGCTGTTAAAAGTATTACAGGTTTATTGTACTTTTCCCGAATAATTCCGGAGGCCTCAACGCCGTCCATTTCTCCCTGAAGCCTGATATCCATCAGTACCAGGTCCGGGAGTGATTTTTCCACCGTAACTATTGCATCTTCCGCACTTGCAACGGGACCGAGCACATGATAGCCAAAACGAAGCAGATGCTGCTTTATATCAAGGCCGACAATAGATTCGTCTTCTACAATAAGAATGCTGCTTACTCTATCGTCGCTCATCTCCACTCCATTTGCATGTACTGCTATCCGTCGTGAACCATTAATTCTGCTGCGATAAATTCCACTCCACGGCATACTGGAGCAGTTCGGTGCTGTTCCTCAGGTCAAGTTTCTGTTTTAAGTGTGATTTATAGGTTTCAATGGTCTTTACACTCAGATTTAGATTTTCTGCAATTTCCCTTGTGCTTTCACCCCTGCCTATGGATTGAAATACCTCAAGTTCACGATCGCTCAGATGATCCGTGGCGGATGTTTTTCGCTGGCTGCCGCCGGCCATAGACCTCAGCATATGGTGGCGCATTTTGTCACTCAGATAGATTTCTCCCTGCAGAACAACCCGTATAGCGGTCATAACATTCTCCGTTGCCTCGGCCTTCATAATAAATCCGTGGGCACCGGCTCGGAGACTGCGTTCAGCGTAAACCGATTCATCATGAAGGGAAATCACCAGCATGAGTAACTCAGGATGCAGTCTGGAGAGATCTTTAATAAGTTCTATACCATTGGAATTTTTCAGGGAGAGATCCACCAGCGCAAGGTCGGGAACCTGTTCTTCCACAAGCGCAATGGCAGATCCGGCATCCTCCGCTTCCCCCACGACAGTCAGGTCCTCTTCCTGGTTGATCAAAAGGGTAAACCCCTGACGTATAATGGGATGATCATCAATTAATACAATTCTCTTTTTCATTGCCTTATTTACTTCCCGAAACCGGCACCCGGCAGAGTACTGTTGTTCCCCCTCCTGCGGTGGGAACGAGATTAAACTGACCGCCTACCATATTAGCCCGATATTCCATAATTCTCAATCCCAGTCCATTTGAGTTCCGTTTTTCCAGCCCCCGCCCCTTATCGGTAACAGAAAGGACGATCTCCATGGGTTCATAAATCAGTTTTACATCGATTGTTTCAGACCCGGAATGTTTGATGGCATTGTTTAATGCTTCCTGGGCTATATGATACAGCTGCAGTTCTACACTGGAAGAAATGGAAAATTCCCGGGAACTGCAGTGAAAATCTGTGGGAACGCCGTACATTGACTGACAGTATAAACTCAGTTCGTGCAGAGCCTCGACAAGTCCGTTTGTCTGCAGGGTAACGGGTATCAGCCCCCGGGCCATTTCCCTGGTCTGTTCTACAGCATGCCGGACGAATCCCTGTATTTCCCGGGCATCTGATGAAAGCTCATCGTTGGACAAGCGTGATAATTTACCTTCATGAGCCTTTAAGCGCAAAAGAATACCGGTAAGTTCCTGCCCGAGACTGTCATGCAGATCCTGTCCAATGCGGGAACGCTCCCGATCGACAATCTCAAGAATCTCTTTTTCCAGCTGTTTCCTCTTGGTTATATCCCGGGCAATGATGGATACCGCAATCAGATTGCCGTGACCATCCCGTATGGGAGAAATCTTGACGGACATATCGAGAACAGCACCGTCACTTCTTTTACGGATAGTCTCATAGTGATCAACAACTTCACCGCTTTTAATCCTGTCCAGCATTTCGGGAATCTCGTTCGGATAATACTCCGGAATCAGGATTGAGAGGTTTTTACCGCTGACTTCCTCCAGTGAATAACCGAACAAAGCAGCTGCACCATTATTCCAGCTTATAATTGATCCATCCGTTGTGGAGCCTATAATTGCATCTTCAGAAGTTTCGACAATGGAAGCAAGCCGGGACTGCATCTCCTGCATCCGGTATTCCTCTTTGATATTGCGGAGAAAATAGAGATAGCCGGAAAGAACCTTACTTTCACTGAACATCGGCGTAATGGTGCACAACACGGGAAAGCGTCCGGAAGAGGTTACAAGATAATATCGTCCGGAGATTTTCGTGGTTAGTTCTGTATGTCCGGAATATGCAAAGGGATTTTCGAGAAATTCATTAAACACATTTTCAACGGTTATAGGCAGTTCATTTATGTGCTTTCCTGTAATGTCTTCTGAAACAATACCGGCAATTCTCTGAGCCGCCAGATTTGCGAGCTGTACCTTCCCCATATTGTCGCACAGGATTATTCCATCGGATATTCCCGCAAAAGTAGTGGACAGAAGCTTTTCGTTTTGTACTACCTTCAGTTCAATCTCATGGCGGTATAAAGCCATCTCAATAGTTGAGTGGAGATCATTATGATCGTAGGATTTCATGATATAGCCGTAAGGCTCGGTAAGCTTCGCTCTTGCCAGGGTTTTTGCATCGGAATAGGCGGACAGAAATATTACCGGAATATGATATTTGTTGCGGACCTGTTCCGCCACTTCTATGCCGTCCAGCTCACCCCGGAGCTGAATGTCCATAAGCACCAGATCCGGTGACTCGCGCTCTACCGCTGTCAGAGCCTCCTTGCCTGTTCCTACAGTAGCAATGACTGAATAATCGAGGGTTGTAAGAGTGTGGCTGAGATCTATTGCGACAATAGATTCATCTTCAACAACTAGTATCCTTGGTCGGTTCATTCTTTAATATCCCCAGTTATTATATACTGACTTTTTAATAATCGGGATTTTTCCTTAAAATCACGGTTTTTGACTGAAATTGATCCCTCTTAAAGAATAGCAGAAGCAATTTTCTCCAGGGGCAGTATTTTATCTACCGAATCAAGTTTTACAGCTTCCCTCGGCATGCCGTAGACCACACAGGTTTCTTCGTTCTGTGCAATGGTATAGGCACCCTGATCATGCATTTCAAGCATACCCCGGGCACCGTCATCGCCCATGCCAGTCATAATAACACCGGTGGCGTTTTTCCCGGCGTAACGGGCAACCGATCTGAACAGCACATCTACAGAGGGCCGATGGCGGCAAACCAGCGGCCCTTCCCTTACCTCTACATAATATCGGGCACCGCTGCGCTTGAGTAAGGTGTGTTTATTACCCGGGGCAATAAGTACACGCCCTCGTAAAACAGAGTCATTATTTTCTGCTTCCTTTACATTTACGGCACACAAACCATCCAGACGTTTGGCAAAAGCAGCGGTAAAATGTTCAGGCATATGCTGAACTATGACTATTCCCGGAGCATCTATGGGAAGTGCCTGAAGAACTTCCCTTAAGGCTTCAGTACCCCCGGTGGAAGCTCCAATGGCAACAATTTTTTCCGTAGTATCAATATGAATATGGTCCCTGGTAGGCGGAAGAATCACATCAGCGGTCAGTTTCTTTTTGACTTCCATTGAGGGCATATCGGCGATCTTCCTGACTCTTGAAGCACCGGCAGCCTTAACTGCATCGATGATACGGACGCTTGATTCTGTAAGAAACTGTTTTGTGCCAAGCTGAGGTTTCTGGATAATTTCCACGGCTCCGTATTCAAGGGCATGCAGAACATTCTGGGACCCTTCCTCCGCCTTGCTTGAACAGATAACAACCGGAATGGGATGATGCATCATCAGTTTTTTCAGAAATGTGAGACCGTCCATACGAGGCATCTCTATATCAAGAATAATAACATCCGGCGGCTCTTTTTCTATCTTCTTGGCTGCTATTATGGGATCCTGTGCAGTACCCATCACTTCCAATTCAGAATCCTTCGACAGTATTTCTGTAAGGGTCTGACGAACTACCGCTGAATCATCTACAATAAGCACTTTAAGTTTTCCAGTGTTCATGATCAGCGTATCTCCTTCTTATACACAGTGGTGGCAATATTAATAAACGGGGTATTAATCCCCGACAGGGATTCGGAATGACCGATAAACAGACACCCGCCGGGTTTAAGATGGTGATACATTTTATTAACAATTTTTTCCTGAACCGGCCTTTCAAAGTAAATCATTACATTGCGAAGAAAAATAAAGTCAAAATTCCGCGGGGCATCATAATTGTCCGACAGAAGATTAATACTGAAAAAGCGCATTTTCTCCCTTAAAAACCGTTTGACCCGTGCCCGCTGCTCCGAAGTATCGCGGCTTTTAAGAAAATACTTCTTTTTCATGCCGAGACTTATCCCTTCAATTTTTTCCATACTGTAAATGCCTTCTTTTGCAGCCTTTAATACCTTTTCGGAAATATCTGAAGCATGAATTTCATAAGGAAACCGACCATGTTCTGCAATATACTCCTCCATGACCATACCAAGAGTATACGGCTCCTCACCGGAAGAACAGGCGGCTGACCATAGACGAACACCTGATGAGGTATCATGTTGAGGAAGAAGATTTTGCGCTAAAAAGGTAAAATGATCAGGCTCTCGAAAAAAATCTGTTTTATTGGTGGTAATAAGATCAATAAACCCCTGGAGATAATCCTTTCCCCGGGGATCTTCAAGAATAAAATCACAGTACTCACGGAAGGAGGTAAACTTCAATTGTACGAGATGTTTCTGCAGCCGCCCCTCCACCATTACCTTTTTAATATCCGGCAGCCTTATACCGATATGGGTTTCCACAAACTTGCGTATACGCCTGAAATCTGTGTCTGACAGCGAAGGGCGCTGCATGGAGGTGTTGTTATTTTCCATCAGTCAAATGCACATCTCTGCCGATTACAGACGCAAGCCCATTAATATCAATAATGAGGGCTATTGATCCATCACCCATAATCGTCGCTCCTGAGAAAATCCGCTGATCCCTGAACATTGACCCCAGACTCTTGATAACAGTCTGATGATCTCCAAGAACCTCGTCCACAAGGAGTCCGATTTTTCCCTGGCGGCTTTCGATAATAACCATCTGCCTCAGGCTTTCCTGCCTGGTGTCTATACCAAGATAATCAGCCAGATCAAGAAAAGGAAGGAGGGATCCCCTGTGATTTATCATACGTCGTCGTTTATCCAGGTTTTCCATGTTTATTTCGAGGCAGGACTCGACCACTCCCAGGGGCAGAATGAAAATTTCAGAACCTATAGAAACCCTGAGACCGTCTATGATAGCAAGGGTTAGAGGAAGACTGAGGGTAAAGGATGATCCCTCCCCGGGCGTACTTTCCACAACAACCATTCCGGAAAGTGCCTGAATATTCTTGGCAACTACATCCAGTCCAACACCTCTGCCGGAAACATTGGTCACCTTTTCGGCCGTGGAAAATCCCGGAGCAAACAACAGCTGAAAAATCTCGGATTCTGTAGGATTATCCCTTGCTCCGATAAGTCCCTTCTCTACGGCCCGGGCTTTTACTTTTTCCGGATCAATTCCCTTTCCGTCATCGCGGATAATAATAAGAACCGAAGCTCCCGCATGTTCAGCCTCAATGGTTATCTTTCCCTTTCTGCTCTTGCCGTTCTTTTCACGCTCTTCAGGACTTTCCATCCCATGATCTATTGCATTACGAATAATGTGAACCAGCGGATCATTCAGCTTGCTTATTACCGATTTATCAAGCTCCGTCTCCCCTCCGATGGTAACCATTTCTATCTCTTTATCCAGTTCCTGGGACAAATCACGTACAAGGCGCTTGAACTGGGCAAAGGTTGATCCGATAGGTACCATGCGGAGGCTCATGGCATTGTCTCTGAGATTATCGATAAGACGTTCCAGTTCTTCGGAAATACCGGAAAGATTGTCATTCCTTATACTCTCGGATACACCGGTTAACCTGGCCTGAACAGTAACCAGTTCTCCCACAAGGTCAACAAGCTGATCGAGCCGGGAGCTGCTCACCCTGAGAGAGTGCTGCTGGACATCCTTCTGCTGTGTTTCGCTTTTTTTCTTGAAATGCTCCTGTATATGCAGCTCTTTTTCGATTTCCACAGAATCAAGCAGACCTGCTTCGGTTATCATCTCTCCAAGAAGTTTATGATTTGCCAGGATTGTTTTCAGCTCTTTTGAAGAGAGGTGCCCGTTTTCGACCAGAATTTCACCGAGCCGTTTCGGCTGCCCATCATCAGACAGATACTGATCCTTATTCAGTTCATCAACAATTACTTCCGAAGATGATTCCACAAAGATAAAAACATCTCGGATCTCTTCGTAGCTGCTTGTGGATGTGAGTATGATTTCCCAGCTTAAGAAGAGATCCTCCGGATCAAGCCTGGATAGAATAGGAACCGAGTTTACATTACAGAAAACGGTGGCTTCTCCGAGGGATGCAATTTCTTTCAGCAGAAGTAATGGATTGGTGCCTTCCTTAAACAGCATTTTCCCGGGATTAAACGCGATCCTGTAAGTTTTATCTTTAGTTTTTTTTGCATCCGGAGATTTTTGTATCTTCGCTGGCTGCTTTGGAGTAGAACCTGCCCCGGTAATGGCTGAAAGCTGATTAAGGATTTCTTTACTGACACCAATGAGTTCATCTGAAGGTTCTTTACTGTTTTCCTGAAGGAGGGTCCGCAGATGATCCTTGCCCTGAAGGGCAACATCAATCATCTCCTTTGAGATTCCTGTAGTCCCGGAGCGTACCGAGTCCAGGGCATTCTCAAAGGCATGAGCGAATTCGGAGATGTGCTTGAACCCGAACATGGCCGCAGAACCCTTTATGGTATGGGCTGAACGAAAAACAGATTGAATATGGGAGCTTTCAGCCGGGTTTTCTTCGAGAGCCAGCAGATCTTCTTCCATGGTATTCAGCAGATCGAAAGATTCATCAAGAAAAGTAGCAATAAACTTATCGTCCATATTATTTACCGCCTGCCGGATAGGTATCGTCGTACTGCACTCCAACAAGCCTGAATACCTCTTCCACCTGGGGCTGCATAGGACCTTTCAGCTTTACCGTAAGTTTTCTTTTTACCGCCTCTTTAACTCCGGCGACAAAGAATTGTATACCTGCAGTATCAACAACTTCGATACCGGAAATGTCTACCTCAATTACATCTTCTGCCTGATCAAGGGCGACAAGAATGGAGTTCTTTATTTCCTGAACGTTCTCAATGGTACAGCGGGATCCCATAGCTATGGAAATCATATTACCCCCCGGTGGTATTCCATTCTTTAAGTATAGTTACCGGAGGGAAAAAAGCAAAAAATGTTCAGCTTTGGACGGCCCTGAAAAACATGGCATTTTTAAAGAGCCTGGAAAAGAGAAGTTTATCAGCCTCCGCACCCTGAACCAAAAGCTTTTTGAATCGGTGAAGCCTATGGGGAGCCCTGACGAATCTGGAGATGGGAATGAGTTATCCCGGAGCTGCCCTGTTTTAGATCATGTTATCGGTTTTCAGATATGTACCGATCTGCATTGAAGATTCGAGAAAACCTGCCTTTCGTTTCTTGATTATCATCTGAAGAAGGGCTATCCCTTTTTCATTGTCTATTTTCAATCCACGCCACAAAAAGGGGTCATTTGCAGATAAACCGGTTTCGTCGGCCACCGAACCGGGATAGACTTTTTGTATTACAAAACTCTCTTCCCATAGAGTTGATCCGGTCGATTTTATTTCCATACCGAACAGGGGCAGAACCAGTTCCTCTTCAGCCACCCTTGCGGCAACTGCGGACACAGGAGATTCAGGCCTGTCAGCAAGCACAAAGAAACGATTAATAATAGTGCCATCCCCGCGGGACCAGGTTGATGTTATTGAATCTCCAGGACGCATACCTACCAGTATTTCATGAGCGTCCCGCAGACTGCTGATCTTTCTACCGCCAAGTTCGTTCAGAATATCACCGGTCTCAATTCCAGCCCGGGCTGCCGGATATCCGGGAAAGGGATAGAGGCAGGTTAGCCCGTTATCGCTTTCATACATTGATGCGCCCAGCCAGGAATGGATGATTTCGCCTCCATCATACAAGCGGGGGAGAATTTTAAGCATCCAGTAGGAGGGAATGGCAAAATTGATGCCTTCGAATGTTTCAATACCGGCGAATACCACCCCCACAAGTTCACCATTTTCATTTAACAGAGGCCCGCCACTATTCCCCTGATTGATAGGCACGTCAATCTGCATGGCATCACCAATCTGAAGCAGCCGGCGGTCTACTGCAGACACTATTCCGGAGGTTATGGTCTTTTCCAATCCACCTGGAGAACCAATAGCATATATGGGTTCTCCAAGCTTCAATTTACCCAGGGCGGGAGTAAAGGTGTATTCGGGTTCAATTTCAGCTTTCAACAGGGCAATATCGAGAACAGGATCCCAGCCTATAACCTTGGCAGGAATTTTATTTCCGCTTACCCCGGAAGGACGGATATACAGACGACTGAACCCTTCGTATTCCGGATTCACTTCGCTTTCGATTACATGATAGTTGGTAATAAGATAGCCGCTTTTATCAATAAAAAATCCGCTCCCGATAACCCTGTCGGGATAGCCCATTCCTCCCTGTATTTTTATGCCACGGTTCACCCATATAGTTACTGTAGACTCAACAATCCCGGGGAGATCTTCTCTGATGGAGGTGGAAGCTGCATTTGCTGAACCCTGTCCCAGAGATGAGGACCAAAGGGAATACCCCGCCTCTGCAGCATCGGAGGAGACAGCTTCCAGCAGTTCCGGATCAATATCTACACTTCCAGAGTAATCTGCCAACTGTGCATAGGCGGCGACATGCTGCTTTTCCTCGAGCAGAGAATAGATCTGCTGATTGGCGAGCCCTGCTTCTGTAACACCCTCAATCACAAGCCCCACAGATTCTGCCGCCCGTAACAGTCTCAGGGCGATTCGGTAATCCGACGAAGCATCTGCAGCTGAAATTTGATCGTGAAGCATTGTTTTCAGCTTTTCACGGTTTTTCTCAAGTTCTGACTGACTGATGAGCTCCCGATGGAAAAGATTATCATTGATCTCCCATGCTTCAAGAACATTTCCTTCGGCGATTTCACTCTCCAGGGAGGCTATGTTATATTCCCGCACATCAGGAACCTGACTGTCCGCCCTTTGAGGGCCGGAACTGCAGGAAAGAAGAATAAGAGTCAGAAAAAAAGCTGCGGAGTAATGTAATTTGCTCAGATGCATAGCATGATGTCCTCTGGATATAATCATTCAGCGGAGGCTGGATATTCCAACCATGTCCACTGCTCATTTCCGTTGCTGCTGGAATAACTGTAGTCGACAACACCATCACTGTTATAATCAAGATCTATTCGGGTGCCGTCGGCGGAATCATAAGTTTCTACAATTTCATAGATACCATCGTTATCCAGATCTCTTTCGATTTTTCTATATGTATCCGTTTCAACGGTACGGATCAGTCCTTCATTATTCATCATAAGCGGAGGTCTGCTGTTTCTGCGAACCACTGACGCTTTTTCCAGGTTTTCTTCTGAATAATAGGCCGCTTCCTCCATTTCGGAATATGCGGGAAATACAGCGGGCTTAATCCGGACCGCCAGGGGCCCTGGAAAATAGGAAACAGCAGGAACAGCAAACCTCCCCGGTGCCAACAGGATCTTTCCGGTCCCATCAGGCCAATCAGCTTCCACACTGCTTACGGAAGGGTACTTTCCATAGTGATATATATAAGATTCACCGTCTTTGAACACAGACACCTTCTGAACAGAAGGGATAGATCCGCTTTGAAGATTTTCTGAAATAAAATCCACACGATAGTCGATGATACCATCCTGATCCAGATCTATTGAATAATCAACAACAGTACCGTTAGCAAGGGTATAGTACTCTTCAACATAGCCGTCATTATTGTTATCGCCCTGCACTACAATGGTTTTTCCCTCAAGAAACTCCCAGAAAACCTCAATTTGCTGATAACGGTTATACAGAGCCATTATTCTGTTGAAATAGTTAAGCCTGGTAAGAAATGTCTCGTTTAATAATGGAGACAGATCGTACTCTTTTTCCGGAAAAAGTACTGCGTCCTCTGCAGTTAATATTTCAGCCTCCAGAGCGTGATAACCGGATTTACCTACTTCACCAAGAAGAAAATCCCTGACAGATGAATCTGAGGCTGCCGCAAGAGATGCAACGACCTCCTGATCCGGAAGATCCACAGCTGCTGAGGAGAAATAATTCTGAATCAGCATATCTGCATAATCCGGATCAATTTTGACACGGAAAATAACCAGAGCGGAGTCCAGAGGAAAAAGCGCGGTTCCCTCTTCAAGATATATACGAGCCTGATCAACTTTATCCTGCTTAAACAAAGACCGGGCCGCATAGTAGTACCAGTCTGCACTGCGGATAATATCTTCCGGCAGATCATGCATAAGGGCATCCAGCCTGTCATACTGCATAAGCTGATCAAATATTCCGGCAAGCTTTATTCTGCAATCTTCTCTGCTGCAGAGTTTCCATGCCCCTTTGGAGTATGCCTTCTCAAGAACACCGGCGGTTTCATGAAGAGATACCCCCTCTTTACCCTGCTGCGTCAAACCATAGACAAATCCGGCATCACCGTTTAACGGGTAAAACTCGAGAGCGATTTCTGCCAGATCAACCGCTGAGGGGTTACCTTCCTCAAAAAGAGAGACAGCTATGTCGGAATAAACGAAGGAAAGAGATTTATCGTGCTCCGGAAACGTTTCACCGCCGAGATGAAAACAGACAAGTATAAAGAGCAGCAGAACTGTAAATAACCTTTTTTCAGTCCTCATCATCCGTTAGTTTTGTACTGTTACTTATATTTTTATCAAGCCCAAGAAGCTCTCTGACTTCCCTGTCATCCAGGCTTTCTCTGGCCACAAGAGCTTCCGCAAGAATAGTCAGCTGATCCCGGTTGCTGTTCAGTATTTCCTGTACTTCTCTCAGGCAGTCACTCAGTATACTGTGAATTTCAAAATCAATTTTTCTGGCAGTATCATCGGAGTAATCCTGATGCCGGGCAATCTCTTTTCCCAGAAAAATCGGTTCCTCTTCGCCGCCGTAGGTAACAAAGCCCAGGCTGTCGCTCATTCCCCACTCGCACACCATCCGGCGTGCAATTTTGGTAGCCTGCTCAATATCGTTTTTTGTTCCCGTGGTAGTCTGATTGTAGACAAGCTTTTCTGCGACATAGCCGCCCATGGCAATTTTAATTCTGTCAAGCAGCCAATCCCGATTTCGGGAGTAAGTCTCTTTTTCGGGAAGACTCATAGCAAGGCCAAGAGCCTGTCCATGGGGAATAACCGTGACCTTATGCAGAGGGTCTGCATTCTCAAGGTGATAATGCAAAAGCGCATGACCTGCCTCATGATAGGCTGTCATCAGTTTGTCATCTGCAGATATCACCCTGGATTTTCTTGCCACTCCCAAAAGAATTTTATCCCTGGCCTCCTCAAAATTCTTCATTGTAACCTGGCTGAAATTTTCACGGGCAGCGAACAGGGCTGCCTCATTTACCAGATTGGCAAGATCAGCACCGGAGGATCCGGGAGTGGCGCGTGCTATACGGTTTATATCTACATCAGAGGCCAAAGGGATTTTTCGTGCATGAATGTTAAGAATAGCCTCCCGCTCACGCACATCGGGCATATCCACAACTACCTGCCGGTCAAAGCGACCTGGCCGCAGCAGCGCAGGGTCCAGAACATCAGGCCGGTTGGTGGCGGCAAGGATTATAACGCCGTCTTTGGTGTCAAAACCATCCATCTCCACCAGCATCTGGTTGAGGGTTTGCTCCCTCTCATCATGTCCGCCGCCATAACCGGCTCCACGGGTACGGCCTACAGCATCAAGTTCGTCAATGAAAAGAATACACGGTGCATGTTTACGGCCCTGTTCAAACAGATCGCGGACCCTGCTGGCTCCGACGCCGACAAACATCTCCACAAAATCAGAACCGGACATATGAAAGAAAGGTACACCTGCTTCTCCGGCACATGCCTTTGCCAGCAGCGTTTTTCCCGTACCAGGCATTCCCACCAAAAGCACACCGGTTGGAATACGGGCACCGATCTTGGTGAATTTATGGGGGTTCTTGAGAAAATCAACAACCTCCTGCAGCTCATACTTTGCTTCATGCTGACCTGCCACGTCGTTAAAGGTCAGCTTTGCTTCATTCTCAAGATACTGTTTGGCCCGGCTTTTACCGAAAGAAAAGGCCTTGTTACCTCCCCCCTGGACCTGCCTGAACATAAACCAGATAAGGAAAAAACCTATAAGCCAGGGCAGAAGCTGCAGCATAATGGCGAAAACAGATGGGGACTGCTGCCCGCCGATAACAACTACACCATGCTCCCGCAGAAGGGGGAGAAGTTCTTCATCCGGGTAGGGAATCTCTGTAGAGAAAGCCCCTTCGGACGGGTATTCTCCGGCGGATCTCAGGGTACCCTCTATGCGGTGATAATCCAGTATTTTTACGGTGCCCACCTGCCCGTCGGTAAGATAGGAGTAAAAGGTGGAATAGGAAATGACATTTACACCGCTTCCGTTTTCAAACAGAAAGAACAGAGAAAAGAAGAGTACCAGCCCGGCCAGAAAAACTATGGCGAATTTATTGTTAAAATTGAAGGGAAAACCCTTGGGACCGCTTCCGCGTCCTGATTTGTTATCATCGTCCAAGAACTACACTCCGTTACGAATATTAAGCAGCATTCCGGGCTGACCAGCATCTGACCTGTGCAGATCTCTAACCACGAAGTCCTTTAACCCGGCCAGGGATCCGGGAATAGCAAAAACCTCGGGTCCCAGCTGCAATACCGGAATAGCATCACGTTGACTCTCCGGGACCTTCATGGCATTAAAGATTCCTTTCAGCTTCTGATACTTTCCAGACAGCTTTATTGTATCGCTCAACCTTCTGCTGCGAAGAAAAAGCGGTTGGTTAAGTCTGCATTCAGGTATAAAAACCGAGAATCCACAAGGTTCCGGGGATTCATTTGAATCTTTCCAGCTTATAACATATTTCCCTAAAGGCCCGTTTTTGCCATACTCTATCCTGAAAAGATAGCGTGTTTTTCTGTTTAATACAACTGAAGAACTAAGTATAAGCATACTGCCCCTCTGGAAGATGCATATGCCGGCACCTTCAAGCAGAATCCGATCATGAGAAGAGGTTGAAGGACCAGCCATGGAAAGAAGAAAATGTTTAGATATTCTTTCTGCTTCGGGAATTGTGCGGTTGACTGCGGTAAAAAGAGACCTTAAACGCAAAGAAACAGGTTGAGCAAAAAAGTTAGCCGCATCGGTTGTGCAGGAATCTGCCTGCATTGTCCAGGGGATACGTTCATCCGCAATATTTTTGAGGATCTCTTCATCCTCCTGAAATATCCGCGATGACTGCACCAGAGCATCCCGATAAGCCGGAAATTCTTTTGCAACCTGCGGGACAAGGAAGTTTCTAACCCTGTTACGCTGAAAAACAGGCTGACTGTTACTGGAGTCTGTAATCCATGGAATTTCTGCTTGTTGAACTATCTGCAGAAGAATGTCCTTGGGTACAGTTAAAAGCGGTCTCAGTATAAAATCCCTGACTGCGGGAATTCCATGCAGTCCGGAGGTTCCGCTCCCCTGAAAAAACCGGGTTATCATTGTTTCTGCCAGATCATCGGCAGTATGCCCGAGTATTGTTTTTGTGCAGCCTTTGCGTTCCATATATTTCTTCAATGCGGCATAGCGGAGGCTGCGGGCTGCAGCTTCAAGCCCGCAGCCTTTTTCCCGGGCCAGTTTTTCCACTCCCCCGGGCATGAGCGATACCCGCTCAACCGGAACGTTACAAAGAGCACAGGCCTTTTGAAGCACCTGCCAATCTTGTTCTGTCTCGTCTTCTGATCTCAGCCTGTGGTTAACATGAAGACCATAAAGTTTGAATCGGGATGAAAAACTGTTACGGTTAAAATCTTTACAGGAGTTCCTGTAGAGAGACATAACATAAAGCAGAGCTGTGCTGTCTACCCCGCCGGAAAGCGAAAGAAGAAGGCCGGAATCCGGATTGATGTTTCTCTGGTGGAAAAAATCTGAAACAATAGTTAAGACCCGGGCTTCGATCTCATTTTCTGCCATTATACAAGCTCATTACCTGTTCAACCGGATTAAGACACAAGTCTGATGCTGCCTTAACCGCCAGATCAATTCCCTGCCTGAATAAAGTTAATTCCTCTCCCTCAGGACATCCCAATACCCATGAGATAACTTCTTCTTTTTTATCCGGCCGCCCGACACCTACGGCAATCCGCATAAAGGCATCAGTGTTCAGGTGTTCAATGATTGAAGATATGCCTTTCTGGCCTCCACCGGAACCTGATGGACGTATGCGAATCCTTCCCGCAGAAAGATCCAGGGTATCGTAAATAACTATAAGCGAAGCAAGGTCTGTACGAAATCGGCGCAGCAATGGTTCCACCACAGTTCCGGATCTATTCATATACGTAAGCGGTTTGATGAGGACCATTCCATCCGGCCCCTGCTCTGCGCAGGAGACTACCGTTTCAAGCCAGGGCTTGAGAAAGGGTTTTTTAAACCTGACACCAGATAAGGAGCTCAGTGCCTCAACAACAAGAAACCCGGCATTATGCCGGGTTTTCTTATATTCCGGGCCTGGATTACCAAGTCCGATTAGCAGATGTTTGCCGATGGAATCAGGCTTCACCTTCTCCCTCTGAGGCCTCAGGTGCAGCAGCTTCCCCACCTTCTTCTGCAGTTTCATCAACAACAGTCTTGGCAGTGGTAATAACTACAATAGACTGCTCTGCAGGAGAAAGCATTTTTACAGATCCCGCAACGGGGATATCGGAAACATGCAGTGAATCGCCTACGCCGAGGTCAGAAACATCCAGCTTGAAATCTGAGGGAATATCTTTGGGCAGACACTCGATTTCCACTTCATGAAGCACAGTTTCAACAATACCGCCCTCTTTGACTCCCTTGGGAACACCTTCCAGATGTACAGGGACATGGGTCTTCAGGGCTTTACCACGCTCAATCTCGAAAAAATCAATATGCATGATCTTATGCCGGAGCATGTCTTCCTGGTAATCTTTTACCAGAACGTCATAGTCTTTACCGCCGTCTACACTTACGGTGATTATTGTATTCTCACTTACGCTGTGAAATTTCTTTTCAAACTCCCGGGTTTCTACACTTATGCTTACCGGTTCATTATGTCCGTAAATAACCGCAGGAATCTTTCCTTCTGCTCTGAGCTTTCGGTTATCACCTTTCCGCGTGCTGGTACGACCGAAGCCAGCAAGGGTTTTCTGTTCCATGGAAAATTCTCCTCAATTGCTTTCCGTCTGACTGCAGACGGTCTTTCTATTTATCATTCTGATAACTGATCTACACTGGACAGTTTTCAGTAAATAATTCAAGACACATTTGTGCCGCTTTGCTGGGACGGCAGGATTCGAACCTGCGCATGCCGGGACCAAAACCCGGTGCCTTACCACTTGGCGACGTCCCAATGATCAGTATGTCTATATGTTCCGAAAATCAGTCTAAATCAGCACTGTCTTCGGTATATAATTCTCCGGATTCAGCCTGGGCTTTATACTCCTCGAGAATTCTGTCCTGCAGCCTGCCCCTGAACTCTGAGTTAATAGGGTGTGCCACATCTTTATACTCGCCTGTTTTGGTTTTCCTGCTGGGCATGGCAATGAAAGCGCCGTTTTTACCTTCGATTACCTTTACGTTATGAACCACGAATGATTCATCGAAAGTTACGGTGACGTATGCCTTCAGCTTGCCGTCCGCATCTACCCGCCGAATTCGAATATCCGTGATTTCCATACTTTCCTCCGCTAATGTTGCAAAAATATTACGTCATTGTAATATGCTACTTGGAAATCTGGCAAGTAATTCTATTATAAGAACTTGTTTTAAGCCCTTTTCATCCTGCAGTTTCGCTTTTGCCTCCTCGGCAGCGGTAAAATCCGGGTAAATACCAAACATCGCCGAACCGGAACCGGAAACTTCAGCGAATTCCGCTCCGGTTTCCCTTAATAAATTCAGAAAACGGTCTACTTCGCCGTACTGCTTTCGTAAAACAGGGGTAAAAGAGTTGAAGAACGGCCAGGTTTTTACCTCTGACTGATACAAATCACTCAAAACTCTGTCGCTGTATTGAGCTTCCCATCTGTCGGAAGAAGCAGCAACGCCTGTGTCGCGGGATTCGTCCAGCCACCGATAGGCGTTTCCGGTGGATATCCCGAAGTCCGGAAGAAGCAGCAGCAGTGACAATTTGCGCGCCCCTTTCAGAGGTTCTATATGTTCCCCTCTCCCTCCGACAGCTGCGAAAGGAGAGTAAATAAAAAACGGGATGTCACTTCCCAGTTCAGCTCCTGTGTCTGCGAGCACTGCGTCCGACAGTGTGTAACCTGTCATTTCATTCAATGCTTTCAGAACAGTACCGGCATTGCTGGACCCGCCGCCAAGGCCGGCCCCTTCGGGGATAGACTTTTCGACGGATATTTCCACCCCGAATTTCTTACCTGTTAGGGCACAAAAATTCCGGTGAGCCCGGTAAATAAGGTTATCTTCCACCGGGCAGGTGAAATTACCCCTGATCCTGCAGGAATCAGTATCTTTCAAAGAACGGATGTGTATTCTGTCGTAAAGAGACACAATTTGAAAAAGAGAGGAAAGGCTGTGAAAACCGTCCTTTCTGACCGGCCCGATCTCAAGATGAAGATTGATCTTGGCGGGTGAATACACCTCTATCTCGCTCAGCATAGCGTTGAAGTATTATACATATCTGCCTGCAAGTGTCAAACCCCGGAACTAACCGGAGAGATAATGACATCCAATAGAGTGATTATTGTTAATAGCAGACCGGGTTACGACCAGGGCCGTCTGAATAGCATTTCGCAGCTCCACTACATCCCGGCGCAGAACAGCCTTGCGGTAGAACCTGCCTATACGATGGCTGAGATAGTTTAAATCGGAGTGGGCCCGGTACAGCCGTTTTTTTGTACGGATAATACCCACATAATTCCACATAGTACTCTTGATCTGATTCAAATCAGAACGAATCAGAACCGGATCAAAGCTTGTTTCACCCTGGGGTGATATCCAGGGGGGTATGGATCGCATAAGAGAGTCTTCCAGAGGAGAAAGATTCTGAATAATGTCATCTGCTGACTGAATTCCGAAAAACAGACCTTCCAGTAGAGAGACTGACGCAAGTCTGTTTGCTCCATGCACCCCGGTACAGGCGGTTTCGCCAATGGCATACAAGCCGGTAAGCGAAGTACGGCCCCGGAGATTAACCTTTACTCCACCACAGCTGTAATGTGCCGCAGGAACCACAGGAATAGGTTCTCTGCGCATATCAATACCCACTTTCATACAAGCTTCAAATATAGATGGAAACCGTTCTTCCAGATCAAAATCTTTAATCCCGGTTGTGTCCAGATATACGTAACCGGACTTGTTCTTCTCAATCTGCCGGTAGATAGCCCTGGCAACTTCGTCACGCGGGGCAAGGTCTTTATATTTCGGTGAATAGCGCTGCATGAAGTATTCGCCGCTGCGGTCCATGAGCCGTGCCCCTTCACCGCGTACCGATTCAGAGATAAGGAAACGGTCACTGTCCCGGTGATAGAGGGTTGTCGGATGAAACTGAATATACTCCGCGTTGAGGATTTCCACGCCGGCTCTGTAAGCCATGGCGATACCGTCGCCTACAGCACCGGCAGGATTGGAAGTATGCTGATAGATATCTCCCGCACCGCCTGTAGCAAGTACAACTGCACCGGCAAACGCCGGTACAACCTCTCCGGTTTCATTATTCAGCAGGTACATGCCGAGGGCTCTGTTCTCGCGATAGCGCACCTGGTAATCCTGAGAGTGGTGTGATGAAGTAATAATATCAATAGCGGTATAATTGGACAGACGATGTATCTTGCCCTCTTTTCCGGATGCCTGAGCAAGGTGTTCCATAATGGATCGGCCGGTATAATCCTGAACATGCAGGATTCGTCGGACAGTATGGGCAGCCTCCCGGGTAAACAGGTACTCCTCACCGTTGGTGACAAAGGGAACACCAAGCTCATCGGCAAGAAATGAATTGACCAGTCCCGGCCCTTCCTCCGACAGGAGACTAACGGCTTCAATACTGTTGATGTTGTCCCCTGCTTCGAGGATATCTTTTTTGAGTATTTCCGGGCTGTCATCCGGGCCCAGGGCTACTATGCCTCCCTGAGCATAGCGGCTGTTGGATTCAAGGGGATCATCGCCTTTTGAAACAAGACACACTTCCACCCCTGCCCGCGCAAGACGTATTGCAGCGCTTGTTCCTGCTATGCCGGCTCCGACAACAATGGCATCAAAAACCATTTTAACTTTCCTGCTTATTTCCGTCTATTTTAAGGCTGAAATCAAAATTGGTTACAGAATGGGTCAGCCTTCCGATAGAGATAAAATCTACCCCGACGGTCATATAGTTTCCTATTTTTTCCAGAGACATGTCCCCGGAAGCTTCAAATTCAACCTTGTTTCTGCGTAATTTTACACAATAGGCCGCCTCTTCGGGACTCATATTATCGAGCATGACAATATCAGCTCCCGCTGTAATTGCCTCTTCCACTTCGTCGGCGTTGCGGCATTCCACCTCTATACGGTATCTGTCGGCCCAGCGGTCCCTGACCATCTCTACAGCGCGGCTGATCGAACCGGCGGCATCAATGTGGTTATCCTTGATCATAACCATGTCATAAAGCCCCATACGGTGGTTTTTGCCGCCCCCGACGGATACGGCATATTTTGCAAGCCCGCGGTATCCCGGCAGCGTTTTTCGTGTATCCAGAATCCTTGTGCCGCCTTTTTCGAGATCCGCGAACTGACGGGTTACGCTGGCTATGCCGGACAGATAGCCCAGAAAATTGAGACCTATCCGTTCTGCCTGCAGTACAGACACAGTCAGCCCCTTTACCTCAGCGACCCTGTCCCCGGGTTTAAGACTGTCCCCGTCGGCAAAGAAAAACTTTACCTCAATATTGCTGTCAATCCGGTGAAAGGCACGGATAAAAAACTCCGCTCCCGCAAGGATGCCCGTATCTTTACTGTAAAGCACTGCAGAAACTGTCTCTTCCCTGAAAATCGCCCGGGAGGTAACATCTCCCTCCTGGGCAAGATCTTCCTTAACAGCCAGTTCCAGAAGGGCTTCAAAATTATCATCAGTCATGCGGGAATAGTACGATAGTATCCCTCTATTTTCAACTCTGATTTGACTTTTCCCGATAATGAGGCCTATACTCTTTTTGATGAGCAATTACCTCGAAAGTTTTACTGACGCTTTACAGCAGATAATTGAGGAGATCGGTTTTTCAAAAACCACCATTACAGACTCCACCAATGACGGCAATGTGGAAATAGTTGCCAGCGTGGGAATAACCGGAGATCTTCAGGGATTTATGCTGTTGAGATCCGATATTCAGAGCGCACGGCTGTTTATTGATAAAATGCTGCAGAATATGGGTATGGAAAATGAAGAAACCGAGGGATTCGGCCAGTTTCACAAGGAAGCAATCGGCGAGGTTGTGAATCAGGTTTCCGGCAGATCCACTATGATGCTGGCAGACAAATCCATTGACTGCAACATAACACCTCCGACAATTGTTTCCGGTGCAAATATTTACACCGATCTTCGTTCCTGTGAATCCTCCCTGAACAAGGAAGTCAACGGCATATTCGGCAGTTTTAATCTTTTTGTAGGAATAAAAAGTTCAGTTCTCCAGAATAAATAGTTGACATTGTATTTAACGCTGTCTTAGATTACCAGTATATTCGCCTGAAAAGAATGACGGGAGAAGGAACAGGATGGAATATAACGAGTTAGAAAGCGACGATATCTATTCCATGTCCATGGAAGAAGAGTCGGAAGACGAAGAGTTCTACAACGACAACTTCGACGATTACGAAGATGACGACGACTTCGAAGATGATCTGGACGATTTCGACGATGACGAGAATCTGGATGATGATCTGGATGACGAACTCGAAGAAGACGACGGCTACGACGATTACGACGACGATTTCATCGAAGATGACTACGACTATGACGACGGACTGGACTACGAGGACTTCGACGACTGATACAGGGTTTCACCGGCATACCAGAGTTTCTCCAGTTCGTAAAATTCCCTCATTGATTCATTCATAAGGTGTATGACCATAAATCCGCAGTCCACCAGAATCCACCCCTCTTCCTGAATTTTCTTCTGACGGTGGAAAACTTTAATATTATTCTGACTCAGATAATTCTGCACATGCTTAAGCAGTCCCTTGAGGTGCCCCATACTCTTTACTGTGGAGATCACAAAAAAATCTGTCCACGAGCTCACTCCGCTAACCTGGATAACCCGGGTATCCTGCCCCTGATGATCTTCAATAAATTCCCCGACTTCCCGGGCTATTTCACTCTTTGCAGTAACGTCCATCAAAATCCTTTCCCAAAATAATAATGATATCCATGGGATCTTCGAATCCCTCGTCTATCTCGACATAGTCTGTCTGTATTTGAATATTTCTGCACTGGATTACCTCCGCAATGCGTTTAGCAGTCTGAGGGTCACCCAGGCGATCTATGATAACCGTTTTTTCCAGTGTTCCTTCGGCATTACCTACCCTGGCAACATCATAGCCGAAACTCTGATATAACTGGGAGGTCCTTCCCGCCAGTCCATTAACGGCTGTACCGTTGCGTATTTCTATAGCCACCCGAAGGTCATCTTCGGAAAGCAGGTTTTCACTTTTCAGAGAATTTATAGTCTGATTAAGGGTTTCCCTGAGCAGCCTGCCCTCTGAATGGGGAAAAATAAGTTCCTGGTCGTCTACAGTCCGCTCTGTGCCTCTCAGGCGCAGCAGAACCATATTCTCCGCATCCAGACGCTTCATTGCAGCCGCAAAACTCAGAATGCCACGACTGCTGAGATCGGTGCCCACCTTTTCCGCAAAAACCTTGCGGGCATCTTCATGCTTCAGCATCTCTTCATTCAGGCCGATACCATGGAGCAGATTCTGAAAAAAGCTCTGTCCCCGGGAGATTCTCTCTGTATCGGTTTCTCCGCTGTCACCATATTTTATAAAAACAGAAGCTTTACTGCCATCCATCACAAAACTGCCGGAAGGAAGCAGCACTGTTACACCGGATTCGACATTTTCCACCGGGTTGGCAATAAATGTTTCCACACCCCCGATCAGATCGACCATGTCTTCCAGCTCCTTGAGACTGAAAACAAGGTAATAATCAAATTCTATCCCGGAAATTTCTTCAATTTTCCGCATATAAGCAGAAGGGGCCTGTGAGTTATACAGTGATTCTATAGCAGCGATTCGGCTCTGATCTTTTAACAGAGATCCGGTATTGGGAGGAATATCTACCAGTGCCCCTTTTCCGGTGCTGTCCTGATAGAGAAATATATCTGAATAGAGAATAGTATCCTCTTCGCTGATAACCAGAAGGAAGGCTGCGGGTTCATCTTTTTGAATAAGATTTTCGAACTTATCAACCCGAAGCTTGCTGTAAAAAAACAGGCCGGCGCCCAGTAGAACGGCAACCATTATTCCCAACAAAATCAAACCGGGATCAGCAACTTTATTCTTTTTCAATCCGCCTGCTCCATATTAGCTTTTCGGTACAAACCTCTGGTTTCAATAAACCGGTATACCTCAGGAGGTACAAGAAAACGGTAAGGGCGTCCATTTCCCACCCGTTCTCTGATCTCCGTTGATGACACTGGAAAGTCGGGATTATCGAGACGTGAATAGGGAATGTCATCCCGGGAAACCCGCATTTCGCCTCTTCTGGCCAGATACAGATCAATACTTTCCAGAAGATCCCGATATCTCATCCATTTATGAAACCCCGGCAAAAGATCTTCACCAATAACAAAGCCTATTCGTCCGTCAATGTTATACAGATTTTTTATATGTGCTACCGTATCGACCATATATGAGATTCCACCCCGACTGATTTCACAGTCAGAAACCTCATACCCATAGGGTGATACTGCAGCTTCTGTCATTTGGCAGCGCAGCCCTGGATCATCTGCGGGATCTACACTTTTATGGGCTGGACGATTTGCCGGGATGAACAGAATGCGTTCATAGCCTAATGCACTCAGCTCATCGGCAAGCTGCAAATGCCCAAGATGTACAGGGTTGAAGCTTCCCCCGAGAATGGCTGTTTTCATTCCTGATTAAACAAATTACCGAAGGCTCTCTTAAGGTCATCAAGGCCTTTACCGGAAAAGCTTGAGATAATAATTACATCATCGGACATTTTTCGGCGGAACTCTTCAGCTCTGCTTCCGTCTTCGTCAAGATCACTCTTACTTCCAACAACAATCCGCGGCTTATGAATAAGCTCCGGGTTATACTCAGCCAGTTCTTCCATCAGGGTGGCATATGAAGCGGCGGGATCTTCATCCGCAAGGTCTATAATAAATGCCAGACCTTTTGTCCTCGAAATATGCTTGAGAAACTGAAAGCCCAGCCCGGCACCATGAGAGGCCCCTTCAATAATTCCGGGAATGTCTGCAAGAATACAGTCGGTGAAACCGATATCTGCGACACCAAGGTTGGGGATCTTTGTGGTAAAAGGATAATCAGCTACTTTAGGGTGAGCATTGGTCAAAGCTGCCAGCAGACTGGATTTACCCGCATTGGGAAAACCTACAAAGCCGATGTCTGCGATAATGTTCATCTCTACGATGACTTCCCGCTCTTCTCCGGGAATTCCTTCCTGGGCGAAACGGGGTGCCTGACGGATGGAGTTCCTGAAATGCCAGTTTCCCTTACCGCCCTTACCACCTTTAAGAAAAATCCACTCATCTGCTGTACCCAGATCTTTCAGCACTTTCCGGGATTCCCTGTCCCGTATAACTGTCCCTGGAGGTACAAAAATGACCACATCCTGGCCGTTCTTTCCGTGCTTACGCCGGCCTTCACCGGGTCTGCCGTTTTCAGCCTTGAATGTGCGGGTCGATTTTATTCTTGAAAGTGTTTTAAGGTTGGCTTTTACTTTAAATACGACGTCGCCGCCGATACCGCCGTCTCCCCCATCGGGACCGCCTCTGGGTACATATTTTTCCCTGCGGAAAGATATACACCCATTGCCGCCTTTTCCGGAAGAAACGACTATATCAGTTTCATCTACAAATCCAGTCACGAAGGGGGGTCTTAGGCCTCCGTCTGGATTGCGATGTACTTACGGCCGAGTCTTTCGTGGAAGAGAACAGTGCCGCTCTCTTTCGCAAAGAGGGTATCATCTTTTCCACGGCCGACATTGTTGCCGGGGTGGAACCTGGTTCCCCGCTGCCGTACCAGGATTTCTCCTGCCTTAACAATCTGTCCGCCAAAGCGTTTAACACCGAGGCGTTTAGACTCTGAATCGCGACCGTTTTTGGAGCTTCCTCCACCTTTCTTATGTGCCATTGTCTTTCTCCTTAACGGATGCCTGACTGAACAGTCAATTTGACTATCTCAGGATTATCATCACTGATACCCTGCAGCCCTGTCAGCACCGTTTCGCATATACCGAACGCTCTCTCTGAGGAGTATCCGGACTCATATTCAACTGTAAAATAGACATTACCCGGTTTGGGAGCGCTGCCCTCAACCCGGGTACAGGGAAGATTCCTGAGAACTGCTGCAGCGGTACGGGAAATACTGCTTACAGCCGCACAAACCGCTGAATCTCCTCTGCCTGCAACCACTGCATGGCCTACCGCAGAATACGCGGTTATAAGCCCTTCAGACGAAGTATATACCTCTATCTGTATCAATACAGTGTCCTGACCCTGTCAGGCTCCGGTAATATCCTTAACCCGGATAACGGAATACTGCTGACGGTGACCCTGTTTCCGCCGATATCCTTTCCGGCGTTTGTATTTCATAACCAGGACCTTGTCGCCCTTCGTGTGATCCTCGATAGTAGCGGTAATTTTGGCATCCTTGACATAAGGTGCTCCTACTGTAACTCCGCCTTCAGCGCTGGTCAGCAGAACGGAATCAAATTCCACTTCGCTGCCGGCTTCGCCTTCGAGTTTATCCACGTGAAGTACAGAACCCTTCTCAGCTTTGTACTGTTTTCCTTTAATCTCAACCAGTGCGTACATCACGACAACCTCAACTATATCTCAAACAAAAATTCGTAAGCGTTTATATACCATAGGGATAGACTGATGGTCAATAGACCCCCCGCCTTACGGCAGGTAGGTCTTTCCCATCAGGTAGCGGTCAATTTCACGAGCCGCTCCCCGTCCCTCATTTATAGCCCAGACAACCAGAGACTGTCCTCTACGAACGTCTCCGGCAGCAAAAACACCGTCTGCGTTCGTTGCAAACCGGCCGTATTCAGCCTGTACAGTCCCCATCTTTCCCGCTTCAAGACCGAAGGTTTCAGTCAGATGATTCTCTGCTCCTACAAAACCCATAGCAAGAAGGGCAATGTCCGCCTTGAAGGTCTCTTCAGAACCGGGAACTTCGCTCATCTGAAAACGGCCGTTTTCATCCTTTTTCCATTCAACCCGTACAGTTTTTATGGCTTCAAGCTTGCCGTTACTGCCGACAAACTCTTTTGTCAGGATATTGTATTCCCGCGGATCATTGCCGAAGCGTTCAATTGCTTCTTCATGTCCATAATCTACCTTTAACAGCTTGGGGAATGTTGGCCAGGGAAAATCCTCAGTCCGCTCTTTGGGCGGTTCAGGGAGAAGCTCGAAGTTTACCAGCCCCTCACAACCATGACGCAGGCTGGTACCGATGCAGTCACAGCCGGTGTCACCACCGCCTATTACCACAACATGCTTCCCTTTAGCATGAATCGGCGCAGAATCGGTATTGCCGTCATCGAGAAGAGTTTTGGTATTGGCTCCCAGAAACTCCATGGCAAAATGGACGCCTTGGAGATCACGCCCCGGAGCGGGAAGATCCCTGGGCACTGTTGAACCGCAGGCAAGGAGTACAGCATCAAACTCTTTCTTGAGCTCATCACCGCTTACATCCTTACCTACTTCAACGCCGGTTTTAAAAGTAACCCCGGCCTCTTCCATAAGTCTGACCCGGCGCATAACAACGTCCTTGTCCAGCTTCATGTTGGGGATACCGTACATAAGCAGTCCACCGGGGCGATCCGCCCGTTCGTAAACCGTTACTTCATGTCCTGCCTGGCAGAGCTGATCTGCAGCGGCAAGCCCTGCAGGGCCTGAACCTACAACCGCAACCTTTTTGCCGGTTTTTGTTTTCGGCAGCGCTGCTTCCACCATACCTTTATCAAAGGCGTTTTCAATAATGAAGAGCTCATTATTCTTGATGGTAACAGCCGGCTCATGAATGCCGAGTACACAGGCGTACTCACAGGGAGCAGGACACACCCGCCCGGTAAATTCAGGAAAATTATTGGTCTTCAGAAGCCTGCGGTAGGCATCCTCATTTTTCCCGTTGTAAACAAGGTCATTCCATTCGGGAATAATATTGTCCACCGGACAGCCGTAGCTGGAATGACAGAAAGGAACTCCGCAGTCCATACACCTGGCAGCCTGAATCTTTCTCTCTTCATCGGAGAGAAAATCAAGAAACTCGTTATAGTTTTCAAGGCGGCCCTTTGCATCAGTATAGGGGGTCGCCTTCCGTTCATAGTCCAAGAAACCTGTGGGCTTACCCATTTACGGCCTCCTTTTCACTCTTGGCTTTCATTTCATTCAGTACACGCTTGTAGTCCCGGGGCATAACCTTGCGGAAACCGGCAGCATTCTTTTCCCATTTATCAAGGATTCCTGCTGCAACAGAGGACCCGGTCTTCTGCTCATGCTTCTCGATCATGCCGCGGAGATAATCGGAATCCTCTTTTTCAAGAGTTTCCAGATCGACCAGCTCATCGTTATAAAGATCATCAAGCTTCTTATCGGGGTCATAGACATAGGCAATTCCGCCGGACATACCGGCAGCGAAGTTACGCCCGACAGATCCGAGAACAATTGCCCGGCCGCCGGTCATATACTCACAGCCGTGATCACCGACACCCTCTATTACAACCTCAGCACCGGAGTTACGTACACAGAAGCGCTCTGCCGCCTTACCACGGATAAATGCCTGACCACCGGTGGCTCCATAGAAGCCGACGTTACCGATGATAACATTTTCCTCCGGTTTAAAGCTTGCCTCTTTGGGAGGCTTGATTACCAGGGTTCCGCCGGAAAGACCTTTTCCGACGTAGTCATTGGCATCGCCTTCCAGCTGGAAGCTGACACCCTTTGAGAGCCATGCGCCGAAACTCTGTCCGGCTGAGCCGAAGAATTTTACATTCAGCTTTGTATCCTGCAGGCCGGCATAACCGTATTTCTTGGCTATGATACTCGAAAGTATGGTACCAACCGTGCGATCGGTGTTCTTGATACTGTAGGTAAGGTCGAGAGACTCTTTACCGTCAATAACATGGGCTGCATCTTCAACAATGCGCCGGTCCAGTACAAATTCAAGACCATGGTCCTGTTTTCTGGAACAGTAGACACCGGCTTCGGGATAAGGCTTAACAGCCTGCATGAGTACCGGAGAGAGATCCAGTCCCTTGTCTTTCCAGTTGAGAACATCTGTATCTGCTTCAAGCATATCCGCCCGGCCGATCATCTCATTCATGGTCCTGAACCCGAGGCTCGCCATGATTTCCCGAACGCTTTCGGCAAGATAGGTAAAGTAGGCTACAACATCCTCTACACGGCCTTTAAACTTGTTCCTGAGCCGCGGATCCTGGGTAGCGATACCGACAGGACAGGTATTTTTCTGACACTTGCGCATCATAATACAGCCCATGGTAATAAGCGCCGCGGTACTGAAGCCGAACTCTTCCGCTCCCAGCAGTGATGCGATTACTACATCCCGGCCTGTTTTCAGCTGACCATCGGTCTGCAGGACAACCCGGGAACGGAGGTCATTCATAACCAGGGTTTGATGGGTTTCCGCGATTCCGAGCTCCCACGGGAGTCCGGCATTCTTGAGACCCGTAAGGGGTGATGCACCGGTACCGCCGTCATGACCTGAAATAAGGATATGATCAGCATGTCCCTTGGCAACACCTGCAGCGATGGTACCGACACCAACCTCGGATACCAGCTTTACACTGATCCGGGATGATTCATTAGCGTTTTTAAGGTCGTATATAAGCTGGGCCAGGTCCTCAATAGAGTAGATGTCATGATGAGGAGGAGGACTGATAAGTCCTACACCTGGAGTTGAGTACCTGGTTTTGGCGATAAAATCGTAAACCTTCTGTCCGGGAAGCTCACCGCCCTCTCCGGGCTTGGCTCCCTGGGCCATTTTAATCTGGATTTCATCGGAGTTGGCCAGATATTCAATAGTAACACCGAACCGGCCTGACGCTACCTGCTTAATGGCAGAACGCTTGGAATCTCCGTTTGCCAGAGGCTTGAACCGTGCGGGATCCTCACCACCCTCACCGGTATTTGACTTTCCACCGATGCGGTTAAGCGCTATAGCGAGGGTTTCGTGGGCTTCCTGCGAGATGGAACCGTAACTCATGGCTCCGGTTACAAAGCGCTTGAGAATGTTCTCAACCGGCTCAACTTCATCGATGGAGATGGCTTCTGCCTTTTTAAAACGCATCATGCCGCGGATAGTTGCCTGTCGTCCGGAACGTGCATCAAGACGGTCGCAGAACTTGTTGAACATATCCTTCCGCTTGTACCTGGTGGCCATCTGCAGGGTTGCAATGGATTCCGGATCCCACATGTGCTGTTCACCGTCCATACGGTAGGAGTATTCCCCGTTGTTGAGAAAATCTTCCCACTCGGGTGCATTTCCTTCAGGAAAGGCTTTCTCGTGGCGCATAAGACTCTCTTTGGCGAGTACCGCGAAATCTGCACCCTGAATCCGGGATGCGGTTCCCGCAAAACAGCGGTCCACAACAGTAGATGCGAGGCCGACTGCCTCAAATATCTGAGCACCCTTGTAACTCTTGAGGGTTGAAATTCCCATTTTACCGAATACCTTGCGCATACCTTTGGCAACAGCATCACGGTAGGAATCAACCAGCACCTTTTCGCCGTAACTCTTATCCATGTAACCCTTTGCTTCCAGATAAGAGAGACTTTCAAGAGCAAGATAGGGGTTAACCGCATCCGCACCATAACCGGTAAGAAGACAGAAATGGTGAACCTCTCTGGGTTCGCCGGATTCAAGCACAATACCAATCTGGGCACGCTTCGCTTCACGAACAAGGTGATGATGAACCGCACCAACAGCAATAAGGGCACTAATCGGAACCCGTGAGGCTGAGGCGTTTCTGTCGGAGAGCACCACCAGGGCGTAGCCGTCGGCTATGGCTTTTTCGGCTTCAGCGGTAATCCGGTCAAGGGCCGCAGAAAGCCCTGCATCACCTTCGCTGCGGTCGTAGGTAATATCGATGGTCAGGGATTTCCATCCCCGGTGATCCATGGATTTAACAGCCGCAAGTTCCGCATTGGTCAGCACCGGCATGGGGACATGCAGGCGGTGAGCATGGGTTTCATCTATGGAGAGAAGGTTTCCTTCCGGTCCGATATAGGAATCCAGGGACATGATAATCTCTTCACGGATTGAATCGATGGGCGGGTTGGTAACCTGAGCAAAGAGCTCCTTGAAATAGTCATACATCAGCCGTGACCGCTCGGAAAGAACCGCCAGGGGAGTATCGTTACCCATGGAACCAAGGGGTTCCTTGTGGGTTTCAACCATTGGCTTGAGGATCACCTGCAGATGCTCAGTGGTATAACCGAACATCTTCAGCCGCTCAAGAATGGTATCCTCATCGAGACCGGGAACATCAGCAGGAACCGGGACCTCACTTAAAGGTATCCGCTGCTTCGCAAGCCAGTCACCATAGGGGCGCTTACCGGTAATTCTGGACTTAAGTTCTTCATCGCCGATAATCCGGCCTTCCTCGAAGTCTACCAGGAACATTTTTCCCGGCTCCAGACGTCCCTTGCTGACCACCGTTTCCGGAGGAACAGGAAGTACACCTACTTCGCTGGCCATAATGACCATCTCTTCCTTGGTCACATAGTACCGGGAAGGACGCAGACCGTTACGGTCGAGAACAGCACCGATCACCTTACCGTCGGTGAAGCTGATGGATGCCGGACCGTCCCAGGGCTCCATGATACAGGAGTTGTAGTCGTAGAAATCCTTCTTCTTCTGGTCCATGTGCTGATGATTCTCATAAGCCTCGGGAATCATCATCATGACAGCCTCTTCCATGGGACGGCCGTCGAGATAGAGAAGCTCAAGAACATTATCAAAGGTTCCTGAATCGGAAAGATCCGGCTCAATTACCGGGAAACTATCCTGAAGGGCCGGGCCGAAGGTCTCACTCTTAAGCCCCCCCTCTCTGGAACGCATTTTATTTACGTTACCTCTGAGGGTGTTGATCTCACCATTGTGGCTCATATAGCGCAGGGGCTGAGCACGGTCCCAGCTTGGAAAGGTGTTGGTTGAGAATCTTGAGTGAACCATGGCAAGATGGCTCTTGTAATCCGGATCCTGCAGGTCCGTAAAATACTGGGGCAGCTGCTCCGGGGTGAGCATACCTTTATATACCAGGATTTTGGTGGACAGGCTGCAGACATAAAAGAAATGATCAGGATCATTCTCGCTGCCGCGGAAGGTATTGGTAAGCTTTTTACGCAGGATGTAGAGATCACGGTCAAAAGACTCCTGATCCGTTCCCTCTTTGCGACTGATAAAAACCTGTTCCATCCAGGGCTCACTTGCCAGGGCGGATGGACCAATCATGCTGTTGTCACGGGGAACAACCCGCCAGCCGAGAACAGAATGGCCGGCTTCGGCGCAGAGCTCTGTTGCTTTGTCCTTTATAACCTTCCGATGCGCTTCATTTTCGGGAAGGAACAGCATGCCTACCGCATATGAGCCGCGGCCGGGAAGCTCCATCTTCAGTTCATCTTTGGCAACTCTCTCAAGAAGCTCCCAGGGAACCGCTGTCTGGATTCCGGCACCGTCTCCGGTGTTCACCTCGGCGCCTACAGCACCGCGATGGGTCATGTTAATAAGAATTTCTTCCGCATTACGGATAATAGAGTGACTGCGCTCGCCTTTCATATGGGCGACAAAGCCGACTCCGCAGTTGTCATGTTCGAACTCGGGCCGATATAAGCCAACCGGACCGGGTCTCTTTTTCAGATGCATAGAACCTCCAGGGAGATAATGGGCCCTAATATTTATGCAATTTTCATGCCAAACATGACAGAAAACGGCATATATACTGTCCCGATTTAAATGTTAACTTTGGGTTAAAATAAATCTATTGCTAAAAATAAAATACCTGCACACTCAGATGCAGCAGAAGCAAGGGTGCAAGACTATAGGGTCGCAGCTAATTTATCAAATTCCGCAATCCTACACAAGAGTAGGATTGCAAAAAGTTTTTCCCACGTTGACGTAGGATAACGCTACATTTTTTCCACGAAAGGAATATTCAGCAGGTACATCCCGTTTTTCAGTACACACAGTACAGCCTCTGCCAGCGCCAGTCTTGTTACCACCAGGGGCTTGCTTTCTGCGGCAAGGATAGGTGTATCGTGATAATAGCGGGAAAAGGTTTTTGCTATCTCATAGAGATAGCTGGTCAATACCGACGGGTTGTACTGTGCCGCAGACAGGGCTACAGCATTGCTGAAATCTGCAGCCTGTTTTACAAGTTCCCGCTCTTCACGATTTGTCAGCAATGTGCCGTCGGCCTTTATACCTTCAAACTCATTGGATCTCTCTTCAAACTTCCTTCTCATTGAAGAAATTCTGGCGCCCATATACTGGAGATAGGGTCCGGTATTTCCATTAAACGAGAGGGATTCCTTCGGGTTGAACACCATATCCTTATTCGGGGAAACCTGAAGCAGATAATAATGAAGAGCCGCAAGAGCCACTTTACGGCCGGTCTCCTCTACCGAGTCAACCTCACCTTCCCGTTCCTTCTCTTTTATTTCAGCTGCAGCCATGGCGGAGAGTTCCCGGATAAGATCATCCGCGTCGACCACGGTTCCTTCCCGGGATTTCATTTTACCTTCCGGAAGATTAACCATGCCGTAACTGAGGTGAAAAAGGTTTTTTGCCCAGGAGAATCCCAGTTTATCCAGTACGTGAAAGAGTACACGGAAGTGATACTGCTGTTCGCTTCCCACCACATACACCAGCCGTTCAAAGTGCCAGTCCTTCTGCCGCTGGATAGCTGTCCCTATATCCTGGGTCAGATAGAGGGATGTTCCGTCACTCCTCAGGAGCACCTTTTTGTCCAGTCCGATTTCTTCCAGGTCAACCCAGACCGAATTGTCTTCCTCCCGGTAAAAGGCACCTTTATCAAGGCCTTTAAGAATCTCGTCCTTTCCAAGGGTATAGGTCCGGCTTTCGTAATAGACCTGGTCAAAACTGATGCCCGTTGCCTTATAGGTCTGCTCTATACCGCCGATGGCCCAGCTGTTCATCAGCTTCCAGAGCTCGGTAACCTCCGGATCGCCGTCTTCCCAGGCAACCAGCATGGCCCGGGCCTCTTCATCGGCAGCGGGATACTCTTTTACCCAGTCGTTGAACTTTACATAATAGTCGCCTACGAAGCGGTCGCTTTTTATTCCCGTTGATTCCGGGGTGGCCCCATTACTGAATTTCTTATAGGCAAGCATGGACTTGCAGATATGCACACCGCGGTCGTTTATAAGGTTCACCTTGCGGACATCAGCACCGGCTGCTTTGAGAATACGGGAGATACTTTCACCAAGAGCATCATTCCTGAGATGCCCGAGATGAAGAGGTTTGTTGGTATTGGGGCAGGAGAACTCAACCATTACCGGTATCCCCTTGAGGGAATCTCCATGACCATATTCCGCAGGGAGATCTTTAGTCGCTGCAAGCAGATCTTCCGCAACGCCGGAAACAGAAAAGGCCACATTCAGATAGGGACCGGCAACCTTAACCTCGCCGTCGAGCCCTGAGTTGACAGAAATAGTTTCTGCCAGTCGAGCGGCTATAGCGGGCGGGGCCATTTTAAACAGTTTCGCATAAGGGAAAAGAGGAAAGGCAATATCGCCCATTTCCGGGTTCGGAGGAACACCGGGAACAAGGGCGGCTGAATCAACCTCTGCGGCATCAATTCCGCTGCTTTCCGCCAGACGGCGAAGTTCTGCCAGGACCGCGTTGATCCATGAATTTTTCAGTTTATCTATTCCGGCCATGTATGCCCTCTCCCCGCACCTATACGCCTAGGCAGTATATTAAGTACATATAGCAGTTTCTGGATTTGCCAACAAATCTATTGCAAATACCCTGATAGTGCAAGCATGGTGGTAAACTTTTCACTTCCTTCTCTCCGGAAGGAGCCGTATTGACCGCTGCATCGGGTACACTCGTTGAAGGAATACCAGTTGCCAACCCCCAGACTCTCTGCGATGGAGGCATTTGCATGAAGCAATGAAAGGTACAGCCTGCTGCCGTCGTTCCGGACAGCATCATTCCCCCACAACTCTGCAAAAAGACGGTAACGTTCTTCATCTACTGCATAGCAGCAGCTGCCGATGGACGGTCCGAAAAGCAGAAAAATATCCTCCGGCCGGCTCCCCTGGTCAAACAGTTTTTTTATACTGTTTTTTAAAATACCCGTACCTTTCCAGCCTGAATGGAGTAATCCGAAGGAGCCGCTTCTTACTTCCAGGATATAGATCGGCATACAATCCGCAACGGTTACCGACAGAAAACCCCGGGAGGAAGGATGAAGGATGCCGTCTCCCTCTTCAATGGGTGGATACTGAAGGGTTCCAGCATGAGCTGAAAGCACTTTACGTGTATGGGTCTGCAGGAGATTATGCACTTTGCCCCCGGGAATACCCAGTAAATCAAACCATAAAGCCCTGTTTGATGGCCCATCCGGAAACTTCCAGGACATGGTTCCGGCATCTTTAAGACTGAGATACATACGAAACTTTTGTTCTGTAACATCGGGAAACCTGAATTCCAGGTAAGTATCATGCCGGATAACGCAGGACTCAGGCAGACGCGGCATACCGTTCCTCCAGGCGAATCATTGCCGCAAGTATCCGCACCGCTTCATTCAAGGTAATCGATGCGGAGTTGAGATCCTTCATAAACTGATCATTATTTCGTCCGCCCATGTATCCGATATTGGAGAGACTGTCAAATCGCCCACCTTTTTCACCATGAAGGATTCCATTCAAAACAGCACCGAGCATCCGGAGAAGCTCCAAACCGGCAATAAGGGTTGCCCCTGCCCGACGATCAGCTTCTGCGCTGACAGCTGCAATCTTTTTCCTGCGTATATACGACGGCAGAGATTCAGCCTCCAGCGCGGCAAGCTGCATTCCACCGGATCCCCGGGGTGACAGGAAATCACTGGCATCTTTAATTTTCTCTTTCAGCTGACTGAGACCATTGTATGCTTCCGAATAATCCTCGCTGTTCTGGGCTTTATAAAATTCGCCATCAATAAGAACCTGCTTCAGAACAATATTGTGCCGACCGCCAAGAAGAAATTCGGCAAAGGCATTGAGAAACCCCAGAGAGACAATGTGGTTCAGATCCAATGGTACTGTATGCACCTCCTGCCGGTAATACGGCAGTCGCGGAAGCTGATCAAGCCCCAGAGTTTCAGCTGCTTCTGACTCCAGATCGCGGTATTCGCGGTCAATAAGAAAACGCTTCACTTCGCCTCTAAGACGCCTTTTCCAGTATGAACGGACCAGCGAAGACCAATCCTCTCCGGCAGTTACCGGTTTGAGATACACATTGGCTTTTTCAGTTGCCAGCCTCAACAGGTCAAAAAGCGGGACATTACGATTGAACTGTCTCATTATACGTACGGTATCCCTGGCCTGTGTCATATCTGTTTTAACCTGACCAAAAAGGTGATCAAGATCTTCATTCTCATCGTTTATGCGGCTGATTATAAACAGGGCTTCAAGAAAACCGGCGGAGGGTAAGTGGGTCATACTCATAAAGATTCGGGTAAGCTGCTGAATATCATCTGCAAGAACGGAAGCTGCACATCCCTGATCAACCTGCTTTCCGTATCTGCCTATCATCTTATCGAAGGGAAACCAGGTAAGCTCGTGAAGGATTTGAAAGAAACTGGCATCCCGGGAGAGAAGGCCTCTTTCTTCGGGGGTCATTTCCAGAAGAAAGTCTTCAAAACGGCCGATAACCACCCGGCTCAGTTCCTTTTCAGAAGGAAGCTTACCTTCCACTGAGGTCACAAACTGTTCGATCCGGCACAACTGACGAACCCTTGATTCGATTTCCGGTAGTTCCCGGTGCATCACAAAGGCAAAGATTTCCTCTTTTCGTTCAACACTTATGTTGACCATTACCTCTCTGAATACATTTACAGCCTTTTTCAGATTCTTGATTTCCAGAAGAAAAGCAGAATGGATTCTTTTACCGGGAAAATCATAAAGACCTGGATAAACATCCTCCAACCTACTGTATATTCCCTTCATTACTGCGGACTCAATAAGCTGTATACGTGTCTTGCTGGTAAAAACAGTACGAAAAAAAATAAGCAACTTCCGGGGGAAGCTGAATCCTGCATATTCTGTTTCGAGGTTTACCGGTGCAGGATCTTCATTGGAGGAATGGACCGGTTCTGTTTCAGTCTCCATCAGTTCGGTAAGCCTGTTGAGCATTTCCGCCCGTTCACCCTCGGAGAGTTCCAAAACCAACTGATCAAACACCGAACCTGACTGCATTGCATTATTCTAGAGTTTTGATTCCCCCCGGTCAAGCTGGTTTTTTTACGATTATTCTTGACAATCCCTGTCGGATGGAGTATTCAATTAGCATGTCTTTTGTAATTATCAGCCTAATTAGCGTCCTCGTGATTATTATCGGTGCCTCAGCACCGCAGGGGGAAATCGCCTAGGCTTTTAACAAGCGCTATACCAGGCCGTTCTTCCTCCGGGGAGAGCGGCTTTTTTTATACCCCGCGTACCGCAGGGCCGCAGGCCCGAGGAACGCGGGGGGACAAGTGCGGCTTTGCGAAGCAAAACGCACGGTCCATAGCGTACCGCAGGTACGGAGTACCGAGGAACGCGGGCCGAGAACGTATCGCAGGGGCTGCGCCCCGAGAAACGTGCGGGGGCGCAGCGTTAAAGCGCGGAGCGGACAAGTGCGGCTTTGCGAAGCAAAACGCACGGTCCATAGCGTACCGCAGGTACGGTATAGCAGAGTGTACACCAACTGCATAAGGAGAAGTTTTGACCGGTTCACAGACAGTAGTAGAAGTACTGAAAAAAGAGGGAGTCGACACCATCTTCGGTTACCCTGGAGGGGCAGTAATACCTCTTTTTGATGCTTTATATAATGAAGACTCGATTAATCTTGTTCTTACCAGGCACGAACAGGCAGCGGTCCATGCTGCCGACGGGTACGCCCGCTCCACAGGAAAAACAGGGGTGTGCATTGTTACCAGCGGCCCTGGAGCAACCAATACCGTAACCGGACTTGCCACAGCCAATTTCGATAGCGTGCCTGTGGTATGTATCAGCGGCCAGGTCCCCCGACAGATGATCGGCAACGATGCCTTTCAGGAGGCCGATACGGTGGGGATAACCCGTCCGGTAACCAAGCACAACTATCTGGTAACAGATCCCGGTAAGCTTGCAGGCACTTTGCGGGAGAGCTTTCTTATTGCTTCAACCGGCAGACCCGGTCCTGTAGTGGTTGATATACCAAAAGATATCTTTACCTCTGAACAGCCGGGGAAGTTGCCTGAAAACGTATCCATCCGCGGATACAGGCCATCTCCTCCCCTGGACAGGAAGAATGCGGCAAAAGCGGCAGAAGCTCTGAACAATGCAGAACGTCCCCTGATCTTCGCAGGTGGAGGAACACAGATTTCAGGATCTGCGGATGCCCTTGACCGCCTTCTGAAAAAGACTAAGGCCCCACTTATTACAAGTCTGATGGGAATCGGCATTACTTCCGCAAATGATCCACGCTATCTGGGGATGCTGGGCATGCACGGCAGTTATGCGGCAAATATGGCAGTACAGAATGCTGACCTTATCCTCGGCATAGGTGTTCGGTTTGACGACCGGGCCACCGGGGATCTGTCCCGCTTTGCCCCGGAGGCAAAGATTGTACATATTGATATTGATCCAACCGCCATCGCCCGCAATGTTCCCGTAGAAATACCAGTGGTAGGAGATGCAACAGAGGCAATTGAGGAAATCCTTAAAACCGTAAGGGGAGAAAAATCCTACAAATCATGGTGGGAAACTATTGAGGGCTACCGTAAATATTACAGCAGCACCCTCTCCACCGATTCAACCCTGAAAAATATGAATCCGGAGAATGTTATAGCGTTACTGGGAAAAACCTTTCCCGATGCTGTAGTGGCAACAGAGGTCGGCCAGAACCAGATGTGGGCAGCCCAGTATTTCCCCTTCACAAGCCCCAGAAGCTTTCTTACCTCCGGAGGCCTGGGCACCATGGGATACGGCTTTCCCGCGGCCATGGGGGCACAGGCCGGAAATCCCGGCAGGAGAGTGCTTACCATAGCCGGGGACGGTTCCATTCAGATGAATATTCAGGAACTTGCAACAAGCGTCATCGAGCAGTATCCGGTTATTATAGCTATATTGAATAATGGTTATCTCGGAATGGTACGACAGTGGCAGGAGATGTTCTGCGAAAAACGTTATGCGAAAACCTGCCTGCAGAGAGTAAAATCCTGCCCGCCGGACTGCAGCAGCCCCGACGGATCATGTCCCGTATACATACCCGACTTTGTTGCTCTGGCAAAGGCATATGGAGCGGAGGGATTCAGAGCAAGCACCATGGAGGAAGCCGCGGAGGTAATCGGTAAAGCAGCGGAAATAGATGACAAACCGGTTATTCTGGACTTTATCATTCCCCGGGAAGAAAATGTCTGGCCCATGGTTGCACCAGGCGCCGCACTTCACGAAATGACCGGCAAAGGAGGCGCTCTGTGAAACATACAATTTCCCTGCTGGTGGAAAACCACGAAGGCGTGCTCTCCCGTATTTCAGGCCTTTTTTCAGGCCGCGGCTATAACCTTGAAAGCTTTACCGCAGGCCCTTCTACAGATCCGACCATTTCCCGTATTACCCTGGTATGCGGAGGAGATGATCAGATAATAGATCAGATAAAAAAACAGCTGAACAGACTTATCGATGTTATCGAAGTCACTGATCTGACGGCAAGCCCCAAGGTTGACCGTGAACTGGCGCTGGTCAGGGTTGCCGCCAAGAGCGGCGAACGGGCCGAGCTTTTTCAGGTGGCAGAAATTTTCAGAGCCAGGATTATGGATGTGGCTACCGAATCGGTAATGCTGGAACTAACCGGAGCACCGGAAAAAATAGATGACTTTATTGCCCTTTTAGACAAAGACTCGATCCTTGAGTTTGCCCGGTCCGGAATGGTTTCCATGGCCAGGGGAACAAAAACACAGGGCACAGAAGCAAAGGATTAAACGGAGGAAAATATGGCAAAGGTAATTATTTACGATACAACACTCAGGGACGGCATGCAGGGCATAGAGGTCAGTTTTACCCTGCAGGATAAGATTAAAATAGCTCATGCCCTGGATGATATCGGGGTTGACTATATCGAAGGCGGCTTTCCTCTTTCCAACGACAAGGAAGAAGCCTTTTTTGAACAGGTCAAAAAAGAGTCCTTCAATCACGCAAAAATAGTCGCCTTCGGATCCACCCGCAGGGCCGGAAAAAAGGTAGAGGAAGATTCACACATTCAGGCCCTCTTGAATGCAGAGACCGAATCCGTAGTGGTTGTGGGAAAAACATGGAAAGCCCACGTGGAAAAGGTTCTGCGCACCGACCTCAAGGAAAACCTGGATATGATCAGGGACTCCGTTTCCTATCTGAAGAAACACGGCCGGGAAGTAATCTTTGATCTGGAACACTTTTTTGACGGCTATAAAAATGACCCTGCCTATGCAATGGAAGTGCTGAAAGCAGGATCCGAGGCAGGGGCAGACTGTCTGGTTATGTGTGATACCAATGGTGGAATTCTTCCACACCAGGTTGATCAGTTTATGAAGGAAATTCAGCAGCATGAGCTTGCACCACTGGGTGTCCACTTTCATGACGATTCCGGCGTTGCCACCGCCAACAGCCTGACAGGAATCCAGAACGGAGCCATCCATGTGCAGGGAACCATTAACGGCTGGGGTGAACGCTGCGGAAACGCCAACCTCTGTGTGGTTGTACCCAATCTGGTGCTGAAATGCGACCACGAAATCTATATGGCTGAAAATCTTGAGAACCTTACATCTCTAAGCCGTTTTGTGGCGGAAAAAGCCAACATAATTCCTGAAAAGCGTCAGCCCTATGTTGGTGTTGCGGCATTCAGCCATAAAGCAGGTCAGCACGCGGACGTTATTGCCAAGGCTCCTGAACTTATGGAGCATATAGACGGAGCTAAAGTTGGTAACGAACGGAAGGTACTGCTCTCCGAACTGGCTGGAAAATCTTCGGTCCTGCCCAAGCTGGCAAAATATGGAGACTACAACCGCAATTCTCCTGAGGTTCTGGCCCTTACCAGAAAATTGAAAGAGCAGGAAAATCTGGGTTACGAATACGAAGCTGCAGAAGCCTCTTTCGACCTGATTGTCCGCAAAGAGCTTGGACAATACAAGCCCCTGCTTTCCCTGGACAACTACCATCTGGAAAGCTATAAAACCGGGGATACCATGTCAAAGACTGTGGGCAGAATGTTCCTGAGAATCGATGACAAACAGGTAATGGGAGCAGGCGTGGGAATCGGTCCGGTAGAAACCCTGGATTCCGCGTTACGGGATGCCCTTCTCCCCTTCTTTCCCTTTATCGAGAACATCTCCCTGATTGACTACAAGGTACGGGTACTGAATCCTCAGGAGGCGGCGGCATCCAAGGTTCGGGTTTTTATTACCTCTACGGACCACAAGAACAACAGCTGGGATACTGTAGGGGTTTCGGAGAACATTGTAGAAGCCTCATGGGAAGCCATCGTGGAGAGCTTCGAGTACTACTATAACAACTTCGCTTAGTCAGCAAACTACCATTCATATAACAAAACCCTTCAGTATTCATCACACTGAAGGGTTTTTTCTTTTCCTACCCACTTTTCAACCAAGAAAAAGAAACATAGGAATCCTGATAACCCGTGCCCCATGACTTTTATCACTGCCGGCAATGACATTTGGCACTTCTTAAAGCCGCAGCCCGAAGATACCCTAAGGGGAAGTGAGGATTATATGAATTTCAATGCTTTGACAAAAAGACCTTTTAAAGAACGGATGAAAAACACCGCCTACCTGCTGCGGAACTCTTTTACGGTTATCGGAAAAGATGAGGATATAAAAACGCCTATTATCCGTATGGCAGTGTGGACGGTAATTACACGGCTGCTTTTTTTTGCATCCCTTCTGCCAATCTTAACGGCTTCCCTGCATCAAAATATCGGACTTATTGCCCTGTCGGTTCTTTTCTGGATTTTTATGCTGGTGGTGATAGTACCCTTAAGATTTTTCTACGATACCAGGCAGAGGGGAAATGTCTGCTGGATAGTTTTCAACACCATCTGCGGCAAGGATATAAGCTATACAGACGCGGTGAAACACACAAAAGGGGCAAAAAAAACTCTGCGCATCCTCGGTTTAAGCGATCTTGTTATACGTTATGCCAAAATGTTCAACAAAGAGTCCGGTTTTCTTATTAACCTGCTCCTTGGGTTTCTTGAAGAAGTATGGGATCTTATCAGTAACTTCCTTATTCCCGCAGTGCTGATTGAATCGAAACCGGTCAAAGAGATTGTTCCGGACCTTAAATCACTCAAAAATAACGTTCCAGCCACCCTCACCGGTGTATTCGGCATAGATTTTGCCGGAGGTGCAGTGAAATCACTGATATGGGGAATCTCATTTCTGTTGATTATTATATCCGCTGCAGCAGGATGGCTGCTTACCTTTGTTACAAGCTTCGGAACCATTACTTTCGCCGGCAACGCCCCTTTCAGCATTAACTGGATACCGGTGTTTCTTACAGTTATGCTGGTTTCTATTCTTCTGGGTATTGCATCACGGCTGGTGGAATCCATCAAGATTATCTACTTTACTATTTTTTACACCTCAGTACAGAAACCTGACCAGCTTTCAGAAGATATAAAAGAGGAACTTACCGGGTACCTGAACTTCGGAGAAAGCAAAGCGTAAGAACCTGTTTATATAAATATTAAGTTGCATCAACATATTTACATATTCCAATTACAAAAATTCCTGTTGCACAAAAAAAGGCTGCAGTTCGTCATGAACAGCAGCCTTTTTGTTTACTATGGGGATAATTATTTTCCGATAAAACCCTTAGTCTCAAGCTCCCTGACTATAACCTCACCCTTGGAGAGGTATTTGATTCCCTCAATAGCCGCCAGGGCTGCCGAGGTGGTTGTGGTGTAGGGAACTTTATGCCTTACAGCGTGAATACGTATATCATGGTCACCGTACTGGGAATTACGTCCCAAAGGTGTGTTAATAATAAGGTCAAAACGCTCTTCCCGGATATGGTCAATTACATTGGGATGACCTTCATGGATCTTCAGTACAACTTCCGCGAAAATACCTTCGTTGTAGAGAAAATCAGCGGTTCCCCGTGTTGCGGCAATCTGGAATCCCAGCTCCTGCAGTTCTTTAACTATGGGCAGAATGGTCTCCCGGTCATTGTGATGAACAGAAACCAGAGCCTTTCCGCCGGTGGGCAGTACACTTCCCACTGCTGCCTGAGCCTTTGAGAAAGCCTCACCGAAACTGGCGCCGGTACCGATAACCTCACCGGTGGAGCGCATCTCGGGGCCAAGCAGTGGGTCTACCTGGGCAAAGCGGTCAAAGGAGAATACCGCCTCTTTTACGGCCCATCCCATTATGCAGCTGCCTTCCCCAGTGCCTTTCTTTGTGAGACCCTGACGTTCGAGATCAATCCCCTTCCATATACGCACTGCAGCCTTGATCAGGTTGACGCCTGAAGCCTTTGAAAGAAAGGGAACCGTACGAGAAGCCCTGGGGTTAACCTCAAGAACATAGAGCTGATCGCCCTTGGCGGCAAACTGAATATTTATAAAGCCCTTAACCTGAATCTCCCGGGCAATCTTTATGGTTGCCTCTTTCATTTCATCAAGAATTGCGGGAGTGGATTTATAGGGAGGAAAAACACAGGCGGAGTCTCCGGAGTGAACCCCGGCAGCCTCAATATGCTGCATAATTCCGGCGATGTAGACATTCTTGCCGTCGGAAAGTGCATCCATGTCATATTCAAAAGCGTCTTCAAGGAACTGATCCACCAGCACCGGACGGTCGGGAGACATGGGAATATCCTGCTTCATAAACTCTGCAAGTTCTTCTTCGGTGTATGCAATAAACATGCTGCGTCCGCCGAGCACAAAAGAAGGCCGCAGGAGCACGGGAAAACCGATCTCTTTGGAGTATTTTCTTATCTCTTCGGCATTGGCCGCCATGCGGTTATCGGGCTGCCGTAGATTAAGCTTTTTCAGCAGTGCCGTAAACAGTCCCCGGTCTTCTGCATCAAAGATACTCTTAACACTGGTTCCGATAATATTGGCACCGGCATCCTCAAGTTCCTTGGCAAGATTCAGAGGGGTCTGTCCACCAAGCTGAACAAGAACATCCTTGATGCCCTCTTTCTTCATGATGGACTTAACGTGCTCACCATCCAGGGGCTCAATGTAGAGTCTGTCAGAGACATTAAAGTCCGTTGAAACAGTTTCCGGATTGGAGTTTACAATGATGGACTTTACCCCTTCCTCCCTGTAGCCAAGGGATGCAAGGGTACAGCAGGTATCAAACTCGAGGCCCTGTCCGATCCGGTTGGGTCCTGAAGCAAGGATAATAACTCCCTCACCCTCCACAGGAGATCCTTCATCAATCTCGCCGAAGGTTGAATAGAAGTAAGGAGTATCAGCAGAGAATTCCCCGGCACAGGTATCAACAAAGTGATAACTGGCGTTGATTCCCTCACTCTTCCGCAGGGCTTCAATATCTTCTTCCGTTTTTGCGGTCAGCATTGCAATCCGCTTGTCAGTGAGACCTGCTTTTTTTGCTTCCAGAAGGAGATGCCCATCAAGGGGGCCTGCGGTAATCCTGTCTTCCAGTTCCACCTGCTTGTACATGTAGTGGAGAAACCATGGGTCGAACTTTGTCCGTTCTTCAAGGCGTTTAAGTGCCCGTTTACCTTCTCTCTTAAGAACGGTGTAGGCGGCAAAGATCCGGCGTGGATGCAGGGTATCCAGCATATCATCAAGACCATCGTAGCCGATGCTCATCTCCTGAAGTCCCTCTACACCCAGCTCAGCGGAACGGAGTGCCTTGTTCAGGGCTTCAGTAAAGGTTCTTCCCAGGGCAAGAGACTCCCCTACAGATTTCATCTGGGTTCCCAGCTGTTTGTATCCCGAAGGAAACTTCTCAAGTTCAAAACGGGGAACCTTGACTGCGACGTAGTCCAGGGCAGGCTCAAAACAGGAAACGGTTTTACCGGTTATCTCATTGGTAATCTCATCCAGGGTGTACCCAACCGCGAGCTTCGCACTGCACCGGGCAATAGGAAAGCCTGTAGCCTTACTGGCAAGAGCCGACGACCGGCTTACCCGGGGGTTCATCTCAATAATAACCAGCCGTCCGGTTTCGGGATTCACCGCAAACTGTACATTTGATCCGCCGCAGTCAACGCCGACCGCCCGGAGGGTCTCAATTGATGCCGTTCGCATCTCCTGATATTCCCGGTCAGAAAGGGTCTGAATAGGTGCTACGGTAATACTGTCACCGGTATGGATTCCCATGGGGTCCAGGTTTTCGATGGAACAGATAATAACCGCGTTGTCCATGTGATCCCGGACAACCTCCATCTCGAACTCTTTCCACCCGAGGAGAGACTCTTCAACAAGGGCTTCATGAACCGGACTCTCTTCAAGAGCTCTCTCAACCAGACTGTCCAGCTCCTTTTTTTCATAGGCAATGCTTCCGCCCATACCGCCGAGGGTATAGCTCGGCCGGATAATAAGAGGAAAGCCGACATCTTCCGCCAGAGCCCGTGCCCCGGCAAGGTCCCTGGTCATTACCGACCGCGGGGTATCAAGACCGATTTTTGTGGCAAGTTCCTTGAACTTACCCCGGTCCTCGGCCAGCTGAATGGCTTCTACAGTGGCGCCGATAAGCTCCACATTATATTTATCCAGAATACCCTGCTCATACAGTTCCAGAGACAGATTAAGCCCCGTCTGACCGCCCATGGTAGGCAGAAGCGCATCAGGGCGTTCCTTCTTGATAATCTCTTCAACATACGCAGGCTTAAGAGGTTCGGTGTAAATGGCATCCGCTATGCCGGGAGTGGTCATAACTGTAGCAGGATTGGGGTTAACCAGAATAACCCGGTACCCCTCTTCCTTGAGAGCCGCAACCGCCTGAGTTCCGGAATAGTCAAACTCACAGGCCTGACCGATAACAATGGGTCCGGACCCGATAATCATTATGCTGGATAAATCTTTTCGTGCCGGCATATTATGCTTCCCCCTCGCTGTCTTCTGCAAACCGCTTCATTTCGTCGTAGAAACGGCGGAAAATCCAGAGGGAATCGAAAGGACCCGGCGCAGCTTCCGGATGGAACTGGGCTGTGTATATCCGTTTTTTCTCGTTGATAATTCCCTCAACGGTGTTGTCGTTGGCATTTCTGAACCATACGCTGGTTCCTTTCGGAAGAGTTGCCTCATCCACATCAAAGCCGTGGTTCTGGCTGGTTACTGCAACTTTTTTGGTGATCTCATCCCGTACAGGGTTATTACAGCCGTGGTGGCCGAACTTCATCTTCCGGGTTTTTGCTCCCAGGGCACTGGCAATTACCTGGTGCCCGAGGCAGATTCCGAAAAGGGGCACATTGTCCACCATCTTCTTTATCTCTGCGATAAGCTCCTGAAGGGTAGCCGGGTCTCCGGGACCGTTGGAGTAGATTACTCCATGGGGCTTGTAGGAGAGGATTTTTTCAGCACCTGCGGTGGAAGGAAGAAGAACTATTCGTATACCGAACTTCTTCATCTCTTCCAGAATATTCCCCTTGGTACCGCAGTCAATGGCGACCAGTGTCAGGTCTCCATCGGTCAGGATATCTTCCTCTCCAGTCATACCAACCTGGGGTATAATGTTCCGGCCTTCCATGGAGGGAAAGCTTTTCAGGTATTCAAGAACCTTCTTCTCTTCTTCACCGCTCAGAGCAACTCCGTCAGCGGGTTTTACGATAACACCGTTCCGGCTCCCCTTATCCCTCAGGTGAAGGGTAAGTTTACGTGTATCAATACCGCTTATGCCGGGAGTATTGTATTTTTTCATAAACTCGGAGAGGCTCAGACGACCCGGAGGGACCGGTCCGTCGTAATACTCCCGAACCACAAATCCCTGGGCCTTAACCCGGGGAAGCAGCCTGTCTTCGGGGCCATTTTCCGACCATGCATCATCTGTACCGTAATTTCCCATATGAGGATAGGTCATGGCAACAATCTGGCCTGTATAGGACGGATCGGTGAGTATTTCATGATATCCGGTCATTCCGGTATTAAAAACAACTTCACCAATACCTTTTGAGAACTCAACCAGGTCTTTTAATTCGTCAGCACCACAGGGAGCGGCACCAAAGGAATCGCCGGTGAAGATTGTTCCATCGTCAAGAACGAGGATACAGCGCATAATCCCCTCCAGTTGTATATTTTTTCGTTTTATGCATAACAATTGCATAAATATACAGTCGTAGTTTATAAAAAAGCCGGCTTAAAGCCGGCCGTGCGTTAGTCCCTAGGGGAATCGAACCCCTCTTTGAAGAATGAGAATCTCCTGTCCTAGCCGATAGACGAAGGGACCGTGAATACAGCCCGAGAAGGATTTGAACCCTCACAAACAGAACCAGAATCTGTCGTGCTACCGTTACACCATCGGGCTTCGCTCGTATCTTGGGCGAAAAATTACTATATTCGCTGTTTAGTGTCAATACTATTCGCTCTGATAATCTACAAGGGTTGTAACCCTGCAGTCAGTGAGCTTTTTACTGTAATTCAGAAAGGGAAGCCCCACTACCCCAAAGAGGTCTGTTACGGTGCCGCCGGCCTTTTTAACCAGAGAAACCGCACCGGACAGGGTGCCTCCGGTGGCAATAAGATCATCAACCAGTAGAATGCGTCCCCCTTCGGGAACATCCGCTTTATGGATATGCAGCTCATCCTCCCCATACTCTAGAGTTATGCTTTCGCTTATAGTCTCCCCGGGAAGCTTTCCGGCCTTACGGATCAGCAGCAGGGGGATCTTCTTCCGAATAGCATACGGGGAAGCAAAAACAAACCCTCTGGCCTCAATAGCTGCCACGGCATCGAACTCTACGTCCCGGTATATTTCATCCATGGTATCAATCACCAGGGTAAAAGCTTCCGGATCAGAAAGTATGCTGGTAATATCATAAAACAGTATTCCCGGCTTGGGAAAATCTTCCACCCTGCGTATTACTGCATCAAGTTTTTCGGCTACCTTTTTATACGGGCTGTTTTGCTGACTGTTTTTCTGCATGTCATTCTCCATGAATGCCTCCCTGAATTGGATCGAGACTGCTTCAATTTTTTATACATTCTTCAATTTCACCGTTTTACTATTACTGTACAACCGTTATACAACAGCTTTGGTAAGGGATCAAGTTTCCCTGCTTAAAGCTCTACTTAATACTTATAACCCGGACGAGGGTGACAACCTTGTCAAAAAGACCCGGATATAGTTATACTCTGCCCCCTCTTTAGCCCTTATCCGCTGATTGACTAAATTCTTCAGGATGATATAATAAACGGATAAATGGACAGCAACATCAAGCACCGCTCCGGAGAGTTAAAAGAGTTGCTTTCCGTTGCTTACGACTATACCAGGAACGGGACCTTTCAGGAGGCCGAAGCCAGCCTCGAAAGAGCATTAAAAGCTGATTTTGAAGATGGCGAGGTTATTTCATCACTGAAATGTGTGCATTTCTGGAAAGAACGGTTCAGCCGTCTTGAAGATCTGGGGAACTCCCTGGAACAGGGGGATTTTCTCCTGAGAGAATGGAAGGCGTTTCAGCAGTTCCTCAAGCGGGTACCTGAAACTGTTGACGAATGTCTGTATGCCCTCAGGCATTCTGTTTTTTCAACAGCCTTTAAATCCTTCGAAACATTCGGAAGAGAAACCGACGGCAACGACCCCGAGCTGCACTACCGTCTGGGGTTCTGTCTGAAAGGAACCGGCGATTATCAGCATGCCGTGGATTATCTTGAGCAGGCTTCAAGCCGCGACCGGGAGAATGCCGGATATCTTGCGGAACTGGCCGACTGTTACGCATTTTTGAATGAGGTTCGTATCTCTAAAGTCTTCTTCAGGGAGGCTTTTTATATTGATCCACAGGGCATAGATCTTTCCCATCTTGAGTCTCTGCTCATACGGCGCCTCATAGATGAGATTTCAGGTATGGATTTTACTCCGGAACTCGTTAAAGAGTGGATTCCGGTGTACGGTGTTATATATGGCGTTTTCTCAGTCAAACGGGAGCTCAGACCGCTTGAGCTGGGAAAACTTCGGCAAAGCATTTATGCTTTGGAAAAGCAGGTTGGGGAAAACCCGGAGGGTAAGGTAATTATTCCACGGTTGATAAACCGCTACTTCTGGCTTATAGACCACTATGTAGCTATCAAGGATTCCCGAACAAAAATAGATGAACTACTGGGCAAAATTAAAATACTAGACCAGCAAGTCTACGAACTATATGCTAACTAGAATGGAGTCAGAAAGATGTCTACCCAAAGCGTGAAAGCTGTAAGCGAGCTGTTGAACGAGGAAAAATGGACCCGTGCAACTCTCAACAGTTACGGTATTAACAATTTTCAGGAGCTTGATGCAGTTATCGCGGATATAATTGACGACGGCAGTGAGGAGGAGGTCCGGGAGATTTGCGACGATCACCTGAAACATACCAAGAACAGTATCATCGCCCTCTATATTGCCGGGATTCTCGCTCTCAGACGCCAGCTGGTAGATGACACCAACCTGGTAATGATCATAAACATCTTTACGGACAACCGGAAATGGAACATTGTTGAATACCTCTGTAAGCGCATTCTTGAGTACGGAGAAAACAAATTTGCTCTGCGCACACTGGCAGACTGTTATGACAACAAGAACGAAGATGAAAACAAAATAGAAATCTGGGAACGGCTGATCAAGGTTGATTACGAAGAAGCGGATATCGTACGTCAGCTCGCGGAAGTTCAGGAAGAAGATAAAAACATAGATGGAGCGGTAGACTACTACAAAAAAGCGATTCACCGTTACATCAATAAAAAAATGTTTACCAACATCAAGGAAATCTGGGAGAAGCTGGTTGAATACTGCCCGGAAGAGACGGATTTCTTCTTCAATGTAGACAAGAAAATTGAAAAGCTTATTTCTCCCGAAAGGGCGTCACAGCTGCTTGAAGAGCTGTACACCTATTACAGAGAAGCTGAAAACTGGAATAAATCCATCGAAATCCTTAAAAGGATCCTGGATTACGATCCGAAAAATGTCTGGGCACGGAAAGAGATCACCGAGTGCTACCGGAACAAGTTCAAGGAACACAGTCAGCTGGATGAGTACATCCGGGTTTCAAATCTTACCCAGAGCTGGCGTAACGTGCATGATGCCATCTCCGACTTTGAAAAGCACATCTCCTTCGATGAAGGCAATTTTGTCTGCCATAGATCATGGGGTATCGGCCGAATCAAATCCATCAAGGGTGATGATATCATCATCGATTTTACCCGCAAGCGTGGACACGGGATGTCTCTCAAAATGGCGGTAAACGCCCTCACCTCCCTTGCAAAAGACCATATCTGGGTACTGAAGGTCACCAAGAAAAAGGATGAACTCAAAACACTGGTGAAGGAAGATCCATCCTGGGCTCTCCGGACAATCATAAAAAGCTTCGATAATGCTGCCAACATGAAGCAGATTAAAGCGGAACTTGTACCCGCGGTACTTACCGCCAGTGAATGGTCATCATGGAGCACCACTGCCCGGAAGAGACTGAAAGAGGACACCTCTTTTGGAAACCTTCCCGACAAACTCGATGTATTCGTAGTTCGCGAAGTGCCTATCTCAATTGAAGAAAAAGCCTTCAACCGCTTCAAAGCGGTTAAAAATTTCTTTGGCAAAGTCGGAGCCCTTCGGGATTTTCTTGCAACAGCAAAGCCCGAATCTGAATACTTTTCCGAAATGTTCTCATACTTTGTCAATATTCTCAAAGCATACGCCAGTGTAAATGAACAGGTTATCGGAAGCTATCTCCTGGTTGAACAGGTTGTGCAGGATTTCCCTTACCTCAATCCGGGCCTCGGCCTTACCTTCGCTGACCTGATTGAAGAGATTGATGACATCATGGCTCTTTTTGCCAAAATCGATGACGCAGAAATTGCCAAAGGATTCCTTGCCGAGCTTAAAGCTCAGTCAGACTGGCCGGAGTACTACGTTAAGATTTTCCCCACAAGCCTCAGTAAATATATTATCGACGAACTTTATGCCCATGACCATGAAGACCTCGTGCAGACACTCTTCTCTGATATTATGGATAAATACCGTGATAACCGTGAAGCCTTTATCTGGCTTGCTAAATACTTCGACACCAATGAGAAGGTAGCCGGATACGGTATTGAATATGAGAAAATTCTCATCAATATGATCCATCTTGTTGATATTACCTTCCGGGAAATTAACAACCGCAGGGATGTGAGCAACAACCGTAAACTCAACCGCCAGGCGCAGAACTTCCTGTTCAAGGAGAAAAGACTGGAGGAATACCTGCTTAAAACAGACGAAGAGTCAATCCACAGGCTCATTACTCTGGTTCAGGATGTTAAGGACCTTGATCCGTCAATCCTCATTGAACTCAAGCACAAGATTGTTGAGCGTTTTCCCGACTTCAAGTTCTTCGGTGAACCTGCATCTGCCGCAGCAACAACCAAGATCAAAATCAAGGGTCTTATTGTTACTCCCGAAAGCTACCAGCGCAAACAGGAAGAGCTCCGCCACATTATCGATGTGGAAATCCCGGAAAACTCACGGGAAATCGGTGCGGCCATCGACCTTGGAGACCTCAGGGAAAATGCGGAATACAAGGCAGGAAAAGAAAAGCAGGAACTGCTTAACATGGCAGTGGGCCGGCTGAAAGACGATCTTGATAAAGCACAGATTTTTGACAGAAAGCAGACCGATGTTTCCAAGGTCTCATTCGGAACCAAGGTTGAACTGCTGAATAATAACAACAATAAAACCGAAACATATTCAATTTACGGTCCCTGGGAATCCGACCCCAACCAGAGTGTTATCTCCTATCAGTCTCCCTTTGGAATGAAACTCTGGGGACTTAAACCGGAAGAAAATGCCGTGTTTGAAATTAACGAGAACAAATATAACTATACAGTTAAAAGTATTTCCAAAGGAGAAATTTAAAAATTTATGATTAAACGCTGTATTCTTTTTCTCCTCCTGCTTACTGCCGCTTTACCGGCAGTCGCGGAGGAGATGGATATGATCGTTCTGCTGGATGTCTCGGAAAGCATGTTTCCCTATTTCGACGACACCGTCAATTTTCTTTTAAAAGATATTGTAGACGAACATCTTGAGTACGGCGACGGATTTCACCTGCTCAGTTTTTCCAGTGTACCGGAACAGGAAATTCACCGGCAGATTAAATCTGATCAGGATATTGAAGCATCTTTAGCAAGAATAATGCTGCTTCACCCCCTGGGGAAATACACTGATCTTATCTCCGCCATGAACTATCTCTACGGTTATGTACGGGATCTTTCACTTTCAACAAGTAAGAATATTCTTATTCTCACAGACGGCATTCACGACCCCCCTCCAGGCTCCGCCTTTCCTGCCAGCGGAGCTGATGCGAGGGAAAAAAACAGAACAGAGGCCATACGTATTGCACAGGAGCTGAAACGGGAAGGCTGGAAAGTGCGGCTCATCGAATTTCCGCGCACCAGTAAAACAGGGAGCACCACGTCTGGACTTGCATCAGATAATGGTAATACTTCTGCAAATACCACTGACACCGATGAAAGCAACGACCTCTACGGTCCTATTTCGGAAACCCTGGGTGTTGATGTTATTCCCTACCAGAAAGGAAACGGGATCAGCCATACTGCCACAGGCGCCCCTTCCCTGGAGTTCCCGGATAATCTCGGCCGCGTAGGAACTGATTTCAGTGTACCTTTTACTATAACCAACTATCTTGATGAACCCATAATCATACACCTGGAAGAAATCAGAACCAGAGAGGGAAATATACTGATTGAGCCTCAACAGCTGAGGGTGGACCCTTCAAAAAAAGCGACCCTCAATGCAAAGGTAAGCCTGAAAGGTTATGAAGATGGGGAATATGCCCTCGACACAGAACTGATTTTTTCTGACGATCTGCGTATTTTCCCAAGAAAAGGAGAACTCCGATTCGAACTCAGCCCATCCGGTATAGTACGGTTCAAGGTCCCTTTTCTTATAATAATTGCCATCATTGCCCTTATTCTCCTCCTTGTCTTTACCATTATTCCTTTGAGAAGACATATCGAATCCAATGCTGATGCTGATTCAACTGTTTTTGGACCCCGCCATCGGGATCGCAGGGATGATCAGGAAAAGCTTAACAGTTCTGATAAAACCCAGATCAAAGCTAATACAACTCTGCCGGTAACCCGCCGGGGAAAAGAATCATCGCCGTCAAAAACTGGAACAAAATTTTCAACTGACGATCCTGGTACCGGCATCAACGGAGAACCTTCACCGGGAACACAGAAAAGCCCGGAATCTGAAGGTAAAGTCAGCCTGATGGATATTCATCCAAAACATCAGGGAGGGAAAATTCCTCTCTCACAAATATCCACCATGCATCAATATGATTCCAATACGCCTGGTCTTGGTCACCGTCCCATCGAATTCAGACTTTCCGGACAAAACCCCAATAACAGCGGACGCAACATCCGCTGGGTAGGAAAACAGATCCGTTCTGTTGGAGGCGGTAATTCATTCTTCCTCGTGTTCCTCATAAAGGTACCGGAAAAAATTGCAGAAGTAGAGTTTACTGATCAGGGACTGCGTTTTGCACCTTTGCAGGGTGAGTATTTCCCGGAAATTTCAGGAAATATTGAAAACTGCATAGACAAGAGTATTCTTCTTCACACAGAACATGGCGACTTTACCATGATGTTCCGCGAATGGATAAGTCCTCTTGAACGGGTAAACCGTATCCTGCATCTGATTGACAGACCCGGGATGTCCGGTACTGACTAAAGATTGGATAATAAGAAGGTGCTAAAGAGATTCGAGGACTTCTTCAGCCCTCTTTTTTACTGACTCCGCTGTTCTGGACTCACTCAATTCCTGCACCGTATCCTTAAGGGTAAAAAACACATTTTTCTCTATACCCTTAAGGGTCATCAGGATAACTGATACATCGTTGTAGGTTAGAAAGCGTTCAAAATAACCTTCCAGGCGATCATGCTCCTGTCTGGTCATAGCCTTTACCATTTCTATAAAAAGCTGTGACTTTTCTTTTTCCCATTCCTGTTCGATAATGGCATCTATCATGGAAAAACTTGATCCGAGATCATTATCTATCGCCACCTGCACAGATGCTGCCCTTAATGCCATTGAAAACGTTGTTGCCTCGGCTATCTCACGAACTGCATCAAATGCCTTGCCCCCGCCTATTTTTCCAAGAGCATTGACAGCTGTGAGGCGTATCTTCTCCTCCGGATCCCGTTTTGCCTTGTATATAAGAATATCCACAGCCTTGGACTCTTCCCTTTCTCCCAGGGTTTCTATGGCAGCCACTCTTACACGCCAGAAACTGTCTCTCAGGGCTTCTATAAGATCATCAAGGACCATATCTGCCGGAAACTCTTTCAGTGCCCGCACAGCATAAGTCCGCAGAATGGTATCATCATCGTTCAATGCTTTTCTGATATGGGGCAGAACTGTTTCATCCGCATAGTTACCCAGAGCCTGACAGGCCCTCCAGCGGAAACTCTTTTCCTGAGTCTCATCTTCCAGTATATCCACAAGGAAATCGATACTCTCGGTATCCTTTAATGCCCCCAGGGTACTTAATGCAGCCGCGCGAACTGTCTGATTGGAGTCACTGTCTTCATAGATATCTTTTACTATGGAAGTCTGTTCGGGACTGCCTATAACCCCAATCGTTTCCATCGCCTTTACTGCTACTGCACTGTTCTCATGGCGCAGATAGTCTTCCACAAGAGTGGCATCCTCTTTGCTTTCCTTTTTAATCAACACATCAAGGGCACTGATAATAAGCTTTTCATCAAGGGGGTATTCTTCAAGAATATTCTGCGCCACCGGCACAGGGTCAACCTCATCTGATTCGATGAGAAGATTTAAAGCAGCCTGCTGAAGATTGCCATTTCGTGAATTTTCCGCCAGCGCCAATACATCTGTGTCCAGGCTGTGTTCCCCTTCCTGCTTGAGACTGTTAAGAAGATTGATCACTTCACTGTCTATTCCATACCTGAGAACATCTCGCCTCGAATCGTTCTCATCAGAAACTGCACCCGACGTATCTGAGCTACCTGTTTCAGCCTGACCATATATGTTCAGGGGTAAAACCAGTATAAATGCAATAGCTAAAACCGGAAAACCTCTCACCTGTTTCTCCTTCGTCGAAGCAGTATATTAACTGCATCAATCCCGCTGATTCTGTACATAAACAGGGTCAGGACACTGTAAACTCCAGCGACTATCAGCAGCCGAAGTAAATTAATTGCGCTTGAACCACTGGTCCACCAGGTTCCGTAAAGCATATGATGTAAATATAACACCAGTGCACCCGGAATCAATGCTGGAAGAAGTTTAACTAAAGTACGCAGATTTCCCTTCAGTATTTCCAAACCCCTGCTTTTTATCATCGGCAGATAAAGCAAAAGAAATCCGATAGTAAATGCTACTGTATTTGCAAGAGCAAGACCTGCCACACCCAAAGCAGTATTTTTCCACAGAATTGAGAGAGAAATATCGACCAATGCAATAACCACCGCGGTTGCTGTAACAGTCTTATAGCGATCTCTGGAAAAGTGGTAGCGCTGCATAAAATTATATGCCCCGACAGAAAACAGTCCATAACTGTAGGCACTCATTATTTTAACCGTATATGCAGTATCCCCGGCGGTGAACCTGTAACGCTGGTATGCTACGGCGATAATCTCATGTCCAAGAAAAACAAGTACCAGCATTGAAGGAATCAGTAAAACCAGCAGGAGTTCTATTCCCTGGGCAATAGTAGTGTTCAGCTCCCGCTCATTGCCCTCAGCTGTTAGTCTGGCCATTTTAGGAAACATTACAGTACTGACTGATGCTGAAAAAATGCCCATCGGGAGCTGCCAGAAAATAATTGCATTCTGCAGTCCGGCCACGCCCGAATCATCTATACCGGAGGCAAAACGGATAGCCACAATTTGAATAATGCTGAAAATAGAGGAGCTCATAACCACCGGCCCCCATCTGCGCATTATTCTCGCGAATCCGGGTTCACTAAATTTAAACCTGGGGAAAATGGAATACCCGTGTTTGATAAATGCAGGAAGCTGAAAAAAAATCTGCGCAACACCGCCTGAGAGCACCCCTACAGCCATGGCAAACACGCCTAAATGCCGGTATAGAAGCAAAAGACTGGAAATTACAGCTACAGAAAAAAGTACCGGAGTCAGAGCCGGAACAAGAAATTCATTATGACTGTTAAGTACTGCCATAATGGTTGCATTAACACTGATAAGTACTATATAGAAGATAAACCAGCGAAACAGAGACACAGCTAAAGCTATCCTGTCCGGCTCTTTTAATTCTGAAAGAACGTACTTTATCAAAGTTTCCGCATAAATTATTCCAATAATGGAGAGAGGAATAAGCACTAATAGCTGAAAGCCGATCAGAAGACTGGTAAGGGACTTGGCATAATCGGCGTTCCTTCCTTTTCCTCTGGCAAGAGATGCTGATATCTCAGGAATAAAAGCGGATGACAATGCACCTTCAGCCATAAGCTTCCGAAGGTTGTTTGGAACAGCAAAAGTTAAATGCAGGATACTTGCGTCTCCTCCTGCACCAAAAAGAGAAGCAATAAGTGCATTACGTACAAAACCGAGCAAGCGGCTTGCAAAGGTACAGACCATGACAATTACGGTATTAACCGTGCTGCCCCGTTTAGAATCACGCCTGTTACTGGCTGTGTTTTCCCCGGTACTCATACAGAAAATCCTCTTTATATTTTCTAAACCTGGATGCACGGATGGCGGCCCTTATTTCCATAACCATATTATTCAAAAAGGTAATATTATGTTCTGTGGCCAGCATGGGTCCAAGAATTTCTTTTGCTTTAAACAAGTGCCTCATATATGCCCGACTGTATCTCGTGCAGGCAGTACAGCCGCACCCTTCTACAATTGGCCCCTTATCTTTTTCAAACTCTGCCTTCTTAAGAGCAATCATACCGCCGGGAGTAAAAACTGTTCCATTCCTGGCTATCCGGGTTGGAAATACGCAGTCAAATAGATCAATACCATTTTCGACAGCTTCGAGAATATATTCCGGCGTTCCAATACCCATAAGGTAATGCGGCTTTTCCTGCGGCAGCAAGGAGCCGGTATGCTGGAGCATATCAACATAAACCGGAAATGGTTCCCCCACAGATAATCCGCCAACAGCTACACCGGAAAAGTCCATGGCCAACAGCTCTTCAGCACTCCGTTCTCTTAAGTCCTTATAAAAGTTACCCTGAAGAATCGGAAAGAGAACCCTGCCGTCTGCAGGATTGGCATCCTTCCATGCTTTGAGGCTTCGTTCCGCCCAATGAGTTGTGGTCTCCAGTGCCTTCACCGCTTCACGGTATTCAATTCCAGGAGGAGTACATACATCCAGAACCATGGCAATATCACTATTCAGGGAGTTCTGCACGCCCACAACCTTTTCGGGTGTTAGAAAATGGTAACTGCCGTCGATATGACTGCGGAACTTTACTCCTTCCCGGGTTATTTTCCTGAATGGAGCCAGAGAGAATACCTGAAACCCACCGGAATCGGTTAAAATGTTTCCCTTCCAGCTGGAAAACTGGTGGAGTCCCCCATAGGTATCAATTACATCAGTACCCGGTCTTAGATACAAATGATACGTATTTCCCAGAATCAGAGAAATACCGATTTTTTCCAGGGTATCATGTGATATTGCCTTAACACTGCCGTTTGTCCCTACAGGCATAAATACCGGAGTTTCCACTGGCCCATGTGCAAGCTCAAGTGTGCCGGTTCTTGCAAGAGTATCCTTATCAAATGAATCTATCGTAAATTTTATACCCATCAAAACCTCAAGTTCGAATAAATTTCATCATGGTTATACCAATTATAAAGAAAACAATAACCGGCATAAACGCCCCGGTAAAAGGCGGCATTAACCCGGTATTGGCAAGTATTCCTGTTACCATTTGAAAGACATAGAATATAACCGAAATACTTAAACTTAAAAGAAGACTCATTAACAGTATGTTCTTTTTAAACCTGCTGCCCACAGCAACGGAGATTAAAGAGACTATAAATGGAGTAAAAATAAAGGCTATTCTTTTAAAATAGTCGGTCCTGGCTATCCGGCTGTCCCTGCCTGCTCGCTGAAGTTCCTTAATATACATGCCTGCTTCTTTCAAGGTTAACTCATCAAGATTCTTCTCTTTTCTTCTGAATGTATCAGGTTCATCAAGCAGTAATGGAGGCTGAAGTTCAGATTCCCGGGTCTCGACTATTTTGTCTTTCTCGTAATTAAAAACACGGCAGTCATGCAGCAGCCACCCCTGCTGCTTATATTCAGCCCATTTTGCATCGATGCGTTGGGTAAATGTCCCCTGTGAATCACAAAGAAGTACGGTTAAATTGGAAAGCGTCTGATTCTGATCGTTATAATATTCTGCAGAATACAGAACCCCTTCCGAAAGCCCTCTAATAGTTACATTTGTATTGTTGGCATTTTCTTTCTGCCCCAATACCTCTTTTACAAACTTTATCTTTGTTGCGTAGGTATTGATTACTACCCGGTCTTCAAAAACAAGCATGCCCGCACCTGTCATAAACCCTAGAACAAGAAGGGGAACCACCGCACGGCGAAGAGATACACCGGCTCCTAAAAGTGCAATGAGCTCGTTATTTGCATAAAGATTACCCAGGGTAAAAGAGACTGAAAAAAGCAGGGAAATCGGGGCGCTGTAAGAAATGCACTTGGGTAAATAATAGAGCTGTATAGTCAATATAACATTGACAGGAACATCCTGATTAAGGTAGCGCCAGAGATTGGCGAAGAGATCTACCATTTCCAGGATAAGAACAAAAAACATTAATGCAAGAAGCATTACAGGGAGAGCCTCTTTCAGCAGCATTCGGTAGAATATTTTCACCTCCGGGTCCTTAAAACAAGAAGAACAATACCAACGGTAAGAATAACAAAATTAGCACTCCAGATAGAAAACAGGGGTGAGAAGTTTGAACGGATACCCAGAGTCTGACCTGCAAAGAGCATGCCCCAGTATATTACACATACAAAAAGACCAATACCGAAACCGATAGAACGGCCACTGCGACGGCTTATTACCCCTGCGGGAAAAGCAAAAATAAGGAAAATAATGCATGCTGCAGGTAAAGCAATTTTCTTGTGAAATTCAAGGAGATGCATCTGGAGCGACCTGTCTCGTATTTCCTGTTTCTTCAGATTATTTACAGCGTCATAAAGACCGGATAGCCTGGAAGACGATTGTTCCTGACGGTTAAGGATAGTATCGTCATACACAGAAGCCATATTGATTTTATCGGATTCCAGGCGAAGTCTCTGATCTTCCAGACGCTTATTCAGCTGCTCCTCTTTCCCTTCAATCTCTTTGAGAATATCGCGTACACTTTTTTCCCGAGGGGTAAGACTATGTACTGCCATGGTTATATCTTTAAGCAGAATATTATACTTCATGGTTTCTGCAGTACTGTATTCGTAGTTCCCGCTGCGTTTTTTATCCGTTACCAGCGATACTACATTATCCAGCTCAAGGCTTATTACCCCCGCACCGCTTGTATCCCGTGAGAGCACGGCACCGGATGCGGTTATGGTACGCAGGTTTTTTTTATCATCCCGGTCAATAATTATAATATTGTCTATTCTACCGCCGTTGACATCTCCGGTGGCGATAATCCTGTCCTGATACCGCTTTATTGAATTTGATTCAAGCTCCAGGGCCGGATTACTGTACAGTATCTCCCGGTACAGTGTGTTGAACTTCATTGTTCCAAGGGGAAGCAGAACATCATTGGAAAAAAAGGCCAGACCGCCCACAAGAACCCCCATAAACAGAAATGGAAGAGCAATCTTTTTAAGCGGGATTCCTGCTGCCTGCATGGCAAGCAGTTCGTTATCACCACCAAGCCTTCCTACGGCCATGAGCCCTCCGACAAGAGCCGCAAAAGGAAAACTGTAAGAGATTATATTGGGAATAGCGAAGAGAATAAGCCGGATTACATCAACCGGGGCTACATGCTTGGACAAAATCTGTTCTGCCATAAGCAGTATCTGGTTGATAAAGAAAATAAAAAAGAAAAACAGAAAAACCACAAAGAAAGAGAAGAGGAACTCAGAAGCTATATAGCGGTTGAAAATCTTCGTGGTCATCCTGATTACCCGAACGTGTACAGCGTTCCCCTAATGGGTACCGGTAGAGCCGAACCCGCCATGGCCTCTATCTGTTTCTGAAAGATTGTCTGATTCCTCAAAAACCGCCTGTATTACCGGAGCAAATACAATCTGGGCAATACGTTCTCCAGGCAGAATTTCTGCTGTTTCTGCAGACAGATTAACCAGAATAACTTTGATCTCCCCCCGGTAATCGCTGTCTATTGTTCCAGGCGTATTAAGTACCGTTACTCCTCTTTTTGCCGCCAGGCCAGACCGTGGTCTTACCTGTGCTTCATAACCGGGAGGTATAGCAAGAAACAGCCCGGTGGGGATCATAACCCTTTCAAGGCTTTTCAATCGAATTGCTGTGTCTATATCTGCAACAAGATCGGCGCCGGAAGCAACCGCAGTTGCATACACGGGAGCGCCGGAAGCTGGAAGAACAGACGGAACAATAACACTTTTAAGCATTTCCACAGTTAACTCCTGTACATACTCCGTTCTCGGTAAGATATCCGGATAAACAGATAGAAGATATAAAAAAACGGATTGTCCCGTTTAAGGACAATCCGCCTGTTTGTTTAAGAGACGGGCCCCTATCTCTGGCGACTGCCCTGATCTCCACCCTTGCCGCTGCCGGACTTATCGGGGTCAATAGCGTCTATATAGCTTAAGTTGATTCGGCCCATGCGGTCGATCTCAATAAGTTTCACAGGTATTTCCTGATCTACCTTAAGAACATCGCTTACGCTGTTAACTCGTTCTCTGGAAAGCTTGGAAATATGAACAAGCCCTTCTTTTCCGGGGAGAATCTCAACAAAAGCGCCGAAATCCATAATTCGTTTAACAGTACCCTGGTATATTGTTCCCACAACAGGATCTTCTACAATACCGCGGACCATAGCCTCTCCGGCTTCAGCACTGGCCTGATCTTTACCGAAAATAACAACCTTGCCGCTGTCATCGATATTGATACTTGCACCGGATTTCTCGCAGATACTCTTTATTACCTTGCCACCAGGTCCTATTACTGCGCCAATCTTATCTTCATCCACCTTTATGGTGATGATCTTAGGTGCATATTCGGACATCTGGCCCTGATGGGAGGCAACTGTCTCATTCATAATACCGAGAATGTGCATACGCCCTTTCTTGGCCTGATTGAGAGCAGTTTCCATAATCTCCCGGCTTACACCGGAAATCTTGATATCCATCTGGAAGGCGGTAATTCCATCTTCAGAACCGGCAACCTTAAAGTCCATATCTCCAAGATGATCTTCCTCTCCGAGAATATCGGAAAGAACCACAGTCTTCTCAGGAGAGCTGATTAGCCCCATGGCAATTCCGGCAACCGGTTTTCTTAAAGGAACACCGGCACTCTGCAGCGAAAGAGAGCTTCCGCATACAGTCGCCATGGATGAAGAACCATTTGATTCAAGAATTTCGGATACAACCCGGACGGTGTAGGGGAAATCCTCTTTCTTGGGAAGAACGCCCTCAACTGCGCGCTGAGCAAGGTGACCGTGACCGATTTCCCGGCGACCGGTACCCATACGTCCGGTTTCACCTACCGAAAAAGGAGGAAAGTTGTAATGGAGCATAAAACTTTCATAGCTCTTATCTCCATCTATGTCATCGACGATTTTCTCGTCAGAAACAGTTCCAAGGGTGGTAACCGCGAGGGCCTGTGTTTCTCCCCGGGTAAACAGTGCGCTTCCGTGAGTACGGGGAAGAACCTTGACCTCGCAGCTGATGGGGCGAATATCTTCTGTCCCGCGACCGTCGGTTCTTTTGCCATTATTCAGAATAGATGCACGTACAATGTCGTACTCCATCTTCTCAAAAAGTTTGTCAACTTTTGCCATCTGTCCGTCTTCGATACGGTCTTCAAACTGTGAGACCACATCAGACTTAACTGCTTTAATGGCAGCATAACGTTCAAACTTACCGAGAACAAAGCAGGCTTCTTCAAGACGCGCATAGGCGGCATCCTTAATCTCACCTTCAAGTTCAAAAACCTCAGCAGTCTCTACCAGAGGAAGCTTTTCTTTTCCCGCCTTCTCACGCAGTTCAAGCTGACCAGCACAAAGCTTCTTGATAACATCCCTGGCAAGGTCAATGGCTTCAAGCATTCTCTCTTCAGAGACTTCCTTTGCGCCGCCCTCTACCATGGTTATACCTTCATTGGTACCGGATACCACAATATCCAGCTCACTGTTGGCAATCTGCTCGAAAGTAGGATTGACAATCAGCTGGCCGTCTACGGAACTGATTCTTACCGCGCCGACGGGACCCTCAAAGGGAATATCAGAAATCACAACTGCCGCAGAAGCTGCGACCATTGCAATAATATCAGGAGGATTGACCTGGTCTGCAGAAACTACAGTCGGCACAACCTGAATATCTCTGGCAAAAGATTTGTGAAACAGAGGGCGCATGGGTCTGTCGATAAGACGGCAAACAAGGATTTCCTTGTCCTTGGGCCTTCCTTCACGTTTCAGGAAACCACCGGGAATTTTTCCGGCGGCGTAATATTTTTCATTGTATTCTACCTGGAGAGGAACATAATCCAGTCCTTCCACCGGCTTGTCACTGCAGCAGACTGTCGCAAGGACAGCACTGCCTTCGTAACGCGCGTATACCGCACCATTGGCCTGCTTGGCCATTTTGCCGGTTTCGAGGATTAGTTCACCATCTCCCATGGGAATGGAAACTGAATGTATCATTATTATATATCCTTACTGTTATTTTCTCAGATTGAGACGGACAAGAAGCTCCCTGTACTTATCAAGGTCCTTACGCTGCAGGTATTTAAGCAGCTTTCTCCGCTGACCTACCAGCTTGAGAAGTCCCCTTCTTGAAGCATGATCCTTTTTATTTACTTTGAAATGCTCTGTAAGTTCTTCAATCCGTTTAGTGAGCAGTGCAATCTGCACTTCAGTTGCCCCACTGTCTTTTTCGTTAGTTCCAAACTCTTTAATAACGTTCTGTTTCGCTTCCTTAGCTAACATCCTTTTCTCCTTTGAACACTCTCTCTACCGAGCGAAACCTGCTCATGAATTTTATCCGTTTGTTCACGGTTAGTTTTATACTGCAAATATGCGGAAGAATACGGCGGCAAAAGCAAAATTCTTCCACTTTAGTTTACCCATATATGTCAAAAAGTCAATCTCTCAGCCCGCCGTTAACCATACCATATCGGTACCCCTGTTGCTGCCTGACAAGGACTCCGAGAAACCTGCCGTCTTCATCAAAGCAGATCAGGTCATCCAGGTCGGGGATATCGCTGAACATGGAGTTTTTTATGGTTTTTCCATTAAGAAAATCTCCGGCATAATCCTGGATTATAGTAGCCCCGGTTAAACCAAGTATCATTTCCATACTCTCTCTGCTCGTCTCCAGAGGAGTTTCACTGTTCAGCTCTTTTGCGTTAACAGCATTTTCCACCAGGGATGATCCAACCCTTGTTCTTCTCAATGCAGAAAGACTTGCACGGCTGCCTGCAGCTATTGCCAGATCCCTGGCCAGACTTCGTATATATGTCCCTTTGGAACATGCAATACGTGCAGTTAAAAACGGCGGGTTCCATTCCAGAATATCAAACAGGTCAATACTGATTGATCTTTCCGGCATAACCAGCTCTTCTCCCGCTTTAGCCCGCTTATAGGCCCGTTTACCATCTATGTGCACTGCTGAATATGCAGGCGGACGTTGAAGAACTGTTCCGCGAAACGAAGGCAGTACGGATTCTATTACTGAAAGGTCTGGAACTGCGCCTTCCGCAATTATATCCCCCTCCGGATCAAGGGTGCTTGTCTCCTTGCCGAATTCAATTACCGCTTCGTATTCCTTGTCCTGATCGGTAAGGTAGTTGGCAAGACGGGTAAATGAACCGGTAACACATACAAGTAGTCCTGAGGCAAACCGGTCGAGAGTACCGGTATGCCCGGCTTTACCCGACTTAAGCCTTCGAGCAGCCATTCTGACGGTATCTGATGAGGTAAAACCAGGATTTTTATCGATTAAAATAATACCATCACGCAGGGGCATCAGGTATCCAGATCATCCAGCTTTTTCACCATCCGGACACCACGCTCAATTGAGCCGTCCTGAATAAAATTCAGTTTCGGGGTGTTACGAAGATGCAGCTTTTTCCCAAGCTTTGCCTGAATAAACCCGGCAGCATGATTCAAAGCTTTAACAGCATTTTCCACTGACTGGAGATTTTCAAAACTGGAAACATAAACCCTTGCGTAGGCGGTGTCTTTCGACACCTCTACGCCGGTTACAGATATAAAACTCGATACCCGGTGATCTTTGATAACACCGGTCACGATCATTTCACTTATAGCGTGCTGAATCAACGATGAAACACGCTTTAGCCTGAATTCTGACATCAGTTATTATCGCTGCTCAGCTTCTTGGCAATTTCACGGATTTCGATAACCTCAAAGGTATCGCCAACCTGAACATCAAGATAATCTTCAATACCGATACCACATTCATATCCGGTGGCAACCTCTTTCGCGTCATCCTTGAAGCGTTTGAGAGAGGTAATCTTTCCGGTATGAATCTCAATGCCGTCCCGCACAACATGTACAGTTGCTCCGCGGGTAACCTTACCTGAAGTAACGTAACAACCGGCAATAAGACCGATCTTGGGTACCTTGAAGGTATCCCGGACTTCCACGGTTCCGACGGTTTCTTCCCGGAGTTCCGGAGAAAGCATACCTTCCATGGCATCCCGAATGTCGTCTACGGCATCGTATATGATTGTATACTTACGTATCTCAACCTTTTCCTGTTCCGCAAGCATCTGAGCCTTGGGAGTCGGACGGACATGGAATGCGATAATAATTGCATCCGATGCGGCTGCGAGACTTACATTAGACTCGGTTACCGTACCTGCAGATGCATCGATGACATTAAGCCTGATTTCGGGAGTACTCAGCCGTTCGAGGGCCATCTGAAGGGCCTCAACTGAACCGTGAACGTCACCCTTGATAATTACCTTGAGCTCCTGAACACCACCCTGCTGAATGGAATCATAGAGATTATCAAGAGTAATTTTCTTGACATTCTTTGCCTCTCCGGCTTTCTCAAGTTCCTGCCGCTTGTTACCAACCTGGCGGGCAACCTTTTCATTTTCGGTAACCTGGAAGGGATCACCCGAACTTGGGGTACCGGTAAATCCAAGAACCTCTACCGGTGTTGCAGGGGTAGCCTCATTAACCTTGTTGCCAAGATCATCAAACATTGCCCTGACCTTACCGGGGAAAACGCCCGCAACGAAGGCATCACCAACCTTGAGTGTACCCCGTTCGACGATCACTGTACCCACAATACCGCGGCCATGATCAACTTTTGACTCAATGATTCGGCCTTCGGCACGGCAATCATAATTTGCCTTGAGCTCCATGACTTCAGCCTGGAGATTTATGGTCTCCAACAGCTCCGGAATTCCCTGCCCTTTAAGAGCTGAAACTTCGCAGAACATGGTGGAACCGCCCCAGTCTTCGGGCATAAGTTCATATTCAGAAAGCTGCTGCTTTACCCGATCTATGTTTGCTTCAGGAAGATCGACCTTGTTTATTGCCACAATAATCGGAACTTCCGCAGCCTTTGCATGGTTAATTGCTTCGGCCGTCTGTGGCATAACACCATCGTTAGCCGCAACTACGAGTACAACAATATCGGTTACCTGAGCTCCGCGGGCACGCATCTGTGTAAATGCTTCGTGACCTGGAGTATCAAGGAAAACAATATCTCCACCACCATCGGCGAGGGGCACCTTGTATGCACCTATATGCTGGGTAATACCACCAAACTCACCGCCGACCACATTGGTTGCCCGAATGCTGTCCAGAAGCTTGGTTTTACCATGATCGACATGTCCCATAATGGTAACAATCGGCGGCCGCGCTTTAAGGTCTGCGTCATCCTTGTCATCGCTTTCAATGAGAGTTTCATCGTAAAGGCTGACAATTTTTACATTAGACCCGTACTCTTCAGCCAAAAGCTGCGCTGTATCGGAGTCGATCTGCTGGTTAATGGTAACCATCATTCCCATGCCCATAAGCTTGGAAATAAGCTCGCCAGCCTTGAGATTCATCTTTCTTGCAAGTTCGGAAACCGTTATTACTTCCATAATATCGATCTCTTTGGGAACCGGGTTTATTTTCTTGATGGGACGCTTCTTTATCTGAAAATCCCTTTCAGCAAGTTCTTCCTTGCGGTTCTTCTGATATGCAGCCTTTTTCTTGGCCTTGAAGAACTTTTTACCGGTTTTGCTCTTGCCTTCGCCAGCTTCCGGTGACGGTGCCGCTGAAGGAGCTCCGCCGCCACCTCCGGGCCTGCGGAAATTTCCCCCCTGAGGCCTGCCGGGACCACCTGGTCGCGGGCCGCCTGGCCTGGGCCCTCCGGGACCACGATTACCGCCGGGTCGCCCGCCCTGCCGGTTATCGGGTCCGGGGCGCCTGTTTTCCTGGGGTTTCTGTTCCCTCTGGGACCGTGGCAGACCGGTGCGCATACGGGTATAACCACCGGTGCGCCCTTTCTGTGTCTGGCGTATTTCTTCCTGACTGTCTGAAGCAGCTTTTGCCCTTGGGGCTTCAGCAGCAGGTTGTTTAACTGTGTCTTCAGATACCGCAGCTGCGGGTGCAGGTTTTTCCTGGGGTTTGTCCTTCTTAGGCTCTTCCGCAGGCGCTGCCTTATTTTCCGCCGGAGCAGGAGTTTCTTCCTGAACCTTTTCGACCTCGGGGGCATCTTCTTTTTTGGCCACAACTCGAGGAACGGGCTTTTTCTTTTTCTTGACAACGACGACCCGCTTTTTCTCCTGTTTTGATTCTTTGGAATCCGGAGATGATTCTTCGGGCTTTTTGTGTTTTATGAGGGTCGCTTTTGGTTTCTTCTTATCTTCCTGTTCTTCAGCCATAGTTCCTCAGTCTGCTATTTCGGATTGTGTCCTTACTCTTCTTCGTCCGATACTTCAAAGCTTAAACCGACACCGCAATTTGGACAGTTTGCCATATCGATTGTGATTTCATGTCCGCATTCTGGACATTCGTACGAATCCTCAGCATCAGGCACGTACTCCGAATCTGCTTCAGTATTCTCTTCTTCTTCCTCGATAATGTCAACATTCTCGTTGATTATGGATGTTATGGTCTCAACATCATCAGCGCTGAGTCCCTCCATATTACCCATTTCATCTTCGGTAAGATTAATCAGGTCTTCGATGTATTCGACATTATTTTCCTCGAGGGCCGATACAATATGCTCCGGAATATCCGGCAATTCTGCGATGCGGGTAATCTCTTCTTCTTCCACATCACTGAAAAGGGCTTCCATTGCCTTTTTACTTTCAGCGGAAATATCCATCTCTTCAAACTGAGCGATGGTTTTTACATCGATATTCCAGTCAACCAGCCGGTTGGCAAGACGCACATTAAGCCCCTGCTTTCCGATTGCAAGGGATAACTGGTTCTCTTCAACCACCGCAAGAGCCTGCCGTTTCGCCTCATCGAGGATAACAACTGTTTCCACTTCCGCGGGAGAAAGTGCATTCTTAATAAAATCTCTGGGATTGGTATCGTATTTGAGGATATCGATTTTCTCACCCTCAAGTTCACGTACAATTGCCTGAATACGAACACCTTTCATACCTACACAGGCACCTACCGGGTCGACATCTTCACGGTTTGAGTAGACTGCAAGCTTGGTACGGTAACCCGGCTCCCGGACTATCTTGAAAATCTCGACGGTTTTGTCATATACCTCGGGTACTTCAAGCTCAAAGATCCTGCGAACAAAATCGGTATGTGTCCTGGACAGAACAATCTGCAGCCCCGAAGTTGTCTTGTTCACTTCGTAAATAAGCGCCTTGATCCTGTCGTTGGGCCGATAAATTTCCCGGGGGGACTGGTAGCGCTTGGGCAGTATACCTTCTACCCGACCGAGATCAACAAAAATATTGCCGTTCCGTTCGCGCTGATAATAGCCGATGATCATCTCACCGGCCTTTTCAGCGAACTCTGAATACAGCGTGTCTTTCTGTATGTCACGAAGCGTCTGCTTTGCCTTCTGTTTGGCACTCTGTACAGCTACACGGTCAAACTCCTGAGGATTTATCTCAATCAGCAGTTCATCGCCCAGCTCACAGTCCTCATTTAAAATGAGGGCCTCTTCAATGGCTATCTCAGTGACCTCGTCATATACATCATCAACAATCTGCTTTTTGGCAAACAGTGCTACTTCGTCACCTTCTTCATCAAAACGAACAACAGCATTATCAGCATGCCCGAATTTTTTCTTATATGCCGCAAGAAGAAAATCTTCTATTGTTTTCATTACCAGATCTTCAGAAATCCCACGATCCTGAACTATAGATCTGATAGCATCAGCTAAACCAGAGGCCATAACTACCCCCTACCCCTCAGATATTTTCGCTTTAACAATGTCGGAACTCCCGTATCGTTTCTCGCCACCTTCAGTGACAAGTACTATCTCTTTTTCATCGGCGGATTCAAGAACACCTGTAACCCAATCATTGGTACCTTCCGCCATTACTTTGATTTTTGCCCCGGTGAACAGAGAAAACTCCCTGAAATATTTAATATTGCGGGAAATACCCGGGGATGATACTTCAAGATTTATATCCCGTGAATCAAGAAGCACCTCAAGCCTCGGCATTACTGTACGGTATACTTTTGTACAGTCATCAAGGCCTACACCTTCAGAACGGGTAATAAACAGGGACACCTGAATGCTTCGCTTGACCTGACGCAGCTGAGCTTCAACCACGCCGTAACCCATTTCCTGAATAATAGCCACCGTCGACTCAAGTTCAGGGCTTATTCCTGTTCCCTCTTTCATGATGCCTAAAATTGCTCCTTGAAACATCAGGTTTTGACGATGATACAAAAAAAAGAGTCGCTGGCGACTCTTCCTTCTCGTCGTTCCTGTATATGTCGTTATTATATTATCAATCACCATGCTCCTAGTCAATAGCTATAACTATCTGCAGAGCCGGTGTATATCCGGCAATCCTGAGTGCCGCTTCCGCCGACCTCAGACTTGCGCCGGTGGTTCGTACATCATCAATAATTATCACCCTCTGCAGATTCCCCTTTTTTCTGCAGGGCCTGCAGCTGAACAGCTGACCTGAAGATTGCCGTTCTTCCCGGCTCAATCCTTTCTGCTCACCCTTCCTGATTCTCTTTAAAAGCCCTGGAGCACTGGTAAACCCATTTTTCGCCATAAATGCAGCCACTGTTTCCATATGTCCCCAGCCATTGCGTCTGCGGGATCCCTTTCCCGATGGTAATGGAACTATCAGGTAATTTTTCATATTGTCCGGGATAAGTTCGGCTATGCAGATAGAGAAAAATTCAGCTGCTGTACGGATTCCGTTAAACTTGTACCGCCGGATAAGAAACCTTGCAGCGCCGCGGTAGGAAAAAACCGCCTTAGCCGGAATTCCGATATAATCATTTTTCCGGCATAAAACACAAGTACCGCTTTCACTTACAAGACGTTGTCCGCAGGAAATGCAGCTGTTGCCGCCGATCCTCTGCAGCGCCAGTTCTTCAAGGCATGAGTCACAGAGACCATGCCTCAGCTTTCTGCTGTCAGCAACTATATTTCTGCATAGAATACATCGTGGAGGGAAAAGGATATCGAGAAAGCGGTGTATACCAAAGCTTGTATTTTGACGGCACATACCCTATGAAACCGCGGATACCCGGGGCTTGCATCAGGAAGTGAGAGAATTTCTTATACGATTTAAAAAAACAAGGGCTTCCAGTGGTGTAGTACTATCGATGTTCAGGTTAATAATTTCCTGAACAGCCATATCCTCTCTGCCGAAAAGATCCTCCTGAAACTCTTTATTATCAATACCGCCAGGACAGGGAGGAGCTGTTGCATCCAGAGAACCGAGAATTGCAGCGGCTCTCCGGATAACCTCGTCGGGGATGCCCGCAAGCCTGGCCACATGGATTCCGTAGGAACTCCCGGCGGCACCATGCTTAAGGCGTTTGAGAAAAATAACATCTCCATCTTTTTCCAGCACTTCCATATGCAGATTGCAGACATCAGGATCTTCCATGGTGGTCAATTCATGGTAGTGGGTAGCAAAAAGGGTGTTCACCTTATGACGGATAATATACTCCGAGACCGCCCAGGCAATGGACAGACCGTCATTTGTGCTGGTTCCCCGTCCAACTTCGTCCATAATAACCAGACTTGATGGTGTCATATAACGGAGAATATTGGCAGTCTCATTCATTTCTACAAGAAAAGTTGACTCTCCCCGGGCAAGATTGTCCGAGGCGCCCACCCTGCAGAAAATTCTGTCTACAAGACCAATACGGGCCTCCCTTGCGGGAACAAAAGAACCCATCTGGGCCATGAGTACGATCAAAGCCGTCTGACGAAGCACCGTTGATTTTCCTGCCATATTGGGTCCTGTAATCAGGGCAAAGGGAGGCTTGTCACCGCCCAGAGCAATACTGTTCGGAACAAATTCCCCGGGAGGGAGATACTTCTCAACAACCGGATGGCGTCCCTCCTCTATGCAGATAGAGTTTTCCCCCTTGATTTCTGGCCGGACAAAACCATGAATAGTAGCTGCACACGCCAGCGCCGCCAAAGCATCCAGTTCTGCAATAAACTCTGCATGCCGAAAAAGGGTATCCAGATAGGCTGCCACATCTGCCCGCAGCTGCAGAAACACCTCTTTTTCCAGTTCAAGAGCCCGTTCATCCGCACTGTTGACTTCAGTTTCAATTGCAATAAGCTCATCGGTGGTGAAGCGTTCACTGCCTACAAGGGACTGTCTGCGGATAAAATGGTCCGGTACCATCTGAAGATTACTTTTGGTAACCTCGAAAAAATACCCGATTATTTTGTTATACTTAATTTTCAGGTTTGAAATTCCCGTTCGCTCACGTTCCTTCTCAATATATTGATCAAGAACCTTTTTGCGGTCTTTACGAATATTACGCAGGCGGTCCAGTTCTTCATGATATCCCTGAGCAATAAGTCTTCCCTCTGTAAGCAGAATCGACGGATCGGGATGGACCGCAATGCTTAGAAGCTTATTAACCTCAGCCCCCCTGGAAGCCTCCTCTTCGGAGAGAACCGGGATGCCTTTAAGTGATCCTGATGCTGCAAGCAGGGTATGGACTGAAGCAATACTATAAAGTGTGTTGCGTATGGAAAGAAGATCCTTGGCATGGGCTCTTCCCAGGGCAACCCGGGTTCCGAGCCTCTGAAGATCCAGAACGCTTTTCAACTGGTCCCTCAGATCGTTAAGCAGCATCTGCTCGTGATAGAGTGATTCCACTGCATCGAGACGCCGGTTGATCAGATCACTCTGCCTTAAGGGGTGCAGCACCCAGCTGCGAAGAACCCTTGCCCCAGGAGCTGTCTCTGCATAATCGAGAACATCAAGCAGGGTATACTTCTCCGACCCGTCATTGAGGTTTCTTACCAGTTCAAGATTCCTCTGGGTGGCATTGTCTATTCCGACATATGTTTCATCACCATATTTTTCTATGGAACGGATATGAGCCGCTGCCGTCCGGGCTGTTTCTTCGATATATTCAAGCAATGCAGCTGCGGTCATTACTTCCGGATCTTTCTCTCCGAGTCCGAAGCCTTTCAAATTAGCCGTATGAAACTGGGTACACAGCTTCTTGTAGGCACCTTCCTGATCAAAATGCCAGTCTGGAATCCTGTTAAGCAGAAGAGAGTTGCGGGAAGAGAGGATACGCCGTACATCATCGTTCTCATCATACAGCGATTCCTGGATCAGAACTTCCTTCGGATCGAGCCGATTCAGTTCCAGGGCCAGATAATCGGTAAACCTGGAGAGCTCCACCGCTGTGGCTTTGAAATCGCCGGTTGAGATATCTATATAGGCAATGGAACCCTGTCCATTATAGAGACCCGCAGCCAGAAGATAATTATTGCGCCGGTTCTCCAGAAAATCCTCTTCCAGGACCGTACCGGGGGTAATAATCTCCACAACCTTGCGCTCGGCAATACCTTTGCCTCCTTTAGGCATGGCGGTCTGCTCACATACGGCAATTTTTTTACCCGCCTTGAGGAGGCGGCCGATATAAGCGGAGGCGGCATGATAGGGAATACCGCACATGGGGATATTGTGTCTTTTAGTAAGGGTGATATTAAGAATACCCGAGACCTCCTTTGCATCCTGGTTGAACATTTCATAGAAATCTCCAAGCCGGAAGAAAAGGATGGCGTCCCGGTTTTCCTGCTTGATCCGCAGGTACTGTTTCATCATGGGTGTATTTTCTGACATCTCTCAAGGAGTATAATTACAGTCAGAAAAAGGGACAAGCTCCAAGGAGCCGGGAGTAATCAGCCCCCGGCGTTCTGCATAAGTTTTTCTATAACAATATCTGTAATATCCACATCTTTTGAGAAGAAAAGGATATTGGGATCCTGAGCCTTATAGATAACCGCGAATCCCTCTTCCTCGGCGACATACTCAATAGCCTGGAGAATTTCAGCGGACAGAGAGGATGATGCCTGAAGGTTTTCCCGCAGCCGGTTGATCTTGTTAGTCATTACACTGTGGTAATCTTTAAGATACTCCTGCTTGTCATCTATCTGTTTTTCAATCCTTAATACAAGGCTGTCGTTGCCGTCCCGCTGGGCACTCAGCTTGTCCTCTTTAAGAATATCTATCTGGCTGATTATTCTCTGCCGCTCAGTTTCGTAGGTCTGCTGCAGCTCCTCAATTTTGCGGAAAGATACAGATTCCCTGAAATACTGACTGAATATTTTTGAAAGATCCACAACTCCAACCCGGCTTACAATTTCACCGTAGCCGGAAATCAGAGTTATCATCAGAAAAAGTGCTGTTAAAATACGTTTCATTAAACCCCGCTTCCCACCCTGTCAGACCAGGGCGGTTTTCTACTATAGACCGACTATAAGGTCATGGTAAATGCAATCACGAAATCCAGACCGGATGTATCATCGTCAGGATCCTGAAAAAGTGCTCCCTGCTGCCATTCTATGCCGTCATCAAGGATTTTAAAGCGTTTGGCGAAATAGAACCCAAGGGGTATACCGGGGATGGTCAGCTTTAACCCTGACCCCATACTGAACTTGAAGTCTTCCAGCTGCATATCATTGAATTCCCTCAAGCCCTGTTTGGGATCATTCTCATCCCGCAGATACATAAGGGTTGCACTGATATAGTTATCGAACCAGAGAAACTGTTCAAAAATCGGCAGCGTAAGATTCATACGGCTGTCCCAGCGGCTCTGACCACCGAGGATCCTTGGCCACCCCAGGGCAACGGTCATACCGTCAATATAGAGAAGGTCCGCATCGGTTGCCGCCAGTTCTCCGCCTAACTGGGGAAGAATAAAGGCAAGCTCGGAATGCAGCCCGAGAACAGTCTTCAGGTTAAAGCTTTTACCCAGGATAACATCCAGAAGAGTAAAATATACATCTCCTGCGGTTGATGAGCGGATATAATGCCGCGATGAAGGGAGGATGCCTCCGGTAAAGGTGAGACGCTGACTGACATAGACACCTTTTGAAGGATTATAGGTGAGATCCCGGGTATCGTACGAAAGAGATGTCCACCATTTGGTTATGGGCATCCACTGGTCAAAGTTATCCCGGACATCCTCACTGTAGGGCCGGTATACATCTTCGTCATACCAGATATAGTTCTGAGAGTGGGTAATACCGGTTCCGGCACCTATACGGCCGAACCAGGTGTTCCATGAATATCCGGTACTCACGCCCAGGGAGACTTCATAGGAGTCGTACTCCATCAGGTATGAGCTGTCGACATCTTCACCATTATCAACGGCCCACTCATAATCGGTCTGATATGTGCCGTTGGCGATTTCTTCATCCGTGGGATTAACCGGATTTCCGTCGGAGTCAACATAGTGTCCGTCATAGGGGTCCGGAACACCTACGCCGTTCGGCCCGATAAGGTCCTGATAAACGCCGTCAACGAGCAGGTGTTCAAGACTGAGGTTAACCCCGCCGTACCAGCGGTGCCCGAAGAGCCAGTTTTCCTTGAATGCAAGAGTCAGGGACTGACTTGCGGTGGAAACCTCTGCTCCGATGGAAACTTCCTGTCCCCTTCCCAGAAAGTTTTTATCCGCCAGGTTCAGAAACCCCGTCATGGGAAATCCGGTAATACCCCCGGTAAAGGAGATACCGAAGTTAAGGTCAATGGTCTTGCCCTCTTCGACATTGACCACCAGATCCATGAGGTTATCTACGCTGCCCTGGGGAGTTTCCGGATTTACCGCGGAGAAATATTGTGTATTATACAGATTCTGAAGGCCCTGAACTATTTTTTCCCGGGAGAAAACATCGCCAACCTCGAGGGGGATTTCTCTCTCAATTACATAATCCCGGGTTTTTGTATTGCCCTTGATAATTATATTCTCGATATGTGCCCTGCCCCGTTCGACAATCTGCACTACAAAGGAAATGGTTCTATCCTGTTCGTTCCGCTCTTCCTTGCGGTCAATCTGGTTAAAAATATAACCGTCATCGAAGTAGGTATTGGCTACACGGGCAAAATCAGCCTCCAGGGCTGTTCTATTGAGAACTGAACCAGGTTCGAGCCGTATCAGAGAAGAAAGCATTTCGTCGGAAAAGAGGGTGTTGCCGTTAAAGGTCATTCCCCCATAGGTGTACTGCCTGCCTTCGGTAATATAAAAGGTGATATCTATATAGTTTCTCTTCTCGTCTGTTTCACCGGGGGTAGGTTCCTGACTGACCTCTGCAATTTTTGCATCAACGTAGCCCCGCTCCCAGTAGTAGGAAAGAATAGTACGCTTGTCAGCCTCAATTGTACTTTCCTGAAATATTCCGGAAGAAAAGAGTCCCTGTTCCTTTGTTTCGAGCTTTTTCTTGAGAGTATTTGATGAAACAAAACTGTTCCCGGAAAAATAGATATTACGGATTCTGGTCTGGGCTCCTTCTGTAACCTCGAAATAGACAATAGCCCGGCCTTCTTCGTCCGTTTTTTCAAAGCTGCCGCTTACTTCTACTTCCGGATACCCTTTCTCGATATAGAGGGTTTTTATGGCTTCCGCATCAAGTCGTACCTTGTTACGGGTTACCATGTCGTCACGTTTAAGGAGAACAGTATTTAAAATCTCCGAATCCCGGAGGTTCTTATTCCCTTTTATAATAATATCATCAACAAGAGGCCGTTCTGTAACGGTAAATTCAATTACTACAGAATCAGTACCGGAAGAGCCTTCAACGGCTTCCAGACTGTAACTCTCAAAATAATCAAGGGCAAAGATTTTACTCTGCAGCTCCCACGAAAGGGTGTCGCTGAATTCCTGCCCGATATATTCATCAGTAATACCGATGAGATCATATTCACTGACGGAAAGAAGACCGTTAAAACGTATATCCTCAATAGGCTTTCCGACCCACCAGTCATCAGACTGCGCCCAGGCGTTCAGACAGAAAAAGGACAAGAAGATGAGCAGCAGCGTCTTACGCATAGAGACTCCTTTAAAAAGATAACGACCAGGAGAGTCCAACCTCGGCAGTCGTAATACTGGAAACTATATCACGAAAATCAGGATAGACCGCAACGTTGAACAGGAAAAATGGAGTTTTCCACTCTACAGAAATCTCTGTATCCAGTTCGTAGGATGACTCAGCACTGAAATCTGAAAAAAACTGTTCGTTTGATTGAACCTGAAGCATAGCCTCCAGGAAGACATCATCGCCGAAATACTTTCCCAGAAATAAGGTTGTATTGTCAAGGTATCTCCCGATCGCACTGGAATTGCTCCCGTCGGCAACTGTGCTTTCCGAGTCGGAGCTCATACGGTCCAGCAGAATATTCTGAAAAAGCTGGGTTCTGATACTGAAAAGATCCAGATTCAGAATCTCTTTCATTGACTGCTCAAAGGAACGGATTATTCCAAGCTGGTTCACCAGAAGATCACTGGTCTGAAGCAGTGCATCCGTGGGATCAATGGCTTCACCCATGCTGGTTCCAAAGACGGAATAACCTAAAAGAGCTGCTATTTCCACATCCGACAGGGAGGGAACAGACTCGAAGCGCGGGGTAAACTGACTGAAGGGGCGGTCATCCAGTATCAGATAGATCTGAACAGTCTCACCGTCTGCATCAATTTCCCGGATTTCCGCCCGGGCAGAAATAACCGGATCAAACTTCACTTCATTCTCACTGAAGCGCACACGGCCCTCTTTGATTATAAAGTTCCGCTGAAAATAGAGGACAATACCACCTTGAATATCGATATCGCCATCAATATTAAAACTGTCGTTACTGCTGTCGCTGCTAATTTTTAACTCATTTCCCGTTTTGGCAAAACTGCGCAGAATCGGCAGGGTACTGCTTGGCCAGAGAAACTCAACACCTCGCCCTGTGGTAAACGTGAAATCTGTTCGCAGTATATGTGAATCGGTATAGGCCTGCACTGCTTCTGTATTGGTAACGGTAATAACCGCTGAACTGAGTTCCAGATCACCACTGAGATCGGTGGCAAGCTGATCACCATTTACTCTGAAGTTCCCTTTTACATAGCCATCCAGGATCAACTGTCCGATATCAGTCTTAAGATGAAGCCCGCGTTTACCGGTGGTAACAAGTTTTATGTCGTAAGTTGCGGGAATCCAGTGTTCTATATCAAAAGAGAGATCTGCAGCCAGGGTTCCTATCCCTGCAGAAAGCTCCAGGTTATTAATATGCAGGGATTTACCATCCAGCAGAAGAGTCCCGTCAAAAGGCCCTATCTGCTCCGGGATAACCTCGCTTCTTGCAGTTATATCACGGGCATTAAGGGTTCCGGAAAAATCAGGATCATTCAGCGGACCCTCAACCTTGATATTAGCCCCGAGGAGCTCACCTGAGGTGAGATTAAAATACGGAAACTTTATTCCCCCCTGGAGTTTATCCACCTTAAGACTCATGGTTTCAATAACCGCAGAGATATCGCCTCCGGAGAGTGAACCCTTCAACCTCAATGCAACCGGAAGCGGTTCGTCAAGGGAAAGAAAAAACTCCCGCGCATTATTCATGGTTCCGGACACTGAACGCCCGGGGCCTCCGGTAAATGCAAAAAGCGTCCCGTCATAACCGAACTCAAACTCCCAGTCATCCACAGAATCAGGGCCTATACTTCCCTGGAAAAAATCTGCCCGACCGTCAAAGGGCAATGAAAAGATATCCATGGCATTATCAAAACCGGAAAACGGCGCAGTCCTGGCAGTAACTGCAACATTACTGTTATAAATCTGCCCCTGGAGCGGCATCTGCAGACTCGAATTAAAGTTAAAAGTTCCTTCGTCAAGCAGATAGAGACCCGTTCCCTGATGTATGCTTACCCCAAGATAATCAAGATTGAATTCACGTATACGCAGGAGCTTATCTTCCAGGGAAAAAACTGTTGAAATACCGAAGGGGTCCCGGTTGAATTCTCCATCATTCATTTCAAAACGGACAAAGACATCCGGATCGGAAGGCATTCCCCGGAGAGTTACATCTCCCGACAGATTCCCCCTGAGCGGGATATCTCCAAAGCGGTTTAACGGTGCGTTAACGAAGGAAAGATCAGATTCGATCTCATCATCGCTTAAACTGGCGAGAAGCTGATAGGATTCTTCGCCATCCTCTGATGAAAGTTGAAGCCAGCCATTACCGTTAAAAGGCAGTTCAGAGAAATTTATACCATTCTCAAAAGAGCTGGTACTTTTCCGCTCAAGTGAGAAAAAACCGTTACCTTCAATATCCGAGACGGAGTCCGCGTAGGCCAGTTTGTATATGGAAAGCTCGCTTCCATCACTGAACATGGTCACAGAGAGGGTGTTACCCCCGCCTCCTATGGGCAGATTCCTGATACGGGTATTTTCAAGCCAGATATTCCATCCCTCAGCTATATTGAACAAACCACGGGCATTTATATCAAGTCTGCTGACCCCTTGGGGCAGCGGCAGGGGCATGTCCCGGGTCTTTATCATGAAACGTCCGGGGGTGCCGAAATCAATAAAGAAACTGTCAAGATAACTTCCCGATAACGAAACCTGATCCCCGGCCAGACTTCCGGTAAAACGGTAGGCGGTCTCCTGCACATCTGCATTCAGGCTGAAATCAAAACCTTCTGAAGTTTTTTCAAGTGCAAATTTTGCACTCCCCTTATAGTCATCAAATCGGATAGCATCAAGGTTTATATCAAAGCGATCGCCGTTACCGCTTACCTGCAGGGTAACACTTCGCCGAGGATCATCAGGTTTATCCAGAACACAGTCGGGCAGGAAAAAGGTGAATTCGTCTCCGCTTGTGTACAAAAACAGAGAACTGTTAATGCGGTAGTTTTCGTTCCTTAACAGATCCGGAGGGTTCTCCCCGGTATAGAGCTCAAGAGCAGCATTCAGGGGCAGATCCGCAAGAGTTCCCCCCAGCTGAATCATTCCGGAATCCTGATAATATCCCCCTTCAACTGATACGCGGGAAGTCTGAATGGTGCCGTTCTCAACAGGCGCATCCAGTGAGAACTCCCAGCGGCTGCCTTCATGCAGCAGACTGCCGGTAATTCCCGGAAATAAGACTCCACCAATGCGGGCTCCCCCGGAAGCGGATACCCGGTTTCCGCGTCGATAAAACTGAAGATCCGTGTTAAAAAAATCCCCGGTACTAAGCTGATAATCCCTGATTTTAAGCTGTCCGGAAGGCAGCAGATTACTGAAACGGAAATCTCCTGCGTAGGTAAGTCTGCCAATTGTGGAGTTTACCAGTGCTTTATTAAACTCTACAGTTTCCTCGGTTCCGGAAAAGCTGAGTTCTGCATCTGCAGGTACGGGTAAATAGAGGTTATCCGCTTTCAGCTGCAGATCGCCACTGTAAGCGATAGTTGCCAGATCAAAAGGAAAGTCACTTCTGGCATGTCCCGTAACCAGAGTAGAAAGCCAGGGATTTACCGGAGCAAGGCTCTCTTTGAAAGTCATTAAATTGGCGGGGGTAAAATTTTCCGAGCGGAATTCTACGGCAGCATGTCGATCTTTTAAATCTGCTTCCAGAGAGACATCGAAGGGTTCCCTGTCCTGAATTTTACGCAGAAGAAGCTTTTCCGGCTGGTAATCAGCAAACAGGGTAAGTTCCGGCAACTCCAGAATGTTCGTATCTGTTCTTTTCAGATTAACCGTGAAGGTACCCGAACGTAAATCGGGAAGTACACTGCCTTCAGCACTTATGTCACTGGCCAGGGTTTTCAAAGGGGAGGTATCTCCTGTAAGAAGCAGCTCCACCTGCCCGGAAAAATCAAGATTGAATCTGTTTTCCCCGGGGACAAGATCAAAAAATATCCGCTCAACACTTAAGGAACCCTCAGGTGCTTTTACAAAGACCTTGATATTTCGTCCGCTCACGGTAAAACGCGGTTCTTCCGCCGCTAAAGGGTCTCCCCTTTGTGTGTCTGCAGCCCCGGTATTCAGATCCCTGATAAGCTCAATCAGATCTGCATCTTTGTCCGTATCGATGCTGACAGAAGTATTTTCAAACCTGATCTCCCGCAAAGCGTTGAGAGGCTGACCGGAAAAGAGCCTGAAAAAATTATACCTGACCTTAACCCTGTGTATGGTCAGCAGTTTTTTCTGATGGTCGTTTTTATCGAAAATTGAAAGATCCCGTATTTCCAGATGGCGGAGAATGGCGGGAGAAATACTTTGATAACTTATATGCCTGCCAATCCTCCCCTCGACATACTCCACAAGCTGCTGTCGGAATTCCCCCATGCTCTCATCCAGGGCTGTCTGAAAAGGTATGAGAATGAACACCGTCAGAGAGACAAGAGATATCAGCAGCAAAACTTGCAAAAGATGTATATTCCGGACGGAAAGGGCCATCTAAGCTCCTCCGCCAGCTGAGGTCTGGACTGAAATCACCATACTATTGTACCAATATACTACACTTGTAAGAAGTAGTTCCGGTACAGTGAGGAAAAGGCTTTTGGAAAAAATTGATAACTTCTTTGTCATTGAAGGTTTGGACGGATCCGGCACAACAACCCAGCTCCACCGCATAGAGGACGCTGCGGCCGGTATGGAACCTTTACTACATGCAACTTTTGAACCCACAGACAACCCTATCGGAAGAATCATCCGTTCCGTTTTGACCGGGGACATGCCCGTTCCTCCTGATACCCTCATGCGCCTTTTTTCCGCTGACCGGTCCATGCATCTCTATGAAGATGATGCAGGCATTAAAGCCAGATCTGCCCGGGGAGAACTTGTACTGTGTGACCGCTACCTTTTTTCCAGTATTGCATACCAGGCTCTGGGTAACCCCATTGAAGAGGTTATCAGCATGAACCGGTTTCCCCTGCCGGAAAAAGTCTTTTTCATCGAAGTCAGCCCCGAAGAGTGCGCCCGCCGCCGCAGTTCCCGGGAAAAGGAAGAACTCTTCGATAAAACCGAAACACAGAGAAAAATACGCGATAATTATTATCGCGCTTTTGACGCATTTTCCGCTTGTACTATTGAGATTATCGACGGAACCCTGCCAATAGAAGAGATCACTGTTCAGATATGGAGATCTTTACCCTATCCGCCGATAGTATAAAGGTGAAAACAGAGGGAAAAATAAAGATATTCCTGACAGTCGGACTGCTGATTCTCACGGTATCCGGTCTTCAGGCTTATCCTGTGCAGTTTGCAGAGCAGTTCTACCGGCTTTACCATACCCAGATGTATATGTACCCGGAGAACATTGAAGAAAATCTCTGGTATCTTGAAAAAGCCCTTAATTCGGACTTCTGCAACCCCCTGTACGCTCTTGCCCGGCCCCTGAATGATTCAACCGACTGGGCAAAATACCGGGCCCTGTTCAGAATGCATGTCAACCTTACCATTATTCAGCAATACCGCACTCTGGGACGCCGTTTTGACAAGGAGAAAGCCTGGTTCTTCAATGCACCATGGAAAGAGGAAAATCTTGAAAGCCTTGAAATAGCGGAACATTTCTATCGCGCTGCCCTCTATTACTGGCCTGAAGCCTTGCGCTGGGCGAAAGCCGCATCGGTAAACCCCTGGGACCATTATGAGGGGATCGAAGCCTGGGAGGACGAACGCTACCGGATTCGTCAGGGGGAACTTGACTATGCGGATATCATCAGGATGGATCTTGAGCATCTCCAGGAGGTACGGGAAGACTTCATGGCCATGGATGACACCACCTATTGAATAAACATGGCGTCGCCGTAACTGAAAAAGCGGTATTGCTCTTTAACTGCAGCGGCATATGTATCAAGTATTGTTTCCCTGCCCGCAAAAGCTGAAACCATAACCAGCAGGCTGGATTCGGGGGTGTGAAAATTGGTGAACATATGATCCACAACCTTAAATTTATACCCCGGTGAAATAAAAAGCTCCGTAGCATCTCTTCCCGTACGTAACCCGTTATCTTTCCAGCTGCTCTCAAGGGTGCGTACCGTAGTTGTTCCCACTGCAATTACCGGCCGCCCCTCTTTTTTGGCAGTGTTCACCTTTTTTGCAGTTTCAACAGACACCTCATATTCTTCCCGGTGCATTTGGTGATCCGCAAGGTATTCACTGCGTATTGGCTGAAAAGTTCCTATGCCCACATGAAGAGTAACATAGGCGATTTCCGCACGCGCTCTTATGGCCTCCATCACACCATCGGTGAAATGAAGCCCCGCAGTGGGAGCTGCAACAGAACCGGTTTCCCGGCTGTAGACAGTCTGATAGCGTTCATCGTCGGTATTTTCCCCTTCCCTGCGGATGTAGGGAGGCAGGGGAATATTTCCATTGCGTTCAAAATACCCGTCATCGAGGCTTGCGGAAAACTGCAGAATCCCCAGACCTTCAGGCTTTTCTACAAGTTCCGCTTCCATGTTTTCGGGAAAGGTATATCGTCGGCCCACCTGCTGCCGTTTCCGCCGCTGAACGACTGCTTCCCATCTGTTTTCGCCAAGATTTCGGAGAAGCAGAAACTCTACAGTTCCCCCGCCTTCTGTTTTGGCGAACAGCCTGGCTTTCCTGACCCGGGTATTGTTAAAAACAATGAGCGCCCCTTCCGGAATAATGGAAGGAAAATCACTTATCATGCGGTGGCTGATATCACCGGTGGGACGATCTAAAATAAGCAGGCGCGATTCGCCCCTGTTTTCTGCGGGATACTGAGCAATCAGTTCCTCGGGCAGATCAAAAGAGAAATCCCTGGTCTTCAATGGTTCCTCCAGGTTCTATATTAAGATGTTCATAGGCAAGGTCAGTCACCTTCCGCCCCCGGGGGGTACGCTGAAGAAATCCCCTCTGAATAAGATAGGGTTCGTAGAAATCTTCCAGAGATTCTATCGCCTCGCCGACTGAAATAGCCAGGGTCTCTGCGCCAACAGGGCCGCCGTTATATCTGGCAATTATGGTGGTAAGAATCTGACGGTCTAGTCGCTCCAGGCCATAGCTGTCGATTTCCAGACGTTTAAGACCATCGGTAACTATCTCTTCTGTGACAATACCGCCCTGCTCTCTTCCCAGAATCTGGGCAAAATCCCGCATTCTTTTAAACAGCCGGTTAGCCACCCTGGGAGTTCCCCGGGCGCTGTCTGCCAGGCGTATGACCGCTTCATCGGTAATATCACACTCAAGGATACCGGAAGTACGGCGTATAATCTTGCGTATATCTTCAGGATCATAGAAGTTCATGCGGAAAGAAATTCCAAAGCGGCTGTACAGTGGGCCTGCTACCTGTCCGGCCTTGGTGGTGGCTCCGATAAGGGTGAACTTCGGCAGCTGAATACGAATGGTCCGTGCCGCAGGGCCCTGTCCGATCACCCAGTCTATTTCGTTATCTTCCATGGCAATATAGAGCATCTCTTCAACCACAGGTTTCAGTCGGTGAATCTCATCGATAAAGAAAACAGCGTTCTCCGGAAGAGAAGTGAGAATGCCCGCAAGGTCTTTCGGCTTATCCAGTGCAGGCGCAGAAGTTGCCTTGAACTCAGCCCCCATTTCTTCGGCAACAATACCTGCCAGGGTTGTTTTTCCCAGGCCCGGAGGACCTGCAAGAAAAAGATGATCAAGGGCTTCATGGCGCTCTTTTGCCGCCCGGATAAATACCCTCAGGTTATCCTTGATCCCCTGCTGGCCGAGAAACTCATTGAGACTGGAGGGACGGAGGGAAATCTCAGGTTCATCCTCGCCGCCCATAAAATCGCCCCGAACCATGGAAGCGCCGGGATCCTGATTAAAACTGTCCATATCAGCTGCCGCCTTTCCTGCTCAGCTGAACAATAGCCTCGCGCAGAAGACGTTCTTCTTTTTGTTCGGTAGACAAATCAGATGGCAGCTCCCTCGAGATAGATGTAACCGTATCTTTTGCAAGCCCTTTATCAAAGCCCATATCTGCAAGGGCATTAACCACATCTGCATAAGGGCCGTCGAAGTTTCCATTTTCCGCTTTTGCAATGGTACCCTGCAGGGCAAGAATAATTTTCTGTGCCGTCTTCTTTCCGAGGCCCGGAATCAGGCTGAGAGAGGCAACATCTTCGCTTTCGATGGCGGCTTTCAGGTTTGCCGCGTTCAGGCCGGAAAGGATTTTCATGGCAAGCCCCGGGCCTACACCGGATACCTTCAACAGCTTGAGAAATACCTCCCGCTCTTCTTCATCAAGAAAACCGTAAAGCTTCATCTGATCTTCTTTATGGTGAAGATAAGCAACCACCCGCTGAACTGACCCCGATGAAAAACTGCGGGCGGCAGTGGCTGAAACAGCCAGGGCATATTCCACCCCTGCAACATCGACTGTGCAGAGTGATTCGCTGTGAACAATGACTTTTCCGGTAAAACTGTTAAACATTAGGGGCAGCCCTCTGTTAACCCCTAAAGACGGGGTTGATTGAGAAAATTATACCTGCAGACAGCAGCAGCAAGTGCATCTGCCGCATGATCAGGCCGGGGGACTTCCGGTAGAGCGAGAATAACCTTTATAAGCTGCTGCATCTGCCGTTTATCGGCAGTCCCCGTGCCTACAACTGCCTGTTTTATTCTTGGCGGGGAGAAAGCCTCCACAGGAAGCCCCAGTTCTTCACAGGTTACCAGAACCACGCCCATAGCCTGTGCAACAGGAATGGCCGACGACTGATTTTTAGCAAAGTATATGCTCTCTATTCCGGCAATCTCCGGATGATAGGTTTCATAAATATCGAGAACAGCCCGGCGGATGGCCAGCAGGCGCCGGCCGTTATCTTCATCTGCCCTGGTTACAATACTTCCGTGGGCAATATGCTGAAACCGTGTGGCATCAGCATCAATAATGCCCCAGCCTGTATTGGCAAGCCCCGGATCAATACCGAGAACCCTCATTAATCTTCAGGCATCTCGAAATCGTCAGGAATATCCAGGTTGGTGGAAACAGACTGTATGTCATCATGATCATCAATACGTTCGATAAGCCGCATTGCCTTGGCGGTAGATTCGTCATCAAGGCTGATTGTTGTTTCCGGAACAAGGCTGACTTCTGCCATTTCTTCGTTAAACCCGGCAGCCTGAAGCGCATTGAGAACCGTCTCAAAATCTTCCGGCTCGGTTGTAACCTCAATGGTATCGCCGTCATGGCTTACATCTTCGGCTCCCGCCTCAAGGGCCGGCTCAAAAATATCCTCTTCAGAGTAGGTTTCATCGGAAAAAGCAATAATTCCCTTTCTTTTAAACATATAGGAGACACAGCCGGTTTCCCCGAGACTGCCGCCGCCCTTCTGAAGGATACTTCTGACATCAGCAGCGGTACGGTTCTTATTGTCCGTAAGAGCCTCTATCATTATAGCCACACCATTGGGGCCGTATGCTTCGTAGGTAAGTTCAATGTAATCTACACCGTCAAGATCGCCGGTTCCTTTTTTAACCGCCCTTGTTACATTGTCCTTAGGCATATTGGCGGCTTTTGCCTTCATAATTGCCGCACGAAGCCGGGGGTTCGCTTCCTCGTCGCCGCCTCCAAGCCGCGCTGCCACGGTAATTTCCTTGATAATCTTTGAGAAGATTTTTCCCCGTTTGGCGTCTGCTGCGCCTTTTTTATGCTTAATACTAGCCCATTTACTATGGCCGGACATACAGTCTCCTTGAAATACTATCGTGATTTAACACAGAACAGTAGCACGTTCAAAAAATTGGTGTCAAGCAAAGGGCTTTCCATTGTCCATTTCTTCCCATGCTTCAAGAATAAGCCTGTTCTGAGTAGAAAAAGAATCACCTCTCAGGCATAAACGATCATTCTCCACCTCACATAAGCCCTTTTCCAGCCAGCGGCCAAGGCTGTCTGGAATAATCGCAGAAATATCCTTATCCAGGCGGGCCGTTATCGACGGTAGAAACAATCCACGCACCTGCCGGAAGCCCATAATAAGATGTTCAATAAAAAGATCCTCAGGGCTTAAAAGTTCAGTATGAGTATATCCGTCCGGAGATTCCGTCAGATACTCCTCCAGGGATGAAGCTACAGATAGATGCCTTGCACTACGACCTCCTGATGCCCCGTTATTGTCATAATAGGATAATGAAACCGCCGAAGGCCCTAATCCGAGGTAGGGATTCATCTCCCAATACCCCTGATTATGCATACTTTCCGCACCGGGTCTGGCATAGTTGCTGACTTCATAGCGATGAAAACCTGCTTCTTCAATAATGCCGTAATCTTCCAGATCGCCCGGGACAGGACCATTAAAATGAGTTCCTGTTCTCACGGCCAGAGGAGTTCCATCTTCAATGGTTAAATCATAGATTGATACATGATCGACCATCTCGGGATTGAAACTGCCAAGTTCAGCCTGAAGATCATGAGCATATTGACCTGGCAGCCCACGGATCAGATCGATGGACAAACGCCCGCTCCAACAGTCTTTCAAACCTGATAGAGCATCATATACATCATCTACTGATCCATGTCTGCCGAGAAAATTGCGGGAATCCCTGAAGAAACTCTGTACGCCCATACTTATACGGTTAACAATGCTCTCTTCGAGAAGGCTGATTTTTTCATTTGATAAAGATTCGGGATTGGCCTCGAAGGTAATTTCCGCTGTTTTTTTTTTACAAAGTTCTGAAAAAGATTTATCAGGCGTTGAATACCTTCGGCAGAAAGCATGGAAGGTGTTCCTCCGCCGATATAAACCGTAGAAAACTCCTGAATACCCTGATGTTCCATATTCTCTTCCAACTGACGGGAAATGGCAGCTATAAACCTCTTTTCAGTCTCTTCTGTCCACACAGGTTCTGAAAAGAAATCACAGTAGTCGCATTTTCGGGAACAGAAAGGTACATGAATATACAGAGATGAAACAGGATTTACCCAAGGACCGCTCAGCGTTTCACCGACCAGTACGATAGAAGTACTTTTCCCAGTATTGCAGTATCGGGCAATGGCCCCCAGAAGCGGGAATCATCCATTATTTTACGGTTATCCCCCAGGACAAAATATTCACCATCCTTCAGGACTGTCATCTCCTGATTATAGGGCCCTGGAAATATCCCGCCTTCAGAATAGATGGACATATCAATCAGAACTTCATAGGGGACAGGTGAAAGTTCATCTTCGCTGCGGAATGAAGGAGAACCCGCCGCCTTAATGAAGCATTTACCGTTCTCAATATAGAGGGTGTCTCCGGGAAGACCGATAATTCTGCGGAGATACATGGTATCTCCCCGGTCTTCGCCAAGAATATCCGCAAGGCTTATTTTCTGAAAAGTAACTGTCCGTAAAACAGAATCGACCAGTGAAGTCAGCCGTGACTGATTTGCATTATATGCGGGACGCAGCAGAACAACATCGCCCCTGTCCGGATCGGTGAAGCCGAAGTATTTTTCACTGCCGGTACCGAAACGAATACCATAGGGAAGCGCTGCGGCAAACATCCGGTCGCCGTCGGTACAGGCAGGATTCATGGCATCACCATGTACGCGCACTGTCGTAAACCCTGTATAACCGAGAAGAAATAGAACTGCAAAGAAAATTAGAATGGTTATAATAGTTTTAATAACCATTGTTCGCTGATGTTTTCCGCGAATATATGCTGACGAGCGGTAGAATCCGCCGCTTTTTTGAAACATAACGTAAGGGAGGCTATCAGAAATAGCAGCCTGCTGCAACAGTATCTCCGGGACTTGCACAGGCTCTATCTTTTACCTTAGACTGCGTAATCTGATTATGGCAAAAGAAGGAATTAAGATCCTTGCGGACAACCGCAAGGCACGATACAACTACCTTGTTCTCGACTCCCTTGAATGCGGGATTGCCCTGCAGGGCACAGAAGTAAAATCCCTGCGTTCAGGGAAATTCTCTTTTACCGATGCCTATGCGCGTATAGAGAATAACCAGCTCTGGCTTGTAGGACTGCACATCACCCCGTATGAATTCGGGAATATCTTTAACCATGTTCCCGACAGAAAGAGGCGTCTCCTTGCCCACAAGGACGAAATAAACAGACTGCGAAGAAAAGTCGATGAAAAGGGGCTAACCCTGGTTCCTCTGAAATTTTATCTGAAAGGACGTCTGGTAAAACTTGAAATCGGGGTATGTCAGGGAAAGAAACTGCATGACAAGCGTCAGAGCATTAAAGAACGGGACGACAAACGTTCCATGGATAGAGAGTTTAAACAGCGGCTCTAAGCTGCGCTTGATACCTTATCACTATTGCAGTATATTACGGATTAACAATTGATTATGCATCCGTCGGGGGTGTAAGGGTTTCGACTGTGGGATGCAGAGTCATGAGTTGCAGGTGGAGCGGTACCTCCTTAATCTGCCAAAAACTATAACTGCTAACAATAACGAAGCAGACTACGCAATCGCGGCTTAATTAAGCCTCGTCGGGTACCCGGGATGCTGCTCAGAAGCCCGGTGTGCTTGTAATAAATCAGAGCTTACCTGTTAAGAGGCCTGTGCTTCTCGGGGACATTTAAGCAGGCTGTGGATTCGGGAAGGGCTGCCGGCTCACCTCACCTGAACCGAGATCAAAGAGAAGGCTAAACCTGTAGAGATTTATGGCATGCCCTGTAGGACAGGGGTTCAACTCCCCTCACCTCCATAAAAGACCTCGTCATTCGACGGGGTCTTTTTTTCAGGGAAAAACAGAAAGGGAGTTGAACCGGAATGAAGGCGCCCAGCATTTTCATCCTTCTTTCCATGATTTGTAGAAAAATCACTTTAAAAACTATTTTTTTATATAGCCCTGCCATGTGCTGTTGTAAGATAAGAAATATCTTACTCGGGGAGAAATGTTCATGAACTTTAAACTACTGGGAAGAACTGGTGTATTTGTATCCGGACTTTGCTTCGGAACGATGTCTTTCGGAGGAATAGCTGACAAAAACGAATCAGCAGCCATGTATAAAGCAGTCAGAGAAAAGGGAATAAACTTTTTTGATACCGCCAATGTTTACAACAAAGGTGTATCCGAAGAGATATTCGGAGAACTGATGGCCCATGAGCGGGATGAACTTGTAATTACCAGCAAGTATTCCGTCCGTACCGGCACAGATGTAAATGCAGTAGGTTCGTCCCGGCGTCACCTTATGCTTGAAGTGGATAAAAGTCTGAAGAGATTGAAAACAGACAGGATTGATCTCTACTTTGTCCATAATTTTGACCCCTATACCCACGTGGAAGAAGTACTCAGGGCTCTTGATGATCTGGTAAAACAAGGGAAGATTCTCTACCTGGGAGTAAGCAACTGGGCGGCATGGCAGATTGCCAAAGCACAGGGACTTGCCTTTCATTACGGCTGGAGCCGTTTTGAATGCATTCAGCCCATGTATAATCTGGTTAAACGGCAGGCGGAAGCAGAAATTATCCCCATGGCCATGGCTGAAAATATGGCTGTAATGACCTACAGTCCCCTTGCGGGCGGTATGCTAACCGGTAAATACCTTGCAAAACAGGCACCTGAAAAAGGCCGCTTTGTTGAGCAGAAAATGTACGCCGACCGCTACAGCAGTGAGGAATACCTTAAAGCCACAGAGAAATTTGTCAACTATGCAGAAAGCCATGGAGTAAATCCTGCAACCCTGGCCGTTGCATGGGTTGCCGCCAGGCCGGGAATTACCGCGCCCATTATCGGTGCCCGAAATACGGACCAGCTTAAATACTCGCTGGACGCGGGGGATTTTTCCATGACAACAGAAATGCATGGAGATATATCCCGGTTTTTCCCGGGACCACCACCGGCAAACGACAGATCGGAAGAGAATATAAGCAGTTCATATAAAATGCGGGGTTAAGCATTCACTTGGCAAATGACAGCTGCTAATACATTTGGTAAATCAGAGCCAGGATCACCCTCCAGTCGAAGGGGTCACGATCTTCTGCAACAGACAATGCGGTATCGCCGAGATAATTATCAACCCCCACATTCAGATTGAAGGTCCAGAGACGGTCAACAGTTTTCCGTATTACTGCTCCATATGATACTTTTTCAATATCAAGCCATTGGGTATCATCCGGAATACCTGAGTAAAATGATTTAAGATAACCATGGTCGGCAAGCTGCAAACCTGCGTACAGCCTCGCGGCCATGTTCATTTCCGAAAAAGCACGGAGATATTCCAGTTCTGCGTAAAATCTGGCCCCCCGGTAGGACTGACCGGAAGGGTCAGTGGCCGCTTCGGCGGAGCCCCAGAAAGATCCGAACAGCCTCATTCGCCCGGAAGCTATCGATTCGAATGATAAAGGGGTTTTATAACCTGCCACCGCATTGGTGGACGCTATCCCTTCTGCTCCTTCACCGCCACTAAAACCATCCTCGGCGGAAACACGCTGATCCACATGTTCAAACAATGCCGCAGCTTTTAGAGATAGATCAGCATAGAACGGGGATCCTTTTCTGTAGGCCACATACTCAAACTCTGGAAAACGAATAAAAAAGCGGTTGAACACACCAACTTCAAAATGGGGTATAATTGTATTCTCATAATCTTCAAATCCGCTGATTTCAGGTAGAAACTCACCAATCCCTCCCATCTCCATGCCTGAAATAACCGGAACCGGCAATGAGAAAGAGGTATCAATATTTTCAAGAGTTCCGGGAGGATTAATCTTTCCATCCAGAATCCCACCGTTTGCAACCGCCGGGACATCAGGACCGTCCACCGACCTTAACGTAAGACTTCCGCCGTTATCAACAAGACAGGGTCCCTCCAACTCGGAGAAAAATGCAAGAACCTGTCCACCCGTGGCAACAGTGACTGCACCCCGTATTACAGAATCCATGAAAAATGCACGGCTTCCCAACTCAACCGTGAGCTCTCCATCCTCCCCACCTATTTCACTCTGCATTACCGTCAGGGATGTATCATTACCATAAATATTCACTTTATTGATATCTGAATTACGAATAACCAGGGATGATCCGTTTTCTGCAACAAAGTTCCACAAACCGGGGGAGACTCTTCGGTTAAAATACATCTGATAAAACTCAGGCTGCAGCATTCTCCCCGGAGGCAGTTTGTAGTTTCTTATTCCACTGAAATCAGCTTCATACCCTTGAGGTACAACAACCTCAATCCCAGATAGCTTCCCTTCCAGTATTGTTCCCGTAACACCGGGATGAAGCCGGAGCCCCCAGCTTACCTTTTCAGATTCCTTAACGTATACCCGAAACACAGACCTTCCATCCCAGGTTTTTATCCTGTCCTGCATGGGCAGGCGGGTTATTCCCTTAAGATTCTCACCTCCATAGAGCCATAGCTTAAGCAGGTTACAGTCATTAATAGAAATTTCAGAATCCAGATCGTAGCGGATCTCGCCCATGTTTTCACAACGGGTTGCCTCTAACACAGACCCGCTTTCGATTGTATGCCTCAGGTCACCAACCCCTTCTACATTTTCCAGGATTATTTTCGACCCCTTTGATGCATGAATACCGGAAGGATAAATGGATACAAGCCTGGCTCGCTGCATGGATACCCGGGCGTCCCGGGTGGCATTGATAACCTGACCGGAACGTTTGGTCTGAAAAAACCGGATAGAGGAATCTTCCACGTTCAGCTGACCACCAAACAGTAAAATCCTCCCATTTATCTGTATATTCGTTCCCCGTACAGTGAGAGTAGCACCCTTGTCGACAATCACATCTCCATTAATTTTCCAGGGATTGCTGATTTCAAGATCGTGGCTGATTCTGAGTATGCCATTATACTCCGGCAACTGGGGTAAAATCGATGTCAAATGGTGTATGACAATACGATTGCGCCGGGGAATAAAAGCATTCGCTGTTCCGGAATCATAAATTTCAAGTGAATCCTGAACCTCCGTCGAGTTAAGAGGATGGAGAAAAAACTGTTCTTCCGGCATGGCACGGAAATCATGAGGTTTCAGGGTTAAACGGTTTATACGCTGAGCTTTTACTTCTTTGACTGCCACATAGCTTCTACTGCGGTAATCCTTAAGGGTAATTTGCAGTTCAGTGGCAGCGGCGGAGAAAATCTCAAGTCGTATTTCACTGAAATCCTTCAGTTCAAGTTGATGATGAATAAAGTAGGGGGTGGAAATGGTGGAATATTCACGGAACAGGTAACGGGCCTCGAGAGGAGTGCCGAGAGCGTCAAGCATCTTCCACCCGTCGGTTACTTCAACCGTGTTAGTTTCAGCCGTCAGGACCGCTGGAGTAAGGCAGAAAAAAAGAGTAAGTAAAAGAAACGGAACAAGGCAAATGAATGGTTTCTTCACTCCATAACTATATCTCAGGTACGGAAGCTTTAAAAACCATATTTTACCTTAATCACCGGATTTTTCCGGTGATCAGGCAAAAGAACTTAAATCAGCCTACTCCCATTCGATGGTGGCAGGAGGTTTGGAGGAAATATCGTAAACAACCCTGCCAATTTCTCTGACAGAGTTTGTTATCAGACTTGAAATCTCCAGAAGATCCTTCGTTTCAAAAGGATAGACATCTGCAGTCATACCGTCGCGTGATATAATCGCCCTGAGGGCAAGTACAAAACCGTACTCCCGGGCGTCTCCCGTTACCCCGACAGAGCGAACAGGCAGAAGTACCGTAAAAGCCTGCCAGATCTCATCGTAAAGATTTCTGCTTTTTAACTCGGAAATAAAAATGGCATCCGCCTCTCGAAGAATATCACATTTTTCCCGGGTTATATCACCAAGGATACGAACTGCAAGGCCGGGACCGGGGAAAGGATGACGACGAATAACATCTTCTGCTATTCCAACAGTTCTTCCAAGCTGCCGTACCTCGTCTTTATAGAGTTTGTCCAGGGGCTCAATTATACGACCGGCGTCTCTTTTAGCCTCAACCAGCGGGGAACGTACATTGTGGTGGGATTTTATTACCTTGGCTTTCTTCCCCACACCTTTCCCGGATTCGATCATATCCGTGTAGAGTGTACCCTGGGCAAGGAAAGCATCACCGATTGCCAGCTTCTCGACTTCCCTGGTCTGGATGGAAATAAACAGGTCACCTATTATCCGTCGTTTTTCTTCCGGATCGGAAACTCCCGCAAGAGAAGAAAGATACTCTTCTTCTGCATGTATAATATAGAGATTTTCTGCACCAAGAGATTTGAGTGTTTTCTCAACCTCCACAGACTCGTTCTTACGCATCATGCCGGTATCTATATACAATAAATATACTTGATCATGAGGGAGTGCCTTTAGCAGAAGACCACCGACAACTGTAGAGTCAACACCGCCTGAAATCAGAAGAAGAACTTTTTCCTCTCCCACCTTCTCGCGGATTTCGGCAGAAACCTGATCAAGGTAGGCATCCATGGTCCAGCTGTTTTCTGTGCCGCAGATGTTTATAACAAAGTTTTTCAGAATTTCCGTGCCGTATTCACAGTGACTTACTTCAGGATGAAACTGAATGCCGAAGATATTCTTTTCCCGCAGCCAGCCGGCGGCGATATGATGCTCGGAGGTTGCAACAAGCTCAAACTCCCGGCCCAGTTTCTCAATACTGTCACCATGGCTCATCCAGGATACAAAGCCTTCCGGTATACCTTCAAAAAGGGGACATTCCGCTGCATATTCCACTTTGGAACGGCCGAACTCCCTTTTTTCAAGAGGAGCAACATTACCGGCATGGTCTTTGGTCATTCTTTGAAAGCCGTAGCAGATCCCCAGAACAGGCAGCCCCAGTGAGTAGACAGCCTGATCAACCTGGGGAGCTCCATCTTCATAAACTGAAGATGGACTGCCGGAAAAGATCAATCCTTTTACCCCATTTAGGGGAAGATCCTGAGCAGGAGTATCACCGGGAACAATATCGGTATAGACTCCGGCCTCACGGATTCTTCTGGCAATCAGCTGAGTAGTCTGACTTCCAAAATCCAGGATCAGGATGCTTTCCATGGGTCCTCACGAAGCATTGTCTGATTTCTCTCATAGCCGACAGAAATTATTTCCACCGGTGTTCCGGTGTACTCTTCGATAAACTTGATATAAGTGCGGGCCTCTTCGGGAAGATCACCATAGCTTTTTACGGCTCCCAGAGATTTCTGCCAGCCCGTGAAATCTTTGGTAACGGGCTTTGCCTTTTCAAGATCTTCAATACGGGTGGGAAAATCAGTAACCAGCTTGCCGTCAATCTCATAGCCCGTACAAAGTGTTACGGTATCCAGGGTGTCATACACATCAAGATGAGTAAGCACCAGAGCGTCGAGAGAGTTTGTCCTGCAGGCATATTTCAATGCAACAAGGTCAAGATATCCGCATCTCCTGGGACGTCCGGTGGTCACCCCATATTCACGGCCGGTTTCACGTACGAGATCAATTAATCCACCCTGTTCAGTTTCAGAAAACTCACTGGGAAACGGACCATTTCCTACTCTGGTGGTATAGGCTTTGAAAACACCAAGAATTTTATCAAGATCACGGGGCCCTACACCGCCGCCGAGGGCAGCTCCTGCCGCATTTGAGTATCCTGAAGAAACAAAGGGATAGGTACCGGTATCCAGGTCAAGAAGGATTCCCTGCGCACCTTCAAACAAAGCGTTCTTATCTTTATGCTCAGCCATAAAAGAAGCAATATTTATTACCATACCGCTCAAGCGTTCCTTAAAGGGTGCAAGAAACTGACGATCCTCTTCAAGCAGGCTTTCCCAGACCCTGGAATCCCAGAGATCCCCGGCTCTGACACCTTCACGCTGAGCTTTTTCCGCGTAGGCAATTCCGATACCCCGCCCGGTAGTACCGATGGGCAGTCTCCGGTGAGACTCCATTTCGACATCCATCTGCTTGTAACGGGGAAGCACAAGATGGGCACGATCGGAAATTACAACCCGTCCTTTCCACGAAACACCCTGAGTCTCCAGCATTCCCAGTTCACTGAAAAGAGCTTCTGGATCAATGACCATCCCGCTGCCGAGAACTGCTATCTTATCTTCAGAGATAACTCCGGAAGGAATAAGGTGAAGTTTATAAGTAGTATCGTCAATTACGATAGTATGACCGGCATTGGCACCGCCGGAGTAGCGTACAACAACTCCTGCTTCTCCCGACAGGAAATCTACTATCTTACCTTTTCCCTCATCACCCCACTGAGCTCCGATTACGACTAAATTCATTGTTTCCCCTAGTTACGCGAATAGTTCGGTGCTTCCTGTGTAATGGAAACGTCATGTGCATGACTCTCCTGAAGACCGGCGCTGGAGATCTTAACAAAATTTTGATATAAGCGCAATTCATCGATGGTTCTGCATCCGCAGTATCCCATACCCTTTTTCAGTCCCGTTACCATCTGATGAAAGAAATTTTTCAGTTCACCCTTATACGGCACCCGGCCTTCAATGCCCTCCGGCACCGGCTCTTCGTCTGCCGCCATCTGGTAGCGGTCGCCGGATCCCTGTTTGATTGAAGAAATACTGCCCATACCGCGGTACTCCTTGAACATACGGCCGTCATAGATGATCTCCCTGCCGGGGGCCTCTTTCAGGCCGGCAAACAGATTTCCGATCATAACAACACTTGCCCCGGCACAGATGGCCTTGGTGATGTCACCGGAAAATTTGATTCCTCCGTCGGCGATAATGGGAATATCAGATTTGGCCGCCTCTTCTGCACACTCAAGCACAGCGGTAAACTGGGGAACACCTATTCCTGCAACAATTCTGGTAGTGCAGATTGAACCGGGACCAACCCCGATTTTAACCGCATCTGCACCGGCGTCTATGAGCCGTCGGGTACCTGCCGCAGTAGCGACATTACCGCCAATAACCGCAACATGGGAGAACTCTTTTTTTATACCCTTAACGGCATCAATAACACTCTTACTGTCGCCATGGGCGGTATCAAGAACCACAAAATCAACATTTGACTCTGAAAGCAGCGGCAGCCGTACCATCCAGTCGTTCGGAGAAACGGCTGCTCCAACAATAAGCCTTCCCCGGCCGTCTACAGCAGCATTGGGAAAGTCCTGATGCTTCTCCATATCCTTAACAGTTACCAGACCGGTGAGCTTTCCATTCTTATCCACCACCGGAAGCTTCTCTATTTTATGGGCATCAAACTTGGCCTGAGCACTTTCAGGAGTAGGTTCACCGGTTTCAACAACAGGATCCGCAGTCATCACATCTGCCACTTTGAGCATATCATCCTGACAGAACCTCAAATCGCGACCGGTAATAATTCCTTTTAAAATACCTTTTTCATCAACCACTGGAAGTCCGGAAACCCGGTTCCGTGATGTTTTACGTTTTACCTCTGCTATAGTATCATCGGGATGTACGGTTACCGGGTTTTCTATAACCCAGTTCAGATAACGCTTGACCGCACTCACATGACTGGCCTGCTCTTCCGGAGACAGATTCCGGTGTATAACTCCGGCACCGCCCTGCAGGGCAATAGCAATTGCCATACGCTTCTCGGTAACCGTATCCATTGCGGCGGATATAATAGGCGCCTGAAGGGTTATAGATCCGGCAAGTCTGGTGGTAACCCGGGCTTCACCCGGAAGAAAATCGGCATACGAGGGAACAAGAAGAACATCATCGTAACTGAGGGATTCCTTGAATTCCATGACTATTTCATTACTCCTGTTAGATCCATATCGCTGTATCGGGCCGCGATCTCTTCAGCTTTCTTGACTGCAATTCCCCGATACTGTTCCTGGTGAGCGAAAAACTCGTCCGCAGAAGGCAGTCCCACCGATTTAAGTGAAGCACTGATCATTTCTGATGTAGATGGATCCTCTGCAATCGCTTTCGCAAGGGTTATACCTTCATTTTCACAGCGGAGAGTCAGCTGTTTAATAATCTCATGGGCGTCCGACTCACCCGCCGCGGCAAGCAGAATATAGGCTGCCTCTGCCAGAACAAGATCTCCCGATGCTTTTATATTCTGCATCATGACATTCTCATTAACATGCAGACTGTCGAGGACTTTATACATTCGTGCCACAGCAGCTGCAAAACCGGTAAGATAATCCGCAATAAAACGCATAGAAGCGGAATTGCTGAGATCCCTCTGATGTTCGGAGATCTGGTCCATGTAAAAGGTCATAACCCGGGGAGCAAATGCCTTCCAGAGACTTTTTACATGCTCTGAATTCCAGGGATTTCTCTTCTGGGGCATGGTGGATGAACCAACCTGTGAACTGGTAAAAAGCTCTCTTACCTCATTCAGTTCGGAACGCTGCAGATGCCTGAGATCATCAGCCAGATTTGCAAGGATTCCAAAGGCAACATTTACTTCCAGCAGCAGCCTGAGCAGATATTCAGGTTCAACCATCTGGGTTGACGTTTCGGATGGTTTAAGCCCCAGGGATGCCAGGATTTCCGCCTCGAAGGCTTCCGGATCGGCGGTCAGCAGCGCAGTTGAGTTATATGAACCCACTGCACCGGCAATCTTTCCACGGAGATCCGCCGAATATTCAGCAATTTTAAGGATTGATTTACCGAGTCTGGAGGCATATTCAGCCATGGCAAAACCAAAGGTTATGGGGACCGCATGTTGTCCATGGGTTCTGCCGACCTGAGGAACCGAGGCGTTCTCCCGGCAAAGCTGTACAAGCTTCTCTTCCACCTTTTTAAGCTGAGGCAGAATAACCTGCTGCACACTGTCCCGCATACGCATGGACTGAGCGGTGTCCAGAATATCAACAGAGGTGGTACCGAGATGAACGTACGGAGCAGTTTCTGCAGGTACCTTTTTTTTCAGTACATTCACCAGGGCACGGATATTATGCTGGGTTTTTTCTTCTTCTTCGTAAACTTCGGCGGGACTTACAGTTTCTTCTACTGAATCAAGGGCTCTAATAAGATCAGCCCGTCCGTCAAGACTCAGGTTTACATGGCTTTTAAGCAGGGCGATCTCGACTTTAATACAGTACATGATCGATGCTTCTTCGCTGAGATAGTTGGTCAGATTGTCAAACAGTTCGCGATTTGCGAGATAATAACGGTGGTCCAGGGGGGACAAATTATGAAAAATGCTTCTCTCTTCCATACGCTACTATGCCAGAATCGTTCCGGGTTTGTCAAAGCCCGGTGGCCCAGATAGGCTTAATTTGTTACACTCAGGTATGGAAAAATACGGGAAAATTCTGAAGAAAGCCTTAGATGCCGGGCGTCAGCGTGATTATCAGGGCGCCATTAAGCTTTTAAACCAGGTAATCACAGAATCGGATGAATACCCCCAGGCCTATCTTTATATAGGCAGAAGCTACCATGCCCTCGGTGAATATCACCGGGCGGTTATCTATCTGCAGTTTTTCTGCCGAATGAACCCCGACTCCTCTGCGGCCAACTTTTTCCTCGGCCGCGCTTATCTTGCCGCCGGTATCCCGGCCAAAGCTCTTCCTCATCTGGAAAGAGCGGTGGAAACCGGCTCCAATTCCAAACCGCTCATTCTTCTTGGTCTTGCATGTCTGAAAGTAAAGGAATTCAGTTCTGCCGTAACATACCTCGGCCGGGCAGTAGAAATGGAACCAGAGAACCGCGGCGTGTACACTGCCTATCTTAATGCCCTGTATGTTCATGCACTGAGAAGATTTAATTCCGGAGATTTCGATCTGGCCGGGCAAATCCTTGCGTTCCTGTCAAACCTGGATCTCAACTCAGTGAGCATCCATCTTTATCTGGCAAAAATTCTCAGAGAACAGAACGATTTCACCGGAGCAGCCCTGCAGTACTCTAAAGCCGCAACTCTCGAGCCTGATGATGAACTTATTCAGCTGCAGCTTGCTGATTGTCTCAATTCTACAGGGAAAACAGCTGAAGCAGAAAAAATCCTTAATAATATTCGCTCAACCCTGCCTGGAGGAGAAGGTTTTTCCCTGGGAGAAGAAAATGTCGATCCCCTGCTCGCGGTGCGCAATTTTCAGGAAAGCAATTTTCGCAAAGCGGTTTTCCACGGCTGCCGCGCATTAAAACACCGGAGAGATGCGGACATGCACCTTCTTGTAGGAGAGTCCTACAGAAATATAGGCAGCCTGTCAAAAGCTGAAAATCATTTTAATCAGGTACTCAAAGGAAACCCCAACAGCAGTGAAGCCCAGATGGGGCTTGCCATGACCGAATGGCAGAGGGGAAACTATGAAGGGGTTATCAGCCACCTCACTCCCCTCCTCAAAGATCAACGTTACAGCAACCTCTCACGATACTATATTGTTCTGAGTAAATGCCGGCTGGACTTTCCTGCGGAAGAAATGCTTGCGGCGGTTATTCAGGAAGTTCGGGATAATGGTCCGGATCAGTACCTGCTCACCGCTCTGGGAGATCAGTACGTTAGAAACAGCATGCCGGAGTTGGCGGTTAAATGGTATCAGAAATCACTGGTACTTAATCCCGAAAATACCCCGGCAAAAGAGGGTCTAAGCGTCTGTTACCGGAGCATGGGAGACACTGAGAACCTTATATCCCTGTTACGTGAGATTCTTGAAAAGGATAATACCAACATCCCCGTTATTGTACAGCTTGTAGATCTCCTGTACGAAGAAGAGTTCTACCATGAAGCTGCCGCAGAGGCGGAACGCCTGCTGGGACTGACAGAACTGAACACCCGACTGCAGCGCCTCCTTGCTATCTGTTATAGAAAAACCGGACGATATCGCGATGCAGCGGTAATTTACCGGGAACTGCTGAAAGAGGAGCCTGAAAGTGAAGTATTCCTCCGGTCCCTACTTTTCTGCCTTGATAAATGCAGAAGAAGAAAGCAGGCACTTGAATTGCTCGAAAAAGCCATGGAATATCTGAAAAAACCAAGTGCCTCTCTGCACCTTATCCATGGGGTATTTCTGCATAAAGAAAAAAATATAGAAAAAGCACTGGCAGCATTCCGCTCTGCAATGGACAGGGCGCCAAAAGACTGGAGACCTTATTATAATATTGGCCGGGTTTATGAGGAAAAAGATATGAAGTCGTTTGCGGCAAAGTTTTTCAAGAAGGCGGAAGAACTTAAGATTTCAGAAAAACGTGCTTGATATTTTCATTTCGATACTTATACTAGACACAGGAGGAGTATATGGCCGTCAAAGCTCTTGATCTTTTTCAAGCCTATGCCGAAGGAAAACTGCCTACGGATGGCGGATTTATTATTTCATCATTTTTTGACAGGAACTCTGCTTATTCTATCTACGAAGTTGTTGCCTATAATGCAGTTAAGAATATCTATCTCGGTGGAGACGGACTAACGTTTCAGACCGACGGCTGTAAACTCTTTGTCCTGGCAGAACCACCAAATTATTCCGAAAAACATGTTGAACCCTACGTGAGGAAAATGAACTATCAGATCCCTCACCGTTTCAGTGAAGTTGAAATCCTTACTGCTAAAAATCAGACAAAAATAATGGTCAGCAAAGAACCGACCATGACTTATGGTTCTTTTACCATTCTCAAACCTACAGGAATCAACTTTGCTCTATGCGTTTTTAATACGCCGGATGTTAACAGTACTATGGAATTTTTCTTTACAGAAACTCTGAACAAAGAAGCAGGCATCCCTAAACTCGACGCGAAGAAAGCAGCTGCTCTTGTTGTTGAAGGTATTAAAAAGTTCTCTATTTTCTAACATATTCAGTTTACTGTAACTATTTTTCAATGAATGATAGTGCCTTTACGGGCAATAAAAAACCGCCGGATTTACTGTTATCCCGGCGGTTTTTAATTTTTATACCGATTACCTGTACTATTTTGAAGCGCCTTCTTTTTCGAGCTCAAGCTGTGCTACAGCAAGCATTGCAATTGGAACGCTATAAACAGAACAGGATACATAATCCAGACCGGAATCCATACAAAAGCTGATATTTTCGGGTATTGCACCATGCTCACCGCAGAGACCTTTTTTAAGCCCCGGCCGTGTCATAACGCCCCTGCGCACCGCTGCCTGAATAAGCTCTTTTACATTCTTGTCCAGCTCCTGAAACGGATTCCCGCTGAGAATATCAAACTGCGTGTAATCGGGCATAAAGGAGTTGAAGTCATCCCGGCTTAAGCCAAGGGTTGTCTGGGTCAGGTCGTTAGTACCAAAAGAGAAGAACTCGGCGTACCGTGCTATTTCCCCGGCACTCAAAGCAGCAGCGGGAAGTTCAATCATGGTGCCGATTTTGTAGCCGATCTCTTTACCGCCCTGTGCTTTTCTTACCTCATCGGCAATGGTATTCAGCCCTTCGTATGAATCACCTTCTATCTTTTTTCCGTAGACAATAAGTTTAAGTTCGTCTGCGTTCATAATCAGGGGAATCATAATTTCAGGCAGCACTGTAACCTTATCTTTTTGAAGAGCATATGCAGCCTCAAAAATAGCTTCCACCTGCATACGATAAATCTCAGGGTAAGAGACAGCAATACGGCAGCCCCGATGACCAAGCATCGGGTTGAACTCACGCATGCCTTCACAGAGAGATTTAACCTCTTTTTTTGTCACCTTGGCATACTTGGCCTGACTTTTAAGATAATCAATAAAGTGATCCATCTCTGCATCGTTATGAGGCAGAAATTCGTGAAGCGGAGCATCCAGCAGCCGAATGGTAACTTCCTTACCATCCATGGCACGAAAAATACCGGTAAAATCATCCACCTGCATTTTTTTCAGTTTTTTTAGCGCACTGCTTCTGCCGGCGGCACTATCTGAAATAATCAGTTCACGAAAAACATTTATCCTCTTTTCATCAAAGAACATATGTTCTGTACGACACAGTCCAATACCCTGGGCACCGAAACGTACGGCAAGCTCAGCATCTTTGGGATTATCTGCATTAACACGAACATGAAAATCTTTTGTATACTTTTTTACAATATCAATATACTCAAGCAGCCCTGAACCTTCCGGTGAAGGTTCGATCAACTTTGCCTTTCCGATATAAACTGATGCATCTCCGTAATGAGGAACGTTAAGGGTCAGATAGTCGCCCTCCTTAATGGATACCCCATCGATAACAGCCTTGTTCCCGTTTATTTTCATCTCCGGCTTAACCAGAGAGACTTTTCCATACTGGCGGGCAACGACAGATGCATGAGCACTGTATCCTCCCTCACAGGAAAGAACACCGGTAGCAACTTCTATGGCTTTAACATCTTCTGCAAATGTCGCAGGCATACACAGAATAAACTGCGTATCGATTCCATCCAGTTGAGCGCTCTTATACGCTTCAAGCAACCCTTCGGTGGTGAAATATACCTTACCAATGGCAGCTCCCGGCGCACCGGATATTCCGCCGGTGAGCTCTTTGAAATCAGTGATCGATTTGAGATCTACCACGGGATGCAGTATTTCATTCAGCTGTCCCGGTTTAATATTGCGGATAATGTATTCATCATCCACTACCTTGCGCCGATTAAGATCGAGCAGGGTCTGAATATCTGCCTGAGTAGATTTCGTCATTAATGGTCTCTGCTCAATGAGCCATACTTTTTTGTTTTCAATGGTAAACCTTATAAAACGTATTTCCTTAAAATGGTCTTCAACAGTTTTGGCAATTTTCTGCAGCTCTTTCAGAAAACCCGGTCCGATCTTGTTTATGTCTTTACCTTCAGTGTCAATGGTATCGAACTCATTCTGATTAAACCAACCTTGAAGCTGATCATTACCTGTAACAATATCCCGGGTATAAAAACTACCGGAAGAACTGTCTTTTCCATAGTTTCCGTAAACCATGGGCTGTACAAGAATTGCTGCGTCTTCATCGTCTAAATCATCAAGCTTAAGCATGAGGCTGATTCGCTTGAGGGCAATTTCAGTCTGCTCAAGACCGCTGGCAAAAAACTCTTCCGGAAGCAGAGTACGATGTTTCTGAAATGCCTTTTTTAAAGCATCAACACCGGCTTTACCTTTCAGCACTTCCTTAAGTTCTTTAATGGCATCTTCAAACTTCTTTTTATCCTTATCCCGTTCTTCCAGTTCCGCAATTTTTAACTCTATTTCAAGAAATCCGTGCAGCATAAAAAGAATTTCATGATATCCGAATTTTTCACCTACATACTTACAAAATCCAGGAATAGTTTTCTCTGTAAGTCCAAAATTGTGGAGCGTCGGGTAATGAACTATGGCAAGGTTCGGGCTTATAACAAATTTCAAAAGAAGAGGGTTTTCCGGATCATCAAACTTCTTATTGACTACATCCTCAAACTTTTTGAGGTACTGCTTTGCCTCGCTTTTCAGGTCGACACTTTGAAGATGCGCAGCTATTTCAGCATCAATGATAATGCCCGGAAGAATAGGCAGATCAAGGGAAGCAAACTCAAGGGCCTGTTTTCCCCGTAAACCGGCTTTATCCATAACCTGCGAGTTTGCTGATCGTACTCCGGGTCCGAAATATTGAATATTTTTATTGGCAGCCATTGTTACTTCCTTTCACTTATCATGTTTAGAACAGATTCAATACGGTGTTGACCGGGAATCTTAGAAAATCTTCAAACCTCGGGCTTGCACCCTGCCGAAGATAACGCTGGAGTTTGGCAACATCCTTGATATCTTCTCCTGCCACAGCGAACACAATGGTACTGCCATGTTTAACTTTGCCCCATTTAAACAGGGCGTGGATATCGTGAATTCGCTCGCCTTCATAAAAAATAAAGACATCAAGCCCCGGATGTTTTGCTTTATAACTCTGTATTATTCTTTTCCAGGCTTCAACATTTCCATTATGAAAAAGTTCATTGCTTACTGGAACAGAATAGAGAGGGGTCATACGTTTTTTTGCACCCGAAGACTCTGCAGGAGCGGCTTCCTCTCTTACAGGTTCATTCTTTTTAACCGCGGGGCGCCCACGGCGGGGCTGGCGTGTTTTGCGTGCAGGAGTGCTTTTCTGTTCAGAAACCGCTTTTTTGGGTTTAGTCCATTTAAAAGTACCGTTCAGGAGTACAGCCGGGCTTTTGGCAGGTTTGTTATTCAGGAAATTGATGAGGGTTTCTGCTGCTTTGAGAGCAACTTTACCATCAACCCCCTTCTCAAGACCTCCGGCATATACAGTTACCAGTTCATTTTTGCGCAGGTTTCCGGCGGCTTCCCACTGTTCAATGGATTTAGGATTAATTACCTGTAAACCAAGTTCGGGATGAATGTAAGTTAATACCAGATCAACCGCATTCCAGGTTTTAACTGCTTCGCAAAGTTCATCAAAGGAGTCCACCGTTTGAAGCATATTATTTGAGCTGCAGATATATTCATATTTGTCCACAAGCAAAGCATAAATTATCGGACTAACCTGATTTTGAGAAATGGACCCGTCACTTATACCTTCGTTGAGGACATCCGCCAAATTGCGCTTAGACTGTATTTCGGGGATAATATTGGCTACTGCCTGAAAATGACCGAGGGAGGAATTAAATCCGTCACGAGTATAAAAATGTTCAAAGGCGTGCTGTAATGTTCCCATATTGCTTCCTTTTTTAGAAATACCGAAAAAAAAGATACCCCCTCCAGAAAGAGGGGGTATCACTGAAATACTAACTTATATAGTTGTCAATCCGGAATCTTTAGATTTGGATTTCCTGGGGCGTCCTCTGCGTCCGGGTTTCTTTTTCGCCGGTGCATCTACAACACCTTTTGACTTTGCTCTGCCCTTTGCAGGAGCAGTTGTCTTAGGCTCGGAAACCGCAGCGGGCTCCGAGTCACTGTTGAGCATATCAAGATACGCCATACCAGCGCTCTGTTCGCCAGCAGGATCATCTTCTCCACCAAGACCGGAAGCAAAGTGCATATCGATGTCTTCCCGTACAGTTGATCGACGTCTTGAGAAGGCTGCGAAAGCTGCGTCCTGGAATCCCTTGGAAACACCATGGAGGAACTCGTTCAGAACGTTAGCCATACCATCGAGGGTTGCTTTTTTGCGCTTGATTGAGGTGATATCCACATCAAGAAGCAGACCGGGCTGAATATGGTAGGGGTTGATCATGTAGTCGAACTTATTGAATTCCTTCTCCAGGAACTGGAGGCGGTCTTCCATAACGCGTCGCTGTACCGGATAACGGAAACCATACATATCCTGAAGCTTGTTCTTCATCAGAATAAGGCGGTTTTTGATCTTGTCCTTCTCGAAGACATATGTTCTGTTCATCTTCTCTACCTGAGTCTCTGCAGGCTGAACAAAGGAGATCTCGTCCCAGCTCTTTTCGATATCTTCGTATACGGGATCGCCGGTTTTTGTCTTGATCTTCTTGCGGATCTTTGTTTTGTAGATTGCCGCAAGGTCATTGAAGTCAGATATCCGTTTCCAGAACTTGCTGTCTTCATAAACCATATCCAGAACATCCCAGATGTGCTGAACCTCAACCTCGAGGGATTTAACCATTACGTCATATGCCTTCCGCTCTTCGATGAGCTGGGCATTATCGTAATACTTCATGCGTATCTGGTACCGCTCATCGGGAAGATGCTGAGTATCAGTATCCTCATATTCGCGGAGAACCATTTCGCGGGTGTTCTTAAGGTTTTCGATATACTGATAACCCATTTTTGAGGTATCAAGTATTGAGGTAATAGAGTTAATGGCAGTGTTGTATCCGCGGTTACGGATATTTTCAATGTCGATAATCTCTTTCAGGTTTTCCCGGATATTGAGCTGATCAAAAGATTCAGGATCAATTTCCGCGCGAAGACCTTCGATTCTTTCCATCAGGCTCTTTGCGAAGTACCGGTACCTGTTTGACTTGGGATTTTCCTTGTCATCAGATGTGTGATTTTCAACCCTCTTCATCTTCTCAAAGATGATTTCGCTGTCGTTCAGCTCATCAAGACCCTCATCGATCCGCTGATCCTTCAGCAGTTCAATCTCCTTATCAATATTATCCATAATATGTTTGGAGATCAGGTCCTTGATCAGGTACTCAACGGTAACCTGATAGTGAAAGATGGGGCTGATAAGTTCTGAGTCGAGTATATTTACAGAGAGTTTAACATCGCATACTGTTTTTGGTTTGTGCAGGTTATCCTTAAAAGAACACTTTACAATTGAGTAAGCATTCTCTCCGCGAATAAACGCACCAACATCCGTTTTCTGCCGCAGCAGAGAGTTGGTGAGGTTTTCGAGATCGTTCACACCGCGCTGTATGTGTCCCTGAAGGTGCCCATACATATTAACGATGGATTTCTCAATCTCACCGGTGTTGAACCGGTCTGTACCGCCTACTTCATCAAGAAGTGCGGCTATTTCTTTCGGGGTGTACCTGGTAAGTACCTTCATCTCCTCGCGGTCAATGAAATTTCTTACCTTTTTAACCATTTCGTCTTCAGCAGTGACGATATAACGGTTGAACATGTTCTGGTAGTTCTGGTTGAAATAGTTATAGACTTTCTCTTTCAGCCCGCCCATTACGTCAAGGCGTTCGAGAACTTCCTTTGGCAGTTTTGCTTGAACATGGTTCATGACCTTGTCGACTTCTTCTTCAAGAAGCCTGTCTACTTCAGCCTGCTGATCCCGGCTTTCCTGGGCGAGGGAGTTTCTTGAACCCACGGCACTTCGCTTTTCCGGGTGAAAAACCATCGGACTCTTTGGTAGATCTATGCTTCCCATGCTACTCTCCTTACATCATTGTTCCTTATAAGATTATCAACATGGGAAGAAAAATGTAAAGCATGTTTTTTTTTTTTTTTATTTTTTGCCCTTTGTATACCTTTCCCGCCATGGTACTATCTAAATAAGGACACAAAACAATCCCTGTTTAGAAGAAAAAGATAGATATGAAACAGAAAATTTCCAAAACATCCATTTTTGCCGTTTTTTTTATAATTCTGGTCTGCGTTACAGCTTCGCCCCTTTTCAGCGATGAACGCACGGAGAATATCGACGTTTTCCTTGTTCTCGACAAGTCCCTCAGCATGGTCGAAGAAATTGATTCAGTTGCCGACTACGTAGTGCAGGAACTTATCGAATCTACCCTTATACCGGGAGATTTCTTTCTTGTTATCCAGTTCTACGGCCAGGCGGAAACTCTAGTGACCAGGAATATCACAGATACTGTCTCTTCCAAAACAGAAGTAGAAGACATTATCCGCACAATAGAGGCAGACGGCCATTTTACCGATATAGGTAACGCCCTGGACACACTGCGTTCGACACTTTCAAACTATCAGGACAGGGACAAACGCCGCTATATGCTGCTCATTACCGACGGAAAACAGGAAGCACCGCCACAGAGCATCTACTACAGCCCCGACGGGACCTTTAACCACGAATTCCTCGAGAACAGCAAGGTTATTCAGAAACAGGGCTGGAAGATTCATATTCTCGGAATAGGTGCCGGAACCTCTGCAAAAGAGCTTGCTGAAAACCTCAGCGCCACCTACTCGGAGGTTCCGGAAAACCCCGACGCCGAAGATCTTGCGGGAAGCACGGAAGATCTTCTCGGTATAATAGAAGCCGCTGCACCCGGATCGATAGGTGCATTCAGTAAAAAAGGGAAAGCAAATATTAATCTGAGTCTGACAAGCAGCGGATATAACGAAGCGAAAACAGTACGCATTAAAAATCTGTATGTAACCTGGCAAGGTGTAGAATATCCGGCGGCTTCCGAAATCTCTATTGAAGTTCCCGCCGAAGGGAGTGTCACAGAGACAGTTAATCTGGAGCTTGAGCACTATTCCGAGACCAACGGAAGGCTGGCTGCCGGGAACATTGAACTGCGGGCGGAATTCTACCCCGGGCCAGTATTTACCCCGGCCATAATAACTATTCCTGTCTCTCCGGTCAGCTTCTTTGGGCGTTTCTGGCCGCTGCTGCTTGCATTACTGCTGGTACTTCTTATAATTACTCTTATTGTCGTGCTTATAATCCGGGGCACATTCTCCAAAACCGGCATAGAAATTGAAGTTGATTTTGAGGAGACCGGGGAGAAGAAATTTTTTACCCTCGGAGAGAAAACACTGCTTTTCATATCTGAAGGAATCAACGGCATCAGTGTTGCAGCGAGGAAAACCGGCGAATTACTGGCTACCCTGCATACGGAGGGCGACCAGCTGATTATGATGCCGGAAAAGGATGATGTACTGCTTGGCGGCCCAGTCAAAGGAAATATATTCGGCAGGAATCTTAAAATCAGGGACCGGTATGGAAAGTTCAAGGGACTTTTATTCAGCCGGAAAAGCTGAGACAGGTCTGGTACAGGGAGATAATGAATTTTCCACAGTTTGATCAGCTAATACATTCCTGTGATGAATTCATTCTTACCTGTCACGAAACCCCGGACGGTGATGCAATTGGCAGCGAAATAGCCCTCTACCATGGGCTGAAACAGCTGGGAAAAAATGTAAGAATAATCAACAATGATCCGGCACCGGATAAATACTCTTTTCTCTATAACAAAGAGACCATTGAAATTGCCTCCGACTTAAAAAGCATAGATCCCTCAGGTGCGGTAGTAATCATTCTCGATACGAACGATATCAACAATACTGGCCTTGTGGGACGGGAAATTCTTCCCCGGGCATCCGGCTACTTTATAATAGACCACCATGAAAGTGGAACTGACATTGCAACGGGCAAACTTATCGAGGTCGATGCATCATCAACCTGCGAAATTCTTTTCAGGCTTATTTCCGACCTGGATATCGATTTGACTGAAATTATGGCCCAGGCCCTGTACACGGGTATTATCTATGACACAGGCTGTTTTGTTTACCCGAAAACAACGGCCTACACTTTTCAGGCAGCCAGAAAGCTGGTGGAAGCCGGAGCAAAACCCTATGACATGTATTCTGCAATCTATGAGAGCAACTCAGTGTCATCCCTCAAGCTTCAGTCAAAGGTGCTTGCTACCCTGGAACTGTTTTATAATCAGCAGGTTGCAGTTCAGGTTATGGAAAAAAATGTCCTCCAGGAGACCGGCGCACAATACGAAGAAGCTGATTCACTTATCAATATACCCCTTAGATCAGGACGGATAAAAGTCAGCCTCTTTTTCAAGGAAAACCAGGAAGGACTGCTCCGCTGCTCTCTCAGATCAAAAGGCAATATCAACGTGGCGGCAATTGCTCAAAAATATGGCGGCGGAGGACACAGAACCGCCGCGGGATTTAAATCCCCCTCCCCCCTGGCTCAGATTAAGGAGATGGTACTTACGGATCTTTCAGAGTATTTCGATACTTTGTAAGGGCTCTTCATAAGGTCTATTTTTAAGGTCCACCCACAATAAACAGACTGATAATTGCCGGGGTTCGTATTTTAGGCTACAATCCCATCAATATGAAATACTTCGTGCTGAGTCTGCTGCTTTGTTCCCTTTTTATCTTCTCAGGTTGTCCGGAAGATGACGGGGCAATAGAAATCCTGTCAGAACCTGTTATAGTCACCACCACCGGCAGAACCGGCGCTGATAATAATCTCTCTGAAGCCTATTCAAATGAAGAGGAAGAAATCCAACCCAAGATTGATCTTTCCCGAGACAGTTCGATCATTCAGATTGTTAATGAAAATCTCGACATTGATCAGATAGAAGAACAGATAATTGCCTACCGCCCGGGGGACCTCCCGGGAACCCCCATTCACCTCCTGGTTGCTGATTATGACGCAATACAGGACAGTTATTTTCCTGCCTGGGAAACAGTTCTGGATATTACCAACGGCATGAGCTTTGCCCTCAGTTTTATTGACCTGGTCGGGGACCATATACCGGAAATAGTCTGTACCGGCACCGATTCCGAAACCGGCAGCCAGTTGATGCGGGTCTATCGAAAGAGTATAAGTCCCTCCGGTTTCGGCCTCTTTTTTTCTGAGGTTTGCAGCTTGTCAGTTCATGGATCCATACAGATAACCCAGATGGAACGGGATCAGGCATATTTCAACGGTCAGAAAAACGGAAAAAGCTTTCCCATTGTAACCCATGAGCAGGACAGGGATTCCTCGAATTTAAGCGACCTTATAAAAACAACCTACTACTGGCGCTATCAGGACAACGCTTATGTACAGGTTATGCGGGAAAAGGTGTATGGAGAAAAGATCGAAGACGAACGGCTGAGTCAGTTGTTCCGTTCCGGTGAAAAGGAATTTGAAGATTTTCTGCAGGGCCCATGGTTGAAATCTACTCAGGATTCCAGCGGCAGGGTATCCCGGTCCATCCTCTACTTCGACCGCAGTGAGGACAGCTTTTCCATTTTTTCCGGTGACATACAGGAAGAGTATCTCTGGCAGGCTTCAAACAGAACCAACTATAATCAGCTGTATCTTATCGGCGCCAATGAGCTTATCCGCTTTATCAGGAAGCAGCTTTCAATTACTGTCCGGGATATGAACAATATCTATATCTGGACCAATGATACAAATGATACCTGGGGCGGAGATTACCAGAGGGTTAGCGGCGATATTTCCCATCTTTTCAGGCAGCAGCAGGAAGGAAATGCACTGCCGGATATTTCATTGAGTGGTGTGTTTTCCAATGATTCCGGAGAATCCATTGTTTTTGATGAGCCCTGGTTTCAGTTCCGTAACAGCGAAGGAGAAAGAAAGGGAGGATATGCCCTCTATATTTCCGGATCCGGAATAGGCCAGAATATTGTGCTGGAGTTTAAATATCTCACCGATGCCGGGCTTGTAGAAGAACGTCAGGTCTACAAGACGGATTATATGGAAGAACTCAGGGGAGATGAGATTATCCGGACCCTGGTACTTATTCCCGGGCAGGTAAGCATTTTCGGCTTTCAACCGAGTGAAAGCGGATATCTCCAGTATGAACAGATTGAAACGATTGATACCGATAGCACCGATAGCGGGAAAAACTGATAAGGGTTCAATTAAGAATAAAACCTTCTATTCCCATCTCTTTTAAACGTATCAGCTCCGTTTGGGCCTCACCGCTTTCAGATACGGGTACTACGGTTTTGTAGATGATTCTGCCGCCGGGTCTCTCTTCTTTGATTATCCCTGCAGCGATACCCCTGCCTTTTAAAAATGCGACATGCTGATCGGCATTTTCTTTTTCGGAAAATGCACCGACCTGGATATTTACCATGGCGCCGTCAGAGGATCTGCTTTCAGTCTGAGGTACAATTTCCTGCACGGCAAGTTCGTTATAGGGAGAAAAGAGTAGGCCTGTGCTGATTAACATGCCGCGATTGTGCGCATACGATTCCGGAGTACCGGCGAGGGAACTCTGACGGGATTGTATGGAAGCCTCACTGACACCGGGGACTGTCTCTTCCGTCGTGGCTGCAGGAACAGGAAGCAGACCGTGAGTCATTGCAAGGCGCTCTTTAAGGTATGAAACTGATACGGGATCTGTAATGCTGTTCAGCACAGCTTCAGCCTCCTCTGTTCTGCCTCCGAGAAGGAGAAGCTCAAGGGTTAACTGCAGTGCAGCGGGCTTAAGTCTTTCTACAGATGCTGCATCTTCAAGGAGGGAAAGTCTGCCGTCAATAGTGTCGGCGGCCGAAATCCTTTTATGCAAAGCAATTACCGTGTCAGCAAGATTTACGGTCTGAGGAAAATCCTCCCATTCTGAATAAGATTCGTTCACAGAAGGTTCAGCCATGAGAGAAATGGCTGAAAAGGCCGCAATAAATATAAGCAGCGGGAAGAGCTTCAGGGAACTTTCTCCGGCTCCGGAACTTCTTTCTGACTGTCAGTTTTTTTATCACCTTTCTTTTTCCAGAATTTTTTACCGCTGAACTCAACCCCTACAGCATCCTGGGGAAGTTTACCCCTCTGAGCAGATTTGGCTTTAGCAATTTTCTGCCTTGATTTTTTCCTTCCAATAAAGCCGAGGGTAAAGGGGAGCATTATCAGAACTCCCGCAAAAAATGCAATGGAAAGGCTTATATAGACAGGAACATCGGAAAATGTATAGAAACCGAAGGAAATATCAGCCCGGTTATCTATATTTATTCCGACAAAAGCTATCACAAGACCTATAAAAATAAAAAAGATCAGTAATCTCCAGGGCATGGAAAAACCTCCAGGTACTCCGATGTTTTATTACCATATATTCGTATCATACACGATATGTTATTCCGGACAATGTCCGCGGAACAAGTTTCAGAAACTCTCCGGGAACGTTTGAGCTGCCGGAGAAAACAATCATCTCATTTCTTTCGGTCCTGCCTAAAAGCTCCTCCGGATTTTTCCGTGAAGGACCTTCAACCAGTACCTTGACCGGCTTTAGAAGCCGGCTCTTTTTATTATCCTCGGTAATTTTACGCTGTTTATCAATAAGCTTTGCCAGCCTTTCAGTTTTGACATCCTCAGCAACCTGATTCGTAAACCCCGCGGCTGCGGTTCCTTCCCGGGTGTTGTATTTGTAGGTGAATGCATCATCGTAACGGATTTCGTCAAGAAGCATAAGAGTATCTTCAAAATCCGGACCGGTTTCCCCGGGGAAGCCGATTAGAAGATCCGTAGTAAGTGAAATACCCGGGATAGCTTGTCTTATTTTCTTAACAAGAGAAATATACTGCTCCCGGGTATATTTCCGGTTCATCTTTTTCAGCACGGAATCAGCTCCATGCTGAACAGGCAGGTGCAGATGCCGGCAGATGCGGCTATTCTCCGCCATAACTTCAATCAACCTGTTACTGAGGTCTTTTGGGTGGGAGCTCATAAACCTGACCCACTCAATAGAACTGACCTCACCGCAAATCTTTTCCAGAAGGTCCGGAAACAGAAGGCCTGAATCATCCCTGTAGGAGTTGACGTTCTGTCCTATGAGGGTGATCTCTTTTACCCCGGCATCATCAAGTCGTTGAATCTCTTCAATAATATCACCATAGCTTCTGGATACTTCACGTCCCCGTACATACGGGACAATACAGTAGGTACAGAAATTATTACAGCCATGCATGATCGGGACAAATGCACTGTGACCACCGGGAGAAATTTCAGCAGAAAGAAATTCATAAATTTCTCCGCCGAAGAAATCCATGCGGCCCTTCAGATTCTCCGTCCGCGAAAGAAACTGGATAAACTCCTGCTTGCCGAAGGTACCGACAAGCATATTAACCGTAGGAAAAGCGTCCCGGAGAGAGGTCTGCATGCGTTCCGTCATACAGCCCATCACCACAAGGGAAAGATCCCGGGTCTCTTTAAGATGCTGATAATGACCGATACGGCCGTGTATGCGCTGCTCTGCAGACTTACGCACAGCGCAGGTATTGAGTATTACAATATCTGCGTCTTCTCCGCTTTCTGCCTGCTGCCAGCCGCGGTTTTTCAGTTCCCTTTCCAGAGAAAAGGACTCGGACGCGTTCATCTGACAGCCGTATGTTTCCAGAAAAAAAGTGCCCTTCATGCTGTGAACTGCTGCTACGCCTAATGCTTGAAGGAACGCTGGCCGGTGTAGACCATGGTGGCCTTAAATTCGTTAACTGCTTCGATGGTTTCAAAATCCCGCAGCGAGCCGCCGGGCTGTATTATTGCAGAAACACCCTCGTTCAGCCCCACTTCCGCACCGTCACGGAACGGAAAAAACGCATCGGAGACCATGACAGAACCTTCTATACCGCCTTTGAGTTTCCGTACCTCTTCCTGTATTTCATTGCGCTTATCCGCATCTGTCAGAAGTGCAAAGGGTGTTGCATAACGCTCCCAGCATATACGGTCTTCAAGTTTGCGGTAGGCTTTATCCCTGGCAATTTCAGCGACCCCTACCCGATCCTGCTCGCCGGTTCCGATACCGACAGAAACACCGTCTTTTACGTAGATAACTGAATTACTGGTAATACCGGCCTCAAGATACCATCCAAAGATCATGTCCTGTATTTCTCTATCTGTAGGAGCCCGCAGAACTTTATAACTGCTTCCCTTGTAATCGGAGGAAGCCGGCAGCAGCTTTTCGGGGGTCAGTTTTTCGGGGACAAAGGACCACTGCATGACAATTCCCCCGTCAATGAGAGACTTGAAATCCAGAACTCTTGCTCCGATATACTGCTCAAGGCGTTCAATATTTCCGATCCGCATAACACGGAGGTTTTTCTTTTTGGCGAAAAGATCAAGGACTCCGTCGGCATATTCCGGAGCGGCAACAACCTCGCAATAGCTTTCGCATATAGCCTCGGCGGTTGCCATATCCATAGTCCGGTTTACCACAACAGCCCCGCCGAAAGCGGCAATGCGGTCCGCCATAAGGGCTTTTCTGTAGGCCGATTCAAGGGAATCGGAAACCGCGGCACCGCAGGGATTGTTATGCTTAACAATTACTGCACAGGGCGTATCACAGAAATAGCGGAGAATATTGAGGGCATTGTCCACGTCGGTAATATTTGTTTTCCCCGGGTGTTTGCCGCTCTGGAGAAGTTCCACATCTGATGCAAGATATTTACCTGCCTGCAGAGTTGCAAGCTCTCCAAGGGTTACATTTCCGTTTACCAGTCGGTAGAGAGCTGCAGGCTGATCCGGGTTCTCACCATAACGGAGTCCATTTGATTCACCATCAATGGTCCAGAGCATCTTTTCATAAAAGAGGGTCTGGCTCCCTCTGTCATCCCGGAGAGTTATCTCCATATTTGAAGGAAAATCATCATGAAGTATGGTGCTGTACTGTTTACGGTTTGCCTGCATGACTACTCCTTTTCCTTGTAGGTATACAGGTTCAGACTGCCGATGTCACTGAAGCCCTCAAGATAAGCGGCGATTGCAGTATCATACTCTGCGGTATGATTGAAGGCTTTTTTCGCCAGCCGAAAGCGCTGCTCCATGCTGGTACAGCCGCCCTGGTTTTCTATGTTTTTGAGGATTGCCGGGTAATCAGCAGGGTCGCATACCGGTGCTACCCGAAGAAAGTTCTTGGCCGAGGCCCGGATCATACAGGGTCCGCCGATATCAACATTCCCCCGGGCATTCTCCAGGGTGGCATTGTCTTTCGCAATGGTCTCCCGGAAGGGATACAGATTAACCACAGTCATATCAAACTGAATCCCGCCGGTGCGGGCCAGGTCCTGCTGATGGGATTTATTAAAGCTTTCCGACAGCAGCCCCAGATATATTTTAAAATCCAGGGTCTTTACCAGTCCCCCCTGCATTTCCGGCTGGCCGGTGTAATCGGCTACCTTTTTAAGGCGGTCGGCGTTCTTTTTGCCGAGGATTTTTTCGAGGGCGGCATAAGTGCCACCGGTGCTGTAAAAGGTAATTTCCGGCACCGCCCGAACAAGACCGGCAACAAACTCTTCCAGACCAGATTTATCCGCCACACTGAGCAGTACATTGCGCACTTTGACCAGGTTTTCCGCCTGGGAAACATAATTAAGATTCATACTGAACTATTCCTTATTTCCGTCGTTTAAGCGCTGCTTCCGCAGACGCAACGGTGTTGTACATCAACATGGTAATGGTCATGGGGCCGACACCTCCCGGAACAGGAGTAATCATGGACGCAACCTTTTCTACACTGGTAAAATCAGCATCCCCCTCCAGACGGTAACCGCGCTTTTTGGTTTCATCCGGCACCCGGTTAACCCCTACATCGATAACTACTGCTCCGGGCTTGACCATATCTCCCGTTACAGTGCCCGCACGTCCGGCAGCTACAATGAGAATATCCGCTCTCTTTGTGTGAAAGGCCATGTCTTTGGTTCCTGTGTGGCAGACTGTTACCGTTGCATTTCCCGGCTGAGCTTTTCTGAAAAGAAGGTTGGCAATGGGCTTTCCCACAATATTGCTGCGCCCGACCACGACAACTTCCGCCCCGGAGGTTTCCACCCCCGACTCTTCTATCAGTTTCAGAATACCGTTGGGCGTACAGGGCAGAAAACAATCCTGTCCGAGAACCATATTCCCCACGCTGACCGGATGAAACCCGTCCACATCCTTTTCCGGATTGATTGCCATAATAACCCTGTTTTCATCTATCTGAGAAGGCAGTGGAAGCTGCACAAGAATACCGTGAATAACGGGATCAGCATTCAGCTCTTCAACTATCTTTAAAAGATCCATTTCGGAAGTAGATGCCTCTAATCGTATCTCCCTCGAATACATCCCGAGCTGCGCGCAGGCACGTTCTTTTGCAGTAACATACGAAACGCTGGCCGGATCCTCACCCACCAGGACTACTGCAAGCCCGGGTGTTACCCCTGCCTGCTTCAGATTGTCTATGCGTGACTTCAGATCTTCCCGAACTTTTTCCGCTATCTGTTTACCGTCGATCAATTTAGCCATGGATGACTCCTTGAGTGTTTATGAGGTGTACCATAATTTCACTACAAAATCAATTAACACCCTTTTTCGGTCGAATGTGTGCAGAGTATTCAATATTGAAAAAATCAGACCCGGGTGATACTATCAACCATTATATACGAACCCAATATATCCAGCGAGGTGTCCCTTGAATAAACGGTTCTTCATGTTGTTCCTGCTTTTACTGCTTTTTGTAACCTTACCTCTTATACCGGTCTTTTCTCAGGAAAAGCCACAGGAAGATCCACCGGAAGAACAGCCAATAGAGGAAACACCCTCTTTTTATCAGCTGGGAGACCAGGTATTCTCGGTTCAGGCAGGACTTTTCATACCGCTCTACTATAGAAACCCCTATGATTTTTCCACAGCTCCGGCAAATCTGACGTTGGGAGGAACCGGAGGGCTTGAATATTCGAGCTTTATAAACAGCACAATGACCCTCGGCCTGGGGCTGAAAGGCATGTTTGCCTATACACCCACAGACAGACTCCTGTCCATGTTTCCCATTACCGCCAAGTTCACCTACTATCTTTCAAATTATTATCCCTTTGAGTTTCCACTGTATGTGAATGCCGGGCTCTGCATATCCCGTCTGGAATCGGAAACCTTCTATGGTCCCACCATAATTCCCGGTGCCGCTGCCATATGGAACATGAGTTCAGCCTGGGGGTTCGGTATAAATATGGAATACTGGTGGGTTCCCATGTGGTACGGGCCGTCCAACGATCTGGCCAACCAGAGCAGATTCGGCAACTTTATGGATATCAGCCTGTCAGCGACCTACCACTTTTAATTGAGGATGAATGTAGTTATGAAACGATATATATTTCACGCACTTTTGCTTCTCCTGCTGCTGTTTTCTTCCTGCACAGAAAACGGAGCAGGAATATTCTACTCCATTGAAATTGAAGAACCGATTTCGAACGATTCCCTGTCGGATTATCTTTCCGCCACAGAAGTAGCGATTGTGGGAACCGATTACTATCTACCGGCTAACAGGCTCTACCATTGGGACAGCGGAACAGCAGGAACTGACTTCTCGCGAATGACCCTGCCTGGCAATTGGTACGGGACCATTGATACTGCAGAAAATAATGACAATGCACTTCTTTACGCAGTACTGGAAAATAGCGACGGTGACGATAGTGGACTTTTTATATATGACGGAACGAGCTGGACCGGGGCAGTGACTGTTCCTGATGGACGTCCCGTTGCTGTTTGGTATGCTGACAGTGATATTTTCGTTTTGACCGTGGACAGCTCTGAAAGTAATAAGTACCGGCTTTACAACAGCTCTGACAACAACACAACCACTCCTGCCTCAATTACATTTTCCCAGGTTCAGGTAAGTGCAACAGATTATGAAACATACAACCCCGTTCGCGATTTGGATGTTTACAGTGGAACAGTATTTTTTATAACAGCTAGTAACATGTACTCAGGAAATGACGCCACATTTTTTGCTGCAGTTACAACAAACATTACAGCAGGTCTTACTTATCGCAACCTTTATTACTCTTCCACGTTTACAACACTTTATCTAACTGCAATAGATTCAGCAGTTAACGGAACAGGTTCAATCTGGGGTTGGGACGGTGGCTGGACTGGTCTTGATACAAGTATAGGCAGTGACCTTAATGATATGTGTGAAATAATAACCAATGGCAGTTCCACATATTTACTGGTAGGCAATCAAAGCGGATACCTTGAAAGCTCTAATGGATCTTCTTTTACAGGTGAAACCAGCAGCACCATCGATTCCAACTACGACAATACCGACCTTGAAGGTGCTGTGGTAAACGGATTCTTCGACGGCCCCGGCGATACCTTCTATGCCATGACATCCGGAACCGGACTGTGGGTAAACAACGGAACCGGCTCCTGGGACCTTAAATAATACGGAAATATTTATTGAGCGTCGCCGGGGTAGAACTCGTCGGCGCCGATATCCGGAAATGGCCTGATCCCGTGCTCGGGGTTGGGCCTTTTTTGTCCATCCATATCTAAAGATGAAGGCCCGGTAACAACCCCGGCATCTATACAGGCGGAACTTTCTTTCAGCGCAAAGGGCCTGTCAGAGAAGGTCATCCCGGGAGATTCTTCAATATTTCCGTTTAACCATCCGCCAAAAGGGTCTGCATCGAGCATATCAAGATCCTCAGGACTTTTACACTCAGCATCTCCATAAACAGCCGTCCTGCTCCAGTTTCCGAAGTTTGAACTGCGGATACTCCAGCTGGTGGAAGAATCACCGCTGAGGGCAGTTCCGTTTTCAGAGCCTGTGTTGCTCAGAATTGTATTGGTTACAAACAACTGAGTTCCGTTTTTAGAGAGAATACCCGCAGGGCTCCTTCTATCGGAGGCCACCAGTATCGTATTGTGATTAAGGGTAAGACGGCCGCCTTTTACATCCGCTATAACAGGCTCACCGGAAGCTGCAATTGATACAGTGGTATTCTGCATATCTACCGCTCCGTTTTCCTGCTGCAGCATAAAAACAAAGCCCGGATGATTTCCGCTTCGAACCTTGCTGTATTTAATATCGAGCTGAGAGTCTTTCAGCAGAAAACCGGTTGTTCCGCTTTGTCCCGAAAGGATAACCGTACTGTTCTCAATTGAAAGCCTGGCTCCGGCGGCTTCTACTGCCACAGAAGTTCGTGCGCCCGCTTCGTTCTCCATCTGACTGTTGCGGATGCTCAGTTCTCCCCGGGTAACAGAAAAAACCGTTGCCTTTCTTCGCCCGGATCCGGAATAAATATGGGAATCATTTACTGCTATGTATGCGTTTGCTGCTGTCACAGCAGTAGTGCGCTCCCCGGTGGAGGGCAGCAGGCTGCTGTGCTCCACCTGGAGGCTGCCTCCTTCCAGCTGTATCAGCGATACATCGTTTCCGCCGGGACCGGAAATTTCACAATTTTCCAGGGTGAGGTTACCACGGTTTATCGCGAAAAAGCCATTTGAACCACCGGCTGTAAGCTTTGAATCAGAGATATGCGTACTGCCCCGTTCCTGCTTAAGGAGATACCTGAACGAAGAACCGGCGAGTGTATCCACATTGCTGATTATTAAATCGGAATTTAACCCTGTTATGGGTGATTCAATATTCCTGTCCGACCCGAAACGAATATCACGGATTTCCGCAGTCCCACGAAAGGAAAAAAGAGGCTTGTTTTCCGGAAAATACCGGCCGGTTTTTATCAGACTCACCCCTGAAGGCTCCCAGGTCGCTTTATCCAGACCACCAAGAAGGGAAATTTTTCCACCGGCTTCAACGGGCCGGTTTATTTCATAACTTCCGGCGGAAATATAGATGGTGGTTTTTTTCTGAACCCCCGCAGTAATTAAAGCCTTTTCTATACTGCGGAAAGGACGTAAACGGGTACCTTCATACAGATCGTTACCGGAATCTGATACATAAACAATATCCTGGTCAAGGAGAACACTCCATGTATCTTTTCTGCTCTCGTTTCCGACCTTATCCACCGACCAGGCGGTAACCTCCACTATTTCTCCTGCCTTGCCTCGGGTATCCAGGCTGAGGACACCCTCATAGCTGAACGGTCCGGACAGAACACCTTTTTCACGGAGTGTGTATTTAACCAGTTCCCCCCGGGAATCAAGCTCAATCAACTTGAACCGGGACTCTACATCCGTATTAATTACCTCTGTAAGTACCGGAGGAACCGGTGGTGACCGGTCTATGGTAAATGTAAGACTTTCTGTCTTTGCGGGCACACTGGAGTTACGGTCTGTAAATAGGCCAAATATCAGGTTAAACACCTTTTCTGTTCCAAAGGGAACATTAAAAATCAGTTTATTGTTGAACAGCGGCGACAGCCGTTTCAGTTCAGGATTGTTTCCATTATAGCCGGCCTCGTACCTGACTACACTTCCTGAACTGTTCTCAGCAGGAGAAAGCGAAACTTCCCCGCCGTAGGTTTGACCATTCTGTATGCCCTTAAATAAATGACCGGCGGATATAGCAGCAGTGCTTCTTATATCCATACTGTGCATTGCAGACCGTATGCCGGACTTCTGCTCCAGATAATACTGAATCAGGCTTTCTCCCTGGTCATGTAGAGTCACCGAAACAGGTGTTACATACTGAACAAAATCCCCTCTGCTGCCAAGGCGGAAAAACAGTTCCCCCCCGCTGTTCCAGGGCCAGGAGAGCAGCGCCCGCCCATCGGATTCTGCATAAGTTACTACCGGTGCGTCCGGCTGAGGGATAGTCCGCCGGTCGAGGGTTATGGTGGTTATCCCTGTTTCAGCAGAAAAATTACCCGCAGCGTCTTTACTGCGGTACTCAAACTGATAAACCGTAGAAACCTTTTCATTTCCTTCTATACTCACAGGTCCGGTATATTGTTTAAAAGGAACAAGTGCATTGGAGGATAATTCCCTTTCGGAAATAAGCCGATATTCTGCACTCACCTCGTCGGGAGTTACAATCTCTATCCTTAACGGATTACTGGACACACCGCTTACCGGTACGCCGTCAATAAAAGGCAGAGCCGGGGGATTACGGTCGATACGGAACAGAAGAGGTTCTTCCAGGGCATTGCGGTTACCTGCCTTGTCAGTTACGGCAATAGAAAGAGAATACTCAACATCTTCACCTGCAGATGGTTCAAAAATCAGGGGAGCAGTGTATACTTCACCCTCGATAACCGGATCTGCTGCACTGTCAAATGTTTCCTCAGAATTATGATTTTTTCTCCCCAGACGGTAATACACGGTCTCGTCTTCACCAATTCCACCCAGGCTCAACTCTACCCTGCCTTTGCTGACACCGGCGCCTGGCAGCCCGATTATTTCGGGGAGATCCGGAAGCTTGCGGTCTACACTGAAGCGATAGGAGACTACTTTACCGATCCTGCCTCTTACCGGAAATACCGGAAGAAGTTTGAGATGATAATAGACCTCTTCTCCTTCAGGGGTCTCTATGATACAGGTGTTCAGAAGAGGAGAATCAACAGTCGGATCCTCAGGGATCTGCTCGTTCATACCAAGGGTATAACGAATTTCAAAGTCATGGTCCTGAATCGTATATGAAGGCTTAACAGTTGAAACATTATAAACCCGCCGGTCTTCTATTCCGCGGATAAGCGGGACAACCGGCAGACGTTCATCCAGAAAAATATCCTGCTGAACAATCGCACTGCGGTTTCCGGCTTCGTCTTCGCTGTAAGCGGAAACTCGATAGCTTGAAAGCAAACCGTCTCTGGGCGAAACAGAAATCGGCAGGGTGTATTCAGCAAAACCGGAATCGCTGCTTTTTGCATCGTCCCTGGATGAAAGGGAATAATAGATTCTTCCTTCACCTTCGATAACTGCATTGTTATCGACAAAGCTTATTGAAGGCTCAGACGGAGGGGTTCTGTCCAGAAAAAAAGAGGTCTCAACCCAGGTGGATATATTTCCCGCCCGGTCTTTACTGGCAAACCGGATTTTTCCATCACAGCTCATACCCCAGGGAACCTGCAGAGCTTCGCCCTGCCATTCCGGAGAGAGAATGCCTGGCTCGGAGGGGAATGCAGGCAGAAATGCAATCTCGTAAACTGCTGCAGTATCTTCCGGAAGGTTTAGTTCAAACTCTATATTGTGATCACTTGGTATGGCGGTAACTTCAGGTACTGCGGGCTTTTCAAAATCATATGGAATAAGCCTGACTGCAGTATCACTTCTCCGCCCGTTTTTACTGTATGCGGCAGCTTTGACAGAAAGCACACCGGTGCCGGAACGTATTTCGGGAGAAAACGGCTTTTCATAGAGTTTAGAGTTGAGGTCCGGCTCTGTTCCATCCAGGGTATAGCGTACCTGCGCATAATCGGATGCAGTAATTGTAAGTTCGGGACTTCTGCTGTATGGCGCAGAACCTTCCACAGCAATAAGCGGTTCTGCGGGATTCCTGGCGTCTATAGCATAAAAGTATCTGTACTGACCTGCACTAAGCTTCTCCTGCTCCAGGAGACGGCATCTGAGACTGTAAAATATTATCCCCCCCTGCACAGGATAGAGAGTCACCTGGGCATCGGAATCAAGATCACTGATTACCGGCATCCGTTCATCAAAGGTATAACGCAGACTTTCCCCGGTCAGACTGAAAGAGAGATGTCCGTCAAACACTCCTGAGGCAACAACAGCAGGAATATCCCTGCCGCCTGAGACAGTATAGCGAACAGACTGTATTGAACTTTCAATTCCGCTGCTGCTGCGGGACGCCACCTGCAGGTGAATGCTGCCCCGCTCTTTAATCAATATACCTTCGGTATATTCACGGCCTTCAGGTCCAAGAGGGTTTCCTCCATCGAGAGTATAAAATATCCGGTCATCTCCGGTTCTGTTTATGTAGAGAAACTGAGGATTAATGAAATCACCGCTGACAGGACTTTCCACACTGAAACTCTGATGAGTAACAGCAGCCTCTGTATTTACTGAATACTCCCAGCTTGACATTGAACTGACATTCCCCGCAGCATCTTTGCGGTATGCAAGCACATGATAGGGCCGCGGAGAAGGTTCAAGAAAAATTGGAGCCCCCGTCCCATTTTTGAGGTGAGCCCGTAATATCACCATTGAGGGAGTAAAAAAGGAGGTCCGGACGTTCGTCAAAACGGAGTTCCATTCTGCCCGCATAGTGTCCAGGTCGCATATCTGTTTCCGGTTTTGCCGGAGCCTTTTTATCAATTACCCATCGTCCACCGGCCGCCGGTTCCAGCCCACGGGGCCCGGAAACAAAGAATTGAATTGAATAGCTTCTTTCTTCACCTTTAAGGGCTGTCAACTTGAGAGGAAACTGATAAGCCACGGCCGCGGCCTGTGTACTTTCCTGAATTTTGTAGTATATATCCCGGCTGCCCTCATATACAGTTAGAACCACATCGCCGGAGTATATTCCCGGAGAATCAGAAAGCCTGAGGTCCGTACTGCCCGCAGTCTGACTGAACAGTTGCGCAGAAAATATCAGAAAAATAATAACTGCCAGACAAACCGGTACTTTTTTCATAAAAGAGCTGTCTCCAGAGCCTCTTTAAGCTCATCATCTTCGCCGTAATAGTATTTTTCAAGTTCTGAAGCTGTCAGACCTATCAGTTCGTGACTTGCGTAATGAATCCAGTAGTCATCTTCGGGTTTATGGATTTCGTGTCTTCTACAAAAATAATCTGGCGTAAGGGGAAGCCGTTCCTCTTCCGTATGGAAGGTGAAATCCTTGTAATCATGGACCGCAATTTTAACATCCGAGCGGGGGATCCCTTTCTGCATGATGATTTCAGCAAGATGATTTATGGTTCTGCCGGTATCATAGATATCATCAACAAGCAGTATTCTATCTCCATGACGAAGATATGCCGGATCATAGGTCCAGCCGTCAACCATTACCTTTGACTGTTCACGGATATCCGTGTACGACCTCGCCACTACTGCAGCGTAAAAAACGGGACGGTCTTTTCTCCTGACAGCCTTGAAATACTCACTGATTATGTTGCCCAGGTAAGCGCCGCCCCGGAGAGATACATAGATAACATCCGGAACAAAACCTTCCTTATATATCTTATGGGCAAGTTTTATGGCATTATTGCGCATTTCGTTGTATGGAAGAAACTCTTTATTCATTACCAACCGCCTATTCGCTGAGTGTTGTTCCGGGAAAATCTATGGAAACCTGCTCTCCTTCCCTGTTGATGGACAGAGTAAAGCCCTGAGACTCCCCGCTTCCCAGTACCCGATAAAAATCAGAAAGGGAGACGATGTCCATATCGCCTGATCCGACAATGATATCTCCCGCACGAATACCGGCAGTTTCCGCAGGAGATCCCTTATCGACAGACAGCACATAGACACCCTTTTCCGGGCTGGTCTCAATTTCTTTCTTTATCTCCCCGGTTAAAGGATATAGCCTCAATCCCGGCCAGAAACGGGTAACCTGGGAGCGGATGGTCTCATCGTCGGCCCTTTCGCTTACTGTAATGTTCAGTTCAAGGCGCTCACCCTTTCGAAGGATTACAAAAGGCGTTGAACTTCCTATGGGAAGATCGCTGACAGACTGAATAAGGTTGTCGGAATTTTCTATAAGCCTTCGGCCGATCTTGAGAATTATATCTCCCGGGCGGATACCTCCGAGATACGCAGGACTGCCGAGATATACATTAGTTACCACCGCACCGGATACCAGCTCCTCACCCAGACTTGCAACAAGATCCGGGAGCGGATCATTTATACTGACACCAAGCCAGCCATAGGCAAGACGCCCGGTATCGATAAGCTGGTTAATCACACCTTTAGCACTGTTTATGGGGATCGCAAATCCAAGTCCGATGCTGCCCCCGGTTGGCGTGGTTATCCATGTATTTATGCCAATAAGCCTTCCCCGCAGATCCACCAGTGCTCCCCCGGAATTACCCTGGTTAATGGAGGCATCGGTCTGTATGAAATCGGCAATGTCTGTAGGCCCGGAACGGTGCAGCCCCGAGATGAGACCGGATGTTACAGTCCCGTTATAACCGAAAGGATTTCCCACAGCGACAACCAGATCACCTATACGAAGATCATCGGAATCACCAAGACTGACCACAGGGAGATCCTCTCCGGGAGCGGTGAAAGAAACTACCGAGAGATCCCGCCTCGGATCTTTACCGATTACCGCAGCCTCATAGGTACGTCCGTTATGCAGGGTAATACTAATTTCATCAGCCTCTCCTACAACATGATTATTGGTTACCACGTAATAGGATTCGTCTATCCTGCGGACGATAACCCCGGATCCAAGCCCCTCGGTGCGGAACTCATGTTGCTCCATTTGGCTCTCCCCGCCGGGATCGGGAAAGAAAAAATCCCATCCATCGGAATTCGGTACCTCCTGGGAAAGGATATCTACGGTATTAACCTGAACTACCACCTTGAGAGTATCTTCCGCAACATCACGGTAGGTAGACTGCAGAGTAAGCAGTGTAATTCCGGCACATCCGGAAAAAAGTACTGCCGCCGCAATCAGAAGAAAAATAAGTTTTTTGTAAAACAAAGATCCACCCATACTAAGAAACTCCTGTGGGAAGAGAGGTACTTGTTTCATTGTCGATCGTTAGCCCCATAATCTCAAGTCCCGGAAAGGGTCAGAATCTCTGTATGATCCTCAAGGACAAGTACTGTATGTTCAAAATGGGCAGAGGGCTTCATATCCTGGGTGATCACGGTCCATTCATCATCAAGAATATCTATTTCATGGGTGCCGATATTTATCATCGGCTCAATTGCCAGCACCATGCCCGGCTTGAGCCGGGGATTGGGACCCCTGCCGACATAATTGGGAATCTGCGGCTCTTCATGCAGCTCAATACCGGTCCCATGACCGCAGAAGTCACGGACAACCCCAAAGCCTGCTGCATCGGCATGATCAAAAACTGCCCGGGAAATATCCTTAACCCGGTTTCCATTTACAGCCTGTGCAATAGCCAGATCAAGGCATTCACGGGTAACTTTTATCAGATTTTTCTTGTCGCTGCTTATTTTGCCAACCGGCCATGTCATTGCGCGGTCGCTGAAAAAACCATCAAGGATTATCCCCATATCAATGCTGAGAATGTCACCTTCCTTCAGTTTCAGATCCCCCGGAATACCATGGATAACCACTTCATTAACTGAGGCGCAAATACTGGCGGGATATCCCATATACCCGAGAAATGCAGGTTCTCCGCCGGCTTTGCGTATGGCAGTTTCCGCTATCCGATCCAGCTCTGCTGTAGACACCCCGGGGTTTACATGCTGTTCTATCTCGTCAAAAACATCAGCAAGAAGATGACACGACTTCCTTATGCCTTCAAGCTGTCTCTGATTCTTTATTCTTATCATACAAATCCTTCTTTCTAACGGTAAACTATGGAGTAATTGATCTTCTAAGCAGTGCAGCCTTAAGATTACCGGAGTCCAGATCCAGGGCATAATCAAGGCTGCGTTTTCCGTTTTCAATATCACCTATTCCGATTTGTGCTTCTCCAAGAGCAAGCCACACCATACTTTTTATCTTCGGGGAGACCTTCCCCTTGTTATTTAAATAGATATCGACCTGGTGAAAAGCATCAACAGCATGCTCATACTCACCCAGATATATATCGATAAGACCTTTATTATACAAATATTCCCAGGCTCCGGGGTTTTTAAGAAAAGCCTGCTGAAACATCCCGGAAGCTTCCCGGTAACGTCCTGCGGAAGTAAAAAACAGTCCTTTAACCGCCTGCAAATCCGGCCCCTGGCGTTTTTCCTGACGTGCAGTCAGGAGTTCAAGTCCTTTTACATCATGCAATCCATACAGTTTCCAGGCGAGCATCAGCGCCAGGGTCTCTCCATATTCTTCATTATGGTAGGCATCCCAGAGAACAGCCTCACTGCCCTTGCTGCCTGCGCCGTCGGCCATTTCCCTGAGACGCACCGCAGCACGAATATAATCGGGCTGTAAAAGATTCAGACGGGTATAGATTTCTCTGGATTCCGAATATCTGCCTGATTTGAAATAGCCTTCGCCAAGCTGTTCCATTAAGGCGGTAGAGTCAGGGAAGCATTCAAGTCCCCTCTCCAGGATATCCACTCTCATTCCTTCATCGAGAAGATAGCTGTTCAGATATGGAATAACCGAAAATTCTGAATCCGCCGAGATTATTTTATTGTATTTCTCTATGGATTCCCGGTAATGACCCTGCTCAAAAAGAAACTGAGCCTGGTACAGCAGATATAATGGCCTGAGCTCTGAACTGTCTGCAGCAAGTCGCTGAATAAGGAAAATACCAAAGGATGAGTCACCGGCATCGTAGGCAAGCTGAAGAGCAAGTTCGGGATAAATGTTCAACGGTGCATTCTTTATAATTTCCACCCCGCGCTGGATTTCTCCCTGTTCTGCACAGAGAATGGCAGCGTCAGCCTTAAACTCGGGGATATTCCAGCTGGTGCCCAGCCGGGATAAGGTATCTGCAGACGGTTTTTGTACTGCCTCAAGCAGGCCTCCCCAGGCATACCCGGTTTCGGCGGCAGCTTCTACAAACTCGTTTCCAGGAGCAGTCCCCATTTCAAGTAATGCCTGGGCATGAATAGACAAAAAACGCGGGGTGCTTATATAGTCGGCCGCCATTTCCGCTGCCTTCCGGGCCTGACCGTTATTGAGCAGTTCCACCGCATAGACCGCCCAGAACTCCTCCCGACGGGGAAATATTTCTGCGGCTGCACGGCTGTATTCCAGGAGAAGACTGTACGAGTCGTCCTGTCTGTCGATAGTTCTGCACCGCCGCAGCAGTTGAAGGTACTGGTAACTGGCGAGCCGGGTATTATCAATTCCGCGGATAGAATCTGCGGCTTCAATTACCCGCCCCTGGTTGATCAGGGTATCCACAGCAAGTATTTTGTCTCGAAAAGTGTTATCTGAAGATTTTTTATCCAGCCGTTGAAAAACAGCGATTCCCAGAATAATAATGAAGGGAATGAGAATTAAAGTACGAAGGATCTTCCCGTCATCTCTTTTCATGCCATGATTTTATTATTCCGTCCAGAACACCATTGATAAAGCGGTAGGACTCATCGCTACCGTATATTTTCGCAATGTCTATTGCTTCATCGATGGTTACCGTATGGGGAATATCCTTCTGATACTTCAGGGAATATACGCTCATCCGCAGAATAGCAAGGTCAACTTTGCCCACCCGCTTCAGATCCCAGTGTTCAAGATGATCTTCAATAATTTTATCCACGGCTTCAATATTTTCGATTGTGCCGTTAAGAATATATCTGGCAAAAACCAGTACATCTTCATCGTACCGGCTGCGCATATCATCGTCGAGCCAGAGAAAGCTGTTTAAATCTTCTGAACTGTCACGGTTGCTGTCCCAGCTGAACAGTGCCTGAAATGCCAATACGCGCGCTTTTCTACGGGATCCCATATTCTACTCAAAAACTCTTATCTCAGCCTGTTCTTTCAGCCTGGCAACAACATTTATATATGCCTGCCGGAATGCATCCTGCTGGCGTTCATTGATAATCATGCGGCTAAGTGATTCCCTTACCGTCATGCTTGAAGTCGGGTTAATGAGATCGTCCAGTTTCAGCATCTTTGCATCCCGGTGTTCAAGAACTTTTACTATATGAAACCCGATATTTGATCGCAGTACTTCCGAGATACTTCCAGGTTCCAGAGTAAAAAGCTTATTGAAAAAGCTGCTTCCGAAATATGCTTCCGCCCGGGCGTCATCCCTGGCGATATAACCGAATTCTCCTCCGGAATATCTTGATTTGGCGTCGTCGGTGTATTCTGTTACCACAGATGAAAAATCCGCCCCCCGTTTCATTTCAAGTAAAGCCTGTTCAGCCCTTTCCTGAAGGGATGCATAATCAGCATCACCTTTATTTATGGTGGAGATGATAATCTGGCTGAACCGCACAAGTTCGGGGTTAACAAGTTTGGTTGCATTCTTGCTGTATTCAGCCTGTATGTCTGCCTCTGTGGGAGCCTTGATTGATCCAAGGGTTTCCGCCTGAGTCTGAACCGTATATTTCTGCTGGATAAGCTGTTTACGTATGGAGCCGCGAATTTCTTCCCAGGACATCCGCGTCTGCTCTTCCATAAGATCCTTAAACCTGTCGACCGCAAGGGATTCGGTTGATTTAAGCTGATTAGCCGCTTTCAACTGTAGCTCAGCTGTTTTTCTCTGCTTTTCAAGGGCGTTATCTATCTCCGTATCGGTAACATAAACACCGTCCCGCTCTGCTGCCTGCTTAATGAGAATTTCAGCAATCATGGTATCAAGAACCTGATCTTCCGTCTGCGGAGGAATTGGCAGACCTGCCTGAATCCTGACCTGTTCAGTCTCTTCAAAGCGCTGCTGAAGCTGTTTTTTTGTAATTACTTCATTGCCGGTTAAATTTACCATAGCAGCGGGTCCATCTAAAGGGGCTGCAGATATTGAAAGTGTGCAGATGCATAGAGCCGACAATAACAAAAAAAGTTTTTTTGACATATTTTACTCCTGAAAAATATGGAGTCTACTTCCCAGATTCAGGGCTTCATTACAGGTAGACAATATCAGAGAATTTTTAATCAACATTCCTTCAGATTCCATTAGCGTCATCAGATCAAGCAGCGTTTTCCGCCGGCGCAATCCGGGATTGCTGACAAAAGCACAGCATTTCTTTCCGAGAACGCTGCCAACCTGAGAAAGATACTTCTTAAGCTCCGGAGAAACCCGCCCGCCCCAAACGGAATCAGCTGTTGTACCTAAGGCAATATACGAAAACCCGGATAATGACCGGGTTCTGTCGTTTCGTATATCTATTATCTCCGCAACAAGGCCTTGTTGGCGGACCCCTGCAGCTATAGATTCAGATATTTTACGAAGGCTTGGGTTCTCGTTGTTCGAAAAGTACGCTACCGCTACCCGCAAACTAATCCTCAAGGATTGACTGCGGCCCGGATTCGGGCCGTGTCAATGTAAATTTGGGCAGAACCCTTATTCTGCTGCAGCATTCTCAGCGGGCGCATCGTTCCACCACTCAGTCTGAGCAGCATCCGCGGCCATTCGGCGGGCAGCACCTTCAACATCACCTTCACTCTGGGCAATATTGAACCAGGCAAGAGCAAACGCACTGGACATGAAAACCACAGCAAGTATCGAAGTAAACCGGGTCAGAATGTTACCTGACCGGGAACCGAAGGCTGTTGAACTTCCTCCGCCCAGCATGCTGCCGAGGCCGTCGCCCTGATCATCCTGAACAAGAACCATAAAAATCAGCAGAAGTGCGCTGATAATAAAGATAATCAGCAACAGAATCGAAATAATACCCATTATAAAAGCTCCTAGGCGTCAAATTTAACAATGGGTACGAAGGTTTCTGCCTTGAGAGCGGCACCGCCTACCAGGGCGCCGTCAATATTTTCCATACCCATCAGTTCTTTCGCATTATCCGGCTTAACCGAACCGCCGTACTGAATAACAATCTTTTCAGCGGCGTCGTTAGAGTATAATGCGGTTATCTTCTCACGTACAGCCCTATGTATCGCATCTGCGTCATCAGGGGTCGCGGTTTTACCTGTTCCAATGGCCCATACAGGCTCATATGCAATAGTAATCTTTTCCAGCTCCGAAGCACTGATGTCCTTCAGACCGCCTTCAAGCTGCTCTTCTACCACAGCCTCGGCTTTACCGGCCTCACGCTGATCGAGAGTCTCCCCTACACAGAGGATAACTTCAAGACCGTGCTTGAGGGCAAGTTTAACCTTGCGGTTGATAAACTCATCGGATTCTCCGTAAATGAGCCGGCGTTCCGAGTGTCCAAGAATAACCACTTCAACACCGATATCCTTGAGCATTATTACAGAAACTTCTCCGGTATGTGCGCCGGACTCCTCATCGGACATGTTCTGAGCACCAAGCATGATATTGCTGCCTTTAACCGCATCAGCAACCGCTGATAGAGCAGTAAAGGGGGGCACCACCAGAACCCGGTGAGCAGATCCTGCCGCCTCAGGCTTGAGTGCATTTACCAGTTCCACCGCTTCTGCGATGGTTTTATTCATCTTCCAGTTACCAGCGATAAAATATTTACGCATGATAGAACCTTCCTGTTATCGTATCGTATTAATAAGATCAGTCCCGGCCGCAGGACCGGGACTATAAAAACCGTTTTACCGTCGGCTATACAGTAAGTGCAGCGATTCCGGGAAGGTTTTTGCCTTCCAGAAACTCAAGGGATGCACCGCCTCCGGTAGAGACATGGTCGATTTTGTCAGCAAGATTGAACTTGTTGACCGCAGCTACTGAATCACCCCCGCCGACAACCGTAGTTCCGGCGCAGTCAGCAACATAGTTGGCTACCGCAAGAGTACCTGCAGCAAAAGCATCGAACTCAAAAACACCCATGGGACCATTCATTACCACATTCTTTGCTTCCGCAATGGCGGTCCTGATTTTTTCAAGGGTCTTGGGTCCGACATCCATGCCGATTTTTCCATCGGGAATATCAACGGAATCTACCGCTTCAGCTGCAGCAGTTTCTGAAAATTCACCGGCAACCACGTGATCCAGAGGCAGAATAATATCAACGCCTGCTTCCGCTGCCTTCTCAATAAGAGAAGAAGCGGTTCCCAGAAAATCCTCTTCAAGAAGAGAGTTTCCAATGGTTTTCCCCTGGGCTTTCAGAAAGGTATATGCCATACCTCCGCCGATTACAAGGGTACTGCACTTGGGCAGCAGCGACTCCAATACTGCAATCTTGGTGGAAACCTTGGCTCCTCCGATGATTGCAACAAAGGGCTTGGCAGGATTATCAAGCAGGGGTGAAAAGAACTTCACCTCTTTCTCAATAAGAAAACCCGCTGCGGCCTCCAGATGATGGGCAACTCCCTCGGTTGAGGCATGGGCCCGGTGAGCGGTGCCGAATGCATCGTTAACATATACATCGCCGAGCTTAGCCAGGCTTGATGCAAACTCAGGGTCGTTTTTTGTCTCACCTGCATAAAAACGGACGTTTTCAAGCAGAAGCACATCGCCGCCTTTGAGATCGGCAGAAAGTTTTTCAACCTCCGGACCAATACAGTCCGGGGCCATGGTAACCTTTTTGCCAAGAAGTTCACTCAGACGTCCTACGATAGGTGCAAGACTGAACTCGGGATTCTTTTCGCCCTTGGGGCGGCCAAGGTGAGTCATGATTATCAGAGACGCACCTTCCTGCTCAAGGATATACTTGAGTGTAGGAAGGGCAGCCCTGATCCGGGTATCATCGGTAATTATCCCCTCTTTCAAGGGGACATTGAAATCTACCCGGACAAGAACGCGTTTATTGCGCAGATCAAGGTCTTTTACTGTTTTAAGAGCCATATACGGTTCCTTATCCTAAACCGAATGGATTAAAGAATCTTCTCCGCAAGGTCTACAACTCTGTTGGAGTAACCCCACTCGTTGTCATACCAGGAAACAACCTTGAAAAATCCCTTGCCCAGCTTCATGGTGCAGAGAGCATCGAACAGGCTGGAGTTGGAATTACCCTTAACGTCCATGGAGACGATGGGGTCTTCAGTATATGCAAGAACACCCTTCATGGGGCCTTCTGCCGCAGCCTTAACAGCCGCATTTACCTCTTCTACACTGGGGTCTTTGTCCAGCTGAACAGTAAGGTCTACAACAGAACCGGTGGGAGTAGGCACACGCATTGCCATTCCGTTCAGTTTACCGTTGAGTGCAGGAATAACCAGCCCTACAGCCTTGGCCGCACCGGTTGTGGTGGGGATAATGGAAAGAGCAGCAGCTCTTGACCGGCGAAGGTCTGAGTGGGGAAGGTCGAGAATATTCTGGTCGTTGGTGTAAGCATGAATGGTATTCATGAGACCCTGCTGGATTCCGAAATTATCGTTCAGAACTTTTGCCAGGGGTGCAAGACAGTTGGTGGTACAGGAAGCATTTGAGTAAGCCTCGATGCTGTCACTGATTTCGTCCTCGTTAACACCGAGAACAACAGTCTTGTCGATTGTATCCTTTGCAGGTACGGTAAGAATTACCTTTTTGGCACCGGCCTTGATGTGGTCCTTGTAACCGCCGCGGGGGCCTTCTGCAGTTGCGAAAATACCGGTGGATTCGATGGCTACATCAACACCGAGCTCTCCCCAGGGAAGAGAAGCGGGTTCGCGGATAGCAAAAATCTTGACTTCTTTGCCGTCAACCACGATAGCATCATCTTTAACTTCTACAGTCTTGTCGTAAACACCGAATGTTGAATCGTACTTGAGAAGATGAGCCAGTGTCTTGGGGCTGGTAATATCGTTAATTGCAACTACTTCGATATTGTCCCGTTCAAAGGCTACCTTAAAAACATTTCTTCCGATTCTTCCGAAACCATTAATAGCTATTTTCATCCTATTCCTCCTGGAAATCTATGCCTTGGCAAATACTATAAGAAAAAGAGTGGCAAGTGTCAATTGAATGTAATAAATAGCGATTTTTTTACCGATTTTAACTTATTGTATTGTAAGCAATTCCTGATACAATCCGTTAAGCGGAAGTTCTTCCCGGGACTCCTGCGTACCCTCTTCCACCGGCAGAATAAGTGTGTCCCCTTCATTTATGTAATCGAAGAATCCTGAATTTTCGATTACACCTTCAGCAACCAGTTCATCCAGTCCTGTTATAGTCAGTTTCCCGGCAACATCTTCCGGTGAAAACTCAAAACCCAGGGCATCACGTTTTAAACTGAGACTGCGGGGAGGCAGAATAAGAAACACTTCATCCCCCTGAAGACCGTCGAATCTTCCGGCATCAACAAGTCCCCGGTCGAAATCCCGCTGAACCAGCCTGGCTTTAAGAGGCAGAGATGCTACAAGATCCTCAGTGGCCCGGTTTAACGCATCGGTTACTCTGTCGTTTCCGGTTCTGAAGGTCTTAATCTTCTTCAGAAGAGTACCGTTCTCTGCAAGGTACAGTTCCATATAGACAGTGAAGTATCTGGCCTTCTCATCGAATGAGACCAGTACAAAATAGTCATCGCCCCTGCTGCGGGCTTCCTTGAAGGCGGCAGAATAGCCCTCAACAGCATGAACACCACCATCAGCAACGGCAACCCGCTCTCTGCCCTTGAGCATATTAATCAACAGGGTTCCAGCCACCTGATCCCCGGCATAATGGACTACATCAGAACCGCCGGGGATTGCGAAAATACCGAGACGGTACTCGCTCCGGTCGAGTATGAACTGATTGATCCCCCAGCGGGAAGCAAGATTATCCTCCTGAAGGCTGCGCTGAATTTCCAGTTCATCCGTCACAGCTTCATCGGAGAGACTCTTTTCTGCAATAACCTCAAGTTCGGTGAGATATTTTGCGGGATACCCGAGGGTTTTATAAATACCGGCATAAGCCCGGCGGTACTCACTGCTGGAGGGATCAAGCTGAACAGCAAAACGGTACTCCACCAGTGCTTTATCAAGAAGAAAGCGGGCCTCAAACTCCCTGCCCCTCTCCAAATGGTAAAGAGCAAGAGATTGCCTCAGTGCTTCGTCTCCGGCTCCCTCGGCTTTAACAAGTTCTTCCAGAGCGTACCGGGCCAGTTCATCGTCCCGGCTCTGGCGGAATACGGAGGTAAAGCTTCTGACCGCTTCATCGGTTCTACCGGTTCGGGAGTAGGCTATTCCAAGGGTATAAAAGGTTTGCGCATCGCCTGGCCGTATATGCAAAGCCTCATTGAGATAGGTTATGGCACTGTCATATTCGCCCAGAACAAGGTGGGCAAGGGCTGCAGCCTGAAGGCCGGGATAATAGTCGGGACGGATTGATATGGCAAGACGGGCATGATAAAGAGCATCTTCAAGACGTCCCCGCCGCCGGTAATGACGTGATACTGCAGTCTGCACCTGCGGACTGTCTCCATGGTAACGAACCGCAGCGTTAACGTAGGTTTCCGAGGCATCGAACTGCTCAAGCTCATCGGAAAGAAGAAGAAGCCCTAACAGGGCACGCTTTTCTCCGGGGACAAGGTCCAGGGTCTCGGTATAGGTTTTCAGTGCGTTTCCAACATCTCCGGTGGCGACATTCATCTCGGCAATACCCAGAAGTGCTTCAGTATTATTCGGCTCTGCTGAAAGAACTTCATCAAAAACTGCTGCTGCCCGCTCAACGGAACCGAGACCGACAAGAATTCTGCCGCTCAGCACTTTCAGAGAGCTGTCGGCACGGCTCAGCTTCAGGGCCCGTTCTGCAAATGTCAGGGCATCCTGATATTCACCCAGCAGAAAATAGGATTCTGCCAGGCCCGTAAGGGGCTCGAGATAAACCGGATACTCCCGGACAAGCTCTGTATACCCCTCGACGGCTGCAAAATACTCACCCTGTTCCTGCAGCCCCTTTGCCGCCTGATACTGCTCAAGCCGGCTCTGACCGAACACCGGCAGCAGGCTCAATACAAACATAGAGATAAAAAAAACTTTTACATATATACAACCTGAAGCCCTACTCACCCTCATTACTCCGGACCACAATCTTTATTGTTTTAATCTTATGGCCCTCCATCTCCTGAACGATAAAATCCCACTCTTTGTGACTGATTTTTTCGAACTTTACCGGTATTTTGCCGAGCAGATCAAAAACAAAGCCTCCAAGGGTATCAAAATCATCCAGAGGAAGCTCGATGCCGGTCTTTTCATGAAGATCTTCCAGGTTAACTCTGGCATCACAGAGAAATACCCCGTCACCGATTTTAAGAATATCCTCAACCTCGTTGTCGAATTCATCCTGGATTTCACCGACGATCTCTTCGATGATGTCCTCCATGCAGACAATTCCGCTGACACCGCCGTATTCATCCACAGCAACGGCAATGTGCACCCTGCGGCGCTTGAATTCTTTCAACAGGCTGTCCAGCTTTTTGCTCTCCGGGACAAAATAGGCCTTGCGGGTAAGGGTGCGGATATTTATCTCTTCCGGTTTAAACATGAAGGTAAGCAGGTCTTTTGCATAGAGCACACCGATCACATTATCGATGGTCTCCTCATAAACCGGCACCCTGGAATGACCGCAGCTGGTGAGAATATCAAGCAGTTCTTCCACTCCTGTATCGACGGAAACAAATACGACATCTATACGGGGAACCATGACTTCCTTCACGCTGGTATCGGAAAGTTCCACGATACCCCGGATCATGTCTTTTTCCTCTATATTGAGGGAATGAAATGACTCCTCGTCGTCCTCGCTTTTGAGTTTAAACAGTTTTTGCAGCAATCCCATTTTTTTCAACGGCTATTCCTTTTCTCCGAAGGATTTCAGTATCTCTTCCTGCAGCTTGAGCATAGGCTCATCGGCGTCACTGCTGGCATGATGATGTCCCGCAAGATGCAGCACCCCGTGGATGGTCATTCTGTACAGCTCCTCCATAAAGGTAACCCCGAATTCCTTCGCCTGTGTTTCTATACGGTCAACGGCTATGACAATATCTCCAGCCGGTATGGGACCTTTAGATGCGGGAATCTCGTTTCCCTCGACTTGAGGAAAAGAGAGTACGTCGGTGACCTCATCACGATTCCTGTAGCTTTTATTCAGCTTGCGGATCATCTCCCCGTCACATAAAAGTACGGAAATTTCCCAGTTGTCAATACTCAGGTGGTCCAGAAGCAGGGAAATAAATTCCCGGTAGGAGTCCATCCAGTCGGGAAGTTCAATCCTTTCCAATGTAATTTCGATATTATTCACCCTGGACCTCTTTTTTCTCTTCCCGCTGATCGGGGTACTCGATACGGGTATGAAAGTGCCCGGCCAGAATCTGAACAAAAACCTTTTTGATCTTTTCCAAATCCTGAAAAGTAAGGTCGCTGTTCTCCAGCTGGTGGGACTCAAACTTGGACATAATCTGTTTCCAGATGAATTTTTCAAGCTTCGCCACCGTAGGATTACTCAGGGTTCGTGTGGATGCTTCTACCGTATCCGCCAGCATGACCACTGCCGCCTCCTTGCTTGTAGGGGGAACGCCGTTATAGCTGAAATCCTCAGGCTTTGTATCCCGGTCCTTCTTGAGCGCTTCGGAATAGAAGTAGTTGATCAGACCGCTGCCGTGATGCTGGGCAACAATTTCAATAACCTCTTCCGGAAGTTTCAGTTCCCGTGCCTTCTCTATCCCTATTTTAACATGGGATTTGATAACCGCGGCGGAGAGACTTGGTTTTAATTCGTCATGCTTATTGAGCCTGTCCGGCTGATTCTCCACAAAATATCCGGACTGATCTATCTTTCCAATGTCATGATAATAGGCGCCTACCCGGGCAAGCAGGGCATTTGCTCCTATTTCCCGGGCTGCAGATTCAGCGAGATTTGCAACACTCACGCTGTGGCTGTAGGTTCCCGGCGCAAGGGTCAGCATCCGCCTGAACAGGGGTGTATTAAGATCAGAGAGCTCTATCAATCTGAATGTTGTGGGTATATTGAGCAGATGTTCAAAAAAAGGAAGCAGTCCAATATTCAGTACCGAACAGAACAGAGCATTAGCCACAGCCCAGCCGATAAGGGTCAGCACCTGCATAACCTGAAGATGCCCGAGAAGCCCGATCACAAAGGCAATAACCATATGGTAGGCGATCAGCAGCACTGTTCCGCGAATAAGGTCCAGACGCTTGTCTGCACCGAGTACCACCACTGTCGCGGCAACACCGCTTGAGAAGGCGAAAATCTGTTCAAAGGGACTGGTCCTGCTGATGAACAGCAGGCTGAAAGAGAGAATAAGGGATATACTGACTGCAATCTCCGGCGAGATAAGCAGAGCCAGAAGCGAGGCCGCCAGTGCGGTTGGCAGAAAAACGGAGAGAGGCACATAATCCGGTACCGGGACCACTTTAATTACAACAACAGCCACAACGACAAACACCGCCGCTGCACCGAGAACAAGAAAAAGCTGACTGTCTTTCAGACGGGTACCGGCGAAGGATGAACCCAGAAGCCAGACTGCAAGCAGATAGAGTACCAGAAGCAGGAGACCGGTACCGATAATTCCTGTTGTATTGAAGCTTGTGGCAGAACTTCCGATGGCCTCAATCTTCTCCATTTCATCTTCGGTTACAATAAAGCCCCTGCGCACCACCGGTTCTCCGGCTTCAAGATGGACCACAACAGGCTCCACCTCCTGCCGTACCCTCTCACGGTTGCGGGCTGTCTGGTCATCATCATAAAAGGCGTTGGCGGCGGCGAAAACCCTTATTATATCCGAGTAAATCGGAATAAACCCGGCGGAAACACCAAGATCGGCAAGCTCATCCTTAAGCCGATCTTCCAGGTTTGCAACCGTATAAAGCTGCCCCAGGGGAATTTCTTCATGCTCTCTGGAACCGTTTCTCCAGCGCCAGATGTCTACAATACTGCTGCCGGTTTCCGCCCAGTTGTCGGGAAATCGGACAAGACCGAAGCGGAGAATGCGTTTAAGCAGATCTTCCGACAGTTCCAGCCCGAAAGGACTGCGGGCCACCATGAGAATATCCTTAAGTTCTTCAGGGGTGAACAGCCCGGGATATTCGGCTTCGATCTGCAGCACAGCGGTCTCTTCCGCACTCTTTTCCTCTATAGTCCGGTCAACGGTATCGATAAACCCGTGCAGCAGTGCCGTGCTTCTCTCGGTTATATCTTCTTCAACCACAAAAATCGGCCGCACCAGCTGCACCTTGGCCGCAATTTTCAGATCTGTTGCGTCCTGATCTATGTAGGAAATACTGCGGTCAAGAATAAGATCCTTTTCCGCTACCCGACCGGCTTCATATTCGGTAAGCTGTTTGCGGCTGAAAATCCCTCCGGACTGGGTTGTCAGAACCAGGACAAGGTAGATCAGTAGAAAACTGCCGGCAACAAGCAGAATACGCCGGCGATTACGCCCTCCGTACCGGGAGAAAAGGTCAGATAGTGCTGAACCTTTTATTTGATTATTTCTGGTCTTCATAGGCCTGTATTATTTTTTTGACCACCGGATGACGTACAACATCGTGGGCGGTAAAATAGGAGAAAGCAATCTCATCGATTCCATGAAGAACATTCACTGCATCGACAAGTCCGGATTTACGCTTTGACGGAAGATCTATCTGGGTTATATCACCGGTTATGACGGCTTTTGACCCTTCACCCAGGCGGGTCAGAAACATTTTCATCTGCTCAGCGGTGGTATTCTGTGCTTCATCGAGAATTATAAAGGCATTGGAGAGGCTGCGTCCCCGCATATACGCCAGAGGTGCAATTTCGATAATGCGGTTCTCTTCCATTCTGGCGACAGTCTCGTAGGGAACCAGAAGATCCATGGCATCGTACAGGGGCCGCAGATAAGGGTTGATCTTCTGAGCCAGGTCGCCGGGGAGAAAACCGAGACTCTCTCCTGCTTCAACCACCGGCCGGGTAAGAACGAGCTTACGCATACGTTTACTCAGAATTTCCTGAAGTGCATAGGCTATGGCAAGAAAGGTCTTGCCCGTACCTGCAGGCCCTACACCGAAGACTATATCCTTGTGATTCATTTTTTCTATGTAGGCGGCCTGATTGAATCCCCGGGGGAAGACCTTGGCCTGACTGCCGGGTATATGAAGAACACTGCTTCTGAGAAGAGAGAGTTCCTCTTCCTTTCCTTCACGGATGGAGTTGTACAAGCCCTGAATAAGATCACGATCGGGAGAATGGCCGTTCCGCAGATGGGTCTGCAGCTCCCCTACCAGTTCCCTGAAGATATCCTGATCTCCCTGCTCATGAGAGTCGAGATAGAGCTGATTTCCCCGGGTAAAAACGGGTAAACCGAACACGCCCTCCAGAAGTCTGAGGTTGCGGTCGTTTACTCCGCATAGTTCGTGAAGTGTTTCACTGTCTTCCAGTACTATTGCAACGTTGTCTTTCACTCTGTCTCCGTAGTGTAATGGCCCGATTCGATCCGCGTCAAGCGTCAAAAAGAGAAGTCCCCGTCACTGTAATCAACGGTCTGCTCAAGTTCAGGTATAGGATTCCACTGCACATAGATGGAAAAGGCCGATTCCCAGACATACCTGGACTGGGATCCGCTGGTATCAAGTTCAGGGAGACCTGCATATTCCACAGTAAGATCCCATTGATCAAGATGGTGTACCGCTTTCAGATCGATGGACTGAAGGTTGAAGTTTGACAGTCTCCGTTCGTCATCGTTAAAGAAGTTGAAGGATTTAACCAGATCATCCAGAGGGTTGAGCGGCTCTATTCCGGTACCGTCCAGAAGCCAGGGAAGATACCGGAAGATGGCGGTGTTTTCAGAAGAAGAGCTGAATGTCAGATCCAGAAACTTGTATACCGAGAAATTCAGGCCTGTTTCAAAGTAGAAGCTTGAGTCTGAGAATTTGTTCAGGTCCTGGGTCAGTCCTGTTTCCAGACTGAAATCAAGATTGATCCGCCTCTTCCAGATTGGATCCGGTTTATAGCTCTTTTTATATGACATGGCTACTTCGCTGGGAATAAACTCAGGATTTGCAGCCTTTACCCACCCGCTCCCGGGCAGTTCGAGACTGTAGGGTTCTGTATAATCCATGGAATAACTGGCAGTAAACCCTCCGGCCCAGCTGCTGAGGGTTAAAGCATAGGGCTGCAGGGGATGATAATCACCTGAATCGTCATCGTAGTCTATGAGATATGCAAAGTCGGCTTTTGATCCGAAGAAATTATCATCAACAGCAGCTGATAATACCGACTCGCCTTCACGCAGACGGAAATTCGAGCCGTCTTCCTCATTTAGGGTCAGTTCCTGACTGACATATACCCTGTCGGCAAAGCTGTACTTTCCAAGCAGGGTGGTTTCCTGGGGCTCCCAGTCGTTATCATCCACCTCCTCAACTCCTCCTGCGGCATAGATATCCAGAGGACCGAAATCCCCGGTATAGCTTGCGCTGATATCGCCGAGGAGCGGCGGAAGTACAACAGAAACAACAAATGTCTGATCAAAGCCTCCCGGACTGAAACCGGTAGTGGAGCTTATGGTCTGCTGCTGCAGGGTGGACCGCTCCCAGGGAAGAACCTTTGTCTGCTGTCCGTCATCACTGTCGTATTCCCGGCTGTAAAGATAATGCTTCAGGCGGTACTCAATTACCTGATCCACCGGTACGGCGCTGTTGATGAATGGTCTGGCCGTAAGGGTAAGCGAGTGCGACAGGCGTTCATAACTTGCCTCTTTATCGTTCTCAAGGAGATCCTGCCAGGACTCTTTTTCGGGATCGGGGATTGCAGAATCGATGGTAAGCTGACGGATCTTCTCCTGATAGGTAAATGTCAGGGACTCTTCCAGAGACCATATGCGGTCACTGAAATCACTGGCAAAATTAAGCCGGGCATCACCGGAAAGGGTTGTAAGGGAATATGCCGTGTCAAAACTTACATCCTCCGGAGAAGGATAGCTGACAACATCCGGGTCAGCCAGGCCCCAGTCATTCCAGCTGTTGTCCCACCCGTAGATATCAAAGGTGTAACCGTGGTTCAGGTAGGGGTTTAACTGATATGTCAGGCTTGGTGTCTGTCCGGAATCGCCATCCAGGGAAAAGCTGTAATCCTCCAGGGCTGCAGGTCCGGTAATGGACATACTGTCTTCGTTCTTTTCTTCTACAGGATCATTCTGTTCCGGTTTCCATGGCGGTACAAGCTCCAGATCATCATTTCCCGACTCCACGTCAGCCTTACCGTCACTGCTCCAGGGATAGAGGGTTCCCTGCAGAGAGAGGGATATCTCGGGAAGAACCAGGGTTTTGGCGTAGGGGAAATAGATGGACGAGTATGTGCCGGATACGGCATCATAGTGGGGAAGAAGCTCCTCTATCTCCGCTGCAGTCAGGGCACCGCTGGTCATTTTCCCATAGACCCAGTCCAGGGAGCTTGAAAAATTCTTTACCGAAAATGAGCTTATCCATGGAGACAGACCGGAGGTATCAGCAGTCCAGGAGGTGCTGAGATCCCAGGTAAAGCCGGAAGAGAGGCTGCTTGAGCTGGTTTGTGACTCCTCTCCGGTTAAGGCCAGCAGTTTTCCCCAGTCTATGCTTTCACTTCTGTTTTCATAAAGATCTTCAATAAGAGGATCGGAAACAAAGGGCATCTCCAGGCTCAGCTTAAACCGGTCCATGGAGGCCTCCATGCCGGCATTGAGATTAAGCCTTACCGGCAGATAGAGCCCGCCAAGCCAACTTCCTTCCCACACGGAAAGAAATTCTCCATCGTCGGGGTCCTGCCAGGTATATGTGTAGGGAGCATAGTCTGCCACAACCCGGGTAATGCCGACTCCCCCGAAGAGTTTCAGACTGTCAAACCATGAGGTACTGCCGAAAGAGAGATCCAGGGCAGAAACAAGACCGGTGCGGGAATAGTAATCCATAAGCAGCCGGAAATAATCACCCCGGCTGTTCCTCTCTCTGGCAGCGGCCAGCTCTTCTTCGCTTGGATTATCTTTGGTGCGGTTATAGAGGCCCTGCCATTCGGTTACCCGGTCGGTATCCTCGACGGTGGTCATCTGCAGAAAACTCAAAGAGTCTTCCTCCATGGCCGTGCTTTCACCGAAAAAATAGGTACTTGTCTGCAGGAACGCACCTTTTTCAAGGTCAAAACCTACTGAAGGATTTACGATCATGCTATCCCGGAGTTGAAAGAAAAAGGGAAAAGCCATAACCGGCACGCGTCCGATATAGAATGTTGCCCCTTCAAGCAGCCATTCCCCGGGTTCATATACCCAGATTTCATCCGCATCGATCCGGTACGACGGCGGGACTATCCGGCTGGAGGTGATACTTCCCTCCTGCATGTAGATGATTTCACTGGAGGAGCGGGCTATTGTATCCCCATAAAAACTGAAGGTCAGTTCTTTCTCATTTACCGTCCGGTCCTGAAGCGTGTAGCCTTTAAGAAAGCGGCTTTCCCAGTTTTCGATATTAACCGTCAGGCTTTCACCGTAAAAGGTCTCTTTCTGGGTGTCACCTTCGGTAAGCACATAGCGGACATTTCCATAGGCACTTAGATCTCCACTGGCCTGATTATACAGCAGTCTGTCGGCTTCAATTTTGTGCAGACTGCCCTCGCCGCTTGATTCAAGTTCGAGAACAATCCCTCCGGTGATTTCGATATACCCTTCTTCCCGTTCTTCCAGGGTAAAATACCGGGTGGAATCAGCCGATTTAATCCGTATCTGCCGGGAATCACCATTTTCAACTGCTGCCAGGGCGGCGGAATCGATGGAAAAATGGTCATACAGTCTGCGTCTGAGAGCGTCTGCGGTACCGCGGTAATCGAGATCGACAATTCGGCACCAGTTTTCAAGCTGGTACAGATCGGCGGTGGCTATATCCCAGGCGGTAAGCTTCAGATACTCATGGTCTGCGATTCTGCCGGTATTGCCGGTAACTTCGGTATTGCTTCCAGGCTTCACCGGGGACTGAGCTTCGGGGTTCTCCTGAGTAAAGAGGGGAATCTGCCCCGTAAATCCTACTGCCAGAATCAGCAGCAGGAATAGCCACACCCGCCTGCCCACGGGTTACTCAAAGACTCCGGATAAAAACTTTCCGGTATATGAACCGGGAGCAGCACAAATATCCTCAGGAGTACCGGCAGCCACTATGTGTCCGCCGTTGATCCCGCCTTCAGGGCCGAGGTCGATTATATGATCCGCCTGCTTGAGAACATCAAGATTATGCTCAATAAGAACAACGGTATTCCCCTTTTCTACAAGAAGCTGCAGAACTTCGAGAAGCTTTTTAACATCTGCAAAATGCAAGCCTGTGGTGGGTTCGTCAAGAATATAAAAGGTTTTTCCCGTACTGCGCTTTGAAAGTTCCAGAGAGAGCTTAACCCGCTGAGCCTCCCCTCCGGAAAGGGTTAGAGCAGACTGCCCCAGTTTTACGTAATCCAGCCCTACAGCCTTGAGGGTATCCAGGCGGCGCTTAACCGATGGAATCTTGTCAAAGAACTCAGCAGCCTCCTCAATGGACATGTCCAGTACATCGTGAATATTTTTCCCCTTGTAGCGCACATCGAGGGTCTCTTTATTAAAACGCTTGCCCTTGCAGACATCGCAGGTTATGTAGACGTCGGGTAGAAAATGCATCTCTATTTTGATTGTACCATCGCCCTGACAGTTTTCACAGCGCCCGCCTTTTACATTGAAGGAGAACCGGCCCGGCTTGTAACCCCGTGCCTTACTCTCCGGCAGTGACGCAAAAAGCTCCCGTATAGGCGTAAACAGGCCTACATAGGTAGCCGGATTGGACCGGGGCGAACGGCCGATGGGGCTCTGATCGATATTAATAACCTTGTCTATCTCTTCGATACCTTCCACAGAATCATACTCCCCTTCCTCAATTTTTGAAGGGTTGGTAAGGTTGTGGAGGATAGGATAGAGGAGATCTCCCATAAGGGTTGATTTTCCGGAACCGGATACACCGGCTATAACCGTGAAGGTTCCCAGGGGAAACGCCACATCCACGTTTTTAAGGTTATGCTCTCTGGCACCCTTTATGGTGATCAACTTTCCATTACCGCTGCGGCGCTTTTCCGGAACATGAATCTGCAGATCCCCCCGGAGATACTGGCCGGTAAGACTCTCTTTTGAGGCCATAATCTCACTCAGGGTGCCCGCAGCGATAACCTCCCCGCCATGTACACCGGCACCGGGACCAAGATCTACAATATAATCTGCGGTTTTGAGGGTCATATCGTCATGCTCCACAACGATAAGGGTATTCCCCAGATCACGCAGATGGCAGAGGGTATCAATTAATCGCTGATTATCCCGCTGATGCAGACCGATGGTGGGTTCATCCAGAATATAGAGAACTCCAACCAACTGTGAGCCTATCTGTGTGGCAAGCCTGATACGCTGGGCTTCCCCGCCGGAAAGAGTTGCGGCCTTCCGTTCAAGGGTCAGATACTCAAGGCCTACGCTCTTCATGAAGGTCAGCCTGTCGCGGATCTCCTTCATAATCTGGGAGGAAATGTGTATCTCCGTTTCAGACAGCTTCATGGCATCCGCAAAGGAGAGCAGTTCCTGAACCGATTTACAGGTGAGATCATGGATACTTTTATCACCAACGGTTACCGCCAGAGCTTCCGGCTTAAGTCTTTTTCCTCCGCAGGCGGTACAGGGTTTCTGACGCATGAACCCTTCCAGCCAGTCCTTTATGCCGTCGGAACTGGTTTCCATATAGCGGCGCTTGAGATCCCGCAGCACCCCTTTGAAAGATGAAGAGTATTCAAACTTCCCCGTCTTTTTGCGGTTAACATAGGTAATATCAATTACCTCTTCCGAACCGTGGAGCAGAATATGCCTCACTTCATGATCCAGATCCTTAATAGGGGTATCCAGATCGAAGCCGAAATGGTCGGCCAGGGACTCAAACCAGCTGCGGTGCCAGGCAGATTCGGGATTGTGGGTTTTTATTGCTCCGTCATTGAAGGAGAGAGAATCATCGGGAATGACCAGATCCTCTTCGAACTCCATGGTAATGCCCAGACCGGCACAGGCATCGCAGGCGCCGTAGGGGTTATTGAAGCTGAAGAGCCGGGGCTGAAGTTCGGGAATGCTGATATTGCAGTCGGGGCATGAGTTTTTCTGACTGAAAAAGTCCTCCCGGTCTCCCTGATCATCCTTGAGAACCGCAATTACCTGACCATCTGCAACTTCCAGAGCTGTTTCCACCGATTCTGCCAGGCGTTTCCGGACTTCCGGACTTATCTTAAGCCTGTCCACCACTATTTCCAGGCTGTGTTTCTGTTTTTTATTAAGGTTTATCTCTTCATCCAGGGAGACAACATCGCCGTTTACCCGCATCCTGGCAAATCCAGCCTTTGATGCGTCTTCAATAATCTTACGGTGTTCCCCTTTTTTGCCACGGACAACAGGGGCCAGGATCATTACACGGCTGCCATCGGGATAATCGAGAATGGTATCGAGAATCTGGTCTACCGACTGCTCCCTTATAACCTTGCCGCAGGAGGGGCAATGGGGAACACCTATTCGGGCATAGAGAAGGCGGAGATAATCATATATTTCCGTTACCGTGCCCACCGTCGACCGGGGATTCCGGTGGGTTGTTTTCTGTTCTATGGAGATTGCCGGTGAGAGCCCTTCGATGTAATCAACATCGGGTTTGTCCATACGGCCGAGAAATTGCCGGGCATAGGCGGAAAGGGATTCCACGTAGCGCCGCTGTCCTTCCGCAAATATTGTGTCAAATGCAAGGGAAGATTTCCCGCTCCCGGATAATCCGGAAATAACCACCAGAGAGTCACGGGGAAGCTCAAGATCGATGTTCTTGAGGTTATGTTCCCGTGCTCCTTTAATAATGAGATTTTTCATACATCCTCAGGGCAAAACGGTAACCAAAAACGAGGGAATAGGCAAGCTTGGACTCTTTCAAATGGCTGTATTTTTTTTAATAGCCTGAATAGTGAAACGATGAGGAGAAATTACGGTTAGCGCTGCCTTAAAAAAGAGCAATCAGAAGAAGTAAAAGAAATCCTTTGAAGTTATCACCGGTTCGATATAGGGATCGGCAAGCTGTGAAATTGCCCGGTTCCGCCACTGGGTCTCAGTAAAAACATCCCTCACCAGGGTCATAATCTCCCTGAAACTGGCGATTTCACCCTGGGCATACATGGCAGCACCAAGATAGTAAAACAGGGCTGCTGCATGGGTCTGATTCAGAAACTCGGCGGATTTCTCCAAAGCAAGTGCGCCTTCAAGAACTTCGCCGGGAGTTGTGAATTCTGTAAAAGGCGCTGAATTATGCAGATATTCCAGTGAACGGGTAAGCACCGTAAGCCCTGCGGTCATGAGGTGAACCGAAGCATCAGAATACCTACCGGTACGGTAGTAGAATAGACCCAGTTCTGCATGGGAAAGAAAATAGGCCCCACGATCCAGACGATACAGCTTGAAAACCTGCTCCAGCCCCTGGTCACTCAAAACCCGCAGCATGGCGGCCTGCATGGTCATATTCTCCGGAGTATCATATTCCTTATCGATATTAAGGATGGCCAGGAGCTCTGTTTCAAAACGGGGAAACTCCTGCTTGAGTTTGTACAGTCTGGCAAGACGCTCCCGGATGCTGATCTCCTGCTGCAGAACATAGAGCTGGTGCCGGTAATCCAGCGCCGTGGTATACTCTTTTTCGGCAAGCCCCAACTCCCCTTCTTCCTCGAAAACCCGGCCTACCCAGTAATGGGCTTCCGGCATGAGGGAATCGCCGGAGAGGATAGATCTGAACAACAAAAGGGCATCGCCGAATTCTCCCTCCTCAAAAGCCACCTTTCCCCGTTCGAGTACCAGCCATTCGGGCTCTGCCTTCTCTGAATCCTGTGCTATTACACTGAAAGAGAACAGGGAGAGGGCTGAAACAAGCAGGAGAATCCTTCTCATTTTGCAAGCTCCCTGACTTCTTCCATCAGAGATTCAAGAGCCTTGTCCATGGGGACCTTCCGCTTAAGCTCGCCTTTTAAAAATATAACAGCTTCGTTCCCCGCACCGGTAATTCCAACATCAGCATGACGAGCCTCTTCCGGTCCGTTTACAACGCAGCCCATAACGGCCACAGTAATGGGCTTTTCTATCTGGTAGAGCTCTTTCTGTATGTCCCGGGCAATCTGATGGACCGGAAACTCCGACCTTCCGCAGCGCGGACAGGAGACGATATCAACTCCGCCCTTACGCAGGCCTGCTTCCCGCAGAATTTCCCTGCCGGTAATAATCTCATCCTCTTCGGGAGAAGATAAACTGACCCGTATAGTGGCGCCGATCCCCTCTTCCAGTAGTCTGGTTAGAGCACGGGTATTTTTAACAATGCCGGGGATTAGAGGGCCTGCTTCGGTGACCCCTAAATGGAGGGGGAAATCGTACCGGGAAGCGAATTCCCTGTTTACCGCCATGGTGTTATCGGCGGAGGAGGATTTTATGGAAAAAAGGGCATTACGGAAGTTTTCCGCTTCCAGAAACTCAATCTCCCGCTCTGCGGCTTTGAGCATTCCTTCAACCTGAGGCAGATCCCGAAGGTCCTTCGGCAGGGACCCTCCGTTTATACCTACCCGGATAGGTATGTGCTTATCAGCGGCCTTGGCCAGAACCTCTTTAACCTTCCAGGAGGCTCCGATATTTCCCGGGTTAATCCTTACTTTCTGTACCCCGTCCATTACAATAAGGGCGAGTTTATGATCAAAATGAATATCCGCTACGATAGGCAGAGGGGCATTCTTCCCGATTTCGGCAAGAAGATGGGCATTTTCTTCATCCGGTACGGCAAAACGGATAATATCGCAGCCCATGGTGGCAAAACTCCGCAATGCCGACATAAGCTCTTCCCGGTCCACCGGAATTGCCCTCTTCCACATGGTCTGTATGGAAACCTTTGAATCGCCCCCCATGGGCACCTGGCCTACATGCATGGAGCGGGTGTTATTTCTGCTTATTATTGAACTCATCTGTTAAAGATTATCGGCAAAAGGGGGGATTTGCCAAGACGGGAACCGTTAATTGCTGTAAATGTAAAAAGCCTTCCGGAAATCCGGAAGGCTCTGATCATGTTTGTTAACCGATCTTAGATGATATCTGTCTTTTAGATAGTACCTCTTTTAGATAGTGCCCAGGAGGAATACCATAACAAAGAGTGCAACGGTTTCTACCAGACCAAGAACCATCATGTAGTTAACAAAACCCTTTCCGGTTTCAGCAAGAGCATCGGAAGCTGCAGCACCGGCCTTACCCTGGAAGGCTGCAGAGAATCCCATTGCGATACCGCCGAAAAGACCGATTCCCAGATGAGCAGGGGTAGGATTCTGAACAGCCATAAGGGAGTTCATCAGGATCATACCGTAGATAATCTGAGTGAGGGGTGCGCCGACAAATGCTACCAGAAGGAAGGGTGCGGGCCGGTTCTGGGCGAAACATTTCTTCCAGGCTCCGACAGCCGCCATACCTGCAGCTCCCGCTCCAATTGCGGAACCCATTGCCGCGAACGCTATTGCTGCGGAAAAGCCAAGCAAACCAAAATTCATAAGTTGCTCCTTACAAAATTATATTCGATCTATACTCGATCCCCGCCACTGTCGGGGATACAGCACCAAAATTATGCCGCCCTGCGGGCGAACGGTTCGTAGGCGTATCCGGACCACTCGAGACCGAGCTGACCGGAGTACTCCAGCATGTTGAGACGAATACCGTGAACGATAATCGACATAAGCGCCAGGATTATATTCAGTCCGTGACCGACGATAAGCATGGCAACTGCCCCGATTGCAGCAGGTCCGGTGAAGCCGATGGAGGCAGCCATTGCATTAAAACTGGCGGCCACAGCAACACTTGAAAGCCCCACCGCAAAGAGGCGGATATAGGAGATAATGTTCGAGAAGGAACTTACTCCGTCAAGGAAGTTCAGCAGCAGGTTTATCGGATTAAGACCTGCGAGCATATCCTTGAAGAAATGGCCCTGCTGATTGGAAAACAGTACGATCAGTACGAATCCCGCTACCGCAAGAGGCAGAATATAGGGAGTGAGCTCCAAACCGCTGAAGGAAGTTATACCAAGTACAATATTGAGAGCCAGGAAGAACAAGCCCCACAGGAGTGAAAGCCAGCCGAGATGCTCAAAAGCCTTGGGACTCGGCAGAGTTCTGATGAACATTTCAATCCGGGCGATACTCAGCTGGGCGACGCCGATGATGAAACAGATGAGCTGAACCATCATCACCGAGTCAATACCTTCCTGAGCGTAACTGGCTATCTGGGGAATTATCAGCTTGTTCAGAGGGCCCCATGATGCAATACTTTCCGATCCGAACCAGGTTCCCGTAATGGTACCCCACACCACTATTGCCGATGAAAGCATTATCACCAGCTTCAGAGGCAGCTTTGCACTTTCCGGGGCCTTCATCAGTCCCCATCCTGCAAGTCCGAGAAAGATAAGTCCATAGCCGGCATCACCTACAATCATAGCCACAAAGATGGTGAATGCAGTAAGAAAAACCAGGCTGATGTCAAACTCACGGTATCCCGGTAAGGTTCCCATGAGGTCAAAAATGGGTTTAGCCATTTTTATGGGACCCTTTCGCTCAACCAGAGTCGGGACATACTCTTCCTCGATGGGATCGCGGAACATAATGCCCCAGCTGTTATCCGACGCCGCTTTTCTCAGCTCGCCCATGCGGTTAACCGGAACAAAGCCCTGAAGAAACACCAGCTGATCATCCTGACCGACACCGGCTTTTACCTCTTCAAATGCATGATCTTCCGCAAGATCGGCAGCATAATTTTTCAGTGCTGCGGTATAGGCGAGCTCCTTCTGCAGCAGCCCGTTCAGTTCGGTTATTCTTCTGCCGGCAGATTCAAGATCAAGCTTGAGAGCGCTAAGCCCTTTTTCCGGCAGAGTAACGGCCTGCGCCTCTCCCGGAAGTTCCTCTGCACCGTTTACCGAAGCAAACAAGGTAAAAGAACCGTTTTCTCCTACAGAAAAGAATCCGTCCATGGAGGATAGCATTCCTGCTGATTTTTTTGGAATCTGCACCAGGTTGATACTGATACCATCTTCAGCCAAAGCTTTTATATCCGCCGGATCGAAGTCTCCCCAGGGTGCGAGAAACTCCATGTCCTTACCGATTTTAAGCTGCGCCTCCATAAGGCTTTTCTTTTCAGTCAGTAATTCATTTATTTCAGCAGTCTTCTCTTCCGCCGCAAGGGGGGCAAGGTCAACCTGCTTGATATCTTTATCTTTCTTACTCTTAAGCGATTCAGCCACTGTTTCCAGACCGAGCAGGGCCCGGGACGCTTTGTCACTTTTTTCCTTGACCATATCCAGGGCCTCGGAAGTTCCCGAACAGTCTTCAAGGTGGACCACCCCGAGCTCTCTCAATGCCTTGAGGGATGCTTCCCGGTAGGCATCGAGGAGAATAAGGTAGACCTTTTTCATTGCAACAATCATGCTGTTCTCATCCCCTTTTTACGCTTCTGCAGCCTCAACGACCTTGGACTTGGCCATTTTTCCCCGGACAACCGCAGCGGTCTGCTGGTCTCCCAGGTAAATCTGGATTTTCCGGATATTGTTCTTTGCTTCGGGTATTTTAACCTTCTCAAAAAGGTTTACCCGCTGGGAGGTAGTTCTGAGCTCTTCTTCCAGCAGTTCCCGCTGGCGCTGAAGAACAGCAACCTCCGCATCAAAGGCAATAAGATCCTTGAGGGCTTTAATGCCCTTATCAACCCAGAGAGGTGTCTCCATAAGATCCCACTCTATGGATTTATAGGTCAGCTCGCTGAACACAGGCACATCCACACCGGCGATATTACTCACATCGGTGACGATCTTATCCAGCTCAACGTACTTGTCCAGGGTTATCTCATCGCCGAAAACGGCAATCCAGTGCTGCATGGAGTCCCGAACAGCCTGCTGCTTCTGCCGCAGCTCCTGTTCCTGGGCTTCCACCTGCCGGATAACCAGCTGCAGCTGCTGTTTTTTCAGCTGCAGGGTTGGCAGATAACGCTGAAAACGCTTGAGAGAATCCTTCTGCTTTTTCAGCTCATTCTTTGTCAGTTTGACGGCGGCCATTTTTCACCCCCGCCTTATACAGCTGCGTCAGTCTTGGGCCAGAACTTGTCTGTAAGAGAAGACCGCAGTCCGGTCTCTTCCTTTGTAAAACAGCTGGCCATCAGCTGCCATCCAAGATCCAGAGCCTCTTCGAGAGGGATATTTACCGAAAGGTCCATCATCTTCTCTTCGAAAAGATCACCGTATTTCAACAGCTTTTCATCCCAGTCGGACATACGGAATCCCATGGATTTCTTTTCAAGCGATTCCTTGTAGGAAGCGTAGAGCTTGATCATGCCGTCCATAAGGGCCCGGTGGTCATCACGGGTATCCTTGTTAACCTGCTGCTTCAGACGTGAGAGTGAACCAAAGGGCTCAATACGGCCGTTCTTCAGGTAGTACTGTCCCTCGGTGATGTATCCGGTGTTGTCCGGTACCGGGTGGGTTACGTCATCACCGGGCATGGTTGTTACACCAAGGATAGTGATTGAACCTGCGCCTTCAAAGTCGACGGCCTTTTCGTAACGGGCTGCCAGCTGAGAATAAAGGTCTCCGGGGTAACCGCGGTTTGACGGTACCTGTTCCATGGTAATTGCGATCTCTTTCATTGCGTCGGCGTAGTTGGTCATATCTGTAAGCAGAACCAGAACTTTCTTACCCTTCAGGGCAAAACCTTCAGCTACCGCAAGACTGATATCCGGTACCAGCTGGGCTTCAACAATGGGGTCGGAGGCGGTGTGTACAAAGAAGATTGTACGGCTCATGGCACCGCCTGACTCAAGAGTCTCTTTAAAGTAGAGGTAGTCGTCGAACTTGAGTCCGATACCACCAAGGATAATAATGTCGACTTCCGCCTGAAGGGCAATCCGCGCAAGAAGCTGGTTGTAGGGCTCTCCGGAAACGGAGAAGATCGGCAGCTTCTGGGATTCTACCAGTGAGTTGAAAACGTCGATCATGGGGATACCGGTACGTACCATGTTACGGGGTACAATACGCTTGGCAGGGTTTACCGAAGGTCCGCCGATTTCGATCATGTTTTCTTCAAGGGCAGGTCCGTTATCACGGGGCTTTCCGGAACCGTCGAAGATCCGTCCAAGAAGGTTGTCTGTAAAAGATACCTTCATTGAGTGACCCAGGAAGCGGACTTCGTCACCGGTGGAAATACCACGGCCTCCGGCAAAAACCTGAAGGGAAACCTTTTCGCCTTTCATCCGGATAACCTCGGCAAGAGATTCACCGTGGGCGGAGGATATGGTGGCAAGGTCGCCGTAGTTTACATCGCTTGCAGAAACGGTAATTACGTTACCGGAGATTGCTTCTATTTTGCTGTATACCTTTCGCATGTTCTCTCTCCCTTCCCCGCTTAGCTTACCGCGCCTTCAACAAGGCGGGCGGCTTTAGCCTCCATACCCTGGTGGCGCTCTTTGATCATTCCGAGGATCTTCTTTTCCAGTACTTCAAACTCGGAGGATTTCCACTGTGTACCGTTGTAGTCCAGGAACTGCTGTCTCAGACTGTTGAAGTAGGAACGGGCATCCTCTTTGCTCTCAAATTTCATGATGCCGCCGAGGACATCGAAAATGATATCGAAAATGTGATTCTGCCGTTCAACGGTTACAGAAAAGTCAACCGGATCGAAGGAGTTCTGCTGCAGATAAACCGCATCCAGAAAGTCGCTCTTCAGGTAAAGAACAAAGTCATCCAGACTGGTTCCTTCTTCACCGACAACCTTCATCATCTGACCGATTTCATCGCCGCGGAAGAGCAGCGCCCGGGCATATTCAGTTCGTGGCTCGTCGATTGATCCTTCATATTTGGACCAGGAGTCCAGGGGGTGAATGGCAGGATACTTACGGGCATCGGACCGTTCACGGGAGAGTCCATGGAACGCACCTACTACCTTCAGGGTTGCCTGGGTTACGGGCTCTTCGAAGTTACCACCCGCAGGAGAAACGGTACCGCCGATGGTTACCGAACCGACACTGCCGTCCCTGAGGCGAACCACACCGGCACGCTCGTAAAAAGAGGCAATAGTTGATTCAAGGTATGCAGGGAAGGCCTCTTCACCGGGGATCTCTTCGAGACGGCCGGACATTTCGCGCATGGCCTGTGCCCAGCGGCTGGTTGAGTCTGCAAGAAGAAGGACATGAAGTCCCATCTGCCGGTAATACTCCGCCAGGGTTACCGCGGTGTATACCGATGCTTCACGGGCGGCTACCGGCATGGAGCTGGTATTGGCAATGATGATGGTACGTTCCATCAGGGTCTTGCCGGTCCGCGGGTCCAGAAGTTCGGGAAACTCTTTAAGAGTCTCTACAACCTCACCGGCACGCTCACCGCAGGCCGCGACGATTACAACGTCTACTTCGGCGTTACGGCTGGTAACCTGCTGAAGTACGGTTTTTCCCGCACCGAAAGGACCGGGGATACAGTAGGTACCGCCCCGGGCTACAGGCAGGAAGGTATCGATGATACGAACCTTTGTTACCATTGGCTCAGTAGGCTTAAGTCTTTCTTCGTAAGCATTTACCGCCCGTTTTACCGGCCAGTCAAACTTCAATGTCACTTCATGGGATTTACCATCTGAATCTTTCAGGGTTGCAACCTTATCGGTTACCGTAAACGATCCGCCCTCTGAAACAGATTCAACGGTGTAATCTCCAAGAAAGTTAAAGGGCACCATAATACGGTGCTTGAAAATTCCCTCCGGAACCGTTCCGACAGTATCTCCTGCACGGAGTACGTCACCGGCTTTTACCTCGGGAGTAAACTCCCATTTGGTGTCCCGGGGAAGTGAACTTAAATAAACACCCCGCTGCAGGAAGAATCCGCACTCTTCCGCCAGTTCGGGCAGGGGGTTCTGCAGACCGTCATAGATCTGACCAAGAAGTCCGGGACCGAGCTCTGCCGCGAGCATTTCACCGGTAAACTCGACCATGTTGCCGATACCGATTCCCCGGGTTACTTCAAAAACCTGGACCTCGACGTTGTCGGCATTAACACGGATAACCTCCGCCTTAAGCCGCTGGTCGCCGACCAGGATGTATCCAACTTCATTCATGGATACCGTGCCTTCTACAGCAACGGTTACCATGTTTCCATTTATACCAACTACCTTTCCTTTCGTCATTGCTCTCTACTCCGCTTTCCCTTCAGTAGTTCAGACGCCGACATCGGCGTTTTCCAGGGGTTTGGTAATATTTTCATAGGTTTCGGCATACCTGGCGGTACCCCGTTCTTCAGTAAGTTTGTTTTTTCTTTCAAGAAGGACAAGTTTCATCAGATGGACAACCAGTTTCTCAAGGTCAAAATAGTGTCCCGATTCGAGGTCATCAAGAAACTCCCAGTTGAAGGAGAGAAGTCCCATTTCCGCTTCGTATGCATCATCCAGAGAAGCCAGCTGCCGGGCTTTTTCTGCAACCCGCTGACTCGATGCATGGGGATAGATGTTAGGGTCCCTTCCCAGAGCGGCTGCCCTGTTTCGGGCAAGTTCACCGGCCAGAGCCTGTTCAAACTCCTGTGCCATTGCAACAAAGGAGTGGGCAGGTCCGCTGCCCGTATAAACTGCCTGGAGGACTGCGTAGTCCTTCTCGGAAAGCATGCTTTCGACAAACTGAAGATAGCCGTCGATATCTGTTTCCGTTGTTCCGGAAAATGTCAGATATGGAAGTGATGCGACGATGTAGTAATACACATCCCGCCCCTTACGCTTCCTTCGCCGCTTCCTCGACGATGGCCGCTAACTGCGGATTAACAAGCTGGGAAAGCATTTCGGCAATCTCTCTGGAAGAGAAATCGTAGTAGCTTCCACCCTCTTTGGTTCCGATTCGGAAACCTGCAGCAATACCGGAAAAAGGCTTGATCTCGACGCCTTCACCGAATTTGGCAGCAAGCTGACTGGTCAGATCCTTACCAAGCTTCTGAGCATCCGCTTCAGAAAGCAGCAGTGAAAGTTCCCCTTCCTTACCGTCCCATTTTTCCAGAGCAGCAGTTACAATCTTTGCAAGACCGTCACCGCTCAATGCTTCACCACTCTTTTTTGCGAGAATGGCATCGCTGATCTGCTGAATTGACTGGCGCACTTTAAGGATCATGTCCCGGGCAGCCTGCTCAAGAGCAGCCTTACCGGAGGCTTCCATGCGCTTGGCCTCTTCTTTCGCAGCATTTTTCATGGCAAGAGCTTCTTTCTCTGCCTCTTTGATAATCTCTTCCTTGCGGCGGGCCGCATCGCTAAGAATCTTTTCAGCTTCATCTTTGGCTGAGGAGATCCCGTCGGTCTTTATCTTCTCAATAAGTTCGTTCAGTTGAACATCCATAGCTTCCTCACTCTCCGATCAAGATCGCGCCCTAGGGCAAAAGTCCGTTAAACATACTAAATGAGCACTTCAATTAAATCAATAAGATTTTTAAAAATTACGTTACTTTTTTATCGATACATTATCGCAGCAGTCAGGCACAATAAAACGTCTTACAGCACATTTGATGTGATGTATTTCGCAACCTTTTGTATTTTGCGCTCAACATATATAAAAACAGCGTCCGGATATGCAGCTTTATGTATCACATCTTTCATTTTGGCCGTTAAAGTCTCAACAAAATTTTGAAACTCCATGCCCGGATCCACCTCATAATTTTCCAGATTCTGAACAACCTCTTTAATACCGAAAAACTCCTGCTTAAGCACGGTAATATTTTCCAGACTGACATATTCGCTGAGAGTATTCTCTTTTCTCCGCTCTTCTGTCATTGCCGCAAGAGTGTTGATATCCTCTTCCAGATCTTCAAGCTCAATTTTCAGTATCTTAAGGAATTTTGATACCTTCTCTTTCATACTACGTCCTTTTCGGGCTCCCCCGAGGTCGCCCTCATCTTTTATTGTAGTGTAACAGAAAACTAATGCAAGGTACGAAAGTTTTTTTTAAAGATTTCCAAGCGAAAGGTCACCATAAATTTTATAAATACGCCCGTCCTTCTCAACTTTAAGGCTGCGGTCAGGAAAAAAGCGCGGAAGACGGATATTGATCTGATGAATCACATCATGTTCAATCTTATCCCGTTCAAGCGGGTCAATATGTTCAAGGGTGGATATCTCTATATCGACAACATAACCGCGCCCGAGCTCACTTCCGAAGCCCGGAGAGAAGGCTGCTCCGATATTAAAAAGTCCGTCATGCTCTTTATTGGAAGTCTTACCCCTTGCAGGTCTGTTGGGGTGAAGGGAATACATTTTTCCATAAGTGTCCTCAAGGTAATCATCGATTTCATCGAACATGGCTTTAAGGGTATTGTCCCAGCGGACCATTTTAGGGTGCTTCATCGTCTTCATCCTCATCATCATCATCCATTGAAGCACCCGGCGGGCGGCCTGTCACTTCCTGAACCGGGGGAAGTCCTGCGCTGGAGCGTCTTCCGCCGCCACTCCGTCTCCGCCGGCCTTTTGATGAATCCATGGAAGCCACTGAAAACACTATGGGCAGAAGAACCATTATTGCAAGGGTAATGAAGATAAACTCCCAGGACCGGAAAAGTCCGAGAAGAACTTCCGCAATCACCTGTGTCATTTTGCTCTGCTCCTGCTTCCCCGGTTTCGGGCGGCTTCGGTTTCCTTCAGCTGCTCCAGTATACGCAGATAACTGTCGTATCTGTCCGGATGTATTGTGCCCGCATCCAGCCCTTCTCGAACTGCACAGCCGGGCTCATGATCATGATAGCATGGAGAAAAATTGCATTTACCGAGATAGGCTTCAAATTCGGGAAAATAGTGGTCCAGATCCAGTGGCAGTATTCCGTCAATATCGATTTCCCGTATACCCGGGGTATCCACCATAAAGCCCTTAAAAGGAGGAAAGATCATTTTTGCAAAACAGGTGGTATGACTGCCCCGGTTGTATTTTCGGGTAATATCACCTGTAGCAAGTTCGGCACCGGGAACAATTCTGTTGAGCAGGGTTGATTTACCTACCCCTGACTGCCCCACAAAGGCAGTATCCCGCCCGGAAATGCGGCTTATAAGATCATCCACCCCTTCTCCGGTTTCGGCGGAACAGAAATGTACTTCAACACCTATCTCCCTGTATGCCTCAAGCCGCTCCTGCATGGCAGTATCAATTTCCTGATCCATCTTGTTTACCACAACCATAACAGGCATATCGCCTATGGCTGCCGCCACCAGTACCCTGTCGATAAAACGGGGCCGAAACGGGGGGGACTCCGGAGAGGTTAAACAGACCATAAGATCCATATTGGCAACAATAGTCTGCATGGTACCCCGTTTGCGGTTGAGTCTGGCGAAGACATTGCGTCGCTCTTCCCGGGAGGTTATAAGTCCGCTGCCGTGATGCTGAGGATCTTCCTCATACTCTACAAGATCACCCACGGCAATTGGATTATATCTGCCCATATCCTGGGCCAGTTTCTTGCCTTTTATACGGCAACTGAGCTCCCGGCGGGTATCTCCTTCTTCTATTATAAGGGTGTAGATATTATTTATTCCTGAGGCAACCCGGGCTATGGGCATGACAGGACCCCCTCAAAGCTGGCGCCGTAAAAATGGGCGAAATCGGTATAGCTTCCGTTCTCCGGCATGGAGGTTGTATATATTCGAAAATCCCCTTCTCCCTCGGGCCTATTCCCGGCGCTCAGCTCTTCCAGACGGCGAAGAACCTCCCGGCCGACTCCTTCAACGGAATCTACAACCTCAATATCCGGCCCAAGGAGTTCCTGAAATTCATCTTTAAGATGAATAAAATGGGTGCACCCCAGCACAAGCTGATCTACTCCTGCATCCCTGAAAAAGCTGCAGGCCGGAGTAACTGCATCCAGACGCTGCTGCAGAGTAGATCCGGTAATCCGGTGCTCCACAAACTCAACCAGTCCCTGCCCGGCATAGCGTACAACGGAACAATCGGAAGCGAAATCTGCTATAAGTTTGTCGGTATAGCTGCTGACCACAGTTTCTGAAGTGGCAATCAGACCTATTCTACGGGCTTTGCTTTTAAGGGCAGCAGGCTTTACTGCGGGAACCACACCCACAAAAGGCAACGGAAACTTCTCCCGCAGGGCAGCCAGTGCTACTACCGAAGCGGTATTACAGGCAATAAGCACCATATCCGGGTCAAACTCTGACTGAATGCAGCCTATGCGCCGGCGGACAAGTTCAATGAGTTCTTCCTCACTTTTACTGCCGTAGGGGAATCCCTTGCTGTCGGCGAGGTAAATGTAGCGCCCCTGGGGACGGTGCCTGTGGATCCAGGAAAGATACGGCAGCCCCCCGGCACCGGAATCGAGAACGGCAAGAACGGGAGGCTTACCAACAGCGGCTGAATCAGCCGAAGAGTTTGTCAAAGGCATTGCGGGCATCATCTTTTTTCTTTTTTTCTCCCGATCCCTGTTCCGTGCTCCGGTTGGGAGAGTATGAATCACAGTAATTGGCGGATTCTTTGTCGGTTACCTGCTCGGAGATATGTTCCTTACAGTCATACTGCTGCCCCGGGGCATAGTAGAGACAATTCCGGCACGACCTTAAAGACTTACCGCATTGTGAGCAGGTATCGTCACGATAGACTTTTCCCTCCGGCATAGGGGATCCGCATATAGCACACATGAACATAGAGTACCCCAAGACGGGGGAATTGTGAAGTTCCTATATTTAATGAGTTCCTATAATTGTTCAGTACGATAATTGATCAGTTGAGGAGCAAAACGATAGAATGATCGTGTGGAAAGTAAAGATGTACTGAGAATGGAAAACGTCGGGAAGAAATACCGCGGCAGCAGCGTATGGGCATTGAAAGATTTCAACCTTACCTGCATTTCCCACGAAATTACCGCCCTTATCGGCATTAACGGTGCCGGAAAAACAACCACCCTGCGTCTGGCTGCATCCACCCTGAAACCAAGTGAAGGCACAATCAGCATGAACAGCAGCTATTCGCACCGCAGCCGGGCGGGAATTCTCTTCGGAGGAACCAGCGGACTCTACAAACGGCTTACTGCCAGAGAAAATATTCTCTACTTTGCACAACTGAATGGAATAAACAAGAAAACTGCGGAGAAAACCCTGCAAAAACTGTCCCGCTGGCTGAATCTGGATGATTTTCTGGATATCCGTGCAGGAAAGTTTTCCACGGGAATGCTGCAGCGGACCCTGCTGGCACGGGGCCTGATACATGATCCGCCCCTGCTGCTGCTGGATGAACCGGCCAGCGGGCTTGATCCCCGGGCGGCAGAGAGTATCTACTCCTTTATTTCCGCCTGCCGCAATGAAGGAAAGACGGTAATTTTTTCCACCCACAACCTGCATGCAGCACAACGGCTCAGTGATCGAATAGTTCTCCTGCATAAAGGCAAATGCATTTCCGCCGGTACCTGCGAAGATGTTGCCCATACAGCAGGTTTACCCGGAGAGAGCAGCCTGGAAGATTCCTTCTTTGCTCTTACATCACCCGAATATGGTGATAAAACCGAAGTGTACACAGGTACAAAACAGTGAATATGATATTTCAAACTGCTGCTGCAGCACTGACAGTACTGAAAAAAGAGCTGAAAGATCTGCTGCGCGACCCCCGCACCATGGTCGTATCCATACTGCTGCCGCTGATTCTGTTTCCTCTTATATTCACCATTGCCGGCGGAAGTATGGCGGAAAACATACCCGCAATACAGACTGATCCCGAAGAAGCCGGCCGGGCGATTCTGGCAATTATTTTACCGTTTATAATTACCATATTCAGCAGCGCCTGCCCCCTCCCCTTTGCAGCAGATCTGAGTGCCGGGGAAAAAGAACGAAAGAGTCTTGAACCGCTGCTTTCCTCTGCAGCTCCGCGGACAGCCATTATTGCAGGAAAGCTGGCTGCAGCCGGCGCAGCGGGGTTTCTCAGCCTAACAGCGTTTACCGCGGGTCTGACTATATCCTACCTGCTTAATCCGGGCATTATCGGAGACGGCGGACTGATTTTTCGCCTCTCTCCAGGCGACATTCTGCTTATATCCGCCGCTGCTGGCAGTGCTGTTTTTCTTTTTGCCGGGCTGGAGCTTCTTCTGGGTTTTCTGGCCAAATCCGTACGGGAGGCCCAGCTTCTGGGAATGCCGGTTCTCATAATCTCAGGCCTGATTGTCTATACCGCCCAGTATGCGGATCCGTCATCACTGCTGTTTAGCTGTCTTCCCCTGGTTAACCTGGCAATATTAATACAAACCACAATTACAGGAGTATTAACATTTTCCACGGTTGTGACAGTTTTCGCATGTTCGTTCTTATATTTACTCTTGCTGATAACAGGCGGAACCCTGCTTCTGCGGCGGGAAGCAACTCTGCTGGAACAGTAGGACTGTCCAAAGAAGAGCCGGATTGATTTTCCTGCGGTTCGGAAGTATAGTAGAAGATATAATATTAAAACTGCGGATGGAAATATATGGATATAGTAACTGCACTTGTAGTTGTAATTCTTGTTGTTGTATTGATTAAGTTAATTTAGAGAAGGAATTTCCACAAACCGTATTGACAAAATTCTGCCGATTCGGTAAGTTCTCTACACATTAAACGCGTCTGTCGTATAATGGCTATTACCTCAGCCTTCCAAGCTGATGATGTCGGTTCGATTCCGATCAGACGCTCTACTTGAGATCCTGTTCTGCAGGGTCTTTTTTTATGTATCTGATGAAAATTTTTAGCATTGTAAATAGGTTCCATATCCTTCATAATTTTTACAACAAATAAACCTACTGACAGTTTATCTGCATCTTTCCATAAATATGGAGGCAAAGAAACAGATCAATGACAACTGCAAGGCACAGCCACCTTATAATGTTTAAAATCCTCTCATCCTAGGCCTGAAAATATTGATAAGTTGATTGATTTTATCTTTAAAGAATTCTTTTATCTCTTCACGCTTATTATCATCAAACACATCATCACAATTCATCCTGTATCCAACACCATCTCCTACATCCCATGCCCAGACAGAATCATGCCCAGCTTCTAAATGAATTTTTTCTTTATCCTCATCCAAGAAACTATAGATTTCCCTTCCCTCTAAATCTTTCTGACATCGAAAATATACACCAACTCTGTTTTTGCTTTTCATGAAATATGCACTTACCCATGCACGCCGGGATTTACCTGGGTATACATAAAGATTCTGCCCTGTTGCGGGATTAGGCAATGGTTGACCAGGATCATCAAACACTAGTTCAGCAACAAGTTCACTCCAGAATTTTGTATAGAACATTTTTTCCTTCTCCCAATCTGGGGAATAGGATGGTATATTTGTATTTACTTTTGTTTTTTCAGTAGATGCTGACAGAGAAAATCCATGTGGAATCTCAACCACATATTTCTGTAACTCCACTGTCTTCACTACTGTTCGAGGCAAAATAATAGTCTCTAAATTATTCTTCTGATAAATTGAAAGTTCAACCATTCCAAATGTAAAGTTTAAATGGCCAGCAGCTTCCAGGAACTCCGCTATTCCAGACGCTCCTTCTCGAATACCATCCCCAACTATCAACAGCAGGAATCTACCTCTAAACAGATTGCGGCTAATTGTATCAATGAAGTCCTTTTCCTCCAGCAGCAGGTTTGAATCACCCTCAGATGCCATTTTATACAATGTGTTGCCTGTACTCTTAAGTCTACGGTTCGTTTCCCTTTGAAGATCTTCATATGTCCATTTGGAGAGTTCTTTTGCATAGTCCAAAATTTGAGCTATAACAACTCTTCTTGCTTCCGGATTTCTCCAAAGTTTTGTCTCTATGATAATCAATTCACCTGTAGGTGTAACCATGAAGATATCAAGCGGACCAACTGGAGTACTTAACTCTGTACAAATAGGGATAACAGGGTTAAACGATTCATCTATATCACTTATTGGAAGACATTCCGGGTACTTAAAAACAAGTTCCTGAATACTCGCCTCATCCAATGCCTCTATCTGCTTTAATAATTCAACTTTTCCATCATCTATGGAAATAGGTCTGCCGTAAGCTGATTGTTTCATGGAAACTCCTTTTGTGATTTTAAAATCTCGTTAAGATGATACAATTTGTTACAAAGTCTAATGCCATAGCATCTTTCCCAATAAAGCTGTCTCCCCGTCTGATCATCCTTCGGAAATGCACAAACAGAGTAATAATCAATTTCCAGCTCAGGAATGAGATATTGCTGCATTAACATAGTTACTGACAGGCTTTCTTTATTATGAACAGTTTTTTCCGATCTTACTCCTGATTGATTTAACTAACTTGAGTATCAATCCAGTTTGAAATGCACTAACCAATGCACCTTCACAAAACCGGTCCTGCCGAACAATAGCTGTTGTGAGTTTGCACATTGTGGGGACATCCAGTGTATCTATATAGTCATCAATATTATTATAAAGTTCGTTTCCGTATTCCCATGATGGCCAATCGAAAACAATTATAATGGGTATTTCATATACTATATGTATAAACCGGGTTATAACATCGGAATGTTTACAGTGGAGAGATCCGACACTACCCGTAGCCGAATTATTTCCGTATTCCCACTCTCCGAAACTCTGCGTCTGTTCTATTTCCGGTATCAGATCAAATAACGGTTTCCATTCTTCAAGAGTATAGCTGCTTATTCGTTCTACATAATTGTCTTCATTCAGTTCTAAATCAGCCATGCTACGATCCTTTAGAGTATTTTGGTTCATAGATTATCCGCTTTAGTTCATTTGTATTGTAACAAAAGGATGATCGCTTAATGCTATCCGTTCACCATCGTTTTGCTTTACCGAAAAATCCATTTCAATCTCTGTTGCCAGTGAATCGGAATGGATTACATGTTGTACAGAATTGGTTTCTTCCGCAGTCGGCCATTGTAAATTATTGACTTTCACAAAATCATAGACCTGCTCATATGCCGTCTTCTTTTGCGACCACCCTTTTTTTAAATTGAAGTCTCCCCCGATCAGGAACGTATTCCCGAGCAGTTGAGTAAACTGTGAGATTTGCTCATTGAATCGATCAGAATATTTCTTGGTACTCTCTTTCTTCCATTGATCCTTTATCGTAATAACATTGCCATAGACATACAGAGGTTGCCCCTTATATTCAACCTTGCAGAGGACCCCGTTGAGAGGCTCCTCAATGACTACCTGCTCTGCCGGAAGTTTGCTTAAGATAGCAACCTGGTGATACTTGTTGGGAGGGTCATAACACCTGCTTTTCTTGTAGTAACAGCTTTCATCACTGCAATACTGCGTAAAACCTGGGAACGCAATAGTTGAATTGGTTTCGGTTAAGATCAACAGATCACAGTTCTGCTTCTCAATATACGCACATATTTCAGTATACCGTTGAAGCCGACCAGCTCTCTTTGTATCCATCTCGGGGTGATCAATGTTCCAGAGTCCTATTCTCATGTTTACCCTTTGCCGTACAACAGTATCGTAGTTTTTTCCTAATACGGCGGTATCACTGTATGATCATCAATCGCAAATGCACAAACAGGGCAGAACTCAACTTCAATCTTAGGAACGAGATATAGCTGCTCAATCATAGTCAACCGAGACAAAACTTTCCCTCCATTATTCCAGAACATTTCCACTAACTTCTGCGCTACCTCTACATCAATAGTTTCCCCTATTTCCGCTTCCAACAGGCCAATGAGATGATTGCTGGTTTTTTCCAGATCACGTGTTCGATGTATTGGGTTAACTTTCTGATCCTTCCTCATCACCTTCCTGGTTATTTCAAGAAGATCAAATGCAGCAGAAAATCCTTTACCTGTCATAGACCGTATTTCGTTTAATGTATCAATAGAGGGATGGATTCTTTGAGCTCGATTATCTGCTATGCTCCCAAAGACCGACAGAGTACGCTTGGTAAAGATTCCTTCTACTTTGATCTCTTTCAACTCTTCAATATTCTGGAGTTGTGCTTGTAGCACTTCGAGTTCATCTGAATAACCTTCCCGTCGAATAGGTCCCCGAGGCATTATTGTATTATATGGTGAATACTTCATAACCGCATCATTCAATGACTGGTCTTTGTTTACTTTTTTTATCTTAGGTAGTATATCGGATAAGATCGGATACTCATCCGATAGAACCTCTTTCTCTGCAATAATTGAAGAGACTTTCATCTGTTTAAGGTACTCAGGTAATTGCTGAAGGCTATTTATGATTGCCTTTTTCTTTTCATCAGCAATACTATTTTGTTTGTCAGCATATTCTATCTGCTTCTCAACTACCTTAACTTTTTCTTCAAATACACGCCGGATATTCCCGTATATATATTCGATATATTGACCTTCTGTTCTCCCACAAATATAGCATTTTGTTTCGTTTTCAGTTTCCATAGCGTTCTCCTTAAATAAATTGCAATCCATATTCATGAGGGTTTACACTCAGTTCCGGATCATCCTCTATTAAATTCATCCCTAGTTGCAGGTTATATAATGAAGTTAAAACACTCTTAGCTATATTCCTGTTTGTTGAACTTGTAAGTATTATCAAGCTTAAACGTAATGGTTCCAAAACCTTGATGGCAGTATAAAGCTCCTTTTCAGTGAGAATATCGGTGTTTTTATAGAAATCACCCAAGACTTCCTTCTTGTTTATATCCAGATACCTACAAAGATCTTTACTGTCAGGAAACTCTTCAATATACAAATCATTATAAGCATGGTGGCGATCTGCTACATCCTCAAGACGTTCTTTCAATTTACGGTTCATGTCCATGAATACTTTTAGTCTTTCCTTGTTACCCTCAAAGTTCTTAATACCGGTATATGTAATAATCCCGCACCTTATCCTTAAATTCAGATACCGATTGTAAGGAGGTAGTCCATGGTGGTAGTTTATGCCATAAAAATCGTAGGCAACCCCGCTATGGAATCTTCTTTTACGGGAGGTAATATTAAGAATATTCATATCTGCCAGAATCTCATCTATACGCACTGAAACTGGTATAGGTTCCTTTCTTGGATCTAACGGAGGCAATGATTCACGCAGACACAATTTCAAAGCAGTATTCATGAGGGTTGAACGTGCTTCCTGGTTTTCAAATATGGCATTCTTCCGAAAACTTAGAAAGTTAAAATACTGCGCGATTAATGAGAAAAGTTTTTTTATTTGCTCATGCTGATTGAGTACATTATCAAGGAGATTTGGGTGCTCCGACAAATCATGAAGATCTCGCCACCATTGATCATCCATCATCTCAACAAAAGAGAAGTTCATATTATCAAGCGCTGTTTTTACCTTCTCTTCGGTAGATTCATGAGTACTCTTCATTTCACTACTATCTGAAAACGAAAGAGCATGAGCAAAAGATTCTAATAACTGTTCATATGATGGCGTAGAATTATCTGGTAAATCTTTTTTTAGATATTTTTGAACGAAAGGAACACCTATAGTTCCATTCTTCCATTGGCGAGCGAATCCTTTGATTTCTTCTACCGTGTAATAATGAAGTAATTTAGGATTCTCACAGATTAGATTAAACAGCTGGACAGACATAATTCACCCCTTAACTGATGCCTGTCTACCAGAGTAATAGGATAATTAGTATCTGTTAGATCGATAACTTTCTCTGTTTTATCTTAGCAGTCTTGAAGGGTCTCTCCCTTTGTGACAGGCAACACTCAGCATACTGCAAAAACTGAGCTTTAATAGTAACATTGCTTTCATGAATGAGCAAGTATCTACTGAATGTACCCCCCTGGCCAACTGCATCCATTAACTGGACTTTTCATGAGGCAGCATAATATGTGCTATAATCCCCCCTGGTAATCAAAAAATAAAATGAAATATCGGTTTATTGATTTTCGCAATTTTCACACTCTCACTCCACCCATAGGCAAGTTCCCACTTACTCGGTACCTTGATGAATACCTTCAGCAAATCAACGATGATCCAGGAAGTTCGCATGGTTTAATTGATGCGCTGGTACGACAGAATATAAAGACCAATAATTTGTCATGCGGTTCAGCGCGATTATGTAAATCACCCATCAAAATCACTCAAGCAGCCTCGATAACAGATCCACGATGCAAAATGAGTGCGTATAATACTCCTCTTCCCAGTCATGCCCTACTCCATACTGTCCAGATTTATGAGAGCGGATTAGTCTGGAAAACTATGGTTCCTCTGCAGATCCTATTGAAAGGCTGGGGCGATGCGAATAAAGGTCATCAGGGCTACGTACATGCTATCTCCCAAAACATGAATCAGATCCATGATCCATTTAACCCGAAGGAACTTAAGGCAGCAGACAAAGACAGTTATTACTATGTCGGGATTACAGGACGGAATTGGCTCACACGCTTACAAGAACACATCGGGGAAATACGCCGAGGAAGTAGGAAGACATTTCATAACGCCTGGCGAGAAAACTTATCTATGACCAATGTGTTGTACAGTTCAACATTATTTGAAGTAAATCTGACATATGATGATGCTATGAACTGGGAAGAACGAAAGGTTGATCAAATTGCCTCCGACACGCAGGGATTAAATATGATACCCGGAGGATTTAAAGGATTGCGTGAGCTTCACAAATTAGGCATTACCAGCAAAGAAAAAATCTCTCTTGATGAGCGAGAGACCGCTATAGCGGAGTACATACGAAGGTATCCCCGCAAAGGTATCCCACACCCACTCATGGCAGATCACTGGCAAGAGTACGAGTTCTATCTCAATTACATCGAATCAAGGTCAAACACATTATCAGCTGATCAAGTACGTAAAATTAGAGAACTGTATAGCCTCGGCAAATCTGTACCGGAGATTGCAGAGGAAGTAGATGCGTTGAACGAACTGCAAGTAAAAAGAGTTATAAAAGGGATCACCTACAAAAGGGTTCAAGAGTAAACTCAATCTACCAAGAATCTGTAACCTGCTGCTATTATAATATCAAGGTTATAGTATTTCTGCGTCCATCTGACTTTTCTCGTGCCCTCAGTTTGAACTTGTAAGAAATCCTTACAAGTTGCCCTCTTCCAGTTCCTTTTCATTATAGATGGTTCTCAGATGCAGCGTTATGTTCTGTGGAGTAGTGTCAAAAAGTTCGGCTATAGATTTCTGGGTCAGCCAAACGGTTTCTCCATCAAACTGAACCTGGACTTCAACCAGGTTATCCGAGCTTTTAAATATTTTGATTTTGTTTTCCATACGGAGACCTCCTGTATGAATAACCGAAGAATCCAGAGACTGCTTCATAACTCATATTGCAGCCTTTTCTCGCCTGATCCGCCCGGGTAGAACTGAGGCCGTTCAGTAATCGGCATTCTTAATAAATCTGCTGCAGCAGGTTTGATCAGGCTGTCGCAGTCAAAAAAAGTGCTCTTTTAATTGACAATCAGCCTCTGCGGACTTAATATTGTGAAGGACGTGATTTGCCCTCCGGCTTGCAGCGTCCGAAAACAAATTGCTAAAAGGAGGAATCCAGCGTGATTCTACCCAATCAACCAAATAACGTTTCTCTCTATTCCCGTATTAAAGGTGGTATCTTCGGCACCGCTATAGGCGATGCTTTAGGCGTACCGGTGGAGTTTCTCAAACGGAATGTAATTGCCCCTAATCCAGTTACCGGTATGCGGGGATGGGGAACACACAACCAGCCTCCGGGAACCTGGTCCGACGATACGTCTATGGCCCTCTGCGTTCTTGAATCCATCAATAAAAAGGGATGGAGCATCGATGACCAGGCAGTGCGTTTTGTGCGCTGGCTGGGGAAGGCCCACCTCACCGCTCATGATGAAGTCTTTGATGCCGGCAGGGCTACCGCCCAGGCGATAGAACGTATTTCCGACGGATGGGAGCCTCTGGAGGCGGGCTGCTTTGAGGAGGATTCAAACGGTAACGGATCCCTTATGCGGAACCTTCCCGGGGCTGTCTACTGCACAACTCTTCTCAGTGATGCTGAAACGGTACAGAATATTTCAGATTCATCGGCAATTACCCATGCACATGCCAGAAGCAGGCTTGGATGTGTAATTCATGCTTTCCTGGTAAGCGGACTGCTCAAGGGTATGCGAATCGATGAGGCGAATATTAATGCAGCGGAGAAGACAGAATCTGTATTGAGCACAAGTTCGCTTTTTGCCGACATGAGACAGGAGCTCCCTCGCTACCATTTCATCCTTCATGACAATCTTGAACTTGCAGACATTTCAGAAATAAAGGCTACAGGCTATGTGGTCGACACCCTTGAAGCTGCGGTCTGGTGCCTGCTTACCAGTCAATCCTTTGAAGAATGTGTGCTTAAAGCGGTTAATTTGGGAGAGGATACCGATACGGTCGGTGCTGTCGCCGGCGGGCTTGCGGGAATTTACTGGGGATACGAGAGCATCCCTTCTGAGTGGGTCGATGCTCTGGCGAAACAGGAGATGATCGGATCCATGACGGATGAGTTTAACACTGTTCTTGAGAGTTCGGGTGCCAGTTCCCTTACAGACGGGGGTATCAAATGAGCGATGAACAGGAAAATAAAGGCTCTAAGGTATTTGCCCATATAGGGCCGTATGCATGCAGAAGACGGGATCCGCTCTTCGATATGCCGCGGAAAACACAACGGCTGATGAAGCTTGTAGATGAAATTGTGGCCCAGGAGCTTGAGAAAAAGTTATCCGAATATAAAGCGGAAGCCCATAATGAGTGATTTTGATGAATGCGACAAAAGCCGTCATCGACATAGTTCAATTTAACCGTCTATTCCTTAACGGGCATAGCGTTTTACTGCCTGGTCTATCAGCTCGAATACTCTGCCGTCATCGGCCGATCCGGTCCTTCCGGAAAGGCCGGTGATCCAGGATTCGGGTAAGGCATTTTTTCCATGCAGCGCTCCGACTGCCATCCCGACAATTGCCGCAATGGTATCGTTATCCACCGTGTCGTTAACCGCTCTTACAATGGCTTCATCCGGGTCATGTCCGTACCTGGCGAGAATGAAAAGTACGCTGGGAACGGTCTCCAGGAGATATGCACCGGCGTACCACCGGTTACATGCGTCGAGTACGGAGACACCTCTGTCTACCGCGGTTCGTACTTCTGTGTTGACGAAATCAGAAAGCCTGCCCTGGAAGCCTGAAAAATAAGGGGACCGTGATGTGTAGGTTTTTTCAGTCTCCAGCTTCGATGCCAGTTCCACATACCGGTTAATCCACCAGTGAGCGGCCGGCGGTGCTTCCATGTACAGCAACTCCCGCAGCATAAGCCCGAATGCGGCACAGGCGGATATTGAGGCTGAATCGTTATGGGTGACCATGGAACCCAGGGCTATATCGGCTATAAGCTCCTCCCCTCCCTTCAGCAGCGACGGCAGGATTAACGGGGCAACCCGCATGAGAGCGCCGTTTCCCGCGGATTCCGGGGCCGCTTCCTGCCAGGGCTTCCCCAGGGCGCGGGCCATCAGAAACTGTTTTACCGAGTTGCCGATGCCGAATATATGGCCACGCATAAATCTGTCTGAAATGTGTGAGGGATCTACCCTGCCGTCTGCAAGAATTTGTTCCAGGGCCCAAAAGCTTAACTGAGTATCGTCTGTTGGAAGGCCAATTGCTTTTCCGGCGGCATATCGGTTCGGGAGATAGCCGCGGATTTCTCCGTACCGGGATTTACGTGCGTCCGGGAGCATTCCTTCAGATGTGTTGCCGAGAGAGTCGCCTATGGCAAGGCCGCAGAGCATGCCGGAGAGGCGGTCAGTACGCAGCAGAGCATGTACTGGCATAATAGAACCGGTCAAATGTTGGTAGTGTTTGGCTCGAACAGCACCATTATCTATCAGTGTGGATAATAATCGGGTATTTGTCATTCTATACTGTTCTGTGGCGCTTTTCCCACTCCAGAATAAAAATCAGTATCGAATAAACTTCTTTAACTTTAAAGGACAAGAAAATTTGGTCTCCATGCGCAATACCATTTCTCAATGGAATCAATTTATCCTTTATTTTAGCCAATTCTTTATCTTTACAAGAACAAAGGTACAAATTTATTTTATCCGAAAAGAGCAAACACTCTTGAATCGATATTTCTTCATTTCTTTTCTTTTTCTTTTCGAATGTTTTCAATATTTGTTTTTCTCGATCTTCACCCATCTTCTTCAAACATTCAGTCATCTCGTTCTTTTCAATTTTCTGTATACACTTTGTAATCGTGTTCTCAAAAACAACGAAAAATGTAAACAGATAGGCTTTCATCAAAGATTTTTCCAAATCTGCAACTGTAACAATGTATCCGACTACAGAACTCTTCATCAAAAAAACAAAGCGTTGGCTTGATAATGATTTCAAAAGGTCGATGAATGGAGTATAAGCAGATAATAACTGTTTTAAGCTGATCGGGACTGCTTTACCTTCCAAAACATCGAAGTATTTCTCGATAGATCCATCGCTATTCCTGATACCAATTACATCAAAATCTTTTCTTATTTTATCTTTTTCGAATGGCGGTGTTATCGTTTCCAACGATGATGCCAGGTATTGCGCCTGATAAATGTTATCCAAGCTGTTCATTAAACTGTTCATTATCACCTTCCTGGTTCATATGCTGTACTATAACATAAAAGGATTTCAATGATGTTATCGGAAACAGAAGCACTCCGCATGTACGCTGCTATGTTTAATACTCTTGATGAAAGCTGCCTTGAGCCCATTCTTCACGAAGACTTTCGTTTTTCTTCCCAGATGGTACTTGAAGAAATTTCTTCAAAAGAAGCATTTATTCACTATATCCGCGGGAAATTACAAACAATCCGGAACGCCAAAGCATCCGTATATGCCGAGATGGGAACAATCACCTTCAACAAGGTCCCAAGACCATGTGTTCTGCTTGCGCAGGATTCCAGGGATAATCTCGTCGGTTTAGCTATTGCAGAGACTTCTGAGGGTCTTTTACACCGAATCGATCTCTGTATTGTACCGTCGCCGAAGGAAGCTGAACGAACCGGCAATTATCCGGAGAGGTAAATCAACTCAATGTCTTCACTCTTATTTAGTACCGCAAACAGTATCTCATGCTATGATAAATCTGCGATCTGTTTGTATTTGAATAAAAGTTACAGTACAATCATACCCATACATACAACAGGTTTCATTAAATAAAGGATGCATCTTTGGAAGCTAAACTGGACCGTCTGGTCAGTCTTGTCGGATCCGACCAGGGGTTTTACATTCTTGCCCTCCACTCTTTTGTTGAATGGTATCTCCGCTACCGGAAAGGTTATACCGATGAGAAGTTTCCGGAGCTTACCTGGCGTTTCCGTGAGGAACTGATTACCGAGCGGGAAGGATTTATAGACGGTCTCAACTGCCTTACCGGACTTGCGAAGCAGCACCATATTACCAACAGCGTCCGGCATGCCTTTGAATCCTTTGACGAAGAGGAGGCACGAGCGGCTACCCTCTTCTTCCTGCGGTTCTGCGGGCTGATCGGCATAGACAACAGTCCCCAGGTACAGATTCTGTGGCAGAACCTTGAGATCTGGCGAAACCGAACAACAATACTCGAACAGACAACGCATCTGAATACCCTGGAACATATGCTCAAGGAACTCCAGGAACGTAATACCGAACTGCTGATGCAGAAAGATGAACGGGACCAGCTGAAACTTGAGCTGGAAGAGACCAGGCTGGAGATGAACCGGGCAGATCTTGAACTGCGGAAGGTTAAAGCTTCGGCGGAAAAGAAAGACGCAAAGATAGATTCCCTCAGGCAGCAGAAACACGAGATTTCCCTCCGGTACACCGAACTTGAGAAAAGTTTTTCCCGCTTTGATGATCTGGAACGGTACTTAAGCTATTTGAGCCGTTTCTCCCTCTATACACGAAGCCGCATGGAATATGAACAGATGATATCCCAGCTTACCCCCGAGCAGGAGGATGTGCTCAACAGCGCTGAACTCTCCAGAAATCTGTTTATAAAAGGCGGCCCGGGCACCGGCAAATCCCTGGTTATGATAGAACTGATACGAAGGGTTCTGCCCCAGCAGGAGCTGGATTTCGGCACCGAATCCTCAATCGTCTTTATTACCTTTACCACAACCCTGGCGAAATACAACCAGTATATTTCATCCCTCCGCGGGCTGGATCTTCCGGTCAAGCTTGTACGTACAACCGACAGCCTTTTATACGGAAAGTTCCGGGAGATATTCGGGTACTCATACCGATTCAAGTTCAACTTTATTGAAGAGTATCTGAAAGAGAGGGATATTCCCGGTTTCTTTACCCGAAAAGAGCTGGAAAGCGAGATTGAGAACTTTCTTTTCGGCCACATGGTAAGCCGGGAAGAGTACATTGACCGGATGATTCCCCGGACAGGTATGCGTAAACGCTTAACAAAAGAACAGCGAACAGAGGTCTGGAAAATACGGGATGAGATTGTAGAGGAGATGGAGCGGGCACAGCTGCTTACCACGGAATACCTGCGCATGCGCCTGGCTTTATACCTGAAGGAACATCCGGAGAATGAGGAGATTCGGGATATCAGCTACCTTTTTGTTGATGAAACCCAGGATCTTACCGGAGCGGCAGTTACCGCCCTGAATGAGCTTTCCCGGCGCTGCATGGTTTTTGCCGGGGATTTTGACCAGAGTCTCTACTGCTTTCAGAACCCCTTTACCCGGGCGGGCCTTTCATTTCAGGGACGGACAAAGATTCTCCGGACCAATTTCCGCAATACGGTTCAGATTCATGATTTCGCCGAGAAGTTCCGCGCTTTGAACAACGAAGGTACGGATACCGAGAACCAACCTTCCCCTTTCAGAGAAGGTCCTTCGCCCGAAGTATACCGAAGTGACCCGGAAAGTCTTCTGGAAATGCTCGCGACAAAGCTGTGCATCTATACAGACGAACTGGGGTATGAACCTGAGACCATCTGCGTGCTTACCCCGGGCAACGATGTGCTGCAGTCCCTTGAAGAGTGGCTTATGTACCGAAATATCCCCGCAGTGCCGATCCGGGACAGGAACTTTCATTTTGATTCAACCGGTAGTATCCGGGTAAGTACCCTGCATTCCAGCAAGGGGCTGGATTTTTCTGTTGTCCTGCTCTACCTGCCGGTACTTGAAAAGAAAGAGCTGTACAGCGATGAAACAACCGACCGGCTGCTGCATAATCTTATTTATGTGGGTATGACCCGGGCCATGGACTGTCTTGATGTTTTTGTCGGGGACGGGGTTGAGATTAATTTTTAGCGGGCCCGTTTTCCGGTAGTAACCACGACAGCCGCGAAAGGGTCACGACATGGTTTATCACTCATCGCTGCTGCGATTGAGGATGCTGATTATAAGCTTTTTAACCGTTTCTGATTCTTCAGGTTTGCTGACCGCGACAAACAGCGTCATTGCAGCCAGGGTCTCGTTGTCGATTACGGGTTTTCCGTTTTCCTGCAGCAATGCATGGTTCTGCTGCAAAAAATAGAGAAAACATGCGGCGGCTATACGTTTGTTGCCATCCACAAATGAGTGGTTCTTGGTAATAAAGTACAGCAGGTTTGCAGCCTTTTCTTCCATGGTCGGGTATAGTTCCTTTCCCCCGAAGCTCTGCTGAATCTGATTTACCGAACTCTCAAAGCTTTCATCCTTGGGCTGTGCGAAAACACCGGAGGCAAAATCGGAGTACATACCTTCAATAAGTGCAAGGTAGTCTCGTACTGCCGGGTATACAATGCTGCAGCTGGTTTTGCCTTTTTCATCAAGGTCTTCATGATCGTAGTCATCCAGTAAAGCAAGGCCTCTGGAAAAGAGCTGGAACACCTCCCGGTTCTTGTCATCAGTTACGTCTTCAATGGCCCGGTTGATAATGCGGATTCCGGTTTTCAGGTATTCCACTTCCTGCTGTTTCTGTGCAAGTCGCTTCTTGTTAACAGCAAAGCCTTTTACCAGATAATCCTTCAGCCGGGCTGTTGCCCATTTACGGAACTGGGTTCCCCGTTTTGAATTTACGCGGTATCCTACGGAGATTATAGCATCCAGATTGTAGATCATAACTGAGCGCCGCACATGGCGTTTCCCTTCAAGTTGAACTACCGAGGATTGCTCGGTAGTTGCAGATTCATCGAGCTCGTCAGATGCATAGATATTCTTGAGGTGCAGTCCTATCGTATCAGAGTCTTTATCGAACAGCTGTGCCATCTGCTTCTGAGTAAGCCAGACGGTATCTTCATCAAACTGTACCCGGATTTCGGTTGTGTTATCAGTTGTAGTGTATATTTCGATTTTGTTTTCCATGTCCTGCCCCCATTATTATAACCCGGATTTTGCCATTCTGATTCTTCCGCTTCAGTGATATTCCATACAATAACTGCGGTTAGCCGCCTGCCGGTGCATAAAACAGAGTTGTGACAGTTGTGAATGTCGTGGTTGAGGGGTTTTGTTTACAGGCTAACCATGACCTTCACGAAAAGGCACGACGGTTAAGGTGTCCAGCGGGGGACGGAGCGCTGGAGGGCGGTTATTTCGACCGATTCGGTCAGGGCATGAAACAGGTTATTGAAATCAGCTGCAGTGCCGGTGAATGTCCTGCTTCCGATCAGGCGGCCTGCTTCAAGGGAAAAGCGGGAGCGGTATGTTTCGTACATTATCTGCCAGTTGCCGGTTATGGCAGACTTTCGTGCTGCAAGCAGCTTCTGCTCCGGCAGTTTATCCCGTTTCTGATTGTTCACCTTTGGATCTGAGGGCAACAGATTCCAGAGATCGTTGTTGTGCCAGAGGGTATATGGTATTGCATGATCTACCTCATACCCTTTCGCCGGATTGATTGCAGTTCCGCTCCAGACACATTCCAGAGCCTGTATAGTGTCATAGACTCTTCGGGCATAGCTTACGTCTCTTTCTGTTTCTCCTATTCCCTGTAACAGCAGGTCAAGGCATTGTGCGACCGTAAATTTCTTCTCGTTCGATTTAAGTTCCGCAGTAAACTGTGCCCACCGCATGAGTATGGAATCCTCAAACCATTTTCCCATGAGCGAAAATTCCTGCCACAGGTCAGCCGGAATCAGGATATTACTCCCTTCCCCCCTGAAGACTTTTTTCTCAGTACCTGCATACTGTACGGGCTGACGGATTCCAGCCTTTATTTTTCCCAGGGCATCTTTCAGCAGTTCCTCGGATTCAGGATCAAGTTCATTCTGATACAAGGCCTGCCGGAATGCCTGGAATCCTCCCCGGGCACCTTCCCATGTGGATGAAAGCTTCTCCAGCTGCTTGCGGAAGGTAATATCCTGTTTATCTTTGATTTTCTGCCCCTGGAAAACTTTACTGTCCCCGGCGACCAGAGGCCAGTAGTATTCCAGCCATTTTTCAGCGACATGATCCATTGACAGGGCGACCTGTCCGTTCTCTCTCCAGTTAACTGAGTTGGGAGCGGTAACTGCTATCTCCCCCATTGCACGCAATAAGGCGAATTTATAGCTGTTTACTTTCCTGTCACTGCGTAGAATTGATTCTATCTTTTCTATCGGGCGCGTTCCGTCGGTGTGCTGATTTTTGAATAATAGAGTACACCAGCGTACCCCTGTCCGGCCAAGACTGTCTTCGCTCTCTATTCTATGGCTCAGGCTGAAGCCCAGACGTTCTGCGAGGAAGATATACTCTTCAGGCGGTCTTATATTAAATAGCCTACCGTTTTTGTCTCTTCCTGTCTTTTTATCAATATCCGGATAATCAACCGGTACGAAAATTACCAGGGTACCGTTCTCAGCCATAGCCATAATTCTTTTTATTGAGAAGAACGAATCGAACAGCAGGGATTTAGGCAGGTGCTGGAGAACTGCACTTCAGGTCACCAGGTTATAGGAATCTCCGCAGGGTGATAGATCCGGCAGAGACGCTGAGTATATTCTATCCTTGAGATCCGGGTAGCTGATCATGGCCTGATTACGCATGCGGTCGTTCGGCTCAGTGCCACGAGCATCTAATCCATGTTCATAGAGCCATGCGAGATCCCGGCCGGAGCCGCTGCCGATATCGAGGGCTTTGCCGTTTTGAGGGAGATAGTGTTGAATGCAGGATAATGGGGATTCGGCTGTGTTGAAGCGATTAATTTGGTCATGATGAAGCCCGCTGTAGTAAGCTGAAGTGGCTTCATCTACTACGCCATAGTCCTTGTTTGATTTTGAATCGTATATAGAATTATTTCTTTTCAATATTGATCACCCATACTTCATAAACCCGTTTCATAGTACCATTGTTTTTTGTTCCAATTCCATTATTTTGAAGTTTTTAAGAAGTAGCTACCTGGCAAAAGGAAAGTATTCTTGTTAAAATCATGTGTTGAGTTATTTGTTTGTAGGTTTAGATGACACAAACCTTATCAGCAGAAGGTGTAAAGTGAGTAAAACAATACCAGTAATAGATTTATTTGCCGGACCGGGCGGACTTGGCGAAGGATTTTCATCTCTCAGACCGACTTCCGGAAACAGATTTAAAATCAGAATGTCTGTTGAAATGGAAGAATCAGCTCATAAAACACTGACCCTGCGTGCATTCTACAGACAATTTCCGGATAAGGATTCTGTACCCGAAGAATATTATGATTTTATAGGCAAACCTTATTCTGATAACAACCTTCAAAAGCTTCTTGATAGTTTCCCTGAAGGGGAAGATGCTAGAGATGAAGCATGTCGACTTACCCTTGGTAAGGATAATGAAATTATTCATTCAAAAATTGAAAAGATTGTCAGCACATTTAAACCTGAACAAGACTGGGTTCTTATCGGAGGTCCTCCATGTCAGGCTTACTCTCTCGCCGGTAGAGTCAGGAATATGGGGAAGAAAAACTATAAAGCCGAAGAGGATCACAGACATTTTTTGTACCGTGAATATCTGGAAATAATCGGGCGTTACCATCCTTCAGTATTTGTTATGGAAAACGTAAAAGGCATTCTTTCTTCGAACGTTGGAGGGCAGAATATATTCTCAAATATAATTAAAGATCTCCAGAAGCCGAATGAAGTCGTTATAAATCCGAACGGTAAAAAAGCTGAGTACAAACTCTATTCCCTTGTTAAAGAGTCACCTCCTGATCAAATACATGATCCCAGAGATTTCATCATTAAAAGTGAAGAATATGGTATTCCCCAGAAAAGGCATAGAGTAATAATACTTGGAGTCAGAAAAGATATTGATACTGTCCCAAGGCCCCTGGAAAAAGCAAACAAAGTCTCTGTAAAAAAGGCAATTTCTGATTTACCTCCCCTGAGAAGCGGCCTTTCAAAAGTTAAGGATGACACTTCATCCGATTGGATAAAGGCAATAAGTAAAATACCTCAATTTAAAAAGAAAGATTTTTTGAGCCCTCCGGAAAAGATTTCCGAATTAAATAAAGAAATACATTTCGCAATCTCATTACTTGATAAAACCTTAACAACATCTATATCAAAACCATTAAAAAAGAAGTATAGAAATGCTATTTTCAACCCAGACTGGTACATTAATGAAAGACTTAAAAACATCTGCAATCACGAAAGCAGGACCCATATTGATTCCGATCTTCATCGTTATCTGTTTGTGTCCTGTTTCGGAAAATTATACGGAAGATCCCCCAAGCTGAATGAATTCCCAGCTGCTCTTCTACCAAATCATAAAAATGCATGTGAACATTCAGTTATAAGTAAATTTGTAGATCGTTTTCGTGTTCAACTAGCAGAAAGCCCTTCAACAACAATTACCTGTCACATTTCAAAAGATGGCCATTATTATATTCATCCGGATCCTACCCAGTGCCGTAGTCTTACGGTGAGAGAAGCAGCCAGATTGCAAACATTTCCTGATGACTATTTCTTTTGCGGCCCGAGGACAAAACAGTATCATCAGGTGGGAAACGCAGTACCTCCACTTCTGGCAAATCAGATTGCTGAGATAGTAATGGATTCATTTGAGGACATCTGATTGTGGACAAGCTTACTCCGGAAAAGCGAAGCTGGAATATGTCCCGTATAAAGAACAGGGATACAAAGCCTGAAATCAGAGTCAGGTCATTTCTTCATAGCGCTGGATTCCGATTCAGACTTCACAGAAAGGATCTTCCAGGAAAACCTGATATAGTTCTTCCAAAGTATAAAACTGTTATATTTATTCATGGTTGCTACTGGCATCGCCATCCAGGTTGTAAGAACGCTACTACACCGAAAACAAGAACTGACTTCTGGGAAGATAAATTCAGGGATAATGTAGCTCGCGATAAAAGAAATATTAAGGATTTGAAAGATCTCGGCTGGAAAGTAATTGTCATCTGGGAATGTGAGACTGAGAGCTATGAAAAAATGCAAATAGCTTTATCCCCATTTCTTTCTACAAAGTTGAATGACTAATAGGCATGTTACTCCAACCAGATATTTTCTAAATATGCTATATATGAACAACTGGTGAATTTATATTTTCAATATTTCGGACTGACCATTTGTGTATAAATCCAAGATTGTTTTTGGGATATGTAATCGACCATCCCAAGGTTGGCGTCTTATTATCTTTTTTTACAAAATATATAAGAACAACAGCTGTAGATGTATTTCTGAGGTTTTTTGTTGATTCATTTGGTGTTAACAGCTTGTAATGTCCACTTTCTGGTAATTCCCATCCGGCAACATACTTTGCCGTTGCTGAATCAATTGGATCTGAATAAACTCCGAATGGACCACCATTTGAACGTGTCCTACGATGCCTGATCGATATTTTATGTTTCAGTAATTCTTGCGTACCATTTTTTTCATTAGTTAATAGTGGTGCAAGAAACAGCATTCTTTGCATACCATGATTTTCATTTGAAATAAAATCAAGTTGATAATTAACAGATTCAGGTATGACTTTATTCCATTTGTAATTCTTTAAAAACTGAAGACCATTTATTATTGATGTTGTCCAGTAGTAAGAAGAGAATTCTTTTTTACCTTTATCTTTAAATATCCCACCAAGAATGTCTCTATGTACATTAGTTGTAGTGAATATTTCTTCAAATAATGCTATATTGAACTTGTCTGTTTTTGCATCTGGTATAGTAGTGGGCTCATTGTAAGTTTTACCATAATTCCATGAAGTAATTTTAGCATTATACATTTTGTTTTTAGCTGTGGGTTTGATTTCTGAAAAAGCTTGAACGAGTGGTGGTACTTGTAGTGGCGTGAGTTTTTTATCAGAAGAAACGTATCGCTTTAATTCCTGACGAAGATGAGCTTCCATTCTACTGGTAGCACGGAATGATTCAAGTAGATCGATATTCTTTTTGCCCTCATCAATGCCAATAAATAGTCTAACTAGATCACAATATCCTTTACGAAAACCGAACCATCGACCCATTTGCATCAATGTATCCCCCTGGGAGGTTATACGGCGATAATAACTAATTGTTAGATCTTCTATGGTGTATCCTCTGGATAGTTTATCTCCACCAATTATCACCGACCAGATTGGTTCCAATTCAAAATCAGGATTGTTTTTATTGTCACCATTTACAATTATTGTTCTAAGATTTCCCGAACATTCAGTGATTTTACCAATACAATTTTGTATGTAAGGAATCAAATCCTGAAAAGAATCAGGCAAAGGAAGATCTGCATTGATATGCTCTGAAGTTGGACGATAGTCTTCGTTCCAAAGTTGTTGAATTTTAAACAGTCCATCTGTACCTTGAAAATTACAGTCTTCCCATGTTTTTTTAACTAAAGCCTCAATCTCATTGTGTTTAAGCTTTGTTCTTGAGATATGAACAAGCATAGTATGGTGTTTAAAAGGAGCTAAGCTTGAGTGTTTATCTTTTCTGAATAGTTTGATTGCACCTGAAAGAACAAAAGCAGTTAAGGCAATCGAAAGATCGTCCTGTTCGTTATGACTGGATTTGACTTTTTTGATAAAATATTTCTCATTTGAATTAGGATCATTATCAATATTGAAGAAGTCACGCGCACCCATATAATCAGAGGGTGGCTCCGGAAGAGTAATTATAAAATCTTTTGGAAATAGGTCATCAACATCATCAGGGTTAATAAATACATTTGCATATGGGGTTGCAGTATAACCTACATACTGGCACCTAGGCATTATTTTAAGCACATCAATAATATTTCCATTAACTTTTCGACGTTCCTCAAGTTCTTTTTTGTTCGGTCGCCGTGTATCTATTGATGCTTGATCAGATTCATCATCTATTAGTAAAGTAGGTATTTCATTAAGTAATCCTTTGTATTTAAGATTAAGTTTTGTGAGATCTGCTATTAGTTTAGAAATGATTTGTGCATTCTTTTTTATTACGAGCACATTGATCTTGGCACGAGGAGAGAAAAGATTTGTTGCGCAGTGAAGAGGAAGATCTTTGTCTTCTTTCTCTGGTACCAGTATGTTGAGGGTATCAGACAGCAATCGTTTGTAATCTTCTTCTAGAGTAGTTATGCGATTCCAACCAAAAAGATTGTGAGGTTTTTTGTTGTGATTCACAAAATCAGCCCATTCAGAATCTTCAAGAGTTTTGTAATCATCGTCATATTTTAGGGATGGACAACCTATTAACCCTTTGTCAATTCTTCGTTGTGTTTGTTTGCGTAGTATGTTCCAAGGACCTGCAAGTATTATAAACATTTTGTAACCAGCATCAGCAGCTTTGGCCAGTAGTGCTGAAAAGTTGGCTGTTTTACCACTCTGCACATAACCGACTACAAGTCCACGGGCAGAATATGCTTCTTCCCGGTAAGGAGCTGAAAGTCGTTCAAGGATTGATTGAGCGCCGTTTCCCAAATCAATTGTCGATGCCGGGTTCCACCCATTGGATAGGAGGTAACGTTCATATGATTTCCAGAAGTAATCAGATGTATTAATACGCGTATCATACCAATTTATGTGCTCATCTGCTATCACAACAGGAGTTTGTATTTTAAAAGGGAGTTGTTTGTCCCAGAAATCAGACAGTTGTGATGGTATACAAAGTAATTTGTATATTTCTTTGCGACGATTATAGCTGGCTAGAGGAAACTTATTTAACTGAACAATTGATTTATCATGATCCCATTTGGTAATAAGACTATGAAAATCTGTCAAGATCTCATCGGAGGCATTCGCGGCCAAAATATATTTTGATAAAAATATGAGTCCATTATCGTTAAGCTCATTATTTTGGTCAATTGAAGAAAGCAAACTTGAGACAGAACAAGGACCTTTCACTTTCAGCAAGCTTAAAACAGCATTATACATTGTTCTTTGTCTATAAGTATTTTTAATCATATTTTAGCCTCATTTTATAAAATTTAAAATAATTCTAATAGAATACTGTCTTCAAGGTCTTTTCCGTATGACTCTAAATCAATTTTATATATAACATCTCCTAAACGATCTTGAAGGGGCGCGTAAATATTATCTATATCGTTTGGAATGCGTGGGAAATCGTCATTTACTGGGATCATTTTAGGTAATGATCTCAACTTTAATGAGAGTCTGCTATAAAATACTTCGTGGTCAGAACGGTATCCAAAAGTTTGTAGCTTCATGTTGAAGTCTAATAGATTTTCGTTGCTAAGGATGTTACGAATTTCAGAAACAAGACCAGGCAATGTAATTAAATCAGTTCCTGAGGCTTCCATGAACTGTAAAGATATAAAGAAGAGCTTGCAATCGATACTGGGGTATGGTTGATTTAGTCCATTTATTATATGGATACGTTTTGTTTTTAAAGTTGATTTCACTTCAAATTCTAAATCTCCGTACCTGAAATCATGAGGTTCATTTATTGGCCCAATCCATCCATTTGGAGTTAGACCCATATTTATAGAAATTAATCTTTTGAGAAAATATAACTCGCCGATGAGACCTAGAATGTTTTTATCCGAGAGCGATGGTTTGGATGCTATGAGACCTTCAAGGTTAGATAAAGCTTGATCGATAGCAGAATCGCAGGGGATATTATCACGGTCCATTAGAATAGCAACGTCTATTACAAATGTATAGAATTCACTAAATAATGTTTTATCATTTGTCCAAATCTCATAATAAGAATTATTATTATTGTAAGTGGTAATAGAAATGTTCTGTAATTTATTTATCCTTTTAAAGAGCGAATCTGAAATAGAAGAATTTACTTCAACACCAAATAGCGATGAATTCCCTCGTGATAAAAGTGTAAGGTAATTACTTCCTGGGATTTTATATCGTCTTTCAACACCAGCTCCAATTAGTATGGACTCAATTTGTCCCCAGTTTGCAAAATTGTTAGATTGCATCTGATTTATTATCATCCAATAATGTTAAAAGTATCTTCTGAAGAAATTTGATCTTGTTATTAGCCTTTAAACCACTTCTTTGGATGACAAGATAATCTTCAAGCAACAGAAATAAAAATAATGGAAATAACTCATCTAATGGGATTTTTTTCATGGAATCTTTTAATGCTGTTGAAATTAGTATCTGACCCGCCCCACGATCAATCCGAAACATTTCATCTTTATTAAGTTTTTTCCAGAAAATTTCAATATCATCGGAATCTTTTGTCTTGATTCCTTTGTGGTCAGCTAACAAGGTTCTATAAAAAGACTTGATTTCCCCAGAAGGCAGAACTGCTTCTTTGGAATTTGGTTTTGATGAACTGCTCCGGTATAGGGTATTGGCTAATGTAAGACAATCATTAAATTTTGTTCCGCCTTTGGAAGTGGTAATCATAATTTGCTCAAAAAACTCTTCAGGTAAGTCAATTGAGGATTTCTTTATGTCGAGACGAACAAGATCATCCAAAGTTGACGGGAGATCAATCTCCACACGGCACAGAGAGAGATGAGGCTCGCTCTCACGCATCCCATTCCAACCACCTGCTTGTAATAACCGATTATTTCTGAAAATATATAATCCTTGTCTTGTATTTGCGCCTCCCGGCAGTTTGTATTCACGGGATTGACAATTAGGAGGCCAGATATGAACTCGGGCACGAATCTGACTATCACCAATAGAAATGATGAAATCCTTAGGATATTGATCATGACCAGAGTGTGGGTAACCAAATGGATTTAATGCATGTATACTTTCTGGTGGGTATGGTGAGCCTCTCTCTTCGATATTTGTTTCAACAAGTATTTTTATTTTATTTTGAGCAAGATGCCTATGGTATATAAGACCAAGATGTGATCGAAGTTTATTTGACATTTTTGTTACAATTTTTTCAGAAAGTTTTTCATTTAGATTTAAGCGATCTAGCCCAAGCAGTGTGACAACCGTGCCAGAGGAAGCATTCTTCCCTGAAGATGCTTTCGTGAGCATATTCATACAGTAGTCTTGTCTAAGTTCCGCAACTTTGTTTTCAGATAAAGTAGAAACTGTAGCGCGTAATCCATAAATTTCTCCTCCAGCTTCATGAGATACAACATCAAACATAGGTGCCTGACTGAGGCTAGCAAGTTTAAGTCCCATACCGAATTTACCGAGCTGGAGACTGTCTTTGTCTGTATCGCTACCTATTCGCATGGCTTCCTGTAGTATGGGTTTTGCCATCCCTGAGCCATTGTCCCAAATGGATAGGTCTAAACTTCCTTTAGTATTGAGGATAAAACGTATCACAATTATATCTGCTTGGGCATCAACGGAGTTATCGATTATATCTGCTATTGCTTGGGGCATTTGATATCCGATTGAGCGAAGCGCTTGTATTACCCGAGCCATTTGAGGAGGAATATCTATCATGCAATCTTTTTTTACAGATGTTCTCACAAAGTTGCTCACTCATCCAAATATTTAGATATAATCATAACACTTATTTAGTTTTAACATAAAAATATCGCTGAACCAAGGATTTTTAAGATTATTGATACTCAATGATTGATAGATATTGGATTTCCTTACAACTTAAAGATTTCAGTAATGCATAAAAAGAATGTATTTTAATAAGATAAATGACATATAAAGTAAAGCCCTATAATATATATACCTTTCGCACTACAGTCTTAATCGAAAAGAACCAAAATAACTAAAAAAAATCGTTTGTTACTACAAAATTCAAGTAAACCTTCTTCTGCTACCGTAAAATTATTTATGCAGATTTACCAGCATTATGACCAAATACCAGGATTCTTAGACAGATTTTCACAATTTCCAATTGGCACGAATCCTGCATCACATTTGATATGCGAGTTGCAGCCGGACGGGGAGAAATTACCGTTATGTTATCTATACTGATTTTTCCAGGACTGATTACCATGGGCCCTACCACTCATTATCTGTTCCTGCTTAAATCAGAAGTTTACCCCTCCACCCCTCCCTTCTTCCCCGTCCCGGCAGTAACTCTCGCAGTCCCGATAATAGTCGTGACCCCGGAAGCATATATAAAATGCAGGAATCTCGACTTTGTCCGCGATGTCAAGGAAGAGGCAAACTCCCGAATTATGGAGAAAGTGGACACCTCTATATGGATAAGCTCCGGGGGAATATTCAGTGAAAAAGCTTTCACGGGAAAAAGAGGGTTCCGCAGGTAAGCAACCAAATTATCGCATTGATGCACGGTGTCCCGGAGGGAAATACAATGTTTACCCCTTGGATAAACACATATTTATTTTTTTCAGAATTGAGCAAAAAAGAACGCCGTACGTTATAGTATAAGGAGAACCGGAAAACCATGGGATTTTTCATTACCGTTGCAATAACCATTATCTCCTCTGCCCTCTGGCTCAAATACCTGGACCACCTGGATTACTACAAGAAAGATAAGCGCACCGAAAAAATCCTCCGTGTAGGCCTTATAGCCGGCATCATCAGCATAATTCCAACCTTTATCTTCTATGAAACAAACTGGCTTTTCTTCTCATGGCTGGTTACCGGACCATTCATGGACAATTTTTTCATAGTCGGCCTTTCCGAAGAAGCTGCAAAATACCTAATGCTCATTGTGGTAGTGCTTCTGTTTAAATCCGTTAAAGAACCCCAGGACGGGATTATCCAGGGCGCCGCAGTAGGTGCAGGCTTTGCATTTTTCGAGAATATTAAATACGGCATGGACTATGGTGTGGTAACAACCATTATCCGTTCGATTCTCTGCACTCCCGGACACATGATGTACACCGCCCTGGCCGGCTACTTCCTTGCCTCTGCAATCTATTCAAACCTGGAAGTACGGGATGACCGGTCGGTTCTCTATGCGATATTCGCCTTCATTCCCACCGCCCTAATACACGCACTGTACAACGCCTCCCTGGACTGGCAGATTATCTACAGCGATGACTTTCACAACCTTGCAGGCCTCGCCTACCTGATCGACTTTATTACCCTGTTCATTACAATCCAGGTATTCCAGTCTCTTATTGAAAAAAGCCCCTACTTTGTTCATCCCTACTCCCGCTATAAAAAAGCTATCCGCTCCATTTTGCGGGGGCTGAAACTTAATCCCGGAAGCTTTGTCCTCAACCGCCGGCTTTCTCTCTACCTGCTCGCAGCAGGGAAATATCCGGAAGCTTTAAAACGGATCCGTTACTGCAGAAGCCGGCAGCCGAAAAGCGGAAATGTCTGGGATGTACTGGAGGGAATCGCCCTTCTCGGCTCACGGCATGATGATGAAGGAATTGCCATGCTCACTAGGGCCAGGGAGAACTTCAGCAAAGGAGAACAGTTCCGCATCGAGGTTTTTCTCCAGCGTATAATCCGCGATTCCGGTATAAAATTGAGGGTAAAGAATATTCTCTACCCACATGTATTCACCAGAAACCGCTACTTTGCACGGCGCCTTAAATACGGGCCCAGGGATTACTGGAAAACTGATTCGAGGATTCTGAAGGAAAGGCTGCAGAAATACCGGGAGCTGATGATGCAGCAGAAATATGCATATAGCACGGAATCTCAGCCCTCATCATTAGCACCGCCGTCGTAAAGAATCGCACCATCTTCATCATTCATAATGATCATCCGTGATTCGCACAACATATAAGGAATCTCTTGATAACTTGTGCGATAATACCAGCATTTATAATTCTGTATAGGGAAATTTAAATAGGGATTGGCATTATCTGGCATACTGGAGGTAAGATTTTCTACAGCAACCGAAGATTTGAGATATTCACCTATTCTCTTAGATGCTTCATTCTTATCCATATAAGAGCCCACAAACTCCAGCTATAAAAGCTACCTGCAATCATCAGGCTTACAAATGGGTCTTTTTTCAAAAAATATTACTGAAGTAAAATAAGTACACTGTAAAAAATAATGTACCAGCAACTGTGATAAATTTGAGAAATTTATCGAAATCAATAATATAAAACAGAACCGAGAAGGTAATAAAAAAGAGTTCATTTCCACCAATTTCTGGAACAGGCAAAGTGTAGCCCTTGTAAAACGCAAATGAAAAGAAAAGATATGCCACGAGATTCGAGTAGAATGATTTTTTGTTGGAGAGGAAAATACTTACTATCTTAAATAACAATGCTGCTATTGTGAAAGAAACTGTGTTATTCGCGATAACAGGAGAAAAAGGAAACAACTTTTCCCCCAGCATTAGAGCTACTATAACTATTGCTGCAACATTCAGAACCAAACTCAGAGGATTTGCATGCTTCTTACTTAACCCTCTCCGTGTTTTTTTGTACTTAATAAGATTCTGCTGATCATTGTACGCGAAGCTATTGGCATAATTTGAAAGATAATCGATAAAAATGATCTTCAACGTCTCTGTGTTTGTAATATTCTGGAAATAGAGATGTATCTGCGAAACCTCATCGATTAGTGTAATAATATTGTATGCGCCGTACTTGTCAATAAACAGCGAGCATCGTCCTATCTCTTTTATATCAATCTCATTCGGTCCGGTTTCTTCCAATTTGGTTGATGCAGTTGTTTTGTTTACAATGTGTTTTTTAACAGTACTCTTTCTGGTATTCCAGAGCAGCCGCTTATTGGTAAGGACATAGATGCGTTCACGGTTTCTGAACAAAGAATCGTCGACTAAAAGCAGTATTCTCTCATCTTCTGCCAACTCAAATCTTGGAATGGCTTTCTTAACAATCTCGATATCGACATGTACGATGAATCTTTCGTTCTTCAAGAAACTGAAACCATTCAGCATTTTCTTTCTCCATAATTATTAGAAATTAGATACTCATTTTTAACCAGTAGACCCACTTTCACAGAAACAACTTACAATTTAAGGCTGCATCGGTGTTGTTTACCATGACTTTAAAACGAAAGCAGAATCAGTTCTTCCCTGCTATCAATAAAATTATACATTGAGCATTCAGACACCGCAACTTTATAAATGCCTATTTCCCTGGAGAACCCACGTGCGAATTTCACTTTCGCATATAGATAATTGATTCTAATCTAATGATATCCAAAACCGCATAGGTTACAAGTATTTCCCGTTTCAATTTTCACTTAACGGAAGATCTACCTGCCCTCCTGATACACCGGATTCAATCACATAAAAGAACTGAACAGTAAATTTCCCGGTACCAGCAGATTTTCAGTATCTCTCTAACCCTACCATTTCCAGAGAGACCGCCCTCACCAGCTCCACGAAATAAAGAAAACTAAAAAATTTACCTGGCCATACAGGTAAACCTTCAGACTCGATTAAACGAATCCATGAAAGGAACAGTGTAATTCCATGCAGTCTATGTGATAAAATTTTTCCTTTTTCAGAAATTATTTCATATCGCTTTTCTCTCTTGTACAGAAAAGGTGTTTCCATTTCTTCATTGCGCTATTTATTAATCAGGTGTATTGTAAAATAGTGCATCATCAAAACGTTTTGATTACCTGGAGGAACCATGAAGGGTATAGGAATAATCGGGACAGGAGTAATTGCAGATTTCCACGCTGGAGCAATTGAAGGGTTGGAGGAAGCAGTACTTACCGCTGTATATGACAGTGCACCAGCCCGGGCGGAAAAATTCGCAGAAAAATGGCATACCAGGGCATGTACGGACCTGCAGGACTTTCTGGCAATTCCGGAAATGGATATAGTCGCGGTATGTACTCCTTCAGGAGCCCACCGGGATCCGTCCATATCTGCAGCTGCTGCGGGAAAACATCTTCTGGTAGAGAAACCCATGGAGGTTACAAGTGCACGGGCACGAGACATTTCAGAAGCCTGCCGGAACGGAAATGTCCGTTTGGCATCTGTTTTTCAGACCCGCTTTCATCCCGTTGTCAGGCTGCTGAAACAGGCGGTGGCAGAAAAGTGGTTCGGCAGAATCTCCCTGGTTACGGCAGAAGTTAAATGGTACCGCTCTCAGGAATATTATGACAGCAGTCCCTGGCGCGGAACCTGGTCACTGGACGGCGGGGGTGCTCTGATGAACCAGTCCATTCATGTTATTGATCTGCTGCTTTGGCTGTTCGGTGATCCCGGATATATAGCAGCCCGGGCGGACACCCTATGTCATACCGGGATAGAGGTGGAAGATACCCTGGTTGCTTCAATGGTGTTCCCGGATGGTCCCCTGGGAACCCTGGCTTTGACAACCGGAGCATGGCCCGGGAGCTTCAAGACTCTGGAAATCTGCGGAGAGCTGGGTCATATCAGGCTTGAAGAAAACCGGATGGCCAGATGGGATTTCCATAAAAGCAGCCCTGCGGCAGCCGTCGATCTGACAGCATACACCGAGGGCTCCGATGATGTTTCCGACCCGCTGAACATCGGCTATGCCGCTCACCGGGCACAGTACCTCGACCTGCTGCATTCCATCGAAAGCGGAGAAAAACCGGAGGTCGGTGCGGAAGAAGCTATAGCTGCTGTAATTCTTGTGGAGCGAATCTATGCATCAGCGGGTATCGGCCCCCGATCGCCGGGTTGAATCCCGTTCTATAAGCCTGCTGGAAAGAACTGTCTGAATAGGAATCTCCTGCCCCCCGAGTATCCGGTCCTGGAGATAGCGGGCGGCCATTTTTCCCATATCATACAGAGGCTGATCGAAGCTGGTTACAGGAGTGGGCCAGAAGGCGGAAAAATCCCGGTTGTCAAACCCGACGACACCGATGTCATCCGGAACCCCCATTCCCCGTTCTTCAGCTGCATGAATAGCACCAACTGCAATATAGTCGTTGGCGCAGAAAACCGAATCCACATTACCCGACGATTTCAGAAGCTCTTCCATCCCTTTTACACCGCCCTGAAAATCAAAGGGCACATTGATGATTTTTTTCTGAGCTATGGTCAGCCCGAAATTATCAGCTCCGTCGAGAAACCCCTTCTGACGGTCGTTACTGGCAATACGGTCGGCAGGTCCCATTATAAGTCCGGCACGGGAAAAACCCTTTCGAGCCAGGTGCTCTGCGGCTTCCCACCCCCCCCGGTAATTGTCCAGAATAATTCGCGGCAGATGGGGGCCGTAATCAAAGTTGACCGTTAAAAGCGGAAACTCCGGCGGGGAAAACTCCAGGCTGCGGTGATCCTGGGTGACACTCTGGGAAATTATGGCACCGTCCAGTTTGCGGGAATTGAGGAACGCCATGGTATCCCCGAGATTCGTTTTAAATTCGGTACCGGATACAAACAGCAGATGAAAACCGTAGGGGACGAAAACCGACTCCACTCCCTGGATAATTCTGTTTGAAAAGTATTCCGTTATGTCTGCTGCGACAAAACCGATAATGCCGGTGTGACCGCTTTTCATGGCCCGGGCGTTTGCATTGGGGATATAATTCAGTTCTTCAATTGCCTGGAGCACCCGGTTTCTGGTTGGTTCACTGATGGGGCGTTTTCCATTCAGCACATGGCTGACCGTTGACGGTGACACCCCTGCAAGCTTTGCTACGTCGGTAATCTTAACCATTTCCTAACTATACTTCCACTTTGAGAATGGAGCAACAGTTTATCAAAACGTTTTGATATTTTTTCTTGACAGCTGCATATGCCGGGCGTATCATGAATTTTGTCAAATCGTTTTGACAAAATAACCACAGGAGGAGTTTTGTATGAAAAAGTTACTCGTGCTTCTAATCACCCTGCTTTTACTTACAGGAATAGTCTGGGCGGCTGGTCAGAAGGAGTCCGCAGCAGAGGATGTCACACTGACAGTATTGTGGTTCAACGACGCCAATGAATCGGAAGTTTTCATGAACACCATTCAGGATTATCTGGATGCTCATCCGAACGTAAGCATCGACCTGCAGCTTGTGCCCTTTGGAGATTATGAAAAACGTCTCAAGCTGATGATCGCCGGCGGCACCCCCCCGGATCTTGCCCGTATCACCAATAATCACGTTGCGATGTTCGCAGATGAGCTCCTCCCGCTTGACAGCAATGTAAAGAACTTCGATTCGGTGATCAGCGGATTCAGCCCGGCATCCCTTGCATTCGCCACCCACTCCAACGGGACAACCGTGGCCCTTCCCACCGAGTCCACCGCAAACGGCATGATAGTCAATGTTGATATGTTCAAGAAAGCCGGCATTGATATCAAACAGCTCTCTAAAACCTGGACCTGGGACAACTGGTATGATGCTCTCAAGAAGGTTGTTGCTGCAAATTCCGGTGTTGACTATGGACTTGCCTATGACTTCAGCCCCCACCGCTGGTCCACCCTGCTCTATGAAGCCGGCGGACGGTTTCTCAACGACAGTGAAACCGCAATGAACTTTAATACTCCGGAAGCCATCGATGCTCTTAAGTTCTTCAAGAAACTTCACGACGACAAACTTATCGTTCCCTCAGTATGGATGGGGTCCGAAAATCCCCAGGAACTGTTTCAGTCCGGACTGGCTGCAAGCCATATCGGCGGATCCTGGGTCATCAATGCCTATGCAACCCAGATCACCAATTTTGAATGGGCGGCAGTCCAGATGCCCAAACGCAAGATCCGCAGCTCAGTTGCCGGCGGTAAATTCGTAGGTGTTTTTAAAGGTGCGGAAAACGAAGCAGCAGCACTGGACCTGATGCTTGCCTTTTCCGATGCAAAGCATAATGCAATGTACTGCGGCAACACCTTCAACCTGTCGGCCCGTACCGATGTAAATATCAAATATGCATCCCGATCTGAAGACTTCAACGCAATGGCTGCCGATCTTTCAGTCACCCCGGCTGTTACCGCCGAGGACTGGAAAAGCCCCGAACTGAATAAAATCTATTCCTACATCCGTGAACAGATTGTAGAGGGCCTGCTGGGCAACATAACAATGGAACAGGCTGCAGAAAATATTCAGAACGAAGGAAACAAGTTCTTCAAGTAAATCATCTTTACCGCGGCGCCCGCATTGACAGAGGGCGCCGCATTTTTGACGTAAATTGCAGCATATTGCTTCCGGGGAGATTACATGGCCAGAAAACTTAAAAGCTCATTTAATCAAACCGCCGCTCCGCTTCTGTTTTTACTGCCGAATATGATAATTTTCGGCCTGTTTATTATTGTTCCCGCGGTTGCCGGTTTAAGACTCTCTTTTTATCAGTACGAGATTCTGGGTGATAAATTATTTATCGGATTTGCCAACTATATAGAAGTTATTCAGGACGCAATGTTCTGGAAAACCTTCTGGAATACCCTCAGATATGTACTCTTTGTAGTTCCTCTTCTCACGGTCTCTGCCCTCGGGATGGCTTTGATTACCTCGGATACAATTAAAGGAGTTGCATTCTTCCGCGGTCTTTTCTACCTGCCTACAATGCTGAGTCTCATTATTGTAGGTATTATCTGGCGGTGGATACTCGGGGATCAGATGGGGGTTCTGAATTTTGTACTGCGCCTCCTCGGAGGAAATCCTGTAGCATGGCTCACAACACCCCTTACGGCAAACATATCGCTTATTTTCATAACCATATGGACCATGACCGGGTTCTACATGGTTATGTTCATCGGAGGACTCCAGGCAATTCCCCAGGAGCTGTTTGCCGCCGCAGAAATAGATGGTGCCAACCGCTGGCAGCTCTTCTGGCATATCAAACTGCCGCTGATACGCCCGACCATGCTGGTAGTGGTTGTGCTGGCAACCATTAACTCCTTTAAAGCCTTTGAACTTATTTATACCCTGACAAAGGGCGGTCCCGGAACATCAACCAAACTGCTGGTACAGAACATTTACCAGGTTGCATTTGAGCAGGACCGGCTGGGATATGCGTCAGCCATGGCGGTAATGCTTATGATAACCATTGGAATCCTCACCTTTTTCCAGTTCCGGATGAACAGGGAGGAATTTTCAAATGAATAGAAGACAACTTACTTCCCGTTATGCACTGTACCTGGTATTTGCCTTTATTTTCTTTTTTCCGGTCCTCTGGATTCTTTTAAGCTCTCTGAAAAGCCAGAGTGAACTGTTTACCTACCCCCTTACCTTTCTTCCCGATAAAGTGACTTTTGAAAACTATGCAACTGCATTTAAAAGCGGCAGGTTTGTCAGCTACTTTCTTAACAGCACCTTCACCGCTGTGGTTGCAACAGCGATTACCGTGCTGATTAATATTATGGCCGGATATGCCCTGAGCAAATACGTATTCCGCGGCAGGGACCTCATCTTCTTTGTCATGATAGCCACCCTGATGATTCCCCTTCAGGTGGTGATGGTGCCGATTTTTCTCCTGGAAAAGAATCTCGGCCTTCTGAATACCCTCTGGGGTATCATCATACCTCCTGCAGCAACTCCCACGGGGATATTTCTCGCGAGACAGTACATGATGACCATACCCGATTCTCTTATAGAATCAGCCAGGATTGACGGCGCAGGGGAAGCAACAATTTTTCTCCGCATTATCCTGCCTCTATCAAAGCCGATAATCGCTACTATTGCCATCTTTTCGTTTATGTGGCGGTGGAATGATTTTCTCTGGCCCTTCATCGTCATAAGCAGGCAGAAGAAATATACCCTTCAGCTGGCTTTATCCAATTTCGTCGGGCAGTACGATGTTGACTGGTCAAGTCTGCTGTCCATGACAGTGATCGCAATTCTTCCCATGATTATAGTGTTCCTGGTTTTCCAGAAATACTTCATCAAGGGACTGACCTCGGGAGGAGTTAAAGGCTGATGAAACGCGCTCCTCATTCCTTGTCCCCCCCATCATTTTCCGTAACCCTTACGGAAAATATGAAATTCTCAGGGCCCGATGCAGAGTTGAATATCCGCGGTCTTTACCCGGGGATATACGAAATAAGGTATGATTTCAACGCCTGCCCCGTGGAACCGGACCTTGAAGATGCAGCTGCCGAACTGGCAGATCCGGGGTTTGTTCCGGAACCGGTAACTTTTTCGACAGAATCCGAAGGAGACCTCTGCAGGGCCGAAGACGGGAATATCCGGCTTGAGATTGATCTGCCCAGCGGCACCGTATCCGTTTTCCGGCGGGGCACCCTGATTCATGGAGGTCTCATCGGAAGCTCCGATACGGTGGTTCCCCGGTTTCCACTGCGGGTATACGGTGCGCCACCGCGGCATGTACAGGGTGTCTTTAATTTTCCCATGGACGCGGGAGACCGTTTCTACGGTCTGGGCGATAAGGGCGGCAGTCCGAACCGCCGCAACCGGCGCTTCCTTCTTCACAGCCGGGATGCCCTGGGATATAAGGGAGACTTCGCCGATCCCCTCTACAAATCAATTCCCTTTGTCATCAAGTGGAACCCCTCGTCTGGAACGTGGATCGGCATCGCGGTGATGGCAACAGATATTGTGCGCGCTGATTTCGGTGTGGAGAGTCAGTATTTCTACTCATTTGCCTTAAGAAACGGACCTTACCGTTATGTTCTTTTTACCGGAGATTCATACGGTGATATTCTCGAAGGCTACCTTAAACTTACCGGAAAGCCTGCCTTTCCCCCGGCTTTTACCTTCGGTTTCCTTGGATCATCCATGGATTATGTTGAAACAGACGATGGAGAAGAACGAGTAGCTGCATACTTTGACACAGTGGAATCACGGGAAGTACCCTGTGAAGGACTGTATCTGTCAAGCGGATATTATAAATCCGACAATGGACACCGGCACAGCTTTCTGTGGAACCTGCGCAAGTTTCCGGATCCGAATGAGTTTATCGGCACTATCCGGAAACGTGGATACCATGTGGCGGCCAATCTCAAACCGGGAATACTCATTGATCACCCGAATTATAATAAATTCATCAGTGAGAACAGTCTGGTTAAAGATGGAGACGGTGAACCCTACGTGGAATTCTACTGGGGGGAAAACGCCTCTTTCTGGGATTTTATAAGCTCCTCAGGGGTTTCCAACTGGAAACGTGAGTTAAGGGCATTCCTCATAGACAGGGGTGTGGATGGAATCTGGAATGACAATAACGAGTATGAGATAGAAGACACCACCGTTCCTGCCCATTCCCAGCGAAGTACCATGGCCCTGAGGATGTCCCGGGCATCATATGAGGAACTCCTTTCTGCCCATCCCGGACAGCGTCCATGGGTTATCAGCCGTTCCGGAGGCATCGGAATTCAGCGCTATGCAAGAACCTGGAGCGGAGATAACGGCAGCGACTACGAAAGCCTCCGGGCGAACCTGCTTATGGGTTCCTCCATGGGTTTGAGCGGACTCCCGTTTTTCGGACATGATGTGGGGGGATTTTACGGGGGACCTCCTGATGCGGTACAGTTTCTGCGCTGGTGTCAGTCCGCTGTTTTCCAGCCCCGCTTTGTAATCCATTCATGGACAGCCCATGGAAAACCCACGGAGCTCTGGAGTTTCGAAGGTTATTTCGATGCTCTCAGATCCCTTGTACTTCAGCACTACGAGTTTCTCCCCTACACCTATTCCCAGGCATACCTGTCGCACCGGACAGGGAAACCTGTTCAGCGGCTTCTGACTCTTGAGTTTCCGGAAGATCCCGGACTTTCTGACGACACCGCAGCCTATCTGTACGGAGACGCAATTCTGGTCCTGCCGGTGGTAACACCGGACACCGACGAAGTCCGGCTCCGCCTTCCTGAATGCTGCAGCTGGTACGATCCGGAAAACGCCGGTATTATTACCGGCGGTACCGGGTTCACCTCGAAGGTCAGCGACGGCCGTACCCGCCATCTTCTCAGGACTCCCTCAGCGGTATTCCGCAGTAATGATCCAGTCAGACATTTCAACGGCTGGCTGCCGGCCATGCAGCTTGATGTATATCCCCCTGACGGTGAGCATTCAGACAGCCGCTCTCCCGGCAGCAGCGGAAAAGCTGTATACCGCACCTGGATCTTCGAGGATGACGGAATATCCTTCCCGGAAGCAGGAAACTTCAGACTCTGTACCGTAGAACTGACAGACAGCGGCGGCGGTACCTTTCTTCTGAAGATTACCCGCAGTGATCCCGGCAGCTGGGTCCCTGATGATCCCGGACGGAGTCTGAGTATTAATCTGCCTGAGGGATTTGCTTTTCCCGATAAAAATCAGTCCATGACGATTCCTTTCATGGGGGATTTTTTCAGGGCAGAGTTTATAATCAGCGGTCACTACAGAGTTATCTGCACATAACAGTGTAGAAAGAAACATACCAGACGATAACAAAGGAAAAAAGAATAAGGAAAACATATGAAAAGCTCTGTTCTTACATTCACAGCAGAAAGGAAGGCTGAATTCATTGACCGCAGCCTGCCGGGACTTTCCGACGGCCAGGCACTGGTGGAGAACCTGGTCAGTTTACTGAGCCCGGGAACAGAACTGGCACTGTTTACCAGAAGCCATATCGGGTTTGACGATCCGGACATTCAATGGGCCAGGTACCCGATTCCCGCTGGATATGCTTCGGCGGGAGTCGTCCGGGAGAGCAGGATTAAGGGGCTGAGACCGGGAAGCATGGTAATGCATTACGGACCCCACGCCGATTTTTCCATCATCGGAGACAGCCTTGTGCACTGGGCAGAAGTGCCGGACAATCTTGATCCGGAAACAGCCTGTTTCGCCCGTTTTGCACAGATAGCCCGCAGTGCCCGCATTGCCGCCTGCAGGACACCGAAAAAGGTCCTGGTTTACGGCGCGGGAATCGTGGGAAACCTGGCTGCCCAGTGGTTCAACCTGGAAGAGGCCGAGGATGTCCGCATCGCGGATTTGTCCCCTGAACGTCTTGCCATGGCTTCCGCCTGCGGCATCGCCGGTGACGGAGAAACCGGCACTGCTCCGGAGCTTTTTTCTCCGGATACTATTATAGAAGCCACAGGCTCACCCGCAGTTATAGATACTGCCCTTAACCGGGTGGAAAAACTCGGTCAGATTATTCTTCTCGGGTCCACCAGGGGCTTGGTCTCCCTTAACCTCTATAAACATATACACCGCAAACTTGTACTGTTAAGCGGTGCTCACGAAACTATCCAGGGAGAACAGGTGAAGGAAATTCTCAGACTAAGTCTGGATAAACTTGCCGGTGGATATCTTGTAGTATCCCCCCTCATAACCCACAGCATTAGTCCCGGAGAAATCGCCGGAATCTATGAAAAGATACTTGAACAGCCCGGAAAATATACGGGCATACTGGTTCAATGGAGCAAAAAATGAAAATCGGACTGGAACGTTTTTCGGGAATAGCGGATGAAGGCTCAGCGTCGATTTCAAGACAGCTGGAAATCCATAAACAACTGGGATGGAGCAGCATCGAACTGCGAACGGTGGAAGGCAGAAATATCTGTGAAATGGATGACAGGGATTTCGAACAAGTTGCCGCGGCTGTAATCGATACTGGATTTTCCGTTTCCGCATTCGGTTCCGCCATTGCCAACTGGTCCCGTCCGGTTACCGGAGATTTCTCCATCGACCGGCATGATCTGCTCAGGGCCGTCCCGCGGATGAAAACGCTCAACACCGATTATATACGGGTTATGTCATATACCTCCGGCGGACTTCCGGAAAGAGAGTGGGCAGAGGAAGCTCTGAAACGGCTGAAAGAACTGGTCCGTATTGCCGAGGGTGAAGGGGTTGTTCTTGTCCATGAAAACTGTGACGGATGGGCCAGTCAGACTCCGGCAAATCTTAAACGTATGCTGGGGGAAATAGACAGTAAGGCACTGCAGATTGTGTTTGATCCAGGGAATCCGCTTAACCACGGATCAGAACCGGAGGAAGTCTGGGATTTTTATCACGCCGCAAAGCCGAGGATTGTGCATTTTCATATCAAGGACTGCTATGTAAATGAAGAAGGAAAACCGGAACACTGTTTTCCCGGTCAGGGACAATGTGAAATACGCCCTATAGTTGAGGATCTCGAAGCTTCCGGATACCGGGGGATGTATGCAATCGAACCGCATATGACTGTGCAGATCCATAAAAGCATGGAAGGTGATGCCGAAGCCATGGAAAAAAACTATATCCAGTACGGTACAACTGCGGTTAAACTGTTATCATAAAAGTAAGGAACCTTCAGGGAGACACCTCATGGTATGGCGGAAAGAGATTTACAGATGACCTACGATCTGGCAATAATCGGTGCAGGAGTGGTAGGTTCCAGCATCGCCCGCAGGATGTCTGAATACAACCTCAATATTATCGTCCTGGAAAAAGCCACAGACATCAGCTTCGGTGTATCAAAAGCAAATTCCGGTATTGTTCATGGAGGTTTCCATTACCGCTCCGACACCCTGAAAGGCCGCCTTGAGATACGGGGAAACCTCCGTTATGACGAGCTTCAGAAAGAACTTCATTTTCCATTCAGGCGCTGCGGGATTCTGGTTGCTGCATTCAGCACGGAAGAAATGCGCCGGGTAGAGACCCTGTATCAGAACGGCGTGGAAAACGGGGCTATAGGTATAGAACTCTGCAATCGTGAAAGAATGCTGGCCCTGGAACCTAAACTCAACCCGGACAGTATCGGTGGACTGCACGCACCCAACGGAGGTATCGTAGAACCCTACCGCTTTGTTTTCGCCCTGATGGAATCAGCTCTGAAAAACGGGGTGATGCTGAAAACGGACTTCCAGCTGGGGGATGTACGGAAAAACGGCGGCAGTTTTGTGCTTAAATCCATCACCGGAGAAGAGGTCCGCACCCGCTGGGCGGTAAACGCCGCTGGTCTGTATGCCGATGAAGTATCCGCTCTCTTTGCGGCTGAACAATTCCGGATAACTCCCCGAAAAGGAGAAGAGTTTCTCCTGGACCGTAATGCCTCAGCATATACAAACAAGGTGGTTTTTCCCGTTCCGGAAATACACTCAAAAGGAATGCTGGTTATTCCCACAGTTGAAGGCACCACCATGATCGGCCCCACCGCCGAGATTCAGCAAAGCAAGGAAGACACCGCCACTACGGCTGAGAATTTTTCTCTGGCCTTTGCCAGCGCCCGCCGGCTGGTTCCGGTTGTTTCCGAAAGGGACATTATCACCAGTTTTTCAGGATTGAGACCGGTACTTGAGAATAAGGAAGACTTTTTTATCGCCCCGTCCAAAGCGGTACCGAGGCTGATTCAGGCTGCAGGTATACAAAGCCCCGGACTGACTGCAGCACCGGCAATAGCAGACTATGTAAAAGACCTTCTGCGGGATGCGGGGCTTGAACTCCGGGAACGCCCGGGATATGACCCGATGATTCCCGAAATCACCAGGTTCCGCACCGCCGACCAGGCGACCCGGGACCGTCTGATCGCGGAAAACCCGGCTTACGGAGAAATTATCTGCCGCTGCGAGTCGGTCAGTGAGGCGGAAATTATCGAAGCCATCAGACGGGGACATACTACCCTCGACGGCATAAAATTCTACACCCGTGCCGGGATGGGCCGCTGCCAGGGCGGCTTCTGCAGCTTCCGTATTCTAAAAATAATTGCCAGGGAAACCGGGATGGATATGCTGGAACTGACAAAACGGGGAAAAGGGAGCGAAATCCTCCGCTGCCGGATCGGCAGTATGCCGGTGGAGGAGACAGCAGAATGAAAACCCTGAGCTATGACTGTGCAGTAATAGGCGGCGGTGCAGCAGGAATGACCGCCGCAATGGAACTTGCAGACAGGGGCCGGTCGGTGGTGCTTATCGAGCGCGATGGCATGCTCGGCGGTATCCTCAACCAGTGCATTCATAACGGATTCGGCCTTCACTGGTTCAGGGAGGAACTTACGGGGCCGAAGTATGCCGAGCGTTTTGCCGACCAGATTACCGGTTCAGGCATCGATGTATTTCTATCCATGACCGTGACTGAAATACAGAGAAAATCTGCAGAGTCTGCAGAAAATAGTAATCAGCAAACCGGCAGCCAGGTTATTGCAAGTTCAGCGCAAAGCGGAGTTATATCCTTCGAGGTGAAAGCAGTAATCCTTGCAATGGGATGCAGGGAAAGAAACCGCGGCAATATCGGCATTGCGGGCACACGGCCAGCAGGAATCTTCACCGCAGGTCTGGCTCAGCGGCTGGTTAATATTGAAGGATATGTACCCGGATCCAGCTGCGTCATCATCGGCAGCGGTGATATCGGGCTGATTATGGCCAGACGCATGACATGGATCGGAGTAAAAGTGGAGGCTGTGGTAGAGATTCAGCCCTACCCGGCCGGCCTCACCCGCAACATTGTCCAATGCCTTAACGACTTTCAGATTCCCCTCTACCTTTCCCACGAGGTAACAGAAATCCGCGGTAAAGACCGGGTGGAGGGAGTGCACATAGCCCCGGTGGACAGAAGTTCCGATGGATTTGATCTGGCCTGTGACACAATTCTGCTTTCTGTAGGACTGATTCCCGACAATGAACTGATCCGTTCCGCCGGGATCACCATCCGTCAGGAGACCAGCGGTCCTGAAGTTGATGAATCACTTATGTGCTCCGCGGCAGGTGTATTCGCCTGCGGCAATGTACTGCATGTACACGATCTGGTTGACTGGGTCAGTGAGGAAGCAAGCCGCTGTGCTGCTGCCGCTGACACATGGATCGGCCGTAGTAAAACATCCGCAGAACCCGGGAGCAGTGCCTTCACCATACGGGCGGGAGCAAATCTCCGCTATGTACTGCCCCATACCTGTACTTTCCCTGGTCCCGTACGGTTCTCCATGAGAAGTATGATTGTATCAAACCGGGCAAGGGTGGAACTGCGCAGCGGTTCCAAAGTACTGGAAAGTAAATCCCTGCAGCACATTCAGCCCTCTGAAATGATTCATGTCGATGTCGATCCCTCCCAATGGACGGAACAGCCTGCCCCGGGAGTACTGGAGTTTCATATTATCAACAAAGAAAAAACAGCAGAAAGAGAAAACAGTGATGAACAGTAACAGCCGGGAACTCATCTGTATAAGCTGTCCCATGGGCTGTCATCTTGATCTCAGATTTTCAGGCGACATTCAAGATGTCCGGGAGGGAGCTGATATAGAGGTACGGGGCAACCGCTGCCCCAGGGGGGACCTGTACGCCAGAGAGGAACTCCTCCGGCCCAGGCGTACCGTTACCGCCACTGTTTTCAGCGGTGAACATTTTCCCCGCATTCCGGTTAAAAGCAGCTCTCCCGTTCCCCGGGGAGACATCCCTTCCGTCCTGAACGATCTGTATCAGGTTCATGCATCTCTTCCGGTTACCTGCGGTCAGGTGATAGCCGTAATCAGAAATATAGAGTTTGTCGCCACCAGAAGTTTCAGGAATATCAATGAAGAATAAGCATACAGGGCAGTATGATGCGGTGATAATCGGCGGAGGAATCGTCGGGACTGCCATCGCCTATCTACTTTCCCACCGCCGCAGAGACGGGAATTCCCTGAAAATTGCGCTTGTAGAAAAAAGTGATGATTTTGCAGCCGGGGCAACCCGGTCAAACAGCGGAATCATTCATGGCGCATATGCCGCATCCCATGAAACCCTCAAAGGCAAGTTAATGGCCAGAGGGAACATTCTCTGGCGCCGCTGGGCGGAAAGATTATCAGTTCCATACTCGGAACCCGGCGGAATGGTACTTGCTTTCACCCGGGACCAGGAAGCAGTACTTGATTCCCTTGAAAAAAACGCTCGTATCAATACGCTGGATCCCCACAGACAAGCGGAAATAATTACCCCGGCCCGGATGCATACCCTGCAGGGGGGACTCTCCGCGAAAGTACAGGCGGCTCTTCTTGCACTGGATATTGCGCTGCTCTCCCCCTACGAAGCATGTATCGCCCTGGGACAGGAGGCCGGCCTGCGAGGTACGGACCTGATGATGAATCATGAGGTGGTATCAATAGAACCGGGGGATAAAGATATTCTCACCCTTGGACTTTCAGGTTCTGACGGTATTCGTCTGCTTTATTCTAAAACAGTTATTAATGCTGCAGGCTATGCCGCGGCATCTGTGGCGGCAATGGCAGGGGAAACACCCTTTACACCCCGCTACCGGCGCGGTCAGTACATTGTATTTCAACGGGGCAGCGCCAAAGATCTTCACCATGTAATTTTCCAGGCCCCCGGCCCCGAAGGAAAGGGCATTCTGGTAACCCCCACCGCCTGGGGGAACCTTCTCATCGGCCCCAACGCCGAAGCTGTAGACGACCCGGTAGATACTTCCACAAGCCCGGAAGGACTTGAGGAAATTCTAAAGAAGGCATTTCTCAGTGTACCGGACCTTCCGGTACACCGGATGCTGCGGGATTTTGCAGGCATACGGCCCGGAATCGAAGGGGGAGATTTTTATATCAGTCAGTCTGACAGATATCCCGGACTCATACATCTGGGAGGCATCGATTCCCCCGGACTGACATCAGCCCCGGCAATTGCAGAAATGGTAACGGAAAAAGTGCTGAATATCCTGGGGGGAACCATATCAGAACTGAGTATGGATGTACTGTCCTGGCCAGCCGGGCCTGAAGTAATTCAGCCTATGAAGGATATAAGTGATGATGTAAATCTGGAAGAAGGTAATCCCCGGCGGATTATCTGCCGCTGTGAGCAGGTCCGGCAGGGAACGATAGATGAAGCCTGCCGGGATGCCGGTAGAGCCGGCCTGGTTCTGAAAAACCGGGACAGCATAAAACGCCGCACCCGTGCAGGTATGGGTGCCTGTCAGGGGCAGTTCTGCACATCCGGAGTTGAATCAATCCTGCAGAAACAGTTTCACCTTACTCAGGAGCAGATTTTACCTGGAAGAAAACCGAGTTCCGAATTCAGGGAGTTTGCCAGTAAAATCAAACAGGGGAACAAAGACCATAATGACCAGAAATGATCTTGATAATTTCTGGAATACCGATGCAGCGGCAAAGCAGGAAAACTGCTTCAGCCTGGATGCTCACCGGGTTTCAATGGGCATACGCATGAGTGAGGAATGTGTCTACAGTGAATTGAAAGAACCCGGTGATCCCTGGAACATAGATGCCCTGCCTCTGCTGCGACGTGCGGAGCTTAATAAACGGTATAATGAAAAAGCGCTGAAAACCGTGGGCATCCCCCTGCTCCCGGAGCAGTTTCCCCCGGCAGAAGCAGTTTATCCGCCAATCAGACGCATCGGTGAGGTTTTCGGTGGAACCTACGCAAGGGGGTACCGTACCGGAGAATGGCTGCATCACGAAAAACTGCAAACCCCTGAAGATCTTACTGCCCAGCTTGACCAGGTTGACTCCATGCTTGCGGACGGGTACAGGAATCTCAGGAGCTTCATATACCCGGAAAACTGGGACGGAGAAAAAAAAAGGATTTACGGGGACTTTGGAATACTCCCTCCTCTTCTCCGCCACATCCGTGGTCCGGTTACTCTGGCGACTTCCCTGTACGGACTTGAAAAACTCTCCTATCTGGCTGTTGATGATGAAAACCTCTTTATCCGCTTCGGCCATACAATAGGTAGGGTTATTATTGCCATGGCGGAACTTTCCGACAGGGAAGCGGATTATTCCGGAGGAGATTCACCCCGGGGCTTCTCATTCGCCGATGACGACTGTTCTCTGTTCAGTCCTGATATGTACCGAAAATTCGGCCATCCGGTCCTGAAGGCTGTTTTCGAACAGTATGCACCGGACCCGGGAAACATGCGCTTTCAGCATTCCGACTCGGCCATGGCCCACCTCCTGCCGCAGCTTGGAACCCTGAATCTTACCGGATGCAACTTCGGCCCTACGGTTCTGGTTGAGGAGATACGGGAATTTCTCCCTCAAACCAGAATTGACGGATGCCTGGCACCCTTCACCTTTATGAGCAATGACAGGGAACAGATCCGCAAAGAAGTACGCCGGGACTGCGAAGCAGTTAAAAGGACTGGAACTCGGGGTCTCAACATTTATACTGCTGGTTCTATAAATGACGGCAGCTCACTGGAGAGTATGCTTGCCGTTATTGAAGCGGTTATTGAGTTCGGAAATTACAGGTAATAAGTGTAATCATGAAAAAAGAGACCAGCCGTTGCTGAGCCTCTTTTTCCAATCCATGTTCTGAACTTTTTCGCCTGTATTTTTATCCCACCGGTCCGAAGGCCTTAACCTTTTTAACCATGGTTTTTATACGATCAAAATCTGCATCCGGCGGTGCAGTATCCGCAATAGACACAATCAACTTTTTCCCATCCGCCGCAGCCTGAAGAAAATCATCAAGATATTTTTCGAAATCATATTCTGTTGTTGAATTGGGTAAAAATAAAATTGAAGGCATACCCCCATAGATGGAAATGCTGTCGCCGAATGCCTGTCTGTGTTCGTTGAATGAAACACTTGTCATTGGCGCCGGGCAAACCGAATCTGCAATATCAAAATCAGCTTTTACATACAGATCAAGAAGATTGCTGTTTTCACCGTCGGTATGGGATAAAACGTATTTTCCCTTTGCATGAATCCTGTCAGCACAATCCTTGAGAGTCGGTAAGATATGTTCCTCAAAGAATGGAAGATTCTCTATCATGGAATCATAGTTGGAGCCGACTCGGAGAATCTCCGCGTCGGAATCAATTCCAATATCCAATGCCTGATAGAAAGAAAGCTTTATTTTATCCGCCAGTTCAAGCATTTTTTCCGGATGGTCAAACATTTCGATATGTCTGACTTGTTTCCATTCAAAATTAACTCATGCAGTATTATAAAATCAGCAACCAAAGCATGACAAATATATTTGACACAAATTAAGCACAATGTTATATTAAAAAGCGTTGAGATGCAAAAAGTAGATTATTAAAGAGGATTCAAAATGCCATTGACAGGTAAGGAAATGCTTAAGCTGTATAAAAAGCATGGATGGAGGATTGTTAGGCAGAAAGGAAGCCATTATCAGCTTAAAAAAACTTTAAATGGAGTGGATAAACTGCAGACAATTCCTGTTCATTCAGGAGATCTTAAGAAAGGACTGGAACAGCGACTGCTGAAGGAGATATAGAGATGAAATATCATTTTAAGACACATAAGGAAGAAAACGGCTTTTGGGGTGAGTGCATCGAACTTGAAGGGTGTTACTCAGAAGGTGACACTGTTGAAGAGCTTAAAATAAATCTTGAAGAAGCTTTGAACCTGTATCTCGATGAACCCGCAGGGTCATTTACAACCTTTTCTTTGCCGGATGAGACATATGAACAGGATGATGAAATAATCAGCATTCCGGTGGACCCGGAAGTAGCATTTGCCCTGCTTATCCGTCAGGAACGGATTAAACACAAAATGACACAAATAGAAGTAATGCATGCAATGGGACTAAAAAACCGCAACAGCTATGCCCGGTTGGAATCCCGGTCCAATCCCTCTCTGACATTATTAAAAAAGGTAATGAAAGTTTTTCCCGAGTTTCCCATAAAGGAATGCCTCTCCTAAAAAATTCAGTCGGGATTGCAATAGTAAAACCAGTTTATTATGCAACATACAGTTGTAAATAAAACCTTGACAACTGTATCCGTTGTTGGAGGAATGCTGGGTAGGTTTTGCACTACGTTTAATCAAATGGCGTGAGACTATATGCTTTTAACCTGTTTTGCCTGATTATAAACTCTCACCCATCACAGGCGTTCGCAGCACTCTCAGGATCCAGGGCTCCGGTAGCCATCAGCGAACCTATTGCATCCACAGTGGCTTTTCCACGGTCCAGAACCCCGACAATACGTCCGCCGAATATTACTGCAATACGGTCGGAAAGCTTCATAACTTCATCGAGGTCTTCTGAGATAAGGAGTATTGCTGTTCCCTGGTCGCGCTGTTCTATGAGAGTACGGTGGATAAATTCAGATGCACCAATATCAACACCCCGTGTCGGCTGTGCTGCTATGAGGACATCAGGCTTACGGGACAGCTCCCGCGCAAGAATCAGCTTCTGGATATTTCCGCCGGAAAGATTCTTCAGGGGTGTATCCAGAGTCGGGGTCTTAACTGCAAAGGTCGATACCAGCCCTGCAGCATGCCGGGCCATATGCTTCATTTTCAGGAAAATCCAGTTTCTGAAAGAAGTACTGGAATGGTCCCGGAGAAATACATTTTCCAATACATTAAAATCCCCGATGGCACCGTCCCTCATACGCTCTTCGGGAATAAAGGAGAGCCCCGCATCAATACGCTGTGTCAAAGAAGTTCCGGTAATCTCTTCGGCATCAAGAAATACTGTTCCGGAACTTACCTGCCGCATACCTGCCAGGCATTCTGCAAGTTCCCGCTGGCCGTTTCCGGAAACCCCTGCCAGACCCAGGATTTCTCCAGACTGCAGAGTCAGGTCTATCCCTTTCAGTACTTCATTACCCCGGTCACCCTGAGCATGAATATCTCTGATGGAAAGAGCTGTTTTCCCTTCCTTTGGGGCCCGTATTTCCAGCGGCTTTATTTCACGCCCCACCATCAAGCGAACAAGCTCCTCCCGGGTAACTTCCGAAGTTTTCCGGGTACCCACAGTTGCACCGTCCCGAAGTACGGTTAGACGATCGCTTACAGCAAGGACCTCATGCAGTTTATGGGAAATAAAGAGCAGGGAATGTCCCTCCTCCACCATTCGCCGCAGGGTACGGAAGAGGTCATCAACCTCTCCCGGAGTAAGAACCGCGGTCGGCTCGTCCAGAATAATAAGACTTGCTCCCATAAAGAGGGCTTTAAGAATCTCAACCCGCTGCTGCTCTCCCACCGAGAGCTGCCAGATGTAGGCGTCCGGTTCAACATGCAGGCCGTAGTCACTGGATAAGGTGCAGATTCTCTCTTTGACCTGGTCCAGATCAAGAAGAAGCCCACGGGAAGATTTCCGTCCCAGAGCCAGGTTCTGGGCAACCGTCATGGTCGGCACCAGCATAAAATGCTGGTGTATCATTCCGATACCCGCTTTTATGGCGTCTGCGGGAGAACGGAACCGGACAGGGATACCGTTGATGCGGATCTCTCCCCCGTCCGGCTGAAACATTCCGTATAACTGACGCATAAGGGTGCTTTTACCAGCACCGTTTTCCCCCAGCAGGGCGTGAACTTCACCGGAACGCACATCAAGACTTACTCCGTCATTGGCACGGACGCCGGGAAATGTCTTTACAATATCAACCATTTCCATGGTCTGGATGTGCTGTGCTGTAGTTACGCCTGCGGGGTTCTGCATCAGTCTGTCCCTTTATCTATCTTCTTCTCGTTATTCTGGTCAGGGTGTAATTTTAGTAGCACCGGAGGCGATGTCGGCAATTACCTTTTCTGCTGCCTTTTTAACATCCCCGGGGATACTGTAACCGGAATTGAAGCCGATTTTCAGGCCGCCGTTTTCCAGGGTAAGTACGTAAGTCTTGCCGCCGTATACACCTTTTTCCGTAGCCGCAATCATATCCTTGATCATGGCACTCCAGTCATATACCTGACTGGCAACAACCAGTGAAGTGGAGAGGGATGACTGATCAGCCTGAGTACCAAACCAGAGTACATCCCCTGCTTTTTCAGCTGCGCCGATGGAACCGACAACCGCCTGGGATGATCCGGTGAGAATGTCTGCGCCTGCTGCGATCTGGGTCTGTGCCGCTGCTGCCATAAGGGCTACGTCGGAGAAAGAGCCGGTCCAGGTTTCTGAAACATTGGCATCGGGCTTAACCGATTTTACACCCTGCACAAAACCGCTGATATAGGTATGGGCATCACCGACATTTACCGGGCCGGTAACTCCGATTACTCCGCTTTTTGTAAGCATACCAGCCATGACGCCGTTGACATATCCGCCCTGCTCAGCAGCCGCAGTATATGCATAGACATTGGGAAGACCGAAGGTATTTACATCTGTACCCCAGGCAAAGGCTGTATCGGGAAAGTCCGGTGCAATTTCTTCAACAAGAGCGCCGTACTGGGAACCGTGGGCAATAACCATATGGTAGCCCTGTCCCGCATAATCACGGATGGCCGCTGCCGCATCGGGCACTTTAAACATATTCTCGGAATAAACCAGTTCTACTGCGCTTTCGCCGCCGAGCTCTGCCTGAACAGACTTCAACGCGGTCCACATGGACTGACTGAAAGCTGTATCCGTAGTTGCACTGGGCATAATAACCGCAATGCGGAAAGGTTCACCGGCAGCAGAACTTGTCTCTTCTGACTGACCGCCGGCAAAAAGAGAACCTGTAACCAATACAAGCCCAGCTACGATTAACATCACCATTAGATTCTTTTTCATCTCAATCCTCCTGATCGATAAATGAATAAACATATTTTTACCACCCTTAAGATTCCCCGCGAATGAAGGGTCTGTTGAGGGCGGCAGGTTTACGACCTTTTCTGCCGGAAAATGTAAGTACCACTACGGTAAGGATATAGGGCAGCATATTTGCCAGGTTTGGCGGCACAGGCACACCAAGAACCTGCATCCAGAGCTGAAAGGAGTTTGCCACACTGAAAAGCAATGCGCCGAACATAACACCCACAGGTGTCCAGCCACCGAAATAGACAAGTGCGACAGCTATAAAACCCTGCCCGGCAGTCAGATTGTCCTGAAACAGGTTCAGGGACGATATTGAAAGGGACGCGCCAGCCAGGCCGGCCAGAATGGCACCGATACAGACACAGATATACCGGACAAGATCGATATTGATTCCCCTGGAGTCTGCAGCCGCCGGATTCTGCCCGACTGCCTTGATGGTAAGTCCCCAGGTGGTCTTCTCAAGAATCCACCAGGAAAGCGGAACTGCCGCAAAGGCAATATAAACAAGAATGCTGTGATTAAAGAATATAGGACCAAGTACGGGGATATCTCCCAGAAGAGGTACCTTCACCACAGGAAAACCCTTCACGGTTTTTACTGTGCCCACAAGAACCTTAAACAGAAGGCTGGACATGCCCAGACCGAACATCTGAAGTCCTATACCGCTTACACCCTGTTCAGCTTTCATTGTAACACTGATAAAGGACATTAAAAGCCCCATACAAAGCCCTATCATGGCGGCAACGGCAATCCCGAGGAACAGACTTCCAGTGGTAAGGACTGCATAGAAAGCACCGAATGCACTGAGAAGCATTATGCCGTCCACACCGAGATTAACAACACCGGAGTTCTGGGAGAATGTCTCACCCAAAGCGGCAAGCAGAAACGGCGTAGCCAGCACCAGCATGGTATTGAAAATGCCCGTTACAACGGTAAGGGTAAAAAAAGTATTCATGCGGCACCCTGCTTGTTGAATCGTGATCTGACCCGTTGAATCCAGCGCTGAGTCCAGAAGGCTGAACCGGAAACAAAGAGCACCACCAGCCCGAGAATGGCATCAATGAGAGCAGCGGGAACCTGAACCGCCCGCTGCATGGTATCCGCTCCGACAAGAAGGCCTCCAAAGAAAATGGAAGCCGGAATCAGCCCCAGGGGATGCAGCCATCCCAGCAGGGCGGCCACTATTCCGGAAAAACCGTAACCGCTGGTCATTCCCTCCATTAGACGGTGCTGGACACCGATAACCTCAATGGCACCGGCAAGACCAGCCAGACCTCCGGCGAGAGTCAGGGACAGCGCCTGATAAAAAGGCACATTAATGCCGGAATACCGGGAGGCATTGGGGTTGAGCCCGACCGCCCGTACACGGTAACCGATGGTTGTCCTCCAGAGGAAGAAATAGACAACCACCGCCATTGCAAGGGCTATAAACAGGCCTGTGTGAAGCATGGTCCTTGGAATGATCCGCTGAAGCCATACAGCCTGGGGAAGTCTTGCAGATTGAGCAAGATAGGTCCCGGCTTCAATGCCCTTGGGGTCCATCATTGGTCCCTGGAGGAGAAATCCCATTAAAAGCAGCGCCACGGAATTCATCATAATTGTTGTGAGGATTTCATTGACATCGTATCTGGCTTTTAATACTCCCGGAATAAAGCCCCAGAAGGACCCGGCGATAAATGCAACAAGCAGAACAGAAGGAATAAGTATAATTCCCGGCCATGTTGATGCGGAAAGAGCAAAAGCCGTTGCAGCAAGAGCCCCGGCGATCATCTGCCCCTGCCCGCCTATATTTATACAGCTTGCCCGGAATGCGATAGAGATACCCAGCCCCACCAGCAGCAGGGGCGTGGCCTTTACCAGAGTCTGGGTAATGCCAAACTTGTTTCCTGCTGCACCATTTAAAAGTGCCTTATAGGCATTTACGGGATTGGTCTTCAATGCAAGCAGAAAAAGGGCCCCGATAAAAAGTGCGGCTGTAATACTTACTACAGGCACTAGAATCCGGATTCCAATTTCCTTCCAGTTCCTTTTTGCACTGAGATAATCACCTTTTTCTCGGTCTGACAAGAAGTTCCCCCAACTATGGTATCAGTAATTTTAACCCGGCTTTACCTGACAAGTAAAACAAAAAGAGTGCCAAGATTACAGAGTTCTCTAAACAAAATGTAACTTCTTTTAATAGCGTTAGTTAGTAATGGTTACTTTTTGTATGGATTTATTTCTTATTGATTTGATCGACATTAATGAATGAAAATAGCATTCAAAACTACCAGAATGTCGTTTCTGGATTATACCACACCTGAGGGATCCTGTAGCCTCTCTACATTTGCTGAGTCTTTAGAGAATTAGTATATTTTGCCCGTAACACACCTCTGGAGATTTATATGGATCAGTTTATAGAAAAAGCCCTGGAGTGGATTGCTGTATATGGATTAAAAGTTATTGCCGCTCTTGCAATCCTGATTTTCGGCCGTATAACAGCAAAGATTATCCGCAAGGTCCTCACCAAGATTCTTACCCGGGGGAAGATAGATCCCACCCTTGTTTCTTTCACCTCGAGCGTTGCCTATGTCTTTCTGATGGCTTTTGTCTTTATTGCCGCAGTAGGACAGCTGGGAGTGCAGACGGCCTCCTTCGTAGCAGTAATCGGTGCGGCGGGACTTGCTGTCGGCCTGGCACTTCAGGGTTCGCTGTCAAATTTTGCCGCCGGCGTACTGATGATCATCTTCAAGCCTTTTAAAATCGGAGACTATGTGGAAGCAGGGGGTACTGCGGGTACAGTATCTGAAATAGGGATTTTTACCACAGAACTGAATACGCCGGATAATAAAAAGGTGATTATCCCCAACTCAAAAGCCACAGGCGGGGTAATTACCAATTATTCAGTAAATGATAAACGCCGAATCGATATTGTGGCCAGTGTCAGCTATAAGGATAATCTGGATACGGTAAGGAAGGTACTCGAGGAGATTGTTTCCAGAGAAGAACGCATTCTTGAGGAACCGGCACCGACCATTGGAGTGCTTGAACTGGCGGAGAGCAGTATCGATTTTGCTGTACGACCCTGGGTTGCCACGGCAGATTACTGGAAAGTCCGCTTTTCCCTGCTTGAAGAGATTAAACGCCGCTTTGATGAGAATGGTATTTCAATCCCCTTCCCTCAGTCGGATGTTCACCTTATTAAGGAATAAGCAGAAACATTCAATCAAATACTCTCAAGGAGCTATCATGGAAATAACCCTGACCACACCGGCACTTTTGTTTTCAGCTATTTCACTGTTACTTCTGGCATATACAAACCGTTATCTTACTCTGGCAGGGCTGATTAGAGATTTATCTTCCGGAAAATCCGGTCAATCCCGTGAAAGCATCTCAGCCCAGATAGAAAACTTACGAAAGAGGATATACCTGATTCAGTCCATGCAGCTTTTCGGGGTAATGAGTTTTTTCCTCTGCGTGGCGACCATGCTGATCCTGTTTTTCGGACGCATTGCTTTTGGAGAAATAGTCTTTGCCGCAAGTCTGATCTGCCTGCTTGCATCCCTTGGAATATCAATAAGGGAAATTAGTATATCTATTAAAGCACTGGATATACAGTTAGGCAGCTGTGATCTTTGCGATGATAATGAGTAGAAACGAAAACTACTGATATACTAAACAACCGGATCCGGTACCGGGGCGATCTCTTTAAGAATGTCTGCCACTCTCAGAGCTTCAGCACCGCCGTCTATCAATATAGCTGTTTGAGGATATTCAGCAACGCGATCCTGCAGAAATGAACTTATCAGCACAACTGTTTTCATACCTGCATTGACTCCGGCTTGTGCTCCGCTTATTGAGTCTTCAATCACCAGACAGTTTTCCGGGGTTTTTCCCAGGATTTCCGCGGCTTTAAGGAAAACATCCGGCGCAGGCTTGCCGTTTTCAACCTTTTCCGCGGATAAAATCAGGTCAAAATATTCGCCCAGTCCGATCTGTTCAATGAGCTCTTCCAGAACTGCCTGGGAAGTTCCCGAGGCTACAGCCATAGTTATATCCAGGCTTTTCAATGTCTCCAGCAGTTTCCGCATTACCGGAAAAACCGGGGTTTTTTTTCTGGCAAGCTCAAGGTAAAGCTCGTCTTTTTTTGTCAGCATATCTTCGATTGATGCCGTTATGCCAAACCGCTGCTTCATGGCATTCAGAAAGCGGTGTGCACCTATGCCGATATATTGATCATGTTCCCGGAGAGATAGATTTCCCCCAAAAAGGGCAATAGTCTGACAATCGCTGACAGCAAAATTGGGTTCACTGTCTACCAGGGTTCCATCAAAGTCGAAGAGTACTGTATCGATCATTGGCGCACGGTAGCATAAAGCGTGGGAGTGTTCAATGAAGTAGTGGATAGGTCTATCTTCTTGCTGAATACATAACGGGATCTATTAAATTCATTAACTTTGCCAGATCCCGTTTTATGTATTTATCTTATTCCAATAGATAAAACTCTATGGCCGATTCAAAGATGGTTTCATTATAATTATCCACTTTTAGCGCTCTCCGTACTCTTTAAACAAGCAACCCCAGTCTCAAATTAGACTCTACCGTTACTTTCAAGTTCTTTGATAATTCATGTTCCGCAGCCAGTTTAGGAAAACAGGAAAATGCTTCGCCTACCTGGGCAATGATATCCCTGCTTTTCTTTTCGGTAAGATTGCAATATCTGCCAAACTGCAGTAAATCATCGTACACAAAATCATTGTTTTTCCGGTTCAACCAGCACTGATGGTTCCTGGTAAACTTTCCTGCCGGATCGTAGGAATAGGTCAGATCAAAAGCCGGAGAAAGACTCCACTTACCTGCTCTATTCATTAGGAACCCGGTATTTTTGGTATGATCGTCCTGATTTCTTCCCAACACATTAAAAACAGCCCGCCGGAATAGTTCTGTTTCAGCATTTTGCCCCAACTTCAACTGCCTGGTAAGCAGTATAAGCTGCTCATAGGAATTAATGTCATCCCTATCGGCATGTGCAAGACCTGCCCATGAGGCATAGTGCAGTTTATTTATCTTTTCATTTCTGAGTATGCGATCGAATCGCTCAATGAGAAAATGCCTGTCCTTGCCATCATCAATCAATTCAGTCCTGGGCATATTAATGCCCGCCTTTCGGGCGATAAGGCTGTAGATATATTCCAGTACCGGCATCCCCCTGGGGTCCCTGTTATCCTTATCTCTATTGCTACCTGAATCGAACTTTAAAAGCCAATATGTGTAATGGGGTCCATGATTAATAGTTCCGTCAAAGATTTTTCCGGTGCTGGATTTCGCAACCAGAGCCTTTGACCGTGCACCTCCGGCACTGGAGCCTATTCGAATCATGGTCAACGCCGCCGCATGGTCATCGGTGGAAAGCAGGTTTTCATTCAACTCGGATTGACGTTGCTGAACCCGCTCTGCCAATTCAGATAACTGCTGCAAGTCAAGCGCTGAACGCTGCAAAGGAAGGGATTCTCCCGGCTTATATTCTAGTGCCCCCATGCCGCGATCCGCAACATAGTTCAGCCTGTCCAGTGCAGTAACCTCATGGGCGGGTATATTCTTCTCTGTCATATAGATGTCAATTAATTGGTTACCGTATTTGTCCGGCAGAGAATCTGCGATAAAACCGGGAACCCCCTGAAAGGACTTAAAGCCTATTCCATCAAAGGAAAAACGACTCGGTGGGTACCGCAAATGGATAGGAGCTACCTGAATACCTGATTCCATAAAATCCGGTTCGTATTCAAATGTGGCAATACGTGTTTGACCCGGAGCGTACCCAAGTGAGCCTATTTTAGTGCCCCAGAGCCAAACATCAACAATTCCCCTCACTCTTCATCCCCCCAGTGAAATTCTCCATCCCTTTTCTGTTTATCCCGCACACGTTTGGGCAAATCGTCCTCACTATTCCCCATGGGACTGTAGACTTCTGATTCCGGAAACATCAACTTAAGTCGCTCCGCCTCCCCCAGAGCCCGGAGCAGCCGAATAAAGCTCTTTAAACTGGTGCCGGTAGACCCCTGTTTGAAGTTATAAAAGGTTTTCCGGCTTATTCCGGAGGACTCTTCGAGTTCTGTTTCCTTCAGCTGGTGCTCAATACGTATTTTTTCAACCCGGGCGGCCAGATCCCGTATAATGTCCTCATCGGCCATATTGTTGTAATTCATTATTACCTCATATGAGCAATATATTTCCCATTATACTTCATTTTTCGCCTTTATGGGTAATTAATTTCCCTTTATAAGGTATTTTGTAGCATGATAAAATATTTGAGGGGAAATATATACAATCTTTTCAGAAACAGCATATTTATATATTAAAAGAAAGATAAAGCACATAAATACCATAATAATGTGAACTTTTTTTCATTACCTAAACCTTTAATCCATACTTCTCCAGCCAGTTTCCCAGGGTCTGATAGCTGGAAAGCCCCAGCAATTCCGCCGCCCGGGTCTTGTTCCCGTTGGCCTGCTTCATCGCCCTATCAAGATAGTGCACCGCCGCATCGGCAATAACACTTTCTATTGAAAAACCGTTCCCCAGGGGCTTATCCAGCACCCCGTCTGCCTGACTGCCCGCATCAAGAAGCGCATCCTTAACAGCAGTTTCATCAAGCTCCTTACCTCCGGAAAAGACAAAAGCCCGGGTGAGGGTGTTTATGAGCTCCCGGATATTCCCGGGCCAGGAGTGCCCGGTAACAGCCTTCATGGCGCTGACTGAAAGCAACTTCTCCTCCCATCCATGGGTGGATGAAAACTCCCGGTTAAGGTTTCGGCAGATATGCTCGACAAGCAGCGGCAGATCCCCGCCCCGCTCCCGCAAAGGTGGCAGTTTTATTATTCCGACTGCTATACGGTGAAACAGATCCGCACGAAAGGTATTTTCTTCCGTCTCTTTTGCAAGAGTACGGTTGGTTGCACTTACCAGACGGAAGTTGACCTCCCGCTCTCTGGTTTCTCCCAGGCGGGTAATCTTTCTGTCATTCAGCACCCGCAGCAGCTTTACCTGCAGATCTTTCGAAAGCTCCCCTATTTCATCCAGGAACAGGGTACCCCCGTCTGCCTGTTCAATAAACCCCGGCCGTGCTTCAACTGCTCCGGTAAAGGCTCCCCGGGCATGGCCGAAGAGCGCCGACTCTGCCAGTGTTTCCGGTATCGCACCGCAGTTTACCGGAACAAAAGGGCCGTCCTTTCTGCTGGAGGCATTATGAATAGCCTTGGCAAAAAGTTCCTTACCTGTTCCGGACTCACCTAAAAGCAGCACCGGCACTTCAAATACGGCAGCACGCTTGGCCTTGGCCACTGCCCGCTGCATTTCACCTGAAGTATGGATGATCGCATCGAATGCAGGGCTTTGAGGCAGAAGAGAATCATCAATAGCTGAGATATGGTGTTCCAGCCCCCTGGCCGGACGGTAGGCGGCAAGAATATCAAATGGAAGATGTACATCTTTCAGGCCCGTATGCAGATGCGCCTCTACCAGGGCAGCTTCATATTTACCGCTGGCCAAAAGAATCCATACGGCAGCCATAGCGGGAGTCCCGGGGCTCAGATGAAAGGTAAGCTTACTGCCGCTCTTCTGCAGTTCTTCCAGAACAGTGTCAGCGGCATTATAGATTTCTTCGTAGTTTGTGGGACTGGTAAGGCTAACCTGGCGAAGATCGCATACGACCTTCGGAAACATGATTTCAAGCCAGGAGCAGTAATGACTGCTGCGGTCTTCAGGATAATTGCTCAAAAGAACCACCCGGGCAAACCGGCCTGATTCAAGGGCGGACCCTATGGGCCCCTTTTCCGTGTTACCCCCGTCTCCGGCGGCATTAAGATCGTGCTGTCCAAGCCATGTGCAGAGAACATTTACCGACATGAAGAGAGTATAAAATATTGGAAACTTGTCCACAAGATATTTTATGTGCGGTTAAAATGATTTACCTGATTCTCGTATCTATTGAGGCCTGAAGGATTTTAACAGGGTCATAGGTCAATAGGTCAATAGGTATACTATCTTCATTATTGTTTATGAAATTGAGTTGAAGTACCCGGTATCCATGAGTATCTGAAACAAATAGAGCCATTGCGCCGTCTACGCCAGAAACTGATAGACCGACATCATGGTGGCGAGGATAACAAAACCAAGGGACATAAAGCGGAACATCATATCGAAACGTTTATCTACGGAGGCAAAGCGCTCATCCATTCGTTTAAAGCCCTCTTCCATGCGGGTGTCAATACACAGAATTGCTTCCCGGAATTCAGAATGCTCTTTTTCGTTCCGGTCCTGCCTCGCAAGGTTCTCTGTAAGAATGGTAATATAACGGTGCAGAGATCGCTTGTTTTTAACCTCTACAGCTTCCTCGAGTTCCTGCTCCAGAATGTCTGCCAGTGATTCCATGGTCATCTCCTTAAATATACTGTATTTATACCCATTAATACAGCTGGAACCTCTCTTATGCTTCACGAGGCTTAATAGCACCTGTAAAAATGTAACAAAGAAATGAATATTCTACGCCAGAAACTGGTAGACCGACATCATGGTAGCGAGGATAACAAAGCCAAGAGTCATAAAGCGGAACATCATATCGAATCGTTTATCCACTGCGGCAAAACGCTCATCCATGGATTTTTGGTTCGATTCAAATCGGTCGTCCATGGACTTATGCATTAATTCAAATCGGTCGTCCATAGTTTTCTGCATAGATTCAAAACGTCTGTCCATTGAAGTAAACCGTTCATCCATACGCTTGAAGCCCGCTTCCATGCGGGTGTCAATACGCAGAATTGCTTCCCGGAATTCAGAATGCTCTTTTTCGTTCCGGTCCTGCTTCGCGAGATTCTCTGTAAGAATGGTGATATACCGGTGTAGAAAACCTTTGTCCTTTACTTCAAAGGCTCCTTCGAGTTCCTGCTCCAGAATGTCTGCCAGTGATTCCATGGTCATCTCCTAAAATATACTGTATTTATACCCATTAATACAGCGGGAACCTGTCCCATGCTTCACCGAAAGGAGAAAGGAGAAAGGAGAAAGGAGAAAGGAAAGGAAAGGAAAGGAAAGGAAAGGAGATCAGATAAAATCTTTAACCAGGTTTTTCAGATCTTCAGCAACCTTCGCATCAGAAAAAAGATCATCAATAACATTCGCTATTTCGGCAGCCTTCAGTTTTAACCCCTTCATGCCTTCGGCTAACTCCTCAAAAGGCTGATCAAGCAGACTGTCGGAACTGACTATACATGATTCAATTACACCACTGACAACTGACAGGTCCATGACAATTACGCCCCATTCGAATTTACGGCTGTGACTTATTGCCGCCCGGGGACTCTTTGCAACCGTCCATTGCCAGTCGGCATAGAATGAACTGTAATCGGCAATCACACTGCTGTCCGGTGTTTCTTTCGCCGTCAAACTCCCCGCATATTCCCGATCGAAGGAGTCAACCAGGGCTGATTTTAATCCTTCAATGGTAAGGCTGCTGTTCAGCTCCTTCAGGTTGACTACCCGTGAACGGACGGATTCAATACCTTTATCCTGAAGTTTAATCTTCGGCGGTGTCAGGTAACTGCCAAGCTCCTGCATATTAACATCCACCAGCAGTGTTCCGTGATGACACTGTACGGACTTGCCATTAATAAATGCGTTACCGGAAAACTTCATATTATCCACGGCAATATCGTTTCTTCCGGTTTGTACCGCTTCAATGCCCCAGGGTTTTAAAGCTTCAAGAATAACCTTGAAGTGCCGGTTCTGATCGTAGTTTTCACGGTGGGCAATAAAGGTAAAATTCAGATTCCCCAGATCGTGAAAAACAGCACCGCCGCCGGATCGTCTGCGCACAAGATGAATCCCGTTTTTTTCCAGATTAATCAGGTTGCATTCCTTGTAGGGATTCTGGTGCTTTCCGATGACTATGGTTTTTCTGTTCTGCCACAGATAGAGAATAACTTCATCCTGCTTACATATGGAAATCAGATAGTCCTCCAGCCCCAGGTTCTCTGCAGGGTTAAACCCGGAGGAGATATATACAGATTTTTTCAGTTCCAACATATAATTCCTTTTAAACTAACATACTGACATTCTGATTTTTTAGAACTTATGCTTTTCCACCCTGATGCTCACCGTCATCATTTTTCTCTTTAGTGTGCTCCCCTTTATTATCCTCTTCACTATTATTTTCTTCACTGTTCTCAAAGGTAAACTCAAAGGATGCATTGGGGTATTCGGGGTAAAGATAGGCCCGGGTAAAGGCTTCTATCCCTGCAACTGCTTCCTTCAGACTCTCCGTGGGTTTTTTGCCATAGCGGGCTATCTGAACTATGAATTCAAACTTCAGCTTCTCGTGATGGGATATATTGTTAAGGGTGTCAAAAATCAGGCGTTCTACGTCGTAGGCCAGCCGTTTTTCGTCCATATGCCCGATAAAAAAGACAATACTTTTACCGTCTTCGATAACCTTGTCAGTCTCCATGGCATTACAGCTGCTCTCTTCAATTTCCGGATACCCGACGGTATAGAAGATATTGTTTTCCACATTGCTGAACTGCAGGCTGCCAATAGGTTCCAGGGTTTCAAGATTTATCATCTGATAATACACGAGCCCTTTCTCAACCTTAGAATGGTATGCCTTGTAGAGAAAATAGTGAACCTGCTTTCCTTTTACATCCATGGAAGCAAGATCGCTGACAACAAAGGCTGTTGATTCTCCCAGACTATCCAGAGTGGCAGTGACAAAATCATTACTGAAAGATTCCATCTCTATTTTCCGTATACTTTCGCTTTTCTGCTGTATCCACATACGGTTGGGACGGGAAACGGCCTGGTCTTTTCTGGCGAGAAAAGTTTCATTTATTTCTTTTATGAGGGACTGTAACGACACTGCTGCTTGTAGATATTCCATGACTCAACCCTGCTGCCTTTTTCGATCTCTCTATCTATATCAGTTCAATAATCCGACGGGAAAGTTACTGATTTTGTAATAAATAGTTTAGCAGGAATTCCAGTTCGTTTACAGCAGAAACAACCGGTAAGACACTTAATCCAAATAGACAGACTGGGAAAAAGAGGCGGAAAAGTGAAACTCAACCCGGTCCCGAAGGTTTTTTCCGTTTTTAGCGAAATAAACCAGATCATCGCTGGAACTGAACTCCTTTAAATGGAGCCGCCAGGTGTTATTCGGCAGAGTTTCCGGATACAGAAAGTAAATCATCCCGGGTTGTGCATTAATATCAATTTCCACTGCATCACCTACAGTCTTCCCACTGTTGTAAAATACTGTTCTCAGGGTATATCCGCCGGGTTGTATATCGAAGGTGTACGGCATGGACATGGGAGACGGTTGATCCTTGGTAAAAGGCCAGAGGTTCTCACCGGTTTTCAGAATACTAAGACCAACCGGATAAAGATAGCGACCCATTACAATAACAGAAACATTTTCGCGTTCACCGGGATTTCCATGATAAAAGTAATACCGGGAATCACTGCTTGTCTGGCAGCCGGCAATAATAAAAATGGCGGCAAAAAGAAAAAAAAGAATTATGTATTTTTTTGACATAGCTATATTCCTGTGAATAATCTCATTTCAATATAGCATATTTCATTGCGGAAAACATAAAATTTCTATACCGTATAGAACTATGAGTACAATTTGGACCAAGACAAACACAGACAGAAAAAGACTGAGTGAAGATATTGCAGTACTGCTGAATGCTGCCGGTGCGGACGACTGGCTGGGAATGCCCGAAGCTCCTGTGCTGTTGAAACCCAATCTGGTTGTCGGCAAACCTGCGTCATCGGGGGCTACAACTACCCCTGAAATTGTTGCGGGTCTCATAGAGTGGCTCCTTGAAAAGGGTTTTAAAAATCTTGCCATTTCCGAGGGTTCCTGGGTGGGAGATTCCACCGCCAGAGCCTTTAAAACCTGCGGATATACCGCCCTGAGCAAACACTACAATATACCGCTGATTGATCTGCAGAAAGACGATTCCGTCGAGGTTGAAACCCCTGCGGGGACCTTTGAAATCTGCAGAACCATCGCAGACCTTGAGTTCAACGGTGGTAGCCTGATCAATATGCCCCTGGTAAAAGGCCACGGCCAGACCCATATGACCTGTGCCCTCAAGAATATGAAAGGCTGTATCCCCGACTCCGAAAAACGGCGCTATCACCGTTTGGGAGTACATAAACCGGTGGCAGTAGTCAACACCATTATTAAACCTGCCTTTGCCCTGGTGGACGGACTGAATCCTGATCCTTACTGGGAAGAGGGAGGAAGCCCTGAGAAGCGGGACCTTCTTCTGGTTGGAAGAGATCCTGTAGCCATGGACAGCTACGCATGCAAACTGCTGGGCATGACCGATGAGGATGTGCAGTATGTTGGACTCGCAGAGCAGCTCGGTATAGGTACAGGCCATATTTCCGATGAAGATATTATCAACCTTGACGGCGCTGCGGTTGAAGCAAGCGCTGCCAGACAGGAAAAATCAGAAGTAAAGGAATGGATCGACAATCTGGTCGATCAGCAGTCCGCCTGCTCCTCGTGTTTCGGGAACCTGGCATCCGCACTGCGGGCCCTCCAGGAAGAGTATCCTGATTTTATCAAGACAAGCTCTCCCGGCCTCTGTATCGGCCAGGACTTTCAGGGCGTGAAACTTCCCGGAGACAAACGGGGGATCGGAATCTGTACCGTTACCGGCAGCAATCAATCCCTGAAAGGCTGCCCACCATCCCGGGACAGAATGATTGAGTACCTGAAAAAAGAGTATTCACTGTAATTTAAAGGCACTTCTAAAAACATAGTATTTTTGCCATAGCCCAGGGGGATATGGAGAAAAGAGTAGTTTTTGAGGCGGCCTTATTCCATAACATCCCCGGCATGTTCCTCTGCCGGGGATATTTCCATTTACCCACAATTTTCTACAGCATCAGGGAAATCCGCAATGAAAAACAAAACTATCGTTACACTGATTATTTCACTGGCAGTCTCATCGGTACTGCTTTTCGCGCTTCACTTTTTTCTGTTTCATGACCTCCATCATATTGCCATCTACACAGTTCACGATCTGGCTTTTCTGCCGGTAGAAGTACTGATTGTATCACTCTTTCTTCATGGGATTATTGAGTCGGATCAAAAAAAGCAGATGATGGAGAAGATGAACATAGCAATTGGTATGTTCTTCAGTGACGGCGGTACAGAGCTCCTGAAAATGATAACCGGCCTGGACAAGGGTTCTGAAGGAATAAGCCGTCATCTGCAGATTAATCCAAACTGGAAGAGAGATAATTTTAGAGATGCTGCACAAGCCATTGAACAGTACGAAGGAAATCTGCAGGCATCCATGCCCAGCCTGAAAGAGCTTGAAACTTTTCTCAGTGCAAAGCGGGACACTGTTATGCGGCTGCTGGAGAACCCCAACCTGATGGAGCATGAATACTTTACCGATCTTCTCTGGGCGGTATTTCACCTGGCAGAAGAACTGATAGCCCGTCATGGACTTTCAGAACTGCCGGAGAACGATTTGAAACACGTAGCCATTGATATAATGAGGGTATACCGGCTGCTGCTGCGGGAATGGCTTAAATACATGAAGCATCTGCAGAAACAATATCCCTACCTGTTCTCCATGGCAGTCAGAACAAATCCTCTCAATAAAAACGCTGAGGTGATCTTTAAATAAGCGCACCCTTCGAAGACTCAGGGTGCCCTATTAAGAATCCATACACAGCCGGTATCAACCAAGCGGGGAGTACATGGTGTTCAGGCTGGCGGCATATTGCCGGTAACGGTTAAAACAGCTCTTATAGAGTTCATGCTCTTTTGTATCGGGTGAATAACTGGTCATACCGGCAGATTGGGACATTCCGCTTTGCAGTTTGCCCAGTCTTTCAAGTCCATATACAGCAGCACCATAGCAGGAGTCTATTCCCTTGACCGCGGTTAGTTTCCTGTTTAGCAGTGTGCTCAGTGTCTGCATCAGAACCCGGTTGGATCCGCCGCCGCCGACCACAAGTACTGTTTCCGGTAAATTTTCTGCACCACCCAGTGCAAGTAGAGCATCACACAGAGAGTAGGCAACTCCCTCCAGGACTGAGCGGGCAAAATGAGGTGACCCATGGCGGAAAGATATTCCGGTAAAGCTTCCACGGAGATCGGCATTCCAGTACGGGGTCCTTTCACCGGAAAGATAGGGATGAAACAACAGTCCTTCACAACCGGAAGGTGCCTCTGACGCAAGAGCTTCCAGCGCGGCAAACCCTTCCCGGTTCCGTTCAAGCCCGGCAGATTCCATTGCCCAGTTGATGGCGGAACCGGCGGAGTTGGTTCCCGCCTGGGAGTACCATAGATTATCCGCCAGGTATGGATAGGTAAGCAGCCCCCGCACAGGAGAAGGATTCTCCTTAATAATGTGAATCCCGCCGGCTGTCCCTATGCGGATAACATAGTCTCCGGACTGACGTGCCCCGGCCCCCCATGTTTCCATGGCACTGTCGAGGGCACCGCTGAGTACCGGAATTCCCTCCCTGAGGCCGAGCAATGCGGCTCCATCTGCATGCAGAACACCAACGATCTCGTCCGCCGGAGTAATCCGGGGCAGCTGTTCCGTTTTTATCCCTGCCATGGCTGCAAGTTCTTCAGACCAGCTCTCCGTGGCCGTATTGCAGAGCATGGAAGAGACAGCAGTTGCAAAATCCGTAGTCCAGGCGCCGGTAAGGTGATGGATGAGGTAATCCTTGCTGAAACTTACCCGCTCCACACGGGAAAGTATTTCCGGTTCATTCCTCTGTATCCAGAGGAAATGAGGCAGTGTCCAGGTGGGTGCTACCTGGTTGCAGGTTTGTTTAAAAATAAAATCATCCGCGCTGTTCTTCAGCTCTTCCACTTCTGAGGAAGACCGCTGATCGCTCCACAGCAGGGCACGGCGAAGACTGCCTCCTTCGTTATCAGACAGAACACCGATATGGGCTGCGCAGGTAGGGATTACTGCAGCAATCCGCCGGGGATCAATTCCTGTATCAGCAAGCAGACGGCGGGATGCTGCAGCGACAGCATTAAGCCAGTCCGCCGGTTCCTGCTCGGCCCAACCGGCTTTTTCTGACCAGGTTGGATATCCTTCCACTGCACTGCCTATGGTCTGTCCGGTTACATCGACAATGGCAAGCTTGCACGAACTCGTACCGAGATCTATGCCCAGTATGCAGTCAGATTCTTTCACGAAGAGTTACCCTTCCCCGCCGAGAAACAGGGTCTGATATTCTTTGAGAGCTTTGTTCATCAGTCCCATATCATGGGACAAGAGAAAAAAGTCAGCTCCGGCACTGTACCATTTATCCAGATCCGAAGGATTTCCAACACTTATCCCTACAGCAACACCGTGCTGTTTGGCGGAACTGAAAACCTTTTTCACCGCGTCTTCAAAACCCTCTTCGCGGCCGGTTCTTTTCATGGAAAACCTGAGATCGCTTGCACCGATAAGACAGGCAGTTACACCGGGAACGGAAAGAATATCCGCCGATTTTTCCGCAGCCTCCGCTGTTTCGATCATAACAATAACCTGGACCTTTTCATTGATATAATCAAAATAGTCATCACCGTAAAAGACACCGGCAGGACTGCTCTTTGAACGCATTCCAAGGGGCGGATAATAGGCTCCTTTAACCGCTTTTTCCGCTTCTTCCCTGCTTTCCACCATGGGAACGATTATCCCTGCAGCACCGGCATCAAGCAGATTATTAATGGAACCGGAGTCGTTGTTAGCCACCCGGCCAATGGGAACGGGTCCTCCGGAACGGGCAAGACAGCGAATCGCGCTGGTGGCATCTGCCTTGTCAAAGTGTCCGTGCTGCATATCTACCATGGCATAATCAAAACGTGTCCGCCCTACCATTTCAGCTATACGTACACTTCCCAGGCAGACACCGAAACCGATAACCGGTTTATTACCGGAAAGTTTAATTTCCCTGAATCCATCTTTCATAACAAGTTCAAATCTCCTTTTTCATTTTAAGCATCGGCTTTAGAGGAGTTTTAACTTACGGGCACTTCTAAAAACGTAGTATTTTTGCCATAGCCCAGGAGGATAGATTTTATAGCGCCCGCACCCTGCACCAAAATTGTTTTGGTGCAGGGGAGGACCGCGGGAAATCTTGACGACGCAGGATATGGAGAAAAGAGTAGTTTTTAGAGGTGGCCTTACGGGCAGGTCAGAGAAAGAAGAAATATTATTCAGCGGAATTCCCGGACCATCTGATCAACAGCAAGCTTATCCATCCCAATCTCTGCAAGCACATTATCGTCCAGTGCATGAATAAAGAGATCTATACCCAGAGCTTTCCAGGCGATATGTGAAGCTGCATATACAATGTAAACAAACTTCGGCTTCATACATGAACAGCCGGACAAAAGCCGGTAATTGAGGGCACTTTCTATATAGGGAATCGGCATCCCCCACCAGTTGAGCAGAAAACCGCCGGCTTCCATGTGATCATACCCAAGAATTTCCTGTTCAATTTCAGCAATATCCCTGGCAGGATTTTTTTTCTTTTCAGTTAACACGGCATCATATTGATTCCCGAGTTTGCTCATAAGCAGTATGAGACCTATTGTATGCAGAAGCCCTGCTGAACCCAGTTCGGCACTCATTTTCAGGGAATCCTTCAGGGAGAAGAGATATTTTACAATCCTGTTGGTAAGAAAAGCATGTTCCCAGAGCTTAAGCTTCTCAAGCTTGTCTGCATTAGCTTTAAATACATCGGTGGCAATAATAATCTGTTGTACATTTAAAAGACCGATCATCATAATGGCCTGCTTTATAGAGCTTGCATTGCATCCATAATGAGCCCGGTTGGCAATACGCAGGATATTTGCAGAAATTACAAAATCACGATTAATCTGTTCGGTAATCTCGTCTACCGACGCATCATCCCGGATCATTGCAGATATTTCCTGATGAAGCTTCGGCAGCGTCGGAAGACCGCCCAGCTCATCCATCCTGTCATTTAAATGCTGATCGGTCATACGCTCTTTAATAGAAAGCAGCCTCTCAATATCCTGAAGAAGCTCGTCATTCTGCCAGGGTTTGTGAATATAAAACTGCAGCAGGTTTTCTATAATTGCATTGGTTACCCGTTTGTTATCTGAATATCCGCTTAACATACCCCGAAAAGCGGAGGGATACAGTTCCCGAACCTTATTCAGAAAAGTAAGACCATCCATTTCAGGCATCATCATATCGGTAATCACCATATCCGGCATGCCATTTTCTGCCATATGGTCCAGAGCTTCCTGTCCGCTTTCAAAATAGCTGCATTCATAACTGCTGCGGAACAATACCCTGCGGATAGCCCGCAAAATCATCTGCTCATCGTCGACAAAAACAATCTTCCAGCTCATTTGATTCTCCAGAGTACTTCAGGCTCTCATTCAACAGGAAAGACCAGGGTAAACCTTGTTCCTTCACCCGGTTTTGTTTCAACAGATATTTCCCCTTTGTTCTGCCGCACAAGATCGAAGGCAATACTCATTCCCAGTCCGGTCCCTTTTCCGATGGGTTTTGTGGTGAAAAACGGACTGAAGATTTTGTCGGCAGTAGCCTGATCCATACCGATACCGTTATCTCCGATAACGCAGGTAACGGTACTGCCATCGGAATCCACCTCAATGTCAATAACAGGCTTACGATCTGTCAGGCCATCAAAAGCATCCACGGCATTCATGATTATGTTCAGCAGAACCTGATTTATCTGGCTTCCGTGGCAGTTGATCCGGGGTATATCAGGACCGGAATTTCTGATCACTTCCACCCGCCCCTTAAGTCGGCTTCCGGCAACAATAAGAGTATTGTCAATTCCTTCCATGATGTCATATGAGAATGTCCCACCCTCGTCTCCGGCATGAGAAAAATAGCGCAGGCCGTCGACAATCTTCCGTACCCGGTTAATACCTATCTCTACAGATTCCATAAGTTCATAGATATCTTCTCGGATAAACTCAAGCTTCTTAGAATGAAGGGTTTCCTGTATTTTGCCTATTCTGCTTTTAATCTCTTTTATCGAATTTTCTGCCAGAGCCTCGGTACTAAATCTGCTGCAGAGATCCAGAGTTTCCATAAAAACAGCGGTATAATCGTTGAGAACTGTATGGTTACTGAGAATGAAAGCCAGGGGATTATTGATTTCATGAGCAACTCCTGCTGCAATCTGACCTATTGCCACCATCTGTTCCTGGCGGACCATCTGGCTTTGAGCCCGCTTCAATTCCTCGATGGTAGCGGCAAGATTGCTATTGCTCTCTTTTAATCTCTGCTCGGACCTCAATCTGGCAAAGGCATTACTGAACAACTCGCTGGCTACTTTAAGAATTGTGGTATCTGCCTTTGTCCATTTACCCAGGCTGCGGGTGTTGTCAAAACCGACAAAACCAACTAACTCTCCGGAAATATTAAGAGGAAGAACGAGTACAGAAAGGATATCCTGTGATTCAAGAGCCTCCTTTTCTGCAGCAGCTTCCGGGCCGAGGAGAGAAACATCATGAATGTCGAGAATCTCTCCCTTGCCCAGCTGCTGTATCCACCAGGGAAACATTGAGAGCGGGAGGTTCTGGAGTTTATGCTGTTCCGGCTCAACACCCCGGTCACACCATTCAAAGGTGTTATGCATAAACTTCCGGCTGGAATCAAACTCGAAAAGGTAGGCTCTGCCTGCATCACAGAAAGTCCCTATACGTTCAAGTGCTTCATTAACGGCATCGGTTACTTCGTTGACCATTACAAACTTGCGGGCTACTTCCGCTATCAGCTTTTCGAGCTCAAGTTGTCTTTCAAGATCATGGGTGTTCATCTGACTGCGATCTGATCTCCTCACAAAAAGCGTAGGCTATCTGCAGGTTCAAGTCAAATTGGCCGTAACTATAATACCCATTGGTTATAAGATTAAGGTTTATGCTAAGATCAGCGTATTCACACTGCACCGGAAGGTTTTTGACATGAAGACAACAGAGAGCTGGATCAGTAAAGACGGGTATGACACGTCACTGCTTGCAGATGCGGAGAGTCTCAACTCCCCGGGAACAGAAATACAGAAAGTCCGCTTTAACAGCGGTAAGTATGCCCATTTTCACAAGGAAAAAACCGAGTTTTTCTTCGTGATCAGCGGGTACGGTGAAATAACTGCGGGAACGTCCACAACCGAACTCAAACCGGGAGTCAGCATAGTGGTACAACCGGGTCAGCACCATACCTTTATTGTCCCGGAGGGTTCACCGCCGGTGGAAGCACTGATGGTGAAAACCAACAGCTCACCGGAAGATACCTACCCCGTGGTAAACCAGGTACAATAAATAAAATGCCGCCCGTAACACGGGCGGCGGGCATGAGAAATCCTACACAGAAAGGATTGAGCTTATTTTTTAATCAGGTCCGCAAGCTGCGCCGGAGAAAGACCATACTTCTCAAGGAGCTGCTCATAAGTTGCTGAGTGTACAAATCGTACCTCTCCGGTCTCTCTGAGGGTATTAACAGCGGTAAAGTTCTCTGTTGAGATACTCTTCTTACTGAAGAGTGACTTCTGCATATTCCGCCAGATATACCCGTTATTCTGCTCGGCGACAATAACTTTCTTGCCGCTGTCATGGAGCATACTGATCATCTCATCATCGATGGTAGACATATCCACAATGGCAGTCTTAACACCGCTGGCTATTTCAGCTGCCTTCATGGCCTCATATACTCCACGGCCTGAGCTTACGACATATACATCCGGATCCTTTGTTTCTCCGAAGATTGCCGCTTTTCCAAACTCGAATTTGTAATCCTTGTCATAAATTGCGGGAGTACCGGAACGGAGTATACGCAGATAGATAAGCCCCTTATTACCTTCCATAATCCATTTCATAATGGAAAGCAGCTGGTTGGGACAGCATGCATCAATAATCTGCAGGTGAGCAATTCCCTCGTAAACAATGGAATCATCGTTACCCATGTGGGTTGCACCGTTGGTTTTTGTCTCAAGGTTGGGAGCTGTGGCAAGGAAGGTAAGGTCAAGACCATGTCCTTCTGCAAGCCATCCGTCGGCTTTTCCGGCTTCAAGACGCTCTTCGTGGCTTACGGCAATTCTGCGCAGAACCTTCCAGTCAAAGAAGGGACAGAAGGTACTTACCCAGGCGTTATATCCCATGGCGGCGAAGGATTCACCGACACACATCATGTTTGCTTCCGCAATCCCCACGTTGATAGCGCGCTGGGAATCGACATAACCAACTCCCGCTTCAAGACTGCTGATAACAGCAAGGTCGGAGTCAACCGACATTACCCGGGGGTCCAGGGCAAAAACCTTCATGGACTCCTTTACAACATCCTGAGCGGATACACTTGCTCCGAGCTCGTATCCGGGAAGACTTGAGGGATTCCAGCTGATTGTCTTATCGCGCTTTGCAGCTTTTTTGATTTTTACTGTTTTTTTGCCCGGAGCGACCTTAAGGTCACCGGACTTGGAAAAGGAGACATCCAGATTCATTCCGGCACCAAGGGCACCGACATAAGCCCGGAACTCTTCCTGTTCCTCTTTGCTGGCAACAGAGTTGGCAAGGTTTTCGAGGTCTTTAACCCTTCTCGCCCGCCGGGCTTCCTGCATGGCAATTTCCTGGTCGGCAATAGCATCGGGAAAGTCAACCTTGTGACCGCCCATAAAACTCGAAATACCGCCGAAACCTTTTTTACCGTTACATACAATAAGGGTTGGACGGCCGTCACGGTCACCGTACTTGAACTCTTTCAGTCCTTCAACCACAGTTTCGTAGCGGGTAGCATCCACATTGATAACCTTCCAGCCGAAACTTGCAAAAGCGTCATCAACATTGTGCATGGGATAGGAAAGCCCCTTGGTGCTGTCCAGCTGACCTTCGTTCTTGTCGATCATCACACAAAGATTTTCAAGTCTTTTTGCTCCGGCATACATTACCGCTTCCCAGACAACGCCTTCCTGAAGCTCACCGTCACCGGTAAGACAGTAGACATCTGCAGCTTCACCGCATTCAGCGGCAAGGGCAAAACCTTCAGCGACACAGATTCCCTGCCCCAGAGGGCCTGTTGCTGTATGGATACCAGGCAGGATTGAACCGGGATGTCCATTGAGAATGCTGTCTCCGGAACGGCTGTTCTTCAGCACATCCTCCGGGAAGTAGCCCAGATCGGCATAGATGGAAGCGAGGGCAGCAATGGCATGACCTTTACTGAGAACAAAAAGGTCCTGCCCCTCTGCCGTGGGGTTTTCCACATCATAGTTCATTGCTCCGCTGTAGTAGAGTGAAACCAGCGGAATGGTTGCCGAAAAGGCTCCACCGATGTGAATTCCCCGGTCTACAGCAGTTTTACCCTGCAGCAGGGTAAGAAGCCGGATGTCGCTGTCTTTTATTTCAAGAAGTTTATAAACAGCTGCTTTAAACATCCTGTCAATTGCATTATCGTCTTGTATCATTTGATCCTCTCTTTAGTCCCATCATAGAGCATAAAAACACTCTTGTCACCCTTTTTATGATCAATTACAGGCTTTTTGTGCTCAATTGTGTACAATCTATTGTTTTTTATAAAACAATCGCTATATTGACACCCTCTGCAACATAGAGGATACTTTGCAAATGGCAGAAAACAGCAACGATCTTTTTTCACTTTATGATCTGCAGGTTGAAACTGTCCGCGGCGAGAAAGACTTTGTCTGTGCCCATGACGAAGGAGTCAACTTTACGGTTATTGGCGAAAACATCGTATTCCCGAAAGAATCCAAATTTTCACTTTATGCCCTTTCCGCACTGTTGCCGCTCCTTCCAGCAAAGCAGAGAGAAACTGCAGATACTGACTGGATGACCACAGACACAGACATAGCCTGTCCGGATCCCAACTGCGGTGCCCGGTTTCGAATTACCCGCATAGCCAGACGTTCCTTCAGCCATGCAGACTGCACAGTTGTGCCCCTGAAAAAAACAGATAAATAATGGAGTTTCCCTTGAATACCCGATATACCCTGAAAAACAGTTATACCTTCAGCCGCATTATCAACGGAGGCTGGCAGCTGTCCGAAGGCCATGCCCTTCAAAGCGCCATAGAAAGAGAAGATGTGCTGAAAGCCTTTCACCGGCTGGTGGAACAGGGATTTACCACATTTGACTGCGCAGATATCTACACCGGAGTGGAAGAGTTTTACGGACAGTTTCTTAAGGAACATATCATGGCAGGTGGAAAGCGTGAGGACATACAGATTCACTCAAAGTATGTTCCGGACAGAACCATACTTGCGGAGCTTACCTCCCGGGATGTAAGGGATTCAATCGACCGGACGCTGCATCGCCTTGGAGTGGAACAGGTAGACATGATTCAGTTCCACTGGTGGGAATATGATATTCCGGGATACATAGAGGCCCTGGGAGTTCTTACGGATTTACAGAAAGAGGGTAAAATTTCACAGGTTTCTCTTACCAACTTCGATACACCGAGAACAAAAGAGATTGTAGAAGCGGGCATACCTGTTTCCAGCATGCAGGCTCAGTACAGCCTTTTTGACCGCCGGGTTGAAAACGGTATGCAGTCATTCTGTAGAGACAACGATATCGCCCTTCTCTGTTACGGAACCCTTGCAGGGGGATTCCTGACCAACAAATGGCTGGGCGCACCGGAACCAGAAAACTGGGATAACCGTTCACTGGTTAAATACAGAATAATTATCAATGATTTTGGCGGATGGGACACATATCAGGAACTGCTCAGGCTGCTTGAAAGTATCAGCTCAAGCTATAATTGCACAATTGCCAATATTGCCAGCGCATATATTCTTCAGAAAGAGGCCGTAGGCGGAGTAATAATCGGAACCCGCAGCAGCAGGCATGTGGAGAGTAATTCGACAACCCTTGCGCTTCAGATGAAGACTGAAGATATACAGAAGATAGACACATTTTTAGCAGCCCATCCCGGTCCGAAGGGAGAACCCTTCGAACTGGAACGGGCGGAAGATGGTCCCCACATAAAGGTTATGCTCAGGAACCTCAATAAAGAAGCCTGAATATATCAGGCTTCCTCGTGTTTACGGCCCCAGCCGGTAATAACCGAAGCGAGCAGTACAAAAAAGAGGATAACCGGATAGATCATTCCCTTGGCAACACTTACAGGATCAAGACCCGCAAGGGCTACGGAGATAAATACAAATACACTCAGGAAAGGAATAACCACCGGCAGTGTATTTACAAAACCGTCCAGCAGGTTTGCCCGGCGATAGGGATGAAGGCCCTTCTTCATACCGATTTCGTTTACAACAGGACCGAAGGTAAGAATTGCCGCACTGGTAACTCCGCCGAAGATCATACAGGTTACACAGGAACCGACGGTAATAGCAATTTCCGTGCCCCTGTCGGTTTTCGCCAGGCTTGATTTAAGAATGGCTTCAACCATTTTATCGATAGCCCCTGCGGCATCCAGAACACCCATAATACCGAAAACCGAAATTACCAGGGTAACAGTAGACATCATGCTGTTTACACCGGCAGGCAGAAATCCGGACACATGGTTTCCAAGTTCTCCGCTTGAAGCAAACAGACTATCCACGGTAAAGATACCGGATACAAGGCCGGTAACAGTGCCCAGGATAAGTCCGACAGTAATAGCTTTAAACAGATCCCGGGTCTTTACTGCGGTAAAAAGGAGAGCCACCACAGGAATCAGCATAACAAGTCTGCGGGCATCTCCCATGGTTTCAGTGGACGATCCCATCTCTCCGCCGCCGCCGAGAATTACATAGAGAACAATGGCAATTACACCTGCAACAGCGGAATACTTGAAACGGCTGCCTACAACACCTGCAATATCCGCGGTTTCGCCGTTTTTAAACTGCTGGGTGGATGCGGAAGCAATGGTGGTATCCGAAATAGGAGCCAGGTTGTCTCCGAAGATACATCCGGAAGTTATTGCACCTGCAAGAAAAGCAGGATTCGCTCCGAGAACAGTACCTGCACCGAAGAATATCGGAAAAGCAGCAAACATGGTTCCGATTGAAGATCCCGTAGCGGTGGAGATAATACAGCAGGAGATAAATACAAAAGCGGTAAAAGCTCCCCCTGTAAGGTGCATGCGGCTTGCAAGCCATACAAAACCTTCAGATGCATTGCTGTCTTTCATCATCTGGGAGAACATACCGATTACAAAAAGAATTACCACGATGGTAACCGAATTGGGCGAAGCGATACCCGCGATAACACTCTTCCAGTAGGTACTGTAGTTCTTCACAAATAGTCCGCCGATAATCAGCCCCAGAAATCCGCCCATTGCAAGTGCATGCATGTCATAGGACAGAAATACCAGAAACAACAGTACACAGAAGACAAAAAATACAGCCAGCGGAATAAATGCCATTCCCCAGCCCCCGCGAAAGACTAATTTTTCTTTCTCCATAAACAACCCCTCTATAATTTTTATAATTACCGTTACGGGTAATTAACTTGCCATTCTTTTCTCTTCTCCCAGCTGGATCAGAGCATTTCTAATACGTTTAAAAGCCTCTTCCGCCCGCTTATCGTCTGCAAAAGCGCCGGTTACTATTCGCAGATAACCTTCACCATGCTCTCCGTATGGTACACCTTCGTTTACCAGCACCCGGGCATGCTCCAGAAGATAGGCAGCAACCTCGGCAGACGTGCCAAGTGCTTCTATTTTAATCCAGGTCAGAATGCCGCTTTCGGGCATCCTCATTTCCACTCCAGGTACGGAACTGAAAATCTCATAGGCCATGCGCCGCCGCCTTTCCAGCCGGCCGAAGTTGGATTTAAGAACCTCATCATCTTCAACAGCAGTAATAGCCGCCAGAGAACTTATTGTGCTAGGCGCACCCAGAATATTCACCGCCCCGCCGTAGAGCACATCCATAATAACATCACTTCCGTAGATATAGCCAATCCGAAATCCGCTTAAACCAATTCCCTTGGAAATGGAGCAGACCGTCAAAGTCCGTTCCCACATTCCCGGCAGGGTTGCGGGGTGTACAAACTCTATTCCATCATAGATGTGATCTTCAAAAGCCTGGTCGGAGACCAGAATAAGATCGTTTTCGATAACAAAACGGCTCAGAGCTTCCACCGACTCCCGGCGGAATACTGTTGTGGTTGGATTATTTGGATGGGTGATAAGCACCATCTTGGTCTTATCTGTAAGCCGCTTCTCAAACTCTTTAATGCGGATCTGGTAGTTATCTTCATACAAGAGAGGAACTGTGACGCTCGTTCCTCCTAGAAGCTTCGGGTTAAGAATATTACTGGGATAACAGGGCTCGGGAATCAGAACCTCATCTCCCGGTTCGATAAAAGGCATCATGGCATATATCAGCCCTGAATCTGAACCGGGTGAAACAATGATGTTCCTGCTAGGGTCAAGCTCCAGTCCGGTTTGCCTGCTCACCTTGTCCGACAGCGTTTTCCGTAAATCATACAGACCGATAGGCATGGAGTAATGGGAGCAGGTTCCTTCCTCTATAACCTGCTGCATTGTCTCTTTTACTGAAGCAGGCAGTGACGGATCGGGAAAAAACGGATCTGCCCAGGCCATGATATCCACCCCCTGCTCCATGAGTTTCATGGCGCCTTCCCCCACGTCGGCTTTGGTTACATCTGAAAACAGCCCGCCTTCCAGGCTGCGGAAGCGGCTGTTCATTTTGCTGCGGATATTCATTCCTTCCCTTCTCCTTCGATTTCCTTGTAGTAGCGGTACACTGACTGACTGGAAATATTCAGCCGTTTTGCAAGGACATTTACCGCACCTTTGATCTTGAACACACCCCTGTCGAACAGGATTCTGGTGAGTTCTTTTTTCTGTTTTGTATTTGAATTCTCAGGACTTATTCCCGACTCAAGAATTACATTATCTATTACACCGTTTACCAGCTCATCCACGGAAAGATTGAAATGCTCCCGGCTGGCGGCAGCAGCGGATTCATGCACAGGGGCACTGTTCAGTGCGGCGGCCTTGCTGAGAATATCCCTGGCCGTAATAAGATCGGTAATATCAATATTTACACAGAGAAGACCTATGAGCTCTTCTTGATTGTCCCGGATAAAATAGGTGGATGAACGGAGAATCCGGCCATCCCTGGTGGACCCCATATAGTTGACAATACTGTCTTTCTGCTGGTCCTGCCTTTCCATAATAAGGTCCAGAGCATAATCAGTAATTGTACCGCCGACTTGTCTGTCGGTAACATGACCGTTGACAATATGCACAATGGAGCTCTGGAGATTGCTTATATCATGCACGATAACTTCACAGGTAGGCCCGTTGATTGCGGCAATATAGTCGGCAATACCGTAAAATTTCTGAAGTATGCTCTGAGAATCCATTAATGCCTACTTTACACAGATGGCATCAATTTCTATTTTTACATCCTTGGGCAGCCGGGAAACCTCTACTGCACAGCGGGCCGGCTTGTGGTCACCAAAGAAATCGGCGTAAACTCCATTCACCGCTGCAAAATCATTCATGTCGGTCAGAAATACCGTACATTTAACCACCGATTCAACAGTGAACCCTGCCTCTTCGATAATGGCCTTGATATTTGCCAGAGACTGCTGTGCCTGTTCCTCAACGTTTTCACTGACCAGTGTCATTGTCGCCGGAACAAAGGGTATCTGACCCGACACATACAGGGTATTACCGGCAAGAACTGCCTGTGAATATGGTCCGACTGCTGCCGGGGCTTTTTCGGTATGGATATAGTTCATTGTTTAACTCTCCCTCTGATTGCTGGAATATATAATCATACTACCCAGCTGATTGAGAATTAATCAACACTTTACATTATTATTTGAGAATATTTTCTTATTTTTATTGAATATTTTGTAATCTGACCGGATAGAGCACCCGTATTCCATTCAGGTTACGCCCTGGTCCGGAGCCGTACTTGTCGCTGATATTGTAGACCTCATTAAAACGGTGCTCCCCGGGAAACTCCGGGTCCAGCATGAGAAAACCGTCATCGTCATAACCGGTAAGCACAACATAATGAGGAGCCCCGCGATACAGAACCTCACCGATAACAGGAATACTTCTGTCCAGATAATAACGGACAAGGATTAGATCCGCCGGTACTGCCCGCCAGTTAAAGCGGGTATACACATAGCCTTTACCGTATCGGGTTAGGGCCGGCCAGTTCATAACAACTTTGCCGAGACTGGTATTCCTGTCCGGATCATCTTCAAAGCCGCTGTTGGCTTTCAGCCAGCGGTTCATTCGGGAAGGATTCAGAGTGTCATTTTCAAAATGAGAATAGACCATTGAAACCGCAGTAAGGGCACACCCGTGGGTGCGGATTGTGGCGGAGGAACCGAACCCGAGTTTTTCTTCAGCCCAGGGGGCATCTTTTCCCTGGGTATAGTAGGGCACAGGAACAGGACCTGCGTCGGAAAAGAGGAAGATCGATACAGACAGTATAAAAAACAGTGAAAAAGAGACCTGTTTATGCATTGGAATCAAGATAGCACTCCAGCCGGGATATCTCCATCAGGCAAGTCTCTTCGGACGTGTTTGTTGAAGGGCGGGAAATTTCATCAGGAGAGAATCTACAGCCTTCTGCTGAAGAGAGCTACCTGTGGATGCCGTCATTTCCCGGGTAATATGTAACAAGTCTGTTAAACTGCTGTTGTTCAGTATATCTGCAGCGGGCGTTCTTAAATCGAGAAGATAAACATCCGTCCGGGAATCTGCAAGAACATGGTCATACAGCACGGGGTTTTTCAGATATAGACCATTGTAATCCCCTGCCCGTTTAATCACCCGGATTGTATTTCCCTGATCATCCCTGATCTCCGCAGATTTATTACATCCGGGGAGACATGCAGCATCCATAACCACTTTGGCGCAGTCAGTACAGTTCCTTACAATACAGTGCCGTGTCTTCATCAGCAGGAGCGGCGAGATAAGGGCTGCCCAGAGTTCCATATCTCCCGGGATCGATGTCTCATGTATCTGACTGCCGGACAACTCCTGTGACAGAAAAGCACCGTCGGCACCGTACTGCTGAAAGAACTCGAGACTGTATCCGTTGCTGCCGTTCAGCATGGGACCTGCAATCCAGGGAATACCTTTTTCGCCGGCATACCAGGCAATACCGGAGTTATCCGTTGCGATCCGCCTGAAGGAACGTCGATTCAGCAATGCACAGGCGGCCTCAAACTGTTCTCCAATAAGGATAGAAGGAAACCAGGGAATGAGATCCGGAAATGAATCAAACACCTTATCAGCCTGGTGCATACCGTTGGCGTCTGCGGGCAGCTGAAAAAGAACGGTAATATCAGACCCGGCCGGAATACCATGTAAAATTTCAGAGTTGTCCACCAACAGCGCCAATCCGGGTTTAAGGGATTCACCCTCTGTCCGGACCGGAAGGACGGGTTTTATCCTGTATTCAGCATTTTGAACTGAAAGCTGCTCAACCGCGTCCCTGCGCAGCTGATTGATCACTTTTACGGGGATAAACAGATCTCCATCCAGGTCATCGAGATCACAGGTTTCCAGATAAAACTCTGAGTTTCCCAGGCGGGACAGCTGTTTATAGACAGCCTCCTTCTCAGTGGGCCGCTTTTCGGCTTTTTCCAGCCTTGCCTCAGAAACAACAGATACCTGCTGTCCTTCTGCGTGTGCCAGCAACGTTAAAGGAGATCCGGCACTGCCGGAAAGTTTCATCCGCAGCGGTTTCTTCTTCTCCGTCCAGCTCAGTTCACGGACTGCTTTTTTAAGATTCTTTCCTGCCATGGATTCCGGCTGACCCCAGACAATATGTCCGCGCTGGATTTTCCCTTTTAGAACATGTTCCATCCTGAATCGGAACACTCCCGGTGAAAGCTTTTCTCCAAGCAAACCGGTGCAGATAAAATTACCTTCCGTTGTTTTGATGGTAACAGTCCTGCCCTCCTCCAGGGAACTGCCGTCTGTGAAGGCAATTTCCTTCCTGTCTGCAGAGTACCCCTTGACCTTATCAAGTATGTTTAAGGATTGATCATCACTATCTGAGGTAAAAGCGTCAGATCCCAGCCTTCCTCTGATAAGATTATCACTGAAAGAACGGTTAAAAACAGCGTCCAGTCTGGAATCTGAAACATGAGGAGCCTCTCCTTTACCAAGACGGTCAAGCTGCTCTCTCCAGGCGGAGGTGGTATTATAAACGTATTCATAGCCTTTTATACGGCCTTCAATCTTCAGGGAATCCGCTCCTGCTCTTAACAGCTCTTCAGCAGACGAAAAGACTGAATTATCCTTCAGATTGAGGGGCCTTAGTCTATCATTTCTGCCGGAGTATTCCCTGCGGCAGGGCTGCACACAGGCACCACGGTTGGCACTGTTACCGTACAGACAGCCGGACATATAGCATTGGCCTGAAAATGAGACACAGTAGGCCCCATGCACAAACACCTCTACCTTCATCCCGAGTTCATGGGCAGCATCAGCAAGATCAGAAATCTCATCCAGTGAAAGTTCTCTGCTGAAGTTGACCTGGGAAACTACGGCCCGGGAAAGAAGTTCAAGCTGGCCCCGGTTGTGGGTGGTCATCTGAGTTGATGCATGTATTTCCAGATCCGGAAAAACACGCCGTACCACAGAAAGCAGCCCGTAATCCTGAAGAATTACAGCATTGATGCCTGCATTTACGGCATCCTGCAGCAGCTGCACTAGAGAATTGAACTCATTTTCCAGAGCCAGAACATTGAGGGTAAGGTAGATTTTGACACACCGCTCCCCTGCAATACCGCAAAGTTCTTTCAGCTCTTCATATGTTATATTTACGGCCCGTTTGCGGGCATTGAAATCTCCTACTCCCAGAAAAACCGCATCGGCGCCGGCCAGAATAGCAGCCTTTACCGAGTCGGAATCTCCCCCGGGAGAAAGTAGTTCAACCGTCCTGTTTATAAAACCAGTCATCAATAGGTATAGTATGGCAAATAAAACGTTTACCGTGAATAGAAATATGGAAATATCGGAAGTTGAAAATCCACTTCCTCTATCGGAGAATCTGCTGAAAGGTTACCACTAATACTCATCAACATCCTCATAGCCGACAACCGTATTGGCATGATTGAGCGAGTCAGGATTGTATGAATCTGCATCCCATATATCGTTTCCGTCAAGTTTACTGTACTTGGTTGAATCGATGGTAATGGAAACAAGGACTCCTTCCGCGAGCAGACTGCGCAGCAGATTGATTTCATCATCGGAGGTTACGGTAAAATAGTAATCCGTACCGTAGGTGGCGTCATCCCGAAGAAAGCTGGACCTGGCAAGAGGTGCTTCCCTCCAGGCTGTTTCATCGGGCCAGCTGGTGTGGTCTGAGGCACTGTAGGGCATGGTGTCCCAGGAGGCACAGCCGAACTTATCCAGAATCTGCTGATTTTGAAAATAGCTGGTTCCCACATTTTCCCCATTGTTTATCTGATGATAGATAAAGTCCGGGGAGTATATCCAGTCAAGCAGACTTGAAGGCTTGTAGCCGTTACTTTCGGCAGATGCAACATTTCTCTCATGTTCATAGGCTTCCTGAAAGGTTTTTATATAGTATCCAACCGACCAGGATACACAGGAACCTTCAGAACCCTGGGACCCTATGGGAGGAAAGTATGGACCTTCAGACCAGTCAACTGCGGTCGGTATAGTCGGATCCACTGCGGTTATTGATGCACCGACAGAGTGATATGGAGTCTTTGGGGTCAGCACTGCACCAGTTTCAGCAATATATTCCCACTCCTCTTCTGTCGGCGGCCGCCAGCCGGTTCCCATTCCATTTACTATTCTGTTGTAATCCTTGTCCGGATCTGCAGTTCCCATCTCATCTTTCATTTTCTGAAGATCATTTTGTGAAATGGGCTGGACCTCCGCATGCCGGGTAACAGCGGAACTGACCGAGAAGAGAGAAGAAGTGACCGGGACCGGCTCAAACTCTTCAGCGGGAATTACAATAGAGACTATTTCTCCATCATCAAAACTCATGGGCAAACCCGCGGCAGAGGCCTGGTCAGAGGGTTCTGGAGATAGATAATTATAAGTGCTGTGCTCCTCAAGCGAAAAACTGATTATCGACCCGCTGAATTCCGTCCCATCCGCTGGATCCTCATCCTTGTCCCGTATCCGCAGGAAAAAATCCTCATTGCCCATGTACTGGGCAAACTCGCTTACATCAATAACCAGCGGAGAGGCCGGAAAAGATTCTGAGCCGTTGGGGCTGCTGTAAAAATAAGTGGTATAGGTCTGATTGTAGTAATCTTCAGAACTGCTGACACTCTTCCAGGCAACAGGGTCTTCCGGATCACCCACACCAAGGTAAATATTACAGGCATTGCGCCGGTCATGATCTATCAGAACCTTTGCAACATACTGCGGGGTATAGCCCGCCCGGTCGGCATAAATATAGACCGGCACCCTGCGAAGCTTCATAGCCTCGTAGGTTATATAATAAAAACCGTCTCCCACTTTTTCACCGGAAAAAGGATTTCCCCAGGAGTTGGCTACCTTGAAATAGCCCATAGGCCCGGGGACAGCCGAGGTGCGTACCGGTTCGGACATATCAGATTCATTACCGTCGACAACAGCTGCTATTCTGTAGAAGTACTCCTGTCCCTGGCTTACACTGGTATCAGTGTAGCTGATGTCAGTGTAGCTGGCGGATGTAATGGAACCCGATACCAGCAGGTATGGTCCGGCTTCAGATTCCGACCGGTAGAGCAGGTATTCGGCATCGGAAAAGCTGTAATAGTAGCTCCAGGTAAGGGTAATTGAATCATCTGAATGGTCAAATACAGTAAGATTATTGGGTACCGGCGGTTCTACAGTAAACGCCCTTACCTCGGACCATGCCCCGGTTTGGTTACCGCAGAATGCCTGAACCCGCCAGTACTGGCTCTCCAGCATTGTAGTAGAGGTAAAAGAGCGACTGTATTCTGAGTCGTAGCAGACAGTTCCATTATAATAGCTGTTGCCTCCGGTGCTGTCATCAACGCCGATACCGTCCTTGTCGTCATCATCCCGTACAGGGAGTGTGCCAAAATCAAAGTAATACCCTTCTGCACCGGGAACATCCTCCCAGTCAAACTGCCAGAGCCCGGGATTTCCTCCGCCGCCGTTATCCAGATAGTCATCTGCTTCGGGAGTATTCAGAAGCGGTGTTTCCAGAGAAGAAATACTGATGGAAAAATCGCCCTCTACTGTAGGCGATTTCTCAAGACCCTCAGCAGAGGCATAAGCCATCACCGTCAGAGTTGAACCGTCATCATTTACAGGAATTCCGCTGCTGTATACACTTGAATTAATATCAGGGATCGTGCCGTCGGTGGTGTAATAGATTACAGCTCCAGTAGTTGCGCAGCTGATTTCAAGAACAAAATCATTTGCATAAACACCGGAATCGGGAAAAAACTCAGGAGCAGCAACAGTGGCAACTGAAGATGCGCTTCCACTACCGGCGGGAGTACAGGAACAAAATAAACCGGAAAGAGAAATCATTAAAAATAAAACTTTCATATACAGGTTATTCATAAATACTCCCGCTTTTATTAATGGAATTATATCACAAATGTGCAGGATTTTCCCGGTGCTGACCTCTCCGGGACTAGCCCAGATGCTCCCGTATTACCGCCAGGAAATCACTGCCGAAGGCGGTCAGCTTCTTTTCCCCCACACCGGGAACATTCAGCATGTCCGCACCTGTTTCCGGCAGCATCTCAGCCATATAGAGCAGGGTTTTATCGGAAAAAATTATATACGGCGGAACATGTTTCTGCCGCGCAAGAGAAGTTCTAACGGCTTTGAGCTTATCCAGTAATGCTTCGTCTGCATCAACAACAGAGAGCTCACGTTCCGCTGCTGATGCTTTGCGGTTTTTCCGCTCCGGCTCTTTCCGCTCCAGAATAAAGAAGGACTCATCCCCAAAAAGGAGCCTGCTGCCCGCAGGGGTTATACGCAGGACATTGAAATGGCCGCTGTCCCTATGGATCATCTGCTGTCCTATCAGTTCAGAAACAATACCATTCCACCATGCCTTGCTTTTATCCCGGCCCACGCCGTAGGTTTTTAGGGCTGAATGATTATTCTTGCGGATCTTTTCCGTATCCGCTCCCCGGACAATATCGATAATATGCTGAATACCGAAACCTTCCCGGGTACGGTAAATGGCAGATAGAATTTTTCTGGCATCAGTTCCGGCATCGGTTTTACCAGTGGAACCGGTACAGACATCGCAGGTTCCGCAGTCCTCTTCAACCTCTTCGTCAAAGTATTCCAGTATCTGTCGTCGCCTGCAGACATTAACCGAGGCGAAACGGGCAACGCGTTCAAGATTATCCCGGCTCCGCCGCTGCTCTGCCGGATCCTCAATCTGTTTTATAAAGTATTCAAGACGGGGGATATCCCCGTTACTGAAAAACATAATACACCGGGAATCTACGCCGTCCCGGCCTGCCCGGCCGGTCTCCTGGTAGTAGCCCTCCATGCTTTTGGGCAGGTCGCCATGGATTATAAAGCGGATGTTATTTTTATCGATGCCCATCCCGAATGCCGTAGTCGCCGTTATTACCCGGACTTCATCGTTATTGAACAGTTCCTGATTACGGCTTCTCTCTTCCTTCCTCAATCCCGCATGATACGGAACAGCCTCGATACCCTGTTTTCTCAGGTACTCAGCAGTCTTTTCCGTATCCTTCCGGCTTAAACGGTAAACAATACCGGCCTGACCGGAAAAATTCCGTACCGCCTGGCTTATCTGGCTTAATACCTCTGTTTTCGGCAGCACCTGATAGTGAAGTTCCTTCCGGTTAAAGGATGCCCGTATGAGAAAAGGCCTTGTCAGCTGCAGAAGCCGGATAATATCTTTTTGAACCTGCAGAGTTGCGGTAGCGGTAAATGCCGCTATAGGCACCGAAGGAAAGGCATGTTTTAACGCAGATAGAACAAGATAATCCGGACGGAAATCATGCCCCCATTCGGAAAGACAGTGAGCCTCATCCACAGCAAAAAAGCATACCTTAAACTGGTTGAGTTTCTCCCCGAAGCCGTCAAGTGCCAACCGTTCCGGAGAGACATACAAGAGTTTGACTTCGTTCCGGTAGAGTCTTGAATATACATCTGAGGCCTCTTCTGCGGTCTGGCTGCTGTTCAGATATGCAGCGGGAATACCAAGGGCAGAAGCAGAGTCAACCTGATCCTTCATAAGGGCAATAAGAGGGCTGACAACTACAGTCAAGCCTTCCAACATTAATGCCGGCAGCTGATAACAGAGGCTTTTACCTCCCCCTGTAGGCATAGCAGCAAAAACATCCCGGCCGTCAAGGACAGCCTGGATAATCTCTTCCTGATTCCGACGGAATGATGAGTAGCCGAATACCTTTTTAAGAATCTTTTTTGCAGTCATAAACAGATAATAACTTTACAGGGGCTCAGACCAGAAACTGATAGACCGACATCATGGTGCCCATAATAATAAACCCCAGGCTCATAAAGCGGAACATCATATCAAAACGTCTGTCCATATTGTGCTGCGTTGATGTAAAACGCTGATCAAGGCTGTGCTGGGTCTCCTCAAAACGTTTGTCCATCTGTTCAAACCGCTTGTCCATATTCTGCTGCATAGACTCAAAGCGCTTGTCCATATTCTGCTGCATAGACTCAAAGCGCTTATCCATGTTCAGATGCATAGACTCAAAACGTTTATCCATGTTCAGCTGCATCGCTTCAAAACGATTATCCACCTGTTCAAAGCGCCGTTCCATATTCTGCTGCATGACTTCGAATCGTTTATCCATACTCTGCTGTATTACTTCGAAACGTTTGTCGACCTGCTCGAAGCGCTTATCTACCTGTTCAAGGCGCTTGTCGACCTGTTCAAAGCGATCATCCATCCGCTTGAATCCCTCTTCAATGCGGCCATCGATACGAATAATGGTTTCCCTGAATGCAGCGTGTTCTAAATTGTTCTGATCTTTCAAAATCATATTCTGTGTGAGCAGGGTAATATAGCGGTGAAGAGAACCTCTATTTTTCACCTCAAAGGCATCTTCCAGTTCGTGTTCCAGCATATCGGCCAGACTATCCATGGTCATCTCCTTAACAATATAACAGTTCTACCTATTAATACAAAGAGATGACCCGGTTTGCTTCAGCTGTAAGCAGTTTTTACCAGCGGTTGTATCCGCGCAGGGTTAATACCTGACTGTTCATCTTGCTGGACTGTTCAGATGCGAGAAAAAGAATGGCAGAGGCAGCTTCTTCAACCTCAAACAGATCCCCTCCGCTGGCAAGAATAAAATCCCTTACCGCCGACTCTTCGAACATTTCCGTCCGCACAGGGCCGGTACAGATGGCATTGATCCGCACACCGGATTTTTTATATTCATCCGCCAGAGCATGGGTAAATCCGAGAACCGCAGCTTTTGATGAGCTGTAAGCGGTACTTCCCGGAAGTCCCCGTAAACCTGCAGCAGAGGCGACATTCACAATATTTCCAGAACCGGCCTCAAGCATAGCAGGGAGAAAGGTCCGGGTAACCAGCATGGTGCCCGTAAGATTTACATTATGAATAAACTCCCACTCTTCAATGCTTATTTCAAGAAAAGGCTTCTCGATGGAGACACCGGCGTTATTAATCAATATATCAACCTTGCCGAAGGCAGATTCAGCAGCTCTTTTTAACCTTTCAAGATCTTCCTGCTTGGTAATATCTCCAGCAAAGGTAATAATCTCTGCCCCGTCCCCTGTGAGTTCATCTTTAAGAGCTGTTAGAGCATCCTCAGAACGTGCGGTTAATACGAGTTTTGCACCTTCGGATGCAAAACATTTTGCAACACCTTTGCCGATTCCCCGGCTGGCACCGGTAATCAGCGCTGTTTTTCCTGTTAAAATCATCTACATTCTCCTGGTTGTCTCTTTAGAGCACCTTTACTCTAAGGCCATACCTTCAGCTTGTAAATGTTTTTTTGTAAACGATTACAATATCTTCCAGAGCCTTCTCTTTCGGCTCCTCTTTACAGAAGATATTAAGGTTTTCCATCGCCCTGGTCAGGGCAACATAGACACGGTTTTTCTGCAGGTCCTGCAGCGTTTCTGCATCTATTCCTTTTTCTCCCGGAAGAAAAGGCAGAAAACACATTACAACCGGAAAATCAAGCCCTTTGCTTGAGTGAAGCGGCGATAAACGCACACCGTGAACAGAACCGAAATCAAAGCTGTTCTCCCGAATCTGGGCAGCAGGAATTGAATCCTCTTCCAGCAGTTTTTCAATTTTATCCAGCATAGACCTGGTAGGAGCAATAACCGCAATATTATCCGGTGAATACTCCAGGGTATTCAGAAAAAGCCGGATTTTATCAAGAAGCCGCGCATAGAGCTCCTCTGTTTTCTCTGCTGTTATAAGCTCCGGTACCGGCCCTGCCCGGAAAGCTTCGGGCTCACTGTCGCTGTTGCAGCTGCCTGCGGCCTGCAGACGGTATGCTTCAGCAAGTTCATGGATGGCCGTACTGTTGCGGAAGTTTGTTTTCAGAATGACTGATTTACCGCTGATATCGATACTGGCACGCTTATATGGAGAGCCAAGGCCGTAGATTGACTGATCCGTATCTCCCGCAAGGATAAGAGACCGGGAGGCAAGTTTTTTCAGTATAAGCAGTTGAACCGGTTTCAAGTCCTGTGATTCATCAATAAATATATGGTCCGCAACGGCCTCGGTCTTGCCAGTGTTGACTGCATCGAGGATGCACTTGCAGGCAAAGCCCTGGCTCAAGCTGCCGCTTTCGAGCATCTGCTTCTCGGCCTGTTCCATGATATCCCAGACCAGTTTCCGCTGTTCCTGACGAAGCGGCTTCTGCATGCCGATACGGGGTATCATCTCTTCATAGTATTCCTTGAAGCTGAGATTATTGCCGTAGATAAACTCCTCAATTTCAAGGCAGAGCTCGTCAACGGAAAAAGTCTCATCCCTTTCAAGACTGCGTATACTGTTCTTCAACACCTGGTAATCTATTTGCCATGCAGCATTTATTTCGGTGAGGATATCCCGCAGAATACTGTCTGCGGTACAGATAGACGTATCACTTCCCTCTATTCCCATTAATCCGGAAATGTACTGGTTATATTTAACCAGGGTAGTGGTATAGGTAAGGAGCAGGAACTTTTTTTTGCCTTCCATGCCAAGGGTTTCACCTTCTTCCCGGCGGGCCCGTTTAAGGGCCTCCAGAAGAATCAGGGTTTTACCCGTACCTGCCCCGCCCCGGATAATAAAATCCTTTTCAATGTTGATTCTCTCAAGCACACCTTTCTGCTCCGGGGTCAGACGGATAAGGGACTGCTCATAATCCATTCTTGTTCTGGTGTAGTAGGTGGCGTTACGCAGGTAATCTATATAGGACTGAATATCTTTTTTACTTCCCAGACTCTGCCGTATCTTTTCAAGTTCTGCCGAGAATTTTTCCCTTTCCGAAAGGATCTCGTCCATTCTAATTTTCTGGCTGTCCACCTGACTGTTTAACCGCTTAAGTTCATATTCCTGCTCTCTTAAAACCCGGGAGAGATGGGCCGACTCAGCCTTCTCCTCTTCATATTCCCTAAGGGAGGAGAGAATCTCCTTCAGTTTCCGCTGGTCCTGAAAATGTGCCCACTTCTCGTCCATCAAGGCACGGTAATCTTCTATATGGCTTGTACGGTTATCCCATATTGAAAGATTGTCCTGTATTACCCGAATCTTTTCCGACTCAATACCGCAGTTTTCACAAAACCTGAAAAAATTATAGCTGCCGCTCTCTGCAAACTTGGGGGAAATATCCCGAAACTCATGGCGTACCTGATTGGTAATTCCGTGTTCCGCCTTCAGGGCATTGAAGAGATTCCATTGCAGATCATCCAGAAACCCTCCGGCTTCGGCCTTCTTCATATCCCGGTAGTGGTTGATATTGCGGGCGAAGCTCTCTTCCTGCCGGTAACCAGTAAAATTCTCCTTCAGGTAGCCTTCTATAAATGAGTGGAGGGACAGGAGAAAGAGTCCCGGGTCGGAGCCGAGCATGCGGATTATACGTTCAAGCTGATCTTCGGTTTTCATGTGGTTTTGATTGTACAGGGAAATTGCTGATAAAGGGAAATTCTATGGATCTTTTTTCCAATCTATCGCCTGAATCCTGAAGATTTCTGCGCCGAGAAACAACGTCCTTATCTAAATATCCAAAAAAGTATTTTTTGTATGCCTCACTCATTTTGACAGAAAACCTTTAAGCCGCCTCTCATTTTGATAGATCTACTGTTTTAGTAGGTACTTTCAATGAGAGATCTCCTAACTTAAAATACTGCCTTAAAAAAAGTTATAAAATTATTTAACGATTTTTCATACCTGGCACCATTCCTGCTTTGTATTGGGAGAACGTCAATAGGCAGACATGGTTGATAAAACCAACAGGCCTTTTTAAATCTGAACAATAAACCACAGGAGGATTTCATTGAAATCTGTACAAAGAATCGGGATAACAGCGCTTATTCTGATAACAGCATTATTCTCTTTTATCTCATGTGATAACGGTTCTGCATCCGGTTCCGGATCAACGGGAAGCAGCAGTGACATAACTGCACCTACAGCAGGAAACAGTGGAACTATTTCATTCAGCACTGTTTCTTCAAGTGGCGTGACGGTAAACTGGACCGCCGGAAGTGACGATACCAGCGCACAGGCAGACCTCGAATACCTGGTGTACTATTCTACATCCGACAATATTGATACAGCCGCCAACGCAGTATCAAACGGTACGGCCGCTGGCAGTTTTTCTGCAAATATCTCCTCAAAAGCGGTCTCCGGCCTTACAGGATCAACCACCTACTACTTTAATGTGCTGGTAAAAGATGAGGCTGGAAATACCACTGCGTACACATCCAGTTCTGAGACGACCTCTGCCGCCGGCGACTCTACCGCACCCACTGCTGGAGGTTCAGGTGTATTAAGCTTTTCTTCAGTGAACAGCAGCAGTTTGACCGTAAACTGGACAGCCGGTACCGACAATGTTACAGCCCAGGCAAATCTGCAGTATCTGGTCTACTATTCTGCAAGCAACAACATTGCATCTGTGTCAAATGCCGAAACTAACGGTACAGCGGTGGGGAGTTATTCTTCGAACATAACAACAAAAGCGGTTACCGGTCTTTCTGCAAGTACCACTTATTACTTCAATGTAATTATTAAGGATGAAGCCGGAAATAAAACTGCCTATACAACAAACTCTCAGGCAACATCTGCCGCCGGCGACTCTACCGCGCCAACTGCGGGAGGTTCCGGTGTATTAAGCTTTTCCTCAGTGAACAGCAGCGGCTTGACCGTAAACTGGACAGTCGGTACCGACAATGTTACAGCCCAGGCAAATCTGCAATATCTGCTCTACTATTCCACAAGCAATAATATTGCCGCTGCATCCACTGCTGAGGCAAACGGCACCGCCGTTGGGGCCTATGTCTCAAATATAGCAACGAAGAGTGTTACCGGTCTGTCTGCAAGCACCACCTATTACTTCAATGTAATTGTTAAGGATGAAGCCGGAAATAAAACTGCCTATAGCACCAACTCACAATCAACAGATTCGGCAGTCGTAACTGCTTATGAAGTTAGCGGCTACGATGAAGCAGGATTGAGCACCCATGGTAATGGAACCTATTCCAAGATATCCGACTACAATGGTAAAGTGGCCTACCAGTTTGATAATTCAGCCCTCTATACCAATGAGATATTTACAATTCGGTGGGAAACGCTTAATTCCCGATGGGAGATTTATAATTCCAGCTACGACGACTGGGACTACTATAACCTCGATACAGGCGATACACCCCCGACTTCGGGATGGTATAAATGGGGAGCAGAAAGCAGCCCCGACCTGAACCTAACCTTAACCGCTCAGTAAAGACTAAAAGCTGCCCGGAACCGGGCAGCTTTTTTGTTACTTGAAAGTCACCGTCACATATTCTGTTAAACGCCTTTTTATAAAATTAAGCAAAACAGAATTGTTCCAGTTTCCTGATTAGAAATACATACAGCAGATAATCCGGCTACTGCCAACCCTAGCCTACATTCTGAAGCCCGCATCAATGGCCCAGCGGATATTTCCATAGAGATCGAAAACATCGTTCTGAAATCCCTGCTGTGTTTCGGAGTAGAAGAAATGAGTTTCCGGAATACAGGAGACACCTGCCCGGAATCCGCCGGTATCGATCAGGTTGACTCCGGCACCGACACCAAGCATCATTCCTCCTACACTGTCGGAGGTTATAACATCCCCGCCGGCATCCAGGGGGTTCCTGAAAGACCAGTACATATAGATTCCCCCGGCCTGAGCCAGCAGATAGGGGGACATAAACTGAAAATCCGGCAGCGGATAGTAGCGGCCTTCTATCCCGGCCCGGAGAAACAGCACTCCTTCATCAACGGAATCGTAAATTTCGGAAGACTCCTTGGCGGTAACCGCTTTAACGCCGGCAAACAGAAGCACCTCGATGTTATCTTCCCTGCCGCCGACCAGTACTTCGCCGTCAAAGAGGGAATCAAAATAGGGAGCACTTCCCCAGGAGTTGCCTCCCCTGAAAAGAAGGTAGAAATCTCCGTTAAAAGGCTCGGAATAATAGACCGCTTCATCCTGGGGGCTGGTGTTGTCCGGAGTATGCCGGTCATCATGGCTGTAACCCCTGTCCGGTTCATCCCGGTCATTGGGAACCCGGCGGCTGCCTTTGTGGTCGTCCTCGGCTTTGTCCATGGCGTCACTTAAGGAGCCTCGGTTATAGGGGGAGGAGGTTGTACAGGAGAAAAGAACCATCGCGACAATAATGGTGAACATAATAAACTTAGAAAGAATGCGCATACTTTCAAGTATAGTTTTTGTCAGCAGCTTTTGCATATGCTTTATCAATGTTTTTACACTATAATAAAATGAGCCGTCTAGGTTGACGGCTCATGATTTCATTTTAGTGTATTACTTACCAAGTCCTGTCGTAAACGAACATGCAGGACTTGTGTATGTAAATAACAACCCTGTTGCGACATAGCGCCATGTATATTGGGTATCAGTCTGTAATGCCGGATCACTTGCTATAAAAGTATACCCTGAAGTGGTCAAACCTGTTTTAACATCTAACCATGTATGTCCGGATAATACCTGCAACGTGTATGTGGTTCCTTTTGGTGCACCGGTAGGAGTATTCCAGTCAAATGTTGGTCGTGTTGATACAAATTTAGCATTGGGGACCGGCATCACATCGAATTTAATTATTTGAGTAGTATAGTCAGACCAATTATTCCGGGCATCGCGCTCACGTACCCTGAGAAAATTGTAACCGTTTGTGATAGTTAAGGCTGTATAACTCAGTGCAGTTGTTTCACTGCTCCAACCTGTATCATTATAGTTATACTGATAGTACCCAACTCCACCATTTCCACCAGAAGACCATGTCCAAGTAGGTGTAATATCGGTTGTAGGTGTTGTCCCTGAAACCGAAGGTGCGGATGGTGGTGTATCGTCAATATACAAGTAATCAGTTTTATAAGCATAATTACCTGCCAGGTCAAATACGTAAGCCCGCGCATACTCATATGAATAATTATGAGAGAAAAAATCCACGGTATGCGTAACAGGCGAGCCACTAACAGCAAGCCGATCTACTGATGAAGAACCGTAATACCAGCCGTTATCACTGTCGTATACATTATATGTAAGGCTTGTAACGGGGGTAAGATTATCAGTCACAGTGAAATTAAACGGTACCGAGGTATAGTTTATTGTAGAATATGCTTGTTGAAGTGTTACTGTTGGTGCTGTCGTATCCCAAACAAATGTGAATGAGTCACTTGTACTGTTACCCGCTCTATCACGCAGTTCCACGTCCACAGTATACGTACCTTCAGTAGTTGATGAGATATAGCTGTAATAAGAATCAGAAGGGGAAAATGACAGTTCGGGGTCAGAAGAAGACCATTCGTAATATGCGGCACCGGAATAACTGGTTGGTACTATATACTGACTCGAGTTTTTGTATCTTGTCTCCCCTGCTTCCAATTCTGGCGAAACAGTATCCAAGGTGATTGTCTTTTCTTCTATCTTTGAGTACCCGGTTGAAAAATCAGGAAGCTCCCCTTTGAATACGGCATAAACTGTTTTTACGCCATCTACACTTGTCGAGAAATTGAAGTCGCTGAACGGTGTACCTACAGTATGCCATACACCTGCACTTAATGCCTCTATTTCCCCATCATCATCAATAGAGGTGTAGTCATCGGTGATATAAAAATAATCTGCGTAGTCGTTATAGAAAGCAACCGAAACATCAACATATGATTCATTTGTATATCCGCTGTCAGCAGCTCCTCCGCTTGTACTACGATCTATAACTTGAATACTTCCAGCTGGTGCTGTACCAGTTTTAAAGTTCCAGATATAAGCTTCCTGCATTTCACTGCCGTCACTCCCCTGAATTCCAGAAATCTCAATTGAATAATCGTGACTGTTTTCAAAATATGTATCTGGTCCCGGTTCAATCTTTAGTCGTTTAATGGAGGAATTAAACTCTGGATTAATGATAGAAACTGAACTTGAATTAGTCAGATCCGTAATTTCAATAGTCTCGGATGTAACAGAACCAAGACTGATATCCCGATCAAAGTTGATATAAATTTCACTTCCAGGATTTATGCCTGTACTATTATCTGCTGGACTGACACTCTCAACCACAAGAAACAGATCATTCGCAACCTTAACCTCAGTCCCCACAGCCTCAACAAAATCAATGGGCTCTTCGCAGGTGGTAAACAGCAAAACAGCGGTAACAAGGGCTGCAAAAACCAGTACTTTCTTCATCATCCTACTCCTCCTCATCCCAGCTGGAGACTTCCCGCTTTACCGCGTTGGAAGCTCTTCCCACCGATGTATCGGCAGATCCGAGATAGGCAAACTCCGCGGCCAGCGCGGGATCAGCTGAATTCAGCTTGTTCATAGCTGAATCAGCCTCGTTATATTTTTCAAGTTCATAACTCGCCCGGGCGACACCTAAAAGAGCCTTGGTATTGTTCGGACTTGTCCGGCTTGCCCGGCTGTAAGTTTCCAGCGCCTGTACCATGTTCCCCTGCAGATAGTAGATATTTCCAAGGTTAACCATGGCAGGTACATATTCGGTCTGATTCAGGATTGCCCGAAACTGCTCGGCAGCTTTATCAAGTACCCCAAACTGGGCGTAGAGAATACCCAGCTTGTTGCGGGCATAGACAGTTTTTCCCGCCATGGCCATCTGGCCCCGCAACTCGCTTACCCTCGGTTCAATCTGACGGTTTATAAAGGTTACCAGTGCCTTGCGGTAGCGTTCCATAAGGCGGTCTTCACTGGGAAGAACCACCCCGGCGGTGCCTTCTGCAAAGCCGATGGGTTCGTACAGCTCCCAGGCTTCCCGTACCGGATAAAAGCCGTTGGTTCCGGCCTCTACAGTCTCCCGCCACTCTTTTGCCCCGATCTGCCAGGATTTAAGGAAACCTTCCCGAACCAGGGTTATCTCAACAGGGAGCCAGGTATCATCTTCGGTGAGAATCAGGTCCCGCTCATCCAGGAAAAGCCTTTTTGCCTGGGCCGGAGCCATACCAAGGGAGAAAGCCATATAGATATGCCCGGGGGCTGTGATAAAGGCAGTTTTTATACCTACTGCTTCCAGCAGGGAGGCATAAAGTATGGAAAGATCGTCGCAGTCGCCTGCTTTATATGCCACGGTCTGGCTGGGAAACTGCAGATAATCCAGGGCTTCTTCGTTTTCGGACAAAGAAGCATAGGGGGTTGAGGGATCCTGCACATATCCCATGCCGTATACCGACAGGGCCTCAAATATGCCCATAGCAATACGGAACTTCTCATTAATGGCGCTGGAGTTGTCGGAACCGATAGTGGCTGCCACATTCTTGGCAAAGCTTAAAATAAGGGGATCCTTGGCGGTAACAAAGGCCGCTGCCTTACGGTCATCATCCCAGGTCATGGCATTTCGGTTATTTATGGTTACCGTAACCGGCACAGTCTCACTCATCTCCTTGCCGATGTAGGAGTATTCGATGGTTATTTCTCCTGCAGCCTTTGTTCCCTCGGTTACACGGAAGATATTCTCTGCAAACAGGGCGTAGACCGGGACATCAATCGCTTCCCTGCCCCGGAGAACAGGATACTCTGCACAGACCTTGGGCTGATCCATAAACTGCTTTACAAAAAAACTGACCTTTACATCCTTAATGGGGCCGGACTCAAGATTGGTCAGGCTAACCTGTCCTGCGGGATGTTTTTCGTAATAGCTGTAGAACAGGGGAAATATGGGCTGCAGTGTCGGCATATACTGAAGTTCCGCACCTTTGGAGGAGCCGCCGATCTGGTAACGCATTCCAAGGCCGATACTGATGCCCTGAAGAGCCGATTCCGTACTGGTAAGGTAGTCACGATAATCTGCTTCAAGGCTGAGGCTCAGGCCCGGATTCAGTTTGTAGGCTGCATAGGCTGCTCCGCCGTAGAAGGGATCCCGGATGGAACCTTCATCGATAATGCCCATATAGAGCCCGCCGAAGCCTTTCAGGCCCAGATTCAGGCGGGAGAGAGGTGCATACTGAACTCCCAGGCTGGGACCAAGGGCGACAAAGGTTGCAGACCGGTCCGAGCCGTTGATGGGCATAATAGAAACATCCATCATGAGCCCTGAGGTAAGAAAATCGAGCTTGCCCGGAGTGTAGGAGCCTTCCAGGTTTATGCCCCCCCCGGTGGAATAGAAAACCGGTCCGCCGTCAACTTCCGGCCCCAGAGGAACCGTAACTGAAGGCCTGGCAGTCAGATGCATGGAGCCGGACTGGGCATATATAGTCAAAGTTAAACAGATTATAATTAGTGCAGAAAGGGCAGTTTTTTTCATGGCAAAAACCTCTTAAGAATACCTCTTAAATATATCACATGCTGAACAAAAGCGCAGGTTCTTCGCACACTGCAGGTATTACACTGTTAATGTACCAAAAAACAGTACTCATTACTATGAGAAAGAGGGTCTGCAGGAAAGAAAAGGTACGGAAACATGTTAAATTTCCGTCTGCCGCAGAAGAAGGCTATCCTTCTCTGCTGCAGACGGAATATGAAAATCAGAAATCATCCATACGGGCTACCAGGTTAATGAAAAACACCTGGCCGTACTGGTAGGTAGTAGCCGATGTGAATCCACGTCCGGGAACATCATAGTAGCCGAACTGGAGGAACCTTCCCTGACGGACCGTCGGAAAGTAGGTTGAATAGTTGTTGTCCGCCGAGTAGACCACGCCGTCGGTTACAGATGTTGGATCAGAGAGGTATACACCATAACGATAAACATCCCCGGTGGTAGTATTGAAGATATTACTCAGATTGACGTCACTGTTGTAGAAGTAGGTCTCAAGATAGGTATTCCGCATAGGAGAATACCAGATGCTTTCCGAGGTGGATGCAGCTCTTGTCTTGATGGATTTGTTGGAACCGATGCCGGCACTCTCTCCCCGTCCAATCTGGGTAGGTGCTGTGCCGGATAGTCCCCAGCTGCTCCAGTTGATCTCAATCCTGTCCAGGAGAGAGCCGCCGTTGTAGCCCATGGCGATAAGTCCGCGGCCGTTGGCTGCGATATGCCTGGATTTAATATCGTAAGTGGTATCACCGTAGGTGAATGTTGAGCCCGGGGTTACGATTACAGGATCACCGTAGATGATATTATTGGTTGAATAGCTTGAGTTGTTGATCAGATCCTCAGGCAGCATGGTTACGGTGTAGGTCGGCATGGTTCCCGCCATATTGGCCTGACTCAGGATTCCGCCGGACCAGTAGGTATCTTCCAGAAGTTCCTTGATGTACTGGGCAATAAGAATATCCTTGGACTCGTTATCGTCATATACAACCGTAACATTTGAGCTGAAGCCCATAACGTTTGTGGCACTGTAGGGTCCATAACCGCCGGTGTCTGCATTATAGGCCCGGACGAAGAAGTAGCGGATCTCACCTTTGGGAATGGAAACCAGATGATAGCTTGTTGAGGTAGTGTAACCTTCGTAGGTAACACTGTCGCCGTTATTGGGATCCGCATTCGGGTCTGTGGTGGAATAGGTATAATACCTGGTGGTATTGGCACCTGCATCTTCAGTAACATCCGAAGAATAGACCCTGCTGTAACCGCTGGAGTAGTAGCTCTTGTCAGCATACTGGGGTACCGGAACCTGAAGATAGATTGAGTCTGACAGATAGGCGTAGTTTCCCGCTTCATCATATACCGTTGTATAGGTGTACTTGGTACCAGGGCTTATAGAGAACTGGAAATCAGAGTCCATAAGTGCAGCATAGGTGCGGTAATCACTCCAGCCGCCTCCGCCGGTGCTGTAATAGTCGTAGGTACTTACCTGCAGATTTGTGACACTGGTCAGGTTATCACTTACGTTGAGGTTGAGCTTGTAGGAGAGTGACGGAGTATAGGTTGCGCCGTTATTGACTGAATAGGTTCCTGTTGGTGCAGTTGTATCAAGTATGATTGAATCATTCCGGTAGGACGATCCGTTCCCTGCTTCATCTACAAGCTGAGCATAGACATACTTGGTTCCGTCACCGTTGTCGTATTTCAGTTCCGTGGAAATAGTCATGGTACCGTCGGTTTCAAAGGGTGAGCCGTAGGTTTCGTAAGCGGAAGCCGGGTTGTAATCCAGATAGCGCAGGGTTACATCTTCATTCTCGGCACTGATATCTCCGGTAATATCAACGTATACGCTTGTGTTATTGGTATGGGAGTTATCTGTATCCAGAGCAAAGTTTGACGGATCCCTTATCAGCACACTGGTAAGAACCGGAGCGATTGTATCGACAGTTATACGGTGGCTGGCAGTTGCAGACCAGTTACCAGCCTCATCACGCTCCTGTACTTCAAGCAGATAAGTGCCGTCTGCTTTATATGGTGTATAACTTGTTCCGGTGCCGCTGTTCCAGCCTCCTCCGTCGATTCTGTACTGGAAAACTCCGTTTCCGCCGCCGCCGGAAGTCCAGCTCCAGGTTGGATAGTGATCGTTGGTTGCGGTTCGATCAGAATCACCCGTGGTATTTCCCTCTCCGGAGAGATCCGGTCTTCCGGGGTCTGTTGTATCGATGGTGATGGTATGAGTTGCCTGCTTTTCTGTCTGCCAACCAAGGTTGTAGTACTCTTCAATTGTCAGAGAATGTACACCGTCTGAAGTATCGGCAAGGGTGAATACCGTTGGATCTCCCGGATCATTACTCAGGGAACTGTAAACAGTATCATACCAGGAATCACCGCCATTCCAGGAATAACGATACCTTTCTGCTATTCCGCCGGAGCCGGTGAGCACATGCCATGTCATGGTCGCTACTGTCCGCAAAGCGGGATATACATCCCCGATAGAAATTTCAGGCGGAGATGTCTGAGATAAATCGATCAAGGTCTCAGAAGTCCCTGCAACAGACCAGTTATCGGCGGAATCCAACTCCTGGACCTCAAGCCTGTATGTAATCAGGTTATCGAGAGGATCATCAACTGTGGGTGTAAAGCTTAAAGAGCTTGTTTCTGTCCAGTCATATGCCGCAACAACCTGATCATCTGTAACATTATAGAGTCTGTACCGGTAGGTTCCGATACCGCCGCCTCCGCTTGACCAGTACCAGGTTGGCCGTACGTTGGGAGTAACTTCAGGTCCGGATACAGTCGGAGTTCCCGGGAGAGTTACATCACGGTACAGTGTCAGGTTGGCTTCCGACTGGTTACCGGCAGAATCAGCAACGGTAAGTGTTATTCCGTAGGTACCATCTGTGGTGGCGCTAACACTGGTAACAGGAAGATCTTCATTTGAGAAGCTTACGTTAGCCGGAGCAGTCCAGGTATAGGTCGCAATTCCCGTACCCCCGGTATCGGTAACAGTGCCATCGGGGCCGGCATCAAAGTCAATAGTTATGGAAGGGGCAGCATAGTTGGCTGTGTATCCATAGTTATTCACAGTAATTACCGGTGGAATGGTATCTATGGTAACCGCCACCGGTGTTGCTTCGCTGTAGTTATCTGCATAGTCATAGGCTCGCAGATAGAGTGAATGGCTGCCGTCTGCCAGTGCGGTATTGGGCGAGTATTCAGCTACTGTTATGTCCACATATGTGGAGAAGTTATCAAAACTGACCCGGTAAAAATCGGCCCCGCCGGTTTCATCCCAGCTCCACAAAGGCTGTGCGTCTGTAGAGTAGCCCGGCTGTGACTGTTCCACCGTAAATCCTGTTATGGCATCCGGCGGGTTCTGATCCAGGGTAACCGACACAAGATCAGTTGCGGAGTTACCCGCCGGATCTGTTGCGGTTACGGTCAGGTAATAAGTACCTTCCGCGGTCATATAAACCCAGGGCTCTTCTATGGCGGTTCCGTTGTTCTGGGTAGTAGAACCAGAACTGAGGTTGAAGTAAAGATCTCCGGGGCCGCTGATAAACGCCCAGCTGTATTCGGCTATACCATTAATCTCGGTAATCTCATAATAGTCTGATCCTGTGCCTCCCTGAAGCATTTGAAATTCATCGTTTTCCAGAAAATCATCTTCAGCAAAGGCAACTGCAGGATCTATTCTGTCGAGGATAATGGAGTCAGTACCGGGCTGAGCCGCGGCGTTTTCGAGGTAATCCCGAACCCAGATAGAAATAGTGTATGAATCATCGATATCGGGCAGTTCCCATTCGTCTATAGAGGGAACCCAGTCGATCCAGCCGGTGTCAGTTGTTCCATCGCTTACCCGCATCTCTTTCAGGCCCGTATGGGTATCTGCAGAAGTAAACTGCAAATTGATTTTCCGGGCGGTATCATTCAGATAATCACCTTCAAGTATAGTTACCGTTGGATTGGCCGGAGCTTCACCGTCAAGAAAAACCTTTATCTGGCCTGCAGAAGGAGATTCATTTCCCGCGCTGTCAACAAACTTGTAAAGGATAAATTTGGACCCTGCACTGGTTGAAACATTCCAGTCCCGCACAGGATCAGCCCCGGTGGGAAAGGCTTCCCAGGCGGCGTTGGATTCAAAAGCTTCTTCTGTTCCGTCACTGTCGCCCCAGAATTTCATTCCCCAGACTGTATTGTAGTCATCGGTAATATCAGAAAGATCCAGGCGTATGCGGTAATCGTTGGTGGCTACAGCACCGGTGGGCAATGTTGTAACGATAGAGTTGACCGGGTCCCCATCAAGGGTGGACAGGGGAGTCAGGGAAATGGTTCCGGAAGGAGCTGTTGTATCGGTGGAATCTCCGGTATAAAAGTACCATACAGATTCATCGCCGCCGATGGGATTCCCGGATATATCTTCAACGCTGTTTCCGAGAACAACCTTGTACTGGGTATTTGGCTCCAGTTCAAGCCCCCAGAGGTTTGCAGCGGAACCGGGCTTGTCATTAGCTTCGATAAGACTGATTACCCCGGGAATTTTAGATGAGTCTGATATTCGCTCTGCATAATAGTTGGTGGAATCAAAACTGGTGGAAGCCATCTCATCATCAAAGGTGATGGTCAGGGTTGTGCCGTTATAGGGATAGGTATCTGTGTCGTCCCAGTTAACATCAATAACTGCAGGGGGCGTCAAGTCATATATGATTTCCGCAGTTCCCGGATCAGAAATTACTCCGTCAGAGTCCCGCACTTCGACTACATAGGATGCAGATTCACCGTTGGCAATACCGCTTATATCGAGGTCCTCAACACTTGCAAGCCCGTCGGTAAGGGTAGTCCACTCCGACCAGTCCACAGCAGCTTCCGCTTTATAGCGGTAATTGAGTCCTGCAGTATAGCTGTCGCTGTCTGTAGCGGAAATATCAAGGTCAACCAGGGTTGTGTTCGTCGCACTTTGCCCGCCATTCAGGCGTATGTACTTTATTACCGGTTTAATACTCGCAGGAGCCTCTTCCGTGGAAAAAGTCCATGAGTACTGGTCCACCAGGCTGTTGCCGTCCTCATCATGGATACCGGAGGTTGCGGTTATGGTAAAACTGGTTCCGTAGGCAAGGGCGGAACTGGGGTTAAAGGCAATGGTATCGTTACTCACTGAGAAACTGCCGGAAACTGTCTCGTCATCGGCGTTTTTTACAATAAAGCTTGAGCCGTTTACACTGGAAGACTTTATCGCTTTGGTAAAGGAGAGGAGAATATTATCTATGTCCACGGGAATGCTTGTATCACCGTCTTCGGGATACATTGAAACAATCGAAGGCGGTGTTACAACAATTTCCACCTCCTCTTCGATTTTATTCACCAGATCATTGGGACATCCCGCAAAGAAGGCAATTACAACAACAGCAGTTAACAGCAGCGGACGATGCAGCATATTCCTTACCATCTCTTTCTCCCTACTCTTCAGACCAGAAGGTTGCGCCCTTGGCATCCGCTGCAGCGGCCCGGCCGACATAACTTGATTCGGGACTCAGGTAGGCATATTCCGCTGCAAGGGCAGGTTCTATCTCTTTCAACTTGAAATAACTCTCTTCTGCTTCCTGGAAGCTCTCCAGTTCATACTGCGTCCGTGCCACCGAGGCGACTACAGCAGAATTGTGAGGGTCAATCTGTTCGGCCTTTTTGTAATACCTGAGTGCCCCGGGATGATCCTCATTCAGATAATAGATATTCCCCAGATTGACCAGGGGAGAAAGGTATGATGCATCCATCTGAATTGCACGGTTAAACTGGGTCTTTGCCTGATCATACAAACCGTAGCGGGCATAGAGCACACCAAACTGATTCCGGATACGGGAGCTGTCGCCGCCGGAAGATATACGGTCCTGAAAAAGCTGTACCTTGGGCTGAATCTCCCGCTGTATAAACAGTTCCAGATTTTCTTCGTAATTTGTAAGGATAGTCTCTTTGGAAGGAAACACCAGTGAAAGGGCGGATCCGGGAATGGCCACCGGCTCATAGGTCTGCCATGCTTCATGAACGGGATATATGGCGGCACTGTTCCGGGTGGTATTATCTCTCCACTCTTTGGCGCCGATCTTCCATGCCTTGAGAAAACCATCGGGTATCATGGTTATTTCCACGGGAACCCAGGTGTTGTCATCCAGAAAAAGAAAATCATCGACATTGGAAAACAGATTCCTGGCCTGGGCCTCATTCATATCCAGAGAAAAGGCCATGAAGATATGCCCGGGGACGGTGATAAATGCCGTCGGGATTCCCACAGATTCAAGCAGACTGGAATAGAGGATGGAAAGATCATCACAGTCCCCTGCCCGGTAGGTCAAAGACTGAGCGGGAAACTGCAGGTAGTCGATAAACTGATCGTTCTTTATGGCCTCTACATAACTTGACTGAGGATCGATTACATAGTTCATGCCGTAAAGCCTGAGGGTCTCAAAGAGGCCCATGGCGATGCGGAAGTTCAGGTTGATGGGGTTGGTTCCCTGTTCCCGGATAATACCTGCTGTATTTTTGGCAAACAGCAGCACCGTTGAATCCTTTGCATTAACAAACGAGGCCGCCTTGCGGTCATCATCCCACATCATGGAGTTACGATCATATATTCTCAAGGTATAGGGCGTAGTGGAGGAAAACCTTTCTCCCAGATAGGTGTATTCCGTTATGATACTGGCAGAAACCTTGGTACTTTCGGTGAGCTGCATTACGCTGTTGGTAAAAAGAGCCTTCAGAGCAACTTCTGCAGACTCTCCCCTCTTGAGAAGAGGAATTTCACCGCTCAGCTTGGGCTCTTCCATGTACTGGTTTACATTGAGATAAACCTTAACATCGCTGATTGAACTGTTTTCACCGTTTACAATGTTAATGGTGCCCACAGCGTTATTATCGTAATAGCCGTAAAAAACCGGAAAAATGGGGTCGAACTCTATGTCCTTTACTTTGATACGGCTGCGGTTATCCCGGGTGTTCAGATGAAAGACTGTCCCCAGGGTAAAACGAGCTCCCTGATAGAGATCGGTATAGGATCCATTTGCAGAATCATACCCGAGGTAGTAGCGGTATCCGCCTCCTGCGGTCAGGGTAAAACCGGGGGTAAAATCCCAGGACAGATAGAGATTACCTCCACCATAGGGGTTGGAACTGATATCCGAGTCGGGGTACATACCGATGTACCAACCGAGCTCTCCACCCAGAGACAGGCCAAGGGCGTCCCCCGCTCTCAGGGTAAGACCGCTTTCAAGTCCGGCGGAAACAATCGACAGGGTTTCAGCCTGGGTGGGCAGAAAGCTGTAGCCTGCATTTCCGCCATAGTAGAAACTGGTCAGATCGGGAGGGGTGTATTGAAGATTGAGGGTTGCAGAACCGCCGGCAGTATAAAGGGCATCCTCGTTGAAGACAGCACTTTTAGAGCCCATGGGGAGTTCAAACCCGGGACGAATTATAATACTGACATTGTCTGACTGGGAAAAAAGAAGACCGGAAAAACCGGCGACAAGCAACAGGATAATGATATTCTTTTTCATATGACTGCCCTCCCTGATTAATCAAGCATCTTTTTTAATCAGGAATAAACAATCAACTTTTGTGCATATGCTGCACATTTAGTGGTTAATTATGTGCCGCCTATGTAATAATATATCCCATTAAGGGAAAGCAGCCAATACGATAATAGAAAATTTGGATTACGGGACCAGACTTTTTTATTTTTCTCAGCTATATTTATTCTGATGAATCACTCTTTATTCGCCCGTTAAGTGTATGCAGCTGAAGAATCAAAACTATATAAAGGTTCGCACCTCGAACCTCAAATACTACGACACCATCGAGCTCTACTTTAAAAACCCCTACGGTAAAATTGTACTCTACAAGCCTGAGGGCATGAAGTTTACCGATGAGAGTCTGAGGGAAAAACCCTATCTTGGCGATCTCTACGTAAAGCCCGAGGATAAGATAAAAGCTCTTCAGGCTGCCCAGCGGGGATTCAGCAGCAACCTGGTTCACAGCATAGTAAAGGATGGGACCCGCAAGGTTAAGGAAGAGCTGATCAATATAATTGATGAAACCCTGAATGAACCGAGAGCCGGCAGTCTTACCATTCTGCCGGAAACCATGGATTCTATAATTGAGGGATACTCCAATCAGCCCAGTGTTATAAAGAACCTTGCCCGCATATCCCACAGCGACTATACAACGGCGATCCACTCAATAAATGTTATGGCCCTTACCGTGGGATACTGTTTCTACACCGGCCGCAGCAGGCAGGAAACCATGGAATTCGGCCTCGCCGCCCTCCTTCACGATCTGGGCAAAACAGAGATTCCCCGGGAGATTCTTACCTCTCCCCACAGTCTCAGTGATGTCGAGTTTAAGATTATGAAAAAACACCCCGAAATGGGTGCTGATCTTATCGAAAACCACGCATCGGACCTTTCTCTGGTAATACCCGGAGCACGGGATCATCATGAAAAGCTTGACGGCAGCGGATATCCCAACGGAACCAAACAGATCTCTGAGCTAGGTCAGGTGCTGGGTATTATCGACTGTTATGAGGCCATTACCAACGACGACCGTCCCTACCGCAGTGCCATGGTACCTATTAATGCTCTTAAACTGCTGAAGGACGAAGTTGACGCAGGACGTTTCAGCAGGGAAATATTTGAAAACTTCGCCTACAGCCTGACTGATTTCAACGGGGATACCTATTTCCGCAAACATTCCATCATTACCCCCTGAATCAATCCCCGCATTCAGCTTGTAAAAAGAGTCTGCCTTCGGCATACTCCATACTGTTATGAGTCTTAAAATTGCAGATCTTCTTGAAGAATTTGATATAGAACTGACGGACCTCAGGTGGTTTTTAAGCATAGAGCTTGCTGACCGGCTGCTGACCTATCATCAGGAACCCCTCGAACTTGCTGAGCTCATATGGAAGGGGTCCCTTGAATCCGATATGTATGACATGGAAGAAAAGTTTATCCGCGACAGCCAGGACCTTATAGACCGCGGGCTTCTTGACGAAGCCCGGATCCGGGAACAGCTTTCACAGGTAATCCGTTCCCGTCGCCTGAAAAAGCGTTAGGCGGGAATCCAGCTTTCGATATCCGCCTTTATCGCGGCAAGCTGACTGTTTACAGACTCTTCTGCGGCCTTTTCCTCAGCTCCGCTCTCGGAGCAGCAGGAAGCGTAGAACTTTATCTTCGGTTCAGTACCGCTGGGCCGGGCAGTAACCACAGAGCCGTTTTCAAGGAAAAACTGCAGGACATTGGACGAAGGAAGTTCAATATCCTCTTTTGTCTCACCGGTAGAAGTATCCGTGGTTGTGCCTTCAAGATAATCCTTTACAAGTGAAACCTTAACCCCGCCGATGGATGCAGGGGGTTCATTTCTGAACTGCTCCATAAGGCTTTTCATAGTTTCAAGACCACTCTGGCCTTTAAAATAGGCGGAGACCAGAATTTCCCGGTACAGACCGAAGCGACGGTAGATATCCTTCAGATGATCCAGAACAGACCGTCCAATGGAACGGTTATAGAGAGCCATTTCCGCTGTAAGAAAAGCCGCAGAAACCGCATCTTTATCCCGCACTTCAGTTTCTATCAGGTAGCCGTAGCTCTCCTCTCCTCCAAAGACATAGTCCTCTTCGGTAAACTCAAAACGCTTGATAATGTCCGCTATATACTTGAAACCCGTTAATACATCATAGATTTTTGCACCGTAGCTTTCCGCAATTTTACGCTGAAGTTCGGTGGTCACAATGGTTTTTACTATTCTCGGCTGCGGGGGCATGGTACCCAGCTCTTTTTTGGTCAGCAGAAGATAATCTTCCAGCAGACATCCCAGCTGGTTGCCGGTAATAAGTACATACTTTCCTGTTTCATCAGGAACAGCGATACCCAGCCTGTCTGCATCCGGATCGGTACCCATAACCAGGTCTGCCTTCTCTTTTGCTGCCAGATCAAGGGCCATCTTCATGGCGGAAGCCTCTTCCGGATTGGGGAACTCTACTGTGGGAAAGTTGCCGTCAGGATCACGCTGCTCGGGGACGGTAAGTACTTCGATGCCTGATTCGGACAGTATACGCTCCACCAGCATGGTTCCGGTGCCGTGTAGAGGAGTATAGACCACCTTCAGGTCCTTCCCCTTCTCTTTCAACAGAGCAGGACGCTGACTGTAGCTTTTGATCAGCTCAACAAAATCATCATCTATATCTTTATCAATCTCTACGAGGAGGCCTTTCGCTACTGCATCTTCCCTGGAGATTTTGGGAATATCGCCGTCAACTGAACGAACCTCTTCGATAATTCCCTTGTCATGAGGGCTGATTATCTGCCCCCCGTCAGACCAGTAGACCTTGTATCCGTTATACTCACTGGGGTTGTGGGAAGCTGTTATAACCACACCGGAGGTACAACCCAGCTTTCTCATGGCAAAGGAGAGTTCCGGGGTCGGCCGCAGACTGCTGAACAGGTAGGTTTTTATGCCGTTGGCACAGAAAGTCAGTGCCGTAACCTCGGCAAAATCCCGGCTGAAGTTGCGGGAATCATAGGCAATGGCCGCCGAAGGGTTCTCTACACCGGAGTTTTCCATTACATAATAGGCCAGCCCCTGGGTTGCCCGGCTTACCATAAGCGGGTTCATACGGTTGTAGCCGCCACCGATGACACCCCGCAGTCCGCCGGTGCCGAAATCAAGCTGGGTATAAAAACGGTCATTCAGTTCTTCATAATCTTCAGCTTTTATCAGGGCCAGCATTTCATCGCGAAAATAGGGATGGTTTTCCGCTTTAACATAATCATCTGCAAGTTTCAACAATTCAGAATTATCCATATAAAACTCTCCTTTGGAGCAATCATACCTTCGAGTATCTACAGTATATACTATAGCTGAATTCGTAGCATGAAAAAAACATTCGACGCAATAACGGCTGTATTAGAAATAGAATGAAAAAGTTCCTTGCCAAATCATGGGAATCTCACATATGCTATGAACGTGGTTTCAATTGTACCGGTAGCCAGCGGAAAAGGCGGAGTAGGTAAAAGTCTCATTACAGCCAACCTCGGCTTGAGCCTTGCGAAAAAGGGTAAAACAGTAATCCTTGTGGACCTCGATCTTGGGGGCTCCAATCTCCACTCCTTTCTGGGGGTAAAGAATAACCACACCGGAATCGGAGGATACATCTACAAGCAGGCAGAAAGCCTTGAAGAGTGCATCCAGCCCACAGAATGGGAACGGCTCTTTCTTATACCCGGAGATGCCCTGCTCCCGGGAACCGCCAACCTGCCCTTTTTTACCAAGCAGAAAATACTGAAAGAACTGAATCAGTCGGTGGCGGACATAGTTCTGCTCGATCTTGGAGCCGGCAGTTCATACAACACCATTGATTTCTTCCTTTCATCCTGGTCGGCCCTTATGGTAACCACCGGCGAACCGACAGCGGTGCTGAATGCCTACTCTTTTCTCAAAACAGCCGCTTTCAGGCTTATGTACCGCAGCTTCCCGCCGAAATCACACGAACGGGCAATGGTGCTGGATTTTGTCACCGCAAAAATTGAAGGCGGGGAAAGCTCCTATTTTGATCTTCTGGACGGACTGTATGCGGTAAACCCCGAGTCTGGAGCTCTTCTGAAAGAAAACCTCAACAGCCTCGTGCCCAGGGTTATCCTGAATATGGGCAGATCCGAGAATGATATTAAAATTGGCCGCAAACTGCGGGATATAAGCCGCAGGAATATCGGCATAGAGATGGAATACCTCTCATTTCTGCCGTTTACCGACGATGCCCGCAGTTCACTTTTAAAAAGGGTTCCCCTGGTTGAGCTTCTGCCGGAATCTGCCTTTGCCCGGAAGATAGATCAGCTCGCTGAAGATCTGCTTCTGCGCCTTAAAGGCAGCGGCCCCGATCTGCATGACGGCGACATTCACAACCTTGAGTCGGGTCTGCAGTAAGATTAATTCTATCTTTCTCAGGGTTTAAGAGAACGCCTGAAGAATGCCTTAAAAAGAGAACATTAAAAATGATAGCTTAAGGATAAGTTACCCGGAATCCTTCCACCCGGGCACTTGCACCTTCATACAGCCCGCTGGTTTCCCCGGCTTTAAGACGATGATACCCGAGCCCCGCTATCATGGCACCGTTATCGGTACAGAGAGCCAGGGGTGGAAAAATTACCTCAAGATCTTTTTCTGCAGCAAAACGGCTGCGCAAATAGCTGTTTGCAGCAACTCCGCCGCCGGCGACAACTGTTTTCAATCCCGTATCCTCTACCGCTCGAAGCACCCGCTTGACCAGAATATCGATGGCCCGTCGTTGAAAGGAGGCAGCGATATTTTCCGGTGATTTTTCAGAAATCCCGTCCCAGAACTGATCACTCTGGTTGATTACCGCGTTTTTAAGGCCTGAGTAGGATACATCATAGCGATGATCACCTTTATGCAGGTTAGGTCCGGGGAATTTAAAAGCTAAGGGGTTACCCTTCTGTGCCAATTGATCAATAACCACCCCGCCGGGAAATCCAAAATTGTAGAACTTTGCCACCTTGTCGAAGGCTTCCCCGCAGGCATCGTCTATGGTGGTGCCCATAACCCTGATTTCTTCCGGGCCGTCAACCACACAGATCATTGTGTGGCCGCCGGAAACAAGGAGTCCGAGAAAAGGATATTCAACTTCCCGCTCTAGCTGAGGAGCATAAAGATGAGCCATAACATGATTAACTGTTGTGTAGGGAACACCAAGAGAGAGGACAAGCCCCTTGGCAAAGGAAAGCCCAACCAGAAGGGAACCCACGAGTCCCGGTCTGCTGGTTACGGCAATTCCGTCCAGATCGCTTCCTTTAAGACCTGCCTGGCGGAGTGCCTCAAAGTAGGTATCTTCAATCCATTCAGTATGAGTCCTGGAAGCAATCTCCGGAACTACTCCCATAAAGGGACGGTGTATTTCTATCTGGGTTGCTACAACGCTTGAGAGTATCTTTCGTCCGTCTTCTACAACTGCAATACTGCAGTCATCACAGGAACTCTCAATTCCAAGAACCTTCATTCCTGGCCCTGCCGCCCCAGATAAATCATATTCCCCACATCATCGAAGCTAAACCCGGCATCGGAAAACTCGGGAAACAACTCCAGGAGAAGTTCCGCAAGGTGTTCATCCCATACATGGCCGATCATAACGGCCCTGCCGCTTTTTTCTGCAATACTGAACCCTGAACGCAGGGCCCTTTCGATATAGTCACGCTCTCTTGTGTTGTCTAAAAACATGCTGTTCCTTTTAATAAACGGTACATCCATAAGGCCTGCGATTTCTCCTGCCACACTTTTACCGGTGGTGAGAGAATCCAGAAAAAACATATTTTTCTCCTTCAGATAGGAGAGAATATACGACATTATTTCCTCATCGGCAGTAACTTTGGAGCCCATATGATTGTTCATGCCCGCGGCGCCATCAAGTCCGGACAGATTAGTATCTAAAACAGTGAAAACTTCTTCCCTGGTCATGCCGCTGTAAATAGCACCTACACCTGGATCAGCATCCCCTTCAGGCTCCATGGGCTGATGAATAATATACATCTGGCCCGCATCTTTAATTCTATTAACCGATTCTTCCGTAAATCGCCTGCCCGGCATCACCGCAAAGGTAATTTTCATTGGCAGATGCAGAAAGGGTTCCAGCTCTTCAAGACTGTTTCCCACATCATCCAGAACCAGTGCAACCTGCCTGCCCTTCATTGTTGCTGCAGTAGTTTTCTGAACCGACACGGTTTCCGGGTATTTTTCCACTTTGGGCAGTGCTGTCTCTTCTATCGCAGACTGAGGCTGGCGATTATTGGAAGTATTTGGAATGTTGTTGCTTATGGTTTGTAATTCAGGATCCGGGGAATGCTGAAGTGCCGCAATGCCAATACCGATAACAACCGCGGCGGTAATCAGCAACACATATGCAAGTCTCAATCGCTTTTTCTGCCGAACCGAGGCAGGCTGTTTTCGTGCCATTCATATTTATGGTACGAAAATCAGGCCTGCTGGTCAAGAATTGCTGCAGTACAATACTTTTTAGGAATTACTGATAAACGTACTCCCGGACTTCATCTGCATGTTCCCGCAGTTTCCGGATTGCTCTCATTTCAATCTGACGGACAGTTTCGGGAGATATTCCCATCCGTTCGCCGATTGTTTTAAGGGTATACTTTTTACCGCCGTAAAAACTGAAACGGTAAAGAAGAATCTGCCGTTCTTTATCCATCAGATGCTCAAGAAAGCGCATAGTATCCTCATGGAGACTCTTTTTTACCAGCTCAGAATCGGGGTCGTAGGTGTAATCTTCGCACATATCCAGAAGTGAACCGGATTCAAAGTTTTCTTCAGAATCCAGGGATGCCACCGCTGATGATGCATTAAGCAGTGAGCTGACCTCTTCCGCCTTCATACCTACTTCCACCGCTACTTCTTCTACTGTAGGTTTCTGCTGATTAAGCTGAGTAAGGGTATAATATGCCTTCTGAATCTTCTTCAGGGCTTCCTCTTTTCTGTGAGGAAGGCGAATCGGCCGGCGCTTGTTAGACAGGGCCCGTACAATGGACTGCTTGATCCACCATGCAGCATAGGTGCTGAAGCGGACATTTTTTCTGTAATCATATTTACTGGCGGCTTTTATCAGTCCCAGATTACCTTCCTGAACAATGTCAAGAAAACTAACATCTCCTGTGGTGTAGGCTTTGGCAATTTTTACAACAAGTCTTAAATTCGCTTTAATAAGTTTTTCCCTGGCAAGCTCATCACCTTTCATGATGCGGCGGGAAAGTTCAAGTTCTTCTTCAAAACTTAAGAGCGGTGTCGATTTAATCTGCTGGAAATATGCCTTAAGTGAGTCTTCGCTCTGGCTTGTTTTCCTGATTTTCATGGCACTCTCCTTCATGTATTTATACATGCAAGCATCGTGCCAAAACAGTATTCTTTAGGCAGGTTTTTTTATTTCATTATAATACAACGATTTATTTACTTAACTTTTTTTAACCATTTTTATAAACAATAAATGTTATACAAAAGTATACTTTCACTGCTTATAGTGTATATTTCTGTGAAAGCTGACGGTACAGCATATCGGAAAAACCGAGATTGGCTGTATTGGACATCTTCTCGGCATACTTTTCATACAGCATGTCTTCAAAGATATCTTCAGCCATACCACCCTTTATAAGACCGGTTTTATTTACTGTCTTGCGCATGCTTTTAAGCATCTGTTCAAGCAGCAGGGATTCAAACTCTTTACAGGCTTCTTTCAGCTGTGCGTCATTGGAAGATGGACTAACTTTAGGGGTTCTCACCGGATTAAGGCTTCCCATCATTTGTATTGAGTTAAGTTCCATCTACATCACCTCCAGTTTCCCGAAAAGAGCCCCCGCATGATCAACCGCCTGCAGGATTTCTATCAGCCCCTGAGTATCGACTCCAATTTCCCTTAGCAGATCCACAAACTGTTCTACACTGGGCCGGTCTTCGATAACAAAGCTTTCACTCTCTTTATCGGTAAAACCTCCGTTAATGCCGACACTTATTTTCAGCCCTTTATAGGAAACAGCTACCTTTCCTATCCGTACATCCTGCCCCATCACCACTACCCCGGTACGGGGATTGATTACAACCTTGTCTGCAAACAGGGCCGGGACATTCAGATTTTCAAGCTGCGCAATAAAGGCAACGCTTTTCTCTCTATATTCCTCGGGAACCATTACCCCGATACGGCTTGCATCGGCAAAGCTTATTTCAAAGCCGGTTTCTTCGGTAATAATCTCACTGATTTTTGCTGCTGCAGTGTAATCCGGTTCCTTAAGTATTATGGTAACACGGTTGTCTTCCATAATCCTGCTGTTAACAGCCTTTTCTATTATTGCAGCCCCTGGAAGAAGAGCTACGGTATTGTTTGAACTTTCACCGGATGCCGGAATTACCCCCTGTGCAGCTGCGTAGACGATACCGTCTGCACCCTGCAGGGGTGACTGCAGGAGCACTCCTCCCGCAAGGGATTTGGCATCGCCCAGGCTTGAAACCTGTATACTCACCCGCTCCCCTGGCTGAACATAGGCGGGAATATCTGCGGTAAGCAGCACAACCGCACTGTTCTTGCTGCGTATATCCTGTTCGCTTACCTGTTCGGTATAGTTTGAAACTATGTTTGCCAGGAATTTCCGCATCAGCACGGAAGACTGTGAATCACCCTTGCCGGCAAGACCGGTTACAAACCCGATGCCGCTGAGCTGATTTTCCCGGAACCCCTGTATAAAAGAGATCTCTTTAAGCTTTACCTCTGAAGTTTCTGAAACAGCGGATACAGCCTGCTCCTGGGAGAACAGAAGATTACAGGGAATGAACAAAAAGATTGCGAGAACAGGTATCCATAATAGTCTGGTCTTTTTCATACTGATTTCCTTCATATTTCAGTGCCGCTTAAAACAGGGCTTCTGCGGAGGATTGACTGGTAATTCTTGCATCAATTAAACGTCCGGTACCGTTCAGCCGCACCCGGGTTGTTTCCCCGACAACGGCGGTACTGTTAACCCGTCCAGGGGCGGTAATAAATATCCCCTGCCGGTAGATAAGTACATTAATCAGTGTTCCGGCCCGTACAGTTATCTTTTCCGGAGTGCTTTTAAGAGAGTTTGTGCTGATGTGAATATTCCTGAAGCTGCTTTTTTCCGTGCTGCCGTCAGTACCGGAATATACGGATAGAGCCGCCATGGTAAGCCGAAGCATCCTGTTGGAATGATATGTCGCCTGCCTGATAGTTTTTCCCTCACGGATATCCTGCAGCAGGCCTTTCCAGTCCTCAAGGGGAATACTGAATGATTCAGCCTTGTTTAAGAGCTCATCGGAGATTATCCGATACTGTTCGCAGCCAGTTTCATTATCGGATAGGTTTTCTTCATCAACGGCCGGAAAAATCCAGATCCCCTCTCCTACAAGAGAACCTTTCAAATCGTCATCAAGCAGTGAGGCAATACTGTTTTGTGAAAGAAATGTGACTGCGTTTCGTGTATCAATACTTTGGGGAAGCATTTGGCCGGAAAGACGGGTAGATGGCTGTATGAACAGGTCGTTAAGAAGGGAATGATCTCCCGCGGTAATATCGCTTTTAAGATAAAGAGTCTCCGCCGCGGCTGCACTGGAAAGCAGCAGGAACACGGCGAAGACCATTGCCGGGAATTTCATCCCTCACCTCAATTTATGAAAACTGTTACCGTTTCAGTCCGTTGGCAATACCGAGCATGCTGTCGGAGGTCTGGATGGCTTTGGAGTTCAGTTCGTAAGCCCTCTGGGCTACGATCATATTCACCATCTCCTTTACCACTGAAACGTTGGACATTTCGAGAAATTTATGGATGGTTTTACCCATACCGTCAAAACCGGGGCGGCCGCCGATGGCCTCGCCTGAACCGTTGGTTACCTTGTAGAGGTTTTCGCCTATGGCCTGCAGACCCGCAGGGTTAACAAAGCGGTAGAGCTCAAGCTGGCCCACCTCGATGGGATCATCAGAACCTGCAACCTTAACACTTACCCGCCCGTCCTGGGAGATAGTCAGGCTGTCCCGGACAAAACCTTCCGGCAATGTAATCTCCGGCATAAGGCGGTAGCCGTTGGAGCTGACAATCTGTCCCTCTGAATCTATTTTAAACGCGCCGTCACGGGTGTAGCCGTAGGTGCCGTCGATTAAGAGTTCCCGGAAAAAGCCCTCTCCCTGAATGGCAATGTCGGAAATATTATCCGTTGCCTGCAGGGCGCCCTGTGTAAAGAGCTTCTGGGTTGCCGCAACTCTGGTACCGTGTCCAACCTGAACGCCAACCGGTACGGTGGTCAGTTCTGTTGCCGGTGTTCCCGCCAGACGGGAGGTCTGGTAGAGCAGGTCTTCAAAATCGATCCTGTTCTGTTTGAATCCCGTGGTGTTTACGTTGGAAAGGTTATTGGAAATTGTATCTATATTAAACTGCTGTCCGGTCATTCCGGATGCTGCTGTCCACAGTGAGCGCATCATATCAGTCTACCTCCTGCTCTCTTCTTTATACTCATTTATACTCTTTTATACTCGTACAGCCTGGTTAATCAGTTTATCGGTCATCTGGTCGTGAGCCTGAATGGCCTTCTGATTTGCTTCGTAGGCACGGTTTACTTCGATCATCTTAACCATTTCGGTTACGGGGTTTACGTTGGAACCTTCAAGAAAGCCCTGGCGGACCTTGAGGCCATCGGAAACTCCGATGGGCCGGGGATCACCTGAAAAGCGGTCGTTCAGCCAGAGGCTGTCTCCCTGTTTTTTCAGGTAACGGTCACGGGGGAAGTCCACCATTTTAAGGCGGTCCACCATTTCCATGTTTTCCCACTCGTTCTCTTCCAGGCTTACCAGCCGCTCCGGGTCGTCGGCAAAGCTTGCGTTCTGCCATACCCGGCCTTCCTGGTCCACTACGAAGTTGTTTTTCTTAAGGTTGATTATGCCCTTTTCACCCATTACCGGCAGGCCCTGCTTGTTTACCAGCACACCTTCTGTGCTGACATGGAAGGATCCGTTTCTGGTGAAGCGCTCCCCTGTGGGGGTATCTATGGTAAAAAAACCTTGGCCTTCAAGGGCAAGGTCGAAGGGGTTTTCAGTCTGCTTGAGGGCGCCCTGGCTGAAGATGGTGAAGCTTTCGTTGTACTCCACACCGGTGCCGAGGGTACCGATAACGGGAGCCTGGTCTACTGATCCTGGAGGTATGGTAAAGAGGCCGTCGTCATTCATCCGCCGCAGCAGCAGTTCCGGAAAAGCCTTATGGACCGACGTGTCTTTCTTGTAACCCGTAAGATCCACATTGGCCAGGTTATTGGAAATAGCGTCGAGATTGTGCATCTGGGCAATCATGCCGCTGGCACCGGTGTATATTCCTCGAATCATGGAGCCTCCCTCTATTCCATTATCGAAATAAAGGGGGCATCTCCTGAGTTGTTTTTCCGCATGTTTTCTGCCGGGTTATACTGTTTTTTCCATCGGGGACTCCTCTTGATTTTTAGGAGCGGGAGGGGTAAAAATATTCAACCGTGCCAGAATAGCTCAGGGGTAGAGCAACGCTCTCGTAAAGCGTAGGTCGTGAGTTCAAATCTCACTTCTGGCTAATCATAATTCCTTACACAGTAAGAATATAAAAAGCTACCGGACAAACCGGCGCTTTTACCACAGGCAAAGTCTGCCAACTGTAAGAAAGAATCTGTCAGAAGATTCACTTCGGTTGGGACTTCGGAGGTAAGAATGCGTCGGTTTTCCTGATTGAATAATTACCTTAGACAGCACTATTTAGACTGAATCAAACATGCCCGTTTGCATAGCCAGATCTATATTATTCGCATTGCTCATAAGAATTTTCAACCACTCTGGTTCGAATTCAGATTCATTATCCTGCAGGTTAAGATCCATTGGAATCTGACAAATTTGTATTCTTATTGTACTGTTACTTCTTTCATCTACGACCTTTAATGTACGGAACTGCGAAGATGTTATCTTCGTTCCAGGATAGAGTAATAAAACCTTGTCTGCTCCACGTCGAACTGCATAGCTGATCATCTGGTATATATCCGCCTGTGAAATACCATACTTTTCTTCTCTATTGCTTAGATCAATCTGTTTATATTTTGCATCCCCGATTATTACACTTCCGCTATTTTTTTGCTTCAGGAGTAAGTCATTCTCATACTGAAAGAGATCTTCATTATTCTCAACTACCAGATAACCTCTTTTCTTGACTTCCAAGGTCCAATCTGACGGCAATCTGCTGGCAAGATACCCTGCTGCGAAATTCTCAAACAAGCTGGAGGTTTGTATAAACACATGGTCTATTCCATATTCTCCCGAGGAGACATCCGCCATTCGGAAAGATAAGAACATTTTGCAATAATCGAGGATAGGTATGTAGTCTTGTTGATAGGCATTAAGTCTCACCTTCAAACAGTCTCGGTAATTTACTCTTTGCTCTGTCACATCTTCCAAATGTGCGATAGTAGCAGATAAAATGCGTCTGTTTTCATAGAGATGAGTACGAGATATTAAAAGACTGCATACATATTTTACAATACGATTAAAAAGATTGTCTTCCTGGAAAAGTTCAAAGGTGCATGCAATCCTGTCATGACGCCCACTGGCTATATTCTTCCGGATTTGTTCGGAAAAATCGATTCTGCCTCTCACGGTACCGATATTCTCAGCAATTTCCTGATAAGAATTATATTGCCGTTGTGAGAGCAAGGCTAATGTACGATTTGCAAAGGTATTGATTAAGATCTCTGAAAAAATGGTGCTACATGCTTCGATGCCACTGGAAACTGAAGCACTTTCCATCATCTTTAATCTTGTAGAAAAACTGAACATTCGGTCCAGATATCTTGCTGCAAATAGAACATCATTATTCTGAAAAATTTTAGGAAGAATAAGATATTGAGCACACCCGGTAGTTATTATTCCAATATAACCGCCCGGTTTAACTGTTACAGTACCATCTGCTTGCCAGTGAAACTTAATTAGATTCTGTGCTAATGAATCATTATCTGATTCTTTTTTATAGTAACAATCATACAATATGCACGAGCTTCTCTCCCTCCAGACTTTTCTGCAGGATTCTTCCAGCTTGAGTGCTTCATCATGCTCCAGTGAATAGATTTGATGTTCAAATAATATTATTGAATTATTCGTCATGCTGCTTATAACGAATTAAACCAAGTGTATTTTCTTCAATCTTGCCTTCCGGGATATTCAGCCCCTGAAATACATTTTTAATTTTAGAACTATCACCAAAAAAGTATTCATCAAGAAGAGGCAAAACCTGGCCATTCAGTATTACACCTAAATCTTCAATGTCCTTTCCTATGAAGTAGGAATGGCCAATTTGGTGGTCTTTATCCTTTTCGTGAACAATATTCTTGTTCATTGCCTCAAGTAAATCCCTCAATGTATCATCTTCTATCAAGGAGTAGTCAGGATACATCTGTTTAAAAACAAAACGTCGTCTTAATGCAACATCCAGAGTAGTTATACTTTTATCTGCAGTATTCATAGTTCCTATAACATATAGGTTTTCGGGCACACCGAAAGTTCTATCCCCTTCAGCAGAACCTGGAAGGCTGACTGTCAAGCCCCTAAGCTTTCCTTCATCATCCGGCCTTAAGCGTTTATCCGGTTCCAGAAGTGTTATTAATTCCCCGAATATTCTTGGTATGTTCCCCCGGTTTATTTCATCAATTATAAGAACATAATTTCGCCGTTCTTTCTGTTCCGCAGGAATTTCAACTAAGGCCTTGATATTTTCCCACCGCAGATTTTTTGTAGCCAGTTCATAAAGGGTTTGCTGTGAAAATATTTTATCCTGAATTTGTTCAACAGGAATACTTACATCTGTGAGAAGCCATTCGACCGGTCGGTAATGGTTATATCGGATATCAGTATCATCTTTATATTCATAGGGGCCATTCACCCTGCCTATTGCTCGTACTTTCAGGTTTCCCTGGGATATCATAACCAAATCGCCATCTTTCAAGTCATGAATAAAACGCCAGCAAACCTTTGCCGCGAAATCGGGGGAATCTTCAACAATGCCCTCCGCGACTAACATATCCTTTATTTTCTTCTGTCCATGCTCGTCTTTGGTCTCATCATAAAGGGCTGTAAAATTAACGCCTTTAGCAAAGCCATGGGCTATATAGTTTTCGTTGATACAGTAATCATAAATCTCCTGATCTGCTTTCAGCTGGCTGTTGCCCAGGGACATTTTATAAATCCGCTCGTTCCCAGTCAGTGCAGTGCCTTTTTTGCGGTCCCCATACTCTGAACGGGCGGCCTCAGCAATCTTTTTAAATATACCGTCCTTCATTTCATAGCTAATACTATTGGTACTATCGTTCAATACCGGTCGAATACCCTGAAGGAAATCCTCATAAGAAAATGAGGGATGAAACGTAAGGAATGCAATTCGCTGATCATCGACAAGGCGATAGAAGGTTTTTTCAAGCAGAGCACGATCTGCTTTTGGGTCGTTTAATATTGCTGAAATTTCTTCATGTACAACTTTATCGGTCCTGCTGATAATCTCCAGGGCCTTATTTATAGTAGTATAAGTTTTCCCCGTGCCGGGAGGTCCGTACAAAATGGTATTAAGAGGCAAATTATCACTGTTTTCTTCTTCGAATTCGCCTGCTTTTATCTTAAGCCACTCGGCCCAGAGTCGACGGGAGAAATCTATCATCCCCTCCCCTGGTTTTCTTCTATTCAGTAATGCCAAGTAATACGAGCTGATTTTCTTTACATTCGGCTTTTCTCCGCAAAGCCCAGCCAATGCAGTATGCAGGAAGATTGCGCATACCGCCGGGTTATTTCTATTTTGATAGTGAAATGCTATTTTCCATTTAATGGAAGGCCCCAAATCTATAGCGTCAATTTTCTCCAATTCACCTTTTTGGGCATGCTCTATGACATCAATAATCCTTGAGTGAATATTTGTATAAGCCTCATCCGGGGTTGTTCCGTCTTTTGAGTACCAACCATATCCATCGTTATATGAGCGTTTATTATTTGATTCTTTCTCGTCACTGTTTTTTCGTGAATAGATTCCAAACTTAAACGAAGAGCCACCACCTATGCCACCATATTTAGCCAGACCGAATTCCAGCCAGTAGGTAAATGTGGTTTTATCTCCGGCTTTGGTGTATTCCGACAGCTTCATTTTTTTTACTTTTTCGGGGGGCCAAACTTCAAGAAACTCATCCCACGTATCTTTTTCCGGCATTTAAAGCTCCTCAGACCTATTTAAAATAACTTCAGATCCACGTTGTATAAGATCAAATAAAAAATACTTATCTGTGAAACATTTTTTCTTATTAAGTAATATCTTTCTCTTGCCGTTATAGCCAAGCCTAAGAAAGGTATTAAAGAAATTTCAAAACTATAGGGGCAACTGTCCCAAAAAGCGATACAATCAGGGCGGCTGAAGCAAACCATGTGGCAATACGTGAAGATTTCCGTGCTTCCTGTAATTCAGTGTATTCAATCAATCGAAACTTATCTTCTACCGAGATAGAAAGCATATCTCTGTTAGATTCGTGTTCCAGACGCCGATTGATTTCACCTATACCCCAGGTTCTTAAGAATGCAGCTTCAAGATGAAGAAATTTTCCAATACTTATCTGAGCTCTCAATTTTTTGTCATTAATAGAATCAGGCTCTATTTCAAACTCTTCTCTCAATTCTGTATACGTAAAGGACTCTTTCTCATCTGCCCATTTGAGTATACGAATGTATATATCATCTGTTTCTCTCATATGACCATTATACCATCAATAATCGTTCCACAGTCTTTTGGGACTGTTATAGATCGAATTAACCCATTTACCACTATTGACTACTTACACATTCGTCAAAACCGACTGCAGCAACTTCTCCCGAGTCTCCTCCGAATGATCAATCTTCTCAATCATACTGTCGCAATAACCCATAAGCTCATTGATTTTGGTGACGATTCGTTTCTGTTCTTTCAGAGGTGGGAACGGAACTTGAATTGACTTGATCAGTCTCAATGTAAGGTGTTTTACACCTAAACCTCTTACATATTTGCCATCATAAGTTATTGTCGAGAACTCTTCATCAAATATGTATTTAATATATTCCGTGACGACAAATTCTTTCTGAAAATTTATTACTCCAATACTTTCTACTAAATATAAATCATACAGTGATTCTATAATTGCAGTTCGACCTATACTACCACTTTTTGTGACCAAGAGACTTTTCTCTTGAAGCATGAATTTTTGCTTCTGGCTTTCATATTCGTCGATAGTGACATAATTACAATTTTCTAAATTTATCCTGTTAGCATATACATCTTTAGCAGATATACACGGCACACCTGATCCAACATAGTTCGGAGCATAATGCACTCCGTCTGTAACTGAAAGTGCAATTTTATCGATACTGGTCCACACCCACCCCGCCGGCAGCTCATAAGGAATCTCCTCACGCCTTATCTCCGGCAAATCCTTCTGCCTCTTAATCTTCCCTTCCCCAATCAACTTCTCTTTCTCAGCCTGAATCTTTTTCAACAATTCACTGGCTGGTTGATCATTCGGATCCTGGGGAACAAGTTTCCCCATCATAGCTAACTGCAGAATGGCTTTTTTCAGTTCTTCCACATTCTCTTTTACCGAGTAGATGTGTGAAAAGTTTCGGGTAATGAAGTTGAAGGAGTTTTGGAAGGATTCTTTATCGGGGCTTTCCAGCAGCAGATGCAAAGCTGCAGTATTTACTTGCAGACGCTTTTCTTCCTGAGCCTTTTTCAGGCGCTCCATTTCATCGCAGCGGGCCATGAGTTCATTGATTTTGGTGACGATTCGTTTTTGTTCGTTTAGGGGGGGGAGAGGTATATGAAAGTTATTTAAACTTTCTAAATTGATTTTCGGCATTTTGACTCTGTTCTCGGCTACAATTACTTGTTTGAGAAAAACATCTGACAGCATCAACCTTAGCATAAAATCTAAATCAATAAAGCATCTAATAGGATACATGTCTGCACTACATAATCCATCATATGGCGCAATTACTATTTTATTTAATGATGGACGGATTTTTGAGTAAATAATCTGACTCTGATAAAATCGATTATTTGGACCTGTTACTCCCGATTCTAATACAGTTCTACTTGAAATCAATTTACCAGTATCTTTTTCAATAATATCAGGTGCGATTTGTTTTTCATCCGGATAGTCCACAGGGTTAACTAATTCTGATTGAACCTCATTTACATTATTAAATTTAATCCATTCCCAATTCATCGGGATCTCATATGGAATATCCTCCGGCTTAAGTGCCGATAAGGTCTTTTGCTTTCTAATCTTCCCTTCCGAAATCAGCTTCTCTTTCTCTGCCACTACCTCTTTCAACAACTCACTGGCTGGTTGATCATTAACATCTTGAGGAACCAGTTTTCCCATCATTGCTAATTTTAAAATCAGACTTCTTAGTTCTTTAATCCCATTAGGCGAATCAAAAGCCGTTTCAAAATGCTTCTCAAGCAACTCCATCAATGATTCCCCAAAGCCTGAACCAGCTCATTCTTCAACTCAGCCTGAATACTCTTCAACTCTTCAGAAATTTTCAGAAAATCAGCCAGTAACTCTTCAGGATCACCATGATCAACCTCGACCTGATGGGGATTCTTGTAATCCAGGTTATAGTTATTCTCAGCAATATCTTTAGCACTAACCTTCCAGGCATATTCCGTAACCTTCCGCTTCTTCCACCAGCTCTTTTCCAGATTAAATTCCTGAATCGTAAGAGGCTTACTCTTGGAATATGACTTATACCCATTCGGATAAGGATGCTCAAAAAACCAGACATCCTTGGTCGGCCCGCCCTTGGTAAAGAACAGAAGATTCGTGTTGATACCCGTATAGGGATTAAAAACCCCCTTCGGCAGCCGGACAATAGTATGCAGGTTAAACTCTTCGAGCAGCTCCCGCTTAAGAGTAGTCTTAACCCCTTCCCCGAAAAGAAAGCCGTCAGGCAGAACAATAGCTCCCCGACCGGTATTGTGCTTTAACAGATGCATAATCAGAGCCATGAACAGATCGGCGGTTTCCCTGGTCTGATACTTCTTCAGGGTATTCTTCTCTATGCCGTCCTCTTCCATCCCCCCGAAAGGAGGATTAGTAATAATAATATCTACCCGGTCTTTGGGACCGTAATCCTTCAAAGGTCGGCTCAGGGTATTATCGTGCCGGATGTTTTTGGGCAGATCGATTCCGTGGAGCATCAAGTTAGTAATGGCCAGCATATGAGGTAAGGGCTTCTTCTCAACACCATGAATGGCTTTCTGAACCACCTTCCGGTCCTCGGAAGTCTTTTCCTGCTTCTTCAAATGTTCAATGGCGTTCACCAGAAAGCCGCCGGTACCACAGGCAGGGTCAAGAATGGATTCACCGATTTGCGGGTCTATTATATCAACAATAAACTGGGTTACCGCCCGGGGAGTATAGAACTCCCCTGCATTACCGGCAGACTGGAGATCGGAAAGGATTTTTTCATAGATATCATTAAAGGTATGCCTGTCTCCGGAAGTGTTAAAATCAACATCATCTTCAATAGAATTGATAACCTGGCGCAGCAGTGTTCCGGATTTCATATAGTTATAGGCATCTTCAAAAACACCGCCCACAATCTTCCCATGATCCGAAACACCAGCCTGGTTTGAGAGCTTTTTTAATGCGGGAAAAAGATCATTGTTCACAAAATAAATCAGTTCATCACCGGTCATACCTTCAGGATCTTTTGCCCAGGAGGACCAGCGAAAGCGGGATGCAACAGGAGATTTATACCCCGGATCCATGAGGATCCACTCCTTTTCCCGGTCGTCAAATATCTTCAGAAAGATCAGCCACACCATCTGACTGATACGCTGGGCATCCCCATCGACACCAACATCTTTCCGCATAATATCCTGAATTGTCTTGATCAGCGTTGCAAGTGACATCTAATAATTCTCCTGATTATGCACCGTACAGGGCTTCTTCCATTTCCTGAAGCGCCTCATGATACCGTTCTATTGAACCGAAGTGTTTAATTATCTCCATAGGAGTTCCGAACTCCGGAAAAGGAGCAATAGTTAAAATCTGAGGTTCTTCAATGGGTTCAATACCCTCATCTGCGTATTTATCCAGCAAAGCAAATAAAACAGCTTTGGCCTGCTCCCCGTATCGGGTGAAGTAATCCCGCTTTTTAACATTCTCCGCCCGCTCTTTCCGGGTAAGCGGAGGCTGGTCCCAGGCAACATGACAGATAAGATCAAAGGCATCAAAGTCTTTGCCTATTTCCTCTTTTAGAGCGTCCAGAAATACACCCTGCTCTTCCAGTTCGGTAATAACCGCTTTCTTCCGTTCAGCACCCTTCCATTTGGAAAGGAAATCATCCAGGCTGGTGTATTCCTTGGTAATAGACTTCCTGGTGTAATCCTTCAGGGATTCGGTGATAAGCTTACCTTCAGCATCAAAATACTGTACCCGCTCTGCCACTACCGTAACAGGAACATCTTTTACATAGAACTTCTTCACACCGCCAGGATTATCATTCCCGCCGTCGCCGTCATGGTCCCAGTCGTCATTCCCATCATTAGAAGGTCCAGTCTCCCCTGCTATTCCATCTCCCGGTATCTCTTCATCGGGGTCATCCGGAATCACAGGGCCGTCCGGATTCGGCTTGTATATTGAAACAGGATCACCGTCAAAATCAGGATCCGCGAAAAGCTCGGTCGCCTTCTTGAAATCCATAATGGTAAAGAAGAACTTACCGTAATCCTCGTTGATTCTGGTACCCCGCCCAATTATCTGCTTAAACTCCGTCATGGACTGTATACGCTGGTCCAGCACAATAAGTTTACAGGTTTGGGCATCGACACCAGTGCTCATAAGCTTGGAAGTGGTGGCAATAACCGGATAGCGGGACTCGGGAAAGATGAAGTTATCAAGCTCCACCTTACCCTCTTCATTATCACCGGTAATGCGCATGACATACTTGGAGTTTTCCCTGACCAGATCAGGGTTCTCATTCACTATGGCCTGACGCATTCTTTCAGCATGATCGATGTTATCGCAGAAGATAATAGTCTTGCTGAACCGGTCGGTCTGGGTAAGGAACTCGGTTACTTTCTTTGCGACAAGCACCGTGCGTTCCTCAAGAACCAGGGTTCTGTCAAAATCCTTCTGATTGTAGATCCGGTCCTCAATCTCGTTCCCGTATTTGTCGGTCATTCCCTTCTCAGGGCGCCATCCTTCCAGGTCCTTATCAAGATCAATACGTATTACCTTGTAAGGAGCCAGAAATCCATCATTTATCCCGTCACGCAGAGAATAGGTGTAAATCGGGTCCCCGAAGTAATCGATGTTGGAAACATCCTTGGTTTCTTTGGGGGTAGCCGTTAAACCAATCTGAGTTGCGCTGGAAAAGTATTTCAGGATCTCTTTCCAGTTTGAATCCTCCGCTGCACTGCCCCGATGACATTCGTCAACGACAATCAGGTCAAAGAAGTCGGGGGAAAACTGTTTATATATATTCTTTTCCTCTTCCGTGCCGGTTACAGCCTGATAGAGGGAAAGGTAGATTTCATAGGATTTATTAATCTGGCGCTTCTTGATCTTGGTCATGGCAGCACCAAAGGGCTTGAAATCGTTGGTCATGGTCTGATCAACCAAAATATTTCGGTCTGCCAGAAAAAGGATGCGTTTCTTTGCCCTGGATTTCCATAAACGCCAGATAATCTGAAAAGCGGTGAAGGTTTTACCGGTACCAGTAGCCATAACAAGCAGAATCCGGTCCTGCCCGTTGGCAATGGCTTCAATAGTCTTGTTGATTGCTAAAAACTGGTAGTACCTGGGCTTTTTGTCACTGCCGTCGCTGTAGTAGTCCTGGGTAATAATACCCTCTTTTCCATCATCATAGCCCTTATCCAGGCGGATCAGGGACCATAATTCTTCCGGATTTGGGAACTCATCCATGGAGAGTTCCTTCTCAATAATTCCGTCAGCTGCAAGCTTGTTATGAAAGAGAAAACCATCACCATTGGAGCTGAAAACAAAGGGAACCTGCAGCATTTCGGCATAGCCAAGTCCTTGCTGCATACCGTCCCCGATGGAGTGCTTGTTATCCTTGGCTTCGATAATGGCAATGGGGATATTGGGTTTATAGAACAGGACATAATCGGCGCGTTTGCTCGTGCCCCTGGAATGAAGCTGACCGCGAACAATAATACGACCCTTTGTAAGAGGGTATTCTTCAAGAACCTGGGTTTCTATGTCCCACCCGGCGGATACCAGAGCCGGATTAATGAACTTTGTGCAGATATCCCGTTCTGATAACTTTGATTTATCCATATTTTGCCAGGAACTCCGGTTACTTGTGATGCGTTCATGTCAGTATACGGGAGGGGATAAAGGTTGGCAAGGAAAGAAAATGAGGTGGTTACCCCTATGCGATTTGATCAAAAGTGTATTTTGTTATAGAAAAGAATTGTTAAACAGAATGCAAATATAGTTTAAGAAGTAAATCTCTAGCTCTTATATAGGTCAGAATGAGTACCTACCCTTTTTAACAAGATAAGATCATCTCTTTTCTCATAGACAATTACAATATCACCTTGAGCATGGCAATCCCAAATTTCTTTTGCATACCCTTTTAGTGGCTTGTTGATAAAATTATCTGGAAATGGAGGCCCCTTCCTTAATAAACCTACTGCCTCTTCAATATCTCGGATCCTGTTTTTATGTGATGCAAATTTTTTGAGATCAGCTTTAAATGTTCTTTGAGCCTTAACTTGCGGCATCAATCAGAGCAAACTGCTGCGAATAGTTCGTCGATAGAATCGTATTCATCATCTAAATCATCTGATTCTATTGCTGCATTAGTCTCATCGGTGGGAACTGCCTTTACCAACTTTTCAATTTTTCTGAATTCCACATCTCCAAGAATATCATGAATATAATGTACCTCTGCTTCGTTGACTCCATTACAAGCCCACCTATTGATGAAATCAACCAACATTACTGAGGGGAAATCAAATTTTATTGCTTTCATATCATCATATCCAACATTCTTTTTTCTTGGCCCCATTTTCAAATCTATAGTTCTATTAGCTAGGAACGAGAGATTTATCCTCATATCTTTAATAAACCTATACTCTGTACTCCCTAAATGAGCACTAGAAGCAGATGATAAAAATGAGAGAGGTTCTTTATGCAAGTTTGAGGGGTGATGAAACCATTCATCGTATAAATCAAACTGAATATCCACGAGACCAAACTGGACAATACTAAACATACCTATATGATAGTGACTACTGACAAATAAATCCTTTTCGTATGCTTCCATACCTTCACGAAGTATAGTTTGGAATTCGTCATATTTCCCTTCACTAAAAAAAAGCAAACCTAGAGCAACATATTCTTTGGGATTTAAAATCTGTCTGCTTTTTATCTCAAGAAGCTTATGTATATACCGCTTTAAACTAAATTCATCCAGTTCAGTTTTGCCAGTATACTTGAGAACCTGCAATATTTCATCTGCTATTTCCACTGGTGAAGGCTGAAATGACATGACCTTTGCTCCTTAAAGTCCTTTACCAACATCGTCTAACTTCAAATTTAATATTATAGTACACCATATTCCAATAATATGATGTTCTTTTTTTATTACAATCAGGATGTGCATCCATTTATTTCAGACTAATTCTCTGCCATGAGATCCTATCTTATTATCGTCATCTTGCCTACCAGATTATAGACTCCGAATTTGTAGGAAGAAATATGCAAGAAAAACCCCTTATCCTCCCCTTAACGGGCTTTATCTTCCATGACAAAAGCATAGACACCAAATAGCTAAAGTGTTAATATAGATAAAGATAGATTGCATGTGGCAAGAGTGAAAAGCCCACTCGTAAAGCGTAGGTCGTGAGTTCAAATCTCACTTCTGGCTGTATAATTAATCCATGCAATAATTTGAACCATACCAATTAAGCCAGTTCTTCAATCGTGTTCTGTTGCCCAATAGTTATCTTGAAAAGACCCTCTGACGGCTATATACTTTGAATATATAGCACAAACGGAGGCTTCTATGAATATAGGCTCAGTTTTTGAAAACAACCGCACACAAGCCGTCCGCCTGCCTGCAGACACCAGGTTTCCAAAGGAAATTAAAAAGGTCTCAGTTCGTGTTGTAGGCTTGTCCCGCATCATAGAACCCCTTGAGAACAGCTGGGACAGCTTCTTTAACACCGTAGATGAGGGTGTAAGCGAAGATTTCATGACCGAACGGGCATCACAGGTTCAGGCGGAACGGGAACAGTTTTAACATGCTGAAATTCATGCTCGATACCAACATTGTTATCTATGTAATAAAACAACGGCCCAAAGAGTTACTTGAAACTTTTAATACATACACTGGATATATGTGTGTCAGTTCCATAACTCTGGCGTAATTGATTCACGGCGTTGAAAAAAGTGCTTATCCGGAAAAAAACCGGAGAAATGTAGAAGACTTTATCTCCCGCCTTGAAGTGTTAGCCTATGACGAAGCAGCTGCCGGCCATTATGGTGAAATACGGGCTAACCTTGAGAGTAAAGGAACTCCTGTTGGGGTAAATGACCTGCATATTGCGGGGCACGCCAGGAGTCAGGGATTAATTCTTGTCACTAACAATATAAAAGAGTTTGAACGCGTCGAAGGCCTGCGTGTAATCGACTGGACTGATCGCTGATTTCGTAAAAAACAAGTTAAAAGATTAGTCGCCGATTTTCACTGGCATATTGCTGTAGATTTAGTGAAGAATATGCGTGAATTGAACAGAGTAAAAAGAGAATGCGATATTCACTTACTGCCGGGTAAGTTTATCTTTGGGAAAATCATTAGTGATCTTATAAACTTTTCCACCATACGTAAAAGTGTTGTTCCCGTGTCTTACGTCCGGACTATTAATTGCCTTTGATGCATCGCTTTCACGGTCAGCCATGGCATTACGTACAGGCTCAGCCATCGGTGCTTTCATAGACATACTCCCTTATTAGATACTTCAATTTATACCATTAAACAGTAAACTTCGCAAGTTCAGGCTATAATTGTGTATTATACATCAATAATACTCATATAAACTGTAAGAAGAAATATGCAAGCCCCCCCCCTTACTCTCCCCTAAACCGGCTTTTTCTGCCACAAAACCTATACAGCAAATTGCTAAAGTGTTACTAGAGAAAAAGATAGGGTGCATTTAATAAGAGTGAAAAGCCCTCTCGTAAACCCCAGGTCGTGAGTTCAAATCTTACTTCTGGCTGAAAATTGTTCTTTAAATTCTCTCCATGGTTATATGAAATGTCAGTTCCAAGGCCCATCAGATTCCACGGATATACTGGAAATGTCTAAAAAGTAGATTTATAACTGCCGCAGTGCTAAAATAGTGTGATATAAGGGACCTCAAAAGTATGGCATTTTCACCAGCTTTGATGATGACTTCATGGCGTAGGCGAACTAATATGAATACAGAAGGTGCAAGACTGCAGGTAACCATAACGCCCCGGAATTTAGAGAACTGAGTAATTTATCGAGCAGACCTATTTTGCTTCAGAGCCCGAAAGTGCTTGTACACAGGAGTAAAAATGAGATTTTGCCCAAAACAAAAACAAACCCGGCTAACAGTTATCGGGTTCCTCCTCGTATTAACAATTTGTCAATGTTTAACAGGCTGTGAGTCCGGTGGTTCTGTCGGGGCAACAACAGCAAACATGCTGGGTTCTTCGGAAATCCTTTTTGTCTCCAATCGGGACACGGGAACAAGCAGGGCGGAAATTTACGGCATGGACAAGAACGGCGGAAACATCATTAGAATTACCAGTTCGGAATATCACCATTTCATTATGGGCGTCGATTCAACACGAAGGTTTCTTCTCTGTTCCCGTGCTGAAGCGGACACGAATTCCAACGGCGAGCTTGATGATGGTGATCGCCGCTCTTTATGGGTAATCGATCTTGTGACGGAAGATGAGACCAGGTTGACAGATCCTGCAAATGAGGCAGAAGGAGACAGCTTTTCGCCGGACGGTACCTGGGTCGTATTTTTTATGAAGATTTCCGGAAGTCCGAACAGCGATATCTATAAGATAAAGCGCGATGGAACGGAACTTACAAAACTGACTGATACTTCTGCAGCAGTTGAATTTGATCCCTGCTGGTCCCATGACGGCGCCACAATAGTATTTACCTACATTGATGAAGCAACTCCTCGCCTGGTTCTCAAAACCATGGATCCTGACGGAACCAATATTCAGACTATATATGACGGAGGTGCAGGAATCTCAATTCCCGGAGCTTTCGTGGATGGCAACTATGACCCTTCCTGGAGTTTTGACGATCAATGGATCGTCTTTGAACGGGCCGTTGAATATACAGTCGGGGATCCTGAAAATTTCGGCAGCGGAATCTGGCATGTCTTCAAGGTCCGTCCCGACGGCACCGGCATAAGCGACTTAAGCAGCGCAGGCGGACATGATGACCGGGCGGAGTTTTTACCCTCGTTTTCTCCTGACAATCAGCAGATAGTTTATGGATCGGTGTACCAGGCCGACCCCCTGGAAAACAGCCATAATGATATTTTTACCATGAATGCAGATGGAAGCAGTCCCATGCGTTTGACATCAGACCCTGCCAATGATATGTATCCGATCTGGATCCCCGCTGAAGATTAACAGACAGTAGTATACCTGATATCAAACCGTCACCCATTGTCAGATGTTCCGTCCATAGAGTCAGGTAAACTCCCTATCTCAATTCTCAACATTGACAATTATCGCAATTTGCTATATATTTTTTCTATTAACATTGTTCTATCAGGATTTGTAAAAGTGCATGTAGTTGCCGAAAGTACGCTGAGGGAGTTTGGAAAAGCTCATCCGGATGCTGTTGATTCTCTCCATAGCTGGTATTCGGCTATGGATAACAACAATTTCAGAAGCTTTGCGGAACTTAAGCAGGTGTTCCCATCGGCGGACAAAGATAAAGACGGATTTGTATTTACCTATTTCGACATAAAAGGGAATACATATCGAATAAGCGCAATAATCAGATATAATAAGGGGCGCGTGTTCATACACGATGTATGTACCCACGCTGAATACAGTAAGACCTGGGCAAATCTGAAATGGAAAACCAGGAACTTCCGAAGGGCATAATCATGAGTAATCAAACGGCCAAAATCCCCTCTTTAGGGAACATCCCCACTGCTTTTATGAAAAAGTTAAGCTCCCTGATATTCATACCTGAAACACGGGAGGAGTATGATCTACTGTCACAACGGGCAGCACAATGGGATCTTGAGATCAACGAGGATGCCGAGCATCCACTGTATGCTCTCAATGAGATATTGGTTGGTATTCTTAGACTGTCAAAAGACCGATTTCTGCCTTTTGAAGGAGAAAAACAAACGCCGGAGAAAGTCCTTCAGTTTCTTATGGATCAACATGGGTTAAAGCAGGGGGATCTTAAAGAAATTATGCCCCAGAGCGTAGTATCCGAGATATTTCATGGAAAACGTAAACTAAACAGAGGTCAAATTGAAAAACTGGCCAAAAAATTCGAAATATCGCCGGCAACTTTTTTCCAGTAAATTTTTGTGAATTATTGGACTACTTTCTGATGTCCACTTTTGTATATGGAAAAACCATACACCTCCCCCATAGCCCAATACCCCCCGTTACGGTATCATCCCGGTATACCATCACTGTATATCACCATAGGGAAATACATGGCACAGGGCATTCAACAGTCTGATACATTTATAAAATCCGTTGCAGGCCATATTTGCAGGGCGTTTCTGGTAATTACTGCAATTCTCTACACGGCAGATTCGCTTGTTCCAGCAGATTTATCGCTTATAACCGGTATACTCGGCCTGCTTATTTTCTTTTCCGCCCTGCCCCTGGTAAAGGCAACCTTTGCCCGGCCTGCTTTTATATTTATTTCACTCTCCCTGCTTACCCTCTTCCACTACCATGTAGAATGGATGGCAATTATAGACGGCATAAACTCCATGCTGGGTATCTTTTCCATCGTTACTGTATTGCAGCTGTTTATAATACCTATACGGGCCGGGGGATACGACCGGGCCCTGGAGACCTACCTCAAAGGACGGTTTACCACTGAATCCAGACTGTATATGTTTATCAGTCTGATAGGTCATATACTGGGAAGCTTTATGCTTTTCGGTACTGTCCCCATGCTCTATGCTCTTTTTGGAAGGCCTCTTAAGGATATGGTACACCAGCCGGAGCGCTTTGCAGTTACCGCCATCGGGCGGGGTTTTTCCCTGGTAACCCTCTGGGCACCAGGGGCGGTAAGTGTAATGCTGGTAACATCCAGTACCGGAGCCTCCTGGGTTTCCATTCTTCCGGGAGTGGTGGTCCTTGCAATTATGGGTATGTTTACCTCTTTTCTCATTGAGAATATCTATATCTTTAAAGGGGCAAAGCTACCGGACTCTCAACCCGTAAACAGTATCGAAGCCTCCCGGGACAGGTGGAAAATAGTCACCCTTTTTGTTATTGCCGGAATACTGATGTCAGGGATACTCCTGCTTGATCTTAACAAACTCTTTACCGGATCGGTAAGGGTAATTGTTACAGGAACAGTAACCCTTTCGATATGGACCCTCTTCCACAGAAAAAGCGGAACCATCGGCAAGCATCTCGGAGAGTACTGGAATGTCTCTTTGGGAGTTCAGCCCGATCTTTCCGTACTTTTCCTTGCCATGGGCATTTTTACTGCTGTTATTCAGGCCTCACCGGTTATGCTGATTATTCAGTCCGGAATAATCAAAGGCACAACAGTTATCGGGCCTTTAAGCTTTCTACTGATTGCCCCGGGAATCGTTCTGCTTTCTCTTACCGGGATTCATCCATTGATCGGTGTAGGATTTACCGGGACTATCCTTGCGGCGGCACTGCCTGATCAGACCACAATCATTGCCCTGGCCCTGCTTTTAGGAACAGCTGTCTCCTACTCCTTTTCACCATTTGCGGGAAACCTTATTACCCTGGCACGTTTTGCCGGCTGTTCTCCGGCTAAGGCGGCATTCTCCTGGAACGGAGTGTTTTCCCTGATTTTTCTGCTGGAAGGATTTCTGGTTATTTCTGCTGCGGCGTTTCTCTTTTAACGGAACAGGCTAAACCGGCATTTCCAGGCTGCAGGTAGTTCCGTTTCCACTGCTGACAGAGAATGTTCCATCAAGCTGGGCAGCGAGCATATCGACCAGCTGCAGCCCGAATCCCGATTTTACCGCATCAGGGTCGAACCCGTCCCCGTTGTCACTGACTCTCAGGATAAGCTTGTTGTCTCCGGATTCGGCTTCGATGCTAAGCTCTGCTTTTTCAACATGTTTAAGGCCATGCTTCATGGCGTTGGAAATAAGCTCATAGATAAGGATACCCAGGGTTCCCGCTGTTCTGGCCGGGATAGTGATAGAAGGAATCGTAATCCGGGTTGCTACATTTCCCGGAAATGTGCCGGCAATTTCCCGTACCAGAGCTTCTATGTACTCATTGAGCATAACATCCTGAAAGTTATCCCGCCGGTAGATTGTATCGTAGAGAACCATCATGCTGCTCAACCGCTCTTCAGCTTCAGTAAGAACCTCGGAAGCATGTGAATCATCAGAGTGGTGTGCCTGGATCCGCAAAAAACTCTTAATGGTAAGTACATTGTTTTTAATCCGGTGATGAACCTCTTTTAACAGCATCTCTTTCTCATCCAGCAGTGCCTGTACCTTCAGTTCTGCTCTTTTCCGTTCATCAATATCAATGGTTGTTCCGGTAATACGCAGAGGTTTTCCGCCGGGGCTGCGTTCGACCACTTTTCCCCTGAAAAGTGTCCATATCCACCCGCCTGATTTCTTTTTCATACGGATCTCATACTCGAAAAAATCGGTTTTCCCTGAAAAGTGTTCGGAAATTGAATGCCATGAAGGCTTTATATCTTTATGGTGAAACAGACCAGGTAGTTTTTTTGCCCTGAAAGGCTGCAGACTAGAGAGGTCATATCCCCCGATTCCTGCAGTTCTCTCATCAATTACGATATTCCCCGAGGGAACATGCCAGTCCCAAAGGCCTGCTCGTGCTCCCTGCAGCGCAAGCGCAAGGCGTTCATCTGTTTCCCGCTGTTTGGTAATATCCACCAGATACCCCATGTAATGGGTAAGCTGTCCGGTGGAATCTTTCAGTTTATTTGTATAATTGGCTACCCAGATATAGCGGCCGTCCGCACACCTCAGACGGTAAGGCTTATGCTCAAAGTGGCCGGATTCATCCAGGATTAGCTGGTCGTGCTCTGAGAGGACCCGGTTTAAATCATCGGGGTGGATCATTTCCGTGTAGGAAATATCCCCCGAAACAAGACGATCAACAGGATACCCCAGAAGATAGAGCGCATTGTCAGATACATACTCTACAGGCCAGCCGGATGAGTTCTTCCATTTGAAAACCATAGTAGGTCCGGCAATAAACATGTTCCGCTCAATAAAGAGTTCCTGCTCAACCTGACGCAATTCGGTAATATCCTGGTTAACTCCATAAGCTTTAACTGTGCGCCCCGATGCGTCTTTAATAATGTAGGTACGCACTTTTACATAGCCGATTTCTCCGTCGGCATAGCGAATACGGTGTTCGAGCTGCCGGGTAAAATCGGAATCAGGAGCTGCCATTATAGCCCCGATCTCTTTCTCGACAAACCACATATCTTCAGGAACTACATAGCGGCGGGTATACTCTGAAGACGACATGGTATAGCCCCCGGCCTCCTCGGCGGTGGTACGGTAAACACGGAAGAAATTATCATCAAAGGTAAAGGTATCAGTTTCCAGATCCAGCTCCCAGGCTCCGGCCTTTGCCATCTGCAGTGCCTGTGAAAGCTGCTCCTCTCTTTTTCGGAGGGTTTCTTCTATTTCCTTTCGCTTGCTTATATCAATAAGGGTACTGAGCATACCGATAACCCTTCCCTCAGCATCTGTCAGGGGCATGGAATTATTCAGCACGGTAATTACGGAATTATCTTTTCTCCGGAGAGAATGTTCATAATTGATCAGCCTGCCGCCGCTGAGAAGCTCTGCATGAGCAGGCAGAACTACCACAGGATCAATATCTACATCGGCAATAGACATATTCAGGAGTTCTTCTCTTGAGTAACCTAAAAGATCAAGGCCAGCCTGGTTACTGTCGACAAACTCTTTTTTCAGGTTGAAAAGAAAAATAGCTCCGATTGATCCATCGAAAATTCCGCGGAAGATTTCCTCACTTTCCCTGAGCTTTTCCTGGATCGCTTCCCTTTGCGCCTCAGACTCCTTGAAATCGGTGATATCTATACCGGTAAATACAGAATACTTCTGATTACATATTTCTATTGGATCGAAAGATGAGAGGAGTGTTTTTTTATCCCCTGCTTTGTTAAAGAACTCCATCTCAAGATTATGCAGCCCCTCTCCCTTCTGCATTCTTTTGACTATTTCCTGCTGAACAGAAGGGTCGCTCCAGAGTTTAAGTTCTCTGGCAGTTTTCCCTGCAAGTACTTCATGGTTGAAACCGGTTGCACGGCAAAAGGCCTTATTGGCCTGATAGATTTGACCGTTTTCAGCCCTGGTTATAAGCTGTGGTACCGGGTTGGCATGGAAAACCCGTTGAAAGCTGTCTTCCGCCTGCCTGCGTTCGGTTATATCCTGGGTAACCCCCATATATCGTAAAGCGCTGTATTCACCATCCCCCAGGGGCTCGCCAATATCATAGAGCCACCGGACTGTTCCATCGGGCCGGATAATTCTGTACTCAAGCTCGAAAACCGAGCGGGAGAGTATCGCCTCATTGCACCGGGCTCTATAATCCTCCGCATCATCTGGATGTAAAAACCTGCTCACTTTCTCCTCCAGGGACGGAGAAGGTTCGGAGGGGTCTATTCCAAAAATATGGTATAACTCCTCCGACCAGCGGCTTATATTATTTTCGGGATCGCATTCAAAGCTTCCAATATGAGCAATTTTCTGGGCCATGGAGAGGGACTGCTCATTTTTCAGTCTCTTTTCATACTCTGCCCGCTCCCTGTTCTTTGCCTGAAAAAGACGGAAAGCCATTTTTATTGATACATCAAGAACGGCTATGCCGGAATTCTTTACAATAAAACCGTAGGACGTTACTTCTTCTACCTGTGAGATAAACTCTTTTTCTGTATGGGAGGAAAGAAAAACAATAGGCAGATCGGACTTTTTGAGTATACGTCGAGCCGCCTCAACACCGCTTATCCCGGCGCCGAGATCGATATCCATAAGGACAAGATCAATATCACCGGCAGAACATCTTTCAACCGCCTCTTCACCGGAGTGTACAATTACACTGGTATACCCAAGCTGACTGAGTTCTGCAGCTTCACTGATGGCAACGGTCTTGCAGTCTTCACAGATAAGAATCTTTTTTCCGGTGTAAACTCCTGTCACCTGTACAGGATAACATCGAAACATGTTTTTCAGGTATTAAAATCAGTCTGTACAGTTGCTGAACTGTTAAAGAATAAGTCAGTTGAGCTGACCTATAGCTGTTTCACCTTAGAACTTGCCTATCCTCTTTAAGAGAACCCCGCCTGCAAGAGCCCCCAGGGAATTAAGCAGCAGATCATGAAATGACGATACCCGGGAAGGCAGCCATATCTGAGTAGTCTCTATTACCAGACTGAGCAGAAACCCGGCGGCAAGAGATATAATCAAGGCTTTCTTATTTGCCTGGCCGTTGAGGCGAATTACCAGCAGAAAGACAACTGCCCCCAGGGGCATGAAGCCGAAGAAGTTGAGAAAGACATCAAAAACAAAGGTCTGCAGAGAATCACCGGACTCCGGGGGCCGCAGATACGAAGGATACAATAAAGGCTTAAACGCCGGGATTTGCAATACCACCCTTGATCCGTTTTCTTTCAGCAGGGATGATGCGCCATCACTAACCTGTAGTTTAATAAAAGGGACAGCGGTATCAGTCATTTCCGGGTCAATCAGATCATTCCAGAACCGTAATGCGGTAACCTCTCCCCGCCATGGGTCCGTACCGAAGATACTGTTGCCGATAACCATGTGGGCGTTCTGTATATTTTCAGGCAGGGAAAGAATAAAGTCCCGGCTGGTCCTCACCAATTCATTATTCAGATAGACCGAGCTGCCGTCTCTTCCGGAGAGTATCAAAAGGACATTCGGACCCGGACTGAGGGGCAGATATATCTTGGGTTCATGCCGGCGGTTACTGAAGTCATCTCCGTTCATAAGCATAAGGGAACTGTCCCACTGGCCGACAAAAAGCTGTTCATTTCTGTTTCCGTCTGCTATGGAAAAAAGTGAACGGAAACGGGTTTCCGCTGAAAAGTCCGGAGTAAATACTATTTCAAGTGAAAACCCTTCAGAGGGCCGGAAGCTGCTGAATACCCCGGCATCGGTATAGGCCATGCCATGTCCGGAAAATTCCAGGCTGTTCGTGTCGGTATGCAGAATCACTTCGTTTCTGAACTCATACCCCTTCAGGCGCAGGCCGAAATAGAGCATCCCGGCAGTCATACATGCAAGAAGAATAATCAGAAGCCAGACAGGCAGTTTATGTATTTTATTAATCACAGGGGAAAATTATCAGATAAGACCGGTTCTGTCTGCCAATAAAAAAACCGCTCCGTTTGTAAGGAGCGGTTTACAGGGAATACACCAGCTGTTATCTGCGCCGGGCATAGCGGGCTGAACCGAAATCCTCATCTTCGGAATCCCAGGCTCTGCGGCCGCCGTTTCCCATACCTGTGCCGTTGGCGGCATAACCTCTGCCGAGGGCTTCAAAGGTAAGTGTTTCGCCGTTAACTACCGCTTCTGTTACACTGATCACGGTTGCATCGGCATCGATATAGCGGCCGTAGCTGTCGTGTACATAGCCGGTAATAGTTGCTACTGAACCATCGGCAATATCAAGGTCCTGCTCATAGCCCCGGGGAACCATTACCACATACTCTTCGCCGCCGCTGGTCAGAACGGGAAACTCTCCCGAAAGGTCGAGGGTTCCACTGAGGGTGCTAACTTCGCCTTCCCGGCCTAAACCGCGTTCTTCCTGTGCGCCTTCTGCGAACAGAGCCATTCCTGCAATCATTACTACCAGTACACCAATTGTAAACCGTTTCATATTTCCTCCTCGGGGTCATGCCCCTTACTGCTTGTTTACAGAAACAAATCTAAAGCAGAGGTATGTACCGGCTGTAAACGTAAATTGAAGATCAGGTGAAGATATAAGTTTTTTTGCATTATTTTTTCTGAATTCTCTCTTTTTGCCATAGGGCATCTCTTCGTTATCTGTTGCCTCATTTTATGGTTCAATTTTTACTCCACTTATATATCACCTCATTACCCTTAGATTTCCCTTCAAAAAACGAATCAGATGCATTAGAATTGAAACATACAGCTTGCGGGAAAAATGGATGAAAAAGGTACCAGTAGTCGGGATAGGAGCTTCTGCCGGAGGACTTCAGGAAATTGAAAAATTCTTTCGTTCCTGGGGAGACCGCCAGGAGTGCGCCTTTGTGGTGATTCAACATCTGGCACCGGATCACAAAAGCCTCCTGCCGGAGATAATCACCCGTTTTACCAGCCTCAAAGTATCCCAGGTTACCGAAAAAGTATTTGTTGAAGCAGGTCATATTTTTATCATCCCCCCGGGAATGCAGATTCAGCTCAGCGGTTCACAACTGACGGTAGAGCCCTCCAGCCGGGACCGGGTAAAAAATCTTCCCATAGATATTTTCTTTGCATCCATGAGCAAAAGTGCCGGAGAAAAATCTGCAGCCATAATCCTGTCGGGAACAGGAACAGACGGGACCCGCGGATTGCGTGAAGTAAAAGAGGCAGGCGGACTTGTGCTCGTCCAGACGCCGGAAACAGCGGAGTATAGCGGCATGCCCAATAGTGCCGCAGCCACAGGAATGGCGGATTATATCTGCCTTGTGGAGGAGATGCCGGAAATAATAGTCAGGGATATTCACACAAGTGCCAACCAGCTTAAAGATACCAGTTTTACCCCGGGAAATGACCTTCACAAAATGGAAACTATGTTCAGTTTACTTAAATCGAAGACCGGCATTGATTTTTCCCGCTATAAAACGAAGACCATTCTTAGACGTCTAAACCGCCGGCTGGCGGTTCATAAGCTTTCCGGCTTTACAGAATATGTCGCCCTGCTGAAGAAAGATCCGTCGGAACTGCAGGCACTCTTTCGGGAATTTATTATCAGCGTTACCAGTTTTTTCAGAGACCGGGATGTCTTTGAGGTTATAAAGAACAAAATTATTCCCGAAGCAGTACGTAATGCATCCGGAGCGCCAATCCGGGTATGGATCCCTGCCTGTGCAACCGGAGAAGAAGCCTATACCATTGCTATTCTTCTTCGGGAGTACCTGGATGCCAATTCTCTATCCAATGAGCTACAGATATTTGCTTCAGATATTGATCATACAGCCATTGAAAAAGCCCGTCGTGGAATATATCCAAAGAATATAGCTGCTGAGATCGATGAGGATATCCTGGCAGCTTATTTTGACGAAGAGACAGAAGGGTACAAGGTAAAAAACAGCATACGGGACAGTATTGTCTTTGCTGAGCACAATCTGCTCTCTGACCCACCATATTCGCGGATAGACATAATCAGTTGCAGAAATCTTCTGATTTACCTGAACACGGAACTTCAGCACCAGGTTCTTTCAGTGTTCCATTATACCCTCCAGCCTGATGGAATTCTGGTGCTGGGAAAATCAGAAAACCCCGGAAAAAGCTCTGCAGGATTCAGTCCTCTGGATAAAAAAAACAGGATATACAAAAAAGTGGAAGGCGAAATGTCTCACCACAAGTTCTGGCAGACAAGACCCTTGCGAAAACCGGCTGCTGTACTCAGGGCCGGAAATCAACCGGTATCCATAGCCCAGAAGGCCAAAGAATTTATTCTGGAAAAAATTGCCCCGCCGAGTATCGTGGTAGACAACGAAGGGGACATGCTCTTTATTCAGGGAAAAACAGGCAGATTTCTGGAAAGCCCTTCCGGCGAAGTAAGCACGAATATACTGCGAAATGCCCGGGAAGGATTGCGTATTCCCCTTACCAATGGAATACGTAAATGCCGGCAGACCGGCGATGAAGTTATCAGCCGGGGAATAAAAATACAAACCGAAACTGATCCCTTTTTAACGGATATCTCCATAGCACCCTTTCCTTCGGATGTAACACGCCAGCTCTATATTATCAGTTTTCATGAATCCGGCTGCTTTCCTTCCGAAGAAAGAGTGCATATTCAAAACCTCAACGAGAGTCAGGTCATAGCCGAGCTTGAAAAGGAACTGACCGAGAAGGATGAGTACCTCAGACATACCATCGAAGAGCTGGAAAGCACTAATGAGGAGCTCAAATCAGCAAATGAAGAAGCTCAGTCTACCAATGAGGAGCTTCAGAGTACCAACGAGGAGCTGGAAACATCCAGAGAAGAACTCCAGTCCCTGAATGAAGAGCTTATTACCACTAATGCGGAACTGAACAGCAAGGTGGAAGAATTGGACGAGGCCACCAGCAACCTGAAAAATCTTCTGGCGGCAACTGAGATTGCCACACTGTTTCTTGACGAAGATCTGAAAATATTCAACTTTACTCCGTCAATCAGCTCTATTGTCAGTCTCTACTCCACAGACCTCGGCCGTCCTCTGGCCCAGTTCTCACTCAATATCAACTACCCGAATCTTTTAGACAGTCTCAGGAATGTACTGTCCGGACAGGGCGCTGTTGAAGCTGAAGTTCAGAGCACCGACCGGCACATCTTCTGGATGCGAATCGCACCGTACCGGAACACGGACAACAACCCTCAAGGGCTGGTTGTTACATTTACCGATATAACGGAAAAACGAAAAAGTGATTTTGAAATAAAACTCCTCAACAGTGTTATAGATAACGCACTGGAAGGCTATGATATCGTGGACAGTGATGGTCACTTTGTGTACGCCAATCCTTCCTACCTGAGGATGTGGGGATATACTAACCTCTCTGAAGTTATCGGAACCTCCCCTGCGACCCATTGTGCGGATCCAGCCATGGCGCAAACAATAATAGCCACAGTCAGCGGTAAAGGAGCAACGGAGTTCGAGTTTAAAGCTCTCAGAAAAGACGGCTCGGAGTTTGATGTTCACATGAGTGTGATCAGTTATACAGATTTTGATGGTCACCGCTACTATGCAGGTTTTTCAAGAGACATAACAGAAAGAAAAAAGCATGAGGCTGAGCTGAAAAACTATCAGGATCATCTTGTAGACCTGGTGGAAGAGAAAAGCAGAGAACTTGCCGAAAGTGAGCGCCGGTACCGGAAAATCTCGGAACTTGCTGTGGATTATTCCTACAGTTACCTGGCCGACGAAGAGGGAAACCTCAAGCTTGACTGGCTGTTTGGAGCGTTTGAGCAGATAACCGGGTATCCCGTCAGAACAAATCTTATCGGCGATGAGGTACCCAATTTTATACATCCCGACGATACTCCGGTTCTTCAGGAACGACGCAAGAATTATGCAAAAGGTATTACCGGCGTAGTGGAGGTTCGTATAATCACCAGGTCGGGAGAAATAAAGTGGATAGAAGACAGAGGTGTTCCTGAGCTCGATCCGGCAACAGGCCGTCTTCTCCGTATTGTGGGAACGGCCCGTGAAATAACCATCAGAAAGCAGATTGAACGGGAGCTTAAAATAAGTGAAAGAAAGTTCCGGAACATTGCGGAAAATATTCCGGGATTGATTATGAAATATGTCAAATATCCCGATGGGACCAAGGAGTTTCTCTTTCTGGGTCAGTCGGTGGAACGGATATTTGAAATCCCCCACAGTGAAGCGATGAAAGATCCTGGAAAGCTGTGGGAACGAATTCATAATGATGACCGGGAAGGACTCAGGGATGCACTAAATAAGTCAGCCGATGGCGGCCCATATCCGGAGGTGGAAGTACGCCTGCAGTTTACCAATAACCGGATCAAGTGGATATATTTCAAGGGCATTACTGTTCATGATCAACTGGACAAAAATATCTGGGATATTATTATCCTGGACATAACAGATCGGAAAGAGACTGAAGAATCCCTGCGACAGTCCAACATGCAGAGAGAAATCCTGCTTAAAGAGCTGCACCACCGGGTAAAGAACAACCTTCAGCTGATTTCGAGCATGCTCAGACTTCAGGCCATGAATATCAACGACGTAGAGATATCCCGTATATACTCGGAAAATCAGGATCGGATTCACTGCATTGCCAAGCTCCATGAGATTCTGTATAGATCCAACAATCTGAGCCATATAAATATCCGCACCTATCTGCTGGATATGATTCACTACCTGGTTGATTCTCATAAAAGCCCAGACCTGGCAATAAAACTGTCCACCCGTATTCTTTCCCTGAATGTGAGCGTAGAGCAGGCTATCCCTCTGGGACTTATTGTTAACGAACTGGTAAATAACAGCCTCAAACACGCCTTTGTGGGAAAGAAAAAAGCAAAGGTGAGCATTATCCTCGATGAAGCGGAAAATTCCGGCTACGCACTGATTATGGAGGACGACGGCAAAGGGATGGATCCGGATATTTATAATCAGAACGAAAGCGGTTTCGGCAGTTTTATAGTCAAATCGCTGGTAATGCAGGTTGGTGGAGAATTGCTGGTTGAAGCGAAAAACGGAACCCGCATCCAGATAACTCTGCCCGAACTTCAAACCGCGGAACAGGGAAATGCATCACAATGAAAGGGCCGGTACTTCTTGTTGAAGATGAAATCATAATCGGGATCTCCCTGGTCTATGAACTGCAGAGCCGGGGATATGAGGTGATCTACCCTGTAACCTGTGAAGAAGAGGTTATGAGAGCCCTGAACAAGCATGATATTCAGATTATTATCATGGATGTCCATCTGGCCAGGGGAGAAAACGGAGTAGAGATTGCAGAAAAAATAGTAGCGAAAAAGCCGCTGCCGATTATTTTTGCCACCGGAATGTCCGATCAGGAGACAATGCTTCGTGCACAAAAGCTTTCTCCCCTTGCCTATCTCACCAAGCCTCTGAACTACTCTGAGCTTCTGAAAATCCTGCCGGAATAAACTTCTGCCAACGATTCTCCATCTGTTTTTAGCGCTTTTCTTTTCAGCAATGGGTGATATAATTGGCTGCAGATTACAACAACCCTAAAGAAAAACAATGGATGCAGAAATAATAAACCTTTTTCTTGGCTCAGCCATTTCAATCTTCAATGACATGTTCGGTTTGCGGGTAAAATCCTGTCCTGCCTATGTACTGGGCAAGGAGATAAATCACCGATGGGAAATCTCCGGTCTTTTAGGCATTACCGGAGACTACTCGGGTATTATCTCTTTTCGTCTTTCTACACTGCTTGCGGATAAACTGCTGGAAAAATCGGGCATTTTTCTAAACGATGAGGCAGACAGACAGGACACCATCAACAGCATGGTGGGTGAACTTACCAACATTATTTCATCTACTGTTTCCAACAGATTAAAAGGAAAATCAGTAAGCATCAGCCCTCCGGCAGTGGTTATGGGCCGGAACCATCAGATCGGCTGGCCCAGAACCGCACCGGTAATTGCTATCCCTTTTTCCACCCAGTACGCCCCCTTTGAGGTGGCAGTCTGCATGGGCTAAAAAAATGCACCCCGCTGTGAGGTGCAAGTTGAGATACATAATAAAGTGCATATTTAAGCGAAAACAGTCTCAGTCGTTCTGCTGTTTCTTTCTTCGGGTATTAACGAAGCGGTGAAAGTCGTTGATGTTTTTTACAATTATGCGGTCGTTCATAATATCAACCCGCCGCTGGGCAACAAAATGGTTCAGAATCTGGCGAACCTTCTCCGGTCCCATCCCCGCCCAGTGGGCAATATCATCGACACTGCTCATAAAGGTTCTCTCATCGGTTTCCGCATCCTGCCGGGGCTGGGTTTCCGCCAGCATGAGAAACACATCCGCAACCTTTGCCTGTTCATCATCCAGGGTAAGGATCATAAAGCGGCGCTTCTGATCATATACACGCTTGGTAAACAGCTTAAGCAGCTTCAGGGCAATCTGGGGATTTCCCTGCATCAGCACTTCGAAGTTCTCCTGGTTAAACTCCAACAGCTTGCAGTCGTCCAGGGCTATAGCTGTTGCCGAACGGGGTGAATCCTCCAGAATAGCCATTTCACCGAAGATCTCTCCCGGATGCAGAATATCCAGGTTCTTTTCCAGATCTTCCATTATTTTGACTATCTGAACCCTTCCGGACTGGATAAGGTAAAAGGTATCTCCCGGTTCATGTTCACAGAAGATTATTTCGTCTTTATCAAAGGTAACCGCAAAGCGGTTGAACATGGACATGTCCAGAGCCATTATGCATTCCCCTCCAGAGCTTTCAGCGCCTTGGTGGCCTTGCGGTGAACCTGGTCATCGCTGCTGGTCATGCTGAGTATTTTCTTGTACAGACCCACCGCCTTGGGGGTGGTGCCCTGTCTTTCATATGAGTTCGCCACATAGAAAAGGGCTTCAGAAAGATCGGGATGTTTTGGATAGCGCTGAATAAGGCCGGTAAAATGGTTTACCGTATCTTCATACTTGTTCATGGCGTAATAGCAGCGGCCGATCTCGTAATAGGCCTTGGCCACATACTCATCGTCTCCCGCCTGATTAACCAGCACCTTAAACTCTTTTAAAGCTTCATCATATTTCTGCTGACTGAAGAGACTGACAGCGTTGTAATAGTCTTTTGCCCCGGCAGTAAGTTCTGCGCCTCGTGCGGCGGGCCTTACTTCGTTGCGGTTTTCGTTTTTCAGAGGAACATTCCGCTGGCTGTACTGCTCCGCCACGGAAATGTTGGCAGTGGCTTCTTCCGAGTATTTTCCCTGGGGATAATACATCAGGTAGCGCTGAAAGGTAGAAAGAGCCTGGCGGTATCTCTTGTTTTTCAGGTAATACTCACCGATCTGAAAAAGTCCCTCTTCCGGATCAGTTTCGGCATTGCCGGTCTGGAGAAGATTCTGTACCTGCTTGTGTATGCGCCGCAGCTGGTTGGAGAAGACCTTGAGCATCTTCATTATGATTCGGGTATTCTTCAGAACAACCTGCTCAAACTCAGGGACACTGAAGACAATCATGGTTGAATCGGCCAGCACCATGGCAGTCTCCTCCCTCGGATATTTTCCCAGGGAAGATTTTACCCCGAAGAACTCACCGGTTTTGATCTGGTCATTAATCTCCTGTCCGGTTTCTATATCGTTGTACCGGAGATTAACCCGTCCTGTTTTGAGAATATAAATTTTTTCACTTGCATCGCCCCGGAAGTAAACAACCGAGTTGGCCTTGAAACTCATTGACTTCGGCATTGCTGGTACTTCTTACCTCGCTCTGAAAAAGTGTACCGATAGAGCGAAGGTGCTGTCAATCTCCGCCCGTACTCTTTATACTATCGGAAGATTTCGGGTCAAACGGAAGTAAATAGATGAGAAAAGCCGGACTTAACAGCCTCAGGAGACAAAATGATCGATCTGCACCTTCATTCAACCTCATCTGACGGCAGATTCACCCCGGCTGAGCTGGTAGAAAAGGCAGCAGGCGGCAAAACCACCTGTATAGCCCTTACGGATCATGACACCTTAAGCGGAATCGGGGAGTTTCTGGAAGCCGGCACAGCTGCAGGAATAGTCACTATTCCCGGAGTCGAACTCTCTGTGGAATTTCCCCGTGGTGAGATGCACCTTCTGGCATATGCCTTCGCCCCTGCTGTACTGGAACAAACCGGGATTCTGCAGCGCATCCGGGATCTCAGGCATCAGCGCAACCGGCAGATATTCAAGCTGATGCAGGAGAGCGGAATTAAAATAGACTATGACAGCTGGTGTTCGGCCATAGATACCGCGGTGCCCGGCCGTCCCCATATGGCAGACCTGCTCATAGAAATGAAAATGGCCGGCAGCCGGCGGGAAGCCTTCGAACGTTACCTGTCCGAAGGGCGGCCCTTTTTTCTTCCCCGTAAAAACCTGAGCTTAAGTGAGTGTCTGTCAGCCATAAAAAAAGCCGGAGGAATCAGCTCCGTTGCCCATCCCCTCTCCCTGCAGATTTCCCGGGGAAGCTTAAGCGAGTATATACCCCGCTGGAAGGACGACGGCATCGATGCCATAGAGACCGTTCACCCGACAATCAACCGTGATCAGAGCCGCAGACTCACTGCAGAAGCGGAAGCGGCGGGACTGCTCTGCAGCGGCGGATCCGATTTCCACGGCATGCCCGGAGACAAGCGTTTCTTCGGAAAAACCTCCTGGGGAAGCCCCATCCCCTCAGACCTGACCATTATGAGCAGGATTTTACCACCGACCTGAATATTCCGCTTGCCCGGTTAGCATACTTTATCCTATGATAAACCAACTATGATCAGCAGTCTCGGCCGATGGTTTCTTAACAAAGTAGAAGAGTTTGCATATGGCGCCGGTTTCTTTTTTCTGGTTCTCAAGGAAGCCGCTCTTTTTATGCGCCGAAAGCAGGTAGGCTTCCGGGTGCTGGTAATGCAGATTCTGTTTACCGGCTTCGAAGCACTGGCTATTACCGGTCTTATTGCCATGGCCCTGGGTGCGGTAATCATAATCCAGGGAGTAAGCCTCCTGCCCCAGTTCGGTCAGGGTGAGCTGATCTATACCATTCTGATAACCGTAATAACCAGAGAGCTTGGTCCGCTTTTAACGGCCTTTATCATTACCGCCCGGTCCGGGACCGCAATAGCAACAGAACTTGGAAACATGGTTATTTCCCATGAAATCGAGGCCTATGTTTCGGTGGGTATAAATCCCATCAGCTATCTGGTGGTTCCCCGCTTTCTGGGAGTAACCATTTCACTGCTCATTTTAAATATCTATTTCAATATTTTCGGCCTTGTAGGGTCCTATTTCCTTACCCAGTTTATAAAACCAATTCAGTTTCTTGAGTATTTCGGCAATCTCCTTGGTCAGATCCGGGCAGCCGATATTGCCTCTTCCTTCGTAAAGAGCCTTGTTTTCGGTGTCATTATCAGTACCGTTGCCACCTATAACGGATTTGCCGTACAGCAGGCATCCACCGAAATCCCCCAGCGGGTTATCAAAGCAGTCGGCCAGGGATTTATTCTCTGTATTGTGGCGGATGCCCTGATAACCATGATCTATTATCTTTAACAAAGGTAAAAAGGGAAAGCGAGGAGTAACAGCCGGTGGGAAGTATTCTGGAACTGAAAGAGACAAGCGTTATCCGCGGAGGTGTGGAGATTCTGAACCAGGCCTCTGCAGTGTTCGACGAAGGCTCAGTCACGGTGATTGTAGGTGCTTCGGGCTCCGGAAAAAGCACCCTCCTCAAGGTTGCAGCGGGAATCATGCCGCCGGAAAAAGGCAAGGTTCTCTACCGGGAAAAGGATCTCTTTTCTTTAGGGGACGAACACAACCGTGAGTTCCGAAAAAACAACGGCTTTGCCTTTCAGGACGGCGCCCTCTGGTCCAACCGCTCCGTCTATGACAACCTCAGTCTGCCCCTGGAATATCACTTTCCCGGGCTGTCCCGGCCGGAAATAGATACGCGCATTAAAGATGCAATCCGCAAAGTGGGCTTCAGAGACAACCCCCAGCTGCGTCCCGCCCAGCTCTCCGGCGGAGAGCGCAAGATGATTGGCTTTATCCGGGCACTGATGACAGACCCGGAGATAGTCTTTATGGATACCCCAACAGACAATGTTGATGCTGCGGTGGCAGGCCGTATACGGGGGATTATCGGAAGCCTGAAAAAGGAAGGCAAAACCATGCTCATCAGCACCCACGACAAGGAGCTGATCGCAAAAGTTGCAGACAGGCTCCTGATAATAGAAACCGGTGAAATACTTGCCTACGGCCCCTTGCGTAGAGTACTCGAAGGGGAAGATGAAAAGATACGGGAAATAATCGGCTCCGTAATCGACACAGAGTCCTTTTTAGGGGATGATCTTGCGGATCTGATGGGGAAAAGCGAAGAGAATCCATTTGAGTTTTGAAATTGACACACCTCCGGGCTGCAGCTAGAATGAAAGAGTCCGGAATTGTGTACTGAATAAACGGGAATTGCAGATGAAATTCAAAATAAAATATGCCGAGCAGATAACCGGTATTTTTGTGCTGGTAGCCATTATCTTTATAACCCTGGTAATGATCCTTATGGGGATCAACCAGCGCTGGTTTAAACACGATCCCGCCTTTTACAGTATTTTCGATTCAGCGGAAGGTTTAAAGCTTGGAATGTCCATCAAACTCAAGGGCTTCCAGATAGGTACGGTAAAGAAAATACAGCTGCTGGATAACAACCGGGTGGAAATTCACTTTTCAATTTATGAGAACTACCATGTAAAAGTCCGCGAAAACTCCATTCTGCAGCTCTCTTCTAACCCCCTCGGCCTGGGCGGCGGACTTCTGCTCTACCCCGGCAGGTATGCATCGGCCCCTCTGCCGGAAGGCTCCTACATTCCCTCCACGGATTTTTCCGAAGGTAAGCAGCTTATCTCAAGCGGACTGGTGGAAATCAACGAAAGCGATGCCATTAGCCTGCTCATGGACGATGTTTCCACCATACTGGGCAATACCAATCAGACAATTCTCGATCTCGATGACATTCTCAAAGGGGTCAAGCTGATTATGGCAGGGAATGATCCCGGACCGGTGGGCGGCATTGTCAACAACGTGGACAGTATTACCGGAGAGCTTTCCGCCGCAATGGGAGAGCTTACGGGACACATCAATGCCACTATGGCGAATATAGAAACCCTCTCGGAAAAGATCACCGAGCCTGCGGATTTTATGTCCGATTTTGTTGCCTCCGACAGCTCCATAGCCAAAATCCTGAACGACAAGCAGGAACTCTACGGTGAAATTCTCTCCATTCTGGCGGGTATCAACGATACCATAGCCCAGCTTGAGGAGTTTACCGTCTATATCAACGATACCACTCCCCAGATATCCGGACTGCTTGAAGACAGCAGGGAAGCCCTTGATCAGGGCAAGGATGTTCTGGAGGGACTCAAGAACAATCCCCTTCTCCGGGGCGGTATCAGCGATACGAAGGAACAGCCGGCAACCTACCAGTCCTACCGGGATAAGGATTTTTAATGAAGATTATATCCGGAAAATACATACTTCTTATAACTGCGGCTTCCCTCTTCTCTGTTTTAGTCGGCTGCTCTTCAGCTCCCGAAACTCCGGACCACGTTACCGATACCCGCAACAGGGCAGCGGAATACGCGGATTTCGGCAACCGCTACCTCGACAGGGGACAGTATGATCAGGCAATGAAATTCTTCAACCTGGCCCTGGAAGACAATATCGCCATCGATAACGAGGAGGGAATTGTTCTCTCCCGTAATTCCATCGGCGAGACCTACCTTATGACCGGCAGGCTGGATCAGGCGGAATCATACTTTGACTCAGCCATGGAACTCTCCCTGCGGATTGAACGGAAGGACCTGGAACTTCGCACCCTTAACAACCTCGGCAAGCTTGCGCTCAACCGGGGCGACAATGACATTGCCCTGGCGGTATTTGCCGATGCCCGGGAGATTATCGACACGGAGAAGAATGCACCTTCGGAAGTTGTGGCGGATATCTACCACAGCATCGGTGCTCTGTATAAGATTCTGGGAGATTACGATAAATCCAGAGAAAACCTTCAGGAGAGCCTTAGGCGCAACAAGGATCTCAAACGCCAGGAGGAGATGGCATCCACCTACTACATGCTCTCCTCGGTCTATTCCAAGCTTGAGGATTATGGCCAGGCAGAGAACTACATGCAGAATGCCCTGGATCTGGACAAGAAGATCGAAAACAGCCATGGCATAGCCGACGACTATTTCGGCCTGGGACTGATTACCCGAAAAGCCGGAAAAAGCGATGAGTCTTACACCTATTTCCGTACCGCCCTGGAAAAATACATAATTCTGAATAAACTTCAGGACACCCTGGAGACCTTAAAAATACTTCAGGACCTTGCCCTGGAACTGGGCAGACAGGAAGATTTTGCCGGCTACTCGGATACTATTGAGCTGCTGAATAAACAGTAACTGAAACAGGAAATGAGAAGCATTGCCCTCATTCTTATCATACTTTCCGCCCATTCGCTGCTGCAGGCCCTGCCGGAATACCCCCGCATAGAGCAACTAAACTTCCGGGATCCCCTTTACCGGCAGCTGGAGGATTTTGTTTCAGATTTTCATAAATCCTCCGCCCGGGGCGAGACTCTGCCGAATCTGCTCTTTTTTCGCCATACCCTGACAGAAGAAACGGATCTTTTTTCCCTGGCAAGCCGCTGCGGCCTTACCTATGACTCCCTTGCAACCCTGAATGGATACACCCGGAATACGCCGGTAAAAGCCGGTACCGAACTGCTGATCCCCAGTGTTCCGGGAATCTTTACTCCCATAAGGGCACGGAACGACCTGGACCGCTTTATTGCGGCATCACCACGAAGCGGAGGCCAATCCTGCACCCCCTTCGGGGATGGGGAATACCTTTATTACCCCGGAGAGCGCTTCAACAGCGTGGAGAGGGCCTTTTTTCTGGGGGTATTCCTGGGATTTCCCCTGCGTGACGGGGTAGTAAGTTCCCCCTACGGTGTACGTACCGACCCTTTTACGGGGCACAAGGCCTTCCACCACGGAGTGGATCTGGCGGCACCGCTGGGTTCGGAAGTTCTTGCAGCCCGGGCGGGGACCGTCGTTTTTTCTGGAAACGATGCAGTCTACGGCAACTATCTTATCATTTCCCACGAAAACGGGTATCGTACACTCTACGGGCACCTAAAAAACGCGCTGGTGAGATTGAATCAGCATGTGGTATTGGGTATGATTATAGGAGAAGTGGGCGTAACCGGACAGACTACCGGGCCGCACCTGCATTTTGAAGTCTTGAAGGATGGAGTTACCAGAGATCCGTCTGAATATATCCATTAAGGACATTGGATGAAATCGTTTTTCCGGACAGCTCTGCTGCTCCTGGCGATGGCTGCGGCCGCGCCGGTCCTTTCAGCTGACGCCATCAGGGGGTCAGTGGTGGATATTCTGCAGGTACGCCCAAACGATCAGGCTGCCGGCAGCTGCCGTCTCGAAGAACTTCTGGCGGTGGATCTTCCGGAAGGGGCCTCATTCTTTAAAGGTATTGAGATCGAGATAACCATCCCGCAGGAGCTGATGCGCTTCCGGAACAGCTTTGCGGTCTATCTGTATAAATCAGCATCACCGGAACCGGTGGAAGAGCAGATTAAGCGCTATACCGCGGAATCAATCGGATACTACATTATTCCCAACACCCGCAAAATGTATATGCAGATTCCTCTCAGGGCCAATGCCGATCTTCCAAGATCTCCGGAAACAATCCTGGTAAAAAACCTTGATGAAAACAGCGATTTTCCCCTGCTGCTCACAATCCTGCCCATTATGAAGGGTATTCCTTCGGATATAAGCAGGGCTGATTTTGCGGTTAAAGCATATCCTTATATGGCGGATGAAGGTATCCTGCAGCTTGATCTGGATACCCCCGGCAACGAGGCCTATTCCGTACTGGTGGACAAGCAGCCTCTCGCCTACAGAAACGGAGGATATCTGCTCTCTGCCGGAGCCCATGAGGTTGAAATACGTTCAGAAGCCTATCTTCCCGTAACCCGCACCGTATCGATTGGAGCCGGAAAAACAACCAGACTCGAAATAGTTCTGGAAAAGAAAGAGCCAAGCCTCAATTTTGAAGTTCCCGACGGAACCATCATTTTTCTTGACGGAAATCAGGTGAGCGGTACATCATTAAAGACGACAGAGGGACATCATACTGTGGTATTTAAACTTGGCGATTATTCAATGACCCGTGAGTTTGAAGTCATCGGAGGAAAGCGATATACGGTTACCCTCTTTTTTGATGTTTTTGTTAAGGAAAACTAATCTTTTCCTGAAATTAGTCGATATAAAAGGTGTCGGATACATATAGTTCCCCTCCCAGTTTACTATATTATTCGGCGACCTACCAACCTGGCCGATTCTTCGGAATCGGCCTTTTTTTTCGTCCCCACAAGATCAATTCTCTTCCCTGATCTCTCTTGACAAAAGCCATACGCCCTCCTACTGTAGCCTATGGCATTTTCCCGTCGTCAGCGTATTGTACTCGAAGTTATTATTGGCCTAACCCTGCTGGTTGCCCTGGGTACCGGAGTTACCCTGGGTGTAGCAATGGCCGCCATGAAGAATATAGATATTGTAAGAGAGCTCAGGGATTACAAACCGGCTCTTCCCACCCAGGTTCTGGACCGTAACGGTAGGCTTATCACCGAGTTTTTCGGTGAAGAGAAGCGCGATATCGTCCATATCGATGAACTTCCCAAGCATCTGATCTATGCCGTACTCACCCGGGAGGACCGTAATTTCTACGAACACAAGGGTTTTGACTTTTTCCGGACCGCCCGGGCTACCCTCGATATGGTTACCGGAAACTTCTCGGGAGGCGGCAGTACCATTACCCAGCAGGTTGCCGGCCGTCTTTTTGCCGACCGTTCCCAGAAGACCATTACCAGGAAGCTGGTGGAGCTCTGGTATGCTGTTCTGCTTGAACGGGCTCTGACTAAAAACGAAATTCTGGAACTGTATTTAAATCAGGAAATTCTCGGACACGGAACCTACGGCGTGGAAGCCGCATCTCAGCTTTACTTCGGTCATTCCGCCCGGGATGTCAGCGTTGCGGAAGCTGCCGTGCTGGTGCCGCTCTTTTCCGCACCTTCCCGGTATTCGCCTATTCTTCACCCCGAGTTTGCCAAGGACCGGCAGCGCTATGTCCTTGATCAGATGGTGAGCATCGGCTATGTAAGCAAAGAAGAAGCAGACAGCTCATTTGAAAAATTCTGGGACAACTGGGACTTTACCCGGTCAAACACCACCAGCGCCTATTTTTCCAACGAGAGCCTTGCACCCTACTTCTCTGAGTATGTGCGCCAGGAACTTGAAGATCTGCTCTTCGGTTCGGTGGATATCTATAAAGACGGTTACGTTGTTCATACCACCCTGGACCTTGATTACCAGCGCGATGCGGATGAGATTATGCAGGAGGGCCTCCGCTCGGTTAACCAGCGCTATCAGGCAACCTCCAACGACCGCTTCGACGTGGTAAATCAGGAATACATACCCTTTCTTGATATGATGGCCCTGGCATTCAACCTGGAGAATCTCAAGGTAGCCGGAGCGCAGCAGAAGCGGGATGCGAAGAATGATTACCTGAGCGATGTTAACCCCCTGGTAGACCTCTTGGCGATGACCACCGGTTCCCGGGAACTGCATAAACTTGCCAGGGAAACCTATAACCTCATTAAAGAGAAAAACGAGCGCACCACCGTTGAAGGCGCCCTTATAAGTCTTGAGAACGAAACAGGACATATTCTTGCCATGGTGGGCGGTTCGGATTTTGAGACCAAGAAACTCAACAGGGCGGTACAGTCAAAGCTGCAGCCCGGCTCCAGTTTCAAGCCTCTTTACTACTCTGCCGCCATTTCCTCTGGCAAGTTCACCCCGGCAACCAGGCTGTATGATGGTCCCATCGTATTCTGGAATGCCGACGGCACCCCCTATGAACCGACCAACTATCTTGGAGAGTGGAAGGGATCTGTTCTGCTCCGGTTTGCACTGGCAACCTCCATGAACGTTCCTTCCATCCAGGTTCTTGACGGCATAGGCTTCGATGCAGCCATAGACCGGGCATCACGGCTGCTGGGGCTCTATGAATACCGCAATAACGAGGATATTTTTCCCAGGCGTTATCCCCTTGGATTGGGAATTGTGTCGGTTGCCCCTATAAATATGGTCAGAGCCTTTGCCACCTTCCCCAACGGCGGAAAAGAGGTGGTGCCCATTGCCATAACCTATATTCAGGACCGCCAGGGGAATATGGTCCTTGAACACGAAAAAGATCTGCTTAACGAACGCAAAGGCAAGGACACCCGGATACTTTCTCCCCAGGCAGCCTACGTAATGGTCAACCTGCTGCAGAGTACAGTGGAGTTCGGAACCCTTGCTAACCGGCGCCGCAATATCGGCGGCTTCGACGGAATGCCCATGGCGGGTAAAACCGGAACCACCCAGAACTGGGGAGACGCCTGGACCGTCGGATTTTCCCCTTACATGACCACTGCCGTCTGGTTCGGATTTGATATGCCCGGAAACAGTCTGGGGCGCTACCTTACAGGAGCTACCGCTGCCGGTCCCATCTGGGCCAAATACATGAAAACCGTTCACACAGGTCTTGAACCCAAAGAGTTCACCAAACCCGATTCCGGGCTGGTTACCGTCAGGGTCTGCGCCGAATCGGGAATGCTGCCCACCCAGGACTGTGACGACGGCATTATTGAAGAGATATTCATCGCCGGCACCGAACCCCGGCAAGCCTGTGACATACACGAGTTCCAGAAGGACCGGGATGAGCTGTTGATAAAGAAAATTCAGGACAACATGCTTACCCAGGACCTTTCGCTGGATTCTTTCGATATTCCCGATCTTCCCCTTCCCTTCGATGAAGATCCCGGTGACAGCAATCCGCTTCTGGATGATTCCAGCGATTCCGTTAATCCGCTGCTTGACTGATTAAGGAGGCTTCCATGCAGGTAATGATCAAGGATGTAATAGTAAAACGCCGAATCCGCGTGAATCTGGGAAACCTTAATCAGCTTGCCGAGAGCCTCCGTAATCACGGACAGATGAACCCCATTGTACTTACCCCGAAAAACGAGCTTATAGCAGGCCACAGGCGGCTTGAGGCGGCAAAAAAACTGGGATGGCAGACTATTGAGGCAAAAGTGGTGGGAAACATCTCGGAAGCGGATAAAATAGAGATGGAGATTGATGAGAACCTTCACCGCCGGCCCTTAAGCCCCGACGAACTTGCCGACGGCTACGGCCGGCTGGACAAGCTCCGCAACCCCGGTTTTTTCCGGCGGCTCTGGTTAAAGATCGCCGCTTTCTTTAAAAAGATCTTTCGAAAGCGGCGCTGAATTAAAACTTACCTTTCTGTTTACTTTCTCAACTTCCAGGCTACTGCAGGTTCCAGATATCATGGAATGAGTGGCTGTGCTCACAGTAGCGGCAGACAAAGCGGTTTTCCAGAGACTGGATAAACTCGGGCTGTACATTCTCATGAAACTCACCCCTGGAAATACAGTTTTCATTCTTACAGGAGATCTCATCAAAGCCGTACACTTTAGGGGGCATATTCATGCGGTACTTTTTCTGCACCATGGAGTTGTCGATTATATTCAGGGTACATCCCGGGGCAATTGCCGCAAGCATTTTTAGCTGGTGCTCATCGAAGGAGATAATATCCGGCAGGGAGATTAAGCCCTTAAAAATCTCGGGATGACTTGAGTGATAAACCCCGTGGGAGGAGCGGATATTGAAGCCCATAATACGGCGGATCTTGTCTATGTGATCCCAGATAAGCTTCACATCCCTTCCCCGGCCGATATGATCAATAACAATACCCCGTTCCACCGGCTTAATGCCGACCTTGTATTCATCCTGCTTTTTACCGCCATGGGCAACGGCAACTTCCTGAACAAACTCTTCGCTGATCTCTTTTTCAGAATGGGGCTCACCCTTGAAATCTTTGCCAAGATCCCCTGCAAGCAGCCCTATCTCGACAATACGGGTGTAATATCCGTTTACGGACTGCTCGTCCCAGGCATTAAGGTTTGTATGATCCAGAAACCCGGGGATTGTCGGATGTTCCCTGTGTCTTGGAAGGGGATGATAGAAACGGGTGCCTTCGTTGAGCATTGGAATAAACTCTTTACGAAAGGTAATTGCCCGGCGCAGGGATTCTGCCTTTTCAAGGATTTCATCTCCCATTCTTTCAAGCTGGGGACGGGTAAAATACCAGATAAGCGCCGGGTTTCCGGCGGCAAGATACTCTTCAATAGACTCAAACTCATTAACCTTGAAGCCGTTCTCCGCCATTTTGTCTTTGTAATAGGCAGGCATGGAGAGCTCTTCCGGAGCTACCAGGTCTACTTCCACATTCTTGAATACCTTGAGGCCGTTAACCTTTGAATGGACCGTTCTGCCGTGAAAAAGATCTCCCACCAGGGCAATGCGCAGATGATCCCGGTTCCAGTTCAGATGTTCAAGAAAGCTGAACTCATCCAGAAACTCCTGGGTCGGATGCTCGTGTTTGCCGTCACCGCCGTTTATGAAGGATGGCCGTTCCTTGCCGATCCGCTCAGCATAGGCGCCCAGCTCTTCATCCAGCCAGCGGCAGAGCCCCTCCTGCCTTGAACGGACAATAAACAGGGACCGTTCACAGTAGCCGAAAAGCATTTTAATGGTATCCGTAATGCTTTCGCTTTTGTTGAAGGATGAGGTTGCTGTGTTAAAGTGATTGACCCGTACACCGTGGAATTGCGCCGCATTGGCAAATGATTCGCGGGTTCTGGTGCTGTCCTCCAGAAAAAAGAGATATGCCCCGAGGTTGGGATCATTAATGCGGAACTGTTCAAGCCCCTTTCCGCTTTTCAGACACTCCTTAAGCTCACGGGTCTTCTCATACAGATAGAGCTGTTCATCAATTGAAAAATCCTCTACAACGGTTAGACTACGTCCCTTGAATACCGACACACATTCCTCCAGCGATTAAATACCCTGCGGGCAATGGACAGCTCTAAAAACGTGGTTTAGAGCTGCCCCTATATTATTCTGCAATACTCTGCAGAGTTTCAGGATCAAGTACAAGCAGGCTGCCGTCATCCGCCTGGGCGTAAAGGGCACCGGATTTCAGGCTGAGCCAGCTCTGGGGCAGTACTCCTGCTTCGGATGCGGCTTCCAGCTGCAGGTCGCCGTTAAAGCGGCCGATCTTATAGCCGTTATCGTCAATAACACCGAAAACCCTGCGTCCATCCACAAGAATAAAACTTTCTGCAAACATATCCGTATCGCCCTGGGCATTCATTTCAAAGCTTTCGGGATCTATGCTTACAAGGCGTATGGCACGGTTGCCTCCGGACTCTCCGGCAATAACCAGGTAGGCATCTCCGAGAACCGCCAGATCCCGGGAGTGAATGGTATTGATGCCGGAACGGCGGGTAATGCTTCCGCTTTTTGAATCGGAGTTGATAAGCTGTCTCAAACCGGCGGATTTATCCACCAGGTAAAGGAAAGGAACCTGCTCGGATTTATCCGCCGCCCGTTCTTCGATAATTCCCCGCTCATCGCCGGCAATTCCTTCACGTTCATCCCGGATTCTCTCAACCCGCTGCTGCACATCCGCTTCCGCCTTGCTTATATCCTCTTCCTTTGCGGCGGTATCTTCCTGCCGCTTCTGCACATCCTCTTCGCGTTTCGCAAGCTCATCTTCTCTGGCTGCAAGCTCTTCCTCCCGGGCTGCCCGCTCTTCGGGATTGCTTATTTCCTTCGCCTGCGCCTTGTCTTCTTCAAGCTGCGATTTGTCTTCGATGATCTGCCGGCTGTCTTCCTCGATGGCGGATTTTTCCTCTGCCAGAGCGTCTTTCGCCTCTTCGATCTTTCCCTGGTCCTCTTCTATTTCCCGCTCTTTCAATTCCGTCATCTCTTTGCGTTCCGGGATACCCTTATCTTCCTCACCCCGAAGTTCATTGATAACCTCATCGCCCGTAAGAGCATCGGTAGCAATTTTACCTTCGCCGTCGGAGAACATGGCAGCTGTCAGGGGCAGAAGCAGCTGGGTATTGCCCGGCCACTGGCTGTAGACCGTTGCAAGGCCGGCCTTTGCAGGATCGAGAAAAGAGACCACCATGGGCTGATAGGAGCTTGAAAAGTAGCCCGCATCGCCCCGGTGCACGGCGTTATAATAGCTTGCGAACTCAGCCAGCAGCTCTGCCTCTTCAAAACTGTAGCCGTAGGCCTGTTCAATATATGCGGCAAGAATCCGACGGAGGTTGCGGATATGATCCACCTGAGCGGATGCTTCGAGGATAAAAATATCTGCACTTAGAAGCTCCTGTTCCGCATCGTAAATACGCTTAATACGGTATTTACCGTCCAGCAGCACCGATCCGCCGGACATGCCGGAAGCAAGACTGCGGCCGATTCCAAGAATCTGGGAGAGAGAATCAATACGGTCGTGGGGGCCCTCATAATTGACAAATTCAACGGTGCCGATATCGACACTCTTAAGTTCAGATTCATCCAGATCCTGGGACCATAGCGGCGAGATCAGAACGGCAGCGACGGCCAAAAGCGGCAGCAGACGTTTCATGGCATCCTCCATTACCTTCAAGTATACGGTAGAAGCGCGGTTTTGACAGCCCATTTTACTGTGAGTTGAAACTTAATTGCGGTACTGAATAAGCTCCAGGGCATACTTGCGGTTTTCCCCATCCGGAGAGAGCCGATAAACAGCCAGAGCACTCCGATAGAGGGAAAAATCAGGAATTGCGCCGTTATAGTCGAGGATTTTTCCAAGCGCCCCTATGCCCGCCCGTACAAGAAGGGAATTACCCCGGGCGACACCTTCAGCCTCAAGGACGGAAGCTATAGCCCTGCAGGAACTTCCATCCGCATCAGAGCCTATATTCCCGAGCCCCTCCATGGCAGCGGCTATAACTTCGTCCTGCCAGCCCTCCCGGGTTATTCGCTGCAGGGTTTTGCGCGAGGAAAACGCCCCCTCAGCGGCCAGGAGCTTTACACTCCTTAAACGGAGATCCGGATAATCGTTGGAAACTCTGGAACCGCTGTACAGTGGTGCCTCAAAGGCTTCTGCGGCTATTCTTCGAACCGTGTCAGCATAGAATGGCGGATAACGGTAATTCCCCGGCTCCCCTTCTCCAAGCTTCTCCTCCGCCAGGGCCAGGGCTTTTTCACGGCCGAATCTGCCCGGCTGCTCCATAAAAGCCTGAATAAGCAGATAATCCGGGTCTGTTTGCCATGGAGCCGGCCGGGGGAGGCCGCCGATGAGCCTGCGGTTCCAGCGGCTGCCGGAAGCAGCACCGGGACCGTTCCAGAGATCACCGGCAAAATCGGGAGAAGCACGGTATACGTAGAGGTTCCAGTCAGCACCGCCGCCGGCAAGAAGATCCTTCCCGGCCATGCCCGGCCGGTCGGTAACTCCCGGAAGCTTCAGGGTCTGAATAATTTCACCCCGGGGGGAAATTGTCGAAAGAGTTCCGTCCTCCCCGCAGGCAGTCAAACCGCCCCCGGTATTTGTAAAAAGCGCGGCGGGTCGGGTAAGCGGGGTTTTGATCCGGAAAAGTTCATCCCCGGCGCTATTGAAGGCAGTTACAGTTCCGCTTTTTTCAAGAACAGCGATGCCTCCTGGAACTTCACTTAAAAAATAGCCGGGACCGGATAGCTGCCTGCTCCAGGAGAGATGTCCGTCGGATGTAACTGCAGCCAGGGTGCCTTCGTTGCTGGCTGCATAGAGATACTCATCTCCCGCTGCCAGGGCCACCGCAGGGCCGGCCAGTCTGAAGCGCCAGGAAGGCTCTCCCCAGGGGTACCAGGCCTGCAGAAAACCGCTGCTTTCAGGCAGTATCAGCCTGCCCCTGCTGTCAATCAGAGGCTGACCGTAAACACTGGTCTCCAGATTCTCCTTCCAGAGAAGGGTCCCACGGTGATCAAGGGTCAGCATGGTTTTCCCCGCCACAGCATATATCTGCCCATCACTTCCACTGACAGGATCGGCGGTCAGAGGTTCATCGAGTCCCAGGTTCCATATCACTCTTCCGGCATTGTTAAGGGCAGTCAGCCTGGGCCTGCGCAGACCCATATAGGTGGTTCCGTCCACACCGACACTTAAGAAATCTCCGGGGATTCCCGGAAGATCATCGCGCCTGAGGATTTTGCCCTCCCTGCTGACCCGGTATATGTACCGGTCTTCCGAAGCGAATAGAATATTCCCCCGTAAGTCTGCAGCAGGACGGCCCTTAATACGCCCCCCCGTGGGGAGCCTGAATAAAAATCCCTGCTGATTTTCATCGTACTCTTCTGCTGCAAGAGAACCGGAGGCGGCGGTTATAGCGAGGAAAAGCATAAAAATCATGATGGGAAATCTGAGAAAGCCGATAAGCCTCAACACCGGTAGGCACCTTTACAGAAAGAGGCACAGGGGCATGAGACACAGCTGCACCGGGCTCCGCAATGCTGTTTGCCGTGCTCCACAATCAGAGCATGGTATTCGCTGTAAATGTCAGCATCTGCAGGCAGCACCTGCTCAAACTTGTTTCTCACTTCTTCATAATCCCCCATTTTCTCCACTCCCGCAAGGCGGCTTAAAAAACGGCGGGTGTACAAATCAGCAATAAACAGGGGAACAGAAAAGGCATAGAGCAGTATGGAGTCGGCGGTTTCATAGCCGACACCCTTTATGGAGAGAAGAAAATCACGGCCCGGGGGATTTTCCGGGAAGCTGAGATAGGGAGCTAAGGCTTTTGCCACTGCCAGAATACGCACAGCCTTCTGCCGGAAATATCCGCTTGACCGTATGAGACTCTCTATCTCCTCCCGACCAAAGCGCAGCAGGTCTTCAGGAAGCAAAACACCTGCATTATACAGATTTATAAGTGCCTTTTCGGCATTATTCCAGTTGGTATTCTGGGTAAGTACCGCTCCAAGAATAATGGAGAAACGCTCCTCAGCACCGATCTCAGCCTTGTATCCGGCCAGCCGGTATCCCCGGGGACCATATCCATGGGTACCGGCACGATACGGAATGGGCCACCATCCCTGTTCCCCGTAGGCGGCAAAAAGAATACTGTACACTTTTTCCAGACCGCTCATCCCCGGAAGTGTTGCATTAATAGGGGGATAAAAAAAGAGCCCCCGCTAACACGGAGGCTCTGCAGTAAGCAGTCCCGCAGACTTATCTGTCTGACAGAACCGCCTGAGCTGCCGCAAGACGGGCAATGGGCACCCTGAAGGGAGAACAGGAGACATAGTTGAGCCCGGTTTTATAGAAGAATTCTATAGACCGGGGATCTCCGCCATGTTCCCCGCAGACTCCCATCTTCATGCCGGGTTTGGTTTTACGTCCAAGTTCCACGGCAGTCGAAACCAGTCTGCCTACACCGGATATATCGATACTGGAAAAGGGATCGTGGTGAAGAATATTCTTCTCCAGATACTGGGGAATGAAGCTGCCCGCATCATCCCTGGAGAAGCCGTAGGTCATCTGGGTGAGGTCGTTGGTTCCAAAGCTGAAAAAATCTGCGTGGGCAGCCACTTCATCAGCAGTTATCGCCGCCCGGGGAATCTCTATCATGGTACCCACGGAACAGACAATGTCCACCTTTTTCTTCTTCATGGTCTCATCGGCAACTCTACAGGCAAGCTCCCGCAGAATCTCAATCTCCTCCCGGGTTCCAACCAGGGGAATCATGATTTCGGGAAACACTTCAACTCCGCTTTTTTTAACCTCACAGGCAGCCTGAATAATTGCTTCCACCTGCATTTCATAAATTTCCGGGAAGGTAACTCCCAGGCGGCAGCCCCGATGTCCAAGCATGGGGTTTGCCTCATGCAGAGATTCGATCTTTGCCTTCAGGGCTGCAGGCTTTATTCCAAGATCAGCGGAGATCTGCTTTATGTCCGCCGGTGTGGAGGGGACAAACTCATGCAGCGGCGGATCGAGAAGCCGAATAGTAACAGGATTACCGGCCATGGCCTTGAAGATGCCTTTGAAATCCTTTTTCTGCAAAGGCAGCAGCCGCTTCAGGGCCTTCTTTCTCTCTTCTGTGGAATCGGCAACAATCATCTCCTGAAAGATTGCCAGCTTGCCGTTCTCGAAAAACATATGCTCCGTGCGGCAGAGACCTATACCTTCCGCTCCGAAGCTGCGGGCCACCACGGCATCCTGCGGCTGATCGGCATTGGTGCGGATGGAAAATCCTTTTCCATCGACATTTTCCCGTTCGGCACTGTTACGTATTTCGTCTGTCCAGGAGAGAAAGCGGGCAAGATCTTTTGTCATCTTCGGAACCACCAATGCCGCTTTTCCGGCAAATACTTCTCCGGTAGTACCGTTAATGGTAACCCAGTCCCCCTCTTTGAATTTATGGCTGCCAACTGCAAAGGTTTTTCCGCTGATGTTCAGCTCCTTACAGCCGGCAACACAGGGAGTTCCCATACCCCGGGCCACAACTGCAGCATGGCTGGTCATTCCGCCGGTGGACGTCAGCACGCCTTCGGCGGCATGCATTCCACCGATATCTTCAGGGCTGGTCTCCCGGCGTACAAGCAGTACTTTTTTTCCCAGCGAAACCCATCGTTCCGCCTCATCCGCACTGAACACCACCTGTCCTGCAGCCGCACCGGGAGAGGCATTAAGTCCCTTTGTAATCAGTTTCACATCCTGATTCTGTTTGGGATCGATATTCGGATGAAAAAGCTGATCCAGCTGGGCAGGGCTCACCCGCAAGACTGCAGTATTTCGGTCAATGGCGCCTTCTTCCACCATATCTACAGCACATTTTACAGCCGCAGCCCCGGTACGTTTTGCATTTCTTGTCTGGAGGATAAAAAGCTCACCTTCCTGAATGGTAAACTCCATATCCTGCATATCCCGGTAATGATCTTCCAGAGAATCTTTGAGATCGACCAGCTTTTTATATGCCTGAGCATTGGTTTTTTTCAGGGTACTTATAGGCCGGGGGGTTCGGATTCCCGCCACAACATCTTCACCCTGGGCATTCATAAGAAACTCACCATAAAAAACATTCTTTCCCGTTGAAGGGTCCCGGCTGAAACAGACACCGGTACCGCTGGTGTCACCGAAATTGCCGAAAACCATACTCTGAACATTTACTGCGGTACCGAGAAGATCATCAATCTCGTTTATTCGACGGTATTTAATTGCCTGGGGATTATTCCATGAGCCGAATACCGCATCGATGGCATAATTAAGCTGAACCTTGGGATCCTGGGGAAAGGCTTTCCCTGAGGCTTTTTTATATGCCCCCTTGTAGAGATCTACCAGTTCTTCGAGATCCCCGGCGGTAAGATGGGTATCCTCCTCCACTTTTTTCTTCTTTTTCATCCTGTGCAGAAGATCCTCAAACAGATTGATATCCAGACCCATGGCCACATTGGCAAACATCTGGATAAACCGGCGGTAGGCATCCCAGGCAAAACGGGGATTTCCCGTAAGCTCGCTCAAGCCTTTTACCGCCTTGTCGTTCATTCCCAGGTTGAGAATGGTGTCCATCATACCCGGCATGGATACAGCTGCTCCGGAACGGACCGAAACAAGCAGGGGATCTTTATGATCTCCCAGCTTCTTTCCCATCAGTTTTTCCAGATGATCAAGATTTTCTGCAATCTGTTCGGATACACCATCGGGATAGGTACGGTTGTTTTTGTAGTAGGAGTCGCACACTTCTGTAGAAATAGTGAACCCCGGGGGGACGGGAATACCCAGGATGGTCATTTCCGCCAGGTTTGCCCCCTTTCCGCCGAGAAGCTCCTTCATAGATGCGCTTCCGTCGGCGTTTCCGTTACCGAAGAAATAGACGAATTTCTCCATAACTATTTTTTTCCTCCATATGTTAATACCGGACCTTCATCGCCGGTATGAGATACACGATATTGGTCTTACCAGTTATCACTATAAACCCGATTCGGCCATAAAAAAAGCCCTGATTCCATATATTTGGAAATCAGGGCCGAATATTCAGTATATGAGACAGATCAGGCGGTGTAAGCCTCCAGATACTGGCTCCGGGAAGGATGCTGAAGCCGTTTAATGGCTTTTTTCTCGATCTGCCGGATCCGTTCCTTGGTAAGGTTATACTTGTCGCCGATCTCCTTGAGAGAGAGAGGACTGTAGCCGTTCAGTCCGAAACGGTACTGGATAATCTCGGATTCCTTATCGGTGAGGGTGTTGAGTACCTCGTTGATATCAGCTATCAGAGAGTTTTCAATTGCTACATCTTCAGGCTGTTCGTAACCGGAATCTTCGATAAAATCTCCAAGCTGGGAAGAATCTTTCTCGTTGTAAACCGGTGTCTCCAGAGAAACCAGATCCCGTGAGATATTTATCAGGTCCTGTACATGGCTTTCGTCCATGTTAACCGCCCGGGCAATCTCCTTCAGTTCAGGATCTTCCGCTTTACCGGACTGCAGTTCCTTGCGTGCCTTCTCTATCTGGACCAGTTCGTTTGCCCTGTTTAAGGGTAGACGGATCATTCTGGACTTTTCGCAGATTGCCTTCAGTATAGCCTGCCGGATCCACCATACCGCGTAGGATATGAAATGGTATCCCTTGTCTACATCAAAGCGCTCGATGGCGTTCATAAGACCGATATTGCCTTCGCTTATCAGGTCTGTCAGGGGGAGTCCCTGATTCTGATATTTTTTGGCCACGTTTACTACAAAACGAAGGTTTGCCTGAACCAGTTTATCTTTTGCCCACTGCTCGCCTTTTTCAGCTGCCCGGGCGTATTTATCTTCTTCCTCCCTGGTCAACAGGGGGATTCGGTTGATTTCCTTGAGGTACATGGAAAGAACGTTTTCATCGTCATATGAACTTCTTTTACCTGCATACTGTCGTGTCTGAGCCATTGTTGCCTCCTGCATAATATAATGCAATCGGTGTGCCAACAAACACAATTTTAACAAATTTTATATTTCGTTACAGGGTAGCGATTTATTTAATGCGATTATTTTAATAATCTTTACCCTGAATATGCGGTGAGTCAAAATAACCCAGTATCAATATTTTTCCCTTTTACTGCGTCAAAAAAGGCCAAATAGGAGTTCTTCCTCAGCGATTGTGCGCCCGCAGCATTGAGAATAGGATAAACCGCTTCTGCAGGGGCAGGGATCAGAGCCGTTTACCCGGTTATGCTTATGAAAATCTACGGTTATTATGCCGCCGTTTTCATCCGGATCATCGGGAACGGAAAAATAGGGAAAAATAATATCAATGGAAGCAAAGAGTTCAAGCTTCTCACACAGGCCCTTGCTGCGGAGAACTCCCGAATGGATTATCCCCTGCCAGTACTCGTAGATAAGGTCCCAGATCATGTCCTTTTCGCCCTGACTGCCGATCTTTCTGCTGCGTTTGGAGCTGAGGTACTTTTTCAGCTGTATGGCATAGAATGCATTCCAGTCGTCAAGCTCCTGGTTAGGCTGACGCAGCATACCGTAATCATTGATAAAGCGGTCGGCCATTCGTCCGGCATAACTTCTTGGTGCAACAGTTCTGGCGGTTTTCCAGGTTTTGAGGGCGGAAGAAGGCATACCCACCTTTTTCAGGGCAATTCCAAGGTAGAAAAGCCTCATGACCAGATCGTTACGCTGACTGACAGGACAACGCTTTACCGACTGACGAAGATACTCCAGAGCGACTCCGGGCCTGTGATGCGCAAGAAGCCGTTTTCCGCTGATGAACATTCTTTTGCTCGTATGCATCCCTAACTCCAGGAGATAAAATACTTACACAAAAGCAAATCGGCAATAGGCGCCCTTGACCCTTTTTCCCTCACTCCGTATATTTCAGAACGAATTCAATTAACACTTAGGTAATTTTCCCCGGTGGAAATATATACAGGAGGAATGAATGAAGGTTAATCCGATTGGCGATCGCGTACTGATCAAGCTTGAAGAAATGGAAGAGAAAACTGCAAGCGGGATCTTTATCCCCCAGACAGCCCAGGAAAAAACTCAGTCCGGAATTATCGAAGCAGTAGGCGACGATGAGTCTGTTACCGTAAAGGTCGGACAGAAGGTAATGTACGACAAATATGCCGGAACAACCATTACCGTTGACGGTACTGATATGCTCCTCGTACGCATGTCAGACATTATGGCTGTTATCGACTGATACAGATCAATGCGAATTCAAATGAGTTCGGACCTCCCGCTTAAAACAGGCGGGAGGTTTTTTTATACCCTTAAAAAATTGCAGTCTGCAGCCGCATTGTCCGGCAGCATTTAACTGTAGAGAAAGTCCTCCACATCACGCAGAATCTGCTCCTCAGATCCAAAGGATCTGCGGGTTTCCGGCAGAGACTGAAGGAAGATCCGGCCGTAACTCTTGCGCAGAATACGGGGATCGCAGACAACAACCACCCCCCGGTCGGTCTGACTGCGAATAAGCCTGCCGAACCCCTGCTTGAAACGCATGACAGCCTGGGGAAGGGAAAGCTGAAAGAAGGAGTTTCCGCCGCCGGCTTCAACAGCCTCCATCCGGGCCTGAAGCACAGGATCAGAGGGCACCGTAAAGGGAAGCCTGAAAAGTATAAGCATGGTCAGAGTCTCTCCGGGGCTGTCCACCCCCTCCCAGAAAGATTCAGTTGCAAAGAGAACACTTCCTGTATCCCGGTTAAACTGCTCTAAAAGCCTGGTGCGGTCATCATCACCCTGTTTGAGCACGGTTATCCCGGCCTGCTCCAGTTCCGGCGCTGTCGTCTCATATACCGAACGCAGCATACTGTAGGAGGTAAACAGCAGAAGCCCCCTGCCCTCGCTGATCTTCAGCAGATCAAGGGCCAGGCTGCCGGTAAAGGGCGTATATTCCGGCTGCTGCGGATCCGGAGCACCCTCGGGAATACAGAGCAGCACATTGGATTTATAGGGGAAAGGAGAGGCGAACATGGCACTCATATGGGGATAATCAACCAGGCCCATACGTTCTTCCCAGTAGGTAAACTCCTGCCGTACTGTAAGAGTCGCTGAGGTCATAACCACAGTATCAAAAGGATCATATACCGCTTCCCGCATGAGGGTACGGATATCCAGGGGGCTGGCATTGTAGAAGATATGAAAATCCTTACCCAGCCGCTTTTTCTCCAGCCAGAAAACCTGATCCGGCCGCTCCCGGAATTCCCGGAAGCTGTCGCAGACAGAGAGAAAGCCTGCTATCCGGCGCTGAATCACCTTCAGTTCGTGGAGGGCCGGATCTTCAAGGTGCTCTTCCGGAACCGACTCGGCAATACGGCCCAGTAGGGAGTAGAGCTCCCCCAGGGGACGGTGGACCTGGTTCAGAACATCCAGTACCAGCTCCGCAAGCTTCTCATCTCCCGCAGCCTTAAGCCTCCAGGTTCCTGCGGTTTCAAGGATTCGGTCAAGTTCCTTTTCGGCATCTTCAAAGGCATCACGGATATTCTGAATAGCCTGGGGCGTTTTACTGCTGACAGCAGTATCCGGCAGCAGGGCCTCAACCTTGACCAGGGCCCCGAATACACGGTTTCGCCTCTTTCTGTGCAGCCTGGCCAGCTGTTTATAGACCGACAGCCGGGAAAGTCCGGAGGAAAAATAGGAGGTGGCGTTACGCTCAATGTTATGTGCTTCATCAAAGACAATCTTATGAAACGGCGGAAGCACTGCAGTACCTTCAAAGCCCAGGGATTCCATACGCAGGGCAAGATCGGAAAAAAGCAGATGATGATTAACAATCAGAACCTGGGCAGCCGCCGCCTGCCGGCGTGCCTTGATAACGAAACAGGCTTCCCGGTGCCGGCAGCGCAGTCCAAGACAGCTGTCTGCCTCGGAGTTAACCTTGTTCCAGAGCTCCCGGGAGGGATAAACAGGCAGATCACTCAAGGAGCCGGAATCAGTGATTTCCGCCCACTCTTTTATGGTCTCAAGGTCACCTCCCTCTTCACGGAAAAGGGAATCCTCCTCCAGGGTCTCCTCAAGGCGATGATAGCAGAGATAATTTCCCCGGCCTTTAACCAGGACACAATTGACTTTGGACTGCATAATTTTAAGAACAGTAGGAATATCCTTGTCCAGAAGCTGGTTCTGCAGATTGATTGTTCCTGTAGAGAGCACAACCCGCTGTTTGTTGGTTTCCGCCCAGGCAACGGCAGGCAGGAGGTAGGCGAAAGACTTTCCAACTCCCGTTCCCGCTTCCACAAGAGATACACTGTTGCGGTTGAAGCTGTCGGTTACCATGCGGGCCATCTCTATCTGGGTATCACGCTTTTCATAGCGGATTTGTTCAGATAGGGGCCCCGACGGTGAGAGAAAGGATTCAATGTAATCCGGATCTATTTCACTGATCTCATCTCCGGAAACCGCTTCCGCCACTACATAAATATTCTCAACCGGGTTATCCACAATATAAAAACCGACACCCCGGTTCCCGAGAAAGGAAGCGATCCCCAGGTCCGCGCCACTGGGCTGCAGATTTCCCGAAGGATGGTTGTGGAGTACAACATCAGCTTTTTCCAGAAAGGGTGCAAGTGCGGGAACGGAGACTTCATTACCCCGGGCTCCCACCATAACTGTCGAAACCATCCCGTCATCGTTGAGGGTCCCGATAAAAAAGACCTCATTCCCGCCGGCTTCCTCAATGGCAGAAAGAATGTTCTCCCGTACATGCGCGAGAAGATAATTTTCTATTTTCATTCCCTTCTGCGGTTTCCTAAAGCAGGATCTCCATGACGGTTTCCACCATGCTGCGGAATTGAGACTCCACCCTGGCGGCGGTTTCTATTACCTCTGAGTGATTCAGCGGCTGATCAAGAATACCCGCAGCCATGTTGGTAATACAGGAAAAACCGACGGTCTTCATGCCGAGATAGTTCGCCATTACCGCTTCGGGTACGGTAGACATTCCCACCATATCAGCCCCCATGGCCTCCGCCATGCGGATCTCCGCCGGAGTTTCGTAGCAGGGGCCGGAAAAGCCGGCATATACCCCCTCTTCCGGCGCAGGAGAAAGGGTCTCCCGGATTGTTTTACGCAGCTCCCGTGAGTATGTATCGGTCATATCCGGGAAGCGCGGCCCCAGGGATGAGTCGTTGGGCCCGGTAAGGGGATTGGCTCCCATCAGGTTGATATGATCCTTAATCAGGACAATCTGTCCCGGTGTATAGCCGCGGTTCACCCCGCCTGCAGCGTTGGTGACAATAAGACGCTCCACCCCCATGGCCTTGAGCAGAAGCACCGGCTTGACCACATCCTTCATCGGGTGGCCTTCATAGAAATGGAATCTTCCTGCAAGCAGGGCATAGTCGGAGCTTACTTTCAGAAATCCGCGGTGCCCTTCTACGGTGGGTTTGGGAAAATCCGGCAGTTCTCCGTAGTCAATAACTTCGCCGTCCAGAGAATCGGCAATAGAGGAGAGTCCCGAACCGAGAATAACTCCGACCACGGGACGGTGTGCTGTACGTTTGGCAGCTGCTTCCTGCAGCCGGGATATAACAGATGCATAGGTATTCATATTCAACTCCCCCTTCAATGATTATCTCCGGTGATGATAAAAAATTCAAGCAAGACCGGCTGTTTGGGAATATCCTGACCGGTGACGCGTTGACAATGCATTTTCTTCATGGTACTAGATGAAGGCTCTAATCTGATACAAAAAATCTACGAAACTGGAAGGATTTATTCCTCAAGGAGCTTGGTATGGTTGTTATGAAATTCGGGGGAACTTCTGTTCAGGACGCACAGCGCATCGATCAGGCGCTGGATATTGCAGCAGCACAGCTGGTTAACGAACCTCTGCTTGTGTCCTCTGCCATGGCGAAAATTACCGACACCCTGGTTGCTATTACCGGCCTTGCGGAAGAGGGCAATTTTTCCGAAGCTGAAAAACTTCTGGTAGAGATGAAAGACCGCCATTTATCTGTGGCTGAAGATTTTCTTGAGGATAAACAGCTTTCCGCCTGCAGAAACGATATAGATGAACTCTACCTGCAGCTTATAGCCCTTGTCCGGGGTTCAAGTCTGCTGCATGAATGCAGCCCCAGGAGCAGAGACGCGATATTCTCCTTCGGCGAACTCCTTTCCACCAAGCTGATCTACCACCGGGCGGTGGCCCGGGGAATAGATGCGGTTTGGGTGGATTCGCGGCAGTGCATAATTACAGACAGCAACTTTACTGCTGCTATCCCGAACTTCGATGCCACCGACAAAGCGGTGCGCAAACATATCAAACCCCACAAAAACCATCTCTATGTTGCTCAGGGCTTTATATCGAGTGACAGCCGGGGAACAACCACAACCCTTGGCCGTGGAGGTAGCGACTACAGCGCCGCCATCTTCGGTGCGGCCCTGAAGGCAGACGAAGTGCAGATATGGACCGACGTTAACGGTATTCTCACTTCCGACCCGCGGCTGGTGCCACAGGCCCGCACCATCGGCTCAATCACCTACGACGAAGCTGCTGAGCTTGCCTATTTCGGAGCCAAGGTTGTTCACCCTTCAACCATTCAGCCGGCGGTTCGCCACAATATACCGGTGTTTGTAAAAAATACCGGCGAACCGGAAAATCCCGGAACCCTTATCAGCGGCAAAGCGGAAGGATCCGGATTGAGAGCCATTGCCGGTAAAAAAGGCATTACCCTGATAAATGTTTCCTCCTCCCGCATGCTGAATGCCTACGGCTTTTTAAGCAGGATCTTTGCAACCTTCAACGACTTCCACACTCCGGTAGACCTGGTGGCAACATCTGAAGTCAGTGTCAGCATGACCATCGATTCCACGAAGTACCTTGAAGAAATTACCGTGGAACTTGAAAAAATCGGTCAGGTCAAGGTTATGAAAGACGTCAGCATTATCTGTCTGGTAGGTCTCAACCTGTGGAGGGACTCCATGCTTATTTCACGGGTCTTTGCAGCCCTCGACGGTGTACCCATCCAGATGGTTTCACTCGGGTCCTCCGATATAAACCTTTCGCTGGTAGTACCCGCTGAACATGGTGATTCGGCCATAAAAACACTGCACAAGCAGCTTCTGGAATAGGCACCGGAGGCCTTCAGTGAACCTGCCTTTCTATAAACTGTCCGTGGGCACAAACGATTTTCTGCTGATCAACTTCATGGGAGAAGCCATTCCCGACGAACAGCTTCTTCCGGTTCTGACTGCCCGTATCTGCCGCCGGCACAAAGGTGTTGGCGCCAACGGGGTAGCCTTTCTTTTTGACCATCCCGAAGCAGGAGCGAAAATCCGTTACTTTACTTCACGGGGACGGGAACTGCAGCGGTTTTATGATCCCCTCCTGGGTGCAGCCCGCTATCTCTTCGATTCCGGGTTTTCCGGAACCAGGGCAATCACCGTGGAGGTTCCCACAGGAATCCAGACAATAGAATCCATCGACAGTGCCAACTTCAGGATTTCCCTGGGGAATCCTCTGGATGTTGAAGGTTCACCCCTCAAGGAAGAGATTTCCAGTGAAGGGGGGATTTTTATCAGCCTTGAAAACAGCACCTATCCCCTGACACCTGTCCAGCTGCATATGCTCTGGGGTACAGTCTTCTTCGAGAATGATCCCAGAAAAGGAACCGGACACATTGCAAAGGCAATGGGCAGCAGCACCATTAGCGGCAGCAGCTTTACCCCTCTCTTTGTACAGGTCTACTCGGACGATGATATACTTGTAGCTCCCCAATGGAAAAAGAAAAGCCACCTTGAACTTTCCATTGCAGCCGGTGCTGCGGCGGTTTCCACCGCAGTCAGAGGTTTCGGCGGCAGCTCCCTCATGACCCGCATCGGGAGTCAGGAATTCTTCATCGAATGGAAAACAGCAAATCAGGAATTACTCTGCACCGGCGGCGGGGAATATGTCTTTACCGGGGATTATTTCTTTGACGAATCGATCCTCTATGGTGATTGAGAGGAAAGTGAGATGTCACAGATATTTGACCGGTTCAACCGTATCGTCCGCTCTGTAATCAACGACACAGTAAAGACTTCTGCCGGAACCTTCACCCGCCATGAAGACGATGATATGCGCGAAGCATGGGAAGAACTGAACAGTTTCCTTGAAAATGACCCCGAACCCGGTAAGGTACATGATTCTGCCGAATCCATTCCGGAAAACATCCGAACTGCCTACATCCGGCTGGATCTTAATCCCGGAGCCCCGTGGCCGGAAGTTCAGAAAGCCTACCGCAATCTGCTCTACGCCAACCATCCAGACCGGAACAGCTCCCCCGACGCCGGAAAGAACACCCGGGAAATACTCACAGCCTTCCGCAGTATAAAAGCCTGGCAGGAAGAAAAATCCCGACAGGGATAATAAGGCAGAATCCGCTTAAATTTCTACAATATTATACTCGCTGATCTTGCGGTGCAGGGTTTTGCGGCCGATGCCCAGAACATCAGCTGTCTTGCTCTTGTTGCCGTTACAGTAGTTAAGGGTGCTCTCGATAATAACCTTTTCAGCTTCCGCCATACTTACCCCGAGATCTATTTTTATGTAGGTACCCTCCTCGCCGGAAACAACACTGGGAGGTAGATCCTCAAGGGTAATGACGCTGTTTTTACACATAACAACCGCACTTTCTATGGAATTCCTGAGCTCCCGGATATTGCCGGGCCAGGAGTAGTTATACAGAGCAAGGTTGGCTTTGTGGTCAATTCCTTCCAGGGGTTTGCCGTTTTCTTCGGAGAACTCCTTAAGAAAGGCTGCCGCCAGAAGGGGAATATCCTCTTTCCGCTCCCTTAAAGGAGGAACATGAATATTAACCACATTGAGACGGTAGTAGAGGTCCTCCCGGAAATTACCTTTTTCTATCTCAGTCTTGAGATCCCGGTTGGTGGCGGAAATTATACGGACATCCACCTCCTGGGTCTCCTCGCCGCCGACGCGTTCAAAGCGTTTTTCCTGCAGCACCCTTAAAATTTTAATCTGCACCGACTGATTGATTTCACCTATTTCATCGAGAAAAATGGATCCCATATGGGCAAGTTCGAAGCGTCCCCGCTTGCGGGCAACAGCACCGGTAAAGGCGCCTTTTTCATGACCGAAGAGTTCACTTTCAAGCAGGGTTTCGCTCAAGGCGGCACAGTGTACCTTTATGCTGGCTTTATCCTTACGGGGCGAAAGCTTGTGAATGGCATCGGCAATCAGCTCCTTTCCAACGCCGCTCTCGCCGGTAATAAGCACCGAAGCCTTGGTTGCAGCAACCTGCTCCACCACCTCCATAACCTTGCGCATCTGGGAACTTTTACCAATGATATTGGCATAGCGGTTGCGCTCCCCGATAAGGTCAATCTCCTCCTGGAGGGCCCGGTGCTGGAGTACCAGTTCCCGGTTGGCAAGGGCCCGTTTGACAAGCAGGGAGAGCCGGTCCAGATTGAGGGGCTTGGTTAGAAAGTCGTAAGCTCCGTCACGCATTGCGTTTACCGCCGATTCGATGGTGCCGTGGCCGGTAAGAATAATGACAGGAACAGTGGGATAGGCAGAAGCCACTTTCTTGAGCAGATCTTCGCCGGACATTTCCGGCATCTTCAGGTCGGTAACAATGAGATCAATCTCTTCCGAATTGAGCTGCTTGAGAGCCTCTTTGCCGTTTTCTGCCAGATAAACCTGGTAGTCTTCAAGTTCCAGGGCCTTTCCAAGACCTTCACGGATGTTTTTCTCATCATCAACAATAAGGATATTAAACTTCATCACTCTGCCATCCTAAAAGGCGTTTCTCTTTCTGGGGAACCGGCAGGGAGATGGTGAAACTTGTCCCCTCACCCTCACGGCTGTGAAGATTTATCTCTCCCTGATGTTCCTTAATTATTTTGTAGACCAGGGTCAGGCCGAGACCGGAACCGAAATCCCTGGTGGTAAAGTAGGGTTCAAAGATCTTGGCCATATTTTCCTCAGGGATTCCAACACCGGTATCGGCAACAACAAGCTGAACCTGGTCGTCTTTTATTTCTGTAATTACCGTCAGTGTTCCGCCTTCCGGCATTGCGGAGATGGCGTTTTTAACAATATTAAGCAGAGCCTGCTTAAGGTACTTGGAATCCAGCTGCAGAACCGGGAGTTTCGGCTCAAGATTCTGAATAAGCTCTATTCCCTGCTCCTCCAGCTCGTAATGCATAAACTCGAAAAGCTCCCGTATGAGTTCGTTCAGGTCCTGTCCCACCAGGTTCATGTCCATAGGACGGACGGCAAACAGAAAATCCACGATTATTCCGTTCAGCCGTTCAACCTCTTCGTTAACAATATCCAGATAGTTCTGCATCATGTTGATTTTGGAGTTGTCCTCAAGTTCGGGAAGCTTGTTCAGCGCCTTCTGAATGAGCTGGATGTGAATACTGATGGATCCCAGGGGGTTCTTGATTTCATGGGCAACCCCTGCGGTAAGGGTTGTCAGTGCGGCGAGATTCTCCGCCCGGCGCAGACGGGCTTCCTTGCCCTTCTTTTCCGTAACATCCTCTATATGCAGCAGACCACCCTGTATCTTTCCCTCCCGCACCAGGGGCATCATGGTACAGGAGAGGATTCGGGTACCGCCGCCGGACTGGATGGCAATCTCCTTATCCTCGATGTTTTCCTGATTAGCCAGGGCTTTATGAAAGAAACTGCTGAAGGAATTGTCTCCAAGAGCATCCCATAAAGGACGCTCCAGGGCATCGCCGCTTTTAAAGGGAAGGAGCCTTTCGGCGGCTTTATTCAGAAGAATTATATTGTGGTTTTCATCCAGTACCACCACACCGTCTGTCATGGAATACAAAACCATTTCCAGCAGTTCATTCTCCTGAACAACATGCATAATCAGCTGCCGGATCTGATCAATATCCAGTTTGCTGATCATCTTCAAGGCCCGGTTAAGGAATTTCCTCATGTACCGCCTCCGTAAAGAAGCCCCTCTATAAGAAGATCCGGACTCTGATTATAACTTTCGAACATCCTTCTGGACCGCTGCAGATTGCGGTGAAGCCGTTCCAGAGCATCAAGGGCGGGATTGCCTTCCCGGGGGGGAAGCATTTCCCTGAGAACGGCCTCAGCCTCTTCCAGGAGGGGAATAAACCGCTCTTTCCTTTCGGCGAGGATTGAAAAAATCCCGGAGAGATCGCCTTCTGCAGGCAAGCCCAGAGCAAGATGAACAAGGGTTGCTGCATGATGCCTGAGTTCGGATGTTCCCAGGTCGAAGCCCAGGAAATATTCCCGCAGCGAACGGTACTCTCCAGAGGGTTCCCGGAAAATACGGTCGAGAACCTCCCGTTCTCCGGCTTCATCCCGTTCCCGGAATCCGTAAGGTCTGAGCCTGCTTATAATGGTAGGCAGCAGAGAACCTTTGCGGGTTGAGGTAAGAATAAAGGTTACCCCTTCCGGCGGTTCTTCGAGAATCTTCAGCAAGGCATTCCGCGCTCCCTCCAGCATGGCATCGGCATTTTCGAGAATTATGGTCTTTCCCCTTCCCTGCCCGGTGGTATGAGCCCAGGAGGCAATGTTACGGACCATAAAAATGGGGATGTGGGAAAGGTTGACCGATTTTACTATCTTTGCAGACTCCGCTGAGAGGGATGAGAGCTGTTTCTCCAGCTCCTTTGCGGGGAGCTCTCCCGATACAGGGCTGATACTGTCGATAATTTCTTCCACCGAATCCAGGCTTCCCCGTATGCCTTTGAGTTTGGACTCCTCACCTTCCCATATCCAGGGATCAAAGCGGCGGGTAAGCTTGCGGGCAGCCCGGATCATCAGATAGCGGGCAAAGGCTTTTTGTGTCCGCCGCAGTACTTCGGCCGAACCATCCAGTTCCCGCAGGAAATACCGCGGCCCCGCCATAACAAGGTCGGGGTGGGTCATTTCACGCTGCCTGCGGCAGCTTCCACAGGAACAGGACCAGAGCGCCTCTTTCTGACAGCTTAAGACCCTGGCAAGCTCCAGAGCAGTGGAAAGCTTGGCACTGTAGTTGGGGCCGTAAAAAAGCATGGAAGATGCCAGACTGGCTGAAGAGATATCATCTTCTATCCGTTTAACTACATGCTCCTGGCCGAGTATATTCTCAAACACCTTGTTAAAACACCTTTTCCGGAATAATAGTACCGCCGCCCTGAAATACCGGCAGAAAATCAGCTACAAATCCCGCGGCAATGCTGCTGTTTATCAGATCTTCCACATCAAAAAATGGCTGGTTAAGCAGAAGAATCAGAATCAGAAGAGAAACAACGGTTCCCTCTATAATTCCGAGAAAAAAAGCCAGCGCCTTGTCGAGGTTTTCCAGAGCCACAGACTCTATGGCGCGATAGAGAACCCCTTCAAGAATTTTCATTACTAAATATACGAACAGAAAGATAATCAGAAAAGCAATTACCCTGTTCCACGGTGATTCCCCCAGACCCCGGGCAATAATTTCTGCACCATAAGCAGAAAAAAGAATACCGCAGATGATTCCTCCTCCCAGGGAGGCAACCGCCAGCACCTCAGCCACAAAACCTCTGAATACACAGCGGACAATGGCTATAAGAGTGACCGCGGCAAAGATGTAATCCAGAACTCCCGGGCTGATCACTTTCGGCTGCTCTCGTTTTCAGCAGTTTCCTCCACCAGCTGTGCGCAGAGGTTGGAACCGGAAAGGCCTGTAAGAGAGGCGGCAGCCTGCCCCATGGCAGCTCTTTTATCCGGAGACGAGAGAAGTTCCAGCACCGCTGCCTGCAGGGATTTGCCGCAGGCATCTTCCCCTTCAAGAACCAGGGCGGCTCCTTTTTCCTGAAAATAAGCAGCATTCCGCAGCTGGTCTCCCCGGCTGCCGGAAGTGTCCAGAGGTATAAGAATCATGGCTTTCCCCAGGGTTCCGCACTCCCAGAGGGTCCCTGCTCCGGCACGGGTAATAACCAGATCCGCCGCTGATAGAATGTGAGGAATTTCCTCATTGATATACTCTTTGCGCACATAACCGGGAGCAGGTATCTCTTCACCATTTCCGGCGCCGGTCTGGTGAATAATTTCGGCATGGGGCAGTATCTCCCGGTAGATTTCCTCCATGAGGGAGTTGATCTGGGATGCTCCCAGGCTTCCGCCGATGACAAAAATCAGTGGTTTGTCCCCTTTCAGTCCGAAAAGAGATTTTCCGGCGGCCCCATCGCCCTTGAGAACCTCCGGCCGGATCGGGTTGCCGGTGAGCACTGTTTTTTCCCTTAGATGGGCAGGGAAATAGCCGGCAGTCTTATCATAGGAGATGCAGATACGGCTGGCAAAACGGGAGTTTATTCTGGTGGCAAGTCCGGGATCAAGGTCGGATTCGTGGGTAATAACAGGAATCCTGCATAAACGGGCGGCAAGCACAGGCGGAACGGAAACATAACCCCCCTTTGAAAAGAGCAGTACCGGACGCTTACGGATCATCAGATAGAGACTTTTGAGTACCGCCCAGGATATATTGAAAATATCAGAAAAATTTCTGAATGAGAAATAGCGTCTCAGTTTACCCGCAGGCAGAGGTATATAGCGTATGCCCGCATTTTTAAGAATGGTACGTTCCATTCCTTTTGAAGAGCCTATCCAGTAAAGGTCCCGGGATTCGAAAAAGCCCCGTTCCTGCAGAACTCTTATAACAGCCAGGCCGGGATACACATGTCCGCCGGTCCCGCCGCCGGTAAAAAATACTGTCTGTTTGGCTCTCTTTTTCATCAAAAGCAGAGTACCATGGAGAGACAGCTCTTTTCAATTATAAATAAACTCATGAAATTCCCCCAATTAACGCAAAGCTAACAAAACCTTTATACATCCCTCACCCCGGGGGCCTATTTCTTACACAACATTTAATCATTCAATCCGATTATGGAGGAACGAAATGAAGAAAGCTTTAGTTCTTGTATGCCTGCTTCTTACTGCAGGTCTTGTATTCGCCGGTGGTCAGTCTGAAGGTGCAGCTGACTCTGAAGGTCTTTCCGGAAACTACGCATTCGGTGGTTCAACTACCCTCGAAGGTTTCCTTCGCCCCGCAATTGACGAGTTCACAGAGATGCACCCCGGTGTAACCATCTCTTACGACGCTCCCGGTTCTTCTGCCGGTGTTAAAGGCGCTCTTGACGGAACCTACAGCCTCGGTGCTGCTTCCCGGAAGATCAAACCCGAAGAGATTGAAGCTGGCGCAGTTGGTGTAGCCGTTGCTCTCGACGGTGTTGCAATTGTAGTTAACAAAGAGACCGTAACTATCGACAACCTGACCATGGATCAGATCTCCGAGATTTTCCAGGGAAAAATATCCAACTGGAAAGAGGTTGGCGGTCCGGACCATGCGATCACTGTTGTAAACCGTGACGAAGCTTCCGGAACCCGGGCTGCTTTTCACGAAGTAGCTGTTGGAAAGAAAGATTCTTTCACTGACAGTGCCATCATCACCACCGGTAACGGAGACATGGTTTCCAAAGTAGGATCCATTCCCTATGCTGTTGGTTACTGCGGGTTCGCTTACATCGAGAAAGATCCCGGAACCAAGGCTGTAACGGTAGAAGGTGTTGAGCCCACCATGGCTAACGTTCTTTCCATGGAGTTCCCCGTACAGCGCCCCCTGAACATGGTTTACAAGGGAGAGCTCGGAGAAGTTGAGCAGGCTTTCCTGGACTTCCTTCTTTCTGCTGACGGCCAGGCCATCATCGCTGAAGAAGGTTTCATCAAGGTAAAATAATCAGTTCTGCTGATCAGCTTTAAAATCCGCCGGTTTATCTTTAGACCGGCGGATTTTTTTTAACACAATCTTAACAAAACATTTATCCGGCCTTCACGCTCAAACTATTTCTTATGATCAAGGATTTACACAAGGAGTTATCCGTTTTGAAACTGAAAAAAACAGTGGAAGGATTTATCGAGCGTTTTCTTGCGCTATGTGCCTTCATCTCCGTACTCAGTGTTGTTTTCATTACCATATTTATCTTCCGTGAAGGACTTCCCCTATTCAAGGAAACCGATCCGTTCAGCTTCCTTTTTGGTTCAAAATGGTCGCCCACGGGCAATCCTCCCTCATATGGAATCCTCAGCTTTATTTTCGGCTCCCTCTGGGTTACCGGAGGCTCCCTTATCCTGGCCCTGCCCATCGGACTTTCCGTCGGCATCTTCATGGCGGAATACGCAAAGGGAAGGTTTGCCGGGGCAATCCGTTCCGTTGTTGAGCTTCTGGCGGGTATTCCCTCGGTTATCTACGGGCTTTTCGGCTATATTGCCATAGCGCCGATTATCCGAACTCTGACCCCGTCGGAAACAGGTCTGGGAGTACTCACCGCCTCAATTGTGCTGGCAATTATGGTTCTTCCCACCATAATCAATATCACCGAAGTCTCTATCCGCGCAGTACCGGCGGAGCTTAAGGAAGCATCCCTGGGCCTTGGTGCAACCCACTGGCAGACGATTATCCGCACAATAATACCTGCGGCACACTCGGGTATTCTTGCAGGTATTGTACTGGGTATGGGACGCTCCATCGGTGAGACCATGGCGGTACTCATGGTTGCAGGAAATGCCATCACCATGCCGACCAATCCGCTCTCGTTGACCAGAACCCTCACCATGAACGTCGCAACCGATATGTCCTATGCCTCCGGGGCTCACTGGACCAGTCTGTTCACCACCGGAATGGTACTGTTCGTCTTTATTCTGATTATCAACATTTCGGTACAGGTTCTTCTGAAACAGGCCGTCAAGGAGACCAAATAATGGAACTCAGTAAATCTACCCGTATCAGCAAAATGCAGGAAAACATTGCCAGAGGGGTTATCTGGTCTTTTGCGGGCCTGACAATCGTTATCCTGGTCTGGATTGTAGGATATATTCTCTACCGCGGATTTTATTCCCGCCAGTATATCCCCTATGAGGTTCTTCCTATAGAAGAGACCGTCCTCCCCGTTGACGCAGAGGGAGATGCGGGGCTTAAAGTTATAGTAAACAAGAAAATAAAACTCGATGTACTTACCATGAGTCAGCTTAATACCCTGTTTACCAAAAGCCGCCGGGAAAACTGGGGCTTTTATACACAGCAGGATATAAAGGTTCAGCCCTTTGCCTATAAATCGAACCAGAGCAGCAGTTCCTTCGAGTATAAAGCGGAAAACACACTGCTGATGGAGGCTGAGAAACTGTCGAAATATACAACCTTTGTATCCACCCCCCAAGAGATGATTGAGATGGTTCACTCAACCCCCGGTGCAGTAGGCTACCTGCCTGCCGATTTTGACGGCAGCATTAAAGGGGTTAAAACAATACCGATCCGCAACTACGGCCTGATTTTCAATGCAGCCACCCTGGAAGTTGAAAACAACAAAAAACTTCAGGAGCTGGATGAAGATAAGCTGAAAGATATTTTCCGCAAAAGCGAAGAAAACTGGCTGGCCCTGGGAGGGATTGATCTTCCCGTAAAACCCGCGCTCTACGATTTCGGCAACGGTTTTCTCAAAAGCTTTACCGACACCTACATGAATAAAACTCCCATGGAGGCCGGTATCGCACTGTACAGCGATTTAGATAAATACTTCCAGTTTATCGCCGCTACTCCCGGAGCCGTGGGAGTTGCCCCCTATGCGGTAATACAGGAGAAACAGCTCTCCTCGGTACCGGTAATTCATAAAGAGACCGGATGGAACCTTACCCTTGATTTTCTGATAAAGCCCCCTGCCCGCTCAGGTGCCTGGGGAGGTATCTCCTACATTATAATCAACACTCTGGTGCTGATCCTCGCAACCCTGCTGATCTCAACACCTATAGGTGTGGCGGCGGCTATCTATCTCACAGAATACGCCAAACAGGGACCGCTGCTCAAACTCCTCAGAATGGGTACTGAAACCCTTGCGGGTATTCCCTCCATCGTTTTCGGACTCTTCGGCCGCATCTTCTTCGTGCAGATTCTCGGTATGGGGATCGGATTTCTCTCCTCCACCCTGACCATTACATTAATGATTCTGCCAACCATTGTACGCACCTCCGAGGAGGCACTCTCTGCAGTGCCCACTACTTTCAGGGAAGGATCCCTGGCTCTGGGAGCAACCAAGTTTGAAACTATCCGCAAGGTTGTACTTTCTGCAGCCAGCCCGGGAATACTTACCGGCGTAATTCTCGGTATCGGCCGGGTTGTCGGCGAGACAGCGGTTCTGCTCTACACCCTGGGATCAAGCTACGAGCTGGTTTCCGGCCCGAGCTCCCCTGCCCGCGTATTGAGCCTTCACCTCTACCTGCTCTTCTCCGAGGCGGTCTCATTCGACCGGGCCTTCGCCACCGGGACGGTGCTAATTTTCATTATTCTCATTGTAAACAGACTGACAACCAGAATGATCAGCCGTATGAACAAAATGGCGGGATCCTGAATCAATCCCTAAGGGATCACAAGCAATAAACCAGGAGTAAAGAGATGGATAACAATATAAAACTGCAGTGTAAAGATCTTAACCTTTTCTATGGAGATTTTCAGGCTCTCCACGACATAAGCATGGACGTGGAAGCCAACAAGGTAACCGCCCTTATCGGCCCGTCAGGCTGCGGAAAATCGACCTTTTTAAGAACCCTTAACAGAATGAACGACATTCTTGACTATGTGCGCATAACCGGTGAAGTCAGCTACGACGGTGTTAACATCTTTACCGACTACGATGTAATCGAGCTGAGAAAGCGGATCGGCATGGTTTTCCAGAAACCGAACCCCTTTCCCATGAGTGTTTTCGACAACGTCGCCTACGGCCCCAAGCTTCACGGAGTCAAGGACAAATCCGAGCTGGAGGAGATTGTCGAGAAAGCTCTCCGGCAGGCGGCTATCTGGGATGAAATTAAAGACCGGCTCTACAAGCCTGCCCTGGGGATTTCCGGAGGGCAGCAGCAGAGACTCTGCATTGCCCGAACCCTCGCGGTTAATCCCGATGTGGTTCTCATGGATGAACCAACTTCAGCCCTGGACCCGATATCAACCTCAAGAATCGAGGATCTTATCGATGAACTGAAAACCCAATATACCATCATAATTGTAACCCACAACATGCAGCAGGCAGGCCGGGTATCGGACTACACCGCCTTCTTTCTCAACGGTGTTATAGAAGAGTTTGGAACCACTGAAAAAATATTCTTCAACCCGGAAAACCCCCAGACTGAAGCATATATAACCGGTAAGTTCGGCTGATATCAGTAATATGTAAGGAGCAGGCAGGATGTCTTCAGTCCCCAGACGTCACTTCTCATCCAACCTCTATGACCTTCACCAGGAGATCCTCAAAATGGGAGTGCTGGTGGAGGAGATTATCCGCAAAGCTATCCTTGCCCTTAAAAACAGGGATGAGTTTCTGGCCGCAGAGGTACTGAAGGATGATGACGCCGTAAACGATATTGAAACCCGTATAAACGACAAGGCGGTTATCCTCCTGGCCACCGAGCAGCCCGTGGCAGGAGATCTGCGTTTTATAGTTTCTGCCATCAAGGCTGCCAATGAACTTGAACGCATAGCGGATCAGGCTGTGCATGTGGCTAAATGTTCTCTTAAGATCGGGGATGAAAAACTAATCAAACCCCTTGTAGACATTCCCCGCATGACAGAGCTCTGTATTCTGATGATCCATGACATTCTGTCAGCACTGGTAGAAAATGATGCGGACAAAGCACGGAAAATCGCCGAAATGGATGACGAAATCGATGAACTTCACAATCGGGTATCCCGGGAAATGGTCTCGTACATGCTTGAAGACAGTTCACGGATAAGTCAGGGGCTGGAACTCTCTTTTGCAGCCCGGTACATAGAGCGGATCGGGGATCATGTAACCAATATCGCCGAGCTGATCGTCTATAACGCCACCGGAAAAAGAGTCGAATTAAACAGGTAACAAAACAAAACCGTAACATAAAGGTACAGGAAAAGAACAATGTCAGAAGAACGACTGCTTATTGTTGATGATGAAGAATACATCCGGGAGCTCCTCAGTTTCAATCTGAAAAAAGAGGGGTACGCCATATCTTCCGCCGCCAGCGGAGAGGAGGCTCTGGAATCAGTGCTGAGCAACCCTCCGGATCTGATAATCCTGGATCTTATGCTTCCGGGAGTTGATGGCATTGAAGTATGTCAGCGGCTGAAAAAAGATCCGAAAACCAGGAATATTCCGGTAATTATGATTACAGCAAAAAGCGAGGATACCGATGTTATTCTCGGACTCGAGATAGGTGCTGATGATTATATCACCAAACCCTTCAGCCCCAGGATAATCACTGCCAGGGTAAGAGCGGTACTGCGAAGAAAAGGCAGCCCGGAAGATGAGGCGGCAAGGGGAGAAAAGTTTATCATCCACGATATAACCATAGATTTCGCCCGTCATGAGGTAACCTGCGGAGATGAAGCGGTGGACCTCAGCGTAACAGAGTTTTCCATCCTTGAGTTTCTTTCCCGCAATGCGGGCTGGGTTTTTTCCCGCAGCCAGATTATCGGGGCAGTCAAGGGAGACGATTACCCGGTTACTGAAAGGGCTGTGGACGTACAGATTCTGGGTTTACGCAAAAAACTTGGAGATCGGGGCAACTATATTGAGACTGTCCGCGGTGTCGGCTACCGCATGCGGGAATCTGTGGAGCAGGCGGTCTAATCGACGCAGGTCTGATTTCTTCCCTCAGCCTTGGCCCTGTACATGGCGGAATCGGCCCGGGCAATCCATGCTTCCCGGGTCTCCATTTTCTGAAACTGTGCAACCCCCAGGGAGGCAGTGTAGGTAATAACAGCCCCTTCAGCCTCTACACGGCAATCCATAATTGCCGTGCGGAAACGTTCGGCGATTATGAGAGCCTGATCCTTATAGGTATTGGGGAGAACAAGAAAGAATTCCTCTCCCCCGTATCTCCCGGCGTGGTCGTATTTTCTCAAGGTTCCCTGAAGCTTCATTCCTATTTCCCGGATAACCAGATCTCCCACAGGGTGTCCATAGTTATCGTTGATAAACTTGAAATGATCGATATCCATCATAATACCTGACAGGGGCGTATTTGTACGCCGTGACCGTTCTATTTCGATATCGATAAGGGTAAAAAGACTCATACGGTTCAGCAGCCCTGAAAGCATGTCGTACTTGGCAATATGTTCAAGCTCTTCCTTGGTTTTCTCAAGCTGCTCCTTCTCCCCTTCAACTACTTCAAGGGTCTGTTTCAGATGGAGATGCCGATCGAGAATCTTACTGGCAAGCTCCTCTTCCTGTTTCACCGCCTGGCGGTAAAACTCCCGCTCTTCGTAAAGGCGGACTTCGCTTCTGAGGCGGATATGTGATGCTTTTATGCGGGTCTGGAACTCGAGCTTGCGTAAAGGCTTCTGGATGTAATCATCAGCTCCTCCTTCGAGGGATTCATTGAGAAGCTTTTTTCTGGCAGCGGTAATGACAATCTGCAGGGGGCGCTGGAAGTACTGCTTACGGAACTCCATGGCCAGCTCTCTCCACGAAGGATCCCTTACATCGAGGCTGATGACACAGATATTGATTTCTTCGCTTTTCAGAAAATTCAGGGCTTCACAGGAGCTTTCAGCAGCAAAAACCTGATAGCCTTCTCCCTCGAGGCAGGATTGCATGAATTCAAGATCTTCCAAGTGCGTATCAACCAGCAGAATACGGGTCATGTACCACCTATTTCTTCACATATTTTTATTTAAAGTCCCAGCAAGTAGAGCAGAACCTGAACCCCTCCTATAACTGATCCAAGAAATGCACCGAAAATATTGATCCACTTAAGCTGCTTCTCTATCACTTCTAATAATAATGTCTCAACTCTCTCAATAGCAAGAGAATCAATCCGGTTTACAACAAGTTTCTCAATATCGACCACCTGCAGTGCTCCGGGAACGGCTTTCCTTATCAGATCGCCCGCTGCATCGGCAACTACCGGTACAAGCTGTTCCGAACCGCCTCTGTTCCAGTCAAGCAGATCGCCGATGAGAACATTGTCCGGCAGGTGTCCCATCAGCTGCCGCAGGGAAAATTTTCCTATACCCGCAAGCAGATCAGGCTTATCAAGAATTCCCCTGAAGGCATTGGAAAAGTCTTCTGAACCCTTGGTCCTAAACAGCTCCTTCAGCGACCTTTTTCTGTTTCTGTTAAGATACTCCCGGAATGTGCTCACAAGGGAATCAGCGGTACTGGGAGATTCTATACTTTCTGTCAGGCTCTGACTGAAGCGGTCCACCAGATAAGACATCTTCTCTTCCATAGTCCGGTCGTACTGCCCGGCAATAACAAAAAGACGCTGAAAGCTGTTCAAACTGTCCACGGCATCCCGCATCAGCAGGACTCCCCGGCGATGCAGCTCTCTGCGGGTTGCCGGTCGATTAAGCCACTGAAGGATAAGTTCCCGCAGCAGAGGAAAGGCCCGTTCCATGGCGGCAATTACTGCCGATTCCACAGAGGGGGAGACCAAATCGCCAAGGGTACATTCCTGGCTCAGCTTTGTATCGAGAAACCCTTTCTCCTCAAGGCCGGGATCACTGCCGCAGGCAAAGTTCTCCAGAAATGAGCGGAGAGAGCTGTTTAAAAGTTCGTGCAGCCCCCGGGAGCTGCCCACTGTCTGGAGTACAGCAGGAATAAATCCCTCTTTTCCATCCAGGCTCTGCAGCAGAGGCTTCAGGGGCAGATCGGCCCATTCATTTCCGGTTTTTAACAGAGCATCTTCGACTGCATGTCTGAAAGAGTCGGTTTCAAGCTGGGCGGTTACCGACTCTTCTGTAAACAGTTCCCGGGCAACCTGGCGTCCGATGCTTTTTGAAAGCTCATAGCGCTGCCTGGGTATTATCCCCGGTGTCAGAGGCACCGGAATACCCAGAAACCTTTTCTTCTCATGAGGCCGGAATAGCATGATTATGGCAATTTTATTGGTTACATAGCCGATAAGCGCCCCGGCTGCGGGGGGAATAGTAAGGGCTGCAATAAATCCCGGGTCCATTACAAAACCGTGGGGCTAGCGGCTTTCCCTGGCCGCTCTGAGAGCCTGTTCCTTGGTACTGTACATCTCAACATAAGCTCCGAAGACCCAGCCGATGAGCCCGTCATAGGAAACCTGGTACCAGTAGCCTTCCCGTCCTTCAACCTCAAGCTTCCTGCCGGACTGGCTCAAAACCTCAAGCACCACATCACGCCGGTTCCAGAAAGTAGTAACCACATCGCTTCCAGCATCGGGAGCGGAACGCAGTCTCAGATGAGAAGAGGTGATGACACCCCATTTTTCCCGCATGGAGAGAATCGGCGTGGGCGGCAGGTTTATGGACGTTACCGGCTCTTCTTTTGCGCAGGAGGCAGCAAGTACCAGGAGAAAAATGGAATATACTGCAAATCTGCCCTTTAACTGCTTACACCGCATTCTGTTACAACTCTTTCTCATTAATGAATCTTATATAAGGATATCGGCATGGATTATAGCACAGCCCGGGAAGGATGTCAGGATTCCTTTTTACTGCCCTTTTTAATCCCCTTTTTAATCCCCTTTTAAACGCTGTATCTCGTCCCGGATGAGGGCTGCTTTTTCGAATTCAAGATTCTTTGCCGTCTCGAGCATCTCATTCTCGAGGGCTTTTATCAGGGCTGCCTTCTCTTTTGGTATAAGAATGTTATAACTGTTCTTAAGCACATCGATAACCTTCTCTTCCGCAGCCCGGCTCTCCTCTTTCTGCCGCACCAGAATATCCTGTATCGCCTTCTTTACCGTTTGAGGGGTTATACCGTGCTCCCGGTTGTACTCCTCCTGAATAGCCCTGCGCCGGGCGGTTTCACTAATAGCCTCGGTCATGGCCCGGGACTCCCGGTCGGCATACATGATAACCCGGCCGTCGGCGTTACGGGCAGCCCGCCCGATGGTCTGGATCAGGGATGTGGCAGAACGGAGAAAGCCGATTTTATCGGCATCGAGAATGGCGATCAGGGCTACTTCAGGCAAATCCAGCCCTTCCCGCAGGAGGTTGATTCCCACCAGCACGTCAAAGGACCCCTGACGCAGCTGGGTAAGCAGCTCCACCCGCTCTATGGTTTCAATTTCAGAATGCAGATAACGCACCCGAACCCCCAGCCCGCTGAGGTAATCCGTAAGGTCTTCGGACATTTTCTTGGTAAGGGTAGTAATCAGGGTACGGTATCCCGCGGCGGTGCTCTTTTTTATCTCGCCGTAAAGATCCTCTATCTGGCCGTCGGTGGGCCGCACCTCAATGGGAGGATCCAGAAGCCCTGTAGGGCGGATAACCTGCTCCACAACCTGGCTTGAGCGGCGGATCTCCTCGGTCCCGGGGGTGGCGCTGACAAAAACCGCCTGATCCAGAAGCTGCTCAAACTCGGCAAAGATAAGCGGCCGGTTATCCAGGGCCGAGGGAAGACGGAAACCATGGTTTACAAGATTGTTTTTCCTGGACCGGTCCCCCTCATACATCCCCCCTACCTGAGGCAGGGTGACATGGCTCTCATCCACCATGGTAAGAAATCCCGGTGGAAAATAATCCAATAGAACCGAGGGACGCTCTCCCTCAATACGGTTGGAAAGATGACGGGAGTAGTTCTCTATCCCGGAACAGTAGCCCATCTCCTCCATCATCTCCAGGTCGTATTCGGTACGGGTTTTAAGCCGTTGTGCTTCCACTATGCGGCCGGCCTCATTGAGACTGGTATATTGCTCCTCAAGCTCATCCCGGATAGCCTGAAGGGATTTGTGAATCTGATCTTCGGGCATGACAAAATGCTTGGCAGGATAGACCACACAGTGGTCGGTCTCTTCCAGAACAGTCATTCCCACCGGGTCCATGCGGCGGATACGGGCGATCTCATCCCAGTCAAGCTCAATTCGGTAGGCATGCTCAGCATAGGCCGGGTAGATTTCCAGCACATCACCGCGGATACGGAAATTACCCCTGTCAAGGATATGATCATTCCGGGTGTACTGCAGCCCGATAAGCTGCCGGGCTATTACAGCGGAATCAGCCACATCCCCCACCTTGAAGCGCAGACGCATATCACTGAAGGATTTCGGGCTGCCAAGGCCGTAGATGCACGAAACAGTCGCTACGATAATCACATCCTCACGTTCCATCAGTGAGGAGGTGGCCGAGAGGCGCAGCCGGTCTATCTCGTCATTGATGGACGCATCCTTCTCAATATAGAGATCCCGGGACGGGACATAGGCTTCGGGCTGATAATAATCGTAGTAGGAGACAAAGTATTCCACCGCATTATCCGGGAAGAAATCGAGGAACTCCCGGTAGAGCTGGGCGGCAAGGGTCTTGTTGTGGCTCACCACCAGGGTCGGTTTCTGTACGGCCTCGATAATCTTGGCCATGGTGAAGGTTTTTCCCGACCCGGTAACACCTTTGAGGGTCTGAAAGCGGTCCCCTCTGCGGATTCCTTCAACCAGAGATTTTATTGCCGGCCCCTGGTCTCCGGCGGGTTCATATGCGGCTTTTACGGTAAAAGAGGCCATAACCTAGTTCCAGTACAGCTCTTCCGGCCGTTCCGAGAGTTCAAGCTGGAAGGTTTTCTCACTTCTGCCCCGGAGAACTACAACCTCTACAATATCACCTGGCCGGTTGTCTTCCAGAGCACCCAGAAGATCCGAAATTGTCTCAGTCTCCTCACCGTCGACCTTGATAATGATATCCCCTCCGAGGTAGAGCACAGAACGGCCGTAGCGGACAGGATTGTTCTGATCCCCCCCCCGAATGCCGGCTTTCTCCGCAGCCCCCCCACGGGTAAGCTTGGACACCAGAATCCCCTTCTCCACGGGAAGCTTGGCATAACGGACAATATTCACATCCAGCTGAACCGGGACCAGATCTATCCATCCCCGGCGGACAACACCGTATTCGATAAGATCGGGAACAATTCTACGGGCGGTATCAACGGGAGAAGCAAACCCGATTCCCACGGAGCCACCGGAGGGACTGTAGATCATGGTATTTATTCCAATCATCTCTCCCCGGGAATTAAGCAGCGGCCCCCCGGAGTTTCCGGGATTAATGCTGGCATCGGTCTGAATCATGTCCCGGATAACCATATTCGAAGAGGTCCGTACCGGCCGTCCCAGACCGGAAACAATACCGGTGGTAAGGGTACGGTCGTAACCGAATGGGTTTCCAATGGCAAGAACCTTCTGTCCCACCTTCAGATCGGAAGAGGTTCCGAAGGGTATGGTGACAAGTTCCTTCCCCGCCGGATCAAACTTAACCACCGCAAGGTCGTTCTCGGCATCCTTGCCTACAACCTCTCCGTCGTACTGACTGCCGTCGGCCAGGTTTATATGAACCTTATAGGCCTTCTCTACCACATGATAGTTGGTAAGAATATATCCCCGGCGGTCTATGATGGAGCCGGAACCGGTGCCGCCGTCGGAGGGTACGGGCTCGAGAAACCAGTTGAGAGCCAGGGTTTCGGTCGTAATATTGACTACCCCCTGATTCATTCGCTCATAGGTGCGGATATTCTGCAGCTCGTCTTCGGTATACTCATTTGAGTCATTAACAAAGTAGGCATGCTCAGGGGGCAGAGGGTTTGTTTCGAGATTGAAGGAGGACTCAGGCGCGGCTTTGCTGCCGGACACCGGAATTGCAGTCTCGCCGGAAGAACGGCTGAAAAGCCCAAACCCTGCGGCAATAAGAACCACAATCAGGGCGGTGGCAAGGGTATAGAAAAGCATCTGTCCGCGGCTGTAGAGTTTCATGCTGCCTCCTTACTGCAACCCTTTTAATATAGCGGTATGGAGGCCCTCTGCCAACCGAGAACAGATATTCCTAAACAACTACTTCATGGTGCGGGCAGCCTCTTCCAGGGCGGCCACCAGCTCTTCGGTGGAGGGAATTATGGAAGGATATTTCATCTCTCCGTTGATATAGATACAGGGAAGACAGGGTATCTCCTGATACTGAATTCTGGCTATATCACCGGGGGTGTTGTACTGAAACACCTGCATCTCTATGGCGTCTTTAAGAATTTCCTCTGCAGATTCCGCTGAAGCAAGCATGTAGGTACAGGCAGCGCAGGCCTTGGGATCGAGGAGAAAAACCTCCATCAAGGGCTTTTCCAGGGAAGAATAGTCCGGCAGACGCACCTGTATATTTGCGAAACTGCCTCCGGTGGAGTATTTCTTTACAATATCCCTGATTGCATTTCGTTCCTGTACCGCCTGGGCTACGCCTACTGCATTTTCAGGAGGTACATCGTAGGGCATGTCGCAACCCGGAGCTATAATCAGATTCTTTGTAAGAGAGAGTCCCGCACCTTCGATCCTGTCCATGAGATCAATGGTAAACTTCATGTTATCCATCTGGTTTCCGAAGAGCATGACCGTTGTAAGGGGAATGTTTCCTCCAAGTACAATATTGTACTTGTCGGTAATGGTTTTTGCCTCGATCATGTTAACATTTTCATCCACCGCAATGGCATCAGGCGCGGTACGGCACATATTTTCTATGTTGAAGATGGCATTGCCGCAGACAAAGAGAGAACTGAAGGCCTTGCGGCTGCGGATATGATCAAAAAGCCGGGTGTAGGGTTCCAGAAAAAACTGCTCAAAATGCTTCGGAGAGATCTGTGACATAAGCGGATCAACAGGAACAATCACGTCCATGCCCTCATCGATATAGTAATCCGCCATGGCAATGGCAATATCCGTTGTGTAGGCAATAATCTTATGGATATATTCAGGCGCCTTGACCAGATTCATGAAAAGCTTCATCCCCCTCAGGTGAGAAGCTAGGGTCAGGGGACCGCAGAACAGACCATAGAGGGCGGTAGTCTCACCGACGGCCTCTTTAAACCGGCGCATCACATCCCAGACCATGGGCAGACGGCCCTCATCCTTTCCAGGAATCTTTGTCGGAATCTCATCGGTTTTTTCTAATGGATGACTCACCACCGAGGGCAGATTGTTCTCTATCCAGGCAAGTTCGCAACCGAGAATCTCTGCTTCAAGCTGCAGATCAAACATAACGGTCTGACCGTCGGGACTGTAAAGACGGTTAACCTCCATAAGGGATTCAAACAGTTTATCCGGATCCTGAAGCACCTCTATGGCGTTGTATCCTCTGGTTTTTCCCGCATGGATGCCCGCATAAGGAACCCATGGCGGACGTTCCACCTCTTCGTGACGGAGTACTTTATATATAAGCTCTTTACCGTTCATAGCATAATCTCCTGCTCTGGTATTAAAAATATTGCTCCATCCCCATAACTTCTCCGGGTGGCAGAATGATAATATCTTCCGACTCTTCAAAGAGAAGCATCCGCTCAAACAGACTTCCCCGGACAGAGCGCTCCTCAAATTCAAGGGCGAACTCATCTGCAAACCCTTGAGAAATCTCCCGGTACTTTTCCATTCCGTATGCCCCGGTATCAAGCAGCATGATCCTTCTGTAATGGGTAAGGATCATCCCCATATACTCCCTGGCCTGCTCTTCGCCGTAGCGCTCTTTGTACGCCGGATATTCAAGGAGATGGCACTGCCCTTCTGCGGACTCAATAAAGCCTTTTGTCAGGTAGAGGGTTCCCTGTTCCTCTTCCGTGGCTTCACGGAACTGCCTGTGGGAACCGAAAAAAAGACCTATACAGTCATGCACCCGGGGAAAAACAAGCTCTTTGTCCGCAGAAGTGAGCCCGACAACACTGTTTGAACAGAGTCCGATACCGAAAATAATCCGTCTGATTTCCGCCGGGGCAGTGTCTATGGTTTCCTGCAGATAGCTGTTCATCTCTTCCTGACGGCTGTGTTTTTCAAAGGGAACAACATGAACCATCATCTCCGGTGGAATGAGTTTTCCGTATTCGTACACTACAGTCTGGCAGATAACCACCATGGTATCGGCAGGGGGAGTATTCATATCACCGTAAAATGTAAACCGGCAGCACTGCTGCCGGCCATATTCTGCATCAGGCGTTCAGGGCGCCGAGAATAATCGGCTCCTGACTGCCTCCGGCAGCCCCGCGTTCCATAAGCTGGTTGCAGAGATGCACACATTCACCGGCGGTATTTGAGTACCCGTCGGCACTTATCATCTGCGTCCACTGGGGAGTAACCGGCCCTCCGCCGAGAATTACCGAATACTTATCCCGGATCCCCATAGCTTTAAGGGTCTCAATAAGCTCTTTCTGGTAGGGAAGAGAGGTGGTAATAAGGGTTGAGCAGGCAATTATATCCGCCTCTTCCCTCACTGCAGTATCAATAAACTGCTTTACTCCTACATCAATTCCCAGATCGACGACCTTGAAGCCGTTGGCGGAAAGCACCGCCTTGACCAGGTTCTTTCCGATATCATGGTGATCCCCGGCCATTACTCCCAGAATGATAGTCCCGGACTCGGCACCGTCGCCTCCGCGTTTGCGGATTTCCGCAAGAAGAATATTCATTGCCTCAGTGGCCGCCTCACCGCCGAGCATCAGCTCCGGAAGAAAGGCTTCTCCGTCCTCAAACTGCTGGCCCATAAGATCCATGGCAGTCTGAATCCCCTGTTTGATTACCGTCAGGGGCTCCAATCCGGCAGCCAGACTCTCTTCTGCAGCCTTTGCGGCATCTTCAGCCTCGCCTTCCATAACAGCGTTATACAGTTTCTTGATTATTTCATCTGACATATCGTCTCTCCTGATTACGTTCTCTTTTCAAATCAGCTCAAATCGGCACTCAAAATTTAAGCCAGGGGAAATCCGCTTTTAACGGCCTCTTCCCGTACCTGGTCATATACCTTCTCCGCCTCCGGCAGGGGCCGGAAATTCTTCAGATCCCAGACCTCTTCCACGGGCTTTCCAATATCCGGCGTTTTGATCTGATCCTCGTATTTGGGGGCGAAGGTTTTCGCAAGCTCGTTCACAGATTCCAGGGACATTCCCGATGCAGCATGGGCAACTTCAGCACACCAGCGGCACTCAAGGGGAGAAAGATAGTCATTGAACTTTCCTCCCGCTGCCCGGGGACCGGTACTGAAAGCGGCACCTGACGCGGCAATAATGGAAACTCCAACCAGGGTTTCGTACATAAGGCCCGGTGTTCCCGGTCCGCTTACCTGGTTTGCAATACCGTGGGAGCAGATATGGGTGTTTCTGCTCAGGGCCTGGTGGGTAACACTGAGAGCCCAGAGTCCATCCCGGTTTACATTGGAGAGATAGCGGATATCGTAGAGTTCTCCACCGCCGACGGTGGAAAAGAGCACTGCATACTGAAGAAGACCTGCAGCGATACTTGAGATGATAGCCCCTTCAGGGGTTCCCGGCATTCCACCGATCATTCCCGGAGAACCGGCAAATATCATTCCATCGACTTCAAGGGAATGGACTACCTTGTGAAGAGTCTGATTATTGATCTTCAGCTCAGAAGGATAGAGAATCAGCGAGAGATCGGTATTATAGAAACCATCCTTTGCGCCATAGCAGAACTGACCGTATTCGGTAACCGCGGAAATATTACCGATTCCCGGCATACCTTCCCGTCCGGCCTTTTTGCGGATAACCCGGTGCATCTTGGCCTGCTCATAGGTTAGCAGGGTTTCCGAAGGATCATTGGGAAGGGCTTCAAGTCCGTTGATGGTACACATGGATCCGCCTTCCAGAAGGTCAACCTCAAGCTGACGGGCAATACCTTCAGTAAGCAGAGGCCATTTATCTTCCGAGATAGTTATACCCAGAGAAGCTCCGAAAAGCATGGGTCTGGGATCCTCGGGAACCCGGCTTTTCATAACCCGCTTGTCCGGTCCGAAACCGAGGGTTACTTCCGAAGGGGCCAGATGAAGGGCGCTTTTAAGTTCGTCTTCACTGATGCGTATTATTCTCTCCCGGGCTTCGTTATACATACCCAGTTCCAGGGCCAGCTCAAATCCAGCCTGGAAAAACCTGTCTGCCAGCTCCATGTTGGTGTTTACAGGATTCTCCCGGTCTACACTCTTCTGAAGCTCATACTTCTGCAGCATTTTCTTTACCGCCTGGGGGATCTTTTTCAGGTCCCAGTCCCTGGCACTGCAGTACTCTCCCTCACGGGAACGGCGTAAAATCTCTATCAAATCCGGTTTCTGTTTCACAGTCTACTCCTTATAAAACGTGATCATACAGACCTGTCACTGTCTGGTTGAATTAGTGTTTTAGAAAGAAGGCAGTTATACTAAGTTCGTGAAATCGCCATTCAAGCAGCTTGGTTTTAGACTTGCACCAGTTGCAAGGTTTCATTTGCCTGTGATTAAAATGCTTTCACTATAACCACAATCTTTTTTTCCGGCCCTTACCTGAAAGTATGGTACAGAAGGTACGGAACATTCCAATCTCTTTTACTGCTTTCCTCCTCCCGTTCTCCCTTATATCCCCCGGGGAATATCAAAATACATATGCGCCATCAGCCTCCGGCTGAAACCTTTATCAAAGGAAAGTTCCAGATAATCCAGACTCTCCCTCAGCTTTCCTGTACGGCGGCGAAAATCCCCGGACAGGGTATAATAGACCGCACCCCGCTGGGAGGTGTTCCCGGAAGGAATCACCCGGCCCTTAAGCTCTGCAGGCAGAAGCCCGATCTGAAATGCGCTCTCAGGATCAAGGGCACTGCCGAAACCGCCTGCAAGATAGACCATCTCAACATCTGTTACCGCCATGTTCCGGCAATTGAGCAGGGTCTCTATTCCGGCAGCAACCGCACCCTTGGCCAGTTGAACCTCCCTGAGATCCTTCTGGGAAAAATAAACCGGCGAACCATGGGCCGATTCCGATGCAGGTGAAAGGAGAAATACCTCCTCACCGTCTATAGTTGTCCGGCGGGATTTCAGCTCATCTCCGGTAGATGACGAAAGCTTATCCACTGCCAGAAAACGGCCTTTGCCGTCAACCAGGCCTTCCCGTACAAGAAGGGCGGCTATGTCGACGATACCGCTGCCGCAGATACCGGAAGGAGCTCCTCCTCCAATGCAGCCAGTTTTCAGACGGCCTGTATCCGCTTCAAAAACAACACTGTAAACCGCACCGGCTATACTGCCGGTCCCGCAGGCAATATGAGCCCCTTCAAAGGCCGGACCCGCCGCGGTGGCACAGGAAACAAGCGCATCCCTGCTGCCCAGAACAATTTCTCCATTGGTGCCGATATCCACAAAAAGAGCGGTCTCTTCCTGCATATCCATACCAACCGCGGCAATCCCGACGGTAATATCCGCACCGATGTAGGCGGAACGTCCCGGAACAAGCCTGGTAACCATTTTACCGAAAGGGCTGCTGCCCAGGGGACCGGTTCCTTCTGCAAAATGCAGTGCCTCGGTAAAAACCGGCACATAGGGCGTCTGGGCTATCCCCAGGGGATACACTCCGGCAAAAAGGTGCAGCATACTGGTGTTGCCTGCCAGAACACAGGAATTCACCTTTTCCGGTCTGATTCCATTTTTTATGCAGAGATCTTCCATCATCTCCCCAATCTGAAGAGTGATGGAATCCTGCAGCTCCTTAAGCCCTTCCACTGAATCTGCAGCATGGGAAATCCGGGTAATTACGTCGGCACCGTAGATTCCCTGCCGGTTCAGACCCGCCCGCCGGTCAATCTCCTTACCGCTGCTGGCATCAACCAGACTGACAACAACCGATGTAGTTCCTATATCTACTGCAAAGGACCAGAGGGCTGCGGAGGTATCCCCGGATTCAATATCCAAAACCCTGTTTCCGTCCAGAATCAAAGTAACCCTTCTCTCCCGCAGCTGCACAAGCCGGGAAAGACTATCTGCAGCTGAGCCGGAAAAAACCATATCCTCTATCCCTGAAACCTTCCGTACCTGGTCAAAAAGGTTCAGCTGGCTCTTCCCGTCCCTCTCCTCAAGGAGAATCATCTGCTTGCGGACAAGAGGGCTAACTACCCCCCCGAAAGCCACAGGGGAGACCAGCACTGCTGCCTCTCCGGAACTCTGCAGCTCAACCGTAAGATCCCCGGATGGAAACAGGCGGCATGCCAGCCGCATCCCGCTTTTAAGCTCCTGTTCCGAAAGAGACTGCTTTTCTTCCGGACCGGGTTCACGACAGTCACCGGATAAAATCCGAACACGGCATTTTCCACAGGTTCCCTTCCCGCCGCAGGGAGCGGCCATTTCCCGGCCGGAGCGGCTTTTTCTCAAAACCTCGAGCAGACTCGGTCCGGGTGGAAAATCAACAAACTCGTTACCGGGAATAATTTCAAGTCTGAACTCCCCGGAATTCACCTCTCCTGCAGCCACTTCGACGAATGCCCCGGTAACTACCGTTCTTCCCTGAAGTAGGAGACACCCAGTGCCTGGGGAGCTTTGCTCACGCTGCTGCGGCGCACTGCATCCATAATCAGAATCAGAATGGTCATGCCGTAGGGAAGAACATCCAGCACATACTGGGATACGGGCAGATCAAATTTCTGCAGCCGGAAACCGATTATATCCAGACCGCCGAAAAAGAGAGCGCCTAAAAGAAGGCGGTAGGGATTCCATTTTGAAAAGATAACCAGCGCAACAGCGATCCACCCCCTGCCGGCAACAAGTGAATCCTGCCAGGCCGGAACATATACGAGAGAAAGGTAGCCTCCGGCAAAACCGCACAGGCCGCCGCCAACCAGGAGGTGAACATACTTGTAGAGCCCCACGGGAATACCCAGAGCGTCCGCAGCAGCGGGATTTTCCCCCACGATGCGGAGATTGAGTCCTGTCCTGGTGGTGTACAGATAGAGGCCGGATACAAGAACCAGCAGAAAGCTTATATAGATGAGGATATCGTGGTTGAAGAAAATCTCCCCCAGATAGGGAATATCACCAAGTACCGGAAGCTTCAGGGGCCGGAAAACCTGCATAATACCATCCGGGGCCTTCTGGCCCACCATGGAAGCTCCTGCAAATCCTGCAAAACCTGTTCCGAACAAAGTAAGGGTCAGACCGGTTACAATCTGGTTGGCCCTCATACTGATGGTAAGAAAACCGAAAATTAGTGCACCGGTCATTCCCGCAAGTACAGAACCGGCAACAGCCATAAGAGCCGAGCCGGACTGAAGACCGAAGTAGAAGCCCATGACAGCGCCCATATACATCATGCCTTCAACCCCCAGGTTGAGACTGCCACTCTCTTCGCTGATCAGCTCACCGAGGCCGGCTATCAGAAGAGGAGTTGCAGACACCACCGCGGCGGCCAGAAAGTTTACTACCCAGGCACTATCCATTACCTTTCTCCTTCCTCCGGGGTTCCCTCATCTTCAGTCTCTGTTACCGGTGAAACAGCAGCATGCCTGCCGGAGGAGAAACTGAAGTGAACCTTGTAGCGGATAAAAAACTCGCTGCCCAGAACAAAGAACAGAATAAGCCCCTGGAGCAGATCTGCAGCTGCCTGGGGAATATGATACACAGTCTGAATAAAGGAACCGCCTTCCACCATGACAGCGAAAAAGAACGAGGCAATCAGAATAGTCACCGCGTTCAGCTGGGCGAGCCAGGCGATTATTATGGCGGTATACCCCACCCCGTTGCTGACATCCACACTCAGGGTACTGTTAACTCCGGAAACCTGGATCATGCCCACAAGACCGCAGATACCGCCGCTGGCAAACAGGGTTGCTCCGATAATCAGGGGAACGTTCATGCCGGCATAGCGGGCAGTCTCTTCACTTTCACCAATAACCCGAATCTCATAGCCTTTTTTAGTGTAGCGTATAAACAGAAAGAGCCCTGCCACCAGCACCGGCAACAACAGCAATCCGATATGCACCCCGAAAAGATCGGGTAGCTGGCCGTTTTCCGCCAGATTAGGGATTTTCGGATAGCCGTATGCCTCTTTATCCCGCCAGGCGACATACTGAAGCCAGGTTATCCACTTAAGGGCAACATAATTCAGCATCAGTGTAAGGATTGTTTCGTTGGCTTTAAAGCGTATTTTAAATACCGCGGGAAAGAGCGCCCAGATGCCGCCGGAAAACACCGCCACAAGGGCCATGAACAGCAGAAGCAGCGGCCTCGGCATCTCTGGAAATGTGAGGGCCGCCCAGGTTGCCGCAAAGGCTCCCATCATAATCTGCCCTTCGCCGCCGATATTCCAGAACTTCATTCTGAAAGCAAGGCTTATCCCCAAAGAGGCGATGGCCAGGGGAATGGTACGCACCAGGGTTTCCCGGAAGCGGTAGCCGCTTCCAAGGCCTCCGTCCAGCATGGATCGGTACACAGAAAAGGGGTTGTACCCCATTAACGCAAGAAGGATTCCCGCCGCTGCCAGGGCGGCCAATACCGCCAGCAACCGAATCCTGAGGCGGGACTTGAGTGGTGTCTCTGCAATCTGGGTTAATCGGAACACGATTTGTACTCCCCTAATTGTGACATAAGCAGTCCAAGTTCCTCTTTCCCCGTTTCGGCGGCAGAAAGAATACCCGATACCTCGCCGCAGTACAGCACCATTATTCTGTCGCACACTTCAAGGAGCAGATCGAGATCTTCAGCCACAAGCAGCACACCAGCACCGGCGGCTTTCTGCTCATTCAGCATATCGATAACCGTATGGGTTACCCCGAGGTCCAGACCGCGCACCGGATAGGCTGCAATAAGAACATCCGGCCGGGTATCGATTTCCCGGCCCAGCAGCACTTTCTGCATATTACCCCCGGATAAAACCCGGATAGGCCGGTTAATCCCGGGGTGCATTATACTCAGGGAGTCTGTCAGTTCCTCCGATTTTTTCTTTCCGAAGGCACGGTCAAAGAGCATCCCCTTCCGGCTTCTGTACTGGCGGAGCATGATATTGTCCACCAGGTCCATGCCGGTGGCGAGCCCCATACCCGTCCGGTCTTCCGGAATGTATGCCATGCTGATTTCGGGATCGGTTAGAATCTGCCGGGTTGATTTACTGCTTATATCAGTACCGCAGACAGAGATACGTCCTGCCTGAATCTTCTGCAGACCCAGAAGTGCATGGCAGAGCTGTTTCTGGCCGCTGCCGGAGACACCGGCTACACCGAGAATTTCTGAACCATGCAGGGTAAAGCTTATATTCTTAAGCTCCCTTGACGCCTCTTTATCTTCGATACTGAGGTTTTCCACCTCAAGAACTACCCGCCCCGGGGCGGTTTCCACCCGGGGGTACTCCATATTCATGGATTTACCCACCATAAGCTCTGCCAGAAGCTTCTGACTCACCTCGGAGGTATTAACCGTTTTTACCAGCCGTCCTTTTCTAAGCACGCTGACCCGGTCGCTTATTTCCATAACCTCGTTGAGCTTATGGGTAATGATGATGGTTGTCTTTCCCTGCATTTTCATTTTACGGATAATGCAGAAAAGAACCTCTGTCTCCTGAGGGGTAAGCACCGTGGTGGGCTCATCGAGAATCAGAATATCCGCCCCCCGGTAGAGAACCTTCAGAATTTCTACTGTCTGCTTTTCCCCGACACCCATGTCTCGGATTTTTCTGTCCAGATCTACACAAAGACCGGTATCATCGGAAAGACTTTGTATTCTCTCCTTTATTGCCCGGGGTTTGAGGAACAGGGAGCCCTTTGTTCCGGCGCAGATATTTTCCCAGGAGCTTAAGGCATCTATTAGTTTGAAATGCTGATAGATCATACCGATACCGGCGGCAATTGAATCCTGGGGAGACCGGAACCTCTGTTCCTTTCCCCGGAGATGTATACTCCCCGAATCGGGAGCATAGATACCGGTAAGGATATTCATGAGGGTACTTTTACCTGCACCGTTTTCACCCAGCACGGCATGAACCTCACCTTCCCGGACAGATAGATCTATTCTGTCATTGGCTTTGAGACTGCCGAATTCCTTGGTAATTGATTCCATGCGGATAAATTCACCGGACACCGTAACTGTTCCCCTCTTTTTCCTTTATTTCAGAACATCGTACAAAAAGAAAGTCTGCAGAACCCCCGGATATACAGGGGCTCCGCATTCTATGCATTATTCTGCAATCTTACCGATTACACCTTCAACAAGCCAGTTCATGCCGAGAAGTGCACCATCATCGGGTGTTGTACCTGCGGGTACAACGGTTTCACCCTCATTATTTTTAAGAGGACCCGCAAAGACCACAAGAGAACCGTCGGCGATTTTCTTCTGGGCTGCTGCAACAGCTTCCGCTGCTCCGGCAGGAGCATTCTTGCCCATTTCAGCTACACGGACAATATCCTCGTCCATGCCGCCCCAGTAGTTCACCGCTTCCCAGGTTCCATTCATAACTTCCTGAACAGCCTGAATATAGTAGGGCTCCCAGTTCCAGTAGGCAGAGGTCAGACAGGCATCGGGTGCTGCATCATTCATGTCTGCATGGTAGCCGATACCCCATACTCCCCGGGCTTCTGCAGCCTGAAGGTTGGCAGGTCCGGTCTGGTGCTGGGCAATGATATCGCATCCATTGTCAATAAGAGCATTGGCAGCTTCCTTCTCTTTAGGAGGATCATTCCAGTTGTGAGTCCAGATAACTTCTACTGTGGCATCGGGATTAACACTGCGCACACCGAGGGTAAAGGCATTGATTCCCCGTACAACCTCGGGAATCTCAAAAGCGGCAAGGTAGCCGATCTTATTGCTTTCAGTCTTCATCCCGGCGACAATACCGGACAGGTAACGGGCCTGATACATACGTCCAAGATAGTTGATCGCATTGTCCGCCTGCTTGTATCCGCCGCAGTGGAAGAATTTGACATCCGGATTATCCGCGGCAACTTCCAGCATATAGTCCATATAGCCGAAACTTGTTGCAAAGATCATCTTCGCGCCCTGGGAAATCATGTCACGCATAACCTTTGCAGACTCCTGAGTATTGGGAACACTCTCTTTATAGAGTGTTTTTACTCCAAGCTCTTTCTCAATAGCCAGACGACCTCTGTCATGCTGCTGTGTCCAGCCGCCGTCACTTATCGGACCGGTAAAGACAAACCCTACAGTGAACTGCTCTTCCTGCTCACTCTGACCGCCGGCATAAGCGAAAGCTGTCAGAAGAGCCAGGCCCAAAAGAAGGACCAGTAATTTTTTCATACCTAACTCCTAAGAATAGTATTTATGGAAACTCTGCCGCACTGCAGAATTTTCATCCCTGACTGAGGAGAATCGAAGTTAAGAGTGAGTATAACAGGTAGACTATCAATCTCTTCACATCCGTTCCCTGATGGAAACTGATACAAATAGATTCAATTTTTATGCACACACACTGCAGCGTGAGCAAGCACGGTCTGTTTTAAACTTGCGATTGCAAGGTATCTTGTTACCTGCCGGATACATAAAGAACCAATGTACCAGTAGATTATTTTGAAGAAGTATTTCCAACACCATGCAATCCCTGAAGGATCTATGGTATTTTTCCGTGAATACAACTCTTCGCAAATAAGTTGCAAAATATGAACCAACTTCAGCCAGGCTGCTGTACCATTCCGGTTCCTACACTAATAATACCATACTATTTAATTGATATACAAACAGTTATTACACAGGTAAAACCAATAAATTTTTATCTTAAATATTTTTCCCCGGCCACAACCTGACAGAGACAGCAAAAAAACATACAACAATGTACCCAATCGCCATAAGGTTTTACAATTTTGTAGATAATTTTACAAAATGATGTAATCAGGCAAGCTGCATATTTCTCCGGTGTAAAAGGGCAAAAGACTATTGCGGGGCCTGGCAGTCCAACCATGAAAAGCCCTTACTCTGCCTCTCCTACTTTGACTGCAGATAGCCGTTCAGAAGATCCAGCGCCTTTTCATACTCAATATCTTCAATCTCTTTCTGTATTTCCAGAAAAACCTCTGCATCAGCTGTCCCCTTCATACGCAGTACAAGCTCTTCAACCACATCTCCCGCCCGGGAATCATCCCCCAGTAAGAGCGCCTTAAGGTCACCTGCAAGATCTGAAATATCCTCTGGAGAGGTTTCAGCCGCTGTATCAGGGGGACTCTCTTCAACAAGATGGTTGTTTATCTCAGTTACTATGGTATCGAGGATATTCCCAATCTCGTTCAGCAATGCCGCTGTTTGATCCTGTTCGTCACCCTTAAGCAGACTTTCCAACCCCCGGGCCTTTTCCTGGAGTTCCGAAGCGCCTACGGTACCGGCTATCCCTTTCAGAGTATGGGCAATCCTGACAGCCTCTTCCATCGACCCGGAGTTTATGGCTTCCTGTATTCTTACGTGTGCTCCCCCCTGATTGGATGCAAACTGCCGCAGCAGCTTTTTATACCTGCCGATATTCCCTCCGGTTCTCTCGATTCCAGAAGAAACGTTTATTCCCGGAAGAACCGGAATGGAACCATCGGGACTATCAGCGGCTCCATTCCGGCCGGACAGGGAGGCTATATACTCCCCGGGCAGCACTCTTTTCCCCGGGGTAATCCATTTATACAGCACCGAATAGAGAGCCTCAGGATCAACCGGCTTTGTTACATAATCGTTCATGCCGATCTTCAGCACCTTTTCGGAAACACCACTCATGGCATCAGCAGTCATGGCTATTATGGGAAGATCAGCAAAACGTACATCTTCACGGATCAGTTCGGTTGCAGTATAGCCGTCCATAACCGGCATCTGCAGGTCCATAAGCACAAGATCAAAGGATTCACCCTCTGCGGAAGCAAGGACCGCATCAACCGCCTCTTTTCCATCCCTGGCAAGGGATACAACAAAGCCTTCTCCTTCGAGCAGTTCCGTAGCCACCTGCTGATTAAACTCATTATCTTCAACCAGGAGCAGCCGGGAACCTCTGACCTCATCGAAATTATCCGGAATAACAATATCAGCTCCCCTTCGGGGGGTCCTTACCGCAACATCGAAGCCGAAAACATCCATAATAGTATTAAAAAGCACCGACGGACTTACCGGTTTTACCAGAAACGCATCGATACCAATATCCTCAGCCAGCATCATATACTCTTCCCTGCCATAGCCCGTTACCAGGATCACTTTTGTATATTTTCCCAGTTCAGGATTGGATTTGATAATTCCCGCGGCCTCAATACCATCCATATCGGGCATACGGAGATCCATCAGCACCAGGGGTATGCGCTTTTCGCCGGCAGAGTCTTCAAGAATCTCCAGAGCATCCACCGCTGATGTGGCGGTGGTAACCTCAAAACCGAATTCTTTGATAATATTGCGCATGGTACCAAGAGAGTTTTCATCATCATCTACAATTAAGACCCTGAGACCTTTCAGATCCAGTCCGGGAGTCGCATACTTTTTATCCTTCCCGGCCTGTTCACTCTGGAGCCTGAATGGAAGTTTTACCCAGAATGTACTGCCTTCTCCCGGAGCCGAAATAACACCGATCTCACCCCCCATTAACTCCGACAATTTCTTGCTTATGGCAAGTCCGAGACCGGTCCCTCCGTATTTTCGGGTTGTGGAGGTATCTGCCTGGGTAAAGGACTGAAAGAGCTTATCCTGCTGCTCCGGAGTCATACCAATACCGGTATCCCGTACACTGAAGCGGACCAGTACAGATTCTTCGTCTCTTTCAAGAATCTCAGCAGACACCAGAATATCGCCCTCTTTGGTAAACTTAACGGCATTACTACTCAGGTTCAGAAGGATCTGCCCGAGACGCAGAGGATCACCGATTAAGTAGGCAGGAAAATCCGGGGCAAGATCGAATTTCAGTTCAAGGCCCTTTTCATTGCATTTTACCCCGATCATGCCAGCCAGGTTGTCCAGAACATCATCAAAGACAAAAGGCACCGTCTCTATTTCCAGTTTTCCCGCTTCAATCTTACTGAAATCAAGAATATCGTTGATGATATTCAGCAATGATTTTGAAGACTGATCTATTTTATTCAGGTAGTCCCGCTGGCGGTGGGTAAGCTCGGTTTTCAGAGCAAGGTGGCTCATTCCGATAATCGCATTCATGGGAGTCCGGATTTCGTGACTCATGTTGGCCAGAAAGTCACTTTTTATCCGGTTGGCAGCCTCTGCAGCCTCCTTGGCTTCCCACAGGGCGGTTTCTCCTTTTTTACGCTCCGTAATATCCTGCAGCCAGCCTAGAACCCCCTCTTCTCCCTCGTAGGTAATGGGAAGAAAGGTAATCAGGTAGTCCCGGATATCCCGGTTTATGTCTATCAGTTTTATTTCGTGGTTATCCAGCACTCCCGTCTCATGCATCTTCTCAATTACTTCCTGCCTGTCCTCAGGGTTCTGATATATTTTTATAGCAGGGTCTCCAATATCCAGGCCGAACATTTCGACGAATCTATGGTTGGTAAAGCGGAAAATCCCGTTAAAGGTAAATGCAACCCCCACAGGAGCATTATTCAGAATAAACTCCAGCTGGTCCCGGGCCCTTTTTATCTCGTTTTCCGCCCGCTTGCTTTCAGTAATATCTTCCAGTGTGCTGATTACATCATAGGGATAGCCACCTGAATGCACCGGGTTGAACAGTATTCTTAAAAATGCCTTTTTACCTCCGGTAACTGAAATGTACTCACCCTCAAATTTGGAATTCTTCCCCGTAAGTGCCGTTGTTAAGGTCTGACGCATCTCCGGATCAACTATCTGCCTGGGAGCATTAAAGCCGAGCAGCTTCTCCATTGGTGCTCCCAGGTAATCTGCAGCAATGGAGTTACAATTAATAATGGTGCCTTCACTGTTGAAGTGAATAATGCCTATGGGAGAGTTTTCAACAATAATACGCAGCTGGGCTTCCCTTACCCGGATTTTTTCCTCATCCTGTTTTCGCCGGGTAATATCTGTAGATAAAACTAAAAGAGCATAGGGCTCTCCCCGGTCATCGCGAAGAAGCACTTTATTGGTCAGATAGGTATGGGGTGTACCGTCCGGATGAGGCGGCATCTGCCATTCAAAGCGGACATTTTCTCCACTTTCAATAATCTCCCGGTCCTTCTCCATTATAATACGGGCTGTTTCCTGAGGAAATATCTCGGCATCGGTGAACCCGAGAATCTTCTCCGACGAAAAACCGGTGGCTTGTTCAAAAAAGCTGTTGACCAGAAGATGCCGACCATCCAGGTCCTTGAGAACCACGGAACTGGGAAGGTTGTCGATAATTACCTGAAGCTGCTGCCGGCCGGCACTGAGCTCTTCTTCAATCTTCTTCCGCTCCGTTATATCCTGATGGGAACCGTAGATTGAGGCGGGCGCTCCTTTTTCATTAAAACGAACATGGTAGCGCACATGGGAAATCTGAATTTCCCCGTCTGGAAGAACTACCCGATAGTCCAGCTCCCGTTCATAATCCTCATGTTCCTGATAAGCCTGGCCGATATTTTTTCTCAACAAGGCCCGGTCATCGGGATGACAAAAACGGCTCAGATACTTATCAACCGCTATTTCAGCGGATCCTTCTCCTTCAATACTGGTTCCAAGCAAATTCCACAGCAGAGCGTCAAAAGTAAAGACCATGGAAGACAGATCGAGTTCAAAATAGCCAAGTTTGGATATCTTTGCTGTTTCGATTATGCGCTCTTCATTTCGTTTTACCGCAACCTCCATCTCCCGCCGCTGGGTGATATCTTCCCGTATGGCCACAAAATGGCTTATCTCTCCGTCGGGTTTTCGCACCGGGGCCAGGGTCATAAACTCCCAGAAGGGTTCCCCGTTTTTTCTGTGGTTGCGAAACTCTCCATACCAGGGGTGACCGGCCTGGAGTTCCGCTTTCATAACCTTATAGTAGTGCTCCGAGATATCACCGTATTTCAGATAACCCGCATCCTGCCCAAGAACTTCAGCTTCTATATAGCCCGTAAGATCTGTGTAGGCAGGATTAACATATTCAATAGTACCGGTTGCATCGGTTATCATAACCGCCATTGGACTTGCAGCAATGGCCTCGGAAAGCTTGTGCAGCTCCGCCTCCGATTTATATCGCGCAGTTACATCCTGAAAACTCCAAACCCGGCCTATTATCTCATTTCCCAGACGCTGGGGCCGGGAATAGCGGTGCAGAATCCTGCCGTCCTTCAGATGAAAAATCGAAGAGTCTTCTGCCGCCGGCTTGCTGTAGAGATCATTCACTGATTTTATGAATTCATCCTCACCAAGAACCTTTTTGATACAGGCACCCAGCAGCACTTTATCCTCACCGCTTTTAGCAAGGGATTCATCTACCTGCCAAATCTCCAGAAAGCGACGGTTATAGGAGCTTATATTCTGGTTTAAATCGACAACAAGAATGCCGTCGGTGGTGGATTCAAGGGTGGCAGAAAGCCTGGATGTCCGTTCATCAATATTTGCAACCATTCTGTCCAGAGCCAGGGAAAGCTGACCGATTTCATCCCGCCGTGCCAATGCTCTCCAGTGATGCCGCTCCCCCCGGGAGACGTCATCTGCCATGGCAATAATTTTTTTGAGGGGACGGGTAAAGGTGGTACCCATAAATACCGCAAACAGAACAATACAGGCGGTAAGCATCATGGCCACCACCGCCGCCTGATTCAGCAGGGTAATAACCGGCTGCTCCACTTCAGCTTCATCAATCTCCGCAATAATCGCCCAGGTTATTCCTCCGGGAAGGATAAGAGGAGAATAGCTGGTAAGCACCTTATTTCCTCTATAATCAATTATTATGCCGTCACCGGAATTCCATTCCAATGCATTTCGAACAGCTTCCGTATCAACACCATTGACCTCAACTGTTCCGGCGAGGGAAGCCTGGACAGAATGGTTATCCGGATCAAGGTAGGAATCGGTTCTCATGAGCTTATCAGGCCCTACAAGGTAGGTCTCGGCGGTGCCCCCCATACCGGTACGTCCCTGCATAATGCGGTTAAGGCTCTCAAGATTCAGCTGAACCGCCAGGACAGCAAGTATCTCGCCATTCTCCGACAGAAGAGGAGTACCCATAAACATGGCGGGTACGTTTCCCGAAGGAAGATACAAAGCCATGTCGGACCAGGAAATTCCACCCGACTCTCTCACCGCCTTCCAGACTTTATGAAGACCGCTGTTTTGCATACTGCCCTGGCTTACATCATCTCCCGGATTTCCTTCCCTGGTTGCTGAATAGAGAAGATGTCCATGCTCCGGACAAAGAAGAAATGCGTTGTAGAAATCATAGGTACTGATAATATATTCAAGAAATTTTCCATTTTCCCGGTGAATAGTATAGTACTCATCAGACCGGTCAAGAGGTGTTTCCGATCCCAATTCATGGGTTTCAAGAAAGGTGCTTATTTTAATAAATGTATTGCGTACATCCGTACTGTTTGCCAGAGCTTTAAGATCGCGGGTACAATCCATGAAATAGTCAAGAACCTGTTCTCTTTTTATGGACTTTACGGCTTTAAGTTTATACAGGGCATCATCAAGCATGTAATTGTCCATCTTCATTAGAAGGACAGTTACAGCAATAAAGAGGGGAATTAACCCGGAAAAGAGAAAGGCTCCGATCAGCTTGGGCCTGATTTTGATATTCTTAAGTAAAAACCTTTCTATCCCCGACTTTTGCATTCCCCGGCCTGTCTCTTCCCCTATAGCTATACGATTCCCCTTTAATTCTAATGGGGCCTGTGGGGAGAATGCAATTTATTTATTCAGGGACTTCTAAAAAAGAAATTAAAAATCAGCGCTCAGCCTTTACTGCTGCGATCGCTTCCTGCACCAGGGCATCACAGCGTTCATTCTCGGGATGACCGGCATGCCCTTTAACCCAGGCCCAACTTACATTGAGTGAATCCCGGAGCTCCTTTAAGGGAACCCACAAATCCTTGTTTTTAACCGGCTGCTTCGAGGCCGTACGCCAGCCGTTACGGGACCAGTTTTCTATCCAGCTGCTTATGCCGTTTTTTACATACTGGGAATCGGTGTGTACCGCTATCTTCAGCTCTTTCAACTCCGGTTTCGCTGAAACGAGGGTCAAAGCCTCTATAACCGCGGTAAGTTCCATACGGTTATTGGTGGTGGCAGCCTCTCCGCCCTTACCTTCAAGGGCCCCGTTTGCTGTCAGTAACCTGTAAGCCCAGCCGCCGGGTCCGGGGTTTCCCCAGCAGCCGCCGTCGGTGTAGATGTTTATATCGCTATCCATGGGGCCATAGTAGGCAAAAGCGGCTTCTCCTGCAAGATCTTCCGTATTCAGGCCTACCGGATACATTCCGTTGACCCGCAGGCCCCTGGAGCCTATACTGGAGGCCTAAAGCGTCCGTGCCTTGGAACGGGAGGGGTGATGTCGGAACAGCTGATAGTTAAAAACCTGGATTTTATCAAGATTCTGCCCAGCTGGGCCCAGGAACTTTCCTATAAATATCTCTCAAAAACCACAAACCTTTACATAGCCCACGGGAACATCCGGGACTTTCTACCCAACAAGATGATTGCGGGCGAATTCGTTTTTGTCCGTATTCAGGAGTTTATCTCCGAGGTCCTCTTCGGAAACCGGGATATTGTCGCCTTTTACGACCGCTCCTCGGGTATCAATTTCTGTACCCCGGAGATGCAGAAAGAGTATCTGGATATAATGGAAGCCCAGTTTCCCGATACAGACCGGAGGGATTTTATCTCCCTGGACCCCATGAAAGCCTTTGATTATCTGGAAAAATACTTTTTCATGAACCTTCCCCATAAGAAGAGGATTGTTCTGATAATAGACTATGCGGAAACCCTTATTCCCAACACAGAACTGGCCCGGCTCTCCGATGAAGACCGTTACGCTCTGGTTACCCTCAATCGCTGGTCCCATGATCCCATTTTCACCCAGGGGGATGTCTCCATAATCCTGCTTACGGAAAACCTGGCAGATCTCAGTCCAAGGATAGTCCGTTCTCCCCACACAGTTAAGGTACATGTTCCCATTCCGGACGAAACCGTACGTGAACGCTTTCTTGAATTTCTGGACAGACAGGAAATTCTTCTCCTGGAAGGCCGCTTAACACCGAAAAGGGTGGCTAAGATCACCTCGGGACTGAATCTGCAGAACCTCAACCAGATTGCCGCCGAAAGTTACCAGGAAGACAAGGCAATAAGCCTTGAATACCTTACTGAGCGGAAGAAAGAGATTATCGAAAACGAAGCGGTGGGACTGCTTGAGTTTATTGAGAGTGAACACGACCTCTCCATGGTTTCCGGCCACGAGTTTGTAAAAAAGCGCTTTAAAAGTGCTGCCCGGGCAATCAAACAGGGCCGGCTGGATGTGCTTCCCATGGGTTATCTCATGGCCGGCCCGGTAGGAACGGGAAAAAGCTTTATGGTCACCGCTTTTACCTCGGAAATTGGCGTACCCATTGTACGCTTAAGGAATTTCAGAAGTAAATGGCAGGGAGAAACTGAAGCAAACCTGGAGAAGGTACTGAATATTCTGAAAGCCATGGCCCCGGTAGGGGTGATGATCGACGAGGCGGATGCATTTCTGGGCGACCGCAACCAGGAGGGTGATTCCGGCACCAGTAACCGCATATTCGCCCAGATTGCCAGCTTTATGGGCAACACGGAATACCGGGGGCGCATTATCTGGTTCCTCATAACCTGCCGTCCCGACCTGCTCCCCATCGACCTCAAACGCCAGGGCCGTGCAGAAGAGCATCTGGCGATTTTCTACCCGGAAACAGTCACAGAAAAAGAGGAACTCTTTACCACCCTGGTCAAAAAACTGAAAATCAAACTGCAGAATTTCCCCGTTGCAGATCTTTTAAAACGTTTTCCCAATGAATACTCCGGTGCCGACCTGGAATCCATTCTAATCCGGGCAAAATTTAACGCTGCCATGGAAAATCATGTCATAATAACCCGTGAAGATTTAGAAAAGGCGATGCACGACTTTGTTCCTTCCAGTTATCCCCACGAGATACGGCTTCAGAACCTTGTGGCGGTGCTTGAGTGTACAAGCAGAGAGATGGTTCCCAAACGGTTTCAGAATCTTGACCGATCCAAACTGGTGTCGGAAATTCGGGACCTCAAGGAACTCCTGGGCGAAAAGGCCTGATACATTGCCGGTATATCGCTTATAAAAAGGAGAAATAATGAAACTTGAAAGAATACCCTACGGGACAACCGAAACCGGGGAAAAGATTGATGCATTCTCCGTGGATAACGGATCCGTCTCTTTTCAGGCACTCACCTGGGGTGCAACATTGAGTTCCGTTAAAAGTATTGACCGCGACGGCAACATGGAGGAACTCACCCTGGGCTTTGATGAGCTTTCCGGTTGGACAGGAAAGCATCCCCATTTCGGTGGTACCATAGGACGCTTCGCCAACCGCATCGGCGGCGCAGCCTTTACCCTGGATGGAAAAACCTACCCCCTTCTGGCCAACAACGGCCCGAACCACCTGCACGGGGGAGCACAGAACTTTGAGAAATTCGTGTGGGACGGTTTTCCCTTCCAGAACGACCGGGAAGCGGGGGTTAAATTCTCCCGCACCAGCAGTGCCGGCGAAGAAGGTTATCCGGGAAATCTGGATATAACCGTGACCTTTTCCCTTTCCATAGATAATGAACTGTCCATCAGCTATGAGGCTGCCTGTGATGCCCCGACAGTAATCAATATGACCAACCACACCTACTGGAACCTTGACGGCTCCGGAGGGAAAACCGATGTACTGGACCATGAACTGGTACTTCATGCTGACAACTACCTGGAAGTGGATGAAGGGGCCATTCCAACGGGAAAAATACTTTCGGTAAACGGTACCGCCTTCGATTTCACCAGCCGTAAAGCGGTGGGCAAAGATATTGCCGGTCCCGGCGGCTTTGACCATTGTTTTATTGTAAAGCAGACCGAAAAAGAGGAACCTTCTCTGGCCGCCGAGGTTTACTCACCGGCAAGCGGGCGGGTAATGAAGGTTTACGGAACACAGCCGGGGATTCAGTTTTATACCGGCAATTTTCTCAACGGTTCGGTAACCTGTAGAAATGGAATAAAAGCGGAAAAACATTCAGCCCTCTGCCTGGAAACAGAGGCTTTCCCCGATGCCCCCAATAAAACGGAATTCCCTTCGGCGGTACTCCGGCCCGGGGAACGGTATTTTGAGAAAACAGTCCACCATTTTTCGGTGATCAGGTAAGGAAAATTAATGAAGATTGTTAAGCAGTCCGTAAAAGACGGACTTAAACTGACCAACGATGGAGAGCTGAGTTTATTCTGGCTGGGAGTGGGCAGTGCCTTCTCCAAGCTTCACTACCAGACCAATCTGCTGATTATCAAGGGTGACGACCATATTCTCATTGACTGCGGAACCAAGGCCCCCCAGGCCCTTTACGATCTGGGGGTGGCAACCACGGATATCCGCAACTTTCTCATTACCCACTCACATGCCGACCATATCGGCGGTCTGGAAGAGGTAATGCTCCTGAACCGCTATGTTACCCGGCAGAAACCTACCATTGTAATTAACCCGACCTATCAGCACCTTCTATGGGACCTTTCTCTCAGAGGCGGAACGGCCTATAACGAGGAGAAAGGCGGGGCCGATCTAGCCTTCGGCGATCTGTGGGATATTATCCGCCCGGAATGGCTCCCCTCCTACCCCCGGGAAACCCACGAGGCAAATGTCGGGTCCATAAATCTCAAGATGTTCAGAACCATGCACATCCCGGACATGACGGGCAGCTGGCAGGGGTCGTTCTGGAGCTGCGGTGTCGTTATCGACAACCGCGTAATGTTCACTTCCGATACCCGTTTTGACCCGGAACTGATAGACAGCTTTACCGAGAACTTCGACATTGAGTACATCTTCCACGACTGTCAGTTTTTTACCGGCGGGGTTCATGCCGGCCTGGACGAACTGGCAACCCTGCCGGACAATGTGAAAGAGCGGATTATCCTTACCCATTATGGAGACAACTGGAAGGATAAAGAGGCGGATATTGCGAAGATGGGCTTTTACGGCCTGGCTAAACAGTGGCACCACTACACCTTCTGAGGGCGGATGAAGTTCTGGAAAAGAGTCATCTACAACACTATCCGCGGAGTAACCCGGCTTAATCTTTCCCTGTTTTATGATTTTCGGGTCTGGGGTAAGGAACACATTCCCCCGGAAGGGCCGAGAATCTACTGTTCCAACCATTTTTCATCCTCTGACCCCGGGTTTGTTATAACCCTCATGCCGGAACCGGTTCATATGGTCATCGGTTCAGCCTTTGGAATTCCCGGTCTCGGCGCACTGCTGAAAGCCGGGGAGCAGATCAATGCCTTCGGGGAGGAGGACCGTAAAAGGGTTATCCCCGAAGCGGTTGAGTATCTGAAGAAAGGGGAATCGGTCTATATTTTTCCTGAAGGTGATATCGGCGACCAGCAGGAGCTGAGGCGTTTTTACACCGGTATTGCCCGTATCTACCTGGAATATCCCGTACCGATCATACCCATCGGCCTGATCTCACCCAGGCGTAATGTATCCGATAAGGACGTTACTGTTCACGAAGTGCTTTTCCATCAGCTGCGGGTGGTTTCCAAAAACTACTATGCCAATATTGGTGCACCCCTGGAGTTTCCAGAGTATCTGAAAATAGAAGATACCAGGACGGCGGCCGGTGAAATTACGGATCTGATAAAACTGAAAATATCAGAGCTCATTGACGATATCAAACAGAACAAATTCTGGAGTTAAAAGGAGGGGACAATGAAGGTCCTTGAAGAGATAAAACAAATTTTCAATCTGATTATGGAACATTCCGAGGATGTTTCAAAAATTCGCTTTGAAGCCCGCATGAAAAACGGAGCGGCTTTTAAATACAGCTTCGACCGGCAGAAATGGGAGAAAGAGCTGCAGAAAGACAAAATTCCCAAGCGGGAATCCAACCAGCTTATCAACGCGATCCTTGATGTTGTCGGTATTGCCGCGGCAGTTTCCATCCTGGTGCTTCTGGCTACCCTTGCCGGGATTGGCGGGAAATCCGCGGAAGCGGCCAGTTACAGCGTGGGCGGAGGCCTTCTGATCCTCTATTTTCTCTTCAGTGCTATATTCAACTTTCTCACACCAGGTCATACAGCCCGGGATTTCTTTTTCCGCTTCAGAGGAATTTTACTCTTTCTTACCATGGCCGGGTTTTATCTTCCCCTCTTTCTTGTCTACACCGGTGGAACCTCCGGCGCAACCTTTGTAGGTATTATGCTGCTGTTCTCCCTGGTGGGACTCTACATGTTCGGTCTTAATACAAAAGGTGCCCGTAAAACGGCTGGTATTTTCGGCATCCTGCTTTCATGGATTCCGGTGGCTGCCCTGCCCTTTATGATCCACCCCCTGGGGTTTTTCCGCAGCGTTCTAATTGCAGTAACCTCACTGCTTTTAAGCTTCTGGACGGTGGCAGCCATGAGGGAAAATCCGGCGGAGCAGAAGGAGACACCTGCAACCAACCTCTTCCTGCTGTTTGCAAGCCTCTGTCTCTTCTGGCTGCATCTGCTCTGGCTGGGAGCCTGATCAGACGTCAGGCAAGATCGGGAGATAGATTAGAAGAGAGGTCCATAGAAAGTTCAGGAGAACCGGTTAAACCCTTCTCTTTCAGCATATCCGAATAGTACCTGGCCTCCAGGCGGCTTTCGGATATGCCGGTCTCCCGGTAAATCTGCATAATCTCTTGCCGTGCAGTTTCAGCATCTGCCTCCTCTTCGGGGACAACTTTTTCAATCTCAAGAAAGCGGCCCAGCCCGGCCACTTCCACAAACTCGACAATAAGCCCCCGGCCGGTAAACTTCAGACCCGATTTCTTTTTGCGCAAGAAAAATGTGCAGCCGAACCGGCGGAGGAGTTCATCCAGAACTTCAAAGCTTCCCACGGTGGTTTCATGCTCCCGGTTTATTTCAAGGGCACCTTCACGCCGTTTATCTTTGTAGGTAAGAATCCATTCATCACCGCTTCTGCGCAGCCGTATGGTCCTCAGCAGAGGAAACTGTTCACCCGCCTCGTAATAGATATCATCCTTATAAATCTCAGAAGCCTCGCCGAACAACTCCCGCAGCCGGGCTTCCACCTCTTCGGGATTATCCACCCAGGCTTTAAGTTCTATTTCCATGGACATGATGAACTCCTTCTTACTTTATTTTTCCCCTTTCCCTTTTTCTCAGTCAAACCAGATAAAAAAGGCAGGCTGATAGAGGAACTCCGCAAGGCGGCTCTGCAGCTGAGGGCTCTCCCGGTAGGCAATTTCAAGATCCGTCGGTGAAGGAGAAGCCGCAAAAAACGAGGGGATTCCCCCGTGGATCTTCGGCATGGCGGTGATCAGCGACCGGCCTCTGAGCATACCGTCCAGCCGATACTGCTCCATACCGGAAACAACCGCAACATCCCGTTCGCTCAAATCGGGGTGCTGTCCGGGTATATAGGAGAAAATACCCGGATAGAAGAGAAACCGTTTTCTCTCATCCCTGTAGGCGTTGAAACTTCCCTCCCACAGAACCGGAGAAGGTTTTACAGTTCTTGAATTGCCGATCTTTTTCAGCACCGTGGAGGTAAAAATCCTGCCGGTAATTTCCGGAAGTCCCGGATCAAGCAGCGGGGTTGCCCCGGCAAAAAGACCGAGATCACCAATACGGACATCCTCATACAGGGAAGCTCCCTCTGGGGCTTCGGAAAAATCCAGAGAAATCGCTTCTGCACCCTTTGTCAGATCCTCCACAGGAATGGAAAACTCAAGAGCCAGGCCATTGGAATAATTCGGCAGGGTCAGAGGAGCACGGGGAATAAAGACAAGACTGCGAAAGCCCCGTCTGCTGCCTCCGGCAGCACCGGTTTCGAGAATACTGTCCAGAACCCTGCCAGTCTGCTCATTTAAACCTGAAGCAAGCTCAGGATACAGCTGCTTTGCATCTTTCAACGACGAAATCCCGCTTCTGTATTGGCGTGATCCTTCGGGAGCGGTCAGATAGAGAGGTTCTGCAAGCAGGGAGGCATCAAGAAAAATCAGGGCCTCAGGCAGTTCCGCAGTATCCCGCTGTGATGCAAAAAAATCATCCCCATCAACTGCACCGGCTATAAACCCCGGTGTACGTTCCGGTGCGGTTCGTAGGATGAGAACATCCGCTTTGGATAACTCTGCAGACCCGTAGGTCTGAATCGGGACAAGCCGATGAACCGTGTCAGTCTTGAAGATAAAACGTTCAGGCTGTATCGACCATGCCCCGGGTCTGTCGAAGCGCATAACCAGCATGCGTTTCCCGGGAACCCTGCCCTCTTCCAGCTGCATGATGGTGACATCCTCTACGGGCAGGTAGACCGAATAGACCGGCTTCTCCGGGACAGGAGCCGGAACTGCCTCCGGAATAATCTGGGGTTCACCCGCTTCCGGCTGACTGCTGCATGAAGCAACACCAAGCAGAACAACTGTCAGGAGGAGCATAAAAATACCGGCAGCCCCTGAAGGCCGCCGGCGGTAATCACCCGAAAAGAACTTATTTCCAGTCAAGAACACTGGTGTCATAGTCCTCAGGGGCCGTATAGCCCAGAAGTTCGATGGAGGTTGCCGCAAGAGAGCTGATTCCAAGACCCTCTTTGAGTTTGGGAGCATATTCACCCTTGCTGTCAAAATCCACAATAACACAGGGCACAGGATTAAGGGAGTGAGAGGTCTTTGCCTTGGGCTGACCATTCTCCTTGATAACAACACTGCCGTCTTTTTTGTGCTCGTACATGTCGTCGGAGTTACCGTGGTCGGCGGTAAGAATAAGGGTAGCTCCGGCCTTCTTCGCAGCTTTTTCAAGCCTTCCCAGCTGCAGGTCCATGGCCTCTATGGAGCAGACTACCGCAGGGAAAATACCGGTATGACCGACCATATCGCCGTTGGGGAAGTTCAGCCGGATAAAATCATATTTACCTTCTTCAAGGGCTTCAATAACCTTGTCGGTAATCTCCGCAGTCTTCATCCAGGGACGCTGTTCGAAGGGAACGATATCTGAAGGAATTTCAATATAGTCTTCCAGCTTTTCATCAAACTTGCCGGTTTTGTTTCCGTTGAAGAAGTAGGTAACATGGCCGTACTTCTGGGTCTCGCTGATAGCAAGCTGCTTAACCCCGGTGGCGACAAGGTATTCTCCCATGGTGCGGTCGATGGATGGAGGGGGTACCAGATACTGTTTGGGTACATGCAGGTCGCCGTCGTACTCCATCATTCCCGCATACTCAACTGCAGGTCTCCGTTTGCGGTCGAAGGCGGTAAAATCATCATCCTCAAAAGCCGAGGTAATTTCCAGGGCACGGTCGCCGCGAAAATTAAAGAAAACCATGGAATCGCCGTCTTCAACAGTACCAATGGGGGTTCCGTTCTCGCCGATTATAAAGGGGGGAAGGTCCTGGTCGATGGCTCCGGTCTCTTCCCGAAGGGTTTCTACAGCTTCGTGGGCAGAGGCAAACTGACGGCCCTCTCCCAGAACATGGGTATACCATCCATTCTCCACCATTTTCCAGTTAGCCCCGTAACGATCCATGGTGATCTGCATTCTTCCGCCGCCGGAGGCAATCCGGTAATCTACACCTTTAGCATTGAGACCGGCCAGAAACTCTTCAAAGGGATCAATATATTCAAGGGCAGAAGTTTCACCCACATCCCGTCCATCAAGGAGAATATGCACCCGTGCCTTCTTTACCCCCAGGGAGAGGGCATTTTCCAGCATGGCTCTGAGGTGAGCTACATTGGAATGCACATTTCCGTCGGAAAAAAGACCGAGAAAATGGAGGGTTGATGATTTGTCATTGACATTGGCAACCAGTTTATTCCAGGTTTCGCCCTTGAAGAAGGTCCCCTCTTCGATGGACTTACCGACCAGTTTTGCACCCTGGGCAAAAACGCGTCCGCAGCCGATGGCATTATGACCGACTTCACTGTTTCCCATGTCGTCATCCGAAGGCAGACCGACAGCAGTTCCGTGAGCCCGAAGCCGGGTTGAAGGCCACTCGGCGGTAAGCCTGTCCAGATTGGGAGTAAGGGCTGCCTTGACTGCATCACCCTGTTCGTAGGAGCCGTAGCCGACTCCGTCCATTACAATAAGTACAACCGGCCCCTTGCGGCCCTTGAACTTCGAATTCTTCGCCAATGCTTTAACCATAACAATATCCTTCCGTTTTACTTCAAATAGCTGTCTGACTGTAACAACAGGGACAAGCTCATAATTTCCTTCCGGTTTCTACACAATATAGTAATACAATCTTGTCAGGGAAAGAGTTATATTCCGCCGTCTGACTAATCGAAGATTACTGTTTTATTGTTGAATACCAGTACCTTGTTATCCACGTGGAGCTGAACCGCCCGGGACAGCACCATCTTCTCCAGATTTTTACCTTTCTGCACAAGATCCTGAACCGTATCCCTGTGGGAAATACGGGTTACGTTCTGCTCTATAATCGGCCCCTGATCCAGTTCCGCAGTAACATAGTGACTGGTGGCTCCGATAATCTTTACTCCCCGGGAGTATGCCTGATGATAGGGCTTGGCCCCGATAAAAGCAGGGAGAAATGAGTGATGAATGTTGATTATTCTGTTTTTATAACGCTCGACAAAGGAGTTGCTTAAGATCTGCATATACCGGGCAAGGACAATAAGGTCCGCCTGATGCCGGTCGATGACTTCCCACTGCGCAGCCTCTGCTTCCGCCTTGGTCGCTTTGGTAACCGGGATATGATAGAAAGGAACTTCGAAGTATTCCGCGATGGAACTGCAGTCATCATGATTGGAGATTATACAGACAATCTCCGCATCCAGTTCCCCCGACTTCCAGCGGGTCATGAGATCCCACAGACAGTGATCAAACTTTGATACAAAAATGGCTGTCCGGGTGACTCTGGTGGAGAACTCGATACGCCACTGCATCTGAAACTTCTCGGCAATAGCTTCGAATGCCTGGGGAATTTTATCCTTCTTGATGGTGAAATCCACCAGGTCCCACTCAATGCGCATAAAAAAAGTGCCGGTCTCGTCATCGTTATGCTGATCTGAATGGAGGATATTTCCGTTATAGGTAAAAATAAAATGGGTAACTTCAGCTACGATTCCCCGGTGGTCGGGGCAGCTTATCAGCAGGGTTGCTGTATCGCCGGAATTGGGCCGACTGGTTGCCATGGATGAAAAGCTCCTTTGCGTAAGTCGCGCCATACTGCCCGGTAATAAAACCGGAGAGCAGCGCATTTCATCGGGTATTCTATCAGGTTGATGCAAAAAAAAGCAATGATGCGCCGGTTTTCTTCAGCATCCTTTTTCATACCTGTGTAAGCCTCTTTTTCTGGCTTCCCTTAGTCCTCTATACGGGTATAATCATAAGATATGAATAATGATTCACCCCGCATTATCCAGAGTGCCCGACCCCTGTTTTTAAGGGGAACAAACAATACAGCCGTCCTGCTTATACACGGCTGGACCGGCTATCCGGGGCAGCACTATTTTCTGGCGGAAGCCCTCAACAAGCAAGGCTATACCGTCGCCGTACCCCGTCTTCCGGGGCACGGCAGCACAACCGCAGACTTTCTCTCCGCCAGGGGAGCTGACTGGATAAGAAAAGCGGAAGATGCCTATATGGAACTATCCGTGGACTACCCGAGGACTGTCCCGGTGGGAGTTTCCATGGGAGCCCTTCTGGCACTGCACATCGGCGCCCGCTGGAAAGTTCCCGGAATAGGAGCTGCGGCCCCGGCGGTTTCCCTGAAAAACCGCTTTGCCCATTTTGCCCCCTGGATTCACCCTTTTATAAGCGAAATCCCCCTTTCACCTGAAGAAAAGGAAGGAAAAAAAATGAAAAAAAGAACAGATGAGGGGGATGAGAAAAAATTTGAAGATCCCGATGAAGAGTATATCCGGGAACAGTACTGGTCTGCCCGTTACCCATCAGCTGTTGCACAGTTTTTAAAGGTGCGCAGAAAAGTGCTGAAGGAACTCTCTCTGGTAGAGGCTCCCCTCTATATTGTCGAAACCGAACAGGATGAGATGGTGACTCTGAGATCCGGACAGTTTATTCAGGAAAAAAGCCGTTCAGCCAAGGTGGACCGGCTCCTGCTGAAAGAGAGTAAGCACCAGGTTTTTAACGGAACAGAGCGGGAAACCGTTGCGTCAGGGCTTATTACCTGGCTTGATTCCCTTGAATAGTAATTAAAAAAGCACAACCCTATTCCCGGGGAATCTTCGCTTTAAGAACTATCTCTTCACCGCCAAGGCGGATAACCGCCTCTATTTTTTCATCCCCCGGACTGTAGGGTTCCCTGCCCCGGAGTATCTGCTCCTCATCTTCCGGGTTCAGATAGCCGAAAAGGCGGACTTCCCTGCCCCCGGGCAGAACCCTCAGCAGACACTCAACCTCTTCTTCCTCCGGATCCCCATCGGGTATCGCCCGTACTGCGGTAAGGATTGTGCCGTCAAAGAGGCTCACATTCATAGAGAAACGGTAGTCTGCTGCAGTTTTATCCCCGCCGCGGAAATAGGGAAGCAGAAACATACCCACTGCGGTCATTATGAGAATGTCCAGAAAGATCACCATAAGATGACGGTTTCGGCTGAAAAAGCTGCCTTTCTGCCTGTTTTTAATATCATCGGGGAGTCGGGATTCCCGTTCTTCCCGGTTGTAATGAAAATGAAGCTCCCCGGGTCGATGGCTTTCAGGCCCCTTCACGGCGAAACTCCCCTGTAATGCGTCCAATAACAAGAAGAAGATCGGAAGCAGTAAATACTCCGAACTCCTCTGCTGCCTGTGCTGCCGCCTGCTGATGTATCCAGGCAGCAGTTCCTGCACAGGCAAATCCGTCGAGGTCTCCTGCGGCCATAAGTCCTGCAGTAAGACCCGCCAGAACATCGCCGCTGCCGCCGGTTCCAGTTAGAGGGTTCATACCGTCGATAACGGCCGATCTGCCCCCGGGGGATACCACACAGGAGACATGGCCCTTCAGAAGAACCGTGGCATTGTATTTTTCTGAAGCCGCCGCTGCGGCTCCGAAGGGATCATCTGTAATGTCGCTATTTGAACAGTTCAGAAGGCGGGCACACTCCCCGGGATGGGGTGTCAGAATCCAGTCAGGATTCAGCTGAAGTGAGCTTTCCGCCAGCTGCGACAAAAGAGTCAGGCCGTCGGCATCAATAACTCCTCTTTTGAAAGAGGAGACTATATCCGGCAACAGATTACCCCGCCCATCAAGCCCCCATCCGGGTCCCACAAGTACCGATGCATACCCCCGCAAATCCGGCAGATCCACAGAAGAATTCAGTGCAACAGGCCGCATAATCACCGGGGGAATCTGCCCCGCGGCGCTTGAGTAAATATCATCATCCAGAAAAAGGGTAACAAGCCCTGCTCCGCTTCGTGCACACGCTTCTGCTGCCAATAGTGCTGCCCCCAGGGTGCCTTTTGAACCGGCAAAGAGTGCCGCATGTCCGCGGGTTTTCTTGTATGCCGTGGCAGCAAAGGGCTTCAGAACCTCGCGTACTTCATCCCGGTCCCAGAGGGTCCAGCCCGGAGTCTCGTCGACAAGACCTTCCGGAAATCCGATGGGAATGTGCCGGATTTTTCCGCAGAACTCCCTGGCTGCAGGATGATACAGCGCCAGTTTTCCCGGAGCCACCGTAAGGGTAAGATCTGCAGGCAGAACGGTAAAGCCGGGCTTGAAGGAGTCCCCGATTCCCGAAGGCACATCCACTGCAGCTGTTCGGAAACTTTTCTCAGAAAGGTTCGCGACAAAAGAGGCGCACTCCCCCGGCAGCCGCGAAAGTTCTCCCTTGAGGCCTGTGCCGCTTAAGCCGTCGATGAGAATATCTGCACTGCGTATGGCATCTTCAGCCTTTTCCCTGTTGCGGGCAAAGGAAATCTGCTCCAGTCCCAGCTTTTTGCAGACAGCAAGCCACTGTCCAGCCAGACCTGAGTATTCATCTTTAAAGGTAATTATTGTTATAGAGGAGTATCCGGCGGCAGCTGCCTGCCGGGCCATAACCAGGGCATCCCCCCCGTTATTTCCGCCCCCGGCAAGAATAATTAGAGAATCAGTTTTTTCCGGGCGGAATTCCGACTCCAGGGCTTCAAAAAGACGTATACCGGCATTCTCCATGAGAATAACACCGGGAATGCCGTACTCATCCTGTGTGCGGCGGTCTATTTCTACTGCTCCAGTGTCAGGTACCAGCTTCATCTTTCTTTTTTGCCCTTTCTGCGGTTTTCTCTGCATCCCGCTGCATATCAAGTACTTTATCGGTCCGCCACCAGACCAGATCGGCCTCATACTCCCTGCAGAGAACTGCAGTCAGAATGCCGTCGTTATTGAGATGAAAATCCCGGTAGAAGATCTCCCGGTCCTGGAGGTTGATCCTGGGGCGGTCGATAACCACGCCGTTACGGTCGACCACCAGAATCTGATACTGTCCCGCGGAAAACGGCCCTATGAGAAAGAAAAACCCTCCCCGGGCAACACCGAGAAACTCATGCAGAACCTCTTCGTCCTGGCCTGCCCCGAGTCCGGGGAGTTCCTGCTTGCGGACCACATGGGGAACCTCCATGGAGCCCTCATACTCTCCAGTGGCAGGATTCAGCCAGTAGAAATAACTTGCATAATAGTCGATTCTGGTTCCGGTCCCGCTGATAGACTCCCGAACCTCCCGGTAGGTATCGATCTTTACATAGAGGGTATCGTCTTCGGTGTCGGGAATGATTTTTTCCAGAGACGGAATAATCCCCTCTTCATCCGGTGCGGGAAGATTGGACAACGGTACAGTTACCTGGTATTTCAGGGATCCCCCCGAGGTAAACCAGAACACCAGCCAGGCATCCTCTCCCCGGGAAACGATTATAATATCATCCCTGCTGTTTACGTGAATGTTCTCGATGTAGGGAAAGGGAGTACCGCCGATACCCTCCTGTCCGAGATAATCAAGATAGTTACCGGCGGCATCAAACCGGCGCACAACCCGGTTAAGGTAGGCATGCATCTCGGGGCTGGTTTCCGCCCGGGCATCCGGAACCGCATCCTCCACCAGCAGATTGCCGCCGCTTGAAACCGCTATCTCACCAACCTCCAGAAAAGGGAAAGGAAGTGCTACCCTGCTTGATACCCGGTCATCACCTTCCGGCGTGTTGAGCAGCACCGGTTTGGGATTGAAATCGGGATTGTAATGCAGGCTGAGAAGGTCTCCGTAGGAAGAGAACTCCATAACCTTGCGTCCCCGGGAGTTGGCGAGAAAGATAATTCCGTCCTTCATGTTGACCCTTATACGGTCATCGAAGGAGGAAATCCCGTCATAATAGATATCCAGCTGGTCTTCCATTTTGCCAATGGGAATGGAAAAAAGCTGCTCCTGTTCGAGGGTGGCGTTCCCTCCGGAAGAACAGGAGAAAAAAAGAACAGGGATAAGAGAAAATAATATAAGCCCCCGCAGGCGGCTGTAGTCGTCGGTACTGCTTTTCATAGCTGTCAGGATTCTACAACCGCCATAGTAAAAGGTCAACAAAGGGAATTTACTGACTTTCCCCGAACTTTTCAAAATTGCTTTACGACCAATCCAAATTGACGGTAATCGATAATTGGGCTATTATTTACATGGTAAGCCCATGAAAACAGACAGTCAGTCAAAAAGACAGGAACCATCATCTCATCCAAAAGAATCACAAAAACCAAACAGGCAAAGGCCGGGACAGGGTTTTCCCGGACCACAGATACAAAATGAAGGCTGGAAACCGCGTTCCTGCCGCAGTTAGAAAACAACGCACCATAACAGGCAGATCGGCTCTTCTCTATGAATACTCACGTTATGTGTATGATCACAGCATTGCCCGCTTCGGCCGGGTCGACCAAAAGGCTGCCGGTATGCTGTCGACTTCTGTTATTGTCATCGGAGTTGTCTTCGGTCTGGGTTCAGAATGGGTCTATGCGGATTTAACAAACCGCTTATCCACTGCCTTTTCTCTGCTCTCATGGTTATTTGCAACCGGAATCCTTATATCAGCAGGGATGGCTATCGGCTCAGGAATTGCCGCCCTGAGAATCAGTGAAATTTAAACACCGCCTCTCCACGAAGGGGTGCCTGATTACATGCTGGATCAGCCACTTGTAGATTCACACACAGGGGCGGCAACAACCCTGCTTGAGGCAAACATATCCATTACGGAACAGCTGGACCGCAAAGGACGCAATGTGGAACGGGCTGTTATATGGACAATCGTGCTTATTGCTTTCAGCGCCGCCGCTTTTCTGTCATCTATGATCCGTAGTGTGCTGGTTTAGAAGGATGCGGGCTCCAGCTGCCTTCGACTCCGCTCAAGCACCGCGTCTTAACGGTGAATGCTGCCTTCGACTCCGCTCAGGCAGCGCTGGTACGACGCGGGGTGAGAAGTCCTACTCTTCATATACCGTAACCATCCCCTCGCCTTCGTAACGCAGCTCACCCTGCTCCTCGGCCAGGTCAAGGAAGGCGCCGAAGCACCAGCCGGAGAGGCCGTCGGATTCCCGGACTATGCGGTACCAGGGGTGTTCGCCCCAGGGGTCGATGGTCTCTTTGGGGCCGGAGCGGTCAAGGACTTTTACCGTTTCGCCCTGTTCCAGGAAGCCCATGTGTTTTGCCTGGAGGTTGGGTTTTTCGCGGACACGGATGTGGGTGTCGGTTACTTTGGCGGTGGTTTCTTTGAAGAGGAGGTTGTGGGTCATTAACCAGTCGCGGAGGGGGGTTGCGTCGACCAGGTACGGATGATAGTCATCCCCACCAAAACCCCAACGGAAATTCGGTGAAAACCGGAATGTTGAAGGTTTTCCATTGAGAGTTATATTTAATTTGACTGCCTTAGCCGGTTCTCCTATACGCTGCAGCCAGTAATTTCCATTCTTCTCATTTGGACCACATGGAATAAGAATGTTCTCGTTACCTACAAAATGGCCTCCATAATCTGCATCCGACCAATCGCCACCTTCTTCAAATAAAGTTCCATATCCAATTTGTTTCTGGCCTGCGTCTATTTGGTAGATAGAGAAATCCCTGTCTTCTACTTCTGTATCATCATAGTACTCATCATTCTCATCTTCATCGATCAACAAATACTCTTTATCCGGGGAAATAGCATGCAGAACACCTTCCACAGGGAATGGTTCCCAGGTTTCATCAGCAAAGTTAACCAGGGCTACTTTACTGGAAAATGTCCCCGCTTCATCAGACATGAACTTACGCATCTGCACATAACCAAAATCATTTTGGTAATAGAGCATATAGGACATAGGAAATGAAACTCCAGACATTTTATTTTCAGCCATGAAACGTTGTACAAAAGAATATTCATTAGAGCTTTTAGTTGTTACATTATACAATATTCCCGGAAGTCGTCGTTCCTGTACAATAATAAACTTATCCTCCCAAGGGCATAATAGATAAGTCCCATACGTCGAACCGATAAAAACTCCATTTAAAGTCCGTAAATCATACAGCTTAAAATCACGTTGATGATTCTCCGGTAAACTTTCCATAACACATAAAAAATCATTCATTAGTACAGATGAATGCAAAACTTTCCCAATCTGTTTTACCGGTTTTAGATCTATAGTCTGAGCATATGACATAACCGCACACAACATTCCCATGACAAGTATTATTCTTTTTTTCATACTCTTATTCTCTCCTCAAGTAAGCATACATGTGTGAAAAACTACCAGACTACTGATTATAATACAGATCCGGATCCCATCGATCTTCCTTCAATACGTCGTCATGCAGAATTACAGATGAATGATTCTGATTATACTCTTCAATAGCATCCTGGAACCAAAATGGTAGAGAAAGATCATTATTATTATCATTGAAAAAATAGAGCCAACTATGCTGAAACGCATATGTATTAATATCTGCAAGCCAGGAATCAGCAACCGTAGTATCTATTTTTGGTTTTTGGGTAATAGTACCTGAAGAATACTCTGTACGCTTTTCTTCATAACTTCCATGGCTTCCTACCAGTCTTGCCCACCACCCATAGGTGTCCAGTCTTTCAGTTGCTCCGGTTACATCAGTCTTTGTAAGGGTATACAGAGAATGATCAAAACACGAAAGAAGATTTACTCGTTCCCATACATTGCTGCCATTCTCAATAAATGATTCATACACTTCCATATGAATATGCGCCCCGGTTGAACCTTCGCCGAGGTTTCCAACATAACCAATCCGTTCACCTTTTTTAACCGGCAACAGGAAAATCTTGTTGGGATCCTGTTCTTGCCCTACTATAGCCTCAAATTGAGTGGCATTTTGTAATGTCCCGTCTGTATAGTGCGATAAATAGGGAAAGTCTTCCTGGATATTTCCTGAATTACCCATATGACAGAATAGGTAAACCCGTCCCTGCCGGGGGTCATCCGGCCTTGTTACTAAAACACCTATCCAACCATATATTTGTGATCTGTAAGCTTGCAGAGAGCCTTGTTTATTCTTATCCGAACCGTACACAGGCATTTCATTGGCTGTATCCCAATCTACCGACCTCCACAGATAAAACTCACCATCTTCCGGAGCAAGAAAAACCGCTCTATTGGATTCGGTATTCCAAAATGTTGTTGCATTTTCATCATCAGCATCTGGTATCGTCGGAATAGCCCTTGAACGGCTAATATCCACACCAAGGTGGTAGTTAATAAAGTGTCCCGTCACCACACCACTGTTTTCAACCACCCTATTACGCCAGCCATTAAGCTGAGTTATTTTAACCCTGTCTGTTCCCGGAAAAAGCGGCTGGTCTGTTCTGTAAGACAAAGAGGTTGATGGAAGTTCGCGATGGTAATAATTCTTGGGCGTCGAAACACCTTTAACTTTTCCAGAAACCAAATGCTGTAGAATACTTTTATCGTTTTCCGTTAACGCTTCATCACCAGTTAAATCAGTTGCATCCGGTTCTATTCGGTAGGCTGCCCGCGGCACCTCCGTCTCCGGCGGATAATAACTCCTCAACTTAACCTTATACTCATCCAGCAACTCCCACCCCGGCTTCTCCCCCGCCGCGCTCAACTCCCCGGTCGCACTCTTCTTCAAGAGCCTTCGGGCATGGTATTTACCCGGTTCCAGGCTGAAGCCGCCGAAGCCCCCTGCGGGGTTGCCCCAGGTTGCAAGGCTCACCTGACGCAGGCTGCGGTTTACGGATATAAGGTAGATGCTGTTCATGTAGTCCTGGGTGGTGGCGCTGCTGTCGAGGCCGGCAAAGTTAGTGCGGACAACCACGCCCAGGTGGGTTTCGCCGGTGTCATTGGTACGCATAATGAGGTCCCCCGGGCAAATTTGGGAGAGGGAGGGGATTATGGTGGTTATGCGTTCGAGTTCCGGCGATACTGGGACTGTACTTTTCATGATGAGAAAATGGTATCATGCCTTTTCTATTACTTCCAGTATAAGCAGTTACAATCTTCCAAAACAGGTATGGCCATACAGTTTTAAAATAGCAATACGATCGACCTGTATGGGTAAAGCAACAATAAGCGGGAACTGCATGATTCTACCGGGAATCTCTCAACGCATATCCGTCTTGCTCCCGCTTTCTATAGTGCAGTATACTAAAGGCATGAATAGAAAACGTCCTTTAAACCCAATGGATGATATCTTTGTCAAATATCTTCTGGGAACAGAAGAGAACAAAGATCTGCTTATAAGCTTTATCAACGCCGTATTGGATGAAAAAGGATATGACCTCGTTTTGGATGTTGAGATTAAAAACCCCTTCAATCCGGCAAAGATTATTGAGTCCAAGTTTTCTGTTCTGGATATTAAAGCAAAAGACACCAAAGGCAGAATGATCAACATAGAGGTACAGGTTAGCTCAGACCCCTATTTTGCATCACGAAGTCTCTACTACTGGGCAAAGATTTACAGTGATCAACTGGAATCGGGGGATCAATACAGAGAGCTGAATCAGACAATATGCATAAACCTTTTGTCGTTTAATCTCTTTGAAACCCAGGACAGTTTCCACAGCTGTTTTCAGATAACGGAAGTTGGAAAACCGGAAAATATACTTACAGAAGATCTTCAGATTCATTTTATTGAAATAGAAAAACTGAAATCTCATCTGGAAAAACATGAGCCAAGAGATACCCTGGAAGGCTGGTGTTATTACTTCTTAAATGAAGGCCTGATCGAGGAGGACAAGATGCCCGTTTTACTGAAAAAGGACAAAATATTTAACAAAGCCGGCTCAATATACAGAAACTTTACCGCCGATGAAGAAAAAATGGAGCTTATTGAAGCCCGTGAAAAATGGCTTAAGGATTACAATTCCAAAATAGAGTCTGTACGTCAGGAAGGACGTCAGGAAGGTCAGCAAGAAGGACGTCAACAGGGCCATATGGAAGATGCCAGAAACCTCAAGCAGTTGGGGGTTGATTTGGCGATTATTTCCAAGGCAACGGGGTTGGCCCTTGATGTTATTGAGAAATTGTAAAGTTTAGTTGATTAGGACTGCCTTCGACTCCGCTCAGGCACCGCGTCATAAAGGTGAATGCGGACCTGCCTTCGACTCCGCTCAGGCATCGCTGGTATGACGCGGGGTGAGGGGCCCTACTCCTCATACACCGTAACCATCCCCTCCCCGTTATACCGCAGCTCACCCTGCTCCTCGGCCAGGTTTAGAAACGCTCCGAAGCACCAGCCGGAGAGGCCGTCGGATTCCCGGACTATGCGGTACCAGGGGTGTTCGCCCCAGGGGTCGATGGTCTCTTTGGGGCCGGAGCGGTCCAGGACTTTTACCGTTTCGCCCTGTTCCAGGAAGCCCATGTGTTTTGCCTGGAGGTTGGGGTTTTCGCGGACACGGATGTGGGTGTCGGTTACTTTGGCGGTGGTTTCTTTGAAGAGGAGGTTGTGCGACATTAGCCAGTTGCGGAGGGGGGTTGCGTCAACAAGTCCGTCGCCATGGTCAGTATCACATAGGCCCCAGCGGAAATCCGGTGAGAACCGGACATAAACCTGTTCTCCGTCAACAGATATTGTCAGTTTGACAGCCTTATTAGGCTCACCAATTCTTTGCAGATAATAATTACATTCCTTATTATTAAAACCAGCAGGAATTAAAATGTTTTCATTTCCGGCAAATTGACCACCGTAGTCTTTATCCATCCAGTCCGCATCTGTGTAGTCGCCATATCCATTTGCCAGTAAATCTTCATCAAATCTATAGATAGAAAAATCCGAGATATCATCAGAAACTACTCTTTCCCCTTCATCAACATCGATCAATAGGCACTCTTTGTCCGGTGAGATGGCATGCAGAACACCCCTAACCTGAAAAAAATCAGTCTTCCCGGTACTAATGTTTAATATCCCGATTTTACTGCCCCAAGATCCACCTTCCTCTGAAAACATTTTCTGCATTTGAATGTAGTAGATATCATTCTGATACGGCAACAGTGCTTCCACGGGTACTGCACCCCATCTATTTGTGTTCTCTTTGATGAATTGATCCCCGAGAGGAAAACGTTCGGATGTCTGTGTGGTGAAATCGTAGAGATAGCTTCGAATAGGGTTCAACACAACAACCCAGACTCTATTGCCTATTGGACCCGCAAGTGCAGTCAGTCCCTCGTACCCACCGAAGACCTCTTTCTGATCACTTAGTACGAATTGGAAAAGATCTGGTGATGTATCTCCATTTTCAATTCTTTTTCTTCTATACGCAAAAAATGCTTCGTTTGTAAAGAAAGCGCTATTTACAGATAAATGGTTAAAGGTATCAATACCCTTTAGCTCTATAGTATCTGCAGTGAGATCAAAGGTAGTAAAAATGAAAATATTTACAATAATTATTTTGATGAGTGTCTTCATCCTTCAACTCCATATTTAATAAGCACAACATTAATCGAAATACTTTCTTTCATCCCAGCGGTCTTCCTTGAAAAGATCAGTAAACTTGATCGAGGTTCCATTATTTGTATTGAACTCATTAATCTCTGCAATCAAGTCATCATAAAACTTTATCCATGTTTGGGCATACTCATATGTATCTTCTGTCCCAAACCAGGACCCCAGTACAGTAGTATCAATTAATGGGTCAATTGACATAGCGGCTGTTAAGACAACACGGGCAGCATCATACTGATTCCAGCGACCTACGACCCGGGACCACCAGCCATAACTATCCAGAAAACCCGGAATACTGTTCAACCGATAGAGGGAGGTATCAAAACAGGAAAGAGGATCTACTCTTCTCCAAACTTTATCTCCATCCGATCCAAAGGCTTCATACACCTCCATATGGATGTGTTTCCCAGTCCCTGCGCCCAGAGCACCCACATAGCCTAATCTATCACCCTTTCTAACATTGAGGATAAGACGTTCATTAATGTTTTCCTCCATACCAGAGATAACATTAAAATCAGTTTGCCCTTCCGGCAAAGTCGGATCTAATGGCCCGTCAATGTAATCCGCAAGTTGCTCGGCATTAAACGGAACTTCTGTGGTTGGCTGACCGCTTCCTCCCATATGTGCAAAGAGATATATCCTACCTGACTCAGGATTATCTGGACGGGTTATAAGAATACCCATGTAGCCGTAACTATAAGAACTGTGAGCCGCAATAGTTCCTTGTTGATTTTTATCGCCAGAATATACCGGGATTTCTCCAGGCGTCCTCCAGCTGTTTGATCGCCAGATATAAAAAATACCATCCTCCGGAGCAAGGAATACATCTTTCTGTTCATCATTACCCAATGCAGGATCACGGGAAAAATCGACTCCTGTATGGTAGTTAACATAGTGGTATATTATATCGTTACCCTCAGTATCTTGTATCGGTTCCCCATCCTCATCTACAACATTATCCTCTCGGTTTCGCCAGCCGGACAACTGAGTCACCACAGCCCGGTTTCCTATTGGATATAGTCGTTGGTCGGTCCGGTACGAAAAAGAAGTAGTCGGTAGTTCGCGGTGGTAATAATGGTGTTTATATAAGCCAATCTCACCTGCCACAAGTTTTTTGATAACACTCTCATCGTTTGCCATCAATGCAGCCTCACCAGTTAGGTCAGTTACATCTGGAACTATCTTATGAGCTTCCCGCGGAACCTCCGTCTCCGGCGGATAATAACTCCTCAATTTAACCTTATACTCATCCAGCAACTCCCACCCCGGCTTCTCCCCCGCCGCGCTCAGCTCCCCGGTCGCACTCTTCTTCAAGAGCCTTCGGGCATGGTATTTATCCGGTTCCAGGCTGAAGCCGCCAAAGCCCCCTGCGGGGTTGCCCCAGGTTGCAAGGCTTACCTGACGCAGGCTGCGGTTTACGGATATGAGGTAGATGCTGTTCATGTAGTCCTGTGAGGTGGCGCTGCTGTCGAGGCCGGTAAAGGTGGTGCGGACAACCACGCCCAGGTGGGTTTCGCCGGTGTCGTTGGTACGCATTATGAGGTCCCCCGGGCGGATTTGGGAAAGGGAGGGGATTATGGTGCTTATGCGTTCGAGTTCCGGCGATACTGAGACTGTACTTTTCATGATGGGGTGATTTTAGCATGCGCGGGGAAGGATCGCTACCCGGACATATACATCGCCGAGGACCTATAAACCATATACCCAAATTCTATAAACAGGAGGAACGTGCTATTTTATTGTCATCAGAGTTATTTTCATGTAACATATTGATATACATGAATACAGTAACGGGGATTTACCAATGAACAGCACAATGAAACAGTTGATCATTGCTGAGCTTGATACACTTTCTGACCGTAAAGGCTACTCTCTACTCGATTATCTTCATTTTTTGAGAAATGAAGCTGAAGATTATTTACCAAATGATACAACACTAAACTCAATCAAAGAAGTTGAAGACAATAAAAGTACATTAAAATCGTATTCATCTTCGGATGAACTCTTTTCAGACTTGGATATATAGGCCAAGATTTGTACAGGATTACTCCCTCAACTCAATTTAAAAAAGATCTGAAGAAATTGAAAAAATCGGGCCGAAAACCAAGTGACTTTGATCGAATAAAATGGGTTATAAATCAATTGGCTATCCCTGCGATACTGCCTGAACAATATAAAGATCATGCATTATCCGGCAATTTCAATCAGTATCGGGACTGCCATATTTTCCCGGATCTCTTACTCATCTACTACCAGGATGAGGACAATCACCAGTTATTCCTTTACAGAATCGGGTCTCATTCAGAATTATTCAGAAAATAGGCAATTGATTGCCTTCGACTACGCTCAGGCACCGCGTCATACAGGTGAATGCTGGCGGGACTGTCTTCGACTCCGCTCAGGCACCGCTGGTACATCGCGGGGTGAGGGCCCCTACTCCTCATACACCAAAACCATCCCCTCACCCTTCCTTAATCGCGTCATTCCTCTCTTGCATTACCGGGAAGGGGATTACATGAATCTCTTTATTCTCAGATTCCCAGAGATCCAGTTTCGCCTGCATCCCCAACCAGCTTTCGGGGCTGGTATTTGTTGCCTTTGATATTCGAACTGCCATATCAGGACTTAATGCTATCTTCTCACCAAGGAGTTCAGATAAGTTCTTTCTCGACACTCCCAAATCTTTTGCGGCTTCTGTTATGGTCAAACCAAGAGGCTTTAATACCTCTTCCTTAAGTAAATATCCGGGATGGGTTGGTTTTCTTCTGCTATTCATGGGTCCCCTCACCTAATGATAATCCCTGTAATCAACGACATATGCATCACCTTTTTCAAAATAGAAAGTGACTCTCCAGTTTCCATTAACCACAACCGACCAGATATCCTTTTCTTTTCCTGAAAGCTGGTGAAGTCTGAATCCCGGAAGATTCATGTCTTCTACTCTGATTGATGCATCCAATCTATCTAAAATTCTTCCAATCTTTGAAGCTTGTTCAGGAATGATGCCTTTCTTTGTACCGGTTACAAAATACTGCTCCAAGCCTTTATGTTTGAAAGATTTTATCATTCAAATACTGTAACCCGGCAGGTTACACACTGTCAATGAAAAAGAAATACCCCTTAATCTATCATCCAAAGCAGTAAGCCCCTCATTAAGCAGCAAAGTACCATGTACAGCACTTCCCCCCGCACAAGTTATTTACTGACTTTCCCCGAACTTTTCTGTATAGTAGACGGAACAACAGGAGGATCCTGATACATGTTTCAAAAAATACTGACAAAATTATTCGGTTCCCAGCACGAACGGGACCTCAAGCAGCTCCTTCCCCTGCTGCATACTATCAACGGGAAAGAACAGTGGGCCATGGGACTCTCCAACGAGGACTTTCCCCGGCAGACCGAAGAGTTTAAGCAGCGTATCAAGGACGGCGAAAGTCTGGATGATATTCTGCCTGAGGCCTTCGCCCTGGCACGGGAAGCCGCCCGCAGGGTTCTGGGCGAGCGTCACTACGATGTGCAGCTTTTAGGCGGAATTGTCCTTCATCAGGGCAAGATTATGGAGATGAAAACGGGAGAAGGAAAAACCCTCTCGTCCGTTACCGCCGCCTACCTCAACTCCCTCACCGGTCGGGGGGTGCATGTTATTACCGTCAACGACTACCTGGCCGAACGTGATGCCAACTGGATGCGCCCGGTTTACGACCTTCTGGGAATCTCCGTCGGATCAATCCTTGCCAATATGGATCCCCAGGCCCGGAAAGAGGCCTACAAACAGGATATTACCTATGGAACCAATAACGAGTTCGGTTTCGACTACCTTCGGGATAACATGTCCCTGGAAATGGAGTCCCGGGTTCAGCGGGAGCATCATTACTGTATAATTGATGAAATTGACTCCATTCTTATCGATGAAGCCCGGACTCCCCTGATTATTTCCGGCCAGGCAGAAGACGATACAAAGAAATTTACCGATGTAAACCGCCTGGTTTCCCGCCTCAGGGAGTGCGACAAGGACCCTGAAACCGGGGAATATCCGGAAGAGCCGGAAGGCGACTACAAGGTGGAGGAAAAGTCAAAACGCATCTCCTTTACCGATGAGGGAATGAACAGCGCAGAGAAGCTGCTTCTGCAGAATAATCTTATCTCCGGTTCTGTCTTTAATGAGGAAAACTTCGAGTACATCCACTACCTTACCCAGGCCCTGAAGGCCCATAAACTCTTCAAGATTGATACTGACTATGTAATCCAGGACGGCCAGGTTCAGATTGTCGACGAGTTCACCGGCCGTATCCTTCACGGCCGCCGCTATTCCGACGGACTTCACCAGGCAATTGAAGCTAAAGAGAACATAAAGGTAGCCCGGAGGAATAAAACCCTGGCAACCATTACCTTCCAGAACTTCTTCCGTATGTACGACAAAATCTCCGGTATGACCGGTACCGCAGACACGGAAGCAAAGGAGTTCGGCAAGATTTATGAACTTGAAGTTGTGGTTATTCCCACCAACAGACCGGTGGCGCGTAACGATCAGGACGATATTATCTTCTTTAACGAAACCTTCAAGTTCAACGCCATCTGTGATGAAATTGAGCGGGTAAACAAGAAAGGTCAGCCCATTCTTGTGGGAACCGTCTCCATCGACAAGTCGGAACGGCTTTCTGCTCAGCTCGCCAAGCGCGGCATCCGCCACGAGGTTCTGAACGCCAAGAACCACCACCGGGAAGCCATGATTATCTCCGAGGCCGGAGCAAAGGGCTCGGTAACTATTGCCACCAATATGGCCGGCCGCGGTACGGATATTAAACTCGGGGGCAACCCCGAATTCCGGGCCCGCAAAGAGGCGGGAACAGAGGCTTCGCCCGAGAAGTATGCGGAAGTGTACAAACGGGTCTACGCAAAAACCCGCAAAGACTATGAAGAGGTTAAATCCCTCGGGGGGCTCTATATTCTCGGAACTGAACGGCATGAATCCCGGCGGATCGATAATCAGCTGCGGGGCCGTGCGGGACGTCAGGGAGACCCCGGAGTAAGCCGCTTCTTTATCTCCCTGGATGACGACCTGATGCGGCTGTTTGCCAACGACAACATGAAGAACATTATGGGTAAACTGGGAATGGCCTCGGGAGAACCAATCTTCCACCCCTGGCTGAATAAAACCATCGAGCGCGCCCAGACCCGGGTGGAAGACCGCAACTTCGAAATCCGCAAGCACCTGCTTGAATACGACGATGTACTCAATGAACAGCGTACCTTTATCTACAATCAGCGGAATGAAATTCTCAAAGACACAGAGCTGCATAAACGGGTGCTCTCCACCCTGGACGAGATGCTTGAAGATATCCTGGATGACTACAAGGATGACCACACTGAAAGCGGGCTGACGGAACTGCTGGAAAACCTGAGCGCCACATTCTTCTACAGTCCCTCGGCATCCAGGGAAGAGATTGCAGCCATGGATAACATCGCCCTGCTGGAATACATTCAGGACGATTTCAAACGTGATATTGCGGAAAAACAGGAAAAGATCGGCAACGGCAACCTGAACAACATTATCCGCTGGGAATATCTGCGCCTTATCGACGTCAAATGGCAGGATCACCTGGAAAATCTCGAATCCCTGCGGGAGGCGGTTTACCTCAGAGCCTACGGACAGAAAAACCCGCTTCTGGAGTACAAGCTTGAGGGATTCAGAATATTCGACACATTGATAGTGGATATCAGAGAAGGAATTGCCCGGAAGATCATTTCTGTAAGAATAGAAAAGGCGGATGGGCCCCGCCGGCCCCAAACGGCTTCTGTAACCAACGAAAGCCATCGTCAGCTGGGTCAGTTTTCCGGCGGAGGAGCTGCTCCCGCGCCTCAGCAGCCCAGGGGAGCATCACCAACCGGAACGGTTACGGTGGAACGGTCTCTACCCAAGGTCGGCAGGAATGATCTCTGCCCCTGCGGCAGCGGTAAAAAATACAAGCACTGCCACGGGACTTGATCAGACTTCTGTTGTTTGTTCAATGACTGACGAACTTGCAGCTTTTTCAGCTGCAAGTTCATCGGTATAGGCCCGGATAAAGGTGAAAAGGGCCACCAGAGTGATAAGGACAATCACCAGCTTTCGCATTCTGCTCTCCTGAGTTTATACTCCACGCTAATGTAAAATTGCCAGAGGATCAACGGGTCGGTTATTCTGATAGATGGAAAAGTGCAGATGAGATCCGGTACTTCTACCGGTGGATCCCATCAGGCCTATCCGCTGCCCCTGTTTTACCCGCTGGCCTTCCCGTACATTTATGCTGCTCAAATGGCCGTAGAGGGTCTGATAGCCCCGGCTGTGGCGGATAACAATATATTTACCGTAACCTGCCGGGCGGTTTTCAACATCCACAACAACGCCGTCCATAGCCGCAATAATTGGTGTTCCGATACTGTTGGCAAGATCAATCCCGTAATGAAAACGGCGTACACCGGTAAAGGGATCAGAGCGGTAACCGTAACCAGAAGTAAGGCGGCCGCGGGTTGGATATATAATAAGCGTTCCGGTAGCCTTTTTATACTCATAATCACTTATGGCCGCACCGGGGAGAAAGAGTACATCCCCGGGCTGAATCAGGGCGCTTTCCAGATTATTCGCATCAAGAATCGCGTTGACCGTAACATCATTGGCAAGAGCAATGCTGCTCAGGTTATCACCGCGGCGAACCTCATAGCGAATACCGTCATAGGTGGGTATCTTCAGAACTGTCCCGGTGTTAATACGGCGTACATCCTGCACACCGTTAAAATTTATCAGGGTGCCCACCTCAACATTGTAAGCTGCGGCGATCTCGGAAAGGGTGTCCCCCGGCTGCACGGTATGAACCTTCTCGCCGATGCCGCCGAGGAATGAGGCAACCGGAGGCATGTCACCTTCAACAGAAACATGATCCGCCGCAGCCGATCCTTCAAGGAAGGAGAGCAGATTTGCCTGAATCTGCTGGTCTGCCGGGAGCAGAAGCGGCTCATCGTACATGCCCTTGTAACGGGGAAACAGGGAATAGACCCCTGCGGCGATTGAAAGACTCAGACCAATGACAATGGCCAGGCCTGCCAGTTTTTCCGGTGCTTTAACCAGGGAGCGTAAAAAGTTCATTCCCGCTGAAGCCGCCTTCTCAGCTGAAACTTCAGGCAGAATGAAGTGGTGAGATCCCTGTTTTCTTTTTCTAATGTCCTGTTGCTGTATAAGTTCAATCATAAGCTATACTATTCATATCGACATTAACCCGCCGACGTATTACTATAATGATCGGTATAAAAACCTGATACCAGATAAATATTATGATAGCAAAGCGCCAGCTCACACGATTTATCATCTTCGTCATCTTTGCCACCATCGCCGTGATGCTCATACTCTGGCGCTACACGGTTATAATGGTAAGTCCGTCCGATGCGGAAAGCCGAATGGTAGCCGCCGGCGCCGTGGAACGGGGCCCTATTCTGGACAGAAACGGCCGGGTACTGGCCATACAGACCCAGCTGGATACGGTGACGGCATGGATGCCCAGTATTGATGATCCTGCCGGAACCTTTAACAGCCTCATATCCGTCCTCGATGTTGATCATAACGAGTTGAAATCAAAGTTTGACACTAAAAAAGGCTTTTTTTATGTTAAACGAAAGATTTCCCGTACGGAAAGCAGAGCCATGCAGAGCCTCCTTGAGAAGGAAGGACTTCCGGGTATAAGCCTTATCCCTGAATACGGCAGAGCTTACCCCGAAAAAGAGCTGGCATCCCATCTTATCGGCTATGCCGGAACCGATAATGTCGGACTGCTCGGTATAGAGTACAGTTACGATGATATCCTCTACCCGGAACCCGGAGCAGGGGGAATCCGGTATGGAAACCAGCTTTTCCTCACCATAGATATCAACCTGCAGTACATACTTGAGTCCCTGGCCAGGAAATCCTTTGAAGAAAACCTGCCGGAATCGATTACCCTCATTGCGGCGGAAGCCAAAACCGGCGATATTCTCGCCTACGTTTCAGTCCCCGATTTCGACCCCAACAACTTCACTGAGTCAACCAGCGTGGAGCGCTTCAACGTTCCCGTGGCGGCAGCCTATGAACCGGGATCGGTATTCAAGATCTTTTCCATAGCAAGCTTTCTTGAACTCGGGGGAATTACCCCGGAGTCAACCTTTTACTGCGATGGAAGCTATGATGTACTGGACCCGCCGATCAACTGTCTCGGAGTGCATGGCTTTGAGTATACCGCAGACATTATAAAAAACTCCTGTAATGTCGGGGCGGCAACGGCCTCGGAAACGGTAAACAGCGCAGACTTCTACAGCATGATTACCGCCTTCGGTTTCGGAGCAAAGACCGGTGCCCCCTTTCCGGGAGAAACCTACGGAATACTCCGCAGTCCCGATAACTGGACAGAACGAACAAAACCCACAATTGCCATGGGTCAGGAGATCTCCGTTTCTGCAATACAGGTTATAGGTGCAGCAACAGCCTTTGCAAACGGGGGAACTGTGCTGAAACCTCAACTGGTCCGGAAAATAGTCAGTCCCGAGGGAAAGACTATTCAGGAGTTCTCAAGAACCCCCGTCAGACAGGTGCTCTCTCCCCAGGTTGCCCGTCAGGTACTGCTGATGATGGAAACAGCCACGGAGCCCACGGGAACAGCCCACAGGGCCGCTGTTGAGGGCTTGCGCATGTCTGCCAAGACTGGAACAGCCCAGATAAGCGACCCCGCCACAGGCGGCTACTCGGAAGATGATTATGTGGCAAGCTGCATAGCCCTCTTTCCCACCCCGGAACCCGAAATAATTGTCTACGCGGTTATTCACAAACCCCAGGGCCCTGAACACTTCGGCGGAAGAATTGCCGCTCCTCTTGTGAAAGAAGCCACCGAGGAGATTGTCCGGCAGATGGGTATTTCCCTGGAAGGAGACAAGGTAGTTTCCCATCCCGGTCAGGTCACCATCTCAACCCCGTCTCCCCTGAAAGTAGATTCCACCATTCCCAATCTCATCGGGCGGTCAAAGCGGGACCTGATGGTTCTCTATCAGATTCCCGATGCGGAGGTGGAGATTCACGGTGAAGGATGGGTTACTGCCCAGGATCCTCCCGCAGGAACTCCGGTAACTCCGGGTATGCATATCCGGGTGGATCTGGAATAGATGTATACAAGCAATACGGCAGCGCTGAAAAAGCTCTGGCCGGCCTTTACCGAAGAGATTGAAGAAGCATACACACCGGACCCCAATGCGGAGGTTGTGACAACTGCTTCCGGACATGCAGGACTTAAATACAGCGGACGCTTCCTGACCTCCTCCAGAGATCCCGAAAAAGACGCACAGCGTCTTATCGATGCAGCCTTTCCCGAGTTTGTGGATATAGCTGTTTTTCTCCATTTTTCCTGCGGATATGAAATCGAAGCTCTCAAGAAACGATGGCCGGAAACAGCAATAATCGTTCTGGAACCCCTAATTCCCCTGTTTCTTTCCGCCCTCCATGCAAGGGACCTTTCCAGAATCTTTACACCACCAGGGATAACCCTCATTATGGACAGCTCACCGGAAGTTCTCGGTCAGCTTTTGAATGAACGGCATCATGAATCGGTACAGTTCTTTCCTCTGCGGAACATTGCCCGAATACATCCTGAATATCTGGAAAATGTCAGGGAATGGTTCCGCCGCTTTGATTCCCGCCGGGAAATCAATACCAATACCCTCAAAAGGTTCGGCCGGGTTTGGGTCCGCAATCTTTTCTCCAACCTGCCGGTCATGGCAAAGGCGGGAGCAATAGGCAACCTTCAGGATGTACTCAAGGGTATCCCTGCCCTTGTTCTTGCCGCAGGCCCCAGTCTGGACTGTCTTATACCTGTAATAAAACAGCTTCAGGAGAGAATGGCCATCATCGCCGTAGATACCGCCGCAGGCTGGTGCAGATTACATCAGGTTGAGCCGGATTTTCTCGTAGTCGTGGATCCCCAGTACTGGAATACCCGGCATCTGAACTATTTCACGTATGACTGCATCCTGGTATCAGAGTCATCAACCTACCCTTCTGTTTTCCGGAATCTTCACTGTACAACCTATTTCAGCTCCTCCCTCTTTCCTCTTGGCAGGTTTCTTGAATCATACTGCGGCATAGAAGGCAACCTTGGTGCCGGAGGATCGGTCTCCACCACAGCCTGGGACCTTGCCCGCTTTCTGGGAGCCTCTTCAATTCATGTTGCCGGACTAGATCTCGGCTACCCGCAGCTCAGGACCCATTATGGTGGAAGCCTTTTCGAAGAACTATCACATGTCTGGTCAGTACGAAAAAGTCCTGCGGAAACAATGCATTTCAAGGCAGTCAGGGATGGCAGCCCCGTGAAGGCGGACGCAAACGGCGGCGGAGAGGTAATAAGCGACCGCCGCCTGAGTCTCTACCGCTGGTGGTTCGAAAACCGCATGAAAGAAGCCCAGTCACCGCCTTCTTATAACCTCTCCGACGGCGGAGTCAAAATCGAAGGTATGGATCCCCGGAACCCTGAAGAGCTGACAAACCTGCCCAATCTACGAAATCGTATAAATGGTGCATTGAAACCGTACTGGAAAAATCCGGAAAGCCAGAATGCAACAATGGCTGGAAGTGAACACTCTCTGGTCCAACCCCCACTCGTAAAAGGGCTTGAACTTCTGAAGAAGTCACTGACTGATCTTTCCTGTGTATGTAAAAACGCCCTGGAAATTCTGGATAAGTACAAAACGGCACCGGAAGTCTGTTTCAAAAAACTTAAGGTCATTGATGAGCAGATTATTAGAAGTCCGGTGAAAGACATTGCCGGTTTTCTCATTGACAGTCCGGAAAACAGTTCCGAGCAGGATACAGATAATGCTCAAGCTGTTTCAAGAAAACTCTATTCGGGTATTCTGCAATCCATCGAATTCCACCTTCAGCACATTGACCGGGCCACAGCAGCTCTTCAAAAAAACTGAACAACTCACCATCAAGTCTAAAGTTTGCCGGCCAATCGTCCGAAATGAAAAATAAGAAGATTATGAACTGCTTCTTATAATTAAACGGTATGCTGAATCGACGTCCAGGCATACCGTTTTTTTATGCCCAGATGACAAGTCAAAACAGATGAACAAAAACCATTACTGACATTTTCCAGGAACAGTCAAAAAGCAGACAGGACCAATTGTGATCTTCAACAGATATATAGCTCGTATATCTGCATTATTGGATACAATGTTTCATATTTTTTCTTCTTATTACTACTCATAGATACATTTTGTATATTATTTCGATATTTTTTTAGCTTTTTAACAGGTTTTCGCCAGCACCAGCGTTGACATCAATCCTAAAGCTATCCTACTATTTTCCTGAAATTTGTCAGACAAATCTTAACGCCGAACTGCGGTTCGGAGTTAAAACAACGGAGGTTTTACTTATGAAGAAGATTTTGTTTGTCTGTGTTGTCCTGATGCTGGGAGCAGTACTGTTTGCCCAGGGTGGTTCCGAAGGTAATGGTGCCATTAGCCTGAAGATTCAGCACAATGATCCTCAGCCCGATCTTTCTGCATGGCACCAGGGATTCCTGAGCCTTCAGGAGACACTTGAAGCCGAGTATGAAGATCAGGTAAATGTTACCATCTATTCCGGCGGTTCACTTTCCAAGGGAAACTGGAAAACCAGCATGGAGCAGGCTCAGAACAACGTCATCCAGATGATGGTTGAGTCCCACGTTCCCTGGGGATCTGTTGTACCCGAAATTTCCGCCCTCAGTACTCCCTTCCTTTTCGACGGAATGGAGCACCAGATGAGATTCTTTGACAGCCAGCCTGCAGTACTTCAGGAATGGGTCAAGAAATTCGAGGAAAAAGGGCTGGTATTCGTAGGATGGTGGCCCCGCCCCTCACGGCAGAACGTCAACAACCAGAAGCAGATTGTTGTACCCGAGGATATCTCCGGGATGAAGTTCAGAAGTATGGGTGTTGATCTTGCCATCAAAACCTGGGAAGCAATGGGCGCAAAACCCGTACCCATGCCCTCCGGAGAAATTTACACCGCTATCCAGACCGGTACAGTTGCGGGTGAAGACAATGCAATCAGCACAGTCTACAACTTCAAAACCTTCGAGCCCTGTAAGTACTTCAACAAGTGGGACTACATGGCTGACGGTGCACTTATCGTTGTAAACAAGAGCTGGTGGTACAACCTTTCTCCCGAAGTACAGGAGACTATCAAGACTTCCCTTAACGGCAGTGCCCGACAGGTTGTCTACGAGTTCTACCAGAAAATGGAGAAAGAAGCCCGGACAGCAATGGAAGACTACGGCATCGTATTCACTGATTTTACCTACGACATGAAAAAACCCTGGATTGAAAAGATGGGTCCCGTTTATGACTATGTAAAATCACTAACCGGTGAAGAAGGATGGAGTGGTTTCTCTGCTGCAGTAGAGGCTACCCGCTAATAAGCCTTAGAGCTGGATTTTCATACCAGTCGCTTATTATAAGGCTGGCATGGTGCAGTAAACAGACTGGGCCGGCCAGCCTTTTTCGGCTTATAAGCTTTTTGACGACTGGTAAAACGAACGGAGGGGAGCTGCGTTTATGAAGAAATTCTTTAAAATACTGGCGAATCTGGATGAATACATTCAGCCGCTGTTTTTCACAATCCTGCTGGTTGTAATTATCCTGCAGGTATTAGCCCGGTTTATACACAGTTTAAATTTACCCTGGACCCTTGAAGTGATCACTTTCACCTTCAATGCATCGGTCTGGTTTGCCGTCAGTCTGGGAATAAAAACCTATTCCCACGTAGGCATCGATATTCTTCTTACAAAAACTTCAGGAAAAATACTGCGGGGGCTGCTGCTGTTTCAGTATTTCATGTTTATTTTCCTTTTAATTGCCCTGTTCTGGTCAGGCAGCATGGCCCTGACGGGATATTACAAAATTCATGACATGCCCCAGGTACTGAAAGTACCTCTTTGGATAATGAGGTCTCCCATTATTCTGGGATGCATATTCAGCATTTTCAGGGCAGTTGAACAGATAGTTATGCTCTTTCAAAACAAATACGACTATTCACGTTTTAATGAAATGCACATTAACCTGACAGAGGAGGAAGCATAAATATGGGCTCTCAAATAAGCATTACCGTTGCTTCCATCACCGTATTACTCATGGTGCTTGGAACACCGATCGCTGTAGCCTTAGGAGCAGCTTCTGTAGTTTCCCTGCTTATCTTCAACATCATTCCGTTCGTTAGTGTTGCACAGCAGTTATTCACAGGAATGGAAAGTTATATCCTTGTGGCAATTCCCTTTTTCATTTTTGCCGGAGTAATCATGGAAGCCGGTGGAATCGCCCGGGCGCTGATCAACTTCACCAAGTCTTTTCTTGGGTTCTCCCGTGGTGGACTTGGTGCGGTTAATATCATCAGCAGCTTTATCTTCGGCGGTATTTCCGGTTCTTCAGTAGCAGATACTGCAGCAATCGGATCAATTATGGTGCCCACCATGGTGGAAGAGGGTTACAGCAAGGATTACGCTGCTGCCATTACCGTTACCTCATCTACCCTGGCCGTAATTGTGCCTCCCAGCATTATCATGCTCATTCTCGGAGCTGTAGCTGAAATATCAATTGCAAAACTGCTTCTTGGCGGAATTCTGCCGGGAACTCTGGTTGTAATTTTTATGATGATTCAGAACTACTACATCTCTTTCAAGCACAACTACGGAACGATTGTTCCCTTCTCTATTAAAAACTTTTTTCTTTCCGCATTACGCGGTCTGCCAGCCCTTGGTGCACCGATTATCATCATCGGCGGAATTCTTACCGGGTTTATTACCCCGACAGAATCCGGTGGAATGGCGGTTGTCTATTCCCTGATAGTAAGTGCCGTGGTATACAAAACCCTCAGCTGGAAAAAACTGTATGAAGCCATAGTAAAAACTGCAATTATTACCGGATGCGTTGTTTTTGTTATCGGCATTTCAAACCTGTTTACCTTCATACTCTCTTTTGAGAATACGCCTCAGAGAATTGCAGAAATGATTATGGGTATATCCCATAACAAATATCTGGCACTCTTTGTTATCAACATATTCCTGCTGGTGGTTGGAATGATCATGGATGGTGGAGTTGCGATTATCCTGCTGGTACCGCTTCTTTTTCCTGTTGCAGAGCACCTCGGGCTCGATCCGATTCACTTTGGAATCGTATTTTCCATAAACCTTGCCATCGGCCTGGTTACCCCGCCCTTTGGGGTGTGTCTCTTCAGCTGCTGTAATATTTCCCAATTGTCCATGGAAAGACTGGTAAAGGCATCTCTGCCGCTCTACGGCAGTCTGCTTCTGACACTTTTTATCGTTACCTATTTCCCTTCTTTTGTTATGTTATTGCCCAACCTGCTTAAATAATTAAAAAAAGCGGCTTCCCTGTGGAGCCGCTTTTTACTGTCCCTTTCAAAAAGTCTAACCGATCAGGAAAAATCGAGCAGCCCCCGGAGATTTACAATTTGAATATCTGTCTCTCTGTTTCCGACAACCAGTGCTGACAGGGGAGAAAGTTCAACTTCATTTCCATAAACAAAATCCGGCGGAAAGCTTTCTTCAAAAAGTACCTTTTCAACAAGCAGATAGGCTGCACCCTTGTCAGTCTTAACCTTCAACAGAACTTCATTTTCGGGAAATCCGTCACTGATAATCAGATTACCGTCACAGGTATACACCGGATAGCCCTGATACGCTATGAGCCCCTGGTTCTCACGGGTAAAAGCTGCGGCATCCGGTTCTTCAATCCCCATGACAGAAGACTGATCCATTGCCATAATACGCTGTTTGTGCAGTACAAAAAGATATTTCAGAGAAGCGGTATCCACAGGAATGCGTATAAGAAATCGGCTCCCCTGCACAGGATCTGCATCAAGCTGGAGCATAGCACCTTTAAGACCGCAAATTTTTTCGGCAACAATATCGAGCCCTACCCCCCTTCCGGAGTGCATGGAGGCATCATCATCGGTACTGAATCCTGGGGATGTGAGAATCTGGAGCAGGGACAGATCATCCTTAATACCCAGCTCTGCAGCACGCCGCCGTATGCGGCTTTCATTAATACCGCGGCCGTCATCTTTTATCGATAAAAGAATTTCATCCGAAGTCCTTTGAAACTCAATCACAACCTCACCGCGGGGTGATTTCCCTCCGTTGACCCGCTCGTGCCGATCTTCTATACCATGACTTACAGCATTACGCAGCAGCTGTATTACCGCATCCCGCAGCTGTTGCGCAAGCCAGCGTTCAATGATCAACTCACCGCCAACAATTTCGCAGCGGGCTTCCTTAAGCTGTTCTTCTGCAGCCTGAGCGACAACCATGGCCGCGTCCGCGAAGAAATCACCAAACGGGATACCCCCGGCTTCACTTATAATCTTCTCTATCCCCGAAAGTGCAGAGTATATAACCTTATGCTCAGGCTCGGCACATTTTTCACCTGCAAGATAGTATGCGGATTTGCCCTGCAGCAGTTCGAACCAGAGGCTGGAAAGCTGATCCATGGAGATGCTTACTTTTTCGTAACGTTCACGTGATCCCGGTTTATATTCAGGCCCCGAGTCTGGAAGATGCCGGGTCCACTGCAGCCGGGAAAGAAAAACCCGCCGGACCTGATCAACCTGCAGGGCATCAAAAAGCTCGCCCTCAGGCTTATGGGAGGTAAAAAAATACTCAACCGATCCATAATCTGCGTTTTCTTCTGGAACAGAGAGATCCGGCCCGGTTTTAATAACATTTACTGCCTGTTCCAGATTGTTGAGAACAAGAACAGCCTTAGGGTATTTCATTTCAGTTTCGGCTTCAAAATCACAAACCAGGCGGTATAGAAACTCTCCCCTGTCCCGGGATTCAGACAGAAGCAGTTTTTCAAATTCAGAAAAAAGCTCTTTTGGTTTATCTCTGTCAGAACGCTTGATTCCCGACTCGGAAGTACTCTGAGCTTCGGAAAGGGGTCCCTTACCCTGACCTTCCGGAAACTGTACTTTGTCTGCAGCTTCTTTAAGCCCGGTTAGCAGCCTGTAGAGATTATCAAGCGGCGCTGGAGCGGCTGAATGCTGCCGCATATCCTCAAACAGAGTCTCCGCTTCATGCGCCATGGCGGCAATAGGCTTCAGGTCAAGGTGAGCTGCTTCTGATTTAATGCTGTGCATATGCCGAAAGGCTTCGTCAATATAGGCAGTTTCGAGATTCCCGGACTCAAACTGGCCGAACAGATAGCCCAACCTTCCCAGGGACTCATCAATATCCTGCTTAAAACTTGCTTCAAGTTTTCCGGTCACACAATAACTCCTAACGCCCTATAGTCTTGAAAATCTGCAGCGACCTGCGCCTGACTGAGGAAAAGTCATCCTGCATACCGGCGGAAATCACGGACCGGTAGGAAAACCGGTTCGGCATTCGCTCTATTGTATCAAGAATTGCAAGTTTGATCCTGCTTTCTGCACGGTTAAAAAGCAGGATAAGATCAACTCCCGCGGCCTGAGCCCTAACCTTTCCTATGGCAGAGACTACGGCAAGAACAACCTGCTCATCCGTATCCTTAAGGCCCTCACGCAGATAATGGTAATTACCGGGATCCATGGTGTTCCCCAGCCGCATGGCAGCAAAAGCACGAAGTGCCGGGGTTTTACCCTTTTTAAGCAGACTGCCAAGCTCCCCAGGAGATGTCATTTTCGGCTGTGGCGCCGCTGTTCTCACAGGACGACCGGATGAGGCGGCCCGGTACTCAGGAGCTTTACGCCGGCTGCGCAGGGGGAAATCTATAATTCGCGACCCGAACCCCCGTTTACTCAGGGAATGATATGCTTCTACTACCTTTGCAAAAGCCATATTATCCGGTCGAAGCCCTGTGTCAGGATGAAGTTCTTTTACCATCCTGCGATAGGCTTTTTTTATCTCAGGTTCAGGTGCATTCTGCCCGACTCCAAGAACCCGGAAACATTCACTATCCAGCACAGTCGGCCTCCCTTTCCATACTAAGGCCGCGTATTTCGCGTAGAATGGTTTTAAGTGCAATGGCACACTCTTTTTCCCATCCTCTGCTGCCGCCCTTCAGGATTGATGCGGATATATTGAGTATATCATCAATATCCTCTTTCAGGGTGGCATCAATACGGGTTCTGAAGCGCCTAGACTCTTTACGGACCCGCTCCATTAAAACAGCTATGCCTGGCTCCCGCCGGGAAGCAGTGGAAAAACACAGTTCTCTGCTTGTATCCGTTTCTGCATCCCGGGCTTTCAGGTGAAGAATCCCATCAGCGTTGATGGAGAACTCAACTTCCACCTTCGGCGATCCTTTGGGTGCGGGGCGGATACTGTTCAGTTGAACTTTTCCCAGGGACCGGTTTCGCAAAGCATCAAGAAAACTTCCCTGGAGAAGGTTTATCTCCACGGTCTGCTGATTATCACTTACGGTGGTGAATACCTTTTTAACCTTAAGCGGCAGCGGAGTGTTGCGGGAGGCAAGACGCAGGGTTTTACCCCCGTCAATTTCAATACCGAAATCATATGGCAGGACCTCCCTGACCCGGCGCCCTTTTCCCATAAGAGGAACAGCAGCGGCAGCTCCAAGAGCAACTACTTCGGAGGGGCTTGTACGGATACGAACCTTATTCCCCATAAAGGCCTGTATCCCTTCCTGAACCGCAGGAATCCGGCAACTCCCGCCGGCAAGTACCAGGGTCCCGATATCTTCCCTTCTCCAACCGTTCTGAATAAGAGCCTCGTCCATTACCTTCACCGCCCTCTTTATGAGGGATGCGACAGCCTTCTCATACTCCTGTCTGGTTATTCTAATATCCCCATGTCCAGGAAGCGAGATAACTGCTTCCCGGCTGGAACTCAAAGTAATTTTTGCTTCTTCCGCTTTAGCCTGCAGGAGCGCACGATATTGATCATCAAGCTGAAATCCCGGTTGAATTTTCTTTAAGATCAGAGAGAACATACGGGAAGTAAAATCGGCACCGCCGAGAAAAGCATCCCCGTACACACCTTTAACAGTACACTCATCTCCATGGACAGTCAGGATGGCAATGTCCAGGGTCCCACCTCCAAAATCGAACACAGCGCAGGGACCGGAAATTCTGCTGCCCCAGGCCAGAGCGGCAGCTGCAGGCTCGCTTATAAGCTTCACCGACGAAAGCCCTGCAGCCTCTGCAGCATTAACCGTTGCCTTTCGCTGTGTTTGTGAAAAATGGGCGGGAACCGTGAGAACAGCGCCTGTTACAGGCTGTTTAAGGAAATCCTCCGCATCTTTTACCACTTTCTTTATTATAAAGCCGGTTATCTCCAGGGGAGTGAAAATACGGTCTCCCAACTGTACAGGGAAGGCCGTGCCTATCCTGCGCTTTATATTGCGGACTGTACGGCCATAGTCAGTAATACTCTGTTTCTCCGCGGAATTTCCAACCAGAAGTCCGGTGTTGTCACTCCAGGCGATAACTGCGGGAGTTACAGCAAAACCGTAACTGTTGGGAATAATTGAAGGTCCGCTGCCATCCATAAAAGAAGCAGAACAGGTGCTTGTTCCTATATCAATTCCAATAATCATACATTTATCTATCGGTCTGTTCTGACAGGGATATTATCAGTTCCACCTCCCCAAGGGGTTTTCCCACCCTGGCAGCTATCAGACGGGATTCAAGACCCTGTCGGTACAGGCGAACAATCTGCTGATTAACGGATTCTTCTTCCTTCGGTTCTGGCACTATCGATGCAGTTTCAGGTTCTTCGTTCTCTTCAACCACCTGAATTGTGATGGGCTTCCTGGATGCAAGGTGGGAGTACTCGCTGTTTGCGCGACTGATCTTTTCCCCTTCTCCCTGTAAAAGCTTCAACCGCCCGTCGGCATTGCGTATCTCCTGCTTCAACTTCAGCACAGTATCTTCAATAAGGCGGATATTTCTTTCCGTTGTTCCGTTTAAATCAGTCAAAATGGAGTCAAGCTCCGCTTCTATATCCAAAAGAATCTTCCGCGGCCTGACAGTTCGTTTTATCACAGCCCGCTGGATGATAATAAACAGAATCCAGCCGACTATATTTAGGGTGAGAATTATACCTGTACTCATTTTTATCCGGATATATCTATATTTTTGCCGAGATCTGGATCACTGTAATATTTTCTGGAAGACTTTTCATTCTGCGTTTCCTCTTCTTCCTTTTTCCGCTTCTTTTTTCCCCCCTGAGACTGCTCCTGATCCTCATGTACTTCTTCAGGGCCGTCCGAGGTGGATTCGGTTTCGTTTACACTTTTATCCCGCTGTTCTGTCTCTTTCACAAGCTCGCTGCCCATGGCAAGCTGCTGCAGGTGCAGACCTTCCTTCTGCTGGGCCTGTTCTTTCCCAACCTGATTCATGTGCATAAACAATGTCTGCAGATCAATGGGTTTAATGGACATCAGCGTTTTTTTGTGTAATCTTCCTCCAGCTCTTCGTATTTGGTAACCTTAACCTCGTTCATTTCAGTTACAAAGGTAACATTCTTGAATTCGTTGCGTATTTTAAGCGATGCATCCTTGATGACAACCTTTACTCCCGGGTAGACCTTGCCCGATGCCGAGACCTTTCCGTTAACTTTCAGGGAAGCCAGATATTCCTGAATGGTTTTAACCTCTTTCTCCAGACCGCTTCGGTTGCCTTCAACCTCCGCTTTCTGGGCGGTAAGGGTTTCCAGATACTGAGCCTTGTCTTCAGGAAGCTCTTTTTTAATCTTTTTAAAGTTTTCCAGGGTGTGTATATTCAGCTCTATCTCTTCAAGCTGGGTGTTGAGACCCTTTATTTCCGCCTCAAGCCCCTGAATTTTGGCAATACTCTTGGGATCATATCCCACTTCAACAGTGGTTTCCGCCCCGGCGATGGAACCGATATTCTTTGCATGAATCTCTTCACTTGCCCTGAGCCGTCCTCCGACAATGGTGGCCCGTTTACCCTGAACAATTACCCGTTCATCAGCATTCACCGTACTGTTAATAATACCGTCAGAGACAACTACCATTTTTCCGGATTCTACAGTTGAGTTTTCAAGAAACTTTGCCCAGACACTTCTACCGGCCCTGATAGTACCGCCGCCGCGTCCGTTCATACCCTGGTGGATAATGATATCACCTTCAGCATCGAGATCACATTTACCGACATTACCCATGACCTCAATATTTCCGGCGGCCTTAACCTTGAAGCCGTCTTCCACACTGCCCTTTACAAAAACCGTACCGAGGAAGATTACATTACCACCGGTTTTAAGGTTTACATTTCCCGGTACAACATAGATGGGCTCAACATTGAGTTTTTCATTGGCAATTACAACCTGCCCGTTTATGGCCGCCTGGGCGGTCATACCGTCATCGGAAAGCTTTACATTCTTGCCTATACCCAGGGAAATATCCTTTCCGTTCTTTGCGGGCAGCAGTTTTCCGGTAACGCTGCGTCCGTTTTCACCCTCTTCAGCAGGAATTTTTCTGGCCAGAGCCTGTCCTTCAACAACATTCTGAACAATATTCTGTTCCTTGAAATCCACCCGGCCGTTCTTTTCTTTCAACTGAACCTTTCCGGTCTCAAGCTCAAAATTATAAATAACTCTGGCATCCGCACCGTCCTGGGGCTTGGTGCCTTCCGCAACAAGAATGGATTCATTGTAGGCGGGCCGGTCAATAAAATTATAGATAACATCTTCTTTAAGACCATGGACGACGCCGTTGTTCTTGAGGATATTCTCTATAATCTCATAGCTGAGATCCGCACCGCCCTGGCCGGGAGGACGAACCACAACATAGGCCTTCATATCGAAATCAGTAATATCAACAGTAATAATGGGATCGTTGGCCGGATTATAGACAAAATCACCAATGGGGACATATTCACTCCCCGCCTGCTTAACCACTGCGGTAACCATGGATTTATCAAAGTTATCCACACCTCTGCGGTCTATGGCATCGATGGCCTGCCTTTCAGTTGCTTTTTTGCCCTGGCCTTTAGGTAGGGTTACCTTGAGAAGAACACCTTCAGGAGACAGTCTCACAAAAACTTCTCCGTCCCGGTCTTCAGGGATCACTTCTTTAGCTGCGTCATAGCCGAGATCGAAATCGATATTATGATCTTCTTCCTGGACTTCCTGTCTCTTTTCATAGGCGATAAGCATACAGTCCCTGCGGCCCATACCGAAGGTCCCCTTGCTGCCGGGATCCAGAACTTCGTATTCAATCTCTTTAAGAGGGACCGCCAGCTCAATGGCAGCCTGAGTAAGAGCATCATCTATAGTAGGACCGGAAACATTAACAGAACGCCGTTTCTTGTCTTCCTCGGCCTGGACTTTCATGTATTCTCGGAGCCGGGGCAGTTCGATCATGGCTACATAATACCTTTTTTAATGTTAGTAAGCTTTGCCCTCAGGCGCATAATCGCTTTAGTGTGCAGCTGACTGATTCTCGACTCGGTAACTTCCAGAACTTTGCCGATTTCCTTGAGAGTAAGGTCTTCGTAATAGTAGAGAACAAGAACCTTTTTCTCTTTTTCAGGCAACTCGTTTATAGCCTCTACAATTACTTTCTTTATTTCATCCTTTTCAACGATAATATCGGGATTAAGGCTGTGGGGGGATTCAATACTGTCTACAATGGAAACCTTGTCGTTTTCGTCGCCGGTGTACCAGACATCATTAAGGGACATTATGGAGGTACCGGAAATTTTAACCATGGCTTTATGGTATTCATCGATATTCATACCCATTTCAGCGGCAATTTCCAGATCCGACGCGCTCCGCCCAAGAGAGGCTTCCAGGGTCTGGACCGTATCTTCGATCTCCCTGGCTTTCTGTCTCACCGAACGGGGAACCCAGTCGATGGAACGGAGCTCATCAAAGATTGCACCGCGGATTCTGGTGACGGCATAAGTTTTAAACTTTACATGCTTTTCCGGATCAAACTTTGTAATGGCATCCATAAGGCCGAAAACGCCAAAACCGACAAGATCGTCGAATTCAACATTATGAGGCATGCCCATGGCTACCTTCCCGGCGACATACTTCACCAGCGGTGCATATTGACGCACAAAGGCATCGCGTATTTTCGGGTCCTGGTTTTTCTTATAGAGGGCCCAGAGTTCCTCTTCTGTTTTGCCTTCCAATACGGTTTCTGCCATAGGTTATCCTTCCTGGTCCCGTTTCATTATTGTCTGTACCGCCCTGGCAACATCTCCCGGACTCGTCATTTCTCCAAGAACATCTACTTCACTGGTGGACTGTATAGATGATACCTCATCCGAACTGTTATCGTCGTCACCATAGGAAGCTTCAAAAGAATCACTTAATCCTTCCATACTGGGAAGCTCCTCCATGGAATCTACACTGTCATCTCCTGCCGGTACCGCAGCAGCGGATGACATATCGGGCTGACTCTGCCCGTGAGCGTCGCTGCTGCCGATCTCTTCAACGAAACCGGCGGATTCACCAGACTCAGATTCCGACCGGGGACTCTCTTCCCCGTCTTCCAGGGTTATATCAACCCGGGAACCTGTATCATTGGTTTCTGCCACTGCAACAGGTTCTGCCTCGGAAGGAGAATCCTCGCTGCCCGCAGCGGTAAACAAATCAGGGAAAATCATTCGGCTGAGTAATTCCAGCGCCGCAGTAAGAAGTGCGAATGCCAGTCCTGCGATAAAAGCCCGCATCAGGATACTGAAAAAACCGACCCCGCTGACAATCCCTGTAATCAGGGATACGACAAAAGCGAAACCAGCTGCTGCTGCGACTATACCGTAGGAAACCACTTTATACAGACCCTCCCATGTACAGATTATGAGAAATCCATGAAGCCGTCAAGCTTCGATATTTTTTCCCAGAAGCTTGCGGATAAAATTACCAAACCCGCTGCCTTCCCGGTATTCCACCTTCTCCAGCCGGCCGACCAGATGTTTAACACATATAGCCGCCTTACTGTTCGGATCAACAACCATAAAAGGCTTCTGCTTCAACACCGATGACCCAACAATGGGGTCATCATAAACATAGCCCAGGTAGTCAACCTTAAGATTGAGAAACTGCCCGGCAATACTGATAACACGTTCTGAAACCTTTTTCCCTTCGGTTACCGATTTTACCCGGTTAACAATAAGTTTCAGGCCGAGGTTCATATTATCAATTTCGGTGGCAATAATCTTTATTATTCCATAGGCATCGGTAATGGCTGTCGGCTCAGGCGTGGTGACAATAAGTGCTTCGTCAGCGGCGGCGACAAAGTCCAGAACGTTATGAGAGACACCGGCACTGGTATCTATAATGATTACATCCGCATCGGAAAGACCGCCAAGCTCTTCGATGAAATGCTCCCGTTCATCATCCGACAGATTGGCGATCTTCGAAAAGCCGGAAGCCCCGGCAATGATCTGTATGCCGTAGTTGGTGTCCAGCAGTATATCCTGCAGATTCTTCTGCTTCCGGATAAGATGGTACAGGTTGTATTTGGGAATAATACCCAGCACCACATTTACATTGGCCAATCCGAGATCTGCATCCATTACAATTACTTTTTTCCCCAGCCGGGCATACGCAAGAGCAAGATTTATGGAGAGATTTGTTTTACCTACCCCGCCTTTTCCGCTGGTGACAGCAATAATCCGGGTTTTACTTCCCCCGCTTCCGTTATTACGGGACCGCATTAACTCCCGCAGCTGTTCGGCTTGATCCGTCATTCCCATACTCCGTTCTTGACATATTCAGTGCTTTTGCCGGCACCGCCCGCCCGCGCCTCCATGGGACGCAGATTATTTTTAGCGGATTTAAATCCGTTCAGATTCATCATCAATCGCGCGACTGTAGCTTCATGGATATCCTGGGGAACCGTCTGCCCGTCGGTAAGAAATGCAACAGGTTTATCATGCTCCGCCAGAACGCTCAAAACATTTCCAATCCTCAGGGTCTCATCCAGTTTGGTGAGAATAAGCGCCTCGTATCCGAAGGGGCCGAATGTTTTAAACAGTTCACGAATATCAGAAATCTTCGTGGTTGAACTCAGGGTAAGAAATACTTCTGTATCCTCCCCGCAGGCATCAAGAAGCTTGCGCATTTCCGCCAGTTTCATGTAATCCCTGGGGCTTTTTCCGATGGTATCCACCAGAATAAGATCGGTACCCTGATAAAGGGCAAGCTGCTTTTTGAAATCATCATAGGACTCTACACTGGAAACAGGAATATTCATAATGCTTCCATAGGTATCAATCTGCTGTTTTGCCCCGATACGGTAATTATCTATGGTTATCATGCGAACATCAACCGGAGGGCCGCCTTTATGACCCAGGCCGTAAATAGCTGCCAGCTTTGCGATTGTAGTTGTTTTCCCTACACCGGTGGGCCCGATAAGAATCATGATCTTGGGCGTTTTCCGTGCCTCATAGACACGTATCTTTTCTCCGATCCACTGAAAAACCCTGGTTTCCACCAGTTCAGAGTGTTCCAGTTCTTCCAGGGAAAGTTCACGGCGCAGCCGGTCGGAAATACCCCGGATATAGGATGCACTGAATTCGTTATCCTCCAGGAGCTGCTCCATCTGGCGGATAGCCTGATTGGTATCGTCATGAGCTTCCATGGCAGAACCATCAAGCCTCCCCTGAATGTCAGTAAGACGTTCCAGGACCTCTTTAAGAGTCTGGTCGTTCTCTGCCTTGTCTTTGGAGGAGTCTTTTATGGTATCAAGAATTTTACGCTTCTCTTCCTCATCATCCAGAATCTTCCTGGCTTTGGGTGCCTCTTTGGCAATATAGCCTGAGACCTCTATTCCCTCCCGGGAAAACATGCCCATAAAGCCTCCCATACGAACATTCCGCTGGGTGAGAATCCTGGCGCGTTCACCATATTTTTCTCGTATTTTCTGTAGTACTTCCCTGTGGGATACTGCGCACTCAGTAAAATACTCCATATCCACTCCTCTTCTGTTTGCTGTTTAAAAACTTCATGCACTTTCCCGTTCTTCAAGGCTTATCTCGCCAAGAGGTTCTATTCCAATATCCGCAGGAACTTCCGGTACGGAGATAACTGAAACCTCAGGCATCTCCCGCAAAAGGCTCGCCCTAACCAGTGCCCGGGCTGCCTCAGAGCAGAGGATCAGCGGAAGATATCCCTGACTCTGTACCGCATGTACCGCATTGGCGACAGAATTGACCCAGCGGCGGTACAGACCCGGTTCGAGGGCTGCGGTAACGCCGGAAGCAGTCTCTGTACGACTGTCGATAATCTCACTCTCAATTACAGGGTTAATGGTGAGCACAAACATCCTCCGCTCATCATTAACAAACTGCAGGCAGATCTGCCGGCCAAGAATCTGACGGGCCTTTTCCGTAAGAAAAGTGCTCTCTTTTGATATGGGAGCATAGTCCGCCAGGGTTTCCAGTATTGGTACCATATTCCGTATACTTACATTTTCTGCCAACAGAGACTGAAGAACCTTCTGGATCTCGCCCAGAGAGAGCAGCTTGGTAACCTCTTCCACAACGGCGGAGTAGTCCCGCTTGAGCTCGTCCAGTATCTTGCGCATCTCCTGCCGCCCGAGCATTTCCCAGGCATGTGACTTGATAATCTCAGTCAGGTGGGTGGCTATAATACTTGGGCTGTCAACCACGGTATACCCGGCACGCTCGGCCTTGTCCCGCTGATCTTCGGATATCCAGAGTGCCGGCAGACCGAAAGCCGGATCCCGGGCTGCCTCCCCCTGAAGCTCAACCTCAACACCGCCGGGGTTGATTGCCAGGAACTGACCGGTTCTAATGTTAGCCCGGCCCACTTCTACGCCTTTTATCTTTATGCAGTACTCAGAAGGCTCCAGGCGCATATTGTCGATAATACGTATCCGGGGTACCGAAAGCCCAAGCTCAAGAGCAGTTTCCCGCCGTATTCTGGTTATTCTGTCCAGAAGCTCCGCACCCTGATCGCGGTCAACCAGCGGGATCAGGCCGTAGCCGAGCTCCAGGGAGAGGGGATCCACCGGCACAATGGGAGCAAACTCGGTGGGAGTTTCCGGGGCCTGTGCCTTTTCTGCTTCTTCCTCGGCCTTTTCCCGGAACTGCACCTCTTTACGGGTAAGCCGGAAAGCAACAAATCCTGTAAGAAAACCCAGAGGCAGCATGATGTACCAGGGAAAGCCGGGAAGCAGCCCGAGAATAATAAGCGCAATAGCCGCAATCCAGTAGACCCTGGACTGCTGCGAAAACTGCCGGGAGATATCGGAGCCGAAGGTACCGTCGGAAATTGCCCGGGTAACAATCAGACCGGTGGCGGTTGATACCAGCAGTGCCGGAAACTGGCTCACCAGTCCGTCACCGATGGTGAGACTGACATAATTGCTCAGTGCGGCTCCGACGGGCTCACCGTGTATGGTCATTCCGACGATAAAACCGCCGATCATGTTTATCAGGGTAATGAGAATTCCAACCTTAACGTTTCCCGATACAAATTTGGTTGATCCATCCATGGCCCCGTAGAAATCTACCTCTTTCTGCAGATCATTCTTCTTTCTCTGGGCCTCTTCTTCCGTCAGGGAGCCTGAGTTGTACTCCGCTTCAATGGCCATCTGCTTACCGGGGAGAGAGTCCAGGGTAAAGCGGGCGGCAACCTCGGCAACTCTGGTAGCACCTTTGGTTATAACAATGAACTGTACTGCAATTATAATTATGAAGATAATCAGGCCGATAACCAGACCTTCACTTCCTTCCGAACCGACAACAAAGGTGGCAAATGCACGGACAATACGTCCGTCAAAGTTGATTCCCTGAGAAAGAATGAGCCTGGTGGAGGAAATATTCAGCCCCAACCCGAAAACCGTGGTTATCAGAAGCAGGGTTGGAAAAACTGAAAAATCCAGAGCCCTGTGGGTGTAGAGAACAATAAGAATAACCACCAGACTGAGCATTAAGTTCAGCGCCATCAACAGATCAAGAATTACCGTGGGCAGGGGGATGATAAGCATCATTACAAAAAAGAGAACGCCTACGGCAACAATAACATCACTACGGTTATGCAGAAAGGATGTGGAAAGTATCTTCTGTACATCCGACATCAGCCTACCTCCCTTTCTTTACCGCCCATGTTATAGACCTGGGCGAGAATAATAGCGGTAACTTCATAATAATTTTCCGGTATTTCATCGCCCACTTCGACCTCAGCATAAAGTGCCCGGGCAAGAGGGCGGTTTTCCACCACGGGAACATCATTGTCAGCGGCGATTTCCCGGATACGCAGGGCAATATTATCCTGCCCCTTGGCGCTGACCGAAGGAGCATTCATGGTATCCCGCTTCCACTGCAGGGCCACCGCAAAGTGAGTCGGGTTGGTAATAACCACGTCTGCCTCAGGAACAGCCCTCATCATGTTCTGGGAAAGAATCTGATGCATCCGTTCTCGTAGTCGGCTTTTTACCAGCGGGTCTCCCTCGGTCATTTTTCTCTCTTCCTTGATTTCCTGCTTGGTCATCTTCAATGATTCCATGTGCTGATGTCGCTGAAAAAGATAATCCGGAAAGGAGAGAACCAGCATAAACAGGGCCGCCTCAACCAGAATACGAAAAGCAACCAGGCTGATAGTTCGAAGAGAAAGATAAAAAGGAACTTCGATAAACCTGAGAATAGAGTCCATTTCGCTGCGGATATTGATATAGGCTACGGTTCCTATAACCGCAACCTTGAAGAGAGTCTTACCAAGATTGAAAAGAGCTTCAGTTGAAAAAATGGTGCGCTGCAGAAACTTCGGCAGATTAGGAACAATCTTGTTCAGGTCCGGAGTAATCGGTTTTGTAGAAAAAAGAAACCCTACCTGAAGCAGGTTTGCCATCAATGCAGAGACAAAGGCGATTCCCATAATGGGCAGGGTCATGCGCACCATGTACTGAATAAATATCGGAAAAAGCCCGCCGTCGCCGGTTATTTCCCGCTCAATGGATATGGTGAAGAAAAAGCGTACCATCTCCACCATGGTTGAGAAGATATACCCTCCGAGACCGGCAAGAGCCAGAATCGGCAGAAGCAGAACGATGGCAGCGGAAAATTCGGCTGATTTTGCAACCTTGCCGTCTTCCCGTGCCTTACGGATTTTATGCTCCGTGGCATCTTCAGTACGGCCTTCGTCTTCGGCGGCAAACCAGTTGAGAGGAATGTTCCAGGGCTCGTAGGCCGGGAACTTTTCAGGGATAAAAGCCGCTGTACTGAAACGGATAGCAAGGCTTGCATATGCCCGCCTCAGAGGTACAGCAAAGTAAAATATAAGAGTCAGGGTTGTTACGAGGAGGATACTCATACTGCAGCCCCCGAACCGTTACGCATAAGTTCAAGAATTTCCATGTAGCCTGCGTCAAGGATACGGACAAACGCCATGGTTATTACCGGAAGGGTTATAAGGATGAGAATAAAAGCAACACCGATCCGGATGGGAAATCCCAGCATCAGCAGGTTCATCTGGGGAGCCGCCTTGGCAAGGAGTCCCATGGAAACAGAAATAAGCAGCAGAGTCCCCATTACAGGAAAAGCCATAATCAGGGATTGGCCGAAGAGCTTCGCCATGCCCCGGATAAGCATGGACATGATGTACTCCTGCTGTAGAACTACATCAATAGCCCGAAATGCCTGAAATGATCTGTAAACACCTTTGAGAAAAAGATCCATAAACCCGCCGGAATTCAGGAAAGCAAACATTGCCAGGAGGTTTAAAAACTGTCCCATAAGAGGCAGCTCAATCTGAGCCAGGGGATCATATACAACCGAGGCGCCGAAGCCCATTTGAAAGGCATAAAACTGACCGGAAACCAGCAGGGCTGAATATACCATGGTCATAAAAAACCCGATTAAAAGCCCGATAAACACCTCCCCGAGCATCAGCAGCAGATACTGCAGGGCGTCTTCCGGAATGGGATACCCCCCTGAAAACACCATGGGGAAAACTGCCACTGCCGTGAACAACGCCAGCGCGGTTCGGGCAACCCGGGGAATGGCAGAACTGGACAGCAGGGGCGCAATCTGAAAAACAGCAAAAATCCGTGCAAAAATGAGGAGAAATAGTTGTGTGTTTTCCAGAAATACGCCGAATTCCATCTATGCCTACAAAACCATCTCCGGTATCCGCCGGATAATATCGATGGTGTATTCCCGCATATACCCGAAAAGAAGAGGACCGAAGAAAACAAGAGTAAGGAAGATAGCTACAATCTTGGGAACAAAGGTGAGAGTCTGTTCCTGAATAGAGGTAGTTGCCTGAAAGATAGATATAATGAGTCCAACCCCCATACCGATAAGCAGCATAGGTGCGGATACAATGAGTACCTGAAAAACCGCGCTGCGCAGCAGTGCAATTGCGTATCCTATTGTCATGTTCCCCTCCCCAAGAGAACGGCACTGTCAACACAGTACCTCATAAATATTACCAACCTGAAACTATATATCAGGCAAAACTTGCCACTACCTGCTCCGTAATCAGCCCCCAGCCATCCACAAGAACAAAGAGAATAAGCTTGAAGGGCATGGATATCATTACCGGTGGAAGCATAATCATTCCCATGGACATCAGGGTTGAAGCCACCACCATATCGATTATTATAAAGGGTATAAAAAGCAGAATACCTATTTTAAAAGCCACAGTCAGTTCATGGAGTACAAAGGCCGGAACCAGCACATGGGTCGGCACTTCCGAGGCATTGGCCGGACGCGGCAGATCGGTCATGCTCATAAAAAGTTCGATGTTTTCATAATTGCCCTGCATCTGCCTGAACATGAACAGCCTCAAAGGGCTTTCCGCATTCTGATACATTTCCTGAAATCCGATAGTTCCTTCGGCAAAGGGGACAAAGCTCTCTTCGTATATATTTTCCAGGGTAGGCCACATTATAAATACCGTTAAAAACAGGGCTATTCCCATAAGTACCTGGTTCGGCGGCACCTGCTGAAGAGACAGACTCCTTTTTATAAAATCGAATACAATTGCAATTCTCAAGAATGCGGTTGTTAAAATGATAATTGAAGGTGAAAGGGTAAGTACCGCAAGCAACAGCAGCAGCTGCAGGGAGAGGGCCACTTCCTGATTATCCACAGGATTCCGTATGGTGAGATCTACAAACGGAATATTAAGCCCGTCTGCGGGCACATTAACCTCTCCGGCGTCCTGTGCAAACAGACCTGCGCTACACGTCATTACAATCAACAAAATGACGAGTACTTTTTTATTCATCCCCCCCCCCCAAAAAAAGACTTGCCTAGAATATCACAGTCAGCAAATTCAGTCTAGAGATCTTTGATCCTTGAGCCCTGGTTTTTCAGAAAGGCAGCACTGCTGGACACAGAGCTGTTATCTCCTTCCTTTCCACCGCTCAATAGCCCTCCAAGAAGAGTCCTGAAATTCCGCCGCTGTGACGGCTCTTCCCGGGCAAGAAAAAGATCAATTTCATCGCGGCTTTCCTTGTCATCAATTTCGGCAATCAGATTAACACTGTTTTCTGCCGAACCGACGAGAATATACCGCTTCCCCAGGGACAACAGATGTACACCCCTGGTACTGGAGAGGGATTTTGTTGAGACAATTCGGATGAGATCGTTATCAGGCAGATTCCGGCCGGACATTCTCTTTAACAGATAAAAGAGTCCATAAATGGCCGCCACTACACCGCCTAAAACCAGAACCATGGAGACGAAACTCCATACAGACAGGCCTGAAACAGGTTCAGGTCCGGTCTGCCCGGCTTCAGCCTGAGGTGCATCAAAAATAATGTCTGCCTCAGTCTGCGGTGTAACGGTTTCTTCTGTTTCCTGTGCTGCAAGACTACCTACCAAAGCCGTCAGCAGCATTAGTACAAGAACCGTTTTTTTCAATGTCCCCCCCCAGAGACGTTATGTATTAAGCCTACCAGCAAAAATGTGATTTGTCTACATCATGTAAGGTCCGACATTCGTTCCATGGGCGATACAATCTCGGTAACACGGACACCGAAGTTCTCATCGATGACCACAACCTCGCCCTTGGCGATGAGTTTATGGTTTACCAGGATATCGACCGGTTCACCTGCAAGTTTATCAAGCTCGATGATTGTACCTTCACCCATACCGAGTATTTCACGGATCAGCCGCTTGGTGCGTCCAAGTTCTACGGTCATCTCCATATAGACATCCATCAGAAGGCCTATATTTCCCTGATCACCTGCTGCAGCCTGGGGATAGAGATTGGGAAACTGAACAGACTGAACATTCGGGCTCATACCCATGCCCATTCCCATACCGCCACCCTGCATAGGGTTCTGGTATCCGCCACCGGCGGGTTGTCCCATCATTGCAGCCATCGGGTCCATTCCTCCTCCCATGTGTGGTGCCTGTGGCGGTGCCTGGGGCGCCGCCTGCTGAGCCGGAGGCTGAACCACCTCGTTGACTGCAGCAAGAGAAAAAATCTCCATTAACTGGGAAGGCTTCTCACCTTCAATAGTGACTGGATATGTGACTCTTACAAAACCTTCAGCCGGCAGCGTGAGATTGGCCTTGAGGACCTTCTCGGTTTCTCCCGGAGATGTAAGCACTGTCTTGCCCACGGAATCACCGAGAAAAGTGGTAATCGCCCCGGCAAGGGTATTTCCCGCCTCGGAGAGAGCAGAGAGAGCAGCATCATCAAGCTCAATCTCCTCCTGCCCCATCATCATCTGCGCCACCATTGTAGCCAGATTAGAGGGCATAATATACATATGTTCCCCGACAATACCTTCGGTGAAATCAATGCGGGTCACGACCATTTCATCCGGCGCAGTCTCAACAAATCCGTCCCGATTGGTAAGCTCCACTTCGGGCTGACCGATTGTTACCGATTTTCCAACGATACCGGACAGATTGGAAGCCTGACTGGAAACTGCCCCCGACAGCTTGGAGGCAAACTCCATCTGCTGTTCCTGAGACAATCCACCCCCGGCGGACTGTCCACCGGAAGGTTCTCCACCAAAATCAAATCCGCCGCCGCCTGACAGCAATGCATCTATTTCGTCTTGCGATAATGAACCATCACTCATGACTACTCTTCTCCTTCGACGGCAAGCTCTTCGAATTCTTCTTTTTCAACATCTTCGAGCTTCTGGGTTATCTGCACCGCCACCTTATTCCCAACAAGACCGGGCCTGCACATGAATTTTTGTCTGTTACCAATCTTGAGAACCATGGGGTCTCCGGTCCTGGTATCCTGCAGGCGGATCACATCACCGCCTCTCAGGGATAGTACATCTCTGACAGTAAGATTAATACTGCCGATCTCTGCAACGACATTCACCTGTACAGTGGAAAGCCGTTCCTTGATTATGTTTAAATTCTCCGTTGTGGCTCCGGAGCGTACTGTTGAATACATATACTGGGCGGAAAGCTTCGAAATAATCGGTTCGATGGTCAGATAGGGAATACAGAAGTTCATCATTCCCTCTACTTCTCCGACTTTTGTTTCCAGCGTAACCAGAACGACCATTTCCGTTGGAGGAACAATCTGGGCAAACTGGGGATTGGTTTCAATCTGTCCCAGGCGGGGTCTCAGATCAATAACCTGGCTCCAGGCCTCCCGCAGGTTTCCCAGAATACGGACAATGATTCCTTCCATTACCGATTGTTCGATATCCGAAAGATCCCGCTGAACCTTTGTTCCCTCTCCCTGACCTCCGAAAAGACGGTCAATAATGGAAAAGGTAATGGCAGGATCTATTTCCAGTACAGCGGACCCTTTGAGAGGATCCATATTTATAATTCCCAAGGTCGTTGGATTGGGGATAGAACGGATAAACTCTTCGTAGGTCAGCTGATCTACCGATGCAACATGGACATGAACCATACTGCGCAGCTGTGCCGAGAGAGCTGTTGTAGTAAGACGGGCAAAGGTCTCATGCATGATTGAAACCGTACGGATCTGTTCTTTCGAGAACTTGTCCGGACGTTTAAAATCATAGATCTTGATCTTACGCTGATCAGTAGCCTGTGAGACCTCTTCGCTTTCGATATCCCCTGTTGAAATCGCCGTTAACAGCTGGTCAATTTCGTCCTGGGAAAGTACTTCGTTCATCCCCTGTCCTTAGAAGTCAAGAATCTGCATATCCATAATTATAACCTGATCAATATTCGGTCCCGTCATGGAATCGTTGACCAGGGTTTTCAGTTCACCGGTTATCTGCGCCTCATGCCGCGGTGTAAGCTCAGCGGCGGTCTTTTTACTGAAGAACGAACGGATCCGTGCCTGAAGCGGCGCCTGCCGGTCATTCAGCTCGGTAAGGATGGTCTTGTTATCCTTCTCGTAACCGATCTTAACCTTTACGATAACAGTCAAAGGTTCAGCATCACTGGTCCGGGTTCTTATTTCTTCGATTCCGTCCCACCACTGCAGTATGGGTTCTTCACCTTCATATTCTTCAGAAATAGCCGGCAGCGCCTGCTGAGCGCTTCCCCTGTTCAGTATCTGCATGGTTATTACAACAACAGTTACTATAAAGATAATCGCAGCCAGACCCATGGCGACCAGTTTGAGGATTTTGATAAGTATCTCAGGAAGAAAACCGCCGCGGCCTCCCCCGTCGGGTTCCGCACCGCCGGTGACGTCGTCATCACCGAATACTACATCATCATCTGCCATACACATTATCTCCCGGACTGCCGGATTCTACCGGAACCGTCCAACAAAAAAATATCAAATATGGGTCCCTTGTGCAAACCCTCGAAAATCAAAGATGACCGTCGGTCAAAATAACTATATCAATCCTGCGGTTATACGCCCTGCCCTCGGGAGTATCATTACTCGCCAGGGGGACAGTATCAGCGAATCCGGCAACCTGAAACTGCTTCTCCGGCACACCATACTGCATAAGATACTTGAGGGTGTTCACCGAACGGGCCGAAGAGAGCTCCCAGTTGGTCGGCCAGTCACCGTCAGGATCGGTGGGCATGGAATCCGTATGCCCTTCAATTCTGAATTTTCTATCCTCCAGGGAAATCAGAAGCCTTGATACTTTCTGCAGTGTCTCCCTGGTATTATCGATATCAACCTCCGCCGACGCGGGCCTGAAAAACGAGTCCGCCGCAAGGCTTATTATAAGCCCCCGTTCATCCTCGGTTATCCTCACCTTTTTGCTCTTAATCTCCGGCTGAAACTGACTGATGGCAAGCTTACGGGCCTTGTCCAGGGCCCGCCCCTTATCCATGGAAGGCAGGGACATAATATTATTCCCCAGCTCCGCCAGCTCTCCTGCCTGAAGGGTATTCCCTCCCTCCAGCACACCGAGACCGGAAAAGGCGGCAAGTATCAGCTTGAGCTGAGAACCGTCCACTTCTGCGGTGGTGTACATCATAACAAAGAAGGTAAGCAGCAGGGTTACCATGTCACCATAGGTGAGCATCCAGTCTGCGGCACCTTCGGGAGGACATTTTTTACACTTCTTCGGTGCAGCCATACTACTCTACTCCGCCGCCGATTCCGCCATAATCGCTTCACGCCGTGAAGGAGGCAGAAAACTGAGAAGTTTAACTTCCAGTATACGCGGGTTGTCTCCGGACTGAATCGAAAGTATTCCTTCGATCATTATTTCCTTGACCAGGGTTTCAGTTTTATCCCGGTCTTCCAGTTTTCCTTTTATAGGAACAAGCACAAGGTTGGCAACAATTGCACCATACATGGTGGTAATAAGCGCAAGAGCCATACCAGATCCAATAGCGTCTGCATCGTTAAGGTTGGCAAGCATGGCAATAAGCCCCGCCAGGGTTCCGATCATACCGAATGCAGGGGCGTACTTTCCCCAGTCATCAAAGATCTTTATTCCATCTGCATGGCGTTCGTTAATCTGATTAAGTTCGTTATACAGAAGGCTCTTGATAATCTCCGGATCAGTACCGTCGACCACGAGCTGGATACCTTTTTTCATAAACTCCTGGTCAACTTCCTCAAGATCATCCTCAAGTGCCAGCAGTCCTTCCCGGCGCGCCTTTTCAGAAAAGTTTACCAGAGTGGAGATTATAGCCTCTTCTCCCCAGTTGGGTACATTCAGGGCAATGTTGACAAACTTCATCATTCCCAGAACCCTGGAAAGGGGGTTGGAAACCATTAGAGCCGCAAATGAACCACCCACAACCATAAAGATAGATGGGATATCGATATAGGAGCCCATGGAACCACCGGATGTAAGGATGGACATCAGGATCATTACAGCCCCGAGTACAACGCCAAGTATCGTTCCTAAATCCATTAAAGGCTACTCCTCATTTTTGAATGCCCCTATCTGCCGGCGGTAGTCCACTATAGACGCAAAAACGGTCTGGTAGTCCTCGCGAACCACCAGCCGTTTGCCCGACAACATTATCAGGGTCGTATCAGGATTGGCTTCGATGTATTCAATCTGATGGGGATTTACCCAGTATACTGTTCCATCAAGCCTGCTCACTTCAATCATTTACGCCCCTATTCTAACCCCTTAACGCTTTAAGGTCAAAAGCTCCTGCAGCATCTGGTCGGAGGTCTGAATGGTCTTGCTGTTGGACTGAAAACCCCTCTGGGTTACAATCATATCAGTAAACTGTTCGGCCAGGTCAACATTACTCATTTCAAGAGCACCGGCAATAAACTTTCCCTTGCCGGCTACACCGCTGGCGGAAATATTGGCAAAACCGGAGTTGTTGGTTACCACGTAGGTGCTTTCACCGGCTTTTTCAAGTCCGCCGGGGTTGGTGAAACTTGCAAGCGCCACCTGGGCGATGGTCCGGTTGGTGCCGTTGGAGTAGACACCGGTTATCATACCGGACTGGTCGATCTTGAAGCTCTCAAGATAGCCCATGGGGTATCCGTTCTGGCTGAAAGCCTTGGTGGAGCTCTTTTCTGCAAACTGGGTCATGGAATTGACCACACTGCCGATCTCCCCGAGGTTCAGGTTGAAGGTCTGCCGCAGAACCTCACCGGCTTCGGTGGGGTTGGCATTGGGAACATCAAAGGTGATAGGCACCTGAAGATTTCCGGTATTGATCAGATCGCCCTGGGCGTCGTTGGCGCTTTCCAGGGTTCCCAGGTTATTGAAGTTAACCGTAAAAGTCGCATCACCGTTGTTTTCCGCCCCGATTTCCGCCAGGGTATTGGCAGTATCCACGCCGTTTGCATCGGGATCCAGGGTTACCACCGCATCCCAGCTGTTGGGCTGGCCTACGGCTTTGGTAAAGTTAATGCGCATTGTATGAGTATTACCGAAGCTGTCATAGATTGTCTTGTCGATGGTCCAGGTGTTCTCCAGGGTTTCCGCAGGTCCTGCTCCGGGAGGAATCTCGGTGGTTCTCTTGTCCAGGTTACAGGCAAGGCTGACTTCGGTAGTAGCCGCTGCGGGATCCTTGCCGCCGACAGGTATGGTTATATCCCCTACATCGGCTGCGGTATTGAGAATAGTAGTACCCTCGACCTGTTCCGCCATCCAGCCCTGAACCTTGAGTCCATTGGCGGGATTAACCAGCAGGCCGGTCTCATCGATACCGAAAGCTCCCGCCCGGGTAAAGAATTCCTTGTCACCGTTCTTCATCACAAAGAAACCGTTTCCCTGAATAGCCACATCGGTCATAACACCGGTGGTCTGAAGTGACCCCTGGGTGTGAATGGTATCAATAGAAGCTATAGTCATTCCAAGGCCGACCTGTTTGGGGTTTACACCGCCAAGATCTTCCGTGGGACGGGCTGCGCCGGACATGGTCTGTGAGAGCATATCCTGGAAGTTGACCCTTCCCTTTTTAAACCCGATGGTGTTTACATTGGAAATATTGTTTCCAATTACATCCATACGGGTCTGATGATTCTGCAGACCGGATACACCGGCATAAAGTGATCGCATCATATATCAGTAGCCTCCTAGCGCATTACCTTATTTATATCGTTAACATCATAATAGCAGCCGTTCACCAGAACCTGGGGAAACTCCTTGCCGGACACAGCTTCCACCGTACCCTGGACAGTCTCTTCTCCGCTGATAATTTCAACTTCCCGGCCAAGGGTATTCATTGCCTTGGCGGAAGCCATAACTCCGGAAAGCTGCCCGAAAGAAGTTGCCATATTGGTCATCTGCTCAAGGGTGGAGAACTGTGCCATCTGGGCTATGAATTCCTTGTCCTTCATGGGCTCTGTAGGATCCTGATGAGTAAGCTGGGTAATAAGGATTTTCATAAAATCATCCTTGTCCAGCTCCTGTTTTGACTGCCGGCCCTGATTGACCATCTTGTTGAGCATATCCACCTGCATCTGGGTCTGTGCTTTTTCACCTGCATTCATAGTGGTAGATAAATCCATTGCAACTCTCCTGTACGCCTATACGTAAACGTTCACCCGGCTGTCGGAAAATAGATCCGAATCAAGCCGTGGAACCTGTTCATCAAATACTTCACTCACCCTGCGGGAGGAAACCTGACTGGAATCCCTGTCCCGCTGCCCGGAATGCCTGCCATCACGGCCGCCGACGGTTACCTCCAGCCCGGCGGTCTGAAAACCATGCTCCCGGAAGCTACGGTTAAGCTGTTCCATATTCTCCTGAAAAACTTCCCGTACACTACTATTTTCGACAATTATCCGTCCGCCTATATGCTTATCGTTGAGATTAAGGCGGATTCTTACTTCACCGAGCTTTTCGGGCTTGAGAATCAGCTTGATTTCTCCCTGATCCTGCTCCTTGAGCATAAACTGGGCTTTTTTAAGGATTTCACTGTTGCCGCCGTCCCGCAGAGCCCGGGACAATTCGCCGGCAGCACGGGATGTAGTATCAAAGCTTTTGAGGCTTGAAGAATCTTCTTTTGAAGAATCGCTGCCGATAACCAGAACCTGCTCACGAAAGGTGCTGTCACCTTCAGTGCGCAGCGGAACCGAGCCGGAATCCCTGGACTCGGCAACTTCCGGCCGGGCCTGATCTCCCCGCATCCGTGACGCAGTTCCTTCAAGGGAGCCCGCTTTTTTTCCGCGAAGATCCACAACCTCAATCTCCGGACCCTTTGCCTGTGCAGCTTTAGTTTTATCGGTGCTGTTCTTCCGCGGATCCCCGATTATGCCTGCGGCAATGGCGTCATCCTTCCCGCTCCGAACGGTGTTGTCACTTCCGGACGATTTCAGTTCCGTACCAGAAGCCCCTGCGGCAGCACCGGATAATGATGCGGTTTCAGCCTGTGCCATACCCTCTTCAGAACCATCAGCCAGAACAGAAAGCTGCACAGTTTCAGATTCTGCCGCAGGAACATCGGCACTCTGCCTCAGTACAGCCGAGAGTTCTTCTTTAGAAGAGTCAGAATCTGCAATTCCCTTTTCTGCGGAAACGGAGGTGAAGCCTGCTGCATTTTTGGAAAGCGGGTTCTTTACCTGAGTTCGTTCATCAGCCCCTGTTGTGTCTGAAGATTTTTCACGGGTATTCTTTTGTAATCTGTTTTCGGATTTGATACTTTTATCCGCTGCTTCAGAGGCCTCTTTCCGGGATTTTTTCACTTTGCCGTCTGCATCGGCATTCAAACCGTCAGAAGATGCGCGTGACGGCGACTTCTCCCCTGAAGCGTCTTTGTTTCCATAGGGATCTGCATACTGTTCAGTGTACTCAGTGTTCGCTGCGCCTGAAGCCTCCCCGGCGGAACCATTTTCGACAGTTCTGTCGTATTCCCGCAATTCCGGGCCGGAACTGTATTGGGCAGACTGCCGGGTATCTTCGGCTCTGCTCAGATAATCACTGAAGGGAGGTCCGCCGACCTCCGCCGGTGCCGGCAGATTTGCCTGATACTGAGTGTCGAAGGAGAGGATATCTACTGCTGATATCATCTGTTTTAATCATCCTCCTGTAACCTCCGGCTTCTTCAGCATTTTCCTGTTAAGGACCGCTGCTTTTTCCGCAGGCATTAATTGCAGCCAGTACGAAACAACCGAAGCTTCGCCGGTTTCCCGGGAAATCTGTTCGGTCATACGCAGGATGTCTATAACATCCTGGTCGTCCATCTCTACGAGCCTTGCCACAGCAAGCTTCGGATCCATACCGGTAAAGTATGTTGCCGCCTGCCGAAGGTTCGCATTCTTATTTTCGTACTGTTTTACAATTTCATTGAATGATTTTTCCCTGTCTTCCAGGGCTTTCTCCTGCTCCTTCAGTGCTTCCGCCATCTGAAGCAGCTCTTCCTCCTTGGAAGTAAGCTCTTCTTCCCACTCTGCCAGGGATGCTTCGCGGCGGTCCATCTCCTCGTACATCTTGTCCAGACGGGCCTGATCCAGCATCATCGGGGAGCCGGAATCAACCACCTCCTCCGGTGTAGCCAGGCCGAAAAACGAGAGAATCGGATGCAGTTTTTCCCGGACATCCATTAGTCCCAGGTAGTCAAACCAGAGGAGCCCCCCGAGAAAAAGTATGCCGATAAGCAGCATTAAAACGAATATTCTGTAGCCCCGGTTTATGGCCCTCATCTGACTCTCCCTGCCGCACTGCCCGCGACTTCCGCGGCAAACTCAACGTTCCGGGCTGCAGCACCGGAATTGAGCTCATCAAGCATTGCGATATCAGCTTTTTTCTGTTCTTTATAAAATTCCAGCTGCCGCTTTTCCCTGAGCTTGTCAAAAACCTTCCGTTCCTTCGAAGCTTCCAGATAGCCCGCCTGTATCTCTTCGCGTTCAGCAGTTAGAACCTGAAGATCCCGGGTATAGGTACTGTCAAGCTGCTCCATGCGGCGGATGTAATTCTCCGCAGCCGCACACTGACTCAGATCGTTTCCCGCTTCTGCCCTGAGAGTGAAACCTTTCTGCCGCTGGCTGCGGCAGGCATCTATCTTCTGCCGGATCTCTTCCATGCGGCCGGTTATTTCTCCCAGCTTAATTTCCCATTCCCGCTCCCGGTACTCTTTCAGTTCAAGCAGCTTCTGCAGTTTAAAATGAAATTTCCGCATCAGGAATCTCCCATACCTGCAAGCCTGCGGAGCTCGCCGAGGGTATCTTCAACATCAGCCTGTTCATCAATGCCCTGCACCAGAAATTCACGGATGGCCGGCATTTTCTCGATGGCTTCATCAACCAGAGGATTGGCTCCCCGCACGTAGGCGCCGACATTAATCAGGTCTTCAGTTTCGTTATAGCCGGCCATAAGCTGCCTCAGCTTACCAGCCGCTTTAAGATCTTCAGAAGAAGCCACTTTGGTTCCCAGCCTTGAAAGGGAATCCAGTACATCGATGGCCGGATAATGATAGCGCTGGGCAAGGCCCCGGCTCAAAATGATATGACCGTCGAGGATTCCCCGTACAGTGTCCGCCACGGGATCATCCATATCATCTCCATCAACCAGAATGGTGTAAAAACCGGTAATGGTGCCCTTGTCGGAAGTTCCACAGCGTTCAAGCAGTTTTGGCAGCAGAGAGAATACCGAGGGAGTGTATCCCCGGGTGGCCGGAGGTTCGCCCACGGCCAGTCCTATTTCGCGCTGGGCCCGGGCAAAACGGGTAACGGAATCAAAAAGGAGCATTACATCCTTACCCTGATCACGAAAGTACTCGGCTATGGCGGTGGCCACATAGGCTCCCCGGAGACGAGCCAGCGGTGGTGTATCTGACGAGGAGACAACCAGTACCGAGCGCTTGAGCCCTTCGGGGCCAAGGTCATTTTCGATAAACTCCCGGACTTCCCGTCCCCGTTCACCTATAAGTGCAATAACGTTGACATCAGCAGAAGTGTTACGGGCAATCATCCCAAGGAGGGTGGATTTACCTACACCGGAGCCGGAGAAAATTCCCAGACGCTGGCCTTTGCCCACCGGAGTAAAGGCATCCAGGGCACGAACACCGGTGATAATCCGATCTTTAATTGTGCTGCGTTTAAGTACGTCAGGTGGTTCCGCAATGGAAGGATAGGAATCGACAGACCCGACGGTGGGACCGTCATCCATGGGTCTTCCCAGACTGTCCAGGACACGGCCGAGAAGCCGTGGAGAAACAGGAACAGAAAGAGAGGTCCCCAGAGCGGTAACCCGGCATCCCGCCTCAATACCTTCCATCCCCTGAAAGGGCATCAGCTGCACCGTGTCTTCTGAAAACCCCACGATCTCCGCCGGGACGGTTCCCTTTCCCTTGGGTACATCGATGTGACAGAGTTCGCCCACCATGCCGTGGGGCCCGTGGCTCTCTATCATAAGCCCCTTCACCCGCTGTACATGGCCGGTATATTTTATAGGATCAAGATCCTCGAGAACTGCATTGTACTTTTCGAACATCCTCCCCTCCCACAGGTCAGGTTCGTTTCTATTCAGCCCGGACGGCGCTTAAAAGGTCTCCCCTTTGTCCCGGATCGGGGCCATTTCCAGTATCTTTTCTTCTATTTCGTTAAACTGCGACTTTATGCGTGCATCGATCTCTCCGAAATCGGTTTCGATAATGCAGCCGCCCTGATCCACTCTGGAATCTTCAAGCACCGTAATGGATCTGACATTTTCCACCATGCGCATAAAATCCTTGACGTGGTCGGTGGTCAGCTCCACATCTTCAAGATTTACCCGGAGCACAACATCGCCGCGGCTCTTGAGCTTTCTTAAAGCCTGAATAACATTGTTGATAACCACATTCTTCTGATTTTCAGAAATAACCTTGATAACCTTTTTGGCGATAAGCAGTACAAGATTAATAACCTGGGTTTCAGACTCATCGATTATTTCGGTTCGCTTTTCAATGGCGGAACTGATAATACCGTGAAGGTGCTTTATAAGCCGCTCAACTTCCGCCTTGCCTTCCTGATATCCTGCTTCCCTACCGGACTCGAATCCTTCGGCATAGGCATTACGTCGTATCTCCTCAACCTGGGCTTCCGCCTCTTTGAGTAACGATTCACGCTCCTGTGCCGCAGCCTCGGAAGAACGGGCCGCCTGATCCTCAGCATCCTGACGGATCTTTTCACCCTCGTCTGTTTTGTTCTTCAGCACCTGAAAAGCCCGCTCTTCAGCGTCTTTTACAATATTTTCCGCCTCTTCCCTGGCGGAGGAGATCATCTCAGCCTTTTCCTGCTCCCACTGATCCCGGAACGCTTCAGCCTCCCGCCGCAGATCATCCGCAGTGGGGCCGGTATACTCTTCTGCCGGAATAATTACTTCTTCGGGAACAACCTCTTTATACGGAGTATCCAGCACAACCCGCTGGGCGGTCATATTGGTAATTTCTGTCGGCCGAAAAACATTTTTTGCCATTTACCGACTCCCTACACAACCATTTCATCTTCGCCGGAACGGGCAACAACAATTTCACCCTGATCCTCAAGCTTGCGGATAATGGAAACAATCTTCTGCTGGGTCTCCTCCACGTCCTTGAGCCGGACAGGTCCCATGTACTCCATCTCTTCCTTGAGCATGCTGGCTGCACGCTTGGACATATTGCGGAAGATCTTGTCCTGAACTTCCGCCTCCACGCCGCGGAGCGCCTTGGCAAGCTCTCCGGTATCCACTTCGCGGAGTACCTTCTGAATGGCCCGGTCGTCGAGAAGAACGATATCTTCGAATACGAACATCCGCTTTTTGATCTCTTCAGCCAGTTCGGGATCTTCTTCCTCAAGGCTTTCTATAATGGTCTTTTCCGTCGAACGGTCTACCATATTGAGAATTTCAACAATATTTTCAACACCACCGGCAGCGGTATAGTCTTCGGAACTGAGGGTGGAGAGTTTTTTCTCCAGCACCCGCTCAACTTCACGGAGAATATTGGGGTCAGTCCGGTCCATGGTTGCAATACGCCTGGAAACATCCGACTGAACCTCATGGGGCAGACTGGCAAGAATTATCGAAGCCTTCTGAGGCTCAAGATAAGCCAGTATCAGCGCGATGGTCTGGGGATGTTCCTGCTGAATAAAGTTAAGCAGATGGGCAGGGTCGGTACGCCGGATAAAATCAAAGGGGCGGACCTGGAGGGAACTGGTCAGCCTGTTGATAATATCAACCGCCTTCTGGGCACCCAGGGATTTCTCAAGAAGTTCCCGGGCATAATCGATACCGCCGGAGGTAATAAAGTCCTGAGCCATCATCAGCTCTTTGAACTCCATCAGGACCGTATCCCTGTCCTCGGAATCAATATTATCCAGCCTGGCGATTTCAAAGGTCAAAGCCTCTATCTCATCTTCCCTGAGGTGTTTGAAAATCTCCGAAGAGATCTCCGACCCCAGGGTGACAAGAAAGATCGCAGCCTTCTGGCGGCCGGTGAGATCTTTTTTTATTCCTTTTTTAGGGGCGCCGCCGGCGGCGCCCTGTGCCGCAGCTTTTCCTTGCTTGGCCATATATCAAGTCTCCTTAACAGAATACCTACTCTTCAAGCAGCCATGTGCGGATCAGCTGAGCAACATCCTCGGGATGCTCCCGGGCCATGTTGATGGCATGCTCCTGCATGTCCAGCCTGGCCCGCTCCTCCACGGACATTTCCACATCCACGCCTTCTTCCTCCGCACTCCGCAAGGCAGCCTCCCGCATAGCCTGATGCTGCCGGGAAAGTTCCTCTTCCCTGAGCCGCCTGCGCCGTTCCAGTTCCCTGCTGATAAGACGGAAAACAATCAGCGCTATGATCAGCACCGCTACGGCAATCAGAGAATAGATAATCATCTGCTGAAGCCGCTGCCGTGCCCGGAACTCTTCGTCCTCCATGGCAAACTGGGCGGTTCTGTCAAACTGCAGATGCTCCACAGAAACCGTATCACCCCTGTTGCGGTTGTAACCGATAGCATGCTCTACCAGGGTCTGGGCTTTGGAAAGATCCTCTCCTGTTACAGCGGTATAATTCCTGACAATACTGCCGGTGGGATCAAGCTTTACAGTACCCTTGTCAGTATACTCGCGCTTCCAGAGGCCGTCTATTGCGGCTCCTATGGAGATACGGCGGATAACCCAGGGGCTTTTCTCCTCGTGGGTGGTAACCTTATTTACCTCTTCGTTCTGGGTTACCGAATTATTGCGGTATTCGCCGAAAAGGGAATCTGCATCCTTATAGGAAGGAGGAACCTGCCCTTCCACACCGGGAGGGCCTTCCGGATTAAACCCGGTGCCTTTCCAGTACTCATCGATAACTTCTTTTGATCTGGTTATGGACGGCTCAACCACCAGCTCGGAATACGGAGTTGCAGGATTATCGGGTACCATGGTAATGGGAAAATACTCATCAGTATCGACAACCTTTTTGCCCATATCAAGGTCGATATCAACCTTGAGGACCCGAACCCGGTCTGCACCGAATATCTGCATCAGTGCTTTCTGGATCTCATTGCGGTACTGGTTCTCAAGCTTCTCTTTCTGATCAAGCTGCCGTTTGGTAAGTTCAAGCCGGTCGAAGTCTGCGAGATCCTCAAAATCATTGAGAACATTCATGCTCTGGTCGGTTATGACAATATTATCTTCCGTAAGGCCCTCAACGGCAAAACGGACAAGCTTGACAATTCCTTCAATCTTGGCCCTGTTGGTTGAGATATCCGAACCCGGGGTCGGAGTAACGATAACCGATGCGGTAACCGGCTGCTGCTCTTCCGAGAAGAGTTCCTTCTCGGGCATTACCAGAGTAACCTTGGCATCATCAACATCCTGAAGAGCTTCAATATGCTGCTCGAGACTGCGGGTTATGGCCTGCCGGAGATTAACATTCCGTTCAAAGTCGGTAATGGTCCAGCGGTCCAGCTTGAAGACATCCCAGGGAGAAACATCCTGGGGAATAAGGTCTTCACGCATAAGAACTGCGACCATTCGCTGTGCGGTGATTTTATCTTTTACAAAAATTCTTCCGTCGTCTGTTACGGTGTGTTCTACTTTTTCTTCGTCGAGACGATAAGAAATTTCAGACAACTTTTCCTGATCGGTAATAGGCGTGGTCAGAAGCGCAACCATACTGGGACGGGAACTGAAACCAATCAGCCCGACCAGCGCAGCGGCAACAACAACGACTATGGCTATCCCGATGATCTTCTGAACAAGAGACCATTTGGACCAGCCGCCCTTTACCTGTGCCAGGAACTTTTTCAACCATTCGTTCATCTCCCCTCCCAAGGCACTAATGGTTAATTAGCTCCGTAGTTTACCTACCGGATATTATTTTACAGCATAAACAGATACTTGACTACCTTAAGCTGATAATCTCCTTGTAGGCTTTTATAGCCCCGTCTACGACGGATTTTGTCATGGAAACTGCCATATTGGCCTTTGCCATGGCGATGGTTACATCGTGAGAATCGACACTGTCCGGATCAATGAGCATCTGCTGGGTCAGACTTGTGCTCTCCTGCTGCAGGCTGTTGGCACCGTTGAGGGCCTTCAGCATGGCATTGGCAAAGCCTGTTTCCGAAGGATCCTCCGGCTGATTCCGTTCAAGATTACCGGTGAGATGCTTTGTATTGGTGAGATTCAGGCCTATTTTATGTCCCGTCACCTGATTTACACTGAAAATATCCATAACCTACCTACCTTATGATTACCTGTGTTAATAAACTCTTTATCTTCTTATCTTCCGATATCCAGAGACCGCATAAACATTGTCTTGGATCCGTTTACCAGAGCGATATTTGCCTCGTATGAACGGGAAGCAGAGATCATATCCACCATCTCTTCCACGATATTCACATTCGGCATCTCCACATAGCCCGCCTTTGGTCCCGACTGGATTGCATCGGGGTGGGTCGGATCGTAAACAAGCCGGGTCTTTGCATCGGTATCCTTGGAAATCTCGGCTACCCGCACTCCGGAACCGATTCCGTTATCAAGCTTCTTGGGCAGAAAGGGAATCTTAAAGTAGGGTTCTTCCACCCGGGGCTTGAAAATCACCCGGCTCCTGCGGTAAGGACCGCCCTTGGGGGTCCGGGTTGTATCTGCATTGGCGATATTATTGGAAATTACATCAAGCCGGAGGCGCTGGGCGCTCATTCCCGATGCGGCTGTTCCTATTGCGGTAAACATTCCCATCTATATTCTCCCTACCTTAATACCGTATTTACCTGGGAAAACTGATTCGCCAGGGAGCGGGTCATAATTTCGTAGCGAAGCTGGTTATTAAGCTCTGCCATCATCTCTTCTTCAATATCCACATTGTTGCCGTTATTATCACTGGCGGTAAGATAATCCAGCACCTTCTTCGGCTTCACTGTCTGATAGTCAACACTCCGGTCGAAGGGAATGTGCTTGCTGTCGGTCAGGGCCGCCTGCAGTCTGCCGGTGGGCTGCTCTGAATCTATAGCCCTTTTCAGTTCAGCCTCAAAATTGAGGGTACTGCGCTTAAAATTGGGGGTATCCGCATTCGCGATATTGTTTGCGATTATGCTGCGCCTTAAAACTGCCACATCCATATTGCGGTGCAGCAAATCAAGGGTTCTGCCAAAACTGTTGCCTTCAAACATATCTACAACCTCACCGATTCCTTCTTCTTCCTATTTTCGGCATCTTCAGCACCGGACCTTACAGGATATACTGGCTTAAATCCTTATCTTCCAGTACATCACCGAGACGTTCATTCACATAATCAGGAGTAATTTTTATGGTCTGCCCCTGTATTTCCGGTGCAGTAAAGGAGACTTCCTCAAGCAGAAGCTCCATAACCGTATGAAGCCTTCTGGCTCCGATATTCTCACTTGTGGAGTTAACCTGTGCAGCTATTTCCGAGATCCGTTTTACCGCTTCGGGGGTAAAATCGAGGGTAACATCCTCAGTCCCGATGAGCGCCATATACTGGGTAATCAGGGCATTCTGAGGCTTGGTAAGTATCCGTTCAAAATCTTCCGCATCAAGATCCTTCAGCTCTACCCGCAGAGGAAATCGTCCCTGCAGTTCGGGAATCAGGTCGGAGGGCTTGGACACATGAAAAGCCCCGGCCGCGATAAACAGGATATGGCTGGTATCTACCATGCCGTGCTTGGTATTAATGGTGGAGCCCTCAACGATGGGAAGAATATCCCGCTGAACGCCCTCACGGCTCACATCGGCACCGCCGCGGCTCTCCTTGCCTGCAACCTTGTCTATCTCATCGATAAAGATGATACCCATCTCCTCCACCCGTTCCTTGGCAATCTCCGCAACCCGGTCGGAATCGATCAGCTTGTCCAGCTCTTCAGCCATGAGAATCTCCCGGGCCCGTTTCACCGTAACCCGTTTACGTTTCTTGCCGCCGCCGAAGATATTGGGAAGATTGCCCATATTCCCCAGATTGAGATCCATTTCTTCCATATTGTTTCCGGCAAATACCTCTATTGTAGGAAATCCGCCTCCGGATACCTGAACCTCAACACTCTTTTCCTCAAGCTTTCCGTCTCTCAGCATCTGCCGGAACTTCTCCCGGGTTGTGCCGGCAGAGGTATCTTCACCAGTCGGGGCCGGAAGAGCCTCCCCCTGGACAGGTGCAGGCTGTGGTTTTTTAATCCCCGGAAGCAGCAGATCAAGGACCGCCTCCTCTGTACGGCGTTCAGCTTCTTCCCGCACACCTTCCTGCAGTTCATCCTTGACCATGGCCATGGCAACACTCATCAGGTCCCGGACCATGGATTCGACATCCCGGCCCACATAGCCGACTTCGGTATACTTGGTGGCTTCAACCTTGATAAAGGGCGCTCCGCAAAGTTTGGACAGACGCCGGGCAATCTCGGTTTTTCCTACTCCCGTGGGTCCGATCATAATTATATTTTTGGGAGCTATCTCATCCCGCAGTTCCTTGGCAAGCTTTTTCCGCCGCAGACGGTTCCTAAGCGCAATAGCAACGGCTTTCTTGGCATTATCCTGGCCGATTATATAGCTGTCCAGCTCGGCAACAATCTGCCGGGGAGTCATTTCATCAATATTCACGGGAGTTCCTCACTTACAATACGGTCGTTGGTGTAGATACAGATGCCGCCGGCAATCCCCAGCGAGCGGGTTGCTATTTCCAGAGCAGAGAGCTCCGTACCGCTGTCGAGATAGGCCAGGGCAGCAGCATAGGCGTAACTGCCGCCGGAACCGATGGCTATTGCACCCTCTTCGGGTTCAATTACATCTCCGGTACCGGAAATAAGCAGAATCTTGTCACGGTCTGCCACCAGGAGCATAGCTTCCAGCCGGCGAAGCATACGGTCGGTCCGCCAGTCCTTGGCAAGCTCTACTGCAGCCCGGGTAATATCTCCCTTATACTCCCGCACTCTGCCTTCAAAACGTTCAAACAGGGTAAATGCATCGGCGGTTGCACCGGCAAATCCAACCAGAATCTTTCCGTCGTAAATAGTACGAACCTTCCGGGCATTTCCCTTCATAACCGTATTACCCAGGGTTACCTGACCGTCTCCGGCCATGGCTGTTTTTCCATCCTTGCGTACCGCAAGGATCGTAGTTGCCTTCATTTCAGTCATCTTTTCCTGCATCCTTTTTATCAGGCCCCGCCGAACTTCCATGTGGATGAGCACCGGCATGAACCTTTCTCAGGCGGTCGAGTTCAGCATGGGTATACACCTGGGTCGCCCGCAGAGAGGAATGTCCCAGAAGCTCCTGCACTGAACGAATACCGGCCCCGCCTTCCACCAGGTGGGTTGCGAAACTGTGCCGCAGCGTGTGGGGAGACACTTTTCTTGCCACCCCCGCCCCGGCTGCAGCGGCCTTGACTATATTTCGTATTGAGCGGTCACTTAAAGCCCCGCCCTGTTTATTTACAAACAGACTCTTTTCCACATTTAGCTTACCCAGCCCCGAAAGCACAGCTTTCCGCAGGCCCATATAATCCCGCACAGACTGCCGGGCAGGTTCGCCAAGATAGACAAAACGCTCTTTTGCCCCTTTTCCCATAACCCGGATTCTGCCTGCCCGCAGATCGATATCATCGAGGCGAATCCCCGAGGCTTCGCTTACTCTGCAGCCGGTGGAATAGAGCAGTTCGAGAATCAGCTGATTACGCCTGGAACTGAAATCAGTCCCGGACAGATCCAGCATCGCCTCAAGCTCTTCCGTACGAAGGAAAGAGGGAATTCTCCGGCCTTCCTTGAGGTTCTCGATCTCTTCAAAGGGGTCAGCCGTTACCAGCTCTCTTTTACGCAGATAACGGAAAAAGCCCCTTACCGCCGCAAGATTGCGGTTTACACTGCGCTTGTCCAGCCCTTTTCTATTCAGACTGGAAACAAATGCCCTGGCAGCCCGCCGATCCGGCGGAAAATCCAGTTCTTCGCTTTTTATAAAATCAGTAAAAACCTTGAGATCCCGGGTGTAGGCTGCAACGGTATGCAGTGAAAGCCTGCGGACCGCCATAAGGTAATCGGTATAATCCCGGGACAGCAGCTCCAGATTATCGCCTTTTGGAACTGTTTTCATACTGCAGCCGCCCCATACTGAACAGCCGGGCCATCCCAGACACAGGACCAGTCCCGAAGAAGCTCTTCTCCGCTGGAAACAGCCCGGGCTCCATCGGCAGCAAGCCTGCGGCAGCCTTCATTCGTATCCCCGCTGCAGCCTGAATACGATTGCAGACAATCCCGGTGCACCAGCACCTCCCGCCCCTGATCCAGGGCATAATCAGCAGTTATAAGGGCCCCGGACCGGGAAGGTGCCTGGACGACAACCACCGACCGGCTCATACCGCTGATAATCCTGTTCCGCATGGGAAAACTGAACCGCGTCGCCGGGCTGAAAACCGGATATTCACTTACAAGGGCCCCTCCGGCACGGATCAGCTCTTCCGCAGTGGAACGGCTTGAAGCAGGGCCTGCATGAGCCAGACCGGAACCGAGAACAGCGACACCCGCCGCACCACCGGCAGTATTGCCCCGGTGAGCCTGACAGTCGATACCCCGGGCAAGTCCGGATACAACCGGTATATCAAGCCTGCCGAGACTTTCGCCAAGGCCATATGCAGCCGCCGCGCCCTGCCTGTCCGGTCTGCGGGTGCCGACCATCCCGACCATTGAAGTGGAATCAATAAGATTCCCCCGGTAATAGAGAGCGAAAGGAGGATCATATATTTCGCGCAGAAGTCCGGGGTATCCGGATTCCGGAAAAGCGACAATTCCACCATTGTGCCGCGCAAGCCAGGCGACCTCTTTCTTAACATCATCACAGAGGGTCGCCAGATCGGCGGATGAGAGGTAAGGCCTGCCAAGAAGGTCGTCCAGAAAGCCGGAAGAGGTGAAAATTTCAGAACCGTCTGCACTGCTGATTTCAAACAGCAGACAGCGTTCGGAAAAACAGAGCCCCGGCAAACGGTGAATAAAGGCGGTTTTTACCATCAAACACCGCTTCCTATCTGCTGTAGAATATCCCTGGCGGAATCCGCCGCAGACGACTCCGGAGCTATCTCAATAATGGATTCATAGGCCTTCCTGGCCTCATCAAGGGCCCCGAGAGAGGCATATGCCCTGCCGAGAAGAAAGCGTGCATCCGTATTCTCTTCATCCATGGATACAAGGTTTTCAAGCAGGGGGACGGCACGGTCCGGGGTTGAAAGTTCAAAAACATAGAGCACTGAAAGACCATAAAGGGCATCCCGATAGGCAGGTTTAATTGTTAGAGCCTGCCGATAAAAGTGCTCCGCATCAAGCATGGCGGCATTCCTGTCAGCGGCAGTCTCCAGTGTTTTTGAGAGCTTTGCGATACAGATTGCCTGATAGTAGTAAAGAACATGGTTTTCGGGGTAGATACGGATGGCTTTCTGCAGATAATCCGATGCCGGACCGAACATCCCGGCATCAAAGAAATTCACCGCCAGCATGCGGTAATAGGTGCCGAGCTTACGGGTCTCCGAGGCGAGCTGCTCAACACTATCTTCCAGCTCTTTTATATCCTTCTCAAGGGCATCGATTTCAGCCTCGGTCATGGAGGTTGTATCCCCCGACTCCAGAGCCTTCACCCGCCCGAGATATTCCGACCGCTGAGGGGAACAGGAGGAGAAAAACAGCAGCACTGCCAGAACCGTGAGAGTTGACTTCAGCATGGTTAATCCTCCTTTTCTCCGACAAAATAAGGTCCATGGACCAGACAAGGCTCGTATACTGTATAAAACCCCGCTCATGCTCTTCTGCTTCATGACAGGAAGACCTTATCCCCTGGGATGGCAGCGCGCATGGGTATTCTTCAGCCCTTCATCGGCAATATGGGTGTAAATCTGGGTAGTTGTTATGTCCCGATGGCCGAGAAGTTCCTGCACAGAGCGGAGATCCGCTCCTCCCTGCAGAAGATGTGTTGCAAATGAATGCCGCAGGGTGTGGATCTTACCCTTTATGCCGGCAGCAGCTGCAATTTCCGTAAACCTTTTCCACATACCCTTACGGCTTAAAGGACCGCCGCGGTGATTGAGAAACACCTCATTTCTTGGCCGGCCCGGATTCAGCAGAACCTGCCTTGCATGCTGGATATAGGCTAATAGCCAGTCTCTGGCCACTTCGCCCATGGGGACAAACCTCTCGGCATCCCCTTTGCCGATTATTCTTAAAACAAGATCATCCGGGTAAAACCGTTCAAGGGTAAGTCCACAGGCCTCAGATACCCGGAGCCCGCAGGAATAAATAAGCTCAAAAAGGGCGCGATCCCGCAATCCCAGGGGTGCGGATGTATCAATAGCGGAGAGGAAGGTCTCCACATCTTCCACATCCATTACCTGGGGAATTTTTCGGGCTGTTTTGGGACGGTCCAGAAGCAGAGCCGGATTATCGACACGAAGATCTTCAAGAACCAGATAGCGGAAAAACGACCGCAGAGCGCTTATACCCCGGGCAGCGGTCCGGGGATCAGGGAGGAGACCCCCGGGCGTTCGCTGACCGAGAAGCCAGTATGAAATATCCGCATCATCCATAACAAGCGGATCAACCCCGGACTCTTCAAGATCAGACAGAAACCTGCGCACAACACCGCTGTAGGTTTCCACCGTCGCAGGGCTGTACCTTCGTTCAAGAGATAGATAATCCCGGTAATCCGCCAGAAGGTCAGGCATTATTCTCCCTGACCGGCTATTTTACGATCCCGCAGTATGGTTGGTATTCCCAGATCATTATCCTGGTTGTTACGCCCGGAAAGGAAGAGACTGGGGGTTCCGCCCTGAGAAAGGCCCTTACCCCGCATATCGATCCAGTCTTTGTACTTGATGATATCGTCTTCCTGCTCTTCAGCCTGAGGCTCTACACCGGCAGATGAGGCTTCAGAATTAAAGCCCGTGGCAACAACGGTTACCCGGATTTCATCTTCAAGAGAAGGATCAAATACACTGCCGGGAATAACCAGGGCGTCATCATCCGCATTGGCGGTAATAATCTGAACAACCTCTTCGTATTCGGTTAGAGAAAGATCTTCTCCTCCGGTGATATTAACCAGAATACCCTTGGCACCCTCAATTCGGGCATCTTCGAGAAGTGGATTATTGATTGCATTTGTGGCAGCATCTACCGCCCGGTTTTCACCACGGCCGACACCGATACCCATAAGAGCATCTCCCCTGCCTTTCATGACGGTTTTAACGTCGGCAAAGTCGATATTTATCTCCCCGGGAATAGTAATTAGCTCGGATATCCCCTGAACACCCTGACGGAGCACGTCATCGGCCAGGAGAAAAGCCTCTTTAATGGGGGTACGTTTTTCAACAATTTTCAGCAGATACTGGTTAGGTATGATTATAAGGGTGTCCACAGCCTCACGGAGTTTTTCAATCCCCTCTTCGGCCAGGGCCTTCTTCTTTCTTCCTTCAAAATCGAAGGGCTTGGTTACCACCGCAACGGAAAGTATGCCCAACTCACGGGCGATTCTGGCCACAACGGGTGCAGCTCCGGTTCCGGTCCCGCCGCCCATACCGGCGGTAATAAAAACCATGTCGGCTCCGGAAAGAGCTTCCTTGATCTTGTCCGCATCTTCAAGCGCAGCTTTTTCCCCAACCTCGGGTACGCCTCCGGCGCCCAGTCCGGATGTGAGTTCAGTTCCAAGTGAAATCTTTATTTCTGCTTCCGACCGCTGCAGGGCCTGCAGATCAGAATTGGCAGCAATAAACTGCACCTTCTGCAGACTGGATGCGATCATCCGATTGACGGCGTTACTTCCGCCTCCGCCTACACCGATAACCTTGATCATTGTCGGATCGGCGCTGTGTTCCTCAATAACTTCAATATGCATAACCCCTCCCTGTTAAGCATGCTTTTTCTATGAACTCCCGTTAAACAGAGATGAACAGTGGACCCTACCAAAAATCCGCAGTTCTACCGCTTAAAGGAACTTTTTCCCATTACAGGTTTCAACAGAATACGCTAAAAAAATTCTTTCATCCACCCCTTTAATTTATCAATGAGGCCGTCTCCGCGCTTTCTTGCGGAAGAATTTTCCTGGCCAACGGCGCCTTCACTCCCATGAAGGACCAGACCCATGGCAGTAGAATACATCGGGTTCTGATATTCATCAACAAGTCCGCGTAATTTATTTGGTATTCCTATCCTCGCCGGGATACCGAATACCTCCAGGGCCAGCTCCGCAGCTCCGGGAAGAAGAGAACCACCGCCGGTAAGAACTACACCGCCTCCCAGATGGCGAAGGTAATCCTTTTTATCAAGCTGATCTTTAACCAGCTTGAAAATCTCAGCCATCCGCGGCTGAATAATCTTTGCAAGCTCCTGTCTGGGAATAGAGGCTGAAGGCCAGCCGCCCACACCGGGGATAACCACCTGCTCATCAGCTTCAACCAGCGACATGTAGCAGCAGCCGGACTCTTTCTTTATCCGCTCCGCCACATCAAGAGGGGTTTTAAGTATTATGGAAATATCATTGGTAACCTGGCTTCCGCCAAGGGCCACAACATCAGTATGATAGGGGGCTCCGTCCAGATGTACCAGAACATCAGTTGTTCCGCCGCCGAGATCGATAAGCAGAACACCCAGTTCCTTTTCATCTTCTGTAAGCACCGCCTTGGAAGACGCGAGGGATTCAAGAACAATTTCGGACACCCTGAATCCAGCCCTGTTTACACACTTAAGCAGGTTCTGCGCCGATGTCACCGAACCGGTAACTATATGCACTTCCGCCTCAAGACGAATGCCGATCATATCCAGAGGATCCCTGATTCCACGCTGATCATCAACAATGAATTCCTGGGGGATCACATGCAGCACTTCACGGTCCATGGGAATTACCACCGCTTTGGCAGCTTCAATAACCCTGGCAACATCCTCCCGGGAAATCTCCCGATCCTTGCCGGATACAGCTACAACGCCACGGCTGTTGATACCCTCAATATGCGCACCGGCAATACCGGTTATAACCGATTCAACCTCCCGGCCGGACATCAGCTCTGCAGCCTCGATGGCAGCCGCAACAGACTTAAGGGTGGATTCTATATTAATCACAACCCCACGGCGCAGTCCCTGAGAAGGAGCTGTGCCCACACCGATTACTTCAGGTATACCGTTAACCCCGATTTCCGCTATGCAGGCACAAATTTTTGTTGTTCCAATATCCAGTCCAACGATCAAATCATCGTTCGGCACCGTCAATCCCCCTCGCCCGGTAAACAACTTCTCCGGTACGGAAATCAAGTTCCTCCAGAGATCCAAGTAATCCCTGACGCTTTACAACGTCTATTACCAGAAGGATACTGCGCATCATCTCTTTCGTAAGCTCAGGGCCGGTTCTGACCCTTAAATGCTCATGTCCGGGAAAAAGCACAACTTCGTAACCGGCTGTACTCTTTTTAACGAATTTTATCTCACTGATCAAGTTATACAGCCGGGGGGCCTCTTCCCGTAGAGCAGAAAGCTGCACAAGATACCCGGTAAGCTCTTCCGGAAACCTCATCCCCGGACGTACATCAAGCACCCGCACTCCGGAAAGTACAGGCATGGAAGCATTTCCTTCGGCGGAAGCAGCGGGAAGAATATAGCCCTGATTATCCACGTAAAAAAGTCTGCTTTTACCGTCTACTTCAGCAAACACCGAAGCCAGAGGTCTGCGGCTGGCAACAGTGATACTAACCTTGTCGGGAAAATGTTTTTCCACAACTGCAGTCCTGATAACCGGATGAGCCATAAGCCGGTCTGCAACTGCCGCTTCACTGACATTAAGATACGAAAGAGGACCTTCCATGCCGGCTATTTTGAGAATTTCCGTGTCCGTCAGGGAACAATAGCCTTCAGCGCTGACTTCAACCTTCCTGACAACCAGTCGGGGAGATATAACAAGGTGAAAGACAAGCTCTCCAGCCAGGGTGAGCGAAAGGAGCACTATCAATACGGATAGAATCTTATTCAGGTTCAGCCTTTTTACCTGTGAGGAACTCTTTTCCATAACCCTCTTCCTGGCAGGTTCCTGATTTTCAGCATAGTACCTTTCGTACACAGCAAAACTACTCATTACTTACACCTCTTGAAATATTCATTATTAAGCCGCACATAAGGAGGGTAACAATCAGTGAAGTTCCTCCGGACGAAAAGAAGGGAAGCGGAATACCTGTTGCAGGCACAAGCCCAGCAACTACGGCGATATTAAACATGGCCTGAAAAAAGATCGCAGTAACACAGCCGAAACCGAGAAGAAAAGAGAAAGAATCCTTACTGCGCAGAGCAATTCCATAGCCCCGAACGGCAAAAAGAACAAACACCGCGGTTATGGCAATTACACCGAGAAGCCCGGTCTCTTCTCCGAGAACTGCAAACACAAAGTCGGAATGTGCTTCAGGAAGCCCTCCGATTTTTTCCGTTCCCCGGCCGAGGCCTACACCGAAAAGACCACCCTTCACCAGGGCATCCCTGGCTGCAAGCACCTGGTAGCCCGTACCGGAAGGGTCCAGTTCCGGCCGCAGAAATGCAATAATCCGCTGAACGCGATGTTCTTTGGTAAAAACCAGAACAAAGGCCAGGGGAACCACCGTGGTAGCCAGAAAAATAAAATAGCTCAACCGGATACCGGAAACAAAGAACATGGCCACACTGACAGAAAGAAGAAAAAATGCAGTGGAAAAATCATTCTGGCCGTAAATAGTCATGGTAAAGAGAGAAATAATAATAAGCGGAGGAACCACCGTATTAACCAGATCATCGAGGCGCTCGTTTTTCTTGCTGAAGATATAGGCCAGGTAGATTATTACCGCAAGCTTGGCAAACTCCGAGGGCTGAAAAGAGTATCCGAAGAGGAGGATCCATCTTCTGGCACCCATGATAGTCCCGCCGATACCCGGCACAAAAGGAAGCAGAAGCAGTATAAAGCTGCCGAGAAGCAGTACCGGCACCAGGCGGCGCAGATATTCAAAGGAGATCCTGCTCATCAGCACCGCACCGGCACTTCCTGCAGCAAGATACACCGCATGACGAATAACAAAATGATAGGAATTGCCGAATTGCCGTTCCCCGTAGTAGAACGACGCAGAAAACAGAAATGCCAGCCCCAGCCCGGCAAGCAGGACTGTAATACCGGCAAAGAGAAAATCCGCAGGGCGGCTGTCAATTTTTTCTACAACAAAGCTTCCGTTCATTATTGCAACTTCAGGGTCGAGAGACTCAAGATGGTAAAAAGGGCTCCGAGAATCCAGAACCGTATTACAACCTTGCTTTCGTCCCATCCTTTGAGCTCAAAGTGATGATGAAGGGGCGCCATCTTAAACACCCGCTTTTTTCTCAGCTTGTAAGAAACCACCTGAATAATTACCGACATGGCTTCAAGAACAAAAACCCCGCCGACAATAATAAGGAGCACCTCTTTCTTGATAATAAGAGCCAGCACGCCCAGAACTCCGCCAAGGGCAAGACTGCCTGTATCACCCATAAAGACTTCTGCAGGATGTGCGTTATACCAGAGAAATCCCACACTGGCTCCCACAAGAGCCAGACAGGGAATAGTAAGCTCCCCGCCTTCCCTGATGTAGGGAATAAGCAGATACTCAGCATAATCCGCCCGCCCGGTAAGATAGGTAAGAATAGTAAAGGCAATCCCTACAAGAATAACCAGGCCAATGGCAAGTCCATCCAGACCGTCCGTAAGATTGACTGCATTTGAGGTAAAAACCAGCAGCATCACCGCAAAGGGAATATAGAGAACTCCAAGATCTACAACAGGATGCTTGAAAAAGGGCAGATACAGCAGCGTGGTGTATTCCGTTCGGTTAAGGTAGAGAAAAACCACCACAACCGATGCAATCAGTATCTGCAGAGTAAACTTGCCTTTCACACTTAAGCCTTCAGAACTTCTGCGCTTTATTTTCAGGATATCATCCATAAAGCCGATAAACGCAAAACCCAAAAGAGCTCCCATGGTAATCCAGACGTAAAGGTTATGCAGATCCTGCCAGAGAAATACCGCAAGAGCCATGGAGATAATTACAAGAAGACCACCCATGGTAGGTGTTCCGGATTTGACCATATGGCTCTCGGGGCCGTCATCCCGTATTGACTGCCCGAATTTCAGACGACGCAGAAACTGAATCATCCTGGGTCCGAGAATAAACGAGATAAACAGGGCGGTTACCGCAGCATAAGCCCCGCGGAAGGTTATGTACTGAAAAATATTAAACGCTGATATGTACGAAACCAGCGGCAACAGCAGTTCCTTAAGCATTGCTGCCCTCCTTTTCAGCCGCCGTCACACTGGCTGCGAGCCGTTCAAGCCCCGTCGACCGGGAACCTTTCAGGTAGACAAAATCGCCCGGAAGGAGATAGGCACGAAACTTCTCATCCAGGGAATCAAAATCGTCATAATAAAAGCCCGCTGCACCGCAGGCAGTTCGGTATCGTTCAAAAGATGTATTCGCCTCTTCGCCGAAAAAGAACCAGGCATCGAATCCGCTATCTGCACACAGCCTTCCTGCATCATCATGAAGCTCTTCTGCATATTCACCAAGCTCCTTCATGGCTCCGAGTACACCTATACGGCGACCTTCGCGACGGGCAGAATCATTCACAGAAGCGATTCCGGCGGCAAGGCTCTCAAAATTGGCATTGTAGCAGTCCTGCAGGATAGTAAGATCCTCATACTTTAGTATCTGCCCCCGGCCGAAAGCAGGAGCGGCTTTTTCAAGCCCCGCCGCTATCGCATCGTCCGAAGCCCCGCATACCTGGGCTACAGAAACCGCAGCACAGGCATTTATCAGGTTATGATACCCGGGATAATTCAAAGCAACAGACCGGCCCCGGTACACAAGCACTCCCCCATCAACACCCCGGCTTTCAAGGGATTCAATACCGTCCGTACTGTCAGGGCCGAAGAAGCTGAAGGTTCCCGGTTTACCGGCAACCATTTGCGCCGCGAAGGGCTCGTTTTCCCAGACCAGCCCCCGGGAAGAGGAATCAAAACAGGAAAACACCGCTGCCTTCTCTTCCGCAATAGCCTCTCTGGACCCGAACATACCGATATGGGCTGTTCCAATATTGGTAACCAGAGCCACCGAAGGCTTCAGAAGATCTGAAAGAAGGGCGATCTCACCTTTCCTGTTGGATCCAAGCTCAAAAACTCCATAAACATGTTCCGATCTGAGTCCGAAAACGGAAAGAGGCAATCCGATTTCTGAATTGAAATTACCCCGGGTAACATAAGTACTGCCCCACTCGGAAAGAATGGAGGCAATCATGTCACGGGTACTGGTTTTGCCGTTACTTCCGGTTACTGCAACCTTTAATAAGGACGGAAAATTCTCAAGATAACGTCGGGCAAGATTCTGAAGAGCCTCAAGCGGTTCCTCAACCAGAATATACGGACCTGCTTGCCTGAATCCCGGGGTAAATTTTTCCCAGCTCGCCTGTTTTACCAGGGCACAGCAGGATCCTGCCGCAAAGGCCTTGAGAAGAAAGTCATGGCCGTCGGCATTCTCTCCGGGAAGAGCTACAAACAGGTCACCGGCTTTAATGCTTCTTGTATCAATGGAAACCCCGAAGACTTCACCATCAAGGGCAGGCCCGACAAACTTTCCGCCGCATGCGTCAACGGCGAACTCAAGAGAAAAGAGATAATCAGCCATCACCGCCACCCGCTCCAAGGCGGACAGAAAGCTTCTGATCCCTCCCGGCCTTTTTAAGATCCAGTTCCCGGGCAAGCTCATCTATACGGGAAGGAGAAGATGCAACGGCAATGTTCACAATCATAAGTTTATTTTCTTCAAACCACTGCTGCTGTTCATCCTGAAGGCGGGAGATACGCCGCTCCATTTCCCAGAAGCGAAACCCCTGCCAGACATTAACAAAAATCAGCGATGGAATGGATAACAGTAAAACAAAAATCAACAGACGCTTCATACTACTCCCACTCTTTCATCTTCCGGGCAACCCGGAATTTGGCACTGCGGGAAGGGCCATTGGATTCTATCTCCGCCTGGGTAGGCACCAGGGGTTTTCTGGTAAGAATAGAGACAATCGGCTCTCCCTCACATTTACACATCGGCCAATCCGGGGGACAAGTACAGGTCTTATTCTTTCCCTGAAAGAAACGTTTTACAATGCGGTCTTCAAGACTGTGAAAAGAGATAACCCCCATAACCCCGCCGGGGGCAAGTCTGCGCAGGGCATACTCGAGGGCCTGCTCCAGCCTTACCAGCTCGCCGTTAACAGCAATACGCAGGGCCTGAAATGATCGGGTTGCCGGATGAAGCCGCCCTTTACGGTACCCAACAGGCACAGCCTGCCAGATAATCTTTTCAAGACGGTCGGTGGTGGTGATCTCTTCATCCGCCCGGGCCCGAACCACCGCTGCCGCTATTCTCCGGGAATAGCGCTCTTCCCCGTAATGATAAAAGATATCCGCGAGCTGATCCTCGGGATAATCATTCACGATGTCTGCAGCGGTGGTTTCGAGACTGCCGTCAAGCCGCATATCCAGCGGCTCATCGGCGCGGAAGGTAAATCCCCTGCCGCTTTTTTCAAAGTGGTAGACAGAAATACCCAGATCGAAAAGTATACGAGTCGGACGTTCCCCTCCCAAAGGATAATCCTTAAAAAACGCATTAAACCAGGTGTTATAAAAGCGGACCCTGTCGCCAAACAGGGCAAGCCTTTTCCTGGCAACCCCCTGAATGGTTGTGTCCGCATCGAGTCCGATAACTTTTAATTTCGGGAATTGCCTGAGAAACAGCTCAGAATGACCGCCTTCTCCCATGGTACAGTCCACAAGCAGCCCGCCCTCTTCATCGGGGGCAAGATACTCGAGAACTTCATTGGCCATTACTGGTACATGAACAATATCCGACATTAAAAGCTACCAACCTTGTATCGAAATTAACATTAAACAGCCTCGAAACACTCCCCTGCTTCGGGCATCCATTACCATCAGAGAGAAAGAATCTTGCCAAGCTCCTCCGCAGCCTCAAGAAATTCTTCCTCATTATCCTCGAGGTCCTGCACATAGGCTGCCTCGTTCCAGATCTCAATATAGTTTTCAAGACCGAGAATCACCGTATCCTTGGAAAGGTCAGCATATTCCCGCAAGGTCGGCGGAACCGTTATTCTGCCGGCCTTATCGATCTCAACTTCCTGAGCAGGAGCAATTATCCTGCGCTTGAGGATTCTCGCCCGCTTCTGAAAAAGGGAGGTGGACTGGGTAATCTGATCCGCCAGAGACTTCCATTGCTCCGCCGGAAACAACCAGAGGCACGACTCAACTCCCCGGGTAAGCACCAACTGCTCACCTTCCAGCTCCGTCCTGAGCTTAGACGGAATCAGGAGCCGCCCCTTGTCATCCAGGGAGTTTTTATATTCCCCCGTCAGCACCCTTCTCTACCACTTTCTTCTACAATCTCCCACTTTTCCCCACTCATATATACATACTAACCCAGTGAGAAAATTTGTCAACGCGAAACCTTTTCCATTAAAGTATTTAGACTTCCTGTCCGATACTTATGCCTTTACGTCTGTGTAGTAGTCAATAAATGCGGTCTCGGTAATCATTCATTACCCGCCGCAGGAGGAGATTGTGTCTATATACAGGGTGCATTTTACCTGGAAAAACAAGGAAGCAAGCCTGAGAGCACGGAGCCTCGACCTGACTCATCCCTACTTCGTCTCAATCAAGGATATAATCCTGCCGAAAAACAGCAGTCTGATCATAAATCCCGCCGAGGATGAGTTTCGCAAAGAGTTCTCCGAGGCTAATCATCTCATGATACCCTTTCAGAGCGTTTCACTTATTGAGGAATTGAGCGATGAGACGGGAGAAAACAGACGGACCCTGAACTTTGTAAAGACAGAAGAGGCTGAACCGTGACGCTGTATGAAAATTATATCGTATACCCCGAAGGGGAACGCCAGGAGATTCAGAGATCACTGCAGATCAACCAGGTAGTCGACCTGAACGGAAGCCCCCTGCATATATCGTGGCCGCCCCCCAGGGTGATTGCCTACCGCATACATCGGGTCAGCACCCGGGAGGAACGGGGATATCAGAGACGGTATCATTATGCGGAGCTGATGAGTATGGCCGAACTTCAGAGCTATGCCCGGGGCGGAGGCTGATCTACCCGCCGCCGGGTTTTTAAACGCCCAGACTTAAAAAGGTCAAACCTGCTTGAAGATCCTGTAGTCAATATCCGGAAAAACGTTGTTCTTCTTTTCTATGGAAGTAATCCATTCAGTATCCACAGTATTCCTGCAGAGATTGTCATAGATACGGGTAAAGTTGGAAAGATGCTCCTTTACCCTCTTTCTGGCATAGGGAACAGTGGTACCGGTCTTCATAATAAAAGGCCAGTCTGAAGCCTGGGAAAGAAGAACTTCCCGGGCAGCCTGATTCAGAACCCTCAGCTTGAGACCGCTCTCATTCGGATAGCGCTTGACCAGATCCCGCATGCGCTCCACAGCTTTGTGCACATGACGGTAAATCCAGTCATTGCTGCCGTCAATCCAGACCTCGGCATATCCCTTGTTTCCCCAGCTCGAGAAGGTCGGCTGACCCACGGGGTTTTCCGGATAAAGCTCAAGATACTGAGAGGGAGTAATCATCTCCAGACCGGAATCACTTTGAGCGGCCTGCCGGATTATTGTCTCCAGCCACTGGGGTCCTTCAAACCACCAGTGCCCGAAAAGCTCCGCATCATAGGGACAGACAATCATGGGAGGACGATCCATAAATCGCTGCAGCTTGGAAGCCTGCTTCATCCGGTTGTACAGAAAATTCTCCGCATGCTCTGCGGTCTTGGCCAGTGCAATCTCCGGATCATAGGGCCGCTTCTTATCGGTTTTGCCGGTAATGGCGAAATATTTGAATCCCGTATATATCCGTATGTCGTTGTCGTGAATATAGGGACGGATGTAATCGATAGGCAGATCAAAGCCGATATCCCGATAAAACTCCCTGTAGGCAAAATCTCCAGGATAGCCTTCATCTTCCGACCATACCGCCCTTGACGAGGGGATATCCCTGCCGAAAAGGGGCAGACCGTTGGAACACTCCATGGGCGCATAGATGCCGTAGGGAGATTTGGTATCGGAGAACAGTATTCCATGGGGAGAAGCAAAACTGTAGCCCAGATTATAGTGTTTGATGTACTTTTCCACTCCGGGGAAATAGCCGCATTCGGGCAGCCAGAACCCTTTGGGAGCGGAACCGAAGGTACGGCCGTGGCTGATTACTGCGGTGTGAATCTGGGCTTCCACTGTTTCGGGGTATTCTTCGAAATTGGGAAGAAAAGCATGACTCGCCGCAGTGGTAATCAGCTCAAGGTGGCCGGATTTCTCCAGCTCCCTGAATCCTTTAAGTATGTTGTTCTTATATACTTGAGTAAAATCAGCGTAGTTCTCATCCAGCATCTCTTTATACATCCGCACCACCGGATGAAAATCGGGATCATCCTTGGTACGGACGAGTTCCTTACTGGCAAGCTCCAGCTGACGTTCAAGATGCGCTATATAACGCTCCTGCAGGAGTGAATCATTCAGCATGGAAGAGAGGGTAGGAGAAACCGAAATGGTCAGCCTGAAGGGAACATCATCCCGTTTCAGGGCATTAAAACGCCTCAGAAGAGGCAGATAGGTTTCGGAAATAGCTTCAAACAGCCAGTTTTCCTCAAGAAACTGTTCATGCTCCGGGTGCCTAACAAAGGGAAGATGAGCATGTAAAACAAAACAGAGATATCCTTTAGCCATAAACGTTCCCACTAATTTGTCAAATGTACATACTGGCTGTCAATAAGAGAGATAATCCGCTGAGGGATTTCATCTTCTGCATCTGCAATATTGACATCAAAAAGGCCAGAGAGAAAAAGAGTCTCAAGCAGAGGGTTCTCGGCAGTTTTGAGCTCTTCCTGAACATCTCCTCTGGGACTGAAGATTACATTGGAACGGCAGAGCCGTTTCACAAAGCCACGGGTTTCGGTAATCAGATCAATACAGTATCGGATACCGCTTTCGGGCAGATTGATGTACCAGCAGTCATCGTCCAGGGAGACGGGGATATCGAAATAATCGGAGTAGCTCTTGGAGGTCAACTCCCCTTCAGGAAGAGAATAGACCCGCAGCGAAAGTGATGTGCCGCCGGCACTCTGGCGGATTTCAGTTGCTTCCGCGGGAAAAAGTTCCCAGTAGCAGAATGCCCAGAAAGGATCCCGGATCATAAGCACGATCTTGGTCTCGTTGTAGATCTCCGGCAGAACAAACTCATCATCCAGGGCAGAGATAAAGTCCTCTTCCTGAACAACTTCGTACTTTTTTTCCTTGATGCGCATTGCAAGATTGTTCACTACATCCCGCTCAATACGATCTTCATCAATAGCCTCGAGAATTTGCTCGATGATATCTTCCCGGTCAAGCGGAGACGACGATACCAGAATACCCTCTCTGCGGGCCAGCTCAAGCAGAATCTCGTCGGAGAGTTCCAAGAGACGATCTTTAGTCATGCATTCCTCCCACGGACACGGGCAAAGTCTAGGAAAAAGGGACAGACCTGTCAAGACCTTAAAAAAAGCGGCGCTCTACAAATCTTCCTCTATAAAAAGTTAAAGGGGCTTGAGAGCGGCAATAATCATTACATCACCGGCATTGAGGGATTTGCAGAGCCTGTCGGCGGCTTTCTTTACAGGCAGAGGGGCAGTACCGGAGCCAAGGCCTCCCCAGGATCGCCGGCGCAGAACCTTGAATCCCCCCCGGCGAAGGAGCTGTTTCAGGGTTTTTCCGGAAAAAAGCACCATATGGTCATCGATTGCCGAGCGCCACCGGTGAGTAAAGATTCTGGCTTGAAACCCGGCAATATCCGGCGTTGTTACCAGAAAAAGCCCTCCGGGGACAAGAATACGGTAGACTTCTTCAACAAAGCCCTTTGGATCCGTAAGATGCTCAATAAGGTGACTGCAGTGAACCACAGAAAATCCGGCATCCGGAAAAGCGGCCTCTTCCAGGGTCCCCGTAAAGATATTTACCCCCCGCTTCTCCCTGCCGTAGGCGGCAGCGGGACCGCAGACTTCAACGCCCTGCTCCCGGAAACCTTTACGCTTCATGTATTCCGGCAGCATACCGGTGGCACAGCCGACATCAAGAAAAGACTTCTCAAGGCCTGCGGACAGGGATTCAAACCCGATATCCCTTAACCCCAGCTTCATAAGATTGAAGAAGTTATCGGCATTCTCCTGCTCATATTCAAAGTACTCGTCATCATAACGCAGGGCGAGCTCATCCTGCACAGGCTGCGGATTCTGGTACACCAGCCCGCAGCTGAGGCAGCTCACAAAAAGAGAGGATTGCTTCCATTTCCGCTTGTAACGGCTGCCGCCGCAGAGGGGGCAGTCAATAGAAAGAAGATTCTCATTGCCGGAAACTTTGGAAAAGGTCTTCATCAGCGTATGGAAAAGCCTTTCTGATAAACCGTTTCGTTACCGGCAAAATCGGATACAACAATCTCAAGACTGGTCTCCCCGGTATTCAGGGTCAACTCACCAAGATTTATAACCGTCTCATCCTCATAAAACGGATCATAGGTATACCCCGGAGATTTAACCAGAGCATACTGCCCCTCCTGATAGGAGAGAAACTCATAGGTCAGGTAGACCGCTTCACTGCCATTGAGATACACCATGATACGAAACGGGGACATTGGCCAGAAATAGCTTACACTGTCACACTGATCATAAACATCCACCACCAGATCCCAGCGTCCGGCAGGAACTGCGCCGTTGAGAGACTCAAGGTCAATTTTATTCTGCCCCCTTGAGAGATGCACAGCGGAGACCCTGGGCCTGGAAGTATCCACCCGGGGAGGCAGAATCAGAAGAGGATTGATTATGTTGTTTGTATCGGAGTCAATTATAGTCAGATGCAGATGAACCCCAAGGGAACCTCCGGACTCCCCCATTACCCCCAAAGGTCTCTCTGCAGTAAAACGTTTATCCTCAATTCTGGTTGAACCGTTTTTCAAATGGGCATACAGAGACCGCACACCACCTTGATGTTCTGCAACCAGAAAGGTGCCTATACCCGAAGGAATCGCCGCTGCCGGGCCGTGCTCATCGTAGGAGAAAACCAGCTCTCCTTCGGAGACAGGATAGATATCCTGCTCGCCCCCGCCAAGGTCTATACCGGAATGAAAATGGTCCCAGCGGTCTTCTCCGAATGTACCGGTAAGGGATATCTTTTCCACCGGCCACCGGTACTCCTGAGAAGAGAGAGAAACTCCGGTCAACAGTAAAAAACCGAGAATCCGAAACAACATCAGGCGCCGCATATCAAACCCTCTCCATTGTATATACCAGAACAGCATCATCGAGAAACAGATAAAGACGATTTCCCCGGACCTCAAGATCCGCGTGGGAAAAACTGCCGGGAAGCTTCAAGGCGCCCCGGTATTCACTGACCGCTCCGTGCAGGGAGAGCTCAAACTCCTCATTCCGGGCAAGAACCGCAACAAGACGGCCCTCCTCAAGGCCTTTCATCTGCCAGATACGCCCGGAAAGGGAGATTTTTTTACTGCTCAAACTCAGGGTATCAAAAAGCAGAAACCCGTCTTCCTGCTCAATTGAATAAAAATTATCAAGAAGAAACCCGAGCTGAATATTTCTGCGCAGATCCGAATCCAGCGGAAGCACAAATCGTTCCTGGAACTGACCGGCATGCTCCTCCAGAAGCGCTGCAGCCTGAGGGCTGGTGCCGGCGATCACCATAGCACCGGTTCCTTCATTATCAAGCGCCCCGCCATAAGCCGCGGAGATCCTGCCTCTCTCCGGTGAATACTCATAATAGACAGACCCACCGGAATCGACAAACACAAAGGTTCCGCTTAAAAGTCCAACAAGCAGACGTTTTTTATCAGCAGTACACGTGGTAATCATGGAAGGAAAACTATGCTCCCAGAGAATATCCCCTTCGACGGATATCTCCTTCAGTCTCAACCTGTCTGTGCTGAGTACAAAAAGCCTGGCACCGGAATAAAACGGATAACCCCGTGTATCCACAAGGGCACTGATACCTCCGCTGCTGTCTTTCAAGACAAGCCGTGAGGATATAGAGTCATAATTAATTAATCCTGATTCTGAAACAGCCGCACCGTAGCGGACTTCTTCCGTATAGACAGGATTTCCCTGTTCAGAAATAAACCCGGCATACAGACCGTTTGAGAAAGGAATAAGAGCAGCTCCCTGAGGATCTGCCGGGTTATCAAGCTGAAATCTGGACTGGGGCATCAATGTTAACGCAGGAGCCAGATCCCGGGGGAGAAATATAAGATAAGCGAGGACCGCGAGGCTTCCAAAAATAAACCGGTATCTTCTTTTCATATGCGGGTTTATCCTACCGATAACAGAAGGCTGTTGTCAACGAAGAATAAAGAAGTAGCAGCAATTGCAGAAGTGGACTCCGGATCCTACTTCTTATCGTTCTTTTTGGAGTCCGACTCCATCTTTGCCCGCCAGACATCAATTTTCTTGCGGACCCCTTCCCCCTCTTCAACCTCTCCGAGAACAATATGCAGACGCCTGAGGGCTGCCAGGTAGGTTATGGCCAGCTTGAAGTCGTCTATGCGCAGAGTAGACAGCTCATACTTTTCCCGGTAACGGTTGGCAGACTGATCAAGCAGCTCTTTTGTAAGCCTGAGATGTGAATTCCGCTCCGAATAGAAATCCGCCCGGGGATCAAGACCGGCTGTCAGGGTTTTCAGGTCGAGCAGATTCTTGACAATGGTTGCGTATCGGCCTTCAATTTCCACAAAGGACCAGCGCCATTTTGTGTTTGCACCGAACCCGTCCTCCACCGCCTGTATAGAAAATCCCAGCTTGCGGATCATCCCCCACCGCTGGCCTTCATTAAAGGCACTTATCTGCTCAAGCTTCTCTTCATAATCCGAAAACGGAGCGTCTATCTGACTGGAGACTGCTTCTTCAAGATAGATGATTGCCTTGTAGCACCCTTTTCGTGCATCGTTAAGATAGGCTTCGTTCTTTACCCCGAGAAGACTGATGGATAGTTCATTCATCAATACATAATAGGAAACCAGATTGAGAACGCTGTCAGCAAGAACAAGCTTGTTCATGGAAGAACTTCCGTCTTCCCCGGCGAGCATCGCCTTTTCCTGCTCCAGTATTGCTTCTATGGCAGCCTTGAATTCAGTTATCTTGTTGAAATAACTTTTCTTTGCCTGTCCGGAGATCTTTCCCATCTGACTCCCCTTACCGCCTTAACGGTACTTCCCGATTAATTCACTGGCGTGCCGCAGAGACGCTTCACCAACAGGATCACCGGAGAGCATACGTGCTATTTCGGTTACCCGCTGGTCTTCTTTGAGAAGGCTCACCCGTGTGAGGGTTCTGCCCGACTCAAGCTCTTTCGCCACCTTTATGTGATTATCGGCACGAACTGCCACGGAGGCAAGATGGGTTATGCAGAGAATCTGCTTTCTCCCGGCAAGCAGTGCAAGCTGTTCGCCAAGGGCGATACCGACTTCCCCGCCTATGCCGGTATCTATTTCGTCAAAAATCAGGGAATCAATCTGATCTGCTTCGGACAACACAGTTTTCAGGGCCAGCATCAGCCGGGAGAGTTCTCCGCCGGATGCTATGCTTTTCAAAGGTTTTAACGGCTCCCCCTGATTCGGAGCAATGAGAAACTCAACCGCGTCTGCTCCGGTGGGGCCGCAAACAGGCCTGCCGTTGGCTCCCGTTTTCGTATCAACCCGAACCGAGAAAACAGCCTTCTGCATACCCAGCGGTCTGAGCTTCTCCTCTACCGCCACCTGAAGCTTACCGGCTGCATTACGCCTGCTGTCGCTGATCTCCCGGGCAAGCTGGGCGACTTTACGGTTAAGAGCAGAAATCTCCTCTTCCATGGAGCTCTTCCGTTCTTCCCAGTTGTCGATATCGCCCATTTTACGCTGAGCGTCCTCGCGGAAATTCAGGACATCCTCCACACTGCTGCCGTACTTCTTCTGCAGCCGCCGAAGCAGCAGCAGCCTCTGTTCAATCTCATCCAGCCTTTCCGGAGAAAAACTGAACTCATTGCTGAAAGCCCGGACAGACTCGACAACATCTTCCATCTCGAGAAAAGCAGTCTCAAAACGACCGCCAAGCTCCGCGAGCTTTGGAACAATCTCTCCAAGAAGAGCAAGTTCTGTCTGAGCCTTCCGCAGCGAACCGATTGCCCCGCCCCTGCTCTCGGACGAGAGACGGGAAAACTCCTCCATATGGGAATATATCTTTTCAGCCTGGGAGACCATCAGCCGTTCGTCTTCAAGAGTCTCTTCCTCGCCTGCCTTCAGGGCTGCGGCGTCTATCTCCTCCACCGCATGCCGCAGGTAATCAAGCTCTCGTACCTGGTCCTTTTCGGCAGCAACAAGGGCGTCGTACTCTTTTTTCAGGCCCGTAAGTTCAGTAAAAAGTGCGGAAAGATCTTCTACCTTTGAACCGATTCCGGCATATGCATCAAGGAGCCTTCTATGGCGGTCGACATACATAAGCGACTGATGTTCATGCTGACCATGCATATCAAAAAGAAGGGAGGTAAATTCCTGTACCGTAGCCCGGGGAACCTGAACATCCTGAATATAGATACTCCCCCGGCCGGTCTGCCGTATTACCCTCCGGATTATAACCGCACCATCCTCGGGTTCAATCTCATGCTCGGAAAGCCACTGCAGGGCATCGGGATTATGTTCAATCAGAACAATGCCGGTAATCCGGGCCTCCTCGGTATCCGTTCGGACAACGCCGGCATCGGTCTTATCTCCCAGTATCGCGCCAAGAGCACCGACAATTATGGATTTACCGGCTCCCGTCTCGCCGGTAAGAATATTCAGCCCCCGGGAGAATCTGAGTGTGAGTCTGTCTATAAGGGCAAAATTCTCAACAGAGAGTTCTTCAAGCATCCGGCCCTCCCGACCAGTTGAGCTTTGTTCTCAGCACTTCATAAAAATTGCGCTTATCAGAACGGATCAGAGAGATCTTCCGTGGAGCCATTCCTATATGCAGCAGATCCTCAGGCTGGAGCTCAAAGACAATCTGGCCGTCGATGGTCAGAATAACCTCCGCCCGCTGCTCCCGTTCAACCCTGATTTTAACACAGCGGTCACCGCTTATTACAATAGTACGGTTCGAAAGGGTAAAAGGACAGATCGGATTCAGCACCAGAGCCTCAAGCTCCGGCTCCAGAATAGGGCCCCCGGCGGCGGCACTGTAGGCAGTTGAACCTGTGGGAGAAGAGACAATAATACCGTCTGCACGATATTCTCCCACCGGGGTATCATTTATGGAGACTCCAAGGCGGATCACCTTGGCTATTCCCGCCGAAGCGATAACCGCATCATTGAAGCCTTCAAAGCTGCGGATAATCTCTCCCCCGCGCTCAAGCTTTACATCAACAAGCACCCGCCGGCTTAAACCAAGCTTGCCTTCCCGGTAATTCTCAAAGGCTTCCCGCCATTCATCCCGGGCAACTTCGGTTATAAACCCCAAACTGCCGATATTAACCGCCAGAATTGGCGCAGTGATGCCGGAAAGGGCACGGGCAGTATACAGGACCGTACCGTCTCCTCCGAGAGAAAAGACAATGTCCGGGGAATTTTTTACCGGAAAAGTGGAAACCTCGGGCTTACCGGTATTCCTCAGCACCGAATATTCTATTCCCTCACCGGTCAGGTATGTACCGATCTCCTGGATAAGGGACTCAGCATTCTCTTTGAGACAATTGGCTACGAGCAGCGCCCGCTTTATCTTCTTTGGTTTAACTCCCACTTCTTCCTATACCGTCCCTGCACCTCTACACCTGCACCTCATGGCAGCGTTGACAGCACCCGAACCAGAAGTTCCGTGTTCTTCCGGCCCATACTCGGATACAGAGGAAACAAAATTGTCCTCAGGGCAAGACTCGCAGCCACCGGACAGTCGATCTCCTCCGGCTGCAGCCGGGCATAGGGAGACGAGGCAAAGGCATTTTCCGTCTGCACGCCGTTTTTCAGGGCATACTGACGCACCTCATTCATTCCCGTATCAATTACCACCGGAAACGCCGTGGGAACAACCCCCTCTTCGCCGGACCCGGACGAAAAGCTGCGGTGTTTCGACTTCATCAGCCCCTGGGCCAGCAGATCGTAAATCTCCGCCCGGTGGGAATGAAGGCCCTCGGCGGTCTGCACCTGCACAAGCCCCAGAGCAGCATTTATGTCCGGCATGAGCATTTCCATGGTCAGCTCTTCCAGGAGCGGCTTAATCTGCCGCCTGTACTTCACTCCCCCCGCAAGCACCACTGCACCGCCGCCGGTGGTTATGGGATCACAGTATTCGGTACGAATCAGCGTATATGCATCTGCTCCGTCATCTTCCCGTTCCCGCAGACTTACAGCCGTGGAGGAAACATCACGGATAATCGGCAAACCGCTTTCGATTACGGCATCACTGGCAACGGATATCCCGAAAGGCTCATGCAGAACCCATGCAGCAATCTCACCCTCAAGAGCTTTCTCAATGGCAGCCTCGGACATACAGGCGGAGGATTCTTCCACATCCACAAATACAGGAGTAAGCCTGAGCATATCCAGGGCATCCAGATAAAAGAGCGGAGAAAGAGCGGAAATTGCCACACGGCTCCCCTCGGGAAGCTCAAGAGACTTAAGCAGAACAGCCAATGCTTCCGCGGGAGAACGCATGGCTGCGCCGTTTTTCTTGTTCAGGTACTTCGAAAGCTCCTTGCTGAACTGATCAGCCAGAGAGCCCGGCCCTATTTCATCACTCACCATACATGTTAATACGGCGTCCATGTCCCGCCGCTTCAAGGTAGGTCTATAAACTGGGATCGACATCGTTTTCTTCTTTCTTATTAATAGTCTAAATCAGCGCGCGATTTTACCGAGCTGCTGTAGTTCCTTTGGATCAAAAATCCGCCGGATATCGAGAATAATCAGATACCCGCTATCCTCATTGCTGACTCCCTGAATATACTCAGCACCAATTCCGGAAATCATCTGGGGCGGAGGCTGAATCTTATCACGGTCAATGGTAATAACCCTGGATACCTTATCAATATAAACCCCTAACTGCATATCATCCAGACTGAGAATCAGAAAGCCAGACAGAAGGGTATCTTCTTCGCTCAGTTCCGCCCGGCGCAGGTGAAAGCGCTTGTGCAGGTTGATAATAGGGATAATCTGACCGCGAAGGTTAAATATTCCATCAACATAGTTGGGAGCATTCGGAATAGCCCGTATCTCCTGGACCTTCTGAATCTCGTTAACCTGCATAATATCTATACCATAGAATTCTTCACCCAACTGAAAGGTAACCAGCTGTATCTGCTTTTCATCTGCCATCAGCGAACTCCTGACTATAGAATAATTTAAGAGTGACGGTTTTGCAATATGGTTTTTCCAACTCACAAAAACAGAGCAGATGGGCAAAATTCTGCAATTCTCTCTCTTCCGGACGTCCCCCGACCGCTAAATCTTCGATTCAGCGGCAAGCCACATGCTTAAGCATGTGGTCGGGTCGGGCCTTGCGGGGCTCCGGCCCCTCCACCTAAATCCTTACTGAAGAGACTTCGTATAAAAAATAGCTGATCAAGGATTTAGGTGCAGGGTCTGCCTGCGGCACCCCTCCAGTCCCTGACGCGGCAGGCGCTACAATGCTGATATGCAGCGGGTTGCAGCGAACCCTTAAGGGGCAATAACCGTCAGGTACGGATAGCCGCTGTTGAGTATTCCGTCAATGGTCCAGGTTTTATTATCAGCTGCAGATGTTGAGATATCCCAGTTTGCACTGTAGGTGGCATAAGTTTTCATCAAAGTTGTTGCATAGCCCATTACAGTCGAAACAGAGTCTGTACCGCCGTCATAGCCAACACTCTGTCCGGTAGTAGTGGTATCATAACAGGAGTAGCTTACTGAACCCATGGAGAGATCGCCGATCAGTCCACCGACATAGGATGACCCGTTAACTTCTCCGACAGCATAACAGTTTGTCACATCTCCCAGACAGTTTTCCCCAAGCAGCCCGCCGACATAATCTCCTGCGCCGTAGACATCTCCTGTGGCGTAGCAGTCAGAGAGAGTTCCCCCCTCCTTGTCTCCTATCAGTCCGCCCACATCATCGTCCGAACCTGAGACATCTCCGGTGGCGTAACATCCTGTTACATCTGCATAGCTTACACCGATAAGTCCCCCGACAAAGTCATCGGAGTCGGTGCCTATAACATTTCCTTCTGCATAGCATGATGTTACAACACCAGAATTCTCACCAAGCAGTCCGCCCAGGTATCCTGTGCCATTGACGATGCCCGTGGCATGGCAGTCTGTTAAATCCCCGCTGTTTGATCCAATAAGACCCCCGGCACTTTCACCCGCGGAGGTAACGTTTCCCGTGGCGTAACAGTCAGTTAAATCCGCACTGTTGGTTCCGATCAGTCCGCCTACATTGGACTCTGAACCGGTAACACTCGTACCGGCATAGCAGCCTGTTACAACCGCGCTGCTGTAGTTTCTTCCAATCAAACCGCCGGTACGTCTTGAACCGGAGATACTTCCTGCAGCATAACAGTTTGTCACAATCCCATTATTCAGCCCGATCAAACCGCCGGTATACTCACCACCGGCTATTTCACAGTTCACTACTCCCAGATTCCTGATTGTGCCCGTACTATAGCCAAAGAGTCCCTGGTAATCGCTCCCTGAGCTATTGATATAGAGATCACTGATTGCGTACCCCGCGCCATCAAAAGTGCCGGTAAAAAGAGTTGTTGCATTGCCGATAGGCGTCCAGCTGCCGTCTGAGGCGTTGCACACATCGGACAGAGAGATATTGCACGTCAGCAGGTAATCTCCGCTCCAGCCGGATGAGTCAGAAGCAAGCGCAAGAAGGTCGGCGGCGCTGCTGATTGTCCCGTCTTCGAATGAGCCGGCCGTATCGGCTGTACCGTTTGAACTGCATCCGGAAAAAGCGAATAGAATTGAAGCTGAAAGCAGGAAAATCCATAAATACTTTTTCATTATTCCTCCTGAAAACTATAGGGAATGTAAGATTTTCCTTATTTAACAGCTTCAGAAGGGGCAATTCTATCGAATTTATAAATCCAATAGGTTTTTATAGTTTTTTCCTGTACACAGAAGGAGGTACTCCAGTCATTTCCTTGAAGGCGACATTAAAAACAGAGATGGAATTAAACCCCGTATCGTAGGCAATTTCTATAATTTTCTTTTCAGGATACAAACGGAGCTGCTCCTGCGCTTTTTTAATCCGTACCTCCTTGAGCCAGGTGGAGAATGTCTTTCCAAGATTGGTATTTAAGACTTCCGACATCTGATGCGGATTTATCTGAAGCATTTCTGCTGATTTTTTCAGATTCAGAAAAGAATCTGATAAAATCTCTGAATCAGAAACCAGCATATTCAGATCATTGATCACCTTGTCTATATCAAGATTTTTGGTCTGGGTTCTGAAATAGTAGTTTCTGTACGCTTCAAGCTTGATCACATTAAGAACATGGGGATAACGGTAACTTGCGAGAAAAATCAGAACTACAAATAAACTGAAGCGTATTTTTACAAATACCCCGAAATAGCCGCCTCCGAAATAATACTCAAGAAAGGTAATCAAAAGCACCATGGATATTGCGGGTATGGCAATAAGTACTGCAATATTCCCCTGCCGTTTCCTGGGTGTCTTCAGATATATCCGTATATATTTCACGCCCAGTACCGCCACATAGGAGAGACCGACCATGGCAGATGCGGCGGCAGTTACCCGATTAATGAAGATATTTCTGTAAAGAAACTCATAGTAATTCTCAGGTGGAACAACACCCCTGCCAGGATATGCCCCGAACAGCAAAACAAGCAATACAGAGAGGAACCCCGGCACCAGCAGGAGCAGATACTTTTTTCTGTAGGTAAACTCTTTTACATCAAGAAAATAGAAAAATATAAACAAGTGCATAAGGGCTGCATAATAGGAGAAACGGGCAGCAATATATACAAAGGGGAAAATCTCAAACCACTTACCGAGATTCTTAAAAATATGAAAGTTATTACAGAAAATAAACATACCGAGAAAAAGAAATGCCAGGGCAAGGAGGTAGTTTTTCTGATTTTTCTTAATCAGAACAATTTGAGAAACAGCAAGACACAGGGCAAGGGCGCCGCCGAAAAAGTTAACCGCATCAATCCAGTTGGTTATGTTCATAACAGTTTTCTTAAGAACCGATGATAGGTTGTTACTATAAATACATCAAGAGCAGCTCTCATGTAAAAAATTTGACAGACCTTATAGCCGGTGGTACACTGGTACCACCAGTAAAGCGCAGTGAAATACAGCATTGATCTACCGGAAAGCGCCCCACGATAAAAACAGGAGGAGTTTTATGAGTCCGGCAATGATCACTATTCTTATTGTTCTAGTGTTGGTAATTCTGCTTATGATTGGAAAAATTCCAATCGCAGCCCTGGCAGTTTCCGTACCGGTTGCCCTGGTAATGACAGGAGTGCTGACAAGCAAGGAAGCCTTCGCCAACTTTGCCAATCAATGGCCCCTTATCTTCATGTTCATGTTTATGGTTGGCGAAGCCCTTTTCCGTACCGGTTTTGCCGACATAGCTGGCCGGTTTGCAATTAAAATGTCGAAGAACAAAGAGAGCCTTTTCCTTCTCTGGATCATGATTATTTCTCTGATTCTTTCTGCATTTCTTTCCAACCTGGGGGTAATAGCATGTCTGCTCCCGATTGTGCTCGCCGGAGTAAAAAAAGGTAATTACTCAGTAAAAAAGGCTGTTCTTTCCATGGCCTTTGCATCTTCCCTCGGGGGAACCCTTACCCTTATCGGCACCCCGCCCAACGGAGTGGTTAACAGCGTAATGGGCACCATGAAACTTGATATAGCTCCTTTTAAATTCTTCGACTTCGCTCTCGTTGGCCTGCCTCTCTCTATAATAGGAATACTGACTCTTTACTTTATCAGTCTGAAGTTTATGCCTTCCGAAAAAGTAGACACAGAAAGCGCAGATTATGAAGGCCCGGCAGAAGATAAAAATTTTAAATACCGCGAAGATAAAATGTGGATTGCCATCATCGTCTTTGTGCTTATTGTTTTTATTATGGCAGCGGGAAGCTATATTCCCTTCATAAAGAGCACGCTGCATCTCGACCTTCTGACCACAGCCGCATTAGGAGCAGTAATAATAGTCGCCACCGGCACAATTTCCTGGAAGGAAGCATACTCATCGGTTTCATGGACTACAGTTATCTCTTTCGCAACCCTGCTCTCCCTGAGCACAGCCCTGAGCAAATCCGGAGCTGTTGCAGTAATCGCAGGTGGCATAACTGGAATTACCACTACACCGTTCATTCTGATGGCAATCATAATACTGATAACCATGTTTTTAACTCAATTTACCTTTAATACCGCTGCTACCGGCATTATAGCCCCCATCGCGGTAGCTGCTGCTACGGCAGCCGGCGTAAGCCCCTACCCCTTCCTCATGGCGGTGGCCATGTCTGCCAGCGCATGCTTTATGTCTCCCATTGCAACCGGCCCCAATATCGCCGTCGTAGGCCCGGGACGATTAAAATTTTCAGATTTCGTTAAAGCCGGATGGGTACTCCAGATAGTAAGTTTTGTTGTCATACTGTTAGTTACTTCTCTTGTCTGGAAATTTTAACCAACAACCCCGGTTCCCGCCGCCGTCAGTTCGACGGCGGGACCACTAAAGGAATAAACCATGTCATCAACGGAATTCGGAGGAGTCTTTCCCTATCTTGTTTCACCCGTAGACAGTTCAGGCAAAGTTAAAAAAGAGGTCCTTACTGATCTTGTTGAACATCTTATAGACAAGGGAGTACATGGCCTGACCCCATTGGGAAGCACTGGAGAATTTGCCTATCTGACATGGGAACAGAAAACAGATATTGTCACAACGGTAGTCGGAGCAGCCAAAGGCCGGGTTCCCGTGGTTCCCGGAGTTAACCACACCTCAAACAGAGAAGCGGTACGGCAGGCCCGGGAATTCGATGCTATGGGAGCGGATGGAATCCTGGCCATACTCGATACATATTTCCCGCTTAACCAGGATGAGATTTTTTCCTACTTTGGCGGAATCGCAAATGCAGTCAAATGCCCGGTCATAATTTATACAAACCCTAATTTTCAGAAAACCGAACTCTCAATAGATCTTATAAAAAGAATGGCTGCAGTAGAAAATATCAACTATCTCAAAGATGCCTCGGGCAATACCGGGAAGATGCTGTCTGTTATAAATGAAGTCGGCGATAATCTAAAACTGTTCAGCGCCTCCGCCAGCGTCCCTCTTTTCATAATGATGATGGGCGGAGTCGGCTGGATGGCTGGCCCTGCCTGCGTTGTACCGGCACAAAGCGTTACCCTCTACAACCTTGCAAAGAGCGGACAATGGGAATCCGCAATGACCTACCAGAAAAAGCTGTGGAAAATAAATTACATTTTTAAAAAGTATAATCTGGCTTCCTGCATAAAGGCCGCCTTGACCATTCAGGGATTCCCCGTGGGAGACCCGATCCCCCCGGTCAGCCCCCTGGACCATGCAGCGGTAGAGCATATCAGGAGTATACTAAGCGAACTAGAAAGCATTGAACCCTGAACCATTATGATATAACATTTGAGAACATACATCGTTTCATACCAATTAGAAGGTGGCAGCAGTGTCGAACGAATCTTCCGGGGATTTTGATTCTACCGAGAAAATTAATGCGGTACGAAAACAAAACACCTTCGAAATAATACTTGATCAGCTAAAAGAGCTTATTATCAGCGGAGAGTTCCAACCCGGCCAGAAACTTCCGGGAGAACGGATCCTGGCCAAGAAATTCGGAGCAAGCAGAAACTCATTAAGACTGGCCCTGAAAGTACTGGAGTTTATGCATCTCGTTGAAATTAGGCATGGCCTCGGCGTTTTTATTGCCAGCAGCGAAAACATCGAACGGGCAGTCCTTAATCTTAACTGGTTTGAAGCAATGCATCAGAACCCTTTAATGGATCTTATTGAAGCCCGTAAATGTTTTGAACCATTCATGGCATCCCTTTGCGCCCAACGTGCTTCTGAATCCAATATAGCGGAGCTTGAAAAAGATCTGAAACTTATGGAAGAAGGCCTTGAGAAAAAGGAGCACGGCAGAGAACCGGCTACCATGTTTCACGAAACTATCCTGAGTTCTTCCGACAACTTTATCCTGCGCCAGATAAGCCTTACCCTTAAGAACCTCATGAGTGAAAGTAAAAAGATATCTCTTTCCAAACTTGAACACAGCAGACAGTCTTTAAAAGAACACAGGGAAATTCTGGATGCAATCATAGAAAGAGATCCGGAGAAAGCCCGGACCTTAATGCTGAAACACCTTGAAAGTGTTGAAGAACACCTTAACAAATCCGGCATGTAGGACATTTTTTTTATATTTTGGTTATGTCAGAAAAATAACTTGTTGTGTTATTGAACAATCCTCTTTAAATCCATAACGCATAGTATCTTTATTTGCCTGTGAGATATTACCATTTGGAAGAGGAGCTTATCCTAGCCAGGCTCCGCCCAGTGGCAATCTTCGATTACCTAGGGTTCGCGCATTTAGCATCACAAGGACGCGCGATACGATTACGCAAAGCGCCTTTTTTTGCCTGACAAAGATTACCTTTTGAAAGAGAAGCTTATTCTACGCAGGCTCCGCCCGGCGGAACCCTTCGGCTTCCTTGGGCCCGCGCGTTCCTCACTTCGCTGCGGTACACGCGCTTGGTCAATGTAACCGTCAATTAAACCCCACCTTATGCCGACATCAATGAATGCCCTACAATCCTCCCTTAATGGAGGAATCGCATGGTCAAATATAATCGGGAACAGCAGTGTGAACATCTTAGAAATTGGGAAAAAAGTGGGTTAAGCGGGCAGGAGTATTGCCGGCAGCACGAAATAACACCCACAACATTTTACAGCTGGAAAAAAGCCGAAAGGAAACGTGCCGTACAAACAGGATTAGCTTCTGAAACAGCAGCAGCCGGGTTCATACCAGTAAAAAGCTCTTTTCATCATTTATCCAAAAAAGAAACCATTACCATAAAGTTGCACGATATTGTTATTACTCTGCCGGTAACAGCAAACCATGACCAGCTTAAAGCAGTATTAACAGCCTTGAGGGTTTATGAATGACCCCAGATTTATCAGCGGTACAGATATTTATCCGGCCAGGCATCACTGATATGCGTAAAGCAATCAACGGCTTAGTTGTCATGGTGCAGGACTATATGAATGAAAATCCGTTAAGCGGCAATCTGTTTCTGTTCTGCAACCGCGAACGACGAATTATGAAAGCCCTCTACTGGGACAAGAACGGATTCTGTCTCTGGCAGAAGAAACTGGAAAAGCATAAGTTTCCCTGGCCCGTAACCGAAGAAACTGCACGTATGATTACCCCGGAACAGCTATCGATGCTGTTGAAAGGCATCGATTTTTGGAATGAACATACTAGTTTGGAATATTCGCGGGTTTCGTAAGCATATTATTGGTGTAAAGGAATTTACATAGAATGTACGGCATGCTAGAATTCTTATTAGCATGGATGTTACAGAACTTCCCAGGGAAGTACAGGACTATATCCACGAACTTAATAGTTCCTGGGAGCAGCGTTATGGTGCCTTGGAAGAGCAGTACAAATTGCTTCTTCTTCAGAAATTTGGCCGTAAAAGTGAAAAAGAACAACAGGATGAGTATCAACCGCTGTTGTTCGGACTTGAAGAGAATGGTACTTCGGAGAACGATGCATCAGAGACTTCCGTACCAGTTCAGTCCCATCCCCGCAGGAAATCCGGCAGAAAACCAATTGATGAAAGCCTTCCCCGGGATGAGATCATCATTGATATTCCCGAAGAAGAAAAACAGTGTGCCTGCGGCCATGCGCTGGTTCGTATCGGCGAAGAGACCAGCGAGCGCTTACAGGTAATCCCCCCGAAGATGTGGGTGGAACGGATTATCCGCCCCAAGTATGCCTGTAAAAACTGTGAAGGCTCCGGGGATGAAGAGAAGCCGGCGGTAAGGGTTGCTGATCCCCCTGCAAGTATTATCCCTAAAAGCATTGTAACGCCAGGATTGATCTCCTTCATCATAGTGAACAAGTTTGTCGATCATCTGCCCTATTACCGGCAGGAGAAACGGTTTGAAAGAATCGGCATCCACATAAGCCGTCAGAACATGAGCAACTGGCAGCAGGCGGCGTTTGATAAAATTGAACCGTTAATAGAAACACTGAAAACGCATATCCGGTCAGGGCCGGTCATCAACATGGATGAAACCCCGGTCCAGGTACACGGAGAACCGGAACGCCCTGACACGGCGAAATCCTATATGTGGCTTGCCCGCGGCGGCCCTCCGGAAAACCCGGGATTGCTTTACTCATACCGGGAAACCCGCGGGTCCCGGCATATTAAAGAACTTCTCGATGGATTCAGCGGCTTTTTACAGACCGACGGCTATGATGCGTATCGTACAGCCCTGGCGGGGAATGAACAGATAGTCCATGTCGGCTGCATGGCCCATGTTCGGCGAAAGTTTCATGAAGCTGCAAAGGCCTCGAAGAAAGCAGCAAGTGCACAGGAAGCATTGAATGCCATCAGGAAACTGTATGGAATTGAAGAGCGTCTTCGCAGTATGGAATTGCCCGAAGACCAGTTTGTTGACCAGCGCAAATCTCAGGCGGAACCGGTTTTGCAGAAGTTTAGAACCTGGCTTGAAAAACGCAGTCAGCAGGTTCCTCCTTCGTTATTGCTTGGGAAAGCAATTCAGTACACCTTGAACGAATGGGAGAAACTGGTACACTACCTCGATTCTCCCTATCTGACACCTGACAACAATAGCGCGGAACAGGCTATTCGGCCGTTTGTTCTGGGCCGAAAGAACTGGTTATTTTCCGGTAGTCCAAAGGGGGCTGAAAGTTCCTGTGCCATGTATTCACTGATTGAGACAGCCAAACAAAATAATGTGAACCCGAACGACTACCTGAGACGCGTTTTTGAGGAAGCTCCACTCATGAATGAATCTGATAACTGGGAAAAATTGCTGCCATGGAATATTTCCCTCTGATTTTTTTCTCTGGGTGAGGTTTAATTGACGGTTACCTTGTCCCCCGCGCGTTCCTCATCGCTTCGCTCTTGCGGTACGCGCTAGGACAAAAAAAAGCCAGGCGACGTCCTACTCTCCCGCTTTCGCAGTACCATCGGCGCTGAAGGGCTTAACTTCCGTGTTCGACATGGGAACGGGTGGATCCCCTTCGCTAAGGTCACCTGGCAATAATTACCATTTTACGGTCACCATCGGGGTGTACCCCTCCGGCTTCCTTTGTTCAAGCTACAGACAGGTCAGCAAAGCTGATCAGTTCGTATTGAACGTTTAGTGCGTCTATCCTAAAAGGATAAACTATTTTGTTTTGTCTTTCGACTATAGAGCACATACTCAGTAACTGTTTAATCAGCTCTGAAAAACGGTCGGGTCCCCCGACCGGCTTTTCATTCGTCGGGCAGAGGGTAGTCGATGGAGTACTCTCCAGCGACGACCGTAAAAGGAGAAGAAGCACACAATAATATGGTCAAGCCTCACGACTAATTAGTACTGGTCAGCTGAACATGTTACCATGCTTAGACCGCCAGCCTATCAACCAGATCTTCTCTCTGGTGTCTTCAGGGACCTTAAAGGCCCTGGGATGTCTCATCTCGAGGGGGGCTTCCCACTTAGATGCCTTCAGCGGTTATCCCGACCGAACTTGGCTACCCAGCACTTACCCTTGGCAGGATAACTGGTACACCAGAGGTTCGTCCATTCCGGTCCTCTCGTACTAAGAACAGATCCTCTCAAACATCCAACGCCTGTGGCAGATAGGGACCGAACTGTCTCGCGACGTTCTGAACCCAGCTCGCGTACCGCTTTAAATGGCGAACAGCCATACCCTTGGGACCTGCTCCAGCCCCAGGATGCGATGAGCCGACATCGAGGTGCCAAACTTTGCCGTCGATATGAACTCTTGGGCAAAATCAGCCTGTTATCCCCGGAGTACCTTTTGTCCGTTAAGTGACGGCCCTTCCACTCAGAACCGCCAGATCACTAAGACCTACTTTCGTACCTGCTCGACATGTACGTCTCGCAGTCAAGCAACCTTGTGCCTTTGCACTCGTACATTGATTTCCAACCAATGCGAGGTTACCTTCGCGCGCCTCCGTTACTCTTTAGGAGGCGACCGCCCCAGTCAAACCGCCCACCTGACATTGTCCACGTACCCGCTTCAGGGCACCCGTTAGAAATATAACTTGCAAAGGGAGGTATTTCACCAACGACTCTGCGCAACCTAGCGACCACGCTTCTTAGTCTCCCTCCTATCCTACACATTACAAGCCACATTTCAATGCCAAGCTACAGTAAAGGTTCACGGGGTCTTTCCGTCTAACCACAGGTAATCGGCATCTTCACCGATACTTCAATTTCACCGGGTTTCACGTTGAGACAGCGTTCAAGTCGTTACACCATTCGTGCGGGTCGGAACTTACCCGACAAGGAATTTCGCTACCTTAGGACCGTTATAGTTACGGCCGCCGTTTACTGGGGCTTCAATTCGACGCTCTCACATCTCCTCTTAACCTTCCAGCACCGGGCAGGTGTCAGTCCCTATACTTCATCTTGCGATTTAGCAGAGACCTGTGTTTTTGGTAAACAGTCGCTTGAACCTTTTCTCTGCAACCCCTAACAAACTTTAACATCCATCGGGGGCCACACTTCTCCCTAAGTTACGTGTGTATTTTGCCGAGTTCCTTAACGTGAATTCTCCCGAGCGCCTTAGAATACTCATCCCGCCTACCTGTGTCGGTTTGCGGTACGGTCCCTTACAGCATATCTTTAGAAGCTATTTCTCGGCACCTTGATCCCACCAGCTTCGCTCGTCCGTAGACTCACTCGTCTTAACACCTCGTCTCAAACTGCGGATTTACCTACAGCTCTCAACAACTAAGTGCTTAAACCGGGACAACCATCGCCCGGCCTGACTTCGCCTAATGCGTCGCTCCATCAGTCCTGTAAGAGGTACGGGAATATTAACCCGTTTCCCATCGACTACGCCTTTCGGCCTCGCCTTAGGGGCCGACTAACCCTTGGGCAGATTACCTTAACCCTGGAATCCTTAGGCTTTCGGCGGACAGGGATCTCACCTGTCTTTTCGTTACTCATGCCTGCATTCTCTCTTCCATCCCCTCCAGCATCCCTTTCAGGACACCTTCAACAGTACATGGAATGCTCCTCTACCCCTGCATGTAAACATGCAAGCCGTAGCTTCGGTACTATGCTTAGCCCCGTTACATTGTCGGCGCACAACGACTCGACCAGTGAGCTATTACGCACTCTTTAAAGGTATGGCTGCTTCTAAGCCAACCTCCTGGCTGTCTTCGCCGTTGCACTTCCTTTTCCACTCGAGCATAGTTCTGAGACCTTAGCTGACGGTCTGGGCTGTTTCCCTCTTGACCACGAATCTTGTCACCCGTAGTCTGACTCCCGCGCATCATTTAACCGGCATTCGGAGTTTGACTGAGTTTGGTACCCGGTGAAGGGCCCTAGCCCAATCAGTGCTCTACCTCCGGCAAACTAACGCGAGGCTAGCCCTAAAGCTATTTCGAGGAGTGCCAGCTATCTCCGAGTTTGATTAGCCTTTCACTCCTATCCACACCTCATCCCTGCCTTTTTCAACAGACTAGGGTTCGGTCCTCCACTTTGTGTTACCAAAGCTTCAACCTGGACATGGATAGATCACTCGGCTTCGGGTCTACCGCATGCTACTAAATCGCCCTATTCAGACTCGGTTTCCCTTCGGCTTCGGTACTTCTATACCTTAACCTCGCAACATACGGTAACTCGCAGGCTCATTCTACAAAAGGCACGCCATCACCCGGCACCTAAATCCCCCAAATAAGCTCTTCGTTTTCGCCTACTTGGCTTGTTTAGCTCTCTAAACACCAAGATTTTCATCTCAGGATTTAGGTGCCGGGCTTTGACCGCTTGTAGGTCCACGGTTTCAGGTTCTATTTCACTCCCCTCCCGGGGTGCTTTTCACCGTTCCCTCACGGTACTATTCGCTATCGGTAGCTGTCTCGTATTTAGCCTTGGAAGGTGGTCCTCCCGGATTCAAACAGGATTTCTCGTGTCCCGTCCTACTCAGGTACGTGCTCAGTGCATACTCAGGTTTCGACTACGGGGCTTTCACCCTCTTTGACCGGCTTTTCCAATACCGTTCGTCTACCCTTATAAGTCACCTTTATGCACGCCCTACAACCCCAGTGCGCATGCGTACTGGTTTGGGCTATATCCCGTTCGCTCGCCGCTACTCAGGATATCTCTTTTGATTTCTTTTCCTCTGGGTACTTAGATGGTTCAGTTCCCCAGGTATTGCTCATATATGCTATTTTATTCACATATATGTGACAGAGAGTCTACTCTGCCGGGTTACCCCATTCGGTGATCCAGGGTTCAATAGATGTTTGCTCCTACCCCTGGCTTTTCGCAGCTTACCACGACCTTCTTCGCCGGACAGCTCCAAGGCATCCTCCGTGGACCCTTATTCGCTTGACCATATTAGTTTGTGCTCCTTCTTCTATTTATGCAGTCCTCAATGACGGTTACGTCATTGCGTCCTTTGGTCCTATTGAGCAGTCTCAGATCGGCAAAGCCGCTCTTCGCTGCGCGTAGGTCCTAAAAGAATGTAGTCGCAACCTTTATCAAGATGCTCTACATAACTGCCCTGAAACTCCCCTTTATGTACCGCGTACTTCCCGTTTCCGCTGTACGGTATGAATCAGGTTCTCTATGTCAAAAGATCATGGCTTGCAGCTGTTTCCAGTTGCCGCCGCGCACTCTTAAATTACTTTAAGGGCGCTATTTAAAAAGTGGAGGTAAAGGGATTCGCCTTCCGCACTCAGTCGTCCTGACTTCGTGCTGCAGGCCGCCTCGCTCACTGGCGAGTCACATCCCTGTGCCTCTCCCGGCCCTTATCGGGCCGCGTTCGCTTCGGTTCGAACCCCTTAAGGCTCTTACCGTAACGTTTTATAAAAAGTGGAGGTAAAGGGATTCGAACCCTTGACCCCTAGAATGCAAATCTAGTGCTCTAGCCAACTGAGCTATACCCCCAGGCTTGTTCGGCCTTTTTAAAGGTTATTAGCCTTATCAGGTTGGCCGGTTCCCACTCTATAAATCATATTTAAAAGATAAGGGCGAAGATTTCCGCTTATTAAAAAGCAAGTTTACCTTGTATGTTCCATACTTATCCCGTCTGTATCCCATTTACAAAAGCTTTGTCAGACTTGCGTCTTAAAAAGCATCCGCTCAGCTTTAATGCTGATTGAGAACTATTCGTTCCAGTTCCCTTCTCGTAGAAAGGAGGTGATCCAGCCGCACTTTCCAGTACGGCTACCTTGTTACGACTTCACCCCCCTTACCAGGCATACCTTCGGCACCGTCCCCCTCGTGAAAGGTTAGACGAGCGACTTCGGGTACCCCCAACTCGGGTGGTGTGACGGGCGGTGTGTACAAGGCCCGGGAACGTATTCACCGCGCCATGCTGATGCGCGATTACTAGCGATTCCACCTTCATGAAGTCGGGTTTCAGACTTCAATCTGTACTGAGACAGGCTTTCTGCGATTTGCTTCACCTCGCGGTTTCGCATCACTCTGTACCTGCCATTGTAGCACGTGTGTAGCCCAGGACATAAGGGCCATGATGACTTGACGTCGTCCCCACCTTCCTCCGGTTTGTCACCGGCTGTTCCATCTGAGTCCCCAACTTAATGCTGGCAACAGATAGCAGGGGTTGCGCTCGTTGCGGGACTTAACCCAACACTTCACAGCACGAGCTGACGACAGCCATGCAGCACCTGTATACCTGCCCCGAAGGGAAACTGTATCTCTACAATCGTCAAGTATATGTCAAGCCCTGGTAAGGTTTCTCGCGTATCATCGAATTAAACCACATGCTCCACCGCTTGTGCGGGCCCCCGTCAATTCCTTTGAGTTTCACCCTTGCGGGCATACTCCCCAGGCGGTGCACTTAACGCGTTTGCTACGGCACCCAGGGCTACCCCCAGGCACCTAGTGCACATCGTTTACGGCGTGGACTACCAGGGTATCTAATCCTGTTCGCTCCCCACGCTTTCGCGCCTCAGCGTCAGTATTCGGCCAGGATCTCGCCTTCGCCACCGGTGTTCTTCCTAATATCTACAGATTTCACCCCTACACTAGGAATTCCAGATCCCCCTCCGATACTCTAGTCTCACAGTTTCCAGCGCGTTCCCACAGTTAAGCTGTGGTCTTTCACACCAGACTTGCGAAACCGCCTACACGCCCTTTACGCCCAATAATTCCGAACAACGCTTGCCCCTTACGTGTTACCGCGGCTGCTGGCACGTAATTAGCCGGGGCTTATTCCTTACTTAATGTCATCCCGGAAGCATTCCCTCATCCGGTTATTCTTCAGTAAGAAAAGAACTTTACAACCTCACGGCCTTCTTCATTCACGCGGCGTCGCTCCGTCAGGCTTGCGCCCATTGCGGAAGATTCTTAGCTGCTGCCTCCCGTAGGAGTCTGGGCCGTGTCTCAGTCCCAGTGTGGCCGTCCACCCTCTCAGGCCGGCTACTCATCGTTGCCTTGGTAGGCCTTTACCCCACCAACAAGCTAATGAGCCGCAGACTCATCTCAAGGCGGTGCCTTAGCACCTTTCACCCGTAGGCACATTCGGTATTACCCTGTGTTTCCACAGGCTATCCCCAACCTCAAGGCAGATTATCTACGTGTTACTCACCCGTTCGCCACTCTCAAGAGACCGAAGCCTCTCTACCGTCCGACTTGCATGCTTAAAACGCGCCGCCAGCGTTCGTTCTGAGCCAGGATCAAACTCTCCGTGATATAATAAGTCTCATACAAGATGAGACTCCTAATTCACTAAAGTAAGTTTGAATACTCAATTTCAGAATAAGCTGACTTATATCCGTCATTATTGAAATCAACAAAGGTTCCCGCTTTTTATTTCTCAAACCCTTTACTACTAACAAGTTAGCAGCTACAGGCCCGATCACGGTTATCTTCGCCCCTTCTCATATTCCAGTTAAATCCAATACCCTTTATTTACAATCCCAAGGTCATTCACTCTCTCAATTTCAGTGAACCGTCCCTCTTAACATGGACTAAACAAGGCCGTATCGGCTGTCTTTTAAAGATCATTCTCTCCGCTGTTCAACCGGGTGACTCACCCCGTCGCTTCAGCGTGATCGCAGTTATAACATCACCTGCAAAATGTGTCAAGCTTAATTTTCAAGAAACTTTAAACTAATGAAAAGTTTATGGAAATGCCCTAATTTTCGGGGGAATCCTTTACGGTGCTGCCGGAACCGGCTTCCTTCTCATCACCCGTTTCGGCTTCACCGTTTTCTACGGCCTCTGCGTCTTTAAGTGCTGCACGCTTTGATGCAATCTGGGCATTGAGATCATCCATGGCTTCGACTATTTCTTTGACTCCGGCACTGCGCTTTGTCATGCTCTGCTTACCTTCTTCAGTAAACAGGGCATAGACAGTTGCACCAAGAATCTGTTCCTGTTTTTTGAGTTTATCTTCAAGCTGGTGAATTTCAAAACGGAGGATACCGGCATCACCAAGTTCCCTGGCTTTATCTTTTGCAGCACTGAAAATATGCCGGGACTGTTCAAGCCCTTTAGAAACAGTTTTTTTCAATTTATCCTGAAATCCCATTTAATCCTCCTCTTAAAAAATATCCGATATTCACTGCTAAGACAAGAACATTTTACATCAGCCATACGGGAACACATAATAGCTGCTGATGACATTAAGCAGGGCATCATGTTACCATGGGCCATGCAAGACGGGCCTGTTTTTTATCGTTGCAGAAACTGCGGACGCTATGTTGAGTCAGATAAGGTTGAGAAAGACCAGTTCTGTTCCCTGGAGTGTGCGCGACAGTACCGCAAATGTACAGTTTGCGGCACCTATTTTCTCCCTGATACAGACACCCGATACTGCAGCACCGAATGCGAAAAGGCAAATGTGAGTACGGAGGAAGAAGAATGAATTTAGTTTTCCTGGGCCCCCCGGGTGCCGGCAAAGGAACAGTAGCAGTAAAAGTCAGTGCAGAAAAGAATATTCCCCACATATCAACCGGAGATCTTTTCAGGAAAGCGATCAAAGATCAGACAGAACTTGGCAAAAAGGTTAAATCAATTCTTGATGCCGGCGAACTGGTCCCGGACGACCTTACAGTAGCCCTGGTAAAAGAGCGGCTCGACCAGGGAGACACAGCCAATGGTTTTATCCTTGACGGTTTCCCCAGGACCATCCCCCAGGCAGAAGCTCTGGATGGAATTACCAAACTCGATTACGCCGTAAACTTTGCTGTTGCCGATGAGGCACTGGTTGAAAGACTTTCCGGCCGACGGGTCTGCAAAGACTGCGGAGCCACCTACCACATCAAGTTTACCCCCCCTGCTAAAGAGAGCGTTTGCGACAAATGCAATGGAGAGCTCTATACCCGGAAGGATGACGAACCGGAAGCAATTCAGAACAGGCTGCAGGTCTACTACAAACAGACTCAGCCCCTGATCGACTACTATCAGGGAAAAGATATCAAAATTGATATTGATGCGGCAGATGCACCTGCTGCAGTTCTCAAAACTACCCTTGCCGCCCTCAATTAAGAGGCGGCTCAGGCAAGTCGGCACCGGGAGGCGCTTCTTCCGGTGCTTTTTTTTGCTCTGTTGGAAATTGAGCAAGAAGTTCCTTAATTTTGTCATTCCCCGGAATATCCGGATATTTGTCAAAAAGGGCCAACTTATCCGCAGAATTGAACCCGGCATCAAGGCATCTTTGCAAATAATCCAACCCTTCGTCGGTGGTCTCAAAACCTGCAAGCAGAATAAACGCCTTATAAAAAAGAAAGTCCGGATATTCTTCATCCGCCTCCAGAGCTGCGTCGGCAATTTCCAGAGCTGCTGGAAAATCCTCTGCTGAAACCGCTGTTTCCAGTAAAGAAACAAGAAGATCCTTACTTCTTTTACCTGAAGCATAAGCAGGATAAAGCAGATCAAAGGCTTCTATATAGCGTTCATTTTCCGACAGCAGATTACTGTAGAAAATACGGTACTTAATCTCATTTGGAGCATAATCAACCGCCCGGCGCAAACTCTCTTCAGCTTTTTTCGTCTCTTCCAGCTGGAGTTGTAAAGCAGCAATATTAAACCATACAGCAGCATTCCCCTCACCCTGTTCCAGAGATTGCTGATAATAGCCTATAGCCTGCCTGTACTCACCCCGGAGGTACCACATGTACCCCAGGGTTTCCAGAAGTATCGTATTCTGCGTATCCCGGGAGAGAAGCCGAAGCAGTATCTCTTCGGCCTCTGCGTATTTGGAATCTTCAAGATAGAGTCTTGCAAGGTTATAATCTGCTGCGGCCATACTGCTGTCCAGCTCCAGGGCACGCAGATACGCTTTGCGCGAGTCATTCAGACGGCCAAGTTCAAAATAGGCATTTCCGAGATTATAGTAGGTTTGTGCTGCTTCACGGTTATCTACCGAGGTACAGCCTGCCGTAAACAGCAGAAGACTAAAGGCCCAGAACAGTCGATTCAATTTCACGAACCTGAGACCGGTACAGCGATGAAACCCCTGAACCGTAATCGGCAATAAGCTGAATAATATTTCTCGGAGCATTATGCAGATCGGTACCGTTAAGTCTGTCGCCGGCATCGCCGAGCCCCGGAAGAATGTAAGCTTTTTCATTGAGTACTGGATCCATCCAGAGTGTATACATGGTGGCATTCTCAATGGCCCTCACTATCCGTAAAGATCCTTTCAGTGCCGAGATGACATTGAAAAACTGTATGGATTTGGGCTGCACACCCTGATCACGCAGATATTTAACTATAGTGACCAGACTTCCTCCGGTAGCGTTCATGGGATCCGCAAATATCAGATCCTTACCCTCCAAAGCTGCAAGATCGAAATAGGAGCGGTCAAGGTCCAGAACATACTCCATGTTCTTTTCCTTTCTGGTGTCATCCCGCTGAATTCGAAAAAGAGCAAACGGAGTAACATAATTATTCGAGCTGTACTCCTCAATCTCTTTACTCATAATCATGGAAGGAAGCAGTGCTCCCCGAAGCATTACACACATTACAGCGTTATTTATGTGTTCATCACAATCAGGGATTTTATGTACTGCATAATTCTGAACAGGTGCGGTTACAGGAGTTTTTTTGATAAAATAGTTCCGCTTGCTGGTATCCCAGCCGGAAAAAGCCAGGTTGAACAGCAGTTCATAGGCGCGCTGAATGTAGTAGATAAACTCCTGCTGCTGGGTATCCATATCCCGCAGCTTGGCTATAAGGCGGGAAGCCTCACCGTGGTTTTCCCTGGGTGTATCGAAGGGATACACTTTAATTTTCTCTTCACGCCCGGTAATCTCCTGCATGAAATCACCCATGGTATTATAGATTTTAATCAGACCTTCTTTACACTTCTCCCGTTCATCGGGGTCTAAAGTTTCAGAAAGGGTTCCGCTGACAGACAGAGCTTCCTGATAGTAGGCTTCCATCTCTGCCAGTTTATTTTTATCCGCGTCGGTAAGATATCCATCAAGATCTGTTGCGGTAAGGACAACCTTATTCATTCTGCTCTCCTGTAATATTTCGTTGATTTATACCGGAAAGAATTATAACAGAGAGCGGCTAAGGAGAAAAGCGGAGGCGCTCCCTCGTTTCGACTCACTGCTTGGACATAAAAAAAAGACCTGCCCGAAGGCAGGTCTTAATATGGCATCTCCTAGGGGAGTCGAACCCCTGTTGCCGGGATGAAAACCCGGTGTCCTAACCACTAGACGAAGGAGACTTGGGTGCGCAAGAGTTTACTCTGTTGCCGAATGGGCCTTGAGTTTAACTCTTGCGGCTTAAGCCGGATCACTCCGACCTAGTGAGCCGCACTGGGTTCGAACCAGTGACCCACGCCTTAAAAGGGCGTTGCTCTACCAGCTGAGCTAGCGGCCCCGTCATGTGAGAGCGACTATAACAACATCAAAAAAAAATGTCAACTGAAATTATGATAAAATTAGTATCTGAATTCAAGTCCAATTATAACATTGTAAACCGGCTGCATTCCCGGCTCTATACTCTCTTCTGACCCGTACATGGCCAGGTTGAATTTTGCGAAGTTCAGATCCACCCCAAGGCCCGCAGACAGCAGTCCTTCGGACACGCCAGCCCGGAGAGAAAGAATCTCCAGCATGCTGAACTCTCCCCCTACCCCTATGTGCAGCACAGGGTTGGTAGCCAGTTCAGGGAACATGAGAAAATCGAGCATATCCCGGTAATCAAGATAGAGATCGATATCGCTGAAGTAATCACGGAATACACCTAGTGGCGGTGAGTAGCGGAATCCGGCATGCAGCTGAAAGGGAAGAACTCCTCCGGAGGTATCCGTAGCGGCGGTTCCATCCAGATATTCATTCATACTGGCATAACTGGTACGCAGGGTGGGACTGAATACATCCTCACCCATGAGTCCAAAGCCGAAGTGGTCTCCATAACTGTAGAGTACTCCCAGGTCAAAGCCGATTCCGCTGATATTGGCATAAGGCTCATCCATAATCAGACCGGGGCCTATATTATTCAGAAAATCGTTTATCAGAAGCAGCGAATAGGTAAAGCCGCTTTCGCTTCGGAGAAAACCCTTCATGCTGACACCCACATCTAAGGTGTGCTTTGTGCCCTCAAAGGCGGGGATACGGAATGCATAGCCTCCAACCAGGATCATCTCTTCTGTAATGGTGGACGCTACATCGGTGGTTGTCGGGGTTTCAAAAAGAATATCTGTATGATTGTAAATCCCGAAACCGATGCCGTCTCCCACAAAACCGACAGCAATTGGACCAAGCATATCCATGCCGGCATTCAGGCCGCTGAATATTTCCCAGGTTTTCGGGTTACTGACCAGATCGCCACCCTCAAGAAAGAGGTTGGTCATATCGAATATGGGACCGCTCAGGTTGAGGGTAAGTTCAGACACCGAAAGCTCCGGCTCGGCGGACCTGTAGCCTGCAGGGTTGCTCCAGAGTGCGGAAACATCATCTGCCAGCGCTGCATGATACCCGCCAAGGGCTGCCATGCGGGCCGACGGTATTTCTATACTTGGCTCTGTATGGAGGTCGATAGAGAATAGCGAAACTGAGAGCACAGACAAACTAACAATGATGCAAAATAAATGTTTCACTATTCCTCCAAAAATCAGGAATCTCCATTAAAAATATCATCAAACTCTTCAGGATCATAGCCAGCTGCGGTCAGATACGCTGCTGCATCTGCCAGTGCGGCAGGGGGCGAGTCCCAATCGACAGTAGTTAAATCACCACTTCCAGCCTCAGCTATATCCCCATCAAGATCAGGGTCAAGATACTCAATAATAATAGCAGCAGCTGCTGCTGCATATTGTCCCTCGGTAGGAGTTATGCCTTGGGCTATTGCTGCAGCTATATGATTGTCAACATCTGTTAGCATAGCTAAATCCATATCTTCCAACACAGTATCTATATCAACACTGCCGGGGTCTGACATAACAGTTTCAAAGGTCTCTGATATCCCGCTAAGCCCCATGGCAAGATCCGCCGCAAGTAAATATTGCTCCGGATCATCAGCTGCAAGATCAACAATTTCATCATAGATATCAGCCATTGCAGCGGTATCTCCGGCTTCGAGTGCATCTTCCGCATAGGCTACCTGCTGAGTAGGCGGAAGATTCGAGGGATCCCGCTGGAGACCTTCCATGAGGCTGGTAGTGAAAAGTTCCTGACATGCGGAAAGCAGGAAAAATGCTGCCATTATCAATAGAACAGCAGCTATCCTTATCTGTTTTCTATTACGGGAGATATCCTTCATGTTGATTCACCCTCCTTAATCCCTGCCGGCCGATAAACACGGCATGGTGACTATAAGTATATTAGAACCGGAGCCGCGCTTCCAGAGCTATCCCGCTCATTCCTTCTCCGCCTTCTGTTTGCGGCAGTTCAGAAAACCAGGAAACTCCCAGTCCAAGTATCGGCAGATCGAGATCAGCACCTAAACTGACTCCCCCGGCATTAAAGCCCCCGAGAAGTGAAAGCGGCCCGGGGAGGCCCAGATCGAATCCGGCAATTCCCTTTTCCGGAAGCTCCTTCAGACTTTCAACAGAGGCAAGATCCTGAACTTCCAGAAAAAGCGCAGGCTGCCATCTCTCAGCAGTTCCAGAATTAAAGATATAGCGTAAGCCGCCATTAATCTTCATGGGAATAGCAAGCTCAACGGTATCATTGCCGCCGGAATCAGCCGCCGGGGCTCCATACAGACGCGAAACAGCCTCTCCGACATTACCGGAAACACTGCCCCTTAAGCGGGTATTCCCGACATCCCGAATGAGCACACCAGCACTCATTCCGCGATATGATACCGTTCCGCCAAGGTCAAAGGCAAAACCCGTGGCATACCATGGATCGGCCACCCCGGCAAGGATCTCATAGAGTTTTAATGGAGCACCCAGACTGGTACCCGCTTCCAGGGCTGTTGCTTCGCTGTATGTACCATATACCCGTGCCAGAGGACGGATATCCCCGGCTATGCAGATGTCCCAGTCACCGGGAGTTATTCCAACGGCATAGCCTATTACCGCAGAAAGATCGGCAGAGACATACCCTTCCACGCTGCTGCCGTCTGTGAAATTGAAGGTTTCGATACCGTTTAAAATCCCGAGACCGACACCTTTGCCGGTGATTCCAGCCGAAAATGCCGCTCCCTCTCCATATCCATCCTCCGAAGCCTTCCGAACTTCCTCCTCAGAGGGATCTGAAGTGAAGGCAGTAAGAGCATCAAAGCCTGATGTGAGCCAGGGTGTTACCTGAAGCAGGGTATAATCCACATCTGTGGATCTCTTTATAGAAGCAGGATTGGTAAAAAGAGCACTTACCCCTTCGGCGCCGAAAACCGTCAGCCCTCCGAGAGCCGAAAGCCGGGTATCCCGGTAATTGAATGGTTCCAGGTTCTGGGAAAAAAGATATGCCCCGGGGGAGAAACAGATAAAAATTGTCAGCCACACAGTAAGTAAAAAGCGCATAATAACCCCGGCAGGTCTGAATCAGGATTCAACGCAGCCTGCCCATGAACCTCAGGGTATAAGTATACTGCAATTGAATCGCTCTTTCTTTTTTTCGGGTACAGTTCGGATAAAATTTACGCTTAAGGTCATAAATATATATGGCTATAGAGGTTTTCCTGAAAGTCTTCCATCTATTTCTTCAAGCAGAGCCCGATAGGCCATCCCTTTTTTTGCGGAACCTGCCAGAGAAGACGGAACATCCACATGAAGATAGTTCCCGGTAAGGCCCCGGCCGTTATCCTGACCTTCGGGTAAGGTTTCAACAACAACTCCTTCCTCCCGGCCAATCCAGCGCTCCGTATAGGCTTTGAGCCAGCTGCTGCTCCTTTCCCGCAAAACAGCTGTATGCTCTCCGGTTATCCGCTCCGGAACATGGTGCTTAAAACCTGCAGCCGCAGTACCCGGTCTGGAGGAATAGGGAAAAACATGCAGTGCAGCGGGCTCAATCTCCTCCAGCAGGGAAAGAGATGTGCGGAACGCCTGCTCGTTTTCTCCGGGGAATCCCGCAATAATGTCTGCAGCAATAAAAGGGTCATCCTTTACCTGCCTGAGGAGCCTGACTCCTTCCAGTACCTTTTCGCCTGGATAACGCCGGGCCATCTTTTCAAGCACCCCGTCATCTCCGGACTGTATGGGCAGATGAAAATGGGGACAAATTCTTGAATCAGCCAGAACCTCAATATGTTCCGGCACCAGCCAGTCGGGTTCAATTGAAGAGAGACGAAAGCGGGTGCGGGAGGTAGCAGCGAGAAGACTTTTCAACAGATCAGCAAGCCCATGTCCCCTGGAGGAATAGAGGGAGAGGTTTATGCCGGTAAGCACAATCTCATCAAAACCATCCTCTTCAAGAGCTGCTGTACGCCGTACTATTTCATCAAGGTCGAGGGAGACTGAATCCCCTCTGGCAAGAGTAACCCTGCAGTAGGTACAGGCGTTGTCACAGCCGTCCTGGATTTTAAGAAAGGGCCGGGAATGGTCAGTAAATGTCCGGGCGTTGAACTCAAAACGATCCTGCGGATCCGGACGGCCGCCGGAAAGGATATGCCGGACCCCCTCCTCCACCAGAGATGCACCGCAGCCGGAATCATTCAGATAGAGCGGAAGATTGAGCAGCATCGACTTCTGTTCCCCCGAAACAACCGCAACCCTGGGCCCCAGAGATTCAAAAACATCGGGATCCATCTGGGCATAACAGCCGGTAACAATAACTGTTGCATCGGGATGCTCCCGGGAAAACCTGCGGATCATCCGCCGGGCTTTCTGCTCAGACTTGGAGGTAACCGTACAGGTATTTACCACATAAATGTCTGCAGCCTCCGAGGGAGGTACAATAAAAAAGCCCTGACTTCCAAAGGAAGAAGCCAGGGCTTCGCTTTCACACTGATTGAGCTTACAGCCCAGTGTATAAAAGGCAACCCTCATGCGCCGTTCATTTTATTCGACGCCCGCTCTTTACCCCGGAGGGCATCCGAAAGGGACGGGTTGAGTTTCAGGGCCTGATCATAGGCTTCCATGGCAAAGGCGAAATCTTCCGCCATCTCCCGGGCATAGCCCAGACGGGCCCACCAGCGGGCCACCGTTGGCCGATGATAAACCGCTGTTGAGAAGGCAATATCTGCATGGTTAAACTCCCCGATGCGAATAAAAACCTCTCCCATAAAATAATAGACCATACCGATTCTGTCGCCGGTGGGAGCAAGCACGGTATATTCCTCAAAGTATTTCAGGGAATCGACATTATTGCCCAGATAATAATTCGCCTCCGCGGCAATCTCAACAACCCGGTGATCATAGCGGGATATTTCCAGCCCTTTCAGTGAATAGTCCAGGGCTTCCTGGTATCGCTTCAGGGAAATCAGACTCCAGCCGAGGACTGTGAAGGAATTCATGTTACGGGGAGAAATTTCCAGCTCCGAAAGACAGACATTCACCGCCTTCGCATACTCGCCCTGCTGGTACATAGCCAGGGCGTCGGGGCGGTCCTGGGCTGCCAGGGGCAGAACAAGCAAAACAAGAAGTGACCCGATTACAATCCGGTTCTTAAGTGTACAGTTCATTACAGTGTCCTTATTTTTGTCCCAGATTCTCAACTTCGGAGGGTGATTTCATGGTGCAGATACCGTTAAAACGGCAGCCGCTCTCCATTACGATATCGGGAGCAGTTATATCGCCGTCAACACTGGCGGAGGCAAAAAGCTCCACCCTGGTGTCGGCAAGGATATCGCCTTTTACCGTTCCCTTTAAAGAGACAATATTAGCCTTTACCCGGGCTTCGACCACTGCATCTTCATCAATGTAAAGATCGCCGGAGGCATTTACGTCGCCGGTCAGCCGGCCCTTGATCATCAGGGACTTATCAAAATTGAGGGTTCCGGAGAAGTCAAAATCTTCCGCCAGAATAGTATCTATTTCGTTTTCATCTACAGAATAAAACTGGTAATCCGACATCAGGTTCTCCTTTTTGCCGTGGCCTAAACTCTATCCGCGCCATGAGCGTGCTGTCAAGCGGGCAGACCGGGGACTTCTTTCAATTTATCCATAAAGCGGTCCAGGGACTCTTTCAGCGACTGCCGCATCTCATGGGTATGAGGATTAAAACGCTGAAGATCCAGAAATAGCTGCTCCGGGTCGTTACAGGTCTGTTCGATAATCTGCAGCAGGCTGGTATACCCCAAAGTGGCCATGGGACTGGGCTGAAGATGAAGATCATCGAGCACCCGGCCCAGGAAGTGGGTTATCCCCTGGGTATATGCCGCTGTTTTGTCATGTTCATCAGGCGTAAGTTCCACCATGTCAACCTCGAGGGAGGCAAAAAGGTCACGGAGAGCACGGTCATTTTCCGGTTCAAGACGTACCGGAGAATAGACAAGGGGAAGCCCGGCTATTCCGTTGGCTCCGGAATCCGGTCCGAACATGGGATGACTTGCGGCAATCTGAATACTATCGGGCAGCCATTTTTCCATAACCGAAACGGGATACACTTTTACTGAACAGGTATCCATAACTACCGTTCCAGGCTTCAGCTTTGGAGCAATGCGTTTAACCACATCCTCCACTGCGGAAATAGCCACACACAGGATAATCACATCGCAGTTGAGCAGGGCATCTTCATCCACCTGCTCAATTCGGGGATCAAGGCCCTCTTTAGCCCTTCGGGAATATCCTGCAACGGAAGTTTTTTTTGCCAGTTCTGCCGCCCAGAAGGCGCCGAATCGGCCTAATCCATAGACACCGAGTTTCATGATCTGGAATACTATACGCAACACTCTTTATAAGCAAGTATCAGCAATCCAGGCATGACAGAAGAGAAAGTCGTGCTGTGGCATATCAGGAGCCGATTTTTATGAAAATTTGTGTTTATTGTTCATCCAGCGATGCAGTACCGGCAAAATACCTCAAGGCAGCCGAAGAGACCGGCAGAGTTCTGGCATCCCGGGGGCACAGCCTTGTATACGGCGGTGCCAGCGTCGGCTCCATGGGGGCAGTCGCCAGGGGGGCCAAGGAGAACGGAGGATTCGTAACCGGGGTAATCCCCGAAAAACTGCATAATCACGGCCTTTCTTTCAGCGGCCTTGATAAAGAGATTATCACCCCTAAAATGAGGGAGCGGAAGATGATTATGGAGGAGGAGGCGGATGCCTTTCTTGCCCTCCCCGGGGGAATAGGCACCCTGGAAGAGATATTCGAAGTAATGGTACTGAAACAGCTGGGATATCACAACAGACCGGTAGTTTTTGCCGATATAGACGGTTTTTACACTCCCCTCGCAGGCTTTCTGGAAAATCTTTACCGGGAAAACTTTATGAAAGAACGTACCAGGGGGCAGTATTTTATGGCGGATTCCGTCCAGGCTGCCATTGAGTACATTGAAAATTATACTCCGCCGGAAGCCGTCGATAAATGGTTCAACCATTCTTCATAAACTGAGGTCCCACCCCCTTTTTATGCCACCTTCTTTCTGGTAGGATACTGCATACCGCCCGGAAATTTAAGGAGATTTAACTACCATGAGTTTTGCAGAAAAAATGCTTGATAAAGCCCAAAAGAAGGCAGCCCGACTTGTTCTGGCGGAAGGAACCGAACCGAGAACTGTTCAGGCAGCCAAGATCATTATCGACAAGAAAATTGCCAAAGAGGTAAGTCTTATCGGAAAGATCGATGACATCAAGGCTGTTGCCGCAGAGAATAACGTGGATCTCAGCGGGGTGACCCTGATTGATCCCGCCGCATCAGACAGACTTGATGCCTATGCCAAAGAATTCTATGAACTGCGCAAACATAAAGGAATGACCGAAGAAGAAGCAAAAGCAGCGATTCAGGATCCCCTCCGCTGGGGCTCCATGATGGTCCGCATAAGCGATGCCGATGCAATGGTTGCCGGAGCTGAAAATGCCACCGGAAAGGTCCTTGTTGCGGCATTCACCATAATCAAGACAGCTCCCGGAGTTAATTACGCTTCATCCTGCTTTGTAATGGCCCACCCTGATTCAAAATGGGGCGCCGACGGCAACATGATTTTCGCAGACTGTGCAACAATCCCGGACCCCACGGCGGAGCAGCTTGCAGAAATTGCCATAGCATCCGCTGAGTCCTGCAAAACATTCCTCGAAGCAGAACCACAGGTTGCCCTGCTTTCATTCTCCACCAAGGGATCAGCATCTCATCCCAATGTTGATAAAGTTGTCCAGGCCTTTAACCTGGTTAAGGAAAAAGCTCCCGACCTTAAGGTTGACGGCGAACTTCAGGCCGATGCAGCTCTTATCCCCGCAGTAGGCAGCAAGAAAGCTCCCGGATCAACCGTTGCCGGTAACGCCAACGTGCTGGTTTTCCCTGACCTTCAGGCTGGAAACATCGGCTACAAGCTGGTTGAACGCCTTGCCGGTGCCGAAGCATACGGACCGATCCTTCAGGGATTTGCAAAACCCGTGAGCGACCTTTCCAGAGGATGCAGCGTTGATGATATTGTAGTTACTTCTGCAATTACCCTGGCCCAGGTTAAATAAGAGAGGACTACAGACCGCATGCAGGTACTTATCGTAGGCTACGGGGCCATGGGCCACATGATAGAAGATATTCTCATCCGCCGGGGTCACACCATAGCCGGCAGGGTTGATCCTGCCGGAATTGGAGACGCTGCGGAGGTTACTCCGGAACTGCTGAAAAAAGCAGACGGGGTAATAGAGTTTTCCCTTGCAGGCGGACTTCTGGACAACATACGCAAGTATGCAGAAGCCCGCATTCCCGCCGTAATAGGCACCACAGGATGGGAAGACAAAAGGGAGGAAGCACGTCAGATAATCCTTGATAATGGGTCAACCCTGCTCTGGGGAAACAACTTCTCCGTCGGGGCTAACCTGTTTTTCAACCTGGTAAGCCGTGCTGCATTTCTTATCAACGATATAGAAGACTATGATATCATGGTAAACGAGTACCATCATAAGCGGAAAAAGGATTCTCCCTCGGGAACAGCCATAACCACCGCGGAAAAGATTATCGCAAATCTGGACCGTAAAACGGTAATTCAGACAGAAACCCTTGATAGAGCCATTGAAGACAATGAACTTCATGTGGGCTCAGTCAGGGGCGGCTGGATTCCCGGTATTCATACGGTTACCATGGATTCCGAGGCTGATACCATTGAGATAACCCACAACGCCCGCAGCAGAGGCGGTTTTGCCCTTGGTGCTGTCAGGGCAATGGAGTGGGTAGCGGGAAAAAACGGATTTTTCTCGGTAGATGATTTTATTAACGATATTTTACCCAGCTAAGGGAGGTTCTTCATGAAACTGGAAGGTGTTTATACAGCCCTCGTTACCCCATTCAATAAAGACGGAAGCGTAGATACAGGAGCCCTGAAGGACCTGGTTGAAGCGCAGATACAGGGAGGCGTGGCAGGTCTGGTACCCATGGGAACCACCGGCGAAAGCGCAACCCTTAACCATACCGAGCATGTTGACGTTATTGGTATAGTTGTAGAAACAGCAAACGGCCGCGTACCGGTGATTGCCGGAACCGGGTCCAATTCCACCCAGGAAGCAATTGAGATGACCCGTCAGGCAGAGGAACTCGGTGCCGATGCCAGTCTGCAGGTTGCCCCCTACTATAACAAACCCGGACAGGAAGGCTTCTACGCCCACTTTTCGGCTATTGCCGATGCGGTGGACATTCCCCATATTCTCTACAATATTCCCGGCCGCTGCGCCATGAATGTTGAGGCGGATACCATTATCAGACTGGCAAAGCACCCCAACATTGCGGGGGTAAAAGAAGCTTCCGGATCAATTGCCCAGGTTATGGAGATTATCAATAACAGCCCTGACGATTTCGCAGTGCTCTCGGGAGATGACGCCTGGGCCTTCCCCATGGTTGCAATCGGCGGACAGGGAATAGTCTCTGTAGCCAGCAACATTATTCCCCGGAAAATGTCAGATATGATAGACGATGCCCTCAAAGGCAACATGGATGCAGCACGCAAGGCACACTACGGTCTGCTCTCCTTTTTCGGTGCACTCTTTGTAGAGACAAACCCGGTACCGGTTAAGTACGCCCTTTCGGTTCAGAAGAAGATGGAAGAGGTATACCGGCTGCCCATGGTTCCCCTCTCAGATTCCAGCAGAGAGACTGTAAAGAGCGCAATGAAGGCAATCGGCATTCTGTAGCCATACATATCACACCCTGATTTCCGGAAGGATACAGGACCATAAAAAAGGCGGTACTCCTCATCTGAGGTGAACCGCCTTTTTTACGTATTAACCGCTTTGCTACTTGATTTTTTCCAGAGCAGCCTTTGCCAGACGCCGGGTATCGCCGGACCAGTCGGAAAACTCGACTTCTATAAGTGCTGCCCGGCCTGCGGGATCACCTACACTGCCAAGGGCATTGATGGTGGCCCTCACAACATTCTCCGAACTGAAGGTATATCCCTCATTCCGTTTGCCGTTGAGCTCACTGAGAAAAGCCGCCAGAAGACGGGCGGCAACTTCGCTCTTTGCGGCCCCGAGAGCCTCAAGAGCAGTAAGAGTTTCGGTCATGGAAAAGCTTTTACGAACCATTTCATCCAGAAGGATAAAAGCATCTTCATCTGCACCGGCATACTGCTTAAGCATCTGAGCAGCCTTTGTTCTCATCTGGCTCAAGAATACCTGCTGCCTGCGGTCCGCGGTTTCAAATTTGAGCCCCTGCGCAAGAGCCTCTTTTGCCAGTTCGGATTTTCTCTCTTCCGGAGCCTTGGATCGGTCATCAACAAGCAGAACATGATATTTAACGGCATAGTCGCTTTCGTAGGTGAGAATGTCCACCAGAAGATCTGTAGGATCATCTACCATATTGACCATTGCACGGTCAGCCCGCTTAACAACAGGGTTTGAATAGCGTCCGATACTGGTAAAAAAGACAGGGCTGAAGCCCACGGGCTGACGAAGAAGTTCAAGGGTTTCGATACATGCCGAAACAATAGACTCAACCTCTTCTTTGGCACTGAACTCTACAATACCCATATTTATATTCCGGAGCAGGAATGAGAGCTCCTCGGCATACTGTATGGCAGTAATTTTTCCCAGAGTCTTGATAGCTTTTGCCCGGAGAAAGGGATCGTTTACCTGTTCGGATACAAGGAATGCATCTGCTGCAGCCTCTTTGGCCTTCAGGCTGCCTACCTCATCAAGGATTATACCTATAAGAGTATATGTCTCCTGCCTGTTGGTTGAATCGCCTATATTCTGCAGATTCAAAACCTCTTCAGACAGGGCTTTGGTTAGAACGGGAATCATCTCACGGTCATGCTGTTCAATTATATTGGACATTATGGCAACTTTCTGTTTCATATTTACCGCAGTCTCATACAGCCGTGTCCACATGGCGGACATCTCGCTGGCCCCGGCAGTAACACTGCACAGAAGGAGCAAAAGTACAAGGAATCGTCGTATTCTGATTATCATAAAAACTCTCTCCTTACTGCGCTACTACACGCTCTTCCTGGCGGTAGGAAAATTCACGGGTAATAACCTGCTCCACCGTTTCATCGGCCCGCAGATAAACCTCTTTTACCGCGCTGCCTTTGTCATCATATTCATACTCAACAATCCGTTCCCGGCTGCCGTTTGCACGGTAAAAGGTTTTACTCACCACGTTGTCACCGGAATAGGCAAACTCAATCTTACCTGATGCAACTCCTTTCTGGTCAAAAGATTTTTCGACCATAACCTTGCCAGCCTGGACTTCCCGGACAAAATGATCCCGGAGAGTGCCGTCTGCAGCAAATGTATCTATGCGGACAACAACGCCGTTTTCATATGAATACTCACTGTAGGCCATAAGATTGCCGCTGCTGTCCTTAACATCCCAGCGAATACGGTTCCCCTCAGAATCGTAGGTATAATCTGAAATAGTCTGCAGTTCCTCGTTCCTATTGTACAGCTCATGGGAAACCAGCAGACCATCAGAGTTATTCAGGGAAATGCTCAGGGACTGCAGTTTCTGGTCAGGGTCGTAGGTGAATCTTTTTACCCTGTTGTCCGCATCACTGTACTCATAACTCATATGTTCAATGGGATCACCGAAAGAATCGGTAACAACTACTTCTGCAAGTCTGTCATTTTCCCAGGTAAACACCTTCTCTGTCTCCAGAAAATCTTCTCCAATATATGAAGATTCCTTCTGGATCATGGGAATATCCACAATCTCTACCCGGGTTGCCGCTGCAGTTGCTGCGGGTGCGGTCTCTACAACAACCGCTTCATTTGTTCCTGCACAACCTGCAATGAAAAATAGAACAAGCGCGGCAGCCGCGCCGAAAAATAGCTTATGCCTGCATTTCATATTGTTTACTCCTCTGAGATTACCGACATGGAGTATAGTCAAGCTGAACCGAAAAATCAACGAATCCCTCTGATCAATCCTTTTAATATAGAGTCTCATTAACTATTTCATCATATAAGGCCAGAGTTTCCTCCAGAGAAAAGGTCTCACCTCTTCTTTTAAGGTCAAGAGAGATTAGCGATGAGGCGGTTTCGATTTTTTTCCAGCCGTATTTTGAAGCCGTCCTTCCCCGTTTCAGATTGTTGGCAGCGGTCTTTCTGCGGGAGGCAAACAGATCGTGGACAAGAATAAAAAAATCCTCCATACGCCCATGGGGCGACAGCTCTTTTCTGGTCATCCTAACAGTGCTTGAAACAACCCGGGGAGGAGGAAAAAAGGCACTTCCCCCGATATCGCAGATCTTCTCAACTTTGCAGCGCAGCTGGCATACCAGGGAAAAGACAGAGTAATCGGAACTGCCGGCGGATGCCGCCATTCTGCGTCCCACCTCTTTCTGTAGAGTAAACACGGAAACAGGAGGAAAGGCATCCGCCTCTGCCAGAGCCCCGATCATAACAGAACCGGTTGAATAAGGGAGATTACCAAGCAGCCTGTCCGGCATGCCGGATTTTTTCAGTTCTTCAGGAAATGTTTGTAAAAAATCTCCTTCAACAATTCGTATTCTCTCCCCAAAAAGCTTACGCAAAAGCCGTATCAGGCCCCGGTCAATTTCGAATACGGTTACTTTAATATCATCATGAAGGAGATGGTGGGTTATGGCGCCCATGCCGGGCCCGATCTCCCAGATATGATCCCCGGGAGCCGGGGCCAGGGCAGCAACAATCTTTTCCCTGTGAGCCGGATCTATGAGAAAATTCTGTCCGAAACGCTTTTTTAAAGTAAGCCCGTTTTCTTCGAGCAGTTCAGCTATCTGATGTCGTGAATTCCAAAGGCTTTCGTCCACCCGTCGGCGCTCCTCTGTTTCTGAAAGTTTTCCTGTTCCAGGGCCGGGGCCGGCACCAGGAATGGTACCAAGAATAGAGCAATAGGAAGAAAAACACCAGACTTATTCCAAAGGCGCTTGCAGCTGCAGTCCCGGGATCAAGGGTTATTCCTGGACAACGGAGAAAAATTACTGATACAGCATCAAGCAGTTCATACAGATAGAAAAAGAAGTGTTTCATCGGCAGTTCCAGGTAAAACACCGGCGGCATAAACAGAAAGAGAAGCCCTCCACTGAGAAAAAGCCAGATAACAGGAGTCAGAACCAGTGAAGCTGCGATTCCCACGGGACTGCTTACCCCGTAGAAATAGAGGCTTAGAGGCAGGGTTCCGCACCATGCTGCGGCAGAGACAGCAATGGCGGCAGCACACCCGTAGGGCAATGGCCTTGCAAGAAAGCGGGTAAAAGGAGGGGCAAAGAAGAGAATCCCTCCCAGTGCAGCAAAGGAAAAGCAGAATCCCTGGTCCTGTAGAAACTCCGGCCTTATGAGAAGCATGAAGATATAGGTGTAGATCAAAATCACAGGTATGGCGGGCCTGCGTATTTTGCCTGTGGTAAGAATAAACAGGGTCATCATAAAGGCTGACCGTAACAGCGAAGGCTGAGGCCCGGTAAAGAAAAGATAAAATGGAAGAAGCAGCAGTACCATCCGACGAGCAGCGGGAACGGGCATAAAAATCCCCATAAGGAAGGATAGCCCCGCTGCGAGAACGGCAAGATGCATCCCCGACAACGCAAGCAGATGGCTGGTCCCTATGCTGCGAAAACGCTCGTTCAGCTTCCCGCTCAGTCTGGGTCTGTTTCCAGCAATCAGAGCTTCAAGCAGGGCTGCACTTCTCGGATCAAGAGAATCGAGACGCCGCTGAAAGAGAGCGGAACAGGTTACCCGCAGCTGCTTAAGCATGCTGATGGACATGCTATCCTTTTGAACCTCCGCAAATATGATCCCCTTTTCCATCTCATGTAAACCAGGCTTATCCCCGGGAATAATGGTTAAGCGGGTTCCCCAGGAATAACGGTGCCTGTCCCCGGTAAACACAAGGAGTCTGCCAACCGCTGCTGCTCTTGTCCCCTTTAAAGTCTCAACCGCTGAAAGCGAGAGATAATGTACGGTGCCGCCGCCGGCAGAGCGGCTGTCACGGTAAAGCTCTCCTGTCAGTTTAACCACAGAACCCTCTGTACCGAACCATACAGCATTCCGGGTACGTCCGGCGGAACACTGGGCGGTACAGACAGTCAGGAGGCAGAGAAGAATCAGCAGACTTCGCCGGAAAACGATGCCGACGGCGGCTGTAATCAGGGAAAGCAGAATAATCGGCAGAGGTCCTGTAATAATGGCTGATGCCTGGCCGGCGGCAATGCAGAGAGGAATGAGAAGGTCTAACCGAAATGATCTATTGTCCGAGGATCGCCCTTCGGGCTTCGTCTCCTGCGTTACGGATGGTTTTTGAGTAGTCCAGGTATCCCAGATAGAGTAAGGCATTGAGTCCCGCCTTGGATTTCAACTCTCCAAGGCTCCTTACAACTGCAAGGGTGATCTGTTCATCATAGCCCTGGTTACCTTCAACAAATGAGTTGATTACATCTAGATACAACGCAAGACGTACTGCTGCTTCACGGGTATCCATAACTCCCAGTGCTGCGATGGATTCCAGAAGCGCAGACTTCGAACCGATACCCCTGTCATATTCCAGAACACAGAGATCAAAATGCTGAATAAGCTCATCGGTGGCATCGGACCAGCGCAGTTCCCGGAGCACCCGGGCAGCCAGAACCCGCATCTGCCGGATAAGTCCGGCATTGGCCTGATCGGAAAGGGTCAGACCATTACCTACCTGCAGGGCTTCGATACAGACACCGGCCCGGGCCTCGGAAGAGAGCTCCTCCCGGTCCACCGTGGTCTGAAGGGCAACCAGCTTTTCTGCCGCAGCACCGCTTTTAATGATCCCGCTGGCCATCTTGGCATAATCGCCTTCTACTGCAAGCAGAGCTTCCCTGGCGGCATTGGTTATCTCATCGGGCAGCGCCATAACACTTATGGAGAGAAAAATTGAGAAGGAGCTGGGATCCCGGAAACTGCCCGCAGTTCGAACCGCCTGACCGAATACCTGGAGGTTGACTCCGCTTCCTGCACGGAAAATACTCACCTGACGATCGATCCAGTTATTAAGCAGCATGAGAATACGCTCATTACCGAGTTTTTCCTTATTCAGGCTGGCCAGAATGGATATGCGTATTCTGGTTTCATCATAGTTATTGAACAGCTCCCAGAGGGAGCCTCCTGCGGGGGCATAGGCTGATGTTCCCGCCAGCTGTACTGCCAGTACAGCAATTTCCTGAAGCTGCACATTGGATTTAAGCAGATCAGAGTTATTAACTGCATAATCGACGGCCTGCTTGTAGAGGGGGCCCATCAGTTCCGGAGAATAGTTGACAGAATCCTTGAGTATATCGAGTTTTGTTTCATCTCCCGCACGGGAAAAGTTTTCCCTGAAGGCAGCCACAAGAGGATCTTCCTCCTGTTTTTCCTGGGAAAAAAGCGGCAGAAAAGAGAAGAAAACAAGAAGTAGAAAACAAATTGAAATAAGCTTTTTGGGCAACAGCATAGGATCCTCTTAACCGTAGGAAGGGATAGTCCGGGGTTTTGCCTTGGGCTCCCGCTCCTGAAAAATATTATAGACAAAAGAGAGCATACGGTTTTTCTGCCGGGGACTCAGAGGAACAGCCTGAATGTGCAGAACCGACTGATTCTTTTTCTGGTTGAAGGTAACTCCCCTGACAACACCACACATGACAATGGATGCGGAGGTGAGCATAAACTGAAGCTTTACTGCAAGCCCAACCTTGGCACGACCACCAATCAGCACCGCAGCACCATCCTCTGAAACATCTATGAGCCTGCAGCGCAGCCCACTGGATGTTTCTTCCGCCTCATTTGCCTGATTAATGGATGACAGCGGATACAGGAAGGCAGGCTTATGAACATCCACACGTACGGACCGCCTCTTCTGACTGCGGATAAGATTATCCGAATGACCTACATGCAGGATTGGATATTTCTGTTCAATAAAATCATCGAGAATTTTGGATTCAAATACATAGCCCGCATCTTCCGCCCGCCAGAAGTAGATATTTACCCGCTGGTTTTTCCAGGTGGCTCCGGGAGGCAGCTTCGGTCCTTCGGGATAGGAAATTGCAAGATACCTGCGCAGGTTTTCAACAACCGAAGCATTATAGGTTCCTACTCCGGGGAGGGTAATCTTGATTCGCTGATGGGTGGAAATTTTCCGGGTGGTTTTAAGACCCAGGGTGTACTTGGGCAGAGCCAGCTCCACCTTTTTACGGAACTCGAAGAGCTTGCTCACAAAGCGAATACTGCTTTCGTCACCCTCCTTGCCCTCTGAGCGGAGTTTTATAATTACTCCTTTTATGGAACGGTCAAGCTGTTTAATAGACCAGAAAAGACTGATTGGATTTTCGAGATGATTCTGCACAGCCACTTTTCGTAAAAGATTAATCTCATGAAAGGAGAAGCCGGACTCCTTGCCTTTCGTGTAGAAATGAACCCAGGGAAAACTCCCCCCACCCGCATGGCGGAGAACGAGGATAATAACCGTAACAATAGCCAGCAAAACCAGCAAAACAATCAGCATAACATACTTTCCGCTTTAATCCTTATTCCTTACTATAATATGATATATACATTATATTATGCAATCACTAATATATGTACCAGGAATTGTGCACCGATGATGGATTATAAAGGATTTTCGCGGATCTTACCACGTTTTTATCTATACCTGAAAAGGGAATACTATGAAATACTCGAACCGCTGCTCCTTTTTGCTGCATTCTTCCTTCCGGGATATCTTTTCCAGGGTGAAGGGGTGGATCCCTATCTCTTTGATTCCGTCTCATTTCACCTTATGTACATGGTTCAGATTCTACCGCTTATTCTGCTCACCCTCTTTATTATTTCCCGTAAAAGCCCGGACTGGAGGAACATATACCGTCTTCACTCTTTTCGTTCCTTCGACATACTGAAAGGCTTTTTGATTTTCCTGCTTGTATGGGCAGTTCTGATTCCCTGGTATCTGCTGCAGAGCTACTTTGCGGCCAATGCTGCGGGAGGAGATACCCTGCTTGAAGAGAACTGGCTGCTGACCAGTTCTGCAATTCTTCCCCTTGTATTTATTACCTCCCTGGTAACCGGGTACTGGGAAGAGCTGTTTTTCCGCGCATATCTGGACCGGCAGCTTCAGCGTATCCGTTTTTCTTCATCTGCAGCGGCAGTAACGGTCACCCTGCTTTTCGGTGTCGGGCATCTGTATCAGGGTCTTATTCCCGCACTGGGTACGGTAATTATCGGAGCGGTTCTGCTCTCCGCTTTCAGGCGGACCGGAAGTTTACACGGTGTAGCCATAGCCCATGGTCTTTATAACTTTTCCATTCTGAGCCTGTCTTTGACAGGGCCATAAAAAACCTCTCTCATATATTGATTTTTATATATAGTAATGCTATTATTCTGCCATTCAGACTATCTGGAACAGAAACAGGAGCATACTATGTGGAACTTTTTCGGCTTTATAAAGAAACATCTCAGCATACTTATTCCGGCCTCCATGGTACTCGGGTTTTCCAGCGGACTGGTGCTGGACAATCCTGGAGACCTTAAAGCTGCTATCCTGCCGTTGACCATATTAATGATTCTCCCCATGATGGTAACCTTTCCCCTGGCAAAGCTGTTTAAATCCGGTCTCGGACCACGGCTTATCGGTGCAAATGCAGCAATCAACTTTCTGCTTATACCCATTACAGCCTACTTTCTTGCCCGGCTCTTCTTCAGCGATCAACCCGGCTTTTTTCTGGGGGTTGTCCTGATGGGGCTGATTCCAACCAGCGGTATGACTATTTCATGGACCGGATTTTCCGGAGGGAATGTTAAAGCGGCCGTTGGGCTTACTGTATTCGGTCTGCTCGCCGGAGCGCTCCTCACACCGGTGTATCTTGAACTCTTCATGGGCAGCAGGATAAACATTTCTCTCCTTGCTATTTTTAAACAGATAATTCTGACAATTTTTATTCCCCTGGCGGCAGGAACTGCTATCCGGCTTCTGCTCACCAAAACCCAGGGGCAGGAGAAGTTTGAAAATTACTGGAAAAAACGGATCCCCTCCATTTCAAGCCTCGGGGTGATAATGATCGTTTTTACCGCCACTGCCATGAAGGCCCGTGGACTGGCATCACATCCTGAGCTTCTGCTGAAACTTATTGTGCCTGCACTTCTCTTCTACCTTGTTCTTTTCACAGGCGTTGCACAGATAGGCAAACGTCTTTTCAATAGAGGTGACAGCCTGGCGCTGCTGTTTTCCACGGTAATGCGGAATCTCTCTCTTGCCATGGCAGTAGCAGTAAACACCTTTCCGGAAATCGGCGGACAAGCCGCGCTGTTTCTCGCCCTTGGCTACGTAATACAGGTACAGGCCGCAAGCCTTTATGTACGTACCGCCGGAAAAGCGGTACCGGCGGCAGTCTGATAAAATTTTTCATTGAACAGCCTCGGTATGAGGCCTATATTCAATACCAGGAGTAACCATATGAGAAATACAATACAGCGTACAGTTTTTATATTCACTCTTTTACTTGCCTCACTTGCTTCAACATTCCTCGCAGCCCAGAGCAGCCCGGGAACATCCCTGGATCCCCTCTCGGAGCAGCTTTACCAGATGGGATTCGGTATACCCAATTCACCTCTGGATGCTCCCGACTTTACTGTAAAAGGCATCGACGGCAGGAATGTTTCCCTTTCTTCCTTGAAAGGCAAGGTGGTCCTCCTTAATTTCTGGGCAACCTGGTGCCCCCCGTGTAAGGCGGAAATGCCCGATATGGAGAGTCTCTACGGTAAAATGAAAGATTCAGGCTTTACCATTCTTGCCATATCATCCAATGACGGACGGGAAACCCGCAAAAAAGTTGAAGACTTTGTTAAAGACAACGGATACACCTTTCCCACAGCCTTCGATGACAGCGGAAGTGTTGTTCCCTCGTTCTACCGTACCGGCTCTATTCCCACCAGCTACCTGCTGAATACCGAAGGTAAGGTAATTGCCCGGCTGGTCGGAATGTATCAGTGGGATACTCCGGAAATGAATTCCGTACTGAAGAAACTTGCAGCACAGTAAGCCGGCAAGAATCAGAGAGCAGATAAAAACGAAGGAAAACACTAAAAAAGGAACAGGGATATGAAGAAAACCTCCATATTCATCCTGCTGATACTAACTGCCGCCTTTACCGGTCTCTACGGGCAGGTCAGCACCCTTGAAGAGTTTACGCCTCCGGAAGGAGACCGCCCGGGAAGAGTTACCGTGAACTTCCTTATTCCTCCCGGCCACTATCAGAGTCCGGATCCCGAATTCTTCGGTATCAGTATAAACCAGGATTCTCCCTATATTCTCGGATCAATAGCCTACTCCGATATGGATGTTGACGGCAAATACCGGGGCGAGACAAGCGTTACCGCGGAGCTTCTGCCGGGAGGATCCGGAAAAGGTGACTCTGCTGTCTCGGCATTCTACCAGCTGTGCCAGGATGACGGACTGTGTCTCATGCCAGAGACAGAAACTCTTATTCCCGAAGGCAGCACCGTTCAGAATCCGGTTAATCCGCCCCTGAACACAGGCTCACTGCTTGTCTATCTGATATTCGCCCTTATAGGCGGGCTTCTTCTGAATGTAATGCCCTGTGTTCTGCCGGTACTCTCAATCAAAGCACTTAATCTGGTAAAACAGAGCGATGAAGAGAGAACAAATATCCGCAACCACGCCCTGGTCTTCGGCGCCGGGGTTGTCGGCAGCCTGCTCATTCTCGGGACCATTGTTGTTATCCTGAAAAATGCCGGAGAGGCTGTGGGTTGGGGATTTCAGTTCCAGAACCCTTACTACCTGTTCAGTCTGATAATGATTCTTCTCATCTTCGCCCTCTCTCTTTTCGATATGTGGACCCTCAATGTAAGCGCCGGAAGCCGGGTAACAGGACTCGTCTCCCGGGGAGGCTACCTGGGCTCCCTGGCGGGAGGTGTTTTTACGGTTCTTCTGGCAACTCCCTGTACTGCCCCCTTTCTGGGAACAGCATTGGGCTTTGCCTTCAGCCAGTCATCCCTGGTGATCCTGCTGATTTTTCTTTTTATCGGGATCGGACTGGCCCTACCCTTTACCCTGATCGGGTTTATTCCCTCCCTGGTGCGGCGTCTGCCCAAACCCGGTCCATGGATGAACACCTTTAAGGAGGCCATGGGACTGCTGCTGCTGGCTACAGCCGCCTGGCTCACCTCGGTGCTGATAAAACAGTTAGGGCAGCCCCGGACACTCTCTCTGCTTCTGAGCCTTACCGGAACAGTGGCGCTTATATGGATCTGGGGAAGATTCGGCCAGCGGGCAAAAACCCGCATAGTCCGCCGCATTACCGCCCTTATTGTCGCCGCGGCCCTGATTGCCATGGCAGTGGCCATTCCATCCGGAACTTCGGACACAGCAGCGGCAGAAACTGCTGCCCTGAAAGAGGGATGGCTAACCTTTTCACCCGAAGCTGTTGAAGCTGCCCGGAGCGAAGGGCGAACGGTGTTCATTCAGTTCACCGCCGACTGGTGTCTTACCTGCAAAACCAACGAGGCAACAGTCTTCTCCCGGCAGGAGGTGGACGAACTGTTCGAACGCTTTGAGGTTGTCCGCTTTTACGGAGATTTCACCAAAGGCGATAAAACAATTCAGCAGTGGATAGAAAAGTTCGGCAAGGCCGGTGTTCCGGTTTATGCCCTCTACCCTCCGGGAAAAGCGACTCCTGTACTGCTGCCTGAACTTCTTACACCGGCTATTCTTGAAAATACTCTGGTTAATCAGCTGGCATGGTAAGCTGCCTTTAAAAAGCAGCAAAACAAGCCTCTGAACAGCTTTCGTTGACTTCCCCCGGGTGTCGTGATACCGTGATTTTAATCACATCCGGCGGGAGGGCTCGAAGCAATGAATCAGAGTGACACGTTGATTCGTCGTTTTAAAAAGACTGTTGATCTTCATGGTGAAAAACCCGCTGTTTACAGTAAAGACGATGGAAAATCATTTCAGCCCTACACCTTCTCTCAACTTTTTGAGAAAGTATCTCTTGCGGCGGCAGGTCTGGCATCAAAGGGCATAAAAAAAGGTGACCACCTTGGAATCCTCTCGGATAACCGGAAAGAATGGCTTATCTCCGACCTGGCATCTCTTACCCTGGGAGCAATCGATGTTCCCCGCGGGTCGGACAGCACCTCCGAAGAGTTTGCCTATATTCTTGCCCATGCAGACTGCACTGCAGCTTTTGTGGAGAACAAGGTACAGCTCGAGAAGGTAGCCTCCCGCATGGAGGCTCTCCCCCAACTGAAGTTGATAATCTCCTACGACGATCCGGGCAGCAGTGAAGTACCCGGTGTTGAAATTATCTCCTTTGAAGAACTCCTTGAGCTTGGCCGTGAAGCCGGAGGAGACGAAGCATTTTTCAATTCTTCAATTGAATCATCCTCAATCGACGATGTGGTTACCCTTATTTACACCTCCGGAACCACCGGAGAACCGAAAGGCGTAATTCTTACCAACCGCTCCTATATTTTTCAGCTGGACCGGATCTACGATCCTATTCCCATAAAAACAGGGGAACGGTTTTTCAGCGTGCTTCCTTCCTGGCACTCCTATGAACGGGCCATCGAATATATAGTAATTACCCAGGGAGCCTCGATTATCTACTCAAAGCCCATCGGATCGATAATGCTTGCCGATATGGCTGCAACCAACCCTCACTGGATGACCTCGGTTCCGAGAATCTGGGAAGCCATTCGCGCTGCGGTCCTGAGAAATGTAAATCAGGGAAGCAACCTGAAGAAAAGCCTCTTTTATTTTTTCCTCACCGTCGGACAGTCTCACTACACCCTGTTAACCATGCTGAAGGGGCTTATGCCCCAGTTCTCAAAACGGTTTATATGGCTGGACCGTATTCTGGCCTTTCTCCCTTTTATACTTCTCACACCATTCAAGCTTTTGGGCAACCTGCTGGTTTTCGGCACCATTAAGAAGAAACTCGGTAAAAACTTCCGGGCCGGCGTCTCCGGAGGCGGCGCGCTCCCCCCTCATGTGGACCGCTTTTTTCAGGCCGTCGGTATTCGTATCCTTGAAGGATACGGGTTAACCGAAACCGGGCCGGTGCTTTCTGTGCGTGATTTTAATGCTCCGGTACCTGGAACAATCGGACCGCTGCTTCCGGATATTGAATACCGGCTGATAAACAGCGAAGGAGCCCTTTCCCGCCCCGGCGAAAAAGGCGTCCTTTATGTAAAGAGCGAACAGATAATGCAGGGCTACTACAAGAGGCCTGAGGCGACAGCAGATGTATTAAAAGACGGATGGCTCAACACCGGCGACCTTGCCATAATGACCAGAAACGAAGAGTTGAAGATAATCGGCAGAGAAAAAGAGACCATAGTTCTTCTCGGCGGAGAGAACATTGAACCCGTCCCCATTGAGGACCAGCTCGGACGCTCTGATTTTATTGACCAGGTTATGGTTGTCGGACAGGATCAGAAATTCCTAGCTGCGTTGATTGTCCCCAACATGGAAGCAGTTGAAGCCGCGGCTCAAGCCAAAGGGCTTTCCTATGTAGATGCGAAAGAGCTTCTGCAGGATCCTGAAATTATCGAAGAAGTTCATAACAGCATTCAGTCTCTGGTAAATCCCCAGAACGGATTTAAACACTTTGAACGCATTTTCCGCTTTAAATTGCTGGACAATTCCTTTGAAGCGGGAAAAGAGCTGACCCAGACAATGAAGCTGCGCCGTTCGGTGATCGATGAACTGTACAAAAAGGAAATCCGGCAGCTTTTTGACTGAATACACCATTTTCTCAAATGATTGTGAAGGCGAGTTCCTTCATCGCCCAAACCGTTTCAAGGCGCTTATCCAGTGCGGCGAAACTCCCATAGAAGCTCACTGTGCCAATCCCGGCCGTATGCGGGAACTTCTGGTTCCCGGACGAAGCTGCATCCTGGAATACCATGAGAATAGTGAGAGAACTGCACGAAAAACCGCCTGGTCCCTGGCGGCAGTACGCTATAATAATCATGTCATTCCCCTGAACTCCGCCGGAGCCAACCGTATTGCAGAAACGCTTATTATTCCCCGCCTCTTTCCCGGAGCTGATTCGGTAAAAAGAGAGTTTACTCTGGGATCATCCCGCTTTGATTTTCTGATTACAGAAAAGGATTCGCAAACCCTGGTTGAGGTAAAGTCCTGCAGCCTGGTTGAATACAGAACTGCAATGTTTCCCGACGCCCCTACCCAGCGGGGCGCCCGTCATGTAACAGAGTTGAAGGAAATTGCCGAAGCCGGGGACTATAAAGCATGTGTGCTCTTTGTGGTGGTTAATCCCGATGCGGACCGTCTTGTCCCGGGAATTCACACAGATCCCGCCTTTGCTCAGGCGGTGATGGATGCCTCCCCGTTTGTAAATATTCGTGCAGCGACTGTACATTGCGACAGTAATGGTTCAGTCAGGGCGGTAAATACGGAGCTTCCGGTGGATACCAGCCCCTGCACGGCAGCGGCAATGGACACCGGAGTATACCTGGTAAAAATGTTCCTTTCTCAAAAAATTGAGGTGAAAATCGGAGCCCTGGGGATGCGGGTATTTGAGTCCGGAACCTATGTATATGCGGGCAGTGCCAAAAAAAATCTGACATCCCGGCTTAACCGGCATCTGAGAAAGCGCAAGAAAAAGCACTGGCACATCGATTATCTGAGGGAGTATGCGGATTCTGTGGAAGGATATGCCTTGAGAACCTTAAAAGATCTGGAGTGTGTTCTGGCCGGCGATCTGGCTGAAATTGCCGAATACGGGGTTCCCGGTTTCGGCTGCTCCGACTGCAGCTGCACAAGCCACCTGTACAAAGTACCCGACCGGCACCCCGATGATCCGATGTCACTGGAGCAGCTTGTACTGCGCTACCGGCATAGAGAGACTCTTTAACAGCTTTCTTTTACACATACCTGCTTATGTATCTACATGATCATGACAAGAAAGATACCCATGGAAATAAGGATTCCGAAAAGAAGCACCAGAATGAAGTAGTAACTCCAGTTATGAAAGCCCTTGGGTTTGTCAAAGTGCTCTTCCGCAAAGAGTTCGTAATCCTTTTCCTGCCGGGGAGCTTTCATATATTTCGGAGGAGTATCGCTGCCTTTCGGGCTGCGCCCCTGGGAAGGAGCTGTAGAGGCCGGCTCTTTTCGACCCGGACTGCGGGGATCCGGTCCGGCAGGACCATCATCCTCGGAGGCGAGGTAACCGCATTTGGGACATCCCTGGAGGAACTCTCCGGGCATACCGGTATATTTACAGACGGGGCATTTTACTGCATCAAACTTTTTCCCGCAGTGAGGACACATGTTGGCATTAAACGGTACAGACCTGCCGCAGGATTCACAGAAAAAGCGGGCGCTCTTCATCGAATTCCTCTCCCAGTTTTATATACTTTATCAATCAGACCTTCCTGTTGAAGGATTCTATCACAGAATCAGCAAAATGAAAGGCTTCGTCAAGAACCTCATCGGGTAAAATGCGGGATTCGCCCTGTTCACGGATTTCCATATCCCGGTAAAAGAGTCCATCTCCTTCGGGGAAAACCCGCTGCACCGGCTTTCCTGAGGTGTATTCAGTAATCTGTGCGGCATCAGCGGGAAGAAAGAGTATTTCATAGATAAGTTCTTTGCCGGTATATATCTGTATTTTTATTGGAACATCCGATCCCTGAGCCGACTCAAGAATTCCTTTGGCAGCATCTGTATCCCCGTCGAGGAGCCAGTAGAGCCAGGCGGGAAACAGGGAATCCTGCCCGGTATTTCCAATGATCTGAAACAGGAAGGCTGCCCTGTTCTCCCGGACAAGCTGTTTCAGCCAGAGAGACCAGGGGAACAAGGCTGTTCTGATAAGTGATGAATGCCTCTGGTTCACTTTCTTTGAATCGCCAGCATGGTCAGGTCGTCTTCCTGCTTATCTTCCTTCAGGTGGGTAAACCAGACATACTCGGGATATTCATCATCCTCAATTCTGTTGCGGAAGAAACTGTAATATGCCTTAAAGTGTTTCTGCAGGAAAATGTCTATTTTTTTATCCACCTGAATCCGGTCTCGTTCGGTCGCATTAGGATCCGGAAAGAGGCGGAAGACCTTTTCAACCGCAATCAATACTGTAACCATATCTTCCGGGCTGCCTGAGAATTCAGAGAAATCAAACTCAAGAGGCTCGCTAATTACCGTGTCGACCCGGCGTTTTAGTATATATTTTTTCCGTTGATAGGCTGTCTCAAGGATTTCACGTATCCGCTTGGGATCAAACTCTTCAAAGGTCTCATCAACCTTAACCTCTTTGTAGCCCTTGCTGACAAACTCCTCTTCATCTCTGGACCTGATATCTTCAGGCAGATTCTTGTATTCCACTACATTGAAATTACTGTCCCTCAGAACATGCCGGCTCTCTTCCACACCGTCAGTGTATAAAAGGAGGGTATCACCGGATGTAAGAGTAAGCGAATCCTGCTCGTAAGTGATTGGGCCGAAAATAGCCGGATCCATACTTCCCGCAGCAGGGTTTTTCTGGGATAACTGAATCTCATGAACCTTGCCCTCTTTACGTTCAAAAATATTCAGCAGGCTGTCTCCGGCATTACAGATGTAAAGCTTTCCCGTAGCCTCTTCCATGAGAATGATGATAAAAGCCGCAAACCGTCCTTTAAATTCCCGATCCACGAGGAGCTGGTTAATATTTCCTACCAGACTTGAAAGATTCAGATTAGGCTTCTTCCCGATAAGGCGGTTGAAATAACTGGTAAAAATGGTGGCTACCTCAACCATGATCAAAGCCGCAGTGACACCATGGCCGGAAACGTCACATTTTATTATTGCCCGGTAACCGTTCTGCAGATCGATATGATCAAAATAGTCTCCGGAAAGTTCATCAGCACCCTCATAATAGCCATAAAGGTCAAGTCTCTGGTTAGAGAATGCCGCAGTTGGGAGTTTTCGTTCTCCATATTCTTCCAGAGGCAGAAACTTCTTCTGTATCTCCTTACCAAGGGTAAGCTCTTTGGCTGATTCGGCAGCTTCAACCAGGCCATGGGTCATTTCGTTAATTGTTTGTGCCAGACCATACAGCTCATCCCGGGTTTTTGTTTCAACCTCATGGCCCTTAAGCGCGGCCTTATCTTCGGTATCCCGGATAACCTCCACCCCCTGAATAAGCCTGCGTATAGGTACAATAATTATTGTGGCAAGAATAAGTGCTCCGACAACACCAATGGCTGCCGCAATCAGGGCTACAATGGCGGTAATGGTAATAAGAGTCCGCCGGGAAGCCAGAATCTGCTGAACAATCTCTTCTGTGGTAACTTTGAGACGTACGGTACCGCGATAGAAGTAGCCCGCCTCATTCTCATCAGTCTGCTGGCGGAAGCCAACAATGGGACGGTAGAAGGTATACTCCTCCACCCTGGGCCTAAAGGTTTCCACATCAAACACAGGGCTGCTGGCAACAACGTTACCTGCCTCCCGGATCAGCGCCCGTCGGGAGCGGTTAAAGCGGACAACATCCTCATTCAGCTGCTGCAGACGGCGGCTGCGCTCTTCGTCGTTGTTAAAATCGGGAAAGCGGCTGCTGATAAACTCACGCTGGGAGGCATTTATGGGGATATTTCTGTTGAGCGACTCCAGAATAAGCTGTTCCTGCTGCATATCACGGATATCGCTCTCAATAGCGCCCATCTCCTCACTGAGCATGGTGTCTACACTCTCGGCAAGCTCCGTTTCGGCCCCGGTAAGATCGTCCTTATATACGGATCTCCCATAGAAAGGAGTTACAAGGACATCAAAACGATCGCGATAGGAAGAAAGCTCATCTGCATTTATAAGGGCAAAGGTCCGGGGAGCATCTTCCGCTGCATTTTTTGCCCGGTAATCGATACGAATCTCCCCGGTGAGGGAATCCAACAGACCTGCAGGATCAGAGGCGGCCCAGAGGGCATGCTTTTCGCCGTTGGGATCTGCCGCTGAACGTCCGGTAATGGTTACCCCGGTGGCATCACTCATGGCTTCAACCTGGGATACAAGAGAAAGAATTGTTTCCTGATCATTGGAATCGATGGGTTCCTGGGCACCTACAGACAGGCTCTCCAGGAGCAGTGCCGCCCGGCTTGAGAGTCCCTCGGCAAGGGTCTTCTGTCTGCTTTCTATCATGTAGTAGCCGAGAGAGACGGCTACCATCATTACAACGATCAGTATCAGCAGTGTTATCAGCAGTACGAACTTAAGCCGCAGCCCCAGGCCTCTCTTTCTCATATCTTTCATCCTCGATTTAAAATCTGTGCTGCTTATACTCCGTCCGGCAACAATGGCGGCTATGTCCCGGCGGATTACGGCGCCCTCAGCAATAACTCCCCGGATTTTAACTACCGTTACAAGCAGTGCAAGTGCAAGTCCCGCAAGAAGCATTATGGTAACCAGGCTGTTTATGGATATACTCAGCCTGTTTTCGGTAAAAATCCTGAATTTTGAGGGAGGCCGGTAGGTAAAATCACCGAACTTGACTACACCGGAGGGTTCAAAATAGATCTCCGATGGGGCCCACTTCAATCCGCGACGGGGGTGCTCAATACCCAGTCGGTAATTGCCTTCTTCAATATCCTGAACGGTGAAGTTGCTGATCAGCCTGTCGCTGTCGATATCGAAGAAGCCCTCCCCTGCGGGGAACCGGTAATCGTAGGGTTCCCTGCCGTCCATATCCAGTACAACAGCAGAAATAAGACCGCCGTCTAGGTATCCCCGGCCCTGAATGGTCAGCTGAGTGCTGCCGACTTCATCCCGGTCCGCCCGGACCCGGTCTATTATGGTAACCGGAATATACTTGTTAAGCCTGAATATGAAAGGCGTAGGGGCACTCATGTTGCCCACTCCGTCCAGGGCGGAAGCGGAGATCATCCAGGTACCGTTATCCCTGTTATAGAACGAGACTTCGGGACTGCGGGTAATAATTCTTTCCGGAGGAGAAGGCACCCTGGTTCCTTCATAGGCGACCTCCCGGCCGGAGGAACTTAGCAGGGTAAAGGTATAGGAGTATCCGCTGGTATCCTCTTCAGGGGGAGCCAGCCAGTTGAGAGTCATGGTATTGGAGAGCATGTAACCCCGTTCATCCAGTTCGAACTCGGGGAACTGAGGCGGTGACGGCGGCGTTGTGTCCCGGACAATGGGCAGTACTCCCGGTTTTGACCAGTTTCCCGCATAGTCCTGGGCGATAATAATAAAATACCAGTTGCCGTCAACGGTGAGCTCTCTGGAAGTTGCCAGGGATTCATCCCGGAAGTGCTTTACCTCTTTTTCCGGTGTGTAGCCCGGAAGCCTTGAGAACATATAGCTGTAGCCGGCAATACCGGACGGATCCCGGGGCTCTGTCCAGGCTACCCTGAAGTTATCCAGAGATGCAGGCTGCCCGGCGGTGAAATTTCCTCCCCTCAAGGAAGGGACCGGAACACTTATATCCGGCCCCCGGACTACCAGGCGGCTGGAACTGATTTCATCGTTCCTGTAGGCATCACTCTCCCAGACAAGATATACACGGTTATCAAAAACTGAAGGCACCGCAAAGGCGGAACTGTTCTGCAGTGTATCTACCGTAAGGTAGTCGTATCCGGAGGTGCTGTCATAATACCAGTCCAGGCCAGCTCCGGGCAGGGTTCTCCCTTCAGCGAGGCGAACCTGCATGGCCTGCTCACCCCCTTCATACCAGCTGACAAAAAAACGTCCGTCCGCCTGAACAAAGCGGGGACTGATACTGTCCCTGTTGCTGTTAAGCCGGGAGACATTCAGAATATTTCCGCCTGTACCCAGTTCGGATAGATAGATATTGCGTACCCGGGACCGGCCGCTCCTCCGTTCCCAGGTGAGAAAAAGTCTGCTGCCGGTGGAATAGAGGGAGGGGCGCTGGTTATCGTAATATTCCCAGCCCGGCTCATTCCCCAGGCCGTAGGTCTCATTGAAGGAGGTCAGCAGTAAAGGTGTTGTCCAGCTTTCCCCCCTGTCGGAGGTGGATGTGAGATAAAGCTGATAGGTTGAGGGGGGATTACCGCCGGACCCGCCCATCTTGAAGGCCTGAAAAACCACATAATCGGTGCCGTTGAAGGATGCAAGGGTGGGAAGATAGGTTTCCCGGAGGTTTGTATTGTCCCGCACCAGGGGCTCAAAGGAGCTCCAGCTGCGGCCGTCAAGGGAAGAACTGTAAAAAATCCCCAGGTATCCGCCGCCGTTGTTCACCGCCCCGGCATCCCGGGAGACAAAGAGCATCAGCCCCCCGTCGGCGGCTGCATAGAGCCGTGGAGCAACCACCGCCTGCAGCGGCGTCGCTGCAGAACCGATCCTGAATGCTCTTCCGGCGGATGCGGAAAAGCGGTAAATACCGACGGTGTTCTGTCCTTCCGCAACGGCAATCAGCACGGATCCGTCGGGCTGTACCAGCAAAGATGAGATGGGCGTCTCCGCTCCGGTAAAAGGAAAGGGACCGAGGACATCCCGAAAGTTTTCCCACTCAATTCCGTCGCTGCTGAAAGAAATACTGATATACGCATTTCCCCGCTGTTCGCCGGAAAACTCATATCGGTGGCTGAGAACGGTCAGTCCTTCCGCAGACGAACCGAACTGGGGAAAGCGGGGATTGGCAAGATCGAGATTACGGGGAGTTTCCCAGTAGATACGTTCCTGGGCGTAAACGCCTGTTGCGGAGAAAACAGACAGGAGGCTCAGGAGCAGCAGGGTAATCAGCTTTTTGACCATTCTTTTTTCCAGCATAACCTGAGCTTACAGCCGTGAGTTTATCCGCTGCTGAAGATCCAGCAGTTTCGGGTTGCGGTCATTGTCGCCTTTTTGAATCAGCTGGTCAACAATAAGCTTTGCCTGAACAAAGTTTCCCTGCTGATAGGATTCCAGGGCCGACTGATACTGCAGCTGATCCGCCGCGGAGAGGATGGTGGCGGCACTGGTATCGACACGGATTTCCAGCTGCTGCTTGAGGCTGAGATATTTCGACGGTGGATTAAAGGGGGTATACCGCGCAATAGCCCGCTGAAGTGTCTGCAGTGCTGATGCATACTGATCCTGAATTTTATTCTGCCAGATTGAATTGGCCTCTGCATAGAGATTTTCCGCCGCCCGGATGTCCGCAGGATCCGGCTCCCGGACACGCTGTCCGGTGGCAATTTCCGCTTCGAAGATAAGATCCGCAAGGCCTGGATATGAGGGATTTATCGCCTGCAGCGCCTTGGCAAGGGAGAGGCTTTTCTGATACTCCTCGCCGTTGAAGGCGGTACGGGCCTGCTGGAACTTTTCTGCAAGGATATTATTACGGGCAGCATTTCCTTCGGTTCTCATCAATTCAATCTTTAAGAGCAGAATACCCACCTCGAGGTTCTGGGGAAAGGTATTCTGTACAGCCGCCAGCTTCTCTTCAGAGTTGGACAGCAGGCCGTCCACCCCGAAGGTCTGATTATTGGCTACCCGCTGCTCCGCCGTGAGATAATCCTCCCGGGCAAGGTTGATCAGCTGACTCATTTCCGCATAGAGAGGATCGGTCTTGGCTATATACCAGGCGCTGGAGGTATTGATGGCCCGGTCGACAAACTCTTTAAGACGTACAATTTCCGGGTTGTCCACACTATCCAGCTGACGGTGATAATCCTCCGCCCGGTCCAGCATGCGGCTGGCATCTTCAAATGCCTGCTGCCGGATAAGCCGGCGGGCTTCGGCAATTGAGGCTTCCCGCTGGGGCAGGAAGTAGTCCCGCTTAGCCTGGGCAAGTTCGGAAAGCAGAGACTGAATATCGTACCTGTCGCTGTTGGCAGCGGTTGAATCCGTTCTGCGGTCCAGGAGGTCATCGTACTCACTTTTAAGGGACTCCAGAAAGAAATCCCTGGCCTCCCCTACGGTATTTTCTATGGCATTGGGGTTGTTTACATTAAACTGCCTGCTTTCCATCCGCTGCCGGGCTTCGTTGTAGCGCCGTTCTCCGTCCAGACGGTTCTGCCGGGCCAGTCTTATAAGTTCCGCAGCATCATTGATGCCGAGGGAAGCCCGGTCTATATGGGAACGGAGGGATCCGGAACGTTGACGGATAGCCGCAAGCCTTGCGGTAACCTGCTCCTGTGCCTGAAGCCATTCCGGCAGATTCCCCATTTCCGCGAGGAGGGATTCATTCAGGGAAAGAACCGACCGGGCTTCATCACGGAGGGAGGTGAAAATCTCAGTGGCACGGGTTGGATACCGGGCATTGAAGGTGTCCCCCTGAAAAGAAATCGCAGCTCCCCCAAGGGCACTGTTTGCTTCGGCTTCCGCCAGGGCAAACTCGGCCAGTTTACTGTCCAGGGGTTCTTCTGCAATACGGAGGTAGATAAGCAGAAAGTTTTCGTTACTTGAAGCAAACAGCCCCTCAATCTGGGCAAGCCGTTCATCCTGCTCGGCTGTTGCCAGCATATTTTCCGCCTCAAGCTCCTGATCCTCAGGATATTCAATACTGCGTGCGACAATAGTATTACGGATGCGGCTTATCTCAAGCTCCTGGGCATTCAAAGTAAGCCGTGCCCGGGAAATGTCCTCAATGCTTATGGCCTCATTGGCGGCTACAGCTTCACCCTGGCTCTTCATGCTTTCCCCGAGACGGGCAAGCTCCACAGCCTCGGTACCGAAGGTCTCCATCAGTTCGGCATACATCTGCATATCCCGGTAGAAGCTGATGTATTCCGGAGCACCCGCTGCATCCGATAGGGCACGGTAATCCGGCAGAGGGCTGCCCTCTTCCGGGACGGGAGAAATCTGCCCCTGCCAGACAAGAGAAGCCCGGTTCAGTTCCCGGGCAAAATCGCTCATTTTTGCAAATCTTTCCAGAGAGGCGGTATATTCTCCCTGACGGAAAAGATCTGCCCCTTCTCCGTAAAGGCCGTAGACACCGTCCGCCAGGGCTGTCAGTACCGCAGATGCGCCGCTGTCCCAGCGGGTATCAAGAGCTCCGAGGATACCTTCATCCACCCCGAGTTCTTTCTCCACATTGCTCCTGCCGCGGTTCAGGATGATAAGGTAGGCAAGATGATAGATTTCATCCTCTCCCGGTTCTGCATATTCATTGAGAATCAGCAGACGGAGTACTTCAAGGGATCGTACAGTATTCTGAACATCCCAGCGCAGCTGTGAAAGATCCCGGTAACTCGATTCAAATCCGTTGACCCACTCCCCCAGAGTTTCCACAGTAACTTCTGATGAAAATTCTTTAAGGAATGTTGTTGAAGATTCAAGGGCGGGAAGATTCTGAAGAAACTTATTTCCCAGCTGGGAAGATCTGGACCGCAGCTGTCCTGCTTCCGCCATGGCTTCGGGCTCATACTGTTTGGTTTGAAATATATCCAGAGCAAGATCATAGCCTGAGAGGTAGGTTTCCACCGCCCCTTTATAATTCTTCTGCTCCAGCTGTGTCAGAGCAGCATCCATAAGATTGGCATGGCGGATCCTGTTGTATACGCTACCGGTTGCTTCCCGCGCCCGCACCAGGCCTTCCCGGGCATCTGCATTGGGATAGGGGTCCATCTGTTCCAGCTCTTTGATGATTGTATAGGATTCGGAAAGGCCCGCATCATCCTGCTGCTCCAGGGCATTCTGATAGAGCGCTACCAGCTCCTCAAAGGTGCGGTTGTAGCGGTTCTTTGCCGCCCGGATTGCATTGATAAGGGACTGGGCCTCATCGAAGCGGTCGGGATAGTCTTTCATAACCTGGGCGGTAAGGCTTATGGCAAGGTTGTAGTTCTGCTGTTCATAGGCTGCGCGGGCCTCTGCCAGGGGATCCAGCTCCGCCTGACCGCCCGCCCACAAAGGGCCCAGAGCAAGGGTAAACATCAGGAAGAGGAGAATATGCGCTAAATTCGGCCTAAATATCGATCTGACAACCATTTCTTCGCTCAGAATGTACCACATTTATCGGCATTTTTGGGGGTCTTGGTGAGCCGCTTTCATCTCCGCCGTTTTTTTGAGTACAATATAGCGGGGAAGACTTGAAAAGAGTAGATACGGGGCCGAAAATATAGAATATATCCTGTTCCGGTGGTATATTTAGAGCACACTGATGGAAAAGCCTTTCAGCGCCTTTACAGAAAAAAAACTCCTGCTTATTCTGCTTGCGGGCATCCTCTGCTTTGTCCCCTATACAGCCTCCGCAGAGGGCTTTTTCAGTTCCTACTACGACTTCGCCTCGATCTTTTCAGATCCGAATACGGGATTAACCGCATTTCCCATTCTTACGATTCCCATGGGAGGACGCTACGAGGCCATGGGTACGGCATTTACCGCCCTGGCGGATGACTTTTCCTACCTCGATGCAAATCCCGCGGCAAGTTCAAGACTGGACAGAACCCAGATCGCCCTGGCCCATAATGCCTGGATTGCGGATACCTCCATCGACAGTGCGGTATATACGGTCCGCTACGACAAACTGGGCCTCGGTTTTGCCACCAAATTTCTCTATGTTCCCTTTACGGAATATGATGACTGGGGGGATTCCCAGTCCAGTATTTACTATTCGGAAACCCTTGCAACGGCAAATATCTCCTATAACTTTTTCTCCGATTACTATTTTGAAGGTCTCTCGGTGGGGGCGAATGTAAAAGCTGCATACCGGAATATCCCGGAGGTTATTGAACCTGGACAGTCCGCCCTGGCTTTTATGGGAGATATCGGACTGCTGACCCGGTTCAATTTTCTTAAAAACTACCATTCCCGGGATAAAAACTTTTCCCTGGGACTGACTGCACGGAACCTCGGGATAAGTACAGACGGCGAAGCCCTGCCGAGTGAAGCATCCCTGGGAGTGGCCTACAAACCAATACGACCCCTTACGCTTACAACGGACTTCAACTATCCCTTCAGCCTGGTACCGGATGTTCCTGCGGAATCCTGGAATATCGCCACCGGAATGGACCTGCAGATAACCGATTTCTTCGCCATGCAGAGCGGCTTCCATTACAAGGGAGGCAACCCCAGGTTTTCTCTGGGAAGCGAGCTGTTAACGGATACCATGTCGCTGAATGTAAACTACACCATGGGACTTGATACTCAGGTTTCGGCCCCCCTGGACCGCTTAAGCGTTGTCGCGTCTCTGGATATGGGTGATCGAGGCCGCTTTGAACGGGAAACGATGGCGGAAGAACAGTATATTGCAGGACTTGAAGCCTACGCTTCGGGAGATCTCCAGAAGGCCATAGCCCATTGGGAAGCGGCCCTTGAGCTTAACCCCGATTTTACCCCCGCCAGAGAAAACATGGATACTGCCAAAAAAACCGTTGATCTGCAGCAGGATCTGATTGACATCAATACCCTGCTGGACAGCACTGAAGGCTGATACTTTTTTACTATCTTATCGCTTTAAATTTCCAGCGTTCCTTACTTCCTACTTCCCCTGACTCTCTTCAAGTTTAATTCCATGATACAGAGCAAAAAGGGAGAGATCCATTTTTCTGGACCCGAACTGCCGGGAAAGGTTCTGCAGATCTCTCTCCCCGCCATCCTTTGCAGACTTCGCCAGGTCCCGAATGCGTTTCTCCTGCTTTTTCAGCTCTCTGCTGCCAAGGCGTGCCTCAATGTAGCGAAGAAGATCCGAAGCGGCTTCGGGATTAAGATGGGAATAGAAGCTGTCAGTAGGAGCAATAAGGGATTCAAGGACCTGCTGGGGGCTTTCTGTCTCAACCCGGTGAAGATTCTTCTCCACTTCATGGACAAACTGATCCTCTTCAAAGTATATGGCATCAACCTTCTGGCGAAGCTCGGCCCTCTTTCTGGATGACCAGACAGAGGAGAGATCCCTGCGGGAGAGAATAAAATAGACTGCTCCGGAAGCCCCAAGGGCAACAAGCAGCTCATCTACCATGGGAAGAGGATCCCGGATAACCAGGCTCAGAAACAGATAGGTAAACAGAAACAGACCGGAGCTTATAAGAAAACGGGGAATAAACCGGCGCTCCGCAACCCAGATCTTTACTGCCTGCTCAACCGTGCGGTAGAGCTCGTTGCGAAAATGGGTTACCGCCTCTACCCGGGGCTCACGACCGTAGAGGCCGACAATGGTCGTATTCTCGAGAACCTGAATAATTCCTGCATTGTCCTGAAAAGGATCAAGGAAAAACGAACTCCCGTCTTTGCGGGAAATGTGAAACAGGTAAGTCTGATCTGCTTTATCCATACAAATTCAAGTTAATTGCGGCATCATGGCTTGTCAAGAATCAGATTGATCCTGACTCGAAATCTTTTCAAATATTACCTTTACGTAATGATATACCACCATTACCGCCACTGCAGATGATATCAAGCCTGCGGGAACCGCTGCCAGATAATCAAATGTCAGAGCAGAGGAGCCCCTGGCGGCTGTCCAGATTAGAACAAAAAGAACAATCCGGGAGAACCCCTGCTCATACAGCAGGTCGCCGGTATCCCTTAAGGTAAACTCAAAGGAACTTGAATGGGGTTCGGAAAAGGAGAAAAAACGGGAGGCAAGATACCCGGCCAGATATTTTCCCGCAAATACCCCCGCAGCGACAAGGGGAGCAGTAAGATGTACAGAGCCTGCCTGCACCCCGGCAGAAACAGCTCCGGAAGCCGCAAGCAGGGCAACCACGCAACGCCAGGCAATTCCGATACCGGCAGCGGCGATAATGAGGCCTATAGGAACCGCTACTGCCGGATGGATTCTGGTCTCTTCCCTTCCGGAAGAGAGAAAACGAAACCAGACAGTAAGTCCGTACAGTCCATCCGCTGCAAGCAGCAGACTGCCGCTGTAAAAAGCACCCAGAAACTTTACTCCACAGCCGCTGACATCGAGGAGCAGCCAGACAAGCAGTACTATGGAACTGCGGATGCCTTTGGAAGGATCAGGCTTCAATGGACTCTCCGCCCGAATGCGCATCGATAAAGCTTAGAAGTTCATCTTCCTTGAAGAGCTTCGCATAATCCCTGGCAGACATCCCCAGAGCATCCTTTATGTGAAGATCCGCCCCGGCCTCTATGAGCAGCTCGGCTATGCGGAAATTCTTCTGCCCCACCGCCAGAATAAGGGCGGTCTGCCCGTTTTTACTTTTCTGATCTATATTAGCTCCGGCCTTGATAAGCCGAATAACAATGCTTTTCATGCCCTCCGCAGCGGCATCCATAAGAGCCGTATTTCCCCGGTCATCGGAGACAGCATCAATGGAAGCCCCCCGGGAAAGCAGAAGCTTGACCACCGCCCCGTGTTTTGACCTCACCGCCAGGGAAAGTACCGGAACTCCCTGCATATCCCGGGTATCCGGAGAGAGGCCTGCCCGGAGGAAAAGGTTTACAATACGAAGCTCGCCGCTGGTGACAGTCTTTATAAAATCATCCGCCCGCCGCCCGTGACCTGCCGCCATAAGAGCTTCGATGGCATTCCGTACCACCTCTGCGGCTTTCCACTCGTTATGGTGAACACTCCAGACAAGACGCAGCTCCTTAACTGTTTTAACCCGGGTAAGATGACTCAGGTTTTCAGGCAGATCCATGCTTCCCGTAAGGACCAGCACTTTACCGCTGCCGAGGCAGTAGCCGCTGAAGAAATCGAGACACGAGGGGATTTCCCCGGATGCAGATTTACCGGGGACCGCCATAAAATGGGAACACTCTTCAATCCACCGCCCGGCAGAAGCCCGCCAGTCTAGGGATGTATCGCAGAGCAGGTATTCAAGCCCCTCTTCCGCCAAGAGTTCTCCCAGCTTCCGTCCCTTCTCCAACTGTTGTATGCCGCAAAGTATGCCTATCTTCATATCCGTTTATATTCCAGTTCAAATAGTTGCATACCTCCCGGCAGGAATCAAGTGTTTTAAGTTCAAGGATTTGCAGATCATCAACCACTATCTGATACACACCGAACTCCTCTTCCACCGTGCCGGACACCAGAAAGCCGTAGCCCCGGGCAATGGCGGCATACAGCCTGCGGTATGAGGCGGGAAACAGAACTGTTTCAAAAATACTGTTTCTGTCTTCAAAACTTAAAAAACACATATCCTTTTTCGTACGGGTTCGAACCTCCTTGCCGGTTACCAGTACTGCAGCCAGGGAGACACTTTTTTTGTGATAATCCGGGATATCCCGGGAACTGATCAGACAGGGGGGAAGTTCTTCCGGCGGCGGCATAACCAGGAGTTCCGCCGGGTGAACCCCCGTAAGAATTCCCAGAGTGCGGGCCTGATCCCGCAGTTTCTCCTCCGGCGGATAGTCCTTGACCGCAGCGGGCACCGGAGGCAGGGCAAAAAGTTCCGGATGGCGGGAGAAATGGAAAAAATGCCAGAACAGCCCCGGGCGGTGGTCAGCCCCGGCAATGGAGTCGAGACAGCCGGAACGGATAAGCCCCCGGATATCCGCAAGAGCCGGTTCCAGCCGGGTAAGGAGATCCTGAAAATCCGCAAAGGGCCCTCTGCGGCTGCGTTCCTTCAAGAGGGCGGCAATAAACTCTCCGGAGACCCCTTTGAGCTGGGAAAAACCGGCCCGCAGCCTGTCGCCCTCTCCGCTCCGTTCCACCGTATAGGCCGACAGGCTGCGGTTTATATCCGGAGGAAGTACCTCAAATCCTTCCCGGACAACGGCATTGAGGTAGACCTGCCGGGAATAGAAGCCGCCGCCGTTATTAATTACAGAGCAGAAAAACTCCAGGGGATAACGAACCTTGAGCCAGGCAAGTCGGTAGGAAACCAGGGCGTAGGAGGCGCTGTGAGCCTTGCAGAAGGAGTAGCCCTCGAAGGAGACAATGCCTTCCCAGATTTCATCCAGGGTTTCTGCGGCAATACCCCGGGACCTTCCCCGGCGGTAGAAATCTTCCCGGAAGGACGGCAGGGAAAAGCGGCGGTCTTTTTTGGAGAGAACCTTGCGCAGTCCGTCCGCCTCGGCGGCACTGTAACCGCAGACAGCCATCACCACCCGGGAGACATCCTCCTGATAGACCATAATGCCGTAGCTTTCCCGGAGGACTTCCTCTGCATCGGGGTGCAGGGTACGGTATGAGGCGCCGCGGAGGCGCTCCAGAAACGCGGTAATATAACGGTTGGCCGCAGGCCGGATAATGGAGCTGGCTATAACCAGGTGGGTGTAATCCCCCCGGTGCATCTTCTTCAGAAGCTGCCGGGTAGCCGGGGATTCAATGTAGAACACCCCCAGGGTTCTCCCCTCCTCGATCATTTCCCGGGTTCTCTCATCTCCCAGGGGATTAAAGCTCTCCCAGTCCAGGGCCTTTTTTCCCGATGCCCTGCGCAGAGGAGCCGTAAGCTCCAGGGTATCCCGCAGAACCGCCAGGGAGCGGTTTCCCAGAAGATCGATCTTTACCAGTCCCGCATCTTCGGTCCGTCTTTCTCCCAGGCGATAAGGGGCCAGCCCAGGGGGGAGGTTGTGATATGGGTATAATCGGTAATGGGACCCGGGGTAATTACAACGCCCCCGGGATGGGTGCCAAGATGACGGGGCATACCGTAAAGCCGCCCCGCAGCAGAGGAGAGCCAGCCGGGGACCTCGGACTCTCCAAGCCGAAAGGCCTCTGCCAGGGGACCGATATCCGGTTCGGGCATCCCGTAGGCCCGGGCTGCTTCACGGAAGGCGGAGCGGGAACCGAAGGTAACATGATCGGCCACCATTCCCGCCCGCCCCGGATAGGTATCGAATACATACTGCAGAGTAGTCTCCCTTTCGTCCCAGGGAAAATCCACATCAATATCCGGCGGATCCTTTCGTCCCATATTGAGAAAGCGTTCAAAGAAAAGATCCCGGGCAAGGGGATCCACATGGGTAATGCCCAGCAGGTAGGAGACGATACTGGCGGCGGAGCTGCCCCGGCCGCAGGTGCGGGGACAGCGGGAAACAATGTCGTGGACCACGAGAAAGTAGCCGGCAAATCCCTTGCGGCGGATTATATTGAGCTCATAATCAAGCCTCCGGCTGATCTCCTGTGTCTCTCGGCCGAAACGGCGGCGGATTCCCCGGCGGCAGAGCTCCCGGAGCCGGGCAAACTCCTCCTCTTCCCGAAGCCCCTGAAAGGAGGGAAACACGTAGCTTCCGGAAAAAAGAGTGCCCGCCCCCTCGTCCGCCAGCAGCCGGGTCTGATAGAGGGCATCGGGAACGGCGGAAAAGAAGGCCTCCATTTCGGCGGGACTTACCCGGCGCCGGAAATCCGGCGGAAAAGCTGCAGCGGAATCCGAATTTATGGCGCGGTTGCGGTCGACCGCCCGCAGTACCCGGAAAAAGCTGCGGTCATCTTCGCTTTGCCAGAGTGCAGCATTGAGAGCTATGGGGGGAATACGGTAGCGCCTGGCGGCGGCAAGCATGGAGCGGAAAGGCAGCCCGTAAACCAGTGCGGCCCGCAGCCCCCGGATGGACCGTTGCAGCAGCTTCGGCAGAAGTTCCGGCCGGAATACCGCAACCCTGAGGCCGTCCCAACCCTCTTCCAGCAGAAGGGCTGCCGGATCGGCCCCTTCCGCTGCCCGGCGGGTAAGAATGCGGTTAATCCGGGCAAAGCCGTTTGCGTTGAGGGGATAGCAGGTAAACAGAGGCAGCCCCGCCGGATCTTCCAAAGATGATGATGAGGATGAGGATGACGGCAAAGAAGAGAACTCCACTCCGGCCAGGGGTTTCAGACCGTATCTGGCCGCCGCCCGGTAGAAGGAAGGCAGCCCATAGAGGTTTTCCCGATCCACCATTCCGACACGGACCGCCCCTTCTCCGGCAGCCCTGCGGCAGATGTCGTCAGGGGAAAAAAGACCGGATAAGAGGGAATAATGGCTGCGGCAGTGCACCGGCGGAAGGGGTACGTCATTCTTCATATACTATACATAAGTTTAGTATTAATAAAAAATGTATTCAAGGAGTTGCCGGAGCATTTTGTTCATGCATAGTATATCATCAGAATGATGATTTATCTGCTTATGGCACTGCCCCTGCTGCTGGTTCCGCTTATTATGCGCTTCATCCTGACCCGGCTGATTATTCTGCATGCCCGCAGGAAACTGCTGCCCCGGGAGATGCGGGAAATGGAGGCTGGCTGGGAAACCGGAGCAGCACAGGCATTTGTCGCGGCGGAGGCAACCATTCAGCGCAGACTCAAATCCCTGCTGCCGCCGGTGTATGATATCCGCGGAGATATCGAGGAGATACTGCTGGCAGCTCAGCAGAAGCAGCAGAAAAACGGAGAATCCCCGGAAGAACTCCGGTTCAGCTTCTCTATCCGGGATGCCGCGGAGGTAGGCTTACTGGCATTCAGTGATATCTACCGTCAGATAGAAGCCCACCCTCTGCTTAAACGACTGCTGAAACTGCGGCTGCGCACCCTGGTCTGGCTCAATGATTTCAGCAGGAGCTACAGCCGTATCTTCAACCGCGGTCCCCTTGCCGGGCTCATCCGCAGCCGGGTTCCCGGGCTTATACTGCGGATAATCCTGTCTCCCCTGATCGGCCTTCCCATACTGGTATTCTACCTTCTGCGATCCATGACAGCCGGGCTGATGAGCGACGGTCTGTTCCGGTATCTCTATGTGCTGGTCCTCCTGAAGATGACCTATTACGGTATCTACCTCTACGGAGGCGAGAACCCGCTTATAGCGGAAAGACTGAAGGCACTTTCCCGGAAAGACATTGTTGAAGCGGGGAAAAAGCTTGAAAAGCTGCTGAACCCCTCCGAATGGGAGGCTATTTCTCCTTCCGGAGAAGAGGCAGCGCTGCGGATGAACGCCTTCTACCGGGACGGAGGCTTTAAAACGGATTTGCCTCTGGAAGAGATTGGACAACAGGCGCAGGCAGGTTCAGAGAAGCAAAAAAAACGGGGCAGAAAACGGCGCTTCCTGCTGCGGGAGTTCAATCATCTGAAAGGTTCAACCCTGCTTGCGGTCCGCCGGGAACTGGGGGTAAAAAAAGAGGAATACGGCATAATAGAGGGGCTCTCCAGGCTTTTTACCCTGCTTGGAGAGGTGTATCTACCCGGAGAAAGCACCCCCATGGAACGTCTGCGGACGGAGGATCTGCTGGCTGCGGGGTACTACACATCTATTCTGGTGCTCTCAAAACTCTATTCCGCCCCGGGTCTCCGCAGTACCATGGGCAGGATCTCTGTTGATTTTGCAGTTAAGATAAGCAGCCTCAGTGAGGACGAACTGGTCAAACAGCTTTTTTTCGGCGCCCGCAGCAGCATACGCATGGCAGGAGCTGCATCAAAAATTCACCGCATAAGCAGGATGCTCCGGGGGAAATATCATCCTGCGGGATTCGCCATCAGCTTTGCTCCGCCCCTGGCGCTGGCACACATTGAACGGAATATAAAGGGAGGAATCTATCATACAGCCGGCAGGCTGATGCTGTATATCTGGGAAAAGAACTGCTTAGCGGAGCCCCCGGATATCAAAGCCGGGTATATCCGTGCCTTTGACTGAGCCGGAAAAACTGTCCTGCCCTTGAGAAAATGCAGAACATTTAGATTTGCTGAAAACCGTTTTCATTAGTAAGATTAAGCTACATGAAAAGAGTAAATCTCAGAAAAACCGGCCTGTTCTTTTTCTCCACCTTTATTGTGATTATCCTTATTGCAGCTGCTGCATCGGGTTTTCTTATTCACATTAATGAAAAGGCTTATAGAAACAGGGTTGCCCAAACTCTGGTTTCAGAGATTTCCTACAGCAGGGGTGTTATTGAAGAGGCCCTCACCGGTACTCTGGGAGACCTCCAGAGCATTTCTGTTTTTCACTGTTTTTCAAACTTTCTGGTTGAGCCCACGGATGAAAACAGAAAAATACTTGAGGAAACCTTCATCCGCTATTCGGACATAAAAAAAATCTATGATCAGATCAGATTAATTGATCCCCTGGGAAAAGAACTTATCCGGGTGGATTATTCCGCCGACGGTGCCCATGCGATTCCGGAGGAACAGCTTCAAGATAAAAGCCAGCGTTACTATTTCAGGGAAGCCCTGAAACTTGATCCAGGTGAAGTATTTATCTCGCGGATAGACCTCAACATTGAGAACGGAGAAATCGAAACCCCCTGGAAGCCTATGATCCGTTTTTCACAGCCGGTTTACTCCCCGGTTGGAGATCTTGCGGGAATTCTGATAATCAACCTTAAAGCAGATATATTTCTGGACAAGCTCAGCCATGTGCAGGACCAGCAGAATGGTACTCTCTTTATTCTGGTAAACTCTTCGGGTTATTACCTGATAAATTCTTTGACTCCCGAAAAAACCTGGGGATTTATGTTCGGCAATGATTTCCGCCTTCAGAATGATTTTCCCGGAGACTGGAACAGCCTTGGAGAAAGAGGCTCCGGAATACTGGCAAGTAACGAGGGACTTACTGTTTTTACGACTATAGCAGCCGGGAGGTATAATCAGGGAGAAGATACAGAGATGAGTCTTAAAGACTGGAGAGCTCTGTTTATACTGCCGCGGACACAATTAAATAAATCACTGCGCCTCTTCACTCTGAGTGTCAGCGGAAGCGCCGGGCTGATCATCCTGCTGACAGCTCTTCTGATGTATTCCCTCTACCGCAGTTATATATCCACCATATCCTTGACCGGACAGCTTGAATATCAGCTGAAAAGTAAAGAAGAGGTAATCGATCTACTGCAGGAGACAAACAGCAAACTGCAGGATATTACCGGCAGTCTGAAGGCCGAGAAGGAAAGTCTCTATAAAAAAAGGAATGAATATCTGCAGAAACTGTCACGGGCCACCCTGCAGCATGCCGACACCCTGACCTATCAGAAACAGCTTGAAGATGAAAACAGGCATTTGAAAGATCTTATACAGGAATATAAAAACGAACTTTCTGAGTATTTCACCATAATAATGAACACCAATGCCCGCATAGAAGGTTTTATAACTGATCAGGAAGAGAAAGGCAGCAAACATCGGGACAAAAAGTATGAACCCCTGCATAAAAACGTGTTGAAATAAAAAAAGCAGTCCCTGATATTTCAGAAACTGCTTAAAAGGTTAGTGGCGAAGGGACTTGAACCCCTGACCGAACGGATATGAGCCGTTTGCTCTACCGACTGAGCTACGCCACCATCTTAAAATGTAGCGGTAATATAGCAACCGGTTACGGAAGTGTCAAGCGGGTTCTCATATAACTCCCGCATAACTCCATATAACTCTCAGATAACTTTATCAGGCAAGCTTTTCGTTGCGGGCAATATCCATCAGATATCTGTTCCAGCGGTTGCCGCTTAAGAACTCGAGCCTGGATGGAACATCATCGATAACCGAACTGGTACGCTGCAGGTATTTGAGCCCCTTGCTCAGATAGGTAATCCGCTCAAGATTCTCGTCATGGGTTTCTTCTGAAATCAGGAGTGCATGGATAAGGTAGTAATAGTAGTAATAGGGATCAAGATCGCCCAGTTTTTCTTCCCGGGTTATTTTTTCAAGCAGGGACGATCCGTTTTCCACGGGATTCCCCAGCTGTTTTTCAACAAGCCAGCGGAAGGCGCTTACACAATTGAGCAGAACTCCCCGGCCCTCGGGGGAACGGAAAGCGGCATCTTCCACATTTCTGAAACCGGAATCCCAGCGATAGGACATATATTTGGAAGTATCCCTTGTTTCGAACTTAACCCTCTTCTGGGCACGGCGGATAACCGTAAGGGCTGATTGAAGGTCTTCTCTGAAGTAGTAGCCTTCAGCAAGGAAAAACAGAACTTCACCTGTTTTATTCAGCCTCTCAAGCATTCCGATACCGTCACGGTATTTTCCGGCATAGATCCTTGCCCGGGCAATCCAGGCATAGAACACCGCATGGGGAACTCCCGTAAGGGTGGCCAGAGAGAGGGTCTGCCAGAGCTGATTTTCTGCCTCCTCGTATCTGCCGAGCATAAAGGCGATACGCCCCTTTAAAAAACGGGCAAAGAGAAGGTATGGTCCGTGACACAGCCCGGGAGAAAGATCAAGGGCTTCTGAAAGATGCCGGTCAGCCCGTGAATAGTTACCGAAAAGAAAGAGCCCCAGCGCCCGGTTTATACAGGCCCGTATGCGGTCCACAGAAGCATTACAGGTTTTGCTGCTTTCGTAAGCCAGGGCGAAATAATCGTTCGCTTCTTCGATTCTGCCCTTTCTGAGCATTACCATACCCAGGGCATGCTGTGCTTCTGTCACACTACAGGGCTGATCTTCTCCCTGAACATCAAAAAGAAAGCTCTTGGCTTCCCGCAGTGCCTCATCGGGCAGATTCATCCTGAGAAAATTCTCAACCATCAGCACCTGCAGATGGGACGATTCGCTTAAGGTGAGATCTCCTCCCCCGCTTATCTGCAAGTCTGTATCTGTGCCCTGATCGGCAAAAACGCTGGCCATTCCTCTGGCTATGATATAATAGTCCCTGAAACGGCGGGGAAGGGATTTCAGCAGCCCGGCGACTCCGGCAGCTGCGACAGAATCCCTCCGTTCGTACACCGCATTCAGAAGAAACCGGTAATGCTCACTCCCCAGTTCGGGCCTGACTGCAGCCGCAATTGCCGCATAGTCCATCCTGTAGATTGAAGGGATCTCATCAGAGTCGGGAGAGAGAAAAGGTGCTGCCACTGACTCAGGATATACACCGGATCCATCGGGATTCTGACAGAAGTAATACCGCCAGCCCTTTAAGATACGGCCGCTGTCCACCAGGGATACAAGAAAGCTGTCTACCATATGCTTGGCAAGACCTGTCTCATAGAGACGCATTCTCAGTTGGGAGCAGGAAAGAAAAGGAGAAAAGCGCAGTGCGAGGTTATAAACAGTTTTCTGTTCTGATGACAGATTCAACCCTTCAGGTTCTCCAGCCCCATCCCGGACTTCAGCTTTTCTGAACTCACAGAAAGAAAACTGCCCCCGTCTGCGCCTGGGAACGCTGTCAGCTAAAAGGAGGGTATAGAGCTCACCTTTGGCATGCATGGATGAAAGAAATCCATCGGTGATAATTCTTCCAAAACGGTTAAGCTTGTCTGCGCCGGTAATTACAATACAGGGAGTATTACCTTCCCGGCGATTAACTTCCACGTAGGCTTTTATGGTTTCACCAAACCAGGCAGCCGCATCCTTCCAGGAGAAAACAGTCATTCCCCGCAGAAGTCCTTCACCGGTGGACTGCCAGCCGGCAAGAGCATCGGGATTAATACCCTTTGCCAGTGAGCTGACGGGATTAAGGCCGAAACATCCGAGATAAGCAGCCAGGCCGGACCGCCAGGGGTAATTCAGGTCGATAAGCAGAAAAGATTCTTCAGATCCGCAGAGCACAGCTGCTCTCTGAGCAAGTCTCAGCTGTTCCGCAGGAGATAGCATATGTAAAAAAACCGGCCGCCCTTCATCCTGCCCTTCCTTCCAGAGTCCGAAATGGCCGTCGATAATATCGACATTCTCAGCGGCTGCAAGAGAATGGAGGGGTCTGTATTCCCGGGTTTCGTCCATACGCAAAGCTTCCACCCGGTAAAATCTTCCCATAGGGGAGCTCTCCACCACGGCCTCAACAACCTGAAATCCGTCGAAAGAGACAAGGAAAACATCAATCTCAGGGATGCGGCCGGTCCACTCTCCCCGGGGATCCAGGCTGAAACGGCCGCTCCGGGGAGCATAATCAAAGGCGAGAAGAAATCCGTGAAGCTTTTTTCTGTGCTCAAGAAGAAATTCATAAAAGCCATACAGACCGGTTATGGTACTTTCAGCATCATCATCTTCGGTGTCGGAAAAAAGGATATTTCCCTGATGCGCATATTCCCCTGCCGAGGTAAGGGTTGAGAATCGTCTGAGAATCTCCTCAACAAGCCCCGGCTTGAGACGTCTGAGATGCTGTAAATCATTAACTTCCAATAGAATACGAAACATATACCTCTACATTTTCGGTGCAGAAAATCTCTTGCTTGACCGCAGAAAGAAAACGATGGTAGTCTTCTCAGGTGATTTTACCTGATTTTTACGCATAAGTACAAACAGTATTATCAAGCAAAGAGAGAAAAAAACCTGAGGGCACCGCACAAGGAGAATGGATGGACCTTAAAATCCGTCGGGGCGCAGATGTTTACATTATTGATGTAAACGGTGAAATGGACCTGTACAACTCCTATAAACTGAAAGAACTGATTATGAGAATGCTTGAAAAAAAAGTACGCTCTTTTGTAATAAACCTGGCCAACGTGGACTATATCGACTCATCGGGCATAGGAGCGCTGATTTTTATCTGCTCCACCATCAGAAAAATGAATCTGGATATAATGATTGCAAACATTCACGGGTCGGTGAAAAAGGTAATTGAGCTGACAAAGCTCACCAGCTACTTTCCCATAGCCGCATCCGTCCCGGCAGCCCTCAGATCCATCAAGGAACGTAATCAGGCGAACTAATCGAAGGAAAGTTTGGGAGGCTCTGCACCACCTTCCCATAAAGTCTCATCTTCCGGAGTCAGTGACCTGCCATAGATTGCATCAAAAAGAAAGCGGAAATCTTCCGGTTTGATACTTATATACTGGCAGCCGAAAAAGGTTCTGTCCCGGTCCTGAAACTTCCGCATAATCCTGGAAGAGATCACCATTTTCCGGGGTCCCATACGCAGATTGAGATCGAGATCGGAGTAGAGTACCAGCTGATCCCGGAGCCCTTCATCGGGATGGGTGAACAGCAGCCCGGAGGCTGAAATATCCAGGATCTCCGCTTCGAAGGTTTCGTTTCTTTTAAGGGCGTGTTTAAAATATCCGTGGTTTTTAAGGGTGTACACCAGCACCTTGGAAAACTGATAGATGTATTCAAAAACTTCAATGCCCAGGCTGATATGCTCCGACCAGACATGCAGATACCCTATGACATAATCCTGGTAGACCAGAGGACAGTAGATCTGAGCCTTTATACCCTCTTCGTGGCGGGCGCGGAAACGGTTTGTCAGTTCATCTTCACTGCCGATTATCTCCGACATATTGAGGGTATAATCCCGGGAAAGCACCTGATCACGGGTTAGAATACGTCCGCTGTTATCCGGATCCTGAACGGGAAACCCGACCTGCATGGGAGAGACGAAAACAGATTTTCCCGTGCGGGTAATGATCTCCTCTTCCCAGCCCTCGGGTCCGCGGTCCCGAAACATCTGAACCTTGTAGTTTGCCTTGAACTCCGAGAGCCTGCGGCTGACCCCGTCCATAAGCTTCTCCAGGGTATCTTCGGGAAAGCTGTCCTGATAAACCGGCTGCTCCGCCGGGTTGTACTCTTCTGTTCTGGGAAAGGTAAGCTCGAAGGTACGGTTTTCCATGGTAAAACTGACCAGAATCCCCCGGGGCAGGGCAATCCGTTCATACTTGCGCTGCAGATTCTTGACCATCTCATCGGGAATTCGTATCTGCAGGTAATCATCCGCTTTAACCACTGTGGTGGGAAAGGTCATTACATGGCCGAAGTAGGAGAAGAAGATACGGACCTCTTCTTCCGCGGTAAAATCAGAAAAGCCGCCGTCATCGTTATACAGGACGATGCTCTCATCTTCAACACGGAGTATTACCGCATCCCTGGTTTTCTTGAAACCGTTTATACGGATGGGCATCTTCTTTTCTGTCACATTGGTTAGAATAAATTCTCGTTCTACCCGTCCAACGGGAGTTCCCATAATTCAGACCTCTTTACTTAAACCTTTTACTGCTGCTTCGATGACCGCCTCAGCCTCCCGGAAAAGCCGAAACTGCAGGAAGCGGAAAATCCATGGAAGAGAAAGGCGCAGAAATAACCTGATCCATGGTTATATCCTGTATCCGGTATTTTCCTTCCTGATCCATTTCCGCCCAGAGAGAACCAAGAATAAACTGATTATCCCTGATTATCTTGAAGGGAGCAAGAATATTTCCGTCCTTCTCCTCAATCCTGCCGGTAAACACCGCATTCGCACCCCGGGGAAAGAGCAGAAACTGCCGGGCCAGATGATCCCGCCAGGCCGGAGCAGCAGAATCTTCAGGAAAATCTCCGACTAATAGAGAGTCCAGAAATGAGCTGATTTCATCAGGTATTTCCGCTGACAGAGGCCCGATATCATAATCAGCCCCGTCTGTCCCATGGCCCCTGTATCCCCCGGGGCCGGATTTATCCCTGACAGCAAAGAAAGCTGGATCCTTTACTTCCATAACTGCCGTATCCGATCGGGGGACGGGCTCTTCTTCCCGTCGGGATTCTGCGGGCACCTGTCCGGTTTCCGCCGCTTGAGTATTTTCATCTTTGCCGGGTTTTGACGGAGCCGCCGGCATCTGTATCCCCTCCCCGGGAGTCCCGGCAGCTGAGACGCTGCTCTGTTTTCTGATACAGGCGGGAAAGAGGAGTAGAAGAATCAGTACCGCAAGAAGGTATCGCGCAGATCTCACGGATTCGATGGTAGCTTGATTCGTTTCGTGTGTCAAAGGCTGTGTCAAAAGCCTTTTCAAAGAGCTTTCTAAAAAAACTCTCCTTAAACCTTCCTGTAAAAAGGAGACTGGACAGCAGGCATGCGGGTTGATACAATTTTCTTCTATGCCGTATCAATCGAAAGAGACCAACGATTCCGGAACAAAACAGGAAACCAATACAGCAAAACAGCAGAATCGCCTGCATATTCTCAAGCACCTGAATATTGACTATACCGAAGCAATCCGTGACCCCCTCTGGCAGAATATCTACCTTACTCCCGCCATGAAGAAACTTGTTGCCCTGGGCGAATTTCAGAAGCTCGCCGGTATCCGACAGCTTGGGCCCGCCTATCTGGTCTACCCGGGGGCAACCCACACCAGGCTCAATCACAGCCTCGGGGTATTTCATCTGGCAAAAAGAATTATCGGAAGTATAGCCATGGACCCCCGCAGCCCCGAACTGAGCATCAGCGGAGTAAAGGCTTTTCTCTGCGCCTCTCTGCTGCATGACCTTGGCCACTTCCCCTACACCCATTCATTCAAGGATCTGCCTCTGCTTGATCATGAGGTTCTGACGGGGCAGCTGGTACTGACTCCGGACTTCAGGAAGGTTTTAGAAGAGGATGTTAAGGTGGAGCCCTACCGGGTCGCCGCCATTGTTGATGAAAACCTGGACCACCGCAATGACAACGAGGTGAAATTCTACCGCAGAATCCTTTCCGGTGTTCTTGATCCGGATAAACTGGACTACCTCAACCGGGATGCCTTTTTCTGCGGGGTTCCCTACGGCATTCAGGATACTGACTTTTTCATCGACAAGATTGTCCCCACGGAAACGGAGCTGACCCTTGATGAGGGGGGCCTCGGATCGGTGGAGAGCCTTCTTTTTGCCAAATACCAGATGTACCGCAGTGTCTACTGGCACCGTACCGTACGCATTGCCACGGCGATGATAAAAAAGGCGGTACTGTTAGGACTTACCGAGGGAGACCTTAGAAGCGAGGAGCTCTACAACCTGGATGACGCGGGCTTCCACAATGCCCTGACCAGGAGAAACCGGGACTACTACACCCTGGCGGAACGGGTTTTTCGCAGAAACCTGCTGAAAACCGCCTGCGAGTCCCCTTTCGATGAGAGAACCCACGGCGCTGCGGTGGATCTCTACAGACGTCTTGAGTTTGAACAGCGCATCGCCACTGAACTGCGCAGCAAATTCAGCCTTCAATTAGAAGACTGGGAAGTCATTCTGGATATCCCCGAACCGATCTCTTTCGAAGTGAATCTCAAGATTCACCATGACGGCGAGTTTGTGCCTTTCAGCGGTTCAGGCTCGGTTTTTACCCGATCTCTTGTAGAGAATTTCACCGCAAACCTGCGAAAAACCAGACTGTTCCTGCCGGAACTGCAGGATCCCGCAGCACGGGCGGCACTGCCGGAGATTATCGATTCCGTACTGGCTTTAAGGTAACGGGGAAAAGAATATTCAGATAATGAGTGAATCTTGCAGAAGGGTGCGAAAGATATTACAGTGGGCCTTTAATGCTGCACTGCTATAAGAGAGGGAAATGAAATACTCCAAACTAATGCGGGAACGGATCCAGCGGGTTAACGTACTGTTTAAAGAGCTGGGCTATGACACCTTTGACAACTCCGGAGACGAGGCTTCGTTTATCGCCGGATTTGAAAACAAGGAAGGTTCCGCCGGTGAATTCTACATCGATATGGACAATAAATTCCTGGAGATTGCCTACACCTTCTCATTTCCTCCGGCCATCGCAGCTTTCCTGCAGCGGCGTCTGGTTGATATGCTCAAGCTCTGCTACGAATTCGGCTGTTACATCAATATAACCAAAGACGACGAAATAGCCTTTTCCATCTTCTCCAAGATCTACTTTGCGGGGCTTAACTTTTACAGCCTCAAAGAGACCCTGAAAGACTTCAACCTCTGTGTAACTGCCATAAAAGAGGCGGTGGATATACATACGGAAGAGGAAGAAGAGACCGAAACGGACGAAGACTAGAACCGTTCCGAATGGATGGCTATATCATGGAGCCGTCCGGGTACCGATTCCTCAAGAAAATCGGCAATCCTCTGCATTACCTTCTCTCCCAGCTCCTTGGAGTTGGTGACATAGGCGGCGCCTATGTGGCAGAACTGCAGGGAATCCTGCAGGTCTATTTCCGCTGCAGAGACCTTGTATTTGCGGATTATTCTGTCTTTGAGGGAACGCAGAACCTGCCGCTTCTCTTTCAGAGAAGTACTGTCAGGGAGTTCTATTATGGCCTGCAGCATGGAAACTACCACCGGATCAGCTTCCTCCGAGAATATCCTTGAAATCATCCATGGTAAGATCCGTGGCAAGATCTGCAGAGTCGCCGGCGGAACTGCTCTTCTCCCTGATCTTCATGGGAAGAAAAACCTCGTTATAGGCCTGTGCCAGCCGGTAGATATCATCCTCCCGGTATTCCCCGTCGGTCTTAACCTCCAGATTGTAGCCCCCTTCGGTCATTCCCCTGCGCATGACATGCACCGGATCTGAAACAGTAAGGGCAAAATGGGGACTGTAGACAAAGAGAAACATCAGGGTGAGAACGATTACCACGGTAAAATAGAGAAGGTTATCTCGGGAAGAGAGAACATTAATCTCCCTGAGATCAAAGAAAAACTTCAGATCCCCCCGGGTATCATAATAGTAGTCTCCAGGTCCGAAAATACGGCTGTACTCATCGTTGGTATAGCGGCTGTAGATGGTGGTTTCTCCCCGCTGGAGAATGAGCAGACAGCTGTCGATTTCAGCATAGGCTGCCACCTCTGCAGGTCTTGCAGCACCAGGGGCGGAGAGGGTCTGCATAACACCGGAAAACCGTTCCTGTGCCTGATCAAAGGGAGACGGTACCCCGGTAAAACTGCCAATTAAGGTATAGGCAAACACAACAAAGACAAAGCTTGTTATGGCCAGGGTCGATATCTTTGCCACATGACGCTGGGCCATACGGGATTCGGTATTCTTAATCTGCTTGAAGATCTTGGTAATCCTCAGGAGCCTCAAAACCCGGGCAATGCGGATAGCCTTGACCACCTTGAGCACATTAAGGAATCCCCCGACGCCTGCAAACGCGCTGCCTCCGGCAACCAGGGCAAACATGGCCGGACCGGAGTTAAAGGCAAGCAGGGGTACAGAAGCCAGGAAATCAATCCAGCCCCGTTCCTTGACGATATAGTGCCCGCCCCTGCCGTCGGTAAGGGCATAATAGTAACGGGCCAGAAACTCAAGGGTAAAAAAGAGGTCAAAAACAAAACCGCTGTAGACAAGGATACGGCGGAAATCCCAGCCGAGTCCCAGAACAACAGCAAAATCCTCGAGAAAGGTCTGTATCAGAACGAGAATAATCATGAAAATCACGATTCCCTCGAGGTACTTTTTAAGTTTTTCCATATTCAGGCTCCCTGTGCTTGACTCTACCAGCCGTTTTCAGCGGCAATTTTGTAAAGTTCGTCCAGAAGTTTTATATCGTATCCGAAATATTTAAAATTTCTGCGGGCCGTGTTTATCCAGCTTTTATCCTGGGTATCGGCTCCACGGTCAATCTTCATATTGCCCCGGTAGGCTCGGTACATGCTTGCGGTTACAGAAGTCAGCCGGGCGGTAGCTTCAATAAAACGGTTCTCCAGAAAGGAGACGGTGGAATTGACAGCACTGCGGTGTATCTGCTCCGGCATGGAAGGAAACTTGGAAATAAATGTTTCCACAATCCGTTCCGCCGCTGCAGCAGGTAGAAGACCGGACTGCCTGTCTGCGGTGGATACTCCGCTGGTCATACTCGCCACCAGAGGACGCATAAGCAGGCAGGTTCTTAAGACATTCACCACTTCTTCCTTACCCATCCGCAGGCGCTGCACCTTGGTCAGTTCAAAGTGTATATACTCTTTTCTCTGATAAATCTGTTCCATATACTTTTCATCACAGCGGTGAAGAATGGCATTGATGGACCCGATGAGCTCCCTGCGGGTTTCGAAATTATTCAGCGATGAAAGCAGCAGAGCCTCAAGATCCTGTTTAACCTTCGCCGCAGGCATACTCTGCTGACGGAAGAAGGAGATAAAGGACATATCAAGTTTATCAGAGACAATCTGCTTTATCAGGGGAACCGCAGTGGTATCGGTGGTTGCCGTCAGGGCCTGTATAAGAATGTTCCAGATACGGTCCCAGTCGTAACCGGGGAAAAAGTTGGCTGAAGAGAGGGTGGGAAACAGCTGCCGGGAGTTTGCCGTGAGAAAATGGAGAACCTGCTCCTCTTTCTGAAAGGGGTTTTGATCCGCCAGGGCGGGATTTGCCAGTAGCCGGGAGATAAAAGCTTCTGCTTTGGCGGCTTCGCTGCTCATAATAGGTCTACCTTATCCGTCTCTCCGGTTTTTTTTCTGCAAAAATCCCGGTGCTTGTGCTATTGTTTCCAACTATAGAGTAATGCACCGATCAGATCTTAGCAAGGCTATTTTGATTCTCCTCTTTTTCACCTTTTTTACCCTCCTTTCGGTAAATACCGCCGCAGAAGATGAGGTACTGCTGCCGGAGGAGGAAGCACCGAAAGCCCTCTTTGAAACAAACCTGGGAGATGCCGATGTTGATCTCTATCTTGACGGCACCTGGACCATCGACAGCAGCCTTGGTGCAGTATGGGGCACCCCGGGTCCGGTGAGTGCCGCCGTCCCCGGATTCAGCTCCGGTTTTCTCTTTGACCAGATTCCGGACCTCACTTTATCTCTCTGGCTTATGGACCGCTACTTCTTTGAAACAAGCCTCAGTGAAGACTCCGATTACAATACCTACCTCTTTGGTTATGAAGGCAAGGAGGGAGAACTCCTGCAGCATGCCAGGCTGGGGAACACCGCCACCTTTATCGAGTCCACTCCCCTGATGGAGGTTCCGGATCACCCTGCAGGCGCGCTTGGAGCTTCAGCTACCATGGAAACAGATATCAGCCGTCACGAACTGCTGCTGCGCTATCAGAAAACTTCAAGGATAAGCAGAACCTACTCGGGTACCTCCGAAATTGAAGAGCTGAATCTCGACCCGGGAGAGTACATACGGGGAAGGTATTTTCTGCTTCCCGATGAAGACATAGAGAATGCCGTGGTCTACCTGGAGGATAGCGACGGTGAGTATACCGGCGACGACGGCAGCACCTACCGGGAAGCCACGGAATACGAAGCATCGGTCTCCGCGGAGGAGGGTTTTGTTGCCCTGACCTCCCGCCCGGCAGGCAGGGTCCTGGTCTATTACACCAAAGACAGCTATTCCGTGGGAGATTCAAATATCGGGCAGGATGCCCTTGCCGGGCTTAACGGCAGCAGCCAGCCGGACCCTTCCGCGGCGGAAGAAGATTTCTACTGGACCGCAGCGGATTATGCAGGCATCGATTTTGATGCGGAGCTTCAGGTAACGGTGAACGGCACCACCTCCCTGCTTCTCTGGGACGGCGGGGCCTGGTCTCCCTTCGAGTTTCAGGCGGTCTATTCATCCACCGGCGCCTCTTCCGGAAGCACCGTGGAGGTTGAACTGCGGGAATCCGGCGCGGAGGAGGCAACAGCCAGCCTTGAAGGGGAATACGGATCCGGCAGCCTTACCCTGATCCCCTCCGGATTCAACCGTGCCTCCACCCGCTATCCCCTTGCAGACCTTATTCCCGAAGCCTACGGGCCTGACAGGGAGGCCCTGCTGCCGTGGTACCTATGGTACGTGCAGGAATCCGGTACCAGCGTTATCAGTGTTCCCTCTTCGGCTATAGAAGGCACTGTACGGGTTACGGTAAACGGCAGGGAGGAAAAACGCTTTTCCCGTCTGTCCGACGGAACCCTGGAGTTCTTTTTTACCCTCTATCCCAGCGACAGCGTGGAAGTAAGCTATGAACTCCCAGACGACACTGCCTCCGGGGCGGACCTGCTCTTTATCTCTTCCAACAGCTTCAATCCTTTTCAGCGTATACCGGATCTTACTTTAAGGGCGGATCTAGGGCTGCGCTGGAATGTTGATCTTGATCAGGGCTACTCAGAGGAGTACGACCAGAGCCCGGGAAGCCTGCTGGCAACTGCCGGAGCTTCCCTTGAGAAGGAGACTGCAGGCTTTACCATAAACGGCGGCGTTTCCCTGGGGACCCACGATACCCGGGGCTACCTGCGCCTGGCAGGAATGGACACCGGGGCAACCGGTTTTTCCATAAGCGGACACACCCTGTTTCCGGCGGCTCCTTCCGCTTCCTATGCTGCAGCAAGTCTTGGAGAACTGAGCTATACGGATTACTACAAATACCTGGATACCGGCGGCAGCAGCCTGCAGGAATATACCTGGACACCTCCATCCGATCAGGTCTACGCCTATGGCGACGGTAATCCCGTTGGGCCCTCGGTCTCCCTGGCTGAGGATGATGACATCGACGGCCGGGTCGCGGTTCTGGACTACAGCCTCGATGATGGCGAATGGGTGGGCGCCCAGATAAATGCCGGGGATACACTGGACCTTTCCGGAGCCGCGGCAGTCTCCTTCAGATACAGGCTTACCAATACAGGAGGAGGAACCCCGGCACTTATCTTCCGCGCCGGTGCTGTTTCTGAAGACATTGATGATGACGGTATACTGGACAACGAAAGCGGCGCCTATGATACCGGTTTCGACTACAACATTGCCGGTGACACTCTTTATGTAGGCGGTGGGGGAAACGGCCCCCGGGGAGAGTACGGAAACGGATCGGAAGAGACCGAGGATGCCGACGGGAACGATCTCTTAAACCCGGAAGTCAGTTCCCGCACCGTAACCCTCACCCCGCCCTCGGGAACAAGCGTAGACGGGGTCTGGCACACCGTCTACATTCCCCTCTCCCGGGCGGAGAGAAGCGCACTTTCGTCCACCAGGGCAGTTCAGATTCTACTGGAAAACAGCGGAGTAACCTCTTCCGGAAAGCTTCTCATCGGAGAAGTGCAGTTTCAGGGGACCGGATTTGTTCCCGTCAACACGAACACCTCCGTAAGCGAGCTCTCTGAATATGAGCTTGAAAGCGGTGAAGCACCGACACAGAAGCTCTATGCGGCCTACGATCTGGTGGATACCCGTTTTAATGACGGCAACGACGACCAGCAGGTGATGCGGATGGAATGGTCCGGAGGAGCTGCAGAAGCGGCAGGGCCCCTGAATGAGGTTCCCCTTTCCGCCTACGATACCCTGCGCTTCTACTACCGGCTGGAAGCCGCCACAGGAGATACGGAAGACATTCAGCTCGATATTGAAGGGGACGAAGGAACCTTCTCTATCAGCCTCAATACAATCAATACTTCAACAGAATGGAGTGAAGTTGAGGTGGACCTTGCAAATAGAACAGTATCTGTCCAGGGTGATACTCCGGCATCCTCTACTGTAAGCGGAAGCCGGGATATCGTCGTCAGACGGGCGCGGATAAGCACGTCCACCAGTGACGGGGTTCTTTTTCTCGACGAACTGCATCTGGCAGACCCGGTTTCCGCCGCCGATTTCGGCGTGGTAAGCAGTGCCCGCTACTCCCGTCCGGGAGAAATTCTTTCCGCAGGCGGGATACCCCTGCTGGGCAACTTCACCTGGGCCGGAAGCTCCCGGATAGCTTCCTCCGGCTTCGGCACCGGCTTCTCCGCTGCCGACGGCCGGGTCTACCGGGTCTATCAGGAAGCGGCTTTTTCAACCCTCTGGTCCCGGGCGGACCTGTCTCTCACTGTCAGAGAGGGAGAATCGGGAGTCGAGACAGCCGGCAGCCACAGCCTTACCATCCCGGAAAACGGCCCGGTCCAGCTGAATGAAAACTACTCCCATGAGCCATCGGGAAGCACCTTCAGCTACAGCAGGGGAGATGCCCTCAGGCTCAGCCTGCCGGGATTTTCAGCAGCCGCCGGTGCCGCAGTCTCAGGGGATGAAGAGAGCCTGACACAGACATGGACCGCCGCGGCCTCGGCAGACTCCCGCTTCATATCCCTGTCCCCCTCACTGAGCTTCAGTAATACCCTCACGGACACGGTACTCGACCCGGAAAACTATGGTGCCGGCTGGATGAATGCAACAGAACTGCTCCTTTACCGGGAAGATTCCACCCCGGGAAGCAGAAGTGTATATCTGGATCTGCCCCTGGAGAGCACTCCCTCAAATGACCTGAATCTCTCACTGGCCTCATCAGCATCCTCGGCACGCTACGGCACGGAAGAGAGGCTGCAGCTGGACAGTATGGAAACGCTATTCTCTCTGGAAGGAGTTCTCTTTCCCATGCACCCCTACCAGCTAAAATACCTGCTCAGCTACAACCGGGATTTTTCCGGAGAATGGAGCACCGCATCTTTCAACCGGGGAGAACATGCCTTTTCCGGGGATATCTCCTCCTGGGCGGAAACTGCAGGAAGTCAGGGCTATTTTCTTACCTCCCTGCCGGGAAGAGAGATATTTTTCCAGAGTGAAAAAGACCGGTTCACAAGCGGAACCGAAGGCTTTGAAGAAGCACAGTACTCACCCTCCTTGAACCTGTCATTAAAACGGCCCTTTTCCTCCCGCTTCAGCGACCTGATCATCCCCTCAACTCTCTCCTTCTCCACCGGCAGGGACTATCTGCGGGAGTACGATACGGTAAGCAGCTCCTTCACCACCGCCACAAGTGCAACCATGACAGCGGTAAACCTCACAGGAACCATGGGTGCCTACCCGCTGGTTTCCTGGTACGAATCGGACGAAATAATCACCTCGGTGAATGTAACAACCCTGCAGGAGGAAGAACTCGAAGTCGCCTGGAGTGCAGATAACACCCTTCGTCTTTACGGACACGACGACGGTACCCTGAGTTTAAAGAACAGTTTCTCCTGGGATTCCGACTATAACGGCATTACATGGAACAGCAGTTTTGAGATGCGCTGGTTTCAGAATGTTGAGAATCCCCTGCAGCTGCCCCTCCCGATTAATCTTATCCCCGACGGCGATCAGCGATTACGCCATACCAGTGAACTGGAATTCGAACTGAGTCCCGGAGATGAAAGCTGGGAGCGTTCAGGGTCACTCAAACAGTCCGGCGCCCTGCTCTTCGGCGCACAAAGCAGCATAGAAGTCTATGCCGCCTTCGGGTTTGACAGTACCGGCATGGATGGATACGACAGTTCACTTAACTTTTTTGCCCTTGAAGCGGGAATTACCGGAGTATTTTCCTTCTGATCGGGATCATGTTCCCGGAAGAATCCTCCTTGTATATCGGATTGAGAAATTGTAGTTTAATAAAAGTGGAGTATACTTAATTATATATGGACAGCAGATTAAACTGCGGCTGTATAAGGAGAAAGATAATGGGAGAACGATCATTCCGCCTGCTTTTAGCATCAGCTTTGCTCATTATGGCATCTGCCCTGTGGGCCGAGTCCGACGGTGAAAGCGGTTTCGATTTCGGTCTCGGCATCGATATCGGTGCTGTAGGCTTTCAGGAAAACGGAGAAACCGTAGCCTACCAGAGACTGGTACTCAAGCCCGATTTCTCCATTGGTAAATTCGGTCTTGGTCTCTGGATTCCCCTGCACTACCGTTTTACCGAAGACGGTACCGATTTCAGGGAGGAAGACTGGGAGGTTCAGGACGGCGAGTCGGCCCTTGAAAAATACCTCCCGATTTTCAGCTATATCCGCTACGGTCATAAAGGGGACGACTTTTACACAAAAATCGGCTCCATAGAAGACGGTACCCTTGGAAACGGTTTTATCATGGGGGGATATGCAAACACCCACTTTCTGCCGGATACCCGCATAATCGGCCTCAGCCTGGATCTTGACGGAAATCTGGTTAACTTCCCCTATGTCGGGGTGGAAACCTTTGTGGGCAACCTGGCGGTAATGGATGTAATCGGCGCCAGGGTATACGCCAGACCCCTGGCAGATACCAGCCTGCCCCTGCTTCCGGAACTCCAGATAGGCACAACCTTTGCCACCGACCGGGAACCCGATGCCCAGTATGACTTTACCGCCGGTTCCCCCGATGCGGTGCAGATGTTCGGTTTCGACCTGCGTCAGCCGATTCTGGATAATCCCGCAGTCAGCCTGGCGGCTTTCAGCGATGTGGTCTTTCAGGATGAGGCCCTGGGAGGAATGATCGGAGCCGGCGGACGCTTTGTTCAGCATATTCTCTACGGCGCCCAGATGCGCTTTCTTGGTGAGGATTTTATTCCCGTCTACTTCGACGGCCAGTACGACCTCTACCGGGAGGCCAAATACGCCGTCTACAGCGGTGCGGAGACAATTCCAGCCTATGCCGGCTGGTATGCCAGCCTCGGTTTTGCCTTTTTGCAGGACACGGTTGTTTTTCTTTCAAGCATCGAAGGAAGCTTTGCAGAACCGGAAAACGACCTGGAATATCCCCATATCAATGCCACCCTCAAAATCGGTGAAGGCCTTCTCCCGGGAATATACTTTGATGCAAGCTACGATAAGCGGGTACTCAAAAGCTGGGAAGACTTTACCACTGCGGATAACTCTGTTATCGGGGCCGGTATAAACTATAAAACCGGCAACGCGGTGATCACCCTGGCCTACACCCTGCGCTATGATCCCGATGCCGCAGCCGGTGATGATCCCTGGATAACCACAGCCAATCTCTCCACCTCGGTGGCATTCTGATTCGGACAATAAGGAGGATAGAATGAAACGCCTGATAACCCTGATACCCTTCCTCATCCTGCTGGCAGCCGCCGCTTTTGCCCAGGAAACCCTGGAGCCTGTGGCCCTGCTGGAATACTATGACGATGAGTTTGAAATAGAAGTATATGATATTGACGGAAATATGGTGGAGGAGCTCTTTTACGGCATGGAGCTTATGCCGGGAGACCGGATAAAAACCCTCTCCAGTTCCGCGGAAATCCGCCTGGATCCCAATGGTTCCATAGTGAAGCTCTCGGAAAACACCGAGTTTATTATTGAATCACTCCAGAGAGACGAACAGACAGCCAATGAGTTTACCCTCTTCGGCGGAAAAATTCGCACCGTAGCCGCCAAGATCGGCGTTTTTCAGCGCAACAACTACTCCATTCAGACCCCGTCCGCCGTTGCCGGCGTAAGGGGAACCGATTTCGGTCTGGAGGTTGTCCCCTCCCTCTCGGATGCCGCCTTCGTATTTGAAGGAGCCATCGAATACACCAGTCTGGCCACGGGCAAGGCTGTTAACCTTGGAGCCGGTCAGTTTGCCGATGCCCTGGGATCAAGCTTCGAGGCAGTGAATCTGAGCACTGAGCGGCTGGCCACTCTTTATCAGAACCTGCAGTTTACCAACCTTAATCCCGAGGAGGTTCCCGGCTATGTTGCTCCGGTGGTTAAGGAAGAAAAGAAGGCCCCGGAACCGGTGGAGGAAGCTCCTGCCGTAACTGAAGAGGAGGCTCCGGCCGAAGATAGCGCGGTAATGAACTTCCTTGCCCAGTACATGGGAATGGAAATCGGTACAGTAACCATCGATGGTGTCACCTATTCCAAACTGATTTTGCAGCCCACCTTCAATGTGGGAAAATTCGGCATATCCCTTTACCTGCCGGTAATCTACAATACCAATCTTTTCGATCCCGATGACTGGTACCGGCCTGAAGATAACTATGAGTGGTCCTTCGGTACCGATCAGAACAGCATTGAAGACGGCACAAAAGACGCCATCCGCGACCTTGTTCTGAAGATCCGCTACATAGAATACGGCGACAACCGGGACACGGTATTCTTCAAAGTGGGCAACTACGACGATGTCACCATGGGACACGGAATTCTGATGAACCGCTTTGCCAACGATACCGACTTTCCCGCAGTGCGCCGGGTTGGAATCAACGGCGGCGTAAACTCAAGCAAATGGACCCTTGAATCAGTAGTAAACGACCTTGCCGAACCGGAGATTATGGGAGCCCGTATCGGCTACCGTCCCCTTGGAAGCGTCTTTCCCCTGGGATTCGGCGTCTCCTCCATTATGGATATCAACCCGGATGCGGATAATGCCTACGGCGACCCGATACTCCTGAATCCTGCCCTGGATACGGAGTTTCCCCTGGTGGATAACGACAGCCTCTCCATTGTGGCCTATGCGGATATTGCAACCACGGTGCCCTATTTCCGTGACAGCTACGGAACAAATGTAACTGCCGGCTGGCAGACGGATTTCTTTTATGATGATACGGCCGGAAGTTTTCTTGAAGGATTCCGCAATTACGGCTGGAATGCTGGAGTGCTCGGTAATATCTCAATCATGAGCTACAAACTTGAATACCAGTACGGTAATGGCATATTTTCAAACGGTCTGTACGGACCAACCTACGAAAGATACAGAAATGAATACGGCTCTTATATTGCCCTAACTACCGAGTACCTTGATTTTATAGAAGATTATGAAACACAGGGAATCTACGGTGAAGCGGGATTTGAAATTCCCAATATCCTGCTCATGGAAGCAGGATACCGCATGGCCTGGGATGATGACGGGCTCAACGGGACTGCCGACCTGTTCCATCTTCAGCTGACTGTTCCGACCATCCCCTTCATCGGCCTGAGTGCAGGACTGGGAATGGACACCGTGGGCTTTGCAGATGATATTATACACCGGACCCTTTTTGATGAAGGCACAGCCCTCTACGGCGAACTGGTCTATCCCATTGCACCGACCCTCAAACTTGCGGCGGTGCTTACCAACTTTGTCAACGCCGACGGAGATGCGAACTTCGCAGTCTCCATCGAAACCAGGGTGGCCTTTTAGAAGCCTGCTTTTTAGGAGAACAGATGGAAAACCAGACCATCCCCCGGAGGGTTAAACTCCTCCGGGACGATGTGGCTCGAAAAATTGCGGCCGGCGAGGTAATCGACCGGCCGTTTTCTGTTGTCAGGGAACTTCTGGACAATGCAGTTGATGCCGGAGCCGCATCCATTCAGGTGGATCTCTCCAAAGGCGGCATCGGCCTGATCCGGGTAAGTGATGACGGCTGCGGAATGAGCGAAGAGGATCTCAAGCTCTGCTTTCTGCCTCACGCCACCAGTAAAATCGAAACCGTTGACGACCTCTACCATACAACCAGCCTGGGTTTCCGGGGAGAAGCCCTGGGGAGTATCGGTTCCTGCGCACGTCTGCGGATTACCAGCGGCACCGACGAGAATATACGGAGACTGGTAGTTGAAAACGGGGAGCTCTCATCCCTGGAACCCTGGCGGGGCCGTAAAGGGACCACAGTCGAGGTGGAGGATATTTTCTACAACCTCCCCGGCCGCAGACGCTTTTTAAAAAGCGCCCAGTCTGAAGGAACCCTGTGCAGAACTACATTTTTAGAGAAGGCTGTGCCCTTTCCGGATATTCAGTTCCAGCTTCTCAATGAAGGCAGCCCCAAAATGACCCTGCCTCCGGGAGACAGAATCGCCCGGGTATGCGCAGCCTATCCTTCCATCTTTCCCCGGGGCACAACTGAATCATTTTCAGAAGAGGGAACGGGCTTCTCTTTTACCGTGGTGCATGCATCCCCGGCGGTCTACCGCCGGGACAGGCGCTATATACATGTATATCTGAACAAGCGCCGTATTCAGGAGTTTTCCCTGCTGCAGGCGGTGGAATACGGTTTTTCCACGGTCCTCCCCGGCGGCAGCTACCCGGTGGCCATGCTTTTTCTGGAAGTAGACCCGGAACAGGTGGATTTTAATATTCATCCTGCCAAAAGAGAGGCAAGGATCAGGATTTTAAAGGAGATTCATCATGCGGTATCCTCATCCATTCAGCAGCATGTGAGCCGTCCTGCGAGCATAAGCAGGGGAAGCACCAGGAGCTTCAGTCAGGCCCCCACCCTTGGCGATTTCTCAGGCTTTGCCTCGGAAAAAGAGGAGAGATCTGAAGAAATAAAGAAGGCCTTCAGAGCTTTTCCAAAAGAAACCAGCAATCCTGCATCTGTCGAATACCGCCGGTACAGACAGTCTGCAGAGCCGGTACTGCCCCGATCCCACAGGCCGCCGGATGCTGCTGAAAGAATAGACAGCTGGAAAGTAATTCCCCATAGAGAGATGCCTGCCCCGAAACCGGGAAGCAGAATCACCTATATCGGTCAGGCCTTCGAACTTTTTCTTATATGCCAGGTAGAAGAAGAACTTTTTATGGTTGATCAGCATGCAGCCCACGAGCGCATCCTCTATGAAAGATTCTCAAAGCCGGACCCCAACCCACAGGGGCTTATGGTTCCGCTTGAAATAGAAGCCCCGGGCAGTGAGGAATACAGCAGTGGCTTACTGGAAAAACTCAAGCCCCTTGGTTTCCGCGGCCATATGGAGGGTGAGAAAATCCTCATAGAGAGTATCCCCTCCTCCTACCGTGGGGTAGAAAAAGAACTTAGCGCTTTTATAGAAGGAGCTGCGGGATCTCTGGATAATCTTTTACGGGATCTCTATGCGGATATGTCCTGCAAGGCAGCGGTAAAAGACGGAGAAACCCTGGACCGGGTCAGCGCGGAAAGTCTTCTGGAAGAGGTTTTCAAACTGCCCGAGCCCCGCTGCCCCCACGGCCGACCGGTCTGGTACCGCTTAAGCCGTGAAGAACTCTTTGCCTTTGTAGGACGTACCTGAGGCTTAAAGCAGGGCCTCTATTTCGGCACGTTTGGGGTAATCCGGTTTTTTCTCCAGCAGTTTATTGAAGATAGACCGTGCTCCCTCTTTGTCTCCCTCGGAATAGAGCACCATTCCAAGGCGGTAATATCCATCCCAGAAAGCAGGATCTATCTTGATCAGTTCCACCAGGGCATCCTTTGCCAGGGTGGTCTGGTCCGTTTCGATATAAGCGATGGCCAGGTTGTATCGGATAAGGGTTGCATTGGGTTTTACCGCCACGGCCTTTTTATAGTGCTTTACCGCATCGTTGTAGAGCTCCGCATGAAGATATACATTTCCCAGGTTGTTATTCACCTCAAGGGAGTTCGGCTCAATGTTATAGGCTGCCAGAAGATGGTCCAGTGCCTTCTCTTTCTCTCCCCGGGAATCGTAGAGTTTGCCAAGGTTTATCCGTGGTTTTACATAGTTGGGATCAAGGCGGATAGCCTTTTCGTAGGCCTGAACCGCATAATCAACATTACCCGTCAGTTCCGCAGCCTGTCCCAGGGTATAGACATACAGAGGATTATCCCCTTCAAGTTTTACCGCCTGTGCGGCTGACTCAAGGGCCGGCCCCGCCTGATTGAGCTTTATTCGTGCCAGAGCGAGATTATAGAAAACATCCGCCCGGGTGGAATCCAAACCTGCAGCAACCTTGAAATAGGCCTCTGCATCACTGGATTTTCCCTGATCAAAGAGGTTTATACCATGATACAGGTTGTAATTTACGTTTTCGGGATCCCTGGTCACAGCAATCTTGTAGTTTTCTTCCGCCTTTCCCAGATCGCCTTTGGCACGGTAGGCATTGGCCAGGGCAAAATAGGCTGAAACCAGATCCGGAGAATATTTAACCGTATTAGAGAAAGCCGTAACCGCCCCGGCAGGATTGTTCAGGCGGTTTTCCGTTAGCCCCAGGTTGAACCATGCCTTGGCGTAATCCCGTACCAGATACACAGCGCCTTCGAAAGACTGTTTTGCATCGCGGAACTGTCCTGCCCGGTACTGAACCTTTCCCAGTTCAAAAAGAACATCCGCATTCTCAGGATTCAGCCGGGAAGCTTCCTTGAAATGGCGGATAGCATCATCCCAGCGCCGGGTGTTGGCGTAGATATTACCCAGGGTATTGTGGGGAATCCAGAGATTGGGATCCTTCTGAATAGCCTTGTTGGCGTTGGTTACCGCTTCGTTAAGAGATGTCTGGCTTTCGGAATCTTCCCGGTAGAAGGCCTCCCCTTTCATGGCGTAGGCATAGGCAACATCGGGATCCAGCCCCAGGGCCTCATCAAAGAGATCACGGGCCTCGGGATAGGACTCTTTTTCCATGGCAGCCACGCCCTGCTGAATCAGGCGGTTCACCTCTTCCTGCTTTTTCCGTTCAGCCTCGGTTCTTGCCGCCTCGTCTGCTTTCGGATCATACTGGGGGACGGCCTGGATCACCGGCTGGGGCACAGGCTGCTTGCTGCCGGTCTCCTTTATGGTATCACTCAAGGAGGAAAGGGATTCGGTGAGATCATCCTGCCTGGCCTTGTCCTGCTCCTGCTTATGGTTCTCTTCATCTTTTCGGGCCTGAATAACCGCATCCCGCAGGGCTCTTGCCTCCTGGTCATCGGGATTCTGCAGCAGCAGCTGGTCGATCAGATCCAGGGCTCGTTGAAACTCACCCTGTTCGTAGTATTCCGAGGCAAGCCGAATGGTATTCCCCCGGATATCAGTGGCCTCGGTAGTTCCGGAATCACCGGATTTCCAGGGTGCCCAGACAGCAAGACCTCCAAGCAGAAGAATAAGTAAAACAGCCGCTGTGGCTGCAGCAATAATTTTCCGGTTCATAATCAAATACTCCTTGGTCTATTCCGCCAGTTCAATTTCTATATCAGGTTCAACAATACTCTCAGTACCGGCAGAGAGGGACTGAGTATCTTCGGTGACATCATCAAGTGAGCTCAGGACTGAATCAAGCAAAGCCTTCTGACGGGCCTCTTCCTCAAGCCTTCGGGCTTCGTCGGCAAGGGCCTTTTCCCGTTCAGCCTCAAGCAGCTGATTGAGTACCGCTATCATTTTACGTATTTCCGGCTCCTGCCTGGGCTCTGTTTCGAGGTTCAGATAGGTTGAATAATCCGTAACCGCTTTCTCGTACTGACGAAGCTCCACCCGGGAATTGGCCCTGTTAAGATAGACACCATAGTTGACAGGATTCTCCTGAAGGGCCTTGTCATACTGCTCCAATGCATCTAAAAAACGCTCCATCTTGAAAAAGTTCCTGCCCATGGCATTATAAAAAAGGTCCTTATCCAGGGTGGCCACAGAAGCGCCCTTCTGATAAATTTCCACAGCTTTTTCCGGAGAGCCGAGCATTTCATACACATAGCCGAGGTTGCGGTAGATTCCCGGATCCTGCGGATTCTGTTCCAGGGCCGTTTTGTACAGCGGCAGAGCCTCCTCGGGCTTGTTGTACTGGAGAAGCTCGTCTGCCCGGGCCTTCGGTCCCTTCTGCTCCTGGGCGAAGAGGCCCATGGGAAGCACCACAGTAATAATTGTTACCAGAATAAGCAGATACCTGTTGATACGCATCACCCCTTTTGTTTGACATGTTGGCAAAAAGCGATTACTCTTCTGATGTTGGAGCAACCATATGCCGGCGATAATAGTACTTATAGTAATTTTCGGAACAGCAATCGGCCTTATTACCATTTTTCTTCTCAAAACCATAATTGCGCCCAAACGGGTGGCGACTCTACAGGATTATTACCGGCAGGGTAAATACACAGCGGCTATTCGCATGGCCAAGCAAATTATAGCAAAGGAGCCGCGCAATAGTGAAGCCCACTATATTCTCGGCCTGAGCTACATTAAAGATAATAAAACCGAGCTGGCCCTTATGGAGCTGAAAACCGTTAATCAGATCGGCCGCTTCGGCGGAGCCTGCCCGGAAGTGGATTTCCGCAAGAATATCGCCTCCCTTTACGCGAAATACGGGCAGGCAGAGGAAGCTCTGAAAGAGTACGTCCTGCTGATGAAGCAGGAACCCAATGAGCCGGACCACTACTACAATACAGCCATGCTCTTTGAAGAACGGAACAAGACAGACAGAGCCATGGGATTCTACCGTAAAACCATAGAAGTAGCCCCGCGGCACTCCAATGCCCACTACAAACTGGGGACCCTCCTCTATCGCAATAAAAAACCGGTGGAAGCCAAGGTAGAGCTGGAAACCTCCATCAAACTTAAACCGGATAACTACACCGCCCACTTTTATCTCGGCCGGCTTCTGAAGGAGAGTCACGACTACGTCAATGCACTCCACTCATTCGAGAAGGCCCAGAGAGACCCGGACATGAAGATTAAAGCCCTGGTTGAACGGGGCAGCTGCTACATGAGCATGAATAACTTCGACAAAGCCATAACCGAACTGGAACGGGGAGTAAAGCTCTCCCAGGATGACGGCAGCACAGAGAGCCTCTACGGACGTTATTTTCTGGCCCTCTGCTACGAAAAGCTCCGGGATATTGACATGGCTGTGGATCAGTGGGAGAAGATCTACGCGAAAAAGCCCCAGTTTAGAGATGTGGCGGAAAAGCTGAGTCAGTACCAGGATCTGCGCACCAATGACCATATGAAAGACTACCTTACCGCATCTCCCCAGGAATTCCACGAAATTTGCCGGGCGGTCTGTTCAAAGATGAGCCTGAGAGTACGGGACCTTAACGAAGTACCCAACGGCTGTGAAATTATTGCCGTTGACGACGATACCCGCTGGCGGAATACCAAGAAAATGCCGCGGCTGATTCACTTTTACCGGGTTCCCGAAATGATTGCAGAGTCCACCGTACGGAGCTTCCATGAGCTTATGAAGAAGTATTCCGTACAGAGGGGAATCATGCTCTCCAGTTCAAACTTCTCAAGAATTGCCATGGATTTTGTTGAATCCCGCCCCATCGACCTTATAGACAAGGATAAGCTTCAGGAACTTATGCAGGATATAGAACTTCCCGGGCTCCCGAAGCGCTAAGCCTGCCGGAGTGAAAATACTCTGCGTTTCCGATCATATTGATCCCCTGGTATATTCCAACAGTATCAAAGAGCGTTTCGGCGATGTAAAGCTCGTTATTGGTGCAGGAGACCTCGACCTTGACTATTACGGGTTTATCGTCTCATCTTTGAATGTTCCACTCTGCTTTGTCTTCGGTAATCATAACCTTAAAAAGATTCAGGATTACCGCAAAGAGTACAGGACAAATCCGGCCTGGGACTCACCCTACAGCCTGCCCCAGACCTACGGTTCCACCTATGTAGGAGGAAAGGTTGTAAAGGTAAAACACCTGCTTATTGCCGGTCTGGGGGGAAGCATGAAATATAATGCCGGGCCCAACCAGTTTTCCAATACAGGCATGATGCTCTATTCTCTGCGTATTCTTCCCAGGCTGCTGTTTAACCGCATAGTCTACGGACGCTTTCTTGACATTCTCGTTACCCATGCCCCGCCGGAGGGAATACACGACAGGGATGATCCCTGTCACAGAGGATTCAGGTTCTTCAGAACATTTATCCGCCTGTTTAAACCGCGTTACCTGGTCCATGGACATGTTCACCTATACGACCTCAACGCCTCCCGGGAAACCCTTGTAGACAGCACCCGGGTAGTAAACGCCTACGATCATCATGTTATAGAGATAGAGGATATATGAGTCATCTGGCAGAAGAAAAAGCGCGGGACGATTTTAATAAAGCCCGTGGCAGAGCCACAATTGGTAAGGTTCTTAACTACCTGACACCGGAAAAGCAGGACCTCCTCTCCCTTCAGGATGTAAGGAAGCTTCTGAAGCCCCGTTCCGAGTCTTATAAGGGAATGAAGGCTGTACCGGTAGACAGGATCATCGGATCCGAAGGCCGCTACAAGGATTTCAACAAGGCATTTCTGCCGAAATTTGAACACAGTCGGGGACGCTGGCAGAGCATAGATAAAGCACATATTACCGATGTAATCCTTCCGCCAATCAAACTCTATGAAATCGGCGGAGTTTATTTTGTACGGGACGGAAATCACCGGGTTTCTGTTGCCCGCCATCAGGGAGTACATGCCATAGATGCGGAAGTAACCCGCCTTGATACCTCAATAAAAATAGAGCCCCATATGACTATTGAAGGTTTAAAGAACTCGGTTATTCTCTACGAAAAACAGCGGGTATTTAAAAACTCCGAGCTCGGAAAGGTTATACATCCCCATGAGCTCTCATTTTCCGAACCCGGCAGATACTATGAGCTTTTACGGCACATACAGGGCCACAAGTACTTTCTCAACCTGGACACAAAAGAGGAGATATCATTCTTGGCTGCCGGGCAGTCCTGGTATAAAAACCTGTACAAACCGATTATTCACGTTATTAAATCCCGCCGCTTTCACAAGCGATTCAAGGGAAGAACCCCTTCGGATCTGTATATGTGGATCATCAAACACTGGCATGAACTGAAGGAAAAATACGGCAGTGAGTATCCCATGGAAGCGGCGGCAAAGCATTTTGCAGAAACCTACGGTCAGACACCTTTCGAAAAGATTCTCGAAAAAGCCGCAAGAATATTCGGAGACCGCAGCCGCCGCTGAAGGCGCAGACAGTCGAAAAAAGAGAGGCAAAAGAAATTAATACGGTCCTGATCCGATATACCAGCCCCGGTCGGACTCGAATTCAAAGACATACCACTGCAGTGTCCCGCTTCCGGCGGATTTCGTATAATTCGAAGTGTCAAATATCGATGAAGGGGTCTCAAACACAGCACTGATTTCCCCTTCGCTGTTAACGGCAACACATTGATAGGGACCACCGTTACCCCTGATACTCCCGGTATCTCCTGACAACTCAAGCTCGGGAACAATCCGAAGATTCGGCTGATATTCATTCTGATCAAACTCCGGCAGATCGATATAGATTGAATCCACCGCCTCTTCGCCGCCACGGTCAATCAGCTGAAGTTTATATGCTCCCCGGGGAATTCCTGCGGGAGCTGTAAGGGCGGTACTGCCTATCCAGGTTTCGTTGTTTGCCGACCGTTTGGTCCAGTTTTCTCCGCTCAGGTGCCAGAAAAGCCGGGAGTCGGTACTGCTGAGATAAAAATCCTCAATATCCTCCACTCCGTCGGGATCCTCGGTACGGGCAAAAAAAGAGAGATATTCGCGGTATACACCATCAGCGGTATTTTTTATCTCCAGCAGACTCCACTCCATCCCGCTGATGCGGGGTGGCTTTCCCTGACAGGCTGACACTACAAGGAGCAGAGGCAGCAGAATAAACAGAACAGACTTTTTCATTGAAAGGTATCCCGGTACTGCAGCAGTGAAATAAGATAGCGTTTTTTTATCCCCGTATCCCTGGCAAGCTCTCCCAGAGTAACCTCAGGATTTTCCGTACGGATATCATCAACCCTGGCGGCAATATCTTCAAGCAGATCCACCGGCATAAATACCCCGGGCTCAATCTCAAGGGCAAGACCGGTACTGCAGAGAAGGGACAGACCCTTTCCCCGGGGAGAGTCGGCAATCTTTTCTATAAGGTAGACCTCATCGTGCATCTGCTTGAGCAGACCACGGTTCATAGGGGAAAGGGATGCGCTGTAATCCCAGCTGCTGTCCAGGAGCACCCCCTCCTGAAGAGTGAACCAGCCCCGGGTCTGCAGAGCATTTACTGCATCATCAGCAACATAGGGAGGAATGGACAACAGGGAATGAACCTTGCGGCGTTCCAGGCCTCCCTCCTTTCTGGCCCCCGGCTGAAGCTGCGTCTGTGCCCATTCAAGCCAGTCATCGAGAAAAATAACGTTTCCCTCCCGGGTAACTCTTTTCAGGCGCGCTGGGGCTGCACTTTTTGCGGGAATCCACCCCTGCAGAAGCATAAGAGCTTCTTCTTTTTCTTCTTCTGCACCGGCCACTGCCTCCGGATTCCACGGAAAAACGGTGAGAGGAGTGAATGTTCCGGTTCCGATACGCTGGGATGCTCCGGGCAGCAGAGCAACGGGCTGCAGAAGCTCGAGGCGCACCGGTAAAGCTGTTTTAATGGCTGACAGGTCGGATATTTCTGACGGGAGAAGACGGCATGGTATTTTCTGTTTGTGGAAAGTAAGCTCCCCGGAAAAAGGAAGCTTAAGGTTATCTGCAGTACCGAAAAATACCCTGGAGCAGATTTCCAGGCAGTCTGCTGGAATTATAGCGTCCCCCGCCTTAAGACTGCGGCGGCTCAATCCCCGGACAGGATATAACGGGCTGCCCTTTTCAAAATATGGCCGCCCGAGGCGAAAACTCGTGAGTGACGGCAGATGAATCCACCGCCCGCGGGAATCTTCCGGAATAAATCCGGAGAGAGCAATCATCAGATCTCCACGATGAGACTTTTGCCCGGACTTGCCTTTTCCGGAAGACTTTTTTACTGATGTAATCCGTACAGGGCCGGTCATTCTGCTGCGGGCAGAGCTTCCCGGTTTTCAACCGGCCGGGCATAGGCACTCCAGGCATATTCCCTGACCTTTTCCGGCAGCCGTTTAAGACGGTTTACAATTTTCTCTTTTTCCGCCGCCGTATACTGGTCCGCATACTTGTCGGTGTTGTGCAGAATATCATAGGCGACATAGTTATTCGGCCAGAGTTTGTATCCCCGGTGAATAGCCTTGTCCAGAGCCACCGCCATATCCTTTTCGGAAGCAAACGCTCCGGAAAGGGGCTTACCGTAATGGTAGTGAACCCTGCCTTTATATCCCTTTATACCGGCATTCATACTGGCAAGATCTTCATACTTGCCCTTGGCATGGCCGCCCTTGTGCTCTTTACGGTAGAGCTCCCACGCCTTCATGCGGTCGCAGGGGTCAAACTCGTACGATACAGAGACAGGAACAATTCCATAACGATTTGCCATTTCCGTATAGTCGACCCCGGTCTTACGGTGGCAGAGATAGAGCATCTTGAGTACCGCCGGATTGGTCCGGTCATCGCCGTTTTTGGCACGGCCTTCCCTCTGGGCAATCCAGACGGACTGCTTGTCAGCCAGGCGCGATGCTATGTAGCCTGAGAGGCGGATAGAGGATTTGAGCTGCTCCCGGGGAGGCAGTCCACGATGAACAATAAAGCCGCGGTTGGCCCGGATAAGATCAGAAACAAGACCGTTTATAAGCAGGTTATCGCCGAAGGCAATCTCCGTAATGGGAAGATCCGCAAGGGAAAGAAAGTAGTTGATATAGGCCGGATCCAGGGTAATATCGCGGTGATTACTTATCAGCAGATAGCCCCGTCCCTTTTCCATATTCTCAAGACCATCAGCGGTAATTCCGTCGGTAGACTTTATGCGAATATGGTCGAGCACTATTCGAACAATTATATCCCGCTGAAACTGATGCACGGTTTTGATGTTACGTACCTGTTTTTTCAGATACATTATTACAAAAGGCTGAACCAGCTTGAACAGAACTTTATTCAGCTTTTTGAACTTTGCCCTGCGGACAAGTTCCAGGGCCCAGGGATGACGGATTATCCGGTTAAGAACTTCCTGTATTTCTTCATCGTTATAGGGACGTATATCCCTGTAATCATCTTCCTGATCCAAACTATTCTCCTTCGTCCCCGCAGCTGCCGTTCATGGAAAACAGAACGGAAAAGCGTCTGGGGTTCTTTCTGCGCCAATCCAGAAACCTGCTGAACTCATCCTCAAAATTAGGGGTGAACAGACCGGTTCCGAGTTCATGCTCTATATCCTGTTCCGACCAGAATCGTCCTTCAGAGATCTCCTCCGGGCAGGGATCCGGTTCGGTTTCGGTGACACAGATAAAACTTGAAATCATTTCAGATTCGAAGCTGTTGTGCATAATATACCGGTACATAAAACAGGGAGAAATCTCGTCAAGCCTCAGCTCTTCATGGGTTTCCCGGTAGAGCGCATCAAGATATTCCTCACCGGCAGAAATATGCCCGCCAACAGAGGTATCCCATTTACCGGGCTGCACCTGTTTCGCCATGCTTCTGCGCTGAAGATAGAGATCTCCCGCCTGATTAAAAACAAAAAGATGTACAGCCCGATGCAGGTTTTCGGGGTTGCCATGACAGTCTCCCCGAAGCGCTGTACCGATAACCCGGTCATTTTCATCGACCAGGTCGAGAAGCTCATCCTGCATGATCAGAACCTCAGCTGATGCCTACCAGAGCTTTAATGTACTGGGAACGTTCGTATATTTCAGGATTTGCACTGGCTTCCTGACAGAGCTTGCCGCGGAAATCGTTGATACTGCTGTAGTTATGACGGGTCATCCACTCTTCAACTTCAACGAGAATACGCTGAATGTAGCTGACACCGTTGCGGTAGAGGGTGGAACAGAGCTGGGTTGCCCGGGCGCCTACTAAAAGCTGCTTGACAACACCCTTACCATCGTGGATTCCCGTGGCGGCGGCAAAGTGAATATCCATTTCGCCGGAAAGGAGTGCTATCCACTGCAGTGAGAGGGCCATCTCCTGGGGAACACTATACACCTTGCCGGGAATAATCTTCATATTCTCAATATCAACATCGGGCCGGTAAAAACGGTTGAACAGAACCACGCCGTCGGCACCGTTGTTTTCAAAACGGCGGATAACATTGGCCATTCCGGAAAAATGTGAACCCACCTTCAAGGCTACCGGTACAGTTACATGCTTTTTAACTTCCTTGAGGATTTCGATATAGCGGTCCTCAATTGCCTGGCTGTTCTGATCAGCATCGCCGGGCATAATAAAAACATTCACTTCCAGGGCATCAATGCCGGCTTTTTCAAGCTTGCCCGCATACTCAATCCAGCTTCCGGAAGTTACACAGTTAACACTGCCGATAACCGGAATGGAAACCCGGGATTTCGCCTCTTCGATAAGTTCCACGTAGGCGTCAATATGCTGGTTCTTACTGGCACTGGTAACAAAATCAAAACCGTCGGTATGAGACATATAGTTCATACTCTGCAGAAGCTCCGCAGTATCAACATTAATCTGCTCTTCGAATAGACTCTTGATAACCACTGCACCGGCACCGGCTTTCTCGCATTCTGCAATCTTATCTGCCCTGGAAGTCATACCGGAACTTGCGACAATTATCGGGTTGCGCAGGTTCAGTCCCATATAGTTTGTTGAAAGATCAATCATAAATCCCCCGAATAATCAAAAATTCAGCCACAGACCGGCAGAAAACTGCTGTCCATGGTTAATCCTCATCCAGTATAAAGCCTCAAACAGGGCCTTGGAAAGGTAAAATCGTACAAAACCGGGTGAAAAGTCCGGTAAATAAAGATAAAAAGCTAAAAAAAGAGGCTCCGGCAATGGGAGCCCCTTCAGCACGCGCATTAGACGCGTATAAGCATATTTCCAAAAATCAGTAGTTCTTGGAGGCCTGAATCTTGCGCAGTTTTTTCATCTGCTTCCGCTCCATGGCCTTTTTCTTGCGGTTTTTGATGGTGGAAGGCTTTTCAAAATATTCCCGCTTCTTCCATTCACGGATAATGCCCTCTTTCTCTACCATGCGCTTGAAACGCTTGATTGCCTTTTCCAGGGGCTCGCCTTCATCAATCTTTATATTGGCGATAGAAAATCACCTCCCTCCGCCGTAAATATACATGCGATGGCCGTAATTAAAGCGGAATTCAGGGGGAGTGTCAAGATTACAGAAAAAGCAGCTGTACAATGTAAAAAGCAGTTATGAAACTGTCTATTCCAGATTAACCGCTATCTCAACCCGCCGGTTGAGGCCTCTTCCCTCGGGAGCAACTGTATCGCCGATGGTTACAGCACCACCCTTCCAGGTTACTTCATCGATGGCTATTCCGGCACCGGCCAGGTATTCCGCCAGTGTTTCTGCTCGCAGATGGGACAGTTCCATCAACTCAGCTTCTTCATTGCTTTTGCCTGTGGGGTTGGCGTGGCCGGTAATGGATATACTTTTGTAATTGAGTTCTTGCAGTTCTTTCAAAAGAGTATCACTAAGGGTGACAAGCCCGCTTTTCTGGCTTTCCGACAGGGCTGCATCATCGGGTATAAAGTTTACAATCATTATAAGCACCCGGTTGTCGTCAAAACGGACCAGGATATCCTCCGCCCGGTAGTCCTGCAGTTTCAACTCTTTCAGACGGCGCTCGACCATAAAAGCCTGATCAACTTCCTCTGAAGAGACCTTTTCATACAGTCTGCCGCTGTCATATTCAAGCTCTTCTTCATAACGGTAGAGGGCGCTCTTTATCAGGCTGTCACCGCAGTCTTCACAGTATTTCATAAGAATCCAGTACTGATCCCCTTCCTGATACTTTTCAACCAGCTCTGCGCCTCTCAGGGTGTTATGACCGAAGAAGGAGTCCATCTTTTCATTGGCTACTTCCCTGCCCCCGGCGGATGAGCTCTCCATGGTAATTACCGCCTTGACCCGGCTGCAGAGCTGCATCAGGATCTCCTGCTTCGCAAGATTCGACGCTTCAACCTCACTGGCGGCATGGCCTACTCCCCAGAAAGCATCATCCGTAAAGGGCAGACGGTCGGTCCATTCAGGGCGGTCTGCAAAGAGGAAAATGGAAGTGAAAAGAATAAAAATGACCACAAGCAGGCTTCTACACCTGTTTTTACAACTAAACATTAAGAATCTCCGGCTTTTGTATCTACCTTATGCCTTTTTTACACCTTTATTTTTACACCCATTTTCAGCTCCCGTAAAGCAGGAAAGCCTACCGGAGGGTACAATCAGGGGATTCGTATTACCGGACGGTTGAGAAACAGCAGGGGATCCACGGGAACACCATTAATGCGGAGCTCCCAGTGCAGGTGGGCACCGGTGGCAAGTCCGCTTATGCCGCTTTCGGCAATAATTTCCCCCTGTTCAACCCGGCTGCCTTCTGCTGCGATAAGCTTGTCCAGATGGTAATAGAGGGTATAAACACCGGGGCCGTGTTCAACAACCATGGTGTATCCGGTGAGCATTCTCTCTGCAGCAAGAACAACCTCTCCGCCGGCGGGGGCTTTTACCGGGGTGCCTACAGGAACTGCATAATCAATACCGTAATGGAGGGATCTGCTGCTTTCACCGCCGGAGTAGCGGAAAATCCTGCGGTCACCGTAGTGACTGCTCTCCCGGGCTTCGCCCACGGGCAGCATAAATGCGGAGGATGGCGCGGCTTCTGGATTGAAGCTTGAGAGAAGTTCCCAGAGAAGCCTGGATTCCCGTGCTTTTCTGGGATCATCGCTCTGCCTTAAGGAAGACATACTGCCGTTAAGGGGGATCTCCTCAGTTATAAAATCCCGTAGAGCAAAACCGACTTCGGCTGTCTCCCTGCGGCCGTTCTCAAACTGCAGTTCCACCCTGCCTGCGGGCTCCCGGGTATCACAGGGAACAGGCAGCAGAAGCAGGCGGTGCTCCCCGGCAAGAGAAAACACCTCGCCTGTTGATAGTTTTCTATCGTCCCCGTACAGAACCGCAGAGAGAATCCCCTCATCGGCATGAGCTTTAACGGTGACCATACCCCCGGGAGAACAGAGGCTGGTATCCAGCTCCCAGGAAAAAAGCCTCAGGCTGAGGAATAGAGCAAAAACAACAACAGAAACACTTTTTGATACTGAGTTCTTCAATTGATAGCAGCCTTAAGATTCCGGTACAACCGGGACATTCTCTATACGTACATCCTTCGGCCGGCACAGATCGAGTACAGTTAACTGCAGGGTTTCTGCATTATTAAAGTAGTTTCTCCCCAGGCGGAAAGCCACATCCACCGTGTCCCCCACCTCAAAATCATCACCCAGCCGTGGCGCGGCATTCCAGTAAACCGCAGGCCATTTGTGGCTCCCCGATTCCAGCAGGAGTTTCAGGTGAACAACCTCTTTCCGGCCCATGGGGTCGGCGGATACAATCTTCATACCTCTGGCCAGAAACACCAGGGGCTGATTTCCCTCCCCATAGGGTTCAAAACTCTCCTGAATTTTGATCAGATCCGGATTCATATAGGAGGGAGGAAGCTCCGCATCAATAAGCAGCGACTCTTCCGGAGTCTCAACGGGGGTGATATTCTTTGCAAAGGTTCTTACCCTGTGGGAAAATGTTTCAAAATTCTCTTCGGGCATGGAAAATCCTCCGGCACAGTCATGGCCGCCGAAGTCTATAAACAGGTCGGAAAAATTCGCCATAAAATCCCGCACGTTGAAAGGCGGAGCACAGCGCATGGAGCCTACAGCCTTGCCGTCAAAATGGGCGACAACCATGGCGGGGACCTTCATGGTATTTGAAAGCCGGGAAGCGAGAATGCCGGTAATACCCCGGTGAATCGAGCTGTCAGAAATAACCACCAGATTTTCCCCGTGCTCTTCAAGGCTTTTCTTTGTTTTGGGAAACACTTTTGCCCAGACGGTTTCCCCCAGCTTACGCCGCTCTTTGTTCAGGTTCTCAACTTCCTGAGCAAGCTCCTTCAGCTGATCTTCTTCATCCGCAAGCAGGAGCCTGACTGCGGTGTCCGGTCTTCCCAAACGGCCTGTTGCATTTATCGAAGGACTGAGCTGCCAGGATATGTCAGTGGTTCCAAGCCTCTTTCCAAGCAGGTTCTTCTGAAAAAGCAGCTCCCGAAGCCCTTTGCGGCCGGTTACGTTGAGAACCTTCAGTCCCTGACGTACGAGAATACGATTCTCATCAACCAGGGGCATAAGATCGGCTAAAGTACCCAGGGCAACCAGATCGAGACTTCCGGGGTAATCCTCCGCCAGAGACGGTGTTTTCCGGCTTACAAAGCTGCGGAACAGATTGGCCAGAACATCGATCTCTTCCAGCCCCTTCTCTTCGTACTTACCCAGCCGGCTTTTTTCACGCAGAGAGAGAAGACTGTCCCCCTTTCCCCGCAGGGAAGGAAAGGTTTTTTCTATCTCCGGCTTGAGATCATTGAGGCCGATGAGGGTATCGGGACCGAAGATTTTCCTGAGCATCCGCTCCTGAAGCTCCGCGTCATACACCAGAATTTCCTCACCTTCAAGAAAACGGTAGAGTCTGGTATCGGAAAGCCCCACCATGCCGGAGTTGAGGGTTTCGGTAATTCTTTCGGTTTCCACAAGGTTCACAAGGCGCACAGCATCGATAAAATAGCTGTCATTTCCAGGGCGTACATTCAGAAGACAGACCGACTGATTATAGAAAGGGGACCGGGAAAAATAGAGGGCCCATACAAGCTTGGAAACAACTCCGCAGCCCGCAAGATCACGAAAGGGATATCCCGAATCCTCGATCTTGGGATTGATTATGGCCACAGCCGGGGGCAGCTCTTCCGGAGGATTATGGTGATCCACCACAATGGTCTCAATTCCCAGTTCAAGACCCCGTTCAATCTCCTGCTTATTGGATATTCCGCAGTCAACGGTAATAATAAGGGTTCCGTCCCTGCTGCCGAAATCCTCAACGGTCTCCATATTAAGACCGTAGGGATCATCCCCCATGGGGACACGCCATTCGACATCGCCGCCGAGATTCCGCAGGGTCTGGGTTATCAGCACCGTCGAGGTAATTCCGTCAACATCACGGTCACCGAAAACCAGGATCTTCTCACCCTCTTCAAACGCCCGGTGAATCCTGTCCACCGCATCCTCCATCTCAACAAAAAGAAAAGGATTATGGGTAAACATAAGATCATCTTCGAGAACAAACTTTATGTCTGACCGTCTGTGGAGATTTCTCCGTACGAGAATCGAAGAAAGCAGCAGGTCCAGGCCGTATTCATCGGCAACCTTGCGGACCAGCCCGCCTTCTATCTCTTTTTTTTGCCAAAGCATCTATATACAACTCCGTAGAACTTATTACCATACTGTTAATCTGCCCGGCCGTGCCCGCCGAGAAGAAATGTCCCTTCCGGGTAGTACCGTGCTCCGGCGGGGGTAAGCTCGGAACGGTATAGAATAACCCGGTCTGCCTGGAACCAGGAATCTGACCCGCCGCCGATGGGGGGCAGAGTCGCCTTATCAACCACAATGCCCCGCCGTCCCCGTACCCGGGCCAGGGTAATATGGGGGCTGTAGGAAGCCTCCCGTTTTGCTAACCCTGCTTTTACCAGGGGCCCTTCAAAGATCCGGTACAGTTTCAGAAGATCACCTTTTGTATCCGCCAGATTCAGAGTAAGCCCCCGGGCCCGCTCAAAGGATGGGAAGGCCCCTAATTCTTCTGCGGTAAACTGTACCGGCTTTGCCTTTTCTGCCGTTTCTGCAAGGATACGTTGCAGATTCTTCAGCTGCAGAGGATCTGTATTACCCAGAAAATGGAGGGTAATGTGCAGTTCATACTTACCTATTAACCGCAGATTCGGCTGTCTGATTTTACGAATCTGATTCTGCAGTGAATATACCTGTTTTTTCAGCTGTGGACTGAGTGGAAAGGCGGTAAAAAGGCGGATGGAATTATTCACGACTGCACTCCCGCACTGGAATAGAGATCAAAAGAGAAATAGGCATTAAAAGAACGCACTTTGCGCTGCAGGGTACTGTCCAGAACCGCAGAAAGCATCTGTACCAGCCCCCGGGACAGTTCTCCATCCGGGACTATCTCTATAGCCCGGGAAAGGGGCAGTTCAAGAGCGCGGTCCATATAACGCCTCATGCCGGGGGATACCAGTGGATCATTCGGATCGGAGCACCCACTGCAGCAGAAACCCTCATCCTTGAGACTGACCGACGTGGTTTCATCCCGGCGAAACAGAGTCCCGCAGCGGGCACACTCATCACCGTATCCGAGAAAACCGGAATGGGCCAGAAAGCGGATAAGAAACTGAAAAACAGCACGGCGGCAGCCGTCATTGTCTGAGCGGTTAAGCAGCCTTAAGGTGCTGCGCAGAAGCCCGTAGGGATAGCTGTAATCCGGGCCGCCGCCGGCGAAGGCTGCAATCATTACCTCAGCCGTCAGGGCTGCGGCATAGCTGCGGTAAAGCTCGGCCCGGATGCCCTCATAGCTTTCAAGGACATCAATATCCGATACTTTGTACTGGTTCTTCACCGGATTACGGTAAAGCTGAATCCGTGCACTGGAATACGGGTCACTGGTACCGACAAGCCGGCTCTTGCCTTTACAGGCACCGTAGGCAACTGCTTTGAGAAGACCCAGTTCAGGGCTCAGCAGTTCCAGCTGTTTATGGTAATCCCCAAATCTGGAGGCCCGCAAAATAAGGGCTTCCGTTGCTCCGGCGCGGCTCATCAGGAGAGCATCATACATCTTTCTATTGATGATTTCAATAAATCTTTGTACCTTATACACCCGCGAAGGATATCCATCTAATGAGGTTCCCATGGCTGAACAACAAATAATACCTGCAGATCAGATTTTACCAAACAAGCTGTTTATTATTCCTCTGAACGGACGCCCCATATTTCCAGGGATTTTCACCCCCCTTATGATCTCCGGTAAAGAGGACATTGAAATTGTCAACAAGGCCTCTGAATCCAACGGCATCGTGGGTCTTGTACTCATGAAAGACGGAGAGCTTGAAAATCCCTCCGCCGGGGATCTCTTTCCGGTAGGAACCGTTGCAAAGATAGTCAAGAAGATAAATCTTCCCGACGGCGGCCTGAATATTTTTATCTCAACCCTCAAACGCTTCCGTATCAAGAAGTATATAACCGAGGAACAGCCTCTTTCCGCTGCGGTTGAGTACCTTGATGACGAGAAAGACGATACCCTTGAAGTAAAAGCCCTCTCCCGGGCCCTGCTTACGGAAATGAAACAGCTTTCGGAGAATAACCCCATATTCTCCGAAGAAGTCCGGCTGAACATGATCAATATTGATCACCCCGGAAAGATTGGCGACTTTATCTCCTCCATCCTCAATATCAAACGGGAAGAGCAGCAGGGGATACTGGAAACCCTTGATGTTCAGAAGCGGATGGAGCAGGTTCTTATCTATATAAAGAAGGAACAGGAACTGCTGACTATCCAGAAGAAGATTCAGCAGCAGATAAACGAGAAAATTGAGAAAAGCCAGCGGGAGTATTTTCTCAAGGAAGAGCTGAAGGCAATAAAGAAAGAGTTAGGCATGCCGGTGGATGCAAAAAGCGGAGAGTACCAGCGCTTCAGGGAAACCATCGACAGCCTGCCCCTGCCTCCGGAGGTAAAAGAGCCGGTGGAGCGGGAACTGGAAAAGTTCGCCCTCATGGATCCCAACGCTTCGGAGTTTATTGTTACCAGAAACTATCTGGATACGGTGGTCTCCCTGCCCTGGGGGGACCCCGAAGTGGAGGAGTTTGAACTTGAAGAAGCCCGTTCCATCCTCGATTCCGATCACTACGGCCTTGACGAGGTAAAAGAGCGGATAATTGAGTTTCTGGCGGTACGGAAGCTTAAAAAAGATACAAAAGGCTCCATTATCTGTCTTGTCGGCGCTCCGGGAGTGGGAAAAACCTCCATAGGCAAATCCATTGCCCGGGCCCTGAACAAGGAATTTTTCCGTTTCTCCGTTGGAGGAATGCGCGACGAAGCGGAAATAAAGGGTCACCGCCGAACCTATGTGGGAGCCATGCCGGGAAAAATCATCCAGGGTCTTAAAATTGTCAAATCCCGGACTCCTGTTTTCATGATAGACGAAATTGACAAGATGGGCTCAAGCTACCAGGGAGACCCCTCCTCTGCCCTGCTTGAGGTTCTGGATCCGGAGCAGAATATCGCCTTCCGGGATCACTACCTTGATCTTCCCTTCGATATATCCTCGGTGCTCTTTATAGTTACCGCCAATACACTGGACACCATTCCCCGGCCCCTTCTGGACCGGATGGAGATTATCCGGCTGTCCGGCTATATTGAGCAGGAAAAGATAGAAATTGCCCGGAAGTATATACTTCCAAAATCTCTGGCCAAACATGGCCTTAAAAAGAAGGATGTCCGTTACAACAAGACAGCCCTCTCATCAATTGCCGTGCATTATGCCCGTGAAGCGGGAATGCGTAACTATGAAAAGGCCGTGGACCGTATTTCCCGGAAGATTGCCACCAAGCTGGTTCTTAAAGAGACAGAGTCTCCGGTCAAGATCGGAGCAGAAGAGCTGGAAGAGTATCTGGGCAAGCCGGTATTTCGGGAAGACGTAAAGAAGCAGGCTGCTGTTCCGGGTACCGCCATCGGCCTTGCCTGGACCAATTTCGGCGGGGACATCCTGGTTATCGAAGCAGTCTCAAACCCGGGCAAAGAGGGATTCAGGCTGACCGGTCAGATGGGAAATGTTATGCAGGAATCCGCAGGCATTGCCTTTACCTATGCCCGGCATATTGCCTCTCAGTACGGAATCGAGGCTTCCTGGTTTGAGACTAACCAGGTACATCTGCATATCCCTGCCGGAGCCACTCCAAAGGACGGCCCTTCAGCGGGAATAACCATGACATCCGCCCTTATTTCCCTTGCGGCGGGAAAGAAACTCAAAGCCGACTTTGCCATGACCGGTGAACTCTCGCTGGTGGGCAACGTCCTCCCCATCGGCGGACTTAAAGAAAAGGTTATTGCCGCCAGGCGAAACAAGCTGAAACATATTATAATACCCGCATCCAACGAGCGGGATCTGGATGAGATTCCGGAAAATATCCGTAAAGGAATAAGCTTTCACCCGGTGGAACGTATGGAAGAGGTCCTTGATCTGCTTCTTCCGGGGCTGAAAAAAGCTTGATCACGACAAGAGGCAAAATGAGTTTTACAAAAAGCATAGCAGCATCAATCCTCGTTCTCATGGCTGTCACCGGCTGTACCCGGTCACAGCCGGTGGTCGAAGCAGAACCCGCACCGGTGCCGATAATTCAGGACTTTTCCATTACTGCTGAAGACATGGAATACTTCACCGGCCTGCTGCAGGATCAGGAGCTGGCGGAAAAAATCACCGCATCGCCGGATGAATTCCTTGCTCTTATGAAGCAGATTATCGATGAACCTGAAGAACTGTTCCTGCTTGCCGACAAGCAGCACGCTCTTCCTTCAGATTATATTCCAGAAGATCTGCGCCCCCTTACCGAATACCCTCTGCTCCTGAACCGTAACGACCTGAGCCTGCGGGAAATGATAATGCCTGCGGTACTGAAGATGGACGCTGCAGCAAGGGATGACGGTATAAAACTGGTCTACTCCTCCAGCTACCGCTCCTATGAGTACCAGAAGGGGCTATTCGCCCGGCATGTACGGGAGATGGGAGAAGAGGAAGCGGCAAAGGTTTCCGCCCGTCCCGGAACCAGCCAGCATCAGTTAGGGACTACCATCGACTTCGGTTCCATCACAGATGAGTTTGCCGACACCCCCGCAGGCCGCTGGCTCTATGACCACGCGCCGGAATACGGCTTTACCCTCTCCTACCCCAGAGGCTATGAAGATCTGACTGGCTACTCCTGGGAGTGCTGGCACTACCGCTACATAGGCATTCCGGCTTCCCGGATGACTCAGGAGTATTTCGGAGGAATTCAGCACTATTTCCTCTATTTTATCAACGACAACCTGGAATGGTTCAAGGCGCACAGGACCTGAAAATGAGTGAACTTCTGGCTCCCGCAGGGAGCATTGAAAAACTGGGCTACGCCTACCGCTACGGTGCAGATGCGGTCTATATCGGAATCCGTAACTTCAGTCTACGGGCACGGGCGGATAACTTCCATGAAGATGAGTTTGAAGCAATCCGCAGGGTAAAAGGCGACAAAAAGCTCTATGCGGCTTTAAACATATTTTTCCACAATGAAGATCTCCTCCGTCTTCAGGAAAACCTTGATTACCTTGCTGAGTACCCCCTGGACGCATTTATTGTTTCCGATCTCGGCGCCGCATCAGTACTGAAAAAGGCTTTCCCGAAGACTCCCCTGCATCTGTCAACACAGGCAAACTGCATAAATGCCGAATCCGCAAAGGCCTACCGGGACTTCGGGTTCAGCAGGGTAATCCTCGGCCGGGAAACCAGCCTGAATGAGATTGCCGATATCCGCAAAGCTGCTCCGGATCTTGAGCTTGAAGCCTTTGTTCACGGAGCCATGTGCCTGGCTTATTCGGGACGCTGCTTTTTAAGCGCCTATATGGCCGACCGGAGCGGAAATGAAGGGCACTGTTCCCACTCCTGCCGCTGGAAGTACCGGGTGCTGGAAGAATCGGAACGCCCGGGGGAATACTATCCTGTTGAAGTGGGTGAAAACTTTACCACCATCTTATCATCCAAAGACCTCTGTATGATCGATCATCTTAAAGAGCTCAAAGATGCAGGGATCGATTCCTTTAAAATAGAAGGGCGGATGAAATCCATCTACTATGCTGCAGTCGTTACCCGGGCCTACCGGAAAACCCTGGATGCCCTTGACGGCAAAGAGGATCCCAATCTGGAGGCCTACCGGGAAGATCTCTTTAACGTGAGCCACAGAGAGTATTCTACCGGCTTCTTCTTCGATAAATCAGATATAGAGGTACCAACGGAACTGGTTTATCAGCGGCGCTTTGTATTTCTCGGCTCAATCCTTGAGGAAGTCGCAGACAAACCGGGTGTGTATGAACTTGATGTAAAGAACCAGATCCTTACCAGTGACGCTGTTCAGTTTGTGGGTCCGGATATTCCCTTTATTGAAGACACACAATGGGAACTCTTTGATGAGAATATGCAGCCTGTTCAGAAGGCTGATCACAGCAAGAAGTACTTCATCCGGCCTTCGGTAAAGGTTGAGGAAGGATATATCCTCAGGAAACCTGCGGCAGTTCAGTCAGAATAGAGGATAGACCTCCACGGTATTGTCCTGAAAATTGGTGAATGCCAGAAACTTCCCGTCCCCGGAAACATCCAGTCCGGTAGGCTGGTTTCCTCCGGGAATGATTTTCACCCTAGCAAGGCTTCCGGTATCAATAACATGAACCTCGCCGTTCTCAGGACTCCGCAGGGTATAGTTTTCGGGATTATTGAGTCCCCGGCAGGAGACATACAGCCGGGAACCATCGGGGCTCAGATCGATGGTATTGGGATTCGGCCCGACCTGTATATCAGCAGTAATTTTGCCGGTTTCAAGATTCAGGACGTGAACCTTCCTGCTTGCCATATTGGATATATATGCCAGGGGTTTTTGAGGATGCAGAACAATGTGCCGGGGAGCTCCTCCGGTATGAATACGACTTACAATCGTCCAGTCCTTTACAGAAAAGCGCACAATATCACCGCTTCCGAAAAAAGCGACCAGCAGCGAAGTTCCATCCCTGGAAAAAACAGTTCCCCGGGGAACCTCCGCTCCCTCCGCCGTAAGCCGAGTAATAACGCTTTCATCCCCGGCATTCAGGATTGTTACACTGTGACTCAGCCAGTTGGAAACGGCCAGAAGGGTTCCGTCAGGGGAAAATGCGAGCACCTTTGACCATTTCCCGCCGGAGGAGAAGCTATGCAGGTATTCCGCTTCCGGGGTAAAGACATGTACCATACCGGTGGTCATCTGGGAAATATAAAAGAGAGAGCCCCCAGGATTGAAAACCGCTTCAACAAATCCTTCTTGATCATCATATCCCGGCACATTAACCGTTCGGACAGTACCATCTATTCTGTCCACAAAGGAAAACCCGGGTCCTTTCAAGAGCGGAACAATCAGACTTTTGCCGTCTGGAGTGAACAACACCTGTTTCGGCTGTACTCCGGTTGCAAAAAGCAGGTTACGGGTTTCCTGGAAAGAACTTTCCGGTGAAAGCTTTGCTTCAATACCTGTATCAGCCTCCGTATCCGCATCAGGGGCTGCTGCTTTTCCATGTGTACTATTCAGCTCTTCAGCATTTTCAGATTGAGGACGTGTACTTCCGGGAGAGACGGGTGAGCAGGAAATAAGCAGCAACAGCAGACCTGCACAGACTGAGTTCAATTTTTTCATCTGAAAGCGATCTTAGCACAGGGAAAGATTGATTGTCACTTTTAATGCCCGAAGATGTACAAGAAAAAGCCCCTCTGCACATATACAGAGGGGCGGATAGAACAGAAATAAAGGTGCTGACTACTCAGGCATAACCCTGGCGGCACCGGTATCGGCGGAAGAGGCAAAGGCTGCAAAAACCTTGAGAGCATCGGAAACCTTCCGCTCCCGGCCCACAGGCTTGTAGGCGTCCTTACCCTTCGCTTCCATGGCCTTGCGACGGGAAGCAAGTTCATCATCGCTTATTACAAGATCCAGCTTACGGTTGGGAATATCGATAAGAATGGTATCTCCTTCCTGTACCAGGGCTATGTCTCCGCCGGCGGCTGCCTCGGGAGAAACATGACCAATGGAAAGCCCGGAAGAGCCTCCGGAGAAACGGCCGTCTGTAATCAAAGCACAGGCCTTATCCAGGTGCATGGACTTGAGGTAGGAGGTAGGATAGAGCATCTCCTGCATTCCCGGTCCGCCCTTGGGTCCTTCGTACAGAATAATGACCACATCACCGGCCTCGACGGTGCCGTTAAGAATTCCGTCAACAGCCTGATCCTGGGAATTGAAAACCTTCGCCTTGCCTTCAAACTTGAAGATGGAAGGATCAACACCGGCGGTTTTTACAATGGCCCCTTTCTGGCTGATATTGCCGAAAAGAACCGCAAGTCCGCCGTCCTGATAGTAGGCATGTTCTTTATCCCGGACACAGCCGTTTACCCGGTCGGTATCCAGTTCCTTGAACTTCGCCTGCTGGGACCCCATAACCAGGTTTCTGCCGCCCGCAGGGGCCGCCCGGTAGACTGATTCGGCTTCAGCACTGAGATCGGGAGCCATAATGTCGTATTTTGCCAGAGCCTCTTTAAGGCTGAGACCGTCATTACGTTGAACAGAAGTATCAAGCAGCCCCGCCCGGTCGAGCTCGGCCATAATTCCAAGGATTCCCCCTGCCCGGTTTACATCCTCCACATGGTAGTGGGAGGAAGGGGCAACCTTGCAGAGACAGGGAACCTTGCGAGAGAGCGCATCAATATCCTTGAGGGTAAAATCAATTTCACCGGCTTTTGCAATGGCAAGGAGGTGAAGAATAGTGTTGGTTGAACCGCCCATGGCGATATCCAGGGTCATGGCATTAAGAAATGCCTGCCGGTTGGCAATATTTCTGGGCAGTACCGAGTCGTCACCGTCCCGGTAGTAGGCGTAGGTCATCTCCACTATGCGTTTTGCCGCATCCTTGAAGAGGTCTGTGCGCTTTGCATGGGTTGCAACCACCGTTCCGTTTCCGGGAAGAGCCAGCCCGATGGCTTCGGCCAGACAGTTCATGGAGTTGGCGGTAAACATTCCCGAACAGGACCCGCAGGTAGGACAGGCGCTTGCCTCAACCTTTGCGACGGTATCATCATCGACGCTGTCATCGGCGGCCATGATCATGGCATCAATAAGGTCGTACTTCTTGTCTCCCACAACACCGGCTTCCATGGGACCGCCGGAAACAAAGATTACCGGAATATTGAGACGCATGGAGGCAATCAGCATACCCGGGGTAATCTTGTCGCAGTTGGAGATACAGACCAGAGCATCCACACAGTGGGCATTGCTCATATACTCAACACTGTCTGCAATGAGATCACGTGACGGAAGGCTGTAGAGCATTCCGTCATGTCCCATGGCAATACCGTCATCAATGGCAATGGTATTGAACTCGGCGGCAAAGCAGCCCTGCTCTTCTATCCAGCCCTTTACCTGCTGTCCGATCTCGTGAAGATGGACATGGCCGGGTACAAACTGGGTAAACGAGTTGGCGATTCCGATAATCGGTTTGCCGAACTGCTTCTGCTGCATACCGTTGGCAAGCCAGAGACTGCGCGCTCCGGCCATACGCCTGCCGGCAGTACTGGTGGCACTGCGGGGAGTGATTTTATATTCCGCCATGATGACTCCTTACTGAAAATTTTTCTGCATAAACGTTAAATCGAGTTCCGGATAGAGGAGGAACGTATCCAGCAGAGCCTTAACCCGGCTTCTGGCCTCTTCGATTACTCCGTCGGTAATTTCGTATTTCGCCTTGGAAAGGTTACCGGCATTTTTACCGGTGGTAATGGTTGCAGGCTTTGTGTTACTGAGCACCAGCTGAATAATGGAGGCAATCTCCTTCATTTCAGCGTCGCCCATACCCAGGGTGGTAACCGCCGCTGTTCCCATACGGAGACCGGAGGTGTACCAGGCGCCGTTTGGATCGAAGGGAAGAGAGTTCCGGTTCATAGTGATACCGCTCTCTCTGAGGGCGCTTTCCGCCTGACGGCCATTGAGGCCGAATCCGCGGACATCAACCAGAAAAAGGTGGTTGTCGGTTCCGCCGGTGGCTACGGTCATGCCTTCCGCCATACAGTAGTTGGCCATGGCCTGACAGTTTTCTACGATTTTTGCAGCATAGGACTTAAACTCGGGCTTTGCAGCTTCCGTAAACGCCACAGCCTTGGCTGCCATTACATGAGGCAGGGGCCCACCGATAACCATGGGACATCCCTTGTCGACAGCTTCTGCAAACTCTTCAGTACAGAGAACCATACCGCCCCGGGGGCCTCTGAGGGTTTTATGGGTTGTTGTGGTGACAACATGGGCATGCGCCACAGGGTTATAGTCACCCTCAAAAACGCCTCCGGCAACAAGTCCTGCAAAGTGGGCCATATCGACCATAAGCACAGCGCCTACACCATCGGCAATCTGCCGCATCCGTTTGAAATCAATCTTCCGGGGGTATGCGCTGTATCCTGCAAGCAGAATAAGGGGTTTAATCTCTTTTGCCTGGGCTTCAATGGCATCGTAGTCGAGGAGACCGGTCTCTCTGTCTACGGTATAGGTATAGGAATCAAACATCTGGGCGGAGACATTGTGCCGGTAACCGTGAGTAAGGTGACCGCCTGAGTAGTAGTCCAGTCCAAGCAGACGCTGGTTACCCAGTTTTTCCCGAAGCTTGTCCCAGTCTTCCCGGGAGAGGTTGGAAGGATTGGTTTCACCCAGCTCTTCAAGTCCGGGGACCTCTACCTTCTGATACAGAATCGCCCAGTAGGCAATCAGGTTTGCATCCGCTCCGGAATGGGGCTGAACATAGGCATGGTCGGCGCCGAAAATCTGACAGGCAATCTCAGCCGCCCGGCTTTCTACGGCGTCAACATTGTCGCAGCCTGCGTAAAAACGGTGAAAAGGAAAACCTTCAGAATATTTGTCAGTAAGGAGGTTTCCCATGGCAAGCTGGGTGGCAAGAGAACAGTAGTTCTCACTGGCAATAAGCTTCAGGTTTGACCGCTGATCGGCAAGTTCCTGTACAGTTTTTGCCGCAATCTCCGGGGCGACGGCATGTACTGCTTCGAGGGACGCGATATAGGCAAGGGCGCCTGCATCCGGGTCCGGGGTGGCGGATAGATACTCTTTGGTAATGTTCATGGACATCCTCCAGTGAAAAAATAACAGTAGATTGCGTCGCTTCCCCAGGCGCGCGGGACAGCGGCGATAGACTTCCCGGCGGTTAGATCCGCCTTTTAATGCAGCGCCAGTCGTGTGGGCTACACTCTATCAGGAGGGGGATAAATCTTCAATAGAAACTTTGCTGTCCCTTCTTTCCTTATCAGGTCTGAAGCTGTGCAGTATACTCGTTGAGCCTCTGCAGACGCTGCGCCAGAAGCCGGGCAAGAAACATTCCATAATGGGGATTTTTACGGATAAGATTGACAAAATCGACCTTGGAAATCGTAATAAGAGAACTTTTTCCCCGGGATGCGACGGTGGCAGAACGGCGGTTGTTTACCAGAAAAGACATCTCGCCTAAAAACATATCCGCCGGGGTGAGGGTTGAAAGCAGTTTACCCCTGGAGCTTACATCAAAGCTGCCGTTCACAATATAGTAGAGGTTGTTGGAATCCTCGTCTTCGGAGAAGACAACCTCTCCGTCATTGAAAAACTGTTCCCGCTGGTCCTTGAATATGGCAGGTACAGTATTCACCCCATCCTGCCTGTGGGTTACAGAAAAGGAGACACAGTTTCCTGCTTCATTATATTCCAGTCCCTTCAGATAATACTCGGACATCTTTATTCCATGGCCGTGTTTCTCCAGATTATCCTGTGCCGACGTACTGGACATGGCGGCCCGCCAGTCGAACCCCTCACCCTCATCACAAACAGTAAAATGAGATTCATCATTGGTAATCTGATAAGTAAGCCGTACCTTTCGCGCGGCAATTTCGGGACTGCTGTTTTTCTCGCGGATAAGACCGAAAATATCTCCATGAGATGTAAGCCACTGGTTTTTCTCATTATAGCTTATACAGCAGTTACCGTGCTCAATGGCATTCATCAGCAGTTCCATGAGAGAAACCTGTAAGCGGTCCCGCATTTCCATGTTCAGGAAGTCGGAATTGTATAGATAGGTGGTTACCAGGTTGGCATAGGTCCTTATATCAAAGGGATCATTATCTATAATAAAAGTACCATTCACACTATCCAGAATCTTGTTATAGAAATCCCGGTGGAACAGGATATTTCTGTTCTGATGAATAATACGGAAGGCTCGCGCAAAACTGAAATCAAGGGAAGAGCGGCTTACCCGGGAGAGAAAATTAAACTGCTTGAGGTACTCCTCCGGAAGCCCGGGACCGTCAGCTCCCTCGATGCCGATGATACCGCCGTACAGAATCCAGGAATCCTGAAGAACCTCATCAAGAATGGAACGGATATCAATTTGAGCATCTCCCAGGTTATAGATAACCAGCTCCGGCAGTTCAAACTTCAAATGCTCAAGTATTTCATCCCGGGAATTCAGAAAAACCGGCTCAACATCGGTAAAATCCCGGTTAATGATATCCTGAAGTTCCTTGTTAAGTATCGTATCTGTGGAGATTACCGGTAAAACGCTCATCTGTTTCCTCTGGGTGTAAATACTTGTTCTGCTTCTTTACGTGCTGCTCCCGGCCCCTGTCCGCTGCCCGGGTCCAGAAGAGAAAGAAGCACAGAAAGCTCTGTTCCGAATTTATCATCCTCAACCCGCTGGTACATAAAGGCACGGGTATATCCTCGAATCCATTGCCCGCGGCGGCTCTTAAACCAGTCCCGGGAAAAAAGCGGCGCAGCAGCGGAATCAAGCTGTCCAAGCAGTTCGGACAGCCTGGAGATAAGCTTAAGCTGCTCATCAGTGCGGTTTTCCCGGCCTTCCCAGGCGGCCCGCAGTCCTGCCCAGAGGGAACTGAGTATGTTATCCATCTTTCTGTACACTTCGAGAAAGGAAGCAACCTGGAAATTAAAGCTTTCATCCAGCAGACTCAGCCATCCCGGAGGAGAAGGAAGGGAAAATCCCGCGGTATCGGAAAAAACAGGAATTACCACGCCGTCATTTGCTGCCTCTCCGGGAACAAACTGCTGCATATCCTTGCGTTCTATCAGCTGGATCTGTGTATCTGTACTGATTCCCGCCTCCCGAAGAACCTCGGGATGGTCAAGAATGAGCTTTCCGGTGGAACTTCCGCCGGCATCGGAGAGAAAGAGTGCCGAACGGGCATCCCGGAATACGGATAAAAGATCCTCCACCAGCCCTTCGATAATACGCTGAAGAATTTTCAATAAAGCCGATGTGTCTCCCCTGGAAAAAGCAGCGGCAGTACTGGAATGGGCGGAAATAAAGGTATCTATATCTGAAGGGGTTATAACAGGAAGAAAACTGTATCCCCGCTTCTCCCCCAGAGCCATAATGCCCAGAAACACCTCTTCCGGATAGGCATTGCAATCCCGTAAAGCATCATCAAAGCCCCAGCAGAACTGCCGGCCCGCATGAATGAGAACCTTCCCGTTTGAGACTTCACCTGCCCTCTTAATCAGTAAGGCGAGAACTTCCGGGGAGGGAGGAAAATCATCAAACTCAAGAAGGATTCCTCCGGGAGTACTTTTCATTGGTACAGAATAGACGAAAGAGCAGAGAGGATGCAAGAAAAATAATTATTAGGCACTTCTAAAAACGTAGTATTTTTGCCATAGCCTAGGAGGATAGATTTTGTAGCGCCCGCAAACTCTTGTGGTAACAAGAGTTGAGGACCGCGGGAAATCTTGACGACGTAGGATATGGAGAAAAGAGTAGTTTTTAGAGGTGGCCTATTGAACCACTTTCAGCCCGAAGCGTTTTCTACCTGCTCCGGTCAAATCAAAGCTTCCGCTAAGAAGAAAAACAATGGTCATGGTAATTATCCCGGCGATGAGCCCAAGCTGACTGCGCCCGGCGGTTGAACCATCTGCTCCAACCATGCGCCCCACAGCATAGTAACTGCGGGCAGGATGCCAGATATGCGGGATCTCTATTACCCCTTCACCATCCGACAGATATCCCAGATCCCGTGCTTTAAGGGCGACTTGCTCTCCGGAGCGGCGTAAAGACTCAAATTCCACAGACAGCGATGTATGGATTTCCTTCAATTCATCCAGATTCTTCTCAAGCTGAATAGCATCGCTCTCTATGGTACTGTAGGCGAGCATCCCGGCAGGTCCGTATATGATATGCACGAGTGTTGCGACGACAAACCCCGCATAAAGGCTGAAAAGAAGCCTTGATACAATCTTCATACCTTTAATAACGGTAATCTGAACCTAAACTTTATATAAGCACATGCCTGGAATGGATATTTATCGGGGGATACTATAGGCTTATAGGGAATGGTAACTTTCCATTCAATGGATTATTGATTCTTGCCGATATATTGAGTACTGTGAAGTATAATCCGGGAGACAGCCATGAGTGTAGAGAAGGACAATTCTATAAATCAGGAAGATAATACACTGGATAATGACGATATTCTCAAAGCTGAAGACGGTTCTCTTGAAGAATACGGAGTCTGGGTAAAGTCCGGACCTGAAGATATCGAAGACGCCAGCGATGATGAATCATTTTCCCTTGAGAATCTACCCGAATCCGGTGAGGTTTCCTCTTTCCTTACCGACGAAGAAGAGGAACTCCTGGGCGATCTCGAATCGGATATTCCGGAAGAAGAGAATATTTTCGACGAAGATGCGAACCTGGCTGAAGCGGATCTATCCTTCACAGAAGAAGACGACCTGAATGAGACCACCCCGGATGATTCACCCGGTGAAGCTGATGATTCAATCGAAGAAGATTTCAGCATAGAAGATCTGGATGATCTCAGCGATCTTGATGCAGCTCTGGATAGTGATGAATCGGAAAATGACGATGACATCCTCGATGCGGCAAGCCTTGATACAGATACCGTTTTCAGGGAGATCCCTTCTCTGGATGAAGAAGACCTTTCCATAGAAGATTTTTCCGGCGATGCAGAAGAGACAGAAGCAGGCAGCGACGATGATTTTGACCTGCCTGAAATGGATGATCTCAGCGAAGACTTGTCCGACCTGAGTGAAGATGAAGATACAGAAATTGAAGATCTTACAGATGTCTCCCTCGATGATTTTCTTGAAGAAACTCCCGAAGAAACAGCAGATATCCAGGATGAAACCCCGGCAGATGACGTAATGCAGCTTGAAAACCCTGTTTTCAATGATGAAATAGAGGAAGACGACGATGACTTCTTCGACATCGATCTTGATATAGAAGAAGAACCACTTGAAAGTTCTCCGGAAACGGATGACTCCACAGAAGAACTTGAAACTCTTTCAGCAGACCTTGAAGATGAGCTTGAAGAGATCTCCCTGGATGAATTTGATACAGATGATGATTTGACCGGGAGCCTGGAAGAAACTCTGGAAGATATTGAAGTTTCAATCTCGGATGAAGAGCCGGAAGAGATAGAGCTCAGTGAGCTTTCCAGTGAAGAGGACGAACTTCCGGAACTCTCCGTTGAAGAACTGGTGGAAGAAAACATAGTATCTCCCGGAACATCTGCCGCGGCTGAAATTGATACGGAAATTGAAGAAAAATCTTCGATTCTGCGCAAAATAGAAGAAGAACTCCACTCTATACGGGATGAACTTGCATCCCTCAAAAGCGAACTGACCAATCTCAAGCCCTCGTCACCACCAGCGCCAGCTATGGAAGGTGCAGATGTTGCAGAGGAAGAAGATGTAAATAGCTTCTTTGAGGATGATGAGGATGAAACCATCGCCTTAACCGGTGATGAACTGGATAATATTCTTAATACTGCAGACGTTACCGAAGAAGCAGGAAAAGAGTCAGAAGCTCCGGAAGATATGGTCGATATCAATCTTGATGATCTGTCCCTGGAAGAAGAAACGGAAGAAGTTGATCTTTCAGATGATCTTGACCTCTCGGACCTTGATGATGAACTTAATCTCGATGATGAGCTCGACATAGAGGAAGAAGAGCTGGATCTTACTCCCGAGGAATCAGCTGATCTGCCTGATGAACTTGATGAACTTGATGATCTTGATCTTTCTCTGCCGGAAGAAGATACAATTGAAGATTTTTCCATTGAGGATGATGAAGAAACAGAGGAAGATATTCTGAGTCTGGATAATCTCAGCGGGGAACTCGATGAGGAAATCCCCGATGAGCTCACAGCAGAAATCGAAGAGTCTGATTCTGACCTTCTGCTTTCCGGAGAAGATATTCTCCCCATGGGAGACACCGCAGAGGAAGAAGAAATTCTTTCCCTTGATGAAGAGGACCTTGTAGAAGAAGAGGATTTCTCCATCGACGAAGAGCTTCCGGAAGAAGATCTTTCACTTGACGAAACAATTCCTGAAGATACTGGGGAAGAGGATCTCACTCTTGATGAGTCTCTCATGGAAGAAACAGAAGAAGATGAAGATCTCACTCTTGATGAAACACTTCTTGAAGAGACCGTGGAAGAGGATCTCTCCCTTGACGAAGCTCTCCTGGACGAAACTCTCCCGGAAGAGACTGAAGAAGAAGATCTTTCTCTTGACGAATCTCTCCTTGACGAAACTCTCCTGGATGAGACAGAAGAAGAGGATCTTTCTCTCGATGAGACTCTCATGGAAGAGACGGAAGATGATGAGCCTGACTTTTCCGATCTTGAGCTTGAAGACTTTGATATCGAAACCGATGAGATAACAGAAGAGACGGTAACAGAGACGCTTCCAGAAGACGACGATTTTGAGTTTGAAGAAGAAATTGAACTTGATATAAGCCCCGATAATGCCTCCCCCGCCGACAGCGAGGATATAACTGAAGACATTATTGCAGATGAAGCAGAAACCGGCGAACCGGAATCTGCAGCCATTGAGGCTGAGTTTCCTGATAACGAAATCCTGGAAAATGATACAAGTACTGCAGCAGCGGCAACTGCCGAAACTGAAGATGCTGCACGTCCGGAAGAATCCTCTCTTGATCTCAATCCGAACCTTCGCAGTGAGATCAAGTCAGTACTTTCCTACATGGACCAGCTTCTGAATGACCTGCCCGAAGAGAAGATTGAAGAGTTTAAACACTCTGAACACTTCAAAGTATACAGTAAGCTCTTTACAGAACTGGGAATATCCGGCTGATGGGCCTCCTCGACAAGGCATCCAGACAGCAGCCTTCTCCTGCGGGAGGACTGCTGTCAAGGGCACAACATTCCGGACCTTCCGCAGGGGTTATTTCTCCTGCGAAATCTGCTGTTCCCTCGGGAACAGTTAAAAAAAAAAGAACTGAAAACCAGAGTGCGCCTTCTGATAAGCCTGTTCCCGGCGGAATAATCCGCCTTGCAGCAGGCATCTCTCAGCTGACACCTTCCCTGGAAGGCATGGGAGAACTCTTTGAGCTGCTTAAAAAAGCATTTTCCATCAAAAAAGGAGCCTTGCTGACACGCTCCACTGCCACAGAGTTCTTTCTTCCCAGGGCACAGACCGGCCTTGATATAACCAGTAGAAACCGCCTTCGCTTACCACCTGACCTGATTTCAGAATCAACCGAAAGGGGTTCATGGGTAGTACCCGAAGAACTTACAGATATACAGCCCTATCTCAGTTCAAGAGAACATGCCCTTATTGAAGGGGCCTTTATTCTTCCCGTGTACTCCGAAAACTTCTGTTCGGGCATGATTATCATACTAACCGATGCCTATGATAACGGCAAAATGCAGAAACTTACGAGCCTGCCTATCCATCCGGTGCAGGAAGCAATCGGCAGTTACTTCAACAGGATAAAACTGTTCCATCTGACCAAGGCCCCGGAGACTGCCGGGGGCCCCCTGGAGCTTGAGAAGTTTATCCACAAAATGCGGGAAAACCAGATGGTGTTTACCGCTGTGCAGTTTAACATTGCCCCTCTTCTAAAGAGGCTTCAGACCGCATCCCACGATGTTGATCTTTTCCGGGCCCGGAAAGACACTCTCAGAATAATTGAAACACTTTTCGAAGGCAGCTCCATTCTTGTACCTCTTAACGCTGATGCCTACCTTCTTCTGCTCGGGACAAAAAGACAACAGAACCCGGGTCTGCTCCAGCATCAGGTAGCCCTTGCTCTGCAAAACTTTTTTTCTGACAGTAAAACGGTCCTTGAGTTTACAACAATCTCCCCTCCTCCTTCTGATAAAACCCCCAAACAGGCGGCTTCCGATCTTATTAATGCAGGGTAATACCTGATGATCCGGATCGAAACATCGCGAACCGGGCTGCCCGTGCCCTTGATGAACGAAAAAGCACTCGTCTCCCGATTTGATCCGCAGAAAGAGGCCTCCCGGTTTATAGAAAATAAAATCGGCTCACCGCCGGGTATACTGCTGATTCTTGGTGATGTCTTCGGCTACCTGAGAGCCGCCGCCGGGAAGCTGCTGCCCGGCACAGAAGTTTACAGCATAACCGTCAGTGAAGAACTTGCTTCGAACGATACCGACTACGGAGAAGAATGCCTCTTCAACCGGGGAAAGACCCGTGAGTTTCTGGACAGAGTTCTGCGGGAAGATAACTTCAGCGGGTTAACTGTTCTGGAATGGCAGCCGGTGCTTAAAATGTTTCCTGATTTTTCCGCCGCTGTTACGCGGCTTATTCAAAGACGCCTGCAGATTCTTAACGGAAACATTACAACAGTCCGGGGTTTTGGAAACCGCTGGCTGAAAAATACAATCCTGAATTTCCTGTATATTCCCCGATTTTCGACTCTTGCTTGTGGAAACTCCGGAATAGCACTGATAGCTGCAAGCGGAGCAAGCCTTAAGAATTCCTGTTCACTTCTATCCGATTCCAGGCTGCCCGTAATAGCCCTCCCCTCAAGTCTCAGGTTTATGAAAAGCATCGGTCGTCTCCCGGTCTTAACCGTACAGACGGATCCCGGCTATTACGCTGTATACCATCTGCGGGAAGGAACCGGCTGGTTAACCCATATAGCATCACCATTATCTGCATGCCCCTACATTGCCCGGACAAAAGCTTCAATCCTGCCCCTGAACCAGGGAGACCCCTTTGAGCAGGAACTGTTCAGGCAACTTGAAATCCCGGCGTACTTCCTGCCGTCCGCCGGTACAGTTGCGGCAACGGCGATGTCCGCTGCCATCGCCCTTGGTGCTGACCCGGCAGTCATGGCGGGGCTCGATCTCTGTTATGACGACATCAACACCCATGTAAGTCCTCATAGCTTCGACGAGGTATTTTCTAATGGTTCCAGCCGGAACAGGCCCCTCTACTCTGTAAAATACCGCTACTCAAGAGATACCCGGAGCAGTGAAGGACAATCCCGGGCACTGGAAACCTACAGCAAATGGTTCACGGAACTGGACAGAGATTTTTCAGAAAAAGTGAAGCGAATTAAACCTTCCCGGATAAAGCTGCCCATGGAGGTGGTCACTGCGGATGATGTTTCAGCCTTTTCCGGGAATTCCCTGAATATTAAGTTCGATTCCAATCCGGCGCCGGATTTCAAAGTGAGAAAAAGGATTATTCTCAATATACTGGAAGAGACACATGGACATATCAAACAGGGAACAGAATCCTCCATGGCCGAAGAATTTATAGAGAAAACTGGAAATGTTGAAACAGGGGCTCAATTAATCGGAGAGCTGTTAAACCGGGTAAGAAAAATGGAGCATCAATGAAGGAGAAGACAATTCTTGCCCAGAACCTTTCGATACTGAAGAAGCGCGCCCCCCTTGCGGCCCGTGCTATTGAATCCGCAGAACCTTCAGAGAATTTCAGAAAAGAGGAAGCCCGAAACGGCAGTAATATTATCTCTGAATATGTAGCCCCACGATGGTTCGCTCTGCATTCGTCAATGAACCCGGAGAGAGAAGCCGGCCGGGCAGCAGAACAGCACACCCGGGAAGGCTATCTGATCTGCTACGGACTCGGGGCAGGATATTACCTGAAGGAGGCAGTCAACCTTCTTACCCCGGCAAAAGGCATTATTCTTCTCATCGATGACAATCCCGAAAGGCTTCGTTTTCTTCTCTCCAACTTTGATTACACCCCTTACTTTGAATATACCGGTTTCAGAATGCTGATATCACCTGACACCAATTCCATAGTACAGGCCCTTACAGATACCTATCTGCCTGCGCTCTACGGAAACCTCGGTATATTTCCTCTCCAGAGCATTGTTAACCGCAGCAGAGACCGCTTCCGGGAGATTACCGCAGCAGTTCAAACTGCCATTGCAGGAATAAAAGCTGATTTCTCAGTACAGGCTCATTTCGGAAAAATATGGTTCCATAACATCACCGCCAATCTTCCTGCAACAGCCGCGTGCAGGTACGGGACAGTCAGCACCCTGCAGCAGAAAATAAAAGGGAAAAAGGTGCTTATAACGGGAGCCGGTCCAGGTTTGTCAGCTTTTCTCGAGATCCTGAAAAAAAGGCCGCCCGAATCATTTCTTCTTGCAACCGATACATCTCTTCCGGTACTGCTTGCAAACTCCATTGTCCCGGATGCCGTTATCAATGTTGACAGCCAGTACTATTCACTTCTTCATGCCATTGAACCTGCAGCCCGGGAAATCCCCTGGATTGTACCCATCTCTGCAGCACCGGCATTGCTGCGCCGCCTGAAACAACCCCACATTTTTGCCGGCGGACACCCGCTGGAACAATGGCTCTCTTTAAAGCTTGACCTCCCCGGCCTGGAGACCTCCGGCGGCAATGTACTCCAGACTGCTGTTTCCCTGGCAAGGCTTTCTGAAGCAGCTGAAATATCTGTATACGGGGCAGATTTCTGCAATCCCCGGGGTATTCCCTATGCCACGGAGAGCTACGTATACCGCTGGTTCATGGACCGGGCCGATAGGAGTGCACCTCTGCACTCCCGGCTGCTGCGGTTTACCTTTGATTCCCGGGAGACACTCCCCACAGAAAGTATCGCAGACAAAGGTTATGACCCATTTTATTCCTCACCGAAGCTGTCCCGGTACCGGGAGTTTTTTGAAACGGATCAGGAAAACAGTGCGGTTAAACTAGGCTGGGCAAGCCCATGGGGAATGAAAGAATTCTGCACTTTAAATAATCAACAGAATTCCGGAACCGGCAGTTCAGCAAAGCTTCAGAACAGCTCCACTGCAGTGCCAGTTCCGGTTTTACAGATTATTGAGCAGCTTTGTGCGGAAATTGATGAAGCACATCCTTCCTCACCGGCGCTCCTCTACCCTCTGGCCGCATGGTTCAGAGGTAAAGGAATTATTCCCGATAATGCCGGTGCAGATGAAGCTCTTGCATTTGCCAGGGAGTATGCCCGTCAGAAACTTCGGAACCTCAACGATACAGAATAGCAGCATAACCTACAAAGCTGGACAGTCCACCGCCCCCGGCGGCATCCCTGCTGGTGCGATAGCCGAGAAGCTCTGCCTTTAAACATTCTTTCCGTACCTTTTTTGATTCAAGCGCGTAAACTGCAGCTGCTGCTGCGGCTCCTGAAGAACAGGCAGCTTTATCGTCCGTACCATGGGCGATCATCCGATGCCAGTCTGCCGCCAGGGCAGAATCAATAAAATTCCTGTCATTGGTCTCACGAACCCAGTGGTATGCCTCCGGTCCTGTACCTTTGGGAGTAAAGCCGTAATCGTTGCCATAATGGGTCAGGTCCGTTGAGCCTGCTACAACTATTTTAGTTTCAGTTGCCTCTCCGTAATCAGCTATTGCTTTACCGACAACTGCAGCGGCAGGACCCGACGGTACACGCAGGGCAGCAACCGGAGTATCACCATGAAAGTACCGGATCATCGGCAATAGGACCTCTGTGGTATTATCAGGAGCTTCCGATTCCTGAATATCGATCTTTTCGGACAGAAAAGCAGTAAAACCGGTGTCCGCTTTAATAGATCCCAGAGGGGTATCATATAAATCACCGGATATACGCAAGACACTGGAGGCTGGTCCAAGATGTCCGCCGAGAAGAATAAACAGATCCGCCTCTTTAAGAGACCCGATGCCAGCAGCGGCAAGTTCACCGCTGAAGGCCCACCCCGCATGGGGGACAATACAGGAAAGACCTTTCTCTTCAGCGGGCTTATACATAGAAGCATCAATAAACGAAGCGATTTTATCGGGATTATCAGGATACCACCCGGCAGGAAGCATCCGGCGGCGAACCGTATTCATTACTTTATATTCTTACATGCCGCGGAGAAAAAAACCAGAAGAATCTGATTCCTTTTCTCCGGATTAGCGTATACTATAGACCTATGAAGAAGGTCTTATTACAGACATACGCAGTACTTATGTTTATCCTTCTGGTAGCTGCAGCGGTATATACCTTTGCAGATATCTCTCAGCTGATAGCGGACAGGGCTGTCAGCATGGAGCCCTATGCGGCCTATATGTCCTCCGCCATCCTGCGGGGAGAGACCCCTTCATGGGATCAGATGCAGCGAACAGTGAGTATCAGCCTGCAGAAAGATGACAAAGAGATCTTTCTCTATAAAAACAGGGGAACCAGCCGTATAGGTGCCGCCCTCTTTTCCCGTCCCTATATGTTTCCTGTGGATACAAAGCTTAAGGCAGATAACATGGTCGTGACCTATCAGCTTGTACAGCAGGATGAGGTTATAAGCAGACTGCGTCTGCTGCTGTTTATTGCCACCGGGGTACTGCTTGCAACGGGGCTGATTATTGCCTTCTACCGCAAAGCACCGGCAGTGGTAAAAGTGCCCATTGCGCCTGTAAAAACAGAAAAGCAGGTTGGTGAGACAAAAACAACACCTGTGGATTATCAGCCTTCAGCGAATACAAATACCGAGCTGGTACCCGGAAATGAGCTGATTCCACGGCTTCAGTCAGAACTCAAACGGGCAGCCACCTTTGATCAGGATCTGGTGCTTGCAGTGCTTCAGGCAGAAGGGGCTCATCCGAATCAGGCTTTTATCCAGCTTTCTCGGGAAATACGGGCATTTTTCTTTTTTAAAGACCTCTGCTATCAGCATGGAGACAATAAAGCCTACGTGATACTGCCCAACAGCGAGCTTGATGAGGGTGTCCGCACCTTAAAGGATTTCCGTAACCGCCTCGATAAAGCGACTCCTCCCCTATCATTCACCGCAGGCTTAAGTGCCCGCTCGGGAAGGCTCCTCGAAGGAGAAACCCTCATTCGGGAGTCCGAAGCCGCTTTAAGAAAATCTGTTCAGGATGGCGCCAATACAATAACCGGATTCAGGGCGGACCCGACTAAATTCAGGGCCGTAATGTCCTGATATCAGGCTTCTTCATCCTGATGCGGTATATCGATAATCATTCTGTCTTTGGTTAGAAATGTTTCGGGGAAAACCAGCCGGGCCTCATCCTTCAGTTTCTTCAGCTCTCTGCCGCCGTAACGGGGACTGAAATGAATCAATCCCATTTTCTTGACCCCCCCGGCATCCCTGGCAATGGTCGCCGCCTGAGTGGATGTCATGTGCTTCTTTTCCCGGGCACTCTCTTCCAGTTCCTTCTCAAACATACCTTCACAAATCAGCAGATCTGATCCGGTAACTTCCGGAGCAATGCTCTTTTTATAAAGGCTGTCGGTTACATAACTGAACTTCCGGCCCCGTCTGGGCTGCCCCATAACCATGTCGGGAGAAATGGTTTCTCCATCCTCATTTTTGACATCTCCCCCCTCCTGCAGACGTGCCCAGAGCGGACCGACCGGAACCTTGAGTGCCCGGGCTTTTTCGGGAAAGAAAACACCTGGACGGATATCTTCTTCGAGGGTATAGCCGTAACACGGTTTGGTATGTTCCAGAGGAAAACTGCGGACGGTAAAATCCTTACCCCTGTACAGAGTCTCCGGTCCGGTAAACTCATGGACAATAATTTCATAGTTGATATACATATCCAGGACCTTGCGGTTTGCTTCCACATAGTCCTTTACCTTGGGTGGACCGTAAATGTATAAAGGCTCATCCCTGTCTACCTGGGAAGAGAGCATAAGAATACCGGGAAGACCGGTAACATGGTCAGCATGGGTATGGGAGATAAAAATAGCGGAGATTTTCTTCCAGCGCAGGTTAAGACGTCTGAGAGAAACCTGAGTTCCCTCTCCGCAATCGAAAAGAAAGAGATCTCCGTCTTTTCTAAGTAAAACCGATGTAAGATGTCTGGATGGAAGGGGCATCATCCCGCCGCAGCCCAGTATAAAAGCCTCTAAATTCATAGCAGGCATGAACCTATCATAAAAGGGCCTTCATGAGAAGATCGACTGCAGTACTGTTTTCAGTTTTGCATGGAAAAAGCGCGGGTTCTTGATAAACGGATAAGCTTTTTTACCGGCATATCACATCCTTCGGGAATACGCTGCACAATATGCTTTAGCAGCCTGGAACAAACCTCTGCGTCATCCAGAGCACGATGAAACTGATTGCCCTCAAGGCTGTATTTTTGAGCAAGGTTCTGCAGGCTGTAACTTTTTTCTCCCTTAAGTTCCGCCCGGGCAAAACTGCAGGTATCAATAGCACGAAAATCAGGTGCCTTTATTCCGTTGGCATCACAGGCTGCTTTTAGAAAAGAGAGATCAAAATTGACATTGTGGGCCACAATAACAGCATCTTCCATCAATGAGAGAAGCTCCGGCAGAATTGCGGCTACAGAGGGGGCCTCAGCAACCATCTCATCACGGATTCCGTGTATTGCAATGGAAGATTCCGGTATGCTCCTGCCGGGATTTACAAAGCTCTGAAACCGGCGCAGGACGGATCCGCCGGAAACAAGCAGAGCCCCGGCCTCTATGATAGCGTCTGTTCTGGGATAGAGGCCGGTGGTCTCAAAATCAATAAAACAGAACCGTGCGTTTCGGTAGGTCTCGTCCCCCATGCCTAGTTGGCAACAATAGCATTAGAGGGATTTGAAGACTGGGCTTTAACCCTGAAACCTATCTTACCGTTCCGTACGGTGACCTGGATAATATTTCCGTTGGAACATTTTCCCTTCAGAATCTCCATGGAAAGCGGATCCTCGATCTCCTTCTGAATAATCCGCCGCATGGGCCGGGCGCCGAATTTAACATCATAGCCCATATCAAGCAGCATATCGCGGGCAGTCTTGCTTATCTCCAGGAAGAGATTCATTTCAAGCAGCCGCAGCCGAACCTCATCGACAAGAATATCAAAAATAGTTGCCACCTGGTTTCTGCTGAGGCTGTGGAAAACAACAATCTCATCCACCCGGTTGATAAACTCAGGCCTGAAGAACCGTTTCAGCTCAGAGAGCGCTGAGGTTTTAATTTCGTTATACGCAAGCAGACCGTCATCGGCACGGAACCCGAGGCCGGATTCGCGGGTAATTTCCCTTGCTCCCGCATTGGAGGTCATAATAACTACGGTATTACGGAAGGAGACTTTGTGCCCGAGATTATCCTGAAGCTCTCCCTCTTCCAGCACCTGAAGCAGAATATTGAAAACATCCGGGTGGGCTTTTTCTATTTCATCCAGGAGAATAACGCTGTAGGGTCTCCGACGGATCTTTTCAGTAAGAATACCGCCCTCTTCATAACCGACATATCCGGGAGGAGCTCCAACCAGACGGCTGACATTATGCTTTTCCATAAAATCAGACATATCTATACGGATAAGGGAATTTTCATCACCGAAGAGAAATACCGCCAGGGTTTTTGCCAGCAGAGATTTTCCAACACCGGTAGGTCCGAGAAAAATAAACGAGCCAAGAGGTCTTTTCGGAGAACTGAGCCCGGTTCTTGACCGACGTATAGCCGATGCTATTACGTTAATCGCATCATCCTGTCCGATAACCGTTTTGTGAAGTTCCTGCTCGATATCAAGGAGCTTTTCCGATTCACTCTGGGCAAGACGGGAGACGGGGATCCCGGTAATCCTGGCAATTATAGCCTGAATATCATCGGCATCAACCATGTTGCGCTCGGAACGAAGGCTGTCCTTCCAGCCTTTCTTCATCTCGTCGACCTGTGTTTTCATCTGGCGTACCGTATCCCGGACTGCTGCAGCCTTTTCGTAATCCTGATTGTTCACCAGATTTATTTTTTCCTGGGTAAGCTTTTCGATCTCAATCTCAAGATCAGAGAGCTCGCTGGGGCGTACACTGTTGCGGATACGCTTATGGCTTCCGGCTTCGTCTATTAGGTCTATAGCCTTATCGGGAAGAAAACGCTCGATGATATAGCGATGAGAAAGATTTACTGCCGCCTCTATTGCATCGTCGTTATAGATAACATTGTGATGATCTTCATACTGCCGCTTGATGCCTCTAAGAATCTCTACGGTTTCATCAACTGAAGGTTCCTTGACGAATATAGTCTGAAACCGCCGCTCCAGGGCCGCATCCTTTTCGATATATTTCTTGTACTCGTTAAGGGTGGTTGCACCGATACACTGCAGTTCACCCCGGGAAAGTGCGGGCTTGAGCATATTGGAAGCATCGATAGCGCCTTCGGCACCGCCGGCACCGATAATGGTGTGGAGCTCATCAATAAACAGAACCACATTTCCTGCGCTTAAAATCTCTTTCATTACCCGTTTGAGACGGTCTTCAAATTCGCCCCGGTACTTGGTTCCGGCAATAAGAGAGGCCAGATCCAGGGTAACAACCCTCTTGTCCATAAGAACTTCCGGTGCACTGCCGTCGGTAATCCTCTGGGCAAGTCCTTCAACAATAGCGGTCTTGCCGACACCGGGTTCACCGATAAGAACAGGGTTATTCTTTGTACGGCGGGCAAGAATCTGAATAACCCGCTCGATCTCATCATCCCGGCCGATCACCGGATCAAGTTTCTTGTCTCTGGCATACTCGGTCAGATCCCGGGAAAACTCATCCAGCGTCGGAGTTGCCTTCTTGGGATGGGGCTGAGAACGCTTCTGCTGCCCCTGGGAAGGAGCGCTTTTACGTGACTGGGCCTGCTGGGCAGCACTTGCTCCGGCAAGATCCACCACCGAGTTTCTCAGAGCCTCGATACTGATATTGTATTTTCCAAGCGTCCTTGCCACAACACTGCCGGTCTCCCGGGCTGCAGCAAGCAGGAGGTGTTCTGTTCCGATGTATTCATGTCCGAGGTTGCGTGCCTCTTCGGCACTGTCCTCAAGCATCTTCTTTCCCCTTTTTGACGGCGGAACATCACCGAGGATAAACCCGGTATGCCGCTTGGGGATACTCTTTTCAATTTCAAGCTGCAGCTCAACAGGGTCTACCTTCAGCTCCTTGAGAGCCTTATAGCCCACCCCCTCGCCGTCCTTGAGCAGAGCAAGAATAATGTGCTCCGGCAGCAGCTTGTCTGAATGGAAGCGTTTTGCCTCTTCCTGGGCGAAAATGGTCAGCAGACGCTGCGCTCGTTGTGTTAATCCTTTAAACATCCCATCCTCCTGCCATTCCGGCGTTCAGAGTCTCCCTGATCAGCTTAGCTCGATAAGCATCGACTGGGATATCCTTGTTCTTTTCGTTCTGCTTAATAAGCATCTGGACATGCGATTTCTGGCTGAGAAAGAGCAGGCCTGTTACCATGGGGATACCTAAAGGAACCATCTCACACTCTATGCCGAAACGAAGCAGATTCAAGGCGTCTATTGCCTCTTTCGACTCCATAATCCGGCTGTAAAGCAGGGTGCCCAAAGCCCGGTAAACCTTATCTTCCATGGCAAGCCTGTTCTTTTTCAGAACCTCTTCGCGTGCCGTCCTCTCATAATGTACCAATTGATGTACCACACCATCAAGTTTTGCCAGCAATTCTTCTTCGCTTTCTCCGATTGCAACGGAATTTGCTATCTGATAGAGGTAGCCAAGGCTGTTTTCATTATCCGAAAAGAAGCCTTTTACGGAGAATCCAAGCTGTACCACTGCCTTCAGGGCTTTGTCGATCATCCCGGTTTCAACAAGTGCCGGCAGATGTACCATGGATGAAGCCTTGAGGCCGGTACCGAGATTGTTAACTTCCGGTGTCAGATAGCCCCATTCCAGAGAAACCGAGTAGTCGAGATACTCCTCTAAGCCGCTGTCGATTTCATCAAGCTCCTTCCACAGAGAACTCATATCGGATCCGGGGGCAAAGAGAGCCATCCTCAGGTGATCAATCTCATTCACCATGGCGCTGAAACGGTAGTCACTGCGTACAATCGCCGCCTTGGCGGTCTGCAGACTGAAATCCTGGGAGATAAGGTTTCGCTCAAGCAGAACCCGGCGTTCCACCGGCTCCAGGTCTCCCATGGGAAGAAACTGATACTGACTTCCCAGGGAGGAAAAAGAACGCCGCACCTGCAGCTGTATAACCTGCTCCTCCTCGGCGTTGACATGGGGAATAAAATGATATCCCGAGATATTCCGGGCAAGCCTCAGCCTGGATGCGACCACCACGTCATCATCGGGTCCGGAAGCGTTATACCAGCCGGGAGTGTTCTCTGCACTGGAAAACTGAATCACTCATCCGCCTCCTGGGAACCTTCAAGGGAGCTGATACGGTCCCGAAGGGAAGCTGCCGCCTCATAATCCTCGTTATCAACCGCTTCCTGGAGACGCTTTTTCAGGATCTCCTTATCCACCAGAAGAGCTTTGTAGGCTTTCAGCCTTTTCGGGTATTTCCCGGTATGCTTCACCTTGCCGGCAAAATCCTCGAGGTAGCCTGCAATCTCCTCTCTGAATGCTGAGTAACATTCCGGACAGCCTACAAGACCGTTTTTACGAAAATCCTTCAGCCGCGTACCGCAGGCAGGACAGGAATCTTCACTCCTGGGGCGTGGAGACAGGTCCACCAGCCCGTTGAGGAGTTCATTCAGGGACAGTTCGATCTTATCACTGTTTGAAGATATGCCGTTTTTGTGGGCACACTTCTCACAGAGGTGTATTTCTTTGTTTTCTTTACCTACAATCTGCTGTATGTGAATAACTGCATCGTTCTTCTTACAGAGTTCGCACTTCATACCGCCCCTCCACTAGTATAGTATAGCAATTCTGTATCTTTTTTCTACAAGAACCGCCTACCGTTTCTGTAATATATGCAAAGGACGCAAAACGGCGGCCCGGAGAGCCGGAATAAGAGCGGAGAGAACTGCAACCCCAAGGGTAAAGCCGACAATACCCAGAACAGCAGAACCATCCAGCTTAACCGGAATGGTATCAAGATAAAAACTGGAATTAAAAAGGTCAACGTTGCCGACACCGCTGGTAAAAAGAGTGATAATACCGTTGATCAGATTTTCCATAAAAGAAATGATGGAGTTTATATTAACCGCAATAAGCGCCCCCGCTGCGATACCCGGAACAACTCCGGCTATTCCGGTTAATAGCCCCGCGGCAAGAAACACAAGGGCAATCTGGCTGCGGCCCGTTCCTGTTGCTTTGAGAATGGCAATCTGTTCACGGTTTTCGAGCACCAGCATTCCAAGGGTAGCGGATATATTGAGTGTTGCCACCAGCACAATCAGCGCCATTATCAAAAGAATAAGATTTCTGGAGGTTTCAAAAGAGGCATACATGGGACGCTGCAGCTCCTGCCAGCTCATGAGGTACCACTCGCCATTCAGGGCAAGGCCGATCTCCCGGCGAAGATTGTCCATATTTTCAAAAGGTTCATCCACCTTGATACCGATGTACCGAATCCCCTGATCCCGCAGGATACTCTCTGCCCTTGAATATGAAACATAGGCAGTCATGGCATCAAGTTCATAATAGCCGGAAGAGCAGATACCGGTTACGGTAAAAAAGCTGGGGCGGAGAAAAAGAGCACCCGAAGAAGAGGTCCGGCTGGAAAGAAGTTTAATACTGTCTCCTATACCCACAGAAAGTTCATCTGCAATTCCCCGGGAAATAACAATACCCTTTTCATCGGAGAGGTCGAAACTGCCTTCTTCAAGGATCATATAGGACCGAAACCCGGTATCAGTCTCCCATACATCCGATGGAAGCCCCTTCAGGGTGATCCCCGCCCTTCCCGAGGAGGAGTAGAGCATTCCCAATCCGCGAATTACCGGAAAGGTACCGGAAACACCGGGAACTGCGGCAATCTTCTCTGCAGCCTCCTGCCAGTTTACATCTGCACTGTAGCTTCTGGCCTGGAGATGATAGGTGCCGATCTCGAGAAAACGGGCGGTAATCCCCCGGATCAGACCTGAGGAAACAACCATAACCAGTACCAGCGGAATAAGGGACAACGAGATACCGAGGACAGTACCCTTCAGATGGCTGGTAATACGCCGTTCCCGGCGAAACACCAGTCGCCATGCCAGATGAAAAGGAGCAGGATTAAATCCTTTCTTAACCATGGTTTATACTGTCTCCAGCTTTCCCGCATGCAGGCGGTAGGCAGAATCCCCCTCGGGAATGAGTTGAGGATCATGAGTAACCAGCAGCAGGGTTTTACCAAGGTCGCGGACAAGAGAAAAAAGCAGTTCCTTTACCTTTTCAGTGTTCTTCTCATCAAGATTGCCTGTTGGTTCATCCGCAAGCAGCAGTTTGGGATCATTAACCAGGGACCTCGCCAGGGCAGCCCGCTGCCGCTCACCACCGGAAAGCTGTGCCGGGGTGTGATCCAGCCGGTGCTCCATCCCCACCCGGACAAGCAGTTCCTCCGCCTGTTTCAGTGCTTTTTTCCTGGGGAGACCTGTCATGTAGGCCGGAAGCATGACATTCTCAAGGGCGGTAAAGCCGTCCAGAAGGTAATGAAACTGAAATACAAATCCCACCGCCGTGGAGCGGTAGCGGTTGGTTTCACCCTCGTTCATTGAATCAACCCGAAGGCCGTCGACACTGACAGTTCCGGAGTCGGGAGAATCCAGCGAACCAATAATATTAAGAAGGGTACTTTTACCGGAACCGCTCTCGCCGGTAAAGATTGTCACACTGCCCGCAAGCACCGTAAGATCGAGAGCATCAAGAATGGTAAGGACCTCGCCTCCGGACTCAAACTTCTTGGTAATTCCTTCCAGTTTAATAAGATCCATCATTCGTACCTCAAAATTTGACTTGGCTTCATGGAGACTACATCCCGGGAGGCCATCCAGGCCGACAGCAGGGCGGCAGAAAAGGCGCAGGCGCCGATAAGCACCAGCTCCGCCGGAAGGACCCTCACCGGAACTTCACTGAGATAAAAGGTGCCGGAGTTTATGGCCAGCCGGGAAGAAATATGCTCCAGCAGGCGAAACAGAGAGTTTATATGAGTAACCGTAAGCAGACCCAGAAGAAGTCCCCAGAAGGTACCGGCAAATCCTATGATGGCACCTTCGAGGATAAACACGAGCTGCACCTGCCTGCTTCCACCACCCACTGCCCGGAGGACCGCAATGGCAGCCCTCTTCTCCTGAACCCCGCGGCGCAGGGAATGATAGATATTTCCGGCCACAACCAGAAACATTACCCCGATAAGCAGTGACATGGTCAGTTTTTCCATTCGCAGGGCACCGAAAAAAGCACGGTTGAACTCCCGCCACGAAACCAGTCCACCCGAATCAAAGCCTTCAGATTCAAGGACATCCGCGATGGTAGTCAGGGCAGAAGATATTCTGTATCTGTTTTTCAGTTTGATGCCGATAACGGGATGATCAATGCCGGAAGCAAGGCTTTGAACATTTTCGAGGGATGTAAATACCAGCCCCCGGTCATACTCATAAAAACCGCTTTGAAATATTCCTGCAACGGGCATCTCCCGGGAAGCCGGCATGAGACCTGCGTAGCCAGAACCTGAAAGAGCCGCCAGGGTCATGGTATCACCAATGTGAACCCCGACAGCCCGGGCCAGTTCCCGTCCAATCACAAGCCCGGCTGAAAAATCCAGATCTCCGTCAACCAGATTCAACTGCCCTATCATACCCGGGTCTATTTGTTCTATATCAACCGGCAATCCGCGGACTTCAACTGCTTCAAAACTGCCGAAACGCCCCCGGGCAAGAGTCTGGGTTTCCAGAAAAGGGACGGCAGCCTTGACCCCGGGGACTGCCTTCAGGCTTTCTGCGGCAGCAAGCGTCTCTGTATCGATGATACCGGTTACCCGCAGATCATAGGAGCGGATCTCAAGTATATCTTCAATAAATCCCAACTGAAATCCGTTCATCACACCCATAACCACAACCAGAGTCAGTACCCCTACGGCGATTCCGGCGGTGCTGAGAAAGCTTGCAGCCAGAGTCCGGGAAGTTCTTCGTTCCTTAAGATAACGGCGGGCGGTAAAAAACACCCATTCAAGGCTCTTCATGGAGCTCCTCTTTTACAAGTTCATCGTTTTCGTACCACTTCCGCAGAACCAGCAGGTCCTGGCGATAGTACTCCTCAATCCGGCTGTTCCTCTGAAAAAGAACAATCCGGACAAGCCGCCGGTTGATCCTCAGCTCTTCACGCGCAAGATCATCTCCGGCATAAAAATAGTTCCGCTGTTCGAGTCTGCCGGGCTCCCGGATAACCGACTCCGCAAGGCGGTCTCCACTGTAGCGGAGTTCCCTGTCCCTCCGGACTGATCCGTCATCTTCAAAGACTATTTCCCGGATGAGCCGGCCTTCAGAAGTACGTTCAACACGGCTTATAAGGATATCTCCTTCGGAATAGGTATTCTCACGGATAATCCCGTTAACAGTTTCCCGCTCTACCCGGGCAACCACTGAAGTCCCGCTGATCCGGCTCTCGCGGATTACATCCAGCCCGTTAAAGAGAGTCTCCGTACCGGATTCAAAAGAACCGGTCCAGGTTTCCGCGAGGCCCCCCTCCGGATCATATCCAAAGTGAAGAACTGTTATCTCTTCATTATGTGCAAATCTTATTACCGAACGCAGGCGTCCCCGGACATCCCGCAGGTACTCCTGCCGATACTGCTGCACACCACCAACGCTCAACTCGGTAAACATCAGGCGGCTCTCTTCCCATCCATAGGAAAAAGAGCGCTGCAGTCTTGTTCCCCGGTAAACATCTTCAGATCCGGGCAGCCCGTTATGGTACCGGATAACCCGCCGCTCTCCGGCTTCGCTTATTTCTTCTATGCGGTCGGCAGCTCCCGGATTCTCAACAGATGATTTTCGCAGGAGCCTGCCCTGAAGAAAAAGCTCATCAACACGCTTTTTTCCGTTTTCAATGCGGTGGAGAAGATAACCCTCGGCATCCATATCCGGAATTTCAACCGGAGAGAGAGCCCGTCCGAGAGGGTCAGACTGAAACCAGCCGGTTTCAGCTGAAAGACCTGTACAGAGGAGAATAAGTAGCAGCACACACCGGATTTGTACCAAATCCTTCTCCCGTCAATCCTCTAAAAGAGCAGTAAGAAAATCATCGGAACTGAAGGGCCGGATAGCCTCATAATTTTCACCATCACAGACATACAGGAAAGGCACTTTCAGGTTTCTGCATACCGAAAGAATAACTCCCCCTTTGGCAGCTGAATCGTATTTGGTCAGGATTATGCCATCCAGGCCCACAGCTTCATGAAAGATCTCAGCCTGGCGCAGTCCGTTCTGACCGGTGGTGGCATCTATAACCAGAACCTTGCGGTAAACACCATCTATTTCCCGCTTCTTCACTATCCCGTCTATCTTCTGCAGCTCCTTGACCAGGTTCTGCTTGTTATGCATTCGTCCCGCGGTATCCGCAATTACCAGGGGAATCTTTTTTGACTGAGCACTCTCAACTGCATCCCATATAACCGCGCCGGGATCTGCTCCGGAGTGCTGATGAACAACCCGTAATCCCAGCTTTTCACCATGATGAATAAGCTGATCTATTGCTGCAGCCCTGAATGTGTCTCCTGCGGCAAGAAGTGGCTCTATCCCTTCGGTACGGTGTATACGGGCTGCCAGTTTTGCTATGCTCGTTGTTTTGCCGACACCGTTTACCCCGAGAACAAGAACTACATTGACCTTGTCCTTCTCGAGATTCAGCTCTCCCTCAATGAGGTACCCTTTCAGATTATTCCGGAGAACAGTAATCAGATCTTCCCGGGATTTCATTCCCCGTTCTTTTCTCAGTGCATCCACCACTTCCATGGCGGCCGCAGCCCCGATATCAGCCTCAACAAGCAGATCTTCTATCTCCTCGAAGGTCTCCTCATCAATTTTATTACCTGTAAATATGCTTTTAAGCCGAGCTCCAATTCCCCGCATCGCTTTCGTAACCTCTGTAGTATCAGATTAAAATGTGTCTTTACCGGCGGCTTTGTATTCAAAAAGGGATTCAACCATATGCGCAAAGAGTACGCCGGATGCACAGAGAGTACCATAAAAGAGTCCGTTATACAAAACTGCTTTCTGTGAAATTCCCGTATCGTCATAAAGAACCGCCTGGTTCCAGTAGTCTGTATAAAGAGAATAACTGAACATGGTCAGTGGAAGGGAGAGAGTAAACAAGCCAACAGAATTGTAAAGCTTATCCTTCTTTTCCTTCATTCTCATTGATGTACTGTAGAGTTCCATCTCAAGTTCAAAGCTGTTCTTGCCGCGTGGGATGTCGTCTGCCGGAAGCATAATGCTGCGGTAGCCTTCAAGATCGATACGTATCGTCCCCCCTCGGCCGGTATCGGGTAGAAACAGAGGTGTGGTGCCAACCCAGCGGCTGGAAAGATACACATCCGCTCCTGCAGGGAAACTGCTTATACCCACAAGGGGAGCCGGTACCGGGTTCAAATTTATTTCAAGACGATTCTCCTCTCCCGGTTTCAGTGCAACAGTCTGCTCCACGCTTTCCGCCGCTTCAGCATGTATCTCCAGGCGGTACTCCCCGGGAGGGAAAATCTTTTCGTACAGCGAGCCGACCCCCGTCAGAGTTGAGTCGATATACAGGGATGCGTCGCTTCTGTTGGTAATAACCGTCAGGCTGCTCCAGGGCCCGCCGATAACCTGCTCCCGGATCGCTCCCTTTGCCTGATTAAGAGCTCCCTCAAGGGAGGTAAAACCGGCGGTGGAGAAATAAAACCTGCGCCAGAATCCTTCGGCTGCTGTATAACTGCGAAGACTGAAATAGATCAGGTCTCCAATTGGTTCGATTGTCCCGCTGATAAGCATATCAATACTATTATTCCGGCAGTAGGCAGCCGTATCTTCAGGCAGGTTCTTCAATTCACCGGGCACATTTTTAATCTTGAGCTTCAGAAGCTCAAAGTCTGCTTCAGCTGTCTGTGGTTCTTCTGCCACCTCAGCTTCATCAGATCCCTCGCCGAGCCCCTCCCGGAGACGGGATAATGAGGCTTTCCGGGCTGCCGCAGCCTTGTCGGTCTCCCGGGACCGGTGATCTTCCCGACGCAGATACTCCCGGCGCACTGTTTTTTCGGCGTCGCTCAGATAGTGGTATTCGATTCCGGCCAGTGAGTGCAGCAGCAGCCGCGGGAGTGCTTCTGAGAGGTAGAGATGCTCAGCACCGAGGCCGGCTGAAGGAAAACGGGTAATCTCAACGGCATATTCAGATGTTTCTGAATCCTCTGCCGGAAGAGTAAGGACTGAAAGTGAAAATACGAGAACTGCCGCTGTTCTTCGCCAACAGGTTTTCATCCTGCAGTTTTCAGTGCCTTTGATACAGCGGAAACAATTCTGTCGGGCTTGAAGGGCTTTACCACAAAATCCCTGGCACCCAGCCGTATTGCCTTGAGAATGGTACTTTCCTGCCCCATGGCGGAGCACATAATTATTCTGGCCGATGGATCACGCCGGCGGATGGCCCTTAAAACAGTCAGCCCGTCCATTTCCGGCATGGTAATATCGAGAAGAACAACATCGGGACGAATCTTGAAATAGCGGCGAAACCCTTCCCTGCCGTTGTCGGCCTCACCGGCGACCTGAATTCCCGCCTGAGAGAGTATATCCCGCAGAGCAGTGCGCATAAACTCAAGGTCGTCGACAATAAGAACTCCGCTCATCCCTTCTTCATTTTCCAGGTAAAATTAAGATAACTTTCGATAAACTGATCGAGATCCCCGTCCATTACAGCCTGAACATTTCCGGTCTCATGCTTGGTCCGGTGATCCTTGACCATATTATAGGGATGAAAAACATACGAGCGGATCTGGTTCCCCCAGGAAATATCCTTTTTCTCCTGGGCACTCTTTTCCTGCTCCGCTTCCTGTTCGGCTTTGTAGTGTTCATACAGCCGGGATTTAAGCATCTTCATGGCGGTGGCACGGTTTTTATGCTGGCTTCGCTCATTCTGACACTGCACCACAATATTGGTGGGAATATGGGTAATTCTGACGGCGGAATCGGTTTTGTTAACGTGCTGTCCACCGGCACCCTGGGCCCGGTAGGTATCCACCCTCAGATCTTCCGGCTTTATATCCACATCAATGTCATCTTCAATAACCGGTGATGCATATACCGATGCAAATGATGTATGCCGCCGTTTTGATGAATCAAAGGGAGAAATCCGCACCAGACGGTGAATACCGGTTTCACATTTGAGATAGCCGTGGGCATATTCTCCTTTGATCTGCATGGTAACTGATTTGATTCCACCCTCTGCTTCCAGCAGATCCAGAATTTCCAGCTTAAACCCCTTGCGCTCTATCCATCGGGTATACATACGGTAGAGCATACTTACCCAGTCACAGGCTTCAGTACCCCCTGCCCCGGAGTGAATGGTAAGAAAAACAGGATTTGGATCCAGCTCATCGGAAAGCATATCCATAAGCCGGAGCTTACTGTATTCAGATCTCAGTGTTTCAAGACTGCCGGCTATTTCATCCTCAACGGAGGAGTCGTCCTCCTCTACAGCCATCTGGTAAAGCTCTTCAAGCTCTTCCACCTGCTCTTTCAGCTCTTTCCAGGGCGCAAAGGAACGCTTGAGACTGTTAATTTCTGCCAGCATTTTTTCCGCGGTTTCGCGGTCATTCCAGAAATCGGGCTCTGCTGTTACAGCTTCCTTTTCCCGGATGGAGTGTTCGATTCTTTCCGGGTCAAAGACCCCTCCAGACATCGTATATTTCAGACTTCAGGTTTTTAATCGGATCATTCAGTTCACTTAACATATGCTTTTCCTTGTCAGTCTAAGATAAGCCGCCGCCAGCGCTTGCCCTTGAGAGAGGTAATTACCAGGGTCTCCTCCAGGGGAAACTGATAAAACCGGATTGAATCAAAGGAATCACAGACCCGGTCAATATCACGCTTCAGCCGGGAAAGGGTATTTTCCGGTATGGAACGGGATTCCCACACACCTTCCTGAATCTTCTCAAAGCCGTACCAGCCGAGAAGCTTGATCACCTCGGAAGAGTGGTCGTCATCTGCAAAATCGCATGCAACGGCTACAAACATCGTGATCTGAGTTTACCCGGAAAGCGGTGCAGGAGCAAGCGCAATAAATGGCCGGGTACAGCCTATTGAGAACGGCTATGGATTAATGATTTTTTTTCCGATAAGAATAGAAGGAAACTCTGTTATGAAAAGAAATAAACTGTTCTATCTGTCGGCATTACTCCTCTTTGCATCTACCCTTATCTACTCCCAGAACGGAGATATATTCTCACCCTTTCCCTCAAGCCTGAGAATATCGCCCCGGGCTAATGGTATTCAGCTTACCTGGAGGGATTCCCCCGACGTTTTTGAAAGCTATGAGATTTACCGCTACACAGAAGAGATAACAGAGGAGAATTTCCATCTGGCCGAAAAAGCAGGCCAGGTTCCACCGGGAACCTCCACATTTACCGACTATCCGGGAGATGAACAAACCTATTTTTATGCGGTACTCCTGAACAACCCCGACGGCGGACTGTACGAACTTTTCATTCCCTTCAGGAATAAATCCGTGGTCGGAGCAGCTGCAACACAGATAAAAAACGAAGAGGAGATCGCCGCAGAAATTACCCGTATAGGCTCATCTGTATCAGGTGATTCAATTCAGGTAAGCTATAAATCCAACAGGGGAGACAGAACCCTGCTTATATACCGGCATACCGACCCCATTGCCTCGGTAGACAACCTGCTTGAAGCAAGCCGCATCGCAGTCGTACAGAGTGACACCGGCAGCTACACCGATTACCCGATACCGGGCATCCAGTACTACTATGGTGTATTCGACAGCAAGCTTCTCCAGACCGGAACCTTCAGCTTTAATCCGGGAGAAAACATTACCACAAGTCCCGTAAAAATATCCGCCACATCAGAACGTCCCGGACTGGCTGCGCCGGCAATCAGCCTCAGGTCTCCACCACTGCCGAATCTGATTATCCAGAAGGGAATTGAAAGCGGAAAACCCCTCACAGCATCACTTGCTCTTATTGCGCCCTCCAGGAAAGAGGTAAACCCAGAGACTGAGATTGCCATACAGGGATTATTAAGCCTCCTTCCGGAACAGAAGCTTATCGAACCGCAGCCTGCAGTACTGCCGCAGCACATACATGGTGGACTCGAAGGAGCCGCCTATACCCTGGGGCTGATCCTCAAGGAACAGTTTCTTAAAGAAGATTATAAAGCGGCATCAGAATCTCTTGCCAACTTCCTTTCCATCCGGAGAACTCCGCAGATTGAAACCGCCGCCCGTTTTTACTACGGCCAGGCTCTCTATATGAACGGTGAGTACAATGATGCATTCTATGAATTTCTGGTGGCGGAAGAAGAATATTATCCCGAATCTCAAGTCTGGATAAACCGGATTTACCGGCATCTCAGATCGTAAACGGCCTTAGAGTTTATCTACCTTTAACTGAACCACGGTCTCCCATGTCTCTGAAGGTCCAAGTTCCAGGGGCCATTGGAGAAGCACGGCGTGCTGCTGGTACTCCTCTGCCATCCCGGCAAGTGTCAGGTACTCAAGTACCATTGGAACAGCTTTCCAGGTGAATGTCTTATCCGAATTCAGGGACATCCTGCTTTTAATACCTTTATCCATGAAAATGACTGCCGTATCATCGGGATCCCCCGGATTTTCACCGGTACTGATTGCCAGATTTTCAGGATCGGAAAAGGCAAAGTTCATTTCACTGGCAAAGAAACGTTTAAACGGCTCATCGCCGGTATTGGTAACTTTGTAGGTTACATGCAGGGTGTTTTTTCTGAATGAGAAATCCTTTTTCAGAGTAATCGGTATTTCGCTGTCTCCCTGTCTGATACGACATTCTGCACCGAGGCAGACCTGACGCCGCTCACGGTCAATAGACTCCTCGGAATAGAGCAGCCCCATCAAATCACATTCATCATCCCCGGGACGCCGATCAATAAAATCTTCGCCCTGCTCCTCTTTTACAATGCGGTCCATGAAAGATCGACGGGGGTATGCATCCGGAGTTGAGCTGCCGCTGCGGTATACCTCGTTATGCCGGGACATGGTGGCGCCGAAATTCCAGGAAGCCGGGAAGTAATCAAGCTCAAAAAGGGTTCCGCCCTTCTGATGCAGGTAGGCGTTTATATTGGTTCCCCGGTATAGATACTCCTGGAGTCCGTCCATATCAAAATCGGTGATAAAGACAGAGGGTTTGAAAATGCCCCGCTCTTTGGTTACTTTTTCAGCTTCCAGCAGGGAGTGATATGCTGCATTACGGTAAATACGGCGATAGATACCGCCGTCTGCTCCATGCCAGTAGGCTTCATTGCTCTGGGCCTTCCAGAGCTCTTCTCTGGCGGTTTTCTTTCTGGACCGATCCCCTTTAATCTGATTAACCAGCAGACTGGTGTACATCATTTTACTGTAAAGGGCGTTCCCTTCGGGATAACGGGTCAGAAAGTACCGGTAAGACCCCGACGGCAGAACAGAGCTGTCAGGATACTCGTATTCATCAGTGGCAGCACCTTCCTCCAGCCAGTGCATGAGACTCTGGAAGGTGATACTGGAAAAATAGTGCTTATTCAGTGCCTTAAACTGCCGGGTACAACGAACGGGCCTGAAAGTGGCCACTTCACTGCTCCGGTTCTCAATTTCCTGAAAAAACTGCTCGTACCATTCCAGGCTCTTCTGAGGTTCCAGGTTGAGACAGATAACCTCACTCCCGGTATTGCGGTAGATAAGCCTGAGTTCATCCACAAAGGTTACGGTATCGATATTGCCTATTCTCCCGGAGAGCCCTGCGGAAACCGGATAGACAATTATACTTTTACCCAGATCCTCAGTAAAAGCAGGCATATACAGCTCTTTTCCGCGGCAGCCGGCTTCGGCAAAATAGCTGTCCGGCAGGAAAATATACTCAAAGCCGGCACTTTTGAGTGTACTGGCAAGAGAAGGCTCCCATACATCACCGGGCAAGAGACCTCCCCGTGGACGTCTGCCAAAGCGCTTGCGAATAAAAGTTGTCAGGTATTCAATCTGTCCAAGCCTGTCCTGGCTTGGAACAAGAGGAAGAAAGGCTTCGTACTGCACACCACCCAGGAGTTCTATCTGCTTCCTTTTCGATAAATCATTCAGAAGCATAAGGAACTCCGGGTGACGGTTCTCGAGCCATTCGAGAAGATTTCCGGAGTAGTATAACCACATGTATACACCGGGATGATTATAAAGAAGGGTAAGAAAAGGCTTATACATTGACTGGTAAGCCTTCTCAAACTCCTCTTCCGTCGTCCCAACAGGGAGACTGTTTCGCATCCCGAGAACTAACTTTTGGCTCGGCATTACAGAAAAAATCTATTTCCTTATTTATTTTTTCTCAGCATTAATTATGCATTTAGGCGGACATTTCTCCGCCGCTGCCGTACGATCACCCTTCTGACTGTAGTCAATAGAAGCAAGAAAACTGTCGACGGCAAAGCCTCCCTCAGGAGACTGCTTTTCGCATAGCTTACACCCGATGCACCCTACTGTACAGTATTTCTTTGTAGCTGCACCTTTATCTTTCGAATTACAGGCGACAATCCTGTCTGCTGAGTAGGGTATCATTTTTATTACCCCCGTGGGGCAAATGTCAACACATTTTCCGCAGGAAATACAAAGATCCTTGTTTACCCAGACACAGTTATCTTCATCATAGGAGATTGCATCTACGGGACAGACTTTTATGCAGCTGCCGAGGCCGAGACATCCGTAGGAACAGGTTTTGTCTCCACCGAAAAGAAGATGGGCACTGACACAGTCTTCCACACCTTTGTACTCGAACTTATAGCTGGACCGGTCTTTGTTGCCGCGGCAGTGAACCTGGGCCACCATCTTTTCTTTGGTAAGATCAACTTCCTTGCCCAGAACCTTGCCGAGAGCTATCATTACCTCCTGTCCTCCGGGAGAACAGAGGCTTATATCAGCATCATTTTTAACCATTCCCTCGGCATAACCGGAACAACCGGGATACCCGCAGGCTCCGCAGTTTACGCCGGGAAGAATACCCTCAACCTCTTCAATACGATGGTCTTTCTCAACAGCCAGTACCCGGGAGGCAACCGCCAGTCCGGTCCCGAAAAGGGCGCCGAGGATGCCGACCACAGCCAATGCATATAATGCAGGAATAACAATCATAAGGGCTCCTTATACTCCGGGGAAAAGGTTGGTCAGAAGAGTCTTGTCAAAGGCCATGAAGGCCATGGCCATAAGTCCGCCGGTGATAAAGGCAATGGAGACTCCGCGAAAGGGCTTGGGTATCCATTCGGTATCCAGCTTCTCCCGGATGGTAGACATCAGCACTATGGCAAGAAGGAATCCGACGCCGGCGGAAAAACCGGCCACAAAACTTTCAGCAGCGTTGTAGCTGTTCTGAACGGCAATTACCGCCATACCCATTACCGCACAGTTGGTGGTAATAAGGGGAAGGTAGATACCGAGTGCCTTGTAGAGGGCGGGAGAAACCTTCTGGATAACCATTTCAACCAGCTGCACCAGGGATGCAATAACCAGAATAAACGATATGGTTCTCAGGAAAGTGATATCCAGGGGAACAAGAATCCAGTGGTAAATTGCCCAGGTTGCCAGGGTGGCAATGGACATAACAAAAATAACTGCAAACCCCATCCCTACTGCAGACTCAACATTCTTGGAAACACCGACAAAGGGGCATATTCCAAGAAACTGGGTAAGGATAAAGTTGTTGATAAAAACAAAGGTTATAAATATTCCGATATATATCATTGTTTACTCCGCGAGAGCGGCCTCCTTTGACTCATTCTTACCTGCGTCCGCAATTGTTTTGCGGTCTTCATAATAGTTGAGCAGAGCCTTCAGATATCCGATTACAAGCAGCGCACCCGCAGCAAGGGTCATTACCCGGGCAGGAGACTTGTACAGCAGGGGAATCTGTATTTCGCCGCCGAAGCCTAAGGCTGCGATGGGAAAAAGGGTAATAGTACCGTTACCGAGAACTTCCCGTACAAGTGCTATTACAACCAGGGCCAGGGTAAAACCGACACCCATTCCGAGGGCATCCATTACCGACCGCCCTACGCCATTCTTGCTGGCAAAGGCTTCGGCCCGCCCGAGGATTACGCAGTTAACAACAATAAGGGGTACAAATACACCGAGACTGTTGTACAGGGCAGGAATATACGCCTGCATCACCATCTCAACGATGGTAACAAAGGAGGCGATTATTACAATATATGCGGGAATCCGCACCTTGTCGGGAATAAACCCCTTCAGCAGGGAAACAAAAATATTTGATCCCAGCAGAACAAAAAGTGTTCCGGCACCCATACCGAGGGAATTGACCACCTTTGTGGAGACTCCCAGGGAGGGACAGAGGCCGAGCAGTACTACAAAAACAGGATTCTCTTTAAAAATCCCTTTGGTAAATTCCTTCAACATTATTTTCCTCCCAGGCTGATTACGTATGCGGAACCTTCACCAAGAGCCCGTCCGATACCGGCAAAGGTGATGGTTGCACCGGAGATCGAGTCTGCCTGCTCCTGAGGAAGCTGACTTTTGCGGGCCGGCACCGGTTTGGTCGAACCTGTGCCCTTGTACATACGCATGTATTCAGGTTTTTCCGCCTCTTTTCCGAGGCCCGGGGTCTCCTGGTTCTCCATGAGTACAGAGGAGTGAATAGCACCGTCCGGCAGGTAACTTGCAAGGATATTCAGATCTCCACCGTAGCCAGAACCGACAAGACGAAGCACATAGCCCGCCTGTTCACCGGCAGAGTTGATAACCGGATAGTATCCCCGTACAACTTTACCGCCCTCAACAGGAACAAAGTCGCCGGCCTTCCCTTCGGGGATTACCGCCGACAGGGCCTCCTGGAGCCTCTGAGCCTTGAGTTCCGCAATACGGGGAGCGGTAACCGCATTAGCCAGACCAAGACTGAAGGCTGCGATAGCACAGATAAGTGCAAGCTTTCCGCCTATTACAGTTAGCTGCTTCATTATTTGGCCTCCTTGCGGAGTTCGCCGAACTTAACCGGCTGGGTGTAGCGGTTTATCATGGGTACAAAGATGTTCATAAGAATGATTGCCAGGGAGACTCCTTCGGGGAAAGAGCCGTATACCCGGATAAGGAAGGTAAGAAGACCGATGCCGGTACCATATATAAGCATACCCTTTTTTGTCAGGGGCGATGAAACCATGTCGGTGGCCATAAAGAAAAGGCCCAGCATAAAACCGCCGGAAAGCATATGAAAAAGCACATCTCCGGAAAAAAGACCCGCACCGTAGGGGATTCCGCCGAAGGCAAAGATCATTATGACAAAACTGGCAGCGTAGCTTACCACAATTTCCCAGTTGACAATCTTAACGGCAATCAGGTAGATGCCGCCTAAAAGAAGCAGCAGCGCCGAAGCCTCGCCGATACAGCCGGGAATATTCCCCAGAAAAAGATCGACATAGCCGGAATTGAGTCCGGGGATCATTGATGTAATGGTGTTGTCCAGGCCGGAAACCGGGAACTTCAGCTCCCGCAGCAGTGCCATGGGGCCGGCTATGGGGCCGGAGACTTCCATCAGACCCGCCTTTATGCTTCCAAGGGGAGTAGCCATGGTTACCGCATCCAGGCCGAGGGCCCGGGGAACCGGCCAGGTGGTCATATCTCCCGTCCAGGAGAAGAAAACAAAAACACGGCCTGCCAATGCAGGGTTCATCCAGTTACGGCCGAGGCCGCCGAAGGTCCACTTTACAACCAGAATGGCAAAGGCCGAAGCAATCACCGGAATATAGAGCGGAACAGTTCCGGGCATATTCATACCAACCAGGAGTCCCGTAAGAAAGGCGCTTCCGTCTTTCAGGGTAAACCTGCCCAGAACCCGTCCGGCAAGGTATTCAAAAAGCAGACAGCTTGCAATTGAGACCAGCAGAACCAGCAGACTGGACAGTCCGAACTGATATATCCCCCACAGGGATGCCGGTGCAAGTGCCGCAGACACACGCCACATGATTGAAGCAGTTGTGTCTTTATGGTGTATGTGGGGTGATGACGTTACTAACAGGGATTCGGTATTCATCCTAACCTCATATCTTCAAGTTTGTTTATGTGCCGCCTCATGGCTTCAGGCCCGGGCCGCAGCATCTTTACGGGCTTTTCTGCGTCTCAGCTCGTACTTTCCGCCTTTCATCCCCTGAACCAGCGGAATGTGTGCAGGACAGGAATAACCGCAGCAGCCGCATTCCTTGCAGTCGAGAAGACCGATAGCCATGGCGGATTCGTACTCCTGATGATCCAGCAGTTTGAAAAGCCGTGTAGGATTGAGACCCATAGGACAGGCAGCCACACAGCGCCCGCAGGAGATACAGGCAGTTGAGGTTCCCTGGCCAAGTTCCTTCTCGGTCAGAGCAAGAATGCCGGAGGTTCCCTTGGCGGTGGGTGTATCCTCATCAAAGAATGAGAAGCCCATCATTGGCCCTCCCGCCACCAGCTTGACTGTATCATCAAGCTTGCCGCCGGCAGCCTCGATAAGGAGCCGTACAGGAGTACCTACCCGGGCCCGGAAATTAACGGGTTCTGTTATTCCGGCACCGGTAATGGAAACAATTCTTTCATACAGAGCCTTTCCGCATGCAATTGCCTCATAGACGGCATTAACGGTGCTCACATTGGCAACCACCGCACCGACTTCGATGGGCAGTGCACCTGAGGGGACCTCCCGGTTGATTACAGCCTTAAGCAGCTGTTTTTCGTCTCCCTGGGGATATTTCATCTTCAGGGGATAAACCTTTACCGGAATAGATGCCTTTGCGGCATACTCTTTCATTATTTTGATTGCATCAGGCTTGTTTTTCTCGATACCGATACGGACCTCTGCGGGCTGAAGTATTTTATAGAGAATTTCGAGGCCTTTAAATATTTCTGCAGTCTTCTCCAGCATCAGCCGGTGGTCTGAGGTAAGATAGGGCTCACACTCAACACCATTGATTACCAGGTATTCAGCTTTTGCTCCCTTGGGCAAGGAAAACTTCACATGGGCCGGAAAGGTGGCTCCTCCCATACCGACAATGCCGTAATCGGCGATCATCTTGAGAAGTGCCTGGTTGTCGAGGCTCTTCCATGCATCAGTTTCCGGATACTCCGGAGGTGCGGTTCCATCGTGGGCTATTACTACAGCCCTGGACTTTCCTCCGTGGGGAAGAAATACCTCGGTAAACTCTTTTATTTCGCCTGCACAGGGGCTGTGAACATTGGCTGAGATAAATCCTGAGGATTTACCGAGGAGGTCACCGTAATTTACCGTGTCCCCTACTTCTACAACTGCTTCCGCCGGACTTCCCAGGTGCTGGGAAAGAGGAACAACAAAAAGCTCCGGCAGCGGTGCCTCACGAACAGAGACGGTGTTGCAGTAGTGCTTGTTATCCCGCGGGTGGATTCCGCCTTTACTGAAGGTGTAGAATGCCTTTTCTGATTGTTTAGTATTCATGCAGTTTGGCTCATTCTCCTTGATTGGTAGCTTCCATTAAAATGAGTGATTACCCGCCGTTTTTCCTCAAGTGCATGGGCCAGGCCGATAAACATTAGAGTCAGCAGTAAAGCGAAGCCCGGATAAACACCATAAACCGGGGTTTTTCCGAAGCTTACAGCCCTGGTGAGGATACCTTTCGGGGTGCCATCTTGAAGAAAAAAAGTAGAAATACGGTCGGTATCGTTGTCAATTATAGCTGTATACCATGGGGATGTAAACCGCCAAATTGGTCTGTCCAATTCATTTATGCGATTTTTTTCATATATGAATGTGCTAATAAATATACCTTTCTTTACCGCATCAAGAGAAAACTCCGGCCGGTAGAGATAGTTCTCCTGAAAGAACTTATGGGTAATATAGGAGGCAAGAGAAGGAAGCCCTGACTCCAGTTCAAGCTGTTCAAGGGCGTAGAGATTATCCAGAGGGTTATCACTTACAGAGTCCAGACTGACTGAAAGAGGCAGTTGCAGCTTCCCGGAATTGTCTGGGGAAAGAGGAAAGAACGCAAGCAGCATGGCTGCCGCAACTGCGGCGGTCTGCAGGGAATAACGTTTAAACCGCATTTTACCCGGTTTCAGGGGTACATGTACAAACAGGGGATGTACCATCCTTCCGGAACGGGACAAGCCTAAAGCTATCCGTCCCCGTAATAATGCAAATCCTGCAAGAGAAGCGGAAAATGGAAACCGGAAAAAATCCGTAAATGAGACATAAAAACCGTAAAACGCCATGGCAATCACAAGTCCCGAGGCAAGAATGACAAGCTCTTTGCGCCGGGATGGTTCCAGGGACTGTTGGGGATCATGAATCCGCCTAACCATCAGAGGCATCAGCAGATTAATCATGGCAGGTATGGCAAAAACGCCGAACAGAACAAGATACAGTGCTTCCGGACCGGAAACAATCAGACCGATTCCCCAGGGAATCATAACCAGAAAACTCAAAATCCTGTAGGATGACTGCAAAAGCAGCACTACCAACAGAGCTGATAGAAAAAGAATCCCGTCCCTGACAGGCGTCGGCGGACCGGCATCAGCCAGCAGAGCGACGTCCCTTTCGATACCGGATTCCTGCAGCAGTTTTCTCAGATCCCGCAGAGGCATATCACGGGCAATATAGAGAATCTCCGCGGCCTCCCCGTTCCATATACCGGAAAACATGGATGGAAGGGAACGGATAAACGGATCGATTCTGGGATCCAGGGAAGAAAAATGCTGTGAAACCTCAGAGAGAGGAAGAGTATTCAGGTGATCGAAACCGCTTAGTGTTACCTCCGCCGTCCGAGGAGAGAGGACATTGAGAGAATCGGGAAGCATCGCCTCCAGGGCAGCACTGTCACGGCAGACTAGAGTATACCATTCAGGCCAAAGCTTAAGATCTGCCCCAACCGACTCCCGGCCGCTGAAAAACAGAAGAGCCGAAATCAGGCTGTAAAGAAGAATCCATGGAACTGGACGCAGGCGGGATCGCATGAAAGAAAACCCCTAGAGTTTGCAGAAAGCTACGGCGATAAAGAATCCGAGAATCACTCCGATGGACACTTCCGTGGTCGTATGGCCGTGAACCTCTTTCACCGGAGAAAACGGTATTTTGTATCGTTTCTTGAGCTCTTCTCCGAGACTGTTCAGTGCCTGAGCCTGAAGCCCGGCGGAACGCCGCACACCCAAGGCATCACGAATGACCAGGAGAGAGAAAAAAAGCATGGAGATAAACAGGGGCGAATCGATGCCCTCGGTGAACCCGATGGAGGTAGCAAGAGCGGTTACCGCAGAGGAATGGCTTGACGGCATTCCACCGGTACGCCAGAGCAGCGTGTAGACTATCTCTTTTGATTTTCTGGATTTAGGATTAAAAAGCTCGATTGCCGTTTTGACGAACTGGGCCATAAACCAGCCGAAGATCGCCGACAAGAAAACAGGATGACTGAGTAAGCGGTACACTTAAAATTCTCCGTTGGCGATCATATTGAAGGTATTTTCCCCGGCTCCATACTATTTGTCAAGGCGGCCGGAAAAGAGTATAGTCAATTTGTGAAGAGAGTTTTCAACCATATACAGTTTCTCCTCAAAGGGGTAAAAGTCTTTGCCCTGGTGGGACGCAGCGGCACCGGCAAGAGTTTCAGGGCAAAACTGGTGGCCCAGAAATACGGTATGGAGCTTATTATCGATGACGGGCTTCTGATTCATGACCAGAAAATTATAGCTGGAAAATCGGCAAAGAAAGAGAAAGCATACCTGGGTGCAATCAAGACAGCCCTCTTCGACGATTCCGCCCACAGGGCTGATGTTCTTGAAGCCCTGCACCAGGTAAAATTCCGCAGCATACTGATTCTGGGGACCAGCGACCGCATGGTCGCAAAAATTGCCAAGCGCCTCAAGCTGCCGGCAATCTCCAAAATCATTCACATAGAAGATATCGCAACCACCGACGAAATAGAAACCGCCATTCGATCCCGCAAAATCGAGGGAAAACACATTATCCCGGTACCGACAATAGAGATCGCCAGAAACTACTCTCATATTATGTATGATTCGGTGAAAATCTTCCTGAAGAACAAACTCCCCTACCTTAACCTGAAAAAGCAGCAGGTATATGAAAAAACCGTGGTACGGCCGGAGTTCTCAAAAAAAGGCAAGGTATCAATCTCCAAGGCGGCTCTCACCCAGATGGTTCTCCATTGTGCCGAAGAGTACGATTCCACCATAAGCCTGCAGAAGGTGCATGCCCGGATCGATAATCAGGGCTACATCCTTACCCTGCATGTCCATGTACCCTACGGCGTGCAGCTCTCGGGAAACCTCCATGGTTTTCAGGAGTACCTCATTGACAGCCTTGAACGCTATGCCGGAATAATCATCCAGAAAGTAAACGTCATTATCGAAGACTTCCATTCCGGACGATCTGCCAGGACTTGAGATTATACCCTTCACTGTCGATAGTTAAAGGGAAACTCTCAACTTATCGTGTTGTAGAAAACACCGTATTGGAAGAGTTTCCCTGAAACAGGAATACCATGAACCCGGTAACGGGCTTTTTCTTAAACGAAGGAGATTGACGATGAAGGGGATACCACTTAACAGACTCTTACGGATACTGCTTATCTTTACAGCCCTGTTCATAAGCGTCCCCCTTATGGCACAGGAGGATTTCTCCGCCGCCGAGGGAGATTACTACCGGGTGCTTGCCCAGGGAGATGATGCCGGGGCACGGAATATCGCAGACCGGCTCGACGCCTATGCAGAGCTCTTTGAGGATTTTCTCCATTTTGACCGCTCCGGGCTCCCTTCCCGACTCAAGGTCCGCATATTTGCAGATCAGAATGCGTATGCCGCCTATCTGGAATCCAGCATCGGAACTCCGAAGGACAGCTTTGTTTTCCTGCAGTACTCCGACCCGACCATGAGTGAACTGGTGGGATACATGAACGGCAGTGATTTTGAACGCTCCCTGGTGCATCATGCCTTTATTCAGTATCTCAAAACCTTTGTACAGTTTCCGCCCCTGTGGCTGCAGAAGGGAATGGCCATTTACCTGGAAAACTCACGCTACAACGGAGCCGAAAACAGGGCTGAATACCGGGAGAACCTCTCCTGGCTTAAGAGCCTGAAAACCTATATTGCCCTGGAAACAGAGATTATCCCGGTTTCCCTGCTGCTTACCATGGATGTGGAATCCGCCAACCGGCAGATTGAAAGCTTTTATGCCCAGAGCTGGGGACTTGTTCATTTTCTTCTGAACAGCCAGGACAAACGCTACAACCGGATTATCTGGGATGCCCTCTCGGCTCTGAAAGCCGACGTGCCCCGGGAAGAGAATGAATCAGCGGTAATAGACAAGGGCTTTGCCTGGGTAAACAAGGAAGAGTTTCTCAACAGTTTCAGCACCTACATGGATGAGCTGAAGACCTTCCCTGAACTGGTTCAGCAGGGAATTGCCCTTTATAGCCAGGGAGACTATACCGAAGCGGAAAAGAGCTTCAACCGGTCACTTGAACTGAAAAAGAGCCACTATATTCCCTACTACTATCTGGGTTTGATTAAATACGCAGAGCAGGATTACGCCATGTCCGACTATTTCTACAGCCAGGCGCTTGACCGCAACGGATCACCGGGGCTCATCTACTATGCCAGGGGTATTACCGCATATTCAGCGGAAGATATTACCGGTGCCAGGGAGTATCTGGATATGGTTCTGAATGAAGATCCCGCCGAATACGGCGGCAAAGCTCAGGAACTGCTTGAGCGGATGGATTCGGAAGAATCAGCAGTACCTGCCGTTCCGGAATCCCCGGAAACTTCAGATACAGAAGTTTCTGCAGAATGATCATCAGGCCCCGCTTCCGGCGGGGCTTTCTTTTTGCGCTTCCGGCGGCGGCGCTTCTTTTTCTTTTTAACCTTTACAATACCTTCGGCATCGAAAAGCTGTTTTACCGCCCCTTCCACATCGGCATTGGGAGGAGTAAGAGGCGAAAGAAGCTCTTTAAAGCCGCGGAAAATATATTTAAAGAGAACTTCAAACTCAAGGTCATCGGGGATATCCTGATAAGGAGAAAATACACGGAAAATGACTTCCCCCCGGCTGACCGGTTCTCCCTCTTTCATCCGGGAATCCAGGCCCTGAAGACTGTCAAAAAAATCCCGCAATCCCCGTTTGCCGTTCTTTTCAAGAATCTCCTCTTTCAAGGAAGGAAGCATATAATCAAAAAGACCATACTGGTCCGCCAGCTTCATAACCGCAGAAGCGCTTCCACCTTCGAGAATCTTGAAAACCTCCTCGGTCATCCTGGAAGTGGAGACTCCCTGAAGGTTGTTTGAAAAGCGACGGATTGTCTTTTTCAGACCGAAGGGAATGGAAAAGCCTCCGGCTGCAGCATATTTCACCGCCCTGATCATCCGCACTGGATCTTCGTCGAAGGTTGAATCCAGAGGAAGAAGCGAACGCATCCGCCGGGAGCGTATATCCTTCATGGCCTGGACAAAATCAAGTATCTGCTCTTTTTTGGGATCATAGTAAAGCGCGTTTATGGAAAAATCACGGCGCTCTACATCTTCTTCAAGGGTCCCGAAATCATTATTGTCCGCTCCGGGCTCGTTGGACCGGAAGGTGGAAACCTCTATTATACTCCCGTCTTTGAAATGAACATGCACCAGGCGAAACCGCCGGCCGATTATACGGGAATTCCAGAAGAGGCGCCGGACTTTTTTGGGCTGGGCATCGGTGGTTATATCAAAATCTTTTGGAGTCTTGTCGTTCAGGAGATCACGGACAGCGCCGCCGACAATATAGGCGTGATAGCCTTCATTCTGAAGGCGGTCAGTGATTAAAAGAGCTTCCCTGTCTATTTTACTGCGCGATATTCCGTGCTCGTCAACTGTGTAGATACGGGCGCGCTCATAACGCCTGCCGGATTTATCGATACCGTAACGGATCAGCAATGGTGTACCTGCTTCTGATTAAGAACATTAAGAGTGTTACAAACCATATTCTAACCGCCTTTGAGCCATTATTGCAAGCTTTGTATGCTTATGCTTGAAAATGGACGGTATTCAGTCCATAGTAAGGAATACGAGAACAATCATCCAGCGAGGTACCGCATGTCATCTATTATTCAGCCCCGGGTCCTGAAGGGGTTCAGAGATTTTCTTCCCGAGACGGAGATCCGCCGGAGGGGGATAACCCGTATTCTTGAGGAACAGTTCCGCCTCTTCGGCTTTGTTCCCATTGATACACCGGTACTGGAATATACGGAAGTTCTTCTGGGCAAAGGCGGCGGAGAGACAGACAAGCAGGTATACCGCTTTGAAGATCACGGTAAGCGTGATGTATCCATGCGCTTTGATCTTACCGTTCCCTTTGCACGTTTTATGGCAGCCCATGTGAATGAACTCTACCTCCCCTTCAAGCGCTATCATATGGCCAAGGTTTTCCGGGGAGAAAACACCCAGCGGGGACGGTACCGGGAGTTCATGCAGTGCGACTTCGACATCGTAGGCACCGATTCCGCCTCTGCGGACTTTGAGATTCTGACCATGATGCACGACAGCTTTGCGGCTCTGGGTGTTTCAGATGTCACTATCCACCTTTCCCACCGGGGCATTTTCAACCGCTTCCTTTCCCACCGGGGAATACAGGATAATTCCGTCGAGATTCTGCGTATTGTGGACAAACTTGCAAAAATAGGACGGGACGAAGTCCTGCGGCAGCTTGAGGAGCTTACAGGCGGGGAAAACGCCGAAGCCATCCTTGACTATATCAGTGCTGAGGGAGCCTTTCCACAAGTTCTCAGCCAGCTTGAGAAACTCTCCGGCGGAGAGAGTGAGGATACCCTCAGGCTGAAAGGACTCTATACCGCCATGGAAAGCTGCGGACTCACAGAACGCTTCAAACTGGATCCCTCAATTACCCGTGGACTGGATTATTATACCGGGGTTGTATTTGAAACCTTTCTGGATAAACTCCCCGGCATCGGGTCGGTCTGTTCCGGCGGACGATACAACAATCTCGCATCCCTTTATACAAAACAGGAGCTTCCCGGAGTCGGTGCCTCAATAGGACTGGACCGCCTGATGGCAGCCCTGGAGGAACTGGGAGATAACGCCGGAAATGATGCCTCCGCCGATGCTGTGATATTCTGCATGGATGCGGAAGGCACCGGAGCCTTTCACGCATTTGCACGGGAACTCCGAAAGGCAGGTATCCGCACCGAGGTTTACCCTGAGGCAAAAAAACTGGGACCCCAGTTCGCTTTTGCAGAAAAGAAAGGTGCCGCAGCGGCGGTTATGCTGGGCGAAGAAGAACGGAAAAACGGTACAATAACGGTTAAAGACCTGACAACCAGAACAAACCATACAGGCCTCAGCACAGAAGACGCTGTAAACCTGATAAAAGGTATGATTAGTTGAGAATAAATCCAGCCGAACTGCCGGTTTACCAGCAGAAAGATAAAATCCTGGCTGCCCTGTCTGAAAACCAGGTTATCATTGTGGAAAGCCCCACCGGATCGGGAAAGACAACCCAGCTCCCCCTTATTCTGCATCAGGCAGGCTACTCCTCCGGCGGAACCATCGGGGTTACCCAGCCCAGACGTATTGCCGCCCTGTCGGTCTGTGACTATATCGCAAAGCAGATCGGATCTGAAGTTCCCGGCGAAGTGGGCTACAAGATGCGCTTTGACGACCAGACCCTGCCGGAAACACGGATCAAGATTATGACCGACGGTATTCTGCTTCAGGAGATGAAAGCCGACCGCTACCTTTCCCGCTATTCTGCACTTATCGTTGACGAAGCCCATGAACGCAGCCTCAATATCGACTTTATTCTGGGACTTTTGAAACAGGTTATCGAAGCAAGGCCGGATTTTAAGGTAATAGTCTCATCGGCAACCATTAATCCGGTAATCTTCTCTGAATATTTTCACGGTGCTCCCATTATCCATATCGATACCCGGATTTATCCCATAAAGGAGATCTACGAACCTCTGCCGGAACGCTCTTCCGACGAAACGGTAAACGAAATTATCTCCGGCATAATCCGGCGGAAAATACAGCAGAAAATTCCCGGAGACATTCTGGTATTTCTTCAGGGAGAACGGAATATCAAAGAGTGTATAAACACCCTTGAAAGCTCATCCTTCGCCAACAGGCTCATGATTCTGCCCCTCTACGGCAGACTTTCCAAAGAGGAGCAGGAGCGGGTTTTCGATGAACCGCCTGAAGGCAAATACAAGGTGGTGGTGGCGACCAATATCGCCGAAACCAGCGTTACCATTAACGGCATCACTACAGTTATCGATTCAGGCCTGGGAAAAATTAATTATTACAATCCCAGAACCTTTACCTCATCCCTGCTGGAGACCCCGGTTTCCCAGGCCTCCTGCAACCAGCGCAAGGGACGGGCAGGAAGAACTCAGCCGGGTACCTGTTTCCGGCTCTATTCAAAAAAGGATTTTCAGGAACGCCCCCTCTTTACCCAGGAGGAGATCTACCGTACCGACCTTTCCGAGGTTGTACTGCGCATGGCCGAACTGGGCATCACCGATTTTGAAGAGTTTGACTTTATCTCCTCTCCGGGAATACAGGGCATCCGCTCCGCAGTGGAAACCCTCTACACTCTGGAAGCCCTTGATGAAGAGCGTCAGCTTTCAAACATCGGAGAGATGATGGTCCGCTTTCCCCTGCTCCCCCGTCATTCCAGAATGATAGTGGAAGGTATTATGAAAGAGCCGGAGGTTCTTGATGAGATCCTCATCGCGGCAGCCTTTCTTTCGACCAACACCCCCTTTCTGCTGCCCCAGGGCGAGGAAATGGAAGCCCGGCGGGGTCATCATCACTTTACAGACAGCGCCGGAGACTTTGTCTCATACCTTAAACTTTTCAAGTCCTTTAAAGATTCGAAAAACAAAAAAAGCTTCTGTCAGCGCTACTACCTCGATGAGAGAATCATGCATGAACTGGTAAACATCCAGCAGCAGCTTTCGGAAATTGTCAGCGACATGGGAGTTCCCATCCTTTCCGGCGGCAGCCTCGATTCCTATCTCTGCGCCGTTAGTACCGGGCTTATACAGTTTGTCTGCGCCCGCAGCGGCCGGGGCGTATACCACAGTCTCACCGCCGAGCAGATACAGATCCACCCCGGTTCAGTTATGTTCAGGGAAAATCCCCAGTACATTGTGGCAGGAGAGATAGTAAAGACAAGCAGAACCTTTGCCAGGTCGGTCTCTCCTCTGAAGAGAGAGTGGCTGGCAAGGATCTCCCCGCTTCTTTCAAAGGGCCTTGCGGCGGATAAATCATCCAGAGACGGGCGCAAGGAGCGGGAAAAACGGGATACCTCCTGGGAAATCCAGATTGCAGGCATAACCTTTCCCCTTAAACCCTACAAGGGGAAAAAGAAACTTGCCCTCCTCCCCTACCAGGAGCTGAAGAAGGCAATAAAAAGAAGCCGAGGCGATGTCTCCGGCAGCAATATCGGAAACCTGCGGGGTGTGGTTGTCCATGAAGGCTACGAAATCCTCCAGGGCGAAAAACTGCGTCGTATTCTCCGGTGGATGAAAAATGTAAACCTCCCGGAGGATATCCGCCAGGACTGGCCTCAGGGAAAAACATTCAACTCTTTTGAGGGAATGGATGAGCTTGCGGGGATTCTGGAATACATTATGCGCCTGGCTCCGGCAAAACAGAGCAGTTCCAGCCTTGGTTTTCTAAGCCTCCATACGAATGGAGAGGGGAACTACTGGCTCAAGCCGTCAAAGCGGCTGCTCACAGCGGCAGAGATGAGTCTGGCAAGCCTGGAAGTACTGGCGGACGAAATGGATGATACAAGCAGAAAAAAATATGCGAAACCCATTAACGAACGGTACCGCTTTCTGGCGGAGATGTACGAACAGGGTTGATCGATATAAGGATTTCGACAGTATTTAAAAAAGATTCAGGTAAAGGGGCGCAGGACTTTTTCAAGCAGAGAATCTTCCAGAGGAGAAAGAAACGTCTCTCCCCTCCTGCGCTGCAAAACAAAGCGCACCTTGCCTGACTTAAGCTTCTTGTCTTTTTTCAGAGCTGCAAAATAGGCTTCGGCATCGGGGATCTTTATCTGCAGATCATACCCGTACTCATTCAGGAAAGTTAGAGACTCTTCCGCCCAGGAAGGATCTGTTTCACCCAGGGCAAGGCCTGCCTCGATTGCCCGTGCAATGCCCCAGGCAACCCCATGTCCGTGGGGAACCGCACCAAGACCAAGTACACTTTCCAGGGCATGGCCGAAGGTGTGACCGAGATTAAGATGAGCCCTGATGCCCTGCTCGGTGGGATCTTCCTCCACAATACTGCCCTTAACGGCCAGTGAGCGGGGGATAAGATCGTTAAGAACCGCCACATCCCTCTCCAACACCTTGCAGCGCTTACTGCGAAGATCGTCAAAGAGAGAACCGGATTCCAGAAAACCGTGCTTCAGAACCTCTGCAAGCCCTGACATGTACTCTTTTTCGGAAATAGTTTTCAGCAGAAAAGGATAGATGGCGATTTCGGATGCAGGATAGAAAGATCCGATCATGTTTTTATAAGTGCCGTAATCGATGCCTGTTTTCCCCCCCAGGGAGGCATCAACCATGGACAGCAGTGTGGACGGAATCAGAACAAGACGGCATCCCCGCATATAAATGGAAGCTGCGAATGCGGCAACATCACAGACCACCCCGCCGCCAAGAGCCACAACAACGCCGTCACGGCCGAAAGGTACAGCAAGAAGAGTATCAATTATTCTGATTACGGAATCCCAGTTCTTTCCCTCTTCACCGGCAGGAAGCTCCACAACGAGAGTTTCTCCGGCAGGAACAAAGGAGCGGGTATTGCTGTCGCAAACCCATACCCTGGGACCAATTTCAGGGATCTGAACCGCATCGGCATCGTAGGAACGGACCCGGGTTTCACGGGCCCCAAGGGTAAAAATCCGATCCATTAGGTATTATATCTGGTGAGGAAAGCTGGTTATTATATTCTTGATAAAATCGTCGCTGATGGAATAGATTCTTCTGTTTCCGTCAACGGTACAGGAGACTATGCCTTTGTTCTTCAGCACTGCCAGATGCTGGGAAATAACCGGCTGCGACTGCTGCAGGCACTGCCACAAATCGCTGACACAGGCGTTTTCCTTCTCAATAAGACAGAGGATTTTTAATCTGACAGGGTGACCGCAAACTTTAAGGCGCTCAGCATATGATTCAATCAACGAATCAGGGCAACAGGTTGCTTGGTTCATAGTGCACATACTTTACACCCTGACATGCTATAGAATCAAGCCTTTAATTACTATATACAGATACATTTATTCTCCGAACATTCCAACCCTTGTCAGATCGAAGGCATATACTTATTATAGTCGGATGGAATTCACCTATCTGGACTGGGCAGCAACCGCCCCGCCCGATCCCGAAGCTCTGGAAACAGCCCGCAGAGTGGCAAAGGAAATCTACGGAAACCCCTCTTCCCTGCATAAGGCGGGAAAAGCGGCAGGATCGGTCCTGGAAGAGTCCCGCAGAAGTATAGCCGGAAATCTCGGCTGCCGGCCGGAGCAGCTCTATTTTACCGCCGGGGGAACGGAATCAAACAACATAATCTTCTCGAGCCTGCTGATGCGCCCGAAAAAAGGTGCTGTGCTTACCAGCACCATAGAACATTCCTGCGTCTGGGAAGCCGGCGAAACCATGAACAGCCTCGGGTTTCCCCATACCGGTATAAATCCCGGTTCAGATGGTCTCATAAGCCCGGAGAGAGTAGTCGAAAAGATGAGCCCGGATACCGAACTTATAAGCATAATGCTGGTAAACAACGAGACCGGCGTTATTCAGGATATTCCTGCAATCCAGAAAGCAGTCAACGACAGCTTTTCCGGCGGCAGGAAGCCCCATTTTCACAGTGACACCGTACAAGCCCTGGGAAAGATACCCCTTAACCTGAAGGAACTCGGAGTCGACTCCGCCTCCTTTTCGGGCCATAAAATAGGAGCCCCAAGAGGCATAGGCCTCTTATACCTGAAGAAACCCTTCGTACCGCTTTTCCGCGGCGGCGGACAGGAGGGCGGAATCCGGCCGGGAACCGAAAACCTGCCGGCAATTGCCGCCTTTGCAGAGGTTCTGGCAAAACGTACCGCAAATATCGAGGCATCCATGGAGAGGGCCGCAGTTATCAGGCGCAGAGTTGTTGAAGGACTTAAGGCCATTCCAAAAATCATCCTTCTTCCCCACGGCATTGATCCCCTGGATGAAACACTTGTACCCAATATACTCAAATGCTCTTTCCCCCCGGTGCCCGGCGAGGTACTTCAGCGTGTTTTTAGCGATAAGGGGATAATGGTTTCCACCGGCAGCGCCTGCTCCAGCAATCAGAAACACAAGGCCAACCGGGTACTGAAAGCCATGGGAACTCCTCCGGACATAGCGGAGTCCTCAATTCGCTTCTCCTGGGGGCCGGAGACCACCGATGAAGAGATTGAAATGTTTATCCGTACAGCAGTGAGAGAAATCAGTTTATTACAGGAGCAGCTGGGATGACAAAACAAAGCATTGCAAATTTCCTGATACGGGTTGGTGAAATCGGCCTCAAGGGTGAAAACCGCAAGATGTTTGAGCGACAGCTCAAGGACAATATAAAACGCCGCCTTACAGAGGTTGAATCCAGAGTAAGCGGAGGCCGGGGCCGTTTTTTTGTGGAAATATTTGACGGAGACCCGGAATCGGTCAGGAAAGTACTGGCCACAACCTTCGGCATCGTCGGTTTTGCCAGGGTAAGAATCTGCAAAAAGGATCTGGACAGTATCGGCGATGAAGCGGAAGTTCTCCTCAAAGAGGCGCTCAAGGAGAAACCTGCAGAAGAACTGACCTTCAAGATAAACCCCAAAAGAGCAGACAAGAGCTTTCCCATGAACTCCTATGAGATAGCCTCCTCCCTGGGTGAACGCATGCTGAAGACCTTCCCGGGCATTCGGGTTAACGTGAAAAACCCCGATGTTAAAATTCAGACGGAGCTCAGGGAACAGGCCTTTGTCTGGGGCCCCCAGGATGACGGCCCCGGAGGCCTGCCCGTAGGCTGCGCAGGAAAAGGCATGCTTCTTCTGTCCGGTGGAATCGACTCACCTGTGGCTGGATGGATGATGGCTAAACGGGGTATGAAACTGGATGCAGTCTACTTTCATGCCTACCCTTACACCTCGGATGAAGCGAAAAAGAAGGTTATAGACCTGGCCAGAAAAATAGCACCCTGGAACGGGGGAATAAACCTTTTTGTGGTGCCCTTCACCAAAACCCAGCTGCTTATTAAAGAGCGGGCCCCCAAAGAGGCAACAACCCTGATTATGCGGGCAGGAATGATGCGGGTTGCCCATATGGCCGCCGAGGAACGTGACGGCCTGGCATTGATAACCGGAGAAGCACTGAGTCAGGTGGCAAGTCAGACTGCCCAGAGTCTCCGGTTTACCGGAAGCGCCACGGACCTGCCGGTTCTGCGCCCCCTTATCGGCATGGATAAGGAAGAGATCATCCGTATTGCCCGGAATATCGATACCTTTGAGACATCGATACTCCCCTACGAGGACTGCTGTACCATTTTCTCACCGAAACACCCGCTGGTAAGCCCGAAGTTTGAGAAAATGCAGGATATATGGAAAAAGACAGATCTTGAAGAGAGCCTGAGGGAAGCCTGGGAATCTACGGAACGTATCTATTGCCATCCAGATGGAAGTGAACCGTTGTAGAAAAGAGCGCCGGAGAAAACCGGCACCATTTCCCTTAATTATAAGCTGACCGAGGAAAACTTGGAAAAAGAAAAGAGCGGTGACCGGCGTTTTACGCCGAATCTCCGCTCTTCTTTGATGACGAAGCTGTTCCGGAAGAACTCCCTGAGGAGCCGTCACCGGAACTGCTCTTTGCGACGGAACCACTGGTAGCTTTACCGCCGGAACCGCCGCGGTTGTCGGTTACGTAAAAACCGGAGCCTTTGAAGATAATCCCCATACCGCCGCCGATAAGGCGCTTGACTTCACTCCCGCACTTGGGACATTCCTTGAGCGGATCGTCGGACATACTCTGAAAGTATTCAAAAACATGTCCGCAGGACTGGCATTCGTAATCGTATGTAGGCATTATATTCTCACCTCTTCGGGTCGAAATGTTTCTTTATGGTGCCGGAGTTTATACAAAACCGGCGGCTTGCACAAGAGCTGCTACCAGTCCATCCGGACAGATATCTGTCTGCCCTGAAGATACTCTTTTATCCCCTTTACCGAATAGTCGCCATAGTGAACCATGGAGGCAACCAGGGCGGCATCTGCCGCTCCTTCGGTAAAAACATCACCAAGATGTTCCGGAGTCCCTGCACCGCCGGAGGCGACTACAGGAATATTCACCGCAGTGGAAATCATCCGGGTCAGATTAAGTTCATAACCGTCCCGGGTTCCGTCGGCATCGATGGAATTGAGGACAATCTCCCCGGCTCCAAGCTTTTCCGCCTTGAGGGCCCACTCAAGGGCATCAAGCTCTGTGGGGGTTCTGCCCCCGTTTATTACCACCCGGTAGCCCGAGGGCATTTCGGGATCCTTGAGAGCATCCATTCCGAGGACAACACACTGCCGCCCGAAGAGACCTGCTCCCTCTTCAATGATGCCGGGATTTTTAACCGCCTGGGAGTTAACACTGATTTTCTCCGCTCCCGCAAGCAGACAGGCCCGCATATCTTTAACCGAGCCGATTCCGCCGCCCACAGCAAAGGGAATAAATATCTGCTCCGCCACCCGTTCCACAACATCAATCATAATGCCCCGGGCTTCGGATGAAGCGGTAATATCGTAAAATACCAGCTCATCTACACCGCCGGTATAGTAATCCCGGGCCATTTCGACGGGATCGCCGATATCAACATTACCTTTAAACTTAATGCCTTTGGTTGTCTTTCCGTCCCGTACATCGAGACAGACGATAATTCGTTTTCGGTACATACTGCGTCAGGCCCCTTTTATAAAATTCTCGAGCATCCGGAGACCATAACGGCCGGATTTTTCCGGGTGAAACTGGGTGGCAATCAGATTATCCTTTGAGTAGGCCGCAGAAAATGTTTCGCCATAGGTACAGCGGCCGATCTCCAGGGAGGAGTCATCCACGAGAGGATAGTAGGAGTGGACAAAATAGAAGGAAGCTCCATCGGGAACACCCGCGAATACAGGGTGACTGCCCACCTGATCCACACTGTTCCATCCCATGTGCGGGATCTTGAGCCCCGGGCCTCCTGAAAACAGCTTTACCTTGCCGGGAATAATCCCCAGGCAGTTGGTATCACTCTCCTCTGAATAGTCCAGAAGAATCTGACAGCCGATACAGATACCGAACAAGGGCTTACCGGCTTTAACCACCTCTTTCAGAGCCTGGTCGAGGCCCCTCTGGGTGAGTACGTCCATAGCAGCGCGGGCTTCTCCTACCCCGGGAAAGATCACCGCATCGCTGGCAACAATGGATTCGGGATCAGAATAGACACTGTAGTCAGCATTCAGAAACTTCAGGGCAGTCTCTACACTGCGCAGGTTTCCCGCTTCATAATCAACAACTGCAACTTTCACTGGTCTCTCCTAACAATCATCTCCACCAGAGCAGAAAAGGCCTCGGCTCCGATACCAAGGTTATCAATAAAAAGAGTATCTTCTTCCAGACGAATATCCAGGGATGCCGGGTCGAAATCTTTATCCAGACTGCGGAAGAAACCCCACAGGGTAAGTTTTACCAGAGGCACAGCAGTCCGGGCACGGCGCTGATCCGGAAACCGCCACTCCAGAGAGAAGCTGAGCAGATTTCCGGGGTCATCACCGAATATACGGCATTCCCCGGATACAGGCAAGCCCGGTGCCAGTTCCGCCATATCGGGAATATAGATAAAGAGCCGCCTGTCCCGCGCGAGCAGAGTTTCACTGCGGTTTTTCCAGGCCTCAGACATGCGCACAGTTTCCGGAACCCCGTATACAACAGTCCCGGACTCAGGTATATGTATGGTCTGAATGCCGTCTGCGTGCACCCAGGTGGCCTCTCCTTTTACCGGGCGTTTCCATGCGGAACTGAAATTAAGCGCCATTGAAGTGGTAAAACGGCCGAAACCTCCGCTGAGCAAAAGCGAGAAACTGCCCTTATCAAAAAGGGCAAAATCTACCGTATCCGCCCGGGAGAGAATATCCTTTGTCTCATCACCGAACTGCTGCCGTACCGTCTCGATGTAGGCATCTCCAAGAATATCCGCATCAAAGGATGCAACCGCCCGGGCATCCTTCGGGTACGGCACCTGATAGATACCGGTATCAGGCGGCAGGGTTCGGCAGCCTGCCATAAAAAGAAAAGCCCCGCAGAGAAGCAGGGCTTTACAAGCTGCTTTTATGCCTTTTTCAGGGCGATAGTACATGAGGTTTCACCGCAATCTATGCTTGTGCCGCCGGCTGCCTCACCCCACTCCAGAGATTCGGATAGAGTCTCTTCGGTAAGGTAGTCCCTGAAATCATCCACCGAGGCTTTGACCTTATCATCGCCGTAGACTGTGAGGTGAATCCGGTCGGTAACATTAAGCCCCGACTCTTTCCGCAGGTTCTGAACTCCCCGGACAACATCACGGATAAGACCTTCCCTCTCGAGCTCCTCGGTCATTTCCGGGTCAAGGGCAACAGTAAGTGAACCTTCATTGAGAACCTTCAGGCCCATTTTTTCGGTACGCTGAACGATTATACTCTCTTCGGTAATCTCAATGGGAGTGCCTTCAATATCCATGGAAAGAGTAGCCCCTTCAAGGAGAGACTGAATCTCTTTCATGGAGAGTTCCTCGATTTTTGCGGCAGCACTCTTCATCATCTTGCCCAGGCTTTTTCCAAGAACCTTGAAGTTCGCCTTGGCTGAATATTCCACCAGATCCTCTTCGTTCTCCCGGAAGATAACCTCTTTTACATTGAGCTCTTCACGGATAATGTCTTCCATTTCGATCAAAACCCGGCGTTCGTTATCTTCCCGGGTTACCAGGTGAATAGCCTTCAGGGGCTGCCGGGTTTTCAGTGAGTGCATAGCCCGGATGGCCCGTCCCATGGAAACCGCCGCCTGGGTAACCTTCATTTTAAGTTCGAGATCGCTGTCCCGTTTGCTTTCGTCCGCCACCGGGTAATCACCCAGGTGAACCGAATCGGGCATGGATGGAAGACGCAGGTTCCGGTAGATCTCTTCAGTTATAAAAGGCACAATGGGAGCTGCCACATGTACCAGCTTCATAAGAACCGAATACAGTGTTCCGTATGCCTGCAGCTTGTCGCCGTCGTTCTCACTCTTCCAGAAGCGGCGGCGGGACCGGCGGATATACCAGTTGTTCAGCTGGTCTACAAACTCAACAATGGGCTGAATTGCCCGTTGCAGATCATATTTATCAAGCTGCCCGGAAACATGTGCAACCATCTTTTCAGTTTCGCTTAAAATCCACTGATCCAGGGGGTTTTCCGGATTTTCCGGAGCACCCTCGGGTGAGACACCATCGATATTGGCGTAGGTAACAAAGAAGCTGTAGGCATTCCATACCGGGAGGATTACTCCCTTCAGAACATCCCGCACGCCTTCATCGGAGAAGCGCAGATCCTCCGCCCGAACAACCGCGGAGTTCATAAGAAACAGCCGCAGAGCATCGGCTCCGAACTGGTTCATAACCTCCATGGGATCCGAGTAGTTCCGCAGGGACTTGGACATCTTCTTGCCGTCCGTAGCCAGTACCAGACCGTTAACCACTACATTCTCAAAGGCAGGCTTGTCAAAAAGAGCGGCAGCAAGAATGGTAAGGGTATAGAACCATCCCCGGGTCTGATCCAGACCTTCGGAGATAAAGTTGGCCGGAAAATGGGTCTCAAAGAATTCCTTGTTCTCGAAGGGATAATGGTTCTGGGCATAGGGCATGGAACCGGACTCAAACCAGCAGTCCAGAACCTCGGGAACCCTTTTCATATCCTTTCCGCAGGAACAGGGAATGGTTATATCATCAACAAAGTGCTTGTGAAGATCATCAACCTTCCTGCCGGACTTCTCTTCCAGCTCTTCCCGGCTGCCGATGCAGAGTGATTCATCACACTCTTCACACTTCCAGACCGGAATCGGGTTACCCCAGTAGCGGTTACGGGATATTGCCCAGTCCCGGGCTCCTTCCAGCCACTTTCCGAAACGTCCGTCCTTGAGGTGGTCAGGCACCCAGTTGATCTGGCTGTTTGCATTAAGCATTTTATCCTTGATCTTGCCGATATCCACAAACCAGGAGGAGATTGCCCGATAGATCAGAGGACTGGAACAGCGCCAGCAGTGGGGGTAGCTATGGAGATAGTTATCCCGCTTGACCAGCTTCCCTTCCTCCCGGAGGCGGGCGATGATCGCCTTGTCGGTCTCCTTGACAAAGAGTCCCGTGTAGTCCGCCACTTCCGGGGTGAATTTACACTCGCCGTCAACGGGACAGATGGTGGGAACATCGGTGCCTTTAAGCACATTATAGTCATCCTCACCGAAACCGGGTGCGGTATGGACGATACCGGTACCGTCCTCGGTGGTTACAAAGTCGGCAAGGTAGGTTTTGAAGGCATCCTTGCTCTCAATATCAGCGAAATAGGGAAAGAGGGGTTCGTACTCAATGCCCGCAAGTTCTGTTCCCTTTTTGGTCCAGAGGATTTTGTAGTCCTCTTCGTTCTTGTAATAGGCGGAAAGCCGTTCTGCCGCCATAATATAGGTGTCCTCACCATCGGCTACCTTTACATAGTCGATATCCGGCCCCAGAGTGAGGGCCAGGTTGGAGGGCAGAGTCCAGGGGGTAGTTGTCCAGGCCACCAGGTAGCTGTTCTCTTCACCCTTCACCTTGAAACGTACGGTTATTGCAGGATCAGTAACATCCTGATAACCGCCGAGATTAAGCTCATGGTTGGAAAGAACTGTGGAACAGCGGGGACAATAGGGAAGAATATAATGGCCTTCGTAGAGAAGTTCCTTTTCCCAGAGCTGCTTGATAACCCACCAGATGGACTCCATGTAGTCGGGCTCCATGGTTTTATAATCATTCTCAAAGTCGACCCAGCGCCCGGCCCGGGTCATGACATTCTCCCACTCTTTTGTATAGCGGAGCACAATGGAGCGGCAGGATTCATTGAATTTTGCAATACCGAAGTCTTCGATCTCTTTTTTACCGGAGATTCCAAGCTCCTTTTCCATTTCGTATTCAACGGGCAGACCGTGACAGTCCCAGCCGAAACGGCGCTCAACACGCTTGCCCTTCATGGTGTGATAGCGGGGAATGATGTCTTTTATTGTACCCGGAACAAAATGGCCGAAATGGGGCAGCCCGGTGGCAAAGGGAGGGCCGTCGTAGAAGGTATAATGCTCGCAGTCGCAGCGGTTTTCGATGGATTTCTTGAATATGTTCTCTTTCTGCCAGAATTCGAGGATAGCCTCCTCCATTTTGGGAAAGTCAACTTTCGGATCCACAGGGGTATACACAGCGCATCGCTCCTTAAAGTACGTACAGACGTGAAATTACCGGACACACAGGCTCTAACTTCTATAATGCCGGACGTCAAAGTCGCAACATTCTAGAAAGAATAGAGGGATACTGTCAAGTGACGGGAAAGAGAGAGGAAAGGCGGATCCCCCGGATTGGCAATGGCAGTAAAGCGGTATTTTTTTACCGATTAATCACCATTTCCACTTGTCTATATATATAAATAAATATATATTTATTTATATACCATTTTTCACAGCGGGAGAGAAAGATGAAATACCTGATTATCGGCGGCGTCGCAGGAGGCGCTACCACTGCTGCACGACTGAGAAGAATCGACGAAGATTCTGAAATCATTCTGTTTGAACGGGGCGGATATATATCCTATGCAAACTGCGGACTCCCCTACTACATCGGCGGAACCATTGCCGAGAGGGAAGACCTTTTTGTTCAGACCCCGGAATCCTTCAATGCACGTTTCAAGGTTGACGTACGGGTCAACCAGGAAGTGATCACCATTAACCGGGAAGAGAAGACCGTCGAAATCAGAGACCTGGTAAAAGGCGGCACCTATACGGAAAACTACGATAAACTCGTACTTTCCCCCGGGGCAGAACCGGTAAAACCGCCCATTCCCGGCATTGATTCTGAAGGAATTTTCACTCTCCGCAGCGTCCCCGATACAGATAAGATTCATGATTATATAGACAGGGTAAAACCCAACCGGGCAGTCATCGTAGGGGCAGGATTTATCGGCCTCGAAATGGCGGAGAACCTCCACAAGCGCGGCATCTTTGTAACCATTGTAGAGATGGCCGACCAGGTTATGAGCATTCTGGACTATGAAATGGCTGCGGAAGTTCATCAGCACCTTAAGCAGAAGAATGTTGAGTTCTACCTGCAGGATGCAGTGACGGCCTTCAAAAAAGGGCCCAAGCAGCGGATGACCGTGGAGCTGCGTTCCGGTAAGAAACTGGACACCGACATGGTCATACTTTCAATCGGCGTTAAACCGGATATAACCCTGGCGGTAAAGGCAAATCTTGAAATAGGCGAATTCGGAGGAATCAAGGTTGATGAGCACCTGCGGACTTCGGACCACGACATTTACTCCCTGGGCGATGCCATAGAATTCCCCCATTTTATCTCCAAACAGCCCATGAAGATTCCCCTGGCAGGTCCCGCCAATAAACAGGGACGGATTGTTGCGGACAACATGGTTTTCGGCGACAAGAAGATTTTCAAGGGAACCATCGGCACCGGAATTGCCAAGGTGTTTGATATTACCGTTGCCTCCACAGGCCTTTCGGAGAAACAGCTTCAGCGGGCACAAATGCCCTATAAATCCCTGATTATCCACTCAGGATCCCATGCGGGTTACTATCCAGGCGCAATCCCCATGACCATCAAGGTTCTCTTTGATCCCGAAAACGGACTGGTTCTGGGAGGACAGGCTGTAGGCTATAACGGCGTAGACAAGAGAATTGATATTATCGCCTCAATAATCGGAATGGCCGGTACCGTGGACGATCTTGCCGAAGTGGAACATGCCTACGCACCGCCCTTCTCCTCCGCCAAAGACCCGGTTAATATTGCCGGAATGGTTGCGGGAAACATTATCGCCGGCACCACCGAGCATGTATCCTGGACGGAAGTGTTCAACGCGGACAAAAAAGAGGATCTCTTTGTAATAGATATCCGCACCGAAGAAGAACATGCCCTGGGCACTATTGACGGCGCAAAAAACATTCCCCTGGATGATCTTCGCCGCAGGATCAATGAAGTGCCGAAAGACAAGAAGATTATCATCTTCTGCGGAGTCGGGCTGCGGGCATATGTTGGTGAACGGATTCTGCGGCAGCACGGCTACAGTAACGTGGCCAACCTCTCGGGAGGATACAAAACATACTCCATATCTGCCCAGAAGCAGAGCAACGAAGACATCTTCTCCGGTGATTTTATCGGCAAAGACGAGGTTATCTACCAGGCCGATCCCAAACGGCGTCCGGATATTCAGATTAAAAAGGTGGATGCCTCAGGCCTGCAGTGCCCCGGCCCCATTATGAAACTGAAAACCGAGATGGAGAAAATAGAACCCGGCGACCACCTGATCCAGATTGCCACCGACCCCGGCTTCGGCAGGGATGTTGAATCCTGGTGTAATATGACCGGAAACCATCTGGTATCGGTCAATATGGAAGGCGGAATGGTTACCGCGGAGATTGAGAAAGCATCTCCCCGCAAGAATCCTGTTCCCATGCATCAGGGAAGCGGTACCACCATGGTGGTATTCTCCGATGACATGGACAAGGCCCTGGCAACATTTGTAATAGCCAACGGTGCAGCGGCCTCCGGTCAGGATGTAACTCTCTTCTTTACCTTCTGGGGCCTCAACGTTATCAAGGCAGCAAAAAAACCTGCAGTCAGAAAAGACTTTATGGGCAGGATGTTCGGCATGATGATGCCCAAATCAAGCCTCAAGCTTGCCTTGAGCAAGATGAATATGGGCGGAATGGGAACAAAAATGATGCGGGCCCGAATGAAGGCCAAGGGAGTAGATTCCCTGGAGAGCATGATTGAACAGGCAAAAGAGGCGGGAGTACGCTTTGTAGCCTGCCAGATGTCCATGGATATCATGGGTGTTGCCCGGGAAGAACTGATGGACGGCATTGAAATCGGCGGAGTTGCAAGCTTCCTTGAGAGTGCGGGCAAGTCCAACTCAAGCCTGTTTATCTGAGACAGCAATCAACTTCTAAAATAACAAGGGCTGGTCAGGTTTACAAAACCGGATCAGCCCTTTTCTTGTAGATTACTATAATGATAGTAAAGCCAAATAACAGTCAAACAGTGTCTATTTCAGCTCCTCGATGTACCGGGAGAGCTTGGTGCTCCGTTCCTGAAACTCAGCCAGTTTGTCTTTCTCCTTGGCAATAACCTCTTCGGGAGCATTGGAAATAAACTTGTCGTTGGAAAGCTTGCCTTCGGTGGATTTAATCAGCTTCATCAGCTTGCCGATCTCTTTCTCCATCTTGGCAACCTCCGCATCGACATCTATGGCATCACGGATAAAAACATAGGATTCGTATCCGGAGCCGGCCACGGGCATTCCCCCCTCCTGGGCAGGTGCAGCTTCGCTGATGGTCAGTTCCGCAGCGTTTATAAGGCTTGATGCCAGGGTCAGATGGGCCTTGAAGAATTCCGCAGAGGCAAATCCCGGATCAAGCTTGATGTGAACATTGATCTTCTTCTCAGGCGGAATGGTAAACTCACTGCGCAGTGTTCTGACTCCCCGGATCATATCCTGAAGCAGACCGAAATGCTTTACCGCATCATCTGCCCGACGCTCTTTGGTGTATTCAGGGTACTCCGCAAGGATTACCGCACCTTCGCTGTTGGGAAGCTTCTGGTAAATCTCCTCGGTTACAAAGGAGACAAAGGGATGAAGCAGCCGTAACGACTCTTCGAGAATTCCTGCGAGCAGACTTGCAGCCCGGTCCCGTTCCGATGTGTCCTCGGCATACAGGGACAGCTTGGAAGCTTCAATATACCAGTCGCAGAAGTCGTTCCAGAAAAATTCATAGGCTGCCTGGGCTGCTTCATTAAAGCGGTAGCCCTTCATGGCCCGGTCAACACCGGCGGCAGCTTCGTTGAGCTGATGAAGAATCCAGCGGTCAATATCCTTGAGCTCACAGTCCGCTATGGGCTTTATGGTTCTGCCTTCCATATTCATCAGCAGATAGCGGGCGGCATTCCAGATTTTATTGGCAAACTTGCTTCCCAGCTTGAAGCTGTCCATATCGATAAGAATATCCTGCCCCTGGGAGGCAAGGAACACCAGGGTGAAGCGCATGGCATCCGCACCGTAGGTATTTACCACTTCCAGAGGATCGATCCCGTTCCCCAGAGACTTGGACATCTTTCTGCCCTGCTTATCCCGGACCAGACCGGTTATGTAGATATCCCGGAAGGGAATCTTCTCCATAAACTCAAGACCCGCCATAATCATCCTGGAAACCCAGAAAAAGATAATGTCATAGCCGGTAACAAGGGCAGTTGTAGGATAGAACTTATCAAGATCCGGGGTCTTCTCCGGCCAGCCCAGGGTACTGAAGGGCCAGAGCCAGGAGGAAAACCAGGTATCCAGCACGTCTTCATCCTGACGGACTTTTGCTGATCCGCATTTACTGCAGGAAGTGGGATCCTCTCTCAGGACCATCATCTCGCCGCACTCTTCGCAGTACCAGACCGGAATCCGGTGGCCCCACCAGAGCTGCCGGCTTATGCACCAGTCCCGTATCCCTTCAAGCCAGTTACGGTAGGTGTTCTCCCATTTTTTGGGAAAAAAGATGATCTCATTTTTACGCCAGGCATCAAGGGCCTTGTCCGCCATGGAGCGCATCTTTACAAACCACTGCTCCGACAGATACGGCTCAATTACTGTATCACAGCGGTAACAGTGACCTACCTGATGGGTATGGTCCTTGGCATCCGCAACTACCCCGAGGGCATCCAGGGCCGCAAGAACCTTCTTTCTGCCCTCTTTCACCGACAGGCCCCGGAACTCTTCGGGAACATTATCATTGAGAGTGGCATCATCGTTGAGAATGTTGATAATTTCCAGACTATGCCGTTTGCCGATTTCCCAGTCGTTGGGATCGTGGGCGGGGGTGATCTTTACTGCTCCGGAACCGAACTCCCGGTCTACATAGGTATCGGCAATAATCGGTATCAGCCGGTCCGCCAGGGGCAGCTTCACGTTCTTACCGATAAGGCCGGCATAGCGCTCATCTTCGGGGTGAACTGCAACGGCGGTATCTCCTAACATGGTCTCAGGCCGGGTTGTGGCAACCTGAATAAAGCCTGATCCATCCTCCAGGGGGTAGTTGAACCAGGTAAGCCTTCCGTTTGACTCCTGGTGTTCCACTTCATCATCGGCCAGGGCGGTCCCGCAGCTTGGGCACCAGTTAACCAGGTAGTTGCCCTTGTAGACCAGCCCGCGCTCGTAAAGGGTTACGAATACCTCCCGAACGGCCTGCGACAGACCTTCATCCAGGGTAAAGCGCTCCCTGCTCCAGTCGCAGGAGGCACCGATCTTTTTCAGCTGTTTGGTAATGATACTGTGGTGCTCTTCTTTTACCTTCCAGGTTTCTTCAACAAACTTCTCCCGTCCAAGCTCATGCCGTCCGGTACCCCGGGCCTTAAGCCGACGCTCAACGACGTTCTGGGTGGCAATTCCCGCATGGTCGGTTCCGGGGACCCAGAGGGTGGGAACTCCCTTCATACGGTAGAAGCGGATAAGCATATCCTGGAGGGTATTATTAAGCCCGTGCCCCATATGCAGGACACCGGTCACATTCGGCGGGGGTATGACAATAACAAAGGGGTCCTCTCCATCATGGCGCACACCGGTTTCGGGAGAGAATGCCTTCATCTCCTCCCACATGGCATAGATGCGGTCCTCAAAATCTTTGGGATTATAGGCTTTCGGCAGTGTTTCTGCGGCCATTGAACGCTCCTTTGCGATAAACGAATGAGGCATATACTACCAAAATAGATGCCCCAGCTTCAACACATGAGGACGTAAACAAACAGGGAGGTGACTGGCGTAAAGTCTGCGTTCCGTTATAGAATCCCAGGACAGATGACTAAATCAATTCTTCGATCAATTCTGAGATGTCTTCTCCTGACTCTTCTCTTTTATACTATTCCGGTTCAGGGTCTTGCGGCCCAGGAAGCGGCAGGATCAGAAGAGACCGGAATAAGCGAAGCAACCGAAACTGAAAGAAAAGAACTTGCTGCTGCGCTGAGGGATACCACCTCCCTGACGGCGGCTCAACTCAATGCCACCTTCGGAACCGTGCCCCGGCACCGCTTTATATCCGGCCCGTCCCAGGCCATGGCATACCTGGATACACCGGTGCCCCTGGGAAAGGGAGCACTGCTGCCGGCGCCGTCAGAACTTGCCGCAATGATTGCACCCGCAGGGGACCTTAGCGGAAAAAAAGTGCTGGTTGCAGGCCCGGATTCGGGCTATCTGGCCGCCCTGGTATCACGGCTGGCGGAAGAAGTTACACAAATTGAATTTACCACGGACAATGCTTCAACCTATGCGTCGCTTTACCAGGATCTCGGATATGACAACATCACCATAGAGAGCGGAAAAGGGCGGCTTACAGAAAACAGTACCCAGCGCTACGATGCCCTGCTCCTTGCCTACAGTACAGACACGGTGGAACTCTCCCTCTTTTCCCGGCTCAATTCAACCGCGGGAATACTGGTCAGTGTTTTAAGTTATAAGGGCGGTGAACAGCTTCTGACAGAATACAGGCGGGTGCGTAACGGGGTGTCCGTAAAGGTTCTCGATCAGGTTTTCTTTCCCTGATCCGGGGCTGTGTGCAGTGTGAGAGGAAAAATAACTTTTACTTGAGATTCTTCTCTACTTGAGATTCATTGAGCCCTGGCGGCGGGCCTTTTCTATCTTTTCCATTTTACGGAAATACTTTGTCTGCTTTTCTATCTCTTCTATATCACTTACATGAATACGGTTATCGACGATCTTAACCTTTGAGTTTTCAAAAAGCTTACGCATTATGAGGTTAATCTCATCCTTGGGAAGCCCGACCATGTTCCCCAGCTCTTTAGGGCCGATATCAAAGGTATAGGCTTCGTTTGACATGGGAATACGCAGTTTTTCAAGCTGAATAAGCAGGGCATCGTAGAGCCTTCCCAGAGGATCTGAAAGCTGAGTGTTGGCAAGCTGCTTATGCACAAACCAGAGCCGTTCGGAGAGAATCTGGGTAAGCCTGGAAATAAGCTGGGGCTGGTTGGATACCATGCGGGTGAAGTTCGCCTTGTTTACCGCCATAAGGACCGTATCCTCATGGGCAATGGCAGAGGCTGAACGGGGCTTATCCTCAAGGAGAGACATTTCGCCGAACATATCACCCGCTTTAAGCAGGGCAAGCATAACCTCGTTGTCGTTCTGTATCTTGGTGATCTTTACACTGCCTTTCTGGATAATGTACATCTCTTTTCCCGGCTGTGCTTCGGAGAAGATCATGGTGTTCTTGGGATAGGTCCGGGTAAACTCTTCTCCATTCAGATCCAGATAGACAGCCTTGGCATAGGGCTTTATTTTAGCCATACGCTCTTTTGCCACCCGCAGATTGGATCCGTTGGGAGAGTTCACTATATACTGATGATAGGCATAATAGGCAAGATTGAACTGATTCTGCCGGGCGTAGTATTCGGCAACCCGGAACAGATGACCCAGATCTTCAGAATCGCCGCTTTTGAGGGTAAGCCGGGCAAGGGCTTCATCGAAATACCGCATTTTCTTGGAGAACTGCTGGATTATCTTCATTGCCACAGGGGCGTTACGTTCGATAAGCAGTCCGTACTGTTCGCGGCGAACCGCGATAAGAGTGACATCTGTCAGAGCCTGGGCGGTTTCAATATGACTGTGGGAGGACATGGTGGAGACTACTCCGAAGAAATCCCCTGGAGCAAGAAGATTGCCTCCTTCCTCCTCTACGACCTCAACTTCCTTACTGATGCTGACTTTTCCGGCGCGGATAATGTAGAAACAGTCGGCCTTCTGCTTCCCTTCTACAATTATATATGCGCCTTTTTTAAAGTTAACCAGCGACAGCTGTAAAGGATTATTCATATCGCTCCCGGTTTACGATGCTCAAACTAAGTATATGGCCCGCGCAACGCCTTTGTCAACGCATACCACTATCCCTATTCTCGGCGAAACCGCCCTTAAAATGAAGCACTACCAGCGGTCGATAACCCTTAGGGGATACCACCGGCTCTCGTAATCTTCAATATTGCCCACCGCCTCTTCATGTATGGTCTGAAGACTGTAAACCCGGTCTTTTACCCTGACCATACTCTTGGGATCCGTGGGTTTTATCTCTACAATTCCCCGGGAAAAGAGAATGCGGCGGTTGTCAACACTGCCGAAATAGTACTCTTCCGGATCTTCCAGCTCTTCATCAACCTCGTGGCCGAGGTCGCCCATAAAGACATCAACGGGAATCCAGCCGAAGCCGTGGAGATAATATTCGGCCCAGTAATGAAAGGTAGTGGATCCGTCATTGAAGATGTAGCTTCCGGCGATAACCCGGGCGGGAACATGTACAGCCCTGAGGAGAGCAGTATAGAGACGGTTGTAATCGAATGAATCACCCTGCCGGGATTCTATAAAGGCGGAAGCATCTGCATTACCCGTTCTGCGGGGGGCAAAATCCTTTATCATCATGCGGTACAGCGCCCGGGCCTTGTAATAGGGATTTTTCTCCCGCCCCACTGTCCGTTCGGCAAGCCTGATAATCTCCGGATCCGCAGATGAGACAATTGAATCCGGAGAGGTGAAAACCTTATACAGCTTCCAGTCCCGGTCATAGTCGGAGGAAACCTTTGCAGGGGTTATACGGGTCTCCAGAGCAGTCCGGTCAAGCCAGTAGGTGATCGAAATGGTATAGCGACGCCAGGGTTCAACATCGGTGAGCCTGTACCGGGCCACACCGTTATAGTTTTCCCACAGGGGTGCAGGATCCCTAACGGCATCAAGGTTTGTCTGGGAACTGCCGCCGATGACATTGGGTATCCACAAATTAAGGGCATTATCCGGAGAGGCGTTTACGTTTTCAACCTCTACGGTGTAGTTCACCTGATATCCCCGCTTGTTGGGCAGCAGTCTGTCTCCGATCATGTCGGAGACTTCAAAATAGAGGGCGTTGCTTACTCCCCGGTCGGTTACCAGTCTGATACTGCCCGAAGTCGCTCCGTCGGGAACCCGGACGGAAACCTCCGTATCTACCCAGCTTTCATAATCAAAATCCGCGGAGGAACACTGGATTCCAACAGCAGCAGGTTCAGCATCATCAGCAGTCTGAGCCATGGTGGAGGCAAAATAGACCTTTCCCACTCCCTGGTCGCTGCCGAAATTCAACCCCCGGATGGTCACCACCGAACCAATGGCGGTATTGGCTGGATCAAGGGATTCAATATAGGGCATTCCCGGTGCAGCCGGGCCGGAGAGAAGCTTGGGAATATCGTTGGTACTGGTGAAGAGTACCGTATTACTGGCTTCATTATCCCGCCGGACAACCAGCCGCCCGGAATTAACATCCTCGGGAATCTGAACGCTTATACGGGTATCGGTCCACTCGACGTAAGACTGGGAGTTGGGCCTGGATCCTGCGAAAATCACCTCGCTGCCGTTACGGGCATCGCCGAAATGCTCTCCGCTTATTACCAGCACCTTGCCGGGTTCTCCCACCTCGGGAGTGATGGATTCTATTCTGGGTGATTTTTCAATCAGCCGGGAGGAGAAGATATATAAAACAACCAGGGTTACGAGAAAAACTACAGGAAGAATCCGCTGATCCCGCAGCAGATTCCTCACCGAAACGGGTATTGCCATACTGTCACCAATTAACTGTTGTCTGCCTGAAGCTGCGAAAGTTTATTTACGGTTATTTCAATTTCCAGAATGAAGGAACTCTCCCCATCTCCATGAGGATCAACCCCCATGGGAAAAAACAGGGCGCTCTCCCCCAGTTTCAGGGGAATACTGGTCATTCCCGAAAGATACTTTACATCTTCAGCACTGAATCGGTTGTACCACACTTCGCCCTGCGCAACAAGGAGAACCCCTTCATCGTTATTCAGATAGGGGGTTAGACGGGAAATTGCCATTACATTGCTGCCTTCCAGACGGACATCAACGGTACGGCCGGAAATGGTGTAGGCGTTGTTATCCATCTGCCAGGCAACATCTCCGGAGCTGTTGATCAGCCGGGCATGCAGTTTTAGAGAGAGTACCTGATCAAGCAGATTTGCGGAGTCAGATGCATCCTGAGCAGGCAGACCGAATGAGGAAAAGCAGAGAAGTAAAGCAAGGATGAAGCGCAAGTTGCCCCCTATTCTCCCCCGCGGTATTCAGCGGTACGGAGAAACTGAGGTTCGCCCATTACCATAAAAACTGAATCCTCCGGCAGTTCGATGGTAATACTCACTCCCTGATCATTTGCTTCCAGGTAACTGATTAACTGTTCCACCGATTCAAAGCCGTCAACCTGATCGATACTGGCAATGGCTGCATCGCCGGAGGGCACACCGTGAGTAGCATAGAACATGCCCAGAGCACCGAGACCGGCACAGAAAAGCCCGATCACCGCAAGGGCTGTCAGAGAGAGTCGGAGACGCCGAAAGGGAACCATGGAGTAGGCCCTGCGGTCTCTGGAACGCATTACACCCCGCCAGACCGTAATGGAAGCCGCTTCTTCCGCAGAGTGGAGCTGCTCGTCACCGGAATGGAGGAAGAACTGAACCTGCCGCAGGCGACGTTCGTTTTCCTTACAATCGGGACAGCCCGCGGTATGGCCGGCAACCTTGCCATGCCAGCCCTGTTCCAGTTCTCCGTCAATATAGGCGGAAAGTATTTCATTATCAGGACACATGTATATCCTCCTGATTCAGATGCTGCTGCAGCCATGTCCGGGCCCGGAAAATACGGACCTTAACATTACCTTCAGATATTCGCAGTATTTTACCGATTTCTTTGTAGTTCAGATCGCCATACTCCTTGAGAACAAGGGGAAGCCGCAGTTTTTCTGGAAGCTGCTGCAGGGCCTCGCGGATGAGTTGCGAAGTTTCTTCTTTAAGAAACTCTCCTTCGCCGTCGGGCATGGCAGGTTTCGGTTCGTTATACACCAGGGTATAGGCCTTCTGCTCCCGCCCTTTGCGTTTCTGAAGATTGTAGCTCAGGTTCTTCACTACCCGGATAAGCCAGTACTTGGCATCGTTCAGGGTCTTCAGCGGGGATGTGCGGTTGTAATAGCGTATAAACGCCTCCTGACACAGATCCTCTGCCGAAGCCTGATCACCGGTAATATGATAGGCCACACGAAACAGAACTGGGAATATTTCATTATAAACCCGCTCAAAAGATTCGTCGCGGCCTGTCATATGGCTCATTCTTAAAACAACACTCCCAAAAAGAGGTTACACCGAAGCGGGTAAAATCACCGTTCCCTGGGGTGTATCTTTAAGAATAAGGCCTTTTTCCTGAAAATAGTCCCGAATTTCATCGGCCCGGCCCCAGTTTTTATCCTTTCTGGCCTGAATACGCTCTTCCAGCATGGCCTTTTCTTCTTCCGAAGGCTGATACTCTTTGGCCGGCTCAATATCCTTGAGCTTTAGCCCCAGAACCGAGTCAAACTCATACAGAAGACCCAGTATTTCACCTGGGGTAAGATCGCCGTCCTTAAGGATGGTCCAGATTACCGCCAGCGCCCTGGGGGTATTCAGGTCTGCTTCCAGATCGCCCCTGAAGGTTTCAGCATAGGAGCGTGCTTTCTCCGATCTGTTGCCCGCGGGCACCGGAGCCTCTCCGCTTTTCAGGAGTTCCCTGATCTTCTCTTCCAGGGAAAGCCGGGCGGAACGGGCCCCTTTCAGATTGTCAAAACTGAAATGGAGCTGGGTGCGGTAGTGGGCGCCGAGAAGAAAGTAGCGGTAATCCAGGGGATGATAGCCCTGATCGATTAATGACTGCAGGGTAAGAAAACCGCCCTTTGATTTTGACATTTTCCCCGAATCCATGAGGAGAAACTCATTATGCAGCCAGTAGTTTACCCACTTCTTTCCAGTGGCAGCTTCGGACTGGGCAATCTCGTTGGTATGGTGAACCGGGATATGGTCAATTCCGCCGCAGTGAATATCAAACTGATCGCCGAGATATTTCATACTCATGGCAGAGCACTCTATATGCCAGCCTGGATACCCTTTTCCCCAGGGAGAATCCCAGAGCATGATATGGTTTTCAAACTTGGACTGGGTAAACCAGAGAACAAAATCCCGTGGATGGCGCTTGTTTTTATCCACATCTACCCGGGCACCGGCTTTCTGCTCCTGACGCTCCAGGAGTGCGAGCTTGCCGTAATCCTTGAACTTGTCGGTATCGAAATAGACATTGCCTCCGGCCATATAGGTATAGCCGTTCTCTTCAATCCGCTTTATAAGAGCGATCATTTCATCGATATGCTGAGTGGCGGCACAGGAGACGGAAGGCCGGACGATATTAAGCCGGTCGGTATCCCGGAAAAAGGCCTCGGTATAGTACTCTGCAATATCCCACACGGTCTTTCCGCTTTCACGGGAAGTCTTGAGCATCTTATCCTCACCGTCATCATTATCGCCGGTAAGATGGCCCACGTCGGTGATATTCATAATATGCTGAACAGAATATCCCAGGTACTCAAGGGTCCTTCTCAGAACATCCTCAAATACATAGGCCCGGAGATTACCGATATGGGCGTAGTTGTAGACCGTGGGACCGCATGCATAAAAGGAGACGTTTCCCTCTTGTATAGGTTTGAACTCTTCAAGTGATCTGCTGAGTGAGTTGTAGAACTGAAGCGCCATGAGAATTACCTTCCTGCTTTTGAAAAACCCCGTATGGAACAAGCTGTTTAAACAGGGTAAAATGTGCCGGTGAATAATGTACGTCATCCGAAGGAAAGAATCAACATCGAAGAGTTTCTGGAAGAGAACCGCAGCCTCGCAGAACTTACAACCTTCAAGGTGGGGGGCCCTGCCCGCTACTTTCTGCAGGCGGAAAGCTGGGAGGCGGTGAGCAGTGCAAAACGCTGGGCACAGGAGCAAAATTTACCCTTTCTGCTTGTAGGCGGCGGTGCCAATCTACTGGTTGCAGACAGGGGTTTTCCGGGTCTTGCGGTCTGCACCACCCTCCTTAAGGAGATACGCGTTGAAGGAGAGACCCTTATAGCTGATGCCGGCGCGGAAGTGTCTGCCGCCTGTGAGGCAGCTCTGGAGAACCAGCTTTCCGGTCTGGAGTTCATCTACCGCATGCCCGGAACTATCGGCGGAGCGGTATGGATGAACGCCCGCTGTTACTCGGTCTCTGTGAGCGACCGGCTTGAAGGGGTCGATTTTATCGACTTTGAAGGAACCCTCAGACATTACACCCCGAGGGAGGGAGATTTCTCCTACAAGATTTCACCTTTTCAGGATAACGAGCGCATTATTACCCGGGCCTTTTTCAAGCTTACCCCGGGAGATAATGAGAGCATTTTTGCTGAAATGGAGAAAAACCGGAGAGACCGGGAAGACAAGGGCCATTTTCTCTACCCCTGTGCGGGTTCTGTTTTTAAAAACAACCGTGACTTCGGCGCCCCCACGGGCCGGCTGATAGACGGCCTCGGTCTCAAAGGAACCCGTCACGGAGGGGCCCAGATTGCTCCATTTCATGGTAATATAATTATAAACAGGGACAGTGCCTCGGCACAGGATATCCTTGAATTGATTAAGCTCACAGAAAAAAAAGTAAAACAGGCCTACGGTTTTCAGCTTGAACGGGAAGTTCTGCTCGTAGGCGACTGGAATTGATTTCTTAAAAGGAGGACGGGAATGCGAAACTTGCTGGAAATACTCTCTGAAGAACCCCATTCTCCGGAACAGCTGAAGGAGCTTGTCCACGAGTTCCCTCTGACAGAACTGCTGGACCAGTGGAGCTCCCTGGAAAGCGAACAGCGGATGCAGCTTTTTCATGCCATGGACAGGGACGAAAAGGGTGACCTTATTATCAGCCTGCCGGCGGTGGATCAGCAGGAGCTGGTCGCCCTGGTAAGCGAAACCGATCTGAAGGATCTGCTCTCCAACATGGAACCGGACGACCTGGTGGACTTTATCCAGGCTGCCAGCGTTGAAATCCGCAAATCCCTCTGGCAGATGCTCAGTTCAGACCTGAAGCGGGAAATACTCTATCTTCTGCGTTTCGATGAGGATGATGCTGCCGGTCTGATGACCCCCCGCTTTCTGGCGGTCCAGTCCCATATCAGCGTCAGCCAGGCCCTTCACTTTCTGCGCAAGAACGCCCGCAAAGTTGAAATGATGTACTATGTCTATGTGGTGGACAAGGAAAAAAGGCTTCAGGGAGTATGCTCTCTGAAGGACATTCTCAGTTCCAGCGACGACATGCTTATATCAGAAGTTATGACACAGGATGTTATATGCGTACGGGAAGACACCGACCAGGAAGAAGTAGCCAAGGTTCTGGAAACCTACGACCTGGTGGCCCTGCCGGTTGTAAACAATAACAACGCCCTGTTAGGGGTAATTACCTTCGATGATATAATCGACGTAATCCGGGAAGAACAGACCGAAGACGTGTACAAGATGGGAGCCATGGAAGGAGGCCTGGGGAGGTATCTGGACAGCTCAATCTGGGGACTGGTTAAAAAGCGGGTTCCCTGGCTGATTATTCTGCTTTTGGTCGGCACCATCTCGACCAATGTGGTTCACCACTATCAGCCCCTGATAATAAGCGCGGCCTTTCTCTTTGTTTTCATGCCTGTCATTACCCAGACGGGAGGAAACTCGGGAAGCCAGTCCTCAACACTGATGATCCGGGGTCTTGCCACCGGGGAGATCCATTTCCGGGATATCTGGGAGGTTATGCTCAAGGAGATTCTGGTCGGGGTGATTATGGGGCTGATCACCGGCGGGGTCATCATACTCCGGAGCTATATTCTGCCTCCGGGGCTGCCGATATACGATGCCGCGGTAATAGGGATAAGTCTGATTTTTGTGGTGCTCTTTTCCACATTAATAGGAGCCCTGGCTCCGCTGCTTATTCACCGGATGGGTTTCGACCCCACAGTAATGTCCGCACCACTGATGGCCACGGTGATCGATGTATGCGGCCTGACCATCTATTTTGAGATAGCCAGGCTCTTTCTAGGACTGTAATTTCTTTGAATCCAGATTAGTAAATCAGAAATCCCCGGATCAGACCGGGGCAATAACCTTCATGTTGATAATATCAAAGGTGTCGATGGCAATCTGGAGCTCTTCGTTGGTGGGAAGAACACAGATTGCAGTCCGGCTGTAATCTGTTGAAATTATACCGGTACTGCTGCCGTTCTCCTTGTTCTTGTCATAATCCATGACAATTCCAAGGCTTTCCAGGCGGTGACAGATACGTTCCCGCATTCTGGTTGAGTTCTCGCCGATTCCGCCGGTGAATACCAGAATATCGGTGCGGACCAGGTTGGCGGCAAAGGCACCGATGTATTTCCTGATACGGTGGGCGTATACATCCAGGGCTTCGGACGCCTGTTTATTCCCTTCGGATGCAGCGGCTTCGATATCGCGCATATCGCTGGAGATGCCGGAGAGACCGAGCATACCGCTCTCTTTATTGAGGATTCTGTTTATATCTTCGCTTGAGTAACCCCGGTCCATAAGATAGCAGATAATCTGGGGATCAAGGTCTCCGGAACGGGTTCCCATGACAACGCCTTCCAGGGGAGTGAATCCCATGGAGGTATCAACAGACTTGCCGTTGGCGATGGCGGTGATGGAAGCACCGTTTCCGAGGTGACAGGATATTACATTGGTGTTGGCCATATCCCGTTTCATGAGCTTGATAGCCTGGGCACTTACATAGCGGTGGCTGGTGCCGTGAAATCCGTAGCGGCGGATTCTGTATTTATCGTAAAACTCCCGGGGGATTCCGTAAAGATAAGCAGCAGGAGAGAGGGTCTGATGAAAGGCGGTATCAAAAACCGCAACCTGGGGTGCTCCGGGAAGCAGATTCATGGCTTCCTGAATACCGATAAGGTTGGCCGGATTATGGAGCGGTGCAAGTTCCACATTCTTTTCAATGGCCCGGATAACCTGGTCATCAATGGCTACAGAAGAGGAGTACTCCTCTCCGCCGTGAACAACCCGGTGGCCTACCCCGGAAATCTCATCCATGGACTGAATAAGTCCCGCTTCGGGATCAATCAGCGCATTTTTAAGATACTCCATGGCCTCTTTGTGATCCGCCATAGGTGCGGAAATCGCATATTCCTGGCCGTCGGGTCTTTTCTGGGTAATATTCCCCACTTCAAGACCGATACGCTCGATAAGACCCTTGCCGATACTCTCCCGTTCCGGCATCCGATATACCTCGTACTTTAACGACGAACTTCCGCAATTGATCACAAGTATGTTATTCACCATGGGCTCCTTCAATTTTGGTCATACCAATTATAGAGAGGTTTCCCCCCTTCGGCAATGTATATCCTCACAATTTACTAAGATTAATCTGACTAATTTTAAACTTTTTTGCCCCGCTGATGGAAAAACTGCAAATTCCATCGATCCACTCAAGATCCATGTTAATACCGAAATCACTGTTATTCCACCCGGCACCTACCTGGAGGATAATCTCTCTTTGATCAGGGATTTCTCCGGTTTCCCGGTCACAGCTTTGCCCGGCATAGAGGGAACATTTCAGCTCCTTGACGTGAAGCTCAAGCCCTGCCCCGGCATCAACAAGACCGCTCCAGGCCTCGGGGGCAATAAGCCATGCCCCCTGTATAGAGATTTTCATTTTCAGTGACTGCACATGGATAATTTCAGGAAAAGACATCTCTGCATAAAGAGTATCATCTCCCGCCCAGTATCCCTCCTCCATTTCCAGCTCTATGGTCCGGTAGATTTCACCCTTCCATTGCCTGAAATCGAACAAACAGCCTCCGGTTCCGGAGAGAGACCGGTCGGCCTCCACCGGGAGTCCTGTTTCAGCATGTTCGAGCTCTCCACAAAGATCTAAAAACGGGCGGACCGAAAAAGCTGGAAAGAGCATTGCTTCATATGCTCCATTGTAATGGAATGAAGGCCATGAACGCCGCAAGGTGCGGTATTCGGGGCTTATCCAGGAGCCGCGCAGGCCGGTATCCAGGTACCTGCTGCTGCTTCTGACCAGAGCCCTGAGGTAATAGCCGGGAGGCAGAAGCCGGTGAAATGAGGCTGCGGAAAAAACGGAGAGCGTAAAGGGTTCTCCCCCGGCCTCCGCCCGCAAGCCTGTCTGCAGGATTTCTCCAGAAGGAGGAATCCCCCGGGGAAGGTACCAGTCATCGTTATCTGCGGGAGTAATGGTACCGTATGCCGCCGCTGCGGAGAGAGACAGTCCCGGCAGCGGTTCTGCCGAAAATTCAGCCCCCGCCTCGGGAAGCCCCGTATCTCCGACAGTACACGAGAGCATCGCCCTCTCGGGTACAATAACAGCTGCACTTACGCGGCTGGAACTGTCCCAGCTCCGCAGCAGCGAGGCCCGGGGCAGAGTTGAAAAAACATCGCTCACAGGGGAAGCGCTGGAGGGAGAAAGCAGCTCCTGTAAAGGCCCTTTCAGGCTGAGAGTTCCAGCCTGTACCCAGTGAGATGCCAGCCCCCCGCAAAATCGATATTCGTCGGAATTTTGATGTTCAACAAGAAATCCCCCATGCAGAGAAGACAAATCAAGAACAATCCCCAGATCCTCCTCTTCATCTGAAATATAGCGGGATTTTACCGTCAGGGATTCTTCGCCATACAGAAAACTACCTGCATAAAGAGAAAAAAGAAAAAAAAGAGGAGGAAACAGCAAAAATAACCAGGCCGTCTGCAGATGCTTCATACCAATAGAAACCGTGGTATTGTCCACCTGCTTCACCGATACACTTTAACCGCCTCTATCTTGAAAGGCGCACTCTCTTCGTTTACACTCATTGGACAGGTACAACCGGCTACACACCAGTACGGATTACACTATTTCGGAGGAAAATTTTGACAATTCTAACCCTGAACTGCGGCTCCTCGTCGCTTAAATACCAGCTCTATGACTGGAGCAACAAGATGATCATGGCCTCGGGTATCGTTGAGCGAATTACCCAGGAAGGCTCCAAGATTGAACATAAGGTTACCGGCAAAGATGAATTAGAGAAGCAGCACGACTGCCCCACCCATAAAGAGGCCATTGAGCTGATTCTCGATGTGCTTGTAGACCCCGAGTACGGCGCACTTAAATCGGTAGATGAGATTAAAGCTGTGGGCCACCGGGTAGTACACGGCGGTGAAAAGTTTGCCCGCTCCGTACTGGTGGATGAACAGGTTCTTGCATCCTTTACCGAGATTCAGGATCTTGCCCCCCTGCACAACCCGGCCAACATTCTGGGAATCACCTCCGCACAGGAAGTTATGCCCAATGTTCCCCAGTGTGCAATTATCGACACCGCCTGGCACCAGACCATGCCCGCCACCAGCTACATGTACGCCCTTCCCCGCAAGTGGTATGAAGACTTTGCTGTTCGGCGCTACGGGTTCCACGGAACCAGCTTCCTTTACTGTGCAAAGCGGGCTGCGGTACTGCTTGGAAAAGACCCCTTTAAAACCAACGTAATTATTGCCCACATTGGAAACGGTTCGTCCATCAATGCAGTAAAAGACGGAGTATCTGTGGATACTTCCATGGGTCTTACTCCCCTGGAAGGACTGATAATGGGAACCCGTTCCGGAGATATGGATCCTGCTATTCCCTTCTTTATGATGAAGAAACTCGGCGCAAGCCCCGATGAAATGGAAACCATTCTGAACAAGAAGAGCGGTGTTCTTGGAATTACCGAGCAGTACACCGACCGACGGGACATTGAAATTGCCGCAGAAAAGGGCGACCCCAAGGCTCAGCTTTCCATCGATATGGAATCCTACCGGATAAAGAAATATATCGGAGCTTACTCTGCAGCCCTCGGCCGGGTGGATGCCCTGGTATTCACCGCAGGTGTTGGTGAAAGAGGCCCCATTATCCGGGAAAAAGTAACCGCCGAGCTTGAGAATATCGGAATCAAGGTGGACAAGGAGAAGAACATCGCCTCCATGACCCGTTATGCTGAAACCGAAATTTCCACTCCCGATTCCAGGGTGAAGGTATTTGTTATTCCCACCGACGAAGAGCTGGTTATGACAGAAGACACCTACGCCCTTCTGGAAGGTACCTACAAGGATCACACCGACTACAAGTACTACTTCCAGAGCGCAGACTACGAGAACAAATCACGCCTTGAGTCTCTTCAGAAAGACCTGGCAAAACGCCCCGGTCTGGATAAGATTCTGGCAAAACCTGCTAAATAAAAGCGGTTTCTGCTTCAGTATCAGCCGCCGGTATTTGCCGGCGGTTTTTTATTGTCTCTGATTCTGTATCAGTACGGGAAAAACATATCTTTGAGTTTTCCAATGCTTCGGCAACGGCTTTGGAGCCGACGGTAATCTTTTCTCCCGGTCCGAGAAAACGATCTCCGCTTCCCTTCCAGGTTAGCCAGAGACGCCCTTCCATACATTCAAGGCTGATGCCCCTGCCGATCCTGCTGCAGCTTCCCCTGCGCCAACTACCCTTCTCTCTGTTCTGATTTGCACCTGTTCTTTTCATGCTGCCATGATAAGAAGGATAAAAGCAGAAAAACAGCATCAGTACCGCTGATTTTTTTCCTGACAGAGAAGAGATATTACCAACTGTGTGCTTTCCGGGAGGTAAAACTGTATCTGTAACCCCGTCTGCTTCTGTATTATACTCAGAAGCAGAAAAAGAGTGATGATGGAAAAGCAGACAGCAAAATACCGGCAAATCCTCGATGTTGTTCAGAACATGATTGCAGAAGGTGTACTCAAACCCGGAGACAGGGTCCCGTCCTTAAGAAGCCTGAGCGCTGACCTCGGGGTAAGCGTCAATACCGTAAGGGAAGCCTACTGGGAGCTTGAAAGCAGCCAGATAATCGAGGCAATTCCCCAGTCCGGCTATTTTGTACGCCCGTCGCTTCCCGGGCAGGCTGAACAGACGGCCGAAGTGTTCTCCCCGGATCCCTGCGAAGTAAGTCTCTGCCAGGTCTACGCGAACTTTCAGGAACAGGGCATGCCAGCCGCGGGAATGAACCTTGGAATATCACATCTGGACGAAGACCTCCGTCCCCGGCAGAAGCTGAGCAGATACTTTCAGGAAGTCTTCAGGGAACAGAGTTCGGAATCCTTCAACTATTCCATGGCACCGGGACTGCAGGAGCTCAGAGAGCAGATTGCCCGCTATGCCCTCCAGGGCGGTGTGGATGTTTCCCCCCGGGAAGTGGTTGTAACCAACGGCTGTAATGAGGCGGTATTCCTTGCCATGCGATCGATCTGTTCCCCGGGCGATATCATAGCCATAGAAAGCCCGGTCTATTTCAACTTTCTTCAGCTGCTGCAGGAGCTGGGCATAAAGATCATCGAGATCCCCTCCACCCCGGAAAAGGGAATGAGCATAGAGGCCCTGCGCTTTGCCTTTGAACGCTTCGATATCAAGGCGGTGTTCTCTATAACCACCTTCAACAACCCCCTGGGCTCCACCCTTTCGGATGCAGACAAGCAGGCCCTGGTGGAACTGATCAACGAGAAGGAGAGCTTTCTTATAGAAGATGATATCTATGCAGACCTTCATTCCGGCAGACACCGGCCCAGAAGCTGCAAATCCTGGGACACCGAAGGAAGGGTTCTCCTCTGCTCTTCCTTTTCCAAAACCGTTGAGCCCGGCGTAAGGCTGGGATGGGTACTGGGAGGAAGAATGCTCAACCGGATTATCAGGCTGAAGACCCTGCTTAATATAGGTACATCAACACCGACCCAGAAGGCCTTCGCCCGCTTCCTCAAGGAGGGAGGCTACGACCGCCACCTGAGAAAAATCCGCGGCATAATCAGCGACTACCGGGAGCAGATGCGAAATGTGGTTCTGGAAACATTCCCCGAGGGAACAAGCGTCAGCAATCCCGACGGCGGACTGGTCATATGGGTTACCCTGCCGTCCCATATGGACTCCATGGAGCTCTACTATTCCGCCCTGGATAAGGGAATAATCATTGCCCCCGGATCGCTGTTTACCTGTTCGGACAAATACGGCAGCGCCTTCCGTCTGAACGCCGGCCACTGGAATACAGGCGTGGAGCAGACCATCCGTGTGCTTGGCAGGCTGGCCAGGGAACAGGCCAAAAACATAGCCTGAAAAATGCATCACGATCAGAAATAGCCGCTGCTCCAGCGTTCAGCCCCGAAAATGAACATAGGCAGAATCAGCACAATACAGAAGCCTATAAACAGCAGACCGTCGGAAAAACGGAGCGGCGGTACCTTGTGCAGATGCCTGGGCGTATTATCCAGCCCCCGGCCGTCCATGGCTACCGCGATTCTTCCCGCCCGTCTGAAGGCTGCGACAAAAATGCCGAAGTAGACCCGGAACTCCTGTCTGAGCCTTGAGGAGATGCCTTTTGCCCCGTATTCCCGCAGCCTGATTGCCCGGCGGATAAGCTCTCCCTCCGCCTTCAATTCCGGCCCGATTCTGAATGCAATCATAAGGGCATATACCAGCTTCGGCGGCAGTTTGAGATAGTGCATAAGGGAGTGGCTGAAGAGCTCCGGATCGAGATCCTCAACAAAGAGCAGGGAGTAGATACCGAACACCAGAGACCTGCAGAAAAGGAGCAGGCCGTTTTCAAATCCAGCGCTGAATCCTCCGCTTCGGTGGAAGAGCAGGTTTGCCCAGAGGAACCCCGCACCGATGAGGGCAAAGGGGATGATCCGTTTAAGAAACCTGAAGGGTGTGAGACTGGTAAAAGCAAGGGCAGACAGGGTTCCTGCGGCCAGCCACCCGAGGGTAGCTTCCAGGGAGGAGACAAAACCCGCACCGATGATAATTAGAAGTGCACCCGCTGCACGGACAAGGGGGTTCCGCCTGCCGAGAATTGACCGGGGGGCGACATGGTTATTCTGCTCTGCCTGTGCTGAAGTGTTTCGGGGTACGGTATCCTCTCCGGTTTCCGCAATCCTTCCGTCCTGCAGACGCAGTATGCGGTCCGCCGCTGCTTCCGCAAAAGGACGGTCATGGGTGACCACCAGGAGGGACTGTCCGCCGTCCCGCAGCCGGGCATGTAGATGTAAAAGTTCCACCACCCCCGGCCCGTCAAGGCCGAAAGTCGGCTCATCCATAAGAATAAGAGGCGCAGAGGAAAGAGAAGCAATTGCAAGGTTGAGCCGCCGCTTCTGTCCCGAGGAGAGAGTATAGGGATTCCGCTCCCCGTATTCATTCAGACCGAATCCGTCCAGAGCCTGCAGGGCGGTACCGCTACATCCGCCTGAAGCATGAAGGAGCTCCTCCATTACGCTTGCAGCGATAAAGAGATGCTCCGGATTCTGGGGAACAATGAATACCCCGGACGATGATTCGGGTAGAGTTGCTTCCGGGGCCCATGCAATATCTCCGGACAGACTGCCTTTTATTCTTCCTCTTTTTCTCCTGGACTTCACACTTCCACGGTCCGGCCCTCCCGCATCAGAGGCAAGAAGGTTGAGCAGCGTTGACTTTCCGCTGCCGTTCCGCCCTTCCAGAACGGTAATCTCCCCCCGGTAAAGGGTCAGATTGAGCCGGTCCAGTACAGGAGCAGGACATTCCCGGTATGAGAAGGTGAGATCTTTTACCTGAAGCAGCGGCACCGCCTGTTCTGGTTCTTCCCGGCGGGAATACCGGCCTATGGAGGGAAAATCACTGCCCCAGACTGGCGGAGGGTTCTTCAGGGAAGATACCACGCCGTTTTCCACCGTCAGGATTGTATCAGCCTGAGGGAGCCCGTCGGTGCGGTGTTCCACCACCATTAGGGTCAGTTGCGGATGAATATTCTTAATTGTTTTCAGGAGACCGAGTACCCGAGTCCGGTTCTCTGCATCCAGGTAGGAACAGGGTTCATCAAGAATCAGAACATCCGGAACCAGTGCCGCAGCTGAAGCCAGGGCGACCATCTGCTTTTCACCGCCGCTTAAAGAGATAAGGTCCCTGCCCTTAAGATGGTCTATGGCGAAATCTGCAAGGATACGGCTGGTTATCCGCTCTATTTCCAGAGCAGAGATGCCGCGGTTTTCCAGAAGCAGGGATATTTCGCTCTCCACGGTAAGAGTACAAAGCTGGGATGACGGGTCCTGAAAGATGTAGGCGCAAGTCTCGACCCGCTGCCGGGGTTCCAGTTCCGCCGGGTCCTTTTCCATTACCCGGACAAGCCCACTGCGCTTGCCGGGAACGATCCCCGGAAGCATACCCGCCGCTGTAAGCCCCAGGGTGCTTTTGCCCGAACCGTTGGGGCCGAGAATCCAGCAGACGCCGCCGGAAGCAACGGAGAAGTCCGCTCCGCTGACGGCGGTAGATGCAGCCCGGGGATACTTAACTGTAAGCTGTTCTCCCCGGACAGCACATGAACTGCTATTCTTCATCGTCCTCTATTAATCATTATCTTCGATGGCAAGACCGTCAAAAACACCGGTCTTCCGCAGACCGTCGGCCAGGAATTTCGGCAGAAGGGCACCAAGGACCGCGCCGGAAGTACAGCGGATAAGGAACATGGCAATCAGCATACCCGGAGCCATACTGCCGTAATCAAAGCGGATCCAGTTATAGACAAAACTGAAAACCGCCGCAGAGACACCGGAAAGAATCAGTACAGGAAGGCTGTACTTCCGCCAGCGGGTTGCCAGAAAGGGAACTTCAGATCCGAAGCCCTGCACCGCCCCGGTGAGAAGCATGATTGCGCCCGCGGCGTTCCCCGCAAGAATTTCCGCAACAACCGCCAGCATGGCAGTGGCAAAGGCAACCCAGGGCTTGCGCACGACATAGGCGGTAAAAACTGATCCCGCAAACCAGAACCCGAAGACGATGTCCATCGCAAGGGGACCGATAATGCCCTGAGCTAACAGCCACACCTGAATCCAGGCGAGGTAGCAGACAGCAAATACAACAGAGGATACCGCGACTACAACGGTATCACGGGTGGACCACATGAGAGATCTTTTAGACATTTCCATTAGAATGTTTCTCCTTTTTTCTTTCTTTCTGAATTACTGGGACTATTGGCCGACACGGTGGCATGAATAACCACGTGGGAAACTTCAGTCGAGATAAAACTTTCATAGATTGACTGAAAAACCTTGTCTGCCGGGCCGTCCAGACGGGTGCAGAAATTTTTGGACCGGGTAAAGGTTCCCATTCGTTTTGCACCGTCTACAGCACCGTAGATACGGTCCATATAATCCACTGCGCCCAGGGGATAGAGCGAAAACTGGGCGGAGACTTCAACATCTGCACCCTCCCCCGCAGGGATTTCTGCAGGCGGTTCCGGTTCCTCCGCAGGACTTATACCGGAGGCACAGCAGACGGCTTCCCCGGGACAGCCGCGGCTGAACAAAATGCTTCCGGCCACATGTTCTCCCGATACCGCAGCGGCACAGAAAGAATCACGGATGGCGGCAAATACCTTTTCCGCGTCTCCCCGCACCAGGGTACTGATATCGTCGGTTTCAACTTTGAGATTGTTTTCTCCCGCGGCTTTCAGCTTCTCCACCGCAGGCAAGATTACCTCCACGAACCTTCCGGTCATGGGGTATAGCGAGTATTGAGTTCCACACTCCAAGGACAGGCCCCCTTTATAAACAGATTTCAAACAGATGTTTCGGGGGAGTAAGAGAAATGCAAACGGCCGCTCTCCCTGTACAGATTTGTCAAGGATGCGGCCGCACTGAAAATTCGCCTCTTTACCGGTAGCCGATAAAAAGTATAGCGAAAACCCGTCCCTTCGCCGGCATTACCCGGATCAGGTTCAAAGGGTCGAGAGCACCTTGAGCTCTCCTCTCAGTCCGGCAATGTTCCGAACTCCCCGTAAATATGTTGAGGATCATAGTATCTGCAGACAGAAAAGGTCAATAGATAATTTTTTACTTTTTATCTGAATCAATCAAAAACTACTTGTATCATCTGTGATATACCATTCATACTCCGGAATATGGATCAACGATATACATCACGGCCGATGCTGCTGGTCAGCATGCTGGTACTGGCGATCTTCTTCTCCATGGGTTCAAGGGTTCTGTTTTCTCCCCTTATGCCACTGCTGCAGGAGGAGCTGAACTTCAACCTGACCACCGCCGGAACCCTGTTCTTGCTGGTGAGCATCAGCTATGCAGTTTCAATGATGTTTGCCGGATTTCTTTCCGCAAAGGTAGGTCATGGGAACACCATTACCATAGCGCTTGCTGCAATGGGTACCGGCCTGCTTCTGGCTGCAGTTGCGATGAACGCCCTAATGCTGGCCCTTTCTCTGGTAATGATCGGTTGTGCCGCCGGCCTCTATCCCCCTTCCGGCCTTATGATGATAAATACCAAAATTGATCCCGCCCACCGGAGTAAAGCTCTTTCTCTTCATGAGCTCGGACCCAATACAGCCCTGCTGACTGCGCCGCTCATTGTAATTGCCCTTGAGCCTTGGGTCGGCTGGCGTGGAGTTCTGGTTGTTATGGCGGTGATCGTTGCCGTTGCAACCACGGTATTCAAGAAATGGGGAGCACCGGACAGCGGCGTTGGAACTGCACCGAATTTTTCAACAATTGGAACGATCCTGAAAAACCGCAGCACCATTTTAGGTATGATGCTTCTAACCTCAATAATTGCCAGCCAGCAGGGAGTATACGCGATTCTCCCGGCCTATCTGGTTACCGAACACGGCATGGATAAGAGCTTTGTGAACCTTATGCTGTCTCTTTCGCGGATTACCGGGATCCTCTTGCTTTTAAAAGCGGGCTCGGTAATTCACAGGATTGGAAGACGGCGTACAATGACCATTACCCTTACCTTCTCTGCAGTCTTTACCGCACTATTGGGGCTGATTCACGGCCCCATGATTGCAGTGGTAATCATCCTGCAGCCGGCAATCCTTACCGTCTGTTTCCCCGCCCTGCTTTCGGCAATGGCGGACATCGGTGAAGCCCGCTATCAGAATATTACCTACTCCCTGATTATCACCGCAGGATTCGGTACCGGATCCGGTGTGGTTCCGGCACTGTTAGGAGTATTCGGCGACATGGGCATAGGCTGGGCAGGATTTGTCCTGCTCGCAGCCTTCATGCTCATATCACTTACCTTTATGCTTGTGACGCCGGTTTTCGGGAAGGATGCGAAGCAGCGGTAAAAGGGATTCTTCTGCCCTGGGGGTATGCTATTTTTTCCGGCTTATCAGTTCTCAGGCGATAATATGCGGCGCCTCAACGATGCTTTGACTGTACAGAATTTCAGGATCAATATCCGCTCCATTAGGCCATTCAATGGAATCAAATTTCACAGACACCGCATTAAAGATTGATAAATCCCGCAACTCAGAAAAAATGCCGGTATTGAGATAAGTTGACATATCAAAATAACGTTTTTCATCATTTTCAAATGTGAGCAGTAATTTATAATCCGGTAAAGGCCTGACAGCTTTAACTCCTAAATACATCAAAGACTCCTTATCTTAGTGGATCAATCTTGAATGGTATTTCACCATTTTGAGCAAGCTTCCAATCAGCCAATAGTTCATCTTTATGCAGTTCTGCCCATGCTTCTATTAGTTTTATCTGCTTTCCCGGGATATTTCCCTCAGTCATTTCACAGATATTGATATCAAAAATTCCCTTAAAATCCTGATAATAAGCGTGAAAATGAGGGGGATTATGTTCTTTTTTCCCGAGATACATGCGAATGACAATTCCGAAAAACATCGACAACGTAGGCATAGTTACAGTATATCAGCACAGTTACTCTAAGTCTATTTTGCAGTCCGTTTTGTAATTTTTTCCCATTAAAAGGTACGGTCGTCTTCATAGAAGAGCTTGTCGATGGAGAAGCATGCCAAGTTGTAGACGTAAGCTTCTATGTGCAGATTAGAGGAGTTTTTAAGTTAACAACGGATATATGGCGTAGCAATTCGCCGACAGGCGACATTGCAGCCCCAGGCTTTGCGAAGCAAAACGCAGGGGGTAAAGGTTTGGGACCACACAGATAATAGGGGTTTCGCAAAGGGGGTAAGGCACGGATTTTTCTTCTTTAAAAATAAAAAATCCGTGAACGGCTTCTTCGCCCCTGCCCCATTTTATCCGCGGACATCCGTTGTTACCCCAACTCCTTTAATCCGTAGGCTGTCCAAGGTGCCGGTAGGCTATCTCATCAACTTTCGCAACACTAAGGTCGAGTGGCGCAGGTTCATTGTTACGGGGGAGTAATTCCCCCTTTTTAGTCGTCCTAAAAATGAAATAATGAAACTAAGCCCCTTTGCTTAACTCTTCCAGCATTTCCTTTCTCAGCAGATTATTCATTAATGTCTGGTACCCTTTTCCATGACTTTTGAGCCATAACAGTACATCTGCATCAATCCTTGCGGTAATCTGTTTCTTCCTCGGCTTGTATTCATCAGAAAACAGTACAGCCTTTCTGAAGTCGTCCTCATTCCATTCGGGGATATCGCTGGTATCAATTTCAGAATCCGGTAGCTCTGAGAGTTTTTTGAGTCGTTCTTTCTGTTCATCCGTAAGAGGGCTAAACCCACGTACCTTCTTCATAGCTTCTTCTCTCCTGCCGAGTCGCTTTTCTGGCCGATATTATTCGTATAACAGGCTCATCACCGTGCAATCGCAAGGTATAAACAGCCAGAATAATAAGCTCCTCACCTACATGGCCCAGTATTTGCCAGCGGTGCTCCAATTCGTGATAATCCTGTCGGGTAACCGCAAGCGGATCGGCAAATACATACCGTGCATCTTCAAATGAAATATGGTGCCGCTGTAAGTTTAACTTGTTTTTATTCTCATCCCATTCGAAGAACATAGCATAAGTATACTATTGTAGTTACATTTTAGCAACTACAACAATTATGCCCTTTCTAAATGACATTGTAATCAAGATTCTCACTTTTTTAGTTCACCGAATCATTCAATTGGAGCAGACATCCCGGTTCCCCGGGATGCAGTTCAATTGAGTCATTCGGCGGGAGATGAATTTTTCCGACTTTTACAGATTCGTCGTACATTAAAATAGTTAATAAGACTTAGAACAAACAAGCAGGAAAATACCCCGAAAATCAAACCAAGGCTTACTCGCAGCCATGCTGGTAAAAACAGAAAATTCGGATAGAAAATTTTAGCGCAGATATAGAATGTTAGAAATAAAAGTCCATAAACATATAAATAATATCTTAGTCTCTTTTTTTTCTTAAACAAATTCTCATAGTTCAGCAGCTTCATTTGTGCTGCTGCATTTTTACCTTTTATCTGGATGAGAATAACTAAAAACACCAGAAAAAGTGTATAGACTACTGTTATTGCTATATGCATTTTATAACTCCAATGCCTGAAGCACTTGTGCGTGGATCCAGTAACTGCTTTAAAGACAACAGGGTTTTGCCTGGAAGTTGGAGTTTTCGCGGACACGGATATGGGTGTTTAATTTGACGGTAGTTTCTTTGAAGAGTACTTAAATCTGGTCAGATTCCTGGAGCTTTAAAAGCTCTTTTGCCAGAGAATCTACAGATTCATCTTTTAAAAGATCATTCCTCTCTTTTGTATAATCACCGTAGCCGCGACTGTACTGATGTAAAAACTCTATAGTCACATCAGCACCAAGTTCTCTGGTCAGAATTTCAAGACCAACCATTCTAATTTTTTCAGGACTCATTCCTTGTGTATTTATCATGTAATCACCACCTGCAGCCATACAACAGGTTTTTCAACTCTTATCTCAAGTATATTCTCATGCTTTCTGCCTTTATTTACAAGCTTAGCATCAACTGTTAAAAAAACATCAACCTTCAGTGTCTCCGCACAGGCAAGATGCAGGGCATCCATTGCACCGAAACCTAATGTTTCAAGTTCTTTTGCCCTGCTGATTTCCTTTTGTGTTGCGAAGATTTTCTCAGAAAGCCCTTCAAGAAAAGCAAGGACGCTATCTCTTTTTCTATATCCGGTGTCCTGTTTATTTCAAGATTCAAGACACTGCTCCCAACCCAGCAAACGTCACCTTGCCGTAAATGCTTCAAGTTAAACCGTATTGCTTCTGACTCAAGATGGATGCGTTCCTGCTCCTGATCATCAAAAGGTCTGTTTAAACAGCATACATCCAGATATACCCTTTTCATCTCTACAATCATTTTACAGTTGAACTTTCCTATTCGTCTATCTTCTTAACAGTCACTACTCCGGCGGCCTGCGACTCCGCTCAGGCACCTCTGGTACGTCGCGGGGTGAGGGGTCCGACTCCTCATACACCGTAACCACCCCGTCGCCGTTATACCGCAGCTCTCCCTGCTCCTCGGCCAGGTCAAGGAAGGCACCGAAGCACCAGCCGGAGAGGCCGTCGGATTCCCGGACTATGCGGTAGCTTTTTCCCGGTTCTCACCGGAGGTGTTCGCCCCAGGGGTCGATGGTCTCTTGGGGGCCGGAACGGTCAAGGACTTTTACCGTATCGCCCTATTCCAGGAAGCCCATGTGTTTTGCCTGGAGGTTGGGGTTTTCGCGGACACGGAAGTGGGTGTCTATGAATTATAGAAATTCAGGTATTTTCCAGAAGTGAAAGAAACTCGCTGTAATTTACGATTCGGATGTTTTCGAAGGGATCAAGTACAAGCAAATCTTCATCTCCGGAGACAATACAGTCAGCTTCAGCACTCAAAGCCATTTCCAGCAGATAGTTATCTTTTTTATCCCGACAGGCATCCGTATGCGCTGCAACTTTCACCCACTCCGCCTTGCGGCTTAAATAATGCAGAAGGAACCTTTTCTTTTCCGGGGTAAAATATTTTTCCAATTTCGGACGTTCCAGTACTTCAAACAATTCTTCAAGTTGTTCATCACAGGTGAGTACCGTAACTGTGTTTTCGATTTTCCCAACAAGATTATCAAGACTTTTTCCAATCAGGAAGCTGATCCAGATATTAGTGTCGATAACGACCCGCATAATACCTTTTTTCACGTACAGCTTCGACTTCAGTAGTTATTTCGTCCATCGACAGGGGAACATCTTCCATTTCATCGCGGAATTTCAGGAACTCCCCCTGCAAGGTCTGGCTATCCAGATAGCGGGCTAATTGCGCTTTTTCATCTGTTCCAAGTTGCTCCACAAGAGCTTTTACCTGGTTATAGGTCAGCTGTAACTGGGCCATTTTCTACTACCTCACCGTTTCATTATACTTCAATTTACTGTTAACGTCATCTTTCAGGAGAGCTCTTAGAAGTTAAAGAGCTCTCATTAAGTCCGCTGCCTGCGACTCCGGCTGCCTTCGACTACGCTCAGGCACCACATCTACAGGGTGATTGCTGGAGGGACTGCCTTCGACTTCGCTGCCTTCGACTACGCTCAGGCACCGCGGCATAAAAGTGAATGCTGGCGGGACTGCCTTCGACTCCGCTCAGGCATCGCTGGTATGACGCGGGGGTGAGGGCCCCTACTCCTCATACACCGTAACCATCCCATCCCCTTTATACCGCAGCTCACCCTGCTCCTCGGCCAGGTTTAGAAAGGCTCCGAAGCACCAGCCGGAGAGGCTGTCGGATTCCCGGACTATGCGGTACCAGGGGTGTTCGCCCCAGGGGTCGATGGTCTCTTTGGGGCCGGAGCGGTCAAGGACTTTTACCGTTTCGCCCTGTTCCAGGAAGCCCATGTGTTTTGCCTGGAGGTTAGGGTTTTCGCGGACACGGATGTGGGTGTCGGTTACTTTGGCGGTGGTTTCTTTGAAGAGGAGGTTGTGGGTCATTAGCCAGTCGCGGAGGGGGGTTGCGTCGACGAGGTAGGCTTTATTGTCTATGTCGCAGAGGCCCCATTTAAAGTTGGGAGAAAATCGTATAGTTCTTGGTTTGCCCTGCACTGATATGTTCAGCTTCTTTGCTTGTTCCGGATGACCTATTGGCTGCATCCAGTAGTTTCCGTCAGGATATGATCCACATGGAACCAGTATATGTTCATTGCCAACAAACTGACCGCCGAAGTCTTCGTCTCCACTATCTCCATCTTCCGGATTTGGATGGCCATAACCGATTTCTTCTTTCTCATCCTCAATCCGGTAGAGAATAAAATCACGGTCCTCAAGCTTATAATCATCTGGTCGAGATGGTCTTTCATCAGTATCAATCAGCACGTATTCTTTGTCTGGGGATATTGCATGAATTATCCCATGAATAGGCAATCGACGGTTGGTCTCTGTGGCCAGGTTCAAACGGCTTATTGCACTGGGTCCGGAGTCAAGAGGCTTTAACTCATTCATCTGCAGGTAGCCCTCGTCGCTCTGGTAGTAGAAAAATGATCTCATCGGCCAGTACGTTAGATCCTGGTTCTCCTGTATGAAACGATCAACAAAGGGATAGGCTTCAGATTCACTGGTTTTGAGATCATATACAACATTAGGCAAATTGCCTTCCTGTAGTGTAATAATTTTATTCTCCCATGGCCCAAGAATCCTTGTGAAATGCACAAGTCCGAGCGAGCGGGAAGCCATAGATTCAAGGTCAATTATTCTGCAGTCAGTATCATTCATCCTTGGAGCGAATCTAATAATTGCATATTTATTTGTTAATACCGAAGCATAAGTATCTGAACCGACTCTCTGATTCACCGATAATGATATTGCTTCCGGCTGCGCTACAGCAACTATCACAGGCATACAGAAAAAGGCTACAACCAGAAGTATCCGAATAGCAGTTCTTTTAACATTATCTTTACTAGAATTCCTCATAATTGTGCGGATCCTCCCCTCATCTCTTCCATAATACAACTTCGAATTTTCACCGACACGTTCTCCCTATTCCTCAAAGAAACGCTGAATATCCCAGCGGTCCTCTTTGAAAATATCTGTAACAGTAATATCCTTCCCACTCAAAGGTATTTGTTCTTCAAGTTTATCATGAAAGTAGATCCAGCTATGCGCAGAAGGGTAACTATCGCTGATTGGAAGCCATGGAGAACCGGGCGCTGATACATACGTATTAATCCATGCATCGCTTGTAACTATCTCCGGGTCACCATTAACTATTTCATAGTTATCCCTGACAGTATCAAAACTTGCCCAATCACCAACAATTCTTGACCACCAGCCGTAGGTATTCCGGGTAATTACCGGTCCATCAGTTTCTTCATTATACTTCTGCATAAAAAGAGATTCATCGAAGCAGGAGAGGGGATCTACTCTCTGCCATATAGTATTCCCATCGCCATCCAGGAACGTCTCGTATACCTCCAGATGAATATGGGCACCGGTAGAGACTACACCCACATTGCCGATATAACCAAGCCGGTCTCCTGCTTCAACCCGGATGAAGCTTGCATCCGTAATCTCAGAAGCCTCAATCCCACTTATCGGCTGCAGGGTATCGCCGGGAGTCCCAAGCATGGACCCGGTAGCTGCACCGTATTGCCCGGTATATGGAAAATTCGTTTGAGGTGCACCTTCATCTCTGTTTCCCAGATGACAAAAGAGATATACCCTGCCCTGCTTGGGATCATCCGGCCTGGTTACAAGCGCACCGATCCAGCCATAGGTATGAGAACTATAGCCATAGAGTTCTCCGGTTTTGATACCTGAACCTGAGAAGACAGGTAAATTCTGTGGGGCATCCCATTCTATAGACCGCCACAAATAGAATATCCCATCCTCCGGTGCCAGGAAAACGGCATTCTTCGTATCACCATCAATAGCAGAGTCCCCAGGCTCAGCTGCAGGATCATTCCAGTAGCTTAGAGCATCTCCCGCCCCTATTGCCGGTACAGAATCAAAAACTCCAACCCTGGAAAGGTCCACACCATAATGGTAGCGTAAAAGAATCCATTATTACTGGTATTTAAATTACGCCAACCCGTAAGCTGGGTGACCTTCGCATGATGCAGAGAAGGAAAGAGTGACTGAGGAGTTCTGTACGATAGGGAGGTTGAGGGCAGTTCCCGGTGGTAGTAATTTCCTTTATTTTCAATATCAGAAACAGATATTTCTCCACCAATAAGCTTGTCACGCATAAGGTCAACAGCTGTTTCAAGGTCACTTTCCTCACTATAGCCGGACGGGATCTCAACAACTTTCCGCGGAACCTCCGTCGCCGGCGGATAATAACTCCTCAACTTAACCTTATACTCATCCAGCAACTCCCACCCCGGCTTCTCCCCCGCCGCGCTCAGCTCCCCGGTCGCACTCTTCTTCAATAACCTTCGGGCATGGTATTTACCCGGTTCCAGGCTGAAGCCGCCGAAGCCCCCAGCGGGGTTGCCCCAGGTTGCAAGGCTTACCTGACGCAGGCTGCGGTTAACGGATATGAGGTAGATGCTGTTCATGTAGTCCTGTGAGGTGGCGCTGCTGTCGAGGCCGGCAAAGTTAGTGCGGACCACCACGCCGAGATGGGTTTCGCCGGTGTCGTTGGTACGCATAATGAGGTCCCCCGGGCGGATTTGGGAGAGGGAGGGGATTATGGTGGTTATGCGTTCGAGTTCCGGCGATACTGAGACTGTACTTTTCATGATGAGAAAATGGTATCATGCCTTTTCTATTACTTCCAGTATAAGCAGTTACAATCTTCCAAAACAGGTATGGCCATACAGTTTTAAAATAGCAATACGATCGACCTGTATGGGTAAAGCAACAATAAGCGGGAACTGCATGATTCTACCGGGAATCTCTCAACGCATATCCGTCTTGCTCCCGCTTTCTATAGTGCAGTATACTAAAGGCATGAATAGAAAACGTCCTTTAAACCCAATGGATGACATCTTTGTCAAATATCTTCTGGGAACAGAAGAGAACAAAGATCTGCTTATAAGCTTTATCAACGCCGTATTGGACGAAAAAGGGTATGACCTCGTTTTGGATGTTGAGATTAAAAATCCCTTCAATCCGGCCAAGATTATTGAGTCCAAGTTTTCTGTTCTGGATATTAAGGCAAAAGACACCAAAGGCAGGATGATCAACATAGAGGTACAGGTAAGCTCAGACCCCTATTTTGCATCGCGAAGTCTCTACTACTGGGCAAAGATTTACAGCGATCAACTGGAATCGGGGGATCAATACAGGGAGCTGAATCAGACAATATGCATAAACCTTTTGTCGTTTAATCTCTTTGAAACCCAGGACAGTTTCCACAGCTGTTTTCAGATAACAGAAGTTGGAAAACCGGAAAATATACTTACAGAAGATCTTCAGATTCATTTTCTCGAAATAGAAAAACTGAAATCGCACCTGGAAAAACATGAGCCAAGGGATACCCTGGAAGGCTGGTGTTATTACTTCTTAAATGAAGGCCTGATCGAGGAGGACAAGATGCCCGTTTTACTGAAAAAGGACAAGATCTTTAACAAAGCCGGCTCAATATACAGAAACTTTACCGCCGATGAAGAAAAAATGGAGCTTATTGAAGCCCGTGAAAAATGGCTTAAGGATTACAATTCCAAAATAGAGTCTGTACGTCAGGAAGGACGTCAGGAAGGTCGTCAGGAAGGTCAGCAAGAAGGACGTCAACAGGGCCATATGGAAGATGCCAGAAACCTGAAGCAGCTGGGGGTTGATCTGACTATTATTTCCAAGGCAACCGGGTTAGCCCTTGATGTTATTGAGAAATTGTAAGGTTTAGTTGATTAGGACTGCCTTCGACTCCGCTCAGGCACCGCGTCATAAAGGTGAATGCGGACCTGCCTTCGACTCCGCTCAGGCAGCGCTGGTATGACGCGGGGTGAGGGGCCCTACTCCTCATACACCGTAACCATCCCCTCCCCGTTATACCGCAGCTCACCCTGCTCCTCGGCCAGGTCAAGAAACGCTCCGAAGCACCAGCCGGAGAGGCCGTCGGATTCCCGGACTATGCGGTACCAGGGGTGTTCGCCCCAGGGGTCGATGGTCTCTTTGGGGCCGGAGCGGTCAAGGACTTTTACCGTTTCGCCCTGTTCCAGGAAGCCCATGTGTTTTGCCTGGAGGTTGGGGTTTTCGCGGACACGGATGTGGGTGTCGGTTACTTTGGCGGTGGTTTCTTTGAATAGGAGATTGTGGGTCATTAGCCAGTTGCGGAGGGGGGTTGAATCTACCAGATATGGAATATGGTCAACTTCGCACAGGGCCCGGGTAAAATCGGGGGAGAACCTGAAATTTGTCTGCTTGCCTTTAGCTGTAAGATTAAGCTTGACTGCATGTTCAGGATCACCGATATACTGCAAGAAATAATTTTTAGGATTGGTTTTTAAATAATCTTCCTTAGGAGTAAATGGTAGTAATACATTCTCATTGCCGACAAAATGCCCTCCATAGTCAATATCACCAGGATCTCCACCACCCATGAAAGGCACACCATACCCTTGTACAATACTTCCTGTAGCAATCTCATAAAGTATAAAATCTCTATCTTCAAGCTTATAAGATTCAAAGTTCTCACTTTGCTCGTCCTTATCAATCAGAAGATACTTCTTGTCTGGGGATATAGCATGAATTACACCCGTAACAGGAAATGTAGATTCTTCGAAGGTAGAAAAATCCAAAACTCCAATTTTACTTGTGTACACCGGCCGAAAACGGACACCCATTCCGGAGGAAAGCGGACAGTGATTCCGGGCAAAAACGGACACCTGTTCCGGCCGAAAACGGACAGTTTTTCCGGAGCGCCGGAATTGCTTTAACCTGAAATAAGAAATCCTCGATTAACACGAGCACTCTCGTCACAATAGCAAAACTACTATTTGACGGAGTACAGAATGTCGAGAGCGAGGATTCATGTGAAACACATGCGTAAACTGCTTGCGCTCACGTACGAGAGCAAGCTGGGACTTCGGGATGTATCCCAACTGACCGGAGTATCTAAAACCACAGTCAGCGAATATCTGGTGCGATTCCGCCGCACCGGGATCAGCTATGCAGCAAGCCAAAAGCTTACCGATGAGCAGCTGCTTGGCCTGTTCGAAGAGAAAAAGCAGGAAGAAAGTGAGCAGTATACACAACTAACGACACTGTTCCCCGAGTACGCCAAACGGCTGAAACAGCGGGGGATGACGAAGCAGTTCCTATGGAAGGAATACCGTAGAAAGTATCCAAACGGATATAGATACAGTCAGTTCTGTCACCACTTTACGGTGTTTCTGGACTGCGGTGAGGTGACGATGCGTCAGCCCCACGAGCCTGGAGATATGGCATATCTCGACTATGCCGGAGAAACGTTCCCTTACTATCCTGATGGAGATGAGCAGCGGGCACAAATATTCGTTGCGGTACTCGGAGCAAGTCAGCTGGCCTATGTTGAAGCAAGTGAGAGCCAGAAACAAGAGGCCTTTGTCCGCTCCACAGAACGGGCTCTGAGGTACTTCGGCGGGGTTCCGCGAGCTCTCGTCCCGGATAACCTGAAGGCGGCCGTGCTCAGTGCGAGTAAATATGAGCCGGAGCTTAATCCGTTGTTCGATGATTTTGCCGATTACTACCGGACGACGATAATCCCCGCCAGGGCCTATAAACCGAAAGACAAATCCCTGGCGGAGAATGCCGTCAAGTTAACCTATCAGCGGATATTCGCCCCGCTGTACGGCAAGAGGTTCCATTCGTTGGCTGAGCTCAACCAGGCCATCGCAGAACTTCTTGAAGAACACAATACCCGGAAACTGACAAAGCTGCAAATCTCACGGCGTCAGTTGTTTGAAGAGATCGAACGGTCTGCGCTGAAGACGCTGCCGGGCGAACCGTATCCAATGAAATACTTCGAAACTCACAAGGTTGCACCGGACTATCACTTTATCCTGTCAAAAGATAAGCACTACTACTCTGTTCCCTGGCAGCTGAAGGGAGAACAGGTCAAAGTGATCTTTGATGAGCGAATTATAGCGGTATATCACAAGAATGTACGCGTAGCCCAGCACCGCCGGAGCAGAAAGAAAGGACAATACTCCACACAGTCCGCACACATGCCCAGGCACCATCAGTTTGTTGAATCATGGTCGGCGGAGAAGTTTACCACCTGGGCTCAGTCGATTGGAGAAGAGACGTTCCTGGTGATTTCACATCTATTAAACAGCAAGCCACATGAGCAGCAGGCGTACAAATCCTGCCTTGGTGTGCTGAACCTGGCAAAGGATGCCGGATCACACCGGCTGAACTGGGCCTGCCGACGTGCGTTGAACTACTCGAGAATCAGTTATCGGGATGTTCGTGCATATCTGGATGAAATCATGCGACAAGAAAAGGATGAACAGCAGAACAAACAGGTGTTTCTCTTCGCCGATCACAAGAACCTGCGGGATTCTGCAATCTACAAATGAGGTAACCGATGAATAATAATCAGGCGACAATCAACAAGATGACCGAGATGCGTCTCCACGGAATGGTACAGGCCTTCCGTACACTGCAGGAGACCGGACGCCATATGGATCTTACAACCGATGAGGTTATCAGCTACCTTGTCGACTCAGAATGGGATGAGAAACACAATCGCCGACTGGCGCGCCTTGCCAATGCGGCCCGTTTCCGCTATAAGGCAGCGATTGAAGATATCGACTATACCTTCGACCGGAATCTGGACAAAAACCAGATCTTAAGACTTGCAGCCTGCTCCTGGATATCCCGGGGGCAGGACCTGCTCATCACGGGTCCGACCGGAGGAGGAAAAAGTTTTCTTGGATCGGCTTTCGGACATCAGGCATGTCAGTATGGGTATACCGTCGCTTACTTTTCCACAACGCGTTTATTCAATGAAATAGCGGCGGCAAGGGATGATGGAACCTACCTGAAGCACTTGTCACGCATAATGAAAAACAAGCTGGTCATTATCGATGACTTCGGTCTGGAACCGCTGGAGCATACTGCACGGATGGCATTTCTTGAAATCCTTGAAGATCGACACCGGAGAAAATCTACGATAGTGATCGCCCAACAGCCGGTAGAAAACTGGCACAGCATTATCGGTGACCCCACGATTGCCGATGCCATAATGGACCGTCTTGCCTTTCATTCTCATAGAATTGTAATAACCGGGGACTCGGTAAGGAGGAAACTCTATGCTGTAGATTGACGCAAAACGGACACCTGATCATACTGAAGACGAGGATTTACTTCCTTCAGGCAGCTGTCCGTTTTCCGCCGGAATCACTGTCCGAAATCATCGGAATACACATACTAGGTAGAACATCTTCACTACTAATTAGAAACTGCTTTTGTATATAGCCGATATCATTCTGGTAATAGAATGTTCTGTGAATAACCTGCTTGATGGGACTATCGGAGGGCAAGGAGCTGATATCACGGGTTTCGGTGATTTCTCCTGTTTGGTAATCATAGGTAAGAAGTTTTTTCTTGTTATCTGATAGAATCAGATAAGTTTGCTCAAGAGGGCCAAGCCCCCATTTATAGCCAGTAAAAGGTATAATACTTAAGCTATTGTCTAAGAAATTTACTCTTGAGAAAGAACGTGGGGGATTCTGCCCACTTCCAAATGATCCAAAAAAATCTTTTTGCGTATTCGAATATCTTAAAATATCAATATTCCCTGTATCTTTATACCCAGTAATTTTCTTTGACATCTGTGAGATTATAGAAAAATCAAATTCCTGACTGAACAACGAAAAAGGGAAAAGCAACATTATTAAAGTTATAATTCCAATTGTATTTCGAAGTATTTTATCATTCTGCATAATTTATCTCCCGCAGGCTATCCCATCTGTCGGATCTGAAAATATTGTCCATAGTTAAACTCTTATTATCCTCAATATTGACTTCATCAATACGCTGTTGAATGGCTTCCCTGAAGTATATCCAGGTGTGCTGCATACTGTATTGCTCAATCGGCTCAAGCCAGCCTCGTGTATAATCCGCACCTCCACCAAGGCTGTTTATCAGGATTCCAGCATTGGATTCAGACTGAAAAAGCGACTTACACGCATACTCATCTTCATCATCCAATAAGCGTGCCCACCATCCGTATAATGGGTATGCATCAGACTGGCTCCCGGACTCAACCTCCCCCAAAAGATGGTCACTAAAACAGGACAGCGGATCCACTCTTAACCAGTCATTAGAATCACTGAAATACTCATACACCTCCAGATGTGCATGAAATGGCACATCATCTCCCAAAACTCCGACATACGCCAGGGGGGTACCAGCAGTAACCATCTGAGGGTGAGTAGGATCAGGATATTCTGAGAATGCAGAAAATTCCCCAAATACCGAATATTCACCATTGTAAGGAAGATTGGAAATATAACTGTTTCCCTTGTCTCCAAGGTGGGCAAAAAGATACACCCGTCCATCTGTAGGACTATCGGGTCGAGTAATCAGCACCCCAATTAAGCCATAGTATTTTCCACTATAGCTTCCAATAGAGTTATCTGAGTCTAATTCTCCCTGCATATCTCGAAGAAACAATTCAGAGGAAGTAGCCCATTCTTCTTCATCGTTTGATGGATTCCAGACATAAAATAGTCCATCCTCTGGTGCAAGAATCTTAACTTCCCGATTTTCACCATTCGTAGGAGCAATGGATGTAGACCAGCGAGATAAATCAACACCGGTATGGTAACTGAGAGAGTGGTTTGCAGCATTATCAGACCCTCTGTTTCTCCAGCCACTCAACTGCGTTACCAATGCAGGTATTTTCTGCAATGTATCCCCGGAGCCTGTACCGAGAAGAGCCTGATCAGCTCGATAGCTGAACGAAGTAGCCGGCAATTCGCGATGGTAGTACTGATTTTTTTCTATTTCTGAACTTACTATAACCTTCCCAGAAACCAAATTCTCTACAATCTTCTTATTTTGATCAACTATAGTTACATCCGAGTTTTCATGCTCGACTTTTACAACACCCCGCGGCACCTCCGTCGCCGGCGGATAATAACTCCTCAATTTAACCTTATACTCATCCAGCAACTCCCACCCCGGCTTCTCCCCCGCCGCGCTCAGCTCCCCGGTCGCACTCTTCTTCAAGAGCCGCCGGGCATGGTATTTACCCGGTTCCAGGCTGAAGCCGCCGAAGCCCCCTGCGGGGTTGCCCCAGGTTGCAAGGCTCACCTGACGCAGGCTGCGGTTTACGGATATCAGGTAGATGCTGTTCATGTAGTCCTGGGTGGTGGCGCTGCTGTCGAGACAATTATTTTTTAAAGGTTTTTCGCTTCTCATTTTTTCATTGCTTTTTTTAATTAGATATCTCAAGACAAAGTAAAAGTTTTTCTTATAAGAACAAGCTCAAGTAGGGAAACTGGCTCTCCTGATTATTATACCACCTGCTTTTTTCTGCAAAATTAACCACCTTTCCAGTGGCCAGATAATATAAATGCTCCGGTGCGATATCCAGTTCACCATCCCCCCAAACAAGAGTTCCAAACTCTACCCGGTAGGACAGGAAATACTCTTTATCTGCAAATCTTTCAAATACATTGTTCTGGTTTAAATACGAAGACAAATCTACAAAACCGGAATTACCATCATTGAAAGAAAGCTTCAGCCTGTAATTATCTATATACTCTGCAGTCTTGATCTCAAAATACATCTCTGTCTCCTATTGAAGCGGCTCTATTTTAAAAAGCTCTTGTTTCTACTCGACCCGGTTCCATTCCTCCAGAAGTTCATCTTTATGGATTACAGCCCATTCAACTACAAGAGCAAGCGCTTTGGGAGAAAGGGAACACTGAAGGACACGAAGATCATTAATAGCGATAAGCGCTGATGCTCATTGTAATAAGCATGAAAACGCGGAGGATTATGTTCATCATAAAACATTCGTATAAATATTCCGTAGAAAACATTTATCGTCGGCATAATATGAATATATCATCTGAGACAGAATATGTCTCTTTATGTTTTCCTTCCATTTGCTGCTTTCGACTGCGGCTTCCTTCGACACCGCTCAGGCACCATTGGTGCGACGCGGGGTGCGGGTCCTTCGACTACGCTCTAACACATAAAAACTCTTCACCCCGAAACTCCAAGCAGGACTGGCAAAATATCCTGCGCCGGGCCCGTATAGGATTCATCAAAATACTGTTCATAATCATTATGATCCATGTTTATCATGATTCTGTAGGAATTCTCAAACTGTGCGGCCCGGAGGAATGTGGAAAGGGATGTAACTTTGCCGGAGGTTCCTATCACAAGAAACAGATCACAGCCCCGCATTGCACGCTTTGCCCGATACTCGCTGTCAAAATGGGGAGATTCATTGAACAGGGTAACCCCCGGCCGCAGGCCGCTGCCGCATTCGGGACATATTATTCCGGGATAATCTGCCTGACTAAAGGTACATTCTGTGCAAAGAACACTGTGGATATTGTCATGATACTCTATTACATTAGCGGAGCCCGCCTTCTGATGAAAGCCGTCAATATTCTGGGTAATTATGGTACCCCCCACTCTACTCAACAGATCATGAATGGAATTCGGCTTTGCTGCTTCAATTACAGTTTTTAACTTATTGATAATTTCCCAGGACTCTTCAGGGTACTTATTAAAGCTGTCTGCACTCATGTATTTCTGGACATCAACAGTATTCCAGTATCCGTCATCGCCGCGAAAGGTCGGAACACCGGAAGGAGCAGAAACACCTGCGCCGGTAAAAACCACAATATTGTTATATCTGTTTAAATCAAGCTTTTTAACCTGCACGGCAACTCCAGACTGTTTTTACATAGAGGTTTTTTACCTTTCTATTATCGCAGAATACCCTGTTATCTTTTTTCTGTCATTTCTTTTCTTTTTTCAAAGAAACTGTGAAGCATTGTTAAGATTCTGCAGTTTCAATTAGATGATGAAACTATATGCGTATCGCAACTATATTTGTGCTCTTTCCATAATTCTCCCGGTGTGGCTTTCTGCCGCACCGTCCCTGGACCGTCTGACCTTCCGCAACCAGCCGGTCACCGACATTCTCATGGCCCTGGCAGACATAGGCAATATCTCCATAATCCCCGACGAAACCGTCGAAGGCAGCGCAACCTACCAGTTCAACACCCTGGATTTTACCACCGCACTGCAGGTATTCCTCACCACCTACAAACTCTACAGCGAAGAACGGAACGGTGTGCTTTATGTGTCACGTATTCACTCTGCATATGACAGCGCTGCAGGACAGGTTTCCTTGCATGGGGAGGATGTGGAACTGCGCCTTCTGGTGCGTGCCCTCTCCCGGGCAATGGGCAAAACCATCCTCTTCGATGCCCTGCCCAATGAACGAATCAGTGTGCATATCGATTCCCTTCCGCCGGAAAAGGCTCTGGAAGTGCTAACCGCCCGGCTTTCGAACCACCAGTTGGAAGCAAAGGATGACTTTTTCTACATCCGCCGGCAGGAGAGCCAGACGGGAAGCACTCCCAGAAGAGGCAGCCTGGTGCAGCAGAACGCTGACGGCAGCTATACAGTGGATCTTGAGCGGGTCCGCTTCCGGGACATTCTTGCGGAGTTGTTTACCGCTCAGAACAAAGAGTACAGCCTGCTCATGCGGGGGGATTCGGTGCTGGAGGAGCTGCGCTTTGCGGACAAATCCTTTGACGAATTGCTTGGCCTTGTTCTGGAGCAGGCAAACGGCGACTATCAGATTGCGGGAAACATCTACTATATATTTGAAATCCAGCGGAGGGATGTGCTTAAACGACTGAAGGCTACCGTCACCATCCCCCTAAACCATATTCCTGCCCAGTCTGTTGCCGGGCTTCTGCCCTCCGATTTGAGCAGTGCCAACCTGATGAAGGTGGATGCCGAATCCAACACCATTATTTTACGGGGAAGTCCTGCGGAGACAGGTCCGTTGGAAGAGTTTATCCGCTCCCTGGACAAGCCCCTTGAAAACCTTGCCTACCGGCGCTACGACCTGGGCTATGTGGATGTTACCAGCGCCCTGAATCTGCTGCCTGCCCGGTTCAGCTCTCTGGGGCCCAAGGTTATCAACGATACCAACTCCTTTGTTGTTGCCGTAAGTCCGAATCAGGAAAAGGAGCTGACTGTTTTTCTCTCCACCCTGGATGTCCCCGCAGGGCAGTATCCGGTACACCTGAAGTTTATTACCTCCGAAACCCTGCTGAAATCCCTGCCCCCGGCGGCAGCAAAGGAGGAGATTGTCTCCACCGTGGACCCCACCCTGATCTTCTACACCGGCCCGGAAAACCGCAGGGAGCAGTTTTTAGAACAGCTTGCCCTTATAGACCAGCCGGTGCCCCAGATTCGCTACGACCTTCTGGTAATTCAGTATCAGAACGGCGAGAGCCTCAACTGGAGTTCCAACTACGAAAACAAGGTATCAGAGGAGGGCCAGGAGACTACTTTCCTGGGCTCCATCGGCTCCCTTTTAAGCCTTAATTTCGACATTGTCTCCAACTTCGGCTACCTCTTTGCGGTGGATCTTAGCCTGGACTTGAGTGAAACAAAGGCCACTATCATGGCGGACACCACCCTCAACGGACTTTCCGGGGAGGACCTCAAGTTTCAGAACACCAACACCTACCGCTACCGGGACTACGAAATAGATGCGGATACCGGGGAAATACAGTCCACCGGGGTTACCCGGGAACTCACCTCGGGGCTCATAATAACCCTCAACGGCTGGGTCTCCGGGGACGGCATGATTACCATGGACATTGCCGCCACCGTAAGCCGCCAGGGCTCCGAGTCATCCACCACCAATCCGCCTACCACCACGGAAAAGGTGGTCTCCACCCATGTGCGAACTCCTTCGGGAAAGCCGGTGGTCATCGGCGGGCTTATTCAGCAGGATGAGGATGTTTCCATAAGCAAAACTCCCTTTTTAGGCGACATTCCCCTTATAGGGCGACTGTTTCAGAGCCGCACCGAAAGCACCGACACCACCGAGATGGTTATCTATGTGGTACCCCACGTAGAGCATCCGGAAAAAGAGAAGGTGAGCTCCATGGAGGAGGCCCGCCGCCTCTATGCCAAATATCTGCTTCCCGAAGAAGAGCAGAACAGAGACCAGAACAGAGAAAAGAATACAGAGACAGAAGATAGAGCAGCAATAAAAGAGGCAGCGGAATGAGAACTGCCGACTTACAGAGTTTCGCCCCCCTTCCCGAAGGGCCGGATCAGTATTCCACCTCTTTTATTCAGGCCAACAAGGTCCTCAAGCTGAAAGAGACAGCAGAACAGGTAACTGCCGGAGCCGTTGAACCTGCGGAAACTCTGACGAAGCTGCTGGAAGATTTTCATGGAAAAAGAGTAGAGATTCTGCTCCTGGACTCCGCGGAGTTTTCCGCCTTCCTGGGACGACGCCTGGGAGGAGACTCTTCTGGCAGTGGCCCCACCGATGCCTCCGGCCTGGATCTTGAAGCCCTTGCCTCGGATGCGCCGGTAATTAATCTGGTAAACAGTATCTGCATCGACGCCATTCGGGCGGGTGCTTCGGATATTCACCTGGAGGCCTTTGCGGAGGAGACGGCAGTCCGCTTCCGCATCGACGGGGTGCTGCAGACCTCCCGGACTCTACCAGCAGAGCGTTTTCCCGCCCTGGCCTCCCGTATAAAGGTAATGGCCGGGCTGAACCTTATGGAACGGCGGCGCCCCCAGGACGGCCGCATAAGCGTAAACCTGGCCGGCCGCAGCATGGATATGCGGGTCTCCTGCGTGCCCACCTCTGCGGCACCGGGAGCAGAATCAATCGTTCTAAGACTCTTCAATAACGAAAACAGCACTTTTACCCTGGAGGACCTGGGCCTGCCGGAAGACTGCAGCACCGGCATAGAGGAGCTGCTTGCCTCCCCCCACGGTATGATTCTGGTTACCGGGCCAACGGGTTCGGGCAAAACAACCACCCTCAATGCCATGGTGCGCCGCCTGGACCGCAGCCGGGACAAGATTATTACCCTGGAAGATCCGGTGGAGTACCGCATAAAGGGTATAACCCAGATACAGACGGACGAAAAAATCGGCCTCAGCTTCAGCAGCCTCCTGCGCCGGATTCTGCGTCAGGACCCCAATGTGATTTTAGTAGGAGAAATACGGGACGCGGAAACCGCGGAACTGGCGGTGCGGGCGGCCCTGACGGGCCACCTGGTTCTCTCCAGTCTGCACACCAACGATGCAGTCTCTGCGGTAAGCCGCCTGGAAGACCTGGGTGTTGAACCCTTTCTTATTGCCGCGGTACTTCGGGGGGTTATCGCGCAGCGCCTGACCCGCAGGCTGTGTTCCGCCTGCGCAGGAGAAGGCTGCGGGGAGTGCGGAAACATGGGCTATAAGGGCCGAATGGCTGCGGTGGAGTTTTTCTCCCTCGATGAGGAGCTTGCAAAAATGGTCAGCACCGGTGCCGATGAGACAGAACTTAAGGATTACCTAGCAGACCGGGGAATGATCAGCCTCAAGGAGCGGGGGCTGGATATTGCGGCTTCCGGGCTCTCGAGCTTTCAGGAGCTCAAACGGGCGGGAGTGCTCTGATAATGCCAGTCTACCAGACCCGCTCTGCCGACCCGCTGGGAAAGCGACTTACCCGCACCATAGCCGCGGAATCCCGAACCGCAGCGGCAGCCCTTGCAACTGAGGACGGCTCTATGCTGATCTCTTTGAAAGAGATCGTCTCCGCAAGGGGCAAAAAGCCTTCAGCCGCCTTTGTGCTTGAACTTACCCAGACCCTGGCGCTGCTGTCACAGTCCGGGCTTGATATACGGGAAAGCCTGGAGATTGCGGGTACTCTTTTTCCAGAAGGACGCTCCGGAGGGAAAAGGAAAAGAGAAGGGAAAAAGCGAAACGGACGAACCGTTGCAGCCCTCGCATCCGCACTGGACCGGGGAGACTCATTCTCTACTGCGGCAGAAGCGGAAAACTTTCCCCCAATCTACTCGGGACTGATAAAAATCGGCGAACGCACAGGTTCTATGTCGGTAATTTTGCCCGCCATGGCCTCCTATCTGAAAAGCCGCAAAGAGATGAAGGATAAACTGCTCAATGCCATGCTCTACCCCTCTCTGGTATTAAGTGCGGTACTTATCGGTATTCTTGTTCTGATGATTGTTGTGGTGCCGAAGATGGGAGAGATTCTATCAGGCTTCGGCAGTTCACCTGAAATGACAGGGGCTATGGAACTGCGCATGCACGCGAGCATGCTCATCGGCGGCATTGCCGCAGGCGGTCTCATTCTCTCCATGATACTGTTTATACTGCTTCGCCGTACATCACGGCAGTTCAGACTGAAAAGCGACGGAATACTGGTAACCCTGCCCCTCCTTGGACCGCTTATCACCCTGCAGGAGACGGTTAATATTGTCTTTGCTCTGGAAGTACTCACCGGTGCGGGGATCAGCCTGGAGGATGCCCTGGAACAGGCGTCACCGGTTACCAGGAACCTGTCACTCTCAAATGGACTGCTTGAGGCCCGGGAGAAAATCATCCAGGGGCACCGGCCTTCCGAAGCCTTCCGTGCCGCCGGGGTATTTCCCCTGCGGCTGGTACGCTGGCTGGCCCTGGGAGAGCGGACAGGCCGGGTGGAAGAGGTATTTTCCGGCCTGAAAACCTGGTACCAGGGAGAGTTCGAAACCCTGCTTGTCCGCATTACCGGCCTTGCGGAACCTGCAATGATCATAATCACCGGCCTGCTGCTTTTGGCGGGCATAATCATCTTTGTCCTGCCCCTGCTTTCGGGGTTCGGAAATCTTTTTTGAGGAACAGAATGAAAAACCTGAAGAATCTGCATAATCTGTATAAAGAGAAGAACATGTCTGCAAAGGCAGTCAAAGTTGTAAAAGAACCGAAAAAAGGCGAAGAGGGCTGGACCTTTATAGAGACCATTATAGTCCTTGCCATAGTACTGACCCTCTCCACCACCGTGGGATTTATGGGGTACCGCTACATCGGCAAGGCAAAAACCGCGGCAGCCCGCAACCAGATAGAAGCGGTCAATCTGGCCCTGAACGCCTATCTCTTTGACTGCGGCAGATATCCCACCGCCGACCAGGGGCTTGAGGCATTGTACGCAAAACCCTCATCGTCCCCTATCCCCGACGGCTGGGCCGGCCCCTACATGGAAAAGAAGGTGGTTAATGATCCCTGGGGCTCTCCCTATATCTATATCGTTCCGGGCCCCGACGGCCTGCCCTACGGTATCAGCAGCTATGGTTCCGACGGCGCAGAGGGAGGAGACGGCGAAGACCGGGACATTAGCAGCTGGAGCAATTGATGCGCGGTGATGACGGCTATGCGCTTTTGGAAGTACTGATCGCGCTGCTCATGCTCACCCTGATTGCAGGATCCGCCGGAGGCCTTCTCAGCCGGAGCATGAAGGAGACCGCCGCAGGACCGGAACTCCTCAGAGGAGAAATTGAAACCCGCAATGAGATTTCCCGGGGAAGCTCCGGCAACCAGGACCTGTGAGAATGATAAATGAGCAGGAAAGAAAAAATAAAAGTAAAAAACCGGAATGAGTGAGTGAAAACAAGGAAGATGATCGGATTTCAAATCATACAAAGTTTAAGAGCATTACTCAGATCTAAAACAACCAGGACCAATAAGGCAAAAGTAGAAAGCGAGGCAGGCTTCAGCTATATGGAAACCCTCATTGCCCTGCTGATACTCACCGTTCTTGCCTCCGGGTCCGCCTTCTTTGCGGCCGCCCTGTTCAGAGCCCCGGGAAGAATCCTCGAATCATCCCGGGAATCAGCAGCCCTTGCCCTTCTCGATACAGAGTTCCGCAGGGCATGCGGCGGAGTGGCCCTGCCCTGGTGGCAGACTGAAGTTACCGCCGAAATCCTGACCATCGCTCCCGAAGAGGTAAAGGTCCGGGCTCTCTCACCGGCAGAGAATGATGAAATCCAGCTGCAGATGACCCTTTCCCGGACAGACAGGAGCAGGCAGCTTATTATTCAAACCGCCGGAGAAGAACGAACTTACCCCATTCCGGAAGCCTTTGTTCCCAGGTTTGCCCCCGGCGAATCCGGTACAGCTGAAGGAGTGGTATTGCTTCTGGAATCCCCGGATGAAAATGTCTCCATTACCGGCCGCTGGAGAAGCAGATCTATCTTCGGAGGCCATGATGGCTGAACCGACTGAATGCAGGAACCGGACGGGTAGCAAAAAAAATACAGCCTGTAAAAAAGAAGAAGGGGCCATAACTCTGACGGCGATACTGGTTCTGGCCTTCGCCTGCTTTCTGACCATCTCTGCAGCAGCCATTGCCATGGCCCAGAAAAATCAGCTCCGCGCCTTTAAGCGTACAACCGCAAGGGTTCAGGAACTGACAGAAGCCGCTGACATGGTGCTTGCCCTTCTATCAGAAGAAGAACCGGATGCCCCGGACTGGCGGGGGAGCTCCTTTTTTTCAGCAATTGCAGAAATCGAAAACGAAACAGGCTTTAGCATCGTGGTTGAGGACCTTTCCAGCAGGTTCAACCTCAATTCCCTGAACAAAAAGATGATCACTGAAACACAGATACAGAACTCTATGCTGCCCGGAACCGGTGCCGATGCCTTTCAGCAGGACCGCTCAGACCGGGGATTCGGCCTGAGCCCCCTGCCCAGGTGGGAGGATTTTTTTACCCGGGAGTTTCTCGAAAACTATGCAGCCTGTACCGGCGGATGGAATATAAATACCGCCGATGAGTTTTCCCTGGAGGCGGTATTTGCAGAAGTTACCGGTGATGAAACTGCGGCAGAGCTGTTCCACGAAAAGATCAGGGAAAAACGCAAAAGCCTTGAGCTGATACCAGCTGAAAAGCTTGAAGAGTTTATCGGCATACAGTACTTCTCCGGGGTGTACCCGGTAATACACGCCTTTCCCGAATTCAATGTGCACTTCGCCCCGGAGTGGGTGTTAAAGCAGATACTTGCCTACCCGGCATACAAGGTGGCCGATCCCGCAGCAACTGCAGAAATGCTGATCTCATTAAGAGACAGCCGGGGGCTCAGCCGTGAGGAGATTATCAGCCTCATTCCCATACAGCCCGACCCCGATGAAACAACAGCAGAAAAACGGCCGAAAGAGGAGAATCGCCTTTTCGCCTGGCTGGGAAACACCACCCTATTCTGGCGCATCACCGTACAAAGCAAAGAGAATGAAAATAGTGAAAAGATAATGATACGGGAAATTGCCCTTATTCCGGACTCCCGGGGAATGTCCGGGGCACACAACCGGGAATACCGGATCATAAACGAGGAGCTCCCATGGTAAATATAGCAATGCCTCCAGGCACTGCCCTCTTTCCCCGGGATAAGTGCCGCTTTTACCTGCTGAGTTTTCCCGGACTCAAAAAGAAGGAGGCAGCTGCAGCCCTTGAGTTCCGCCTCCCCTCGGTCTACCCCGGCTCCATGGACACTATCTATTGGGATTTCCGTATTCTACATTCAGGCAAAAAGTGGACGAACCAGACGGATCTGCTGGTACTGGTGACAGAAAAGGCGGCTCTTGAAGAGTTCCGCATGGCTAATCCCGGTAAAACAGCCTATGTGCCCCTCTTCCACCTGCTGGATATTGATCATCTTAATCCTGGAGAACACTTCAGCCTGATCAGCGGTTCCGGTATTCGCGACACCCTGGAATGCACCTCCGACGGGCATTGGGAGTTCCGGAGAGAAAAAACCGGCACTTCCAGGGCTGTCCGGGAGTGGATTTTGAACCCGCTCCCTCAGGGAAAAGCAGTTCAACGGGGCTACCGTGGAGCATTCATTTCATTTTTTTCTGATGGCAAGAGGAAATCACCACCGGCCTGGCTGAAAGCAGGCTTTGTTTTTCTCATACTGCTTATGGCAGGAAGCATCTATGGTCACAGAGTTCTTGCATCCATGGAAAACCGGTCCCGGGAACTCTCCCGCGCAATCGGTCTTCAGGGTGAACGGATAAACCGGAGATCCATGCTGGTATCGGAAATTGAATCACTTGAAAACAAAATCACCTTTCTTCAGCGGAACCCGTCAACTGATCCCTGGCTTTTTCTCAACACCATAACACCCCTCCTTCCGGAACAGACCGGAATTATTGCTCTCTCCGCCACGGAGAATCTTTTCAGCCTCGAACTCGCCGGGCCCAATGCCCTGAAGCTTGGAGAGGCTTTAAGCCGAAACCCCGATTTTGCAGAAACTGAACTTCAGGAAATACGGGTCTCCACCCCAGGCGAAAAGCCGCGGTACCGTATTATCTGCCGATTTATCCCCGGTAAGAATTCATCCGGATTCTCATTACCTGAAGGAGACACGGAATGAGAATCTCATCCATCAGATTATCCCCCAGGGAAATAAAACTCCTGACTGTTTTGCTGATCACCCTCCTGGGAGCAGCCTCTGTTCTTTCCGTTTCCAGATGGATTGAGAAGTATACCTCCCTGAACGGGGAAATAGAACAAAAAACGGCACTGCTTGAAAAAGCACCTTCTTTTACAGCTGCAAATAGAAATGCCAGCCCGGAGATTGAAGGCCTTGAAAGCCTTCAAAGAGAGGCAGATCTTTTGAGAGAACGGCTTGAGGGCTTTACGGTTGAGGAAAGCTCCGGCAGCTACGGCTTCGGAGAAGAGCTGCTCGAAATTACAGGCAGGCACTTCATCACCGTAAGACGTTACCGGCCCCTGTCCGACTCGGGCTTCACCTTTATCGGCAGCGGAACCCCGGAAAATGTAATCCGCCTTCTGGGCGATATCTCACACGACCACCCTGCCTGGCAGTTTTCCGGTCTCCGCTTAACCGGCAGCAGCCGGCCCGGAGAACTTGATATGCAGTTTGACCTTGAAAATCTTTCTCTCATAGAAACCGAAGAAAAGAAGGTTGAGGTGAAGCAAAAGGTGGAGGTAAGAAAAGTCCAATGAAAAAAATATCCCTCTTCGCCACCATGCTTTTCACCGCATTATTCCTGATCTCCGCAGCTGTTATTCCGCTGCCGAAAGCCGCAGAATCCCAGGGAGCCTTGCGGAATACACGGAATACTTTCACACCGGAAAAACAATCTATCATTACGGTGTCGGAACACCCGGACCTTACAACCGCTTCATTGCCGGAAGTTGCCGGGCTGTTTGTGGTAAAAACAAAGCCCCAGTTCCCGGTCCCAGCGGTAATGCAGACTGAAGCCCCTCCGGAGGTTCCGGAATCTCTGCCGGAAGCGAAGCTTTCCTCTCTACCCGCGCTTCCCGCGGTCCGCTACCTGGGAGAAGCGGTAATAGGGGGGCAAACCATTGTTTTCTGCATGACCGGATCCCCGGAAAGGCTGCTGCGTCTGCCTGATACTGAGGAAGAGTTTATTCTGACAGAAAACAGCCCTAAGACATTAACCATCGAATATAACGGAAGGAGTATCCATGTTCCAAAATAGATTTATCACATCTGCAGTCCTGCTGATAGCATTCGCCCTGCTTGCCGCCTCCTGTTCATCCGCGCCGGACACCCGGCCGTCGGGCAAAAATCCCCTTACCGGGATGGTCTACGACAATGAAGGCCGCCCCGTGCAGGGAGCCCGGGTAAGCATCGACGGTAAGGAGGCAGCCCTCACCGACCTGAACGGGCGTTTTGTTACCCCGCCCCTCGATCCGGGCCCGCACTCTCTTTCCCTGAACAAACCGGGCTACGAGCAAACGAATACTACAGTAGATTTCACCTCTGCCCTGGAGGTTCTTTACACCAGGATGGCTTCATTTGAGTCACTGATGAAAGAAGCGGAAGAATTTCTGGATGCAGGTAAATCAGCGGAAGCCCTCAGCCTGCTGAAACGGGCAGAGGGAATCTATCCTGAAGATCCGGCGCTGACAGTGCTCTTTCTGGTCTGCTACAAAGACTTGGAGGATACGGAGATAGCTGCGGAGTACCGTATGAAAGTGGAAACACTGGGGCTGTAGCCTGTCAGACAAAAATATTAATTCTTGTTCCACACCAGCGAGTGATAGTAGGATTCCTCTCTATTTCTTTTTTAAAGACTTTTTAGTATTATCATTTATAAGTAGAAGGAGGCTGAATGGACATTCAAACTCTAAATCCCCGGTATATAACAGATAAAACAGGTAAGAAAACTGAAATCATCCTTACAATCGAAGTGTTTAATCAATTAATTGAAGATATCGAAGATCTTTCAACAATTGCAGAGCGGAAAGATGAAACCAGGATTTCCCATGAAGAATTTAAAAAACAATTAACAACAGATGGCCTTATATAATATACAGGCACTTCTAAAAACGTAGTATTTTTGCCATAGCCTAGGAGGATAGATTTTATAGCGCCCGCAAACTCTTGTGGTAACAAGAGTTGAGGACCGCGGGAAATCTTGACGACGCAGGATATGGAGAAAAGAGTAGTTTTTAGAGGTGGCCATACAGTGGAAAAACTCAGCACAATAAGAAGTTCGTAAACTTGAGAAAAAAGACCGGACTGCGATTATCCATGCAGTTGAAGAACTGGCAGAAGATCCACGCAGGAACGGTGTGATTAAACTAACCGGTTCAATATCTGCCTATCGATACCGGGTCGGCAATTATCGTGTTATTTTTGAAATTTTTGATAATATTCTGTCAATAGAAATTGTACGAGTCAAACACAGAAGGGATGCTTACAGGTAAATGTTACACAGCTCTTATCTGTCCATAAACAAGCTAGTGCATAACCTGCACGTTGAACATCACCCCGATTTTCTCTAATATCTACACAACTAACTACGGCTTACCCCGAAGAACCATACACATGCAGATAACGAGACCCATGGCAGACAGAAAAACCCTTATCCTCAGCGGACATATACCAACAAGCCTCATCCGCATAACCATTCCTTCCATAATTGGAATGTTCGGTATGATGATCTTCAACATTGTAGATACCTACTTTGTGGGAAAACTCGGTGCCATTGAGCTTGCGGCAATATCTTTCACCTTTCCGGTGGTCATGGTCATCAGCAGTCTGGTTTTCGGTATCGGCGTCGCCGCCATGGCACTCTTCTCCCGGGCCGCTGGTCAGCAGAACTTTCAGGAAGAGCAGATGCTTGCTACCTCTACCCTTACCCTGGGAATTTCAATCTCCGCCGTTATGGGTCTCATAGGATATTTCAGCATCGATCCCATTTTCCGCCTTCTCGGTGCAGATGATACTCTCATGCCCCACATTACCGCCTACATGCGGGTCTGGTTCATGGGAGCGGCGTTTATGGTTATCCCCATGCTGGGAGATTCAATACTCCGGGGTCTCGGCGACACCTTTACCCCGGCCTTTGTAATGATGACCTCAGCCATGCTCAACGTCTTTATGGACCCCCTGCTGATTTTCGGTATCGGTCCTTTTCCAGCCTTAGGGGTACAGGGTGCTGCCATTGCCACGGTGGCGTCCCGGGCTGTGTCTGCCATTATCTCCATCCTTATTCAGGCCTTCCGGGAACGGCTTTTGACCATTAACGGCATGTCCGTCCGTAAAGCCTGGATCTACTGGAAGCGGCTGCTTCATATAGGACTGCCCAATTCGGCAGTCCGGGCCATCAGCCCCCTGGGAACCGCGGTCTTTACTTCAATACTGGCCCGGTATGGACATGAAGTAGTTGCCGGCTATGGTGTTGCAGCCAAGCTTGAAAGTGTTTTTCTGGCCATCATCAACGCCTTTTCCATTACCGCCACCGTATTTGTGGGGCAGAATCTGGGAGCGGGGAACGGCAAAAGAGTACGCACAGGCATACGCTTTATGAACCTTATTCTTATGGGCCTCGGTCTGGCCGTGGCTGCTGCCTTTTTCTTTGCCGGTAATTCTCTGGCGGGCCTGTTTAATGAGGACCCCACTGTCCGACAGACTACCGCCCTCTATCTGCGCATAGTCCCCGTGGGTTACGGATTTCTGGCATTCACCCAGATAGGAGCTTCCATCCTCAATGTGTATCATCGCCCGTTCCTTGCAGGCGGACTCTCCCTGGTGCAGATAGCCGGTATAGGAGTACCTTCGGCATATCTCTTCTCATTCCTCATGGGTGTACACGGTGTCTTTATTGCCATCCTTGCAAGCTTTGTTCTTACCGGAATAATCACCCTGCTGGTACAGCGGCAGCAGACAGCAATCCATGTGCCTGTCTAAGCAGACTGTTGTAAACTGAACGCGAACCCCTTCCCTAAAAATCAGGTATTCTGCCATCTGCCCTTCCGCGGGAAGCCCCGCAATTTTTGATTACAGGCTATATATCCATGAGTAGTATACTGCGGGTGAAACATCCTCTGTTTCTGCCCTTATACAGGAAAATATTCCTTCCCACCCTGGTTGCTGTCCCGTAACTGATTCTCTATGTTAAAAAACAGTTAAACTACACTATTCTACTTTACTATTATTATACATGTAGAATATACTGCATTCAAACAGGAGGAGCATATGTCCTTAAAGCACGGACTACTGGGAATTCTTCATCACGGCCCCATGGCCGGGTACGATCTTAACCAGATATTCAACCAGTCCCTCAATTTTTTCTGGGCCGCCGAAACCAGCCAGATATACCGTGAGCTGAACAGTATGGAAAAGCAGGGCTGGCTCAGCTCTGAAATAGTGCTCCAGACAGAGAAGCCAAACCGGAAGGTCTACTCCCTTACCGACAGCGGAAGGGAAGAGTTTATCCGCTGGCTGTCCACGGATGATCTGGAAAGCAGCATGAAAGTACGCCACAGCTTTATCATGCGTATCTTTTTCTCCGGCAGACGGCCCATGGAAGCTACCATCGACAGCCTTAAAGCATATCAGGCTCATCTCGAAGCAGCTGCAAAAGCAATGGAATCGGTAGAAAGCAGTATAAGCAGATATGAGCAGGGTCCCGCGGGCAGCCGGGAGTCCCTTTTCTGGCGACTTACCGCCGACTACGGCCGGCGCAGCAACCGAATGGCCCGGGAATGGGCGGAGAATGCAATCAACTTACTGAAAGGAGAAAACCATGAGTAAACAGATTCTTGTGTTAAACGGAAGCCCCCGGGGAGAAAACAGCAGTACCATGCAGATCACCCGCCGCTTTCTCGACGGCTATGTTAAAGAACAGGATGCGGTAATAGATACGGTGAATATTACCAGAAGCCGAATAGAACATTGTACCGGCTGTTTTACCTGCTGGACAAAAACCCCGGGGAAATGCATTTTCCGGGATGATATGGATGAACTCCTGGAAAAATACAGGGCAGCCGATCTCATTGTCTGGAGTTTTCCCCTCTACTATTTCGGCATGCCGTCTAAAATAAAGGCCTTTATGGACCGGATGCTTCCCATGAACCTGCCCTTTCTTAACGATGGAGAGGGGGAACATCGCATACATCCGCCCCGCTACGATGTCTCCCACCTGAAATTTGTACTTATTTCCACCTGCGGATACCACTCCCGGGAACATAACTATGATGCTCTTATAAAGCAGTTTGATATTCTCTACCATGGGAGACTGGAATCAATTATCTGTCCCGAAGGGGGCATCCTGAACGTTCCCCAGATGCAGAGCGCAGTCGAACCCTACCTTGCCGCAGCGGAAAAGGCAGGCAGAGAGCATGCTCAAACCGGCAGTTTTGCTGATACCACCCGGGAACAGTTGAACAGCCTGATTGTACCCCCCGAGGTTTATACCGAGCTGGCCAACGAAAGCTGGGAAATCAGCGGCGAAGAGTCCAGTTCCGTCCCGGGGGCTTTCTCCGACCCCAGTGCCCGCCTTATGAAACAGATGCGGGCCGTCTGCCGTCCCGGGGAAGCAGGAGAGACTCCTGTAGTACTTGAGATCGACTTCACCGATATAGGAAAAACCTGGCAGTTCAGTATCGGTGAAGGAAGCTGCGAATTGGCGGAAGGCAGCGGCAAGCCCTTTACCACCCGAATTGAGACTCCCTTCAGTCTCTGGCAGGAAATTTCCAACGGGAAGGCAGATGGTACAGAAGCCATGATGCAGGGAAAATACCGGGTGCAGTGAGACTTCTCCTTTATGATGAAAATGGAAAAGGTTTTCGACGGCTCTTCAGCGAAACCGGAAAACACAGAGAAGCCGGCGGAGGCTAAGAAATCGAGTATGCTGGTTCTACTGGCTCCATGGCTTGCTCAGTGGATCCTTTTTCCCATGAAACCGACGGTGGGTGCCGGGATTTCAGTGCTGCTTGCAACGGCGGTATTCCTTCTTGCCGGCAGGTTCCGCATAACCCGGGATGAACGGACAGGATCATTCGCAGCAAGTATCATCGGTCTGCTTGTGCTCTACGGCCTGATCAGCCCCACCCGGGCAATCACCCTTTCCTATGTCTCATTCGGACTTCTCTGGCTCCAGTCCCTGCGCCATAAAGTTCCCCTTACCGCATGGTATTCATCTGCGGAATACGGAGGTGACAAGGCTTTTTCCAATGCTCTGTTTCTGGCTACAAACCGCATCCTTACCGCAGCCTGGGGTATCCTGTACTTGTGTATGGCAGGAGGTGCAATCCTGCTTATGCAGAGTCCTACAGCTTCATTCACCGGCCTGATCACCACCCTGGGGCCAGCCTGTATGGGAATATTCACCGCCTGGTTCTCCCGCTGGTATCCCGCAAGAATTGCGTCGGGAAAGTAACAGACAGAGGAAGGGGCAGACCTCTGGTCAGACCAAACATTACGGGTATATACTGCCCCCTATGAAACTCCGCGGCGGATAACAGTTCTCAACCTCACTCCCTGCCCGGACCGTTCGGTCCGGTACTGTATATTCAGCAGCAACACCTGCATCAATTGAGAGAACACCATGAAAAGCCGTGAATTTATCCCTAAATCAATACAAGTCCTTAAAGAAGGATTAACCCGGAAAGATCTGCTCCGGGAACTCTCCTCAGGAATTATCGTTGGAATTGTCGCCCTGCCCCTGGCTGTAGCCTTTGCAATAGCGTCGGGAGTTTCCCCGGAGAAAGGTATTATCACCGCAGTCATTGCGGGATTCATTATTTCCGCCTTCGGAGGCAGCCGGGTTCAGATCGGCGGCCCTACCGGAGCCTTTATTGTAATTGTTGCCGGCATCATTAGCCGCTACGGAATTGACGGGCTTTTGACGGCAACCCTCATGGCGGGAGTTATGCTCATCCTGATGGGACTTTTCCGTCTGGGCACCCTTATCCGCTATATTCCCCAGACTCTTATTACCGGCTTCACCTCCGGTATCGCAGTCATTATATTCTCCACCCAGATCCGGGACTTTTTCGGTCTTACCATGTCTGAGGTCCCGGATAAATTCCTCGCTAAATGGCAGGCCTATTTTCTCCACTTCTCCAGTATTAATGTCTGGGCCCTTGCCATTGGACTACTGAGTATCGCCATAATATTAATTGTTCCACGCTGTACCCACAGAGTCCCCGGTGCGTTTGTCGCCATAGTTATTACAACCCTGCTTGCACAGACTGCCGGTCTGCCGGTTGAAACCATCAGCAGCCGCTTCGGGTCAATTTCCGGCTCGATTCCCGCACCCGTTCTGCCTGATCTTTCGCTGGGGAGCATACATGCCATGCTGCTGCCGGCCTTCTCCATAGCCCTTCTGGGAGCCCTTGAATCCCTCCTCTCCGCACTGGTCGCCGATGGTGTAATCGGAGGCAGACACCGTTCCAATATAGAACTCATAGCCCAGGGGCTGGCTAACACCCTCTCCCCGCTTTTCGGTGGAATACCCGCAACGGGAGCAATCGCCCGGACCATGACCAATATAAAACTGGGGGGCCGCACTCCTTTTGCAGGAATATTTCATGCTCTAACTCTGGCGCTTATCTTTTTTGTCGCAATGCCGCTGGTCTCCATGGTCCCCCTTGCCGCCCTGGCGGGGATTCTTATAGTTGTTGCCTGGAATATGAGCGAGTACAAGAACTTTATCCTTTCTCTCAGAATCAACATATACGAGACAGCAGTACTGCTTACTACCTTTCTGCTCACCCTCTTTACTGATCTGACCATTGCAATTCCCATAGGCTTCGGTCTTGCCCTGCTTCTTTTCATGAAGCGTATGGCCGATGCGGTGGATATCAACCCTCTGGTGCGGACCAAAGAGTCGGAACTTCTTCTATCCGGAGAAATTCCAGAGGATATTCAGATCTTCGAGATAAACGGGCCTCTCTTTTTCGGTTCCGCCGGAGCCTTTGCTACGGTACACAGCTTTATTGCAGATCATCACCGGGTTATTATATTCAGGCTCCGCTACGTACCCATCATAGATACCTCCGGCCTCAAACGTTTTGAAGAGATTGTACACAGCCTGGAAAGATCCGGAACAAGGGTCCTCGTTTCCGGAGCAAACGAAAAAATAGCTGCAAAGCTGATAAAAACATTAATATGTTCCAGTGAGTCACTTTTTGAAAATTTTGATGACGCTTTAGCAAATGCAAAAAGTTATGTAATATCTGGGTAGAAACGCGCCCGAGAGGGTGTATTTATTAGACCATTCCTGCTATACTGCTCCGGCGGTACAGGTACGTCCGAAACACAGATAGAAAATGAGGAGTAATTTCCGATGTCAATCAAACTTGATCTCAGCAATCTCGATACTGTTTTTCCTGAAAACTTCACCGAAGAACAGAAGGCAAAAGCAAAAACACTTTTTCTGAAAACCCTCGCCAAAGAGGTTCACGGCTTCTACGGCGGTAAAATGCAGACCGTTCCCCGCTGCGGCCTTTACGGCTTCAACTGGTTCAACGTCTGGTACACTCCGGGTGTTTCCCAGGTCTCTGTATCCATCAGAGAAGACAACAATGCATCTTTTTCACTCTCCAGCAGGGGCAACACCGTAGCAGTTGTCTCAGACTCAACCCGTGTTCTCGGCGATGGAGACTGTACTCCTCCCGGCGGCCTGGGAGTAATGGAAGGAAAAGCCCTGCTGATGAAATATCTGGCGGGAGTAGACGGTACCGCCCTCTGCATAGATTCCAAAAATAAAGAGGGAAAAAACGATCCCGATAAGATCATCGATTTTGTAAAGATGGTTCAGCACTCCTTCGGTGCCATCAACCTGGAAGATATCAGCCAGCCCAACTGTTTTAAAGTACTGGATGAACTGCGGGAAAGCTGCGATATCCCCGTATGGCACGATGATGCCCAGGGAACCGCCTGTGTTACCCTGGCAGGGCTTCTCAACGGCCTTAAGCTTGCAGGCAAAAAGCTGAGCGATGCAAAGATTGTTCTCCTCGGTGCCGGCGCGTCCAACACCACCATTGCCCGGCTGATCCTTGCCGACGGCGGAAACCCCGACAAGATGTATGTATTCGATTCCAAAGGCGGACTTCATGCCGACCGGGAAGATATAAAGAATGATCCCCGGCACTACCGCAAATGGGAGATCTGTTCAAAGACCAACCCCGAAAAGGTAAAAACAATTGAGGAAGCCATGAAGGGTGCAGACGTTCTGGTTGCCCTCTCCACCCCCGGCCCGGATACGGTAAAACGGGAGTGGATCCGCGCCATGGCAGACAAGTCTGTGGTATTTGCCTGTGCCAACCCTGTTCCGGAAATCTGGCCCTATGCGGCAAAAGAAGAAGGTGCATTCATTGTTGCCACTGGACGGGGCGACTTCCCCAACCAGGTTAACAACTCCATCTGTTTCCCCGGAATCCTCAAAGGCGCCCTGCTTGTACGGGCAAAGAAGATTACCGACGGTATGGCAATCCGGGCATCTCACTCCATTGCGGACTTCGCCGAAGCCCGGGGAATCGATGAGAACAACATTATTGCCAAGATGGATGAAACCGATGTTTTTGCCCAGCAGGCTGCTGACGTTGCCATGCAGGCAATCAAAGAGGGCGTTGCCCGGGTTGAACTGACCTGGGATGAAGTTTATCAGCAGACAAAAGCGGACATTGCCGCTTCCAGGGGACTCTACGACACCATGGCTGCAAACGGCCATATCGCAGAGCCTCCCCAGGAAATGCTGGACAAGGCTCTTGCTTCAGCCATCGATGCGGTAAAATAAGAACTTAAGAATTAATAATCAGAAGACCGGGTGAAATATCCCGGTCTTTTTTTATCTAACCGTCACGGCTCTACCGAGAGGTACGAACGGACACCCCACCACATGTAGCCCGCAAGAAGCAGATAAAACACAAGTCCCTTGCCGGCAAAATAGACGGGAATCCACATAATAATGCCCTCAATAACCATGGAGGGAACCATTGCAAAAAGTGCCACCGTTAACAGATCAAAGTATTCACCTCTGCGTCCTGTGATTTTGCAGAAGAAAAATGCAAGCCCCAGGGCTGCCAGCATCTGGACTATACGGAAAAGAAAAATTCCTGCCGTGGTAACTATAAACACAAGGGGATACAGCAGAGGAAGCATCCGGTCGATCCAGTTCTTCATGGAAAGAGGATCAAGCATCATATAATCTGTATCAGACAGATCAAAACGCCGGATCGAACTCCCCGGACCGCTGTCGAACATGGCGAAATGGTCTTTCCCCATGTAGGCCCAGGCGCCGGACTCCTCCAGGCTGTTCACCGTACCGGTGGTATCAAGGACAAACACCAGACGGTCGCCCATGGAAAGCCGAAACGGCTGTGCCGCACTGGACTCAACCTTTCCATTGATAACCTCCATAACAGGCAGCTGATAAACCAGGGGGTCAACATAGTTTTTCTTGATGGACATAACCGAGCTGACCATACTGATATACCCCGGAAGTGCCAGGACAGACGTTAACAGAGCCAGGAGAAAAAAGACCCGGCGGGGACGGATTGCACCGATCCGATAGGGTTCTGCTGCGTAAAAACTCCTGATACCGGCGGTAAAAAAATCTTTGATTGTGAAATTATCTATCATTCGGATTCCAGTCTACTCTTTCTTGAAACAGATCTTCAACTCCCGCAGAAGCAGCAAAGGCAGCATAACAAACAGGGGCCGCAAAAACTGCTGTTAAAGAGGAACAGGTGTGGTACTATCCAGAGATACAAATTATTAACCTTAAAAACGGAGACAGTACAATGCTGGCACTCATGAAAAGAATTTCTCTTGTTCTTATGCTTATCACTGTATTCGGGGGACTCATATCCGCCGAATCAGATGTGAACGACAAAGCTTACCGTGAAGAGTTTTCCATGCTGGTTCCCATCGGCTTTTACACCAGCGACACAGGAATCGCCGGCGGAGGCCTTTATCAGCGGCTTTTTCCCTGGGGCCTGGATGTGCAGGCAATCGGTTTCTATACCCAGAAAAACCAGGTGAACTGTTTCTACACCCTCGATTACACAGCACCTTCCAGCTCATGGTGGCTGCGGAACGGAGGAGGCGTAACCTATTATCCTCAGTCATTCTACGGCGCAGGTCCGGAAACATCCCTGGATGACGAAGAAAAATATACCTCCATCGGTTTCAACCAGAGCCTGAAGGCCTACTACCGCCTCCTTCCTGCATTCTATGCGGGACCCGCGGTAAAATACCGTCTCCGCAACATTGCCGATCCGGACAGCGGAGGCTTGATTGACCAGGATCTTGTAACCGGAAGCGAAGGATATCAGGTACTCCGCGCAGGTGCCGGGCTCGGAACCGGACGTGACCCTTTGACTGTTGCTGAAGGAATGACTCTTGCCTACGAGGCGGAATTCTACTATCTCACCACAATTTCCGGTGACAGTGCCTCAGCAGCAGAAACAGTAAGTGATCTGCGCTGGTATTATGTTTTTCCCGGGGCGGTTCACAGCTGGGAATCGCATCAGCTGGCTGTTCAGCAGATCCTGACTGTCAGCTCCGGAGAGATGCCTTTTGCTGAAATGCCCTCCATCGGCGGTGCAGATGAAATGCGCGGATACGCAGCCGACCGTTTCAGGGATAACTGTGCTGCCTTTATCCAGGCAGACTACCGCTTCCCCATCTATAAACGCTTCCGTGGTGCAGTCTTCGGCGGCCTCGGAAATGTTGGTGAAGATATTACAGCTCTTGGAGAATCCGATCTGAAACTTGCCTGGGGCGCCGGACTCCGCTACCAGGCAGGGCCAACCTCGGATACTTCATTCCGACTGGATTTTGCCTGGACCGGCGAAGGCAGCGGTCTCTATTTCACCTTCGGCGAGGCTTTTTAAAGCGAAGTAGTAACGAAAGGACACCTCTAAAAAAAGCATCCCGGATATAAAAATAGATGATACACAGGGACTAAGCAGGAATAAGAGGGCTGTTTACCAGCTCTCTGGTATCGATATCCTCGGTAACATCAAACACAGGGCCCTTACTGTCCCGGAAAGAGACAGCCTGGTTCTCCAGCAGCTTTTCAAGATCTTTTCCGGAAAAGCCATCGGAGGCAAGCAGGCTGCCAAGGGGATCAGACTCGGGCTGGATATTGAGCCAGACAACCCGCTCCCGCAGACCTTCAACAGGCCCCGCTGAGGCATGGATGCCGTTCTTCCCCATCGAAGGGCTTACATCAAGTCCAAGCTCCTGCCACTTTTCCAGCAGAGTCCTGCGGAGTGACCCCTCAACTGCCTGAGCCGGATCAGTGGCCCCGATGAGGTTATGCCTGAAATCAAACCAGGAGAGAACATCCGGATCAAACTGTACATCGAACCACATAACCTCCAGTCCCGGAGCGGTAAAAAGCTCCTTCATGGCCGGGTAAAAGCCGTTGAGAATATAGAGTTCCGGGTTCTCAATGCGGCTCACATAGAGACCGGATGCAAGTTTAGTATTCTGCCCGCTCCTCCACAGGCTGTTCAAGCGTGACACTGAATCCCCTTTCAGATGCTCAAGGGCCTCATGGGCGTTCACCAGCCGTCCGCTACCGCGGACATCACTGAGGGACACCCCGTATTCTGACTCAAAAGCCGCCTCTTCCTGAGGGGTAAACTGAAAATCCCTGCCGGCAATGTCCACTGCAGAATGGGAGATTGCAAAATAGTGTCGGTCTATTATTTTGCGACGGTTCATCTCATCAGAGCCGAGAGTCCCGCTTGCTATTATCTCAATACCCTTCTCCTCCAGGGTATCCCGGATCAGTTTGACCGCTTCAGTCCGCAGAGCCTGGGGTTTTATAAATATCAGCGCCTGATTCAGCATACAAGACCTCCCATAAAATACCGTTCAAAAGGTTCAAATCCTGCCCCCTCCGGCTGCTTCAGAAACAGGAGGTTCAGTTCGTTCAGTTTTCTCTTAATGGGTGTCATAAAGAGCAGCTCCTTCTCAGAGTAATCTCTTAAGACCTCCCCGGGAGTACGGTCCGGAAAGTTCATTTCACACCAGTCAACGGTTTTCTCAGACTCTTCGTCAGAAAGCCTCAGGCCATCGGCATTCCACTCTTCGGTAATCCACAGCTGGGGAAAACCGAAAGCCCTGCAGATGACCGGTCTTTCGTTATAAACCGAACAGGCATGATCTTTAAGAAAAGGACACTGCTTCAGTCCGGAAACATTCCCCGAAAACGAATAATGCAGCCCCAGGTCTTCGGCCATCACATAAATCTCCAACGGCAGCAGCGCAAGGTGAATACAGCATTTGGAACAGCCTTTCCGGCAGCTCATTCCGGAGGCATGGAGCGGAGCCAGCCTTTCAAGCTGATTCTCCAGTTCATATCGCAGATTACGGTAAGAGCTGATAATTTCAGTCATATTCATCTTTTTTAGTCTACTTATCCAGGCTTAAGCTGGCAAGGGCAGCAAAATTATACGAAGCTTATGGCAGGACTTGACAGGAGAAGGCCTAATCGATATATTTTTATCGTTATTAATTTATCGATTTGTTTATGTGCTATACTTACGATAATATAAGCACGGAGGTATACCACATGGATACATCGATTCAGTCCGTTCCATACCCGACAATTAAGCGCTACCCCGCTTATCTGCAGGTATTGAAAGAACTGAGAGCAGCAGGAATGAGCACCGTGTCCGCACGGGATATTGCCGAAAGGCTTGGGCTTAATCAGGTACAGGTTCGCAAGGACCTGGGTTACAGCGCCATAATCGGCCGGCCCAAGGTTGGCTACGACATTGAAGAGCTGACCGATGCACTGCACCTTCTGCTTGGCTGGCAGGATCCGAAAGAGGCCTTTCTGGTCGGCGCAGGGGCCCTTGGATCCGCATTGCTGGGATACCGGGGGTTTCAGGAATACGGTCTGGATATTGTTGCCGCTTTCGACAGTGAAGAGTCGAAGTTCGGTACAAAAATCCATGGAAAGCAGGTCTTTCCTCTCTCCCGTCTTCCGGAACTGACCGAACGGATGCGGGTGATGATTGCTGTTCTGACAGTCCCTGAGCATGCTGCCCAGGACTGCGCAGATCTACTGGTTAAATCCGGTATTCGGGGAATCTGGAACTTTTCCCCCTGTAAAATACAAGTTCCGGATAATGTTGTTCTTCAGCGGGAAGAATTGTCCGCAGGGCTGGCCGTGCTGTCCGTCAAGCTCTCGGAGATGCTGAAGCACGAAAAGCAGGGACCGACGGGGAAACGCTCATAAGGGCTGCCCCGCCGGTGCTGCACGGCAGATGCCGGCGGGAGGAGTCAGTACATGAAACCTGTTATTGAAATCTGCATGGGAAGCTCCTGCTTCTCCCGGGGCAATGCCCAGTCGCTGGACAGGGTTGAAAGCTTCCTGCGAAAACAGGGCATTACAGAAAAAGTTGAGTTAAAGGGCCGGCTCTGCACCGGCAACTGTGCGGAAGGCCCCTGCCTGACAATCAATGAGAATTTGTATACAGAGGTTCACCCCAACGCGGTGGAAGACCTCCTCCGGCATCACGTAGCTGCGTGGAAAGAGGAGGGGCTGCTATGACTCCTGTTATCTTTACCGAGAAAACCCAGTGCCGCGACTGTTATAAATGCGTCCGCCACTGTCCGGTAAAAGCTATCCGGGTGGTTGAATCAAGTGCCACAGTAGATCAGGATCTCTGTATCTTCTGCGGGCGCTGTGTTGATGTCTGCCCGGCGGGAGCAAAGAAAGTCCGTGATGATATTCCCCGGGCAAAACAGCTCCTTCAGATAAAAGAGCAGGTTTATGTCTCCCTGGCTCCGTCATACCCGGCGGTATTTCCCGATGAAGGAAAATCCTTTCTCGCAGGACTCAGTACAAAAGGAATAGCAGGAATCTCCGAAACAGCCCTGGGTGCGGAAGCAGTAACAAGGGAGCAGCGGAAGATTCTTGATGAAGGGTCCGGACTGCAGATATCTTCAGCCTGCCCGACGGTACGGCTCATGGCAAAACGCTATTTCCCCGAAGCGGAAAAAGCTGTCAGCACTGTCCCATCACCCATGGTTGCCCATGCAAGAATGCTTCGCCGCTGGTTCGGCAAAGAGATAGGAATAATCTTTATAGGCCCCTGTATCTCCAAGAAAACCGAAGCGGACACCTATCCGGAGCTGATCGATGTGGCCCTCACCTTCAGTGAAGCCGCAGACTGGCTGGGCGAAGAGATACTGTCCGGGGAGAGCACAGCATGTGAATTTGTACCTTTCCAGGCGGGGAAGGCCTCCCTTTTTCCGGTAGACGGAGGGATGATCCGGGCAATGGAAAAAAAACCCGAAGACCGCTACCGCAGTTTTCACCAGTCCGGTCCGGCACAGGTACTGGACACTCTGAAACGTGCGGGAGAGATGAAGGAGAGCAACTTTTTTCTGGAACTTCTCTCCTGTGAAGGAGGCTGCATAAACGGTCCCGGAATCAGACGGAATCTCCCCTCTATCCAGAGACAGGCCATAGTGCTGAACACCTGGGAACAGCGCGAAGCATGCAGCGCACTTGAATATACCGCGGAGGATGTGGGAGACAAACCCTGGCAGGAAATTCTTCCCGCCCCGGCACCGCCTTCAGAGATGACCATAGAAGAGACGCTGAAACTTCTTGGAAAAAGAACACTGGAAGATTTCAAGGACTGCGGGGGCTGCGGCTACCCCACCTGCAGAGAGTTTGCCATCGGCTATATTCAGGGGAAGGCGGAAAAAGAGATGTGCGTTACAGAAATGCGCAAAATAGCCCAGAACAAGATTTCAGCCCTTCTCCATACCATACCCATGGGTGTTGTTATTGTAGATCACGATATGCGCATTGTTGAATGCAACCGCCATTTTCTGTCTCTTTTTGCTGATATTCCCTTCGATGCCGACCAGGGCACCCTGAAGCGGGCAGAGGGCACACGGATTGCCGCATTCCTGGAAGAGTATGACCTGTTCGGGAAACTCCTTACCCGTAAGGAGAGCCAGGAGCGGATAATTCAGAAAGAGGGAAAAGTAATGCGGGGCAACTTCTTCCAGATCCAGGAAGGCCGCTTTGTCGGAGCCGTATTCCAGGATATTACAGCCCCCTCGGTAAAACGGGAAATGGTGGTAAAAAAGGCAGAAGAGGTAATCCGCAAAAACCTGGAGAGTGTACAGCAGATTGCAGGCCTGCTTGGAGAAAACGCCGCCGAGACCGAAATAATCCTCAACTCGCTTATCAATGCCTTTGAACCCGGAGAACTTCGTCGGAATGAATGATCCCAACGGCCGCTTCGTAGAAGCAGATTACTACCAGCTGTATAAACACAAGAACAAGATCGGCGGAGACGTGTTCCTCCTCTCAAAACGCGAAGAAGACGGAAGAATAATCTGCGTGCTTTCTGACGGTCTCGGTTCCGGGGTAAAGGCCAATGTTCTGGCAAACCTGACTGCCACCATGGCCCTGAAATACATAGGAGCGAAGCTGGATGTCCAGAGGGCCGCGGAAATTATTACCAGTACCCTGCCTGTCTGCAGGGAACGTAAAATAAGCTACGCCACTTTTTCTATAGTGGATATTCAGCCCGACGGCACAACCCAGATTATCGAGTATGATAATCCCTCTTTTCTCTGCTACCGCCGGGATAAAAAGATGGAAATCGAAAGAAGGACAATTCAATTGCCCAAAAGATTTGAATACAAGGATGAATTCCTTCACTATTCTGAAATACATCTGCAGGTAGAGGACCGTCTGGTTTTCTTCTCAGACGGGGTAACCCAGAGCGGCATGGGCTCACGTTCACACCCGCTGGGACTCAGGGACAGCGGCGTAGATGCGGCTGCCCGGGAGTTTATCAGCGATGATGCATCTATCTCCGCCCGGGATCTGGCTCGAAAGATAACCGTATTCTGTCAGCAGCTTGACGGTTATGCCCCCAAGGATGACATCACCTGCGGTGTTGTCTATTTCCGCCAGCCCCGGGAAGCCATTGTAGCAACAGGGCCTCCAATGGATCCCGAAAAGGATAAGGATCTGGGCAACAGGGTAAGGAACTTTACCGGCAAGAAGATTATCTGCGGAGGTACAACCGCAAAGCTGCTCTCCCGGGAGCTTGGAAAGGATGTTACCGTAGACCTGAGCACCAGAGACCGGAAGATACCCCCGGCAGCCAGAATGGAAGGCATAGACCTGGTCACCGAGGGAATGCTCACCCTGACGGAAGCCGCAAGGATGCTGGAAACGTCTAGCGTCCCGGACCTGGCAGGCGGCAATGCGGCGGTACAGCTCTGCAGAAACCTGCTGGAAAGTGACAGGGTCTACTTTCTTGTGGGGACTAAGATCAATGAAGCACATCAGGATCCCGGTATGCCCGTGGAGATAGGCATCCGCAGGACCCTGGTAAAACGTATATGTGAAATTCTTGAAAAACAGTATCTGAAATCAGCCCAAGTTGAGTTTATTTAGGAGGAAGACCATGAAGGATTCCCTGGTTGTAAAAATTTGTACTGGAACCGCTTGTTATGTACAGGGCGGATCATTTCTCCTGGATCTGGAAGACCAGCTTACCCCGGAAGAGCGGGCGCGGGTCGAGGTTCAGGGAGTAGGATGCCTCGGCTACTGCGGCGGCGTTGAAAATGCCCGCCCTCCATTCGCGGTAATAGGTGAAAAACTGATGGGTGGAATAGACCTGAATGCACTGACCCTGGCGGTCAGAAGCGAACTGAACAAGGACTGACAATATGAACAATAATGCTGTATTTGTACGAATTCAGCTGGCTAAACGCTTTCTGCAGGAGGCTTTCGCCGGTACCCTGAAAAAAGCCATAGACAAAATTCCCGTGGAAATGGTTCCCAAAAGGAGTTCATCCTTCCGCTGCTGCGTGTATAAGGACAGGGCAATCCTGAGGTACCGGCTCATGGCCCTTCTGGGCGGATCTGTTGAAGCAGAAGAGGATGAAACCCGGCGGCTTGCAGAATATGTCGATGACGCAGAAACCAGAGGAGGAGCCCCGGAAGGCCAGGTCCTGACCCTTATTGATACCGCCTGCCACTCCTGCCCTTCCGGCCGGCATACGGTTACCAATCTCTGCCGGGGCTGTCTTGCCCAGAAATGTTTTGCCGTCTGCCCCAGGGATGCTGTCAGTTTTGTAGACGGAAAAGCAGTAATCGATAACGAGAAATGCGTCAACTGCGGCAAGTGCAAGGAAGCATGCCCCTACAATGCAGTTGTCTACACCCCTGTTCCCTGCGAACAGGCGTGCCCTGTGGGAGCAATAAAGAAGACTCCCCAAGGCTATGCTGCAATCGATTATGACAAATGTATCTCCTGCGGACAGTGCAGCATGAGCTGTCCCTTCGGCGCGGTTATGGAGCGAAGTCACCTATACAATATAGCCACCGAAATGAAACGACCGGATGAGGAAAAACCGGTAGCCCTGGTGGCACCCGCTGCGGCAGGACAGTTTCCCGGCAGTTTCCGCCAGCTTACCACTGCCCTGAAAAAAGCAGGCTTTGCCGCTGTGGTTGAAGTAGCCTACGGCGCGATCACTACTGTGGCAGAGGAGTCACAGGAGCTGAAGGAACACCTTGAAAAGGGAAAACCCCTGGCAACCTCCTGCTGCCCGGCATACACGGAAGCAGTGCGGATACATGTTCAGGAGTTCCAGCCCTTCGTCTCCACCGCCCAGACCCCCATGGCAGCAACTGCGGCCTATGCGAAGAATGAGTGGCCTGACAGGAAAACCGTTTTCATCGGCCCCTGTATAGCAAAAAGGGTGGAGGCACGACGGGACAAATCCGCCGACTATGTTATGACCTTTGAGGAACTGGCATCCATGTTCCTGGCTCTGGATATCGATGTGGCGGAATGCGGAGAAACCGCTCCTGACAACCCGGTGGTAGAAGCTCCTGAACGATTCTTTGCCCGGTCCGGCGGCGTAACTGCAGCGGTACTGCGGACCTTCGCAGAAGAGAAAGGCATTGATCCGGAGATTATGCAGGTTGATGGCCTGGACAAGAAGGCCATGACAAAGATGAAACTTGCGGCAACGGGAAAAATCAAGATGGATTTTGCGGAAGTAATGTGCTGCCCCGGCGGCTGTATCTGCGGCCCGGGCACTGTAGCGAATCCGAGAATCAGCGGTAAGCGGCTGGAGGAGTACGCCAACTCCGACTCAGTCAGGGAAGCTGAGGAAAAAGCGGAAGCGGAAAAAGCAGGCTAAGCCCCTTCAATCTGCTCCTCCATATAGGCAATTATCTCGCCGGCCAGGTCCCGGCGGGATACAGCCTCGATACCTTCAAGGCCTGGTGAAGAATTGACCTCAATTACCGCCGGGCCTTTGACTGTCCTCAGAAGGTCCACCCCGGCAACCCGGAGGCCCAGCGCCTGGACTGCTCTGATGGCAGCCTCTTCTTCTGCGCTCGAGATTTTTGTTTCAGAGGCGGTACCTCCCCGGTGAAGGTTTGAACGGAAATCTCCGGCTTCTCCTTTTCGTATCATACTGGCAGCCACCCTGTTCCCGATAACCAGACAGCGGATATCAGTACCGGAAGACTCCTCAATATACTCCTGAACAAGGATATCAGCCTTAATACCGCGAAAGCCTTCGATAACACTTCTCGCAGCCGGCCTGGTCTCGGCAAGCACCACACCTATTCCCTGGGTTCCCTCAAGAATCTTTACTACAAGGGGTGTTCCCCCTACCATATCAATAAGGTCTTCCGTATAGCGGGTGGAATGGGCAAAGGCGGTTACCGGTATGCCGATCCCCTGTTTGGAGAGCAGCTGCAGACAGCGAAGTTTATCCCTGGACCGGGAAACCGGTTCTGATTCATTGAGACAGTAGACACCCATCATCTCGAACTGCCGCACCACGGCGGTGCCGTAAAAGGTGATGGAAGCACCTATTCTCGGAATCACCGCGTTGAAATAGTCGAGATTTTCCCCCCGGTAGTGTATCTCCGGCTCTCCGGAGGCAATACTCATATAGCATTCCAGGGGATTGATAATCCTTACCTGGTGGCCCCTCTCTTCAGCTTTTTCCTGAAGACGTTTTGTTGTGTAAAGATAGCTACGCTGAGAAAGCAGCAGGATGTTCACCGGTGTGCAGGCCTCCATACCTGGAAAGAGGCATCTCTGCACTGAGCTGCCCCTGTGAAACTGGATAGCCTATTCATAGCCGGAAAGTCAAGAGACAGGGAAAGCAAAGAGAAATGGAAAGGAGGAAATCTGCCGGTAAAGTGCCTGTCAGGTACGCGAAACTGCAGGGAGAAAAATCGAAAAGGATGATCCCCTGCCGGGCAGACTTTCCACAGTAACCCTGCCGCCATGGACCTGGATTATATGTTTAACAATGGCAAGCCCCAGTCCGGTACCGCCGGTCTCCCGGCTGCGGGCTTTATCTACCCGGTAGAAACGCTCAAAAATCCTGGGCAGATCCTCTTCGGGAATCCCCACACCGCTGTCGGAAACAGTAAGTTTCGCCTCCCCCTTTTCAGCCTCCAGAGAAGCGGAAAAACCTTTTCCCGGATCACTGTACTTGACCGCGTTATCCATCAGATTGAATACAGCCTGCTCCAGGAGGCCCGAATTACCCCGTACATAAACAGGACCGCTGCTGTTCAGCTTCAGTCCCATATTTTTATCTTCCGCCGCAGGGCGAACCTTCTCTGCAGCGGCCTGAACAATATCCCGGAGATCAACCATGGCCTGGACCATGGTAATTGACCGCTCATCCAGGCGGGAAAGCTGAAGCAGATCCTCAATGATGGCATGCATGGAATCTGCCTGCTTCTGGATGATACCCAGAAACCGGTTAAGCAGTTCGGGATCTTCGGAAGCTCCGTCCATCAGGGTTTCCACAAAGCCCTTGATGGAAGTAATGGGAGTTTTAAGCTCATGAGAGACATTGGAAACAAAATCCCTGCGTATTGCTTCACTCCGGCGGATTTCACTTATATCGGTAAAGACAAGAACCGCCCGGGCAAGGTTTTCATCCCGGTCACCTTCCCCCAGAGGGGCTCCATGCACCTGAAGATAGAGCACCCTGTTACCTTCGCTTATGTGAAAGGTAAGCTCTTCGGTCAGATCCACCCCGCCGGAAAGAAGCTCCTCGGCAAACTCATGGAGTTTAAGATTACGCACCGCCTTAAGCAGGGGATGCCCTATCATCTCTTCCCGCTGCAGTTGAAAAATAGACTCCGCAGCTCTGTTGGTTTCGAGGACCCGCAAACCGTTGTCCAGGACTACCACCGCTTCGCTCATACCGGAGAGAACCAGCTGGTACTCATCACGCTGACGCTGGATGGATTCAATACGCCCCGCCAGCCGGCCGGCCATTATGTTAAGGGTCTGCCCCAGAACACGCATCTCTTCCGGCGTACTGACATCGGACCGGGCATCAAGATCACCCTTTCCCAGGTCTTCAGCAACGGCGACAAGCTTCTGCAGGGGTTTGCGTATCCATTGACCGGTACTGGCAGCTGCATACACTGCAAAGGAGAAAAAGAGGATCCCCAGCAGGAGCAATGTTCTTGAAGTGCTGGATATAACAGTGTCGATTGTGCTTATGGAACGGCTGGTGCGGATATAGCCCGTTTCTCCGGGCAGCTCCTGCCTTTTGGCCAGATACATAAGCCGGTACCCCAGGGAAGACGAATGCCTTACAGACGTTCCCTTCCCGAGCTGCCGGGCCTGAACAACCTCCGGGCGGTCACCATGGTTATTCATATCTGCCACCTGAGCCAGGCTGTCTCCGAGAACCCGCCCGTCCGCAGCGATAATTGTTATTCTGGTTTCTCCGGAAGCACCGGCATGCTTGCAGAATCCGTCATAATCAAACTCATCATTACCGTTCATATAAATTAGCAGATTACTTACCAGCGTGGCAGTTTCACCAAGCTCATTTTCAATCTGGGCGAAAATGGAATAGGTGAAATAACGCATTACCCCGAAGAGAAATATCGCGACAATAGTAATGAGTACAAGCAGATAGAGTAAAAATCCGCGGAACATATTACTGCGCTTAAGCATGGCTGTTTACCTCGATTTTCGAGTCTGACTGGCCACAGTGTAGCAGAAATCGGGGGTTAAATGGTGAAAAGCATGTTAGATATAGTTGTCCCCCTTCTGCATATTTATTAGACTTGATTTGTTAATCAAGTTTCCTGTACAGGATTCATATCCCTTCGCCTTTCAAGGAGGCAGCATATCAAAAAGATAAAATTTATAGCGCTCATAGCGCTGGTACTTATGTTGGGCAGTTGTTTCAGTACAAACTGGCTCATCATGGTAAAAAAAGACGGTTCCGGCACAATTACCATGGACTTCACCATGGATCAGTCTGTAATGGGCATGATGCAGGGAATGGGCGGCGGCGGTGATGCCCCGGCACAGACAGGCGCCGATCTTATCAATGCCGATGATCTCAGCCGGCTGGCAAGAGCCATGGGAGAAGGTGTCCGCTATGTCTCTGCAGAACCCGCCGATAAAGGTGGAAACATCGGCTATAAAGCAACATTTGCCTTCGATGACATAAGCAAGGTTCATATAGACCCCATGCTCGGAGCGCCTTCAGACGGCGATGAGTCAGAAGAGGTCGAAGCGGATGATGTAATCAGCTTTGCTTTCAAAAAAGGCTCACGTCCCCAGCTGACAATTATTACAGATCAGTCCGAAAATAATTCGGATACCGAAGATTACAGCGATACCGAGTCCGAGGCTCAGAGCCCCGAAGAAGCAGCGGCTATGGCCAATATGATGAAGCCTTTCCTTGGAAGCATGTCATTTTCAGTACTGGTAAAAGTTGACGGTGCCATCAGCAGCACCAATGCAAGCTATGTAAATGGCAGTACCGTAACCATGATGGATTTTGATATGGGGAAAATTATCGACAACAACGACCTTTTTACCAAGGTTATGGCCGATAACTCCATGGAGGATGAAGAGGTTCGGAAGGAACTGGCAAAGAACGGCGTTCTTATCGAGCTTCAGGAAAAAGTCACCGTAGACTTCCGCTGATAATTCAAACAAACCGCCGGGGATTCCGGCGGTTTGTTATTTCATGTGCTATTTTCTCATGCATAAATAAACCCAATTCAATACAGGAAAGTATTAAATGAACCGAAAACCACGTATACTGCTGACTATTCTGACATGTTCTACCCTTCTTCTCAGCAGTTGCTTTACCAGCAAAATGACAGTACTTGTTGAAAAAGACGGCTCGGGAACCATTGCTCTGGAATTCAATATGAACAAGGAACAGATGATTGAATTTGGAAAAGTCAGCGGAGATCTTCCCAGTGATGATGAACTGAAGAGTTCAACCATGTTTTACGAAAAGGACCTTGTGGTTCTGGCGGAATCCTTCGGTGAAGGGGTAACTTTTGAATCATTCAGTTTATTACCCGACGAAGATGACAGTATCGGCTATAATGCGGTCTATAAATTTACAGATATAAGCAAAGTGCGGATAAAGAACTTCCTGACCATACCCGACCTGGATGCGGGGGACATCAAGAATCAGGGAATTACCTTTGCATCCAGCCAGACCGCGGAAGGTCGAGTTGTTAAAATATTCCCCCAGCTTTTTCAAAAAGATGCACCACAGACGGGAATGCAGGAAAATATTGAGGAACAGATCAACCAGTTACACCCCATGTTGGCCCCATTCACCCGTAACATGAATATATCCGTAAGGGTAGAGTTCGCAGAACCTGTTATAGAAACGAACGCAAGCTTTCCCGGTGATCACTCAATCACGCTTCTGGAACTCAATCTGGATGATGAAGAGATTTCAGTGCAGGATTTGACAACAATTCTGCTGTTTATGGATAAATCCACGATTATTTCTCCCGATGATGTGACAAGTGCGGGAATGAATCTTGAAACCAAAGACAAGTTGACTGTAGTTTACTAAGGTCCCATTGAATTTCTGGTCAGGCTGCCGAGCTGTCCGCAAGCGGCCTGAATTGAATCGCCTCTGGTATCCCGGATTCTACAGTACTGCCCCAGTTCGAGCAGCTGTGAAGCAAACAGATCTACCTGGTCCCGGGAAGGACGCCTGTAGCGTCCGTCAGTTCCGGGATTGCAGGGAATAATATTTACACAGCTCTGCATACCCATAAGATAATCAACCAGCTGCCGGGCATCTTCGGGGGAATCATTCACCCCCGGAATAAGAGTATACTCCATGAATATCCTGTCACGCCCCCTGGCAAGGGGATACTCCTTCATTGCCTGCTTTAGCTCTTCAAGAGGCCATATGCGGTTTATGGGCATAATGTCACAGCGCTTCTGGTTGTCAGCAGAATGAAGACTCACCGCAAGAGAGAGCCTCTTCAGGTCCGGACTCTTCCATGCTCTGATATGGGAAGCCAGTTCTCTTATTCCCGGCACATGTCCCGCGGTTGATACAGTCATGGAGGAGACAGGAATATTGCAACCTCTCTGATCGCTGATAATCTCTATTGCCTTAATGACATTTTCAAGGTTATCAAAGGGCTCCCCCATCCCCATAAAAACCAGGTTGGATACTGTGATTCCAAGATAGAAACGTACCGCCATAAGCTGCCCGACAATCTCACCTGCTGTAAGATTTCTGATAAGCCCGAGGCTGCCGGTTTCACAGAAAGTACACCCCCGGGCACAGCCGGCCTGGGTGGAAACACAGATGCTGGCATAGCGGGTCATAAAGAGCACCACCGTTTCTATTAAAACACCGTCCGGAAACTGCAGCAGAATCTTGATACTGGAACTGTCCCGCTGCATATCCTTTACAACGGGAATACGGCAGTCAAAATCCTGTCTTACCTTCAGCGCCAGTCCGGGATTTGCATGAAACTCCTTCAGATCCCCGCAAAAGCCGGTACCCCGGCTGTAGAGAGAACGGAAAAAAGGAACAGCATGGTATGTCCCCTTTCCATAGCGGCTGGAAAAAAGACCGGTAAGATCTACACAGCTGTATGAGAAGGGGTCGAAAGGAGCCACCCTGGGATTCAGGCGTTTTTCGCTTCAGAGAGAGCTGCAGCAGCCTCCCAGCCGGAAAGAATCTCCCGGGGAATGGGAGAAGGCCTGCCGGCTGAGTTTACCATGGCAAAATCAACAGTAGCCTCGACCAGAACCGTATCACCATTGAGAATCCGCTGAAAAACCCTTCCCTTTACCTTTCCCAGGGAGATACATTCTGTGGCGATATTCAGGCGGTCATTCATATACGCAGGCTTAAGATAGCGGATATCGATATGGGACACATAAAGGCCGTTACCGGCCTCCAGATAGGCATCGTAATTGAACCCACTGTCATACAGAAACTGGTGGCGGGCATACTCAAGATAATTCAGGTATACAGCATTATTCACATGTCCGTACTGATCCAGCTCATAGGACCGTACCACTATTTCGCAGTTATAAATCATGCAAGAATCCTATCAGAGAGCATCCCTGTACTCAAGATTCCCTCCGACAGGAAACAGCTCTCCAATGGCAGTGCGGAGTTCATCCTTCACCAATGGGGAGAAAGGCACACTCTGCTCCATTTCCTGTATTACCTGTGCGGTTTCACGGTTAAGATAGCCAACGTTCCGGCGGAAAAGTTCCTGCATCTCCCGCTGAAAATAGCGGTGATAGCTGACAACCCCATGGGGCATGAATCCCCGCTTCAGCTTATGAGGACTGCCGGCACCGGGATCAAAATACTTTACCCCTTGTTCTATCATCCACTGTATTGGAGCGTAATAACAGAGATTAAAATGGAGATTGGGAATATCCTCATCTGCACCCCAGTAACGACCGAAAATCCACTCCCCGCCGAATAGACACATGGACATTGCTGCCGCATCTTCCGGGGCTCCTCCTTCCGGTACAGCCGCAAAGATTACCGTATTATCCGCAAAATAATCCGGCAGCATAAGAAAGAATTCACGGTTGAGAAAACGGGCCGCCCAGGGACCAAAGCGGGAATTGGTCCTGAGATAAAAACGGTACATCCTCTCCATGACAGCCCCGGAGAGCTCTTTTCCGGTAATAATCCGTATATCCAGCCGCTGCTTTTCCAGCGACGCCCATTCCCGCCGTACATTACGCCGCTGGTTCTTTCCCAGATCCGAGAGGTAGTCTGCAAAATCACGGTACCCCCGGTTAATCATAAGAAAGCTCTGATTCAGCCAGGGAGTATAGTCCTCCAGCGCCCTGTGCAATCCGGGGTCTGCAAACAGAAAGGATGAGCTGTATATCCCCGCCCTTTGAGCATAGGATTGAAAGTCTTCTGCTAAAAAGCTGCAGAGAGCACTCTCCGCTTCAGGACTGTCGGTAAAGAGAGAATAGAAGCCCGATGGAGTTGCCGGAACCGTTCCGATAATCTTCGGATAATAGGGAATATCGAATCGGGCAGCCAGATCCGCCCAGGCAAAATCGTAGACAAACTCCCCGCTTGAATGAGTTTTTCCATACAGAGGCAGTACTCCGGCAAGTTCCTCTCCTCTTTTCAGGGTTAAATGCAGGGGAACCCATCCATTGTCCGCACTGATCGACCCCGATTCTTCAAGAAGCATAAGCCATTCCCAGAGATACAGAGGAGTCCTGTTGCCCGATACCAGCCTGTTCCAATCCTTCCGGTCCAGACTCTTGAGATTTTCTCCCATTGAAAGGGTAAAATTCATATCCCTAAAATACTCATTACCATTGCCCCTTGCTATACCGAATAAAATCTTTACCATTTAAGAATGAGGTGGGGCTATGAAAAGAACTGTACTGATGTCTATTTTTCTTATGATCTGTATTATTTCCGGGATTACAGCCCAGGAAGTGGGAGGAAGCATTTCTTTTTTTGTTCCCCTTTCCTTAATGCAGGACGGAAAAGGCAGCGTAACCTTTGAAAAGGGTCTGGAGACAAGTCTGGGGCTGGGAGGTATCTTCAGTATCCCCATAGGCTTTGTCTATAACAGGGTGGACGGTTTTCAGGTTTCGGATGACACCCTCGGAAATCCTGATTCACCATGGTTTTACGGAGACTGTCTTATGCCCTATGTAATGCTGAAAACCCACCTTCCTCTGGGACCGCTCTATCTTGAACTCTTCGGCGGTGCCGCTGCCAACTGGAGCTTTGTCCTGAACCCCAGGGTTGATATAATGGAAAAGGATGTTCCAGGGGTAGATGACATTGATGATATTGAATATTCCCCGGTCTGGGGCTTCGGATATCTGGCAGGCGCCGCAGCAGGCGTCCAGCTGGGCAGGATTTCCGTGGACCTAGGTGCCACCTGGAGAGATATCCGTCATACCATGGGAATATCCTTCGACGCCGATGGATCTCCTGCACAGTATTCAGACGCACAGCTTCTCCTGCGGGGAATATCCATAGCCCTTTCCGGAGGCTACAGCCTTTGACGCACCTTTGCGGTATATAAGCGTGTAAAGATAAAAATCCAAACAGTCTGAACCGCAAATCCCCCGCCCGCCCAGGCCGTCCAGGGTTCTCCCTGCATCAGCCTGACAAAGGCAAGGGGAGCCCAGAAAGGAGGAAAGATACCTGCAGCAAACATCAGGGGACTTTTAATAAAGTAACCCGCAGCCGGCGCAGCAAACAAAATGCCGCTTAATTTTGCCAGGGCCATGGCCTCTACCTTGTTCCCTGCAAATGTGACCAGAAAAAGTGCCAACCCCGGAGCAGACAATGCATAGAGCAGTGAGAGGCTTACAAGAGGCAGTAAGGGCGCCGACATTCCTCCCTGTAACAGCGGAAGCATTCCAGACAGGGGGAGTGAGATCACTGTGGGGATGAGCATGCGGCAGAATAGATACCGGCCAGACGGTATTGGCAGTACAGTCGTATAGCGGAGAATCCCGCCGTCCCTGTCATCAAGCATCCTCAGTCCGGCAACCATCCCGTTCAGAAGCGGTGGGACCATCATCATAAAACCGGTAATAAAATAATGATATGGCGCCAGATCAAAGGCAAACCGTCGCTTAAGGATTTCACCTGCAAAAGGAACGCCGGCCCTGAGAATTACACCAATAAGAAAAGGGAGAACCAGCAGAAACAACAGTTCAGGCTCCCTGAACAAATTTCTCACTTCCCCTCGAAGAAGAACTGCTTCCTGCTTCACACTCCCTCCACAAGACGTTTTCTGAAATCCACAGAGGCCAGCCAGGAAAATATCCCCAGCCAGATGGTGGAATTGAGCACTATCACGGTTGCGGGAACACCCCCACCGGGACTTAAAGAGCCCGTCGCCCTGTCCATGAGCATCAGGCCCCCTGCACCGGGCAGGACGAGAAAAAGAGTATTACTGCCAAGGCCAAGATAGCGTATCAGCGGTAAACCCGATGGCAGGGTCAACAACCCGGCAATAATTATAAAACGTGCCAGGTTTCCGGTTCTGGTCATTACACTTGTACCGAGAAAGGTGAAGGTTGCAGCGCAGATAAAAGCCCCGGCAGCAACGGCAGGAAATGAAACCTGAAAACCTCCACCGCTAACGACAACAAGAAGTGCAAAAAAAGTTGACACCGCAGAAAGAGTCAGGGTTCGCCTCAGGGTGAAACTGAAAGAGCTCAGAGGCAGGATCCCGACAGCTTTAATGGTCCCGCTCTGTTTTTCGAGATGCAGAGCGGCGCCGGTAAATATACAGCCCAGCATTGAAATGTCACTGTACGCCAGGGAAACCGAAACAAGTATGCGTATAGATCCTGGTGGCAGAGTAAAAATCACAGAGCAGTAAATGAGTGAAACAAAAGCATAGGCCTGAATAAATCCATATCGGAACAGAAACAGCAGATCATACCTGTAAGAAGAGAATGTTTTCATTTGAGTTTTGTACCGGTTATATCCAGAAAAACATCCCCCAGACTGGCTTCCTGGGAATGGACACGCTGGAGCTCTCCCTGCTCAAGACTCTTCAGCAAATCAAGAAAAGAGCGGTTGAGGCCGAGGCCATCCAGAGGAAAAACATCCGCCATCTTTACTCCTTGCTGTCGGTATTCAACTTCAAGTTTACGGGTGCCGTACTCTTTTTTAAGATTTTCCGGAGAGTCAACTCTGCTGATATCACCATTGACCATAAATGCGAGCCTGTCGCAAAGCCCGTCTGCAACAGTCATATTATGGGTGGTAAGAAAAATGGTTCGTCCCTGTTTCTTCAAATCCAGTATCAGCTCCATAACCATCCGGGTATAGGCCGGGTCAAGACCGGAAGTCGGTTCATCAAGGAATAAAAGATCCGGATTGTGAAGTATTGCCCGGGCCAGATTAAGCCTGGTTCGCATTCCTTTAGAGTAGGTAGAAACCCTGCGGTCAACATCGCTCTCTAATCCCAGTCTTTCCAGTATGAGATCAACATCCTTAAGCTTACCTCCATAAAAACCACCGAAATAGTGTAGATTCTCACGGGCGGTAAACTTCTCATACAGGTTTGGCACTTCAAAGGCAACGCCTATGCGTTCAAAGAGGGATCTTTTCCACAGGGATATCTCTTTTCCAAAAACCTCGTACTTTCCACTGAAAACACTGATAAGTTTTATAAGTATCTTTTGAGTAGTACTTTTTCCGGCACCGCTTGGTCCGAGAAACCCGAATATTTCTCCCTGATCAACAGTAAAGCTGAAACCCTTAAGAGTATCCGTATCGTTCCCGGGATAGCGGTACGACAGATCACTGACGGAAAGAATATTACCCATGGCCCATCAACCCCTTTGCTACAGAAGAAATCATCAACTCCATAACTTCATCGAAGCTTTCCACCCCGATGCTGTCACGCTGGAAGCTCAAGACCATAATAGCGCGAAAAAGACCGGCAACAAGGGACGGATCAATGTCCGGAAAGCTGCCTTTATCCTGCCAGGAACTGATCAGGGAGACCATACGTTGTGTATCCGCCTGTTGATGGGCCGCAATCCTCTCCTGAGAGAGTTTTCTAACCAGTTGCGGAAACTCCTCAAGCTCATATAAACGCATAGCCACGGAACTATCACGAAAAGCCCGAAAAGCATTGAGCAGAATGCTCTTTAATTGTAGATCTGTCCGCGGCGGGTCTTCGTCTTCAGACATTTGCTTGTCCCGGATTTTTTCCTCTTCCTCAAGAACAGCAAAACAAAGATCTTCTTTGGACTGAAAAAACCGGTAGAAGCTTCCTTTTGCAATACCGCTTTCCCTGGCGATATCCTCCACCCTGCTTCTGCGTAACCCGAATGAGGAAAAATGCTTTTTTCCAATAAGAATAAGTTCTCTCTTTATTCTGTCTGCTTCATCAGAGGTAAATGCCATACATACTCCATGACTTATTTTGTCACTCAGTCATATCATATCACAAAAGAAGGCTCCCAGATAGTGGGAGCCTCTAAAAATTCTGATTTACAGAACTATTTTTTGGTTTTTCGCTTACCGCCGCGTTTTTTTCGCTCTACCACAGGGATTTCAGCTTTTTTTACCACGGTACTGTCAGCAGAATCTTCTGCTGTCTCTTTTTTGGCGGCCTTTGAAGATGCACCGTACTTCTCTTCATCCCGGGACTGTCTGCGCTTTGCTGCGATGGAAGACCAGAGCAGAAGCACGGGAGAGGCTACAAAGATAGAAGAGTAGGTTCCCACCAGGATTCCGATTATCAGGTTCAGAGCAAAAAGCTTTATGGAGCCGCTTGCAAAGATATAGATTGCCAGAACTGCCAGCAGAGTGGTGATTGATGTAATCAGGGTTCTGCTCAGAGACTGGGTAATACTGGTGTTGACCACCTCCGGAAGCTTGGAGTCCTTCATAAGCTCCCGGTTTTCACGGATACGGTCAAAGATAACGATGGTGTCGTTCAGCGAGTAACCGATAATGGTCAGAACCGCTGCTATGGTTGCAGTTGATACCTCAAACTGGAACGTACCGATAATCCCCAGCATAAAGGCAACGTCATGCACCAGTGCAAGGATTGCTGAAACAGCATAGGCCAGCTGGAAACGGAACCAGATATATACCAGGATCAGAACCAGAGCAATAAGGGTAAGGGTAAATGACTGACGCCCGAGGTTCTGGGAAAACTTGGGTCCTACATAATCAGTCTGCTTTACAATAACCTGATCAGCACCGTATTTGGCCCCCAGGCGATCCTCGATGGTTTTCGCCATGGTTGCGGAAAAATCGGCATCCTCACCTGGATCTTCAACCCGGATAAGAAACTCCTGATCCTCAGGAGCACCGACAACCTGAATCATGGTGGATCCAAGTCCATCAAGCAGACCGCGGACCTCTTCGATATCGATACCGGCAGATGCAGGGGACATGTTGACCACCGCTGCCTGCTCGGAAAGATTTATCGTATAGTTGAGACTCAGCAGCTTTTCAGATTCCGTCTGGCCGCTTACAGCAAGTTCAACATTAACGCCGTCCACAGCACTGAGTGCAGCCGCAACCGCTCTCAGAAGAGGATACTCGGTATAGGAGATCTCGGTGATGCTGACACCTGCAGAGTTCCGGACCTCAACACTTATGCCGGTGGCAGCTACATTGAACAGAACATCATCTTCGCCGTCATAACTTACATTCATGGCTACCGGGGCAATCTGAACCCGCTGGTTGATACCGGCGTTAAAATCGATACCCAGGTCGAATCCGCCCTGAACGACAGTTCCCACGATTCCGCCGATTATGACAAGCAGAGATACAAATACAAGAAAACGGAGTTTGGTGAATTGAATTACGCGCTTCATTACTTCCTCCAGCTGATGCTCAGCTTCTTCATTTTCAGCGTTTGAAGACTGAAGTCAAAAACAAGGCGTGAAACGAAGAGTGCGGTAAACATGGATGATACAATTCCAACAGCCAGAGTATAGGCAAATCCCTTGATGGGACCGGACCCAAGCTGACTCAGGAATATGGCGGCAATAAAGGTCGTAATATTGGCATCCATAACTGTCCAGAATGCCTTGCGGAATCCTGACTTGACTGCAGCATCGGCACTCTTACCAAGCCGGTACTCTTCCTTGATACGCTCAAAGATAATTACGTTGGCATCCACCGCCATACCGACGGTCAGAATAAGACCGGCAATACTGGTTAGGGTAAGGGTAAGATGAAATGCCGACAGAATCGCCACAATGAACACCAGGTTCAGAGCCAGAGCCAGGTCGGAAATAAGACCGGCACCTTTATAGTAGATAAGCATAAAGATTATTACCGCAAGAAAACCGATAGTAATGGCTGTAAGGCCTTCGGCAATTGAATCCTCTCCAAGGGCTGCACCGATGGACTGCTGATTATCAATTACCAGGTCTACCGGCATGGCCGCAGTTCGCAGTACGAGGGCGAGATTATTTGCCTCATCCCGGTCGAAACCGGTCATCTGAACGCTGTTTCTGATAGGCTCGGAAATACGGGCCATGGCTTTAACCTTGTTATCCAGAACGATAGCCAGGGTTTTTCCCTCGTTCGCGGAAGTAAGCTTGAAGAAGATATCTCCGCCTTCACTGTCGAGCTGGAAATTGATTACCGGTTTGCCGGTAATACTGTGGGAACCGACGGTGGCAGCCTGTATATGCCCGCCATCAAGGCCGACCTCTTTTTCCAGGACCACATAACGCTGGAGCTGGTCAATTCCGTAACTGTCCTTAACGTAGTAGCCTTCGGTTATATACCCTGCAGGAACAATATCTGCTCCGCGGATAGTACCGTCAGCATTGACAATTGCCTGAGGATTGTTACTCAGGTAACTCTGAACGGTTTCACTTATATCCTGTTCAACAATATGAAAGTTCAGACTTCCTTTACCCATGAGAAAGGAGTGAACCCTGTCAGGATCATCGGCACCGGGAACCTCAATGGCAATCTGAGAATCTCCCTGCTTACGGATAGAGGGCTCGGTAAGACCGAAATTATCTATACGGTTGGTAAGGATCTCCATTGCCCGGTCAACGGCCTCACTCATTTCGGCAGTTGAGGGGGTGTGCTCAAGGCGCTCGGCAAGGCTCTCGGCATCTGCGGTAAGAAGTACCCGCATACCGCCGGAAAGGTCGAGTCCCAGCTGCATAATATTATTGCCCCGGGCCTTGATGGCAAGGAGATCTTCCCGGTAATAGTCTTCTATAACCGAAAAGAACTCGTTTTCTCCGGAGAAACCGGCCAGAACTGCTTCTACAGTCCAAACCTTGGGTATATCTTTTTTCTCGAGTTTATAGTTTTCCTTGGCTTTGTCAGCGAGAAAACCGTACTCCCCGGGAAGCTCCTCAGAAGGAGAAGAAGCAATTTTTGCTTTCAGCTCCGCGGCAATTTCCGCGGCCTTTGTTTTGGCATACACCTGGATCTGTTCACGAGACCCGGAAGCAAGATCAATTTTCTGATCTGGAATTAGAAAGTACCACTCGAAAGTTGGGTACAGAAATGCTCCCGATATCGCCAGCACCAGGAGTACGATGAAGAATCGGAATCGTTTGCTCATGTTTTACTCCGGATGGAATTTGTATTTTAGGTAAGGCTGTAGAAAAACGTCCTTACATCAATCCTTATTTGGACTCGTCAGTTTCTTTCTCTTTAGACTCTTTAGATTCTTTAGCAACAGTAAGAACAGAAGAGATAGCGCTCTTGGAGAACTCAAGCTTGGTGTTGTCATCAACTTTCATGACCACAACGTCTTCCTTGACAGACTGAATAACTCCGCGAATACCGCCTATGCTGACAACCCGGTCACCCTTCTTAAGGGCTTCGAGCATCTTTTTCGCCTCTTTTTGCCGCTTGTTCTGGGGCCGTATAATAAGAAAATAGAAAATCAGGATGACCAGACCGAAAGTTACACCTGTGGTCATCATCTGCCCCGCACCGCCAGCTGACTGGGCGACAGGCAATAATGCAGAAAGCATATCCATTATTATCTCATACCTCTATTATCATGGGATTGCAAAAACGTAACATGAATAAGTAAGTGCGGTCAAGGTAAAAGAGTTTTGTCAGGTCCGGGAACAGACCTGCAGAATAAGGGTACAATCTCTTATATTGACAACTTTTATATTCTTCAGTTTTTGATTATTTAAGAATCCGCGGCTTCACATCATCGGCAACAGAGCGTACCAGTCCGAAAACCCGTTCGAGCTGCTCCGGATTCTCAAAAGAGGTGCCGGCGGCACTGTTGTACTCCACAAGGACAAGTTCTGCCTCATCGCGGTTTTCCGATTCATAGGCTGATGCCAGGGCCTGTTTATAGAGTCCAGCCTTGAGAAGTCCGGCAGTATCCAGAGCTCCGTTCTGTGAGAGAGCTTTACCGTCAACAATTGCAGAATTCCCCGAATAGCCGATAGTAAAAATTTTTTCTCCCCGTTTCATTGCCTTCCTCCCTTTTCTGTTCCAGTCTATACATAAAAAACGGCCCCGCCAACAGGGGGGCCGCAGAATAGAAAAATTAACGTATCAGGCAGAGCCCGGGCTTACATCATGCCGCCCATGCCGCCCATTCCGCCCATTCCACCCATGCCGGGAGCAGGCCCTGCAGCAGCTTCCGGTTCGGGAAGGTCGGTAATAGTGGCTTCTGTGGTAAGCAGAAGTGAAGCAATGGATGCCGCATTCTGCAGTGCAGAACGGGTAACCTTGGCGGGATCGATGATTCCGGCCTTGATCATATCCATCCACTCCATTGTGGCTGCATTGAAACCAATGCCCTTCTTCTCGTGCTTGGCTTTTTCCGCAACAATTGAACCGTCAAGTCCGCAGTTTCCTGCAATCTGGCGGATAGGCTCTTCGAGAGCGCGGGTTACAATCTTGAACCCGACCTTTTCCTCTTCGGTGTAGGAGGAGATGTCCGCTTTCTCAAGGACTGCCACTGCCTGAATAAGGGTAAGTCCGCCACCGGGGATTACACCCTCTTCGATTGCTGCACGGGTTGCGGAAAGTGCATCCTCTACCCGGTGCTTCTTCTCTTTAAGCTCAACTTCGGTAGCTGCACCGACATTGATTACCGCAACACCGCCGGCAAGCTTGGCCAGCCGTTCCTGCAGTTTTTCCCGATCGTAGTCGGAAGTGGTATCTTCAATCTGGGCCTTGATCTGGGCAATCCGGTCCTTGATATCCGCAGCTTTTCCTTCACCATTGATAACAGTGGTGTTCTCTTTCTCAACCTTGATGCTCTTTGCACGGCCAAGCTGATCCAGCTCTACACCGTCAAGTTTGAGGCCGAGTTCTTCGGAGATAACCTGACCGCCGGTAAGAATGGCAATATCCTCGAGCATTGCCTTGCGGCGGTCGCCGAAACCGGGTGCCTTAACTGCAACAGCATTAAGTGTTCCACGGATAGTGTTTACTACCAGAGTGGCAAGAGCTTCGCCCTCAACATCTTCAGCAATAATCAGGATGGGCCTGCTGGCCTGTGCAACCTTCTCGAGAACGGGAAGGAGGTCTTTCATGCTGGAAATTTTCTTGTCATAAATAAGAATGAAAGGATCATCCAGGATAGCAGTCATGTTGTCGCGGTTGGTTGCGAAATAGGGAGAAAGGTAACCGCGGTCAAACTGCATACCTTCAACAAAATCAGTATTGGATTCAATGGTTTTGGACTCTTCAACGGTAATAACGCCGTCTTTTCCAACCTTCTCCATTGCATTTGCAATTTCGTCACCGATCTCACGATCGTTGTTGGCGGAAATAGCCGCAACCTGTGCGATCTCTTCCTTGTCTTTGATATCCTTGGCGGCTTTACGGATCTCTTCAACCGCAACTTCTACAGCCTTGTCGATACCGCGTTTGATACCCATGGGGTTGATACCGGCTGCAACACTCTTCAGACCCTCTTTACAGATAGAGTATGCAAGAACTGTTGCAGTGGTGGTTCCGTCTCCGGCAACGTCATTGGTTTTGGTTGCAACTTCCTTGAGAAGCTGGGCACCCATATTTTCAAAGGGATCTTCGAGTTCAATCTCTTTAGCAACGGAAACACCGTCTTTGGTTACAGTTGGAGCACCGAACTTCTTGTCCAGAAGTACATTGCGTCCTTTGGGACCGAGAGTGACCTTAACGGCGCTGGCAAGTTTTTCCACGCCCTTGAGCAGTGCGCGGCGCGCCTCTTCATTGAATTGTAATTGCTTAGCCATTTCTTTTAATACCTCTCCTAAAACAGTGGTAAATTGTTATTTGCGTCGGAATTGCATAGAAGATACAAATTCTCAATGCTTTCATCAACCAATACCCCCTAATATTTACCCTTTTTTTCCCTATCCCTTGACTTATTTCAGCCTTTAAGGACAGATAAAGATGTGAAGATGGGGTTTTTATTCTCCTGTGCCATAATTCTCCGCATTGACGGCAGTGCTGCCTCACAGAGCGGATACGCGGAAAGCATCAAGTCCGCCGCCGACACCGGGGGCATTCCATTAATATGGAACCTGTCGGATGACCTGGCCGGGAATACCGGAATCAATGATTTTCTCAGCAGCGGCAGATCAGGCCTGCCCCACCCTTTTCTCAGCGAAGAGGAATTGAAAGCAGAAATCCATCTTGCACATTCAGACACAGAAACGGAAACTTATCCCTGGCTGCTTCCGCACATGCCCGACCTCTGCCGCGGCAATATACGAAGTATCTATAATAAAAGAAGCAGGCTTCTGCTGACCCGGAAAGACCAGGTCTGGATTATCCAGGGATCAGAAAGCAGAACCCTTCCCCTGCTGGAACTGGACGGAATGTCAAATGATGTATGGGAGAAAAAGTCTCTGAAGCAGTGCTTCAGGGATCTGCGCAAAAAGGCCCGGCAGGCGGAGAGTCCAGGAGTTATCCTGATTGATAATCCCGCCGAAGCCATGGCGGAGGAAATCTTTTCACTCCTTGCCGCCGCGGTCACATCACTGCATATCAAGCCCACGGACCTGTCCGGGCTGCTGAGTTCTCAAGGGCCGGAACAGCCTGGCGTGCCTCCAGCCCTGCCGTCTTTTCTTGAATCCACCGGCCTGCTCCGGGATCCTGTCAGCCGGCAGCAGCGTTCAGTTCCCTGGACCCTTCCTGATGAAACCAGACTGAAACGTTTGAGTGGAGACAGGCTGAAAGATTTCCCGTCAGAGGCTGATATACACGTAACTCATCGGGATCTGATCGCAAATATGCCCGGGGAAGTCTATATGTATGAAGGAGAGACCGGGGCAGTTTTCAATAAGGGGGATCTGGCAAGTCTTTACCTGGATAAAAAGCGCCCCATCGTCAATGGTGCTGCCAGGGCATTTATACAATGCAGCAGAAGAGAATTACCCCGGCAGAGCGGCTCCTGCACCGTCCGGAGAATCGGAACCTTTTCCTTCGATGATTATCCCGCCCGGGGGCTCAGGGATTCACTCTCATTTACCTCATCATCCTTCAGCTCTCCCGCCCGGATACACAGGGATTTCTTTTTTGTCTCCGGAGATACCAGACTTTGTATCTCCTTCTTTATTGAATATCCCGGCATTGAAGATCCCGATGTGGTGGTTGAGTCCTTCGGGTTCATGGAAATACCCCTTGCAAAGGCTGCAGGAAAAAACAGCTACAGTGTGGAAACCCGCTACCCTGATGGAACAAAAGGCAGCTGCAGATTTACCGAACCCGGGGAATATCTGCTTACCGGCAGCAGTTTCACGTTTCCATCCGGCAGTGGTTCACTCACCCTCAGCTACAGCGAAAACAGTCAGTCCGTGCAGGAACTTCAGGTCTCTTTACGCAGGGGAAAGCTCTATCTCAACCCCCGGGGCAGCTATGCACCGGTGTTGGGTACTGCCCTTTCCGGGTTGAGGGAACAGTTCAGTATTGTCCTAGATCTGGAAAACAATGTGAAAAAGAGAGAAGAAACCGGACTTTCCAGCCTAAAACCCTATGTAGAGGCACACCGTATTTTCAAAGCTGTTCTTCAGACTCATAGGCAGTAATTTCTCCTGCATACAGGGGCTGCAGCCCCTTCCCCGGAACCTCAAGCAGAAGTGCTCCATCACCGTCGAGTCCGGCCAGCCGGGCACTATACTCCTGCCAATGGTCGACGGAACCCGCTGCCACCCGGACGGATTCTCCCAGACCATAAAGCCTCATTTCGACCTCATCCTTCCACTCACCAAGAGAAAGTCCCTGATAGAGCCGCGGGAGGAGCAGCTCAAGCATGTTCTCCGGTAAAATGCGTTTACCGGTAATATCCTTCATTGAGGCCGGAGCTCGTCGAAAAGAATCCCCCCCTGGAGGCAGAAGATTCAGGCCCATACCGGCAAGGAACCAGTCCCCCCTGCCCTGACAGAGGATCCCCGCAATCTTTCCGCCTTCAAATAGAAGATCATTGGGCCATTTGATGCGGGGATGCAGACCGAAGTCCTCCTCCAGACAGAGCGCGAGCCCCAGACCGAAACGCAGCGAAAGACCGGAAGGCGAGCCGAACAGATCATCTTTATGCAGAAGCAGGGTAAACAGCAGATTTTCCCCGGGTGCCGAAACCCAGATACGCTCAGCTCCCCGCCCTCTGCCGCCGCTCTGAAATGCAGCGGTAATAACCGTCCCGGATACAGGGTTCTCCCGGATCAGCGCGGCCGCCTCATCCATGGTGGATACCGTCTCTTTGAGAAAATAGACCGGGGCATTGAAAAACGGGTTGGGAACAGGTAATTTCTTCATAGGGGCTTCTTATTATAGAAGCTTCAATACCCCTTATGTAAAGAGGGGTAACAGTTTTCCGTCTTCCGGTTGTTACATACATTGAGAATACAGAACAGCCGTCGTGAAGACGGGAACAGGGATATTAAATGTGGCAGTTGATGTAGAAAACCTGTACAGCACCTACGGTCCTATGGTGCTGAGACGGTGCAGATCTCTTCTGAGAGATGAAGAAGCAGCGCTGGATGCAATGCAGGACACCTTTATCCAGGTACTCAGAAAAAAGAAAGAGCTCGATGCCAGAGCTCCTTCAAGTCTGCTCTATACAATCGCCACAAACATCTGTCTCAATACCATGCGGAAACACAAACGGACTCCGTTTCTCATGGATGACGAAATCCTCGCCCAGGTTGCCGGTTCAGACGATCCGGAATCCCTGGCCCTGGCCTCCCATTTTCTCGACCGGCTGTTCCGTACCGAAAAAGAGTCGACCCGTACTATCGCGGTGCTGCACTACGTTGACAGACTGACCCTTGAAGAGACCGCGGACAAGGTAGGCCTGTCCGTGTCGGGAGTACGCAAGCGGTTGCGGTCACTGCGGAGCAGGGGACTGGCCCTTAAGGAGGTATAAATCCATGAGCAGAATAATTCCGGATATATTAATAGAACAGGCAGCCCTGGGAGAACTTTCTCAGGAAAAAATGGACGAGCTGAGGAAAGAGTGTGACCTTGATGCCCTGATTGCGGAAATTCAGGCTTCAAACAGGGAAATTCTGAATAAGTATCCACCGGCAGAGATAGCCGGGAGAATAAAGAGTGGCGGACAAATACAGTTAGAGAAAAAAAGGCCCCCTGCAGCAGAAGAAAAAAAGCCCCGACGCATACTTCAGGGGGTATTCCGGGTAGGCCTCCCCATGGCTGCTGCAGCCGCTCTTTTTATCGCCGTTGGACTTCCTGCCATGCGAAGCGGCGGCAGTCTCAGCGATGATGCCGGAGCCATGGGTGTGCGCCTTAAAGGGCAGGAGCCGGAAATAAAGGTCTACCGCCAGACATCCGGCGGAGCGGAAGAGCTGCAGAACGAGGATACTGTCCACGAAAATGACCTGCTCCAGGTAAGCTACATAGCCGCAGGATCCAAATACGGCGTTATCCTTTCCATAGACGGCAGCGGGGCAGTTACTCTCCACCATCCCGGCGGGGTGATCGGGGATCAGCAGCTGGCAAAGGGCGGCGAGTATGCCCTCCCGTTCAGCTATCAGCTTGATGATGCGCCCCGGTTTGAACGCTTCTATTTTATCAGCGGCAGCGAGGAGATCCCCATGGATCTGCTGATGAGTGAGGCAGAGCGGGTAGCCATGAGCCGCACCGGGCTCTGGGCCGAGACCTTTCACCTGCCGGACCAGTTCCGCCAGGAATCCCTTCTTCTGCTGAAGGGCAGCCGCTGAAAAAGGCGGGGAGATGATATGAAAAAGATACTTTGCCTTAGCGCAATAATTTTACTGTTTTCCGGCGCACACCTTTTCAGTGCCGACCAGCCAGCCCTGCGGCGGTTCGCCCTGTTTATCGGTTCCAACAATGGAGGCAGCGAGCGGCAGCATCTGCTCTATGCGGAAAAAGATGCTGCAACCCTGGCAGGAGTTCTGACAGAAGTGGGCGGCATTGCCCCTTACGACTCGGTACTGCTCTCGGATCCGGCAAAAACAGATGTTGACGGTGCATTCGCATCTTTCAGAGAACGTATTGAAGCGGTTAAGTCCGGTGTAAAACGGATAGAGTTTATTCTTTACTATTCCGGTCATTCAGATGATGAAGGCCTGCTACTGGGGGAAGAGAAGTATCTCTACTCGGATCTGAGAAATAGTATAAACTCCGTGGATGCGGATGTACATATTGCCATTCTCGACTCCTGTTCCTCCGGAGCATTTACCCGGCTGAAAGGGGGAACCCGCAAGAGCCCCTTTCTGGTGGATGAATCGGTGGAGACATCGGGACATGCATTTCTTACATCCAGTTCTGAAGACGAAGCAGCCCAGGAGTCGGACTCCATCGGGGGCTCATTCTTTACCCACTACCTGGTCTCCGCCCTGAGAGGCGCCGCTGACTCAAGTCAGGATTCAAAGGTAACCCTCAATGAAGCCTACAGCTATGCTTCCAACGAAACCCTGGCCAGAACCGAAAACAGTCAGGCAGGCCCCCAGCATCCGTCATACGATATAAAACTGACCGGTTCGGGAGACCTTGTTCTTACGGACCTGCGATCCACCGATGCGGTGGTGGAACTAGATGCAGCCATCGACGGCCGGCTCTTCCTGCGGGACAGTCAGGGCCGGCTGGTTGCGGAAATGCGCAAGCTTAAAGGAATTCCCATGGCACTGGCACTTCCTGCGGGCCTCTATTCTGCAACCCTCCAGACAGACAGCCGGCTGATGCAGGCGGATCTTCTGGTCAGAAGTTCCTATAAGGCTATGGTCTCACCCGCAGATTTTACTCCCCTGGACAGGGAAGGTACCCGCAGCCGGGGAAATCGCGAGTTCCCCTACTACACCCCCGGCCTGCCTTCAGACCCCCCGTCGGGAATTATCGGAGAAATACGCAGCGATCTCTACAACTCCCTGAACTGGGATCTTAACCGGGATCCGTCAGAACTTAAGCACCTCAATAACTGCTTCAGCCTGATTACCCCCCCGTCCATGGCCACCGACACGGTTATCCATAATTTCGGCCTCTATCTGGTGGGGACCAGCTACCGCCTCGAAGGCTTCGGACTGGGTATAGCAGGCATGCAGGTACAGGACATGCATGGTGCCCAGCTCAGCTCGGTCTTTTCCATAACCGGCGGGGACTCACTCGGCTTTGCCGGTGCGGGTGTGTTCACCATAACCGGCGGCGATATGATCGGTGCAGCCAGTTCCGGCGTATTCAACATTGCCGGAGGAGATGCCTCCTTTTTCCAGGGAGCAGGGCTTTTCAACCTGGCCGAGGGAGAACTGACAGGGGTTCAGTCAGCCGGACTTTTCAACATAAGCGGTGACGGAGTACGAGGTGTACAGGCTGCAGGGCTTTTCAATATCAACAACAACGATACATCCGGTGTACAGGCGGCGGGGCTTTTCAATGTCAGCTCCGGCCAGACCTCGGGGGTTCAGGCTTCGGGAATGCTGAATATCGCGGAAGAGACCTCGGGAGTTCAGATTGGTGCAATCAACATTGCGGAGAATATCAGCGGGATTCAGGCAGGGGTTATCAATATTTCCGAAAATATGGACGGCCTGGCTCTTGGACTGATAAATATCTCATCCAACGGTCTGCACAATATGTCCGGCTGGACAGATGATGCAGACTACCTCTACTTCGGGTACCAGTTAGGCGCCGGTGTAAGCTATACGGTTTTTTACGGCGGAGCACCCATGGACGGCGGGACAGAGGCGGGGCTTGTTTCCGGCCTTGGACTGGGCTTGCATCTTCCGCTGGGAACATTATATGCGGATATTGATCTTTCTGCGAAGATGGAGGTTCCCGGAGAGAGCGGAACAGAGCAGGCAGGACAGTTTTACAACTATTCCGAAGAGAAGATTATCTGGCCGTCCCTGCGGGCATCCCTGGGCATGGAACTCTTCGGCGGTCTGGCTGTTTTCGGGGGAGTTACCCTGGAAGGATATATCCCGGAGGTCACCAACTTTTCGGAAACCTTTCACAGCGGATCAAGCAGCACGGTGCCTCTCTTTGACAGCGGCACCGACATGGAAATATTTCCGAAAATGTTTTTCGGTATCAGAGTTTAAGCATCAGAGTTTAAGCATCAGAGTTTAATAAGCCCACCGCCAAGGACAAGATCGTCCCGGTAGACCACCGCTGACTGTCCCGGAGTAAGCGCTTCGGGACGGATCAGTTCCACCGCTGCCGTTCCGTCTGCAGCGGGAATAATCCGGCATTCCACCGGCCTGCTGTTATAGCGGATCTTTACTTCACCCTCTATCTGTTCCGGTAGATCCCGGAAAAACCAGTTGCACTCACGGAGTCCGAAGCGGGTGCCCCCCAGTTCATCCTTCCGCCCGACTACAACCCTGTTTGTTTCCGCTTCAGTGCGGATCACAAACCAGGGCCCGTTACCCAGACCGAGGCCCTGACGCTGCCCGACGGTATAGCCGATATAGCCGTTATGACTCCCCAGTACGGTACCTGCGGTATCAACAATATCTCCGGGCTGATTGCCCCGGGGGTTTCCGGTAAAGGATGCAATGAAATCGGTATATTTACCGGGGATAAAACAGGCATCCTGGCTCTCTCTGGCCGAGGCGGAAGGCAGATCATGTTCCACTGCAATCTTTACTACTTCGGTTTTCTCAAGATCCCCCAGGGGAAATACAAGATTGGGAAGCATCTCTTTGCGGATCTGATAGAGCATATAGCTCTGATCCTTTCTGGGATCCCGGCCTTTCATCAGAAAAATCCCATCTTCGGTTTCGGCTGTTCGTACATAGTGACCGGTAGCCATGCGCAGAGATTCTCCGGGAGCAAGAAACTCCTTCGCCTTCAGTACTTCCACCAGTCGCTGATAAAAGAGAGAAAAGCGCATCCGCTGATTACAGCGGACACAGGGGTTCGGAGTCTCTCCGGCAAGATAGGTATCCACAAAGTCATTGATAACAAGCCTGGCAAAATCGTCCACCAGATCTTCCTGATAATACGCAATGCCAAGACGTTCCGCAGTCATTCGGGCCCGGTCCAGCAGCTCCGGCGAACAGCAGTCACCGTTGGGATAGATATAGTGGCTTACCCCGGCAAGCCTGTCGGTTTTTCCACTGAGCAGAAAAGCGGCTACCGAGGAATCAACACCTCCGGAGAGCCCTACTGCAACGGGTTTACCGTCTAAATTTGAAAGGGGATTAATATAAGTCATATAGTAAGGAATTTAACGGAAAACAGTCATAGAGTATAGATGTCGACACTCAGCCATCATTGAGTTCCACTTTGTTTTTTTCTCTGTCCAGATAGAATGTTCCCCTGGGAACAGAGGAAGTTATTCTGCGGATAACCTGGCAGATCTCCAGGGTAACCCCGGGAAAGACAGTATCCCGGGAGATAATTTTCGCCTCGGCATTAGCCCGGATTCCCCGAAGATCATCTTCTGCAGCAGCTCTAATCTCTTCCATGGCAGAAGCGGTACGGTGAATCAGCTTATCCAGGTCGCCCTGACTGCCGGAAGAGATAACTGCAGCCTTCTGCATGGCCTCAAGGGTATCTGCTTTAAGCTGCAAAGCCTGAAGAACCCTCTTCCGTTCCCGGTAGCTCCGCAGTTTACGAAAATCGGTACCTGCGGATATGCTTGTTTTCTGTCCGGCGGAATTTCCAAGCTGTCTGGCATCAACCCCGGCAAGGGCATGTACATCGGCATTGAATATCCTGCCTTTTTCTCCGCATATTACCTTGCCCAGACTGTAGACGGCACTGTGCAGGATGCCGCCATCGACAGAGAGGGAACCGCGGCACTCGAGATGCACATTTTCAACAAACCTGGCAGTGATATTTCCTCCAACCTTAAGCTGCCCTTTTCCCCGTCCCAGAAGACCGCCTTCAACAAAAAGATCACCTTTAATGCGGATATCACTCACCGCCAGGGGCACGGTGGAATGGAGATCCCCGCCGCAGCTTAAAGAAAAACCGTCGCCGATTTCGCCGGTAAGCAGAATATCGCCGGGATAGCGTATATTCCCGGTACTGAAATCAACCCCGGAAATCTCAAGTACGGGGCTTATACTGAAGCGGACCCCTTCAAAAACAAACCGTCCCCCTATGGAGGCCTTAATATAGTCACCTTCCCGGTAGGTATTTTCTCCCGGCTCAAAGGGAATACGTTTCTTGATTCCCGCAGCTACAGCTTCTCCGGTGACTGTTTCCCCGGGAATTCCTTCTTCCGCCGGTTTAAAACGGGCCAGCGACTCCCCTTGAGATACAATAATGAAGGGACTGGCTTCGTGAAAATCAACCCGACCGCCCTTCTCTTTACCGTAAAGCCTGGTGTGAAACAGTTTCTGAGCCAGCTTCAGGTATGCCGGATCGGCATCTTCCGGCGCCCGTCCCCGGGCTATACAGTATTCACCTGAAGGATGATCTTTCCTATTACACTCCCCCACAGCAAGTTTCAGCTGGTCATAATCAATCCCTGAGACAACACCTGCCTGCGAAAGGATAGCCTCCGCCTCTTCCAGCTCCAGACAGGCTCCTCTGCCGTGGGGAGAAAGGAAAATACCATGGGCTTCCATTTTATTTTCTGAGATTTTAACCTGTATATACGAGTCGCGGTTTTCCATCAGCACTACTGCAGTTTCATCCTCTGTATGTATATCGGCCGGAAGAGCTAAAAATAACCCTTTTGTAATAATTTCGCCGAAACTGCTTGCCAAAACCGCCAGTTTATGCAATTTTATACATTCATACGGAATAAATATACAGAAGAGTGCGGGATGAAATTACGCGATGACAGACTCCGGATGATAGTCCGGATTATTAAAGACAATCGTATCTCCAGTCAGGAAGCACTGCTTACAGAGCTGGAAAAAGAGGGGATAAACGTCACCCAGGCGACCCTCTCCCGGGATCTGAAACTTCTGAAGGTCGGTAAGGTCTCCGACGGCTGGAACGGGTACTACTACACCATGCCCGAGAGCGAGGTATCCCCGGATACCCAGAGAGCTTACATTCAGGATCTGCAGAGAGGCTTTCTCTCTCTGGATTTTTCCGGCAACATGGGGGTAATCAAGACCCTGCAGGGACATGCGGACAGCGTGGCATTTGCCATAGACCGCTTTAATCTTGACTGCATCCTGGGAACCATTGCCGGTGACGACACTATCTTTCTGGTCCTGAAAGATGATAAGGGTCCCGACGACCTTATTACCCACCTGAGCGAACTTATGCCGGACCTGGAACTTTAAATATCAAGGATGCACCCAATGAAAGCAGCAATACTCGGAGCCACCGGATACACCGGCATGATTCTCAGCCGGCTTCTCAGCAACCATAAGGATATAGACCTGATTCTTCCGGTTTCATCTTCCCGGGCAGGCAAGGCAATTGCCGAATTTGATAATGGTTTTGTTGAGCCTGAGAAACTGCTCCGTCCGGAATATCTCTCCTTAAATGAGATGGCATCAGAAAATCCCGAAGTCATCTTCGCCTGCCTGCCCCATCTGGCCTCCGCCGAAATCTGTGCTCCTTTTGTGGGAAAGAGCGTGGTGATCGACCTTTCAGCTGATTTCCGCATATCCGATGCTGAGCTTTTTGAATCAGCCTACGGAGTAAAAATGCCTTCAGCTCCGGCGAAACCTGTATACGGTCTTCCCGAGTTTTACGCTGATGCTGTAAAAACCGCCGATCTTATTGCCAACCCGGGCTGCTACCCCACCGCCACAATGCTGCCCCTGCTTCCCCTGCTGAAAGCCGGTGTTACCGCAGGGCCGGCCATTGTCAATGCTATTTCAGGTATTTCCGGCGCCGGCCGCAAGGCCGTTGACAATAACCTTTTCTGCGAAAGAAGCGAGAATGCCGGGGCCTACAATCCGGGAAGAACCCACCGTCACTGGTCGGAAATGACTGACCAGGCCCGGCAGAACGGCTCGGAGACAATGATATACTTTACTCCCCATCTTGCCCCCCTGCGCCGGGGAATGTCGGTGAGTACCACCATTGATACTGCCGGAATCGATGCAGCAGCGGTTGCAGAGATCTACAGCAAAACCTTTGCCGATACCCCTTTTGTAAGGATTCTCGACAAACGTCTGCCCCAGACGCGGGAAGTGTGCGGCTCAAACCGCTGCGATATCTCTTTCCGCATGGACGGCAGCAGGCTTTTTCTGTTCTCGTGTATCGACAACCTGGTCAAGGGTGCCTCGGGACAGGCAGTGCAGAACATGAATATCCGCTTCGGCTTTAACGAAACCGAAGGGCTGGAACTATCGGGACTTGTATAGATGAGTGAACTTTGTGTCGTTAAAATAGGTGGCCGCCCTCTGGCGGACGAAGAGAGCCTCAAGCTTCTCTGCAGCGAGCTTAAAGCCGCAGCGGAAGAGACCCCTCTGGCGATTGTCCACGGCGGCGGAAGCGAGGTAAGCAGAATCTCCCGCATATTCGGGCTGGAACCGGTCTTCATCGACGGCAAACGGCAGACCAGTCCGGAAGAGATGGATGTTGTGGAGATGGTGCTGGCGGGACGGATGAACACCCTGCTGGTGCGCTCCCTCAACATCGAAGGCTTGAAGGCAGTGGGACTCTCCGGCTGCGATGCAGGCCTCATAACAGGAGAAGCCCTTTCCGGGGAAAGCCGTACCGGCCGAATTATCAGTGCGGAAGGAAAGCTTCTGGCCGACCTTATGCAGACAGGTTATCTGCCGGTCTGCTCTTCGGTGGCAATGGACACTGCAGGGGGAGCTCTGAATATTAATGCCGACGAGGCGGCTCTTGAACTGGCCGTCTCTGTTGATGCAGCCCGGCTGATCTACCTGTCGGATGTACCGGGGATTCAGCTCAAGGGCAGCATAATCCCCAGGCTCAACAAGGAAGAGGCTGAGGCGGAAATTTCCGGAGGAGAAATCTCCGGAGGCATGATCCCCAAGGTACGCTCCTCCTTTGAAGGGCTGGAACGGGGAATCGGAGAAATTATTATCGGCGGATGTGAAAAACCCGGCGATTTAAAGGCGCTTCTTGCCGGCGCAGGAACCCATCTGCATCTGCAGAAATGAAACAGGAGAAAGTATGGCTAAAATACCCATGAACAAGAGTTTTCAATTTGCCCACAACCCGCCCCTCCCCAACACCTATGCCCGTTCCCTTCTTCTGATTGATCACGGCAAAGGCTCCTGGCTGTTCGATGCAGACGGAAACAAGTATCTCGATTTCGGCTCAGGAATTGCAGTAAACTCCCTCGGTCACGGCCGGGAGGATCTTGCGGAGATTGCCGCAGAACAGATGAAAAAGGTTGTACATGTATCCAACCTCTACACCACAGAGCCCACCCTGCAGTGTGCAGGCCGGTTGGTTAATATGGGAGATTTTGATGCGGTTTACTTCGGGAACTCCGGAACAGAAGCGGTAGAAGCCGCTCTGAAGTTCGCAAGACTCTATGCCATGCGGACAAAAGGTGAAGGACACCACAAGATAGCCAGTTTTTCAGGCGCCTTTCACGGACGGACCCTGGGAGCCCTCTCGGCCACCCCCACTGCGGCATATCAGGACCCCTTCAAACCCCTTGTGCCTGGATACGTAACCCTTCCCTATAACGATACGGCTGCCCTTGAGGAGACCCTCGACGACAGCTTTGCGGCGGTTATTGTAGAACCCCTTCAGGGAGAAGGCGGTCTTAAAAATGTGACCCCTGAGTTTGCATCCGCCCTGAATAAAATCTGCCGCAAGTATGACATCGCCCTCATTGCCGATGAAGTACAGACCGGCTTGAGCAGAACCGGAGAGATCCTCGCCTCTTCATGGGCGGGGCTCGAGCCCGACATGGTAACCCTGGCAAAACCTCTTGCAGGCGGACTGCCTCTCTCTGCGGTACTGATCCCGGAGAGAATCAACAATCAGATAAAGGTCGGGGATCATGCATCCACCTTTGGAGGCGGTCCGGTAACCACCGCAGTTGCGGCAGCAGTACTGGACAAGCTGTGCGACTACTCCTTTATTCTGGAAGTTCAGAAAAAAGGAGCACACCTTGCGTCCAGATTGGCTGCCATGTGTGAAAAATATCCTCAGGCCAAAAGCGTCAGAGGGAAAGGACTTCTTGCAGGACTTGAGATGAACTACAGCGGTGACGACCTGAAGGCAAAAATGGGCGCCCTGCTGACCAAACTGCAGAAGAAAGGGCTTCTTGCCCTGCGCTCGGGTACAAATATCCTGCGGATTGCACCTCCGCTGGTAATAGAGATTTCAGAAATTGATGAAGGCTGCGATATTATCGAAGCAGTCCTTGCAGAAGAGAACGCTTAAGAAGAAGGAGACTCGTATGATTAAGCACAAACGGGAAATAAAAAAGATCGTCCTTGCCTACTCCGGCGGACTGGATACATCCATAATCATCCCATGGCTGAAAGAGCACTACAACAATGCCGAGATTGTCGGTATCTGTACTAACGTAGGTCAGGATGAAGACTGGGACGGCATGGAGAAGAAGGCCCTCGCATCGGGTGCTTCCAAACTCTACATAAAGGATATCCGGGAAGAGTTTGCCCGGGATTTCCTCTTCCGCATTGTACGGGCCGGCGCACGCTATGAAGGGAAATACCTTCTGGGAACCTCCATTGCACGTCCCCTTCAGGCAAAATGCCAGGTAGAGGTTGCACTGCAGGAAGATGCCGACGCGGTAGCCCACGGCTGTACCGGAAAAGGCAACGACCAGGTACGCTTCGAGCTTACCTACAAGGCGCTGGCGCCCCAGCTTGAGGTAATCGCTCCCTGGAGAGTCTGGGATATCCGCAGCCGTGAAGATGCCATTGAGTATGCGGAAGAACGGGGAATCAACCTGGGAACCATCAGCAAGAAGAACATCTACTCCAGAGACTGGAATATCTGGCATATGAGTCACGAGGGAGGCGACCTGGAAGATCCCTGGAACCGGCCCAAAAACGAAATGTTCCAGCTCACCAAGTCTCCCATGGATGCCCCCGACGAAGAGACCGAAATCACCATCGACTTTGTTAAGGGTTTCCCTGTGGGCATCAACGGCAAAAAGATGTCAGCCCTGGAACTGCTCACCGAACTGAATAAACTGGGTGCTGCCAACGGAATAGGACGCACCGACTGTGTCGAAACCCGCGTTGTGGGCATGAAGAGCCGCGGCGTCTACGAAACTCCTGCAGGTGAAATTCTTATGACCGCCCTTGCAGAACTGGAGATGATGACCATGGACTTCAACACCCTGGGCTTCAAGCGCAGCATGAGCCACCAGTATGCGGACATTGTGTATGCCGGAAAATGGTACACCACCTTCAGGGAATCCATGGATGCATTTATGGATAAGGCCTATCAGTATGTAACCGGAGCAGTTCGACTTGTGCTCTACAAAGGCAATGTAATTATCGCCGGACGTAAATCTGCCAACTCTTTGTACATAGAAGACCTTGCATCCTTCGGTGAGAGCTCTTATGATCATGGTGATGCCACGGGCTTTATCAACCTTTACGGACTTGCCACCGGGGTTGAGGCCATGGTACATAAAAGAATAGATGCCGAGGAGGGACAGGCGCCGGACATGAAGCATGTGGCGGCTACCTTCCACGACAAATAGAAAGAACATAAACCATTAAGGAGCAGCCGGTGAAATACGCGGATCTGGATCGTACCGAATCGTACACACGATTGAAGGAGCATTACGAAAAAAACCAGGAGGCGGTAAACCTTGCCGGCCTGCTCAGTGAAGAACGGATAAAACGCTGCCGGATCAGCTCCGGCGGCGGTCTTACCTACAGTTATGCCGCTAAAGCGGTGGACGACGCTGCCCTGGCCATTCTGGCCGACCTCGCCGCCGAGTGCGGCTGTATAGAAAAATACAAAGCAATTGCCTCAGGCGAAATAATGAACACCGGCGAGAAGCGTAAGGTAATGCACCACCTGATGCGCGGGGAACTTGCAGGAAAGGTTACCGACGACGGAAAAGATCTGGGAGCTTTCTACCGGGAACAGCAGGAAAAAATTGCCCGCTTCAGCAGCGATGTCCATGAAGGAAAAATTACCGGGTCCACCGGCAAGGCCTTCAAACGGGTGGTACAGATCGGAATCGGCGGTTCCGACCTGGGTCCCAGAGCGCTCTACCTGGCACTGAAAAACTGGTACCGCAAAGAGTACGGCGCCCTGAAAATGGATGCCCGTTTTATCTCCAATGTTGACCCTGATGATGCCGAAGAGGTTCTGGCCGATATAAACCCGGAAGAGACCCTCTTTATTCTGGTCTCCAAAAGCGGCACCACCCAGGAAACCCTTACCAACCAGGCCCTGGTGGCGGATATCATGCTTTCCCGCGGAATTTCCGGCCTTGTTCCGGCCCAGCACATTGTAGCTGTCACATCCGAAACCAGTCCCATGGCTGCAAACAGCGATTTTCTCGCTTCATTTTTTATTGATGATTATATCGGCGGACGCTATTCGGCGACCAGCGCAGTAGGCGGAGCTGTCCTCAGCCTTGCCTTCGGGCCTGAAGTTTTCAGCCGTATTCTAAAAGGTGCCCATGAGGCCGATAAGTCATCCCTCAATGAGGACATTTATAAGAATGCCTCTCTTATGGATGCGCTCATAGGCGTATGGGAACGCAATATCCTCAAGTTTCCCGTAACTGCGGTTCTACCCTACAGCCAGGCCCTGCACAGGTTTCCGGCACACCTGCAGCAGCTTGATATGGAATCAAACGGCAAACAGGTTAACCGGGAGGGAACAGCCCTCGCCTACTCCACCGGGCCGGTTATCTTCGGCGAACCGGGAACAAACGGACAGCACTCATTCTTCCAGCTGCTGCACCAGGGTACCGACCGGATACCTCTGCAGTTTATCGGCTTTCAGGAATCCCAGTCCGGAAAAGACATTGATTTTGAGGGTTCCAGCAGTCAGCAGAAGCTCAAAGCCAATCTTACAGCCCAGATAGTTGCCTTTGCCCTGGGTAAAAAAGATGAAAACCCCAATAAAAACTTCCCGGGACAACGGCCTTCAAGCCTCATATACGGCGACCGTCTCGGGCCTGAAGCCCTGGGAGCCCTGCTGGCACACTATGAAAACAAGGTAATGTTTCAGGGGCTAATCTGGAATATCAACTCCTTTGATCAGGAAGGAGTACAGCTGGGAAAGGTGCTTACCGGCAAGGTTCTGGGTGATCCTGCCCAGCGGGATAAAGTACTGAACACCTATGCAGGACTGCTGAACCTGTAGGCGACAGGCATCCAGACAGAAGGCACCTATGCCGATAATGGCAGTATGCAGCGCCTTCTGATATTTACTTTATTACTGATTCTACTCCTGCAGGCTTCCCTCTTTTCCGGCGAAACCGGGGATGAACTCTCTCTGGCTGCAGTTCTTGAATCCCTCTCCCTAAAAGGTACTCCGTATATTTTAGGCGGTACCGGCCCCAGAGGGATGGACTGTTCCGGCCTGGTCTACCACATCTACTCACCAGTGGTTAACAGTCTCCCAAGGCGTGCCATTGATCAATACAAATTCGGAAACCCCGTGGCAAAAGGCAGTGAGGAACCCGGAGATCTGGTCTTCTTTAATACTGAAGGATGGACTGTTACGCACGTGGGTATATACCTGGGAGACAACCGCTTTGTTCACGCCGCATCGGGAACAAAGACCAATGGCATAGTAGTCTCTTCTCTCCTGACTCCCTATTACAGTCAGCGCTATGTAGGCGCCCGGCGGGTTATCCCATAAGAGCCCATTAATAAAAGTGACCCCCCGGAAAAAGGAGTAAAGCCGGGAGGCCAAAAAGGAGGTCAATGAAAAAGAAAACTCTCTAACCTACAAACCTCTCCCGGATACAAAGGTTACATTATCTGACAAAAAAACCTTATATACTGTCTATTCTTCCCGGTGTACAGAATGCCTGCTGTCCCTCAAACTCACCGGTGCAGCTGAACAAGCCGGAAAGTTTCGGCGACAGCTCCCCATGAAGAGTTCCGGACACCGCAACACTGCCGGGCTGGGCATGCTTCTTCTCCAGATGACTGGCATAATTAATAACTTCAGAGACTATTGAACCGGTCTCCATCTGAAATTTTATCTTTCCCGTATCAAGACCTATTCTGAGTGCAACAGGCTCTTTAAGCAGCACATCCTCATGCAGCTGGAAAAGAGGAATGCTGCGCTGTATTTCCAGCCCGCAGAATACTGCCCGGTCCTGGTGCCCTTTAAAGGTAAAAGCAATAAGACCTCCATCCCCGGCAAAATTCCAGATCCTTCCGTCATAGCGGGCAATCCGCTCTTCCAGATATCGGCGAAGATGAAAATAGACCTTTTCCATGGTTCGATTACCGTATTTTTTTACCAGCTTTGAATTATCCACCACGTCAAGACTCATGACAGTTATGGGATACTGCCGGCCGTTATTCAGGCTGCCCCAATTTACCTGATCCTCTATTTCCTTCCGCAGGGTTACCACTTTTCTGCGTTTGAAATCGTAGATTCTTCCACTGTTGGCAAATTCCCTCAGGAAGAGCTCAAGACCTTCAATCCGCAGCTGCCGGCCTTTTATGGTCTGGTCATCCAGGCTGACAACAAGCTCGATAAGCCGTTCAACCTGGTTTTTGGCTATACACTCCTCCACCAGCGCCGAGGCACATTTCCGCGGGGAAAGGGTAAAATGCGTTTCTGTATTAGTTAAATCGTGACTGTTATACTGTTTGAACAGCAGCTTGCCCAATTCATCAATTTCATCGGGTTTGAAATTCTGTGCAATAAGTTCAATCTTATGATTTTTAAGAGCAGGTTCCAGCATTGAGTCCTCGCATTAGTAAACATTCCAACTTTTACTCTTTACCTTTTGCCTTGATACTTACACCTTCCGGGAAGCATATAATACGACTTTTCAACTGGAGATATTTTGAATGTACCCGGTATTATACCAAATTTATCAGGCTTTGGACAGATCCTGCGCTATTGCGTGGAAAACATGCCTGCTGATAAGCTTTGCTGTTCCGGTTTTTCTTGAGTATATTACTCGTATATGAACGAGAAAACAGATGATTTTCCCATCCGGAAAAGCACCGCCCAATGGCAGGAAGAACTTAGCCCCATGGAATTCCATGTACTCCGTGAAAAGGGTACTGAACGTGCATTTACCGGTGACCTTTACATGGAGAAAAGGGGCGGCAAATACCTCTGCAAAGGATGCGGAGCAGAACTTTTCAGTTCAGAAGCAAAATATGAATCCGGCTCCGGCTGGCCCAGCTATTATACCCCGGTCAACAGTGACGCAGTAAAAGAGCATACCGACAGGTCACATGGAATGGTAAGAACCGAAGTGGTGTGTGCAAGCTGCGGCGGTCATCTTGGACATGTGTTCCCCGATGGGCCTCATCCTACGGGACTGCGCTACTGTATCAACTCAGCTTCCCTGGCCTTTAAAGCTGAAAACTGAAGAAACATTTTACAGGGTATACCATAAGGCACGGTAATGAACGATACTGCCAGATAAAAGGAGATGATCTACCTGTTACGGGTAAGCAGATACTGAACCTCACCCTCTTTGGTAAGGGGAATAATAACATCGCGGTACAGCCCGGTTACAAGAGACGGGTCAAGGGGACTGCGCAGGGAGTAATCACTTATCTCCTGCAGGCGCCGTGATTTTTCACCTACCCTGGCAAGAATGCGCTCTTCCACCTCGGGCCGTGTGAGCTTATCACCGATTGCATCTGAATCACCCGCTTCAATCAGAACAGTGTAGCCTTCCGGATCGCTGCGGTACTTGCTTTCTGCAACATAGAACGCCGCAAAGTGTACCCGGCGGATAAGAGCCTGAATACAGATAACATCCCGTTCTATGCTGGAGCCGTAATGCCCGTCATCCCCGGCGGGGCAGATACTGGGCAGCAAGGCAAGGTATTCATCCTTAAGACGATCACTCAGGTTAACAAGATTATAGTCATCGATGGCAAGACCGGTTTCCACATCTTTTCGAATCCGTTCCGATGGGGGGAGATCAGAGTTGACAGGTCTCTCCTCCGGTGTGCGGAAGCGCCCGAACCGGGAGTCAAGTTCCTCCTGCCCTTTCAGGCGCAGGGAAAAAAGGCTCTCCCCCTCTTTCCCGGGGAAGCCGCTCTCGCCCTTCTGATAACAAACCGGATTATACGAGAACTGAATCCGTTCAATAAGCACGAAGATAATGGTTTCTTCCAGAGCTTCCAGCCTGGAGGCTATATAGTTCAGATCAAGGGTCTGCATCTTCAGATCTCCACCGGCTCTTCAACACGTTGGGAATATGAAGAATCTCTCTGGGCTTGCTGCCGTTCTGCGGGCCGACAATACCCCGGTGCTCCATTGTTTCCACTAACCTGGCGGCCCGGTTGTAACCGATTTTAAGGCGTCGCTGCAGATAAGATGCAGAGGCTTTTCCAGCCTGGGTAACGATCTCAAGGGCTTTGTCCATCAACGGATCTTCTCCACCCTCTTCAAACATTCCACCGGAATCCTCATCTTCATCGAAGAAGATCTCATCGTCAATATAATCCGGCTCTCCCAGGGTCTTCACATGGTCAACCACCCGGCCGACTTCATCTTCAGAAAGGAAGGCACCCTGAATACGGCTGGGATCCGGATCCCAGGAGGAGGTAAAGAGCATATCGCCCTTACCCAGGAGCTTCTCCGCACCCACCGCGTCTATAATAATCCTTGAGTCCGTCTTGCCCGCTACCATAAAAGCGATTCGTGAAGGTATGTTGGCCTTTATAAGGCCGGTAATAACATCAATAGAGGGTCTCTGGGTTGCCAGAACCAGATGGATACCCACCGCACGGGACATGGCTGCCAGCCGTGCAAGGGTCGATTCCAGCTCCTTGCCGGTGGTGGCCATCAGATCGGCGAACTCATCCACAATAATCACCAGATACGGCAGTGTCCGGGTGGCAAGCTTGCGTTCTTTCACCTTTCTGTTATACGAGCGTATATCCCGAACTCCCTGGCTGTCCAGAAGGGCGTAGCGCTGTTCCATTTCTGAAAGACAGTACTGCAGAGCCTGAAAAGCCTTCTTCGGCTCAGTGATAACCGGAGTCAGAAGGTGTGGTATATCGTTATAAAGCTTCAGTTCAACAATCTTCGGGTCGATCAGCAGCAGTCTTACCTCTTCCGGCTTCTTGCGGCAGAGGATGGAACAGATAAGAGAGTTAACACAGACCGATTTACCGGAACCCGTGGCGCCGGCTATCAGCATATGAGGAGTATTCACCAGGTCAACTACCTGGGACTCACCACCCACATCCTTACCCAGTACCACCGGAACCTGATAATCCTTCTGGTCAAACTTGATATCGGAGATCATCTCATGAAAGGAGACAATTGCCCGCTTATGGTTGGGAACCTCAATCCCCACCGCATGCTTACCGGGAATGGGAGCAACAATACGCACACTTGATGCAGCCAGCCGCAGGGCAATGTTATCAGCGAGGTTGGTTATCTTTGAAAGCTTCACCCCGGGGGCCGGCAGAATTTCAAACATGGTAATTACCGGCCCTTTGCGGATACCCGTAACTTCAGCCTCGATTTTAAACTCTTCCAGGGTCTGTCGTAAAACTTCTCCCGCATGGCGGGTATCATCATCTACAACCCAGTACTTATTGTCTTCATAACGGTCAAGCAGCTCATCTACGGGAACTGAATATTTCTGCCGTTTTTTTTTCCCCGCACTCTTCTTTGCCTCTTTCTGATCCTCCAGCCGTACAACTGAAGGCTCTTTAGGTGCAACAGGCTCATGTATCTGCAGAGAATCTTCCTGAAATTCTTCCAGTTCCGGTTCCTCTACCTCGGGTTCCTCAATGGTTTCCAGGTCATCCATCTCTTCCAGCTCTTCTTCATCCAGGAGCGGAGGAAGCTCGTCTTCGGAATCAGCTTCATCGGGAGAAATAGGCAGAGGACTGTTGAAATCATCTTCGAAGTCGGAACCATAGCGCTCTTCCAGAAGGGCAAGCTGATCTTCGACTATCTCCTCTTCATACACGCCGGCACTGATCCCGTGGGGAGTTGCATCAAGAAGATCATCTTCGTCGATGGCTACTTCCTCAAGATCAAGATCCTCTTCAAAACTGAAATCATCTTCTACCGGAGCAAGATCTTCCGGTTCATCCAGAAGATCCCGGTCTTCAAGATCATCTGCAAAGTTTTCAATAACCGGAGCGGCTTCCGCTTCGGAGGGAGCAAAAGATACTGCTTCGGAAACCTCAGCATCGAGAAGATCCTTTACCATAGACCGGATTGAAGGATCATCATGGTCGTTAACATAAAGTCTGTCGTACTGTCCGGGCTCGCCTTCCGGTACAAGTGCCCTGTTCTCGGTATCTCCGGAACCGCCGGGTTGTTTCTGACGGCCAGCAGATGGTGTACGGGGAAGTAAGCGCTCATTTCGGGCCGGCAGCTCTTCCGGGGAATCTACAGACTCCAGATCATCTGCAGAATCAAAATCATTTACAGGGTCTATCTCTTCAACCAGATCATCATCTTCAGTTTCAGGAACTTCAGAAACCTCCGGAAGTTCCGAGAGCGGTTCAGCCACAGACTCATCTACAGGTTCTTCTATTTCTTCTTTTAAATCAGACTCTTCTCTTTCAACTATTATATCTTCGGGGATAACTTCTTCGTCTCCAAAGGATACCACAAGGTCCTCATCGGCAAATTTGTCTGCCCCGGAAACTGATCCGGCCCCGTCAGGAACCGCCCTGAGTTTTCCCCGCTCATCCCTGTCGAGTCTCAGAGCATTTTCCCTGGACAATGAATCCTCATCTTGCAGAGGCGAGAGCTCTTCTACTTCAAGAGGATCCCCCATATCAACATGCTGACGCAGAGGGAAAAGGCCACCCTGAAGTGCTGCAGCAGGAACATCATCTTCCTGCTCCGGCTCATCGCCTTCAACCGCTTCGGCCAGGGATGGGGTAAGGATGATCCGGTATCCGAGAATCAGCTCCATCACCAGTAATGCCAGGAGCATCAGGCCGCCGATGCGTCTGCCTCCGAACCCGAGTATCACCGCAGCGGCTGCAGCATTGGGAGGATCAGTGAGAATCACATGAAAAAGAAGGGAGGCGGTGACAAACGGAATCAGTGTATAGAGAAGAAAAAGGATTGAACGCCGGTTGAACCCATTGGAGATGGAGAGATAGCCCAGAAAATAGAGATAAAGACCAACATAGAAGCCTGAATAAAGAAAATGCTGATACAGAAAGCCCCCGGGAAAATCGAGAAAACCGGCAATACCGCCGAATCCGGCAATATGCAGTATCAGAGACAATGTGGTATACGCCGCAAGCGCAAAAAGAGCTATACCAAAAAATGTAGTGATGTTCCGTTTACCCAAACCGGGAAGCCTCCTATTACTTCAATATCGGTCCCTGTTATGAGGATGTTAAGATGGATTTTTGTTCAGTCTGCAGGTACTAGAGAATAATGAGACTGATAATGCCCAGTGGCAATAGATAGAAGCCGAAAAAGTGCAGTTTCCCCTTTTTAACCAGCCGCAGCAGCAGTTCCAGAGAGACCCACCCGACCACAAGGGAGCTGACCATACCGGCAATAAGCGATGCAGCTCCGATCTGCGATCCAAGACTGTCCATATCCTTAAGGGTAAGCACGAGGGCACCTAAAATTGCCGGAATTGAGATGAGAAAAGCAAATTCCCCGGCCTGTTCACGGGAAAGCCCTGCCCCCTGGGAAGCGGTAATGGTAATACCGGAGCGGGAAATACCGGGAAAAACCCCCAGCCCCTGAGCTGCTCCCACAATAAGGCCGGTCTTGAGCCCGGGAACACCACTGTTTACCCCCCAGCCGAACAGTCGGGGAAGAAAAAGAATACCGGCGGTTATAATAAACAGCACGGCCACCAGCCGGGGATAATCTCCCGGTGAAAAATGTTCGATAGCTACACCGAGGAAGCCGGTAACCACCGTTGCAACCAGAATGGCAAGGATCATACCCCGGTCTACCGGATCAGTCTTTTTCCCGCGGATCAGGGAAAAAAGAGAGACAAAGAGCCGTCCCACGGTACGCCTGAAAACAAAGATAACCACCGCAAGGGTAGAAACATGAAGAAGAACATCAAAAAGCAGAGGGACTCCTGCGATATCCATAAATTCACGGGCTATTACAAGATGACCGGAACTCGAAACAGGCAGAAACTCAGTTACCCCCTGCAGCGCACCCAGAATTATTGCTTGAATTACAGACATTTACCCCTCCGGAAAACTCGTACAAAAAACTTTTAATGGACCAGATCGGGGAAAAAATCCTCCACAATCCGGTCCGCTGACTCACCGTGGTAAAGATACCCGTAATAAACAGAAGACACAAGCAGGGATTTCACATAGTTTCTGGTTTCAGCATAGGGCATTGCCTCAACAAAGAGGTCACCCGGAAGTTTGCCGAATGCCCTTCGCCAGGAACGGACCCTGCTGATACCGGCGTTATAGGAGGCTACTGCATCCGCCGGGGAATCGGTACGATCCAGCATGTTACGCAGATACCAGGAACCGAAACGAAGGTTGTCCTCCACCAGAGTAACATCATATTCACTCTGCTTCAGCCTGGCTGCAACGTCTGCAGCGGTCTCCGGCATCAGCTGCATGAGTCCCCCGGCTCCAACCCGGGAAACGGCTCCGGGGTTAAAAAGACTTTCACGGCGGATAAGTGCATACAGAAGCCATGGGGGAAGATTAAATTCCTCTGCAGCGCTGTGTACCTGCTCCATCCACGGCCTGGGATACAGAGCTGAAACCGGGATAGCTGCCCCGGGGTCACGGTTCCGCCGCAGCAGCATTCTGAGGCTTTCATCCGGGCGCGGCCCCTCTGCAGCTGCTGCACCGGCAGCAAGGGCGGCAGCAACAGAGACATCCCCATCGGATGCCAGCTGCAAAGCCTTTTCGGGCAGGCCATATTCCAGAAAGCCGTAAATAAGTTTATCCGTATCGGATAGTTCATATCCCTGAACCGGGACAGAGGGTTCTGCGGGTGTTTCGGCCGGAAAAAACGTGTTCCCGGTAAAATACCCGGCCAGGAGAGTATAGTAATCCAGGGCGGAGTCGGTTTGCGGGGAAAAGCTTCCAGCCCCGGGATATTCCCCTCGGGCGATCCTGCGGAGGATATTATCCGCTGAGAGATCAGTTATTCCGGGAGAAGTTACCCCGGCCTGCTGAACTCTTGCGGCGATATAGGCAAAAGGGGTGAGAACCCGTCTGTTTACCCCGCCATCGAGATAGCGGTAAGCCTGAATTACAGAACCCCATTCCTCTCTTTCCGCAAGCAGGGCAGCGAGCTCCTGTAGGACGTCGGAATAGTAATCCGGATCATCGATTTCCATCAGCAGCTGCGGAAGCAGTTCCACAGCAGCGGAAGGATTACTGCGTACCCGGGAAGAAAAAATATACCAGCGGGTTCGTTCATTTTCCGGCAGGCGGCCATAGAGATCACCCGCCGCCCGGTGATACCCCGCTCGCCTGTAAAGCCAGGCAGCGGCTTCAATGGAAGACTCCTCCAGGGCTTTATTGCTGTCCGCAATTTCCAGAAGCAGTTTTACCGTTGCCTCCCTTCTGGCGGAAGTCGTCACAGCATTGGCCAGATTCATGAGCATTGACGCACTGAGATACGGTTCCTCCTCCAGGAGCCCCTTTAAAAGAGGCCATGAAACCTCGCCATTGCCCCTTGCTGTCTGATCGACTGCATAAAGCAGGATCTGATCATCACCGCTGAAAATATCCAGAAGTCCTTCAAGGCGCAGATAATCATAGAGACGGATATGATAGTTTCCAGCAGGGTTGGCAATAAAAAAATTAAGCACCCGGGAGACCCACCCCTGATCATCTGCAGGCGAGTTACGCTGGGCAAGAACGACAGAGAAAAGATTCAGCTCCACATCCGATTTAGCTGCATGAGGAAAATCTTTTTTAAGCTTCTCAAGCTCGTTCAGGGCGGCAGCATCCTCACGGCCCCAGTAGAGCCCAAGAAGATAGAGTCTTCGCCAGGAATAAATATCTGAATACCGCTCTTCAGTTTTATTATACAATCGCCGGAGGGATGTATAGTTTTCCTGCTGCAGGTACTGTTCCGCCGCCTCCAGGGCTGCGGCAAAAGCATAGGGCTCTTCCCCGGCCTCCACCTGGGAAAGAAGAAGGCGGAGAGAGGCATCCGGGTCCGCAAATTCATGAAAAGAGATAAAGTAGGCAGCACCGGGGCCAAGCTCGGCCAGTTCTCCGGGATCATCTGATGCGGTATCTGCCTGGTCAAGCTGAGGCAGAGTTCCATCAAGCAGCCGAGATTTAAACTCTTCCGCATGCAGACCCCAGACAAGGGGAGTACTGCAGGAGACAAAGAGTATACTGACACCTATACTGGCAATGGAGAGAGCAACAGAGAGAATAAGAAGATTTTTAATCATACGGAGAACGTCAGGGATAATAATCAGCGGCGGGGTTCAGGGATGTAGATATCACGTCCGGCAAAAATCACATCAGGATTGGCAATGCCATTCTCAACTGCAATCTGACCATAGCGAAATGGATCACGATAAAAACTTGATGAAAGGTCCCAGAGGGTGTCGCCGTACTTGAGCTGGTACCAGACACCGTCTCCGGCTGCGATGGGAGCAGGCGCTGCCGGAGGAGCCGCCTTGGGAGGCTCGGGGGCCGGTTTGGGAGGTTCAGGCTTTGCAGGTTCCGCCTGGGCAACAGGCTTCGGCGGCTCAGGCTTTACTTCCGGAGCAGGTTGAGGTGCCGGCTGTGCCGGCGCTTCAGTTACCTGAGCGCCGCTCCCGGCTTCCGCCTGCAGCGGGGGAACATCATCACCACCCACAACCCTCAAAAGGAGCCATGCAAGGAGAACTACAACTGCAATACCGAGAAGCAGAAAAAGAATGAACTGCAGAGGATTTCTCCTGCCCGAAGTTGCGGCAACATCCCTGCCGACATCACGGGGGGCATACTCCTCATTCAGTTGACTCTCCTCTTCAGGGCTGATTCCGGGTTCCGGAGAAAACTCATTTCCCAGCTCAAACTCGGGAATATCGTAGATACCCATGTCATCCAGAGACTCAAGACTGACACTCAGGGACTGGGTCTCACCGGTTGAAGAATCTCCGGCGGTAGCGGTAAGGTTGCCTTCGCCGTCGATATGAAGAACCAGTTCTATTTCCGGATCCCCGCTTGATGCAGGAGGAATATCTTCAATTACCAGGCTGCCGATATAGACGGCATCCTCAATTTCATCGCCCCGCCCTTTGTAAAGATCAATCTGCACACTGGCCTGATTCTCCTTGACAGTGGTGAGCACCAGCCGCTTTTTCGACTGTTCTCCCTCCTGCATTACAGGATAATAGGTACCATTGGCAATCTTAATCCCTATTGTGGCGGTATTTGCGTCACTTACGGAACTCATGAATAAAAGCGTAGCCTCACAGGGATGTTTTGTCAATCGTTTTTCAATTTCTTGACATCCATCCCTACCGGGGTCATACTTGCCCCATATGGATGCTACAATATTTATAATTCCTTTCAGCATCGTGATCATCGTTGCCGGCACTTTTTTTCTTATGTCCAAGGGAAAAGGTGAAAGAGCGGAAAAGCAGCAGAAAGGAAAAAAAGTTAGATCAAAAGACCGTAATCAGATTCTCCGGGATGCAAACCGCAGACTGGCCCAGAACCCCAAGGATGCCGAAGCCCTTGAAGCGCTGGGAGAACTCTATTTTTCCGAACAGACCTTCGACAAAGCCATGCGGACCTTCGAAGTACTGGTTGACCTCTGTGCGACCAACAAACAGATTGATGAGTTTAATGTCACCCTGAAATATGCCCTGTCCGCATTGAAGATGAAGCAGTTCGAAGACGCCTATAAAAGTCTTATTATTGCCCGCAGCCTCAACGCGGAGGTTTTCGAAATAAACTATAACCTCGGCTACCTGGAGTTCCGTAAAAAGAATTACGAAAAAGCCGTACAGTTTCTGCTCCATGCCCGCAAGGATAAACCTGAACATGCAGCGACTCTTCGCTACCTGGGCAACAGCCTTTTCAGAATGAAAAAGGCCACCGAGGCGGTACCGGTTTTAAGGAAAGCCCTTGATCTCGAACCGGACGACAAGGAAAGCCTTTTCGCTTTGGGCCAGGCCTATAACGAGATGGGACAGAACGACAATGCCGTCAAGATATTTACCCATTTAAGGGCCGATCCTGTTATGGGGCCCAGTGCAGCCCTTTTTTCCGGTACAATCCGGATGAATCAGCGTCAGTACGAAAAGGGCATGCTGGATTTTGAGATTGGACTCCGCCACGAGAACATCCCCCCAAAAATAGAGATGGAACTGAAATACCGGCTGGCCACGGCCTATGTCAAGCAGCAGGAGATCGGTTCCGCCCTGAGACTGTTCGAGGAAATCCATTCCGTGCAGCCTTCCTACAAGGATGTTCCCGCCCAGCTGAGAAAGTACAAGGAACTTCATGGAAACAGGAACCTTCAGACCTACCTTATTGCGGCAACTTCCGACTTTGTAACCCTCTGCCGCAAGCTGGTAAATACCTTTTTCCCGAAAGCAAAGGTTAAGATTGTTGATGTTTCGGTCCACAAAAGTGAATATGCCGATATCCTGGCAGAAATAAGTACCGCAAAATGGGAAGATATGGTTCTCTTCCGTTTTGTCCGGACAACCAATACTGTAGGAGATCTGATTCTCAGGGATCTCTATTCCCGCAGCAAGGAAGTCAAGGCCGGCAGAGGCTTCTGCCTCAGTGCGGGAGATTTTTCCGACACTGCAGCTGCGTTTGTTGAGGCCCGTCTGATAGATCTTGTTCCCAAGGAGGAGCTTATGAAAAGGCTTCACCAGGTGGGACAGTCCCGGCCGGGAATGGTCGACTGAAGCGGATTTGAACTCTGCATGAACACCAATCTTCTCTGCGGCGCAATTTATACGGGATTTCTTATACCTATATGCTGGTACGATTGTACCGGCTTCAGGATTCCGGATCTGCTGTCCGGCGGATGCTTTGCGGCAGTGCTTATGCTTCAGCTTGCAGGTGCTTCATCGCCGGGGCTGCCTGTACTTATTGCAAGCGCTGCAGCGCCTGTATTGCTGCTCTTACTGTTGCGTTCTTTTTCCCGGGGAAGCCTGGGACTGGGAGATGTAAAGCTCTCGGCTTCCACCGGGCTCCTTCTGCCGGGCATAGCCTGGCTTCCGGCTCTATCCCTGTCAGCTCTTACCGGACTGGCAGTTGCCGTTCCTCTGTATGCTGCAGGTAAAATAAACAGAAACACCCGTATACCCTTTGCCCCGTTTCTGGGAGCCGGAACCATTATAATCTGGACGGTACTGCAGTATAGGCCAAGGCTCTGGATCCGCTGGTTTTAATCAGTGTTTCCGCCCCCGCACAAGATGGCGCTCCTCCCCTTCCGCTCCAAAGCGCAGAGGGAAAACCTCCCAGTCCCAGCCCTGAACAGAAGAATGTGAAAGCTCTTCATCCACGGTTGACCGGCGTCCATGGTAATCAAAAAGCCAGCCCCCCGGCGGGATAAGGTGATCAACCAGAGGCAGGGCGTCAGGAATAGACCTGAATGCCCGCATGCAGAGAACATCCACCTGCTCGGAAACTCTTGAAACATCCGCCTCGAGAACCCTGGCAGTCGACGAGAGCCCGGCGGCAGGGACAGCATTACGCAGAAAGCCGGCCCTCTTTCCGGAGCGTTCAATCAGCAGCAGTTCTTCGGCCTTGAGAAATACCATAAGCGGAATACCCGGAAGACCGGCACCGGAACCTACATCGGCCATGCGAAAGCTGCCGGAAAGCACCTCGGTAAAAAAGGAGAGCCCCGACAGTGAGTCCAGCAGATGCCGGGCGACCAGATCCCGATCCCCCCGTCCGATAAGGTTGAACTTGCGGTTCCAGATCAAAAGTTCCTGAAGATAGGCTTCAAGCCGCTTCAACTCTGCGGAACCGGCATCGATTCCAAGGTCCTTCAGTCCCTGAACAAGACGAGGCGTAATATTATCCACGTTTTCTTCCCACATGAATCAGCAGAACCGAGATATCGCTGTTGCGCACGCCGGAAATACGTGACACCTGTCCTATATTGAGGGGACGGATTTCCATGAGCTTCTGCCGGGATTCCCCGGATATCCCCTCAACGGCGGTGTAATCAAAATCATCGGGGATACGGATATTCTCCATTTTCTTAAACCGCTCCACCTGACGCTGCTGCCGCTGAATATAGCCTTCATATTTGATATCAAGACCGCTTACGGTAATCCATTCTTCAGGATATGCCTCAAGCGACGGATCAAGCTTAAGCAGCAGATCCGGATCGCCCTCGGGGGATTTCATTAAATTGTACAGGCTCTTTCCGGTGTGAGAAGAGAGTTCTTCTTCTACCCGCCCGGCCATCTCCTTATCAAGGCGACGGGTTTTCAACAGCTCCCGGATCTCTTCTACACCGTTTTTCTTGGCTTCAAGCTGCTCAAGCGCCTGCGGCGGCAGCAGCCCGATATCCCGGCTGATGTCTTCAAGACGGACATCCACATTGTCGTGCCGCAGAGAGAGGCGGTATTCAGCCCTGGAGGTAAACATCCGGTAAGGCTCTTCTGTTCCAAGTGTCACAAGATCATCGATGAGAACTCCCGTATAGGCCTCAGCCCGGGAGAGAATAACCGGCTCCTTTCCCTGCAGTCTGCGGCAGGCATTGATCCCGGCCACAAGGCCCTGACAGGCAGCCTCTTCGTACCCGGAAGTCCCGTTAGTCTGTCCTGCAACGTAGAGTCCGGGATAGAGCTTACATTCCAGACTGGGAAAAAGCTGACGGGGGTCGATAAAATCATACTCCACCGCATATCCGGGGCGCATAATCTGTACATGCTCAAGCCCCGGCAGAGTCCTCAGAAAGGCTTCCTGCACCGTCTCGGGGAGAGATGAGGAGATCCCGTTCAGGTACATCTCTTCACTCATAAATCCCTCGGGCTCAACAAAAATCTGATGCCGTTCCCTGTCGGGAAAACGTACAACCTTATCTTCAATAGACGGGCAGTACCTCGGACCGACTCCGGTAATCTTTCCGGAATAGAGAGGCGAATGATCCATATTTTCGCTGATGATCCTGTGGGTTTCCCCATTGGTGTAGGTTATATAGCAGGGCTCTGACGGCCGCTCAACCGTGCCGCCGCGGAAGGAGAAACCAAGCATCCTTTCATCCCCGGGCTGCTCCTCCATGCGGGAAAAATCGATGCTGGAACGGGCTACCCTGGCGGGGGTTCCCGTTTTAAGGCGGCCGAGCTTCAGCCCGGCTCCCCGGAGAAACGTGCCCAGCCCCACCGCCGCGGCTTCGTTGAGCCTTCCGCCGGAAGCATGGTAGGCACCTATGAAAATGCGACCTTCCATAAACGTCCCTGTAGTGAGCACCACAGAAGAAGCTTCAAAGCGGCGCCCCCGTTCGGTTACCACCCCGTGGACAGCCTTTCCCGGTCCGTCAAGAATAAGCTCCGTTACGGTATCCTGAAAAAGATCAAGATTTCCCTGAGCCTCAAGACTCTCCTTGGCAAGCTTTGAATAAAGATACTTGTCGGCCTGGGCCCGGGGCGCCTGCACCGCCGGCCCCCTGCGTCGATTGAGGATGCGGAACTGAATCATGCTGGCATCGATGAGAAGTCCCATCTGACCGCCCAGGGCATCGACCTCCCGGACAATATTCCCCTTGGAAAGCCCGCCCACAGCGGGATTACAGGATAGCCTGCCGATGGCATCGAGGTGCTGGGTTATCATAAGGGTGCGAAAGCCCAACCGGGCAGAAGCAAGAGCAGCTTCTATTCCGGCATGGCCTCCTCCGACAACAATTATATCGTGATCCATAGGGTCCTCATTTTCCTACACAGAAGCGGGAGAACATATCGTTGAGAATCTCCTCGGTGGTAACTTCTCCCGTAAGCTCCCCCAGGGCATCCAGTGCTTCCTTCAGATCCACCCCCAGGGCATCGGCGGGCACCCCGGCATCAAGGCCCTCAAGCAGGTTATCCAGACTCACCGCCGCCTGCAGGAGCAGATCCCGCTGTCGGGCGGAATCAATTACAGCATCCGCAGAGCCGCTGCCTATTCCCAGCAGACGTTCGTGAATAGCGGATTCAAGTTCATGAAAACCCTCTCCGGTAAGGGTGCTTAGAGGTATATATCCTTGGGGAACAGATTCTCCAGGCAGATCTGCCTTGCTCCAGACAAACAGGGTTTTTTCAGGACTGTAATTATCAGTTTCTCCGGGACTTATCCCGCCGGTGGAATCTACCAGGTAGAGAATCAGGTCCGCCTCACCGGTAACTTTTCCGGAACGGCGGATTCCTTCCTGTTCAACTGAGTCCTCGGCAGTACCGGCACGCAGTCCGGCTGTATCAAAGAGGGTAACCGGAAGTCCCCGGATGGTAATCTGCTCATGCACAAAATCCCGGGTGGTTCCGTGAATATCAGAAACGATAGACCGGTCCTCCCGGACAAACAGGTTAAAGAGGGATGATTTACCCGCATTTGTACGTCCTGCAATAGCCAGCCGGGCACCCTCCTGATAGAGCCTTCCGGTGGCATAGGTAGCGGAAAGGGTTCTCAGCTTCTCCCCTGCTTCCGCAATGCCGGCCCGGTCTATAACCGTATCGAGGGCCACCTCATCTTCGGGGTAATCCATCTGAATCTCCAGAGTCCCCATTACCCGTTTAAGAATATCCTTTACGCCGTTTATGCGGCTGCTGATGCCTCCTCCGAGACGATGAAGCGCCATGGAGTGGGCGGCCCTGCTGCGGGAGGAAACAATTTCCCGCACAGCTTCCGCCTGGGTAAGATCGAGCCTGCCTTTCAGAAATGCCCGGAGAGTGAATTCCCCGGGTTCGGCATCCCGGAATCCGGCACCGCGCAGGAGATCAAGAATCAGCTGGATACCCGGAAGGCTGCCGTGGCAGTAGATCTCAACCGCCTCCTCTCCGGTATAGCCCCGCTCTGCATGAAATACTGCACATAAAACCTCATCCACCTCCATCCTGTTTTCAGGATTGATCAATGTTCCGTGAACAAGGGTATGAGTTGCTGCCTGAAGAAGAGCATCAGGACGGGAAAAACAGCGGGAAAGAAGATCGATACTCCCGGAACCTGAGGTTCGAATAACAGCTACGGCGCTCTCACCCCAGGGAGTAGCCAGGGCGACAACAGGGTCATTTCTATCGTATGTGAGGGGTTTCATGCGGCGGATAGAATACTCTTTTTAAGCCGGAATGGGAACTGCCGCGGCTTTAGTGTGCAGGAGAAACCAGAATGTTCATACTCTCAACCAGGTTCGTTATTGCCAGCTGATCATCTTCCACAAAAAACCTGAAATTCTCCGCATCCAGGTAATCCGCGGTGTAATGCTCAACCTGAAGATCCACCCGAAAAACCGGGTCGGCGGCAGCCTGGGCAAATATGGATTCAAGCTTGCTGCTGATCTCTTCAGAAGTTCTTGCGGGAACCCCCACCCCCCGCCATGTGGAAGAATACAAATCGTAGCCAAGCTCATGAAAGGTCGGTATATCCGGCAGAAAAGCACTCCGTTCAGAGGCCATCAGCGCCAGGGGCCGGACCATCTTCCGGTCCAGCCAGGGCTTGAGTTCTCCCGGATTTGCCAGGGTAAAATCCGCTTCTCCCGCAAGAAGTCCGGGGATAGATTCCGCTGCCCCGTTGTAGGGGATCTTGTTGAATGTTACGCCGGTTTTATATTCAAGCTCCAGGATATAAAAGTGGGGCTTGGCGGCACTTGCAAAACGTATCCTGCCTGGAGCTCCGGCTGCATCCTGAATTATTTCTCCGGGAGTTCTGTACTCTGATGCAGTCGGCACAGCCATGAGTGCCGGATCGCGGTTTACCAGGGCCAGCAGCCTGAAATCGTCTTTGGTAATCTGGGCGACCCCCACCGCCGGAAGGGAGACAAGCTCTCTGGTTACCATGGTCACGGTATAACCGTCAGGAACAGCCGCAGCCCCTGCAATATGGCCGGCAGCACCGGAGCCCCCAAGCACATTTTCGACCTCTACAGGATAGCCGATAATCTTTTCCACCCGCCGGGCCAGGGCCCGGGCAACCATATCTGTACCCCCTCCCCGGGAATAGGGAACGATAATCGTCATGCCCCTGGAGGGGAACTCTTCAGCGGTTCGCTTTTGCGGGAGACAGGAGATGAGAAGGAGAGAAATCAGAATACCGGGCAGAATTTTTTTCATAGAGGATAATCCCGCGGTGATTTGCCCGTAACCCGCCGGAAAATACGGCTGAAGGTTTCGGCATTACTTATACCTACAGCTTCTGCCACCTCGTAAACCCGCATACTGCCCTCCTCGAGCAGGGAACAGGCTCTGGCAATACGCACATCGGTAAGATACGTGTTAAACCCTTTCCCGTGTTTCCGCGAAAAAGCCCTGCTGAGATAGCTGGGATTTACCTTGAAAACTTCCGCAACACCCGACAGGGAGAGATCCAGAGCATAATTTTCCTGGATATAGCGGGCGACCCGGCTTTCCATGGAGCTTCCCCCTTCCATCTGCAGACGTATACCCTCTACGGCTCTCTTAAGCCACCGGTGATATACCGCAAGGGGAGACCTGGAAACCTGAATAACCCGGAACTGGTCCATTGTTTCGGCAAGTTCAGAACCATTTTCCATACCCATCTGCTCACACAGGGAGAGCAGATGATAGTAGCACTTCTCATACAACAACAGCAGCTCTGCGGCGGCTCTTCCGTTGATCTGCAGGGGTGACTCCAGCGAGTAGGTAGAAACTTCCTGAAGGAGGCCGGCCATATCCTTTTTTTTCAGGTAGTCCAGAAAGATTCGCAGCCTAGCCTCAATATCGGGAGCCGGGATTTTCAGGCTCTCCTCATAGCGGGAATAACCGTAGGTATGGCCTGTGCCACGGGACAGGTACATACTGCAGCCAGCCTCCGCCTCTTTCATGGAGCGGTACAGATTCGGAACCCGGGATGTTGAAAAACCGGCGCTCAAACTGCACCTGTTTGAAATTGACTGAAGATACTCTTCGGTACGCTGCCGCAGAGACTCGGCGGCAATACTGAAATCACGCCAGGACATGGTCGTTCCGGGAAAGTGGAACAAGAGATACCCGCCGCCGTCACCGTAGCCGAACCAGCCTTCAAGGCTGTCCAGAAATGTTTCAAGATGTGCAGTCAACTCCCCTGTCAAGCTCACCGCATCATCCTCATCCCGGGAAAATTCATCGAGATGAAGCTGAAAAAGAAGAGAATAAACCGGATCGCCGGAAACAAAGGGCAACTGCTTTTCCGGCAGATCCAGAGCATCCACAGCCACCCTCCGCTCCACACTGGACCGGAGCATCTGTCGGACAAAAAGACGTTCACTTGCTCCGGCATACCCTGTCCCCGGCTCCCCACCGAAAGAACGTCTTTTCTGCTCGTCCCTCTGACGCTGGATAACTTCCCTGAGGGTCTTCTCTTCAAGTTCCGTCTTGAGGATATAATCCACTATACCCAGCTGAAATGCCTGTTTAACCAGGTGAAAATCATCAAAAGCACTGAGAACTATAAACCCTATATCCGGAAAGAGGTCCGAAGCCCGGCGGATAAGCTCAAGCCCATCCATTTCGGGCATTCGAATGTCGGTTAAAACCAGATCAACCCGGTTGGTGCGGAGAAAATCAAGGGCATCAAGCCCGTTGTACGCCTCTCCGGCAACTGCAACCTCCAATGATTTCCAGTCCAGCGTTCGTATCAGCCCTTCCCGGAACATCGGTTCATCATCAACTATTAAAAGCTGCAGCATCCCCTTCTCCTTCCAGCAGAGGCAGACATACATCCACCCTGGTAAATTCTCCCTCCCGGGATGCCAGACTGAGTCCGTAGCTATCTCCGAAGAGAAGAACAATACGGTCATGAATATTCCGCAGCCCGATACAAACCTCTTTCTCGCCCTCCTCGCGGGGAGAATTCTCCATAATCAACGGAAGCCTGTCAGGAGAAATCCCCTTTCCATTGTCCAGAACAGAAAGCCTGAGTATATCCCCGTCCCTGGTTCCGGAAATCTCCAGAAGAGCCTCTTCAGTGCCGGTATTCAGCTTACCCGTAAGACCATGAAGAACGGCGTTTTCGAGCAGAGGCTGCAGAATCAACGCCGGAACCTGGTAATCGCCGAGAAACTCATCTTCCAGAGATACCCGGTAGACCAGTCTGTTCCTGTAACGAACCTGAATAACCGCAATGTAATCCTGCATAATCTCAAGCTCTTCCGAAAGGGAGATGAGTCCTTCACTCCGGGTAATGGTATTCCGCAGAAGCCGGCTCAGGGACTGAATACTATCAGCGGTTTCCGACTCTCCCCGAAGAGCAGCACTCATGCGCAGAGACCCCAGGGTATTGTAGAGAAAATGGGGATTAATCTGATACTGCAGGGCTCTGAACTGGGCTTTGCGGGTTTCACGCTCTTTATACAGGGAATCTTCATACAGGCCGTGAATTCTTTCCGCCATACGGTTGAAGGCGGAATGAATCATGCTTACCTCATTCTCGATCCCGGGGACGACAGCGGTTTCTATCCGGGCAGGATTATCAAGTTCGCTCATTTCCTGCACCGTCCGGGCAAGTCTGTTTATGGGCTGCATAACCTTGTAAATGGAATAGAGGGAAACCAGCACAACCAGAGCCAGACTGAGGCTCACGAAAAAAAGCAGATAAAAAATATAGGTATTAATCTGCCCCGGGATTCTTAAGTTTATGGATTCCAGCAGCTGGGAAAAACTGTCGGAGGTAATGTCGAGAACAAACATCTGGGCAAGGAAGCTCTGATAAACCCGCCGCTCTTCATAACTCTCGGCTCCCTCTATAAGTGACTGAAGCTTCTGGAAAAAAAAGGTTTTATCCAGTTCATACAGTACCTGGGTTGCCCGTTCACCGTTTAACAGATTATGGAAGATTATCTGGCCATGGATCAGTTTATTTTTTGAAAACTGCCATACATACCAGGCTTTATCTATATCACCGTCAATTTCCGGCGGCAGAATGCGCAGAAGACGGTTTCGTTTCAGCGCGAAAAAAGCATCATCAAGATTCTCAGTCGCTTCAAGCCAGCTCTCTTCAAGTTTGGCCAGCCGGGTAACCGAGTCGAGCCGGTAGTAGAGTACATCGTTGGTAATACGGTCCAGGGTGTTCCAGTAAGCCAGGATGGTGATGGTCTGATTGGATAGCTCTTTCAGGCTGAGCATAAAGCGGCTGACACCGATTGTAGCCGAAAAGAGCAGAATCATGATCAGCGATGAGGTAAGGGTGGTTGTCAGAATCTTGCGTGTAAGCTTCATATTATTCCGGCGGCAACGAAGATTATGATACCGGATAAATATCCGGTTGACCAGAAAAAGATTCGGGCACATTATGTGCCAATGAAGCTGCCCCTCTTCCCCGAAACTCCAAGACCTCTTCTTTTCGCCCACAGGGGCTGTTCCGAACTCTGCCCTGAAAACACCATGCCCGCCTTTAGAATGGCGGCGGAGAAAAACATTCAGGGAATAGAGCTGGATATTCAGCTTTCCGCCGATGGAGGAATTGTCGTATTCCACGACAGGGATTTATCGCGTATCTGCGGTATTGGTAGGAACGTATCCGATTTAACCGTCCGGGAACTTGCCACGGCGGATGCTGGAATCTGGAAAGGTGAAGACTTCAAAGAAACCGGTATCCCCCTGCTGAAAGAGGTACTTACAGAACTGGCGGACACAATGCTCTTTGATATAGAAATCAAATACTATAACGCCGCTGCCGCACTACCCCTGGTAAAAGGCCTTGCAGGGCTCATTAACGAACTGAATATACCGGCAGGAAGGCTCTGCCTCAGCAGCTTTGATCCACGGATAATCTACCGTGTTAAGAAGGTTATCCCCACCATACCTGCCGGGTTGATTTACGAAGCATCATCCCTCCCCCTGGGACTGGGAAAATCCGGTGCCGGTGTCTCCCTGATCGCCGCCCTTTGCGGTGCTGATTTTCTCAAACCCCGGGCAGATCTTGCGGGACAGACAATGCGCCTTCCCCGGCTTTGCTGGACGGTGGATGATCACAATACCGCCCTTGCATGTCTCAACCAGGGAGCTGAAGGCATTATATCAAACAGACCGGAAGAACTTATCGCCTCCCCCGGCCTCTATCCTGTCTGATAGGATCCAGAAGAAGATTCAGAAAAAAGTTCAGCGGAAAACATCGAAGGTGAGAGCATTCCCCCGCTGATACAGGAGACTTATGTTTTCCAGACCCGGAACAGCCGCCGCTGCATCACAGAGGGTATTTTCGAGGCTCTCCACCCCCCCGAGATAACGAACTTCCAGAAAAAGAGACCCGTTTTTGAAAGACTGGCTCATGTTTCGCACCTGGTCCTTCAGCCTATCTTTCAGCTGGTTTGCAGCGGCAGAGCTATTAATATTAATAATCTCAACCGTATAGGGAATACCCTTAACCAGCATATCCCGTACTCCCTCCTCGGAAATACCGGTGATATCCGGAAGCATCTGCGTAAGTCCCCTGACCAGTACAGCAGCAGAGGCTTCCTCTTCGCTGTTATAGCCGGAGACGGTAATTCCCCGGGGACTCCGGAGCATTCCCAGATCTTTCCAGCTGCTCGCCTCCATAATACCTATTCTGAAAAGCACTTCACCGCTGTATGAACCGTTACTGAAACCGGTCTCGACTTCCGCATCAATTGTAAGGGCAATATCAGCACGCAGCTTATCCGCAGTCCACTGCATCAGCTCAATCTTTTTACCGGTTTCCGCTTCATAGGTTCCCTTCTGATCGTGCATCAAGGCCTCAATGCTCTGGGGGCTGCTGACGGAGTACCCCCGCATATCAAGAAAGGTATTCAGAACCTCTGCAGCATCCACGGAGGCTTTATCAGTTTCATCAGCGGCAAGAACCATGAATTTCATGCTGGTTATATAATCAGTAAGCCTCTGACGCTCAGAGGAGGAAAGATCGAGCCTGCCAAGGTCAACACTCCCCTTCTCTTCTGCGGCGGATGACTTTGCCGCCGACTCCGCCAGGCTCGCAAGGGACGACACCTGGCCATCGGATCTACCGGCATCGGCAGTAAAAGAGTCCAGCCAGGGGGGAGCTTCTTCGTCTTCCAGCACCGGCAGATCAGCAGAGGAGGAAAACAGATCACCGCCGATACCCGCTGCCTCCAGACGTTTAACAAGATACAGCGTAACTATCCGTCCCCGGATCGCTGCCTCCACCTGATTATCCATTTCACTGATGGTACCCAGATTCTCCAGGCTGCCTTCTTTATAATAATCTGATCCGTTAGAAGCATCAGAAGAAAAGAGCCGGTCAAGCTTATCCACACTACTGACCGCAAGAGCTGGTCCCAGAAGAGTTTCCGCAGCTCTGCGAATCCCGTCAAGGAGAGCCGCTTCACGGGCATCATCACTGTTTACAGCTGCACCACGGCCGTAAACCAGAGGGAACGACGGCTCTATTTCTGATACTGTCGAAGGTTTGGAAAGGCCTTCCTCGGATGAGGGACCCGGCGGAGTTGCACAGGAAAAAAGAAAACTTGCGACTATAGCTACAATAACTGCAATAGAGATGACGCGGGGATGAACCATTAAAAAGACACTCCTTACATTACCGGGCTGTCAGAATTTCCAGCGAAAGCCTCCAACAGCTCTTACTCCGTTATAACCGTAAGAACCGTCATCTGCAATACCATTCAGATCAATCCATGATCCATATCCCCCATTCAGAAACAGGGCAAAATTTTTGCCCCCCCTGAACAGCACCTCCAGGCCGCCGTAGCCCCCGGCATAAGAAAGTCTCATGGCCTCACTGCCGTTTATAAACGATCCGACACCAAAGGCACCCATGGGAGAAACAGTAAAGCGCCCGAAATACCAGACGTACTGGAGCCCCAGATAGGGAAAAATAATATCTCCCCCGGAAAAGACGCTGCGGCCCGTCATTAACTCCACACCCAGCAGAGGATACATTCGTGCAGAACCCAGGGTAGCCCGGGCCCTGAGACCGGTAAGGGGTGTGATATTTCCGTCGGAGGAGATAAAAAGACCGCCATAAAAATCAGTATCCAGACCTGCCCGGGACAGCGGAGTAAACGCAGCAGCGCCTGAAGGATCGCCATACACCGGAACAGCGAATACCGCCGACCCGAAACGCTCTTTTATTAGAAGCAGCCCGGAGCTCTCATTTCCCAGAGCCGCCATCTCGTCACCGGGACCGATAGCGGGGAATGCTGCAGCGGGTATAACATAGGTTGACCCCAGCATGGTGAGAAGACCACCGCCGGGGGCTCCCGGGAGAGTGCGAAAAAGAGCCTTGATCTGTTTATGAAAATCCTCAGCTGCCGAGGTTAAAGACTCGAAACGGTCAAAACCGACTCCCAGAGCCGGCATGGCATTATCCTGAAAGAGAATCTCACCTTCAGAACCGGTAGTAGAATCAAAAAAGGAACAGGAAAGCAGAAGCTCCACACCGATCAACCCATCCTCGGTTCTGGTGGAAATTTCATTGACAGTACATGACAGAGTTCCACGGATCCCGGACTCTGTGCCTGGTACTGCGGACAGGGCGCTTCGGTTAAAAATTTCGGCCTCAGGAAGAGTCAGCAGCCCCGCAGGATCAGATAACGGAATAACTGTAATCTGAGCAAAGAGAACCCCGGTGAATAAAATAAGAAAAGCGTGGAAATACAATTTTCGCATCATTATCAGACTCCGGCGCTATTGGAATCCGCACTGTTTCCGCTCAGCTGCAGTTCACTTTTAAGAATAAGGAAATCATCTATACGAAAAGCTGTGCCGTTTCCGCCAAGCCAGAGCTCTAAGTCACCGGGAGCATCTGAATAAGGAAAGCGCACCTCATTACCTCCGGGACCGCGGATCAATACCGCATCGGAAAGAACTTTCCATTCCATACGGAAAAGCTCCCGGGAAAGATCTCCCGAAAGCAGAACAGCGGAGGATTTACTGCGGATTTCATAGCTTCCCGTATGATTGTCACCGGCCAGATGTAATTCGACAGCTCCTTCCGCCGCCTTCGGCACAGGAACAGGGAAACCGGCACTCCCTGATTCTTCTATTTTCAGAGACCCCGGAGAGTCGGATACGGTTATTCCGCCACTGCCGGGCAGAAGCAGAGAGTCGGGAATCCCGCCGTCAAATCCTTCTGCGGCAAGGAGTCTCTTCCCGTAACGGTCCTTCATTGCAGCGGCAAACAGGGTAGAATCCGTTCCGGAAGATCCATCAGCTTTGCGAAGATAGATACCAAACTCATCCAGCACTCCGGAAAAACCGGCTCCTATTTCAAGCTTATTCACCACTGCCGGCAGTGGTGAAGCATAAAGCGTACGGGTATCCCGCAGGCGACCGTCCACATAGAAATAGACCCCGGTACTTCCCTTTCGGGGAAGAATACTCAGTGCAAGAAACCGGGGAGAAGAGAAAAAGCCCGGGGAAAGCGGGAATATTTCCTGCTGGTCACCCAGAATAAACTGAAGCCCTTCAGTATTCAGTATTGCAGATACGACGGCCTCTTCCACCTCTCCAGACATTGAGTACAGGGAAAACAAGTGGCCGGGGCTCTGAAAAAGGCCTTTTATTTCAATGGTGCAGGGCCCTGCAATTCCCCGGGAGACTGGAAACATATGAGTACTGTCTGCAGCGGCGGCAATCAGGGAGTCTTCAGTGCTGAAACGGAAACCGAAGACGCCCTCTTCCACTGCCAGTTCCGGATTGCTTACCAGGCTGAGGTCTATATCCGGAATAAATCCGTCTGATTCTGTGGTTCCGCGAAAATGGAAAAGAGTACTGAAGGATTCCTCCGGAGCAAGTTCGCCCCGGACAGGCCCGGGATCAGAAGAGACAAAGGCCTCCATACGGAACCGCTCGGAAGCGACAAATTCATATTCAGTCTCCGGTGCAGGAGGATAGGGAAACAGCTCCACCAGCACAGGATACACCCCTTCAATTTCAGGAACCTGCCAGCTGACAAGAGCAGCCCCGTCTTCGACGAGTCCGGAAGAGAGAACCTTTCCCCCGGCGGTCCAGCGCAGAAAGGGATTATCATAGCCAGACTGTTCAATATCTGCAAAGAAGAGCATTCCTTCTCCAGGTTTGGCTGCGGGAGGATAGGCAGAGAGCCCCTGAATAACAGACAGCCCGGGAGTAATGAAAAAAGGAAGAGAAAAGGGAAGAACCCCGCTGTTGCTGCTGCCTCCGGCCTCAACAGTAAGGGTATAAAATCCCGACTGAAGATTTTCCGTATTCAGTGCATCTATTGAAGGTGCAGCAGTCATGGTCCAGGTTTTAATCTGATTCCCGCTGAAATCATAGAGAGCCAGATCCAGAGAGGAAGGAAGGTCACTGTCCTCTGATGAAGTCAGTGTTACCGGAAGGATATCCCCCTGCTCCAGAGCTGTTCCGGGGGATAGACTCTGAACAAGGAGGTCATCGCCGCTGTAAAAATCCAGGAGTGCAGAATCCCCGCACCCGTGGAACAAAAGAATAAAAAGGGACGTTATAATCAGCCTGGAAAATACCAGAATACGGGAATGCAACACCCTTTTAAAAGCCTCTCCTGATAAAAATATAATTCAAACCCCGGTAATCCAGCAACGATAAAGAATCTTAGAATTCTTCTAAAAGTGAACCTTCTCCGGGAGAAAAGAAATCATCCATAAGCGACTCTTCTCCAAAGGGATCCGATTCAGAACCGGCAAGATCACGATAAAGTTTGAACCAGTATTCTACCCGGGCAAGCTCTTTTCTCCGCTGCTCGAAACGGGCGGCAAAATTCCTGAAAAAACTGGAGGCCGTAACATCGCCGACCTGAACCTCCCTGCCGAGGCCGTCACGGACTACATACCGGTTGAGCTCCTGCAGCCGGAAAAATGTCTGCCGGTAAAAAGGAAGCACACTGCGCATCTCACCGATTGGAGATGATATTTCCGAACGGAAGCGCATGAAATCACCTCTGCCGAGGGTAACTTCCCCGGAAGTATACCGTTTAAGCCTCTCCTCAAAAGGTCTGAGTTTTGCTACAGCGGCCTCAAATCTGGGATCTATACGCTGAAACTGCTGAATATAGGCTTTGAGAAAAACCGGGGCGCCGGAACGGAAAATCTCCAGCCGTTCCTTCTTCCAGGCAGCCCTGTACTCGTCAAAATCATCGGGATCAACATCAAGGGATGCAACCGCATCTCCGGGAACCTTCTCCACCGCCTGGCCCGGATATGCCATTACTTCCTGCCGGTTCAGATCCTGACAGCTGACACGGCCCTCATCACAAAGAACAAGGACACCGCCATCGGGGGAGGTGACGACTTCAAACTGGGTTCCCCGTACACCCATGGCGGCACTTTCTGTCCGCACCGTAAGAGACTCATTACCTGTCAGTTTTGCAACCTTCAGGGAGATATTTCCGGTCAGAACCTCCAGCCGGGTGCGGGATGCTCCGTTTTCCATGCTGCTTTCCACCCGGAAGGTAGTATCACTGCCTACATGAATTGTAGTACCACGGCGCTGCAGGGTGCTGAGTGAAAAATCAACCAGACCATCATCACCTGTCTGAATAGTATCGGAAGCATCCAGACTGTAGCCGATATCTTCGGGAAAAAGCTCTACAACCTCGCCATCACGGTGAATGTCTACAATTCCTTCCAGATAATCTATCTTTCCAACTGTCTGGGAATAGAGAGGGAGGGAGAAAGAAAGAGCGAGTAAAATCACAAGGGCGACAAACAGCGCCCGGCATTTTCTGTTACAGTGCAGCATTTATTAACTCCTTACAGGGTCGAATTTATCACGATGATTTGGCCCCATCAATAGAAGCCCATAAACTGATTAAAGAAAGTACCATTTCTGATGCAAAAGTCATGGTTTCAAGAGAAGCCCACTCCCGGAGGCTGTGAAAATTATGTCCCCCGGTAAAAAGGTTCGGAGTGGGTATGCCTATCTCCGAAAGACGGGCACCGTCGGTCCCTCCGCGGATGGCAGTATACCTGGCGTCGAGTCCCAGGGACTCTATCGCCTTATAGGCAAGGTCCAGCACAAGCGGATCCTTCTGAAAAGCCTCACGCATATTGAGGTACTGCTTTTGAGTCTGCACTTCCACTTTGCCACCGGGAAAGGCCGCTTCCACTGCGGAAGCGAAGTTATCCAGAGCCTTAAGACGCCGTTCAAGGATTGATATTTCAAAATCACGAATAATAAGAGAGAGTTCTGCTTTCTCCATATGGCCGGAAGCTTCGGTGGTATGGAAAAAACCATAACGGCCGTCGGTGGCCTCGGGACTCTCTGTCCGGGGCAGCAGATTGATAAACATGCCAAGCATGGAAAGGGCATTTACCAGCCGGCCTCTTGCCCGCCCCGGGTGGGCGGCGATACCATTAAAGGTTATGTGAGCTTTCCAGGCATTGAAGCATTCAGCTTCCATGGTTCCCCGGACATCTCCATCCAGGGTATAGCAGCAGCGGGATTTCAACTTTTCCCGGGGAAAACGGTCCATTCCTTTGCCGGTCTCTTCGTCGGGGGTAAAAATAATCTCCAGAGGCCCATGGTCAATCTCGGGATGAGCAGAAAGGTACTCAACCGCCGCCATTATTTCTGCTATGCCCGCCTTATCATCAGCCCCGAGCAGTGTTGTGCCATCGGAAGTAATGATGGTCTGACCCAGGCAGTCACCCAGGTCGTCCAGTTCGGCCGGGTCCAGGGTAATGCCGTTTTCAAGGACAATTGGAGATCCGTCCCAGGCTTCATGAACCCGGGGTTTGACATCTTTACCGGAAACATCCGCTGCGGTATCCACATGCGCCATAAACCCCACTACCGGAGCATTTGCCCCTGCCCCTCTGCCGGGGATACGGCCGATAAGAAAGCCCTGACTGTCCAGTTCCACCTGAACATCAAGCGATAGAAGCTCCTCTTTAAGCAGATTTAATAGATCCCACTGCCTTTCGGTGGTGGGAGAACTGTCAATATGAGCATCTGAAGTGGTCCATATCCGGGCATAGCGGATAAAACGTTCAAGCAGCTTCGGAGACGAAATATGATCTGAATTCTTCATAACCGCCTGAGTATATCATGGTGAGTTGCCTTTTAGTAAGTGATTATCTATATTGATCCAATGCAGATACCAGACTACCCAGAGTTTGAACCCATAAGCGCAGATATGCGCGACGAACTGCACCCGCCCCTTGCCCACCTGAAATTCGGAATATCTGAATTCACCTTTGCCAACCTTTTTCTGTTCAGAGAAACCTATAACTATAGAATCAGCAGACTGAAAGACGGCAGCCATATTATCTCAGGTGAAAAGGACGGTGAAAAGTTTGTAATGCTGCCCTTCGGGCTGCCGGACCAGGAAACCCTTGTTTCCCTTTTTTCCGACCACACTTATATAAAGAATCTTGCAGAACCGGCTGCGGCGGCTGCCCGGATAGAGCTCGAACGAATGGGCTTCTGCCTGATCGAAGACAGAGACAACTTCGACTATCTTTATCTGACTAAAGATCTGGCCCACCTTCCGGGCAAGAAGTATCACAAGAAGCGGAATCTGGTAAAACAGTTTCTGAATAATTATGAATACTCTGAAATAAAGATAGATGAACAGAATATAGATGATGCTTTTCTTGTTGCCCGGCAGTGGGCTGAAGGAAGGGAGGATCCAGGCGATACCAAAGCCGCCCTGGAAGCCCTTGAGTTAAGCAGTTTTCTCGATCTATGGGGTTATCTCTATTACGTGGACGGTACCCCCGCAGCCTATGTACTGGGTGAATCCATTGCACGGGGCAAGGGAGTTGTTGTACATTTTGAAAAGGCTGTGGGAGACTACAAGGGGATTTACCAGTTTATCAATAAGTCCTTTGCGTCTATTCTCCCTCATCATTTCAGTTTTATTAACCGTGAGCAGGATCTGGGGGATCCGGGGCTCAGACAGGCCAAGATGACATACCGTCCGTCCGGTTTTGTACGTAAATACAGGGTTTATGTCGATCCAACCTGCCCATGTCCGGGCAACTAAGGACAACAGGGCTACAGGTGAACACAAAACAGAAGTTTTTTGGCTGTTTTCATACACCGTGGTAGCTTTTTTCAGTTTATACAAAGAGGTATTTTTTGCAGTGAGTCAGTAATTCATTGCAGGATATAAATTAAAAAACATGTACTTTTTTATGGCATGTTTTTTGCTTCTAATTAAGAAGTAAATATTCCACCAAGGAGCGTAATGTGGCACGCACAGAGATTGATTTTGCATCTAATCCGTTAACCGAGGTTTACGGCTGCAACTCATTCAGTGACGCTGTAATGCGGGAACGTCTTCCCAAAAGCATTTACAAGGCGGTCAAGAAAGTCCAGGCCGGCGAGGCCGAACTCAGCCTGGAAGTAGCAGAAGTAGTGGCTAACGCCATGAAAGACTGGGCTATTGAAAAGGGAGCTACCCACTATACCCACTGGTTCCAGCCCCTCACCGGTCTTACTGCAGAAAAACACGATTCTTTTATTTCTCCCACCAGCGATGGAAAGGTAATCATGGAGTTTTCCGGAAAGGAACTGATTCAGGGCGAGCCTGATGCATCTTCCTTCCCCTCCGGAGGTCTTCGTGCTACTTTCGAAGCCCGGGGCTATACTGCATGGGACACAACTTCTCCTGCTTTCCTCAAAGAGGATGCAACTGGAGTTACTCTCTACATCCCCACAGCATTCATCTCCTACAACGGTGAAGCACTGGACAAGAAGGTTCCCCTTCTCCGTTCAATGGAAGCCATCAACAAACAGGCTCTCCGTATTCTCCGCGCCATGGGCAATGATACCAGCAAGCGGGTAATTACCACTGTTGGTCCCGAGCAGGAATACTTCCTGATCGACGCTGAATACTACAAGAAACGGGCCGACCTTCTTCTTACAGGACGTACCGTTTTCGGTTCCATGCCTGCAAAAGGCCAGGAAATGGACGACCACTACTTCGGTACTATCAAGGAAAGAGTAGCGGACTACATGAGAGAGCTTAACTACGAGCTCTGGAAACTGGGAATTTCCGCAAAAACCCAGCACAATGAAGTTGCTCCCGGCCAGTTCGAGCTTGCCACTATCTTTGATTCTTCAAACGTAGCAACCGATATGAACCAGCTGGTTATGGAAACCATGAAGAGAATTGCCAGCCGTCAGGGACTTGCATGTCTTCTCCACGAGAAGCCCTTTGCAGGAGTTAACGGTTCCGGTAAGCACAACAACTGGTCCATGGGTACCGACGACGGAATCAACCTGCTTGAGCCCGGCGACAATCCCCACGACAATGCACAGTTCATGCTTTTTGTAGCAGCAACCATCAAGGCTGTTGATACCTACTCCAAGATTCTGCGCATGTCTGCGGCAAATGCCGGAAACGATCACCGGCTTGGTGCCAACGAAGCACCTCCCGCGATCATCTCCATCTTCCTTGGCGATCAGCTTGAAAACATCCTTGAGGCTGTTTCAGGCAGTGCTGCGGCAAACAAGTCCGGCGGCGGAAAACTTGAACTCGGTGCAAGCACCCTGCCCAAGCTCCCCAGAGACATTACCGACCGTAACCGTACCAGCCCCTTTGCATTTACCGGTAACAAGTTTGAGTTCCGCATGGTGCCCTCTTCCGAGTCTATCGCGGGCCCCAACGTTGTACTCAACACTGCAGTTGCAGAGATCCTTGCAGAGTATGCTGACGAACTTGAGAAAGCATCTGACAAGACTGCAACAATCCAGAAGATTGTTAAAGAATCCTACCTTGCTCACAAGCGGGTTATCTTCAACGGTAACGGATACTCTGACGAGTGGGTTGCAGAAGCCGAAAAACGCGGTCTTCCCAACATCAAGTCCACCGTTGAGGCAATTGCTGAGATCATCAGCCCCGAATCTATTGCTCTCTTCGAGAAGCACAAGGTATTTACCAAGGAAGAGCTTGAGTCCCGCTATGAGGTTTACCTCGAGAAGTACTGCATGCAGCTGAACATTGAAGCCAGCGTAATGGTTGAGATGGCTGATCTTGAGATCCTGCCTGCTGCGGCTGCCTACTCAAAGGAACTGGCGGACGGTGTTGCAGCAATTAAAGCTGCCGGTGCTGATGCATCCGCACAGATCGATCTGCTGAAGGCTATCGGAGTTGAACTGAAAGGCCTGAAAGCAAAATCCGATGAACTCAAGAAAGAGATCGAAGCTGCCAACGGTGCTTCTGATGCTTTCGCAATGGGCAAAGCGTTCAAGTTTACTGTTTATCCCAAGATGGAGGAGCTCCGTGCACACGGAGATGCTCTGGAGAAAATGGTAAGCAAGACCTACTGGCCTTTCCCCACTTACGAAGATCTTCTGTTCCGTCTGTAATATTTCAGATTACGGAAGAATTCAGAAAGCCCCGCATTTTCGCGGGGCTTTTCTTTTATGGTGACCATAAAACAGATCACAGACCATAATCAACGTACAATTACAAACAAGCAGTTTTCAGATAACGGGTAAAATAGAAAAAAACCAGTTCAGACTGTCAGGTTTTTGCAGAACTGTCCTCAAAAAGCCCCATAAGCAGGTTAGCTCCCATAGCATCGGGATCTTTCATGCTTTCCATGGACTTCAGCAGATCCTTCAGCTCAAGAACCTCCTCCAGCAGAAGGAGCCGCACAAACTGTTCATGAGCAGGAGCGGTACGCACAGAAATGGTAGATCCTTTCTGCACCAGACTGATAAGTACATCGTCCTTGCGGATATGATAGAGCCGTTCCCGTGCAGAATCGACCAGGTGAATAAAAAACTCCTCGTTCTGAAAGGCTTTCAGCATCTCCTGACGCATAAAGTCAGTCATACGCAGAGAGGGAAACTCCAGATCGAAGGACTGTACCGGTTCATCGGAATGTTTTTCCGCCCGCTTGCGGGTATACCCGCTGCCACCTTCAAAACTGCGTATGAGCAGGGGAGGAGCTATTACGGTGGCAATCAGCAGGGTCATAATGGCTACCCCAAAAAGATCCTTGCCAATAGCTCCGGATGAGAGACCGATTCCCGCAACAATAAGGGTAACTTCCCCCCGGGGAAGCATGCCTGCACCAATACGGAAGGCCCCTCTCAGGTTAAACCCGGTTAAGAGGCTCGGTATGCCGCATCCTATCAGCTTGCCGGCCACTGCCACAGCGGAATAGAGAAGTCCGAAGCCCAGGACAGGAACGAGAGAGGCAAAATCCACCATCATTCCCATTACACAGAAGAATATAGGCACAAAGAAAGAGTAGAGCCCGGAAAGGTTTTCCCGAATTTCATGGGCAATATCTGTCTGGGACAGGGAAAGGCCGGTAACATAGGCCCCGATAATCATGGCAAGCCCCACCGTCTCGGACAGACCGGCCAGGACAAGGGCAATTCCAAAGGCAATTCCTGCTATGGTGTCCATACCCTCAAAATGCTTAAGCCCCTTTGTAAGCCGGGGTGCGATAAGAATACCGATGACTGTACAGACAAGCCAGAAACCGAATGCTTTGGCAGCAATTATTCCGATCCCGCCCCAGTCCAGGGCACTGCCGCTGGTCTCTGCTTTGGAGATACCTACTACAACTGCAAGGAGAATAATACCGACAACATCGTCGAGAACAGCAGCAGCAAGAATGGTTACGCCCTCAGGGGAGGACATTTTCTTCTTTTCCGAAAGAATACGGGCGGTAATGCCTACCGATGTTGCCGTAGACAGGGTGCCGAGAAACAGAGCAGCAGGGTCGGTGAATGAGTGAACCTGGGGAAGAAAAAGTACCGCCGTAAGGTCTCCTAAAATAAAAGAAACCACAACCCCGCCAAGACCGACCACCGATCCAAGACCGGAAAAACGGAGAAACGTGGGAAGGTCGGTCTCAAGGCCTGCCAGAAAGAGCAGAATTATGGAGGCATGCACCGCAAATCCATAGAGTTCCGGCTGTATGGGAAGAGCACCGTCGAAGACAGGAAAAAGAGGGCCATGAAGAAAGGGAATAATCAGCGATCCCAGGGCGTATGGACCAATCAGCATCCCTGCCGCCAGTTCTCCGAGAACCCTGGGCTGCCGGAAAACCTGAACAAAAACATGCCCCATAACCTTGGCACTGATAATAACTGCCGCAAGCTGCAGCATGAGCCGGGTCATTACATGATTCATAGATTCCGATGAAGAGATTGCATGGGCGCTTTCACTGGATGCGAATAGAATAACCGGCAGTATCAGCACAAGGGAGATATACAGCTTTTTTTTCATCTGGCAGGCCTCATTTTAGTGAAAAAGATCGAGCAGCTCCTGGGAACTGGCAGCCTTTAATATGCGTTCTCTATCTTCCGCAGTTTTGAGAAGCTGACTTATCTCTGCCAGGAACTGAACGTGCGGGCCCGTTCTGCTGGTAGGAGACAGGGTCATAATGAATATTCTACTGGGCTCACCGTCCAGAGCCTGGAAATCAAGTCCTTCCTTTTTTATCCCTATGCAGGCAACCAGTTCATCAACGGCATCGCTTTTGCCATGGGGAATAGCTACTCCATGCTGAATACCGGTGGACATCTTATCTTCGCGGTCAAGTATAGCCGCAAGAGCAGCCTCCCGGTCGGAGACTTTTCCGCCCTTCATCAACAGATCCAGAAGCTCTTCCAGTACATCCTTTTTATTGGCGGACTGCAGGTTTATTGAAACAACTTCATTATTAAGTATTTTTCGCAGGTTCATAAAGCAACTGTAAAATGGTCCTACCCGGTTGTCAACAAACTTTTCCCACCGTAAAAACAGAACATTCTTATTTTTTCACTACCACACCCGGCAAACATTCCGTATAACCTTGTTTCTTCAGCACTTTTACAGTAGATCAACAACATAAACACTCCTGTTTTTATTAATTTTAGTTGATTTCACCATCTATTGAACGCATATTTCGCATATTTGCCCTTTTTTCGGTTTATTTTACTTGACCAAACGTAGCGCAACTCTTACTATCAACTAAAGCTGCACGAAAAAATGACAAAAGCAATCGTACAGCAGAGCCACTGAGAAATATGGAGACAATAATGACCAAAAACCTCAGAACCGGCGCAGAAGTTCTTGTTGATATTATTCAGCAACAGGGAGTTGAGTACATTTTCGGCTATCCCGGCGGAAATGCAATTCCCGTTTTCGATGCTCTGGTAGATTCACCGATGAAATTAATCCTCACCCGGCATGAGCAGGGTGCAACCCACATGGCCGACGGCTTTGCCCGGGCCACCGGTAAACCCGGTGTCGTCCTGGTAACCTCCGGGCCCGGTGCGACAAATACAATCACCGGCATACTTACAGCCCAGATGGATTCAGTTCCCATGGTTATTATCTGCGGCCAGCAGCTTACCACCAACCTCGGTCTGGATACCTTTCAGGAAGCGGATGTATCCGGCATCTCCTATCCGGTAGTAAAACACTCCTACCTGATTAAAGACCCCCAGGATATTCCCCGGATCGTACGGGAGGCTTTCCATCTTGCCGTAAGCGGAAGACCCGGCCCGGTCCTTATCGATCTGCCCAAGAACGTATCCAGCGCCATGATCGATCCCACATACAACGAGGACTTTCACCTTCCCGGCTATGTTATCCCCAGCGAAGGCGATGTAAATGCCATAGAAACCGCGGCCGAAATGCTGAACCGTGCCCGGAGGCCTCTGCTCCTGGTAGGACATGGTGCAGTTATTTCAGGAGCCGCAAAAACGGTGACCTACCTGGCTGAAAAAATGCAGATCCCCGTGGTTAATACCCTGCTTGGGAAAGGATGCGTACCCGAAACCCACGAACTCAACCTGGGAATGCTGGGGATGCACGGCACAGCCTATGCCAATAAAGCGGTGGAAAACTGCGATCTGATCATGTCCATCGGATCCCGCTGGGACGACAGAATCACCGGGAAACTTGATGAGTTCTGTGCCAGTGCGGTTAAGATCCATATAGATATTGACCCGGCGGAGATTAACAAAACCGTCCAGGTTGACTGTGAAATAGTCGGAGACGCCCGTCAGGTTACCGAAGCCATTGCCGCAATAGCAACTCCGGGAGACACAAAAGACTGGCTGACAGAAGTAAAACGCTACCGCAAAAACTTTCCCCTTAAATACCGCAAGGAAGGCAAGCTCAAAGCGGAGCATGTTATTGATGAACTTTACAAACTAACCAACGGCGATGCGGTAGTAACCACCGATGTCGGTCAGCATCAGATGTGGGCAGCCCAGTTCTACCCCATATCCCATCGTTACCAGTGGATCAGCTCCGGAGGCGCCGGAACCATGGGCTTCGGCTTCCCCGCCGCAATTGGAGCAGCTCTTGGTGAACCGGATAAAACAGTTGTAGCCATTGTGGGTGACGGCGGATTTCAGATGACCCTCTGTGAACTGGCAACTGCGGTTATCAACAAACTGCCGTTGAAAGTGCTTATCATCAATAACAACTATCTGGGCATGGTGCGGCAGTGGCAGAATATGTTCTACGACAACCGGCTTTCCGGTGTAGACATGATAGGCAACCCCAATTTTGTAAAGCTTGCAGAAAGCTATGGATGTAAAGGCTTCCGGATCAAGCGCAGTGCCGATGTCCGCAGGGTACTTAAGGCCGCCCTGGACTACAATGACGGCCCCTGCATAATCGAGGCGGAAGTCGAAAAAGAAGACAACGTATTCCCCATGATTCCATCGGGTGCACCCTACAGCGCCATGCTGCTTGAGGTACCCAAGAATGTGAAGCTGGAAAAACCCACAGGAGGAACATAATGAGCAGCACCGATCTTTCCAACCGTCAGCATATAATCAGCCTGTATGTGGCAAACAAGCCTGGCGTCCTGATTCGGGTATCCCTTGTTTTTGCCCGGCGGGGCTACAACATCGACAGTCTGGTTGTATCCAGTGCTCATGACCCCAAGTTTTCCCATATGAATATTGCAGCAACCGGGGACGCGAAGACTCTTGACCAGATACTGAAACAGCTTAACAAGCTGATCGATGTGGTGCATGCCACGGACAACATCGCCGAAAACGTAATACAGAAAGAGCTTCTGCTGATAAAGCTGACCTGCAGCCCGGACAAACGGCCGGAGGTACTGCAGATTGCAGCCGCCTTCAACAGTGAGATCGTTGATATGAGCGATACCACCCTTACCCTTGAAGTTTCCGGTGATTCGGAAAAACTCGACCGTGTACATGCCATGTGCAGCTTCTACGGAGTTGTAGAGATGGTCCGGTCCGGAAAAATTCTTATCGCCAAAGGCGAAAAAGCCACCTGATTAAGCCCAGCATCTCCCGTCTTCCCTTTATCCGGAAAGACGGGAGACCGTTTTATACCTTCCACAACTCTATCTTCTGCAACCGACTGCACTTACTTGAAAGCCCGGGAAAAGAGGGATACATTGTACATAGACCTTTTCGATAAGCCTGAAAACAGAACGGACTGAATCCGGAGCGAAAAAAGGGAGCATGGCAATGAAAAAAAATCCACTTCTTTATCTTCTGGTTTTTATTACCCTTATAAGCGGCGGGCTTTACGCCCAGAACTTTACCATTACCTACATGAGCGGAGACGCATTTCTCCTCTCCCGGGGAGGTGAAGAATATCTTGACATCGGCAGCAGCGTAAGCCGTACTGCCCGGATATTGATCGAGGACGATACTGTTGTGGAACTGGAAGGTGGAGGCAAAAGCCTTACCCTGACAGGCCCCGGAACCTACGAACTTGCATCTGTTCTCGGGCAGGCCCAAAAACGGGACAACACCCCCCTCTCCAATCTTCTGGGAAACCGTATCAGCAGACTGATTTCCGATGACGCCGTGGTTAACCCTTCCAGTGTAATGGGTGTCCGTGGAGCGGCTCAGGATGAGGCAGAACTCACCTGGCTCAGCGGCGAGAGTGAGGTCTTTATCGGAACCGGCAGAGAAAAACTGCAGCAGGGCGATGTAAAAGGGGCTTTGGATACCTTCAGTGAAGGTCTTGAGATTGCCCGGGATTTCGGTGAAATTGAGTCGGAAATGGAACTCACCTTTTTAGTATCCTACAGCCAGGCCATGACAGGCCATCCCGGTCCTGCACTGAATACCCTGAAATCCATCGAAGCCAACCCCTATGCACCATGGTATGCAGAGTACCGTCTCTATCATGCACAGCTGCTGCTGAATTCCGGCAACCCTGCAAAGGCAGCAGGTGTACTTCAGCAGAATGAAAAGGTTCTGCCCCTGGAAAGGGAAGAGGAAAAACTGCTTTTAGGCATATCCCTGTATGAATCCGGCGGAGCAAACCGGCAGAAAGGTAATGCAATGCTTACCGCCATTGCGTCAGGAAACACGGAAGCCGCTCAGGTTGCTGCTGCATATTTGAAAAATTAATCCCCTTCAGTAAAATCAAAAGAAGCGTAATGCGGTATCTACAGGTATGGATACCGCATACGATTTAAATTGCCCTACTCCGCAGGAACTACCCAGAGAACAGATTGCCCGGCAGGGAACAACTACAATTTCTGATGAGAACCTTTTAACCGCCATCCTCGGTTCGGGCATACGGGGACACCGGGTGGAAACCATTGCCAGAAGTCTGCTGGAATGCTTTGACCGTAATCAAGGCCCTCCTGCACTAGAAGACCTCACCAACATCCCCGGAATGGGAGCTGCCAAAGCAACCCAGATTCTGGCCTTCTGGGAATTCTGCCGCCGCAGACTGAAACCCGCCGAAAGCACCGTTAGAAGCCCGGAGGACCTGATACCCCTTATACGCCATTTCGGCAGCAGGCGCCAGGAGCACTTCCTGTGCATAACCTTAAACGGAGCCCATGAGGTTACCGGCATCCATACCGTATCTGTAGGGCTGGTAAACCGTACCCTGGTACACCCCCGGGAGGTGTTCCGCCCTGCCCTGGAGGAATCAGCAGCCGCAATAATCTGTGCCCACAACCATCCCTCAGGGCACCTGGAACCGAGCAGCGAGGATACGGAAATTACCCGCCGCCTTTCGGAAGCGGGACGAATCCTCGGCATTCCGGTACTGGATCATATTATTTTTTACGGAAGCAGGTTTTACAGTTTCCTGTCCGACGGGAAGATTGAGTAGAAGGAAAATTACAGCTTCGGCAGCTCAACCACATGCCAGTAGCGATCCAGCATGCCCACAAGATTAAGAAACCCCCTACCGGCATCCGATTTCACAATGTAGCCGGCAATTGAATGGCTGTACGATCTGGTGATATCCTGGTCATCGGTACTGGTTGTTAAAACAAAAACAATAGATTCCTTAAGCTTCTCATCCTTCCGTATTTCTTCAAGGAATTCCAAACCGTTCATGCGGGGCATATTCAGATCAAGGAGAATTATATAAGGTGACTCAATGCTGTTACCACTCTGCCCCCGGAGAATCTCCAGCGCCTCGACGCCGTCTTTTGCCCGCAGAATATCATTGGCAATCTTTTCCTTAAAAAACGCACGCTGAACACCCATGGCATCTATATCATCATCTTCTACCAGAAGAATCCGCACTTCATCAGTCTTCATCATCTCCTCCTGTAATCATTTCAACGGGCCAGGTAAACTCAAATTCCGATCCCTGCCCTGGCTCTGAACGTAGAACAACCTCACCGCCTTTCTTTTCGACAATCCGTTTTATCATGGCAAGACCCATACCGCTGCCTTCAACTTCGTCTCTGGACTTGAGGGTATGAAATATTTCAAATATCTTTTCGTGGTACTCCAGAGGGATTCCGGGGCCATCATCTTTAACGGTAAAATTGTAAAAATCAGGGCCCCTGACAGCACTGAAAGAGATAGTGCCGTCCCTTGTACCGTGGTGTTTTACCGCATTTCCCAAAAGATTATTCAGAACCTGCCTGAAAGGTACCAGATCTGTCATGAAGACCGGCAGATTTTCAGCATGAAGGGAAAACCCCGAATCGACATCGAGTAATTCCATTATCTCCCGAAACTCTTTCTCTACATCCACCTTGCTGATCTGAACCTCGGCACTCCCGATTCGGGCATATTCCAGAAGATCGCTCAGCAGCCTGTCCATCCGCGAGATCCTGCCTTTTAGATTTGACAAATGCTCACTTATTTCGGGGGAAACACCCTCTCCCAGATCCTCTTCCATCCAGCCAGCTATGGTTTCGATCCCCCGCAAGGGCGAACGTAAATCGTGAGATGCTACATAGGCAAACTGTTCGAGCTCCTTATTTTTAACTTCAAGCTGCTGAAGATTATGCTGCCGTTCCGCTTCCAGCCTTTTTTGCCGCGTAATATCCTGCATCAGGCAAAGAACACTATCAGTCCCGCCAAAATCAATAGCGGCTGTGGAGATCATTACCCAGATATTCTTCTGCTCTTTTCGCTCAAGCTCAAATTCACACAAAACACAGGACGCATCTTTAAGAAGATCAGAAAACTCTATCCTTTTATCACCATCAAGAAGATACAGGGCCTCATTACGGTTCAAATCGTTATGATCAACTCCTGTGATGGTATAAAAAGCAGGATTGGAGAGACTGTATTCTGCGTTATGGGTGAATAAAATCATTCCAATGGGAGAATTATGTACAACCGCCTCAAACCGGGCTGACAGTTCTTTCTGCTCTGTAATATCCATGGCAATTCCAAGCAGTCCTACCGGGGTATTGCCATTGGTATAGATCGGAATTTTACTGGTAAGAACCCACCGTGTGCCCGAGCTGGTAACAAAGGGTTCCTCAATATTTAAGAGAGGTTCTCCACTTTCAAGTACTTTTCTGTCATCTTCCCAGTACTTACGGGCAAGATCAGGTTCATGATGATCAAACAGACTTGTACCGTTGATCTCTTCCTTCGTTTTACCGTAGCGTTCTGCGACTACCCGGTTTACCCGGATATAGTTATTTCTATTATCCTTGTAAAACACCAGGCCGGGGATATTATCTACGATCATGTCCAGCTCTTCCAGGCTTTTCCTGGTTTGAATCGTCTGTTCTTCAAGCTCCACGGTCCGCAAAGCAACTTCTTTTTTTAACCGCTCTTCACTTTTTTCCTGGACCTTGCGATGCTCCAGAATCTCCTTACTCATACTATGTAAAGCATTGGCCAACCCTGCAATTTCATCACGGCCTCTGATAAGATTTTCAGGAATCATTGTTCCCTGACGAAAAGCTGCAAGGGAATCCTGAAGCATTCTCAGCCGCCGGGTCAGGGAGTTCCCAAGAATAAACGCCATAACAGATCCCGCAAGTATCGCAGCGATACCGACAAATACTGTCTCCTGAGTAACTTTCCACACGGCAGCCCGGGTACTGTGTTTAGACAGGGAAACCCGAATCCAACCGAGAAAAACCCCTTCAATTTGGACCGGCGCCGCATACTCTATAACTTCCCTGCTGTTGCGGAGAACAAGAGGAGAATTTACCTCCGTTTTCTCCGGCACGAGCAGAGACATACTGACAGGATCCACCATAAATTTCCCGACATTCCGACCCTTGAGGTCTCCAAGCACCTGCCCCAGGGAATCCACAATGTACACATCCTCGACATCCGGCAGCTTGCCCGCCAGAATTAAAATGTTCTCAAGGGCAACCAGATCATGACCCATAAGCGGATGGCGAATACTCTCCACAAGCAGCAGAGTATAATCCTCGGCCCGGTTCTCCAGTAAGGTCTCCAGAGAAGCCCTGTCCCGATGAATTACTTCCGCAACAAGTATCAGCGCAAGAAGTATATGTACCGAAACAATCATAAGAATCAGTCGGTTTTTGAGAGATTTTACAGAAAGCTTCAAGGGCAGAGACATTCTCCTTACCATTCCTCCCCCTCTGGAAAAATCCGATAATATTTGAAGAGAAAATCAGCAACAGGGTTAAAGGTCAGGTTATCTGCCGCTTCAAAGCCCTCATAGTTCATAGAGGCCAGTACCGCCCTGCCGTAAGCGTCTTCATGGAGAGAAAACAGTATTGATTTAATTTTTTCCAAAACAAAGCCGGGGGTTTCAGATTTAGCAACAAGACCATTATTAACCAGCGGAGGAGTTTCAAACACTACCTCCAGCAGAGCTGCGGATTCCGGATGGGTTTCCTGATACAGCTCCCATGGAGGAGGCCAGGTTACCGCAATACCACTTACACCGCTTGCGAGGGACATAATTGTAGATTCCTGATTACCGGTAAATACGGCATCAATATCTGTTCTAACATCAACACCGTTTTCAAAGAGAAAATAGCCGGGCATCATGCAGGCAGCCAGTGCTGTTTGTGCAGGAAAAGAGGCGGTAAGCCCGTAAAGCTGGTCAAAGCGCCTTATCCGGTCCGGCCTTCTTGCAAGAATGATTCCGCGAAACTGCTGATCCCCCTTCACTTTACCGAATACTCTATAGCCGTATTCCAGAGATTTAAGAGTCTGCAGAGGATTGGGGAGCGAAATATCATAGCGGCCGGCATAAAGCTGCTCTTCGTACTCTTCATAGGTGGGGGCCGTTTCGATACGGACTCTAAACTCACTGTTTTCAGCCAGCGCATTTATCCTGTCCATAATGGGAGCAAAAAGTTTAAATACCCTTTGTTCACTGAAAAGAGGATGGGTGCTGAAAATGTATACCTTTTCTTCATTTACGGGCTTGTCTGCGAATATGGGGGTATTGCTATCTGCGTGTTTGCCCTGACAACTTACAACAACCGCCAGGACGAGTATCAGAACTGAGAAATAGATCAGGCTGCACCCAGCCTTGAAGCTGATCAGAAAACAGACCTTAAGGTTCCGCCCCTGCTTACGATCCAAGGGTATCATACCTCAATTATATGAAAGGAAAATTGAGAATGCGAACCCGGTCTGATAATTTATCCGAAGCTGAACGCCTCAAAATGGACTGCACGACGATGTACGCCCAGAGAGCCCAGAGCATTTACCACAATCTTTCTTACCCCCGGAGAAGAGCAGAGATAATAGGAATAGTCTTCCGGGGAACTGATAGTCTCTGAAAAGTAGTCCGCCGAATAGAGGGTTCCATCTTCTTCGTAGACCAGAAGATGCAGGTTAATATTCTCTGCACCTTCTACAGTTTTGAAAAAATCTTCTTTTTCCGGGATTTCATCCCGGTGGTTTACCGCAACAAAGAGTTCTACCGGTCGGGTATCCCCGGAGTTGACCATGTCCCGGACAATACTGATTAAGGGCACAATACCGATGCCTGAACCGATAAGACAAACCGCCTTCTCTTTGCCCGGCCGGAATCCCCCGAAGGCACCCCTGATCCAGGCTTTATCACCTGCCTTCAAATTAGCCAGGTGTCTGGTAAAATCCCCCAGGTCCCGAATCCCAAGGCTTATCACCCGGGGATCAATTGAGAGGAAAGAAAAAGGATGTTCCTCTTTTTTGCCGCGATCATTAAGGCTGCCGAAAAAGGTAAACTGCCCGGGTTTGTACCTGACAGGCCGATCCGGCTGAAGGCGAAGGGTAAGAACCTCGCGGTTCTTTGTCACAGAGACAACAGTTACCGGAACCCTGAAGCGGGAAGTACCGGAAAGTAAAAAGAGTCCGAATGCTGCAGCAAACAGGCCGAAGTAAAGGAGCGACGAAACAGGGTTTACCTCCAGCATAATTCCTGTTGAAAACACATGCAGAAACATTAAAAGCCCGAGGGCCGGCACAATATACCGGTGGAGATTCTTGGATTTCTCATAATCCCCTTCCCGGCCGCCTTTGAAAATCTTCAAAAAAAGAGCTCGAATTTTTGAAAAAACCGGTACCGGAATCCACAAAACCGCCGCGCCGATCATACCAAAAAGAGAAATCCCCAGCAGCATAGTGACAGGATCAAGGGAATATCCCGCATAGAGTTTAAACGCCGCATGATAGATAACCGCAGCAATGATTCCGAAGCTTGAAAGGATATGAAACTGGATACGTTTATCATAAGGAACATGCTTCTGCAGCATGGGTAGTTTTGATGCGATCAAGACGTTAGCCAGGAGCCAGTGGAGAAGCAGAATTGATGAAACGTAATTCAGGGCTTCCGGCAGGTTGAATCCGAGAAACATCCTGCCGGGGAGAAAAAAGGCGATCTGAACCGCCGGTAAGAAGATATACAAAATACTCAGCAGAATCATACCGCCTCCCTGATCAGTTCATCTCATTTATCATGGCCACCACTTTACTGAGCCATTCTTCATGCATTTGCCGCACCGGAGAGTTGCCGAACAGACCGCCGAAACCACCCTGCCACTTGGATGCGGCGGTAACTGCATCCACTCCGAGGGCACTTTCGGCTGCTGTCTGGTAGTGAACAGTAAAATCTTTACTTCCCTTCTGAAAAGAGATAAGAATGATCTGCGACTTATCAGGCCAGCTGGAAATAAAGGATTCCAGGGCAGGATCCACTCCGGAACTTATGCCGGTATTAAATACCAGAAGAGCATCAAAATCCGCCGGATTCACCGAATTCCCCGCCCTGACTGAAGTTATTGAAAAATCCCCGCCGGCCTTGGGCGCTTCGGTCTGAAAGAAATGATAGGCCTCCCGGTTTACCCCGGTAACCTCACTGAATACTACAGCAACATTCCGGTTAGCTGCAAAGGCCGCCATACTGCTGAAAAAAAGAATCAAAACACTGAAATATAATATCTTTGAATGCCTGTTCATAAGTTACTCCTGAAAAGGATATATTTCTTGCTAAAATAGTCAACTTTAAACTAGAAAGCAAGCTTCCATACAACTCCTGTACCCATAAGCACCACACCTGCCCCTCCGACAAAGGGATGAATATCTGTATCCGCAAGAAACGGCGCCGCAATCATAAGGGTACCACCGGAAATCCCAAGGATTGTGTGAATCAGGTTAGAATTCCATGCAGGCTCCGTTCCAATCTCATCATAATGAGCAGCGAAACCAAGCCCCAGTGTTGCAGCACTCATGGCGGCAGCGCCGGCCCCCAGAACCTTGTGGATGTCATCTTCTGCAAGTGCAGGGTTAAAAATTCCCGCCGCAGCGCCCAAAGCAACCGCGCCATAGCCGAAATATTTATGAAGATCGCTCAACAGGGAGGCCTGCCCCAGCTCATCCATACCGCCAGCCCCGTCCAGGCCGAGAGATTCAATAGAATAGACAATCTGCGGATAGTCCATTGAAGACGAAGATGCCTCTTCCGCAAACAGCCCTGGTGTAGTAGTCAAAAACAGAGGAATTATGGCCAACAACAAGCGGAGTGAACGGATGGAGTGATATAGCTGTTTCATAGACAAAAGTATAGATCATACCTGACTAAAAAGAAAGGAATTGTAAAATTACATCACAAAAAAAAAGGCGATCCACCCGGATCGCCCCCTGCATTAACAAAAAACTCCACAACCGGTTTCCCTGCCGTAGAGCTCCTCCTTTTTGTTAATAAAATCCTAACACGGAAAATCCGGGTTAGCAACAAAAAGTTTCAGCTATTTTTTACCTTCAGGTAAAATGTTTACCACGTATAAAACATACTTTGCCCGGGTACAGCCCACATAAACCAGTTCGTTGGTTATGTTATGATGCTGCTTCCCGGGTTTGACAGTATAATCCAGCAGCAGGATCACAACATCCGACTCAAGCCCCTTGTACTGACTTACCGTACGGAAGCGTATCCCTTTGCTGGCGGTAGTAATATCCGGCTCCAGACGATGACCTGCAAGCATACTTGTATCCGCCAGCATGGATGCTTCATAACTTAGGTTGGAGAGAATGGTGATCATACTGCGGGTAAGATGGTGCTCCTCAATAAGGCTTGTGAGTGTATTTTCCAGGTATGTCATGGCACCCTTTCGGCTGTGAAAATCCCGTTCTTCCGGTTCTATCCCTCCGGTTTCCAGGGGCTCCGCGGTTACTCCCAGGCCGCTTTTTTTAACCGCAAAGGAGTGGATACTGGGGGTATTACGCAGATTGTTGCGCAGCCGGAAAATATAGTCTTCCAGATTCTTTTCCGCCAGCAGGTTTACCACCGGCAGCTTTGAATCGGGCTGAAATATGGACTGATTATCATCGTAAAAGATATAGATTACCCGTTCATCCTGGTTGGTGAAAAAGAAGTTGATAATATCACACCATTTATCCTCAAAATCCTGGGCTTCATCAATAACGATGGCGTCAAAGGTGTCTTTAAGAATGTATTCGTGAAAGATAACTTCAAGAGCAGAAGGCAGCCGGTCGGAAAAGAAATCCCTGGCATCATCACAGGAAGATCCTGGAAGCAGAGTCTCCAGAACCTGGGTAAAGACCTCATCGTCCAGCACCGGGTGCTGCCGGAAGAGGCCCCGAAGGTCCATTCCGCAGGGAACCTTGGATATCCAGCGCAGAAACTCCTGAAAGTCTGCAGCCGGATCAAAATAATCTCCATCGCCGGCGGTCTGATAGCAGCGATGCATGAAAGCGATAAACCGCTCCCGGGGGCTGCCTGTGCCTATCATAGCCTTGAGAAAGTCCGCCAATACCCGCAGGGCAAAGGTATGAAAGGTGTCCACCGTTACCCGGGAGAGCCCCTCAAGCTTCTGACTCAGCTCGTGCCGCAGGTTGGCTGAAAAACAGAGAAAGAGGACATGCTTCCCCTCTTCACAGAGGCGCATGGTCTTCTTGATGGCAAGCCAGGTCTTGCCCGTACCTGCAGCACCCTGAAAGGCCACCCTGCGTTTATCGTCAAACAGATTGAGCAGGTAGTCCTGAAAGTGATCGATAGTATCCAGCTCCTGCTCCTGACGGCGCATGGCAAAAAGCAGGGACCGCCTGAGCACCAGGTTGCCCCGGAACAGGGCGAGAAACTGCTCTTCCTCCTCCCGGCTCATCCGCCACTCATCGTTGGGACGGATATAGGCGAACATCTCGTTTATCCAGTCGTTTATCCTGTCGATATTGCCGGCATGCATCACGTTGTGTTCATTCAGGTCCCGATGCCCGAGGTTGTCATGAATAACAGCCTCGGGAAAACAGACTCCCCAGGAAAAGATCCCCGGAAAGGAGAGATTGTAATGACTGAGGTAAAGATCCCTGAAGGCGTACTGGGCATACCTGGCCTGCTTGATCGGGTCCTTTATGCGGATCCTCTGGCCGAATCGGTTTACCGAAAACCAGGCGTTGTTGATATTCTCAATCCTGCCGCCTTTTACCTCCAGGGTAAGAAAACCTTTTCCCCGCTGAAAGATTACAAAATCGCACTCTCCCCGCAAATTCCGGTTTCCCGTCCAGGTTACGTTATGAAAAACATGGAAGGAATCATCCAGCTGACGCTGGAACTCCTCGAACATGAAGATTTCTGCGGAGGACTCGGTCATCTCTTTATCAAGCACCTCCGGATACATATGGGCCATTAATATTTACTCCTCAACAACATGAACATGGGGAAAGGGTATCTCTATTCCGGCTTTTTCAAAGCCCTCCAGAAGCTCCCGGGTTACAGAATTCTTAACCTGAACATAGTCATTTCTGTCAAACCAGACCCCCAGCAGGATCTCAACCCCGGAGGATGAAAACTCGGTGAACATGATAAAGGGCTCAGGATTATTCAAAGCCAGGGGATTGGCTTTGACTATCGCCTTCAGCATGGCTTCCACCCCGCTCAGGTCTGTTCCGTAGGGAACCCTCAGGGAAAAATCCATCCGGCGTACCGGGAATCTGGTAATATTGGTTACCACAGAAGTTATAAGCTTCTGATGAGGTATGCGGATCAGGGTATTATCAAAGGTTCGAAGCCGTACCGCCAAAAGGTCAACGGCATGTACAATCCCCACGGTGGTATCCACCTTGATAACCTCCCCCACGGTGAAGGCTTTCTCGGAAACCAGAAACAGTCCGGCTATAATATTGCTCAAAGATGATTGTGATGCCACACCCACCGCAACTCCGGCTATTCCCGCTGCCCCTAAAAGACCGGTAACCTCAACACCCATCCGCTGCAGGGCTGTAATCAGAACAAAGAACAGAGCACCGTACCATACCAGCTTACGGGCCCCGGTGCGGAACTGGGCAGATGCGGAGCGCAGAAATATCGAAACCAGGGGAATAAGCAGAATCCGAATGAGCAGTATACCTACTACAAGTACCAGCAGGCCCTGCGCCATGGCCTGGTAATTCAGCTGTTCCAACAATTTCACAAACTGCATGGGTAATCCTGTTTCTGCCTAACTGTAAGAGGTCAGACTCTTGAAAAAGTCGAAGCTCTTGCGAATCAGTTTACTATATCCCGGGATTTCCGGGGGCTGAATTTTTTCTATTCCCGTTCCATTCCTGCGGGTAAAGGAGAGAGAACTGCCGTTTTCTCCCCCCCGGAAGGCAAACACAATTCCGTCGGTGACAATTGTACCGTTTTCCAGATACAGCCCCAGGTACTCAACCCTGATACAGATACGGCTGAAATCCAGAGTGCTGCCGGAAACGTTCTGAACCTTTATATCACACCGGGCACATGAAGGGGGCACGGCAATATCACTTCCTCCATGATGAACCTCAAGGGGGGATGCATAGACGATTTCCCCCGTATCGGGGCTGCCGAAGAGAGTTTTTGAAAGCTGCATGGAAGGCAGCGACAGCAGAGTCCTGCTGTTTTCCATGGTTTTCAGCCGCAGATTGAGGGGAATCAGCGTTACAAACTCCGCCGATTCGCCGTTGGGAATCAGAATCGGCTCCTTCGGTTGTGCAGCCAGGGGCCGGTCGGGGAGAATCAGATCAGCGGCGAGACTGTTCCCGGGGTCATCCACGTAATAGCGTGACCAGGTAAGCTCTTCAGGCTTTGAACTGCTGGTAAAGGAGATGCCCGAATCTGCACCGGGAAGAACGTCGGAGGAAGGATTCTGCATGTGCGCCGGTTCCGCAGCCAGGGACCAGCCGTTTTCCTGCCGGAGAATCCAGATCCGGCTATTTCCGAAGGAAAGGAGCTTTTCTTCCCGGGGAGGTGTTTCAAGACAGTTCCATCCACTGCCGCTGCCTGCGCCCTGTATTATCTGAAGTGCCATAAAAACAGTCTAAAGAAAAACTGGTAATTGCGCTATCCTTGACTGTATACTGTTTCTGCATGATGTATCGAATTCTAAACGTACGACAAACCCCCGGTGATGATTTCAAGGTATGGTTTACCGATGACTACTGGGATCTCTTTATCTGGGTTGACCGCAAGAAAACTGTCAGCGCTTTCCAGCTTGGCTATGACAAAAGCGGCAGTGAAAAGATTATAAAATGGCAGCGGGGCGGAGAGGTATACGTCATGACCGTAAGTTCCGGGGATGAATCCCTGAGCGCGAACAGAACCCCGATTATGGTGCGCTCCACAGGGTTTGACAAGAAGCAGGTGGTAAAAAAGTTCCTTCAGGACAGCAAAAGGGTACCCAAACCTATAGCAGGCTTTATTACCTCAAAACTTATGTCCGCTCCTTAAGTAAGCTTAGCGTATCTCCGGCTTCTTCCTTTTTACCTTCCATACTCCTGCTTTTTACCCCCGGCAGACGGCCTTCGCGTAGATTCTCACCGGAGCCGGATAACCTTCCACGGTTTTTGTATCGTCTTTTTCGTCCAGAAAACTTTCCAGAGACTGGGTATCCACCCACTCGGTTTTTCTCTGTTCTTCGTGGGTCATGGGAAATACTCCGCAGATCTTTACATCCTCGAATCCTGTGCGCAGCAGCATGTTCTCCAGTGCGGAGGCAGTAGGCAGAAACCACCATCCCGGAGCCCTCATATACCGTTTTCCCGGAAAAAGACAGATATCATCATCCCCGGGGATGCCTGCACTCTCGATAATAAGCTCTCCTCCAGGCCGCATAGATGCGGAAAGAGTCTCCAGGGCCAGCAGAGGATGCCGCCGGTGATACAAAACACCCATAAAAAAAACTGTATCGAAAAAGCGGCCGTAAGCAGCCATATCGTCCACCCCGAAAAGCTCAAAGTGAATACGGGGATCGGGAAAAAACTTGCGGTTGAGGTAGTGATAAAAGAAATAGCGTTCAACCGGCTCGCAGCCGACCACAAGTTCCGGATCGTGTTCGAGCATACGGTACATGTAATAAAGGTTATTGCAGCCCACATCTGCAATCCGCCGCCCCCGCAACTCGGGGCGGATAAGCTCCATAATCCTGTCCCACTTGAAATCGCTCCGCCATTCGGCATCCACATCAATGCCGGCGTAGCGGAAAGGCCCTTTGCGCCAGGACTTGAGATCCATCAGGGCTCCATGAAGAACTGAGAGCTCGCCTTCTGTCAGATCCCCGGAAGAACCGAAATTTACAAAGCCCTTATCAACGGCAAAGGGCGATCCGGGAAAGTCCGGAAGCCTCACCGCATTCCGCCACCAGCGTTGATTATAGGGGCGGTCCAGCTGATCAGCCCGGCTGGCCCGAAGCTCCTGCAACACCTGAATCTGTTCTTCAGCGAGGTTATACTTCGAATAAGGCCATTCTCTGAGATAGAGTTCTGAAAAAGAGGGACTGTCCACAGGCATCAGCGCTTAATGCAGAGGAAGGACGAAAAATTATACCAGCAGAAAAAACGGTCCACCGCGGCAAACCCGGCTTCCCTGAAAAGAGCTTCCTCCTCTTCCACAGAATAGGGTATGAGTACATTATCAAGAGCCTCCCGCTTCTGGGAGATTTCAAGCTCTGAATAGCCGTTGGCCCTTTTATAGTCGTAATATTTCTCAATAAAAATCCGGCTCACATCGGTATGACTCTGGGTTGTTTTATCGGAAACGATCAGAACACCATTATGCACAAGACCATCGTAAATCCGCCGGATTATTGCTTCCCTTTTTAAGGGCGGAATAAACTGCAGGGTATAGTTCATGACAACAACAGAGGCGTCGTGAATTTCGCACTCCTCAACCGACTGATGCCGGATAGAAACAGGGCTCTCCTCACCGTATATGCCGCTTACCTTTTCACGGGCACGGATACACATTGCTTCCGAGTTATCGACGCCTACAAGGCGGGGATGTTCGAATCCGGCCTCCTGCAGGGAATGGGCGGCAAGAAGGGTCCCGGTGGCAGTTGAACAGCCGAGATCAAAGAGAACAGTGCCGGGCTGGTAGAAACTGACAGATAGAGATGCAGTCATCTCCTCAACCTGCCGGTACCAGGGGATGGAACGGTCTGCCATGTCTTCAAATACTTTTGCCACTTCGGCATTGAATTCAAAGGGCTTCACACCGTCCATGGGAGTATCGTAAATGGTATCCTTCTTCATATAAGCTGCTCCTGATCAAGGCAGACAGCCTACCGTTTTTTGGCTGGATGAACAAGGACACCTGCCCCTGTCGGATCAGCCTGGAATCAGCTCATCTCGCTTCCGCCGTCCACGTTCAAAGTCTGGCCGGTTATGTAATTGGAATCAGGGGAGCAGAGAAACAGGACTGCGTCGGCCATCTCTTCGGTAGTACCCGTGCGCTGGAGAGGGATTTTCCCCACCAGGCGGTCAACCTCAGCCTGCGCTCCGGCCTCTCCGAGGGAGGCCTTCTTGTCTTCCACGTTTTTTCGCCACATGGGGGTATCAACCACACTGGGGGACACTGCGTTTACGTTAATTCCATAGGGAGCCAGGGCCAGGGCTACAGAACGGGTAAGGCTTATAACCGCCGCCTTTGATGATGCGTAATGAATCTGAAGGGGACGCCCTCCTCTGCCGGAAATGGATGAAAAATTGACAATCTTGCCGTGAGACCTGCCGGGGATATTATTACCCACGTCTTCAGGCGGAACATTCTTAACCATTTCTCTGGCTGCAGCCTGCATAAGAAAGGCAGCTCCCTTCTGGTTTATATCAATGACAAAATCCCATTCATCTTCGGTTACATCAAGAAAGGACTTACTCTGTACTACACCGGCACTGTTTACCAGAATATCCAGACGTCCGAGAATGGCGACCGCTTCGGCCACCATTCTCTGAATATCCTCAACAGAGGCAAGATTGACCGTAAGAGGAACTGCCGAACCGCCTGCGGCATTTATGGCATCAGCAGTTTTCTTTACCCCTTCGGCGGAGATATCCGCCGCGACAATACGGCAGCCCTCCCCGGCAAGGCGTTCCGCACAGGCAAGCCCGATCCCGGAACCTGCTCCCACTACGATGGCGTTTTTTCCTTCCAGTCTTTTCATATCATGCCTCCACTTATCTATTGTTTTCCCTTCTACCCCGGAGCTACTCCGGAACTAAATCAGAGCTATGCCAGCGTTTTTCCAAGCTCCGCGGTATCCTGATAGGTCTGAATAAAAGCCTTGAGGGTCTCCGCAATGGGCTGCCAGGCAACTACGGCATCCGTATTGGCTGCATCCAGGGTGAGCTGCTTTGCCGGCTTGAGATCTGCATCATCGCCTTCTACCCACCAGGCCTGACGGAAAATTTCACTTTTCTGCAGAACTTTCATGGCATCCGCCGGAGTGCTCTTTTCCACGGTCATGTCATTAAAATCCCGGGAGATGGCATCATAAGCGCGGCGAACGTTGGGAAATACCGTAATAGAAGGAGATCCCCATATTTCTGCAATATCCGGTATCTCCTGCCCGTAAATACGCAGAGATGCATTCATTATTTTCACCTTGGATTTGGCAATACCGAGTCCGCCTTCCGAAGAGGGGCTGTACATTTTGCGGTATATCTTCCGGCAAACTTCAACTCCCGCATACTCCGCGGCTTTCTCCGCTCCAGGAACATCTGCGGCAAGAAGCTCATCCCGCACAGGAAAGGCCAGACGCCCGTTCATAACAACAACCGCATTGAACAGTGCACTGCCTGCATTCAGAACCTTGCCGAACTCGAGGGTCTGAAAAGCGGCAAAGCTGAGGGTTACCGTAAAGGAGTAGCCTTTTGGGCTTAATACCTTTGCGGCCTCCAGCCCTGCGGCTGTTCCGGGAATCTTGAAAGAGATGTTCGGTTCTCCGCCGAAACGCTCCTGAAATCCGGTGTATACCGCTTCAAGTTCTGCAATCATTGCTGCTGCATTGTTGTGATTCATGGGGCTCACCTGGTAACAGACATAGCCGAGCTTTCCCCCGGTGGTAAGGAATACCGGACGAATAAGGGCAGCACTGTAGCCGACGACTTCCATGGTCATATGCATAACCTGCTCTTCAGAGCTGCTGGTCTTCAGGTTATAGCTTTTTTTACTCATCGCAAAGCGGTTCTTCCATACTGCAGGCTTTCCGTCCCAGGCCATCTTCACCAGCGGAGGATTGGTGGTCTGAAAGGAGAATCCCAGACGCATGGCATAGAGCAGAAAATCGCCGTAATCATTGCCCAGAACTGTCATGGAGTCCTTTTTCTGGGCGGCGAGGGCAATCTTTTCCATGTTGCCGCTGTTTACCAGGCTGATCATTTTCTCCGCGTATGAGGACAAGGTGGAGGAACAGAGTTCAGACGCCTCTTTTGAAGCTGCAGCCTCATCCAGGCCTTCCGCCTTGAGACGCAGAGTGTCATCTTCAAGCAGATAGGCCATTACAGGTTCTGCTGCAGAATCGCCTTCAAGGGATTTGAGTGCAGACAGGGCAGCTGCGGAAACACTGTCTGCTTCACCCGGAGAAAGCTTATCCGCCAGATACCAGCCGGTGAGGTTGCTTTTAAGATCTATGGCAAGGCGAAGAAGAAAATTCAGAACAGCAGCTTTGGACGCATTGCCGGCGGATGGGAAGCTTTTGGCAAGCTCTTCAATGAGAGTCTCGGTATCGGATTTCCAGCTCTCCGGTTTTGCGAAAAAGAGAATATGGGAAACAGCGTCGTTAAATGCTCCATCAAGAATACTTTTACTCAAATCGACTGTGCTCAGGCTTTTATTCCTTTCAAGTTCTTCCTGAACCGTAAGAATATTGGTGCTCATTATACTTTACTCCGTAATCATGTAAGATGTTAGACAACCTAAATATAATTACATACAATAACTCTTCTGTAAAGCAAAATTGTTCACCATCAGACATCGCAATCAAACAATTGTAATAAGAAATTCAGCTATAGTTCATTTGACGGCACTTACGCCAGAGGGTTGTTCTGCTGATTCCCAGATTGCGGGCTGCCAGACTCATGTTCCCCGAGGCGGCTTCCATTGCGGCAATAATTGCATCCTGCTCCATATCCCGCAGCGGAGCAGCTCCGCGGATTTCGACCGTTTCTGTACATCCGGAGGATTCCCAGCTCCGGTCCAGAAGACCGCCCAGAGCTTCTATACGTATGGTATCTCCCTCGGTGAGAGCCGACAGACGCTCGCAGAAATTGGTCAGTTCCCGGATATTGCCGGGCCAGTTGTACTCCTGAAGTGCCGACATTACCGCCGGAGACGCACCAATGGGAGTAAAGCCCATTTTCTTCCGGTACACCATGAGAAAATGGCGAATCAGCTGGGGAATATCCTCTCTTCTGGCCCTGAGGGGAGGTATGTTTATGCGCAGTACATCGAGGCGGAAAAGGATATCCTGCCGGAACCGTCCTTCCGCGGCCATACCTTTCAGATCTTTATTGGTAGCTGCTATTATGCGCACATCCACCGGGATAACCCGGTCGTGGCCGATGCGCATTATCTCCCGTTCCTGCAGAACCCTTAAAAGCTTGGCCTGCAGCGTAAGGGGAATCTCCCCGACTTCATCCAGAAAAATGGTGCCTTTATGGGCAGTCTCAAACAGCCCGGGCTTCCCCCCTTTCATTGCGCCGGTAAATGCTCCCTCAGCATAGCCGAAGAGTTCGCTTTCAAGGAGCTGTTCCGGCAGGGCTGCACAGTTTACCGCAACAAAAGGTCCCTTTGCCCGGGCACTCTCCTGATGAATGCTGTGGGCAAAGAGCTCCTTACCGGTCCCGGTCTCACCAAAAATAAGCACATTGGCATCTACCTTGCTGAATTTTCTGGCGGTATGAATAACTTCATGAATTACCCGGCTCTTTCCCAGAATCTGGTTAAAACCGTATTTAGCTATATGCCCTTTGGAAAGCAGCTTTTTTCGGATCTTGTTCTCGACTTCCACAATGCGGCTTACATTCTGCAGGGTTGCAACCGCCCCGGTTACTTCACGGCCGATCTTTATGGGAACAAAATTGGCGGCAACCTGATTGTCCCCAAGGCTCTCAAGGGCTCCCAGATACTCTTCGCCCCGGGTCAGCACCTGCCTGAAGGCATCCGATGAGAGCACCGATCCCACTGGCTGGCCGAGAAGAATCCGGTCACGGGCATACATGGATGCCGCAGACTTATTGGCAGCGGTTATGACTCCATCCCGGTCGACAGCCAGAATCCCCTCATGGGTGTAATCCATGATAATCTGAAAAAACTCCGCCCGCTCCCGCTCCTTTGCCATAATCTTACTGGTGCGGACAGCCTCATCCACCGCCTGCTTGATAGCATCCTCACCTGATTTGATCCAGGTGGAGGGCATTCCCTGCTGAAGAGCAAAATTATAGGTCATGGTTCCGCCCACAATGGCTTCGGCACCCCAGTCTATGGCACTCTGAATATGTACCGCAGCGTCATACTCATTCTCAACGGGATATACCATTACCTCCACATCGATAATATTATTCAGCCGTCTTGAGCCGAATATCATGTTTCCCGAGCCGATAACCGCTATCC
>CAXXFF010000002.1:0-1939464 GCA_963676835.2 Marispirochaeta sp.
GAGACAGATATCCATTTTGTCGTAGGGCAGACTGAAATAGAACTCTTCCTGGCTCTGGGGCATGGAGTATGTATCTGTTGTGGGAGGTCTGTTCCTGATCTCTTCAGGCAATCCAAGATACTCGGCCAGATCATATACCTGTGATTTATACAGGTGGGCAATGGGTTTAAGATCGGCGGCGCCGTCGCCAAGCTTTACAAAGAACCCCTGGTCATACTCAAGGCGGTTCGGGGTTCCAGCTACAGCATAGTTGAGCCTGTCCGCATGATAGTATTCCAGCATCTTCCGAACCCGCTGCTTGAAATTGGTGGCAGCAAGAATACCAAGATAGGCATCGGTGGTGAGCCGCTTCTTAATCTCTTTCCCCTCGGGAGAAACAGCAACAAGTGAGAAGATTCTCAAACTGTTTCCGGAAAGTACACTGGGCAGTACAATCTTACCTTTCCAGCCCTCTCCATATTCTGGAATAACCTTCCGGAAAGCCTCGTTCTGTTTTTCATAACAGCCCAGGGACTCCAGAACAGGAGAAATATTAATATATTCAGATTTTATTCCGAGACTGTCAGATACCAGATTACTGAGAGACAAGGTCTCATCAGACGAATGCCGTTCCGGGAGATGAAGCCCGAATACCTTTTCCGGGCCCAAAGCCTTTACACAGAGAGCAGCCACCGTACTTGAATCTATGCCGCCGGAAAGCGCCACAATTACACCCTGCCGTTTTAATTTAACCGACACCAGTTCCCGGATTCTTTCAGCTATTCTATCTGCTTCCGCCGCCAGATCCAGAGACAGGCCCTTAAATACTTCGCTGTATTTCGCCATATCTAGGCACCCGCTGCAGTTTTCCTGGAGACATATGCAGCCACATTGTCCAGGGAATCAAGGTTCTCCGGAACCAGCTCACTGTCTTCTACCGAAACTCCGTACTGTTCTTCCAGAAAATCTATAAGCTCCAGGATCCCAGTAGAGTCTATTATTCCCTTTTCAAGAAATGAATCACCATCTTCAAAACTGGTTTCCGTATTGCCGAAGAGGAAATTATTTACCACAAACTCCCGAACCTGACTCTTAATATCAACCGAATTCTCAACAATACTCATACTCACCTCCTTACTGACTGTTTCCAATACTATTTATGTATATGCCTGTTTACCGCGGGCGATTTTATTTCCCACCTTTTCAAACACCATTGCGAAAATTGCAGGAAAGGTCATTAAGATAATTCGCAAATCGAAAAAGAGAGACATCTTTCTGGAATAGAGAATATCCAGAGCAATCATCTCACGAAAGGAAAGGCTGTTTTTACCACTAACCTGCCAAAGCCCTGTCATACCGGGAACAATATCAAAGCGGTGAGTATGCCAGCGAAGATACTCTTCCGCCTCATAGGGAATACAGGGACGTGGCCCGACCAGGCTCATTTCACCTTTAAGAACATTAATCAGCTGGGGAAGCTCATCGATACAGGTTTTTCTTAAGAATTTTCCACCGGGGATAATCCGGGGGTCACCTGCATCAAGTTTAACCATTGGCACATCACTGTTATTAATAAATGCTGTGGCATGGTTGGCGTGGAAGGACTCATTGTTTTCAGCGTGCATGGAGCGAAACTTCAGAAAGGTAAAACACTTACCATTCAGCCCCACCCGCTGGGATTTATAAAATACCGGGCCGGGTGATACCCGCTTGATATGGAGCATAACCAGTGCAAAAAGAGGGAACAGCAGCGTGAGACCAAAAACAGCACCTGTTATATCCAGAACTCTTTTCCAGAACGGCATACCTTTACTGAAACGGTTCAGCAGCTGCTTTTCCACATGCAGCTTATTCTTCTGATAAATCTTTTCATCGCAGGTTGCAGCATCCTCTTCACAGGAGGGGGTTACATTCGGATAACGCACAACCTCACTAACATACTGGGGTCGCGTACCATTAGGATGCTCAACCTCAACCAGTGAGCGGATTTTCTTCTCAAACAGTTCAGCACTTTCTCTGTCTGTTGAAGTCAAAATCGCACAAACCGTTGTATCGTCATACCAGCCAAGGTGATCAATAAGGCGGGTACCTTTTTTCAGAACCGCCGCAAGCCGCTGAATCGCAACCAGTCCGCCTTCGCAGCGGAAGAGAACAAGGCAGAAAACGCCTCCTTCCCGGTCCGCGCGGCTGCGCTCATACTGCAGAATGCCCTTTACTGTCTGGGCCGAATAAATACCGAACTTTCCGTCTTTTCCCTGTCCTCCTAAAAAGGAAGGTGTCCAGACTGCTTTCACTTTTCTTCTCATAATCCCTTACTCCGTAAAAATACCTGACCAACCAGTACTAATCGCTACAACTGTTATTACCGCCGTCATGAGGCAGTATCTGGTAACGCTTATCGAAACTTATGCCTATTCCGTCTTTAGCATGCCGAACCACCTGGCCGCTAACTTCAACTTTGACGGTTTCATCCAGTTCAAAGAATTCCTTGAGCTTGTTTATAGAAAGGTAAAGCTCAACCTGGACCTTCTGTCCAATTTCAAGAGGGCTGTCCATAGCAATAAAGGTGCCCCTGGAAGAGACATCTTTGGTGTAAGTCTGGAAAACAACATTTTCAGCTGCCTTGTCGAGAACCGCGATCTTAGCAGGCACCGACATACTGTAACGCTCAATACACCTTTTTTCGTCCATATCCTTTTCCTATTTTTCCTGAGAGTATGATGCACCTTTTGCATAGTAAAGCAAATAATGCAGGAACATGATTTTTCATTTCTAACAAAGTATTAGTTTTATACCAACGAAGGACTAGACACGTTTACTGATTCAACACTTTCTTCCTAATACTACAGATGCCGGGCAGCCCAGAGAGCCGCCTGAAGTCTGTTGGAAACATCAATTTTCTTAAATATGTTATACATATGGGTCTTAACCGTATTAAGACTTATGCAAAGGCGATCGCTAATATCTTCATTACTTACCCCGACACTTACCAGAGATAGAATCTGCTGCTCCCGTTGAGTAAGCTCTACCGAATTTTTCTGTGTCTCCTGGGGAATCTCACCAGTGGAATTCATGACAAAATCAAGCAGAATCTGTCGGCTTATCCATATCTCGCCGGAAAAAATGGACTGAATTCCTTTAAGAAATATATCCATTTTGTCGTGAACATAAAAAAAGCCCCTGACTTTCTTCGAAAGAGCCTTAATTTCGTCTTCCGAATATGCAGCGAGGTTATAAAAAGCGACCTTATTATCTCCAACCAGGGGATTGGCCATACAGTATTGAGTCGCTGAGTCAATATCCCTGTCGGTGCAGTCCAGAAGGAACAGGAAGTTGTACTCAGATGGGTCTTTACTTTCTCCCTTAAAATCAAAGTGCTCGGGAAACATATGCAGGGGGTGAGCATAAATGGAACAGGGAATACCGACCTCTTTCTCGATGGAATAGACAAGCGACTGATTCCCGAGGTTATCCGCGCTTAAAAATACTATTTTTTTATCCCGTGTATCATCCATTGCTGCCTGCACCTGATTTAAACTTACAGTAGTATATAACGACTAATAAAAAAGTGCTACCCCATTTTGACCGCAGTTCCGGTATTTACCGTCGCCGAGGTCGATTTAATTGATGGAATTCTTGCAGGATGAACACCAGGACAGTATATTGTCCTAACGGAAGAACATCGGTAAGGGAAAAAACATGATAGAAGATGAGTATATTCAGCAAAAGCTCAACGAGTTAAAAAGTAAAACAGTAATGCTGGGCCGTTCCGGGGATAACTATTTGGAGAAAACCCTGTATCTGGAATCAGTTTTTGACATAACCCTAACTGATAATGAAATTCTCAGCCTCCGGGATTTACCAGACAGCAGCCTCGTGTATCTTATCAGGCACAAGCTGGGAGAAAATTGATATGTGTGGAATTTGCGGAATGTTTGACCCATCCGGTACGGAACAGCATCGAAGACTGGTAAAAAAAATGACTAATGCCCTTGCTCACAGAGGACCAGACGGACAAGGGGTTCATATCGAAGGACCTATAGCGCTGGGACATGCACGGCTTGCCATTGTAGACCTTGTTACGGGAGACCAGCCCTTGTGCAATGAAGACGGTACATTATGGATCAGTTTTAACGGGGAGGTATTCAATTATCAGGAACTTCGGGAAGACCTTCAGGCAAAAGGGCATATTTTCCGTACCAACGGCGATACCGAAACGATTGTACACGGATACGAAGAATATGGATCAGAGATTTTCAGGAAAATGAACGGTCAATGGGCGGTTGCTCTCTGGAATTCAAAGAAAGGGGAACTGCTTCTTTGCCGGGACCGGACAGGCATCTGTCCACTGTACTACGCAAGAGAAGGCCGGAGGCTGCTTTTTGCATCGGAAATAAAATCTCTTTTTGTTCATCCGGAGCTTTCCCGTGAGTTTGACCCCGCCGGATTGGCGGAAACCTTCACATTCTGGTCAAATGTTGCCCCCCGGACGGTATTTAAAAGTATCCAGGAAGTTGCGCCTGGAACGTTTCTCCGCATAAAGGATAATTCTATCGAGACTGAAGAATACTGGGATTATCAATATGAGCCTCCCCAATATCTCTACAGGGAGACAATAACAGACAAAGCGGAGCAGTTAAGCGACATACTCACCCGGGCAACCAGACTTCGCTTTACCCGAAGCGACGTACCTGTCGCAGCGTATCTGTCCGGCGGGATTGACTCTTCAGTAACCACAGCCATAATCCGTCGTGTTACAGATGCAGAGATAAAAACGTTCAGTCTTCGCTTTTCAGATAATGAATTTGACGAAGGATCATATCAGAACGAGATGGTGAAACGCCTCGGCACAGATCACAATGTCCTGACAGTAAGCTATAAGGATATTGCAAAAGTATTTCCCAAGGTCATTGAGCATACCGAAAAACCAGTATTACGTACCGCCCCGGCTCCAATGTTTCTACTGTCCCGAATGGTCAAGGAGCAGGGATACAAAGTTGTTGTAACCGGAGAAGGTTCCGATGAAATGCTCGGCGGTTATGATATTTACAGAGAAGCCCTGGTCAGAAATTTTATCGGACGAAACCCTGATTCTTCTGTACGGGCAGATATTACAAAGGATTTATACCCATGGCTTAAAAGAAATCCGGCGGATGCCCCGGCTTTTGCTCGCTCTTTTTTCAGTCAGGGCATCGACCTCCAGGACCCTGCCATATCGCATCGTCCCCGTTGGAATACAGCAGGCAGGATTCAGCGGATGTTCAACATGGAGATGGTAGAGCAACTCTCCGGGTTTCATCCAGATATAGAGCTTCTGGATCGAATGCCTGCTGCAGCAAACCGCTGGCACCCCCTTGCCCGGGCCCAATGGCTGGAATGCAAAACACTGCTCCCCGGGTACCTTCTTACCTCACAGGGAGACCGGATGCTGATGGCCAACGGAGTTGAAGGACGCTTCCCTTTTCTGGACCCGGAATTGATCGACTTCAGCGTCGACCTTGATCCTTCATATAAGATTATGGGATTGGAGGAAAAATACCTGATCAAATACGCATTCAGGGATATTCTGCCAGAGAGCATTCTCAAACGACCCAAACAACCCTACCGCGCCCCTGATGCAGGAAGTTTCTTTGGTGAACCTGTAGAATGGATAGATGAGGTAACCAGTCCGGGCGCCGTCAAAGACGCAGGAGTGTTTAATCCGGCAGCAGTGCAGGCACTTGTTGGCAAATGCAGAAAAAAACAGGGCAAGGGAATGAGCAATTTTGATAATATGGCTATTACCGCAGTGCTCTCTACCCAGCTGCTTCACCGGCAGACAGGGAGGTCTTCATAATCTTCCCGGAACTGTTCTTGGGAAGGGAGTCACGAAACTCAATCTCTTTTGGCAGCTTATGTGCACTTAGAAGAGGCTGAAGATAAGCCAGTACAGTTTTTCGTGTAATCGCCGTATCCTCTCTGCAGACCAGAAATGCCTTTACGGCCTCTCCCAGTATTTCATCCGGGATGGCAATAACCGCTGCTTCAATGACACCATCAAGGCCGAGAAGTTTCTCCTCAATTTCTTTAGCACTGACCCGGAACCCTTTAACTTTTATTACGTCTTTTTTTCTACCCACTATAAAGAAGTATCCATCATCATCCTGTTTTCCAAGATCGCCGGTTAAGTAAACCCCATTCTTCAGTACCTGTTGAGTACCTTCAGGATCTTTCCAGTAGCCCATCATTATGTTTGGACCTCTGGCGGCAATTTCACCTTCTTCCCCCTGAGGGAGACGATTTCCATCTTCATCTATGACAAACATCTCAACATTCGGCACTGGGGTCCCGATTGAACCCAGTTTTTCCTTAAGCATAGACGGTTCGAGATAAGAAAGACGTGGGGCGGCTTCTGTGGCCCCATACATGACATAAAGAACAGCTGGATCAAAAGCCCGGGCAACCTGAGTCTGTACGGTCTCCGCCATATGTCCACCAGCCTGCGTAACATACCGGAGCTTCGGAAAGGAGTATTCTTTCAGAGCTGATCGGTTGAGCAGTATTGAAAAAGAAGAGGGAACCCCGGCAAAACCGGTGACATCCATGGATGCCATGGTTTCCAATACCTTATTAGGAAAGACAAACCGGTTATCAACAACCAGGGATGCCCCAACAAGAACATGGGTAAGGAGCAGGGATTTTCCATAAATATAGGTAAAAGGAAGCACCACCATCATTCTGTCTTTCCGGGTCATGTGCAGATACGCCGCAATCGATTTCATGTTACTCACCAGATTCAGATGGCTGAGCATAACCCCCTTGGGGACTCCCGTACTTCCAGAAGTATAGACGATTTCCGCCAGGTCAAGATCAATTGCTGAACAGGGGAAATCGGTATCACTGTATGAGCCGGAAAGAACAGATTCCAGAGATATAGACACACCTGCTTCTTCAGTGGAACTACCGCAGAGAATAATCTCATTCAGAAAATTCAGGGCATCCCCGACAGCAGCCAGAATCCGAAACCGGCTTTCACCGACAAAAAGAAATCTGGACTCAGAATTTTCTGTCAGATATTTGAGATCATCAGAAGTAACCTCTGTGTTAATACCGACAACAACACCCCCGGCTTTCAAAATACCAAAATAGATTATTACAAAATCAATGGAGTTTTCGAGAAATATGGCAACCCGTTCACCCTTCTTAAGCCCTGAAGAAATGAGATAATTTGCGACCTTATTTGCCTGTTTATTAAGTTCTTCAAAGGTGATCCAAACATCTTTATACCAGACAGCATTAGCTGCAGGAAAGTTTTGCGCGCTTTTCTCTAACAAATCTGATATCAGCATTATTCACTCCTTTTTTCCGGCCTGACAGTAACTGCGGTGCTGAATGCATATTCACTGCAGTGTGAGATAGAGACATAAATCTCCAGAATAGGGTACGTAAGATCAGATACTACACTTTCTGCAAGACATACCTCCGGCGGGCCCTTCCCGGAGGATATTATTTCGATTTCTTTCCATGAGAAAGCTCTGTTCCAACGTAAAGAGAGCGCCTTATACACCGCCTCTTTAGCAGCCCACTTTCCGGCAAAGTGTATCTCCGGTTTTTGTCTACTTAAACAGTCACCGATCTCTCTTTCCGTAAAGCAACGGCTCTTAAAGCCGTTGGAACTTCGTTTTAACATAGACTCAATTCTTCTGATTGAAACGACATCATTCCCGACAGAGGAAACACATCCTGCTATCCCTGGTAAAATTTTCGGAAAAGGCAGCTTAAGGGAGACAATGAAATGCATTAGTATTTTTATAAACACGTTCTTTAAATTATAAGGGATCTGGAATAGCAGGTAAACAGAAAAGTGAAGCTGTCTTTTCACACTTTTCCTGCATTTGCTTCATATCTCCTTCATATATCGGCGCTAATCTCTATAACAGATACAGAAAAACAACCACCAGATATGGAGGATGGTATGAAACGATTTACAGTTGTTCTTTTATTGACTTTGGTAACAGCAGGAGCAATGTTTGCAAACGGCGCACAGGAGAACCAGGCACCGGCGGCACAGCCAGGACAAGGTCCCGGCGCAGGCCCCGGACAGGGAATGGGCCCCGGACAGGCACCACCCCCTCCCACGGAAGAGACAGTGAGCCTTACCGGTACGGTAAAAGTATCCGTATTTCCCCCGGTACTAATTGCCGACGGCGTTGAGTACAAGATAATGGTACCCCCATGGGCAGCATCAAACATCAGCATTAAAGATGGTCAGGAAATTACCCTTGAGGGTTTTCTGCATAACGGTCACTTCGGACGTTATGCTGCTGAGACAGCTGAGGAAAATGTGCTTATGGTAACCAAAGCCATTATCGACGGAGAAGAGTACGTTCTCGACATGCCCGGCCCTTATGATGATCATCACGGCGGCCGCGGCGATATGATGGCGGGCCGCCCGAAAGGACGCCGTTAGGTTTCTACATTTTCGATTAAAAAGAGCAGTGACAAACAGAAACAGCATTGCCTTTGCATATTCCATCGTGCTGCAGCCTTCCGGGCCTCCCCCCGGAGGGCTGCTTTTATTTGGATATCCCTCAAAAATCGCATCTCCGCTTTTGCTCTTTTAAAGCTTGTGGACTACACTTAACCTCAGATGACTGAATTATTGCGCAGAATTGAAAATATACTGGAAGCCCGGCCGGCGCTGAAACTTCCCGGTCCGGTAACCCGCCGTTTTGACCGGCACAGCAGAGCAAACCTTAATCCCTTTATCTTCATGGAAGATTATCACTACCGGGGCACCGGCGTTCCCGCCCGTAGTCTGCCCCTGGAACTGAACAGCGGAACCGATACGGTAACCTACCTCATGTACGGAAGTATGGCCTGCTCAGAAGGCGGGCACGATACAGGAGTTCTCAATGCAGGGAGCTGCCGCTGGATGGAGAATATGCCCTATGGCTTCTCCCAGGAGTCTCCTGCAAGCAGGGGGGAATACTGGTCGGTTCACTTTTCTTATTATACCGATCATCTCGAAAAACAGGGACATCCCCGGATTATGACCATTACCCAGGATGACATCCCTGTTCACCGCGGAGAAGACGGCATCATCACACGGATAATTGCCGGAGAGTTTGAAGGAATACAGGGGCCCGGGGGACGGGTTCCCGAGGAATGCCTCTTTCTCGACATCAGCATCCCGCCTTTGACTCCCCTCCAGCTCGAAGTGCCTGAAGAATACCGGGTACTGGCAGCCTGCATGGAAGGCCATGAGCTGCACGATATGACTGAAGGCATCAAGATAGAAGAAGGATCTACCCTGCTCTACTCCATGGGCTCCCGGATAGTCTTGAATACCGGTTCGGATGAGGCGCGGATATTAGTGTTAGGGGCGCGGCCGCGGTAGGGTGGTTGTGCGAAGTCGAAAACACACATTTTCCTTGACAACTTGTCAAGTTGGTGTAAATTTAACGTATGAAAACACTCCCCGTCGGCGAATTCAAGACCCGTTTCTCTGAACTTATTGACGAAGTTCGGGAAGGTGAAGAGATTGTCATTACCTACGGCAGAAAGAAAGAAAACGTTGCCGTGGTAATTCCATATTCATCCTATGAGAAAAAGAACAGCATCAAACTCGGTCTCTTAAGCGGCAGAAGCTATGAAATCAAAGATGATTTTGAGATGACCGAAGAAGAACTGTTAAATACGTGAAATATCTTCTGGATACCCATTATCTTCTCTGGGCCCTCTTTGAACCTGAAAAAATTGACAGAACCATTGCAGCCATACTGGAAAATGATGAGGACGAAAAGTATATATCCGGCATTAACCTGTGGGAAATTTCCCTGAAATATTCCCTCGGCAAACTGCACCTGGAAGGCCTGAATCCCGATCAGCTTACCGGGAGTGCCGTTGAAGCCGGTTTTAATATCTCGGATGTCGACTGCAAAACCTATGCATCTTACTACAGACTGCCAAAGAAAGAGGATCATAAAGATCCCTTCGACAGAATGCTGATTCACCACGCCATAGTGAATGATTACACCCTGATTACGAAGGACAGAAGAATTAAGCAGTATGTTTCTGACGGATTGAGGCTGGTGCTGGGGAACTGAGCCGCCGCAACCGACAACTATTCACGTAGGTAATGCGGTGGTTGAGCGGAGTCGAAACCCCGTGCTATCCTTCTACCCATGAAGATCCGCACTGTTGAAGCATTTCCTGTTGAGTTTCCCCTTGAAGTACCCGCCCGAGATGCCACCGGCATCTGGACCAGCTGGAACACGGTAATTGTTAAAATAACCGCCGAAGACGGCACTGCAGGCTACGGCGAGATAGGCCCTATCCACGGTGGAGGCATCCCGATCTTCACCGCCATGGTGGATCACCGGCTGGGTCAGCTGGTAATTGGAGAGAACACCTTCGACCGGGAGCGGATCTATGAAAAACTCCTGGGCCGGGGCACCGGCGCCTATGCTTTAGGCCAGAAGGGTGCTGTGGTCAGCGCCGTTGCAGGCATAGATATCGCCCTCTGGGACCTTACGGGAAAGCTGCTCAAGACTCCTGTTCATACCCTGCTGGGTGGTTGCGTATACGATAAAATACCGGCGTATGCATCCGGATTTTTCGGTAAGGACGGCAGAGCCCTTACCAGTGCTGAATGTGCAGAAGAGGCGAAAATGTATGCCGACCAGGGATTCAAAGGGGTAAAGATGAAGGTCGGCTTCGGCCGGAAAACGGATATAGAAAACCTTGAGGCCGTAAGAACCGCCCTGGGACCGGACTTGGGCATAATGGTCGATGCCAACCAGAGCTACTCCTACCACGATGTACTGAAAATAGCTGACGAACTTGCCGCCTTTGACCTCACTTTTCTGGAAGAGCCCCTGCCCATAAACGATATGGACGGCATGGCCGCCCTGGTTCAGAATGTAGCCACGCCTATTGCCGCGGGAGAAAACTACTACACCCGTTTCGAGTTTAAGGAAATCTTCGACAAGCGGGCGGTTAACATTGTACAGCCGGACATTATCCATGCCGGTGGTATTACTGAAACCAAGAAGATCGCCTCAATGGCCTCCGCTGCGAATATCCCATTAGCACCGCATATTCATGCCACCGTGGGAGTTCCCGCAAGCATTCACCTGCTGGCCAGCTGCCAGAACACCCTGGCTGCAGAGTACATAACCTCCGGCGGATCATACAAACTGCGCCTGGCCATGTACGGCGAATCCTGTATGGTGGATAAGGACGGGTTCGTTCCGGTACCCATGGAGCCGGGGCTGGGATTCAGGTTTAACGAGGAAATTTTTGAAACCTACGCTCCCGGAAAAAAATAGTCCTTAGTAGAAGGTTAAAAGACTATTTCGGGAGGAAAGCACATGGATCTCGATGATTACGTAGATAAGAGAACAAGAAAAGAAGGCATCTCAAAAGAAGCATTTTGGGAGGGCTATGAAGATTATAAAATAGGAATTTTTTTAAAAGAAGAAAGAGAACAATGCGGCTTAACACAGGAAGAGTAAGCTAACCGTATTAACACTACAAAAAGTGTAATATCCCGAATGGAAAATCATTCGGAAGATATTAAACTCTCAAGAATAGAAAAAGTGGCAAAAGCATTGGGGAAAAAGGTAAGAATTGCAATAGTATAGAAATTAGTAGTAGCGTTAAGTTTAAGGAGAGAAAAGCATGAATACAGAAAACCCCCATCTTACCGAAGAATACTGCCTTAAACGCCGGGAAAGGCTCTGGAGCCACCTGCCTGAGCATGTTGAGTGGATAATATTGGGCAACCCGAAGCACATAAACTACTTAAGCGGATTTCTGATAAACCCAATCGGCCTCTCCAACGATGTACGCTCATTCCTGCTCTTGAAGCGCAGCGGAGAAGCGGTTCTGATCGGCGATAATCAGGGGATCAGCTTTGCGGCGGCGCCCTATTATGTCGACGAAACGGTTAACGTTCTCTGGTATGACAAAATTCATGCGGTCCGGGACAGAACCCGCCTGGTGGTGGAGGCTGTTGCGGATCTGGTGCATAAGCTAAACCCCAAACACGGCCTTGTTGAAGAAGAGTGGGTTCCAACCTACATTCCCCATCATGAAGAGGCATCGGTGTCGCTGGCGGAGCTGCTCCATTTTTTCCGCCGCACCAAAGACCCGGACGAGATTGCCCTTATGAAGCATATTTTCCGGGCTTCAGAAGCGGGCCACAAACGCGGTTTTGAGGTAATAAAGCCCGGAGTAAGCGAAATGGAGATCTACCTCGAGATACAGAAGGCGGCTCTTACTGAGCTCGGAGAAGCCGCCGTGGTGTATGGCGATTTCCGTGCCATGAATGCGGAAAATCCCAAGCTCGGGGGCCTTCCTACTCAGTACCGCCTGAAGGATCAGGACCTGTTTATTCTGGATTACGGCATTATCTACCGGGGTTACCGTTCGGACTTTACCAGCGCCATAGCAGCGGGAACACCCACCGCAGAACAGGAAGAGCTTCATGGTTACGCCATAGAAATCCTTAAGGAAACAGAAGGACTACTGGCTCCGGGCACCCATACAAGGGATGTATTTGCCGCCATGAAAGAAGGCATGGAAAAACGGGGCTGCGGGAAGGATTTCGGAGGCCATGCCGGCCACGGCCTGGGAATGGGCCATCCCGAGGCTCCCGGTTTTGCACCGGAAAGCGATGAGGTGCTGATGGAAAACGAGATTGTTACCCTGGAGCCAGGAATCTACCGCAAAGACGTAGGAGGCATCCGCCTGGAGCATAACTACCTGATAACAGCAGATGGTTTTGAGCAGCTGACCCGGCACAGCCTGGAACTGAACTAACCGGGGTTTTACGCTTCAAGACCCCACAATCTGTACATATTGTAGTTGCAATTGACAATTTGTACAGATTCATTTTACCCGTCCTTACCGTTCTCTATCCTCCGTTCCTCTTCTCCTTGACCGCCCGCACCGGGCAACGTACTTTTACTCCATGAAAACCGGTAAGTTTCTGTTAATCCTGCTCCTCACTGCACTCCCCCTTTCTGCCGGTCCCGAAGATACGGGAAGAGAACTTTTCAACCAGGCAACCAAACAGTTCTATAATGAAGAGGTACCTCTTTCATCAATTAATTCTCTGGTCAAAGAGGCCCGGCTTCAGTTTTCCACCATTTCTGATACCTGCTTGAAAAACTACTGGTTTGGACGCTGTGATTTCCTGATTGGTTTTATCCAAATGCAGGGGGGTAACAAAAAAGCTGCTGAAAAATCATTTTTGTCATCCCTTGCCCTGGCGGAAGCTTCGATGGACTGTGATTCCAGCGGGGAGTCCCACCGCCTTGCCGCCGATAGTCATGCTCAGCTTATAGAGATAAAAGGTGCCTTCTACGCAATCCGAAACGGCGGCACCATACTGGATTTGGCGGAAAAGGCTGCGGAACTTGATCCGTCTAACCCGAAAGCACGGCTCACCCTGGGCTTAAGTTACCTCAACGCGCCCCGGATGGCTGGGGGAAGCATTGAAAAAGCGCTGAAGGAGCTCAGGAATGCGGAAGAACTGGCAGTAACGGAAGAAGACCGCTTCAGTGTGTACCTCTGGATGGGAACAGCCCTACGGAAAGCTGAAAAGTTTACAGAGAGCAGGATGTACCTTCGCCGGGCTGGGGCTATTTTTCCGGGAAACTCCCTGGTCAGGCAAATGCTGAGAGAGGAGTAGAGCTTTTCTGCTCAAATGCAGGACTGAATACCGGCCGTTCCAGAACCATATTGGCAACCATCTTTCCGCTCTGTACCGCAGATATAACTCCTCCCGGCCAGAGGGTGTAGTGTCCTGCAGCATAGAGATTTTTCAGGGGCGTTTGAAAGAGATTCTTTCCCAGCCGTTTATACACCGGTGAGACCTGGTCATCGTAACACCAGCCCCCGGATGATCCTTCGCTGTTCATGGTAAACCGTTCCGCGCTCAGCGGGGTTCCCACATCGAGATAGGATATCCGCTGCTTCAGCCCGGGAAAAATCCGTTCCGCCGTATGGACCAGCTCATAGCCGACTTCACGCTTAAGGTCCTGGTAAGCCTCAGTACGGGGAAGAGTGCCGCCGCCGTTCCGCCAGGCGTTCTGCCAGTTACGGGAACTGTAGGTCTGCAGTACCAGGGAGCTTTTTCCGGGAGGTGCCATATCCGGGTTGCGGTCGCCGGTAAAATTGGCGGTTACCCACATTTTGCTGTGAATATTGCGGGGTGATTCGGCATGGGGAAAATGGACATCGTAGTTTGGGAAGACAAAGACATGCTGGCCCTGCATATGGCCGGCGGTCTCTTCCGGAGTAGAATCAATACCAAGATATACATTAACCAGTGATTCCGTAAGCCGGGTATTTTTAAGTTTGCCTGCTTTCCTTGCGGGAAAAACTCCCTCCGGCAGCAGTTTTGATAACAGGGCTTTATAGTCGCCGGCATACACCACGGAATCCGCCTCTATCCGCTCTCCATCGGCTGTTTCCACAGCATTAACCTTGCTGCCTTTCAGACTGAAGCCGGAAACAGTTGTACTCCAGCGCACTGTACCGCCCCGGGAGGCAAAGCTTGATGCCAGGCGGTTCATAAAGGCCTGCATGCCCCCCCGGGGATACCAGTAGTCGTTGGCCCACAGGTGCCAGAAGCCGGCAAAAAAGAGGTAGGTCATGCGGTAGTAGCCGATATTGGTAAACCAGCGGCGCAGCGCCGGATTCCGGATAACCGAACACTGCCGCTCCCGTTCCCGGAAGGTCATCCAGCGCATCAGTTTCGGCAGCCAGGGAGCTGCATTCAGAAGAGATCCGGCCCCGGGGTTCTGCAAAAGGGGAAAGGATTCAGGGGTACAGACAGACTGGAGAAACCGGGAGACTTCGCGGATCTCTTTGAATAATACGGGGAGACCCGTCTCTTCCGGAAAAGCCTCCTGCAAGGCTGCCTCTGCACTGTCGATGGAATCGATTTGGAAATCAAAATCATCCGAAATAAAGCGGAAGCGGGACTGCTGAAAATCCTCACGGCGATAGAGACCCAGTTCATCCAGAATGGGAAATACAACCCCCATGCTTTCGAAGGACTGGTTTCCCCCGTCAAAGGTATATCCCTGCCGGCGGAATCCGGACATATTGCCTCCGGGTTGATGGTTCTGATCGATGAGAATTACATTCTTGCCGGCCTGGGCAAGATAGTTGGCAGTAATGAGTCCGGCAATACCTGCACCGACAACTGCGGTATCATAGCGTTTCATTTGTGTCTCCTGAACTCTTCTGAAGTACCTGTAGCACCTGAAGAAAGGGAAAGAAGTTCTCTGGCTGTACTTACAGCGGCACCGGCGTCGGCGGAAAAGCCGTCGGCGCCTACCTGCAGCCAGAGATCTTTATCTCTGTTGAACGCCTGCCCTCCCACCATTATCTGCGGGGCAGGATCAAGGTCGGCACTTTTAATGGCCTGAATCATGGTAGCCACGGGGTTGATATGGTAGTTCATGGCGGCGGAAATGCCCACCAGCCGGGCACCATGGCGTTCAACGGCGGATATTATGCTGCTGGCAGGCAGATCTACACCAAGAAATACGCCGCGCCAGCCGTCGAGAGTAAGCAGATCTGTAACCATACGCATGCCGATTTTATGGGGTTCCGGGGCTATACAGAAACCTATAAATGCAGGGCCCGTAAAGTTTACCGGAACATCCGCCATAAGCCAGGCCATAATCCGTTCGGTGGTCTCGGTAAACTGGTGCTCCTCATCGATATCGAGATCTCCAGCTTCCCAGCGCCTGCCCACTTCCCGCAGGGCAGGCTGGAGTATTGTAAGGTAAAGATCTGCAACTCCTGCACCAGCCTCGAGGGTATTCCAGAGCAGAGTCTGGGCTTTTCCAGCATTTCCCTCCAGGATATATTCCAGGTAGGCTGAGGAATCAGCAGAAACGGTGCCTGGTGCAGCACCGGGAGAATCCGGAGTACCTCCGAGAAGCTTATCCAGAGAAACATTGAGAGTATCCGCAATACCCCTCAAAACTGCTTCATCGGGGAAGCGAGTGCCCTGCTCGTAATTGGCTACCGTCGTATTGGCAATTTCCAGCATTGAAGCAAGATCTTTCTGGGTCAGTCCCCTTTCCTTGCGTATGGCTTTCAGCTGTACGGCAAAGCTGCTCATTTTCTGCCCCCGGCACGGTTAAAATCCTTCTCCATACCATCAGCGGCAACCTGGGCTGCGATAAGCACCATGGGAACACCCACACCGGGATGGGTGTACTGGCCGGTGTAATAGAGACCATTCACCTTGCGGCTGCGCATGGATGGTCTGAACACCGCAGTCTGCCCCAGGGTGTGGGACAGCCCCAGGGCGGTGCCCCCCCAGGCATTGTAGTCGGAGATAAAATCCCGGTGAGAATAGATCCGCCGAACCGCCAGGGAATCACTGATAGACTCGCCTGTCACCCGCTCTATATGCTCAATGATGCGGTCCGCATAAGCCTCCCGCTGCAGGGGAGAATCATCCAGTCCGGGAGCCACCGGTACCAGCACAAATACGTTTTCGCCCCCCGCCGGGGCTGCGTCATTGTCAGTTTTTGAAATACAGCTGACATAAAAGCAGGGGTCATCCGGCCAGCCGGGGTTTGAGAAAATGGTATCGAAGTGACGGTCCCAGTCCCGGGCAAAGTAGAGATTATGATGCTGGAGAGAAGGCAGTTTTTTATTGAGTCCCAGATACATAATGAACATGGAAGGGGCCCATACCCGTTTCTGCCAGTATTTATCAGAAAAAGTTCTGTGTTCATCATCCAGAAAATTCATCTCCGCATGGGCATAGTCTGCATTCACCAGTACAGCATCGGCTTCGCGGGGACCGCTGCCGGTAACAACTCCCCGGGCACGGCCGTTCTTCACAATCACCTTCTCGACACTTTCACCGGTTATAATCTCCACCCCTTTTTCCGCTGCAAGAGCTGCAATCGATGCCGCAACTCCAGCCAAACCTCCGGAGGGGTAAAACACCCCGAGATTGAGATCCACATGGGACATTATGGAATAGAGGCCCGGAGCCTTTTTGGGGCTGGTTCCGAGAAATACCATGGCATACTCAAGGAGCTGGCGGCTGCGGCGGTCGGAAAAATGGCGGGAGACAATCCGGTCGAGGCTGCCGAAAACATTCAGCCTGGAGCCTTCAACCAGCATGCGGGTATTGAGAAAATCAAATATTGAGGAATAATCCCGGTAGAGGAACTCCTTCATGGCAACATCGTATTTGTACTGTGCCCGGTCCAGATACCGGCGAAGCTTCTTTCCCCCTTGAGGTTCCAGGGTATCGAAGAAACCCTCCATAAGCGCAGGATTGCCGGGAACATCGAGGGCATCATCAAGGCCAAAATAGGCACGGTAGGCGGGATCAAGGCGCTTAAGGCTGAAGTAATCTTCTCTCTTTTTGCCAAGCAGGGCGAAAAAGTTCTCGAAAACCTCGGGCATCAGGTACCAGGATGGACCCATATCGAAGCGGAATCCGCCGCTGCTCCAGTAACGGGCCCGGCCGCCGACCATATCATTCTTTTCTAAAAGAGTAACCTTAAAGCCCCGGTCTGCAAGCAGTGCAGCAGAAGCAAGACCACCGATTCCGCCGCCGGCAATTATTATGTTTCCTTTCATACCATACTCTCCGTGGCACACTATAGCGCTTTTAAGCTCTTTACAGCTGCCTTGATTTGAATATAATACTCGTATCGTGTAATTGCAACTTTTTTAGTTAGGCTTTATACACATTTAGTGTTATTTTTTGTCATATATGCCGTGCAGACCGCGCACATACGGAGGTTTTCTCCATGAGCCGATATATGATAATCAACATTCTCATCTTTATTTTTCCATTTACCCTTTCCTTTGATTCCCGGGTAAGCTTCTATTCCCATTGGCCGGCTGCGGGAATTGCCGTTATTGTTGTAGGAGGGGTTTTCATTTTGTGGGATGCTGTTTTTACTGCCCGGGGCAGCTGGAGTTTCAACCACAAGTACATAGGAAAAACCAGGCTTGGAAATCTCCCTCTTGAAGAGGTGCTCTTTTTTGTTACCGTGCCCTATGCCTGCCTTTTTATTCTGCAGGTTCTGAGAAGTTACTTATCTGATACTCTTCTGCCTCTTCCACTCTGGCTGTTTGGAGCAGCCGCCGCTGTTGCCCTTGCGGGAGTTCCGGTTTACCGGAAAAGGCTGTATACCTCGGTGGTGCTTGCTGTTACTGCGCTGTTCCTTATTCTCGCCCTGCTGCTCACCCCGCAGCTGCTTTTAAGCCGCAACTTCTGGGTATACATGGCCCTGACATACATTCCCTTCCTCATATTCAACGGCATGCTGACTTCGGCTCCGGTGGTTGAATACAGCAGCAGAGCAATATGGGGAGTGCGGGTGTTCTCCATCCCGCTGGAAGATTTCTTTTACAGTTTCGCAATGCTGGGCTTGTCGGCAATGGTCTATACCGGAGCGGACAGATGGCTATAGCCGGCAAGAAAGCTGCCGTTATCGGGGCAGGCCTCGGCGGCCTTTCTGCGGCAGTTCGCCTTGCCCACAAGGGGTGGAAGGTTGATGTTTATGAGGCAGGGAGTGATGCCGGCGGCAAGGCAGGCAGCATTTCCGCCGCGGGCTACCGCTGGGACAGCGGGCCGTCGCTGCTTACCATGCCAGAGGTACTAAAACAGCTGTTTACCGAAATCGGTGAAGATATGGAGAAATGGATACGACCGGTAAAACTGCCGGTAATATGCCAGTACCGGCTTTCCGATGATACCCTCCTCAATGCCTATGCAGACACCAATGCCTTTGCCGAAGAGATAGAGGCAAAAACTGAGGATTCTGCAGAATCAGTAATGGCCTACCTGAATTACAGCAGGGAGATATATAAAAGGACAGGCTTTCTTTTTTTACAGAAGAGCCTGCATGAGCTGGATTCGTATCTGGACCGAAAGGCCCTTAAAACCATGCTGAATATTGGGAAAATCGACCCCTTTCGCACCATGCATCGGGCAAACAGGACATTCTTCAGGGATCCCCGGGTAATTCAGCTTTTTGACCGCTATGCAACCTACAACGGCTCCAGCCCCTTCCAGGTGCCGGCAACCCTCAATATTATTCCCCATGTTGAGTACGGACTGGGAGGATACGGGGTTGAAGGAGGCATCCGGGCCATACCTGCAGCGCTGCAAAAACTGGCGGAAAAGCGGGGTGTACGGTTCCACTTTAATACCCCTGTTGAACGAATCCTGACAACAACCCGCCGTGTAAGCGGAGTTGAAGTACGGGGGGAAAAACTGGACTATCCCGTGGTTATTTCAAATGCGGATGTAAAGCGCACCTATACAATGCTCGGAGATACCAACGCCCCATGGGCACAGCGGTACCGGCGGCTGGAACCTTCATCGTCAGGGCTGGTGTTTTTCTGGGGTATGGGCAGAAAAACTGATTTATCGGTGAATAACATCTTTTTCAGCAGTGACTACCCGGGGGAATTCCGCTCAATTTTTCAGGAAGGTCGCTGCCCGCAGGATCCTACGGTATATGTGAATATTACCTCAAAAATTACCCCCTCCGATGCCCCTGTAGGCGGGGAAAACTGGTTTGTGCTGGTTAACGCCCCCGGGGATACCGGACAGAACTGGGAGGAAGAGACAGCTCTGACCCGCAAACGGGTCAGGAAAAGACTAAGCCGGGCCTTGGGCAGAGAGGTTCTGGACAGCATAGACTATGAAGAGGTAATGACCCCGTCGGATATCGCAGCCCGCACAGGCAGCCCCGGAGGAAGCCTCTACGGAATCTCCTCAAACAGCCGCTCCGCCGCATTCAACCGGCACCCGAACCGTTCCCGGCGGCACCGGGGACTTTATTTCTGCGGAGGCAGCGCCCACCCCGGAGGAGGAATGCCCCTGGTTATACTTTCCGGAAAGATTGCCGCAAATCTGATACAGAAATATGAGAAATGAGAGAAGAGATCTCAAAAGTACTAAAAACAGTAGGAGTTCCTGAATAGAAAAATACTACCGGGGTATTATTGACCATAAAACAGAAGATGCATATTGTTGGTATACTGTTTATTCAGTCGAAGGAAGGATACAGCTATGACTAAAAACGAGACCAGAAAAGCGTACACAAAACCTGAGATTCAGAAATGGGGTTCCGTTACCGACCTTACCCAGGGCGGACCTCACGGTGGACCTGGAGGCAGCGCTCCTAAACCCAGTACCGGGATCTGCATCCCCAAAAAATGGGGCGAAAAGTAGGAGTACTGATACCGCTCAGTTACAATAAAAAAGGAGGCTGATGCCTCCTTTTTTTTTGTCTAATTCTCTTTCTGCGTTCTTATAGCGGCTTCGCTTTACTTAATTACAGCACTCAGCAGCGTCACATCCTCCACAAAATCCTCGCCACCGGCCTGTTCCAGAAGTTCATCCAGAAGACGTTGATGATACTTTTTTCCCGGTTCAACAGCTTCAATGGCTTTTTGCACCGGAGTTGAATTATCCGGAAGACCGGTAAAATTCTTCAAAAGCCCTTCGGAGTAGGCAACCAGCATGTCTCCCGGATTAAGTTCTTCCGTATATTCCGCATAAAAGACAGATTCCGCATCCCCCACTGCGGGGCCGAAAACACACAGGCGGCGGACTTCCCCATTGGAAATGACAAAGGGGCAGTTTCTGCCCGCATTGGAATAGGTAAAGATTTTTGCAGGAATATCAAGAAGCCCGGCCATAAGGCTTATGGTAACCCCTGCGGTTTTTCGCATTTCAAAATTCATTCTGTTGTTGAACCAGGTAAGAAACTGGGAGGGTGAAATGCCTGTTTTAAGCCCCCGGCGGATGTATTCAGGGTAAATAACCGCCTTCATTATGGCGGTTATAAAGGCCGCCTGAATTCCATAGCCGGAAACCTCGCCAACCAGAATAAGATAGCGGTCCCCCGGAAGGTTGATAACATCGTAGTAATCGCCTCCGCAGTAAAGATCGGGAACCGGCAGGTAGGTAACCTCAAACTCAACAGAATCGGTACTTACCAGGTCGGGACGGACCAGGGACTCCTGCATCAATCCGGCCCACTTCAGCTCCTGTTCCATGGTATGTTTATACTCTTCCAGCTGGCGCTGCATGCGGTACCAGTTTAAGTGAACCTTTATGCGGGAAAGAATTTCACCTTTATGAAAGGGCTTGGCGATGTAATCAACAGCCCCCCGGTTGAATGCCTCTTCCTTACTCCAGCTCTCCTCAAGATTACTCAGGAAAATAACCGGAACATTGCGTATAGATTTCAACTGCTTAAGGCTGGTACAGACTTCGTAGCCGTTCATCCCGTTGAGCATAATATTCAGAAGGATAAGGTCCGGGGCGGTCTCTTCCACCGCGGCAAGGGCGCTTTCTCCATCGGGATATCCTACAATCACATACTCTTCCCGCCCCAGAATATCTTCCAGATAACGGAGATTTCCGGACTGGTCATCGACTATGAGAATAACCGGTGCCCTGTTATTTACTTGTTTCATATTCACCGCCCCTGTATGATCTTAGTGTAATAGAGGATAGTGATGAAATCAAATCATAATGCCTCTGCAACGGTATTCCCCGGTATAACCGGGGGCTATACCGGTAAAAGATGAGAAGAAAAATGAAAAGGTTGATACTATGACGACAAATAATACCCTTATTGACGATAAAGGCAGAAAAATTGACTCTTCGGAGCTGGTCCGCCGGGGACTGCTCACAGGAGTATCCGCCAATGCCCTGGGAAAGACGTTTATACTGAAAAACGGGGAGAATCGCATCGGCCGGGATTCCGCCTGTGGCATCTGTATCAAAGACAGGCATATAAGCGGTGTTCACTGCATTATCCGGGTGGAAGAGAAATCCCTGATTCTGGAGGATGCAGACTCTTCAAACGGAACCTATCTTAACCGGAAAAAGATAAAGAAACCTGTCAGCCTCAACTACGGCGACCGCATTGTGGCGGGAGAAACCATATTCAGGCTGCTTTTTGAGGAAGAGCTTTAAAAAGTATAAAAAATTATTTGCGAATCTTTCCTGAAAACCTTAGAATTAGTGTTCAGGAAAGGTTTACATGGAAACAAATTACCTACAAGACGAACTTTATGAAAAAGTAAGAACAGATCCGGCCATTTTCGACTTTCTTCAGGACTGGTCTCTGGACGGAATCTGGTACTGGGACCTTACACAGATGGACCAGGAGTGGATGAGCCCCAAGTTCTGGACAACCCTGGGATACGATCCTTCACAAAAAAAGCACCTGGCGTCGGAATGGCAGGATATTATCTTTCCGGAAGACCTGGAAACCGCCAAGACCAACCTAACCCGGCACCTGGAGAATCCCAACTATCCCTACGACCAGATTGTCCGCTATCATCACAAAACAGGCTATACGGTTTACATCCGCTGCCGGGGCATAGCTGTTCGGGACGAAAATGGGACTCCCCTGCGCATGATGGGGGCCCACACGGATATGACTGCCATGATGGCCTCCGCCACGCATCAGTCTGCTTTGGAATACCAGGTGCAGGCTTTACAGATGCAGATAGAAACACTCAACATGCGGCTTAAAATGAAACGCAACAGAATAAATTTCCTTGAAAAAGAACTGAAAAAATGTACCGGAGAAAACAGCAGTGAACAGCAGTGATCCCAGCCATATTATTGCCATAGGAGCCTCCGCCGGCGGCCTTGAGTCCATCGAAGCCTTTTTTTCAAACATGCCCGAAGACAATCCCTTCGGCTTTGTGGTCATTCAGCATCTATCGCCGGACTACAAAAGTCTGATGAAAGAGATTCTCTCCAAACAGACCATGATGCCGATTCATAATATCGAACACGGCATGAAGGTGGAAAAGGGCAATATATACCTGATACCGCCAAGAAAGGCCCTGGAGATCTTTAATGGGGAACTGCTGCTTACCGATCTTGAGATTACCGCCGGATTGAAACTTCCCATCGATATTTTTCTTAAATCCCTGGCGGAAGACCAGAAAGAGAAGGCAATTGCCATTATCTTTTCCGGCACCGGCAGTGACGGCATGCGGGGAGTCGGCACCATCAAAGACCACGGCGGCATGATAATGGTGCAGAACGAAGAAGGGGCCCAGTTTAACGGTATGCCCCGGGCAGCCATATCCACAGGTATAACCGACTTTATTCTGCCTCCGGACCAGATGCCCGCCCAGATTTTTGATTATGTTAACCACCCGCTGCAGAAAGATCTGGATTTTGTAAAGAAGCTGGATCTGGAAAGCGATGATCTTACCCGGATATTCTCCATGCTGCGCAGCAGTTTCCGGGTTGATTTTTCAGAATATAAAATGACCACCGTCTCCCGGCGGCTGGAACGAAGGATGATTGCCAGAAAAGCGGAAAATCTCAACGAGTATGTTCAGCTTTTAACTCAGTCTCCCACGGAACTACCGATCCTTTTCAGGGAACTGCTTATAGGTGTTACCTCATTTTTCCGGGATTCCGAAGTATGGGAGCAGCTGGAAAATGATATTGTCCCCAACATTATATCCGGCGGCGTCAAACAGGAGTTCCGCTGCTGGGTCGCCGGCTGCTCAACCGGAGAAGAGGCGTATACGCTGGCAATGGTCATTACCAGCGTTCTGGAGACATTGAACAGGAATATAGCGGTAAAGATATTTGCCACGGATATAAATAAAGATTCCCTTGCCTTCGCCTCCACCGGAACCTATCCAGGCAGTGTGGCGGCGGATATTCCCGACCATTTTCTTACCCGCTATATGGTTCCCGGTACTGATCATCTTACTGTAACCCGGGCAATTCGGGAAAAGGTGGTTTTTGCCGAACACAATCTGGTCAAAGACCCGCCTTTTACAAACATAGATCTTGTCCTCTGCAGAAACATGCTGATCTATGTCAACCCCGGAGCACAGCGAAAGGTAATGGACTATTTCCTCTTCTCTATCCGCAACAGGGGATACATGGTTCTGGGCAAGAACGAGTCCGCCGGAGATCTTCGTAACCAGCTGGAAATTATCAGCCAGCCCTCCAAAATTTTCCGGGCCATTACGGATGGGGAGAAAGTGCTCAGTGTTCAATCACCTCCGGTACTCTCAATGGCCAAGTATCAGCCCCGTAGCTCCATGGAATCCCGCTCCGCCGGGTATAATACTCAGGGGTATGTAGAAAAAATTCTCGAGCAGATTTTTAAAGCTGCCGGAAGTAAACTTCTTCCGGTAACGGTAATTGTGAATGAGCAGCAGGAAATTTTGCATATAATCGGAGATATGCGGCCTTTTCTTCAGATTACGACAGGGAAGCCCATTTATCGTCTGGACAAGATGGTGGTCCACAAGCTCTCTATCCCCCTCTCCACGGGGATTCCCAAAGCACTGAGCAGCGGCAAGGATATTCTCTATACAGGGTTAACCTTCTCCGAAGAGAACACAATATATCAGGTTGATCTGCGCATTCTGCCTATACAACTGCGTAATTCCCAGGGCTCCCTCGCGGTGGTGCAGTTTATCCTCAACTCCCAGGGCAATGCAGATTCTGATGAATCTGTTGAAAAGTTCGAGCTCTCTGCAGAGGCAGATCAGCGAATACAGGATCTTGAACAGGAACTGCAGCTCTCCCGGGAAAACCTGCAGGCCGCCGTGGAAGAACTGGAAACAGCCAACGAAGAACTGCAGGCTACAAACGAAGAGCTTCTGGCCAGTAACGAGGAACTGCAGAGCACCAATGAGGAGCTCCAGAGTACCAACGAAGAGCTTTACACCGTTAACGCCGACTATCATACAAAAATTATAGAGCTGACCAACACCCAGAACGACCTGGATAACCTGTTCACCTCCATACAGACATCGACCCTGCTGTTGGATGAAAACCTAGAAATTCGCCGCTTTTCCCGGGATATAAGTAAGATTCTACGGGTAATGGACTCCGATGTGGGCAGACCCATTGCCTATATTTCCCACGACTTCCCCGATTTCGACCTTATGGGGCAGATAGAAAAGACCAACCGGGACAGCAAGGTATGGGAGGGCTGGCAGCGGACCCGCTCCGGAAATCTTTACAATATCCGCATTGCTCCCTATCTGATAAACCGCAGCATTAATGCCGGGGTTGTAGCCACATTTACCATCAGCAACCATTTAAGCATTATGGAATCCAGGCTGAATACATCCCTTCACATATTGAGATCTATGGGAAGCCTCGAGGTTGGAGGGTTCGAGTGGAACCTTGTAGAGGAACAGGTCTACCTGACTCCGGAACTCCTTACTCTGTTTGGTATATCCGGCGAGGAACTTCCCCCGGACGAACTGAAAAATCTTGAGGGGCTGTTCAGCTTCTTCTCCGCTCCTTTCAGGCAAGAAGCGGCCCGGGCATTTAACTTATGCAGGCAAGAAGGGGCTCCGGTAGATATAAGTGGTCTAATGATCCGCAAAGACGGAAAACAACGTCCTATACAGCTTAAGGCAGATCCGGTCTACATTGAATCCAACCTGATCTCCATTACAGGCTTTGTAATAGCTACCGACAGAAAGCAACCGGGAGAAACTGAAAATGACGGATAGGCTAAGAAAAGAGGCAGAAGCCGTTATTGCCGGAAACAGCGTGGAAAACGAAAGCTCAGCCCTGGTGCATGAACTGCAGGTACATCAGATAGAGCTTGAGATGCAGAATGAGGAACTCCGTCAGACCCAGGCGGAGCTGTCCCGGGAACATGAACGCTATTATCAGCTCTTCAACGATGCCCCCGTTGGATACATAACCCTGGACAAGGCCGGTATTATTCAGAGAAGTAACCAAACCTTTATGCAGATGGTGGGGGTAGAGAAAGATCCGAAAACAAAGGCACTTTCTTCTTTTCTGACAGATAATTCCCGGAGTATTTTCCTGGGCCAGTTTTCCGCGTTTTTTCGGCACCCCGAAGGTAAAGAACTGGAAATCATGCCCCGTGTTTCCGGACTGCAGGAAAATAGAGATGATACAACTCCGGTTACTTTGAAACTCTCCGGTCGGCTTTTAACGCTTCCCGGTGAAGATGACCTTCTGTTTGCAACCCTGACGGACATAACTGAAATCCGCCATGCAACAGACAAGGTGGCTTCTTTGCTGAATGAAAAGGAACTGCTCCTTCGAGAGGTGCACCACCGGATTAAAAATAATCTGAGCATTCTGGCAGCTTTTGTTTCTCTTCAGTCCAGATCGGCAGAGTCTGATGAAATTAAAGAAATACTCCAGAAGGTGTATGCCAAGGTGCAGGCGATATCGGAAATGTATACGGTACTACAGGGCTCGGGCAGCTATACCGCTATAGACCTGGGCTCTTTCCTCTACCGCCTGGTACGGGACACAGAATCGACACTCTTTACCGATTCCTCCCACAGCATTTCCGTCAAACCTCTGCCGGTTACCATCACGGTAAACCAGGCTGTAACAGCCGGCCTGGTTATCAACGAGCTGGTAACCAACGCGGTTAAACATGCATTGGTGCCGGGTCAACCGGCGGAGATAACTGTTCAGATGCTGAATAAGCCCGACGGAAAAATTTGTGTTCAGATAAGCAACTCAATCCCCGAACCCCCGCAACCCCCATCTCCTGAGAAGAAGATATCATCAGGGGATGGAACATCCTTAATTAAAGCCCTGGCGGAGCAGCTTGACGGCGAAATTACCTTCTCCAGGCAGGAACACAGCTTTCAGGCCTGCCTGATTTTCCGGCCGGAATCCCCGGATGAGGCGTTCTAAAACTCCAGCAGAACCTTTAGCTTGGTACCGCCGTTGGTGTGAAGCTCATCCAGAGCCTCAGCCGCTTTATCCATGGGGTACACGTCGGTAATAATCTTTTCCACCGGAACCTTTCCGGACTTTACAATATCAATCAGGGTAAGAAAATCCTCTTTAAGGGCATTTCTTGACCCCAGCACAGTAAGCTCTTTTTTCTGAATAAGGGTAAAGTTGAAATCCAGGGTCTGCTTGCTTACACCGATAAGCACCACCCGTCCGCCGAAGGCGACTGCATCGATACAGCTCTGAAAGGTAACCGCCATCCCCACGGCCTCAATGGTTACATCAAATCCGTTACCCCCGGTTATGCTGTCGATTCCCTTCTGCAGGGCATCGGGACCGTCATTCAGAATGGTGCCGTCAACACCCATGCCTTCGGCCATCTTGAGCCTGTCCGGAGCTACATCGGAAATATAAACCTCGGCGCCGAAGTATTTTGCCGCCATTGCTGCCAGGGTTCCGATGGTTCCCGCGCCGATAACCAGGACCTTCTCTCCCGGTTTAACCTGGGCCCGCTTTACGCCATGAAAGCTTATGCAGAAAGGCTCAATAAGGGCCAGCTGCTTTGCGGAAAGCCCTTCACCGGGGTAAATCCGGTCCACAGAGATGGTAAAATACTCGGAGAAACCGCCGTCCCGCTGGGCGCCCATGGTTTCGTTGGACATACAGCAGTTAACAATACCCTTTGTACAGGTATAGCAGGTACCGCAGTTGAAGTAGGGGTTAACCGTTACCAGCATGCCCGGTTTGAGTCCCTTATCGTTTTCACCAACTTCAACTATTTCGGCGGAAAGTTCGTGCCCTGGGATTCGGGGATAGGAGCCGTAGGCAAAATTGCCCCGGTATATATTCAGGTCGGTTCCGCAGATTCCGCCGTAGCGCATCTTGAGCAGGGCCTCCCCTTTGCGGGGAACCGGTTTCTCTTTCTCTTTTATTTCAACCTTGAAGGGTTCTGTGGTAGATACATATTTCATAGCAGCCTCTCCTTTTGCTCCTGTCATGTTAGCTGATTTATGCACTTCTGTCTCTGTTTTTCAGCGTGAAACTCCTTTCATTCATACAGTTTAATCGCATCATTTTGAGAGAAATTTCCTGTTTACTCTCTCATTTTAAGAGAGATCTTCCCCTGTTTCCCGCCCGGACTTATTCAGATAACAGAAATGCGGCTATGCATCAACTAACATACACATAATATAAATAACTACTATACAACAATTTAAGGGTTTATCCAATGTATATCAGCATTTCAAACGAAGAACCCTTCTCTAATATTTGATTTGGCACCCTTCCTGCAATAGGTATATGAGGTATTTGCTCATGAATGATGAAGAATCCACAGTACTGCTTGCCGATGATGAGATTAATATGCAGCCCGAAACAGAGGGACCATCTGCTGAGGACATTGTAATCAGTAATGAAATCCTTGAAACCCTGCCCCATCCCGCCTTCTGTATCGATTCCCGATTCAGTATTGCTATTGCCAACAGCAGAGCCCGTGAGCTGCGGATCAAGCCGAAAATGGAAACCCTGCGTTCTGTGCTGCCGGCAGCAAGTATCGAAGAAATTGCCGCTGCCCTGCTTCCGGGAGGCAGGAGGAGAGTCAGCCCGGTTGAGATTAAGGGGAGCGTGTGGAAAATACGCATTCGCCCCTTTTGTAAAACCGATGCGCTGAAGGCGATACTTTTTCTCGATGAGGTAAAACCTGCATGAGGATTTCAGATTCTACAGCTCGTCCAGACGGCGTCCTTCATGCTCAAGCTTGAGAATAAGGTGATCAACCTCGTTTAGAGCCGCCATACCCAGGGCAGCATGCTTTGCCCTTACCTCTTCCAGAGTCGGCAGGGGATCCTCATTGACATAACGTTCAACCGCCTCCCGCGCCTTTGCAGCATAGGCAACATGGAGCGATTCATGGAGATAGTTGTTAATCAGCTTTTTACTGGTTACCCGGAGCTCCTGGCGGTTTACCAGTTCGATAATGGAATAGGCTATCTGCAGCAGCCGTTCGGTATTTTTAATAATGACCTTCCTTATATTTGATACTGCCGCAGCGGATCCACGGGACTGCAGGCGCGCGGTACACTCACAGTAATTAACCGTTTTTTCTTGACAGTTATCAACAGTTCTTACCACTTACTCAGAGACAGTGTAGCACGAAATGATGCCGGAACCAATTACACCTCTTCCAGAGCTTTCTGACAAACCGGACAATAGTGGGTCGACCTCTGGGCCAGCACCGTCCGCTCCACGGCGGTACCGCAGATATAGCAGGCCTCTCCGGTACGGCGGAATACCATAAGAGACCCGGCGTTGCTTCCGTATACACCGGAGGATGAGAAATTGGAATCACCGTCTCCCAGGGAAGTCCCCCGGTTGAGAATCCCCGCGCTCAATGTCTGCCGTACTCCATCAAGAAGCTTTTCCGCTTCCGCATCGGTCAGGGAATCACCGGTGCGGAAAGGACTCAATCCTGCGGCAAAGAGGGATTCATCGGCGTAGATATTTCCAAGACCGGCAAGAACGGACTGATCAAGGAGGAGTGCCTTAAAGGACCTGCGGCTTTTATTAAAGGCCTGCTGCAGGCAATCTGCCTGCAGAAGCGGGTCGAGGGGCTCGGGGCCGAGGGTATCGAGGATTTTCTCAGGCGCCGACGTTAAGCGCATACGGCCGAACTTGCGGGTATCGTGATAGACCAGCAGCCGGGATCCCAGGTCAAAAATCACCCGGTCGTGGATATCGGCAGTATAGGGAGGAGTTACCAGGGACAGCCCTCCGGTCATACGCAGATGCACCAGCAGTGATCTTTTTTGATTGGCATGTGATATTTCTTCAGACGGTTTTTCTTTTGAAAGATCTGACCGAGAAGGATCTGAGTAAGAAAGAACAAACTGAAGATACTTTCCCCGGCGAAGAACATCTTCAATAAAATACCTGCAAATCTGCTTACGGAACTCATCGGGATCAGGCTCCGCAACAGTCCGTTCCCAGAAAAGGGAGACCCCCCGAATCTGCAGCCCCCGGATACCCGCCTTCAGCAGATCCCGCCTCAATGTCTCAACCTCCGGCAGTTCCGGCACGTTTTTCTCCTCTTTTAATGGAATCTGCATTGAACCTGCAGATAAAATGGTGGTACCCCATGCTGTTGGGCAAGAAAAAACGTCCATACTGTCCGAAATGCAGGGAATCTATTAATAGAGATTAGCCTCACTGATTTTACACACCGCATATGCTATTATCTGTATATGAACAATTTCCGCCGCAGTATGCTGATTATCATTACCCTTACTACTCTTCAGGCAGCATTAACCTCGTTTAATCTCTACGCTCTGGATGTAGTAGCGGATATTATTGAGCCCGCCCAGGCTTTAAAGGGGGCACCCTATGTATACGGAAACCAGGGCCCCCGCAGCTTCGACTGCTCAGGACTGGTGTACTATCTGTATAAACCCTTCCTTGCCACCATCCCCCGCTCCTCCCGGGACTATCCCCGCTACGGGAGCGCGGTTTCCATGGAAAACCTGAAACCGGGCGATCTGCTCCTTTTTGCCACCACCGGCAGCCCCGGAAGAGTCTCCCACGTGGCGATTTATATAGGACAGAATTCGGTAATTCATGCTGTATCCAACGGTCCCCAGACAGGGGTCATCGTATCCTCCATTGATTCGGGCTACTGGAAACGTAAATTTCACAGTGCCAGACGGGTCTTCGATTTTTCAGTTCCAACAGAGGCCACAGTGGAGTATGAACGGGGAAGATACACCGGCCCGTTGAAAGACGGCGAACCCTCCGGCACAGGCCGGATGGAGCTGAATAATGGCGACCTCTATATAGGCGGATTTTCCGAAGGGCTTTTCCACGGCCAGGGTACCTACACCTGGAAAAACGGCAATACCTATACCGGAGAGTTCCGCAAGGGAGAGATAGTGGAGAAAAACACCCTTCCCGCCGATGAAGAAACATATATGGAAGAGCAGGATAACCCATGGAACGACTGGGACGGTGAAGTCTACGGCGACTACCGTGAATGGCGGAGCCGGGAAGAGTCTGCTTTTGAAGCATTTAAGGAACGGGACAAAGCAGGAACGCAGAACCGCTGAATAAGGAGTAGACCCATGAAAAAACTGACCGCTGTTTTAGCAGCTATGGTAATTCTTATAGGTGTAGAAAGCCTCTCGGCACAACAGCAGTACAGAAGTATTACTGCTTTTAAATTCAACTATTATACCGACGACCGCTCCTCCCTGGATTATGAGGAGGTTTTTCTTATTCCCCTGCCCAATCAGTACTTTCTCATAACCGGCATTTCCGGCGATGTCAGCGATTTTGACAGTTCCGTAGGGGGAAAAATCGGTCTGGCCTTTGATCTGCCGGGATTCTACTACGGAGAAACCTCACTCAGATATGAAAGAGAGTTCGATAATCCCGACCGGGAAAACTACCTGGCCCTGAACGGTTCGGTAACCTACGAAACCGGAGGCACCCGGGCAAGCATGGACATTACCGGAGAGGTAACCGAAGAGAACAAGGGGGTTATCTTCTCCCCCGGCTTAAACTACATGGTTAACCCCGACTGGGAACTCTATGCAAAGTACTTTGCCGGTTACCACCGCTACGGTTCCGAGCAGTTTTTCAACCACGCCCTCTGGGCTGGAACCATGTACCAGATTCTGCCGACTATCTGGCTTAATCTGGGAGGAACCGCCGGTACGGTATACGAGCCGGATGATTCCTACGAAAAATGGTCCCTTATAAGCGGAGTAAAGGTGTATCCCACGGAAAATCTCTCCGTCCGCTATCAGTTTGAGTATGAATCAACGCCAAACTACGAAATTATATCAAACGGCGTAGTGGCGGACTGGAAGCTTTAGCAAAGGACTGTTTTCGCCGATACTGATACTGAAGAACCAATAAGGGAAGTCAGTATCAGTATGAAGACGGATATTCTTGAAGATATTACCATTCTTGCCCCGGAAGTACGGCAGATAGACACCCTGAACGCAGAAGAGGTGGGCCGGAACCTTTCGGAAAGCTGCAGCGCAACCAACAAGGTTGTACTGGATCTGGAGGGGGTACAGTTTATCGACTCCTCCGGCCTGGGGATAATTCTGGCACTGGTTAGGGAAATGCATGAAAAGGGGGGAAAAATAGCCCTCTGTTGTGCCGGATCCACCGTTCAGGCACTGTTCCGCATGGTAAGACTCAGCAACATAGTATCAATCTTCCAGTCCCGGAATGATGCGCTCTCTTCATTCACAAGCTGAGCCGCTCCGGCGGATAGTCCGGCTTGCAACCGCTGGTTCAATCCTGCTGAGTGCAGCCCTCTGCCTGATGAACGGCAGCCCTGTTCTGTTGATCCTTCCAGCAATGCTGGGACTTGTTTTCTTTCTTTTTCTGCCTTCATGGTTCAGACCCAGACCACTTATCTCAGACAATCTTCTCACCGACCTGATTCAGAATGAGCAGCTGTTTTTAATACTGCTGAACGCCGGGGATCAGAAAATACTCTACATATCTCCCGGAGGGGACGCATATTTTGACTCCGACGGAAAAACCTGGGATTCCGGCTTCAGTCAGCAGGACAGAGAAACCCTGGAGAGAGATTTTAATGAAACCCTGGGCGGAGAAAATCAGCAGTCAGGAGAATTCCGCCTGTCCTGCAGAAATGATGTTGAAACATGGCTTTCCATCCGCATGTACGGGATCCGCACAGGAGAAAGAGCCGGACAGGTAGCAATTGTCTGCAGAGATGTTACGGAAGACAGGAATTCCAGACTGCAGCTGGTGAAGGCACGGGAATATGAAATTGAAGTGGGTGCACGGATTCAGCAGTCCCTCCTCCTGGGCCGCCCTCCTGTACAGACCCCGGGAATTGTAATTGATACCTTTACCCTGCCCTCCCAGAAAATTGACGGTGATTTTATCGACTTCTTTAATGATTCCATTATGGAAACAAGTGATTTTCTTTTAGGCGATGTTATGGGAAAAGGGGTTCCCGCAGCCCTTATGGGTGCAGCTGCGCGTTCGGAGATAATGAAAGCCCACTGTCTTTCCGGAACAAACAGCGAATCCGGCCATAGATCGGGTACCGACTCGCCCGCGTCTATTCTCTCCCTGGCCTCCACCAATCTGGCGGGAGAACTGCAGAAGCTGAAATCCTTTGTTACCCTTGTCTACGGCCGGCTGAAAAACCAGGGCCGTATACTGGAGTTTGTGGACTGTGGACACACCAGCATGATCCACTATGACGCCGCGGCCGAAAGCTGCTGGAGACTGAAAGGCGCGGATATGCCTCTGGGTTTCAGTGCAGCCCAGAACTTTACCTCCTATATGGCAGACCTGGGCCCGGAAGACATTATCTTTGCCTATTCAGACGGAATCACAGAGGCTGTAAACAGCGAGAATGAACTCTTCGGTGAAGAACGGCTCATGCTGCTGATCCGGGCATCTCACAATCTCTCCCCGGGTGATCTTTTAAACAAGATAAAACAGATAACCTTTGCCTACTGCGGCGGAAACTTCCGGGACGATATAACCTGTATCGCTCTTAAAGTGCAGGACCAGGCGGACAGCCCCGGGCGTAAGATAATCCAGAAAGAGTTTGCCCATAATCTGGATTCGATCCGGGAAATTCGCATGTTTTTTGCCGAAAGCCTGAATCTGCTGCTGAGTACAAACGAAGCTGCTGCTGCAGCGGAGGAGATTAATATTGCCGCAGCCGAGGCAGTCTCCAATATTCTCAGGCATCAGGCGCCCACGGACAGCAGCCTGAAAATTACCCTGCGCAGGACCGCTTCATGGCTTGCAATTCACCTTGAATACAGCGGGGAAGAGTATAACTGGCAGGATATCGCCATTCCCGATGCAGAGAGCTACCAGCTGGGAGGCTATGGTCAGTACCTGATGAACACGGTAATGGATTCGGTAATTCTCGAACAGGGAGAACATCAGCGTCAGCGGCTGGTTATGATTAAGTCCCTGAAGGAGGAATCCCTGTGAGTATTCATCCCGTGGTGCCGGACCGGGGAATTTTTCTGGTAAAAAGCAGCCGTACCCCCCGGCTGATCCCCTGTCATACCTATCTGATAATCGAGGGCAATTCCGCAGTCCTTATCGATCCGGGACCCGAGGAAGATTTTGCCGAAACCTACAGCAGCGTAACTGCACAAATCGGCTGTGAACAGATTGAGCATATAGTTCTTACCAGCGAACTGCCCGAAGGAGCTTCCAGCCTGGCACTCTGGGGTCATGCCGGATTTTCCGGCAAAGTGGTTGTCTCCTGGCAGAGCTACATTGCCGCCCGTTACTATGCTCCAGATATGGATTTTCACTCCCTGGCAGGAGCGAAAACCTCTCTTGCAATAGGAGAAAACCGTATTCTTGAGTTTCTGCCCATTCCGGGGTTTCCCACTGCCGGCTCTCTTGTCTGCTGGGACAAAAGCTCACATACCCTTTTCTCGGGCAAACTGTTCGGATCAATTATGGGCGGTATATCGGAAGAAACCGAAGGCAACAGTCTTGAGCTGATAAGTTCCTACCACGATATCTACTTTGCCTCTGCTGTGCCGGACAATCTTGCAGGCCGGCTTGCAAGCCTGAATCCTGCAAGGATATGCCCCCAGCACGGGGAGCCCCTGGATCAGAGAGAGACCAGCATACATGACATCCTGGAACGTCTGGATATATCCGGCGGGTGCGGAGACTGCGGCTCTCCGGATCTGCAGCGCACAGGGATTCTGCATAAAATTTATCAGCAGCTTACCACATTATTTTCTCCAAAAGAGACAAGCTTCCTTGAGAGAAACCTGCCCGGCCATACCCAGGGGATCGACCATAAGGACTTTTCCGCTTTCTTCACAGAGATGCTCAATACCCGGGGGTACACATGGCTTGCCCTGATCGATTCCGACCTGCGCAGGCTGTGCACAACCTCAGACCTGGAACTGCCGGATATCTACCGTAACCATGAAAACGAGATCCAGAGCGGCCTGGGCAACCTGGTACGAGAGTTGAAAAACCTGCGGGAAACAAATTTCCAGCTGCAGCACTCCATTATCAAGGCCAGTGATGATCTTATCCGTGATGGTGTTACCGGCTTGTATAATGAAAAATTCTTCAGTGAATATCTGACCAGTACCGTGGAAAGCGGCACCAGCTCGGGAGATTCTGTCCTGGTTATCCGCCTTGACGGTCTTAAAAACCTCAACAGTCGCTTTGGTGCCGAATCGGGAGATCTGACCCTCAAAGCCCTGGCCTCATTTCTGATGAACCGCAAAACAGAGTCGGGCGCCCTGTTCCGGCTCAACGGGCCGGCGTTTCTCTGGTATCTCCATTCCACAGAACGAAAAGGAGCGGAGGAATATGCCCGGGACCTTCAGCAGCAGGTGGAAATAACAGGGGAGTTTATTGCCCCCATTACCGTTTCCGCAGCCCTGGTTGGAATGGATGAACTCATTAAGGCTGAAACCCCAAAAGACAAGATCTTCACCGAGCTGATGAAAACAATCAAACAGCGAATAAAGACCCTGGACCGCATGGGACCGGGGTCCATCTGCACATCCACGGGAATCTCGCTTTTCAGAAACTTATCCGGCTCCATAATGCTCATTGAAAGCAGTTTTTTTGAGGCACGGATAATGATGCAGATCCTGGAGGCCGAGGGCTTCGAAGTGCAGCATGTTGCCCATGGCGCCGAGGCTCTGACCGAAGCGGACCGGATACGGCCGGATGCAATTGTAAGCGAGATGTTCGTGGCCCAGATGGACGGGTTTCAGATTCGGAAAAACCTCCTGGCAACCCAGGATCTCAAGAATATTCCCTTTATTCTGGTCTCCCGGGAAAAAAGTGAAGCATCAATCCGCCGTGCCCACGAAATGCAGATTCTTCACCACTTTCGAAAACCTCTGGTTCCCGCGGAACTGACAGGAACACTTCACGCCCTTATTGCAGAGAGGAACAGGAACCAGTGAATATTCCTGTTCTTCTGCTTGTTTTCTTTATCCTGCTTGATTCAGCGGCAATTCTGCTTTTTGTCCTGCTTAAACGGCATCAGAAGAGCAATTTCCGGAAAGAGATGCGTGTCCGGGATCTGCTGCTCCAGGCGGCTTTTTCAAAAGAACCTGTTCCCCCCTCATCCATGCATACCCTGCAACATCATTATTGTGTTGCCATCCGGGAACTTTCGGCTCTTTTCGGTATCATGATCCCCGGGAAGGATGAGCAGGAAAGGCTGCAGATGCTTTTCCGGGAGGCGGGAATTACAGAAAAGCTGAAGAAGCTGCTTGCATCACGAAACCCCCGTCACCGCTATATGAGTGCCTTGACCCTTCGCCATCTTTTACCGAAAAACCAGCGGGAATGTCTTGCAAAAAGACTGAGAATTGAATCCAGGCGCCATGTGAAGACCGCACTTGCAAAGGGACTCCTCGATTCAAGCCGGGGAACCTGCTTCGACGCTCTGGCGGAAAGCCTGGGATCAGACCGGGAATATAATAAGACCGTGGCAGCAATGGTCAGTGTCTCCGGCACCCGGTTTATCGGCTGGGCCAGACAGAATCTGAAAAATACTGATATGCGCTACCGGCTGCTTATCCTCTACGGGGCCAGGTTTCATACAGCCTCCTGGCTGAGAGATTTTGCATATACTTCACTCAAAGACCCAAGCGGGGAAATTCGTGAAGCTGCGCTTGAATGTGTCCGGATTTATCCGGATATTGCCTCGGGTGGCGAAAACCTCACCTCTTCAGACCCCGCTGTCTTACGGGCAACTGTGCTCTCCCAGGCGAGACAAGGCGGAGACCTTGATATTTCCCTCTTTGCCGCACATTTTACCCGGGACGAAACATTCCAGGCTGCTGTTGAGGGATTAAGGGATTATATCCAGCGGTTTCCCGAGGCTATTAATTCGGTTCTTAACCTGATAAACACCACCAGCGAGGAGACAATCCGCCGAGGCGCGTCCATCTGCCTGGCTGGAAGAATTCCATATCTGCTGGCACAGGATTTTTCCCTTGAGAAAATAGATTCTCTTGTACGTATATGCGCAGAAGAGGGCTTCTCCTCGGGGCTTATTGCCTTTATCAACAACAGTAAAGACAGATCACTTATGGAGAGGATAAAACCACTGTTACTGTCCATGATAGAGGATATTCCCGATTTTCGTCGTGAGGCAAACCGCTTTCTCAATCCGGACCTGCTGACTGAACTGGGAATGACGCAGGATACTAAAGCACAGAATATTCCCCGGATTCCATTGAACATGAAAGACCGCATCCTCATTCTGGTACTGCTGATTCTGGTTATCGCGGTACCTCTGTCGGCAATGGCGGTAAGTTTTGTAATTTCAGATACTCCAATCTCATTGCCGGCCTTCGCACGCCATGCGGTACACAGCTATACCGCTATTTTCGCCTGGTACGCCGCCGTCCTGAATACGGTATATGTGCTGCTGCTGCTTTCTGCCATTCTCAATCTTTACCGGCAGACCAAATACTGGAAGATCCAGGATAATGACTTTCTCTTTACCCCCGGGGTTGTCCCCTCCATCGCGGTAATTGCACCGGCGTATAACGAAGAGAAAACCGTTGTGGAGAGCGTAAACTCTCTGCTCACACTGGTTTATCCCGATTATCAGGTTATTGTGGTCAATGACGGATCTGCGGATGACACCATCGGGGTGCTGAAAGAGGAGTTCCAGCTTATCCGCATAGACCGCCAGCCGGAGGGAAATCTCAGCACCGCTCCGGTTAGGGGCATCTACCAGTCACCCCTGAACAGCAGGCTGCTGGTGGTGGACAAGGAAAACGGCGGCAAGGCGGATGCCCTTAACTGCGGAATCAATTACGGAGAAAAAGAGTTTGTCTGCAGTATCGACTCCGACTCCCTGCTGGAACCGGACTCCCTGCTGCGTATGACCTCGGAGGCAATGACAAGCCGGCACGAAACCATTGCCATCGGCGGCAATATCCTCCCGGTCAACGGCTGTTCCGTTAACCACGGGGCACTGCAGAAGATTGCCCTGGGGAAAAATCGCTATGCCCGGCTTCAGACCATCGAATACCTCCGCTCCTTTATTGCAGGGCGCCTGGGATGGGCCCAGTTGAATGCCCTGCTGATAATTTCCGGGGCCTTCGGGCTTTTCAAGCGGGAGCGGGTACTTGAAATAGGAGGCTACCTCACCGGCAGAGGGATCCACAAAAAAGACACCGTCGGGGAAGACATGGAGCTGGTGGTGAGGCTGATCCGCCATATGGGAGAAATACGGAAGCCTTACCGTGTTCAATATGCCGCTACGGCAAACTGCTGGACCGAGGTCCCCGAAGACCTGAACAGCATCTACAAACAGCGGGACCGCTGGCACCGGGGACTAACCGAAATTATGACCTTCCACCGCCGGATGCTCTTTAATCCCCGCTATGGAACAGCAGGGTTAATAGGCCTGCCCTATTTTCTCATATTCGAAATTATCGGCCCTTTTTACGAATTCTCCGGCTACCTGTTTCTGCTCATAGGCTTTATTGCAGGACTCCACTCCGTGGCGGTTTACCTGATACTTTTCAGTGTCTGCATTCTCTTCGGCACCCTGGTCTCCCTGATTTCACTGATCCTGTCGGAGCACGGCATTGTCTACTTCAGCCACCGGGAAATAATAAAACTGCTTTTAAGTACCTTCAGCGAAAACTTCGGCTACCGGCAGCTTATGGGTTGGCTGAGGGTATTCTCGTTAACGGGAATGCTCTTCAAGAACAAGGGTTGGCAGAAGCTTGAAAGAAAAGGCTTTTCCCCGGCGCCGGCCAAAACGCAAAAATAACAAAAAGAGCCCGCCGAACGACGGGCTCTGTGACTGCATTTAATGAAGGATTACTCTTTGTCTGTTTCTTCGCCGGAATCAAGTCCGGGAAGATCCTGTTCATCAAGGGCATCTTCTTCACCAAGGGGAACAGATCCTGCGCTTTCCCCAAGGGTATGTTCCGATTCAAGAACCTCTTCCTCAGAGAGGTAGAACTTCTTTGTCTCCTGCTGTACCTGCTGGATACTCTCGGTGTTTTCATCGGAAAGATCGACAATACTGGCAATGGCCTTGTTGATTTCGCCGGTTCCCCGGGCAATCTCCTCTATGGCGTTCTTAACTTCCTGACTGATGGCGTTAAGGCTGGTTATAACCTCAATAATCTGGGTATTACCCTGATTCATCTCCACCGAGCCGGAACGGACGGTGGTGGTTATATCCGTCATGCCGCTGAGAATGCTGAGGAGCTCCTCTCCACCAGAAGCCTGTTCTCCCATGGCGGAACGGATCTCTTCAAAGATCTGCTGTACTCCGGAGATGGAACCGGCAATTCGACCGAAGGCTTTGTCGGTCTCCGCGGATATATCCACAATATGCTTTACCGCCTGGGTCACATCCTTCAGACGTCCTTTGACAATCTTGGCCTGGTCCGAGGCGTTCTCCGCAAGGTTCCGGATTTCGTCGGCCACAACGGAGAATCCCGCTCCGGCGTCCCCTGCGTGAGCCGCTTCAATAGCAGCATTCATGGCCAGCAGGTTAGTCTGGGAGGCTATATTGGCAATAACCGTATTGGCCTCGCCCAGGGCATCGGACATGCCGGAGATATCATTGATAAGGTTTACCATGTTATCCAGCTGCTCTTTTCCGTTGCGGGATACATCTTCAAGAACCCGAACCTCTCCGGCAGCTTTTTCAGTGGTGCTGCTGATAAGCCGGACACTCTGAACCATCTCTTCAACGGCGCTGGAAGACTGGGAAACACTCTCCGACTGTTTCTCGATTGAAGCTCCCAGGGATTCAATATTCTTGGTCATCTCCTCTACCGTAGCGGAGGTTTCGGTGATATTAACCGACTGATTGGCAATCTGCCCGCGGGTGCTTTCGATATTGGCATTTATCTGATTTATGGCCGCCGCAGTCTGCTGTACGTTGGCAGACAGATCGTGACCGCCGCTTTCGAGAACATTCATACGCTCCCGAACCTGTTGTATAAGCAGAACCAGGTTGTGAACCAGACGGTTGAAACGCCGGCTGATATCGGAAAACTCATCGTTGCCTTTTTCCGGGATTTCTACAGTAAGGTTACCGGTGGACGCCACCTGCAGCAGCTGAGCCAGGCTGTGAACCCGACGGATAAGAAAGAGCCGGATAAACACCGTCAACACCGCAATCATTAAAATGGCTGCAATGAGTCCGCTTCCCATGAGTACCTTGAGTATACTGATGGTAGGAGCCTGAATTTCCTCCTCATCCATGGTAACCGCGGCAATCCAGCCGGTATCACCCATGAGGGGACGGAAAACCAGGGCTTTTTCTCTTTTCTGATAGGTATAATTAACGGCATTCTCCTCGTTGTTATCCTGCTCAATTTCCTCCTGGATTTTTATATAAAAATCCTCACTGGAAATATCCTCACCGATAAGACCGGAATTAGGATGTGAAACGGTTATTCCTTCATTGGTAACAACAATGGGGTAGCCGGTCTCGCCAAACTGCAAATTAGACAGATAGATGGAACTGAAAACTCTTAAGTCCAGAACAGCTATAAGGGTTCCAAGCTCCTGCCGGTCGGCATAGAGGCGCACCGCATAATAGATTACCGGATTACCGGTAAAAGGCGATTCCGATGGAATATAATCCGCAGGGTAGGCCGCTCCGCCGGCAATTTCCTGCCAGATTCGGGTAGACCGGATACTGACTCCCACATGTTCATCCGCAGCGGCGGCTATAACCGTACCGGAGGTATCTACGATCAATGCAGCATCAAGTATCTGCAGGTTGGAGTTAAGAATGCGAAGAAGCCCGGTAGCAGGATCCAGATTGCCGCTTTTTACTGAATCGGTATAGGTGCTGTTGAGAATATGGGCCCGGAGAATCCGTTCCACCAGTTTGGTCTGAAAACCGACAAGGCTCTCTATGGCGTTTACCTCGCTGTCGAAACTCTCTATCTGAATCTGATGTACATCATCATCCAGTTTCTGGCTGACAATTAAGAGCATAATCCCAAGAATTACTACCAGAAGGATGGCTGTTATAATTGAAACCCTGGCGGAAATCCCCATGCGAAATCCTTTGGGCAGTCGAAGCATTGTATAGTCCTCCGTTAAGTCTTCGTTAGAACTATAAGTGTAATTCCAATGGCAACCGGGTGCAACCATAAAAAGCTTATATATTGAGTCATACTCCACCGGCAGACGCAAATAGAGAAATTTGGTATCGTCCGGATATACATCCTTACTTTATGAGAAAAGGATTCCATGAAAAAACCGGTAATGTTTCGTTCCTTATACCTGTCCGCCCTGGTTCTTTTGAGCATTTGTATTGCACCGAAGCCCGCTCCACTCTCTGCACAGGTGCTTATGGCGGACTTCCCTGTTCTGCGCACCACCGGTGCCAGGTGGCTGAGCATTGAGACCGAACATTTTGAGATTGTGTATCCAGACGAGATGCAGCTGCAGGCGGAGCTCTCCGCCGAAGCACTGGAGCAAACAGCCGCCCTCTATAGTGAGGAGCTTAAGCTCACCGGTAAAAGCACCTTCACGGTTATCCTGGACCGTGCGGAGTTCACCCCCAACGGTTATGTGGTGATTCTTCCCCGGTCCAGCGTCTTCTACAGCCTCCCGGCGATAGATCAGAATATTGACTGGTATACCCTGCTTTCTGTTCACGAAGGCCGCCATATAGCCCAGATTAAGGCGGCAAACAGAGGAGTAACCCGGCTGCTGAATCTTGCCTTCGGCGATCAGGGACTGATACCCCTCTTCTTTGCCCCGGACTGGATATATGAAGGCGATGCGGTTATGGCGGAAACCCTCTATACAAACGGAGGACGGGGACGGAATCCCCTGTTTACCATGCCCGTAAAGGGGATGATTCTTGAGGATTCCATGCCCTCATATCAGACCATGATCCACGGATCCTATACGGGTCCCATGCCCAACGCCTACACCATGGGCTACCTGATGTATGCCCACCTGCGGACGGCCTACACCAGGGATGCCCCCCGGCTGCTCGCCGAAGGCCTGGGCAGCCTGCCCCTGCCTCTGGCCGGAACCGCCCTGGGTATGCACCGGGCGGCAGGAATTTCCGCATCCGATCTGTACAAAGAGAGTATTGAGACAGCCGCTTCCTTCTGGAGCAGCCAGGCCGCAATACTCCCTTCGGGAAGCAGCGTGCCGTTTATTCCCGATGATGAAGAACACCGTACTGAATACAGTATACAGCGGGAGCTTCACTACCTGAAAAACGGGAACATGGCAGTTTGGCAGTACAGTTATGCCCGGGGAAACGAGATTCTCCTGCTAAACAGAAGCGGCGAAGAACTTCAGCGTATTACCGCTTCACCCCACAGCGCCATGAGTGCCGGGGGAGGGTTTATTGCCTGGGATCAGCACCGCTCAGACCTGAAGTTCAGCGAATCATCCAACCGGATTCTGCTCTATTCTGCGGACACGGGAGAAACCCGGGCCGTTACCGGGTGGGGACGGGTTCTGAGTCCGGCATTAAACAGCAGTGGTAAATATCTTGCCTGTATAAACTGGAGCACAGACCAGAGAGGTACTCTCACCATAATGGAAACCGAAAACGGCACAGTTCTTTATGAGTGGCCCCTCCCGAAGGGTGAGTTCTGGCAGGAACTGGACTGGTCGGAGGATGACAAGAGCATCTACTATCTGGCAACAGGCTCCTTCGGGCAGTATATCGGCAGTATAGAGACCGAAAGCGGCAGACATATCTCCATAGAGCACGGGGGAGAATATGTATTCCGAACCCCCAGGTCGATTCCCGGAGGGCTCCTCTACACAGCATCCTATTCGGGGGTACCCGCAGTCTACCGCCTGATGAAAACTTCAAACGGATGGACAGAGGGAGAACCGGAGCTCCTGTATCACGGACTAAGCGGCTCCTGGTCAGCGGAACTCTCCCCGGATCCGGATAAAAGGGGTATCGTTTTTATCGATTACACCGGCCGCAAAGGAAGCAGCATCAGATATGCCTCCCTGGAAAACTCAGGGATTCCCCTGAACGAAGTACCGGTGGTGAAGGAAGAGTTTTACCGTCCGCTGCTGGATCCACAAGCACAACCTGTTGCAGAGCAGAGCCCCATGCCGCAGTACAATCCGAAGGAATATTATTTCGGGTTAAACGGTCTGAAGCTCCACTCATGGACTCTGCTTCCCCGCTCCGCTGACGTGCTGGATGAGCCTTCGGTGGGGCTGACCCTCCGTGCTGATTCGGTGGCTCATACATGGGCGCACGAAGCTGACTTTCTATGGAACGTTAATGAAGAGACCTTTTCTACCGCCTACACCCTTACCTACCGGGCACTGCGGCCGGATATTTCCCTTGGTACAGTCCTTGAAAACAGAAGAACCGGAACTGAAGAATGGACGGAACTCTTCGGCAATGCCTCCATCAGCCTGCCCCTGGGAAAGTCTTACGGAACCCACAGCTGGAGCTTCGAACCGGGAGTAGAGATTTCCGCCACAACAGAGCTTGATGAGCAGAATGATAATCCGGAAACTGCGGCAGCACTGACTCTGAACACCGGGATTACCGGCCCCTCATCCATGCAGAGCCTGCAGTCCCGCTGGGGGCTTCTAAGCGAAAATTACTATAATCCAGACGGGCACCTCTACTCCGGAGCAGCCCTGCTTCTGCCGGGTATAACCTTTCCCCAGGGTCTGCGCTTTACCGGCTTCTACGAAGAGAACAGCCTGGAAGAAAGTTCCTATGTTCCCTTTCCCCGGGGATGGGCTTATGAAAAACTGGAAAGGCTCTGGTCTGCCCGCAGCGACTACCGGCTGCCTCTGGGCTATCCGGATATTTCCTTAGGCAATTTCGCCACCCTTAAACGGGTTAGGGGAAAACTGTACGGAGACATGCTGGGAGATATGGATTCGGGAGATCTGTACCGTTCCGCCGGAGGAGAAATCAACTTTGACTTTCATCTCCTCCAGCTGCCGGTGGAACTATCCGCGGGAATCCGCCTCTTCTACCAGGTGGAGACGGAAAAGGCGGGGTTTCAGTTCCTGCTACTCGGCGGAGGAATCTGAAGCGAAATCTTCAACTACCCGAAGAACCTCAGGCAAAAGCTGTTTTTTCCGGCTCAGTATGCCCGGGAGATAAAACTCATTGGGAGCAGTCTTCTTATAGATTAGCTTCTTGTCTGCTGCAAAGCCGCTGGAAAAGAGCACACTTTCTGCCTTCATTACATCCGAGACCAGGAGCATAACCCAATCCAGACTCTTCTCTGCAGCGGCTTTCTCGACCACAGCTACAAGGTTGTCGCGAATCTCCGGCAGATCCTCAAGGGTAACAACCTCCGCCTGGCCGATCCCGAAGCGGATGCCCTTTTCATCGTAGATCTTGAAATCAGAATTGAGAACCTCTTCGGGATTCCGGTTGCGGATGGAGCTTGAGTGGGTAAAAAGATCCTGGCCCCAGACCTTCCATTCAACCTCGGCAATACGGCTCAACTCCTCTACAGCCCGGACCTCTGCATCGGTTGTGGTGGGGGACTTGAGCATAACCGTATCTGCAAGTATTCCCGCAAGCATAAGGGATGCAACATGTTTCTCGATTGTAATGCCCCGGTAGAGGTACTCGTGGTAGACGATGGTACAGGTGCTGCCCACGGGTTCCATTTTCAGGGTAATGGGCTCCCGGGTCTTTTCAAAACCGAGGCGGTGATGATCCACCACCTCCAGAATCTTTGCCTCTTCCGCACCGGGAACGCTCTGGGCAATCTCATTATGATCAACCAGAATCAGGCAGCGCTGAGGCTTGCCGATAAAACAGCGGCGGGTAACAATTCCGGAAAACTGGTCTCCCTCAAAAACCGGAAGACCGCGGTAGTCGGAATTCACCAGTCTGGATTTAGCCACCTCGTAGTTTTCATCGCTCTGTACGGTAACCGGTTCGCTGTTGAGAATATCCTTAACCGGAGCGGAAAGCCTTAAGAGCCGGACAGTTTCGGCGGTATCTATATGAGAGACATAAACCGAACCCTTGTAGGAGGAGAAATCCACGGGAATAGCCCGGTCATCCTCCATACCGGTAAGAATAATTGCGGGGAACTCGTTTTCCACGGCATAGGAGATAATATCCTCCCGAAGCCCCACTATCAGAATGGGTTTAACATCCCCCAACTCCCGGATCCGCTGAATGCTTATCTCGTAGGGCATGGCTCCGATCATAATCGGGGCGGAAAACTCCCGGTCCTGACCTATGCGGTAGAAATAGCCGGGGACAACATCTTTGAAGTTATCCATAAGAAAACGGTAAGCCGGCCGGGTGTGCAGATTATCGCTCATAAGAAAGCGGGTTATCTCGTGGATACTTACAATGCCCTTGAACTCGTGCATGTCTTCAAAGACGGGGATCATGCTCAGGGTGCGTTCATCCAGCTCTTTTATGGCGGTATAGACCGGGTCGGTGATATCCAGGGTAATAACATCCCGCTTGGCCACATCCGCAACCTTGGGATAGACATCCTTTACCAGAGCTGGCGGCTCAACCCCGATGCTGTCGAAGACATACCGGGTCTGCTTATTGAGGGCGCCGCAGCGGATGGGTACATACCGCTTTTCTTTATCAATACTGTTCTTGAGCTCCGCATAGCAGTAGGCGGAACAGACGGAATCCATGTCGGGGTTCCGGTGTCCCGTAATATAGACTGTATTCATACGGGAACACTATAAACCTGCCGGTACCCCATGACAAGATTGGAACGAAAAAATATGCCTACTCGTCGGAAGGGTTATCCATTCCTATGCCGGTTATCAGGACAAGCTGGGTATCATCCAGCGCTGCCTTCGACGAAGCCGTGCAATTTAACGTAACAGAACGTGTCGTTGAGCTGCCGGAACTCAGATAAAACTCTGAAGACCAGCCGGATGCATCAATACTTGAGTTGTTATCATAGTCTGCTTCAAAGTAAAAGCGCAGATCGGGGATATCAAAATCACCTTCGTTATCAACGTAATAGGTAATAACGATATCACCAGGAAGAGTAGTGTGTGAAACACTTACCACGTAATACTCAAGCTGAAGTTCCGAGTTGGGTTCCAGAATACATCCACTCAGTACAACTGCTGCTACCACTGAAAGCAGCAGCCCTTTTACAAACTTGTTCATATTAAATACCTCGCATAAGAACGATATTGTTCACTTTTTGAACACTTAAAGCATACATCAGTGTTACAAAATTTCAAGGTTGGAGAATAAAAAAATCCAACAACCTTTTGTATTATTTTTGTATACAATTGACGTACCATCGTATCTGACTTACAATACAGGGACCACACAAAAGGAGTACATTATGCCAGGAGTAGAAGGCGGAATAATCTTTCCCGCAGAAGAACTGCGGAGCTGGACAGAGAAGATTTTCGAGAAAGCAGGCGTTCCAGCCAAAGATGCAGTGCTGGTCACCGATTCCCTTATTGAAGCAAACCTCCGGGGAGTAGATACCCACGGAATAACCAGAATGCTTAAGGTCTATGTGGACCGGATAAAAGCAGGCGTAATGAAGGCCGAAACAAAGTGTGACATTGTCAGAGAGAAGGCATCTACCGCACTGATCGACTGCAATAACGGTGTCGGCCAGGTTGCCTCCCACTTTGCCATGGATACAGCCATAGAGAAGGCTAAAACCACCGGAACCGCCTTTGTGGCCACCACCCACTCCAACCATTTCGGCGCCGGAGCCTACTGGGCCATGAAAGCCCTTGAACACGGCATGATCGGCTTTGCCTGTACCAACGGCCCCGCCTCCTTTGCTCCCACCGGCGGAACCTATCCAATGCTTGGAACCAACCCCTTCGCCGTTGCCATCCCGGCAGGCAAAGAGCTGCCCTTCGTCCTGGACCTGGCAACCACCGTGGTAGCCCGGGGACGGGTTATACTTCATGCAAAGCAGAATCTTCCCCTTCAGCCCGGCTGGGCCCTGGACGAAAAAGGCCGGCCCACAACCGATCCCCATGAGGCGGTGAAGGGCCTTCTGGCCCCCATCGGCGGCTATAAAGGGTACGGCATTGCCCTGGCCATTGATATTATCTCCGGCATAATGACCGGCTCCAACTACGGAACTCACTTCCCCGGATTCCTTGCGGACAATATGGAAGATCCTTCCGATATTGGAAGCATCTTTGCAGCCATCAGCATCGACAGCTTTATGGATCTGCCGGAATTCACCGCCGGCATCGATAAAGCCATTCAGGAGATCAAAGCCTGCCCCAAAGCCGAAGGTGTAGAGAAGATCTACATTCCCGGAGAGATCGAAGCGGGTATCCGGGCAGAACGCCTGAAAGAGGGAATTCCCCTGCCGGAAGCGGTGGTGGAAGATTTTGCCGCCCTTGGAAATACCATGGGAATTGCCTTTCCCTCTCATTAATTTGTGACCTCCCGGTAGACGTCCTCCTCGTTTTACCGGTTTATGCCTCCCCGGGACTGCTTTGTAGCCGGCAGTCCCGGGGTTTTCTTTTATCAGTTTTCTTTTCCCACCCTGCTATTGCAATCTGTTCTCAATATTTATACACTGATCCCGATCTGAGGAACCGGCTTTATCCCTGTTCCAAGGAGAAATCTTTATATCTGATCCAAAGGTAGGAACTGATGGAGAAGAACCCCGTGTCCTCTGAGAAGAACTCTGCCGGCAGCAGATCTATGCTTCAGATACTGCCGGTTCCGGCACTGATAGTCAGCATATACTGCCTGGTAAGTGCCTCAGGGATGGTTAGCCCATACCTCATACCCCCTCCAGAAAGGCTGCTTGCAAGCTTGCTCCGTCTTGCTTCAGACGGAACCCTGCTCATGCACATTGTCTCATCCTTCCGCAGGGTGTGCTTCGGATTTTGTGCTACCCTGCTCACCGCCATTCCCCTTGCAGGGCTCTTCTATTTTTCACCCCGTTACAGCGGCTTTCTCAAGGGAACAGTTCACCTTATGCAGAGCATTCCTCCCCTGGCCATGGTTCCCCTGCTGATCCTCTGGTTCGGCATCGGCGAAAGTTCCAAGATTGTGCTGATCATTCTTGCATCGTTCTTTCCGGTTTTTCTCAATACCCTGAGCGGCCTTAATCAGGTTTCTCCCCAGCTCCTTGAGATGGGGAAAACACTGGAGCTGACTCCTTTCCAGAGTGTTGTACATATTCTTCTTCCCGAAGCCCTGCCCACCATACTCACCGGCATACGCATTGCCTTCGGATACAGCTGGAGAGCCCTTATCGGCGCGGAGATGATAGCCTCCTCAAGCGGTCTGGGCTACATGATTCTTGATGCCCAGGAGATGGCCCGCACCGACCGAGTAGTTATCGGCATACTGACCATTGGCTTCCTCGGACTGGTGTTTGACAGCCTTTCGTTCCGCTGTATCCGCCGCTTTTTCCCCTGGATTCAGGAGGACGGCCTGTGATGGAACAATTGTCTACCACATCACCCTCTATTACCGACTCATATAAAGGTTGCAAACCTCATGAAGGACACAAAGGACACAAAGGACAGAAAAACAGTCTTCTGAAAATTGAATCACTCTCCACGACCTTTCATATTCCCGGAACCCGGATAACAGCCCTGAAAGATTTCAGCTGCACCATAGAGGCCGGAGAGTTTGTAACCCTGGTGGGTCATTCCGGCTGCGGGAAAAGCACCCTGCTGAAAACCATTATGGGCCTACAGCAGCCCGATTCCGGGTGTATCGGTTTTTCCGGAATGGAAGGACGCTCTGCCATGGTCTTTCAGGAGCCGCGGCTTTTGTCTGCAAAAACAGTTGAGAAAAATCTCCGCCTGGCTCTTAAACACCGAAAAAGCAGGGCCGGTGCGGATGAGGTGATAAACAGAACCCTTTCCATGCTGGGATTGTCCCCTTTCCGGCAGGCTTACCCCTCTCAGCTTTCCGGAGGAATGGCTCAGAGAGTAGCCCTTGGCCGGGCCCTCTGCCGGGAGCCGGAACTCCTGCTTATGGACGAGCCTTTTGCAAGCCTTGACGCCCTGACAAGAGGCTGCCTGCAGGAGGAGCTCTCCGAAATACACCGGAAAAGCGGTGCAACCGTACTGTTTGTTACCCACGATATCCGGGAGGCCCTCATTTTAGGCTCCCGGCTGCTGATAATGGCGTCCGGCTGCCTTATTCAGGATCTTGCAGTGGATCTCCCGTTTCCCAGAAATCCCTCCTCCCGGGATTTCAATCATCTCTACGACACAGTTATCACCAGCCTGCATGCCAGCCAGCAAAACAGGAAAAACCCGGAGGAAAATCCGGATATTTCAATAATTCAATCACCTTCAGGAGTACCCCATGTCTAATGTTGTCCGTAAAAATTATTCCTTCCTTCTTGTTCTTATGTTTTTATTTGCCGCCGCCCTCCCCTGCTTTGCCGGCGGACAGAGCGAGGAACAGCCGAAGACCATCCATGTATCCTATGTAAAATCACCCTTTAACCTGCCCATGATGGTGATGAAAAACCGAGGAATTCTGGAGTCCAACTTCGATAAGCTGGGAATAAGCGTGGAGTATCATGAGATTAACTCCGGGGCGCAGCAGGCCCAGGCAATGGCTGCGGGATCGCTGGATATCGGCGGGGTAATGAACACCACCTCCATTCTGCTGGCAAGGAGTGCCGGAAATGATATCCGCATTGTCAGCGGGTTCAGCAAACCGGTAAATATTTTTGCCATAGTCAGCGGCACCGCTGACATACAAACCGTAAACCAGCTTTCCGGAAAAAAGGTGGGCGGCCCCAAGGGAACGGTTCTGCACCAGCTTCTGGCAGCTGCTCTCGAGAAAGAGGGCATGAGCATGAACGACGTTGAGTTTATTCAGATGGGCCTTTCCCAGGCCTATACAGCCATGCTCGCAGGGCAGATCGATGCCTCACTGTTGGCTGCAAACCTTATTATACATGCTCAGAAGGAAGGTGCAGCGGTTCTGGCAACTGCCGACGGACTTATTGTTCCCAAACTGGTTATAGCCTGCCGGGGCGGCTTTATTGATGCTCACCCGGACCTGGTAGATCTCTATCTTGCCAGCCACCGGGAGGCATCCGCATGGATGGAGTCGCACCTGGAGGAAGCCTTAAGAATGGGTGCTGATGAGCAGGATATAAGCCTGGAAGAGGCAAAGCAGCTCTATGAATGGACCCGTTTCAGCGACACACTGGATGATGCAGATATTGTGAGTATGCAGGAAGATATCGATTTTATGCTGGAAAACGAAATGCTCGAATCAGATATATCTGCTGAATCATGTTTTGCTGAGTCTGCGCTGCGGTAAAACAGAGAATAAACGCCTGTCCGCTTTCTTAGAATTTCATCAGGAATGGAACAGTAGATTCATCAATTTCGTGGACACTGTTGCGGATCTCCTGTTCCATCCACCACTTATCGTCGAAGTGCCGGGTCTCCTCCTTAATTACCCTGCGGAAAAGCGGATTATAGATAAAGACCCGGCCGCTTACGGTTCTGCCCTCATCAACCTCGGTAATGTGGTAATAGCGTTCTTCCCGTTCGCCGCCAAACTCCTTGTACCAGCGGGATTCCTTCATACTTTTATGGTAATTCCCGGACTCTTTCAGGGCAAGGAAAAAACTCCCTTTCAGGCTTGATCTCCCCCGCCCGGGGGGATTACCATGGAGACCAGTTCCCGCAAAGGAGTCTGCCCATGGGCAAAATGCCCCTGCTGCTGCTGTTTTCCTTTCTACTTGCACCCCTTTACAGTCAGAACAGCGGAGATTTTTCAAGCTGGCTCAACCGGGAACAACAGGCCTTTAAAGGTTACAGAGAAAAAGAAGACAGGGCATTTCAGGATTACCTGCGCCGGGAATGGGAAGCCTTCAATGCCAGCAGGGGCACCAAACAGTACGACGAACCTAAAAATCCACGCCAGCCGGTTCTCAATGCGGGAAACAAATCCATAGCCGGCCGTCCGGATCTTTACAGCTGGAACAGCGGCAACAGTTCACGGATTCAGGCCAGCAGCTTTCTCGATTTTTCGGTCCGGGGAGTACCTTCCACCATGATCGAGCTTTTCGGCGTTTCCCTGCGGCTCCCCCGGCCCCGGCAGAATCTTCCCAGGCTGAAAAGCAGCTCATCCAGGGATATCTCTGATTATTTTGCCGACCTTTCCCAGACGGATTTCTCCAGCGTGGAAGCAGCCCTGAACAAAGCGGCGGAAAACCTCAACCTGCAGGATTGGGGATACACCCGGCTTGTACACGCCTTTGCCGCCAGAGAAGCGGGAGAAACCGCGGCAGAAGCCTACCCTCTTACCTGGTACCTGCTTCTGAGGGCAGGATACGATGTCCGCCTTGCTTCTGACGGCACCCGGGACGGATACTATCTGCTTCTGCCGGTATCCCGAAAGCTCTATAACATTCCTTTTGCAGGTATTGACGGCAAGGTATTCTATTTTATTGATTTTACCGGCAGGGATCGGCAGCCCACCCGGTTTTTCACCTATCCCGAGGGGCACCCCGGTGCAACCCGCATTCTTGAAGTATCTTTTCATGATCAACCGAGCCTTCCGGAGTCAGTACAGCAGAGAACCCTGGGGTTTGATTTCCAGGGGGTTCGCCATGAAATTCCCCTGCAGTACGACCGGAGTGTAATCGATTTTTACAGCGAATTTCCCCAGACCGACTTTTCCGCTTACATGGAAGCAGGAACATCAAAAACTTTTATAGCCTCCATCCATAACAGCCTTCAGCCCACACTGGATTCAATGGCTCCCCGGGAAGCGGTCAATTTTCTGCTCCGTATGGTGCAGTCTGGACTTTCCTACAGAACAGATCAGGATCAGTTTAACCGGGAAAAATGGATGCTCCCGGAAGAGACTATTCATTACCCCTATTCAGACTGTGACGACCGGGCTTTACTTTTCTCGTGGCTGGTAAAAGAGCTGTTGGGATTCAAGGTTCTCGGTATTCAGTGGACCGGACATGCCTCGACTGCAGTGGCTATTCCCGGGGCAGGAGAGGGGACACTCTTTTCCTACAAAGGTACCCAATGGACTCTATGCGATCCGACCTATCTTGGAGCAGATGCGGGAATGGTCATGCCTGCCTACAGCGGCAGCTCTTTTTCCATTATCGAAGCCCCTTAACAGTCCGGACAAACCAGAAATAGGCGAACAGCCCTCCCAGAATATTCGCTGCCGCAGCTGCTGCAAAGACACCCTTCCATGCGAAAAAGATCCGCAGAACAAAGGCTATGGGAATATAGAGCAGAAACATCCGTGAAAGACTTACCATGGCGGAGCGAAAGGGCTGATTGAGACCGTTAAACCCGGAACCCGAAATCAACAGCATTCCATGAATACCGTAACTGGCGCTTACCAGCAGAAGAAAAAAGGCTGTCACCTCGATAACCGCGGGACTGGAAGTAAAAATACCTGCAATAAAAAAGCGGAAGGGAATAAGCAGTACCGTAAGCATCAGCCCCCAGGCCAGAGAGTAGCCCGCACCAGCTCTTACCCCCAGAAGAGTCCTGTCCCATTCCCGGGCGGCTGAATTCTGTCCCACGAAAGGCACCATTACCGCAGCCAGAGCCCGCATGAAACTCAAAGCCAGAGTCTCTATTCTGGTGGCAACACCGAAACCGGCCACAACATCGGTCCCGTAGACCGCAATAAGCCGGGTTATAATCCCCACGGAAACGGGCATTATCATATTGGTGGCAGTAGCGGGTACTGCGAGACGGAACAGACGGCCCCAGTTATCCATAAGAGCCTTGAAGTTTAACCCCTCCAGACCAAGCATCTTCTCCCGGCGGATAAGAATAAACAGAGAAATGGTAAGGGTGGTCATCCGCCCGAAAACCGTTGCCAGGGCCGCGCCTTTAATTCCCATAAAGGGAAAAGGGCCCAAGCCGAAGATAAGCAGAGGATCCATTACGGCATTCATGGAGGCGCCGATTATCATAATCATGGCGGGAATACGGGTATCCCCGGTTGCCCGCAGAGCATTATTTCCCACCATGGGGATAACCACAAAGGGCATCCCCAAAAGCCAGATCTGCATGTAGTCGAGAATAAGCACCATGGTGCGGCTGTCCGCACCCAGCATGGCAAAAATAAAACGCAGCAGGGGAAAAAGCAGAACAATAAGGACTACCACCGTAGCGAGAGCAAGGAGAAGCCCGCTGGTAACAATACGCCGCACCTCTCCATGATCTCCGCCGCCGATTGCCCGGGCTGCCAGCGCAGAGGTCCCCACTCCAATACCCAGGGCAATGCTGTTTACCACAAAAACCAGGGGAAAGGTAAAACTCATGGCTGCCAGCGGTATGGTTCCCAGTCGGCCGACAAAAAAGGTATCCACCAGATTGAAGGCAACCATACCAAGGATCCCCACCAGCATGGGGCCGGCCATTCTGAATATCCGTACCGAAGGGGACCCGGTAAGGAGAGATCTGCGCTGCTTATTCATATAATAGAAAGAGTTGCATATAGAGCCTTTCGGTACAATAGTATATTTTGTATATTAATAGAAATTCTAAAAATGCGAGGAGTTGGTATATGTTTGAATGGCTTTCTGGCTTTAGCCCCATCATGCAGGCACTTTTCGGTACACTGTTTACCTGGTTTGCCACCGCCCTGGGTGCCGCCATGGTATTCTTTTTCAAAAAAGTAGAAAAAAAATATCTTGACGGCATGCTTGGCTTTGCTGCAGGAGTAATGATTGCCGCAAGCTTCTGGTCACTTCTGGCTCCAGCCATAGATCTCTCAGAAGAGATGGGTCTTATTCCCTGGATTCCTCCGGTTGCAGGGTTTCTTCTTGGCGGTGCCTTTCTGCGCCTGGTAGACCGGATTCTACCCCACCTGCATATAGGAGAGCCCATAGAAAATGCCGAAGGACTGAGTACCCAGTGGAAGAAGAGCATTCTCATGGTTATGGCTATTACACTGCATAACGCTCCGGAAGGGTTGGCGGTAGGTGTTGCATTCGGTGCCGTTGCCGCGGGTATTCCTTCGGCCTCGCTGGCGGGCGCAGTAGCTCTGGCGATCGGCATCGGCATACAAAACCTTCCCGAAGGCGCTGCCGTTTCCGTACCATTACGAAGGGAGGGCTTAAGCCGAAAAAAAGCCTTTATGTATGGCCAGTTATCCGGCATGGTGGAACCTGTAGCCGGTGTCCTTGGTGCAGCCCTGGTGCTGGTTATGCGGCCCATCCTCCCTTATGCTCTGGCTTTTGCGGCGGGAGCCATGATCTTCGTTGTGGTGGAAGAGGCAATTCCGGAATCCCAGAACTCGGGAAACACCCACATTGCAACCCTGGGAGCAATGGTCGGCTTTGCGGTAATGATGAGTCTGGATGTGGCTTTGGGCTGACCTATCGGGCCAGCCAGCCGCCGTCTACTGCAATTGTTTCCCCGTGCATATAGTCCGAAGCTGAAGATGCGAGAAAAACCGCCGGCCCCATCATATCTTCCGGGTTTCCCCAGCGCCCTGCAGGAATCCGTTCAAGAATTGCCGCGTAACGCTGCTTATCCGCCCGAAGGGCCTCAGTGTTGTTGGTAACCATATATCCCGGTGCTATTCCGTTAACATTGATTCTGTGAGGCGCCCACTCATTTGCCATGGCTTTCGTAAGCCCTAAAACAGCACTCTTGCTGGCAGTATATGAGGGAACCCGGATACCCCCCTGATAGGAGAGCATGGAAGCAATATTGATTATTTTTCCCCCGCTTTTCTGCTGGATAAACTGACCGGCTGCCTTCTGGCTCAGAAAGAACAGTGATTTAAGATTCAGGTTCAGCACATCATCCCAATCTACTTCACTGAAATCAATTGCATCCTCACGGCGGATAATTCCCGCATTGTTAACCAGAATATCAACATGGCCGAAAGCAGCAAGGGTCTCAGACAATATTCTCTCCACCGGCTCCACAGACGTGAGATCCGCTTTTATGGAAATAAACTGCTTTCCAAGATCCTCGATGGTTTTCCGGGTTTCTGAAGGTTCGCTCAGCCCCACACCGACGATATTGGCTCCAGCCCGGGCCAGTCCCACGGCAATACCCTGGCCCAGACCAGTGGAACAGCCGGTAACAATTGCTGTTTTTCCGTTTAAATCAAATGAATAACTCATAAACACATCCTTCCTTGCAGTACAGGCCTAGGCCATATCATCCATGGACGCCCAGTCCATATCATCAAAGGTTTGATTCTCACCCACCATGCCCCAGATAAAGGTGTAATTGCCCGTGCCGACGCCGGAATGAATGGACCAGCTGGGAGAAATAACTGCTTCCTCATTGCGGACAAGAATATGCCGGGTTTCATCGGGTTTGCCCATAAGGTGAAAAACAGCCTGGTCAGAGTCCAGTTCAAAATAGAAATAGACTTCCATCCGGCGCTCATGGGTATGGGCAGGCATGGTATTCCAGACATTCCCCGGTGCAAGTTCGGTATAGCCCATTACAAGCTGACAGGATGTTGTTACATCGGGGTGAATAACCTGCTTTATCACCCGCTTGTTACAGGCTTCATCAGACCCGAGACGTACTTCCCGGGCATTTTCCACCGGAATATGGCAGGTGCTGTGTTTTTTATGGGCCGTTCCGCTGAGAGCATAAAATTTTGCCGGGTTTGAAGGATCACTGCTGAAAAACTCAATATTACGGGTACCCATACCTATATAGATACCGTCTTTATATTTGAGAGAGTATTCACTTCCGTCAGCCGCAATTTTCCCTGGACCACCAACATTGATTACCCCCAGCTCACGGCGTTCAAGGAAATAGTCAACGCCGAAAATCTCTCTACTTACTTCTATGTGAAGAGATTTTTCAACAGGACAGATTCCGGCGGTAACAATCCGGTCGATATGGCTGTAAACCATCTTTACCTTGCCGGGCTGAAAAAGTTCCTGAATTAAAAACTCTTTTCGAAGACCAACTGTATCGAGCTGCTTGCCATGATCGGGATGTATGGGATGACGTATTTCCATCTAATGCTCCTCATAGAGTTCCATATTATGAAACTCTGTTTCATAATATGCATAATGCACCAGATGTGCCGACAGGTCAAGGCAAAGATGAGAAAGCGAGCTAAAGAGAGTTAATCAGGAGCCTGAGGAAAATCTGCTGCCAGTATATCCAAGACGAGCGGATATTTTCTGCGCCGTGTCACGAACCAGAGATCCTACATCGTCAACGGAATTTCCGGAATCAGGCCCGTTCCAGGCCGTGCTGATGGCAGCAATAACCCGGCTCCGGTAATCATAGATCGGCGCTCCCGCACATCGGGTACCGTATTCCCACTCTTCGTCATCGATACTGTAACCTGTACTGCGGAATCGATGTATCTGAGAGATAAGGGCCTCAACATCCACCACACTGTTCGCTGTCCGTTGTTCACGCTGTTCGCCGGAAAAGATTCGGTTAAGGGATGCATCATCCTCATCAAAAAGCAGACACTTTCCAATAGCAGTACAATAAAAAGGTCGCCTCTGGCCGATAATGGCAAATCGTCGGGAACTGTCATACTTTTCAATCTTATCGATATATACAACTTCATTATCTTTACGGATGGCAAGAAACACAACCTGCGACAACCGCCCGGCAAGTTCGCGCATATAGTACTCAGCTTCTGTTTTAAGTTCTATTCGGCTGAGATACAGACCCGACATATGCACGAAACCGAGCCCCAGTCTGTATGTATTGGTCCTGCTCTCTTTTTCAACATATTTTCTCTGTAAAAGTTCACCTAACAGGCGGTGAACAGTGCTTTTATGCAGGGATAACTGTACAGATATTTCTGTAAGAGTAAGTCCTTGATGATCCCGGGAAAGAAGTTCAATTATATCAAATGCACGCCCTATAGACTGTACAGATGTCTTCGGTGCTGTTTCCGGCTGTTTCATATTGTGGAACAGACTACCATATTTGAAAAACTCAGTACATAAAAAAGTTCCCGCCAAAAAAGCGGGAACTTTTATCCTTGTATCAGGAATTCTATCAGAATACGTAATCAGGATCCTCAATGGGAGCAGTCTCCTGGTTTATGTTGATCACCTTTTCCAGATAATCCTGGCTGATAAACTGCGCCTCATAGGACTCATTTTCCCGGTCAAGCTGCCGCAGGAAAGAACGCAGATGATTCCTGCTTCCCTTCATTAGATTCTGATACAGAATTCCGATATCCTTGTTGTCAGACTCTGCAAGGGCATCCTGAAGATCCTTTATATCCAGATCCTCAATGGTCGCTCCGATATTGAGGGCAGCCACGATGGAACTGCGTCCTTCTTCAGTGAGGGAATCGTACAGCTTCTGAAGTTCGGGGTTTTCAAAAACGCCGGGTGCGGAATCTGCTGCAGGATCTTCAAGACCATAGCGGTCAAGAAGCAGCTTGATTGAATCCATGTGCTGCGCTTCGCTTCGGGCTATGTTATTGAATACCGGAATATTCCAGGTTTCATACAGAGCCAGGTATACATCCCGGGCCAGTTTTTCCTCTTCCCTCATATAGGCAAGTGCATCCGCTTCTGCAGCATCGACGGACTCTTTTTCCGTTGCATTCAGAAGAACCTGCATATCTCCTGCGAAGCCCTCTTCGTAGCCATAGGCTCCGCCGGCACCATTTCCTGCAGCACTCTGGCCTGCACCGTTGCCGCGGCCGCCTCCCATTCCACCGCCGGCACCCCGGCCGGATCCGTCACGCAATCCCTGTCCTTGTCCCTGCCCCTGTCCATATATGGACGACTCCTGTGATCCGTTTGCAAATAAAAGTCCTGCCGCAGCAACAACCAGTGAAATAACTAAAACAGTAAGGATGATTTTCTTCATCTTAACACCTCCAATCAGTGAATATGAAATAAATCTAACCGGGCCGTATGGAGATCATGTGAAGATAATCTGAAAGATTTGTGGACTTTCCCGTTCATTCTTCACTATTTCTTCACAATTCCTCCATCGTCCCTCCACAGGGGTAAAATATTCTCTATACTATCTTATGGTTAATAGAACGATTTTCGTTCTCATTAAAAACAGAAAAAGGAGAAAAGAAATGGCCAGGAACCGGACAAAAGGCGGAAGAATCCGTCTGGGATTACAGATTTTCTTTCTGGTGCTTATCGCTCTCATAGCGATAAATCACAGCCTTGCCGAAACAGGAGTTGAAATTCCTCTGGTTGGAGCAGCCTCGCTGCATGCAATCTGTCCCTTCGGCGGAGTTGTATCTATTTATCAGTATATTACTGCCGGAACTTTTGTGAAGAAAATTCATGAATCTTCATTTATTCTCATGTGGATAGCATTTGCCCTGGCAGTTGCATTCGGGCCGGTTTTCTGCGGCTGGATATGTCCATTCGGGACCTTCCAGGAGCTTCTGGCCAAACTGGGCAGGAAGATCTTTAAAAGGCGGTATAACACCTTTATTCCCCCCAAGGTCGACCGGGTGCTCCGCTATCTCCGCTATCTGCTTCTGGCGCAGGTGCTGTATATGACCGCCCGCTCCGGGACCCTGCTTTTTGCCGATATTGATCCCTACTATGCCCTGTTCAATTTCTGGACCGGCGAAGTGGCTATATCAGCCTATATAGTCCTTGGTATTGTTATACTTTCATCCCTCTTTGTTGAGCGGCCCTTCTGCAAGTACGCCTGCCCCTACGGAGCAGTGCTGGGGCTGACCAATCTTTTCCGGATATTCGGGATCAAGCGCAACGCGTCCACCTGTATAGACTGCAAGGCCTGCGATAAGGCCTGCCCGATGAATATAGAAGTCTCCACCGGAAAGTCCGTAAGAAACCACCAGTGCATAAGCTGCATGAAATGTACCAGCGAACAGTTCTGTCCTGTGGAATCCACCGTCGAGATGGCCTTCGGCTCCATCGAAACCAAAAAACTGGAGGCATAAGATGAAACTGCGTTCAAAACAGCTGGCCCCGATTATTGCCCTTGCCTTTATTGTCGGCATAGGACTTACCATGGTCTTTAATATCTGGATTACCGAATCAAGCAAGGTGCCTGCCACCTATGTAAGCGGCGAGTTTGCAGGAGAGTACAATCCCGGAGATATCCGCGGCTCCTACTCCTTCGATGATATTGAGAAAGCCTTCAAGGTTCCCGTTGAGGTTCTGGCAAAGGCCTTTGGCGTAGAAGACCGCTCCAATCCCGGAGATTTTCAGGCAAAGGAACTGGAAGAGATGTTCGGACCCCAGGATGACGGCGGTGAAGTGGGAACCGATGCGGTAAGGCTTTTTACCGCCCGTTACACCGGTCTGCCCTATACTCCGGAAGAGACCACCCGCCTTCCCAACCCTGCTGTAGCCCTGCTGAAGGACAAACTGAGTACCGCAGACTTTCAGGCACTTCAGAAAATCGGTGTAAGCCTTGGCGATCTGACTCCGGCAGAGGCTGTTGAGGGAACAGCCGAAGTGGTGGAGCACGCTACAGATGAAGAGATGGCCATAAAGGGCAAAACAACCTTTGACGATCTGCTCAGCTGGGGCCTCACCAAAGAGGAAATTGAGGGTATACTGGGAATGCCCATGGGAACCCGGGCAACCGCCATCAGGGATTTTGTGATGGAACAGGGCCTGGAGTTTTCTGAGTACAAGGACCAGCTTCAGCAGCTGCTTGATGCGAAGAACTGATACCAGACCGACAGGAGAGAGAGATGACCGTCTATATTGTGGAAGACAACCCCAATGTACGAGAAGCACTGGCGGGATATCTTAAACTTGAAGGAATAGAGGTCGCCGAGTTCGGCGACCTCACCTCAGCTGAAAGCAGGTTGAAAAAAGAAACGCCGGACCTCCTGGTGCTGGATGTAATGCTTCCCGACGGTGACGGCTTTCTGTTTGCAAAAAACATTAAAAAGAGGATGGATGTCCCAATTCTCTTTCTTACCGCCAGAGATCAGGAATCCGACCGTATTACCGGGCTGGAATTAGGTGCAGATGACTATGTGGTTAAGCCTTTCAGTCCAAGGGAAGTTGTGTTAAGAATACAGGCAATCCTTAAACGTACCCAAACAGCAGAAGTGAGCCTCCAGAAAACCGGAACCTACACTCTGGGGAATAATACCCTGGAACTCCAGAAAGAGACCCACCGGATTCTCATAAACGGAACCGCCGCCTCCCTCACTGCAGCAGAATGGAACATTCTTACCCATCTGATTGAGCATCAGCCCCAGGTTTTCAACCGCCTTCAGTTACTGGAAAGCTGCCTTGGTTCTCTGGCGGAAGGTTCTGAGCGGACTATAGATACCCATATAAAAAATTTACGGCGAAAACTGGAGAACGAAACCTGGGTGGAAACCGTTCGCGGCTTCGGTTACCGCTTTAACGGCGAACCACAGTGAAAACCGCCCGATCCTGGCTGCTTCAGGGATTCATCCTCGCCTTTCTGCTGCTCATTCTTACACAATTGCTGATTCTCACCCTGGGGATTGCCCCGATAATGAACAGTTACAGCAAAAACCAGTCTGCCTATCTGGAAGATCTGGCCAGAAAAATCCTGATTAATCCCCAGAACATATCCGTCTCGGCTCCAGAACATGCAGGACCTTTCTTTGTTTTTTCCGCCGACAAAACCCTGCTCTACACCAATCGGGGCAAAGGACGGTCAATTCCCAGCACAGACTATACTCCCATCGAGTATAAAGGCACGGTTATAGGCTATTACTATGCAGGAGAACTCCGCTTTCTCGACTCCAGTGCCAACAGGCTCTTTCTGCTGGGCCTGACATTTCTTTTCGCCGGATCCCTGATTGTATCTCTGTTGATTGCAGCGGCAGCAGCTTTACTGATAGCCCGGCGCATTACCGCCCCGGTGGCCATGCTGCAGCTGGATATTTCCGCCCTTCAGAACCTGAAACCTGTTGCTTCACGGGAACTCCCGGTAAAGGAACTCAGCGAAATATCCCGCAGCCTCCACAATGTCAGCACCCTGCTTGCCGGCGAAGAGGAGTACAAGCGGCAGTGGATGCAGAATATCGCCCACGATCTGCGGACACCCATAAGCGGTTTGAGAGGTCAGCTTGAGGGGATGCGGGACGGAGTACTGCCGGCTGTTCCCGAGCGGTTCACCAATACCCTGGTGGAAGTACAGCGGCTTGAAGAGCTGGCCCAGGCGGTCAGCGAACTCTACCGGATAGAGAATCTCCGGGAAATAGAGATAAACCGATTTCCAGTCAGGAGCTTTATCACCGAACTGGAAGCATCCTTCGGCCAGGCCCTCAGTTCCCGGAAAATGTCCTTTGAGACGGAAATCAATACAGAAAGCCTGTGGGCAAACCAGTCTCTCCTGACAAGAGCCGTGGGAAACATAATCGGCAACGCAGTTAAATACGCAGGAGAAGGAACCCGGGTAAGACTGAAGATTGAGAGGCATGAAAACAGTCAGGTACTCCGGATTTCAAATAACGGCCCCTCCCTGCCGGAGGATGGGCTGGATAAAATATTTCAGCGTTTTTACCGGGGAGAAGAGAGCCGAACCAGTCCAGGAACCGGCCTTGGGCTCAACATTGCGGCAGAAATTGTACACCGTCACAAAGGAAGCCTGAAGGCAGAGAATCTTTATCCCAGAGGAGTTGAGTTTATAATAACTCTTCCTGAGGCATAGAGTTTTTACCAGCCGTTTATTATACTGTGCAGTAAGCATGCAAGTAATGATAAACCGCCAGACCGCGATCCTTTCAGCGATGCTGAAAATCCTGGTTATTTTTGGTTCAATAGCCTATATTCCCAGCCTTTTCGCCTGTTTCTACGAAGAACTGTACCTTCTCGCAATCATCGATACCATCTGCTATGCAGCTCTGATCACTGCATATCTTAATAAGCTGCACTACCTGTTTCGCATGGTAATTATTCTACTTGTCTCACTGGTGCTGGGCGCTGCAGTTCTCTATTACACCGGAACCGACGGGGCTGGTTATCTCTGGCTTATCTTCGCGGTGTTCATTGCCGCCCTCTTTGGAAAAAAAACTGCTATTATTCTCACCATAAGTGCAACCCAGGGGATTCTTCAGCTTTATATGGTTTTGAACATTCTGCACATTCTGAATCATTCCACTTCACTCCTCGGAATGATCACCATCAGCGCCAATATGCTGATCATTTCGGGAACCGTTGCATACATTGTACACTACCTCCTGGGCTCACTGAACCATGAGCTCGGGCAGAGAGAGAAGCTGCTTCGACTTTTACGTCACCGGATTATGAATAATCTTCAGACACTGGAAAGCCTTATTTCCCTGGAAAAAACCGGGGGCAGCCACTCAAGAGATCTCCAGAGAAGAATAGAAGCCCTGTCAACAGCAACAAACCTGCTGCTGGAGAAAGAATACCGTCAGGAGATAGAGCTCCCGGAGCTGCTGCGAATTCTTGCCAGGGATATCTCTGTGGTTGTAAGCGATGAAAGTGATCAGACCTTAATGATATCCGCGGAACAGCTTACCGAGCTGACCATAGGCTTCAGCGACATTTTTAACGCACTGAAAGCCTACGGACCGCTGCATGTACAAATCAAACAGGTTATCCAGATATCAACGGAAAAAAATCTGCCGGAAGAAGGCGGTGCGGAACAGCTTTTTTCCAATTGCCTCATTCCGGAATACTGGATCGACCGGAATCAGACTCCAGGAACCCCTCTCAGGATAAAACTGCAGGCTAGATAGCTGCAGTGATTCCGCCGTCTACATAAATCAGCTGACCATTAATAAAGTTGGAAGCCTCGGAAGAGAGAAACAGCAGAGTACCGATCAGCTCTTCAGGGTCGCCCCAGCGGCCGGCGGGAGTTCTTCCGCAGATCCAGGAATCGAAGGCAGGATCGTCTTTCAGGGGTTTTGTCATTTCCGTGGCGAAATAGCCCGGTCCGATACCGTTAATCTGAATACCGTATTTTGCCCAGTCAACGGTCATACCTTTGGTCAGCATTTTTATGCCGCCTTTGGATGCAGCATAGGGTGCGATGGTATTGCGTCCAAGGTCGCTCTGAAGGCTGCAGATATTAATAATCTTGCCGGCTTTTCTTTCGATCATGCCCTTAACCACTGCTTTTGATACAAGAAAGGCCCCGGTAAGGTTTATATCCAGGATTTTTCGCCACTCATCCTCGGGAAAATCCTCCAGAGGGGCCCGGAACTGTACGCCTGCATTATTCACCAGCACATCAATATTGCCAATTTCAGCGTGTATAGTGTCGATTCCTTTGCTTATACTGCCAGAATCGGAAATATCAAAAGAGACAGCCTCAGTCTCAAGCCCCTCCTGCCGGAGCTCATCTTGAGCCTTTTTAAGCTGTTCAGGATTCCGCCCGTTCAGAATAACCTTTGCTCCCGCTTGGGCAAACCCTTTTGCCAGAATAAACCCCAGGCCGCGGCTTGAACCGGTAACCAGGACAACCTTTCCGGCAACATCAAACAGATTCTTCATTATGATTCTCCTTTGCATAAATCATTATAATATAAACCCTTACATTCAAACTTCTCAAAACCTCTACTCCTCATTAAGTCCGGAGTAAAAGGCAATTTCCGATTCACTGACACGGATCATCTCCGAAGCGGTTTCCCCGAAATGGGCTGCAAAGCGGAGCAGGGCATCATGCAGCTCTGCATCAAGATTTTCTATCAGTTCCGCATTTCCCAGCATAAGATACTTCGCCTGGGGATCCCCCGAAGCATACCGGGAAGCAGTCCACTGGTTCCAGTCCTGATAGTACCAGTCAAGAAGATCGAGCACAACAAAGCCCGCCTTGCCCTCCCGTACGGATTTGAGCAGCAGATCGGAACTGAGCTTCAGCGGAGTCAGATTCAGACTGATAAACCGTTCATCAAGAACAGTATCCCCGTACACAACAGCAACTGTATCGTTATTATAGGTCAGTTTCTCCCGGATCTTCCAGATATACTGGACCGGGCTGCTGATCTCAGCAAGAAGAACTGTTCCCGAGACTGCATCCAGGTTTTCCGCGTACAGCTCCTCCCTGACCAGGCATATTTCGAGGGTCCCCCGGGAGGTTCCCTTAAGGATCTGTTCATCCGGGCCCAGGGAGCCCTCGGGATAGATTTCTACGATAAACTTGAGGTCCGTACTGGTCTCCAGCACCGTGGCAAAATCCTGACTCAAGGCCTGATGGAGAGGGTGATACCGGGGAAGACTGTGGGCGATTTTTATAACCTGGAATGATACTGCTTCATTTCCCAGCCGATAGCTTCGTCCCTGCTCCGAAACATAGGGAAGCCCGGAAGGAACAAAATAGGGAAGAATAATTATGTAAGCGAGGCTTACGATGACAATAAAAGCGACAATTATGCCCAGGATAATAAGTATGAATGAGTTTTTCATTTTGACTTCCCCGTTGAGAGCACGGCACTTCTGTAGCGGCCGGGAGAAAGTCCTTCATATTTCTTGAAGACCCGAATGAAGGTCTGCAGATTTGCAAAGCCCGCCATGGAAGCAACCTGATGCACCGGGAGGTCCATCTGCTTTAACAGCTCCCTGGCGGAATCCACCCGTCGGCGGTTCAGATAGTCTACATAGTTGGTGCCGTAGTGCTCTTTGAAAACCCGGCTGACATAGCTGGCACTGAGGCCTACGGCATCACCTATATCAACGAGGGACAGTCCGGGATTGTCCAGGTTTTCATCAATATATGCAGCAATATTCCGGGCACTTCCCCCGGTTTTCTCAAGGCTGCCATGCTTTATTTCCCGGGCAGCCCGGGTACAGACAGGAATTAGCCAGGCATATATCTCATCCAGGGTTTCCAGATCTGCTAATTCAGCGTAAAGGTCACCGCTGCACTCTGATTCTCCACTGAGATCAAGACCGCAGCTTATTTCCTTGATACGGGCGGCAATACGGTTAAACACCTCCCGCACGGCAAAGGTATCCCGGGAGCTGAAACCGCGGATACGTTCCATGAGGGAGTCAACCACAAAAGGAACATCCTTCTCATTGCCGTTCTCGACACAGTTGATAAGGGTTTTCTCCATCTCCGGCCCGGGAAAGGGAGCCTCCCTGCCGGACTCTTCAAACCGGGAAGACTCAATAACCGTCCCGCCGCCGTCATAAAGCCTGAATCCCAGGGCAGTCCGGGCCTGGTCATATGAAAGGTGTACTTCCTTGAGAGAAGAACAGGGCTGACCGATTCCGCAGGTAACAGAAAAGGTAAAACCCCGTTTTACCATGGCAATTACTTTCCTGGAGAGAGTGAGGACCAGCCGCTCTGTCTCGAAAGAATTATCACTTATATTCAGCAGAAGCCCGATATTCCCACCCTCTCTTTCGGCACAGATGTTTGGAACCCCGGAGGGTACCGCATCACCTATCCGTTGGCGCAGAGTGCTTTTCAGCAAGCGCAGAGAAACCTGATCCCGGGAAACAACAATACGCCTGTAGTGATCGATACCGAAAACAAGGACCACAAAGCGGGACTGAATAAACTTGATGCCGATAAGATCCAGGGCAGAACTGAAATCAGCCTCACCGTTCAGCTTGTTGGTAAGTAGATGATGCAGAACATTTGCCTGCATTATAGGCAGCGCGTTTTCCAACTGCCGGGTGGAACTGTCCAGCATCTGTACCGGAAGATACATCCGCATCGAAATGCGGATAACCACAATAAAGATGGAAGCCACCGCCAGCAGGATAATAAAAGAGTTAATAAGCAGCATCCGCCGTTCCAGGGAAAGCAGCTCACCCAATCCCACCTGATAAACAAAAACCCAGCGGGTGTGAGCAGCGGAAGCAAAGGCCATAACCCGGCTGCTTCCCCCCTCTTTTCTTACGAAATAACCGGAATCCCGGTTCAGAGCCAGCTGCAGGACCGGATCATCACCGCTGAAATTTCCTATCCGCCCCGAATCGGGATGATCAAGGATGTATCCGGTATCATTGAGAACATAGGCCTGATGCCCGCCCTCATACAGCTGATGGTAGCCTGAAAAGAGCTTTTCCCGGTTGATATTCACCACCAGGCCGGCACTTTTATCCCAGCTTCCCGAAGGGAGATTCCCGATAAGGCTGATTACCGAAAGTGTCTTGCTGTTACGGTCTTTTACCACCCGGGTCGGCAGGCGCTGTATCCCCAGAAAATGGCTGTTAAAAGCATCAACCCAGCCGGTATCCGTAAAGGTGGTTATTGAATCCAGACCTCCATTCGACGACAGCACCAGCCCCTCAACAGAACTGTAAAGGTAAATGGAACTGATAAAGTCATAGGATGAGACCAGGGAATTCATGGCATCGATAATACGGGTATTACGGTGGTAATTGTCGGGATCCGGATCAATGACAAAGGATATAACATCTTCGTCACTGCCCACTACAGCCATCATCTTTTCAACTCCCCGGATACTTTCATCCAGAGAAGCTGAGTAAGAAGCCAGACTCTGGCTCATGCTCAGAAGATAGTTCTGCCGGGTATAGGAAAAAACCAGATGATTAAGGAGAAAACTGATAATTAGTACCGGAAGAATGGATACAGAAAGAATCCTGATCAGAATCCTGACAAAGCCTGATGAGGAATTCTGCAGCCCCCCGGTGGGGTTTATGGTGTCACTCACGCAGGAATCAATTATACAAATTTGCGCTTCTTTGTCATCATACTCGCATTTTTTGTCATTCCTGTTCAAAAACTATTAATTTTTTAACATTTGAGAGTAATATTTTATCGTTACAAAAGTGTCGATTTACAGATCTTCAAAGCGCCTCCAATAATCATGGTACGACTGCTGATTACTCAGCGGCCAAATTCCTACAGGAGGTTTCACTCTAATGAAACGAGCTCTGATTGTACTCTCTATCATCAGCCTGCTGTTCTCCGGCCTTTTCGCCGAAGGAAAGCAGGAAGCAGCCGACAGCTATACTCTTCGGCTTTCTCACGTACTCCCCACAGACCACCAGAACCACAAAACTGCACTTAAGTTTGCAGAACTGGTCAGCGAAAAAACCGGCGGCAAAGTAACCATCGAGGTTTTCCCTGCAGCACAGCTTGGTAACGAAAAAGAGATCATCGACGCGGTAGCCATGGGTACCCTCGATTTCGCACTCTGCGGTTTCGGCGAAGTAACCAAGCGTTACCCCGTTTCCGGAATCTTCGATGCACCCTTCGTATTCCGCAACCGCGAGCACCTTGCTCAGGTGTACAAGACCGATGTTTTCTGGAACATCATGGAAGACATGAAGAAGGTAAACATTGAAATGATTGCTCCCGGCTACTACGGTACCCGTCACGTAACCACCACCGACACCCCTGCAAAAACTCCTGCTGACCTGAACGGCCTCAAGCTGCGCTGCCCCGATCAGCCCATGTTCGTTGCAACTACCAAGGCAATGGGTGCAACTCCCACTCCCATGGCTTTCTCTGAAGTTTACCTTGCCCTTCAGCAGGGTGTAGCAGACGGACAGGAAAACCCTGCAGCTGCTATTACTTCAATGAAGTTCTACGAAGTTCAGAAGTACCTGGTTAAGACCGGTCACATCATCTACGGAAACCACATTTTCGGAAGCACCAGAACTCTGGATAAACTTCCCGCGGACCTCCGCGCTGCAGTTGAAGAAGCAGGAAAGGAAGTATCCGAGTACTGGATCAACGCATCCTTCTCTGATGAAGACGCTCTTCTCAACGGACTTGTTGAAAAAGGCATGACTATCATCGAGCCGGACCTTGATGCTTTCGTTAAGAACGCACAGTTCATCTACGATGATAACGAAGCTACCTGGGGCGAGGGTCTCCTCGAAACCCTCCGGGCAGTAAAATAATCTACCCGGGATATTAATTCTCGAGCAGAAGAGAGGCTGTCCTTTACGGGACAGCCTTATCTGCTGCCAAACTTTTGGGAGTTTTTCATGAAAAGCAAGACCCTAAACATCCTTGCGCGGATTGACACCATTTTCCTCATAACCTGTCTTGCGGTTATGGGAACTGTACTGTTTGCCCAGGTTGTTACCCGTTATCTCTTTCAGTCACCGTTAATCTGGAGTGAAGAAGCTGCACGCTATCTGCATGTCTGGATTGCTCTTTTCGGTATCCATTACGGATTCAGGAACAGTGCCCACATCCGTGTTACGTTTTTCTACGACCGCATGCCTGCCAGGGTAAAGTCGGTAGTTGCACTGCTTTCCAATCTGATTATCCTTATAACCCTGATTGTATATCTGCCGGGTTCAATTATTTTTATCCAGGACCAGGCCCTAATCGTCTCATCTGCAATGGGCGTGAATATGGGACTCGTATACTTCCCCTCATTCTTTGGTCCCCTCGTTGCTATGCTTTACTTTCTTTTTCAGACTGTCAAATCCGCAATCTACCTGATAAAGGGTATTCCCGCAGATTCGTCAGCAACCGAAACAACGACAGCAGCCATCTCTTCAAAAGGTGATAATACGTTATGATAATCCTGTTCAGCATTTTCTTCCTGCTGCTCATTGCAGGAGTGCCAGTCGCTTTCTGTCTGTTTTCAAGCTCAGTTATCTACATGCTTATGCATGATCTGCCCATTCAGATGGCGGCAGCCAAGCTTGTTGCAGGACCCGACTCCTTTCCCCTTCTGGCCATAGCTTTCTTTGTTCTGGCCGGAGCGATTATGAACTCTGCGGGTATAACCAAAAGAATCTTTGCCTTTGCGGAACACCTGGTCGGACACCTTACCGGTGGACTGGGACACGCTAACGTACTGGCATCGATCATTTTCTCAGGGATGTCCGGTTCTGCCGCAGCAGACGTTGGAGGCCTCGGAGCAATCGAGCTTCAGGCAATGAAAGAGGCCGGCTACGATGAAGATTTCAGTCTGGCCGTAACCGGGGGGTCATCCATCATCGGTCCGATTATTCCCCCCAGTATTCCGGCGGTAGTATTCGGTGTTGCTTCCGGTGTTTCCATCGGCCGTCTTTTTGTAGGCGGCATTGTGCCGGGATTTCTCATGGCCATTGCCATGTCCATTCTTATCTACTTTCAGTGCCGCAAGCGGGGATATGAAAAGAAAAAGATGGCCGGAATCAAGGTCATTGCCTCCTCTTTCGTGGAATCTTTCTTTCCCCTTATGACACCGGTAATCATCATGGGCGGAATCATGGGTGGAGTGTTTACCCCCACAGAAGCGGCAATTATCGCAGTTTTCTATGCCCTGATCCTCGGATTTGCCTACAAATCAATAACCGTAAAGGATCTGCCCCGCTTCCTTATTGAAACCCTGAATACCACCATCGGAATTCTCTTCATTATTGCTTCGGCAACTCTTTTTGCCTGGGTACTGACCATTTCCCAGTTTCCCCAGCACTTTGCTGAGACCTTCATGGGCCTGGTGAGCAACAAGTACATTGCCCTCTTTCTGCTGAACCTTTTTCTGCTGGTTGTCGGCTGTTTTATGGAAACAACTCCGGCTCAGATGATCCTTGTACCAATCCTTCTGCCGATCTTTGTTTCTTTCGGTGTAGACCCGGTACACTTCGGTATTATCATGATCCTGAACCTTATGATCGGACTGATGACCCCTCCTCTGGGACTGGTCCTCTATGTTCTTTCTTCGGTTTCAAAGGTGTCCATCGAACAGCTTTCAAAGACCGTTCTGCCCTATGTTGTGGTAATTGGGATTGTTCTTCTGTTCGTAACCTATATCCCGGCCCTTGTACTGACCCTGCCAAATCTGATATACGGTTAATATATTACGTACTACATACTGTTCAAGGAGTAGATGGATGTTACAGACTGTTCTTCCAGAAGCCTATACTATTGAATACCGGGATGTTCCGGTTCCAGAAGTCGGTCCCGATGAGGTTCTGATTAAAATCAAACGATTCGGAATCTGCGGTTCGGATATTCAGATTTATCACGGTCTCCATAAATACATGACTTTTCCTGTTGTCCAGGGCCATGAAGCCTCAGGCACAATTGAAAAGGTCGGCGACAAGGTGACCGAATTCAAACCCGGCCAGAATGTTACCGTTCAGCCCCAGATCTTCTGCGGAACCTGTCAGCCCTGCAAAATGGGTCATGAGAATGTGTGCCAGAACCTGAAGGTTTATGGCGTACATGTGGACGGAATGGCTCAGGACTATTTCGCCGTATCTGCAGAAAAGGTCATTCCCCTTCCAGACGGGTTCTCCTTCGACGACGGCGCCCTTATTGAGCCGATTGCGGTAGCAGTAGGTGCAATTAGACGCTGTGGCGATGTGTCCGGAAAGAATGTCTGCGTTCTCGGAGCAGGACCCATAGGTAACTTTGTTGCCCAGGTAGCCCAGGCCAAAGGCGCCAATGTAATGCTGACCGACATTAACGATAAAAAACTGAATCTGGCCAAATCAATGGGCGTAGAAAAGAGCATCAATACTTCAGAGAAAACCCTGAAGGAAGCTATCGCTGATGTATTCGGAGTCAAGGGTGCGGACTTTATTATCGACTGTGCCGGTGCCCCTTTCAGCCTTACTTCTGCAATTCAGAGTGCCCGTCCTGCTTCTACAGTGGTAATCGTTGCCAACTTCAAGGTTCCTGTAGAAATTGAGATTCCCCTTATTCAGCGCCAGCAGATCAATGTGCTGGGTGTAATGATGTATGTGAAGGAAGATTTCTTTACCTCCGTCGACCTTGTACAGAAGGGACTGGTTAAAACCGAAGGCATCCTGACAAAATACTACGATATTCATGAGCTTAAAGAAGCCTATGAGTTTATCGATGAAAACCGTCTTGATGTCATGAAGGTTATGATGACCTTTCCGGAATAGTCAGTAACTGATTATTCACTTACAACTCCGGCTTTTCTGGCCGGAGTTTTTTTTTGCTTATATATTAGCTTGCTTCCCTGTTCATTGCAGGCGTATATTTTCACCCATGGCATCAATCGTAAAAGTTGACAATCTGCGTAAACAATACGGAAGTCTTACTGCCGTTAACGGATTGTCATTTGAAATACCTGAAGGTGTTTGCTTCGGGCTGCTCGGCCCCAATGGAGCCGGAAAGACAACCACCATCGAGATGATGGAAGGCATCCTCAAGCCTACGGCGGGAACTATACTGTTCAGGGATGAACCCATCGGGGCTAACTTCCACGAAAAAGTGGGCATTCAGTTTCAGCATACCGCCCTGCAGGAGTTCATCACCGTTGAAGAGACAATAAAGCTCTTCTCAGCTCTCTACACCCGCCAGCGGGATCTGGATGAGATTATCGAAATCTGCAATCTGAAGGATATCCTCAAGCAGGATAACCGTAAGCTCTCAGGGGGACAGAGGCAGCGCCTCCTGCTTGCTCTGGCAATCGTCAACGATCCCGAACTTGTCTTTCTGGATGAACCGACTACAGGGCTGGACCCCCAGGCACGCCGCAATTTCTGGGCCCTTATCGAAAAAATAAAGGGCGAAGGAAAAACGGTCATTCTTACAACCCATTACATGGATGAAGCGGAAGAACTCTGCGATGACATCGCCATAATGGATCAGGGTAAAATTATTGCCCGCAATTCTCCGTCTAAACTGCTGGCGGCGAACTTCACCGGGGTGATCGTAAAACTCCCCTGGAGAGAAGGACTGAACCTGCCCGAAGATGCCCGCCGGGTTAACGATCATGTGGAGATACACTCCGACGACGTGGATGCTACCCTGCACCACCTTATCCACGGTGGAGTTCACCTGGAAGGGCTCTCCATTCATGCCCCGGACCTGGAAGATCTATTCCTGAAGCTTACCGGCAGTTCCCTGAGAACCTGAAGCGAAAAGGCAATGAGACACAAAAGGAGAAACCTGTAATGAGAAAATTTCTTGCCCTGCTCCACGCCAGAAACATGGAGTTTCTTCGGGACCGGGGTACCCTGTTCTGGAACCTGATTTTTCCCCTGTTTCTGGTTTTCGGCTTTGCCTTTGCCTTTTCCGGCGGGGACGAAGAACTCTTCAAGGCGGGCATTATCGGTAAAGACAGCAGCAGCACGGCCTTTCTGAAGGATCCCGTGGTCACACCCGTCACCTATGACTCCGTTGACGAAGCAGTTTCCAGGCTCAGGCATCACCAGCTTGATTTTGTCGTTGATTTTACAAGCGGCAGCTATTACATAAACGAGGAATCCGCCAAAGGACGTATAGCAGAGAAACTGCTTACAACGGACGGCACCACCGGCTTAAGCAGGGAAACCGTCAGCGGCCGGCCTATTCGCTATGTTGACTGGCTGGTCCCCGGGGTTATCGGCATGAACATGATGTTTTCCTGTATCTTCGGGGTAGGCTGGATCATTGTCCGCTACCGCAAAAACGGTGTACTCAAGCGGCTTAAAGCCACACCGGTAAAAGCCATTCAGTTTATCTCCGCCCAGATGGTATCCCGGCTGTACATTGTTCTCGGCACCGCCGCCTTCGTCTATATCGGCAGTAATGCAGCCCTCCACTTTATGATGCTCGGTTCCTACATCAACCTGATTCTGGTCACCATTGCGGCCACCCTCTGCATGATCAGCTTCGGACTTATTTTTGCCTCCCGGCTTAAAAGCGAGGAGCTTGCCAACGGCCTGATGAACCTTACAACCTGGCCGATGATGATCTTTTCCGGGGTATTCTTTTCCCTGGAGGGAACACCGGAAATTCTGCAGAAATTCTCCCTGGCACTGCCCCTGACTCACTATATAAAAGCCTCCCGGGCAATAATGCTGGATGGAGCAGGCCTGCTGCAGGTTCTGCCCAACATTACGGTACTGCTGGCGCTTACCGCGGTTTTTCTGCTTATAAGCTCCATCAGCTTTAAATGGGAATAGCCCCGGGTTGAGATAAGTATCCCCGGGGTACGTTCTTCCTGTTATACTTAAAGTTATGGAAACAATACTCATTAAAAACGGCCGGATCTTTGATGCGGCAGCGGGAACGTTTACCGCAGGCTCAGTTGCCGTGGCTGGCGGTAAAATTGCTGATCCCGAAAAAGTCTCCTCCCCGGATATCACCATTGACGGAACGGGTTGCATTGTCACCCCCGGGCTCATTGATGCCCATCTTCATATAAGCAGTCACGGAGGCGTACCCGTCGACCTTGCCTGTATTCCCAATGGTGTAACCACTGCGCTTGACGGCGGCAGCTGTGGAGAAAGCAACTACCAGATTTTTCATTCACAGATAGCAGCCCCTTCATTAACAAGGGTTTATAGTGCCCTGAATATGTCTTCCACCGGCCTCGGCACCTCTCAAGCACCGGAGAACCTTAATCCTGCCGGTTTTGCACCGGATCGGATAAAAGAGTGCTTTGTAACCTACCCCGACGAACTGATCTCCCTGAAAATACGGCTCTCAAAAGGTATTATTCCGGACAACGACACTTCCGCCCTGGAGGCGGCCCTGAACCTGGCAGACGAAATAGGCTGCAGCCTGACTGCTCACATAACCAATCCGGCTATCCCCCTGGAAACAGTAGCCTCCATGCTGCGGAAGGGCGATATCTTTTGTCACTGTTTTCAGGGAACCGGAGAAACCATATTGTCCGATAGAGGTGAGGTAAAACCTGCAATTATTGAAGCACGGGAACGGGGAGTTCTTTTTGATGCCTGCCACGGAATGGTGAACTTTGACAATAATGTAGCGGCAACGGCAATCCGCCAGGGCTTCTATCCGGACATTATCAGTACTGACTACAGCCCGAAAACCTTCTACCGCCCGCCGGTGGTTTCACTCCCAAGGCTTGTCTCCAAGTTTACCGCTCTTGGAATGAGCCTGGAAGAAACCCTGAAACGGGTAACCCTCAACCCGGCAAGAATGTTGGGAGCTGCTTCAGAACTGGGAGACCTGAGTCCTGAAAGCACTGCGGATATTGCGATTTTCAAGATTGAAGAAACAGCGCAGAAGTTTCCGGATTTCCAGGGGAATCCCCTTGAGGGGAATATTCAGCTTTCTCCAAAATGCACTATCAGAGAGGGCAAAATTCTCTATACCTCAGCAGATTTGGATATGACAACAGTATAGCCCCGGAAATAATATTCATGCCTCTTATCTCCACATGTATCCATCTCTTGTAAAATCTGAATACGGTCATCATTGACAGGTGTAAAAGACCGCAATATAGTACAAGAATAGTTATGAAAAAAGTTTCCATTCTCTACATTGATGATGAACGAATCAATCTCCTTGCATTTGAAGCCCTCTTCCGGCGCAACTACACGGTCCACTGTGCCGCCAGTGCTGAAGAAGGATTTACCTGCCTTACTCATAACACCATAGACTATATTTTCTGCGATCAGCAAATGCCCGAAATGTGCGGAACCGAATTCTTCCGCAAGGTAAAAAGTAAATTCCCGGAGATCCATTGCTGTATTCTTTCCGGCTACATTCAGGACCAAAGTATTAAAGCAGTGGAACAGGAAGGGATTATCGATAAAGCCTTCGAAAAACCCTTTAATCCGGGCATATTGGAAAAATACATAAACAAAACCTGTAAAAATGAAGCGGAATATCTGCGGAAATAACATATTTTTTATTGGTCTCTTTTTTTGCTTTTTCTTTACCGGGATACCTCTGTCTGCAGATACTCCCCGGACAGTACGTATCGGCATTTATGAAAATCCCCCGAAGATATACACCGACCAGAAAGGAAAACCGGGGGGATTTCTTCCGGAGCTGCTTAAAAGAATAGCCGCAGAACAGGGATGGCAGCTTGAATGGGTTCACGGAGACTGGGCAGAACTGCTGGATATGCTGGAAAAGGGCAGTATTGATATGATGCCGGATGTGGCCTTTTCCCCGGAAAGAATGTCCCGCTACCTGTTTAACCTTGAAGACATTTTTATCAACTGGGGCGTTGTATATTCACGGAACCGCTACCACCCCCAATCCTTTTTCGACCTTAACGGCAAGCGTGTTGCAGGGATGAAAGGAGACATCCACATTGAAGGCAAAACCGGGATTATTGCACTTGCCCATTCCTTCGGAATAAATATCACCCTCATAGAAACAGGCAGCTACCGGGAAGCCTTTGAACTTATTAACAGCGGCGATGCTGATGCAGCGGTGGTGAACCGGATATTCGGCTCCACCTATGAAAATGAGTACGATATAAACCGGTCATCCATTGTATTCAACCCGGTCTCGATCCGCTGCGCCTTTCCTTTCACATGGCCGGAGGCCCCTCAGGTGATTAAAGAACTCGATGAGTCGCTGGCACTGTATAAAGCGGACAAGGGCAGCATTTACTATAAACTCCTCGATACCTATCTTATCCGCTACATTGCTCATAAGGCGGTAATCCCCTTATGGCTGATTGTTCTTCTGTCCGGAGCCCTTGTTTTCGCTCTGGTGCTGGGAATTCTGCTTTTCAGACTCCGCAGGGAAATACACCGGAGAATAAACACAGAGAAAAAGCTTCGACTTGCCAGAGATGAAGCAGAAAAAGCAAACCGGGCAAAAACAATTTTCCTTGCCGGAATGACCCACGAACTGAGAACTCCAATGAACTCCATCCTGGGCTACTCCGAACTTCTGCAGCGAAGCCCGGAACTCAGACCAGAGCAGAAAAAACAACTTGAGGCCATCAATTCCAGCGGGCAGCACCTGCTTAATCTGATAAATGAAGTGCTTGATATGTCCAGAATAGAGTCGGGAAAAATTTCTCTGGACCAGAAAAATTTCAATCTGTCGGGAGTAATTACGTCCTGCATCGAACAGATGCGTCCGGGAGCAGAACGGAACAATCAGAACCTGACACTTCTGGCCGGCCCGGGACTGCCGGAAAATATATTCAGCGATGAACTGAAGATCCGGCAGATTCTTCTCAACTTGCTGAGCAATGCGGTTAAATATGCCGACAGCGGTGTTATTGAGGTTATCTGCAGCCCGATACCCGGTTCAGAAAACATGATCCGTCTGGAAGTACTCGACTACGGACCGGGTATCCCCGAGACCGACGGGCAGCACCTTTTTGTCCCCTTTGAGCGGGGAATTCACAATAACAGCGGAACTTCCGGAGCCGGCCTCGGCCTTTCCTTAAGCCGCCGTTACGCCCGCGCTCTTGGCGGCGACCTTATCTATCAGGAGAACCCCCAGGGGGGAAGCATATTCTCTTTCAGCTTCAGCTTTCAGCCGGGAACCAACTCGGCGGACAGTTCTGTACCCCTGACAGGGGAGATTTCCGGGATCGCCCATGGAGAAACGCCTTTAAAGATCCTCCTTGTTGATGACCGTGAATCGAACCGGGATATCTTTTCGGAAATGCTGGTAAGTGCAGGCTTTTCGGTATTTACCGCCGGGAGCAGTTCAGAGTGCCTTTCGATGATAAAGGAAACTCTCCCGGCCTGCATTCTTCTGGACATCCTCATGCCCGGGACCAGCGGAATTGAAACCACCCGTATTTTAAATACCCTGCCGGAAAGAAGGCAGTTCAAAATCATAGGCCTCAGCGCCAGTGCACTTCCGGAAGACCGGGACAGCATAATGAATGCAGGAGCCGACGATTTTCTCCTCAAACCCTGCAGCCGCCGGGATCTGCTGGAAACAATAAGCCGGACATGCGGTGTGAAGTATGCATACGAAAACGACGCAATAGAACCGGCCGAGATCAATATCCCGAATATTGCCTTGCCCGATACCGGTAAGCTGCAGGAACTGATTGAAGCTGCCCGTATGGGCAACCGTAAAATGATCCTGGAAGCCCTGGAGTCAGAGGTTCCCCATGAACTTTCTTCGGCTGTCCGGCTTTTAGCAGGAGAATACCGGTTTAAGGAAATTATCAGAGTTATTGAAGAGCTCAATTAAGGAAGGAAGCTATGTATAACCCAGCGTCAACAGTATTTATCGCCGATGACAACCCGCGGAACCTGAGTCTTCTCTCATCTATTCTCGAGGAGGCAGGATACACCGTCCGCGCAGCCATTAGCGGAGGAGAACTGCTGGAAGGAATAGAGCTCTCCATTCCCGACCTGGTCATTCTGGATATTCATATGCCGAAGATGGACGGGTATGAGGTCTGCGAGGCCATGAAAGCAGATGAAAGATATAACGAAATCCCGGTGATTTTCTGCAGTGCGTTGAATGAAAGCTATAATATCGTTAAAGGCTTTGATGCGGGTGCGGTGGATTTTATCAGTAAGCCCTTCCGCAGCGAAGAGATCCTGGCCCGGGTAAAAACCCATCTGACCCTGCAGCAGCGGCACACTCAGCTGAAGAACGCACTGGAAACCCTCAAGGCGGCACAGCAGCAGCTGATTCAGACAGAAAAAATGACCAGCGTGGGTATTCTTACCGCCGGTATCGCCCATCAGATCAATAATCCGTTGAACTATATTGTAAACTCACTTGAAGGGTTCAAAAAGGATTTTGAAGATATTATCAGTCTGGTGGAATTTTACGGTGCCAACGAGGAACAGCAGAGCCCGGATTTTCAGGAAAAAGCAGAAGCTCTCCGAACAGAAATAGGCTACCCAAAACTGGTTGAAGAAATGAAGGCCCTCTTTGATGGAATATACACCGGCAGCATGAAGGTTCATGAGACAATCAAGGCCCTCCAGGCATTTACCACCGATACCTCCGGAGAGGCTGTTGAAATCAGCGTGGAAGATGAAATACAACGGGCGGTTCTGATGATGGAGAACCAGTTTAACGGAACAGTAAGGCTCAACAGCAGTATCAGCAAACTCCCGGAAATAGAGGGAAGGCCGGGGACCATAAGTCAGGTGGTTATGCAGCTGCTGCAGAACGGCCTGGATGCAATCAAAGAGAAGGATCAACCGTCGGATAATGACGCAGTAAGCCTCAAGGCGGAAATAACCGGAGGCAGAGGCAACTCTCAGGTGGAAATACGGGTTCATGATACCGGAGCCGGCATGCAGGGGACTGCCGTTGAGCATGCCTTTGACCCATTCTTTACCACCAGTAAAACAAACCTGCGAAACGGACTGGGACTGACAAAATGCTACCGTATAGTCACCTCCCTGGGAGGAAGCCTTGAGTTTGACAGCACAGAAGATGACGGAACAACTGTAACCATACGACTGCCTCTGCTGCGGTAACCCGGCACTTTCTCACTATTTATGACATTTATTATTAGAATTTCCTCGACAGACACAGCTCATATCAGTATTTTATTAGCGATTAATACTGCAAGGATACTGTCATGAACATTACCACCGTAACAGACGGCATATACCGCTTATCCGCAAACGTTGAAAACATTCTCTTTGAAGGTCTCTGGCCCATACCCAACGGGGTTTCCATGAACTCCTTTGTTGTAAAGGGTGAAAAAACCGCGATTATCGACGGGGTCTGCGGCTGGGATGGTGTACCGGAGACCCTTATCGATCAGTTTAGCCAGGCAGGAATTAATCCGGATACCATTGATTACGTGATCATCAACCATATGGAGCCGGACCACTCCGGTTGGCTGGAAGCTTTCCGGAAGATCCGGCCGGACTTTACCGTGGTAACCAGCAAAAAGGCGGTGCCTCTGCTGGAAGCCTTTTTCGGCATAGAAAACGAGGTAATCGAAGTCGGCGACGGCGACAGTCTGGATCTTGGTGCCGGCCGGGTTCTGCAGTTTGCGGAAATTCCCAATGTACACTGGCCGGAGACCATCGCCACCTTTGATTCTCTTTCCGGCACCCTCTTCCCCTGCGATGCCTTCGGGAGCTTCGGTTCAATTAATGACGCCCCTTATGATGATCAGCTGAGCGAAGATGATCTGGCCTTTTTCGAGAATGAATCGGTCCGGTACTACTCAAACATTGTAGCGGCCTTCTCCATGCCGGTAAAAAAAGCAATTGCGAAATGTGCGGACCTGCCCATTAAAATAGTGGCTCCCGGCCATGGTATAGTCTGGAGGAAAAATCCACAGAAAATTATCGACGACTATATACGCTATGCAGACTATCAGAAGGGTCCGGCAAAAAACGAAGTAACCGTAATTTGGGGCTCCATGTACGGTATGACCGAAAAAGGAGTTGCCCCGGCGGTGGAAACCCTCCGCGCTGAAGGGCTTACCGTTCACGTTCACCAGGTTCCGGAAAGCTCATGGGGGGATATACTCACCAGTGTATGGACCTCATCGGCAGTTGTTCTTGCCATGCCCACCTACGAGTACAAGATGTTCCCTCCCATGGCGTCAGTTCTGGAAGAACTGGGCAAGAAGAAGGTACATAACCGCATAGCCTTCCGCTTCGGCTCATACGGCTGGTCCGGAGGAGCCCAAAAGGAGCTGGATGCAATCATGGAACGCTACAAAACAGGCTGGGAGTTTCTGGAGCCGGTGGAATTCAAGGGCAGTCCCGCAGAAGCAGACATAGACAGGATACAGACTCAATGCCGCAGGGTAGCTGCTGCGGTAAACGAAGCAGTACTTACCGGCTAAAACCTCGAAGTAATAAGTTTCATACTGAAGATCGCCCCTTTTTCGGGGCGTTTTTTTATACTTTCGCACAAAGTTAATTGACATTAACGCTTAATGCGCATAAACTTTGTTCATCCTAATTTACTTTGGAGGACCAACCATATGGTTCCAACATCTGCCACCATGGCACAGGTAAAAGCAGGCCGTTGCTGTAGAATCCACGGTCTTGGTAAAGGCCGCAGCTTCCGGGCACGCATGGTAGCTCTGGGAGTTCGCCCGGGTGCACATTTAAAGGTTGTCAGCGGCTGTGGAGACGGCCCGCGTATTGTTGAACTGGGCAGACAGCGAATCATGATCGGCGCGGAGATGCTCCACCACATATATATCAATGAGGAAGGAATGGAGAGATGAGTAAAGCAGAAACAGTAAGCCTGGCCGGAATGAAACCCGGAGAAGGCGCAGTAATTACAGGCTACCGGGCAGGCGGCAAAGAGTACCGCAGGAAGCTGCTGTCCTTCGGTCTGACCGCCGGGACCAGAATAACCCTGGTAAAAAAGGCACCCATGGGGGACCCCGTAGAAATCAGTGTTCGGGGCTACTCTCTGTCACTTCGTAAATCAGAGGCTGAAGTACTTGAGCTGAGGAGCAAAATATGAGTATCGCAGCACCGGCACGAACAATGACCATTGCCCTGGCGGGAAATCCCAACTGCGGAAAAACCACGATCTTCAACGCCCTTACCGGTTCTTCGGCAAAAACAGGCAACTGGCCCGGAGTAACCGTTGAGCGCCGGGAAGGAATAATGCATTCAGCTAATGGAGAGACTGCAGTAATCGACCTGCCGGGAATCTACAGCCTCTCCGCTGAATCCGAAGACGAAAGAGTTGCCAGGGACTTCCTGATCAGCGGAAGTGTAGATGCGGTGGTCTGCATTGCAGATGCGGCCAATCTTGAGCGCAATCTCTATCTAACCTCTACCATCATGGAAAGCGGAGTTCCTGTAATACTGGCTCTGAACATGATGGACGCCGCAGAAAAAGCCGGACTCCGGATCGATATCAAGAAGCTTTCTACAGAACTGGGATGTCCGGTGCTGCCCCTGAGTGCGGTCAAACCCGACAGCCTGAGAAGCTTCAGAAAAGAGCTTGAAAAAGAGCTTAGCGGGAACCTTAAACCTGCTTCCGTCAAAATTACCTATGCAGCTGAAATTGAAAAGGCTGCCGGCGAGTGGGAATCGGCACTTGCCGCTGATGCACTTAGCCTGGGGCTGAATAGCCGCTTTCTTGCCCTGAGCATTCTTGAGGAAGATCCTTTTATTATAGAGAAGTTCGGCGATAACATCGGTAAGGGAACCATAGAAAGCATAATAACGAAGATCAGTGATATTTCCGGAACTACCGTTGATATGCTCATTGCCGATAACCGTTACAGCTGGATCACCGATGTCTGTACCAGAAGTATCAGAGAAACCCGGGAGAGCAGTGAAGCAAAGACCTCAACCGGAGGGCTGGACAGCATACTGCTGCACCGCTTCTTTGGTATACCGATTTTCCTCATGGTTATGTACCTTGTTTTCTGGGTAACCATGGCAATAGGCGGATCGTTCATCGACTTTTTTGATATTCTTTTCGGCGGCATTTTTGTTGATGGCCTGGGAAGTCTCATGGCAAATGTGGGCAGCCCGGAATGGCTTATTGCCATAATCGCCGGTGGTATCGGCGGCGGTATCCAGACGGTTTCCACCTTTATACCCATTATATTCTTCATGTTTGCCATGCTTGCAATCCTCGAAGATTCAGGCTACATGGCCAGGGCAGCCTTTGTCATGGACAGGGCGATGCGGGCCATCGGGCTGCCGGGGAAAGCCTTTGTTCCCATGCTGGTGGGCTTCGGCTGTACTGTACCCGCAATTATGGCAACCCGCACCCTGGAATCAAAGCGGGACCGCTTTATGACCATATTTATGTCACCCTTTATGTCCTGTGGTGCCCGGCTTCCGGTTTATGCACTTTTTACCGCTGCATTTTTCGGCTCCAGTGCAGGACTGGTGGTCTTTTCCATCTACCTGGCAGGTGTAGTTCTAGCCATTCTTACCGGGCTGCTGCTGAAACACACCCTCTTTAAGGGCAGCCACAGCCCCTTCGTAATGGAACTTCCCTCCTACCACGCACCCCGGTTCGGCCATATTGTGACCAGTGCATGGCGTAGACTCAAGGTGTATATGTTCAGAGCCGGAAAGGTAATAGTCCTGGTAGTGCTGGTGCTTTCTGTTCTCAACTCATGGGGAACCGACGGCAGTTTCGGCAACGAGGATTCTGAAGAGTCCGTACTTTCGGTAGTAGGTAAAACCATCACGCCTCTGTTTGGCCCCATGGGAATCGAAAAAGAAAACTGGCCCGCAACAGTGAGTCTCTTTACCGGACTATTTGCCAAGGAAGCGGTGGTTGGGACCCTGAACGCCCTCTATTCCCAGGAAGCTGTTGCTTCTTCGGCTGAAGATGAAGAAGCAGAGCCTGAAGCATCATGGAGCCTTGTTCCGGTTATCAGTGAATCCCTTGCAAGCATTGGAGAAAACCTTGCCGGAGTACTCGGCAGCCTGCTGGATCCCCTGGGAATCGGCCTTATATCGGGAGATGAAGCGGCCACCGCAGAAGAACTTGAAACAGAAGACAGTGTCTTCACAGGACTGAGAAACAATTTCAGCCCTGTAAGCTCATATGCTTATCTGCTGTTTATCCTCATCTACTTCCCCTGTGTCGCGGCACTGGGTGCGGCTGTGCAGGAAACAGGAAGAGGTTATGGAACCATACTGGTCACCTACCTCACCCTGCTTGCCTGGATAACATCCACCCTGGTGTTTCAGATTTTCCAGGGACACAACCTGCTCTGGATAATTGTTCCCCTTCTCCTTCTGGGCGGAATCTTTGCCAGTTTCGCATTCATGGGACGGGGACGAGAAAAAATTCAATATCCCGGTTAATGCCGGATTTGTAACTTCCCTGCTCCGCTCCCGGTTCCCTTGTCCGGGAGCGGAGTTTTTATTGGATTAAAGATGCAGAATGCTGTACAATCAGCTCCGGCTATGAGTAAAACCGTTGAAACCGAGATGCAGGAGCTGCAGAAACGCTTTCCCGCAGCCCTCGATTATCTTACCGAAATATTTCTTCTCCACCGCGAATTCGGTCAGGTGACCAACAGCAAGCTGGCTCAGGCCCTGAGAGTCTCCAAACCTGCAGTAACCCAGGCGGTAAGCAGACTGAAAAAGCATAAACTGGCAGAACAGGATCTGTACGGCACCATCCGCCTGACCCCAACGGGAAGAATTTATGCTTCCACTGTTTTAAAGCGCCATTACCTTATTGAACACCTGCTTATACAGAAACTGGACTACCCCTGGCATAAATCCGACGAGGAAGCACAGCGCCTGCAGGGGGCAATCTCAGAAGAGTTTACCCAACACCTTTATGAAGCATTCGATCATCCCCAAACCTGCCCCCACGGGAATCCCTTCCCCGGATCAGACAGAGAGAAAGAACTGGTTACCGCACCCCGCCTGGCTGATGCACCGGAAAACAGTCCCCTGAAGCTGATACGTATAACAGAAATAGGCGAAGCAGTAGACGGGCTGCTGGAGTTCTGCCACCGGCATAATCTTCATCCAGGGCGGATTATTCTTGTTATAAAAAAGGAGGAGAATACCATCTATACCGGTTGCTGCGACAATCAGGAAATCCCCATTCCCATGGAGATTGCCCGGCATCTGTGCTACGCTCTGGAATAATGAGAAGAATAACCTGTAGATTTTTTTTTCTGCTTTTCTGTTTTCATATGCCCCTGATGGCTCACCCGCATATGTTTATCGATACTCAGCTTGATATTACCCTCGAAGCTGGAAATTTGAAGAGTATTGATATAACCTGGCGGTTCGACCCTCTGTTCACTGCCTCCATTAAAGGTGATTTTGATGAAAACAGGGATGGCAGATTTGACGCCCGGGAGATCGCACTTATAAGGGAGTACGCGTTTACCAATCTGAAGAACTACGATTACTTCACTTTCGTAAACATCGAAGGAAAAACCCATGTGCCTGAAGAAATAGACGCGTTCACCGCCAGAATGGAACAGGAAACCCTGGTCTATGAGTTCACCACCTCATTCAATCTTCCCCTGGAAAAAGAGGATTTTGCAGTGGCGATCTATGATGACACCTTCTGGTGCGATATAACCTATACAGATACTAATCCAGTCCATATTACCGGGAATCCTGGAGCGGATTGGAAACTGGTGGAAAACCGGGACATGGCCATCCAGTATGATAATGCAACAACTATAGACCGGAACGGTAAAACCTACTCAGGTACCGCATATCCACAGCAGATTGTGGTAACCATTCCCTGAGATGAAAAGAATAATCCTCTTTACACTGCTCATGCTGCTGACACAGACAGTAATCTTTTCCCAGGGCAATCCTTTTCTGGGGTCTCCCGGGGATTCCGACAGAACGGAAAAAGAGGATCCCCCCGGGGAAGTGAAACAATCCGCCTGGCTGCAGAAATCCGCATCCATACAGAAAGATCTGCAGAAACAAATAGCCGCTGCCCTGAAGGGAGAAAACGGATTATCAGGAATGCTAATATTCCTGGGTCTCTCTTTTCTCTACGGATTACTCCATGCCCTGGGGCCGGGACATAGAAAAACCGTCCTTTTCAGCTACTTTATCGGAGAAAACGCCCGGCCGATCACAGGAATCATGACGGGACTACTCCTGGCTGTGCTGCATGCAGGCAGTGCCGTCCTGCTTGTAGGCGGCACTGCCTGGTTTACCACCCGTTCGCTGCTGCTCTCGGTAAATCAGGCGGAAGCATGGCTCTATCCGGTAACCTACGGAATCATACTGATCCTGGGCCTCTGGATGATTATCCATGGAATTATTGATTTCCGACACCATAGTCACTCTCACGGCTCCTCTTCAAAGGGCCTGACAGGAATGCTCCTCTCCGGGCTGGTTCCCTGTCCGGGAGCCTCGGCAATAATCATCTTTTCCCTTGCTTCAGGCACGGTTCTGCCGGGGATTCTGGCGGTACTGGCCATGTCTCTGGGAATGGGAACTCTTCTTGCGGGAATAGGCCTGGCAGCTGTGCTGTTCCGGGAAAAAATAGGCAGGCTCGTAAAAACCCGGAGAGACGGCAGCCAGGGCACAGCTCTGCTGGAATTGAGCCTGCATACAGCGGGCGGGCTTTTTCTTGCAGCTTTCGGCGCCGTTTTTCTATTGCCAGGCCTTATCTAAACAGCGGCGGTCATCAGATCAAAATTCTTCATAGCGAGAAGGTACCAAAAAACCAATTGGCAGACAAATGGCTGGAAGGTATTGGCACACCCCGGGTCAAAGCGGTAAGCTACACGCCGCAGACACAGGAGTTACATCGATGCGATTCATTCCCGAACAGTGCAGAATTATCTATACAAAAAGGGGCGAGAAAAGCCCCTCCGTTCTGGCCGGCCGCTGGCCCCTGGAAAATGATGAAATAAGCCTTAAACTGGAGGAGGAACGCAACGAAGACAATCCTGCCTACCGTTTTTCCTTCTCTGTGAAAGCTGAGCTTTTCGTCGAGGAAATTGTTCTGAACGGAAGACTCGATGGAACCCTGCGGCCGGTTTCGGCGCTTACCGAAGGATTTCAGTCCCGCAGCACTACGGGCATCGCCACCCCTGATATCCGGCAGAAGTCCCTGCAGAAACAGAGTATCCCCGGACACAGTTCTCCCTGGGGCGACAGCGCCGGAAAAGGCGGGGAGGCCGTATCCGAAAGCCTGCTGCTGCTGGATGACGGCCTGAATGAAAGCCTGCTGATATCTCAGGAGGCACCTTTTTCGGAATTTGTCTTCTTCGAAGCAGGGATTCAGCAGCAGCCGGTAAAACTCAATGCCCACTGGCATCTTTCCATAGCTCTGGAGCTGGGAAGCACCTATACAACAGGCTGGGTATCAACCTCATCAGGAACCGGAGAAAAACTGCTTATAGAATGGAGCCGCCGGTCCTCAAAGGCATCTGGAATAAACTGTGAAGGATTCACTACCCCTCCGAGAATCTGGACCAGCTGCATGGATAATTCCCGGGAAGCAGGTCCGGACTACATAGAGAAAAATATCAGCACTGCCGCCGGCAGTAAGCTGCCTCTCGATGTTTTTCTTATAGACGCAGGATGGGAGGAATTTCCCGGCGACTGGCACCGACCCTCCCCTGCCTTCGAAGGCAGGCTGCCGCAGCTGGCCCGGTCTGCAGCAGCGGCAGGATTCCGCCCGGGAATCAGCATTGCACCCTTTATTGCAGCCAGGAACTCTGAAGCATTTAAACAGCCGGGCTGGATACTCTGTAACGTGAAAGGCAAACCGGTGCCTATAGCCGCAGGGCTTTTAGGACGAAAACTTTTTACCCTGGATCTCAGCAACCCGGAAGTGATCAACTACATAAGCTCAAGCATCCGTACCATTACCCGGGACTGGGGCTTTCAGACGATAAAACTGGATATGCTCTTTGCGGGAACCCTCCCCGGTATGCACAGCGATCAGACAAAAGGGATTTACCGCCTGTTTACCGAAGCCATGCAAATTATCCGGGAAGCTGCCGGAAAAGAAACTCTGCTTATCGGGAGCGGCATGCCCCTAACCGGCGGAGCAGGCACCATTGATATCGCGGGAATCTCCTGCGGCGATGCCTCTTTGTGGGATAAAAATGTCTGCCTTATTCCAAGAAAAACCAACGGACTTCCGGCACTTCAGTCGTCTGTCCGCAGCACTATTATCCGAAGCTTTTACAACAGACAGTTCTGGCTCAACGATCCGGGACTGCTGCTTACAGAAGAGCCGGAACGGGATGTTCTGCTTACAGCTGCACTGGTCACAGGAGGAGCACTGAGTTTCGGCGATAACCTGGCAGAAATGAGTGAAGAATCCCTTGAAAAGATGAAGAGTATCCTTGAGAAGGCTCAAATTTATGCTCAGGGAAGGACTGCTCCCTTAAGGATTTTCGGAGACAGTGAGGTCTTTGCATTGTATAACGATACCGGGCTTATACTGCTGTTCAATCTGAACAGTGAAGAAGTAACCATCGAGTTAAGACTGGCCGGGTACAGGGATATTCTATCCCCCTACACCGCCTATAAGCCCTTTACAGGAGCCGAAGATCACCCGCTGGAGGCTCCGCGGAACATGACTATTCCCGCTGTGGGCTACAAGGAAATCAGGCTCTCCTGATTCCGGCGGATAAGGACATCTTCATAGGGAGCAAAACGCCAGCCCTGGGTATAGGAGTCGGGCTTTCTGTCGGGACTGATTATGGTCCCGATGCCGGCAGTTTCCAGATGCCGCCGCAGAACCTGTATGCGCTTGTAGATGGACTGATAGCGCCGGCACATGCTGGGCTTGCAGCCGCCGTCCCCGCAGGAATCCTTCCCGTCCCCGATTAAAGCGCTTATATCGCCGCAGAGCAGTACTCCTTCCGGAGCAGAAAGAAACCCGCTAAGGATTCTCATATTTGCCTCGGAAAGACCGGACTCAAGACGGCGGCCTTCAAAGTAGACCTCATCATCCTTTACCAGAAGATTCTTCGGCCGCAGGGAATGGAATATCAGGGCTCCCGCAAACAACAGAACCAACAGCAGCCTGTCCAGAACAGCAAACACCATGGAACCCGACAAAACCGGCCCGGGAAATGCAACAAGCATTACCATGTAGAACCAGATAAGCCAGAAAATGCTTCCGCTTAAAAGCCGGCGCAGCCTTTCCGGATTGCGGTCGCCTTCAAGCGCAGGAAAACGCAGAAGCTGGAGAATAGTAAAGACGGCCATATTCTTCAGAGCAAATGAAAAGGCAGCCAGCTCAGTAATTCCGGGGATGAGCAGAAAGGGCAGGAATACTATTCCCGCCAGGGAGAGGGCAAATACAATCTTAAGAGAAGTTCCCCGGGATACAGTAAGTGACCCGAGCATGAAAAGTGCTTCAAAAACCGCCCAGGGAAGGAGGATTCCGGAAGCAGCTGCATTCATCCGGCTGAGTTCTGAAATTATCAGAAAACTTCCTGCAAAGGCGGCAAAAAAGGGCATTCCCCTTTGAAAAACGGTAAACCAGGAGTTCCCCCGGATACGGGTCTGTTCCGCCGCCTGAGTACTATCCAGTTTAGCCGGAATTAATCCTGCAAAAAAGAGACTCTTTTTTTCCGTTGCAGTAACAATCCCCTCTTCGAGCTCAAGCAACCAGCCCTCCGATGTGATGTCCCGCTTGTTAGCCGGAGGCACCAGCCTGCCTATTCCCAGGTTCTCAAGTTTCCCCGAAAGGGCACTTATATTTCTATAGATAACCGCATAGGCAGGGCATTGGGACGCCTTGCACTCTCCACCGGGGACACAATGCTCCGCTCCCGGAGTAAGATAAGCAAAATCCCTGCAGAAAACCTTTCTGTCCCGGCTCTGAATACAACCTTTCAGTATTGCCTGCTGCAGATCAGAAAAGAGATCACTGACATCCTCATCCCGGAAGAGTATCCTCTCCCCGGCACTGAGCACATCGTTTTCGGAACCTCCCCGGAGAATCACCAGCAGCAGAAGTGCGGGAATATAACTGAGACTCTCATACACCCCGATAAACACTGCATCCAACTCCTGTACCGCCATTCCTACCGTAATAAATTGATGCAGCTGCAGGATTACCAGCAGGGCGGAATAGGAACCGAGAACCAGGATAATAAGGTTCAGGCCCCGGGCCAGTCGGTTGAAATCCCTTCGTCTGGCAAAACGGTACACAAGGCTGTAGCTTACCGCCAGGAGCGGCCCGGGATAGAGTTTCATCAGAAAACCGAGAAAGGCAGCATCGATATAGATACCGCCTGCAATGGCAATAGCGGAAACCGCCAGCCCCAGTACTGAAAGCAGTGTAAAGGCATAGCGGCTGCTGCTGCGCCGGAAAACAAGAAGAACTCCCCCTCCCTGCAGCAGGGCCATCAGCCCCCCGGCATAAACAGAATACTCTCCCGCTGCCGCAAAGCCTGTAACCAGGGCCGGCAGGGAGGAATAGACGGCCAGAGCAAAAACAAACAGACGGAAGGGAATCATCTAGGCAGCCTTTTCCTTAAATGTCAGTCGAGCCATAAGAATAGGGGTAATAAAGAAAACGGCAGAGAAAATACCGAAGCGGGGATAGGTGAGAGCGATGATGACCGCCGCAAAGGCAGCGGTGAGGGCATCGGCATAAAAGGGTTTAAAGACCTGGGAAAGATAGTGGAGAAAGTCCCTCCCCTCCTCCAGCCGGTAAAAGAGGGCATTGAGAACACAGGAAATAAGAAACAGAAAGGGAGCGGCGCCGATGGCCGGCAGAATATACATCCCCCCGGTCAGATTTATCAAAAGACCATAGACTTTATCAACAGCATAGAGACCAACAATAAAATGGCTGACATTAAAAAGGGTAAGCCGGAAATGGGTATTAAACAGGTGACGAAAGCCCCCCTCTTCAATGCGGAAGCTCAATAACAGACTTGCAGCAATACAGACCAGAGCGGTGACAGGCCCGCCGGAAAGATAGGCGGCAAAAAAGACCGCTTCCAGGGTGGAAATATAGATATTTCCGCGCCGGTGGTGTACCGAGAAAGACTCATTCAGAATGCCCAGAAGCGACCAGACCAGCACAGCCGCAGGGTCGATTGTGAATGAAGAACCGGAGAGCAGCAGAAAAGTTGAGGCTAAAGCTCCAAGGGAGAGAACTATCAGAAAAACTGCAGCACTTACCGGATAATCGGACATTTTAAAACCTCAGAAACATGTTTCTCCACAAAATCGTACGGAAGCATGTTCTTACTGCCTGACGGCAGCTGTTTTTTTCTGCTGGTATGATACGTTTCCTGAATAGAGAAGTCAATTGATCTGAAAACCAGTTAAAAGAGGTATAAAAATGAAAAACAGACTATTCGGCCTTGCTGTTCTAACAGCAGTTCTGCTTGCACTTCTGTCCTGCGAGAGCGCAGGCAGCGGCGGAAACTCTTCACCGGAACCAGGGCCCTTGAAATTCAGCGACGCAGGAGCTGGATTCAACGGCAACCGACAGGGCCCTTCATGCTCCACTGCGGATATAGATAATGACGGTGACATTGATATCTTTTTCTCAGGTTACCCCGCAACCGCCCTTTACCGGAATAAAGGAAACAACACATTCGAATCCGGAGGATTCCTGGAGTTCACCAATACAGACTATTCAGCATCGGTTTTTGCAGATGTTGACTGCGACGGGGATTTTGACCTCATCCGAATGGGAAGAACAGGATCCAGTTCTACCGCCTATACTGTGGTTGAACTAAACAACGGCAGTGGTAGTTTTACCTCTGAGACTGCAGGTCTTACCGCTCTCCGCCAGGGGGATATTGCTGCCGGGGATGTTAATAATGACGGGTATCCGGATATATTAATTCAGGGTATGGACAGTTCTGGAAACTTTATGACGTGTCTTTATCTTAATAATGGGGATCCCGACGACGATGGATGGGACTTCTTCAGCGAATCGACATTCACCTTTATAGAACTTGCCAGAGGTTCGGTTGAATTCGGACATCTCAATGACGATGACTACCTTGATCTGTTAATCACCGGCCTTGACAGCAGCAGCACGAAACAAACCATGATCTACCTCAACGACGGTGACAGCGGAGATGACGGGTGGGACGACACCTTTTCAGAACTCCCGGGACATCCGCTCCCCGGCATGTACAATTGCGAAAGCGCAATTGTGGATATAGACAACGACCAGGACAACGACATTATCCTGGCGGGAGATACAGGTCAGGGAGAGTGCCTGATCTTTACCAATGACGGAAACGCCGGATTTACTGATGGTCAGACTCTAACTGGGGTATCAGCCGCCTTCCTTGTAACCGGCGATCCGGATGATGACGGCGATCCCGACCTTATTGTGGGAGGTTGGTACGGTCAGGATGGATATACAGCCCGAACCTTCTTCTATCGCAACAACGAAGGAACCTTCGAAGAAGAGGAGAATATAGAACTTACCGATATGCAGGACGGTGCGGGCAGTTTTTTTGATTCCGACAACGACGGAGATCTGGATCTGGCCATCTGCGGCGGCAGTGGTGCAACTGCCTATGGCTTTCTTTACCTGAACGGCCGGTTCTAAGCTCACAACCTTCCTCCATCGGGAAGTTAAGACCTTGCAGACCCTTCCGGGGACACCCCCGGAGGGGTTGTTTATATCCAAATCTGAACAGAAGCCAAGTTTTTAAGAGAGAGGTATAAAAATGAAAAACAGACTAATTAACCTTGCAGTAATTACAGTAGTGCTGCTGGCACTCCTTTCCTGCGAGAGCGCAGGCAGCGGCGGAAGCTCTTCACCGGAACCAGGGCCCTTGACATTCAGCGATGCGGGAGCAAACCTGACAGGGGTGCGCTATAACCCCACCTGCAGCATCGCCGATGTTAACAACGACGGGCATACAGATCTACTTATTTCTGGACACTCAAGCAGCGGTGATGTGACAAAACTCTACCTCAATGACGGCACTGGCACATTTTCCCATGCCAATGCCGGAATGGCGAATCTGCGCTACACAATGAGCGGCTTTGCCGACATGGACAATGATGGTGATATGGATTTATGCCTGGCAGGCAACAATAGCAGCGGGAACCCCAGGGCCTACCTCTACATAAACGCCGGGGACGGTACCTTCAGCGAATCAGCTCAGACTGTTTACGGGGCTTCGGATGGATCACTTGCCTTCGCAGATGTAGACAATGATGGAAATATTGACCTGCTGGTATGCGGTAAGCATGATATTGATGGGGATGACAATATTGAAATCAGTTCCATTCTCTATATAAACCAGGGAGATAATAATTCAGATGGCCAATGGGATGGGTACCAGCCATCCACAGAGAGCCTTACCGGGGTAAGAAACGGAACCTGCAGCTTTGCTGATATTAATAATGATGGCTACCCTGAAATTCTCATCAGTGGAAAAGCCGATGCATCACCGGACACCTTTACCGGGCTCTATATAAACAATGGAGACCGTACTTATGCAGAATCCGGGACAGTTTTTCCCCAGCTGGGATACGGTCAAGGAACAGCTTTTGCCGATGTCAACGGCGATGGAGACCTGGAAATACTCCTGGCCTATGAGGATAGTGAACTGAAAACCGAGGTATGGGGACTGAACCTGTCGGGGACATACGAAAAGGAATCAGATTTTGCGGAACCCGCTTCAGGGAGAATTATTTCCGGCGACCCCGATTCTGACGGAGATATAGATATTATTATCTACGATTATAGTTCCGACGAAACAGCAGGGACCAATTTCTATATCAACGACGGATCGGGCCTTTTCAGCCGCAAGAACATGGGCCTGTCCAGCATAGAGTCATGCGGGGAGGGACACTTCTTCGATGCAGATGGAGACAGTGATCTGGACCTCATTATCTGCGGCAAGGACAGCACCGGCAGTGGAAATACAACTCTTTACCTGAACGGCCGGTTCTAAGCTCACAACCTTCCTCCATCGGGAAGTTAAGACTATTCAGACCCTTCCGGGACACCCCCGGAGGGGTTGTTTTTCTCTTCTCGTTCCCTTCTTTCTCCTCTTTTTATCCTTTTTATTCTTTAGTTCCCTTTATTCTCCCTGTTCCCCATCCTTTCCAGCTTCAGCTTTCCCCCCGATACGTCCGTACATCCAGTTCATACCCAAAAGCACTGCACCTGCCAGAATAAATACCACCGCCCGTTCCAGGGTATCCGATCTGGCCATATCGAGAATAATCAGACGCCCCAGGCTGAAAAGGATAAGCAGAAAGGAGCTCAGGCGGAAGCTGTTCTCCCGCAGAATCATACTCATGGTAAAGAGGGCAAAGCTCTCGAGGATAAGCAGAGAGGTAAGCACAGGACCGGAAAAACTGAGAAAGAGGAAGAATCCTATACCGATAAAATAGGGATAGAGCAGCGCCGCAGAACGCCTCTCTGTAAGAAGAAGAGCAAGCTTGCCGGAATACTCATCCCCGGCAACCTTCAACCCGTAGACCCCGCCCAGGTAGGCCAGTCCCAGAAAGACTGACCCCAGGGCGGTCCACCAGGATAGATCAAAAACCTCAACCCGGAATGATCCGGACTCCAGCCCGGAAAAGGGGAGAAAGAAAAGCCCGATCCAGAAAAAGATGAGGGAGAATGAGTAGTAGCTCCGCATATACCGGGGACCGAAACGGCCGGAGAGAAGCAGAATTATAGCTGCCGCAACACAGATAAGCCCGGTCCAGACCAGACCTGCCTCAAGCCCGACAAAGCCTGCCCCCGCAAGGGCTGCCAGAAAAAGCACCCAGTTTCTGCTGCCCGAAGCCTCCGTTCCCCGCTTTCGCCCCCAGACGAGCATGGAGGCAAGCACCAGCACATCCTGAACAATACGCTGCCAGCCGTGAATCTTCTGATTCAGAAGCGGCTCGGAGCCCATTAAGGCAAACAGAGCTGCCACCAGGGAGACCCCGGTGCCGCAGATAACAAAACTCCGGGCAATGTCCGACCGTAAACGGGGAATATAGGTTGCGACATAGAGCAGTATGGAAACAACAGCCCACAGGCTTACTGCAAGCCAGACCTCATGCTTGCCGGCAAAACTCAGAATGAGAGTACAGGTATTCAATACCCCGAAAAAAACAACAGGAAGAGCCCGTACCTGCCTGCGGATAAGGGGCAGGCTGAGAACAAGCACCTGAACAAGCAGCATGAGAGTCAGCAGGTTGAGACTGAAGTCCCCGGGGAAAATGGCCTGAAGAGGAAGAGTAACCAGATAGGTGATTCCGTGAAGCAGAATAACCAGCCCCAGGAGGAGCCTGGAAAGGAGCTTTTCGCGGTTGAGAAAAGAAACTAAAGCCGCTCCCGCGGTAAGGGGAAGGACCATACCGCCGCCCAGGGAAAACCACTCGGGAAAATCAAAGAAAGCACCGGTAAGGATATAAAGGGAAACCATTCCCAGTGCGGCTGCCGCCATGAGACTTCTGGATGCAATATCCGCCTTTTTATAGAAAAACTGCAGCAGCACCAGGGTTCCGCCGCCCATGGCATACAGAAAAATAAGCCGGTGAACAGCCTGGATAGTACCGGCATCATCCCCATAGGAGATAGACCCCGCCTCTATAATGGTTAGAACCAGAACTGCAAGAGAGGCCGCTGCGGCAGCTATGGAGAAAACAATCCGCAGCACCTTCTCCCGGCGGACATCAAAGGCAGCTAAAAGCGCTACCAACCCGGCAATTTCCACCGCCGCATAGAGATCGAGATTGAATTTGCTGAATCCGAACACCGCAGCCACCGCCAGGGCAAGCCCGGCTATTGAATCAAGCCTGCGTATAGCCTCCGGGAGACGCCGGGTAAAACGGCCGGAAAGGTAGGCCCCAGCTCCCAGCAGAAGAAACAGAAAGGAGATCCATTTGTATTCCGCTCCCAGGGCGGTTGTTCCCGCACCAAGATAGAGCCAGGCGGCAATACGGGCGGCATTGGCAAAACGGTCGTGCTTATAACCCCGTACATAGGGAGCTGCCATTCCGGGAAGCAGCCCTCCCGCAAGTGCCCCGAACAGGGGCAGGTCGATGCCGGTAAAGGAGAAAAGAGCATTTGGATCGCCATGAGAGACCCAGAGGACGGTGAAGACAAAAAATCCACCCTGGGCCAGAAACTGATGAAGCCCCCAGGGACGCCGCAGAAGAGGGACGGAGCTGAAAGCAGTAACCACCGCAGCGGCGGTGAGGGATGCAGCAGAAGGAGGAGCGGATGCCAGAGCTGCAAGGCTGATCAGCACATGAAAGGAAGAAAAGAGCTGGGCATGTACCCGCAGGGCAAAAAAGAGGTTGGCCCCGATACCCAGAAAAAGCAGGGCGTATCCCTGGGGTGCGGACTGTACCCACTTCAGCCAGGGAATGGATGATGCTCCCAGAGAGGCAAAGAGAAACAGGGCCCCCGCAGCAGACTGAAACCAGCCGGAGGCGTCAAGCAGCCCTTTTTTTCTGTTCAGGTAGATACTAACAAACCAGAAGAGCAGGGAAATTACCATGAGCATGAGAAAGCGGGCAACCTGCCCCATCTTCAAGGCGGTTAATACTGCCAGAAAACTGAAGCCGATAACCAGGGCAAACACGCCGAGAATACCCGTCCAGCGGTCGGAAAAACGGTCTTCCAGATTCTTTAGCAGCCGTGGGATCTTCCCCGGACCGGTGCTTTCAGCAGGTTTCCTGCTTTCTTTACCCTGAGAACCGGCTTCGTCTGCCCGGGAAGCTGCAGATGTTGATGAAGGTTGTACCGAAGAAAGGGCAGCAGAATTATCCGGGATATCCTCCTGCTTCTCTACAGATTCTGCAGATTCTGCAGCAGAAAAATCACTGTTTTTCCATTTTTTTTCTACCGTCTCAAGGTCTTCAATCCGGCCATGGAGCCGGTGAACCAGAGTCTGGAGATCCTTGACCTTTCTGCTTAAGCCTATGGTGCGGAAGCCCAGTATACTTCCTGTAAGAAAGATGAGTATTATACCGCCGAAAAAAACTATCTCAAAATCCATATTTTCTCTTCCTGTTCCGCTAGTGTATAGCCCGGGAGAAAATCTGTCGAGGGCGGAAAAAGCGTGGTATGTGATATAATGGTTGGGGTAATGAAAGATGTAATGAAAACAGGTGAGAGGATGAAGATTCGAATCAGCTACATGCAAACCCCTGCGGGGGAACTCATACTCGGCTCCACCGATTCCGCTCTCTGCCTCTGCGACTGGCGCTACCGTAAAATGCGCACTGCCATAGACCAGCGCATACAGAAACATCTCAAGGGAGTCTTTGAGGAGGGATCTTCAGATATTATTACGGAAGCTGAAAGGCAGCTGGGGGAATATTTCTCCGGAGACAGGAAAATCTTCGATCTGCCCCTGATATTTGCCGGTACGGATTTTCAGAAACGGGTATGGCAGTATCTGCAGACCATACCCTACGGCGAAACACGGAGCTACCTGGACCTGGCCGAAGCCCTGGGCGACCGCAACAGCGTGCGGGCAGCAGCCTCAGCCAACGGCGCAAACGCCCTTTCCATAATAGTACCCTGTCACCGGGTTATCGGCTCCGACGGCACCATGGTGGGCTACGCCGGTGGACTGTCTGCCAAGCGCAAACTGCTTGAGCTGGAGCAACCCCAGCTCAAGCTGCTCTGAATTATAAGAAAAAAGAAAAATACATCAGGATTCCACCGCATGGCGGCGGATCTTTTTAGTCGTGGTCATCTCCATGGGTTCATCAAGGACTGTTACCCGTTCTATCTTCTGATATCCCGCCAGCCCCTGATTCACCTCACTGACTATCTCGTCCATTCTGCTATGGACAGCTTCGGCATCGGCATTGCCCAGGGCGTCACTGCCGGGATAAATAAGCGCTTCGATACGTTCTCCCGGAACATCCGCATGCAGGGTAAACCCCCGGATTAGAATCTGTTCAACCTCGTCATAGAGCTGAAAGGCATCTTCAAGCTCTTCGGGGTACACATTCTTTCCCCCTTCGGTAACTATCAGATTCTTGGCCCGGCCGGTTAAATAGAGGTAATTATCTGTATCCAGGTAACCCACGTCGCCGGTGCGGAAAAAGCCGTCGCTGTCCATAACCTCTGCGGTGGCCTCGGGATTGTTATAGTAGCCCTGCATGACCATTGGGCCCTTGATGGCAATCTCGCCGTTTCCGGCAGAATCGGGGTCAAGGATTTTTACTTCTGTCTGAGGAATGATTTTTCCAACACTGGTCTCTTTGTACAGCTCGGTAGGATTCAACGCCACGATGGGTGAAGTTTCGGTAAGCCCATAGCCCTGCACAAAATCAATTCCCAGCTGGTTGTACTGTTTAAATACAGAAGGAGCCAGGGGCCCTCCGCCGGATATACAGATACGGATGGAATCCAGAGAGGCTTTTTTCAGAATTCCTCCGAAAATAAGCTTCCCGGGATTCACATGCAGGATCTTTTTTATCAGACCACTGAAAAGCATCAATCCCCGGATAATTCCAAAAACCACCGGCCCTTTCTCGCGGATTCCCCGCATGATACCCTGAAGAAGCTTGTTGAACAGCATGGGAACTCCAAGGAACATGGTAACCCGGGCAGCTTTGAGATCGTGGAGAATCTGTTTGACCACCAGCCGCTTGCCGAATACCGTCTCGGCTCCAACCGAAAAACTCTCGATAAATACCGCCAGCATACTGTAGGAGTGGTGAATCGGCAGAAGGGCGTAGAAAACATCGTCCGGACGGATATTGAGGTTAGCCTGGGCGAGAAAACAGTCGGCAACCAGGTTCCGGTGAGTCAGCATTACCCCTTTGGGGTTCCCGGTGGTTCCGGAGGTAAACAGAATGGCCGCGAGAGCTTCATCATCCCGGGCTTCCGGAACAGAAAGCTCCTCCTCTCCGGGCAGGTCCAGATCATAAATATAGCGGTCAGAGCCTGCTGCAGTCAGGCTGATTACTGCTGTCAGTTCCGAATCTATGCTGCTTATCCTGTCGCCGTCGATAAAAAGGAAGCGTGCATCGGCAGCCTGGATTAAATTCTTCACTTCCCGGTCGTGGAGCGCTGCGTCGATGGGAACAACCACACCGCCGGCCCAGAGAATTCCCAGATAGGCTACCGCCCACTCGGGACTGTTAAGTCCGCAGACAGCTGCCCGGTCGCCGGGCTTAAGGCCCTGTTTCTGAAGAAAAAGGGCTGCAGCACGTATACGCTCAAGTGCCTGGGAATAATTAAGACTGACACGCTGGGGACTGTATACGGTAAAGCAGCTGCTTTGAGAGAAGCGGCTGCAGCTTATGGAAAACAGCTCCGGCAGCGACGGCCACTGCCCGGAGAAAAGGGTTCCACGGAACTCTTCGAGAAACTGCCAGGGAACACCGTTACGCTTCATATGTACCTCACCTTGTTACATTTAAGTCGGTCGAACGACCGATTTAATTCTAAACCCGGAGGTGCGGACTGACAAGTGGCGTCAGCCCTGGAATCCCATACTGAAAGAGTACTGGCTTATACCGGTCTCGGCATTGAGACCATAACGAATGGAGAGGGCCGGGATGGTTACCTTCTTCAGATAGAGCATGAGACCGCCCCAGGGACCGTGATACAACTCCATATCAGCACCGGCGCCGTCGAGAATTCCCGCCTGATAGCCCAGGGGCAGAGCAACAAAGCCCCAGCTAAAGTCGGCGATAACCGGAGACAGTTTAAATGAAGCCTGAGACTGCTGCAGGGCATGAACTGAATCTGAAAGCAGGGGCGAACGAACTGAAGGGCTTAAAAGCTCATCGCCTGAAAAGAGCAGAGAATCCGCGGCGGCAGAAAGAAGAATCCGCCGGTGGGGAAGAAAATCATACTGCAGGCCGATGCGCAATTCTCCGCTGGGATTAAACTCCCGGGAGTAAAAGGTTTGCTCATACTTTACTTCCCCCTTGAGTCCATCCCGGTAAAACTCATTCAGGTGCTGCCCGTCGTACCCGGCACTGATTTCCGGCGCAATGTACAATGTCTCGCTGACAACTCCCTCAATTGTCCGGTAACCGCTTTTCAGGTTGAGACCGAATGCAAATGGATCAAAATCAATCCGGGATGTAAGCATGCCTCCAAGAGACCATCCCTCATCTGAAAAAACAAGGTTGCCCTCGGTATCTTCCGCTTCCTGCTCCATCTCTGTAAAAACCAATCCCCCTCCCAGCCCCACAGGAGAATTGAAAACATTCCTATGCATGTAGCTGACACTTAAAAAAGTCATACCGCTGCCGTACATACCGCCAAGAAACATACTGTTTCCGGTTCCCAGAAGGTTCCCCTCCATAAGAAAGCCACCGGCAGCCAGCTTCCCGTCTGAGTAAGAAAAGAAAGGCAAAGGAATAAGACTGAACCGGTCCTCAAGATTAATGAGCAGTATCATTCCTCCGTCCTCAGGAATCAGGGAGACATTTACCGTATCATCAACAAAGAGGCCGGACCGCAGAAGCCGCTGCCGGATTTCTTCGATATCATCGTGAACAATAAGATCTCCCGCCTGGACTTCGATAATCTTCAAAATAGTGGACTCTCTTGTTTTTGTCAGGTCACCCTCTATTCTTATCCCGGAAATCTCCTGACTATACAGAGCCATAGTGGAAATAATTAACAACAGCAGGATTGATGCACATCTGATTATAATTCTCATACCTCGAACCTTTCACGAATATACTGCCTGAGGCAGTAAAATATCGAACACCTGAATACACTTTTTCTGTTACCCGGGCTACTCTCTTTTACGGCCCTGACCCAGCTATATAGACCCTGACGCCGGATGTAGAGTATAGTCCCTTCAAACGTCCCGCCCTTTAAGGAAGGATACACATACATGCCCCATAGAGACGCACGAAACGAAGGCTTACGCAATATAGCCATAATTGCCCACGTAGACCACGGGAAAACAACCCTTGTAGACGCAATGTTCCGCCAGAGCGGAACCTTCCGGGAAGGAAAGGAAACCGTAGACCGGCTTATGGACTCCATGGAGCTGGAACGGGAGCGGGGAATTACCATTGCCGCAAAAAATTGTTCTGTCGCATGGCGGGACGTTAAAATCAATATTCTCGACACTCCGGGACACGCCGATTTCGGCGGTGAAGTAGAACGGGCGCTCTCCATGGTGGACGGCGCAATTCTGCTGGTTGACGCCTCCGAAGGCCCCCTGCCCCAGACCCGCTTTGTACTCTCCAAGGCTCTGCAGGCAGGCCTGAAGATTATTGTAGTGGTCAACAAGATCGACCGGAACGATGCCCGTCCCCTTCAGATTGTAGATGAAATCTCCGACCTGCTCATCGATCTTGATGCATCGGAAGAGCAGCTTGATTTTCCTCTTTTCTACGCCAACGGCAAAGACGGTATCGCCAAGAAAACCCTGGAAGAAGATTCAGACAACCTGCAGGTTCTTTTCGACGCTATTGTAGATGAGATTCCTCCTCCCGCCTATGAATCCAAGGCGCCCTTCCAGATGCTGGTATCCGACCTCTCCTATTCAGACTTCCTCGGCCGCCTTGCCATCGGCAAGGTGATCAACGGCCGGGCAAAGGCGCGGGAGAGCCTTGTCTGCCTGGGAGAAGGTGGAAAAACACAGCCGGTAAATATCTCCAAGCTGCAGGTTTATTCCGGCCCTGCCCTAAGCGATGCCACCGAGGCCATCGCCGGCGACATAGTAGTTCTTTCCGGAGTAGACGATGTGCATATCGGAGATACCATCTGCACAAAAAGCGACCCCAAGGCCCTCCCCCGGATATCCGTGGATGAGCCGACAGTCTCCATGCGCTTTACCGCCAATACATCACCTTTTTCGGGACAGGAAGGCAAGCTTGTTCAGGGAAGCAAAATAAAAGACCGGCTGGAAAAAGAGACCCTCAAGAATGTTTCCCTGCAGATTGAGAACGCCGTTGACGGCGACGGATTTACCGTAAAAGGCCGGGGAGAATTTCAGCTGGCCATCCTTATCGAGACAATGCGCAGGGAAGGCTTCGAACTCTGTGTCGGCCGCCCGGAGGTAATATACCGTACCGAAAACGGTAAACGCACCGAGCCTATCGAACACCTTGCGGTCGACTGCGAAGAGACCTTTGCCGGGGTGGTCACAGAAAAACTCTCCAAACGCAAAGGCCGCATGACAAGCTATATCAATCATGAAAGCGGCCGGGTACGCCTCGAATTCAGCGTTCCATCCCGCGCCCTTATCGGCTACCGGGATGAGTTCCTCACCGACACAAAGGGAACAGGCATTATGAACTCATACCTCACCGGCTACGAAGAGTACCGGGGCGACTTTCCCCAGCGTTTTACCGGCTCCCTTGTCTGCGACAGAAAAGGCGATGCCGTTCCCTATGCGATCTTCAACCTGGAACCCCGGGGAACCATGTTTGTTGTTCCCGGCGACAAGGTTTATGAGGGTATGATTGTTGGAGAACACAACCGTGACAATGACCTCAATGTAAACCCCTGTAAAGAGAAGAAACTCTCCAACATGCGGGCATCCGGAAAGGATGACAATGTGATTCTTTCCCCGGTACTGCCCATGACTCTGGAAAGGGCTATCCAGTTTATCCGGGAGGATGAAATGGTAGAGGTGACTCCTGTAAGCATCAGGCTCAGAAAAAGGACCCTCTCTGCTCAGGACAGAAAGATTGAGGAGAAAAGGAAGGGGTAAAACCCCAGGTGGAGAAGATTCCCCGGTAAATCCCCATAATTGGTCACAGGTGCCCCAGAAGAAGAGACGTTGCAGTGCAACGTCTCTTCTTCTGGGGGCATGACTGCAACGTCTCTTCTGGGGGTATTACATCAGGATTTCCCCCATTTCCCTGGATTATCCAAAATATACTGCCTCACATTGTTCACATGATCTTTATTTCTGATAATGCGGTCATAAAACCGGGTTTGCCATACCTGGAGGCTGCTGTCAAATTCCTTATGAATCATTTTTGTGCATATTGATTTATATGACCGGATTACCGCGGATATTGTTCCCGGTTTTGGTGATATTCGGGAATAAAAGGCCTTATCGCATTCCCCCTCTTTCTCCGTTGAGACGTTGCAATGCAACGTCTCAACGGAGAAAGAGGGGGACACAACCAACAATAACCCATGGATATGATCCGGCATGACAACAAATTGATCCAACCGGATATTTGGAAAATGATCGGGAATCTCCATCCAATATCGGTGGGCAATTTTGCCCATTCCGGATAAACACATTTTGCCGTCTTCAATAGCTCCAAACAGGTGTTCCCTGTTTTTTGTACATATGGTGATGAAATAATATCCGGGAGACGAATAATCCCATCCTTGCAAACGGAGGCTCTCTATGAGGTATCTGTTTTTAAACAGGGCCATTGGTATGAAAGGAAACAACCAGCAAAGTTTCCCTTCCTCCTCTGTGAAGATGTTGCAATGCAACATCTCCACAGAGGGGAATTTGATTATTACAAGGGAGATCAGGACAAAAAGAAGGTTGTTTCACAGGAACTCCTTACATGAATAACAGTTCTATAGAGTAAGAACCACGAAATAAGAAGTATGCTTCACGGAATCAGCAGGAAATGGGACTGTAGGTACATACCTCATTGTGCGCCAATCCGGCACCACGTTAAGGCAGATAATAATCGACTTTTATTGATTATATTTCTCATTATCACTACATTCAATACAATAATTTATTACTGGAGAGAACTATGGGAACACGCTGCCGCTGGTACGATGCAACATCGGGAATGAAACGGGCATTTGATAAAGGGCTTATCGACCGGTCATGGATAGACGACTACTGCATGAATGGAGGGCAGAACTGTATCCGTAAACTCCATTTTGAGAAAGACGGATATGTTTCACCGGACTATGTGCTTCCCGACGGAAGAGAAGATAAAAAGCTGAAACAGATTATTATGGAGAAAGGGAATTTCTGAGGACCTAAATCAGTTGATCCGCTTCGCCAGTGCCCGGGCAATAACCGGTCCGAAGATAACCAGAGAAACCATCCTGCATACCTGTAGCGACATGATAAACGGAGCGTTCACGGGGCTGGTCATGGCGATTACGGCTACCGTATTGGCACCCCCGGGACTGGTCGCAAGATAAGCCGAAAGGGGATCGATGGAGAAACGGCTGCTGACTAAATAGGCCAGGCCGCCGCAGAGGATAATAAGCAGCAGGTTGCTGATGACAATACGGGGAAAAACCTTCAGGGAGGACTGCAAAGCCTCCCGGTCAAAACCAAGCCCCACTTCCCAGCCGATGATCAGGTAGCAGAACACTGCAAAAGGTTCTGGCACCATAATACTGATTACTCCGCTAACGTTAAGCAAAACTCCCAGAAACATGGGCATAAGCAGTGCTGCCGCAGGCAGACGGGTCAAAGCAAAAAGAACCCCACCCAGGGTTAGAGCTAAAGTTTGAGTCAGCGTTAAGGTATCGGGAAACTGCAGCCAGCCGGAAAAAATATCGGCTCCTGAGCTGATTCCGGGATTGCCAATCCAGATAAAGGTGACAAGGGAAGCGGCAAGAATAACCAGAAGAAGCCGGGTGTACTGCATAAGAGCAACCAGCCGGGCGTCAGCATCAAAAGACTGAGCCATAATAACCATGGCACCGGCGGCTCCCGGAGAAGAGCCCCATATGGCCTCCCGGGGAGGTACCACTTTCAGGAGGGCCAGAATCAATCCCAGCCCCCAGCTCAGGATCATAACACTGAGAATAACCACCAGAAAAACCGGCCATTCCAGCAGAAGCTCCTGAAGAACATCCATGGTCAGAGCCTGGGCAATCAGAACCCCCATCAGAGACTGGGAAAGCCAGGAACTCATTTTGGGCACTTTCAGGCTTATCCCCAGGGCGGAAAAAATTATTCCAACAACAATGGGACCGAGAAGCCAGCCTGCGGGAAGATGCAGAAGCGTGAGACCAATTGCAGCGAGTCCGGAAAAAAACAAAAGCAGGACCCATAAAAGAGGCCGGGGAAAACTGTTGCCAATGACGGATATACTCAGATGTTTAGCCATTTGCTGAAATCATAGACTAAATTCACCGCCGTTCATACTCCATTCACACTTTGTTAGTATTAAGTTAGGAGTACAAGGAGAAAACAGAAGATGAAACAGAAGAGTACAAAACCGGCCCTTATTTCTCTATTTCTGACCATTGCTGCAGCCAGCTGTATGGCTGAAGCTGTTCCCCTTTTAAGCAGCGCTGACATGTTTTCCGACCGGGACCTGAGACAAACAGTAGATTCTGCATCCTGGACAGAAAAAGTAATACAGGATAATTCAGATATACAGATAAACCGTGCAGGAATCTATCATATATCCGGAAATGCCGTAAATTCCACAATAATTATCGACACTGCCGACGACGAGAAGGTTCAGCTTGTTCTGGAAAATCTTTCCATCCGCAACCGGAACAAGCCCGGTGTATACCTAAAAGAGGCAGACAAGGTTTTTATCACCACCATAGGAACGAACAGCCTGGCGGTAAGTGGAGACTATGTACCCGACGGCGAGACCAATCTTGATGCGGTTATATTCTCCCGGTCCGACCTGGTTCTCAACGGAACAGGAACCCTCACGGTTATATCCGCTGAAGGAAACGGGATCACATCAAAAGATGACTTGAAGATAACCGGCGGCAGCCTGGATGTTACCGCAGAAAAAGACGGTCTGGAGGCGAATGACTCTATCCGAATTTATGACGGGAATATTTCTGTTGCCAGCCAGAAAGATGCCCTTCACAGCGAGCACGATAATAACCCCCAGAAGGGCTACATCTACATCCAGGGAGGAAACCTTGAAATAACCGCCGCAGATGATGCCATCCAGGGAAACAGCGCGGTTCAGATTGACGGCGGGACAATTCAGATTGCAAGCAGCCAGGAAGGGATTGAATCAACAAGAGTTCAGATAAACGGAGGGACTATAGACATCTACGCCACCGATGACGGAATTAACGCTGCAGAAAAGTCGGATAATCCGCTTTTTATTGAAGTAAACGGCGGTAATATCAGCATAGAGATGGCAGCCGGCGACACCGACGCCTTTGACTCTAACGGCGACCTCTATATTAACGGGGGCATAATTACTATTCAGGCACGTTCTCCTTTTGATGCTGACGGAAAAGCAGAACTTAACGGCGGAACCGTCAAAGTAAACGGCGCGCTTGTTACTGAAATAACGACCCAGCACTTCGGCGGACGTCGCCCCAGGTGGTAAGTGGAAAACTAAATACCTGTGTACCGAAACTCCCGGATCTGGAGATCCCTTCCTCAGAAGTGACAGCTTTTAACGGGGAGCTGTAATACCTACAGCCCCCATATAGCCTGATCCCTGGGATACTCCACAGCAAAACTGAAGGGAATCTCCCGGACGCCTCCAGGCTCCAGGGTAAATACCCATTCAACCCGGGATTCATCGTTTATACTCAGCTCACTGCTGTTCTGCTTTATCACAGGTGAGAGGGGTTTAACAGAAACTTCTTTCTCCTGAGAGATGGGAAACTGATCATACACTTTAAGGGATACCTGCTGCTTTTTCTTGTTGCTTATTTTAATCTGGTAATCAAACTGCTCGCTGGTCCGCTTATCCAGCATTCCTTCATTGCGGCGGAACCGCTTGAGAAAACGGTATTCCACCTGTACCCCCTCATCCACACCCAAGGAGATAGCCGTCTCTTCTCCGGGCATAACCAGAGGCATTTGAGAGGATGAGACAAAAGAACCGTCGAAAAAGATATTCATTCTACCCGGCAGAAGGGGGAAATCAGAATCGTTTGTCATATCCGCAGTCAGATAGGCGTATTCAGCAAGCTTGGGAACCGTGGTATAGCGGAATGTGGCAGGAAGCTTCCGCCGCATAATCACAACACGGTTGTCGTCCCCGTCACCGCCGATACTGCTGCCGCCGGGTACGGAAAAAACCACGGAAGCGCCGCCGCTCTCTACTGCTGCTTCTTCTGTACGGATCTCTTCAAAGGATGCATCCATCATCATGGGAGCCGCTGGTTCAGCTGCGTTATACATCTCGTCATCGTCCATGCTGCGGCTCTTTTTTACCCTGTAGTGACTTATCCGGGGACTGCTGGTGCTTATTCTCCACGGGGAAAGTTCAGGAACCAGGCCGGAAACATTCACCTTTGCTGTAGAAAGCTTAAGCTCAACTCCCTGCCAGTCCTCACCGCTTGACTGGGAAACCAGGGCATCATACTCCAGAAGAATTTCCTCGTCCCCGCTGCCGCCGCGAAGATTATAGACAGGCACCCAGTTGGGTCCATAGAGCAGGTAGGAGAGATCAACTTCTACCTCCCCCTCAGCTTCGGCAAGAAGGTTAACCTTGATTACATTACGGGTACGGGAGCCACTTCCGCCAAGGGCAGCCAGTCGGGATTCCACCGTTTCCAGTTCCCGGGTCAACTCTCGAATTTTACGCTCCGCTGTAAGCTTGCGTTCTGCGGCATCGGCATGTTTCTGCTGATAAAACTGCAGCATACTCTCCCAGGAGCCGGGGTCGGACACCGGCTGCACCGGAGAAGAGGTTCCGGCTTTGACAGGTGTTGTCACAAAAGTCGATACTTTTTCGAGAAAAACAGAGTCCCGGTTGCAGGCTTCGATTATAAGCTGTTCTTCAGCCATGGAATCACTCAAAGACTCCTGCTGCTTGAGAAGAGATGTACGTCTTTCACTGGAATCCTCTGAAAAGTATTCAGTTTCAAAACTGCAATCCCCGAGAACTGCATTACCCTTGCCACTGACCTGAATACTCTCCGCTTCTATGTCCGCGGACAAATCTGGAAAGACCAGCAGCTGATTGCCCTTCCCAAGGCTTACCCTGGCAGTACGGGTTACCATTGCCCGGCCCGGATAGACCGTAACAGCACTTACACTGGATTCAACTTCGGTTTTCTCTATTTCCATAATAAGACCAGTATATCACGGGCTCACCAATATCCTGAAGGAAATCATGATCTGCCTATTGACCCTCCACTTAAGGGGAGGGTTTAGATTATAGACAGGAGGCAGCAGTGGAAAAAATTACAAAGGGTAAACTGGACTTGAAGAAAGTATATGTATCCTGCTATAGAGCGAAACCCTCGGTGGAATTTGTTCAGGTTCCTCCAATCCAGTATCTGACATTTCAGGGAAAAGGGAATCCCAACACATCACCTGAATTTGACGAAGCCATGGGCGTTCTCTATGGACTGGTGTATACCGCAAAGTTCATTTCCAAAGACCGGGGACAGGACTTTACTGTTATGCCCCTGGAAGGACAGTGGTGGTCCGATCCCCCGGAAGCCTTCTGTTCCATTTCAAAGGATATGTGGATATGGAAGGTTATGATTGCCCTTCCGGATTTTATTACCACGTCATTTATTAAGAATGCTGAAGAGATTCTCAGGAAGAAAAAAAATCTTCCGGGGCTTGAAAAGGCGAAAATAGAAACCATGGAGGACGGTCTGTCCGCCCAGTTTCTTCATATGGGCCCCTATGCTGACGAGGCCCCTTTTATTGCTGCCATGCATGCACAGGTTAAAGAACAGGGCTACAAACTGAGGGGGCATCACCGGGAAATCTACCTTAGCGATCCCCGTCGCACGGTTACGGAAAAGCTGAAGACCATTATCCGGCACCCGGTGGAAAGAGCCTGATCCCCTGTACAGCAGTATCCGATGGAAGATACACTCCAACAGTACCGGGAGGTTGGATGTTTTCCATCGGAGAGTTTTCACGCGCCACGCAGCTGACAGTAAAAACCCTGCGGTTTTATCATGATCAGGGAATCCTGATCCCTGCCCGGATCGATCCAGTTTCAGGTTACCGCTACTATGATTCAAACTCATACCACCGGGCACAGCAGATAGAACAGCTGAAAAACCTTGGTTTTACCATCACAGAAATTTACCGCATTCTTACCGATTTTGACGATGAGCAGGAACTGACCAATCTGATTAAAGAGAAGCTGATTCAGACGCAGACAGAAATAAACAAGCTGAAAGCACTGGAACGGAATCTTAAACAGGCTGTCAGCTTAACAGCGCAGACAGAGCCCGTTTCCGCAGACGGGGAGATACTGGAAACTGACCTGGAACTTCCCCTTCTTGCGATAAAGGAAATAACTGGCCGGTATGAGAACCTTGGAGAAGCATACAGAAATCTCTACACAAGCCTTGGAGCAGTCATCAAAGGAAAACCCTTCGCCTTATATTATGATCTTGATCACAGGGAGAAGGATCTTACCATGGAGGCGGCGATTCCAATAAAAAAGGAGATCCCCGTAAAAGGGGTAAAAGGTATCACCTACAGACAACCGGAAACCATACACTGCATTAAAACTGAATATTCAGGCCCATACGGGAGGCAGGGGAATACCTACCTGCGTCTCTTCGCCTTCTGCAGGGAGAGAGGATTACAAATTGAAACGCCGGTTATTGAGCATTACATAAAAGGGCCGGGAATGATTCTCCGGGGGAATCCGGAGAAATACCGGACAGAGTGTATTCTTAAAGTCACGGCTCCCGGGCAATCTGAACACTGATTCCCAGCTTCTCAACCTCTTTTAAAATAGCAGCATCCGCAGCTTCATCGGTAATAAGTGTATCCACAATATCCAGATCGCAGATATGACTCAAAGCGGTCTGCCCAAGCTTTCCTCCGTCGGCAATAAGCACCACCCGTTTTGCACAGCCGATCATGCGCTGCTTTACCGAGGCTTCAACCATGGTGTGATCTGTAAGGCCTTTTTCAAGGGAAACTGCTTTAGCTGACAGGAAAAAGATGTCTGCATTTACTGAATCAAAGAAACTTTCCGCCGGAGGCCCCACCATGGAGCGGGACGGTCCGTGGACAATTCCACCAGGCAGAATAAGTGTCAGTTCCGGCAGGCCGGTAAGAACCTGTGCAGCCTCCAGAGAAGGTGTAATAACAGTTATGTGTTCTTTGTCACAGAGCTTGAGGGCAAGCTCATAGGCGGTTGTTCCCGACCCGATTATAACCGTATCGCCGCTGGTCACCATATCAGCAGCCGATACTGCCAGCAGGCTCTTTGCGTCCCGGTTGCGGTTAAGACGCCGGGAAAAGGTGGCACCGGATATACTGGACTGCAGAAGCCCTGCTCCACCCTTTGTGCGGAAACAGATTCCCGCTTCTTCAAGAGAGACCAGGTCCCGGCGGATAGTGTTTTCAGAGACTCCCAGCTGCTCGCTAAGGTCGGAAACTTTTACCGTATGCCGGCTCGAGAGGAGTTCCTGTATTTTTAAAAACCGCTCAGGTTGAAGAAGCCTGGAATCGTCATTCATGAGGTACCAGTATAAAGGGTGTTTTACGCTCTGAGAAGCATATTCACGGCTTCTTTTATCCAGCTCAAATACCGGCTGCTCTGAGAAATGGAGTATTTTTTACAGTACCATTTATATCAGAAACTATCTGAAAACCCACCAGCAATACTGCAGTAAGTTACAGGTAAAAACCTAGCATTGCTTACAGTGTCACATAGAACAGGTTCATGGATAATAACTCAGATTATTTCAATTATTTTTGGAGAAATTATTTTTATGAATAGAAAACCTGTTCTTCTTTTGTTTCTTGGAATTGCAGCTATGGCTTTTCTGTCTTCCTGCGAAGACAGCGGGGCAGGTTCATCACCAGCACCGACGGTAACCCCGGTCATAGACTATGACTATACCGCCTGGACCTTTGACAACACTCTGGAAGAGATGAACGGCAACAGCATGTACCCCCTGACTGCTGAACAAGTGCTGTCGTCATACTCATTTTCCTATGGCAGTTCCACTAATCCAACTTATGCCAATGCCATGTTTATACGCCTGAAGACAGCAGAGGGGGTGGATTCACCCTTCGGTGACGACAGCACCTGGGCAATATCCCTCTGGTCAACCACAGGCTATTCGAATGATTCCATCTTTCCCATGTTCACCTGGTATGACGCTTCCGGCACAAGTCTCTTCTCCTTCGAGGAAGGCTGGTTCTCCCAGCTTTTGTATAATGGCGGCACAGGAACCACGGTTTTTCTTAACGACAATACGTCCGATAACAGAACGATCATGATGAACTGGCACAATACGGTAATTACCAGCGACGGGACCAATCTCTACTGTTACCTGAACGGAGAACTTAAGAATACCATCAGCACCACTTTTGACCTTTCCGGTTCCGGAAGATTTGTCTTTGGAGAACTCAGCGGTTCCTCCTTTATGGGCAAAATTGATAATGCAGTTATTTACGAGGACTACAAGGACGCCACCGAAGTAGCGGCAATTTACGCAGCGGGACGCTGACAGCAGCAGTATTCTACGTTTCTGCAGGAGAAATTACACAGTGCTCCTGCAGAGCTGTTTATTATTTGTGCTATTGATCGGGCCAACCTGTTTTGCCGGATAGGGAACAATTAATGGAATTCCGGCATGATCAATGATATCAACCTGTATCCCATACACCTCTTCAAGGTTTTCAGGGGTAATTGTTTCCTCTCCCCCATAAGCAAAAACTCTGGCATCCTTAAGCAGTACAAAGCGGTCGCAGTAGCGTATGGCAAGGTTCAGATCGTGAATAATAATTGCCACGCAGGTGTTATGCTCAGCTGCTATGGCTTTTACAATCTGGAGCACCTCATGCTGATTACGGGGATCCAGGTTGCTGGTAGGCTCATCCAGGAGCAGCAGTTTCGGCTCCTGTGCCAGGGCACGGGCAAGCATGACTTTCTGCACCTCACCGCCGGAAAGCTCGGATATATTGCGGAGCGACATCTCTGCCAGATTCATTTTTTGCATGATCTCCCAGACAATCGCCCTGTCATCTGATGTTGCATTCCACTTGATATATGGCTTTCTTCCCAAAAGAACAGCATCAAAGACCGTCATATCAACCGATCCTGTATGTTGCGGAACGTAAGCGATTGTCCGGGCACGCTCATTTCTGGTCATGGAAAACACATTTTCCTGCTCAACACATACCGAACCTTCCTGGACAGGACATATGCGGTTGATGCTCTTTAACAAAGTGCTTTTTCCTGCTCCGTTATTACCCAGAATCGCTATACAGCGGTTCTTCTGAATATCAAAACTGACCTCGTCCAGAATATTCCGCGAGGTGCGGCTGTATGCAAAACTGATACTGTCTATTTCAACCATTGGTTTTACCCCCTTTAAACAGAATAAACAGAAACAATGGCGCTCCAAGGAAGGAGGTAATAGCTCCAATGGGCAGGATTACCGGCGCAATAATCAATCTGCCGAAGGTATCCGCCAGAATCAGAAGCAGTCCCCCGGCTACAGCAGAAGAGGGAATAAGATAGCGGTAATCATTGCCGACAAATCTGCGCATCATATGTGGAGCAACAAGCCCCACAAAACTGATAATCCCCACAAAAGAAACCGCAACTGCCGAGGTCAGCGAACATATGCTCATACTTACCAGCATGACTGCCCGGGTATTCACACCAAGGCTCTTTGCTGTATCCGCTCCACCTGCCATTGCGTTGTAGTTCCAGCGGTTCAACGAGAAAAAAAGCATGGCTAAAAACAAAACGATCCCGAGGATTGAAAGTTCCGGCCAGCTTGTTGCCCCAAGATTCCCGAAGGTCCAGAAAACCACGGTGCTGATCTTTGTTTCATCCGCGAAATACTGAAGCAGCGTACTTCCACCGGCAAAAAGAGAACTCAAGGCAACTCCGGCAAGGATAAACCCGCCGGGCCCCAGATCTTTCTTGAGCCCCGACAGGGCGATAACCACAAAAGTGGACAGTGAACCGCAGAGAAATGCGCAGATGGTAACAATGTAGGGGTTATTTATTGAAACCGCTGTAGCTGCTGAATCGGAGTTCACCACTCCGCCGCCGAATACAATAATGCCCAGAGCGGCGCCGAAGGCCGCCCCATGAGAGACACCAAGGGTCGACGCTGAAGCAAGCGGGTTTCGTAAAACACATTGCATAACAGCACCTGAAGCCGCCAGGGCGGCTCCGACTATGACAGCAGTAACAACCCGGGGCAGCCGGATATTCATGACAACCGTCTGTGTCCGGGCATTCCCTCCGCCGAAAATGGTGGAAAGTACATCGGTCACAGGGATCTTCAACGATCCGGCACTGACGGCAAACAGACTGATCAGAACTGTCACAAGTACGGACAATGCAAATACAATGCTTTTCTTCTGCAAAAATGCATCATACTGCTTCTGCTGTGCAATGGATTCAACTGCCATTGCTTATGCGCCTAAATCGATTTTACAATAACCGTATCCGGCCTCTTCCAGTTTACTCAGATAATTATCTGCTCCCAGAAAAAACTTGAAGATTTCATTTGCCTTTTGGGTGAAATCGATATCCTTGAACTGTTCCGGATACAGAATGCTCCCGGCATAGTAACTGTTCACAATGGGAATCTCGACATTCGAGTAATATGAGGTTGAACTGGGATACTGATACACCGTCCCGCCTTCAACCGCTTGCAGCTGCTTATAAAAATCAGGGTTCTTTTCATAATCAAGCTCAACAAGATTTACTCCTCCGCTGTCGAGAAAAATAACCTGAGGATTCCATCCGAGAATCTTCTCCTTATCCACAAGCACCCCGCCGGATTTCTCCGCAATTCCTGCAGCAACATCATTAGCGGCTATTGCCTGAAATACTGCATATTTTGAATAAACCCCCTCAATTCCGTGCGCCCCTTTGAAGGTAGCCGCTGCTCCCAGAACCGAAGGTTTATGAGAAGCAGGAACGCCTGCCGTTCTTTCTCCAAGATCCTTAAGAGAATCATGAATAAAGGTTATCACCTCATCCGCCCGCTCCGGGACATTGCAGACATCAGCTAAAATACGCAGAGCCTCCTGGTAATCTTTTCCGAAGAGTGTTCCCATCGGCACAGCTACTACAGGGATCCCGGTCTTGCTCGTAATCTCGTCCGCCAGTTCCGCATTATAGGAACAGAAAATGACATCAGGATTTACACTGATAATCTGTTCAGGATAGTAGTTGGTTGCCCCCCTGGCATCGGTACCCACCATAGGCACATTCGACCAGAGTTCTTTTGTCGCATAGGCATAGGCGGTAACAGGACTGATGGTCTCAGGATCCATCCCACCAACACCGACAACCTTCCCGGCCAATCCGAGGTAAGTAATCATGCGGGGCGTATTCCCAAGGGGAACAAAGCTCTCCACCACCTTCGGCACCTCAACCTCACGTCCAAGACTGTCAGTGATAATACGTGTTTCCTCCTGCACAGTCTCTGTTGTCGTATTTTTACTACAACCGGTGAAACCCCCGGCAGCAAGGGCGAAAATCAGCATCGATACGGCAATGTTCTTCATTTGACGACTCCTTTCTCTTGTAATGTTCATTTCTTAATAAGCAGAATTGCTCATGCAGCCTGTAACTCACCAGCCTCTGGTATAACTGGTGAAACAGTCGGCACAGACAGTTTTTCCTTCCTGCAGGTGCATTTTATGTTCAGGAGCCCCTTCGCCGCAATTTTCACAAATCAGGGTAGTAAAAAGCCGGGCTCTTTCGGGAAGCTCAAAATCCGGTGTGGAAAAGGTAAAAATTTCATCCACCGGAGATGCGAGAAGCTGCTGCTGCCACGCTGCCCGGTCCATATCTTTCTCTTTCTTCCCGGGAATAAGACAGACCCGTATTTTTTTCCGCTGGTTCGGTCGAAGAACGAGAAGGCCTGCTTCCCTGTGCCCCGGTACATCAGGTTCCCCTTTCCAAAGGTACAGCTTAAGAGAGCCTGCACCGCATCAACACCGCAGGCATCATTCTCGGTTACACAGACAATCTGTTCATCATCAGATACCCCGATCCCCATCTTTTCCCTGGCCGCCTCACAGGCCTTGAAACCGATGGCAAGTCCGGGACATTCATGGCCGTGAAAATTCACGGCTTTCTGCCATAATTCGCTTTTCATATGTTTTCCTTTTTCTGCTGGTACTGCAGGATTTCTCGAGTATTGATGTTGTTTTATGCACTATCTCACCACATATCACATTAATCAACTATTTTTAATCACATTTTTGATTGACAATGGTTTTATATGATGTTTTCATACAGGTGTCACCATGCTATAGATCAAGGCCTGTTTTTATCACACATGAAATTACCTGGAGCAGAAGCAATGAAAACCTTAATATACGATCCTTTTTCCGGAATCAGCGGCGATATGCATATGGGAGCTATGATAGATCTCGGCGTTCCGGAAGAGTACATAATAGAAAGTCTTAAGTGCCTGAATCTGCCGGGATGGAAGGTTCAGTTCACCCGGGACAGCCGCTGCGGCATTGCAGGAGTACGCGCCGTGGTTCACGCTGAGGGGGAGCACGATCACTCCCACGATCATGGCCACTCCCACGAGCACGATCACTCCCACGAGCACGATCACTCCCACGAGCATGGCCACTCCCATGTGCATGAACACAGAGGCCTGAAGGAAATTCGCGCCATGATCGAGAACAGCACTCTGTCTGCGGGAGTAAAAAAAAGGAGCCTGGAAATGTTTCAGGTTATCGCAGAAGCGGAAGCAAAAGTACACGGATCCACGATTAAAGAGGTTCACTTTCATGAGGTGGGGGCTGTGGACTCAATTGTAGATATCGTCACTGCAGCCGCCGCAATAGAATACCTGAAGCCCGACAGGATACTATCTTTTCCGCCGGAACTGGGAGGTGGTTTTGTAAACTGCGCTCACGGACGGATTCCGGTGCCCGCACCGGCAACGGTGGAAATTCTCACCAATATCGAATGCCGCAGGGGAGCTGTCGATAAGGAGACAACCACTCCGACAGGAGCGGCGATTCTTGCAGCAAATGTGGATGCGTTTATCAGTACCGGCAATTTCTCCATAACAAGCACCGGATATGGACTGGGCAAACGTGAGCTGCCAATTCCCAATGCCCTCCGGGTATTTCTGGCAGAGACGGATGAAAAAACCACAACCGAGGCCCTGCTTCTGGAATGTAATGTTGATGACATGAATCCGGAACTCTATGACAATGTTATTACAAGGCTGCTCACCGCTGGAGCGAAGGATGCCTATCTTACACCGGTGCAAATGAAAAAAAACCGTCCAGGCACACTGCTTAGCGTAATGACAACCTGTGATAAGCGCGAAGAGATAGCGGATATCATCTTCCGCGAGACCACCACCGGCGGCCTGCGGGAATTTCCGGTTACCCAGACCATGCTTGAGCGAAAATTTGAAACCTCCAGAACTCCCTATGGAGATCTGAAACTCAAGAAATTCTTCCATAAGGGAGAATGTGTTTCCTGTAAGGCTGAATACGAGGAAGTGAAGGATCTGGCTGATAAAAACGGAGTTCCCATGAAAGAGATCTACCGGGAGATTCACTGGTGAACTTCAGGCAGAAGTCAGAAGATCTGCAACAGCTGCTGCAGGAACTTCCCGAGTTTGCCATTGCTTTTTCAGGAGGCGTTGATTCAGGGCTCCTCGCGGCAGCGGCGGTGAGATCAGGAAAAACACCACTGCTGATCACTGTGCGTCCCCCATGGGTTCCAGAGCGTGAATACCGTGATGCGTCAGCAACAGCAGACTTCCTGGGGATGGTATGGCACTGTATTCCAATGAAAATGCCGGATGAGCTGAAGGATAATCCCGATGATCGCTGTTACCTGTGCAAGAAATATATTCTTGAAAACATACGGAATAAAGCCGAAGAGAACGGCATTCACACCATTCTGGACGGCTCCAATGCTGACGACAGCAAGGACTACAGGCCGGGAAAAAAGGCACTTCATGAGTTTGCTGTACGGAGTCCGCTGGAAGAGTGCGGATTCACCAAATCCGAAGTCCGCGCCCTGGCCGCACAGTACAGCCTTGCTATCTGGAACAAACCTGCATACTCCTGCCTGCTCACCAGATTCCCTCACAATACTACTATCGAAGGCACGGTACTTTCCGCAGTGGAAAAGGGAGAAGATATTCTGATTAACGAAGGATTCCCGGAAGTTCGTCTCCGCAGCCACGGAAACCTGGCGCGCATAGAGATTTCTCCGGAGGATAGAACCAGGTTCTGTACTCCGGAACGAATGGACCGTATAAACAGCAGCCTAAAAAACATTGGATTCCGCTATGTTTCCCTTGATCTGGAAGGCTACCGCTGCGGAAAAATGGACAGGACGGACAAAACATGAGTACCGAACAGAAACTGGAAGAACTGCTCAATAGCTTCAAGCAGGGAGAAACTGACCTGTACAGCACCCGGCAGGCGGTGAAGGATCTCTTTTTTACCGACCTGGGGCATACCAGGCTGGACACCAACCGCGCCGAGCGTACCGGCTATCCCGAAGTAATCTACTGTGCCGGAAAAACAGCAGACCAGATCCGACAAATCATGCACCACATGAAAAACCGCGGAATCAATATCCTGGCCACCAGAATGAGCGAATCGGTATACACGGAACTACAAGCTGAGTTTGGGGAAGGCCGCTACACCGCCGGCCCTGGAATATTTACGCTTACACAGAAACCGGTGGAGAAAAACAGCAAAGGAGAAATTGCTGTGGTCAGTGCCGGGACCTCGGACTTTCGTGTAGCCGAGGAAGCAGCCCTTACCGCCGAGTTTTACGGCCATACCGTTTCCCGCTACAGCGACGTAGGAGTAGCGGGCATTCACCGGCTGCTGGCGTCCATCGAAGATATTCGCAGGGCCAGGGTTATAGTAGTGGTTGCCGGAATGGAAGGAGCCCTGGCCAGCGTCGTGGCCGGACTGGTTCAGTCCCCGATAATCGCCGTGCCCACAAGTGTGGGTTACGGGGCAAACTTTCAGGGACTGACCGCACTGCTTTCAATGATCAACAGCTGTTCCGCCGGTATCTCGGTAGTCAACATCGACAATGGATTCGGCGCCGGATTTCTCGCGGGAATGATTAACTCTCTGGAATAGGATAAGGGTCCCCTGAAAATTCTCTGATCAGATACTGATTTTTCCATGGATACCGGAGATACACGTTACAGATTGCTTATCCACCGGTTCAATCTGTCAGTTTTCCGGTTCAAGTGAAATTGAATCCCGGCTATCCAGATAATTGTTTAATTTCTCAACTTCAAATAACGGCAGCCCAATTAGCTTGCTTGTCAACTCTCTACCCGAACCCGGTTCAGGCAATTTATGATTAATACTGGAAACACGCCGTCTTCGTTCCATAAGATCAAACTTAACAACATACTTTGGACCTTTATCCTCAATATATTTCCACAATGATTTTATTTTTCCGGTTTTGCCCGCCTTCACTTCTACAGGAAAGATTTCTCCGCCCCGGGAGTAGATGAAATCAATCTCGGCAGCCCCTTTTCTTTTGTTGTTAAGCCAGTAATAAAGTTCCGGTACCGGGTTTCCCGGATTGGTAAATTTCAGATGCTGGGCAATAAACTGTTCCGCCATAACACCTTTAGTCAAAAGCTTATCCGAAGAAAGATTAAATAGATCATTCCATCCCGTATCATTCAGCGCATTGTACAGGCCCACATCCAGGAAGAACAGTTTCACTGTAGACGGATTCGTACCTGCAGATAAGGGTAAACCATTGCAATAGGTAAATGTCGTTCTTATTATGACCCCTGCTTTAGCAAGCAGCTCTATAGCTTTTTGAACACTACTGGAATGGGTGTTGGAGACATCGGAAAATACAACCTTTTCTCCAAGATGGCCAACCGTATATTCAAAAACATCCAGCGCCCGGGAATACTCTTTATTTACTGTGTATTTGGGAATATCATCGCGATACGTTTGTATAATGGAATGATGAATATCCCGGACTTCCTGATAATCACCTCCTTCGGTCCAACACCTGACTGCTTCGGGCATACCCCCGGTATAGTAATACTCTTTTAACAAAGCAGAGCCATATTCCAGCCAGGTCTGATCAGTTTCATCTTCCAGAGTCATATCATGGATTCGTTCAAGAAAGATATTCTCTTCTTTTGCCATGAGGAATTCGGTGAATGTCATCGGTCCCAGCTGATAATACTGCACCCTGCCAACGGGCATGGAAAAACGGGATGAATTCAGAGTAACTTCAAGCAGAGAGCCTGCGGCAATTACTCTCAGCTCAGCTCTTTTTTCATAAAAATAACGAAGTCGATTAATAACTCTCGGCTGCAGTTGAACCTCATCAAAAAAAATGAGGGATTTTTCAGGAACCACTTTCTTCCCGGAGATAAGCTCAATTTCCTGTAGTACTTTTTCTATGGAGAAGGATGTGTCATTCTCTATCTGTCTGAGTTTTACTGTTTCAAAATCCAACTCAATCAGGTCTATATTGTTTTGACTGCAGAAGAGATGAACAAGTGTGGATTTTCCCACCTGACGGGCACCCCTTAAAATAAGGGGCTTCGACGTTCTGTTTTTATACCAATTTATTAAGAAATCAAGGGCGGACCGCTTCATACCATTAATAATAGTACAATATCACCAAATTAGCAACCTGTTTAAGAATACAGATACTATATCTGAGGCCTGTTTTAGTAAAATCCATCAATCATGTATTGCATCAGATGCTTTTCGAGAGTTTAGGTAGTCAACATCAATAACGGCTTCGAAGCAGGTTTTCTCGCGGGAATGATTAACTCTCTGGCTCAGTCCTTTATCTCAATCCCAAACCCGCTTAAAAGAGACAGCACATCCGGAACTGAGAATACCGCCTGCTTTAATTTGTTCGAATACGGGTCTATTGCATATCCCTCTGCCTGATAAAACGAGGCTTTCCGCAAATCCGAGGAATCAAACAGGGTGTCCGAAAATTTCGCACCGGTAAAATCTGCTTCCACCAGATAGCTGTTCTGAAAAGCGCAGCCGGAAATCTCACAATTGCTGAAGTCAGAACCCTTCATGGAAAGATCACTGAAATTGCAGCTGCGTATAAGACACCCGGGAAAAGACGGGCTGAATGCCATGGGGCTGCATTTATAAAAGCGAAGGCCTAACAGCTTACACTCATTAAACTTTGTATCGATAAAACTGGTATCATCAATCAGGGTGTTGCTGATATTGCAGCCGGAAAAAGTACAGGATTCAAAACTGCTGCCCGCAAAAGAAGTTTCTATAAAAGTGCAGTTGTAAAAGCGGCAGCTGTAGAACTCCATACCACTCATGTTATTGGATGAAAAGTCGCGTCCGCGGAACTCTTTATTCTGGTAGTCATCTTCAGTCAGCTCAAACATGGGGAGAATAATACACCTCCATAACATGGTTTCCAATCCCGCAGCGTGAACATCCGGGAAGCACTACATATCCAGGCCCAGTCAGTATTCTGGAAAGCTCCCTTAAAAATCACTGTTTATAATTTCCCTTCCGGCCTCACAAAGATTACATTATCTGTAATATATAATCCTGCTTTTTCCATGAGAGAATGGAAACTGGCAGTACTTTTCCTGGAGATTGAATATGACAGACGCACTGGCTTTGCATAAAGAAGCAATTCTCATAGACGGCCTGAATATCTGTAACTGGGACCGGGAAATTTTTGAAGAGTATCGGGAAGGCGGCGTAACAGCCGTCTCATGTACAGCAGCAGTATGGGAAAACTTCCAGGACGGTATGCTGGAAGTATCAAAGTGGCTCCAATGGTTTGAGGAGTTCTCCGACCTGATCATGCCGGTTCACAGCATAGCCGATATTCTGGAAGCAAAGAAACAGAATAAAACCGGCATTATCCTTAACTGGCAGAATACATCTCCCCTGGAGGACCGCCTGCAGTTTCTCCCGCTCTTTAAAAAACTTGGTGTCGGCATTATGCAGCTGACCTATAACACCCAGAATTATGCAGGGTCCGGATATCTGGAATCCACCGATTCCGGCCTCAGTGACTGGGGAAAAGAGCTTGTGGATGCCATGAACGAATGGGGTGTTGTGTGCGACTTGTCCCACGTTGGAGACAAAACTTCGGCAGATGTTATTGAATATTCAAAAAAACCGGTGGCCTATACCCATGTCCTGCCCCGGGGACTGCTGGACCGCCCGCGGAATAAACCTGACGAGCTTATGAAAGCAGTTGCGGAGAAAGGCGGCATAGTAGGCTTCTCCCTCTTTGCGCCGGGAATGAAAAACGGCAATGATTCCACCATTGTCGATGTAGTGGAGGCAATATGCTACATGGTCGATCTCCTTGGTGAGGATCATGTAACCGTAGGAACCGACTTCAGCCTCAAACATCCCAGGCCCGGTGAATTCCTTGAATGGTGCAACAAGGACAAGGGGGATGCCCGTTTCCTCACCCAGTTCGGCTCCAAGCCGGTGAAAAAGCCCAAGGGCATTGAGCGAATCCGGGAATTCCCGAATCTGACCGAAGCTCTTCTGAAACAGGGCTTCACCGCTGAACGTATAAAGAAGATTTATGGTGAAAACTGGATGCGGCTGCTGCAGGCAGTCTGGGAAGAATAAAAACGGGTAAAATCTAAAACATTCTCAATCCGGAGAATCATATAAGCTATACAGGTAATATCCCGGCCTTTTATTGTTGCGGATACAGTCAGGTTCCGCAGAAGGTGCGGTATGGTGTATTTGAAGGTTCAGGCGGCTTAAAGTATTCCTCCTGCTCAGCAGAGTGCTTATAGGGCCGGGAGAGAGCATCCAGAAACCGGTTCATTACATTGTAATCTCCCTTCTCAGCTGCTTTCAGGGCCTCTTCGACCCGGTGATTCCGGGGAATCAGGGCCGGATTGCTCCTCTTCATCAAATCAAAGGAGGAGCTTTCAGACTCTTCCTGCCCGCTCAATCTGGCCCGCCAGTTTTCATACCAGGCATCGAATTCTGAAATCCCGGACATTGCAATCTCATCAGGTCTGTTAAACGTCAGGGCCAGAAAGGTATTGGTATAGTCAGCCTTATTTGTTTCCATCAGGCTTAACAGATCCTGAATAAGCTCTGCATCGCCATGCTCTTCGTTAAATAATCCCAGCTTTGCCCGCATTCCCGCCAGCCACTGCTCCCGGTATATCAGATAAAAACCTTCCAGCACATTTTGTGCAGCTTCTACAGCCTTTTCCTCATTGTCACTTATCAGAGGCAGCAGGGTCTCGGCAAATCTTGCCAGATTCCAGACAGCCATGTGCGGCTGGTTACCAAAGGCGTATCGGCCGGAATTATCAATGGAACTGAAAACTGTTGCCTCGTCATAGGTATCCAGAAAGGCACAGGGACCATAGTCTATGGTTTCTCCGCAGATAGACATATTATCCGTGTTCATAACACCGTGGATAAATCCCGCGAGCTGCCATTTGGCAATCAGTTCAGCCTGGCGCCTTACTACCTCTTTCAACAGAAACAAATAACGGTTGCCAACAGAATCATTTACCGGGAAATGCCGCTGCAGGACATAGTCGGCTAAAATTCTGACATCCTCACCACTTCCCCACTGGGCAGCATACTGAAATGTTCCGACCCTCAAATGACTTGAAGCGGTCCGGGTCAGAATTGCTCCGGTTTCATAACCCTGGCGAAATACTTTTTCACCTGTTGTTACAACAGCCAGACTCCGGGTGGTGGGAATACCCAATGCATGCATGGCCTCGCTGATGATATATTCCCTGAGCATGGGACCAAGAACCGCCTTTCCGTCTCCCCCCCGGGAATAGGGAGTCCTGCCGGAACCCTTAAGCTGTATATCAAAGCGTTTTCCCTTCGGGGTGATCTGCTCTCCAAGCAGCAGCGCCCTTCCGTCTCCCAGCATGGTAAAATGACCAAACTGATGGCCTGCGTAGGCCTGGGCAAGGGGGTCTGCTCCTTCAGGAAAAACAGCTGCAGACAGCATTCCTGCCCACTCGTCAGCATGCAGAGCCTCTAAATTCAGACCCAGAGACCCAGCCAGAGAATGATTTACCACAACCAGCTCCGGTGATGGTACCGCCGAATGTCCGATCCTTGAATAAAACATTTCAGGGAGGTCCGTATAGCTGTTGTCGAACTTCCATCCTGTTATTGTTGTTTGTGCTGCTGTCATGAAAATCTTAATCTCTGCCCTCTGATCATATATCGCTTACCTGCGGATAATGCACTTCTATCAATGGACAATCGCCAGGGGATCTGGTTTCATCAGCAGCTTCGCATACTGGGCCCGTTTGTATGCCCAGTGATCAGATCCATTCTTCCGGCTCATACTGCCCCGGAAGTTTTCCAGAGAGGAATACCCTTTACCATCCATCCAGGAGCTGAGATCATTAAGGATCTTCCCTACCTGGGAGATTTTATTTCTGTACAGGGTGCTCACCACCTGAACAGCATCAGCACCGGCAAGAATCATCCTGGCGACATCCTGACCATCCATAATTCCGCTGGAAGTACTGATACTTGCAGTAGTCTCTCCGTACAGCAGACCTGCATACCGGAGGGGCAGAAGACTGTCCCCTGGCTGGCTTAAGGTGAGAGGCAAGGTGGTTTGCTCTTTTACGGGATCGATGTCGGGAAGAAAGAATTTGTTAAAGAGTACCAGCCCTTTAGCCCCCGCTTCCGCGAAAGATTTTGCAGCTGACAAAGGTGCGGTATAGAACATACTCATTTTGATGGAGACAGGAATCTTCACGCTCTTTACCACTTCCTTCACGACCGCAATCTGGTCCTTTTCAATGGAAGCGCCTGCGTCAGCCTGGAGTTCGGGATTGGCAAAAAAGTTCAATTCCAGACCATCTACACCAGTCTCTGCAAGCTTTCCAGCCCATTCGACCCAGGTATCTCGATTCACCGCATTCAGGCTGGCAATGACCGGAATATCACAGGCCTCCTTTGCTTTACGGACCCACATAAGGTGTTCATCCGGTCCGGCATGCTCAATATCGGGGAAGACAGTTGTCATTTCTGCATGTATATCGTCGTACTGATGTTTCGCCTCGTCAAACCTGGCTATTTCCAGCTGAATCTGCTCTTCGAACAGACTCTTGATTACCAGAGCCCCGGCACCGGAGTCTTCAATTTTCCGGATAGAATCCATATTGGATGTAAGTTCAGACGCGCCTGCAATTACAGGATTTTTCAGCTCAATACCCATATATTGTGTTTTCAAATCGGCCATTCAAGTACCTCCTGTTTACATACATTACTGTAAAGGTAATAAATAGAAGGCTGCAGGACAAACTAGTTTTATCCGGAGCCGGGAAAACAAGGCATCGCAGTTCATACTGAAAAATGTTCCAAACAAACAGGGGTGCAAGTTAGAGTTGACATCTCTAACTTGCACCCCATATATGCGCGGGAAGGACAGGGCAGCTCCTTAACCTCTCCAATCTGGCCGATGATGTTGGCATCAGTTACAAGACAGCAGGTCATTGGATCTCACTGCTGGAAACAAGTTTTATTGTATTCAGGGTTCCCCCCTATCATGCAAATATAAACAAGAGATTGATCAAATCAGCGAAACTCTATTTTTATGACACCGGCCTGGCCGCTCATCTGCTGGGTATTGAGGAGTCTAGACAGATTCCAACACACCCTTTAAGGGGAGCACTTTTTGAAAATATGGTTATTGCAGAAGCGATGAAATATCGCTACAACCGGGGAAAACGGGAAAACCTCTTGTTCTTCCGCGATGCCAAAGGGCATGAGGTTGATCTCCTGTTAACATCCGCCAATGATCTGTCGGCAGTGGAAATTAAGGCAGCCCAGACTTTTAAAAACGAGTTCTTCAAAGGATTGGAATATTTCAATACCTACATCAAAAAATGCACCCACTCACTGGTAGTCTATAACGGTGAACGTAACGAAAAACGTACAAAAGGAACCGTAACCGATATTCATCACATGTTTGATTGGCTGGAATAATTCACCACCCCTGATAATGAGGCAAGTCCTTCGCTTACTCCCGCCAGACAAATTTCTGCACCTCCGGACTACTTCCCGGGTTCTCAAAAGCCTTCTCCGGGATAAACGATGGATACACCGTCAGCTCCGAAATCTCATCCCGGGAAAACCAGCGAAAAGAGAGTTCCAGTTCTCCATCCCGGCCGGACCACTGCTCTTTCCTTAACAGGGAGGAATCCTCCGGCAGGCTGCAGCGGTAGTAGAAGCAGATTTCGTGACAGGGTTTATCCGCCCAGGGATAAAAGTTCTCAACCAGCCAGAGAAGGCCCCCGGGGATCACCTCCTCACCTGTCTCCTCCCGCATCTCCCGTACCAGGGTATCTTCACTGGCTTCACCGAACTCTATACGGCCTCCGGGAAGAGACCAGAAACTGTCCCGGTTTGAGGTATGCAGTAAGAGCTTATTCCCGTTAAACAGAACAGCTGCCACCCTGCAGTTGAAGAGGCCTTCTGTATGCGGAAATGTCAGCACCCTGTTCTTTCCTCACCCTTCCCGGTTTACCCGGTCCGGGGAAAAGGCGGGCACACAGACAGAGACATACTCCGTCTCCTCATCGAAGGGATTGGAGTACTGAACGGTGGTTCCTGCATGAACCTTTATGGACTGCCCCCCGGTGAGAACAATGGATTCGCCGTTGATCATTATCTCTTTGCGTCCCCGTATTACCAGGGTATATTCATCGAATTCCGGGGTCTGAGGCGGTTCGCTCCATCCGGGAGGTGCCACCATGCGGGCAATGCTCACAGAATCCTCACTGGTGGAAGCCATACCGAAATGCTCCTCAATGAGCTTTCCGTCAGTGGTAGGTACGATAAACGGATCAACCTGCTTTACATATGCCTTTTTCATACTTCCTCCTCTCTGAAGTGGGGGAAAGCCCTTTGACTTAACCCGGAAAACACTGGTACTCTTGGCGCAGAATCATCTTTTTAAGGACCCTGTTCATGGCCACCATTCGAAGCTTTAAGGCCCTTCGGCCGCAACCGGACCTGGCAAAAAAAATTGCCAGTGTTCCCTATGATGTAGTCAACACAGAAGAGGCCAGAGAACTGGCGAAGGGAAACGAATTGAGTTTCCTCCACGTTGTACGCCCCGACATAGACCTTCCTGACACTATAGACCCCTACGATTCAGCTGTCTACGAGAAAGCAGCGGAGAACTTCAACCGCCTCAAAGAGTCAGGGAGCCTGGTAGAGGAAGATTCTCCCTCGCTGTATATCTATCGCCTGACCATGGACGGACGCAGTCAGATCGGAATTGCCGGCTGCTGCATGGTTGATGAATATAATGACGATACAATAAAGAAACATGAGTTTACCCGTAAGGCCAAAGAGGACGACCGGGTCCGCCATATGCTGACCCTTAATGCCCATGCAGGACCGGTGCTGCTCACCTATCGGAGAACCGAAGCTCTGGCGCAGCTGCTGGAAAAAGAGATCAAAGAGACTCCCCTCTTTGATTTCACCGCCGTTGACGGTGTTCAGCATACCATCTGGCGCTGCACCGACGCGGCAGCCATGGAAACAGCCTTCAAGGAAGTTCCGTCCCTCTACATTGCCGATGGACACCACCGTGCAGCAGGTGCGAGCCGGGTAAAGGCTCACATGGTGGAAAAGAACGGCTCTGCCTCAGGCGATGAGGAGTTCACCAGCTTTCTTACGGTAGTATTCCCCTCGGACCAGCTCTCTATTTTTGCCTATAATAAATATATCGCCGACACCAACGGCCTGAGCACTGAAGATCTTCTCAAATCCCTGGAACCGGAATTTGAGATTGCAGAAACCACACAGAAAGATCCGGCGTCCAAGGGGAGCTTCAACATGTACCTTGCAGGCCAGTGGTACTCCCTGAAGATAAAAAACCCTGCCATAGATCCAAATGATCCGGTTACAACTCTTGACCTGGTGCAGTTCCAGATCAAGCTTCTTGAGCCGGTGCTCAATATTATGGATCAGCGCAAATCAGACAGGATTGATTTTGAAGGCGGCATTGGTTCCAGTAAAAAACTGCAGGCCCGGGTCGACAGTAAAGGCGGGATTGCCTTCACTTTTTATCCCGTAAGCGTGGAAGAGCTTATGCAGGTTTCGGACGCGGGAATGGTTATGCCTCCCAAGTCAACCTGGTTTGCCCCTAAGCTCCGGTCCGGACTGCTTGTCCACCAGTTTTAGATTTACCCGATTACAGGAGGAAGATAATGAGAAAATTCAACTTTTATGCAGGTCCGTCAACTCTTCCCCTTGAGGTTCTGGAAGAACTGAAAGAGGAAATCGCCGATTATCACGGAGAAGGGCTCTCCATGATAGAAACCAGCCACCGCAGCCCCATGTACGATTCGGTACACTCGGAAACTGTGGAGATGTTCCACAAGCTTTTGGGCATTCCATCAAACTATAAGGTTCTTTTTATCGGCGGCGGCGCTTCCATGCAGTTCGGCATGATTCCCATGAACCTGATGAAACCGGGAAAAACCGCGGAATATGTAAACTCCGGCGCCTGGGCTGGTAAAGCTGTTAAGGATGCACAAAAGGTAGGCGATGTACGGGTAGTCTGGGACGGAAAAGATTCCAGCTACATGACACTGCCTGAAGCTTCTTCCATAAAACCCGGCAGTGATGCTGCCTATCTGCACATTACCAGCAACGAGACCATCGGCGGCGTTCAGTGGAAAGCTTTCCCCAAAACCGGCGATGTCCCCCTGGTTGCGGATATGTCCTCAGATATTTTAAGCAGACCGGTTCCCGTAGAGGATTTCGGCCTGATCTATGCCGGTGCCCAGAAAAACATCGGCCCCGCCGGAGTTACGGTGGTTATCATCCGTGAGGATATTGCAGCGGCATCTCCGGAGAAGCTTCCGGCATATCTCCGCTACAAAACCCATGCGGACAAAAACTCTCTCTACAATACACCCCCGGTATTCTCCATCTATGCGGTACACAAGGTACTGAAGTGGCTGGAATCCAAAGGCGGTGTTGAAGGCATCGAAAAAATCAACAAGGACAAAGCTGCTGCCATCTACAACAGCATCAATGCCTTTCCCGAGTTCTTCTCCTGCCCGGTAGATGAAAACTATCGCTCCCACATGAATGTGGTATTCCGGCTGCCTTCGGAAGATCTTGAGAAACAGTTTGTTTCCGAAGCAAAAGGCGAAGGTATGCTGGGACTGAAGGGACACCGGGATGTTGGTGGCTGTCGTGCCTCTATTTACAACGCCCTGCCTCTTGAGGGAGCGAAGGCCCTTGCGTCGTTTATGAAGAACTTTGCTAAAAAGAACGGATAAACAAGGGACGTATTCAGTTACATTTTAAACACAAGCCTCCCGGTTCAGCGGGAGGTTTTTTTATGGCAAACTGTACCGCAAACCTGCAACAGGCATTATCCGCGGCCCTTTCCAGCCTGAATCCCGCTGCCATTCCCACCAGGGTCCGGCACCGGTGATCAGGCTGTACTGGCCTGTTTTCCCACGATAACCCCAAACCAGGACAGCACCGGGGATTATTCCATGGAAGGGATCATCAATAATCGGATCCCAATCCACATATTCTCCCTCAAAGTAGTTGAAGTAGCCCAGCAGAATACCGACTTCACCATCCAGCTGGAACCTCCGTTCAGCAGCCCTGAAGTGGTAGTATCCTGTCCCACTGTAGGTCATTGTAGCGATACCAAATGGGCTTGCTCCGAAACTGATCCGTCCTCCCAGAGTCTCATTAAAAGGCAGCGAGAGCCCTGCACGGATGCTGAGGATCTGATCAAAATCCAGCGAAAACCGTAAGGAGGTGTTGGTATTATCCCCAAAGGTATAGACAGAAACAGCGAAAAACAGAATGAGAACAAAAAACCGTAATAATGGTTTTACCGGTCCCATACTGTTAAATATACCCCGGTTTAGGGCAAAAAATGATTTGCAGCGAATTATTCAGAAGGAAATTTTTTCAGTATCCCTGCGCAGAACACGGGCAAGGAAAAACGGAAGCAGGGTCAGAATAAACAGGACAATAAATGCCAGTCTGAAACCTCCTGCTATCTCCAGCATATCCTGCCTATCCACCTGAGCCAATGCACCGTCATATACTGCCGCCTTCAGCCGGGGAGAAAGAGTTATAGTAACCGCCATCAGTGAGAGTGCAGTACTTAATACAATACCGATATTAAGCAGCATGGAGCGGATCCCGTTGGCCATGCCCCGGGTCTCCTTCGGAACGGTGAGCATGATTGACTTTGTGTTCGGGGTCATCAGAAAACCGGTACCGAAGCCGACAAGAAACTGACCTGCCACTATCATCAGATAGGATGGCTCAAGATTCATATTTAAAGTGAGTATTAGCATTCCCAAGGAGGTCAGTACAAGTCCGAAGTTTACCAGATGCAGCGTCCGGTAAAACCGACATAAAAATCCTGCCAGAGGTGAGGCCAGAAGCATACCCAGGGTAATAGGCAGAACCCGAAGGCTTACGGTAAAGGTATTTTCCTTTGCAATAACCTGATAGAAAAACGCCACCAGAAGCACAACCGAAGACCGGGCAAGGGAATTGAGAAAAACCGTGGATGTGGCGAAAAGAAACTGCGGGTCCCGAAACAGGCCCAGATCAACAGTCGGAGCTGAAACCCGCTTCTCCCAGACAAGAAAAAGAGCAAAAAAGACGGCAAATAGAATAAAACCAATCAGAACCGACGGATCTGTCCAGCCTGCCGTTCCTGCCCTGGTCAAAGCAAAAAGAAGCCCCCCCAGACTGAGAAAAATGGCGATATTTCCAACATAATCTATTCTGTCTTCTGCAGCATGCCCGCGGGAAGGCTTGAGAACTATAAATCCGAGAAGAAAACTTATAATACACAGGGGCACATTAAACCAGAAAACCCAGCGCCACCCGAAATGATAGACAAAAAAACCGCCAACTACTGGCCCGAGAAGCAGCGATCCCGAACCGACAAGAACATTTATTCCCAGGGCTGTACCCAGATGTTTTTCCGGGAAAACATCCGTAATATACGGTGTGGTATTGGTAAGAATAAGGGCACCACCGACGGCCTGCACCACCCGGAGAGCAATAAGCAGCCAGACATGCTCTACACATCCCAGGACAAGACTGGCCGCAGTAAAAACAATAATCCCCGCCAGGTACAGCTTGCGTCTGCCGCAGATATCCGCCATTTTCCCGAAGATAAGAATGCAGATGGAATTTACCAGCATGTATGAAAGCAGGATCCACCCCGAAGCAAAGGGACTCGCATTAAAATGGTTTGTCAGTACCGGAAGAATGACATTCAGGCTGCCGATATTCAGATATACTGCAATAACAGTTATACTGGTTACCAGAAGCAGCAGCCAGGGATAGCGGGAATCTTGCATATAACTCCGATGTACAAACCTGAGATCAGGCGGGATATACAATCCTATACTTCATGGAGACATTAGTAAACATGTGCTCGTTTTTTATGTGTCTGCTTTGTTGAGTACTCAACATTATCTCCACATTACAGCTTGACGCGGACAACCCCCCGCCGTATGGTTAGGATATGAATATGCGCCACAGCACCCCTGAAAAACCGGGTACCGTCTATATAGATACTCAAATAAAGTCTGATTATAAACTCAAGCCTTCCATCGCCTCGCTGCGCATACACTGGATCAATATCCGGGAAAACGACCTTTCGGGGTGCTCAGCCGGAGCACCGGTTATTTCCTGTGATACAGACTTTCTCAGCACTGCGGAAGCTTCCGGATTCCTGCCCCTGCATATTCTGGACAGCACCAGCCTGCGTCACCTTGACACTATTCCTCCGGACAGGCTCCTCTTTCATTCTCTTCCTTCCGCCCTTGAATGGGCAGGAAATCATCCTTCGGGACTTGCAGATCTTGAGAGCATGATAAAACTCGGTGCCGGAGCCCTCAAAGAAGGTGAGCTGACCGCCTTCCCTACAGAAACTGTGTACGGCCTGGGCGCTAATGCCCTGGACTCCCTGGCGGTGGAAAAAATCTTTACAGCAAAGAAAAGACCAAAATACGACCCTTTGATTCTGCATATTTCGGAAATGGATCAACTGAATCAACTGGTTTCCTCCATTCCAGACAATGCCCTGAAACTGGCAGAAAAATTCTGGCCCGGGCCGCTGACCATGGTGTTTCCCAAAAGCAGCCTTGTTCCGGATATCTGCACCTCAGGGCATCCCACGGTAGCAGTCCGCATGCCCTCCAACCCCTGGGCGCGGAAGCTTATTCATCAGGCGGGAGTTCCGGTTGCCGCACCGAGTGCCAATCTTTTCGGGCGTACCAGCCCCACAACGGCTGCCCATGTAGCGGAGCAGCTTGAGGGAAGCTATTCGGTACTCATTGATGCCGGAGCCTGCAGGGTCGGCGTTGAATCCACTGTGCTTTCCCTGACCGGCAACAAGCCGCAGCTGCTCAGAGCCGGAGGGATAAGCCGGGAAGCAATAGAGAGGGTTATTGGTCCCATTGAGATTCCGGAGGCAAAGCATGCGAAAGACTCGGAGAGCCCGGGCATGCTCCCCAATCATTATGCTCCCCGAACCCCTCTCATGATGGTTCCCGATGTCAGGGATTACACGGAAAACCACGATATCGGGGTAATCCTGTACAAGGAGTATGCAGAAGAGTTTAATGGCCCGGTCCGAAGCATCAGCCGCCGCAGGGATCCACGGGAAATAGCCCTGGGGATTTATGCTGCCCTGAGAGAACTGGACAATGAAGATATTTCTCTCATTGTAGCAGAATGGTGTCCCGAAGAAGGTATTGGAGCGGCGGTTAACGACCGGCTGAAGAAGGCCTCAGCCCCTGCTGTAATCAGTACGGAAAAATAAAAGTGGAAGAGCAGAATGCCATGGAACCTCACAAACTGAATTTCAGGCTGAGAATGCTGAAAACCCTGCGCAGCAGTATTCAGAAATATGAAGATCAGATTACTGCCGCCCTTGAAAAGGACCTTGGAAAAAGCTCTTTTGAGGCCTATGCTACAGAAACCGGCCTTATCTACAATGAGTTAAGTTATGCGATCCGCAGACTCAGACTCTGGGCCCGTCCACGCAGGGTAGGTTCACCGCTGGTGCTCTGGCCTGCGGTAAGCCGGGTGTATCCCGTCCCCCTGGGCCGGGTGCTGATAATTGCCCCCTGGAACTACCCTTTTCAGCTGCAGATCGCTCCTTTAATAGCTGCTATTGCAGCCGGTAACCGGGCAATCCTGAAGCCTTCAGAACTTACCCCCGCAACCGCAGATGTTATTCAGAAGATGATTTCGGAATCCTTTCCCCGGGACTATATCTCGGTGGTGTGCGGCGAAGGAGCTGTTGTTGTTCCGGATCTTATACAAAATGAAAGCTTTGACCATATTTTCTTCACCGGAGGAACAAGGACAGGCGGGAAGATTGCCGCCCAGGCCGCGGAACAGCACATTCCGGTAACCCTGGAACTGGGGGGTAAAAGTCCCGCTATTGTAGACAGCAGTGCAGATATAGCCAACGCTGCGAAGAGTATTATCTATGGAAAAAGTATCAATGCCGGGCAGTCCTGCATTGCCCCGGATTATCTGCTGATTCATCAATCATTAAAGGATGAGTTTATAAATGAGGCAAAGAAAACTGTTCAGTCATTCTTTCCTGATGGGGCGCTTTTTTCACCGGACTACGGCCGCATCATCAACCGGTCCCGTTTCGATTTTCTCAGCGGACTGCTTAAAGATGGCACAGTACTTATCGGCGGCGGCAGCAGCACTGAAAATCTGAAGATAGAACCTGCGGTAATGGAGAACATCGATCCTCAATCTCCGCTGCTGTCGGATGAGATATTCGGCCCCATACTTCCACTTTTTACCTGGGAAACCAGAGAAGAGCTCTCCGACCTTCTCGATCAGAGACCGGACCCTCTGGCGCTCTACCTCTTTACCTCGTCAGACAGCCTGCAGGAATATATATTTACCAGACACAGCTTCGGCGGGGGCTGTGTAAATGATACTATGCTTCATTTTGCAAATCCGGCCCTTCCCTTCGGCGGTACCGGGAAGTCCGGCCGGGGAAACTATCACGGCAAGGCGGGATTTATAACCATGTCTCATATGCGTTCCATGGTTCACAGTCCCCGAAGATTCTCCCTGCCCTTCAAGTTTCCTCCCTACACCCGGAGTGCCCACCGTATAGTACGAAGATTCCTGCGCTAATGGCTGAGAAATTCTTTTATAGCCTTCCAGTCTTCAAGCTTTTTTTCATATGCGACAGCATGTGCAGGACTGGTTGAGGGAAGCCGGAAAAGCTGCATTCCCTCCGGCAGCTCCACATGGCGCTTGAACAACTGAAAAGATTTGCTGCCGTTACAGAAGACAACGCGTATTGATGGATACAGGGCGAAGAGACCGGCAAAATCATTCGGTTCCGGATTTTTAATATTCTGATCAAGACTGCCTTCACGGCTGCAGGCGGAAATAACATCCCACAGGGCAATACCATGCAGGGTAAGCTGCTGCTTCCTCTTTTCGTATTCAGGCGCCAGATCCTCTTCAAGAAGCTCCCCCATAATTTTCCAGAAGGAGTTCCGGGGATGCCCATAGTACTGCTGAACCCTCAGGGATTCCACGCCCGGGATAGATCCCAGGATAAGAACCACCGGATTATCTCCGCAGACAGGAGGAAAAGAGTGAATCAGCCCTGCCATACCTTCATTGCGGCTTTCACAGAGCGGGCCATTTCGGCTGCATAGTCTGCGGTATATTTTCTCGCAAAAAGATCCTGCCCATAGTTTTCCCCGCCACTTTCGAAACTGCCGTCTTTGTAATAACGCTTTTCTACAGGAGCATACAGATCCGCCAGCTCTTCCGAACTCAGACGATGGTAGGTATCTTCAAAAAAGAGTTTTTCCCTGTCAACTTTAGGCGTTGGCCGCCGGTTGTAGTAGTCGCCCCGGGAGTAGCCGGCAACCACAAGGGAGAGGGGAAAAACAAAGTCAGGAAGATTGAAAATCTTCCGGTGTTCTTCATAATTCTCCATGATATCTCCAATATAGCATGAGCCGAGCCCCATGGATTCAGCCGCAAGCACCGAAGTATGAGCAGCAATCATTGCATCCTGGCAGGCAAGCATAAGAAATCCCTCATCGGGAGTTGCGAACTCTTTGCCGGTTTTAGCGGCATACTCTGCAGCACCTGAATAGTCAAGATAATCATAGAGGCGCTGACAGTCAGCCAGAAACAGCAGCACCACAGGGGCCTGGGCAATAAAGGGCTGATTGTCGCATGTCTTTGCCAGGGTGTCCTTGAGGTTCTGATCTTTTACCCGGATTACCGAGTAGAGAGCCATACTTCCGGCGGTGGGTGCATAACGCACCGCACCGAGGATCATATCTACTTTTTCTTCAGGCACCCTGCGGTCCGCAAAGGATCGCAGGGATTTGCGGTTATAAAGAAGCTTCAGAGTCTCATTCATTATTCGGGTATATCAGATAATTCCCTTCTCGCCCAGATAGCGTTCTGCATCAAGGGCAGCCATACAGCCCGAACCTGCAGCGCTAATCGCCTGGCGGTAGACTTTATCCTTCACGTCGCCGCAGGCAAAAACACCTTCAATTTCCGTTGCGGTTGAATCAGGCTTGGCCTTAAGATAGCCTGTCTCATCTGTGGGAAGCTGACCGCCGAGGAATTCGGTATTCGGTTTATGGCCGATGGCATAGAAAAGACCCTTGGCGGGGATTTCAGACTCTTCGCCGGTCTGGTTATTCTTTACCTTTATACCGCCGAGAAACTGCATGCCGAACTTATTCGCCTCACCTTTCACAGCCTCAACGGCATTGGTGTTCCAGTGGATTTTGATTTTCTCGTTATTGAATACCCGTTCCTGCATGGCCTTGCTTGCCCGGAACACATCCCGGCGGACCAGCATATGAATGGTAGAGCCGAACTTTGACAGGTAGGTTGCCTCTTCACAGGCGGTATCTCCTCCGCCGATTACAATCAGGGGCTGGTCTCGGTACATGGGAAGGGCGCCATCACATACGGCACAGGCGGAAATTCCTTTCTGCCAGAGCTCATCTTCTCCTGTAATATGCAGCCGCTGTGCAGTTGCACCTGTTGCAATTATCACAGCATGGGCCAGGTAAGTCTCACCGCCGACGACAACCTTTTTCGGTTCGCTTTTCAGGTCCACCGAGTCGACAGTCTTTGTCTCAATCCTGGCTCCGTATTTAAGAGACTGGGCCCTCATCTGATCCATCAGCTCCGGTCCGCTTATGGCTTCCGGAAACCCCGGGAAATTCTCTATCTCCGTGGTGGTTGTCAGCTGTCCGCCTGCGGCAACTCCCCCCGCCATAAATCCTTCAAACATAAGGGGTTTGAGTTCTGCCCGGGCTGCATAAATAGCAGCAGTATGCCCTGCGGGGCCTGATCCTATAATGATTACATTTTCAACAGCTTCAGATGCCATACAAATCCTCCTGCTCTTAATATATATTTTTTCATATATAGCGTCAATACAATATTTCTTGTGCGAATTTTTCGCCAGCCCGGTCCATGATACCCTCTTCCCAGATATCAAGCTGTGCATCCGCTGATTCAACTGCAGCCCTGAGCCTTGAATGGCTGATTTCTACAGATCCTGAAACTCTGGCGGCAAGGGCACCTGTTTTATCCAGAATATCGATATCCAGAACTACCCGGCACTCAAGACTCACAAAGGCAATACCCGCCTGACGTTTTACATCCTGAATTTCAGCGTTACGTACCATGAGAGCAACACCGTCTTCACTGTAGAGACTATCAAGCCTTAAAGCCCGGTTCAGAGAACGGATAAAGGTAATATTTCCGGCATCATCCCTGTCGGCATAAAACATACTGCCTTCAGGAAGTGCTCCTTCAAGTACAAGCCCCGAACCGCTGTGGCTGTTCAGGCCGGCACATCCAGTCAGGAACAACCATACAAGCAAGGCCGTCCCGAAAACAGGAAAAATCCTTCTAATGTTCATCTGTTAAAAATAGCCTATTGATAGTTGCGGAGCAACTATCCGAGGCCGCTGATTTTCAAAACAGTGAGAAAAAGAGAAATGGTAAGAAAACAGGCGGCGGTACTTACCACAATAATACTTCCGGCTATATGCCGGTCTCCGCCCATGGCATCGGTCATTGCATAGCTTGCAACAGCTGCAGGCGCTCCGGCGTAGATACTGAGTATGAGCAGAGGCTCATTGCGTACCCCCATGAGAATACCGAACAGAAGCGCCAGAACCGGCATTACTATCAGCTTGAAAAAACTGCTCGCAGCTGCCACGGGGTATCTGCCTCCTGTGGAGTAGCGGCCTACAGACCCGCCGATACCGACAAGAGCAAGGGGCAGCGCAAGGTAGCGAAGATACCAGAGAGCGTCTGAAAATACCCTGGGCAGGGGAATATTGTTAAGGGAGAAGAAAATGCCAAGGAGAATAGACACGGTAAGGGGATTCTGGAAACTCCTGAGAATTACCAGTCCAAGTTTTTTCAGTGGATGTGATGCTGCAGATGAATCCACCGCACAGGAAGTGAGAATCAGTACACTGGCGACATTATGAATAAGCAGAAAAAACGCCAGCAGAACAGCCCCGTGAGGAAGCCAGGAGGACCCCAGAACCTGATCGACCACCGCAAGACCTATAATTGCGAAATTTCCACGAACCATTCCCTGAAGAAAGGGACCTTTCCTTGGAGGATCCAGCTTCAGAATCCGCGCAAAGGCATAACCTGCAACAGTGGTAATAATAATGGCGCCGATAAATGCAAGAACTTCCCGCCAGGGAAGTTCTCCGGAAAAGTCGGCATTGCTTACACTCAGGAAAACCAGCGCAGGCATGGCAATATAAAAAACCAGCCTGTTGGCACTGATGATAAAGCCGTCATCTATCCATTTAGCGGTAAAAGCCACATACCCGAGAAACATCACCAGAAAAATCGGCGTGATCTTGAGAAGAATCAGCAGGAGGACAGTCAAGGTATTCTCCCCTATCTACGCCAGAAAGAGGGAACCAGCAGGATCAGTACGGTATACACCTCAAGACGACCGACCAGCATGGCCAGACTGAGTACCCATTTTATGTAGGGCTCATAAAAGGCGTAATTCATTGCCGGGCCAACCTTGGCAAAACCGGGACCGATATTTCCCACCGTTGCCAGAGCACTGGAGAAAGAGGTAACCAGATCGTATCCTCCAAGAGCAACTACTCCCGTGGTTACCAGCAAACAGAGGATGTACAGGAAAAAGAATCCCAGTACGGTATAGACAAAATCCTTGCGCACCGGTTCTCCGTTAATCCGTACCTGATGTACCCCGTTATGCCGCAGCAGATACTTCATCTCGGTTACCGCCTGTTTAAACAGGGTTACAATACGGATAACCTTGATACCACCCCCGGTTGACCCGGAACAGCCGCCGACAAACATGAGAAAGAAGAGAACATACTTGGCAAACTCCGGCCAGAGATCAAAATCGGCTGTGGCGTAACCGGTGGTGGTTATAACTGTGGCCGACTGAAATCCGGCATAGCGGAGACTCTGGGCAAAACTGGGATAGACTACCTTGTTGATGGAAACAGCAATAGCCAGGGTGGTTATACCGAAGATAAGCAGATAGGCCACAAACTCGGTATTCTTAATCAGATCCCTGAACCGGCCCTGAAGGGCCCGGAAATAGAGGCCGAAATTAAGCCCCGCAGCAACCATAAAGACAGTAATAACCACATCGATATAGGCGGAATTATAGTGCCCGACACTGGCAGCCTTGGGAGAAAATCCACCGGTTGCGAGGGTTCCGAAGGTATGGGTCAGGGCATCAAAGAGATTCATACCGCCGAACATCAGCAGCACCGTCTCAATAATTGTCAGCCCGAGATAAATCAGCCACAGAATCTTGGCAGTCTCTGCAACCTTGGGGGTGATCTTTTCCAGAGTAGGCCCGGGAGATTCAGCCCGCATGAGCTGAGCTCCGCCGACACCGAGAATCGGGAGGATTGCGACGGTAAGTACAACTATACCCATACCTCCCAGCCAGTGGGTAAGGGAGCGCCAGAAAAGCAGCGCCGGTGACATGGCTTCAATGTCAGTAAGAATGGAGGCTCCGGTGGTGGTAAAACCGGATATGGTTTCAAAATAGGCGTCAGTATAGAAAGGGATCTCTCCGGAAAGAAAGAAGGGCAGCGCCCCTACACCGGAAGCGACAATCCAGCTTAAGGTTACCATCAGGAATCCCTCTTTTGCCCGCAGATAGCGGCGGCGGAAGGGCCTGGTGGCAAAATAAACAATAATACAAAGAACTATAGCCGGAACAATGGTCTCCAGAAATGCCGCTGTAACCACGCTGTTGTGGTTGTAGACAGCAATCCCGAGAGGAACCAGCATGAAAAGAGAGACAATAAAAATCAGCGCCGCCAGTATGTTGAGTATCAGACTGTACTGGATCATTGGCCTGAAATCGTCCCTTCAATTTTCTTGATATCGTCGGTGCGGGCAATAATCAGAACCCGGTCTCCAAGCTGCAGGGTCACATCACCATGGGGAAGTATATGCTCGTTCTGGCGCACTACAAGCAGAATCAGGCTCTGTTTGGGAAGTTTAATATCCTTAACGGCCTTACCCACAATCCCGGATCCCTTCTCCAGGGCAAATTCAATAATCTCGAACATACTGTCCGAAATGGTATGCACACTGCGTATATTGCCCCGGCGGATAATCTTCAGAATTGAATTGACCAGAGCATTGTTAAGACTGACCACCACATCGATCCCCAGATCCTGGGCAATGTTCATGTACCCCTTTTTCTGAACTAGAGCGATGGTACGGTCGATTCCCATCTTCTTGGCATACATGGCGGTGATAATGTTGAGCTCCTGATTACCCGTTGCAGTCAGCAGCAGATCATAACCTTCAATCTCACCGGACTCAAGAATCCCTTCATCGGAAATATCCGCGTGGGTAACCTGAGACTCAGGGTAGCGGTCGATCAGGGATTTACATTTATCATAATCCTGCTCGATAAAATGGACCTGACGGTTTTTACCGGGAATGATCTTTTTGAACATCCGGGTAAAGAAGCTGGCTCCGGGGTTGGAACCCTGATACAGGTCATCGGCAATATAGCGGCTGATCTTTCCGCCGCCGGCAATGGCAATCCTGTTTATGGCAGCCCGTTTACGGCCGTTTATCTCAAGGATTGTATCCAGTTCCGGTTCGCTTCCCAGCAGATAGAGCTGGTCGCCGGCATATACAACCGTATCTCCCGAGGGGATAATATAGGAATCGTTCCGGGCCAGAAGTGCTATAAGAAAAACACTGTCCACTTCGGAACGGATTGTGCGTATGGGCTTGCCGACAAAATCGGAGTCTTCCGGTATAGTCACGTCGCAGAGCTGCAGGTCTCCCTGATCAAAAAAGAGAATATTGCTCTTTGCTCCCCAGTCAATGGCCCTGACCACCACCCTGGCAGCTTCAATCTCGGGGTTTACCACATGATTAATGCCGAATAATGGATGCTCAAGCATACGGGATGCCGAGTAGTCAAGATTTCTGACCCTGGCCACGGTTACTGGTTTGGAAAACTCTGCAGCAACCAGTCCGCAGGAGATCATGTTGATTTCATCACTGTCTGTTACAGCAACGAAAAAGTCCGCGTCTTCAATTCCGGCTTCCCGGAGAACTGCGGGGCTGTTGCCCTCCTCGTTGATAACGTGACAGTCCACCGTGTTGGAAAGCTGTTTAGCCTTTGCCGAGTCCTTTTCGATAACCGTAACCTGCTTGTCTTCTCCCACGAGCTGACGGGCAAGCTGAAAACCGATGCGGCCGGCGCCAAGTATAATCACCTTCATTGGAGGATACGTTATGCTATCCTTATTGGCCTGTCAACTGTTATTGCAATGCAGGAGAGCAATAACTATCTCATCACTCCAAATATTGCTCCGTCTGTAACAGAAAAATCGACTTTACCCCTCTATTAGAGGTAAGATTGTACTCAAAATTCTGTCAACAGCCAAAATTGTATTCTTTTTTGAAGAGGCCATGGTTAATGCATCAATCTCGATATCCTTTTTCTTCCACTTACCTGAGTCTGCGGTGATTATCAGGCTGTAAAGGCCCTGATCCTTGCGTTCCCGCAGCAGCATATCGGCCGCTTCTGGAATGTCTCCGGACTCAACGGTGGTAAAGAGCACAATATGATCCCAATTCTCTTCCACTGGAAGTGATGCTTTAGTTATCTCACCCACGGAAATACGGATACCGGTTCCTGCAGTCCTTTCTGCCAGCCCGGACATTACCTCGTCTTTGAAACTGCTGCTTTGAGTCAGCACAAGAACAGTCTTGGCGCCGCCTTCTGGATTAAGGGTATAAGGCTCAACGATGCCCTGACTTTTGACAATCCGATAGGTTAACGCCGATCCGACAAAAAGAACCAGCAGAGAAGCAAGTACAATACCTGTTACCTTGAAAATTTTCTTCACAGTTTCCTCCTCTATTCAATATTGAGTAGTATACGACCTCTTTTCCAACTATTCAAGTTTTAATAGTTTATTTTTACTACTTTATATTATATACTCCAGTCTGCAGCCAGGAGGTACATAGTGAATGTTTCAAAATTTCTTGTTCTCGGTGCTCTGGACAGCCTCGGCACCGGAAGCGGTTATGATGTACAGCGGGAGCTTGAACAGAGAAGGGTTACCAACTGGACGGGTATTAAAACCGGTTCCATTTACTTCGCTATCCGCCAGCTGGAAAAGGATGCCTGTATTGAGGTAGTCGCAAAGAAACAGTCCGGAGCATTTCCGGTAAAAAGCATCTACCGGACAACCGAAACAGGAAGAAAAATCTTCGACGAGATGCAGGAGGAAGCATTCCGGGGGCTGTATCCTCAATACTACGGCTTTAAACTGGCCCTCAAGTTTAATCGCCGCAGGACCGCAGATGAAATTATAGCCTTTACAGGAATTGCCATCGAAAACATCGGGAAAACCTTACGTGCAATGGACGAGTATCTTGAGACAGCTGATCCGGAAACTCTGGATGACGACCGCTTCTTTATCCGCCATGATAAGCTCTTACTGGAGGCGGAAAAGCAGTGGATTAAGGAAGTTCAGCCATTTATCCGTCAGCCAGCCTGCACAAATTCCTGACTTTTTACATCTTCTTTAGCGCTGAAAATTGACATGAGCAAAAATCCGCATACTCTTTGTAAGTGGAGGAGCTTATGTTTAGAAACTTCAAAATATCATCCCGCCTGATACTGCAAACGGTATTAATTGTTCTTCTCCTTATTGCAGTAAATGTGGTCTATATTATCGGTATCGATTATATCCGGGATTTCAGCAGTGCCCAGGGCAGTGAGATTATGCTGGACGGACAAAAGGACAAAATCAAGGTTGCCACGGAAAACCTGGCCGAGGGGCTGGGAAACCTGCTGAAAAATGTTCCCCCTTCGGAACAGGATGATTTAATACGCAGCTTTGTCGATCCCATACGCTTCGAAGAAGATAAATCAGGCTATTTCTTTGTGTACCGCCAGACAGTTACCGTTGCCTTACCTCCACAGCCCGACCTGGTCGGGGAGGACAGAAAGAACATTCAGGACTCCAAAGGAACCTACCTGCTTCAGGAACTGCATAAAGCTGCGGAAGAAGGGGGTGGATTTGTTGAATACTGGTATGCGAAACCCGGCGCGGGAGAACAACCTAAACTTGCCTACTCCGCCATGATTCCCGGTACAGATCTCTGGATTGGAACCGGTGTCTATATAAGCAATGTTGAGGAGATGCGGGGTATCATCGACGCCAGAGTACGTACTATCTCAAGAAACCTGGTGCTTATGATTGTAGGAGGAATAAGCCTTCTGCTGCTTATAATATTCCTCCCCTTCACTGTTTTCCTTTACCGTAGTATTACGCTCCCGCTGCGTAATGCAGTCAACGTCACCGACAGTATTGCCGGCGGCGACCTCAGAGCTCAGATCCGGGACAAGGGAAAAGATGAAGTTGCCCAGCTGATCCGCTCCATAAACATGATGCAGGTAAAACTGCAGCAGATTGTAGCCAGTGTGAAAACAATAGCCGGAAAACTGTCCACAGGCAGCCGGGAAATCAGCACCACATCGCAGCAGGTTTCATCGGGTTCAACTCAGCAGGCTGCTGCAACGGAAGAGACCAGTGCATCCATGGAAGAGATGGCCTCCACGGTACAGCACACATCGGATAATGCTGTTCAGACTGAAAAGATCGCCCTTGCGGCACAGGAAACCGCCAAACGAGGCAGCCATGCGGTCCATGAAACCATCAGTGCCATGGAGAATATTCAGGGACGTACGGAACTTATAGAAGCCATTGCACGGCAGACAAATATGCTTGCCCTGAATGCCGCAATTGAAGCAGCCAGGGCCGGAGAAGCAGGGAAAGGCTTTGCGGTGGTTGCGGCGGAAGTCCGCAAGCTTGCTGAACGTTCACAGGAAGCTGCTGCTGTAATCACCAAAATCAGCACCGAGAGCATGACCGTCTCCCGGGAAGCCGGCAGGGTATTCGACGAGATGCTCCCCGGTATTGAACGGACAGCAGACCTGGTACAGGAGATCAGCGCAGCCTCACGGGAGCAGTCAACCGGTATCGATCAGGTGACCAATGCCCTTACTCAACTGGATCAGACAGTACAGCACAATGCAGCAATATCCGAAGAGTTATCCGCCATGGCCAGGGAATTTGCCGACGGTGCTGCAGAGCTTGAAGAGATCATGCAGTATTTCACCGTCTCAGAGACAGAGAATAACCAGGATATTCCTCTTCTGCTGGACTCCAGCGAAAAGTAAATCCTCTTGCATTCCGGGAACAGCCCTATTCCGTTTGGTCTGTTCCCGGAACCAGTTCCTTCATAGAATAAACAAGATCTTTGTACTTCTCAGCAGGCTCCCGCCAGCTGTAGACATTCCGGATCATATTATCCCGGGCAGCAGAGAGCTTTTCCGGTGTCTCTTCAGTGAAGATACGGTGAAAACGCTGCATGGCATCATACAGAGCGGGAGCAGTGTAATCCGAGAATAGTACTCCGTTACCCTGCAGAGACCTGCCGCTGCGCGCCAGGGACTTAACGGTATCCTTCAATCCTCCCGTTGCCCGTGCACAGACAAAGGATCCGCAGGCAAATGCCTCCAGCTGGCTGATTCCTCCCGGTTCATGCATGGAGGGCATCAGGAAAAGATCAGCCCCCAAAAGGGGAATCCGGACATCCTGGTATCCGATGCCCACGGAAACCTGACGGGGAAAGAAATCCGCCAGCTGTAACAGTCCCCGGGCAAGCTCATCACCCCGTTCATCGCCGCCGGCAACAGCCCCCCCGATAATTCCCTGATAGCCCAATGTGGAAAAAATGCCCCGGGAGGCTTCCAGAAGCAGCTGGAATCCCTTCTGTTCCGTCAAACGGTGGATCATTACACAAAGAGGCGCATCGGGATCTACCTGCAGCCCCCGGGAGAGCTGAACAAGCAGCTTGATACGCATCCTCTCAAGGACCTGTCTGCGCCTTCCCGCCTTCATGGTATCAACAGTTTCCGGCTGCAGAAGTTCGGGATATTTTTCTTCAAGCTGATCTTTCAGCAAGGAGTCCCTGCTGACCGCATCCTTCAAGCCGGAAAGATTGCGCCGGATAAAATTATCCTCCCGCATTTTATTCATGGCCCGGACACGGAAATCAGTTCCCACACCGTTGTTTATTCCGGTTACATCGTGGAGAATACGTTCCATGCCGTCGGCCCCTATCTTCAGCTGCTCTGCGTAGCTCGGGGAAACAGTGACAATCCTGTCGGCGGAACGGATACCTGCGGCCATGCAGTTTATCCTGCCGGAATCAGACGGGTCTTCAACCCTCCAGTACTCATGATCCCCAAGATTAAACAGCCGGTACAGATCCGTGCCTTTTTCGTATCTGTGGTAGGCATCAAAGTACTGCCAGCCTCCGTTGTGGACAATATGAACAAGGCTGGCCCGGTCAAAGGGCGGATGCCCGGCGTACCCGGGATCACTTCGTATAATGGAGCAGAATATTCCGGTAAAGGCATCGTTGGTAAATACCGCAAGGGGATCAAGTTCAAAGGTTCTGATAACTTCCGCCGAAGCCCGGGCAAAGGCTGTCCGCCGCCTCAGACGTTCTTCACCGGTAACGCCGAAGTAAAGTCCATCAAAGAACTCATGATGGTCAAGAAGATAGTAGTGGATACCATCCACAAGGCCGTAATGTACGCCTATTTCGTACTCCCTGCTCTGGATATAAAAGCGGACAGTCCTGCCGGTATAACGGATGCCGTAGCGGCGTACGGATTCATCCATCTTTTTACGGACCTTGTCATCTCCCTGCTTGTAATAGGGGGTGATAACAACCGTCTCTTCTCCCATTACCGAAAGTTCCCGGGGGAGCTCGTAGACAACATTGGCAAGCCCTCCGGATTTCGAGAAGGGGTCCGCTTCGGCGGCAAGAAAAATAAGACTTCCGCCGCGGAAGGCATTGCTCAGAGAAGCACCGAGGCTGCTTAACGCTTCATCAGCATCAGCCTGCAGGCTTGTAATCAGATACCAGACCGCTGCAGCTGCGTTCCGGCTTTCCTCCAGCCGGTAAAAATTATACATAAAGCGTTTTACCGCCAGATGATAAGTTTCCCGATGTCCATCCAGAAGGGGCAGCAGGGTATTCAGCAGAAAATCACGGAACTTGCGATAGGACCCGCTGCGGGCCTTTAATTCCCCGAAAGCAAAATTGGCAAGAAAATAGTTCCTGCCGTTTCCGGAACAGAGACGAAAGACCGACTGCTTCAAGACCTCCGGGTAAGCCGCCGCTTTTTTCTCTTCATCCGTCTCTGCCGTAAGATTAAGCAGTTTATACCGGTCGGTATGGGGAATAATCGCCTCTATCCTGCTTTCTCTCAGCTCCCTGCCGGAATACCATCCGGCCTGGCCGGTTACGGTTGAATACACCGGATCGATAATCTGATAAAACGCATCATCATCAATTGGAAGAGAGGGATCATCAAACTGAAGAAAAACACGCTCATCCCGGTCGGCAAAATTAAATGCCCCGAGCACGCCCTTTCTGCCTGAAAAGCGGACAGCCGCAGCAACCATATTATTATTGGCCCATATAAGATGAGCCCGGCCTTTCTGCCGGCGGTGATTTCCATAAAGATTGGAATAGAACCCCTGGGTTCCCCGGTTTGCCTCCCGCTCAAAATCATTCCAGTTTACATAGATGTTATCCAGATATACCTTCCAGGATTCCCCTTCCGCACTGCCCTCATAGTCAAGAATAATACGGCTCAAGAAACCGGTAAGCATGACAGCTGCTTTGAATCCCCGGGCACCGAAGGTATTGAGCGCCCGACGTTCATCATGGTTGCCCAGGATGCCCAGCAGTTCCGCTCCCGGAGGCAGAATAGAGGGGTAATGCTGCTGGTAGATGTGGTAAATCTCCCGGACATCGGTCTTTCCATGAATAATGTTTTCACAGATTTTAAAGAGCGCCGAGTTGTAGGGAACCGTTCCGGTTCTGGAAAGATACTGTTCCCTGCCCCAGTAGCACTCTGCCAGGTTTACAAAATACTTCTTCCCCAGCCGCAGCAGCAGCCGGTGAATACGCTGGTACAGATAATAATGGAAAGGTACTGCAATGAGTTCCGCACAGGCGGAATCATAATAACCGGTGGTAACATAATGGTCATACTCACGGTTGTTGTCGATGATTTCTCCTTCCACCAGGGACTCTCTGCTGCGGTAATCACCATGCAGAAAGGGGTAGTTATTGCGCCGCATCATTACCGGGACAGCATGGGAGGAGTCGAAGCGGATTCCATCTATATCGAACTTCTCTATGAGGGTGCAGACTGAATCGGCCAGCCATTCCCAAACCGCAAATTTCCGGTAATTGAGAAGCTTGCCGTCATTCCAGCTGCCGTAGCGGCCGTCTGTAGAGCCCCGTACTACAAGATTGCCCTGACTGTCGTAGCAGCGTACTGCCATTTCATCCGGAAGCTCCTCAGAGCGGCGGTTAAGATGGGGAATAATATCAACAATAATCTTTATTCCCAGGCGGTGGGCCTCTTCGACCAGGCCGAGAAACCCCTCCTCCCCGCCGAGGGCCGGCTCAAGGGCGGTAAGACTCATGGGAGCGAAGGGAGAAGGCGATCTCGCCTCCTCTGCCCAGTCTTCCCGGTTGCTCCCCCGCTTCTGTATTCCAAGAACATACAGGGCGCTGATGGAATAGCGGGATTTGAGATCCTCCAGATGAGCCCTGATATCACCGAAGGTACCGGTACGGATGATCTGCCCGGACTCATTGAACACCATCCCGGGATTTTCAGAGCCCCAGTAGAGCCTGGTGTGGCCGTGAATATCGGGAAATATCTCGAGGACAAGCTCTCCATCCAGGCTTGGCTGAACATTCAGACGTCCGCCGCTTCCGTCCACCCAGCGGGGCCCGTTCTTCAGATTACGGTAGACCACCCAGTCATAGCTCCCCAGGGTACGGAAGATTCTGGAAACCTCCCATATGCCGCTCTCCCGGGAGTAATTGAGGGTGATATCGGTATAATCGAGATTTCCGTCTACAAAAAGCTTCTCCGCCGATCGGTCCCCGTAGATACGCAGAAAATAACCGGTCTTGCTGCGGGGGAGCTCAAATCTGAAGGTGTGGCTGGTGCCGGCATCTATGGTGACAAACTGAGTTGCCAGGGGAGCATCAAATTCCTTGGGGGCAAAAACACGTTCAAGAAGGATATTTGCCCGGTTACGGATTTCATGAATATCATGTCCTGAAGCGGCAACAAGCAGTCTCACCACTTCACGGAGGGAAGTGGCATCGTTATGGGTTTTAAACCGCCGGGCCAGTCTTTCCAGCTCATCCAGCGCTGTCCGGCACTGGTTATAATCGAAGAGACCGGACTCACCGGGAAGCCTGGCATCCAGCTGCTCAAGCAGTGAGTTCCGCTGCTTTTGGGAAAAGGGCCGTGCTTTGCCTGAAATAGGCGCCGGAGGGGATTCAAATACACCGGCCCGGGTGATTACCCGGTCCAGCAGCAGATCAAACTGCCGTTCCTGCTCCCTGCTCAGCGGATCGGTGTGGGTGTATCCTGTCTCGACAGCCCGCTCCTCAATTCGGAGAAGGGTAAGAAACATCCCGTATGAATCCTCCAGCCCTTCGGAGAGATCGGCGTAGACACTGTCAGTCAGATTAAAGCCCAGATAGATCGTGGGCTGCTCTTTTTCCGGCGGGCCTGCATCAACCCAGGCAAGGAGAGAAGTATCGGTGGAGATGTGAAAGATGGTAGGACTTGCCGGTCTTTCCCTGACAAAAACAAAACGGCGTCCCGAGAGCAGGGAATGATCAATATCTGAAAGAGCACGGTGAACCAGAACAAGTCCGTCAAGAAGACGGTCCGCGAGACGTCCCTGACTGGCCACTCTTCTTTTGCCGGACGGTTCATTCTCTGCAGCAGCAGCAAGCATCTGATCCCGAAGGGGAATCAGCAGGGAGGAGGCATCACTGGCATTTCCTTCAATCTGAAAGGCCTTGACTGCATTCAGATCCGGATAGAAAGGGAAACTCCTGGACTGACGAATAGATTCATCTATTTCATGTTCAATATCCCGGGCACTAAAGAGCTTCCGGTCCTCATCACGGCATCGAATCAGGGCGGAAGGAAAATGTACCGAATGGTTCCAGCTCATAGGCACCTCGCTTACGTCCATAGTACCAGCCCCGGGGGTAACAGGCAATTTTTATATGAGGGGATACTCTAAAAACGTGGTGTTTTTGTCATTGTCAGGGATAAAAGGTTTTGCATCCCGGGAGGAGCGCGGGAAATCCCGAGGTCGCAGGTTATGGCTGAAAGAGCAGTTTTTAAAGCTTCCTTGCGAATAATTGGTGTATACTTCCCCCATGGAAAGTTCCAGGGAGATCAGCAGTATAAAAAACAGGTTCCCCGAGAAGATGCTGGGCCATATAACAGAATGCATCGACCCCTTCGGCAGCGGTACAACGCTGACAGAAGCAATCAATTTCTTCAACGAGAACCCGGAGTATGGAGCCTGGCCGGTAGAGACAGAGAAGGGCAGCCTTGGAATAATTCCGCGGGATATTCTCCTGGAAAAAGGCAAGTCTAGGCTGGAGAAAATCCGGAACAGAAAGGCTGCTGATTTTTCTATTCCACGGATAAAAAGCTATGAAGCCCGGGATAACTGTCAGGCGGTGGCCGCAAAAATTGTTGAGAATGAAATCCGGACTGATACACTTATTATCTACAGCAACGGCACCTTTATGGGTATTATTCCGGTAAACCGACTCCTGAAACATGCTGCCCATCTTCGCAGCCGGGAACTCGGCTATGCCAGAGAGATTCAGGAATTTCTTCTCAGGCGCTCAAAACCGGAAGAACGAGGTTTTACCTACCGATATCTGCTGAAACAGTCCAACGATATAGGGGGAGACTTTTACCAGGTAATCAAACTGGGAAACAGGACAGTCCTTGCCTCCTTTGACGTGAGTGGAAAGAATGTTTCTGCATCACTGGCAACATCCATGATAAGTGCGGTACTGGCAACCCTGGAAGAATCACCGGATCAGCAGCATAACCCTGCAGAGTTTCTCACACTGTTTAATAATATTCTCTGCAAAATCACCCCCCTGGATCTCTTTGTGGCAGGTCTATTCTACTTCATCAGCCCCGAAAACAGTGAAGTGGAAATTTTTAATTTTGGATATTCCCGGATCTTCATAATTTCCCGGGGGGAAAATAGAACAGGCAGGATCACTGCCGCAGAACCGCAGCTTCGTCCTCTGGGAATTGATGCAATTGATGATCCGGCGGTGCTGGAAAAGGTTAAACTTGTACTGTCAGGCCAAAACAGGCTGACTCTGGTAAGCTGGTCTGACGGACTGGAGGATATGCAGAACCCCATGGGCCGGAAATTCGGAGAGAAACGAATTGAAGATTTTGTACGGAAAAATTATGCCTTAAGCCCGGAGAGGTTTATAGCTGATCTGGAACAAACCATTGATGAGTTTCGCCGGGACACGCCCCAGCCTGATGACATTACAGCCCTCTGTCTGAAACTGTAACTTTCTTGGAGATACCCGACAACCGCTTGGTGTGCTTCCGGCTGTCGGGTATCCGGGAGCTATTCCTCTTCGTCCCCGATCTCATCTTCAGAATCCTCGCCGGGAACATAAAACAAATCCCTCAGGGTATCTTCGTCAGCGATCTGACCGCCGTCGGTTTCACCCTCTTTCTTTTTTAATTTCTTCTCTTCTTTTTTCTTTTTCTTTTCTAGTTCGCGCCGTCTTTTTTCGTAACTGAACTGATTTCTGCCCACTATACCTCCTTCTCTTACTGATCCTTTCAACTGTGCAGACAATAATTCGAATATGTACTGGTGAAAGGAAAAAAGAAAAGCCAGGCTTTACAGCCTGGCCTTAACTGTCAACGTTCGGTTTAGTACTGAAACCGCCGTTCCCGGGGTTTCCGGTCGTTTGCTTCGCTGACCCGAAGTTCTCTTCCGTCGAGTTCCTGACCGTTGAGAGCGGAGATAGCAGCTTCTGCCGCATCATCCTCTTCCATCTCAACAAAGCCGAAGCCCTTTGAGCGGTCGGTGTAACGATCGGTGATGATTTTTGCGCTCAGAACCGCACCATACTGTGCGAAAGCCTGATTCAGCGCATCATCGGTGGTAGAGTAATTGAGATTACCCACATAGATCTTTTTTGCCATGATTCTACTCCTGTGCACCTGTTCTACAGGTAAACCTTAATTTATGTAACTTTGTGTTCCTTGCGGATAAAGACCAGTACCAGAAAAAAGGAAGGTGCAATCGAGAGAAGCGCCATAGCGAGAACATAAGGCCGATAAGCAGTCTAGGACCTTTTAGAGAACCAGTATAGTACAAAGAACAACAGCATACTCTTATGCCGTCATTTGGGTTACCTCTTCATCCTAGCAGAGATAGGTGGTGACGTCAAGCAGATTAATCTGCACCTCTCCAAAGCAGTCCAAGAACCTCTCTGGATGGACTTGATTCGGGAAAATCCGGCCCTTTTACTACCTTACCGCCCTCAAACAGGCCAGGGATATACTCCTTAACCTGACTTTTAAGCCAGTTTTCCGGTGCATCGGGAGCATTCAGGAGTGTCATAAGGACACCATGCGGAGCAAGCCATTTCCCCGCCCGGCGCAGAAGTTTGGGATAATCCCGGTTATATTGAAAACTCCGCCCCTGCCGCGAGGGAGGATCGGCAATAATAATATCAAAGAGTCCCATACGGTCCACCCGGGAGAAGGATTTCATAATATCCAGAGAAAGATACGATACCCTGCATGGTATCCCGTCTCCAAAATTAAGGACATGGTTCTCCCTGCCCCGGTCAAGAACCGCCTGTTTCATATCGATATTCACCACTTCACCAGCTCCTCCTGCCGCGGCAGCAACGGAAAAGCCGCAGGTGTAGGCAAACAGGTTCAGAACTCTCATGTCCCGGGAATGCTCCCGCACCCAGCTTCTGGCAGAACGGGCATCAAAGAAAAAGCCGGGGTTTTGTCCCCGCAGGGGTTCGGCAAAAAATTTCAGACCATCTTCAAGAAAGGTAAGCTTTTCCGGAACCGGAAAACCCGCAGAGGCAACAATTTCAGAGCCGCGGGAACTGCGTTCCTGAACAATTGCAGATCGGATTTCGTGAAGATCCCGGAATTCATCCAAAAGCCTTTTTAGAATTTTTTCCATATCCCCCCTCTCCTGCCCGGTCAGAGACCGGTACACCACGATAAAAAGAAGGGAACCATATACATCGGCGGAAAAATCCTCTAGTCCTGCAGCAGTGCCGCCGCGGCCATGAAGAAGCCTTCCGCTGAAACCGGAGGGTTTATCGGCAAGCTGCCGGTGAATATACTGAAAAAAATCCTGAGAAAAAAGGGAAACCACGGCGCATGCTATAGGGTCGGACCGCAAATGGTCAAGTCTGCCACTTCCTATTCGATCCGTTCGATTGTAGACTGTTTTCCAGGAAGCCCATAAGCAAAGGAGTTCTCATGGCGTTTTTCGACCTGCCCCTGGAGGAACTTGCAATTTACCAGCCCGATGTCAAAGAACCTGATGATTTCGATCAGTTCTGGTCGGATACTCTCTCGGAAAGCCGCAGTTTTGACTTGGATCCCCGGTTTGAGAAAAAAGATTTCGGTCTTACCCAGATAGAAACCTACGATGTGAGTTTCCGGGGTTTTGCAGGACAGGAGATCAAAGGCTGGTTCCTGCTGCCCTCCGGAGCCGAGGGCCCTCTTCCGGGGATTGTGCAGTATATCGGCTACGGCGGCGGCCGGGGCTTTGCCACGGACTGGCTGGGCTGGCCTGCCGCTGGTTACGGCTGTCTGGTAATGGATACCCGGGGCCAGGGATCAAAATGGCGGAGAGGAGATACTCCCGACCTGGAACTCTCCGGCGGCAATCCCCAGTACCCGGGCTTCATGACCAGGGGTATTCTCAACCGCAATGACTATTACTACCGCAGACTTATTACCGATGCAGTCAGAGCCGTGGAAACAATCCGCAGTCACCATAAAATTGACGGAGACAGAATTGCCCTTACAGGTATCAGCCAGGGAGGGGGTCTTTCCATTGCCGCTGCCGCCCTGGACGGAAAAGTTACCGCCGCAATGCCGGATGTTCCCTTTCTCTGCCATTTCCGCCGGGCATGCACCATTACCGATATGCTACCCTATAAGGAGATCGCCGAGTTCTGCCACACCCACCGGGATAAAGAAGAGATAGTCTTCAACACATTGAACTATTTTGACAACCTCCATTTTGCCAGACGGGCAGAGATGCCCGCGCTCTTTTCCACCGCCCAGATGGACCAGATATGCCCTCCTTCAACTGTCTATGCCGCCTATAACAGCTGGCGGGGAAAGAAAGAGATACGGACATATACCTTTAACGGTCACGAAGGGGGAGAAAGCTATCAGTTTCTCGAGCAGCTCTCTTTCCTGTCAGGAATGGCAAAAATGACAAAAGCTGCCGGGCCAAACGGACAGTGACAAAGGACTCTCTTCCGGGACTGCTGTTTCCGGTACTTACCGTTGCCCTACTGGCGGCAGGTCAGGTTTCCGCAAAATACGGTGCCTCCCTTAAAGCCGCTGGCAGCGGAGGTCTTCTCTATCTGCTCATTTCATACGGATGCTATATGCTCAGGGGAATTACCTGGGCAGGGACGCTGCGCCGCATGCCGGTAAGCCGGGCATACCCCTTACTGGCCGCTGGATATCCTCTTATTCTCATCCTTTCATTTGCGATTTTCCGGGAAGAGTTAAATGCCGTAAAAGCTGTGGGCGCCGCTTTCATTACCCTGGGAGTCATTCTTGCCGGAGCATCTTCTGATGAATAGCTGTACAGCCGCCGCAGAAGTAATTCTCACCGGGATAATAACCTCAACAGCACAGATCCTGCTGCGCCAGGCCGCCCCGAAGATTGTCTTTAACCGGGGACCGGTGAGTTTCATTGCTTCTGTTATCAATCCGCGTCTTGTAATCGGCGTATGTCTTGCCGCCGGGGCGCCACTGCTTTATTTTCATGCCCTCCAGACCCTTCCACTCTCCCTGGCCTTCGGCCTTTCAGCCCTCTCCTATATATGGGTACCCCTGGGAGGATGTCTCGTTCTCCGGGAACGCATTAACCGCCGGCGCCTTCTGGGAACTGCCGGCATCATCACCGGACTGCTGATCTGGAGTATCGGGCTTTGAAAATTACCCTGGTTATTCCCACATTTAACGGCTCCGAAGAGCTCAAGCGGCTTATGGAACAGGTGGAAGCAGTACTCGAACAGTCAGACTTTGCGGATTACGAAATAGTCCTGGTGGATGACGGAAGCTGCGGGGAATACCGGCTCTTTATTGAAGACAAACTGATGCCGGAGCACCCCTGCCTGAGGGTACTCTACCTCCAGGGGAACTATGGGCAACAGCTTGCAACTATTACCGGACTAGCTCATGCCCGGGGAGATATAATAGCCACCATGGATGATGACCTGGAACACCCCCCGGCACAGCTGACCACATTAATACAAAGTATCCGGGAAGGCAGCGACCTTGCTTATGGAATTGCCGAAATTTCCTACGGTTCGCTGCTGAGAAAGTGGGGAGCCCTTCTCAGAGACCAGGTGTTTCGCCGCGTACTCAGGGTCCCTGCGGGGATACGGGTTTCAAGCTTCAGAGCCATGACCCGGGAGCTCGCCCTGGCGGTTATCGCCGGCCCCTGCCCCTGGCCCTACTTTTCCGCCATGGCCGTACGCCGCCATCCCCGTATTGCAAATATCGCCATGGATTTTCCCCGCAGAACCGACGGCAGGCAGAGAATTCTCCCTCTTGCCTTACTTCTGCTTAGAATCCTCCTGGCCTATTCTCTCCCGGGAGCAAAAAAGGCTCCACCGGTCAAGCTGCCTCCCCATGCGGAAATATTCTGCTCCCCCGCAGCGGGAGAGCTGCCGTGAGTACAATCCTTGTATTGGGAGGCGGAAGCAGTCAGTTTTCGGGAATCCACCGCTGCCGCGAAATGGGACACCGGGTTATTGTTGCGGATATAAACGCGAATGCCCCGGGCTGTGCCCTTGCCAATGGCTTTGCGGAAGCCAGTACCTTTGATCCGATAGGGGTTATCCAGGCGGCAAAAAAACACAGGGCCGACGGGATTCTCACCATGGGAAGCGACCAGCCGGTCCTCACCCAGGCCATTGCAGCGGCCGAGCTGGGACTGCCGTCATTCCTTTCTCCGGAAGCAGCCCTGGCGGCAACCAATAAAAAAGCGATGAAGCTTCCACTCCGGTCGGCAGGCGTTCCGCTTGCCCCCTTTGATATCCTTTCAGCCGGAATCCGGCGGGTACCGGAGTCAATTAAACTCCCGGCAGTTATGAAACCCCTGGACAGCCAGGGCCAGCGGGGTATTTTTTACCTTACCCGGAGGGAGATTCCCCGGGAAAACATAGAGGAAACCCTCTCCTATTCGAGGCAGACGGAATTTATAGTAGAAGAGTTTTATCCCGGAGGAGAGGTTACCCTCTCCGGCTGGCTCTGCGGGGGAGAACTGCAGGTGTTCAGTATCACCGACCGGGTAACCCGCCACCTGCTGCCCCGGCTGGGGGTTTGTTTTGCCCACCGTTTTCCCAGCATGTATGCAGACAGGAGAGCTGATATTACCGCTGTCGCCGAGGACGCACTCAAGACCCTGAACATAACGGAAGGACCGGTTTACATACAGCTTTTTGTCGGCCCGGAAGGAATCGTTATTAACGAAGTAGCCTGCCGCCTTGGCGGTGCCTACGAGGATGAGTTTATACCTCTTATAACAGGTATAGATATCCTTGATCTGCTCATCCGGGGCAGCCTGGGTGAAAAAATACTGCCGGAAGAGATTCGCCCTGCAATAACCAGCCCTCCGGCAGTGACTGTACCACTGCTCTTCTGCCGTCCGGGAAAAATAGATCACTGGCAGGGAACAGCTGAAGCCGCAGCAATTCCAGGGATAGTGAATTATACACCGATTCTGCCGGCAGGCACCGTTATCGGCAACACGGAAAACTCTACCCAGCGGGCAGCCTACGCAATTATCAGCAGCCCCACTCCGGCGGAGGCAAACCTTTCTGTAGAGGAGTTTTTCCGCACCGCAGGCCCTGTTGATGAAGAAGAAAACCCCATGTTTATCGATTCCCGCCATGAGATGTGCTTTCCTTTTTAGTGTTATTTCTTAACGCCTTTCTCCGATCTCTCCGCTCTCTTCGATCACTTCGATAACTTCGATAACTTCGATCTTTATGTTTCCGGCCCGGGAACTCTTTACTGCCGCCATGCCGAAAAGGTATTCTGAAGTTCTATGACAGGATTTCCGGGTTTAACCAGCAGCTTTACAAGCTTTACGTCAGGCAAATTATTTCGAATCATTACCTCTGCTCTGATACTTCTTTCAGCAGGACTTTTTTTCAGCTGTTCCGGTAAAGACAGCACCCAAACCCTGCGTATCGCAGAGCAGTATGGTCTGGCCTATGCTCCCCTTCAGCTTATCCGCCTGGAGAAACAGCTTGAAGAAGCAGGAATAAAGACGGAATGGGTCAAACTGATCAACACCGCCTCCATCCGGGAAGCCATGCTGGCCGGCAGGGTGGATATCGGCTTTATGGGGATTCCCCCGTTTCTCATCGGCCGGGATAAAGGTATGGACTGGAAGATTTTCACCGGACTCTGCCGGGCGCCCCTGGGGCTGGTCAGCCGCAACAGGGAACTCAACAGCCTCGCAGACTTAAGAGCGGAAGACAGAATAGCCCTTCCCCAGCCGGGAAGTATTCAGCATATTCTTCTCTCCATGGCCGCCGAAAGGGAACTGGGGGACAGCCGCCGCTTCGACTCCAGGCTGGTTACCCTCTCCCACCCCGACGGATTTTCCGCACTCTCGAAGGGCAGCGGCATCAGCGCCCACTATACATCGCCCCCCTATCTGTTCGAGGAGCTTAAACTTAAGGGAGCACGACTGCTTTCGGACGGAGAAACAGCCTTCGGCGGCCCTTTTACCTTTATTGTGGGAGTTGCCCGGGGAAATCTGTCTATGGAAAAACAGAAACTGCTGCGGAACTTCAATCGTATTCTAATAGCAGCCATGGAACGTTTTGAATCAGATCCTGAAAGCACCATACAAACTCTGAAATCAGAATACGCCATTTCCGAGTCCCTGCTCACTGAGTACCTCCTATCCGAAGGGCTTGAATACACTCCGGAAATTCTGGGAGTAGAACGGTTTCAGGATTTTATGTACACCTCAGCGTTGATAGAATCTTCTCCGGCGAAAATTGATTCACTTATCCTGAAAGTGGCCGGAGAAGTACAGCAGTGAAAATCTCAGGATTTCTTAATTCCCTGAAAAAAACTGCAGTCCGCCTCCTGATTTTCCTGCTGACAGGTCTGATCTGGGAAATCACCCGCAGGGCAAGCGGAGCACCGGAGGCACTGTTTCCTTCAATACCTGCAATTCTGAACCGACTTGCCATAGCCGTATTCAATGAGGATCTGAAAGAGCAGATACTCTTTTCCCTGATACTTATCGGTTCAGGCCTTGCCGCCGGTTCTGTAACCGCCGCCTTTCTGGTTTTCCTTGCAGAACTGCACCCCGTCATGGGAAAGGCAGTTGATACCGCTGCCGCTGTATTCCACCCCCTGCCGGGGATTGCCCTCCTGCCGGTGGTAATACTCTGGTTCGGCACCGGAATTCCTGCAGTACTTATTATAATCGTCCACTCTGTTCTCTGGCCCCTGACGGTGAATCTGAAAAGCGGGTATGAAAACCTGCCAGCCACATGGAGAATGGTGGCGGATATCTTCGGGTATTCCCCTGCAGAACGGTTTTTCCGCATAACCCTTCCCGGCTCCTTTCCTTTTGTGCTGTCAGGCCTCAAGATCGCCTGGGCAAGAGCCTGGCGGGCCCTCATCAGCGCCGAAATGGTTTTTGGTGCCGTAGCCTATGCCGGAGGGATCGGCTGGTTTATTTTTTCCCGGAGGATATTCATGGATACCGCCGGCATCTTTGCGGGGATTCTGGTGGTAGTCGCCCTGGGACTCATTGTCGAGCAGGGCCTGTTCCGCCCCCTTGAAAAAGCCGCCCGGAAAAGATGGGGAACCCTGCCGTGAAGAACCTTCTCTCCTTCAGAAACACCCGTATTGAATATCCCGGAAGCCCTCGGCCGGTACTGCAGAATTTTTCCATGGAGCTTAAACAGGGAGAACTCCTCTGCGTTCTCGGACCATCGGGCTGCGGAAAATCCACCCTGCTTAAAGCCGCTGCAGGCCTTATCTCTCCCGCAAAGGGCAGTATAACTCTATCACCGTCATCTCCGGAGAGGCTGTACCCGCGGGTTCTGGTACTTCAGCAGGAGGATCAGCTCTTTCCATGGATGACTGTAGAGGATAATGCCGGCATTCCCTTGAAAAGAGGGGGAAACAAAAACTGGCGGCAGAAAACACGGGAAATCCTTGCATCCCTTTCCATGGGGGATGCCGCCGGACTCTATCCGCACCAGCTTTCCGGGGGTATGCGGCAGAGGGCGGTCCTGGCCAGGGCCCTTGCCGCGGAACCGGAACTGCTGATGCTCGATGAACCCTTTGCCCATCTGGATGCCTCGGTGCGCTCATCCCTGCAGCATCTGGTAACAGATATCTGGCAGCAAAAAGAGAGCATGCCTTCCACGATTCTGTTTGTTACCCACGATATACAGGAAGCCCTGGTTCTGGCCTCAAGGATTCTGCTGTTTGACAGTAAAGGAAATATCCGGGAAGACAGAATAATAGAACTCCCCCGTCCGCGGGATCCCTTTGACGAAGAACTTGTTGCCATGGTCAGGGAAATCAGGAATCTCCTGGACTGAAATCGAGCCGGTAGATTCGAACCTTCCACTCTTCCCGGTAGCGGTAGGCAGCAATCCTCATCCCGTAACCCGGGCTGGAAAACTCTTTTATAAGAGTGCCATCATTTTTCAGCAGCTCCTTCATTTCCGGATACCAGTAGGCAATATTGCCGTACAGTACATTCCACACCGGTCTGCGGGAATAAATAAAATCCAGCTCATCCGACAGAATTACATACTCTACAGACCGTTCCTTCAGGTACTCATCCAGACTGATTCCCGCAGAGCGGAGTTCCGCAAGATTTCTCCAGTCATAAAACTGCCCACCCGTCCCGGTCACATATTCGCCATAAAGATTACTCACTACTGTAGAATCCGCAGACACCACATCCCGGATCTCTCCCATAAAGGACTGAAAGGACTCGGTCTCCCGGGAAATATCAGACAGGGAAAACCGGATATTTGCGGCCAAAAGAAGAACCGGAATCACCAGCAGGAGTTTTTTCAGCATGAAATTCCCCGCAGGAAGAAGCGCACCGTAGATCCCCAGGTAAAAGAAAGGCAGGAGAAAAACGATTGAAGGCTGACTGTACTTACCAATAAGTGCCACAGCTATTGAAAAGCCCGCAAAGCCTGCCAGGGGCAGAGAATTACGGTTCCGGAAAAAATCGATAGTCAGAACCAGGGGAAACAGCAGCATCTGCAGCATAATCGGCGGAGTATGATAGGTCCCGCCTATGCGGAAAAACAGCTTTTTATAGAAAGCGGGAAGTCTCAGCCATTTAATATCCGCCGGCTCCAGAACACCCAGAGGCCTGCCGTAGGCCAGATAATCAGAAATAAACGATGCATTAAAAAGGAAGCTGAGCAGCACAAAAACCGACGCAAAAATCCCCGTAGACAGAAGAAAAAGAAGCCCCTCTTTTAGGGTCCGTTTTCTTAACCCGATTGAGACCAAAAGAAAAAGTCCTGCCGGCCAGGCAATAATAAAAGCATTGGGATGAAAACCGGCAGCAAGCCCCGTCACCGCCCCGGCAAAAAAGCCGCGCTTACCCGGGGGTAAATCATTTTTTGTCAGAAGAACCAGAACAGCAGTTTCCAGCAGAAGCAGCAGACTCTCCTGCCTGGCAAAATGGCTGCTGTAGATAAACTGAATATCCGCAGCCATTAGTAGGAGCATAAAAATTCGCAGGAATTCTGATCTTCTGTTTTCCGCCTCATTCCGCCCCTCCCCGCCATTGCCGGGAGAGATATTGTGCAGAAGACGCCAGAATAAGAGCAGACTTACTGTTCCGGCCAGAAGTGAGAGAAGCCGCACAGCAAAAAGGCTGTAGCCGAAGAGCAGAACAAAGGGTATCTGCAGCAGATGGTAGAGTATTTTTATTGCATGGGGATGCCGGGGATAAAGATCAAAGAAGTCTTCCGTTGCAGCAGGAGATCCGGCATCCATCATGGAGAGGGTAAGCCCGCTCAGCCATGGCTCATCGGTATGAACAAAAGGATAGGTATCCAGAAAAAGCAGGTTTACGGCAAACCACGACAGAGCGATAAAAATGACTATATGAGCTTCGCGGAGTTTACAGTCGACCATATCAGGCCCAGATATACTTGAGAACTTCCTCTCTCAGGGCGACAAACTCAGGTAAAGATTTTATCTCCCGGCTGTCCCGGTCGGAGTAACCGGAGCTGAACGGCGTCTCCACCTTCTGCAGAATCCGTCCGGGAAGTTCAGACATCACATAAACCTGAGTGGAGAGATAAATAGCTTCTTCAACGCTGTGAGTAATGAATAACACAGTTTTCCGGGTTTCCCTCCACAGGCTCAGGAGCTCTTCCTGAAGGTGCTCACGGGTAAGAACATCCAGCGCTCCGAAGGGTTCATCCATGAGCAGAATATCCGGATCATTGGCAAGAATCCGGGCAATGGCTACCCGCTGCTGCATTCCCCCCGAAAGCTCATAGGGCTGCATGTGGCCGAAATCCGACAAATGAACCCTGCGCAGGTTCTCCTCAACAATTCTCTTCTGCTCCGATCTGGCAACTCCCCGCATTTTCAGCCCGAAGGCGACATTCTGTTCCACATTGAGCCATGGATAGAGGGAGGGCTTCTGGAATACTATCCCCCGGTCCTTTCCGGGGGCTGTCAGGGGGGCACCCTTTTCCATAATCGTACCCCTGGTCGGGGGAAGAAACCCGCCGATAACGTTAAGCAGGGTCGACTTTCCGCAGCCCGAAGGGCCGACAATACTGATAAAATCACCCTGATTCACCGTCAGGGAAACATCCTGTACCGCGGAAAGAGGACCCTTTTTTGTCTCAAAGTCTACGGATATCCCGGAGAGTTCCAGAAGATTCAAACTGCTACTGCCCCAGAGCCTCTTCTATATACTCAGGATGAAGAGCCGCCTTGAAGGCATCAATATCGGGAGACGAGATAATGGTCTGCTGGGTAACCAGAAAATCCGCAGTTGCCTTCAGCACACCGGCAAGATCTCCGATCTGCCCCTGTGTTCCCATATACCGGGAGGAGATCTGGTCTTCTCCGGTCAGCAGCACCAGACTTTTCATCTGCCGGGCAGCCTCTGCCTCGGGAATATCGAACTGACGGCTTACTGCAGCAGCAGCCTCACTGCTGTTTTCATTGTAAAAATCTACAGCACGGATCTCGCTCTTTATATACTTTGTCACCAGGTCGGGGTATTTTTCGGCGAACCCCTTTCTAACCACGGTAATATCTCCGGTAAGGTATCCGGCCGCTGCCAGTTTTCTGGAGTAGACAACAACCTTACCGCCACTCTCAACCATTTTTGCAAGAGTGGGCTCCCAGATAAAGCTGCCGTCAATATCTCCCCGGTGCCAGGCTGCCAGGGCATCAGGAGGCTGCATATCAAAAATATCAACAGTTTCGGGATCTACCCCTTCAAGCTCCAGGGCTGCCAGCAGATGATAATGAGTGGTTGCACCAAAGGGAACAGCAATCTTCTTGCCCGCAAGGCTCTTTACATCGGTAATGCCAGAATCGTTTTTAACCACCAGAGCCTCATTGTCTCCGATAATATCGTGTATCCAGATCACATCGAAGGGAACCTTGTTGGCAATACCCGCAGCAATTCCACTGCTTCCGGAAAGACCGATATCAATACTTCCCGCGGCAAGGCCAGTATTGAGTTCTGATCCCGAGTTCAGCTGAACCCATTCCACCAGAATACCGGTCTCCTCTTCGAACCAACCAAAATCCTTGGAGATTATCTGGCCGTTTGGTATGGCCTGAAATCCGATAACGATCTTTTCCGGAGCACCGGAAGCGGATTCTTTATTCCCTGCAGCTGCAGCATCAAGTGCAAACAGTGCAAGAAGAGACAGCAGTACGATTCCTTTCTTCATAGTCAATCCTCTTGTTCTTTATATTTTTCTGCCCTTTATACAAGGCCTCTTATACCTGTTGGATTTTTATACTTTCCCTTTCCAGGGAACGATCATCAGCTCGGCTATCCGGATAATCCTGTCCAGAATTATCCCGGTTATTCCCATAACAATAATCCCCATAAACATCACATCGCCCCGTAAGAATTTTCCCGCATCAAGCACCATCCAGCCGATACCGGAACGTGCCGCCACAATCTCCGAGGAGACAAGGGTGGTGTAGGTAAATCCTATACTGACCCGCATCCCGGTGAAAATACCCGGCAGACAGGAGGGAAAAATAACATGTACTAAAGTCTTCCATTTCCCCGCCCCGAGAGACCGGGCAACATGCACTCTCTCCATGGGGACAGAGGCAACAGCCGCCATGGCATTAATAGACAAAGGAGGAAAAGCAGCCATAAAAAGAAGGGTGATCTTCGATGCATTGCCAATGCCCAGCCATATAACCAGAATAGTGTAGTACGCCAGAGGCGGAAGGGGCCGGTAGAATTCAACCAGGGGATCAAAAACTGCCTTCACCTTTCTGCTGTAGCCCATAAACATGCCTAAGGGGATGGCCACAATACAGGCTAAAAGAAAACCGGAAATAACCCGAAACAGACTGTCCCCTAAATGGTCCAGCAGTGTTCCTCCCCGGTACCCGTTAAGTGCGATATCCTTGAAGGCCTGAAAGACGCTGGCAGGAGTTGGGATAAAGTACTCGGGGAAAATCTTCAGACCGGCAATAACCGTCCAGGCCAGTAAAATGGCCAGAACCGACAGTACCGAGATAATAAATTCACTTATTCTTTCTTTATCGTACTTCTTCATTCCCATAAGCGTCCAAGTACAGGATATAACCTATAATAATAAAAAAAGGGGGTCAGTTCACGGAACCGACCCCTTTTTTCTTGTGCTTAAATCAGTTAACGCAGCTTGCCGCCGTTTTTCTGGCAACCACGTTGCCGATGATTCCTCCGCCTGTCAGGGCTGCAAGGAAAATCCATCCCGAAAGGGAAAAGTTGGCAATGGGAGTATACAGAGCACCCACGTTGCAGCCGTTGGCAAGACGGGTTCCAAATCCCATAAAGAGACCGCCCATGGCGAAGAACACAACCTGCAAAGGCTTAACCTTAAGCTCCGAGGTGAAAGTTGCCTTGAAGGTACCTGCCAGAAGAAGAGCTATAAGAGTACCAAGCACAATGCCTATGTTCTGCACCGAAACGGGATTAACAAAAATGGATGTTTCAAAAAAGCCTGCCGGCATATGGGTAAATGCTGCAATGGATTCTGAAGAAACTCCAAAGAGCATCAGAAGCTTGCCAAACCACATACCGTAAACAGTGGAAGCCCCCCACCCTGCTTTTGTAATACCCATAAGCAGAGAAAAGACCACGGCAATTACAATTGCCCCGGTTCGCATCTGCCAGGGACGGACAAAAAGCATATCATAGGTCTCACTGCTGAAAAGCTTGAAGGGTTTTGCAGCTCCCCGCTCTTCAAGAAGCCTGTTCTGCTCAAGCTCTGTTCCTACACCGGAAAACCGGTTCGCAGCAATCTGCTTATCTTCATATTTCCTGGCAAGCCAGGCGACCAGAGCCGCCAGCAGCACAGTAAGAATCACCGCACCAAGGTAACCGCTCATACCGTCCCACATAAACAGATCCGGAAGATAGACACCGCCGGCAAGCTGCTCGCCGGTAACGGTGGAAAACCAGGAATCCGTAACCCATGATGCGGTCTTCTGTACAGGAAACCCGATAAAAACTCCAAAAGCGAAGAACACCAGGGTGGCTGCTGCCCGGGGAAGTCCGGTCACCAGGTCGGTAAGTACTCCCGAAGCACAGCACGAGGAAAAGGTCATACCGAAACCGAAGGAAAGACCACCGAGGATAAGCCCCAGGTTAATAGGGTTAACCCACAGGTTGTAGCTTGTGGCGTCTACTCCGTAGAGAAAAGCCACTGATACTGCAGCAGTTCCGGCAAACATCCACATAAGTACCCGCATCAGCTTTGCTGACCCGGTTCTGTATGCCCGGTTAACGCTTCCGGCAAAGCCCATAAAGGCCCGGGTCAGGGCATAGCCGAACCCGATTCCCGCCAGCAGCCGGAAGAAGAGCATCTGGGTACCCAGAAAAGCTCCGCCGAAAATCAGTACAACTGCAATCAGGGCAAAGCCCAGAATATTCTCAATTTTACTGTTCATTCTGTGATCATCCCTTTATCAGTCAAAGTTGTAACCGGTGAGTATGGGTTCCCTTCCGCTTACCTGATCATTGTAGTATTCGAAAAAGGAAATTCCCATAAATCCGCCGGAAATATTTATTACTTCATCCCAACCGCGGTTTTTCAGCGCCATAACAGCATTGTAACTTCTCTGTCCGCTTCGGCAGTGCAGGTAAATCGGCTTGTCTTTGGGGAACTCATCAAGCCGTTCTCTGAGCTGACTCAGGGGAATATTAACCGCACCCTTAAGATGTGACTGTTCATATTCGTAGACTTCCCGAACATCAAAGATAGCAGCCCCGCTTTCTACCAGGCCCCGGACATCGCTGACATTTACCTGCCGGAAATCATCATGGAGAAGGTTGGTTCCTACATAGCCTGCAAAGTTAACCACGTCTTTTGCGGTGCCGAAGGGGGGCGCATAACAGAGCTCAAGGTCTTTCAGATCATGGATGGTTCCGTTGAACTTGATCACCGTTGCAATTACATCGATTCTCTTGTCAACATTTCCTTTTCCAATTGCCTGGGCTCCAAGGATTTTTCCGGTGGGGATTTCATACACAAGCTTGAAATGAAGGCTCTTGCTGGAAGGCATAAGCCCGACCTTGTCTCCGGGAATAATACGTACACAGCTGTAATCGATCTTCAAACCGCTGTGCTGAATAAATCCACAGGTCAAACCAGTGGAGGCGGCATTGTAATCAAACACCTTCAGAATTGAAGATCCGATATAGCCGCGGTTATCCACATACTGCTTATTGATATGGTCCGCAACACTTCTGGCCTGTTTCTGTGCCGGTCCGGCCAGGGGAAGCTTGAAATAGTCGTCAAAAAGGTAGCTGTATACTTCAATGGCATCACCAACAGCGTAGATATCCTTGTCTACTGTCCGGTAATTCTGGTCCACCTTCATTGCACCGGTTTTTCCGAGCTCAAGGCCGGCCTGTTTTGCAAGATCTGTTTCCGGAGAAACTCCGATTGCCATTATTACAATGTCAGTTTCGATTTTCTTGCCCGATTCAAGAAGAATCGCATTGGTATCGAAAGCGGTCACCTTGTCGTCTACTATAAGGTTTACGCCCTGATCATGAATCTCCTTGTGGAGAATCTGCACCATATCGTAATCGAGGATTCTCAGAATCTGGGGCATAGCCTCAACGAGGGTCACTTCGTAACCGGCCTCTTTCAGGTTTTCAACCGTTTCGATTCCGATAAATCCACCGCCGATTACACTGATCTTCTTAACATCCTTATTTCTGATTGCTTTGGCAATTTTAGCAATGTCTACTACATTTCGAATGGTGTAATGATTTACCTTCTCAATACCAGGAATAGGGGGAACAATAGGTTTTCCGCCGGGAGAGAGTATCAGCTTGTCATAAGACTCGGTATAGGTCTTTCCTGTATCAAGATCGGCAACAGTGACTTCTTTGGCCTCTCTGTTAATCGCAACAACTTCATTATTTATACGTACATCAATATTGTACTGTTTCTTGAAGAGCTCAGGCGTCATAAGGACAAGATCTTCAGCCTTTTCGATCATTCCGCTCAGATGATAGGGAAGACAACAGTTGGAAAAGGATACGTTCGGACCTTTCTCAAATACAATTATCTGATCTTCTTCACTGTGTCTTCGAAGCCGTGCAGCAGCTGATGCACCTCCGGCAACACCGCCGACAACAAGCATTTTTCTTGACATCTCAATCTCCTTATGAAGGTAAATGTATATATATGCTAAATGATATCTTAACTCTATATTACTGCTGTATCGTAACTATGTAAACAGAAACACCCATGTTTTTGTTCTTTCAGATCACAAAAACGCTATTTTTATATTTTTATTAAGAAAATTTGCATTCTAATAAACCTTGCACCAAACTTATTGACAACGGTAAAATATAGATGTTAGTTTATATAGCAATAGAGAAATCTTACTTTATTAAGGATTTTATATATGATTAGAGTTCGGAAAATATGGGCTGTCTTAATCCTTATTCCGGTGCTGCTTGTCGGCGCCTGCTCTTTTGTGGATTACGCGGACTCAGGAACCCTTATTATCACCGCTTCTGATGCTGTGGATAAAATAGAATCCGGATACATACTGGTGGACGCTCAGCGGGCATCCTCCTATAAAAAAGAACATATTGAAAATGCGGTCAACATCGAACGCAACCAGATAATGATTAAAGAGCCTGTTGCCAACACCCTGGCCACGGGAGATATTATTGCCGATGCTGCAGGAAAAGCAGGACTCACCGAAAACTCCAACCTGCTGATCTATGACGATAACATGAACATGGATTCCTCCCGGCTCTGGTGGACCCTGAAGATATACGACCACAAAGGGGATATACGTATTGTTTCCGGCGGCCTGCCTGCATTGAAAGCCGCAGGACTGACCGTTACAGACAAGGCTGCCACCGTAACAGCAGCTGAATATAAAGCCTCCCCGCTCAACACAGATATGCTTGCAGTAAAAGAAGATATTCAGGCCAACATCAACGATCCTGCCGATGGATTTGTACTGATCGATGTCAGAAGCGATGAAGAATACAATGCAGGCACCATTCCCGGTTCAATTCATATAAATCACGAAAAAAATATGTTCGTTAACGAGGATAAGGGAACAACCTTCCGGCCGGTATCCCACAATCGCATCCTCTATAAGGAACTTGGCATAACACCGGACTGTGAGATTGTGATGTACTGCAAGAGTTCAGTCCGTGCTGCCAATACCTATGCAGCCCTGTATAACGCAGGATACCGGAACCTGAAAATATATGACGGCGCCTATCTGGAGTGGGCGGCGGAAAAACTGCCTGTGATTAAAACAGAGGTAGATGTAAAGGTAACTACATCCCAGTCAGACAACTCCTGACGGGATAGTTAATAGTCTCTCACAAGAGATCGATTTTTGTTCAAGGAGATCATTGTATGAAGAAATTTCTGTACTTGCTGCTTATGGCAGCCCTGGTTTTCAGTGCATGCAGCAAAAGTGAACCTGCAAGCGCAGCTGCGGAAAAACCCGCTGAGACTGCAGCTGCAGTAGAGACAGTTGATACCGTAAAGGTTGCAGCTGAAGCATATTTCGGAGATTACCCCGGTTCCAGAATCATTCCCGCCGACAAGGTTTTCGAAGCCATGGATGCAGGAGAAGATTTCATCCTTCTCGATATCAGAAGAGCCGATGATTACGCAAAGGGTCACCTGAAAGGCGCAGTAAATGCACCCTGGGGACCTGCAATAGCAGACGCTTTAAACTGGCTGCCTGACGATGTTCCTGTATACGTCAACTGCTATACAGGTCAGACTGCAGGCCAGACTGTTGCGGTTCTCAACATTGCGGGCATTCAGGCACAGTCCATCAAATACGGATGGAACCTGGGTATTTCCAAAACTGAGGGCTTTGACAACTATGTTGAAACCAGCGCCAATATGAGCCCCGATGCAGCGGGTGTAAAATATGATGCAGATGTAAAAGCTGCTGCTGAAGCTTTCTTCAACGCAATTCCCGACAAAGGAAGTAACATCATCGCAGCTCCTGCACTCAAGGAAAAGATGGATGCGGAAGAGCAGATGACCATAGTTTCCATCAGACAGCCTGAAGATTATGCAAAGGGTCACATTGAAGGCGCAATCAACATTCCCTTCGGTGCCGGTATGCAGGAAAAATTCGCACAGCTTCCCACCGACGAAAAGGTTTACGTATACTGTTACTCCGGACAGACTGCAGGTCAAACTGTAGGTGTTCTGAGAATGCTTGGATACGATGCCGTATCGGTAAAAAGCGGAATGGGAACTACCGGTACCAACGGTTCCGGATGGGGCAATGAAGGCCTCCCCACTGTTCAGTAGTTTATTCCACCGTTTTTATTCAACCCGGAGCTTCGGCTTCGGGTTTTTTTATGTCCCTGCGAAAAAAAATCGTAGCTGTATTGAATTAACACAGTGCTGTGGACTATCTTAATAGCAAGTAATTGCCATTACGGAGGAAAATATGAAAAAGATCGGGCTTTTAGCAATTGTTGTACTTTTTATGGCGTCTTGTACCACCGTGAGTTTTCAGGGAATGCAGATGACCAAGGATGTACCATCCTTTAATGTTGTAGGAGAATTTGAGAAGGTTGTTGCCCATAACGGAATCATCGGAAACGCCGCCGGCTACAAACTTATTCAGATGAACGATAACGATGAGAGAATTTTCTCTATCATTACCGATGAAATTCAGAAGAAAGGCGGAGATGCCGCAATCGATGTAACCATCGAATACCGGGCTGACATCCTTGATATCCTTATTACCGGTGTAACCTTCAGCCTCTTTTCTCCCTCTGACATTGTAATCAAGGGTACCATTATCAAGTACACAAACTGATACTGCTCCACTTTTCGGAGCACCTTGAACGGGCCTGACTTCAGGCCCGTTTTTTAATACAAACACTCCTGCACGAATATCATTAGGATAATCAATGAAACGAGATAAAAGGCTGCTGATCTATCCTGCAGCATTCGCAGTTAATGCCGGGATCACCATGCTGAATTTCAGTCTTATTTTCTTTATGCGCAGAAACTACGGAACATCCCCCTCCCTGGTGGGCTGGCTCTCCGCCTTCTGGGCCCTGGCCTACCTGGCAGGCTGCCTTGGACTTGGTGGATTAAGCCGCAGACTCTCGTACAGAAAAGCCCTGCCTCTGGCTACCTTTACCATGGGCCTTTCGGTACTGCTTATTCTCGTTATCCCATCAGAAACAGCCGCCTTTGTCTGGTATGTTCTCTTCGGTTTTATTACAGCCCTTCACTGGCCGCCGCTTATGGGCTGGCTTTCCGAGGGGCTGGAAGGTCAGGATTTGAACCGCTCCGTGGGAGGTTTCAATATCTCATGGAGCACTGGAGCCGGGGCCGGGCCCTTTATCGCAGGCTTTCTGGTGGAGCAAAGCGTTACCCTCCCCCTCTGGGTAATAACAGGTCTCTACTGGATTATTGCCCTGACCTATAGCATCTCCCTGATGGTCTACAGCGGAAAAACCGCCCTGATAAGCGAAGGGACATCATTAACGGAAGATCAGGTTCAGCAGAACGACAACAGCTCTCCTCTCCGATTTGCCGGCTGGATAGGCGTTGGATCCTCCTATACCCTTTTAGGAGTACTCCTGTTTATTTTTCCCATGTATGCGGTAGACAAGCTTGGTTACAGCGAAAGCTTCACAGGCATGCTGCTCTTTATGCGGGGAACCGTTACTGTAGCCGGTTTCTATCTTGCCGGTAAAACACTCTTCTGGCACAACAACAGCAGGCAGATAAGCATAAGCCAACTGCTGCTGGGCTTGACGGCGCTGGCTCTTGCCTTTGTTTCAGCATCTTCTCTCTACATTGTGCTGTTTGTTCTGTTCGGGCTTACCTTCGCACTGCAGTATGCCACCAGCATTTTTCATGGTGTTTCCGGATCAATCGACAGGGAACGGCGGATGGCCATCCATGAATCCGCCCTGACCATAGGCATTATGATAGGATCCGCCGGCGGCGGCCTCCTGTATGAAAGCCTCTCTTTCCGCACTGTTCTCATACTTACCGCTCTGCTGATCTTTCTTGCAGGACTTTCACAGATAGTCAGCTTCAAAAAAAAGGCCGCTTCCTGAAGCCAGGAAGCGGCAGATGTTACAAATCCTCTAAAAAGGGGAGCTAAAGCCTAGTACATATCGGGCATTCCGCCGCCCATTGGCGCCGGAGCATCCTTCTCAGGCAGATCGGTAATAACACACTCGGTTGTCAGCAGCAAAGAGGCGATGGAAGCCGCATTCTGCAGGGCAGAACGGGTAACCTTGGCAGGATCAATAATTCCCGCCTTAACCAGGTCAATCCACTCCATGGTATTTGCATTGAATCCCATACCGTCTTTAAGACCTTTTGCCTTGTCGGCAATAATAGATCCATCAAGACCGGCATTCTCGGCAATCTGCCGCAAGGGACCTTCAAGGGCCCGCTTTACAATACCGAATCCGGCTTTTTCTTCATCGTTGAGAGCAGAAACATCTTCCTTCTCCAGGGCAGCAACGGCACGCATAAGGGCAATTCCGCCGCCCACAACAATACCTTCCTCAACCGCCGCACGGGTCGCGGAAAGAGCATCTTCAACCCGGTGCTTCTTCTCTTTCATTTCCACTTCTGTGGCCGCACCGATATTGATAACTGCAACGCCTCCGGCAAGCTTGGCCAGACGCTCCTGCAGTTTTTCCCGGTCGTAATCGGAAGTGGTCTCTTCAATCTGAGCTTTAATCTGGGCGACCCGGCCTTTGATATCCTTATCGGATCCGGCTCCTTCAATTACCGTGGTGTTCTCTTTGTCGACCTTGATGCTCTTGGCCCGGCCAAGCTGATCAAGAGTTGCATTTTCCAGTTTGTATCCCATCTCTTCGGCAATCACAGTACCGCCGGTAAGAATGGCAAGATCTTCAAGCATCGCCTTTCTGCGGTCACCAAACCCGGGAGCCTTTACTGCGCACGCCTTGAGGGTTCCCCGGATATTGTTAACCACCAGTGTAGCCAGAGCTTCGCCTTCAATATCTTCCGCGATAATAAGCAGAGACTTTCCGTTCTGGGCAACCTTTTCCAGTACCGGCAGAAGATCCTTCATGGCGGAAATTTTCTTGTCGTGGATAAGGATAAGAGGATCATCCATTTCCACCGTCATTGTCTCCCGGTTGGTTGCAAAATAGGGAGAGAGATAGCCCCGGTCAAACTGCATACCCTCGACAATGTCCAGGCTGGTATCCATGGATTTTGACTCTTCTACGGTAATAACACCATCCTTTCCAACCCTGTCCATGGCATCTGCAATAAGACTTCCGATTTCACTGTCGTTGTTGGCAGAAACGGAGGCTACATGCTCAATATCATCCTTGTCTTTTACGGGCTTGGCAATCTTCTGAATTTCCGCCACAGCTTTTGCCACAGCGTTATCGATGCCCCGTTTAAGACCCATGGGGTTCATGCCGGCGGCAACATTCTTCAGGCCTTCCCGTACAATTGAGTAAGCAAGAACCGTTGCGGTTGTGGTACCGTCACCGGCCACATCGTTGGTCTTGGTTGCTACCTCTTTCAGCAGCTTTGCACCCATACTCTCAAACTCATCCTCGAGTTCAATTTCCTTGGCAACGGTCACACCGTCTTTGGTAACCGTAGGAGCACCATAGCTCTTGTCAATTACAACATTGCGGCCCTTGGGACCAAGGGTAACCTTTACAGCACTTGAAAGTTTCTCCACACCCTTCAGCAGTTTCTGCCGGGCGCTTTCATCAAATAGCAGTTGTTTAGCAGCCATAATATTCTTCCTTACTCCTCAATAGTTGCCTGAATGTCATCTATACGCATTATAATCATTTCGTCGCCGTCGACCTTTATTTCGGTTCCTGCATACTTGTCAAACAGAACCTTGTCGCCGGGTTTTACCTTGATCATCTCATCATCACCAATGGCGACTATTTCACCTCTGGTTGTTTTTTCCTGTGCGGTGGTGGGAATAAAAATTCCGCTTTGAGTCTTCTGTTCCGATTCTGCCCGCTTTACCAGAACCCGGTCTCCCAGTGGTTTGAGTGTCATTTCCGATCTCCATATAATTGTGTTCTTTTATACTCTTCACCGAAGAGTTTGTTTGCCCAAAGATATTAGCAAAAATCGTGCCAGAAAAATTTCACAACTTAATTCATTGCTAAATATACATTTACGTATAATTAACTGTCAACTCGGATCTTGCCTGTTTTTGTTAATAAGAAAAAATGACCCACACTTCAGAATTTACCACTTTTTATGTGTCATATTGACTCAACCGGCAGCATCAAGAGATGCATGCCGGCCTGGAGTCCTGACATATTATCCTGCAGAAGAAAGAGGCCCGATAAACGTGGTGGGAACCGATACTGTTCGGGTTCCTAGATCCTTATCGAGCATAAAAAGACCGGGACCCTTCTCGCCTCCGGAGAGTTCAAGGTGAGCAATAATGTCGCTGGCGCTCTTTTCTTCCTCTACCTGCTCGGTTACATACCATTGCAGAAATGTATAGGTTGCATAATCATGCTCTTCTTCCGCAATCCGCACCAGGGCATTGATAGAGGCGGTAACCTCCTGTTCATGGGCCAGGGTTGACTTGAGAAGAGCCATAGCGGAATCCCAGCTCTCTTCAGGCTTATCAATAGCCTTCAGCACAACCTTGCCGCCCTGATCCTGCACATACTCATACATCTTCATGGCATGAAACATCTCTTCGTGATATTGAGCCATAAACCAGGTGGCAAAGCCGTCGAGTCCTATATCACTGCTGTGGGATGACATGGCCATGTAGAGATAGCCTGAGTAAAGTTCCTTGTTAATCTGTTCATTTAACGCTTCAAGCATTTTCTTTGAAATCATCTGAATCTCCTGAGAGTCTATTTGATCTCAAAGTACTAATCTTTATCAGGATGGTAAAGAAATATCAGTTCAACCCTCGCGCACCCGGAAGGTTGCCTTCAAAGCGGAGCCAAGGTCGGCAAGATGCCTGCTGCGGGGAGAATGAATACCCAGGTCAAGCAGAACATCATCCCGGTTTCGCTGCAGCCAGCGGTAAATTCTGGAAGCCCCCTGATCGGGGTCGGTATACCCGGCTGAGGCCGCCTGTACAAGCCGCAGCATCTCATCCTCTCCGAAGGTTTTGCGCTGGGTCTGGAAGTCTACTATAAAACTTTTTCCAAAGGCTCCTTTTTCGATAACAACCGGCTGATTACTGTTCGGCTCACGTTTGACCGTATCGGTCTTTCCGGCACTAACGGATCGACCTGATGAAACCTTTTCTGCTTCCTGGTTCAGCATGTCCACCCGCTGGTTATAAATAAGGGTATTGGCCTGTTTAATAAGAAACAGCAGCCCATCGGCATCGACATCCTTTATAAGGCCGCGAAGTTCTTTAAGATATTTCTGCCTGGGATCATCCTTATCAATGCTTTTCCCGCCCATTCCGGCCTCCCCTGATTATATCCGGCCGCGGCGTTCGTCCTTGAGACGACGCAGAAGATCTTTTACCGCCAGAGCCTTACTGTAATAGTAGCCCTGATGCAGAAAACATCCATGAGATTCCAGAAAATTCACATGCCCCTCTGTCTGCACACCCTCAGCCACAACCTCCAGATTGAGGCTTTTTACCAGCCTTATGATACTCCGTACAATTTTCCGGTTTTTCTTTTCATGCAGCGCAGAAACAAAGGATTTATCAATTTTAATATAATCGATGGGCAGGGTGGAGAGATGACTGAAAGAAGAATAGCCTGTACCAAAATCATCCACCATAAAGCTGAGTCCTGGATGGTTCTGCTTCAGTCTGATAATCTTCCGCCGGGTTTCTTCCGGCTCTTTAAGAAAAGCGCCTTCGGTGATCTCTATCTTAAGCCCCCGGGGATCCACATTATAACGGGACAGCATTACACTGACCATCTCTTCAAATTTTGGATCTTCAAACTGCCGGGGACTCACATTTACGCTTATATATGCCTCGTAGTCATATTTCTGCAGATGGCCCAGCATACGGCAGGATTTCCGCATAATTTCCGCCCCCAGAGGAATAATCAGCCCCGTCTCTTCAGCGAGGGATATAAAATTTTCCGGAGAAATATTTCCATCCCGGGGATGTTTCCAGCGGATAAGGGCTTCCATGCCAAAGATCCCCCGGCCGGTACGGTAGACAGGCTGGAATGCCACTTTTATCTGGGTGGTAAAAAGCGCTGCCCTCAGCCCCTCCTCAAGGTGCAGCCGCCGGGTAACCTGCCGGTTCATCTCCGTGGTAAAATAGCGGAAGGTGTTGCCCCGCTCTTTGGCTCTGTACATTGCAATATCGGCATTGCTGATAAGGGTGGAAATCTCCCAGCCATCGTCGGGAATAACCGCAATTCCGACACTGACTCCCAGACTTATGGAGGGCATTTTCGGGTTATACTGTATGGGATAGGGTTTTCGCACATCCTGAATGATCTTCCGTGCAACCACCGCCGCATCACTGGGATCTGCAAGATAGGGTAAAAGAACCACAAATTCATCACCACCGAAGCGGAAAACATCCTCCCCGGATTCTTCACCATTCTGTTCAACCCGAAACACATGATCACTGTTCCTCAGGCAGCTGTGGAGCCTGTGGGAACATTCAACCAGAATATCGTCTCCCACATGATGCCCCAGGGTATCATTCACCTTTTTGAATCCATCCAGATCCAGGAAAAGCAGAGCTCCCTTCCTGTTCCCGTAGCGGCGCATCTCATCCAGATACGCCTTGAGAGAATCCTGAAAGAGATCACGGTTTCCAAGGGCAGTCAGCTTGTCATGATAGGCCAGATACCGCAGCTTACGTTCGGTTTTCTTCCGCTCCGTAATATCACGGATAATACAGGGAAGACTTTTCTTCCCCATTGTATCTACGGCAATCCCGAAGGAAATTTCCAGAGGGACTATTTCACCACTGCTGTTCCGGCCAAGTACTTCAAGATGATTTCCCAGCCCCCGTGCTTTCCGGGCATCCAGATCGAGGTTAAAATAGTCTGCCACCTGAGGAGCAATCCTGCGGTATTCCGATGCCGGAAAAAGCTTTTTAACAGGGGAGCCTACAATTTCAGCAGGAGCAATACCGAAAAGTGATTTTATAACCGTATTGGCATAGAGGATTTCAAGCTCATCGGTAATCTGTATAATTCCGTCAGAGGTTGTTTCAGCCAGGGACCGGTAACGCTTTTTAAGATCTATAAGTTCATTGCGGTATTGTTCCAGTTCCAGCGACTCATCCTGAGCTGTACTGATTACACTAACATCCATAAATCATTAAACCTTTTCTATTACAGGTTCCAGTATACCAGATTTTGCATACACTGGAACACTTTTATTCCGCTTTTTACTTTAATCCCCGATTCGGGACTAGTACTTTCTATTTATGAGGCTTAAGAAGTGGTTGAATACAAAGATCCTGTTGCAGAACAGATAAAAGCCTACATTCTGGACGATCCGCCCTTCTCCATGGACATCGGGAACACCACATCCGAGCCGGGATGGCACAAACTGAGATCCTCCGGCTCGCGAATATGGCTGCACGGCAGCGAAGAACTTGCTGCCGGTTTATGGAGCAGAGAGATAAGTGCCTACTATCTCAGTAACCGATCACTTCTTAACAGCCTTGAAACAGACTCTCCCGAGTTTCCCCTTATTGCAAAAGCCAACCAATTCCTGAAGGGCCTGCCTGAAAAAGAGAGAACCCAGGAAATCCTTTTTATAATTCATGCAAAAAGGATATTACGGGTTTCCCGCATGCTCTCGGCACGGATAATTACAGAAATTCCTGCCGCCGATGAGAGCGCAGAGGATATCTGCCGTTACATACGCCGACTCTACCAGATTGCCCCGGAAACGATATCCCCTGTTCTTCCCTATACAAAAACAAATTCATCAGCAGCGGCAGCTCTATGCCCGGATAAAATACCCCTGACACTCTCAGGTATCCGCACTCCAGAAGAGGCCCTTATGGCAGCCGGATTTATAACCAGGGGCATAATCCTTCAAGCTCCTCCGGGGGTTACACCGGAATCACTGGCATGGGATACCATGGCCGCCTTGAAAGCAGTTGAAACCGAAACCAAAGCCCCGGATCTTATTATAAACGGGGTTTCCGGCGAACAGGAGCTGATCAGCCTCAGCGGTTTTCCGGTAATCAATCTTCATGTGAATATTGCCAGTACATTACTGCACCAACCCGGAAGCAACGCGTCGCCGCTATCCGAGATGGAAGCCTCAGAACGGATAAGAACCTTAAGATCAGATGATTTTTACCAGAGAATAACTGCCCGGCTTTAAAACTCCTGTTGAGAACATTGAAAAAAACGTATAAAACAGGCGATTTCCAATAAAATTTCCTATACTTACACGAAGAACTTCGATTGAAAGAAGAAATTCAGGTATGAGTGACATTGAACAGAAAGCAGTAAAAACCGGAAAGACTTTTCCTGCATCCCGAATCTCTATTCTCATTTTTTTCGTCGGTATGCTGATTGTTGCAGCCGGCAGATTCGTTACCTGGCTCCCCATGGGAATCGTCGCCCTTCCCGCCCTTTTTTATGTACTCAACGGATCACGCCGGGGAACGGTCTTCACCCTGCTGTTTCTGCCTGTACCGGTGGTAACCGCTATTCTCTATATCCCCCATGAATGCAGGTTGGGCCTGACTATCATTGCCTATTTAATTCAGATTCCCCTGGCTTTTACCCTGCAGTACCGGAAAGAACAGAGCGAACTGATTCTCCAGCGGCAAATATACTTTGACTGCCTCACAGGCCTTCCCAACCGTTATAAACTGCTTTCCGACCTGGGCACTTCAGAAATTCCTATACTGTTTCTGGTCAATATCGATGATTTCAAGGAGATCAATGATGTATTCAGCCCGAAAGCAGGAGATACAATACTCTATGAACTCAGCCGGCTTATAGGAGATATAACCAGGGATGAACCCTGCAGGCTCTATCGTCTTACAGCAGATGAGTATGCCCTGCTGTTTGATAATAAACGCACCGCCCTGAGCAGGGCCCATCTTTCGAGGCTGGCAGAAAAAATCTGTAAAGAGGCCGCTGCGGCAACATTCGCCCTCAACTCCTCCGAAATCCGGCTCAGAGTTACCATAGGTATTGGAGATTCCCGCATTGAGAGCAGCGACAATCTCCTTGCCCAGGCGGATATGGCACTTAAAACAGCCAAGGCGGGGCATAAATCCTTCCTGTTTTTTACCCAGACCATTGATACACGGAAGAATTATGAAAAGAACATACAGTCCTTACGGATTCTAACCGACGCCCTGGAAAACGGCAGAGTTATACCCTATTTCATGCCCATCTCCAATTCTGCCAGCGGCATAATAGAAAGCTACGAATGTCTTGCCCGGCTGGTGGATGCTGACAACAGAGTCTATCCTCCCTACTTTTTCCTTGAAATAGCCAAAAAAGCCAGGCTCTATTCTCAGGTAACCCGAATGGTTTTTCAGAAGGCCGTTGAGTATTTCCGTAGCCGACCCCATATGTTTACGGTAAATATTTCCATGGAAGACATTGATAACCCGGAAACTGTCAGCTTTTTTCTCGAAATTCTCGAAACCACTCCCGAAATACGGGGCAGACTTATCTTTGAAATACTTGAATCGGAGAGTATCGACAACTACCCCCAGGTGGTAACCTTTATTCAGCTGGTAAAAACCTACGAATGTCGAATAGCCATTGATGACTTCGGCTCGGGATACTCCAACTTTGAACACATTCCACGGCTCAGAATTGATTATATAAAAATAAATGGAGCCCTGATCCGTAATATTACAAAGAACAGGGAAACCCGGTTCATAGTGGAGAATATCAGCAGCTTTGCCCGGGGACTGGGCATTCAGACCATTGCGGAATATGTTGAGGACGATGAAATTCGTACTGAGCTGAAAAACATGCAGGTGGATTATCTGCAGGGATTTCTCATAGGCGAACCGGCCGAATCGGTAAAATAGACGGAATAAACAGAATATTTAATTGCAGTCCCGGCAGTTGGGCGTTACCCTTTAGGTATGGTAACAGAAGAAATGGTTAAGAATATTCCCAAGGTGGAGCTCCATGATCACCTCGACGGCGGACTGTCCCCGGAGACTATCATCGACCTGGCGGGGGAGTATAAAGTTGACTTGCCTTCAATGGAGGCTGAGCCGTTAAGGGAGTGGTTTCACCGGGGTGCGGATAGAAAAAACCTGGGACTCTACCTGGAAGGATTTGCCTACACCGTAGCAGTCATGCAGACAAGAAGTGCCCTTAAACGGGTGGCACGGGAACATATGCATCATCTATCTGAAGACAATGTGGTCTACGGTGAAATACGCTTTGCCCCGATACTGCACCTGGAACAGGGGCTGAATCTCGAGGAAGTGGTAAAATCCGTCCTTGAGGGGCTTGAAGAAGGCAGGGAAGAGACGGGGGTTCAGTTCGGGCTGATTCTCTGTGCCATGCGCCATCAGAAGGTTTCTCTGGATATTGCAGAGCTTGCCGTAGCCTTCAGAGGCAAAGGCGTAGTCGGCTTTGACATTGCCGGCGACGAATTCGGTCACCCCCCCAAAAAGCACCTCGATGCATTTCAATACATCAAAAACCGCAACTTTAATATTACCATTCATGCCGGGGAAGCCTTCGGTATCGAATCGATATGGCAGGCGGTACAAATCTGCGGAGCTCATCGGATAGGCCATGCAACCCGTCTCATAGAAGATATAGCAGTCCAGGGAACCAGAATTGAGCAGATGGGCACCCTGTCGGAATACATCCGGGATAAACGTATTCCCATGGAAATATGCCTTTCTTCAAATATTCAGACCGGCGCGGCGGACAATCTGGATTCCCACCCGTTTAATATCTACTATCGTAACAATTTTCGGGTAATGCTCTGCACTGATAACCGCCTTATGAGCAATACCTCCCTTACAAAAGAGATGGGCCTGGCGGTTGAGTACTACGGACTGGGACTCAGGGACCTGGAGAAACTGAGCATAAATGCCATGAAATCGGCGTTTATCGGTTACGATGAAAGAATTGCGCTGATTTATGATGTACTGAAACCGGCATTTGCAAAAATAAGGGAGACCACAAACCCCAACAGCTGATACCGGAATGAATCCACAGAAAAAAGATCAACCGGGAAGATTCAGCTGATCAAGATATGTACGGAATCCACCCATTGCCTCAAAGAGTTCCGGCAGAAGCGTTTCCAGTTCTGCCTTGTTCCGGTTTTTTGCGGAAGCCTCCGCTTTTGCAGCGCTTTTTGAAAGAGGGTGGGCAAAGACATTCATGGCCCCGCCCTTTATAGAGTGTATCTCACGATGAAGCAGGGGCCAGTCTTCTGCCGCAAAGGCTGCGGCAATAATATCATTCTGCCTTGCAAGGCTTTCACTGAAAGCATTCAGCATGGAAGCTGCAACCTCACTCTGCCCCTCGACTTCATTCAACAGGGCCGGGTAGTCACAAATATCATCTCCTGAAGCGATATCAGCTGCGGATTGCCCGGAAGCCTGTTCTTTTTTCCCTGTCAGCCAGGCCCGAATCTCATCAAGAAAACTTTCCCTCCGCAGGGGTTTGGTTATTACCCCATTCATACCTGCCTGGCGGTACTGAACAAGATCCTCTGTGAAGGCATTGGCGGTTAATCCGATAATGGGGATATTTTCTTTTCCCAGAGACCGGCGTATATAGGTTGTTGCTTCCACACCATCCATTTCGGGCATCTGAATATCCATGAGAATCAGATCAAACCCGCCGGATTCCACCAGCTCAATTGCCTGGCGGCCATTCTCCGCCTCTTCCACCCTGCAGCCCAGAGATTCCAGATGAGTTCTGGCAATTACCCGGTTGGAAGGATAATCCTCCACCACAAGAACCCGTGGATTCCCCTGGATAAGTTTTGACTCGCTGCCGGATCCCGGATAGGCCGCGGAAAAGGCATTATGCCCGGGAACCATACAGGGCAGGGTAAACCAGAAACTGGAGCCTGAACCCACTTCGCTGGTAAAGTGGATGGAACCCTTCATAATTCCGACCAGCTGCTTGGTTATCGTCATGCCCAGGCCGGATCCGCCGTACACCCTGGTCCGGGAGGAATCGCCCTGTTCGAAGCTTTCGAAAATACGGTCGGACTGTTCCTTCGGAATGCCTATGCCGGTGTCTGTTACGGTAAACTTCAGAACCAGCTCATGTTCATTAATTACTGAATCAACAGAAACCGTCAGAACTACAGAACCATGAGAGGTAAACTTCACCGCATTGCTGACAATATTGTCCAGAACCTGCCGCAGACGAAACGAATCAGCCTCAATAATGGAGGGGACTCCCGGAGAGACCCGGGTCTGCCATTTCAGATTCTTTTCAGCACACTGAAGCTCAAAACTCTTGCCTACACCATTAACAAACTCCGCAATGACAAAGGGCGAAGAGTCGAGAGAGATCTTACCGGCTTCAATCTTTTCTATATCCAGAAGCTGGTTAATAAGGGTGAGCAGACGCTCCGACTCATCAAGAATTACATCAACATTCTTCTGCTGCTTCGTTGTACAGCTTCGCCCCAGCATCTCACTGAAACCGATGATACAGTTCAGGGGAGTACGCATTTCATGGCTGATATTGGCAAGAAAACGGCTTTTTGCCTGGCTGGCATGACGGGCTGCGTCTATGGCGTCCTTCAAATCCGCATTAGCCTTCTGCAAGGCCCTGGTTCTGTCAAAAACCTTCTGTTCTGTTTTTTCCGAGTACAGCTCAAGTTCATCATGGAGCCGCATGGAACGGACCGCGAGGGAGGCAAAAATTCCCATGTCGAAAACAAAGATGCCGACTCCCTGCACCCAGAAATGAGGATAAACCCGCATGATCATAAAAATAATATCATGACTGCCAATCAGCCCTCCCAGGATTACACCGAACAGCATGGGCAGTGTATCCGGAACTCCTCTGCGATAGGCCCGGACTGTGATAATACCCATAAGAACAATCTCACAGGCCAGAGGAAAGAGGGAGAAGGCAAAAATATTGTCAATTTTAAGATTGGTTTTTCCAAAAATCAGGATGCTGAAAAAAGAGAGGGCACTGAGAAACCAGAAGTAGGGAAGAAGCTTACCGGCTTTGGATGCCTCCAGATATCTGACCACAAAGGCCGTCATAAGCGTAAAAGCAGGGAAAAAGACAGCCTTACTGAATCCGTAAAAGGGAATAAAGGGCAGCCAGGGAAACAGATATCCCATGCGCAGGAAATAGAGGGCCAGTCCGATATTGACAACGGAAAATACAAGGTTGTTTCGTTCCACCGGACGGACAGCAAACTGCATGAGATAAAAAAGGGCCACAAAAAGAGAAAGAAATGAAAGAAAGCGATAAAGATCGACATTCATGAAATTAACCACTTTGTCGAAGTAGAAAAAATCATCATAAAAACCGAAAGCCGGGGGAATCAGGTTTACCCGGTCATACTCATAATACATTTGCATAAGCAGATCATTGGGTTCATCGTAGCGCAGCAGACCCTCCGGAATCGCCGCATTTATAGATAATGCATCATGGTAGTGATAATCGGGAGGAGAAATTCCGTGGGAGACAACTTCAATACCGTTTACAAAGACCTTCACCGAGGCCCAACGGCGGCCGAGAAACAGATACAGTTTTGTGCCCTTAAGCTGCGAAGGAACAACAAAATTGCTGCGCATGTCCACAGCAACATAGTCGCCGCTCTCCACCTGCAGCCGGGAAGGCAGATCCAGAGGCATCCACTCTGAAGATCCTCCCTCATCGGTACGGGAGTACATCCAGCCGCGATCAAGATAGGTTATTCCTTCAGAGTTAATTACCGTCTCGGATTGGGACCAGACAGGAAAAGAGAAGAGAATAGAGAGAAGGAGAAGAACAGTGGCAATCCGCATCATGGGTACTCAACGGATTTAGAATACCCGAAGTCTCGACGAAAAGCTACACTAATGCTAAGAAGTAATTATGAATATTCCTGTTTCAATTATTGTAGCCTTGGCTGTTCAGCAGTTTTGCCAGATAATCAAATTTATCATCTATTCAGTCAGAGACAGGCGCATCAGCTTTCACTACCTTACCTCTTCCGGGGGAATGCCCAGCGCCCATTCCGCTTTTGTAACCGCTCTGTGTGTTTCTGTAGGCGTGCGCTCCGGTATGGGTTCCGAAACCTTCGCGGTGGCTGCAGTTCTGGCTTTTATTGTAATACATGACGCCTTCCGGGTCCGTGGAGCACTGCAGGAGGTGATTCATATTCTCAAGGCTGATCATCCGGAGAACGAACATGCTGCAGCGGCACTGCCGGAAACTGTCGGTCACAACAGCCGGGAAATAGTGGCTGGCATTATTATTGCCCTTTGTATAGCACTGCCGGTCTCAATCCTGCTGAAATAGAGGGGTTTACCAGGTTTTGTATGCATCGACTTCCCGGAGAGATATCTTCAGGCGCATCCTGACCGTATATTTTCCGGCCTGAACCCCCACGGTGGGTGTATCTATAAGAAACAGGCTGCCCTCAAGCCTTCGCGGCTTGTTGCGTATTCTGGCCCGGGCATACTCCCGCACAGCCTCCTTAAGGGCCTGCCGGTAGGCTTCCATTTTCCCTTCGTGGCCTAAAATATACCGCCCTTCTCCATAGCCGATAACACTGGGAATAGCAGCACTCAACCAGCTTGAGATACGCAGGTACTCCTCTTTTTCCGGGTAATAACGGTAGAGCAGCATGGCCCTGTTTTCCCTGCCCCGGGCATCCACCGGCGGAGGAAGCCTGGTTCCAAGCTCCGCGGCGGATTCCAGAATAAATTCTTCCGAAATTCCACGGGTTCTGTCCAGGGGGCGGTAGGAGAAGGTATAGCCGTAGACCATTCCGGAAAGAAGAAACCCGGCCTCTGTATCGGCCAGTTCCCGGGCCTCAGTAAATCCCAGAGGAGAAAGAGACTCCCAGGAGGTATCCAGGTCTATCCAGATATCCGCCTCCACCGGCGGATACTCCTGAGCAGTCAGGGGATGTATAAAGAGAGAAAGAATTATAAGAATGAGAAGAAATTTTTTCAGGGCCAACGGCCGCCCCGGCCGCCGCCGCGGAAGACATCCACCGGATTGATTCCAAGTCTGACAATAAAATAAATAAACGCAAATCCGAAGCCGGCCAGATGGGTCAGATGAGCAACTCCGCTGTTGCGGGACATAAACTGTGAGTAAAGCTCAATTACCGTGTAGCCAATAACCAGGTGGGTGGCCTTCACCGGAAAAATTCCCATCAGGTAAATCCGGGCATTGGGATAGTAGACAGCAAAGGCCAGAAGTACGGCAAAAACAGCTCCGGAAGCACCAAGCAGACGGATGTTGGTATTGCTCAGGTAAAACACCAGGAAACTGAACAGACCTGCCAGAAAACCGGAAAGAAGATAAAACAGGAGAAACTCACTGCTGCCCATGCGCTGTTCCACCTGGACTCCGAAAAAGAAAAGGCCAAGCATATTGAACAGAATGTGGGACATGCCTGCATGGGTAAACATGTAGGTGACAAACTGCCACAGATAGCCCCGGTAAATAATATCCACCGGTGTCATTGACATCAGGTAGATGGTTCGGGGTGCCATGTAGTTTATAAAATAGACCGCTACATTAATAAAAATAAGCACAAATACAATATTTGAGTAATGGTAGGCAAACGGCTTACGCAGTATAGAATTTCTCATACCTGTTAAAAATACGGAGAAAAGATGGAGATGGTCAACAGTGGCAAAGCTGTGCGCTCAGGAGAGAACATCTACGGTTGCCCGGACTTCTCCCTGAAGCCCTTCCAGATCGATGACAATATGCCAGGACCCTACTGACGGCGGGCGCATATCGACTCCGGGAGGATGATATAATCCCCCGGTAAAACTATAGGGTTTTTTCAGCCGGTACTTCGCATAATTAAGCTCATCCATGAGCCGCACATTGGCATTACAGTTTATTTTAACCTGTATAAGCCTGTCCGGACCGGCGTTAACTACGTAATGCAGAAATGTCATAATCCTGTCCGCCTGTGTACTTTTTCATACTTCTTGATTACCATAGTATACATCCTTTGTAAGAATTACTACCGGGAGGACGGAAAGTCAAGATGCGGGATAAACCGGACCATTATACTCGACAGGCAAAGAAAGAAGGCTACCCGGCCCGGTCTGTATACAAACTCCAGGAACTTGATCAGCGATTCGGCCTGATCCCCCGGGAAGGGTCTGTACTCGATATCGGCGCATCCCCGGGCAGCTGGACCCTCTATGCAGGCCGCAAATCTCAAGGCAGACTGAAGCTGGTTGCAGTTGATTTAAAACCTCTGGATGCCAGGCTCGCGGATAAGACCAGATTGAGCCTGACAGGCGATGTTTTCTCCGAAGAGATACGGGAACAGCTTATAGAATATGCCCCGTACAGTCTGGTTATGAGCGATGCTGCACCGGCGACAAGCGGAAACCGTACTGTCGACTGCGGCCGGTCCTTTTCTCTGGTTGAAGGAATTATTGAAATACTTCCGGAACTTCTGGCTCCGGGAGGCAGTTTTACAGCGAAAATCTTTCAGGGCGGCATGGAACGCCGACTCCTTGAACGAATGCAGACCATGTTTACCACTGCCCGGATGAACAAGCCCAAAGCCTGCAGACGTGAATCCTTTGAAACTTTTCTGGTCGGCACCGGATTTTCAGGGATTTCAGAACAAAAAGGGGATACCTATTAATCCCGTGAAGCACATCCGTCCTGTACTCCCTGCACTTATAGCTGCAGCGGTAGTGGTATTCTCCTCCTGCACAAGCCTGCCACCTTCTGAAATGGTGCCGGTGCCGGAAACAGAAGGTCTGTCTCCGGTACAGAATCTGCTCATGGAAGGAGCTCAGCGTTTCGCCGGAGCATCATCCCTCAAGGTAAATGGAAGAACATTCCCCATGGACTGCACCGGCACAGTACTGGCAATTTATGCCTATGCAGGCATAGATCTGGCAGGACCGATGAATAACTTTTCCGGAAACGGCGTAACCCGTCTCAACAGCTACCTGCAGAGCCTTGGACTCCTCTACTCCACCGAGCTGCCGGCTCCCGGAGATATTATCTTCTGGGATGACACCTACGACCGCAACAATGACGGGATCTGGAACGATCCTCTCACCCATGCAGGGATTGTGCTCACCACCGACCCCGACGGAACAATTCATTACATCCACCACAATTACCGCCTGGGGATTGTAGTGGCCCGGATGAACCTGCTTAAACCGGATACGGTCGAATCAGGAGATAAACGGCTGAACTCCGCCATGCGCATGCGGGATGGGAAAGTTCACCCCCGCTGGCTCTCAAGCCATCTTTACAGAGAGCTGGGACAGGGCTGGAAGATTGCAGCAGAAAGCTGAGATACATCTACCGTAAAGCAACAAGGTAAACAGGTTAAACAACAGGATCCAGGAAGTTGAAAGCGTAGGAGGTGCCGTTATCCCGTTCAAGTATGGTCTCAGCCTCTATCTGTGCTCCAAGAATGGAAATCAGCTGAAGCCCCAGGGTAACAACCCTGGAAGGATCAATATTTTCCGGTAAACCGATACCGTCATCTCCCAGAAAAAGAGCAACACTGTCACCATCCCGGGAAAGTGAAATGGTAATAGTACCGGAGGAACGGCCGACAAACGCGAACTTCAGGGAGTTGGTAAGAATCTCATTGACGATTAATCCGCAGGGGACGGCCTTGTCGATGGTAATAAGCACCTTATCGATATTCATGGTAAAAACGACATTGCATCCATCCCCGTACTGATGCTGAAGCTCGTCAGCCATGGTTATAATAAAATCCCCCAGATCAACCTGGCTGAAATTTTCCGAGTTATACAGCTTTTCATGAATCAGCGCCATGGTCCGTACCCGGTCCCGGGAATCCTTGAACATCTGAAGGGCTTCGGGATTCTCTATATGGGGCAGCTGCATGCTTAGCAGGCTGGTAATAACCTGAAGATTATTCTTTACCCTGTGGTGAATCTCTTTTATCAGAACCTCTTTTTCCCGCAGGGCTTCTTCTATTCTGCGGGTATGCTGCTCAATAATCCTCAAATCCCGGTAGGAGCGCAGAGAAGTTGTAATTGCAGCAAAGAGTTTCTGGTCTGTCAGTTCTGTTTTTTCTTTGTAGTCGTTTATATCAAAATCCCGGATAACCCGCATCTGCGGAGCCTGCCCGGGCTGACCGGTTCTCAAGATGATCCGGAGAAACTGATTCCCCAGCTCATTCCGAATGCCCTCCACAACCTTGAGACCGGTATCCTCCTCCTCCATGACCACATCGAGAAGAAGAACTGCAGTATCAGGATTATTCCGGACCAGTTCCAGTGTTTCCCTGCCATTATAGGCACTCAAAAACTGAAGAGGCCGCCCTTCAAAGGAGTAGTCACCCAAAGCCAGATGGGTAACCGCATGTACCTCATAATCATCATCGGAAATGATTATTTTCCAGGCCCCTTTCTTCTGAACTACGTCCTTTGTTGCTTCCTCTGCCTTAAACAACAGATCCAGATCCACACCTACTCCTGATAGTACTTTCGGGCATCTTCTTCCATCAGCTCAATTATATCCTGGAAGATCTCCCGGTTGCCGTCGTTCATCTCGATAAGCTTGCGGTGAGCCCGGATCATGCTTTCCGCCATCTCCTTTCCCTGAATATCAAGGGAAGAAATCTCCTCCAGATTTCGCAGGTCTTCGTGCTCTTTGAGGATCAGACAGACTTTGTCAAACCCGACGGAAGCAAGTATATCATTAACATCATCATTCTCGGAAAAAATCGTCAGCCGGCTCTTCTTCCTGCGCATGGCCTCCGCGATACGTGCGATAATGCCCAGATTGGTGCTGTCGATATAGGTAACATCATTAAGATCAATCAGAACCTGATTAATATCCTCATCAAGCAGGCTGTCGATAAGATGATCCAGGCCAAAGCTTTCGGTAAATTTCAGGTATCCTTTCATTTTAAAGAAAACCCTTGAGCCGTCACGCCGGTACAGATATCGTCCCTTACTCATCCTTATTCCACCTGATTTTCAGAAATGTAATATCATCCGGAAGTTCATCAATATTCTCCAGACCAAAATGGTCGATCAGCCCTGCTATGGTACGATCCTCAGCCTGCAGTGATGAGCGTAAAATCTCCTTGCGTTCCTTCATTGAAGACTCTGAAATGACCTCCAGGATACCATCAGATACAAGCACCATTGAATCCCCCCTGTTAATTGTAAGGGACTCTGCAGGAAAATCAATGCCGCTGAACATTCCCAGAGGGGAAGCGGTTGTTCCGCAAAACTCAACTTCACCGGAAGGATGCCGCAGCAGGGGCAGCGGATTATGTCCGCAGTTGACATAATTCAGCCTGCCTGACCGGGTATCCAGAACACCATAGAAAATTGTCAGATACTTGCCGAGATTATCCCGCAGAAGTTCGGAATTAAGAAGTTCTGCAAACCCAGCCGGGTTGAGAATCAATTCCTCGCCGGAACTGAAATACTGTTCAACCCGGGCATCAACAAGGTTCTTAAGAATAACGGTAACAAATGCGGAAGAGGTACCATGGCCGGACACATCGGCAAGATAAAAGCCTATGAGGCCGTCCCTGAGCTCAAAATAGTCGACAAAATCTCCGCTTAAATACATGGAAGGCAACAGGTAACGGCTGAACTCCACGTTGCCGAACTGCATAATCCGCCGCGGCAGCAGACGGTACTGCATCCGGGCTCCGGCCTCGTGATCTTCCTTGAGGATATTGATAGTCGAGAGGAGTTTGCGATTAGCCTCCTCAAGCGCAGCTGTTCTCTGGGCAACGATGGATTCAAGATCCTCATTCACAGATCGGATATAAACCAGGTCTTTATAAGCACGTATGGCAGCCACCACGGAAGTAATCAGCTTGCGGGAATCCAGTTCAGTTTTTTCACGGTAATCATTTATGTCATACTCAAGAATTACCGACTCTTCCGGAGCAAGTCCTGCCTGACCTGTCCGGAGCATAATACGCACGTCAGGATTATTCAGCTCCCTGCGGATACGCTGAACAAGCAGCAGCCCGGCATTTTCAGTCTCCATAACTACATCCAGGAGAATCAGGGCGATATCATTACGGTCCTTTAATATTGCCGCGGCTTCTTCGCCGGAGTAGGCATTCAGAAAAGCGACTTTTTTCCCGTTGACTTCAAGATCCTCCAGGACCATCTCGGTAACTACATGAACTTCCCGATCGTCATCGACAACAAGGATATTCCAGATTCCGGAATCGGCCATCAGGGAACCTCCTGTAAAAGGGAACCGGAATTTCCGGCAAGCGACTTTTTTACAATCTTCAGCAGTTTATCCATGGTAAAGGGTTTCTGAAGAAATCCCGCAGCGCCCTCGTTTCGGGCCTCAGTAAGATGCTCATGTTCCGAATACCCGGAAGAAATTATAACATTCACATCCGGATCAAGCTTTTTCAGCTGGCGAAAGACATCAAGTCCCGATTCTTCATAGAGATTGAGATCAAGGATGACAAGGCTGACCTCTCCGGTAAACTTCTGATACCGTTCAACAGCCTCCTTTCCTGCGGCGGTATACAGGACAGTATAGCCCTGACGTTCCAGCATCTGCCCGGTAACCCGCCGCATAAGGTCCTCGTCATCGCAGATGAGTACCGTGCCACCTATGTCGGGATCCTTCTTCTCTCGTCCCTTTAATGTTGCGGAATCAATACCTGTTCCCACCGGTACCGGAAAAAGGATCCTCACCTCAGTACCCTTTCCAGGGGTACTTTCAAGCTCAACCGTACCGTTATGCCGGGAGGCAATTGAGTAAACCATGGCGAGATTCATTCCCTGCTTCGAAACATCGGACTTGCCTGAAAAAACCGGATCGAAGATCTGGCGCTGGATCTCTCCGGGGATTCCAACGCCGGAATCCGCCACAGAAATTTCCCATACGGGCCGATCAACTTCAGAAGTTCGGTATTTTAATCCAAGGCTCATGGTACCACCGGGAAACTCATCCGCACTTCTGAGGCTGGTCATTGAAAGATATGCATTGCTGCAGAGATTCAGCACCATCTGCTCAAACTCAATGGGATCGCCGGATACCGGAGCCTCTTCCGGCTCCACCGTAACGGATATTTCAACTGAGTCCGAGTAAGACTGTCTGCATATATCACCGGCATGCTTCACCAGCGAACAGAGGTCAACAGTAAGTCCGCTCTCAGAATGTCCGGAGGAAAAGGCTTTCAACTGCTTTACCATGGCTTCCGCCTTCACCATGGATTCCCGGATGGTATTCAGGTAGGCAGTATAGTTCTCATTATGCTTATCCGGGGCATCATCCCGTTCGATGTCTATCATTGAAAGAGCACCGGAAATACCGCTGATAATATTGTTGAAATCATGAGCAAAGGAGGTAGCCATTGAACCCGCCGCCTCCAGACGCTGAGTCCTGAGAATCTTTTCTTCCAGCTGTTTTTTCCGGCTGACATCCTCTCCACTGACAAGATAGACCGGCCCGCCCGCTTTCGGGGACAGACCTGTAGCATACAAAACAAACCGCATCAGAATCCCGTTACGCAAAGTTATATCCAGGGGAGGGATTGTTCCTGCGGAAGCCGGGAGGTTATTCAGAGCATCTCCCAGAGGAGAAAATTCAGCACCAAGGTCTGAAAATGATCTGCTTCTTACCGTTGCCGCATCCAGTCCGGTTATCCCGGCGGCGGTGCTGTTCCAGAGTAGTATACTGCCCCCGGAGTCACACAGGGCTATAAAAAAAGGGAGGGTATTAACAATGGCCGTACAGAACATGCCTTCGTGCCCTGTTTGATGGTATTCCTGAAAATCTGTCATTATCGGGTACTCGTAGTATCAACCATAGTACCCCGCAATGGGGATGTCAACTTTTAAGGGTGGGGATCTTATCAGGGAGCGTAGGTAAAGCTGTCATCGAGAAGTGTAAAATGGCTGGAAAAGCCGCTGGAAGGATAGAGAACCTTATCCCCGGTAATAACAAGGGCTTCTATCCCGTCAAGACTGTCAATAAGAGAGATTCCCGCTTCCGGGCCGAGAGAAAAAACCAGAGTGGACAGACCGTCGGCATCCATGGACAGGGAAGCAAGAATGGTGGCAGAGATTACACCATTATCAACGGGAAATCCTGTTTCCGTATCGAGGATATGATGATACCGTTTCCCATCCTGAATAAAAAACCGTTCATACGGTCCCGAGGTAACAACAGCCTTATCGGCCACCGCAAGGACTCCCAGATAACTCCCCCGCATATCCGTGGGATCCTGAACCCCTATACGCCACAGACTGCCGTCGGGCTTGGTACCGCAGGTAAAAACATTACCCCCCAGGTTTATAAGGCCGGATTCCACACCGTTTTCCTTCAGAATCGATGCAACCTCATCTGCCGCATAACCCTTGGCTATTCCACCGAGATCAATGGACATACCGGCTTCTTCAAGACGGACCCTATCTCCCTCGACATGAACTTTCTCATAGCCCATAAGATTTAGGGCCTTCTGAATCTCATCCAGGGGCGGGACCGTTCCCTCTTCATCCTTACCAATACCCCAGAGGCTGACCAGGGGGCCGATGGTTATATCAAAGCGGCCGTTTCCCAGGGCACTGTAATAGAGCCCCCGTTCCACGACATCCAGGGTGGACGGAGAAACAGAGACACCGGGGCCTCCGGCACCGAGGTTGATAAGATGAACCTCACTCTCTTCTCCCGAGTATTTCATGGTTTTATCTATTTCCCACAAACGGGCAAAGGCTTTATCCAGCACGGAATCCGGTCTGCTGCTGAAAACACTTACAGAACAGGTTGTGCCGAGCAGATTGATCTCCGTACGACTTCCTTCCCGGGGGGAGCAGGCAGCAAAGTACGGCAGCACAGACAAAAGAAGTACTGCCGCGGCGATCCTTAAGCCACGCACCTTCATGCTGTCAGCTTTTACCTTTTGCTGCTGTTTTTCCGCTTGAAGCTTTTGAAGCACCGGCTTTGGATTTTGCGGTGCTTTTTTTCCTGGGCTCTTTGCTCTGGATATTCCAGCTGCCACCCTCGTAATAGGCCTTCCAGCCGGTGGCTTTTCCCTCTTTTTCGGTCATGACATACTGAACCTTTTCCTTCCTGCTGTAGCGGATAACGGCTTTGTTTCCGGCCTCATCCTCTACAGGGGCGGAAAAGAGGAAACTGTATTTCGGGTCGATTTCCTCTTTATGGGGAAGGATTTCCTCAACCAGAGGTGCCCGGGTTTCCCGGTTCTTGGGAAACTGACTTGCCGCAAGAAACAGGCCGGAGGCACCGTCTCTAAGCAGATAGTGGTCTTCCACCTTCTCACATTTAAGCTCCGGCATGGGAACAGGATCCATCTTGGGCGGAGCAGGTTCTCCGTTACGCAGCAGCTTGCGGGTGTTACCGCATTCGCTGTTGGTACAGGCGAAAAACTTGCCAAACCGGCCGGTTTTCAGCTGCATTTCACTGCCGCATTTATCACATTCAAGAACAGGTCCGTCATAACCCTTTATCTTGAACTTCCCTTCTTCTATCTCGAACCCGGGGCAGTCGGGATTGTTCCCGCAGATATGCAGCTTGCGGCTTTCATCGATAAGATAGGAATCCATGGCAGTAGAGCAGAGTGGACAGCGGTGACGCCGGGAAAGCAGCCGGGCTTCCTCTTCATCATCGGTATCCGCATGGATAACCTCATCACCATGGATAAGATTGATTGTCTGCTTACACCTTTCTTTGGGCGGCAGGTTATAGCCGGAACAGCCCAGGAACACACCGGTTCCACCGGTTCTGATCTGCATGGTGCGGCCGCAGGCAGGACAGGGGATATTGGTATCTGTTGGAGAATTGGGGCGCATGCCGTCACCTTCGTCGTAGGCATGAGCCAGCTTGTCGCTGAATCCCTCATAGAAGGTATCAAGAACAGATTTCCAGTTTTTATCTCCTGAAGCAATCTCATCCAGGGTCTCTTCCATGGCGGCGGTAAAGTTATAATCCAATAGATCGGAAAAATTCTCCACCAGACGGTCGGTAACAATATCGCCGATTTTCTGGGCGTAAAACCTGCGGTTTTCCAGCTTTACATAACCCCGCTCCTGGATGGTGGAGATGATGGCAGCGTAGGTGGAAGGACGGCCGATTCCCCGCTTCTCCAGCTCCTTAACCAGGCTGGCCTCGGTGTAGCGGGGAGCAGGCTTGGTAAAGTGCTGAGAGGGATCCAGCTTATTCAGGTTCAGAGTCTCCCCTTCCTTGATATCCGGAAGCACAACATCCTCGTCACTCTTTCCCTGGGCGGGGAGAACCTTCAGATAGCCCTCGAACTGAATAACCCGGCCTTTGGTGCGCAGCTCAAAATCACCTGCGGTGACAGTAAGACTGGAACTGAGATACCTGGCGGGAGTCATCTGACAGGCTACAAAACGCTGCCAGATAAGTTCATAAAGCCGCACCCCGTCGGGGTCTATACCTTCTAGATGACCTTTGCGTATGTTTACATCAGAAGGCCGGATAGCCTCATGGGCCTCCTGGGCCTGCTCTCCTGAAGCATAAACATTAGGGGATTCCGGCATAAAATCGCTGCCGTATTTTTCTCCGATAAACTGCCGACAGCTTTCCACCGCTTCCCTGCTGAGGGCGGTTGAGTCGGTACGCATGTAGGTAATGTATCCTGCCTCATACAGACGCTGTGCCAGCATCATGGTCTTCTTGACGGAAAATCCAAGACGGGTACTTGCCGCCTGCTGCAGGGTGGATGTAATAAACGGAGCTTTAGGCTTCGAGGACGTGGGCTTATCCTGACGGGCGGACACCCGGTATTCCGCCTTCTCAAGCAGCGAAAGGGCATTGTCAGTCTCAGTTTTGCTTTCGGGCCGGAAGTTTTTTCCATCCTGCCGGACAACCTGAAAGCGGACATCCTCTTTCTCATTCTGCCGGTTGAGGTCAGCATACACTTCCCAGTACTCTTCAGGGTTGAATTTGCGGATTTCCCGTTCCCGTTCAACCACAAGCCTCACGGCCACAGACTGAACCCGTCCAGCAGAAAGTCCCCGGGCAACCTTGGCCCAGAGCAGAGGAGAAACCATAAAACCCACAACTCTGTCGAGAAAACGGCGGGTCTGCTGGGCCTCCACCCGGGAGGTATCAACAACACCCGGATCGGAAAAAGCTTCTTTTATAGCGCTCTTGGTAATCTCGTTAAAAACAACCCGTTTGAAGCGGTCTTCGTCGGTACCGAGGGCCTTCATGAGGTGCCATGCAATAGCTTCTCCCTCACGGTCAAGGTCAGTTGCCAGGTAAATGGTTTCGGCTTTCTCCGCCTGGGCCTGCAGATCATGCAGAACCTTCTCTTTGCCCGGAAGAATCTCATAGCGGGCGGACCAGCCGTTGTCGGGATCAATTCCCATACGGTTGACCATCTGCTCCCTGGCCCGTGCCTTCCGGTGGGCTTCCTTTTCTTCAGGGGACATTTTCCGGGTTTTAGCAGCAGCCCTGGCCCTCTCTTTGGGATCAACAACCTTTCCGCCGTTTTTTCCGGAAACAGGCAGGTCCCGAATATGACCTACCGAAGATTTCACAATGAAATCCTTTCCGAGATATTTGTTTATTGTCTTTGCTTTGGCAGGGGACTCGACGATCACCAGTGATTTAGCCATAAATACCCGTTTCCCTTACGTCTCAAATACGTTTCAATTAAAAAAATGGTAACGGTTTCTATGATCGTAAGAATATTCTTACAATGTCAAGGGAAAAATTCAGCAAAAAGCAGGGATAGCTGGGTAAAAAGGTGCGAGAACCCCTTAGCGGACTATGTTCCTGCTTTCATCGCTGCGTCGTGAGGGGTAGGGATTCACCTTGTCGAAGCGGTATCCCCGGGCATAATAATCACCGGCGGGATTGATTACCCGCACTTCGAAGTGCAGATGCGGCCCGGTGGAGGCTCCGGTGGAGCCGATATCTCCCAGCTTGCGGTTGGCAGCAATATGCTGCCCCACCAGCACAGAGGGCCGTCCTTTAAGGTGGGCATAAAATGTTGTCCAGCCGGTGGCATCGGGATACCTGGCCACTATTTCGTCGGTCAATTCATGCCGGACTTCCACAGTCCAGCCGTATCTCTCATCATACTTTACGGTCTTTACTTCACCATCAGCTACGGAAACTACATCTCCTGCGGGGTTTCCATCCCGGATAATCTCACCGGCATAATTGATAAGACTGATATTGGCTACATTCATAATATCGATGGCATAGTGAGGCTGAACACCGCCGGATCCAAGGGGATCGACCCGTTTATCCATAAAACTGGAGGTTATACGGAATCCCCGGCCGTCATTCTCCTTGCCGGTAATTTTGACAGGATAGACCATACTGTCGAACACCGGTTTATAGAGAGAGAAAGGCGTTATCTTTTCCTGGCTGGTAGCCAGCAGAATACGGGCCTGATATTCTTCGCTGGGCAGCTTGGACATCTCATAAATGATCTCTCCATAACTGGCAGCTTCCAGAATATTGGCGGCGATAAGCTTGTAGGACTCTTTTCTGGCCGGAAGCCGGTAAGTCAGCTCCTCTGCAAGACGAAGAACATTGATATAGGCCTGCTTGCGGCTGAATTCAAAATCACGCTCCGTGTTGGCCAGTGAATCCTTGAGAATCCGCAGATCGAAATCGGCATCGGAGATAAACTGCTGAATATCCTGAAACTGCTCCTCGGACTGATTCTGATACCGGGTAATGGTATTATCTATCTCTTTTTTAACCCTGGTGAGGGACGTCAGCCGAACAGAAGAGAAGAGAGTCAGACCGACAAGCAGAAGTATCCCTGCCGCAAAGGTAGAGTATGCGAGCAGATGGGTTCTGTGGGAACGGACAAGGGTACGGAAGACCGATTCACCACCCTCAAGATCTACCTCAAGCTCCTTACCGGAAGCCCCTATCTCTTCGGTATAATAAAATCTTGACGGAGATATACCCTTGTACAGGGCATCAAGTTTCAGATCCAGGTCATACAGTTCCGGAAGGAGATCCTGAAGAAAGATCTGCTTTCCGTTCCGTTCCACATTGGCAGCTTCCCAGATTCCGTGGCGGTGGAAAGTCCAGGTACGGAACATCCGTCCTACCCCTTCCAGATTCTTTACCATCTCCTGAAACAGGAGGGTCTGGTCATCGAGACGGGACACAACTACAAAATAGCTCCCTCTGTCGCCTCTGGAAATCCTGCAGGGTACAGCAGGAGAGGTATATGAGGTGCCGAAACCGAGGCGTCGCATGGAAAACTCAATTACCCGTGCGACTAATGCATTTCTGGTTGCCTGTTTATCCTTCTTCATCAATTCCAACCGCCGCAACCGGCGTCCTTCCCTTAAAAACAAGAGCTCCTGATGCGTTTTTTACCTTCGGGTAGTACTAAGTATGTTCTCTTTGAATGGTAGGCATAATACGGCAATGATGCAAATATTTCAAGACAGCAACCCGCCCCCTCCATGCGGGACAGCATATAAAAGCCTGAACTATTGTACAGGGCAGGAATCTCGGGTAGTTTTTAGATATCCAGCAGAATCAGCAAAAAAGGAGCTGAAATGATCGTTAAACCAGAAGATATGGAAGTTCAGAAAATTGAAGCCATGCGGGGCGGTCCCGGAACCGTGGAGATCCGCCACCTTATCCCTTCAGACAAGGTTCCCCATGGACGCATGATGGCCTACGTAACCCTGCCGGTGGGCGCCGGAATCGGTCAGCATGAACACATAGACGAGACCGAATTCTATATTATCGCCGAGGGCGAGGGAACCGTGGAAGATAACGGCACCCCCGTATCGGTAAAAGCCGGCGATGTAGTTGTAACCCCCAATGGGAACAGCCACAACATTACCAATACCGGTTCTATTCCTCTTGTAATGTACGCAGTGATTCTTTTCGATTAGACCGCAGAGGCTATACGCTCCAGGCCCTCTTCCAGGAGGGCCCGGGGGCAGCCGAAATTAAGACGCATATGCCCCTCTCCGCCTTCACCGAAACTGACACCGGGATTAAGTCCCACCAGTGCTTTTTCCGCAAAAAATCTTTTCAACTCACCGTCATCCATGCCCAGTCCGGAACAGTCCAGCCAGCTTAAAAATGTGGCTTCCGGCAGGTTCGATGAAATACCGGAATTAAGGGATGCAAAAAAATCCTGAACCAGCCTGCGGTTACCGTCCAGATAGCTAATTAATCCGTCCAGCCAGTCGTCACAGGCGGTAAAGGCCGCCTCCAGGGCAGTAAGACCGAACAGATTTGCATGACCGCTGATTCCGGGAAGCCCGGCTTTAAAACGGCTGAACACTTGCGGATCTGTTCCTATTACCACCGATGTGGCAAGCCCCGCAACATTAAAGGTCTTTGATGCGGCAATGCAGGTCAGCGTCCTTGAAGCTGTATCAGCGTTAAGGGACGCAAAGGGAATATGCTCATTTTCGGGAAAAATTATTTCGCCGTGGATCTCGTCGGAAATCACCATCAGATTATGGCGGGAACAGATTTCTGCAAGCTTTTGAAGCTCATCCCTCCGCCAGACCCGGCCCACCGGATTATGGGGACTGCAGAGAAGCAGCATTGATGCCCGGGAGGCAAGTTCCTCAAGATTCTCATAATCGATGGAATATTCGCCCCCCTCACTGCAGCGAAGAGGGTTTTCCAGGAGGGTTCGACCCTCTTCTTTTATTATGGAATAAAAAGGCGGATATACCGGAGTCATACAGATAACCCCGTCTCCGGGACTGCTGAAACTGCGGACAGCGGCAGCCATGGAAGGGACAACTCCCGCCATAAAATGGATATCCCCGGGCTTAACATTCCAGCTGTAGAGACGCTGCATACGGGCAACAACGGCCTCCTGCACGCTGCTGCTTTCCTTGGTATACCCGAAAACCGGATGCTCCACCCGTTCGGTCAGAGCCCGCAGAACCGGACCTGGTACGGGAAAATCCATATCTGCCACCCAGAAAGGCAGAACCTCTTCGGAACCGTACAACCTGCCGCATAAATCCCACTTGATAGCATCGGTTCCCCGGCGTTCAATAACCTGATCAAAATATCCATCCATGCGCCCATAGTAATGGGGCCGCGATTTTAGGTAAAGAGCCTATGGGTTCACCAAAATGGATGACATGGATATAATGATGCCGTTCTGGAGGATGAATGCACCAGCTTTATGATGAAAAAGACTGTGTCTACAAAGGCGAGTCCATCAATGAAACTATCAGTAACTACTTTGCAGGCCACGAGCAGGTACCCGGGTCAAGAAACCAGCTGAACTCTGCCCTGACCCAGGCAAAAGCCACTCATCAGACGGTAATTTCCGCAAAAACCGGGCTCACCGCAGCCTGGGACAACCGCAATCAGGAATATCTGCTCATCGCAAAAGATGAGTACAACCCCGCAAATCTGGCAGCAGTCCTCTTTGATCTGCTTGTAGATGATTCAGGAAGCCTTGAACTTGAAGAAATCTTAAGTGAAGTGGATGAACTTATCGACCGCTACATAGGCCGTATCGAGAGAATGGAAGAGCTGGATTTTTCCGGCGAGAAGCAGCAGCTGAAATCTCTCATAAAAACCATGAGAGAAACCATTTCCATGGTGGATGAGGCCGAACTCAGCGACAGCGAACTGGAACGCTTAAGCGACCAGATAGACAACGACTATTATGCTCCGGCAGCAGAAACCCTGGAGAAAATCCTGGAAAGGATAGCTCTTCCCCTGCGCCTGGCAGGCAGCGAAACCTGACCGATTAACCGACCGAGCCGGCGAGTCCTATTTCGGCTGCCGCCGGCTGCATTCCGGCAATTGTTTCTGAAATCAACTCCGAAAGCTCCATCCCCAGCATCTCCGCCCCGGAAGCTATAATCTCCCGGTTGGCTCCCGCAGCAAAGGCTTTCTGGTTCCACTTCTTTTTAACCGACTTGGCCGTCATATCAAGAATGCTCTTTGAGGGACGAACCAGAGCCGTTGCGGCAATAAGACCGGAGAGCTCATCGGTGGCAAACAGGACCTTTTCCATAGGGGTTTCAGGCTTTACCTGATTCACAATACCGTATCCATGACTTACAACTGCCCGGATCAATTCTGCCGGCCACTTGTTCTCTTTCAGAAGCTCTTCGGTTTTTACACAATGCTCTTCCGGCCACTGTTCGTAATCGAGGTCATGGACAAGACCGACAACACCCCATACTTCGGGATCTCCGTCAAACCGGGATGCGAGATGACGCATCACCGCTTCCACACTGAGTGCATGACGGATAAGGTTGTCGCTTTTTGTGTATGTAGTTAAAAGGGAAAACGCCTCTTCTCTGCTGGGGACTTCCGCCATGACTGACCTCCGATTGTGACTGTAGGGTACCTGTAGATACAGAATTGTACCATACAAGTTACCGGGATTGGAAAATTAATGATCTTGCACGGTACGACGCCTGCAGGGTATGGTACAGATATGAAAGGTGTAATAGTTGCAGCCGGGTACGGAACCCGTTTTCTTCCGGCAACCAAGACAATCCCCAAGGAAATGCTTCCTTTAATAGATAAGCCGGCCATTGAGTTTATTATCGAAGAGTTTGCCGCAGCGGGCATTAAAGAAGTACTGATTATCTCCTCCAGAAGAAAGAAAAGCCTGGAAGATTACTTCGACCGGGAAGTTGAGCTGGAAGAGGTTTTCCGCCGGGAAGGTGCGGAAGAGAAACTGAAAAAGATTGCACCTTCGGACATGGAAGTATTTATTACCCGCCAGCGGGAAATGCGCGGAACCGGCCACGCGCTGCTTGCAGCCAGATCTTTCTGCGGCAATGAACCTTTTATCGTCGCCTACCCGGATGATCTGCACTTCGGAGAACCTCCTCTGGCACTGCAGTTAGTGGAGGCCTATAACAAAACAGGCTGCTCGGTAATGTCCACCCTGCACAACCCGCCCAACCTGGAACGCTACGGGGTGCTGGCTTTAGCTGCCGACGGGCAGCATGTTACCGACATCGTGGAAAAGCCTGCACCAGGCAAAGCGCCTTCGAAAGAGGCATCTATCGGACGCTATCTTTTTACTCCGGATATTTTTACCCACCTTGAACAAGGGTGGAAAGACCATCTTTCAGGAAAAGATGCCGAAAATGAGTACTATCATGTTTATGCATTAAAACAGCTTATGGATGCGGGACAGGTGATTTATCATCCCATTGAAGGTGAACGCCTGGATACCGGCGCCCCTGCAGGATACCTGAAGGCAGTTTTAAAATACGCCTCCCGCTTTCCGGAACTGGCGGAAGAAATTAAGGCTGCGGCGGCTGAGCTTTCTTAAAATTCAATTTATAGAAAATTAAAGATCCCCAGAAGTGCGGCCAGCAGGGTAAACCCGAGACCCATGGTCCACTGTATGGCGGAAAAGCGTTTATCGAAGGCATCAAAGCGCATATCTACAGCATAAAACCGTTCATCCATCTGCTTTTGTACGGATTCAAAACGCTTATCCACGGCAGCAAAACGCTCATCCATCTGTTTCTGCAAGGATTCAAAACGCTTATCCATAGCATAAAAACGCTCGTCCATCTGCTTCTGCACAGACTCAAAGCGCTTGTCCATGGCATTAAAACGCTCATCCATCTGTTTTTGCATGGATTCAAAACGCTCGTCCATCTGTTTCTGCACGGACTCAAAACGCTTGTCCATGGCATCAAAGCGCTCGTCCATCTGCTTCTGCACAGACTCAAAGCGTTTGTCCATGGCATCGAAGCGGGTCACCATTACCTGACGCTGAGTTTTGAGTTCTTCCTCGATGCGTATTGAGCGTTCGATAAGATCGAGTTCACGCTCTCCCCTGTTGGCGTGCATCCATTCGGCGAGGTGAAGCTGTACATAGTTCCCGACCTGATTAAGGGCTTCAGGACTTAATTCCACTACAGGGTCTCCCATTGTTATTCCTCCATGTATATAGATACCGGAGAAACAGGCTGCTGCTTCAGTTTATGCCAGTTTTTTTACACTTCCTCTTTTTTTACACTATCTCTAGGGTAACGCGAATTGAGAGGGAAGACAAGAGCAATGCGGGGTTGTTTCGACTGCTTCGGCATCGCTCAGCACAGGTCCGCTCAACCACCGCAAAAATAACGTAAAATGTATTTTTTTGCACATCTCCCCTCAAAAACCATCCTTAAACAATGATAACCTCCGCGACATCCTATCCACCTCTTCGCCTCTGTTCCGCTTGAGAGCGCCTGTCTTCCAGATGTCTATCTTCTTTTCCAGCATCGCAAGAGCTTCCATTTGCCGGGGTTCGGGCAGGAGCTTTTTTTCAAGCAGACAAAACAACGCCTCCATGCGAAACTCCTCTATCTGTCCGTACTTTTCCGAAAGCTGATCCCATTCCCCGGCCCGTTTTATCGTCAAAGCCTCATCTATGTAGGCTACAGGATAGCGGGCAGTCAGGCGGAGCCAGAACTCATAGTCTTCTGCCACCTCAAGGGTCTCATCAAAGCCGCCGAGGGTTTCAAATACAGTTTTACGCATCATTACCGTAGAGGGGCCTATGGTGCATTTCCAGAGAGCGTCGGCAAAGATATCGCCTTCCCGCTGATGCTTCTGTCCTTTCTGGCTTACAGTTTTTTCTCCCCGCTTCCAGAGTTCCCGGGTATGCACCAGGGGTATTTCAGGCTGAGCATCAAGGAGATCAGTCTGTTTTTTCAGCTTTTCCGGCAGATAGAGGTCGTCGGAATCGAGAAACGCCAGGTATTCTCCCCGGGCGGCGGCTGCGCCGCGGTTGCGGGAAGCGCCGGGCATGCCGGTGCGTTGCGGCGCCAGGTAACGGAGGTCAGGATCATCAGCAAGTGATGGGGTATTATCAGTGGAGCCGTCGTCCACGACGATGAGTTCATAATCGGTAAAGGTCTGAGCTCGGACCGAAGCTATGGCTTCACACAGCAGGGTGTAACGGTTGTATGTAGGGATAATTACGGAGACATTCGGCAGTTGGGCTTTATTCATGGTTATGCCGATAAGTATACGTAAGGCATCACCCTGCTACAAGCGCTGGAAAAGGTGATAGCCCTGAGGTATATTGTTAATGATGAAATCCGTACACAGTATTACGCTGCTGACAGTTTTTGCTGCTCTCGTTTTTTCAGGCTGCTCGGAGGTTACCGGGGGGTTTGAGGAGTATGCGGGGGTGAATTTACTGGAGTACAACAGCGGAGCGAGTGTGCATGATTTTGTATCAGGGGACTGGACAGACGCAGCTGCTGACGCCAACTACTTTGTTGCCAATTTTGCTGACACTCCGCCGGATAGTACTGGACTTCCGGCGGCAGTTGTAAACTGTGCGAGCCTTGAGATCCCCAACCTTGTGACCAATGGCGACTTTGAAAACGGGGGTACCGCCAACTGGTCAACTGCAGGCGGAAATACTGCTGCATCCGATGGGCTTTCCGAGTTGGACGGCACTTTCTCTCTTTGGTTTTCAACTCTGGCATCTCAGGCCAATATGGTTGAATACGACCTTACCTCCCTTCCTGACGGTTTTGTGAATAATGCAAACTATTATTTTCAGTTCGACTTTAAAGGAATAAATGTTAACCGCTTTGAAATAAACGGCGGCAACACCGGCGGATTGGATACGCAGTACTTCTCACCTCCATGGGAGCAGAGTACTGAAGGAGGGTCCTACGTCCGCTACAGCATCGGTGATGTAACTTCCGACACTCTTGTAAGTGATAGCGGAAGTGCCACGCCCTGTTTCTCAATCGGGACTCAGAATCCCGACCTACAGCAGGGACAGGAAGGCTATCTGGATAACTTTCAGGTAGTGCGTGCAGATATAGATAAATGGATTTATTTTGAGGTTACCCTGGAAGAAACAGGCAGACTCGCCCTTGTTTCCGGTACCTATGAGTTTTCTTTTTATGTCCGTACTGATACAACACGGACAACACCTACGGTATTAAATACCTTTCTCCCGACTGCGGTTGCGGTACAGATAGAGGACCTTACCCCCTATCCCAACAGCAATAGCTGGACTTCAACAGCATATGCATCCGGATGGGATGCTTCATGGCAGCAGATATCAGTACACACAGAACTGATAGATATTGAAACAAGCGTTGCTCCCGCTGATCCTGTTTTGCGTCTTGGAATATGCCCTACCGATTTTTTTAACCAGGCATCGGGGCTTCTGTTTATATCCACCCCGACTTTGTCCCTGGTTCTTTAATAGCGGATCAACAAAACCTTTACTTTACAATCATAACCTTCCGGTACTCATCGAAGTCCGGACCGACAACCCGGATAAAGTAGATCCCCCGGGCTACTGTGAGTCCTCCCCGGTTGGTTCCATCCCAGGTTACCGTATGCTCACCTGCCGCCTGTACTCCCCGCTGCAGTGTATTCACCACATCTCCGTCCAGGCCGAATACGGTTATGGTAACCATACCGGTTTCAGGCACTTCGTAATTCAGGACAGCAAGCTCACCGGTAGAAGGTTTGATAACATTATTCAGTATGGTAACTCCTGCTGTCTGCCTGGTCAGATCCCGAACCGGCAGAATCCAGGGAGCGATATCCCGCGGATCCTCCGGATCAAGGCTTCTCGCGCAGTAGAGGTTCCCAAGCTTGAAGAGAAGTTCAAGGTCTTTCCCGGCAACCATATCAACATCTCCGCTGGGAATGAGAAAATCGCGTAACGACCCGGCGGTACTTATCGAGGAGAGAGCCCTGGCATTCAGGTTTGCCGCAGGGTTGAACTCAGGGATCAGTACGGGCAGCCAGAACCCGTTAACCAGAGTCGATGCGGGGGGATCAGCATCCAGAATAAGAGTAGTACCGTATCCGGCAGCAGTAGTGGACAGAATATCCGCTTCGAGGGTTACATCACGGTCCATAACCTTGCCGCCGCCGGAAAAATCACGAATAGTATAGAACCCTCCGCCGTAACTTGAATCATCATGCAGCCCGTCTGAAGCCCATACAGGAGTAATGACTCCCAGACCTATATCGCTGATTCTATGGGTAACCCCGATATCCGTTACATTGGTTACCTTGTCCTCCACGATCATACTGATAGTCTGAGTAAAGATATCATCTTCAACAATATTCGCATTAAGATTGAGGTAAGCTTCCTTGGCCCCGCCGATTTCCCGGGAGAGAATAGTTACAGAGCTTACTGTAAAACCAGTTACGGTAAAGTCCGTAGCAATAATATCCGTTGAGGTCAGGGCATCATTCCATACAGGCTCTGAAAACTTCACATAGATTTTATCATCTCCCACCACTGCAAGTGAGTAAAGGATTCTGGGTGGAGTTCTCTCCATACAATGCAAGTCCGTCGCAGTCTGAAGGAGGTTTCCTGCCAGGTCTGTTATTAGACCGCTGCTGTTGTAGCTTAAATAGATATCATCCAGATCCGTAAAGCCTCCGGCCTCTCCAAAGGTAATAGAGAAGTAGGGATCATCAGCTGTATTTACAGGTCCCTGAAAAAGACTTGCGGCACCATTATCAGTAACGTTGGTAAGAAATGCTACAGCGGGATCCAGATTGTTCACGCCGCCTCCCAGGCTGCGAGATAACCCGAAAGCTGCACTTACACCAGCCTGCTGTAGCGTATTGTCCCGCACTCCCCGGGGATAGCCGGGAAGAGATTCGACATCTGGATGATCGGTATCCGAATCAAAACTGGATCCCAGACCATTATAATCACTGAGGTCCTCTACAGGGCAGTCAAAGATGTGTATTTCGACCCGGTCTGTAACCGTATTAAGATCAGTATCCTTGGTAACAATCTCGTAGTAACCAGATGCAACACCACCGGGAACGTGAGCTGCAATCTGAGGAGGATCCACATCCCATCCGGCATTTCCGATGGTATTGTCTATCTCACCAAGGATTGCCGCAGCAGTACTGTCGGAAGCTGAAAAACTGTTGCCCGCCGCATCGGTAATATTGGTATTGGCGACTATGGAAAATCCTGCGGCGCCCACAGGATCGGTGGCGCTGGTGATATAACCCTGATACAGGCCGGTAACGTCCCGGTAGCCTGTAAGAACAATCTCAACTTCCTGATCCCGGCCGATAAGTCGGTAGAATGCATCGGTCTGGCTGGTAGCGTCCCGGGTACCGGTGGATACCGTACCGGTGTAGGAAAAATAGCCTGCAACAGTTACTGTGCCGGCTCCATTGATATAGCCTCCCAGCTCAGAACCCGTATAGGATGTTGCCCGCAGACCGTCGGCTGCGGTGTTTACACCGGCAGCAATAGTGGGAAGATCCACCGCTTCCGAATAGATAAGCCGGAAGTAGTTGTGAAAGTTTCTATGATCCGCCACATCCTGATTTTCCCGGCCGGCATAGACCGCAAGAAGAACAGGATCACAGCCGTCGGCGGTGGCGGTATACAGAACATCCCCGGCAGCAGTGGCAGTGGAGTAGTTGGCAATCTTGTTGCCCCCCAGGTCGTAATAGTCACCTTTTACTATGGCAACATCGGGAACAACCGACTGTGCAGTACCGTCCCAGTCGGTACTTACCATTCCGGCGGCATCTCCCGCAGAAGTTCCCGTAGCATCGCTGTTCCAGGTTACCGGAGTCCCCAGTTCTGCCAGGTACAGTGTGGCTGCACTGACACCCAGCGCACCGTTGGGGGTGTTGGTAACATATCCCGTACCGATGGTATCAAAGGCAGTGGTTTCGCCGTCAATCAGGATATTGGACGCCAGTATCTCACTGTTTACATTATACAGAGATTCAGTAAAGGCAATCTCCAGAACCCGGTCGGAAACTGTCTGGGCAGTATTGATGCGGGGGGCTGTAAAGTCAAATCCCCGGGCATAGGCCAGGGTCTCTGCGTCCGTCGGAGTATTTGCTACGGCGGTATTGTTGTTATTAACAGTATTAACCACTGCTGATGGCGAGGATGCGGCAATTACTCCGGCGGTAACGGTTGTGTTATCTACTGTTGCGTTAAGTACAACATTATAGACAGACCCCCAGCCGCCGCCGGTACGGTCGGAACCGCTGACATCCTGCAGGTCGAGATCACCATTAACCAGGTCTGCGCCGTTTACAAAGAAATCTCCCGTTACATCGATAGTGGAGGTTCCCAGGTCGCCGAGGGATCCCGTATAGGCGGGAGCCACGGAATAGGCAAGAGATGCCCTGTCGGGATAGTCATTGTCCGTATCACCCGCATCGGTATCCGGGTCATCAAGAACAGCTGCTGCAGCAATGGGGATGCCTGCATTGGCGCCGCTGCCGAAGGCAACAAAATCCCTGATCACCGTAATATCATGGCTGTTGGTATCGATAGTGCCGTTATACAACACAAAATCCCTGCTCACAGAGAGATCACAATGGAAGTCTATAGTATCACCGGCAGAATCGATAAACACACTGCTGAAATTGGTAAGCTCGGTGGTTCCGCCTCCATGAACTCCGATTTCGCCATTGCCGGAGAGATCAATCCGAACATCATAAACGGTACTGAAGTAACGCTGATTCTGTGCACATTTATAGTACTGCCCATTCAGAAAAATAGTACCGGTACTCTGAACATCGATATTTGTCCCTGCAGCGCCATCAACACCGTTCTGTGCAGCACTGCCGATACTTGCCAGGGTAATATCTGCACCATCGAAATCAAGATGATGCATTTCGCCGTTGGCAGCTGTTCCTATATCCCCAATGACCTGCAGATTACCGGTGCCAGAGTCCGCCTGCAGCATGCGGTCATTGACTGTGTTATCATCCGCATCGATATCTCCGGAAAACTGAATATCCCCGATGCCCGCGCTGGAAACTGTAGCATCTCCGATCATAATGATATTACTGGCAAGGGTGATATTCCCCGCGGGGTTTGAAATATTATTCCCCAGGTTAATATCAACCGCCGCAGTAAGGGTAATCTGCCCTCCGTCACCGGTAATACCGGATCCTGCAACTGTTACGGTAATATCCCCTGCAGTGGTGTCAAGAGTAACAATACCGCCGCCGGTCTGGGATATGCCAGCCACATCAACATTATCAGTTTCATCAATATCTATGGCATTGGCGGTACTGTTGGTAAGATCCAGGGATGTTACCGCAGTATCCAGGGCAATGCCGTTTGCTGCACTTATGGTCAGGGCACCTGCATCGATATCGCTGGCCCCGTCTGCAAGGGCATCACTGACAGCACCGTTTCCGGTAATGGAAACATCTCCTGTACCGGCATCAACCAGCCCCACAGGCAGGTTGCCGATGCTCTGCAGGTAGATATCACCGCCGCCTGTGGATGTATCTCCGTTCAGCGCTGTTGCAGCGGTTACTTCTATATCAAGCACTCCGGCTCCGCCGATGGCTCCGTTTACCGCATTCAGGGTAACCGTCGCACCGTTCACCAGGGCAGTTTCGGTTCCCGTTCCGTCTATCAGACTGCCCGCAGTAGAACTTACTGTTATATCTCCTGCATCGTTGTTCACCACTGCCTGATTAAAGGTGATTCCCGTTCCAGCCTGAATGCTTATCGCCGCTCCGGCATCTGCGTTTCCTGAATCAACAAGGGTAACTCCCGTTACCGTTGCTACTGTTCCAATTACAAGGGCATCCGTTTCAATCAGCGTAAGGTTGCCGGTATCCGTCTCTGCTCCCACGGTTCCAACGGCAATATTCAGATCCGTAATGCCCGTTCCAGCGGTCAAAGCAAGGGTCTGGGCAGAGATTACCTCCGCAGCGGCCACTCCGTCATCTATAGTTCCCGACGCCGTAAGTGCTACCTGATTGGTTCCGGCTATATCGTTTATATCAACCACGGTAATATTGCCGCCGCTGGCTGTTATCGATACATCGCCGTTATTCGGCTCTATCAGCGTAAGGGTTATGTTGTCTGTCTCGGTTACACTTATATTTCCGGCGGCACTGGTCTGCAGATCTGCATTATCTACCGCAGCCACCACCGTAATGGATCCAGCAGCATCCGCGGTCAGCACATTTCCGGTTATCCCGGTGGAACCGTTATCGGTAATGGCCCCGCCCTGGGCATCCAGAATCACATCATTCAGCTGTCCCGCTCCGCCAAGCACTTCGGTTACACTGATCCCGGCCCCCGTGGAGGTAAGGGTAATGTCATTGGCGTCGTTCGACACAGCCGAACTGTCCACAAGTACTGCGCTTATGGCTCCCGCGGCACTGACTGTTATCGAGCCGTTTGCAGTAACCACCGATGTAAGGCTTATCCCGTTTGTCTCGGTAATCGTCAGGTCCGCCGCTCCGTTCATGGCGGCCGTCAGGTTGGTTATATTCGTGCTGATGCTTTCCGTCACACCGCCGTAGAAATAGAGGGTTCCCGCTCCCCAGGTGTTGTTCGAAAGCAGGGTATCTGTATTGTCGGAAATATCTCCAACTGCGGAAAAGTACAGCGTCCCGGTGGTACTTATTGCCGCATCAGGAAGCTCAAGAGTGCTTGTACTCGACACAAGACCAAGATTATCCGCATTACCGATGGTCATGGCGTTTACATCAATTGCCAGGTCGTTCGTTATCCGCGTATACCCGGTGGAGCCGTTTCCGGGATTCAGTACGCTCACCGCAAGGGCCGTTCCCGTGTTATCAACAGCAATCTCGCTTCCCGCGCCTGTCGCCGTTGCACTCAGGGTGCTTACTGCTGTTTCAAGGGCATCCGTTGAAGCCCCGGTCACATCCCCGGTTCCACCGGAGATATCGCCGATATCGTCGACGGCTGTCAACGTCAGGACTGACGAGGTGACATTATCAAGAGCACCGTTGGCATCGGAAATATCTCCGGTACTGTCAATTATCACGGTGCCGCCGGGTGCACTTACCGCTCCAAGCAGCAGGTCGCCGATGGAATCGAAGCTGATATCTGTTCCGGCCGTTGCGGCAACACTGGTGGTTCCCGTGACATCGATAACCGTCGCGTTTCCGATGGAACCCGCCGTCGATGTCAGCGAAATCGTTGCTCCGCTTATATCCGCGACACCGTCATCTCCACGGCCGTTGATATTCCCTCCAACACTTGTGACAGAAACTGCTCCGCCTGTTGCACTCAAGGTTCCAAGCAGGATGTCATCATCTGCGGTGAAGGTGATCCCACCGGCTCCGGCGGTGATTACCGATGTAGTCAACGACATATCGATTCCGCCGGTGTTGTTTCCGTCGCTGTCCGCCGCAAGGGTTACCAGCGCTCCGTTGGAGGTAATATCCGACTCGGCATTCGACAGAAGGATATCGCCGTAGCTGCTGATGCTTACCGCACCGCCGCTGGTCGAGACTATGCCGTCTCCAAGGGATACATCCGTATCGGCCACCGGGGCACGGGGTGTAAAATCGAAGGTTCCCGCTCCGTTGACTCCGGCGGTGATTGAGACTGCTCCGGGATTGTTTACAACCATGAAGGCATTTGCGGGAACGGTGGTAAAACTGGAACCCTCGATGCTGATATTCTGACCCGCCGTTATGCTTCCGGCTGCCTGAATACGCACACCGCCGGAGCCGTCGTTATCAAAGTCAGATATCAGGGTCAGATTACTTCCGGCACCTGCCGCGGTAATATCAGCGGCTATATCAATATCATCATCAACACTGACGGTCCATGATCCGCTTATGGTGATATCCGCACTGAAAACGACAGCCCCGCTGCTGCCGTCAAGATCTATATCCCCGGCACCAAGGGTAGGCGCGAATCCCAGATCCACACCCTCATGAAGGGTAAGAGTTCCGCCTCCGCCGCCGGATGTAGTAAAGCTGTTGACCGCGGAATCTACAACAATGCCGTTGGCTCCGGTAATAAAGATATCTCCGCCGGTTACCGCGGAGCTGTCAATGTCGGCACTTGCCGGAATATTCAGCAACCCGCCACCGGTCTGATTGAAGGTGAGTATTCCTCCGGGCTGACTCAACTGATTTAAGTCAACGGCTGCAGCGTTTGTGTTGGTTACTGTGACAAGAGTACCGGCTGATGCTGAAAGTGAAATATCCGTTGCATCCGTTTCAAGAATGTTTGCTCCGCCAATATCTCCGGCCGCAGAAATGATAACTGAAGAACCGACAAAATCGGCAGCTCCGTCATTCACCGATTCAAGCAGGGTCCCGGAAGAACTTACGCTTATGTTCCCCGCCCCGGCATCAACCAGCCCCACAGGCAGGTTGCCGATGCTCTGCAGGTAGATATCACCGCCGCCTGTGGATGTATCTCCGTTCAGCGCTGTTGCAGCGGTTACTTCTATATCAAGCACTCCGGCTCCGCCGATGGCTCCGTTTACCGCATTCAGGGTAACCGTCGCACCGTTCACCAGGGCAGTTTCGGTTCCCGTTCCGTCTATCAGACTGCCCGCAGTAGAACTTACTGTTATATCTCCTGCATCGTTGTTCACCACTGCCTGATTAAAGGTGATTCCCGTTCCAGCCTGAATGCTTATCGCCGCTCCGGCATCTGCGTTTCCTGAATCAACAAGGGTAACTCCCGTTACCGTTGCTACTGTTCCAATTACAAGGGCATCCGTTTCAATCAGCGTAAGGTTGCCGGTATCCGTCTCTGCTCCCACGGTTCCAACGGCAATATTCAGATCCGTAATGCCCGTTCCAGCGGTCAAAGCAAGGGTCTGGGCAGAGATTACCTCCGCAGCGGCCACTCCGTCATCTATAGTTCCCGACGCCGTAAGTGCTACCTGATTGGTTCCGGCTATATCGTTTATATCAACCACGGTAATATTGCCGCCGCTGGCTGTTATCGATACATCGCCGTTATTCGGCTCTATCAGCGTAAGGGTTATGTTGTCTGTCTCGGTTACACTTATATTTCCGGCGGCACTGGTCTGCAGATCTGCATTATCTACCGCAGCCACCACCGTAATGGATCCAGCAGCATCCGCGGTCAGCACATTTCCGGTTATCCCGGTGGAACCGTTATCGGTAATGGCCCCGCCCTGGGCATCCAGAATCACATCATTCAGCTGTCCCGCTCCGCCAAGCACTTCGGTTACACTGATCCCGGCCCCCGTGGAGGTAAGGGTAATGTCATTGGCGTCGTTCGACACAGCCGAACTGTCCACAAGTACTGCGCTTATGGCTCCCGCGGCACTGACTGTTATCGAGCCGTTTGCAGTAACCACCGATGTAAGGCTTATCCCGTTTGTCTCGGTAATCGTCAGGTCCGCCGCTCCGCTCATGGAGGCCGTCAGGTTGGTTATATTCGTGCTGATACTTTCGTCATTTCCGGTGCCGTAGAAATAGAGGGTTCCCGCTGCCCAGGTGTTATTCGACAACAGGGTATCCGTATTGTCGCTGATATCGCCGGCGGCGGAGAAGTAGAGGATTCCCGTGGTACTGATTGCAGCATCAGGCAGTTCAAGAGTGCTTGCACTCGACACAAGACCAAGATTATCCGCATTACCGATGGTCATGGCGTTTACATCAATTGCCAGGTCGTTCGTTATCCGCGTATACCCGGTGGAGCCGTTTCCGGGATTCAGTACGCTCACCGCAAGGGCCGTTCCCGTGTTATCAACAGCAATCTCGCTTCCCGCGCCTGTCGCCGTTGCACTCAGGGTGCTTACTGCTGTTTCAAGGGCATCCGTTGAAGCCCCGGTCACATCCCCGGTTCCACCGGAGATATCGCCGATATCGTCGACGGCTGTCAACGTCAGGACTGACGAGGTGACATTATCAAGAGCACCGTTGGCATCGGAAATATCTCCGGTACTGTCAATTATCACGGTGCCGCCGGGTGCACTTACCGCTCCAAGCAGCAGGTCGCCGATGGAATCGAAGCTGATATCTGTTCCGGCCGTTGCGGCAACACTGGTGGTTCCCGTGACATCGATAACCGTCGCGTTTCCGATGGAACCCGCCGTCGATGTCAGCGAAATCGTTGCTCCGCTTATATCCGCGACACCGTCATCTCCACGGCCGTTGATATTCCCTCCAACACTTGTGACAGAAACTGCTCCGCCTGTTGCACTCAAGGTTCCAAGCAGGATGTCATCATCTGCGGTGAAGGTGATCCCACCGGCTCCGGCGGTGATTACCGATGTAGTCAACGACATATCGATTCCGCCGGTGTTGTTTCCGTCGCTGTCCGCCGCAAGGGTTACCAGCGCTCCGTTGGAGGTAATATCCGACTCGGCATTCGACAGAAGGATATCGCCGTAGCTGCTGATGCTTACCGCACCGCCGCTGGTCGAGACTATACCGTCTGCAAGGGATACATTCGTATCGGCCACCCAGAAACGCGGGGTAAAATCGAAGGTTCCCGCTCCGTTGACTCCGGCGGTGATCGACACTGCTCCGGGATTGTTTACAACCATGAAGGCGTTTGCTGGAACGGCGGTAAAACTGGAGCCCTCAATGCTGATATTCTGGCCCGCTGTTATGCTTCCGGCTGCCTGGATCCTCACACCGCCGGAGCCGTCGTTATCAAAGTCAGATATCAAGGTAAGATTACTTCCGGCACCTGCCGCGGTAATATCAGCGGCTATATCAATATCATCATCAACACTGACGGTCCATGATCCGCTTATGGTGATATCCGCACTGAAAACGACAGCCCCGCTGCTGCCGTCAAGATCTATATCCCCGGCACCAAGGGTAGGCGCGAATCCCAGATCCACACCCTCATGAAGGGTAAGGGTGCCGCTTCCACCGCCGGCTGTAGTAAAGCTGTTGACCGCGGAATCTACAACAATGCCGTTAGCGCCGGTAATAAAGATATCTCCGCCGGTTACCGCGGAGCTGTCAATGTCGGCACTTGCCGGAATATTCAGCAACCCGCCGCCGGTCTGGCTGAAGGTTAGAGTACCTCCGGGCTGGCTTAACTGGTTTAAGGCGACTGGTGCTGCATTTGTATTGGTTACCGTTACAAGTGTACCGACTGAAGCGGTTATGCTCAGGTCCGTTGCATCGGTTTCAAGAATATTCGCACCGCCGATATTTCCGGCAGAAGCAAGACTGATCGAAGCACCGACAAAATCGGCAGCTACGTCATTTGCCGATTCAAGCACAGTGCCTGAAGAAGTTACGCTTATGTTCCCCGCCCCGGCAGTAACCAGCCCCACAGGAAGGTTGCCAATACTCTGCAGGTAGATATCACCGCCGCCGGTGGCGGTATCTCCGTTCAACTCAGTTGCAGCGATTACTTCTATATCAAGCACTCCGGCTCCACCGATGGCTCCGTTGACCGCATTCAGGTTTACTGCAGCTCCACTGAACAGTGCCGTCTCGCCACCGGTATTATCAATAATATTTCCGGTGGATGCGGTACAGGTAATATCTCCGGCATCATTATTTATAATCGGCTGAGTCAGGGTAACAGTACTACCGGACTGAATGGTAATAACCGCACCGGAATCAGCAGCTCCACTGTCAATCAAGGTTATTCCGGCTACGGTATCGACGGTTGTCACATTTATGGCGTTATCGGCAATAATGGAAAGATTACCCGTATCCGTTTCCGCAGCCAGGTTGCTGACATCCACATTAAGATCAGTAATGCCGCTTCCCGCGGTCAGGCGTAAATCCCGGGTGGAAATGACTTCAGCTGCGGCAGCTCCATCATCAATGCTGCCGAAGGCGTTAAGAGTTACACGGCTAATTGTGCTTACATCATTGATATCAACTACGGTGATATTCCCCGCCACAGAAACCACATCGATTGTTCCGCTGTTTGCCGTCACCACGGTCAGGGTAATGTTATCCGCTTCAGATATGTCAATGGCACCCGCCGCACTGGTGGTTACAGAAAGAGAAGTCAGATCCGTATCGGCACTGACGGCGCCGGCAGCAGTTATGGTTCCGACACTCCCGCTGATGTCTGCTGTTCCGTCAGCGTCGGTAACAGCTCCGGCGGAATCAAGAATAACACTGCCGGTTCCGGCATCTATAACGCCAAGAGGCATTGCAGCTGTTGTGGAAAGATAGATATCTCCGCCGGCGGTTGAAGTATCCGCATTAAGGGCGGTGGTGATAGTAACTTCCACATCTCCGGCAGCGGCTGCACCGATTGCACCGCTTACTGCATTCAAAGATACGGTGGCTCCGGAAACCAGTGCTGTTTCCGCTCCCGAACCGTCTGTTATAGAGCCGCCGGAAGAAGTGATGTTTACATTACCTCCGGTTGAACTGATAAGATTTGTTAGGGAAAGTCCGGCGGAAACGGCTATATCAATCAGGCCGGCGGCTTCTACGGTACTGCCCTGGGTGAAGCCGGCGGCATCCAGGTTCAGACTGGCCAAATCCGTCGCAGCCCCCCAGGTTGCCGTACTGCTTACTGTTCCGCCGGTACCTCCATTTACTGTCAGGTCAAATCCGCCGGTTATGGAACCAACTGTAATATTTGCCCCCGCCGGGTTTCCGTTGGAAGTGGCATCAATAGCTGTGGTCGCGGTTAGGGTAAGAGCGGTAGTATCGAGATCAATTACACCGGCTTCACTCAGAAGAGAACCGGCAAGTGATTTTACCCCGGCCGTCGCGGTTAACCCGCCTGTAAAGGTGATGGAATCACCCGCAGCACTGCCAAACGTAGTTGTCCCGGTATTGCTCAAGGTGGTATTACCGGCAATGGAAGAGGTCTGCCCGCCGGTATCGGCATTAAAACTCAGGTCGAAGGCCACACCGGCACCGACACTTAAACCGGTGCTTATGGTTAGCGCATCATTAAATGTGATGGATCCGCCTGTCTTGTTTAAAACCATCGTATTGAAGGCGTTGCCCCCGGATGTTACAGACTGAGCACCGGTTCCATTGAACTGCACGGTGCCGCTGCTGTGAGTAAATGTTGTGGGAGCAAAATCGCCGCCTACAGAGGTTGTTCCGCTTGTTGCGGTGTAGGTATCTATAAGCAGGTCGCCGGTAAAGGTTACGGAACCTGTGCCGCCGTCTATACTTCCGCTGCCGGAGGTGTCGTCACCGACGGAGAGAGTTCCGGTACCAACTGTCATAGCTCCATCGATAAACAGATCATTACCTATGGTAAAAGTCTCAGCTCCTACGTCAAAGGTTGCACCTGCCTCAATGATAACCTGACCTACAGTAGGGCTAACCCCTCCTCCTGAATCCAGATCAGGGTAAGAACCTAGGCCTCCGGGGATATAGATAGAATCGGCTGTTGTATTGGGTATGCCGACGGGACTCCAGTTAACATTATTACTGAAATCGCCGTCAAACCCGCCACCTGTCCAGATATAACTGTTGGTGGTTACAGAGACAGTACTTATAAGGGCAGTATCAATGACGTTCCAGGTTACGCCGTTGTCATAGGAAAGTTCCAGGTATCCTGAAGATTCGGTACCCCCTGCAGTAATTTGCAGGTTATCAATAACTATGGTATCTCCGTTTGCAAAACTGGCCGCCGGGTCCATTGTAAGTATTGTTGAACCGACTATACTGGAATTATCAACACCGATCGTACCGGCGGCAAAGGTTTGCCCACCAACAAAGGTAGCGTCCAGAGATGAAGGAATTGCAACCTGCAGGCGCTCAGTGGTACCGGTCCCGTCAATTGTCGAGGGGCCTTCTTCCGTGATGGTAATTGAAGGAAGAGTAACCGTACCGAGTAGATTGATGCTGGTATTTCCTGAGGTACGAAGGGTTGGTAAAGGATCAGCCACAAAATCAATATCCGCAGTCTCGTTGGGACTGGCAAAAACAGTTACCGAAACTGTTACCGTTTCTGCAGTTCCGTCTATAACACCTACAGTTGCCAGTCCGTCTGCGTCGGTAGTTACCGCCTGGCTCTGAGCGTCAGCAACATCAACACCATTCACATAACTTATAGTCGCATTTCCGTCTACATTGACAGTAATGGACATGGAGTAGGGAAGAGCCGTACCGTTTGCATCAAGGATCTGCAGGGTAACGGTTTCCAGATCTGAACTATCATTAATTCCCACACCATCTTCAGCGTTGACTGCAACAGAGTCGGGAGCTGTCAGGGTAAGCGCTGCGGAGTAGGCCCTTACCACGCCGTCATTGGTATCAAAATTGGAGGCTGTACTGCCGTTATCAAGGGAGAAAAAAATCTCCGCAGCATCCTCATAGCCGGAACCGCTTCCTTCAAAAAGCTCGAACATCCAGCTGCCGTTAGTTTCAAAAGTAGTAATGGTTACATAATCTTCAGTGGCATCTGCCGGGTAGTTTGTTGCCCCTCCATCCAGATCGGCACCAGTGATAACCGAAGCAGTGGATTTGTTATATAGATTACCGGTGTTACCATTTGAATCAAAGTCCCACCCATGGACTCCCAGGTCTTCTGTATCCATAGAATTGGAAACAAAGGGGTAAATAGTCCAGTCTACTGCCGCCCCGTTTCTTTCCGCGTTATAGATAGGCCAGGAATAGGCAAAACTACGGACACCGCTTATCTGGGTAGGAATACCGCTGTTGAGACGGGAAATGTCAAGCTGAAAGGCGTTCTTGTAGTTTCCTCCATTGGCTGCAGCATCAACCACGACCTTGAAATAGACCTTCGACCCAATGGTCTCGCCATCAGCAAGTTTTATCCCGCTAAAGTAGGTCCAGTGAGAGGACTCACCCCCTGTTATGTTATAAGCAGCAGTATTGTCTGCGGTGAAAGAATCAATATAGACTCCGCTCGATGCCTGTGTCAGGTTTGCAAAGTTTCTCTGTCTGGCAGTAGAATCTGTCAGAACTCCGTCACCACCAAATAGATAAAAGTCGGTAGAACCTGCATTCTGATCAGGAACAACGCCGTCACTGCCTGCATCGTTCACACCGATATAAATCAAATCATTAGGATCCACCGCATCAGAGGGAATCTCAAAAAAGAAAACAGCAAATAAATCGGTACTTCCAGTCCCTAAAGTAGACGCTTGCTGCAGCCAGTTTGCACTTTCAGCAGGAATGTTACTTTGTCCCCATACGATGAGTGAGGAGAAAAGAAAAAATGCGGCAAGCAAAAAGAACTTTAATCTGCGAACAGACGGCACAGTATTCCCCTTAATTTACTACAGACACATAAACCATATGAATTTAACATACTCTTTTGAATTTTTCTAAACCATTAATCAGGTATTTATTATTTATAAGCAAAGAATTAAGGATAAAGTCGCAATACCCGGACTGTATCCACATGTTCTTATGGAATTTACAAAAAAGATACAGTATCACCCATATTTTCGGCAGAGATTGTCAATAAATGGAATTCCCGGGTTATAGTCTGAGCAGACAAAGTCAGGGGACAAGAAAAACTGCTATGCCTATCGAAGTTGTACCCGACTCAAGAACCTGTAATATACCATTCTTCCAGTATACCGCCTCAGTAGTCCCTGGTTGTGTCTGGGTACCCGAAGCATACACATCTCCATTTTCCACCATCACAGAGTATGCAGTTGTCGGGTAGGTAGAAATTTCCCCTGCAAGATCTGCCTGCCCGGACGCATCATTCAGCCAGACAGCGGCACGTCTTCCGGAAATTGAAGCATTGTAATAGTCCCCTGCGACATAGATTCCATCGACACCTGCCCAAATGCCATATGCCTGTCCCGCTATAGTGTTTAAACGGGCTTCTGTGATAACTCCCTCCACCCAGAAGGCTGCAGAATTAACAGCAGGTGATGAAGTAAAATAACGGCCAGCAAAGTAGGCTTTACCGTTGTAGTAATACACACCCTCGGCATTTGAACCAGCAGAACCACTGAGGAACTCTTCACCTGCGGAATTGTCAATCCAGTAAGCCCCAAGCTGAGAACTTGATACACCACAGATATAGACCCCACCAGATCCATCAAGCTGGATATCTGAAGCCCTGGCGTAGTCCCCGCTATGAAGAACCGTCTCCCCGGTTGATCCATTATCTATCCAGTAAACTGCCTTATTTGAGATTGTACCATTATAATAGTAGCCGGAAACATACACTGAACTGCCGGAGTCGACTGTAATACCTGTAGCCCGGGCATTTACCCCGAGATCGCTGCTGATAACACCGTCTTTCCAGTACACTGCCACTTCGACATCGGATGCGTTAGTGTAGTAGCCGGACACATGGATACTACCCAAACCATCAACAAAAATATCTGTTGCACCGGAATCTTTTGCTGTGGCAACTGAAAGATCCGTTCTCACAACGGTTCCATTATCCGTCCAGTAACAGGCAACATCATAAGAGCCGTTGTTGTAGGAGCCCGCCACATACACCGTAAGAGTACCGTCGCCGGTTCCACCCCCGCCACTGCTGCCGTCGGAAGGACTTAAATTGCAAGATAAGATTAGAAAGGGTATAAGCAAAAAAATGGATACGATTTTCACAGGCCTGCCTCCCAGGTGATCCCGGCAAGCCCGCTGCTGTCTGATCTGTGGAATGGGGAGATCCTGTGACAAGCGGATCACTGTACCAGAGGAGATGGAAAATTGTGCCTCCGGTAGGTTAAATATATCCCTGTTGAAAGGGTTTTTCAAAGAATTGGGGTACTCTCAAACCCGGGGAACAGCTTTCTCAGAAGTTTTAACCATGATGCCTAAGTGTATGGCATTCAGGCATCAATGTTTAAAATCGCAATAAGGAGATCACCTCATCCTTTGACCCGCTTCCCCCACTCTGCTACATTTAAGCAAGAACCATACACGAGGTATCCATGACCGAAACCGTCTTCCCCGTCCAGGGCCTGAAAGGTGAAATAACCATCCCCGGATCAAAGTCCCACACAATCCGGGCTCTTATAATTGCGACCCTTGCAGAAGGTGAAAGTATTCTGCGCCAGCCCCTGGATTCTGCGGATACCCGCTCCTGTATAGATGTCTGCCGGGCACTGGGGGCGGAAATCCTCACCGACAGGGAGGGAATTGAGGACGGCCTCTGGAAGGTTACCGGCACCGGAGGAAAACTCACATCACCTTCCGATGAGATAGACGTGGGAAACTCCGGCACCTCCCTCTATATCGGAGCAGGAACAGCGGCTCTGGCGACAGACACAATCCGCTTTACCGGGGATTCCCAGATTCGCTCCCGCCCGGTGCAGCCCCTGCTGGAAGCCCTCAAGGATCTCGGTGCGGAAACTGAATCGAAAAAGAAGAACGGCTGCGCGCCGTTTTCCGTTAAGGGACCCTTGAAAGGCGGGTACACAAGCATTGAATGCCCAACAAGCCAGTACCTTTCAAGCCTGCTTCTATCAGCGCCCCTTGCGTCGGGTGATTCGGAAATAACCGTACCGCTCCTGCACGAAAAGCCATATGTAGAGATGACTCTCCACTGGCTGGACAGGCAGAAGATTGAATACATGAACCACGATTTCCGCGTGTTCACCGTCCGGGGAGGACAGCAGTTCACCCCTTTCGATGAGTCAATTCCCGGAGACTTTTCCACTGCCACATTCTTTATGTGCGCTGCAGCTGTTACTGGGTCTTCAATAACCCTGCACAACCTTGACATGCAAGACCCCCAGGGAGACAAGGAAGTGGCGGATATCCTTTCCCGCATGGGCTGTTCAGTGAAAAAGAACGACCACAGCCTGACCATCCAGGGAAAGCCGATGAAAGGCCAGGTAATCGATATGAACGCTATTCCCGATGCCCTCCCCGCCATGGCAGTAACCGCCTGCTATGCGGAAGGAACCACCGAACTGGTTAATGTTCCCCAGGCACGGCTTAAGGAGACTGACCGCATTGCCGTAATGTGCCGGGAGCTGAAAAAATGCGGAGCCGATATTGAAGAACGCCCCGACGGCCTGGTTATCCGGCACTCACCCTTAAAAGGCGGGAATGTTGAAAGCCACGGCGACCATCGGGTGGCTATGTCCATGGCGGTGGGCGCCCTGTCAGCGGAGAGACCCATAGCAATCGAAAACGCCGAGGCTGTGGCGGTTACCGTACCGGAGTTCTTTCCCCTGCTGACAAAGCTGTACGCATAAAAAACATTAAGGAGATACCCATGAAAATATACGACCTGAGAAGCGATACCATTACCCGGCCTTCGGGAGAAATGCGCAAAGCCATGCACCGGGCGGACGTGGGAGATGATGTTTATGGTGAAGACCCTACAATAAATCTCCTTGAAGAGACAGCCGCAAAAATTATGGGCAAGAAGGCAGCTCTGTTTCTGCCCTCAGGGACCATGGGCAACCTTATTCCCCTCTATATTCAGTGCGGCAGGGGCAATGAGGTAATCCTTCACGAGAACAGCCACATTATGCACTATGAACTTTCTTCCGCCGCATCTCTCGCAGGAGTTATGCCCCGTCCGGTTGCCGGAGAACGGGGAATTTTTACTCCGGAAACCATTAAACCTCAGGTTCGCCCGGACATCTATTACATGGCACGAACCGCACTTATAGAAGTGGAAAATACCCATAACAAGGAAGGGGGCACCTGCTGGTCAGAAGAAGAGCTGTCTGATATTGCTAAATTTGCGAAGAAAACGGGAATACCGGTACATATGGACGGCGCACGGATCTTCAATGCAGCACTGCATACCGGTGTCCCGGCAAAGAAAATTGCCTCCTATGCCGAAACGGTAACCTTCTGTCTGTCAAAAGGATTAGGAGCTCCGGTGGGCAGCCTTCTCTGCGGCCCGGTTGATTTTATTGCCGAGGCCCGGCGGGTACGCAAGATGCTCGGCGGGGGGATGCGTCAGGCGGGAATTCTGGCTGCAGCTGGTCTCTATGCTCTGGAACACAACATTGAACGGCTGCGGGAGGATCACCTGAACGCACGAAAACTCGCAGAAGCCTTCTCTTCTGTAAGCTGGGCCAAGGTTGATGCGGCCAGTCTGGAAACCAATATCTTCTTTGTAGGTACCCCGGCAGGAAATGCCCAGGCCGTGGTTACTGCCCTTAAAAAGAAAGGAGTGCTCTGCTCCCCCGACGGCGACTTCCGCATCCGCTTTGTCACCTCCATGGAGGTAGGCAGTTCTGATATTCATGAGGTTTGCGGAATTGTGGAGAAGCTGAAGGTTTAGATCCGGCAGCAGCTATTCAAAAACCTTCTCAGTCTCAACCTCGGTGCTCAGCACATCTGACCGGACCTTTTCCCCCGGCTGATAGTAGTCAGGTTTCCCGTACTTACCGTTATCCTGCAGCCGGTAGACCATAATCCAGGGTACTTCCGTATTTACCAGCCAGTACTCCCGGACACCGTGCTTTTCGTAGAGCCTCAACTTTGCATTCTGGTCTTTATAGCCGGTGGACTCAGAAAGAACTTCCACAACCAGATCGGGAGCCCCGACGGCACCGCGCTCATCGAGACGGTCCTGACTGCAGAATACGGAAAGATCCGGCTGCACCACGGTGTATACCTTCTCGTCGGTCTCATCGGATTTCTCGGGAAAGCGTACATCAAAGGGAGCGATATAGGTACGGCAGGGTTTGCCGTCTGTAATGTCACACACAACCCGGAACAGCTGGCCCAGAACATCCTGATGCTTCCGCTTCGGAGCGGGGCTCATGCCGTAGGGGACACCGTCTATCAGTTCCCAGCGCTCTTCATCGGGCCAGGTCAGATAGTCCGCGTAGGAATAGGGAACATCTTTCAGCTTCGGAACAGCCATACACTTCTCCTTATATGCATAGTATTACACAGTTTTGTGATGGTTCTCAAGTTGCAGAAATTCTTGAGAGAATATACTTGTTTATAGAGACCCCCTCTTCGGCGGATTTGATAGCCAGGCTTTTATGTAGCTCCGGGGGAACCCTCAAGGTAAGATTGCCCTTGTATCTTTTCATTCCAAAGGGCTCTGGAATTTCTTCTCCATCTTCCTGCATCCATTCAATGGCTCCCCTAACAACCTCTTCAATCTCTTTCAAAGCAACACCGGAACTTTCACCGTGGGCAATAAGAGACGGGAACTCCAGGCATTTTGCAATATGAGTACTATCTTCTTCCGACCACTCTACCCTGTAGGTATATTTATCAATTAAATCTTCACTGTTCATCAGCAGACTCCATTTTCTCAATGGCCTTTAAAACCATCTTCACCTGATACGGCTTTGCGTTCTTGCCGTCCTTCTGGATATTTATTCGGGGATCACCTTTCCATGGGGTTTTGAAGATATGGTGGCTCCCCCTGATCCTCGGTTCTCCGAAAAGCCCCGTACAGATCTTTAACAACTCACTGAATTTTACATTTTTAGAGTTTAACAACTTTGTATATTTCATACATAATGATAGCACATACGATATCATGCGTCAAATTTGAACTGTAAGAATATTTCCAGAAAGCCGCGGAATCCGACCCTCACCCCCAAACCCCCTCTCCCAAAAGGCGAGGGGGCTTCCGATGTAAGGATGCTCATTTCTCCTCTAAGCTTACAAGGGCCGGGGGGTGAGGGCCAAAAAAAACCCCCGGCGTAAACCGGAGGCGTATAAACAGGCCTTAATCTCTCACGCGCTGCTTAAGCATCAGGAAAGTCAGTTAGTACGGGATATGTAAGATCTTCTGTAGGATCAGAGGTGTAATCACCATAGTTATGATTGTATACTGTCTGGATCAAAGTATTCACCGTATCTATCGAATTTTTAACCGTGCTGTCCAGATTCATGGACTGGCCGGGATAGGCAGGATTTTCTGAGGTGGTTTCCAGCACTGTCAATTCCGTTGCAGTAAACGCTGAATCTATGTCAGCTGTTGGATCCCAGATTGAAAGATCGGAATCAACAATGACATCACTGACATCGACATCAGTTCCACTATCATAATCCCCCTGGGTTCCTGACACCAGATCATCAAGCCAATACATGCTTGGATTTGTAATATCATCGGTATGCAGCTCGTATCCTGAAGGTGCACTCAAAACAGATATGGGATAATGATTGGTCATGTAGCAGTTAGCCTCAAATAAATCCAGTGTATCTCCGCTTCCGCTGGTTGAACCTGTTCCCGATTTCAATATACTGCCATCCCAACCGAAATACTCAACCAGCATCTGATCTACACTGCCGTCATCGGCAGTCTTGTAGAGTCCGTAACCGCCGGCATTTCCATCTCCCACAAGAATAGTAACCCAGTGAGAATCACTGTCCGAAACCGCAGGGGATTCATATCCGTGGTGCACGTTGTAGAATTCAATACCCGAGAGACTTCCACCCTGAACATCAATATCACAGTAGGTATAATCAAATTCCCCGGTGGTCATGCCCCGGACGAAATCATAGTTGAACATGATCTCGGAAACCCCTGTGGAGGAATTATAGCTTACGTAGCCGGAATTGAGAAAAACATCTGGATTGCTGTATGTTTCCAAGCCGGTATAGGCTTCATAACGGGTAAAACCCGTTGTGTCACTGTCCCGGTAGGCAGAGATCATTGCATATGAGTAGGCAGACATTTCTGCCATATCCACGGTCCAGTAGAGGGTAATGTTGTTTCCGCTGGTAATAACTCGGACACTGCCCATGTCTCTTCCCGCTTCTCCGGCAATACTAAGCCATGTGTCTCCCTCAAAATCAACATCCCCCACATCATATACGCCATCGGTAATCTCTGAGCCTACCCATTCCGGGAGTTTTTTTGCCCAGGTTATGGTTTTATATGCCATATGATTCAGATAATCGGGAGTGCCGTAGTCTGCGGCAAGCTTCAATGCTGTTTCATACCCAGGCCCGACGATGGGGTCTCCTCCAGTTACAGGGCTAACTATCTGGTTAGCAATACTCATGGCAGAAGTAAAGCCATCCGCGTTGTCCATTCCCGGCATTACGATAGCAGGATATGCGAGCTCGCTTAAGGCGGTATTCATGGAAACCGAGGAAGGTGCCCCGCCACCGGATGCACCGGATGCGGCACATCCCGAAAGGAGGAATAATACAACACTGAAAATGGTAATAATCCAGCAAATTCCTTTTCTACATTTGTCCACAGAGACCTCTTAATAATCTGTATTTTGAGTAATTCTATATGCAAAATTATCTATCTGTAAAGTTTTTTTACAATTAGAATTTTAAAAAACCATACAGTGAATCCGCTGAATCCGACCCTCACCCCGGCCCTCCCAGAGGGCGAGGGAGACTATAATACTCGTCTTTCTCCCCCTCGCCCTTCGTGAGAAAGGCCCGGGGGGTGAGGGCCCAAAAAAGCCCCCGGCGTCAACCGGAGGCGTATAAACAGAATATAAAAACAATATAAAAGGGAAGCTTTTACAGCGCCATGCCCATAATGCGGTTCAGCCGCTTTACAAACTCAGCAGGATGCTTCAGCTCGGCACCTTCAATCATCATTGCCTGCTCAAGCAGCAGGGTGGCAACATCTTCCACCAGGGCTTTGTCGTCTTTCTTGCCCTCAAGCTTTTTAACGATTTCGTGGTCCGGGTTAATTTCCAGAATCGGCTTGATCTCCGGAAGCTCCGTCTGGCCCATGGCCTTGAGCATCTGCTGCATCTGCATGGAGGGGTCATCCTCGTCGGCGATGATACAGGAAGGAGAATCAGAGAGACGGCTGGATGCAACAACATCCTTAACCCGGTCGCCCAGGGCATCCTTGATCTTCTTGATCAGGGGCTTAATCTCTTTCTCTTTCTTCTTGTCCTCGTCGGTCTTGAGGTCGTCCGCGGATCCGCTCTTGTTCACCGCTTTAAGATCAACATCCTCGTACTTTCCGATGGAAGGCACGACAATCTCGTCAATCTCATCGTCCATAATCAGGACTTCAATGCCCTTGGACTTGTAGGCCTCAAGAAGAGGTGAGTTTCTTAAGGTCTCTTCCTTCTCTCCGGTAATGTAGTAGATGCCCTTCTGGTCTTCCTTCATCCGTTCCTTGTAGGCCGCAAGGCTGGTATAACCTTCAACCTCGGTGGATTTGAAGCGCACCAGTTCAAGCAGGGTCTCCCGGTTGGCAAAATCAGAGTAGAGACCTTCCTTCAGAGGGCGGTTGAACTGCTCCACAAACTCCTTCCAGAGTTCCGCGTTGTTCTCCGCAACCTTTTTAAACTCACTGAGGATTTTTTTGGTAGAGGCGGAGGTAATGTTTGAAAGAACCCGGTTCTGCTGCAGAATCTCCCGGCTTACATTCAGGGGAAGGTCTTCGGAGTCGATAATACCCCGGACAAAACGCAGGTAGGTGGGCAGAAGCTCTTTAGAATCGTCGGTAATAAAAACCCGTCTTACATAAAGCTTAACCCCGGGCTTATAATCCGCCTGGAACATGTCAAAAGGAGCCTTCTTCGGAATATAGAACAGGGTTGTATATTCCTGTGTTCCCTCAGCCTGGGTGTGAAGCCAGAAAAGGGGATCATCATAGTCGTGACCTATGGTCTTGTAGAACTCTTTGTAGTCATCATCGGAAAGTTCGCTCTTGGAGCGTTTCCACATGGCCGACGCGGAGTTGATCTGATCGGTTTTCTGCTCTTTCTTCTCCTTGCGGTCATCGCCTTCACCTTCGTACTCGGTTGCTTCGTAATGAAGGTAAATGGGGAAGGCCACATGGTTGGAGTATTTTTTAATAACCTGTTCAATCTGCCAGCGGCTGGCGTACTCCTTGCCTTCGTCGTTCAGATGCAGGGTAATGGTGGTTCCGTAGGAGTCCCGGGAAGCTTCGCTGATTTCGTAGTCGCCCTTTCCATCACTTACCCATTTATAGGCTTTTTCATCCCCGGCTTTGCGGGAAATTACATCAACAGTATCTGCAACCATAAAGGAAGCATAGAAACCGACTCCAAACTGTCCAATCAGGTTGGAATCCTTCTTCGCGTCTCCCGTAAGCTGTCCCAGAAAATTCTTGGTTCCGGAACGGGCAATGGTACCGAGGTTTTCAACCAGATCTTCCTCGTTCATTCCGATGCCGCTGTCGCTGATGGTAAGAGTGGGCTTATCCCCTTCCACAAACTGGATATCCACCCTGGGATCAAACTGCAGGGATTTGTACTCATCCTGAGTAAGGGTAAGATACTTCAGTTTGTCCAGAGCATCTGAAGCGTTGGAAATAAGCTCCCGTAAAAATATTTCCTTGTGGGAATAGAGTGAATGGATAATAAGGTGCAGAAGCTGGGATACTTCCGTCTGAAATTGATGCTTTGACATTTCGGCTGTCTCCTCTTAAACGTGATATTTGTATTAATTCCGGTGTAGCGGAAATATACTAGGAGAGCGCTAAAATATCAAGAAAATTGAAAGCTGAGGGGCGACTGTGTTATACTTTCTCTATAAGACCCTTGCTATACTTCCATCTGGCAAAAATTTACTCACGAGGCGATATGATGAAAAAAACAGGTCCGGCCCTTATTCCAACGCTTTTTCTGTTGGCTGCCCTCTCTCTAACAGGCTGCGGCGAGAAACAGGCTGCCGCACCGGTTCCCGTGCCGGAACCTGTGGTCGAGGCGGTGGAATTGCCTCCGGTGGAAGCTCCGGCTCTGGATGAGGGTCTTATTGCCTATGTCAGCGGTATTGTAGATATATCCGACGGCAGCGACTGGTTCCCCGCGGAAATCGGCGACATGATAACCATAGCAGATACGATAAAAACCGGAGCCGATTCAAGCTGCGAAATTCAGTTTGGAACCACGGCGGTTATTCACCTGAAAGAAAATACCGAAATCTCCGTAAGCAGAATCTCCCTTACCCCGGAGTCAAATAAAGTCGGGCTGGATATGGTTGCAGGTTCAGTTCTGGCAAAGGTTCAGAAACTTGCAGAAAAAGACAGCTTCAGCGTTCGCACTTCCAACACTGTCTGTGGTGTCCGGGGAACTGAATTCAGCGTAAGCGAAGAACCCGGACAGCAAACAGTACTGGCCGTAAAGGAAGGAAGCATTGCAGTACTGCCTCCCGAGCTCGATGTTGAGGCATTGAAGGAACAGGTTGCCGGCAAGGGAGAAACAGCCCAGGCGGTAATCGACCAGATTCTTGCAGAAGCCCCCAGGGTGGAAGCAAACCAGGAGATGGCCCTTACCGAAGAGTATCTGGAAGAGACCAGGGAGATTACAGAAACCGTTACAAAGGCGGTTACAGAAATTGCCGAAGCAAAAGACGCTGCTGAGGCGGAAGCAAAAACAGAGCAGTTAGCGGCAGCCACCATTGCCTCCACCAAAGACCTTGCCATAAAAACTGCTCCGGCGGCGGCAATTTCCGCGGAGAAAGCTGAAGCCCTGAAGCAGACAGATAAAATGAAGATTCTCGATATCCCTGTGGCGGCAAGCAGAGAAGATAAAGCCACCCAGCCTCAGATTCAGCTGTATAAAGTGGGTATAAAAGTTCAGCCTGCAGATGCACGTATTGTCCTGAACGGCGAGTCTACGGCTAGGGGAAACTTTTCAGCCCTCTACGAGGCAGGAACAAATCTCTCTTTCAGCATAGAACGGGAAGGATACGCTCCCTATAATCTGCCGGTGTCCGTGAGCCCCGAGGATGCAAAGCTCTATACCATACAGCTTGCCGCCCTGGTTATTGAACAGAAACCTGCGGAGTCAGCTCCGGAAACAACAGCGCCAGAAGAAGTTCCGGAAGCAGCGGGAGAGAAATCCCCTGCCATTGAGAAAACAGTTGAAACTACATCTGAGACAGCCGAGCCCGTAGCGGAAGCAGCTCAACCTGAGGCTGCTGTAGCAGAAGAGGCGGAGATTGAAGAAGCTCCTAAAAGAGTCCCGGTTAGAATAAGCGCTCTTCCCGCTGACGCATCCATTATCATCAACGGAGCCGCAGCACAGACAGGCAGTTTTGAAACAGAAGCCCTTCCAGGGACCGAACTGTCCGTTAAAATAAGCAGGCGTGGCTTCGAGGATCAAACCCTGCAGTTAACCACCGGCGAAACAGCACTGGATCAGGAAGTACGCTTAAAGGGAAAACCTCTTATCTTCAGCCAGTCTGCAGGAAGAGAGACTATCCGGGGTATTGCCGCAGGCGGAACTATAATTGTAGCTTCCGATGCAGCAGGGACCCTGTCCGCTGCGGACTTGACGGGCAGAAAACTCTGGACACTAGAGACCCCAAACAAGCCCAATGAGAATTCCGCCCCGGTCATTATTCAGGGAAAGGCCTATTTCTCCGGCTCAAAAGCCCTAATCGTCGCCGATCTTGCTTCGGGCAATACGGTTCAGTCTGTTGAACTGGACGGAAACCGGTCCCACGTTTTCGGACGGAAGGTTGCTGAATTCAACCGCCAGGTTCTTTACCCATCAAATAGTGCTCTGGAGTTATTCAGCCCCTCCAGCGGCAGCTTCAGCTCTTTTGCAGCGATTCCCGGAGAGGGATCAAAAATGTCTCCAGGAATCTATCAGGGCAGCGTACTTATCGCCGATCAGGAAGGGAATTTTCTGATTATCAAGGACGGAACTGTCCAGGCAAGCATAGCCACCGATGCGGTTATGCCCGTGGCTCTGGCTGTTTCGGTTAAAGGGAACAAGGCAGTATTTTCAGGCAGAAAAGGCAATGTGGTCTGCATCGATCTCTCTTCTCAATCGGTTCTCTGGCAGCAGAAAATCAGCGATGAGAATGTTTCGGTCACTGCAGACATAGCCCTAGGCAGCCGGGGTGCATATATCTTCGGACGGGATGGTGCGATCTATGGATTGAACCTTAATGACGGCAGCAGCCTCTTTGCTCCTATCCGGGGAGCATCCGCACCGCCGCTGTATCTTCCAGGAAAAGACCAGATTGTCTATGGAACGGGGGACAACAAGCTAATCTTCGCGGCAGCTGCCACGGGAAAGACAATAAAGAGCCTTGCCATACAGAGTACCGTAAGCAGCAGACCGGCACTGATTCCCGGCGACAGTTTAATCGCTGTGGGCACCAGGCAGGGACAGCTGCTGCTCATCGAGCCCGCCGGCATCCAGTAGGGCCTGCCGGTACGATATAAGTTATACGTGGATATACCCTTAGAGTCTGCCAGTGCCGAGCTGGAAATAGAAAAATCACGCTTTATTGCCGCCGCCTCCATGGTTGAAACCGAGGAGGCGGCTCAGGCCATTGTTAAAAAGACACGAGAAGAACACCCCAAGAGCCGCCATGTAGTTTGGGCCTATGTAATCGGCGATGAGAAACGCCAGTACCTGGGCATGTCCGACGATGGTGAGCCCAAGGGAACCGCCGGGCGGCCCGCCCTGTCAGCCCTGCAGTACAGCGGGCTTACCAACATTCTGGTTACTGTGGTGCGCTACTTCGGCGGTGTTAAGTTGGGGACAGGTGGGCTGGTTCGGGCTTATACTGATTCAGTGAAAGCGGTAATTGATGATATTCCGCGGAAAAAGCTGGTGGAAGAGGTTCAGCTGGAGCTGCGCTTTGCTTATGGAATGTATGAAAGCATAAAAAAGCAGATAGACCAGCACAAGGCTGCCATTCAACAGGAAGAGTTTACCACTGAGGTTATGATTTGCTGTACAGTGGAAAAGGAAGCGTCGGTTTCCCTGAAACAGACTCTTGTCGAAGCTGCGAAAGGTCAAATCAGTATCAAGTAAAGCTAAAAAAAGGAAAAAACTTTCAGGTCTCTTTACGGCCTTCCACAGCATCGATTGCCCGGATCAGCGGGGCATCATCAACAGAATGAAGGATTCCCACACTGGTGCCCCCAGGGTAGTTATTCACATTTCGGGTTATCAGGTACCTGGCTCCAGCTGCTTTCGCGGATGCCAGCTGCAGAGCATCCTCGTAATCTTTTACGCCCGGTGCGGAGAGCAGAAACCTGGCCTCCGGTCCCGGCAGATCAACAATGTCGGTATACTTGAGAAGCTCGTCAATGGCAGCCAGGCTGACCGCATGCTTATTCCGCGCTCCCTTTAAGGCACTGTTAGCAAAGATATAATGCACATTGGCTACCGCCAGGGGAGAGGTAATCAGCTGGATATAATTGCTCTCTTCTCCCAGCAGGAAAATTGAGTCGGAATAGGCGACATACTCTTCCCGGCCAAGCAGACTGTCCAGCATTACATCACAGTCGAGAAAGAGTTTAATCAATATACTTTTCCTTCAGGTAGCGGTATTTCGGATCATCCGAATCATCCACAAGCTCTATCTCCGGCAGCCGTTCCCGCAGAAGATCGAGGCGGTTTTTTACCTTTGTTTCACCTTCCTCGAAATCACGGAGATAGGAAAAGATTTTCTCCACCACCGCAGACACATTAGTTCCGTGGGATTTCGCATAATGCCGGGCGTATTCCTTGATATCGTCCCGGAGGGAGAGGTTCATGCTTTGCATTTCAGGATACTCCTATGTGCATAATTTATCGCCGCTTATGCGCATAGTCAAGCCGACGCATCAATGGTTACTACTCATGGAGAGAAATCTTTAGCCCTCAATACAGTAGTAACAGGTTCAATTTGTCGGAATATTATAGCTTCTGTAAATAAAGGGATTTAAGGAACTAATGAATATCCAAGAGTCAGGGAATTGTCACCACTATTAATAAAAATATTAGGTGTGACAGCATTAACGGGGAGAAAACTCGCATAATCGCCCGAATCGGGGGTACCGTTACCATTCATATCCAGATAGGCGAAATAGGTAAAAGTGGCATTTGAGAGAAAAAAACAAAGCTCGCCAACTTCCGCGGAGTTATTGAGCATTGTAGTTATACTGGGAATCCATGCAGTACAGTCAAAAGTTCCGGACCCACTCTGAAACTGAACATAAAGCGGCTGGGTTTCAGAAGGGCGTACTGGAAGATTTGTGGACCAATTGACCCATAGGCGAAAATCTGGACCAAGAGGATAAGAATAATCAAAACTATTTACTATGCCTTTTATCTCTACACTCTCACCAGACTCTGGCTTAACCTGAAACACCGGCATAATCTGATCGCCTGCCAGGATAGTCCCTGAGGCATCACTATCTTCTAGGATATAAATATAGTACATGCCGTTTTCTTCACCTGCAGGAACATCGAGTAAAACCACATCTTTGGTTATGTTAATAGTTGGTGCAGCAGGAAAGATAACTGTCTGTAAATCAATAGAGTTGCTGTAAGTGGGAGTAAAGAAGTTAGAAGACAATGTAATATAAACTTCATCGCTACCAGTTGTATTGGTAAAATCTTTTAAAACTATGCTTGTCCGCTCCTCCTCACATGCTGCCAACAGACAAAATGAAAGGAGAATGAGTACCCACTTTTTCATTCCCGGGCCTCCTCAATATATGCGGCTGGGAGGCTGTAAATTCCATAAACCCTGTCCCCATCCTTCTCATTGGAAGAATAGAGAAACACAAGTTCCCGTTCAGTGGAGGAACGAAAACCAAGCAACCGCATATTTTCAAGTTCATGGCTTTTTATTAAACCACCATTCTGATTGAAAATCTTCAGCACATTGCCATCCATACCTACAAAGCGGGTACGGCTTACAAAATAAAAATCGCCGTCTGCATCTATGTCCGTCCATGTGAAATCAGGGACCGTGGCATCTACATTTACAAGAACATTTTTTCTTTCTCCCGTAAGTCCATCTGTACGGGAAAGAATGAATTTATGCCTGCTATCTATCGACGCAGTATAGGAAGGAGCAAACGCTGGAACATCTACCGATATAGAGCCCCAAATAGAGGTCGCCTCGGGATAGACCATTGCAGTAACAGTCGACAGAGGGAGTGTTGACGTCGGAATAACAGAATTTGGCGGATCATCAAGAAAGATGCCGGCCGAATAGTCTACGCTTGAAGCATCTAATGTAAACCCGTCTCCGGGATTCCCTGCAAAAGCTAAATCACCGTACACATAGAGAGTTGATTCTGATACAACTGAGTTTGTCGTAACAGAATCCTTAAAAACAGACCATACTTTGTTGGGAAGATCAGCCCAGTCCAACTCCATGAATTCTGCGGGAGCAGAACCATAGATCTGTACAAACCATCCCTGTTCATCCAGTGAAATAATCTTACGAGAATCTGACAAACTAAAGATCGACCAATAAGTATCGCCATCACAATAATAAAGTTGATTCATCATGCTCCATTGGCTATAAGCATAAAAATATAAACCCGTGGAATCAGAATTGTCCGGGACTGCCCAGTGAAGATCATATTCTGGAACAAACTCATCTGTCTTTAGTGTTCCCTCATACTCAAAAGGCAGCTCAAGAAAAGCAGCCTCCTCCAGATAGGAAGGCACACAGGAGAAGAGCATGGGTAGAAACAGTGTCAGCAGTACAAACTTTCTCATAATTCCCAGCGCACTCCTATGTTCAGGGGGCCCGCATACTGCACATGCCAATGGTCAAAAAGATGAGCCGGCAGGGGATAGTCGGAGACAAAATAGTCCTCAAATGGTGCGTCATAAAAAGAGCTGTAGAAAAACCGGGGTGTATACTCACAGATAATACTGAAGCTTTCACCCTTAAAGGGGTCAAACTCAAAGCCTAGGGGTAAATCGATACCCCAGGTAACGGTCTTCGACAGATAAAGAGCCTCTTCTTCTCCAAAAACAAACCGCGTAAAGGCTCCGAAGCCCATATAGGGGCGAAACAGATAGTCCGCAGGCAGGCCATAGGATGCAAGCCCTATTACCGGCTGAATAAAACCGCGCTGGGCATCGCTGTAAAAGGTGAACAGGTTCTTCAGGCTGATAATGTTCTGTTCCAGGTCGGCATAGAAGTAGATCTCTTCATCCTGCAGGTATTTGATGTAGCCGGGAATAACGCCGAACTCCCAGAGCCGGCCTTTTATTTCGAGAGCCCAGGAGGCATAGGGGGTAAGCTCCGGAATCCGGGTTTCATCCTCATCTCCAACAAGCATCTCTCCGCTTTCAGGAATGTAGCCCGGAGCTTCAAGCCGGTAGGGAAGAAGGGCTCCGGGAATTGCCTTTACCAGGATTTCCTCATCACTGCCTTCAGCTCCCGCCCCGAGTACACCGCTCTTAAGAATCAGTCTGGAGCCTTCCGGCACTATCAGTGTAATGGTAACCGGTTGAGCTTCCATCACCGGGGGAGTAAAAACAAGCTCCTCTTTCCCGGCTTCCTGCACAGCTGCGGCCACCGTACTGTCCAGAGGTGGAAATCCCTGTACAACTGCACGAATTACCTTCGGCAGAAAGTCGGTGCTCATCTCTTCAAGACTGAATTCCTGAAAAATCCAGGTTTCAGTAAAAACCTCTTCATCGGTAAAACGGTCAATTCCCCGTACCCAGAGACTGGAGCGGGAACCGAATTCAAGCAGCCCTGTATAGAGGATGGCGTCGCTCTCCTCCTGACTGCCGGTATAGAAAACTGCATCGCTGTTAACCAGTTCCGTTGCAATACTCGCAGCAAGCAGCCTTACCCAGGGCTGCTCCTCTTCCCAGGTAACTGCAACAGTGCGTTTTACTTTTTCAGGGACGGAAGTCCCCTCCTGAGCGTTGAGAGAGATAATTATAAGAAGGAAAAAAAGAGGGAGCGTAAGGCGTCTAATCATACTCATACCTTGCCACTCCTCCGCGGATACTGGTAACCCAGACAGTCATACCGCTTTCGCCCAGTTCCGGGAACTGGTTGTTACCGGGAATATCAGTCTCAAGTTTTCTCTCACCAGATATATAGTCATATATCACCATTGTGGTGTTTTCCTGAACATCCGGCATTCGAATAAGCATATACTGATCATTCAGGGACACACGAAAATCCGTATTTATATAATAATACGGGCTAAATCCTGCCATATAGTTTTGTTCAAACAGTTCCTGGGTCACTATTCCACCATGATAGGTATTCTGATATGACCCTGAGAGATAATCAAATGCGTATACATCCAGTATCAGGGGATTAGTTCCCGCCGCAGCGTAACCGGTTTGGATCGCACAGTACGCATAAGAGGCGTTATTTTTAGAGATAAATGAATCAGTTATAATATACATTCCGGAGCCTGCAACAGCGGATGTAGAGCCTGTATCAGTATTTGTATCATCATACAAATATGTCGTTGTAAAAGAAGATCCAAAATAATCAATACTCATTACAATTTTGTACATATTACTAGAGGAATCGATTAAACGCGCTACCGGGCCCCACGCGCTTGTGTAAGTGGAACTCTCAAGAACAACAGCAGTCCCTGCGGATTTATTTAGTTTTACTGTATTAGAATATCCAATCCCATTGCCTGTATTCTGAGATTCAATAAGAAATTCTCCTGTAAGCGAATGCACATAGCAGTTTATGGGGGGCAGCTCATCCTGCCAGTAATCTTCCCAGTAACCAAGATCCTGACTATAGGCATAGAAGGTGTAATCCGAGAGGTTATCCGCATCCATTTCAAAGACACCACGGGTTCCAAGAACATAAACCTTTCCCTGAAACTCTCTCGGCCGGGAGGCAAGATGCTGATTGAATGAAACCGCATCAGCCAGGTTGCTGTTGATACCGATTTCGTCCAGCTGGTTGATATAGCCGTCAAAGCCCATATACTCACAGGTGCTCAAAAGCAGGAGCCAAATAAGGGTAATCAATAGAAGAGAAAGGGGCCGAACTATTTTTTCCATGCTATACCCCCGTTTATTAAAACTATACCACTTTCCGCCACATTTGCCGGAGTCACATTGGGGTAGTATCCCCGGATACCCAAATAGGTGAGCCATGTGGGCCGGTTAATTTCAAAGCGGACCCCGAAACCGCTCATCAGGGCAAGGTAGGTGGCCCACTCCTGATTGGGCATGGTGTAGGTATTAATCCTTGTATTCAGCTCAAGCTGAAGGCGCAAACCGGTGTCCGCCCTGGTAAGAAAATACCAGCCCAGGTGAGCTCCAGCCTCGGTCTCGACCATGGATTCGGAAAAGTCGGGGCTGAAAACCTCTTTATCATCATACTGGGGCAGCAGGTAAAGCCCGGCGGAAGCGCCCAGGGTAAGAGTCTCCTTGAGCATGCGCAGCCGCCACTCTCCCATCAAGCCGAAGGGTCTCAGGTATGAGAGTGTAATACCCGCATCCTGTTTTTTTACAGGGTAGAGCCGGGGAACCTTAATGGTAAGGTCCTTCTCCTCAATAAAGGTTTCCACCGTTCTGGTATAGTAGCCGTCTCTTTTCAGGTTGATCCGCAGCAGGGTCTTTACCGGAACCTTCAGCTCTATTTTTCCGGCAGCCATGGTTCCACCTTCCGAACCGTCGGAAAGAATCAGCACAGTCTGCGGATCCGGCGGAGAGAGAAGAGTAACAGTAACGGTGCTTGATACAATGTCCTCCCTGCCGGCCGCCTCAACGGCATTCTCCAGGGAATCCTTTGCCAAATCATCCAGAGGCAGCAGCCGGTCTGTTAGAACAGCCGCGGCACGGGAGGTCAGTTCGGGTATTTTTTCCTTTAGAACAGCAGGATCTATTTTTCCTTGAAAAGTAAGGGAAAAGCGGACATCCCCCCGGGCAAGATCGGCGGCATACAATACCAGCCGGGCAAAAACGCCACCTTCCGGGTTTTCCTCAAGAGCGTAGTAGCCGGAAACTACAGCATCCGCTCCCTGGAGGAGCGCATAAGCCTCGGCACCGTTCAGATTGTATGGATCTTCCGGATAATCTTTGTCTCTCCGGTCAGCAATGCTGCTGCGTCTGCCTAACTCCTCCTTGAGGCTGCCGGCAAAATCATTGCCAAGCGACTTAAGCGAACTCTCTTCCGCAGCGGGAGAATCTGAGAGCTCAATAAAAGAGGGAGGCAGTATCAGCACCTTTCTCCGAAAAGGTTCGTCCGCGAAAAGGGCCTGCATACCGGACAGAGCGTAAAGAGTAACAAGAACTGTGAACAGCAGGGTTCTCCGCTGAACAGACAATTTCATATCTCCTATTATAATCGGAGAGAGGGCAAGAAAGTAACACCCCCAAACCTATATAAAATGATGGAAAAGAGAGTTGAATTAGGCCGATATGGCCGCTATACTTGGAATAATCATGGATGATGACCCCTACCCTCCGTCGTATACTCTGTATAAACCTATACTATTAGCGGAACACTCATGTTAGTCAGCATAATCGCCCTATCGGGGCTTATTCTGCTCTCAGGCTTTTTCTCAGCCACAGAGACGGCCTATACCAGCCTTTCCATGCTGCAGATTCAGCATCTGGTGGAAAATCACGGGAAAAAAGGCCGCTATGTTAAAGAGCTCTCCAGCAAACCGGATATTCTGCTTACCACAATCCTCATCGGCAACAACCTGGTGAACATCGGGGCCTCCGCCCTGGCCTCCCAGCTGACCATTGAATTTTTCGGCAGCCAGATGCTTGGAGTTATGACAGGAATACTCACCCTGGTGATCCTTATCTTTTCTGAGGTAACTCCCAAGCGGATCGCCATAATTCATAACGAAGCCATAGCTCTCCATACAGGGGGGATGGTAAAATTCTTCGCATTTATTCTAGCGCCGATAATCTGGCTTATCAGTCTGATCAGCTCATTTATTACCCGTTTTTTCTCCTCCGAAAGAAGGGAAAATGTCTCCATGGAAGGGATTCTGCACATAGTAAATGTTGCGGGAAACCTCGGGGTAGTGCAGCAGTATGAACAGGAAATGATAAAAAGCATCTTCCGCCTGGACGATGTTCCCGCCCGGGCAATTATGACCCACCGGACCGAGGTTTTCAGCCTGGATAAAAGCATGTCCATTACAGAGGCCTTTCCTCAGATGATCGAAGAGGGATTCTCCCGGATACCTGTCTGGGAAAAAGATCCTGAAAAGATTGTAGGTGTGGTACTGTTCAAGGATGCCGCCCGGGAGATTACCCAGGGACGGGGTGAAATTATGCTCCAGAGTATTATGCTGGAGCCTCTGTTTATTCCCACAAACAAAAAAATATCCGACCTTTACGACCGCTTTAAAAAAGAGAAACTCAACATGGCAATTGTCATGGATGAGTACGGCGGCCTGGCGGGGATTGTCTCCCAGGAAGATATTATCGAGGAACTATTTGGCGAACTCTACGATGAGAACGAAGAGAAAGGCCGTGAACGGATCCAGCACATAAAAGGAAAACGCTACCGTATAAAAGGCGATACCTCGCTCAAACAGATAGAGGACTCCCTGGGAATCGATCTTCCCCACGGTAAGTACGTTCAAACCATTTCCGGATATATTGCAGAGCTGCTTGACCGGCTGCCCCAGCGGAACGAAACGGTGGAGACAGAATGGGGAGAGCTGACCATAGAAGGTATTGTCAGAAACCGTATAACATCACTGCTGCTTACCCTCAAAAAGCGGCCCCATGCAGCCATACACACGGAAGAACCGCCGCCGGAAAAATAGATGAAAAGCGATATCCAGGCCATGAACGGTAAAGATTGGATACTCCTGCCCCTACTGTCTCTGGTCTGGGGAAGCTCATTCCTGTTTATTGAAATTGCCCTTACCTCTCTACGGCCTTTTACGATAGTTGCCCTGCGCCTGATACTTGCCACCGGGGCACTTCAACTGTTTATCCGCCTGCGGGGAATAAAGCTGCCTCTGACAATACAGACAATCCCGGCGTTTCTGATCATGGGATTTCTCAACAACATTGTACCCTTCAGCTTTATTGTCTCCGGGCAGCAATATATTACCGGAAGCCTGGCATCAATACTCAATGCCTCGACACCTTTTTTTACTATTCTTACAGCTCACTTCTTTACGTCTGATGAGAAAATAAAACTGCATAAACTTATCGGCCTCACCCTGGGCTTTGCAGGCGTATTCAGCCTTTTCGGTATTACCGGATCGGCCGAAGGATCACACACAATAAGAGGCATGATTTTTATTCTATCTGCAGATTTCTCTTATGCCTGTGCCGTGGTTTTCGGGCGGCGGTTCAAACGGATGGGACTGGAACCGACTGCTGCAGCCGCAGGGCAGCTTTCAGGTTCCGCCCTGCTGATTATCCCAATTGCCCTCATTGCAGAGCAGCCGTGGAAGGAAACATTACCCTCTCCGGAAGTCTGGGCCGCAGTAGCAGGTCTGGCACTTCTCTCAACCGCCCTGGCCTATGCCCTCTATTTCCGGATTCTTTCTTCAAGCGGCGCAACCAGTGTTCAGCTGGTTACCTTTCTGGTGCCGGTAAGCGCGATTCTTCTGGGTTCCCTTATTCTGGGTGAGGCAGTTGAATTGCGTCACTTTACCGGCATGATCCTCATAGGCCTTGGTCTTACCGCCGTGGACGGCCGTATGTACCGAAAAAGAATGCCCCTTAAAGATCCGAAAGAGTAAGTTCACCTTTTTTCATAAGAATCTTCTCTCCGCCGCCGGGCAGATAAAAGGTTATATCAGGTTCGACAATCAGTCCGTCGCAGTGAATCAGGGCAGGAGCGTCATCATCGTAGTTGGCACCCACCGCTATATGACAGGTGCGATAGGCCTTCTCATCTTCAAGCATATTACCCCGAACTGCAGCGGAAGGATTAAGTCCGATTCCAAGCTCTCCGATGTTGCGGGCGTTTCGACGGTAGATTTCTCCCATCCCCGCGGGGAGAGTTCCTTCTGCGGCCATTGATAGAGCCCGGGACTCTCCTGCGGCAATGGTTTCTTCCAACTGCCGGGCCTCTGCTCCGCCGCTTATATGGGTAATAAATCCTCCCTCAACCCGGGCGGTAATGGGACGCTCAATAAGAATATCCCCTTTATTAAGAGAAATAGAGCCCCGAAAGGCAATGGTGCCTTCACTGCTGTTGAGGGCGGGAGAGACAAAAGTTTCTCCCGCAGGCAGATTCCCGCCGCTTCCGGGCCGGGTAAAATCGCCGTCATCGGGATCGCCCAGCCGGCCTTCAAGGCCTATGTAAAGATCGGTACCCGCCTCACACTCAACCCTCACCGCTACAGCCTCATCCATGAGCTGCTTAACCGCATTGCACTCAGCCTTGAGCCGCCCATAGTCAATATTGACGGTCCGGCGGAACATGTCCCGGGTCATTCCCGGCGACCAGAAAGCACGCATACTCTTCTCGCCGTAAAGGAGATAGTCGAAGATCCCGTCAAACTCACGGTCTCCCGCCCGGTAGGGATTTTTCAGCCCCTGAGGGTCCTTTCCCAGCTTGTCCTTGCTCAAGGAGACCAGCACATCGGGCCTTGAATGAAGGGCTGCAAGCACCGCAGGATCAGCATAATCAATCTGGCTTTTTACCGGCTGCACCATCAGAACCGGCTCAGCCTTCAGCCCGGCGGCAGCGGCATAGAGGGCCCGGGAAACAGCCAGCACATCTTCATCGGGGTTGGTGACAATCAGCAGCCGTTCTCCGGGGTTAATTCCGAGAACCGTGGTACAGGCAATTTCAGCAGAGGGCATCAGGGTGGTATCGAGGGTTGAATCCATTTGAAAAGATTAATCCTCCGGGACACCTGCGGTCAAGTACGACATTGACGTACCTTCATCGCAACGAGTATCATGCCGGACATGAGCAAATACCCATACGCAGATATTGAGCAGAAATGGCAGAATTACTGGGAAGAAAATTCCAGTTTCAGGGTGACCGAAGATCCCTCCATCCCCAAGGAAAAGCGGCGGTATATCCTGGATATGTTTCCCTACCCCTCAGGATCGGGGCTCCACGTAGGCCATCCCGAAGGCTATACCGCCACGGATATCTACTGCCGCTTCCTGCGCATGAGGGGCTATAATGTCCTTCATCCCATGGGATTCGACTCCTTCGGTCTTCCCGCGGAAAACTACGCAATAAAAACCGGTACCCATCCCAAGGTTACCACGGAAACCAATATCAACCACTTCCGGACCCAGATAAAATCCCTGGGATTCAGCTATGACTGGGACCGGGAAATATCCACCCATACCGAGGAGTACTACCGCTGGACCCAGTGGATTTTCCTCAAACTCTTCGAAAAAGGCCTCGCCTACGAGGCGGAAACCCCCATCAACTGGTGTTCCTCCTGTCTAACAGGACTCGCCAACGAAGAGGTTAAAGACGGCAAGTGCGAGCGCTGCGGCCAGATAGTTGAACGCCGCAATATCCGCCAGTGGATTCTGAAGATCACCTCCTACGCGGACCGCCTGCTTGAGGATCTGGACACCCTGGACTGGTCGGATTCCATAAAAAGCATGCAGCGCAACTGGATCGGCCGCTCAGAAGGCGCCAACGTCCATTTTCAGATTGATGGCCACGCCGAGTCCCTGGAGGTTTACACAACCCGGCCCGACACTCTCTTCGGCGCCACCTACATGGTTATGGCCCCGGAACACCCTTACGTGCAGAAGATCACCACCGACGGCCAGCGGGCGGAGGTTGAAAGCTACCTGGAACAGGCACGGCTTAAATCCGATCTGGAGAGAACCGACCTCGCCAAGGACAAAACCGGAGTTTTCACCGGAGCATATGCGATAAATCCGGTTAACGGGAAAAAAATCCCCGTATGGATTTCCGACTACATCCTTATAAGCTACGGAACCGGAGCCATTATGGCGGTACCCGCCCACGACCAGCGGGACTGGGAATTTGCGGAGATGTTCAAACTCCCCATCATCGAGGTACTCCAGGGCGGCGATGTAAAGACGGAAGCCTTCACCGGCGACGGACCTCATGTAAACTCAGGCTTTCTGGACGACATGGGCAAAGAGGAAGCCATTTCCGCCATGATCGCCTGGCTGGAGGAGAAGAAGCTCGGCCAGAAGGCGGTAAACTACAAGCTCAGAGACTGGGTCTTCAGCCGCCAGCGCTACTGGGGCGAGCCCATTCCTCTGGTGCACTGCCCCAAGTGCGGTATTGTGCCTATCCCCATGGATCAGCTGCCCCTGAAGCTGCCGGAGGTTGAATCCTACGAACCCTCCGGAACCGGTGAATCTCCCCTGGCAAAGATAGATGAGTGGGTACACACCGACTGTCCCGAGTGCGGCGGTCCGGGAAAGCGGGAAACCAACACCATGCCCCAGTGGGCCGGATCCTGCTGGTACTTCCTGCGCTACCTTGACCCCCATAATACCGAAGCCCTGGCGGATAAGGAAAAGATCGACTACTGGATGCCCGTCGACCTCTATGTAGGCGGCGCTGAACATGCGGTACTTCACCTGCTCTACGCCCGTTTCTGGCACAAGGTACTCTTCGATATCGGTGTTCTGGAACAGCCCGAACCCTTTCAGCGGCTTATCAACCAGGGAATGATCACCTCCTTTGCCTATCAAAGGCCGGATAAAACCCTGGTTCCCACCGACGAGGTTGAGGAGACCGGCCCGGACAGCTTTATTGAAAAGGCCAGCGGCATTGAACTGACCCAGGTTATTGCCAAGATGTCCAAGTCTCTCAAGAACGTAATCAACCCCGACGATATAATCCGGGATTTCGGTGCCGACTCCATGCGGGTCTATGAGATGTTTATGGGCCCCCTGCAGGTTTCCAAGCCCTGGTCAACCTCCGGTATCAGCGGCGTACACCGCTTTCTGGACCGGGTATGGCGCCTCTTCGACAAGCCCCTGGTAGATGAAGAGCCCAAGGAAGAACTGCTGAGAGTACTTCACAAGACCATCAAGAAGGTTACCCTGGATACCGACGGCCTTGAGTTCAATACCGCCATTTCCCAGATGATGATATTTGTAAACGAGGTATTCAAGGAAGAGACCCTCAACCGGCAGCTTATCGAACCCTTCGTGCTGCTCCTTACCCCCTATGCTCCCCATCTTGGTGAAGAGCTCTGGGAAAAGCTCGGCAAAGAACCCCTTGCGGGGGCACAGCAGTGGCCTGAGTACAAAGAAGAGCTGACCAAAGACGATGAGATTCAGCTGGTCTTTCAGGTAAACGGCAAGGTACGGGCAAAGGAGATGGTTGCCGCGGATATCAGCATTGATGCCATGAAAGAGATGGCCCTGGATCACCCCAGAATCAAAGAGCTGATCGAAGGAAAGCAGATCCGCAAGATTATCCCCGTACCGGGAAAACTGGTGAATATCGTAGCCAACTGAGGCTATTACCATTACTTTTCATAGCAAGGAGGAGTGCAATAGTGGCAAACTACCGCCTGGAGGCTCTTGTCAGCTGGATGCAGCAGGAAGGAGTCGAACTGATTGTCATAGAAGACTGCGAGGAGCGCCGCAACTCCTCCCTGCGATATTTAAGCGGGCATCCCTCTGATGCACTCTTTTTCCTGCATGCTTCCGGAGCATCCCTGCTGGTAGCCTGGGATCTGCCTCTGGCGGAAATTCATGCCACCGCAGATGCCCTGGTCTCCTACAGCGAGTTCCAGCGCAGCCCCATTCAGGCCATAGCCGGAGTCGCCCGCCGCTACGGGCTCTCTAAAGGCGCACGGATTGAGCTTCCCGCAGCAATTCCGCTGCCTATGTTCGAAGACCTCAAAAAAGAAGCCCCGGAGTTTACCTTTCTCTGCCGTGAAGACGGTATAGAAGCCCAGCTCTGGGAACTGCGCAGCATTAAAGATGCGGAAGAGATTGATATCTATCGGGAAGCATCCCGCATAACCAACGACATTATCGAAGAACTGGTGGAGGGCTTTAAAAAAGGCTCCTTTGAAACCGAAATAGACGCCGCCCTCTTTATCGAGGCCGCCGCCCGCCGGGCCGGCACCGAGGGAACCAGCTTCGACACCATCGTAGCCAACCCGGAAAGAAGCTTCGGCCTCCATGCATTCCCCAACTTCTCCGGGGCTCTTCTCAACCTGCCGGGGCCGACCATTATCGACTTCGGTGTACGGCTTAAAGGCTATGCAAGCGATGTAACCCTGACCCTGCTGAAAGGACCTTTAAGCCCGGAACAGGAGCGGGTTGCAGCCCTGATTGAAGAAGGCTATGCCGCAGCAGAAGCTGCTCTGGGCCCGGAAGTTTCATCTTCCTTTCCGGCCCGCAGGGTAGACGAGGTTTTTGCGCGGGAAGGCTTTACCATGCCCCATAGTCTCGGCCACGGAATAGGTCTGGATGTTCATGAGCGTCCCTTCTTAAGGGACCGCAAGGAATATGAAATGATACTGAAGCCGGGAATGGTGCTTACCCTGGAGCCCGGTCTTTACGACCCGGACCTCGGGGGCATCCGCAAGGAAAATGATTACCTTATCACCGACAAAGGTGCTGAAAAACTGACCAGCTCGGCTATTTTCAGAATCTGAGGCTACCAGTAACCGGTGGAATAATAACAGGCTGGAACGGAATACACGCTCCAGCCAAGGCTGTCGCAGCAGACGGTAAGGGTATATTCCCCGTTGAAGTAGAGAGTACGGCCCTGCCGGAATGTCCCCCACTCACCATTGGAAACTTCCTGCCCGAGGGGCTCCACCGGGAACCAGTTCCCGTCAGGCAGGGTTTCCTGCGGAAGCACATACTCCGGCAGCAGCACAATATCACGGCTTAGCAGATTCCCCAGCATTAAGGCGCTAAGAATACGCCGGCGGTCCAGTCTACCCGGATTCCCCTGCGAAACTTCCACTGTTTGTTCAAGCATGCGGGAATAGTTCACCAGATACGGGCTACCGTCTGCATTCTGTAGGTCCAGCAGGAGTTCACCGCAGTACCCTTTAAAAAAGGTCAGTTCCGCTTCATTCTCACCATCCCAGGGAAGAACCGCCCCTGCACAGGGGATTTCACTGCCGTACCGGGCCAGAACGATAAACATTCTGCTCTGCTCAACGGCTATGTCCACAGTACTACCTTGTGGACATACAGCGCTGTAGGAGCGGCCTTCTTCATCCACCACCAGCAGAGCGACGGAATCAGAACTGATAACTTCATAGCTCTCCGGCAGCTGCGGTAGATGCAGTATGATTTCCTTGGTGGAAAGAAAAAAACTGCACCCCGTAAGAGCGAACAGAACCCACATGAAAATAATATTGCGGCATACAGCTCTGACGCTTTCTGTCATGCTTTCTGTCATACTCTCTGTCATAAAGGGTATCAAAATAGAAGGGAACTCCATAAAGGGCGTCCCGAAAAATGAGATCATATGAAATGGAACGGTGGAAAATCAGATCTGCTTCAGCTGCCGGTGATATATCCGTCGAATTTCCATAAGAATCTTCTGATACTCATCGGTACGGTAATCAGGGTAGGTCCAGTCGAAGGGCTGATAAGCTCCGCGGCGGTAATGGAGGGTAATTTCCGCATAAATACCCCTCTTCAGGGCAATCCGGTGTCCGGCATGTTTGGTTGTAGCCAGAACCAGACGATTCAGATCAAGCAGCCCGGGATCAAGATTAACCCGCCGCTGTCCTCCGTTCACCGCATGCTCCTGTTCAATCCGGTTGCAGACTCTCTTTATTTTCCAGAGGGTTGAAGGATCCACCAGATGTGAAAAGGCAAGAAAAACCCGGCTTATCGGGCCGTCCATCTCCTTATCGTAATAATGTGAAAACTCAAAAGGAAACTCAGCTCCGTCGTAATCCAGCGGCCCGAAACGGCGAATCAGCCGATTCCGTGCCTCAAGATAGGCTTCCCGCCGGCTGAACAGTACGGGCATAATCAGTTTTTCCGGGGGGAAAACTCCCGCTTCTCCCATAAATGGTGTCCTAATAGATTGAAGGATACGGTATTTTAGCTCATAATTAGCCTCATATGGAAGAACAGACGGATCTGAATGAGGCGCTCAATAATGCGATAGCCCAGCGCCGTGCTCACATCGACAAGAACCAGATGGCCAGGCTGAAGGATAAATTCCGCAACTTTCATACTTCCTTCCAGAGCATATACAACGTACTGCTGAAAAAAGGGGTTATCCCGGAAGATCCCTATAAGGATGACTTTAAAATCTCGGAAGTCACAACCCCGGATAAGGACCCTTTTATGGAATCCGAGCGGGTTGAAAAGATGAGCATCCGGCTCTCCCAGTACGATACAATTCTTGAATTTCTGACCCATTATTACCAGTTCAGCACAGATTTTCTCAATCTGAAGCGGCTGAAAAAAATCGGTGAACTGCTTCTCTATTTTCAGTGGACCAAGCTGACCCCGAATTCTACCAGCCCCCAGACCCGCACTCTGGTTGATTTTATCCAGTCGATAAAAGGCGGAGGCGACGCTCTTTCCACCAGCATACTGGCAGACGGCTGTAATCAGCTTTCCAAGCTTACAACAGAAATTGTCGGACTCCTTAAAGAGATAACCGCATTCTCCAAACAGTTGTATAAACAGGATATACGGGAAAGAATTCTGTTCAAGGTCAAAGTGGAAGGACCCCCATCCTCACAGAAGATGGAGAATGCCTTTGTTCAGATAAAACGGGCATTCCCCCAGGAAATGCCCGAAACCCCCTTCTTTCCGGAGCTGGTAAATGAACTCATCGCAGAGGAGTACAGCCCCCAAAGCAGTCAGTTCAAACAGGCGCTGATCGATTCCCTTAAGGTGCAGGAAAAGAAAGTTAAAACCCAGGAGGATGTCTCCTACAAAAGCCTGCTCCTTGAAACTGTACGCATATTCTCCGGTGCCAGCATACACCTCGAAAAAGCCATATCCAAACTGAACGAAAACCAGACCTTTCTCGATCAACGCAAACTCACCTTCAGTGACCGCTTTCGGAAATGGCTTATGAGTATGGTGAAAAAGCAGGGAGAAAAGCATATCTACATGGTGGAATTCTTTGATGAAAAAACCTCCACCACCCGTACCGTCCGCATAGATTTTGACAGCTTTGCTGCCAACGCCGTAAAAAGGGCGAGAACCCTGGGCGTACTCTCAAGCAAGGCTTCCAGCACCTATATGCGCCTTGAGGGCAGCAGTGAAGAAAAAATCTATGAATTTGTTACAACCCTGGTGGAGGATCTGCAGAAAATAATTACAACTCTACCGGCACTGGATACCTACTTTAAAAGTGAAGTACCCAGAGAAATGCGGGGCAGGATTCATGGAATAAAACTTGAGGTTTCTGCTATTAAAAATGTGCTTATAAGAGCGAACCAGAAACGTCACGAGTATGTAGCCAAGAAAGAAGAGATCACCCAGCTTAAAAAGCTGGGTGTGGACACAAGTGTCAGTTAGGCGCGGTATACACCTAAAACCCTGAGATTTTCCGATAAACCTTTCAGTTCCCCGATTGCCTCATCAAAGAGACGGGCATCCCCGGGCATCTCCACATCCATATAAAACATGTATTCCCAGGGTTTACCCATAATCGGCCGGGACTCCAGCTTGGTCATATTGATGCCCCTGTCTGCAAGTACCTTCATGCAGGTGAAAAGGGCTCCGGACTTGTCCGAAACGGAGAACACCAGAGAGGCCTTGTTGGCATCTTCCCTGGTTGGTTCCTCGGAACGTCCCAGCAGAAAGAACCTGGTATAATTGCTGGGATTTGTCTCAATTCCTTCTTTCAGGACAGACATGCCGAATACAGCCGCAGCCTCTTCACTGGCAATAGCTGCACTGGAAGGATCCTTCTGCTCCGCAATGAATTTAACCGATCCTGCGGTATCATAGTAGGGAACCCGTTCCGCCCCGGGCAGACTGTCCAGAAATCTTGCACACTGGGCCAGTCCCTGGGGGTGGGAATAGACTTTTCGTATAGCAGCCAGGTCGGTTCCTGCTGTACCGATCAGCATATGCCGAATCCGCACACGGCGCTCGCCAAGTATCTTTATGTCCGGAAACTGGAGAAAGAGATCGTAATTTTCGTGGATAGATCCGGCCAGGGAGTTCTCCATGGGAACCACTCCATAGCGGGCTTCGCCGCTCAGTACTGCATCAAAAACAGTGCGAAAGCTCGATTTCGGCAGAGATTGTGCTGATGAACCAAAGTAGAGGGTAAGGGCCTTTTCACTGTAGGCTCCGTGTTCCCCCTGGAAGGCAACCTTCAGCGAATCGTCAGAGCCTTTCGCATCAGCTTGTACGGAAGATTTCAGCTCCACCGGGTCATGCCGTACCGGACGTTCCAGCTCACGGCCCACAACAGGAGTCATGGCTTCAATATCGCGCATCAGCTTTTCGAACTGGTCCGGCAGGAGAGACTGGGGCCCGTCGGAGAGAGCCTTATCCGGATCGGGATGGATCTCAACAGTCAGACCGTCAGCACCGGCGGCAACAGCAGCAAGTGCCATGGGGAGAACCTTTTCCCGGATGCCCGTTGCATGGCTGGGATCGACAATCACCGGCAAATGGGACAGTTTTTTAACCACCGGAATGGCGGAAAGATCCAGGGTATTTCTGGTGTATGTTTCGAAGGTGCGGATACCGCGTTCACAGAGAACAACATCTTCCGCGCCATGGGCCATCAGATATTCAGCGGCCATAAGCCACTCTTCGATGGTAGCCGCAAGACCGCGCTTCAGCATCACAGGCTTTTTAAGGCTGCCAACCTTCTTAAGCAGTTCAAAGTTCTGCATGTTTCTGGCACCGATCTGGAGCATATCTATATGTTCCGCCAGGAACTCAGCATAATCAGGCGATACAATCTCGGTTACCACGGGAAGGCCGTACTTTTCTCCCGCCTCTTTGAGGTAACGGACTCCTTCTTCGCCAAGCCCCTGGAAAGAATAGGGCGATGTACGGGGCTTGAAGGCACCTCCCCGAAGCATTACACCCCCGGCATCGCGGACAACCCGGGCGGATTCAAAAATCTGCTCTCTGTTTTCAACGGCGCAGGGGCCGGCAATAACTGCCAGACGGAGAGGTCCGATCTTTACCGGGCCCACCTTGACGAGGGTATCTTCTTTTTTGAATTCCCTGGAGGCAAGTTTATAGGGTTTGGAAATGGGAATAACCTGAGCGACTCCGGGAAGAAGCTCCACCTCGCGTATATCGATGCGGGGAATGCCGACAGCGCCGAAAATAGTCTCTTCTTCACCGACAATTTCACGGATGGTGAAACCTTTTTCTGTCAGGAAATTACGAATATTGTCTTTGTCAGCATTACTGACCGAGTTGTTTAGAACGATTACCATAGTGGTAACCAAGCTATTTTACGGTCTTACTCTTGTCAAGTACGTAGGAAAGCTGCTTGCCGCTCTTTGGTCCGCTTTTTGCCAGATAGGTCTCTTTTCTCACCAGAGAAGTCTCAATCCGGTCTTCCAGATCTTCCTGAAAGTCAAGAATCCTTGCAATATAATCGAGGGTCATTTTCGGAGCCCCCCGTTCGGTGACCCTGGTTCTGCCTGCATTGTACATGGCAAGGGCTGTTACAGGGTTCTTTCCCACCTCAAGGCAGTAGCGCAGATATGCGATTCCCTTTTCTGTGTTTATCTCCGGGTCAAAGAACTGCGCTTCGGTCAGTTCCGGAAACGAGCGCGAATTAAGCTGAAAGAGTCCCCGGTCAATGGAACTGGCATTTCTGTTGACCGCAGTTGTTACAAAGCGGCTTTCCGCATAAGCCAGGGAAAAAGCGAGAGATGCCGAAACGCCGTGAATATCCGCATAGCGCAGAATAAGACGGCTGATATCTGCCGATCCTGTAACCAGGGTGTAAAATTCAAGGATGGACTGGCGGGTTTCCGGCCTCCGGTAAAGGGTAAGACTGATATCTTCGTCAGCATCAATATGAATGGTGGTGAAGGATTCCTGTTCAGTTAATTCCACAGCAGGCGTATCGGCCTGCATGGGTTCCCCATTGGCTATGGTATAACTCAGCTTCCCGGCACTGATACCTAACAGAAGTATGAATAAAAGCCCAATAGGACCAATAACTCTAATAGATTTCATAGGGGCAAAAGGTATAGAAAAGCTCTGTTAGGGTCAAGTCCTTCACCTCACCCTATAAAAGGTGTAATCAGTGCCGGCAGATAAGGGTAAAATCGTTGTTCAAGTAGCCTTCTTTAATCTCAACAGAAGAGTACATCTGCAGACACTGCTCCCGGACTTTAAGGGGATCAAAGTAATGATACCCCTCGGTAATATCCGGAGATTTCACCGATAAAAGATTGATCACCACCGCTTCCCGGGTAAGCCCCTTCAGACGGGGAAGGAACTGGTCCAGAAGCTCCTGATTGTTGCCGGTCTCCAGGTTGAATATACCTGAGCAGAAGGCAACATCAAAACTTCCGGGGCCGAAAGGATCTTCCTCGAGCAGGTCAGCAGCAAGAAAGCAGTCACCCTTATCGCAGCGCCGCATGGCTTCTTTAATCATGTCCTCAAGAATATCTACCCCGCGGTAGTCAACCTCAAGTCCTTTTCCGTTAAGATAGACGCAAAGGTCGCCGATTCCGCAGCCCACATCCAGCAGGGACTTGCCCTGAAGATCGACGGAGCTGATAAGGACATCAAAGCGGGAATACTGACTCTCCCTGTCCTCCCAGTCGAGAATTTCATAGCCTTCCCGGTCGGGACGTATACGGGGAACATAGTGGTCTTTCAATCGTTTAAGAGCATTGTCCATATGGAGAGAAGGTAAAAAAGCTGTCCGTTCCTGTCAAGTAAGCAGCAGTAGAGACACAAAAAATATCTGCTTCTGTGTAATGTTTTTACAGGATAACCGGTGTATAGTATTTCTATCAGAATACTGCATATTCAGTTGACGGGAGAAGTCTGTTTCTTTACTCTTAACAGAACAGCGTCAGCCTGAGCAGACACACAAGCTACAGCACAACGTAAGGAGTAACTGGTGAACGAAAAGCGTGTTTTATATGCCGAAGACGAGTTCACTAACCGGAAACTGCTGGAAATCAAACTGAAAAACCATGGAATCGCCTGCGATCTGGCCCAGGACGGACTGAAGGCAATGGAACTTTTCAATTCCAGGCAGTACGACCTGGTTATTCTAGACCAGTACATGCCGGGAATGAACGGAGATCAGGTGGCAAGGAAAATACGGGAAACCCATCCCGAACTGCCCCTTATTGCCATAACCTCAGATGATGGAGAAATCCAGCGTCTTAATGAAGCAGGCTTCAATGAAGTATTTATCAAGCCCCTCAGGGGACAGCAGTATATAGACTCAATAAAGAACTACCTTACGTAAGGACCGAATGCGCAGATTACTACTCTTACTGGTTATACTCTGCGGATCTTTGACCGGATTCGCAGATCCTATTAGTGTCAGCTTCTCCAGCCAGTCAATTGCACTGGATCCCCACCATTCCTACACCTCCACCGAGGCACAGCTCTACACGGCAATTTACGAGGGATTGTACACCTATCATCCCATAACTCTGGAACCCGTTCCCGGGGCGGCGGATTACTACGACCTTTCCGTAGACGGGCTGGTATATACCTTCCATATTCGGCCCAATGCCTACTACTGGAATGGCGACAGGGTTAGTGCAGAAGACTTCAGGGAGTCCTGGCTTCTGCACCTGAATCCCGAAGACAATGCGGAATACACCTTTCTGCTGGATATCATCCAGGGCGCCCGGGAGTACCGGACCGGCAAGGGAACGGCTGATGAAGTAGGCATTAAGGTTCCCGAAGAGGGGATTCTGGAAGTGACACTCAACCATCCGGCATCCCATTTTCTAAAAATAATCTGCCATCACAGCTTCAGCCCCATCCATGCGAAATTCCGGAATAACCCGGACTGGGAAGACACACCGTCGGTGATCAGTAACGGGCCCTTCATGATCTACTCCCGGGAACCGGATAAATATATCCTCAAAAAAAATGAACTCTACTGGGACCGGGACAAGGTTCTCTCCGAAGAGATAACCCTCTATTTTTCTGATGATTACCGCAGCATGACAGAAAAGTTCAATTCCGGAGAAATCCTCTGGTCTTCCGGGAACGTACTCTACGATCAGCTTAACGATCCCGATACCCTGGCAGTCTTTCACCAGTTTGCCACCAGCTATCTCTATTTCAACTGTGCCGATTCCCCCTGGGATGATCAGCGGCTCCGCAGGGCGCTGCTGCTGCTGGTTCCCTGGGAGAGTATCCGCACAGAACAGCGCTACGCAGTACCGACCTATCGGGCGGTGCCGCAGATTTCGGGCTACCCTGAAATAGACGGAATAAACGCGCAGAACAGGGAAGAAGCCATGGCGCTTTTAAAAGATGCGGGCTTTCCTGATGGCAAGGGGCTCCCCGGGCCGGTATTCAAGATCCCCGAAAGCCAGGAGGTGCAGGCCCTTGCCCTGGAAATGGCGGCAGCCTGGAAAAAGGCACTCGGAATAGAAGCATCGTTTAAAGTGGTCCCCTATGGAAACTACTATAACGCCATTGAAACAAAGGATTACACCCTGGGGTTGATGAGCTGGATCGGCGACTATGCGGATCCCCTGGCATTTCTGCAGATGTGGGTCAGTGATTCAAACCTGAACAAAGGATCCTATAACAGTGCTGCCTACGACAGTCTGATTGAGGAATCCATGGCCCGCAGCGGCGTTGAACGTTATACAAGCATGGCAAAAGCGGAAGAGCTGATACTGAGTGAAGGAGCGATTATTCCCTACAAGCATGCCCCTTCGTATAACTTTGTCCATGCGGAATCCCTGGGCGGCTGGGTGCCCAACCCTCTGGACATTCATCCCTTCAAGTATCTGCACTACACCAGGCCACCGCTTCCTTCCCGAATCGTCCGGGCACGGCCGTAAAGCTCCAGCATATCTTTCAGTCTTTCCGCGGCAATGGATGTCAGCTGTTCTTTGCGGAAACGGAAGGACCAGTTGGCAGGACCAACCGTAGAAGGAGTGTTCATCCGGTGTTCAGTGCCGAGAACCAGAATATCCTGAAGCGGAATAAGGGCAAATCCTGCATTTGAACTCAAGGCAAGACGGATAAAATCCCAGACAATGTCATGATCATCCCGGGCCAGATAGCGGCGGATCACATCTTTTACGGTGTCATCACAGCTGCTGTACCAGCCTGCGGTGGTATCATTATCGTGGGTTCCGGTGTAGACAACGGTGTTGGCCTCGTAATTGTGAGGCAGGAACTGATGATCCCCGTTAAAACGGCCGTCCTTATCAAACTCGAAGGCAAACTGAAGCACCCTCATCCCGGGAAAGGAAAACTCCCGGCGAAGATTATCAACCTCCTCGGTAATAACCCCTAAATCTTCTGCAATAACCGGCAGATCTCCCCGGGATGCAAGCAGGTTGGCAAAAAACTCCTTCCCGGGAGCCTCAATCCATTCCCCTTCCATAGCGGTTTCCGCATCTCCGGGAATACGCCAGTAAGCCTGAAAGCCGCGAAAATGGTCAATTCGAATCCAGTCAACCCTGCGGAGTACCGCATCTATACGACGCTTCCACCAGCTGTAGTCATCGCTTTTCATATATTCCCAGCTGTAGAGCGGGTTCCCCCACATCTGTCCGGTTTCTGAGAAATAGTCCGGGGGAACTCCAGCTACAGCCTCTGGTTTACCGTCTTGCTTCAGCAGGAAATTATCCGGCCAGGTCCATACATCCGCACTGTCGGGGGCGACAAAAATAGGTACATCCCCGATTATTTCAACGCCGCACTCAGCAGCATAGCTCTTAAGCCGCCTCCATTGACGGAAAAACAAGTACTGGATAATCCGCCCTGTTTCAAGCTGATCCTTGAGTATACTACGCCATTTTTTTACTGCAGCTGCTTTACGCAGACGGATATCTGCCTCCCAGGGTTCAGGGCCAGCCTCACCTCTGAGAAAATGCCGTCGGAGCCCATCGTAAAGTACATAGTCTTCAAGCCACCAGGACTCTGTATCAAGAAACCTTTTGAAATCATCACGCACCGCTTCCGGGGCCTTTGAAAATCGCCCGGCGGCGCGACGAAGCAGATCTTCCTTCCAGGGAATAAGCAGATCAAAATCGACACGTTCCAGAGGAAAACCGGGAATGTCAGCCAGATCGGAATCGAGCAACAGCCCCTCTTCCCGCAGCAGGTCCGGGCTTATGAGCAGTGGATTGCCGGCAAAACTGGAGAGCTCTGCATAGGGAGAATTACCATAGCCCGTCGGCCCCAGGGGCAGAATCTGCCATAACCCCGCACCGGTAATTTTTAGGAAATCGAGAAACTCATAGGCTGCAGGACCGATATCTCCAATCCCGTAAGGCCCGGGAAGGGATGTGGGATGCACCAGAATTCCCGCACTTCGCCTGTCTATCATTCCGCCTCCAGATGCCGTGTATGGCTTTATGAGTACAGCAAAACCGTAGTTTTTTCAATGTCGATGGACTATTTGGTCAACAAACTTTTTCAACCGGTCACGGTACAAAAATGCCAATACCGTGGCCAGGGCAACCAGTCCGGTAATTACTCCCAGGAGTACCCAGTTGCCCCCTGCGGCAGCACTGCCGGCAAGAACACTGCTCAGCAGGCCGGGAAACCTGCCCGCAAGAGAGAGGGTAAAAAACAGGGGAAGAGAAATAGTGCTCACACCGGCAAGATAACAGAGTGCATCTTTGGGAAAGCCGGGAATAAGAAAGAAAAGAAAAAGCCCCGTATGGGCCCTGTTTGAAGAAATAAGATGCGAGAACCTGCTGTAGCGTTCTTTTCCAAGTACTGTTTTCACAAAGGGAGAACCGAAAAACCGGCCGATAAAGAAATTCACCCCGGATCCCAGGCCTATGCCGGCAAGAGAAAGCAGCAGGCCCCTGGCAGTACCAAACAGATAGCCCCCGGCAATCTGGGGAACTTCGCCGGGAATCATAAAGATCAGTACCTGAAAGAACTGCACAATCACAAAAACAAGGGGTGCCGCAGGCCGGGATTCAACCCAGCGGGCAAAACTCCCGGGGCTGGTGAAAACCTGATGTATCCTGTTCCAGTGGATAATTACCAGCCCGGCGAACAACAGCAGCAACAGAGGAAAAACCATGCCTACAAGCACTTCGATCTTTCTGGATTTCTCCATACAGCTAATGTACAGAAAGCACTCCTCAAAGGCTACAACTGTCTCTGTGCCCGCCCGTTACAGCCTTTGACTCTCTGGCCCTGATTCGCTATAATTACCACCATGGAATCAGCCGCACAGTCGAAAACCTCGACCCAATATAAAGAAAACCAGGAAGTGGTTTATCCTCTCCAGGGTGTCGGAAAAATCACCAGTATAGAAGAGAAGGACTTCAAAGGAAAAAAGCTTCTCTACTATATTGTCTACCTCGAAGTCTCCGATATGACCGTAATGATCCCGGTAGATAAGGCAGACGAACTGGGCATCCGGGCTATTGTCTCCAAGGATGAATCCAAGAAAGCACTGAAGCTTATCTCCGAGGAGCATGAGCCGATTACTGCAGACTGGAAAATGCGCTATCAGATGAACCTTGATCTGCTGAAAAGCGGCAGTGTCATGGATATCGCCACTGTTGTGCGCACTCTGTATCACCGCAGCAAAATCAAGGAGCTGCCAATCCTTGAAAGAAAGCTTTTCGACAGTGCCCTGAAACTGCTGGTAGATGAAATTTCATACTCTCTGGGAAAAAGTAAAGACGAGGTGGACACCCTTATCTTTTCCAGGCTGGAATCCAGGGAATAGTCTCTCCCTATGAGAGCTGCTGTTATCGTTACAGCCGCCGGCTCCAGCCGGAGATTCGGCGGCAGCATGAAAAAAGAATATCTTAGCCTCGGCTCCGGCAGCGTACTCTCCAGCGCTTTACTGCCCTTTCTCAATACCTCAGTCTTTTCCCATCTGGTGGTCACAGTGCCCGCAGGCGGCGAAGCTGACGCCCGGGAATCCCTGTCGGACTGCCCGAGGCTTGATGAAATCATTTTTGTCACCGGCGGCGAGACCCGGCAGGCTTCCGTATTTGAAGGTCTGAAGGCACTCAAGGAGATCAATCCCGAAGTGGTTCTGATACATGACGGAGCCCGCCCCTGGTGCAGCAGCGATATAGCCGAGTCCGTGGCCAGGAGAGCTTACGAAGCCGGCGGCTGTGCTCCCTCCGTTCCCTCCGTGGATGCCATGAAGATAATAAGCCGGGAGGGATTCATAATTGATCACCTTTCCCGGGAAACAACCTTCCGCATTCAAACCCCCCAGGGCTTTCTCTATGAAGACATATTTGAAGCCCACGAAAAAGCTGCCAATGACAGCGGTATCTATATTGATGACACAGAAATTTACGGCCGCTACATCGGTGCGGTAGCTACTGTCCCGGGAGATGAAGCAAACCGTAAGATCACCTATCAGGAAGATCTCCAGAAATCATGACACCGAATATACGCATTGGACTTGGATACGATCTGCATCGTCTGGTGGAAGGGCGGCCGCTGATTCTCGGCGGCGTAACCGTACCTGCCCCATTCGGTGAAGATGGACATTCTGATGGAGATGTGCTGATTCATGCGGTTATAGACGCGCTCCTCGGCGCCGCGGCACTGGGGGATATTGGAACCCATTTTCCACCATCAGATGACGCCTACAAAAATATCGACAGCCGGATACTGCTATCCCGTACTGTAGAGCTGCTCAACAGACATGAATTTCGCCTGATAAATCTGGATGCCACCGTAATTTTACAGACACCGAAACTGATGGAATATATTCCCGCCATCCGCGCCCTGCTGGCGGAAGACCTCGGTACCGGCATTGAAAATGTAAGCATCAAGGCGAAAACCAACGAAAAGGTTGATGCCCTGGGTGAAAGCAGGGCTGTCGCTGTCCATGCGGCTGTCCTTATTACAAAATGATTCTGAATCCCCCCGCTGACTGGAACGCATTTTTTTCAAGCCTGAGAATATTAACTCGGGATGCTCCTGTTCCCTCTATCAATCAGGTTGCAGGGGAGATCCCCGATCCTTTTCGTGTGCTGATCTCCACCATTATCTCCCTGCGCACAAAAGACGAAGTAACCATCGCGGCTTCTGAACGCCTCTTTGCCCGGGCAGACACTCCCGGACATATTCTAAATACTCCGGAAAGCGAAATTGCAGAACTGATTTTTCCCTGCGGGTTCTATAAAACGAAAGCGGTGACCATCCGTACAGTTTCGCAACTGCTGATAGAAAGACATGGAGGCATGGTGCCCGACAGCTTTGATGCCTTAACAGCACTCCCCGGAGTGGGTGCGAAGACCGCCAATCTTACCCTGGGACTGGCCTTCGGAATTCCCTCCATCTGCGTGGATACCCACGTTCACCGCATACCCAACCGCATGGGATGGATCGCAAGCTCCAATCCGGAAGAGACGGAGACAGATCTGGAACAGATTCTGCCCCGGGAGTTCTGGATAGAAATAAACAGCCTTATGGTAGCTTTCGGCAAAACAGTTTGTGTTCCCGTGAGCCCCTGGTGCGGGAAATGTCCGTTTTTTGAAGACTGCCCCAAAGCGGGAGTAAAAAAGCAGCGGTAAAAATCAGCGCTACTCATCTACAGGAAAGAAAAATGAAAAATGACCGGTACCCGGAGAGACTTCCATGGTGCCGCCCATTCGTTCCGTCAGCCCCTGCATAAGCTGAAGTCCCAGAGAAGTTTCTGACCGGTGCTTGAAATCTTCAGGCACTCCGACACCGAAATCCTGATAATCAAGAAGATAGCGGTTACGTACCCGGCTGAATGATATCTGTATTCTGCCTTTCTGTTCATTGCCGTAGCCGTGCCGCACTGTGTTGGTAATCAGCTCGGTGATGATAAGACCGAACCAGATACCGCTGTCTGCATCGACTTCGGCCTCCGCTATATCGTACTCAAGGGTAAATCTGTCACGAATAGTCATGGAATCAATAATCTGGGGTATAAGTTTATTCAGATAATAAGAAAGATCCACCGTGGCAAAAACCTGTCCATCATGAAGGTGTTGATAAACTAAAGCTATGGATTCCACCTTATTGCCCAGATGTTCAAGCAGATGCCTGCAGGAAAGGAACTCCGGCTCGTCCTGACTGAGCCTGATAAACCCGAGGATCATGGACAGGGAATTCTTTACCCGGTGATGTACTTCACGGAGGAGCATCTCCTTCTCGTGGAGGGCCTGACGGATCTCCTCCACTGAACGTCCCCGGTACATTGCATTCCGGGCAACAATGGATACCCCCTTCAGCATTCCAGATTCAGCCTCTCCCCAACTGCAGCCTTCACCCAGAAACAGCAGAAACAGGGCATCGACACCACCGCGGACAGACACTGGAGCCGCCGCAACAAGAAAGGAGCCGCTGTCCCTACCGGAGAGTTCCGGCAGCAGTTCCTGCAGTTTGCCCGAAAAGACAGCCCCTCCGGAAATCTGATCAACACTGATGGCCGGATAGTCCACTACCGACAAAGCAGCCTCACATTCAGGATCAAGGCCTCTATTTACCGATAGAATAAAATTTCCGGTGATACTGTTTGCAAGCAGGATTCCTCCGCCGGAAAACAGCTCCATCTTCAGGAGAGATTCAAGCAGATACGCGAACATTTCGGTAAGGGAGATACTGCTGTCGGCTTTTTCAATTAAACCATAGGGAAACTGCTGGAGCTTTATTGTTTTCTCCATCTTTGCAAGTTCAGCCTGCAAATTACGGTTTTCCGCAGCGAGGTGGTCAATTTTTTTTATATAACTTTCCTGCTCCATACTTCTGTTAATAAGGAAGAGTAGTATGTTTTTTCAGCGATTTCAAGAAAAAAGGCCCTGAAGTACAAACTTCAGGGCCCTGCAATGCTGTTAAATAAACCGTTAAAGCTTATTCCCGTGCAATAAGCATGGTTTTTGGATCCAGCATAAGATGCATGTCTGTAAGCTCTTTGCTTTCGTGATCCTTTACAGCCTTCAGCTTAACATGATCCCCGTCATACGCCAGGGTTATAATCACATCAAGATAATCCTCAAAAGATTTAAGCTGAATAGGATGGCCGGCTTCATCAAAATAGGGTTCTTCCGGCTTCAGGGAAGCGCTGAACCATACTTCAACACCCTTCTGCTCAGCAAAATCGCGGATCTTCTTCAAGTCATCCGCAGATGCCATGGTAAAATCAAATCCATCGAAAAGAACCTGATCTGCCGCGAAGTTACCTTCACTGATCATGGCCCCGATACTGCTGAGGATCTGCTCAGTAGAAATTCCCGACTGGTTGAAGTTCATAATCACACGGTTCTTGATAATTTCGTCATGAACAGAAACCGCATTCTCAAGCTCTCTCTTCTTGGAAATTTCTCCAAAGATATCCTCATACCAGCTGACAATGTGGTCAACCTTGGAAGAAAAGGAGACATGAATTACATGTTTGTCATTGAAGAGCTGATCAGTGGCAATATGCACCAGACAGGCTGTCTTTCCGACACCTTTCCGGGAGGCAAGCACACCAATGCGCCCTTTGCCCAGACCGCCATGGATGGATTTCTCGAAAATCCTTAACGGACTGCGCTTGATAAGTTCAGATTTAACCATTCCTACCCCCTATTTTCCTTGCTCTTTTCGCTTCTTCTCTTCGAACTCTTTCTTGAGCTCCTCAGAGATTCCTGCCGGTACGCGTCCGTACTTTTCAAACTCCATGGTGTACTCCGCCTTACCCTGGGTAAGTGAACGAAGGACTGTGGAATAACCGAACATCTCACTAAGAGGTACTTCAGCTTCCACCCGGCAGAAGTTTCCGTCTTCGACGGATGCTACTATTATACCCCGACGCTGGTTAATTGAGCCGAAAATATTTCCCTGAAATTCATTGGGTCCTTCAACAGAGACCTTCATAATGGGTTCAAGGATAACCGGTTTTGCTTTTGCATAGGCTTCACGGAAAGCGCCGATAGCGGCAATCTGGAAGGCCATATCGGAGGAGTCGACCGCGTGGGAAGCACCGTCCTGAAGAACAGCCTTGACACCAACAATGGGGAATCCGATTAGGGTTCCTTTTTCCAGTGCAGACTGAAAACCCTTGTCACAGGCAGGGATATATTCAGTAGGAATGTTACCACCCTTAACCTGGTTTTCGAAAACATAGTTGCCTTCACCTTCATAAGGTTCAATATATCCGACAACCTTACCGTACTGTCCGGAACCACCGGTCTGTTTCTTGTGAACGTAATCAAAATTAGCCTGCTGACTGATTGCCTCACGGTATGCTACCTGGGGTGCTCCGGTGACAACCTCTGCCTTATACTCACGCTTCATACGCTCAACGTAAACTTCCAGATGAAGCTCTCCCATACCCTGAATTATAGTCTCATTTGACTCGGGATCAACATAAGTACGGAATGTCGGGTCTTCTTTTGTAAACCTGTTGAGGGCCTTGGCCATATTGTCCGATGCCTTCTTGTCTACAGGAGTGATCGCAAGGGTAATAACCGGGTTGGGAACAAACATGGAAGTCATTGAGTAGTTGAGATCGGGGTGACAGAAAGTGTCTCCTGAAGCACACTCAACACCGAAAAGGGCCGCGATTTCGCCGCATCCTGCTTCGGTAATATCTTCCATACTGTCCGCATGCATCTTGATAAGACGTCCAACCTTGAACTTCTTGCGACTACGTACGTTGTAGAGCTCTGAACCTTTCTTGATCTCACCCTGATAAACACGGATGTAGGTAAGCTGTCCATACTGACCATCTTCCAGCTTGAAAGCAAGAGCCACAGGAGGCTTGGAAGCGTCGGAGGGCAGAACAATTTCTTCCTCGTTATTGTCCAGATCAAGGGCCTTGTTCTCAACCTCAGTGGGGTTGGGAAGGTAGGCAGTTACCGCATCAAGAAGGGACTGAACACCCTTGTTCTTGTATGCAGAACCGAGAAAAACAGGAGTCAGGTCAAGGGAAAGAGTTCCAAGGCGCACTGCTTCATGAATGAGCTCTTCAGTAACCTGCTCCTCAAGCATTGCTTCCATAAGATCTTCGGAGAACATGGAAACAGCGTCCAGCATGATTTCCCGGCGTTCTTCCGCCAGATCCTGGAGTTCGGCGGGAATATCCTTAATCTGAATATCCTCTCCATCATCTCCATAGAAGTAAACGGCCTTCATGGTTACCAGATCGACAACTCCCTCAAGCTTCTCTTCGAGCCCGATGGGAATCTGCATCATGATCGCGTTGTGGCCGAGTTTTTCCTCAAGCTGATCCCGAACCTTGAAGGGGTTGGCTCCGGTACGGTCACACTTGTTGATAAATGCGATACGGGGAACGTTGTAGCGCTTCATCTGCCGGTCTACGGTAATAGACTGGGACTGAACACCACCAACGGAACAGAGAACAAGGATGGCTCCGTCCAGTACGCGCAGGGCACGTTCTACCTCAATGGTGAAGTCAACGTGGCCCGGAGTATCGATAATATTAATCTGTGTGTCTTTCCAGGTTACGTTGGTTGCGGCGGAAGCGATGGTAATTCCACGCTCTTTCTCCAGCTCCATGGAGTCCATGGTCGCCCCGACACCGTCCTTACCCCTAACTTCGTGTATTGCATGAATCCTCTTGCAGTAAAACAGGATCCGTTCGGTAAGGGTTGTTTTTCCGGAGTCGATATGGGCGCTGATACCGATATTCCTTAGATGGGTAATATCTTGGCTCATATTCTACTCTACCTCTCAAATATAATTGTATTTCCTGCTTTTCAAGCAATTTAGAGTCAGCAAGAAAGTTTTTATTCTTGTCAAATCAAGCAGGGGCGGAAGCACAGCTCCCACGGATGGCAATACTATAGAAAATACGCATCTATTACAAGTACTGCAGATGCAGGAGACTCACTGCTATATCCTTTATTAACAGAAAGTTAACCCTTCAGGATACTGGCGGTCTGCGCCGGCTAAGGCTATACTGTATCAGTGGATATTTGCACAGGAACAAGCGGTTACTCCTATGGTGACTGGGTGGGGCCGGTCTATATGGAAGGAACAAAAAAAAGTGATTTTTTCAGCCGCTACACACAGCTATTCAACTTTGTAGAGCTCAATTACAGCTACTACAGCTTTCCCGCAGCCCGGACCCTGAAGGCCCTTCAGGAAAAGGCACCAGAAGGATTCCGCTTTGCCCTTAAGGCTCATCAAAGCATGACCCACGAACAGGCAGACAACCTGCCGGACATCTGCGACCGCTTTACCGGGGTCCTTTCACCCCTACGAGAAGCAGGGTCCCTGGCGTCGGTGCTGCTCCAGTTTCCCTTCAGCTTTCACTACACAAAAGAGAACCGCCTGCGGCTTGATGCCCTTTGCAGGGGCCTTGAGAAAGTTCCGGTCCATGTGGAGTTCCGCAACACCGAATGGTTTCAGCAGAAAACCATTGACCAGCTGACAAGCCGGGGAGTCGGTATTGTTACCTCGGACTATCCCCCGCTTCAGGGCCTGCCCGCATTTATCTTACACGGTGAAAATCCTGTTACTTACGTACGTTTTCACGGACGCAACAAAGAGAGCTGGTGGTCAGGAACCAATGTGAGCCGGTATGACTATCTCTACTCAAAAGAAGAGCTTGAAGAATGTATTCCGGTTCTTAAAGAAGCTGCGATAAAAAGCAAGGTTCTGCTGGTTGCCTTTAATAATCACTACAAAGGGAAGGCGGTGCAGAATGGGCGGGAGTTGGCGGGGCTGCTGGAGGAGTAAGGACAGATAAAAAGAGAATCCGACCTGATATTCTCAGTCAGGTATCGAAAACAACTATGCTACATTTTTCTGCTTCTCGAGTTCCAATCCACCGTTGACAAACTCATGCCGATACGGTTTCTTCGCTATATTCTTGAATCCTATGAGTCAAATAAAGAATTGAGACAAAACAGCAAATACCCGACTGTTTTTCCTGTACTGCTTTATTCTGGCGATAAACAATGGACAGCGGAGTTCGAAATCAACAGACTGATCCATCAGGGCATTCCGTCAAAGTATATTCCGAAGTTCAGGTATTACCCGATATAGGCAATACCACGCAAAACTGCTTATAAATATGATATAAGTAAACATAAGCAACCTTAAAATCCCCACGCCCAAGAAGCCCATTGGTGCTCATTGAATCACACCAAGTCCATGCCGGGTTAAGACAAGGGATAGAGGAAAGAAAAAGACAATGGACTTGACCTCAAAGTGAAGGTGTCGGAATAATGAAAATATTTTGTTACGACCTGATGCTCGTGGAACTATTAACCCAAAGAGGCGGTATCAGTTTTCTTTTTCAGGACAGCAGTATCGATGATGGGGTTGACTCCAGACAAAGATCATTAGCCTTAATATATGCGGATCGCAAAGCAAAGGAGACGAAATTTCAATATATTTGCGCAAAGAACTCCGACATGATCCCTAATGAAGATTTCATCATTGATGACTATGTCCGCCTGATTCTCAAGGATCAAAAAACCAAGGATTCTACTTTAGGCTTCCATTTTGAATTATCAAAAAAGAATACAAATGAGGATAGTCAATGAGTTCAAATAAATTCACCGAAGAAAATCTCGAAAAAGCAATAATCAACCTGCTGGAACAGCGAATATGATCACCTTCCGTCCCTACGAAGACGAAACCACCGAATTCAAACGCCAACTCACCGATTCTCTCGAAAAGGAAGTTGTAGCTTTTCTCAATTCCGATAAAGGCGGCGACATCTATATCGGGGTGGAAGATGACGGCACGGTTACAGGTATTTCCAACCCGGACAAACTGCAGCTGTCCATAATAGACCGTATAAAAACCAACATTCTCCCCACGGTTTTGGGATTTTTCGACGTGGTTACCCGTGAAATCCAGGGAAAACCGGTCATTCATGTCATAGTAACCCGGGGGATCGAAAAGCCCTATTATCTGAAAAAATACGGTCTTTCCCCGGCTGGTGCTTACATTCGCGTGGGGACCGGCGTACAGCAATTGACTCCGGAAATGATTGACCGGCTCTATGCCTCGCGAACCCGCAATTCTTTGAGAAATATCCCATCGCCCAGGGCAAAATTGAGTTTCAATCAGCTCAAAATCTATTACGAGGAGATGGGTTTTTCCATAAACGACTCTTTTCTGGAAAATCTGGACTTGTACACCCCTAAGGGAGATTTGAATTATGTCGCATACCTGCTGGCCGATCAGAACAGCGTATCCATCAAGGTGGCAAAATATGGGGGAATCGACAAAGTTGACCTTATTGAAAATGAAGAGTACGGATTCTGTTCCCTTATCAAGGCAACCAACCGGGTTCTGGATAAACTGGAAATTGAAAACAGGACGTTCACAAAAATCACCGGAGCTCCACGGCGACTGCAAAAAAGGATGATAGATCAAAGCGCCCTGCGTGAAGCCCTGATCAATGCCATGGTTCACAATGACTACACCCGGGAAGTGATGCCGGTTGTGGAGATTTATGTCGATAGATTAACCATTACCTCCTACGGCGGCCTGGTGTCGGGACTATCCCGGGAGGAGTTTTTCAACGGCCGTTCCATGATCCGTAACCGGGAGCTGATGCGGGTCTACAGAGACCTTGATCTGGTTGAACAGCTTGGTTCGGGAATGAACAGGATTTTACAGGCCTATCCTCGAGACATCTTCCGTTTCAGTGAGAATTTCATGGAAGTCTGTTTTTCCTTCGACGAAAGGTATTCCCGATCTGAAGAAAATATTGGTGAAATGTCGGGAAAGCGTCGGGAAAGCGTCGGGAAAACGTCGGGATTGATTCTTGATGCCTGTCGGGAAAACCCATCTGTAACCATCCCCGAGATGGCCATTGCCATTGGCATTACCGAACGTTCGGTTCAACGGAATATTCAGAAACTTCAGGAAAACGGCTTTCTCCATCGTGAAGGAGGAAGAAAAGAAGGACACTGGAAGGTTAACGATGAGTAAATTCACCGAAGAAAAGCTTGAAGAGTATAAAAAAAAACTTCTCGCCGAGGGAGAAGAGAAGGGGTTGAAACTTGGAATACTCGAATCTGCAAAACGGCTGAAAGCCAAAGGACTACCCCTCAATAAAATTGCAGAACTTCTTGATCTCGATATATCAGAAATAGAGAAATTGTAGACAACACTATCCCGTAAACAGAAACCGCCGCTTCTCCTGGGCAATGAAGGCTTCTGCCTTCTCCATGAACAACCGTGCCGCCCGGTCGTCGGGGTTGGAAGCGATAATCTTCTGGAACAGGGTGGAGGCAGTATCAAAATCCTTCTTGGAAAAAGCAAGAATAGCCTCTTCAAATTCGGTCTTGGTTTCATTTTTGAGGCTCTTGAGAGGTTCCGGATCGCCGTCAAAGATCTCAAACAGGGATACGGTACTGTTCTTTCCCTTTACCCGCACTTTTCCCAGAAAGCGGAAACCGTAATCCGTGGGATTCTCCAGCTTTACAAAGGATTCCTGACTGATAATAATGTTGGCTCCGTAAAGCTTGGTAACATCCTGAATCCGTGAGGCAAGGTTTACCGCATCGGAGATAACCGTTCCCTGCATACGGCCCTTATCGCCGATAATTCCAAGGATCAGGTTTCCCGTATGAATACCGACACCGATACTGATGGGCCGATAACCGCAGGTGGCCCGCTGTTTGTTGTAGAGCTCCATATGCCCCACCATCTCCTGGGCTGCCCGGATTGCATCTTCCGGCCTGCTCGGAAAAAGAGCCATAATGGAGTCACCGATGTACTTGTCGATAATCCCCCCGTTCTCCTGAATCATGGGGCTGAGCCTGCTTAAAAATGAGTTGATGAACTTGAAGTTCTCCTGGGGGGTCATACTCTCAGACAGATTGGTGAATGCCCGGATATCCACAAAGAGTACGGTCATTTCTTTCTGAACCTGATCTCCCAACTGAATATCCACAATATTTTTATGGCCCAGAAATTCCAGAAACTCAATCGGCACAAAGCGACTGTAGATGGTATTGGTTCTGGCAAGGTTCAGGTGAGTTTTTACCCGCACCAGCAGCTCTTCCTGGGTATAGGGCTTGGCCAGAAAATCATTGGCCCCGGCCTGCAGCCCCTCTTCCATATCCATAGCTTCCGACTTGGCGGTTACCAGAATGATGGGAAGTTCCGAGGTGGGATAGCTTTCCCGAACGTGACGACAGACTTCATACCCGTTCATCCCGGGCATCATAATATCAAGAAGAATCAAATCCGGCTCAAGATCATTGAGCTTCTCCAGCATCTCCTCCCCTGACAGAAAAGGAAGGATTCTGTATACACCGCCGGAGAGCTGATTCTTGATTACCTGCAGATTTACCGGGTTATCATCAACGACAACAATGTTGAATTTAGGGGTTCCACCCTCATCTTCGGACTCGTCCAGGGACTCCAGGTTTTCCAGTGCATCCAGAGAGAGCTCCAGTGCTTCCACTCCTTCGGTCTGGGCGTCTTTTGACCCTTCAGGAAGATGAAACGTAAAGACCCCCGTGCCGTCTCCTTCACAACTGTAATGAAGATTACCACCGTGAAGCTCTATCAGAAGGCGCGAAATAGCCAGACTTAAGCCGGCGGTTTTAAATCCTTCTATCAGGGTAAGATCATCTTCCTGATAGGCCTTGAATGATTTATCAACCTTTTCCTGGGTAAGATTTTCTATTCCCGATGCGGTTATGGTAACCAGCACCAGACGTTTCTTTTCATCCGTCTCGGCAGAAATGCTGATTTTCCCCTTTTCAGAGAAGCGGATTGCTGTTCCGATAAGATTATACAGAATCTGTTCCAGCCGGTTCTCATCTCCCCGGACAAAGACTGAGTGGGGCTCTATGGTATTCTCCAGTTCAACATTGTTACCCATAACCAGGGGAACACACATTTTACGGACGATATCAGCGGCAACGGAGAGATCAACTTCACTGCTTCGCAGAGTAAGGCCGCCTTCCTGGAGCTTGGAAAAATCCAGAATATCGTTGACCATGGCGTTCAGCCGTATACCGGAAGAAAAAACCAGGGACAATGTAGACTTCTGATCTTCAGTAAGATCCCCCATAGCCCCCCGCAGGAGAGATTCGGAAAGACCGACAATGCCGTGAATGGGTGTCCGCAGCTCATGACTGGTATGAGCAAGAATATGCTCTTTCAGTCTGTCGGCGGTATGCATATGGGTATGCAGATCTTTTAAAACCTGATTGCTGCGGTAAATTGAGAGAAGATGATCCAGTAGGGTCAGAAAAGAGAAAAAAAGCAGCCCCTGAGAAAACAGATAGACTGAGTGTATATAGCCCGACCAGAGAAGAAAATCATTAACCCCCAGCCCTAAAAGCAGCAGAATCCCCAGAAAATGAAGACCTGCGCTGGTGTCTCCTCCGAGAAATCGTTTTACAAGCCTGACAGAAAAACATGCCATCAGCAGGGCGCTGAGCCCGAAATAGACGAGAAACAGGTAGCCCAGAAATGCGGGGGGAATAAAAAAATAGGCCCCGGTTAAACCGGCAAGAGAAATTGTGTATATAACCAGAGGAGCAGTTCTGATATCCGGATTATAGCGGCTGCGGATATAGAGACCCAGAGCAATCCCTCCGAGAAAGAGTGAAAAATACTCCGCCATAAGGAAGAACTGCCAGGGCTCGCCATGCAGCAAGGTTAGAAGCAGCTTTTCTTCCGTTACAAGAACACGTAAAATAGCCGCAAAGGCAAACAGGCTGAAAAAGAGATGTTCCCAGCGGAAACTGAAAGCCGTAAGCATCAGAAAAAGCAGGCCGGTTACCATCAGAGCAGAAACAATAAACAGGCTCAAGGCTGAGCGTAAAATTGAACGAAGAGTAATCTGTTCCGGATCGCCTACAAGGAAGGGCGATTCCCATGCTCCGCCGGTAAAATGGTGAAAGCTGGAAACCTGCAGAACTATTTCCAGTGAACCATCCTCCGGAACAGGGACAGTTATAATGCTTTGAAGAGAAGCCGGTCTTTCATGAGCGACATCATGGTCGGCTTCACCGTAAAGCAGGTGTTCCCTGCCGTTAACCCAGAGCCTGCCTGCTGAACGAAGCGGCGGCACCCACAGTGATACCAGTTCTGTTCCATTTAAACCGTTAATACCGAGTCGATATGTTGCTGTCGGGGGCTTTCCTGCAAAAGTTCCGGCGGGGAGATTTCTCCAGCTGTCGGAAAGGGGATAGGACATATAATTTCCCTTATCACCTTCTGTACCACCTTCTGAAGGCGAAAGCAGCACCCCCGGCTGAAAATCCCAGTTACCTGAAAGCGTATACACTTCGCCGGCAAGAGTTCCGGTGATCTCCGCGCTGCCGTGATCCAGAGCAACGGGAACCCCGGTAACGGTCCAGAGAAGAACCCAAAGAGCTCCTGCGGAGGTGAGAAGTATGGCTGTAAGGAGAAGCACGCCGACCTTGTTTCGCATATATACTATCTATCGGAAAAATTGGCCAAAAAGCAAGGAGAACTTTCAGCAAGTCTGACATAACGCCGATAGTATATATGAAGAACTATGAAAATAGACAGATTATCTCTTTTTACATTCCCCAGACGACTCAGGTTTCCATTGCCGTGGATATTGGCTCCGGTATTCTTTGCTTTTCTCACCCTGCAGATCCATGCCCTGGATGAAGAAATCGTCATTGGACGGGAGAATGGCTGGGGAAGGGTCCGTTACGACCATACAATGCAGGAACACCGGGGATTCCAGGGGTATTCGGATATTCTTCTCAGCGATGCAGCCTATGAACCGGACGACGCTACAGATCTGCTCCTCCATTTTGACTCTCCCTCGCCGGAACCAAGCCTGCTGGTAAGCTCCGCAGATACAACAGGAAGAATCCGCTGGGAAAATCCTGCCCGGTACAGCCTGAATCCTGCCAATATTGAGGCGGAGAATCGCCTTCGGGTTTTCGGCAGCGGTGCGGCACTTTTTTCCGGAAAAGAGAGCCGCCTGAATCTCTCTGCCGGTCCGGGATCCCTCTTTTTCCCCGGCACCGACTGGAGAGATTTCACCTTCGAGTTCTGGCTCTATCCTGCAGAAACGGAATCGGTTCAGCAGCTGCTCTTCTGGGAAGGAGTAACCCTTCCGGGAGAGTGGGGGACAACATCCAGAACCCAGAATATACGCTGCACCATGGGCAGCAACCGTTTAATCTGGCAGTTTACCAACCTTTTCAGGCCGCCCATGCAGCAGGAGTTCTCCCTGGAGCTGAAAGGACAGCGGGAACTTCTTCCAAGACAATGGCACCACCACATGGTCCGCTTCAGTGCAGAGACCGGACTGCTTGAATACCTTATAGACGGAATAATGGAAGACTTCGCCTATGCCAACAGTGAGAACCGTGAAACCGGAGTGGTGTTTACTCCCCTTACAGGTTCCGCCAGCCGCAGGGATCTCTCTATCGGTACCGGTCTTGAGGGGGTTATGGACGAACTCCGCATATCTTCGGTATTCCGGAGCAACATTCCTCCCGCTCCCTATCAGGACAGGCAGGGAACCGCAATTATAGGCCCCCTTGATCTTGAGCATGCAGCCAGCCGTCTGGTTTCTGTAAAAAGCAGTTTCAGCACCCCCGGCGACTCGGATATATTTTTTTATTACGCTTTAAACCAGACTCCTTTTGCCATGGCCATTGATGATGCCGGCTGGATACCTTTTACCCCGGGTGGTATATTCTCTCCGGAAACCCGGGGCCGCTATCTTCACCTGATGGCAGCCCTCTACCCCGATGGTATGGAGCAGTACAGTCCGGTGCTTTCAGATATAAGTGTTGTATACACCCCGGATCTTCCCCCCTCACCGCCTGGCAAGGTTACAGCCCTGCCCCAGGACGGTGGTGTACACCTCAGCTGGGAATCCGTTCCGGATCCTGATGTACAGGGATATAAAATCTATTACGGAACAAGCCCGGGACGCTATTTCGGGAATGACGCCGCAGAAGGATCATCCCCGGTGGATGCGGGAAATACAACAGAGATGACTCTTACGGGCCTTACCAACGGACGGCTCTACTACTTTACCGTGGTCGCCTATGACAATTCTCCCCGGCCCTTCCAGACCCTCTTTTCCATGGAAGTCAGCGCCAGGCCCCGCAGACTCAGTTCCGATTCCGGCGGAGGAATGTAGTGCAGCTTCGGGAACTGGCAGACAGAGCACGAAAGGCTTTTCTTCTCCGGGATCTTGAAACCTCCGAGCAGTTTGTTCTGCAGATGGCGGATCAGGCTCCCGGCCACCCGGGGATTTTTCTGTTTCTCGGCAATATCTATACTGCCATGGAAAAATTCAACAAAGCCATTCAGGCCTATCAACAGTCAATTGAACTTGATCCCGACAACCCGGAAGCCCATAACAATATCGGCATTGTCTACCGCAGGGAAGAAAATTTCCCCGCCGCTGTGGGGGCCCTGGAACAGGCGAGAAAACTTGCACCCCAGAGAGCGGATATCTGGTACAACCTGGCAAATGTCTACAAACAGATGGAAGACCCCGATGAAGCCGAGGTCTACTACCGCAAGGCACTGGAACTGGATCCAAACCTTACCCGGGCCTTTAATAACCTGGGAAATCTGTATGAAACCCGGGGAATGCACGACCAGGCGAAAGAGCTTTACCGCCGGGGGCTGAAGAACGACCCCAACAACCCTACCTTAAGCTACAATCTGGGGATTACCTACCAGTCCATGGGCAAAGCACCGGAAGCAATCCGTTCATACCGGCAGGCACTGCGTTCACGGCCCAACTGGGTGGATGGGCTGAATAACCTGGGAATACTGCTGGAAGAGACCGGAGAGTATGAGGAAGCCCGGCAGATGCTGGAAAGCGCTCTGAAGGTTGATTCCTCCAACCCCAGGATCAAAAATAATCTCGGTGTTGTTCTTGGTGCTATCGGGGATCACGAAAAAGCCAGGGAATACCTTCAGCAGGCAGTTAAAGCGGACCCGACCTACACCACGGCGGTTATCAATCTGACCACAGAGATGGAGGAGCTCAACGATTCGGAAGGTGCCTGGGAAGAGCTTCAGCGGGTAAAGGCTGAAGAACCTTCCAACCTGGAAATCCGCGAAAAAATCGCCAGGATTGCAGTCAAAAACGGAAAGCACAAACAGGCCAGGGAAGAAATTCGTTTTATCCTGGACCATAACCCCAAGGCAGGCTTTGCCTGGGCCCTGCTGGGGGATCTTTCCCTTGCAACAGGTAACCGCACAAAGGCCAGAGAAGCCTACAGCCGGGCCATAAACCTTTCTCCCGAAGATACTGACACGGCCCTCAACCTGGCCCTTCTGTATAAAGAGCTGAAAGAGTACAACCAGGCAATCGCCGTGGTAAGCGGTATCCTGGGTAAAAATCCCCGTCACTCCGGAGCACGGCTTCTTTTAGGAAAACTCTACCTGTACGAAAATCTCTACACGGAAGCACTGAGTATACTCTCGACCCTGTATGAAGATTTTCCCTACGACGAGGAACTGCTGGAAACGCTTATACGGGCACACCGGGGAGCGGGAAATAAAGAAGAGGCCCTGCGTTTTACCGAAGAGCTTATAAACCAGCAGGGACAGCGGGACAAGACACTGGACCTGGACAAGCTGGAACAGACCCTGGCCCTCTATGAAGAGACCGTCGAAGCCTACGCTGATGAACACGAACGCCGCTGGGAAGAGAACCTCAAACTGCTGATGAACAGCACAGAAACCGAAGCGGAACCGGAAGAGGTCCACGAAGAAGACAGCCTCTTTTTTGACAATATTCCTGATCTCGACCAGCCTGCGGAGATTATCGATGTGGGCGGCATAGAGCCGGTAATTGTCATCAACGAAGATGAGGAACGGCTGCGGCTGAAAGAGATGGAAGAGGAAATTCTCTCTCCACCGCCTGACTTCGAGAAGGAAGAGGAAGAAAAAAAACCGGCACCGCAAGCCCCGCCGGCTGCTCCGGCGGAAACCGGGGATTCAGGCTTTCCCGGAACCATCAATGTGAATGTGCAGAATCCGCCTCCTACCAACCGTATAGAGCTCGGTCTGTTACCAATCCCCGGATTGCGGACCCGCATCCGCCGCCATTTCTCCAGGAAAGGCCGTAAAGCAGATGAGGCAATGGAAGAGCTTCTTCCCGAAGAGGAAGAAACTCCGGCAGATTTGCTTCGCTACCTGGAGGATCTCACGGAATTTCTGCCCGAAGACAAACGGAAGGATTTTGAACAGAGCGAAATGCGTCTGCGCATGGAAGCCCTCCTGGACAGACTTGAAGGAAAACCCACATTGAGACAACAGGCTGAAACAATGCAGCAAGAACCTGATCAGGAGAGTCCTGAAATCAGCTTGAATCCCGAGTCAATCAGCAGTACCCTCTCCTTTATGGGAGATCTTTCAACCTACCTTCCAGATCCGGACATTGGTGTTGCCCTGCATCACAAAATTGCCGATATACTGAAAACTATGAAGCGAGACAGCCATGGAATCACATAAAAAAAACTATCTCTACGCCCTGAAAGTCTACATCGACAAAATGCCAAGTCTCCCGACCAGTGTGACTAAAATTCTTGAGATATCCAACGACAAGGACGCCTCCCCTGCCGACCTTAACCAGGTAATCAGCCTGGATCCGGTTCTCATGGGAAAGGTGATGAAACTTATAAACTCAGCCTATTACGGACTCTCCCAGGAAATAACCTCCCTGGTACGGGCCATTATCATGCTGGGAATAAACACTGTAAAAAACCTGGCCCTGAGTACTGCCGTACTTGCGAACTTGGGTAAAGGATCTTCCGAAAAGGGGCTGAACATGGACGGCTTCTGGCGGCACAGCCTCTGCGTAGGAGTTACCGCCAAGCTGATCGCCCGGAAACTGAAAGTGGATCCCAAAAGGCTGGAAGAGTATTTTATGGCGGGGCTTCTCCACGATATTGGCAAAATCCCCCTGAACAACCGCCTTGCCGATCCCTATGTTCAGTCCATGCAGAAAGCGGATATACAGCACGTGCCCCTCATTCAGGCGGAAAAAGAGGTGATAGGCCTGCACCACTGCGAAGTAGCAAAAATTATCCTGCAGCGCTGGAAACTCAACCAGGAAATACAGGATGCTGTAACCTATCACCATGCCCCGTTAAGCTATGAAGGCTCAAACCGCTCCATAGTATTTGCGGTAACCGCAGCCAACTATTTTGCCAACTCCTTTGAAATAGGCTTTGCCGGCGACCGGTATCCCTTGAAAGTACCTCCCGAGGTTTTTAAAGAGATCGGGGTCTCCATGGACTGGTTTGACGACATAGAAGAACAGGTAAACAGCGAAATAGAAAAAGCGCGTATTTTTCTTAAAATTGCTACCTGAGATACCTGCAATAATGAGGTAAGGTAACAAGAGGACATTTTTTATGATGAAGTTACGTTTTTGGGGTGTCCGGGGCTCGATCCCCTGCCCGGGAGAAACTACCGTAGGCTATGGTGGAAATACCGCCTGTATTGAACTGCGGGTGGGAACAGAAGAAAAGCTCTATATAATAGATGCAGGTTCCGGTATACGGTCTCTGGGTAACTATCTGATGCAGCATGATCTCCCTAAAGGCCCCATAGATACCTCCATCTTCCTCTCACATACCCACTGGGACCATATAATGGGCTTTCCCTTTTTTGTTCCCATATTTATTCCCAGTTCGCGCATCAAAATTTACGGCCCCGTCACCTACGAAGAAGAAGGTCTCGCGGAAATTGTAGGAGGACAGCTTTCCTACCGGTATTTCCCGGTAAAACACTCCGAGCTTGCGGCAAACATAAGCTATCACCCCATGCGTGAGAGCTCCCTGGACCTGGGCGAAGGTCTCTGGCTGACCACCAAATACCTGAACCATCCCATCCTCTGCCTGGGATACCGTTTTGAATACCAGGGGAAGGTAATATGTACCGCCTACGATACGGAGCCCTTCCGCAATGTGTTCCCCACAAACCCGGATGATCCCGGATACGACCCAATTGCCGCAGAAGAGGGAGAACGGGCGGCAGCGGAGGAAAACGAAAAGGTCCTGCGCTTTTTTCAGGGAGCAGACCTGCTCATCCACGATACCCAGTATACCCAGCAGGAGTATCTGGATTCAAAGCTGGGCTGGGGACATTCAACCTTTGAATACGCAATAAACAACGCACACAAGGCCGGAGTCAAACACCTCGTGCTCTTCCATCACGATCCCATGCGCACCGATGCCCAGCTGGACTCCCTGATTGATGATTACCGTTCCCGGATCAAAGGCAAAACCAACATGAAGATTGAAGGCGCCCGGGAAGGAATGGAAATAATTCTGGACTAAGGAGCCGACTGTTATGCCCAATCGTCCCCCGGAACGCTATGAGCCGGGAGAACTCGACCGCACCCGCAGCAATCTCGGCAATCTCACAGAGGACGAAGCCCGGGAAATGGCACGGGTCCTCAATGGTGAGATAGGCGTTGAACGGGCAGCCCCGGCAATTCAGGAGCAGTACCGCAGGCTTCAGCAGCTGAACCGCCGGAACGGCGAAACAGTTATCTATAACACCCCCCGCAAAAGCGGAACAGAGCAGCTGTCCCGTCAGAAAACTGCAAAAGCGGTAAAAGCCATAAGCGAACGGCAGCCCGGTTTTTTTGACCGGGTACGCACCAATTTCTGGGCAGCATCATCTTCGCATACTATCATTCCCCGGCTCCACGCCATGGGCAGCCTGGTTTCCTTCATTGTGCCGATTCACGAACGCCTTCATCCCGGGTTTATCCTCAAGGGGGACAGAATATTCTATGGGCACCTGGAACGATTTGTTCTGGCAGTCCGCTCTCTGATGTCTATAAACCGCAGAGAAGAGGTTCCGTCCCTCATGGATGCTTACAGTCTTAAAGTACTGTCACTGCTTCGACAGTGGGATATAGAAACGGTTCACCGGGAACTCAGCGTGCTGCAGCGTTCCCCCAGAAATCAACCGGTTGAATCGGCGGTACGGCTCTGTAAAGCCCTCTACCGGCCCATGTTCCAGCTGTCATCCCTTGATCCGTCTCAGCATATTATTCCCATTATCAAACGCCTTTTTGATCTGGACCTCATGGCCTACCCCCCGGACTCCCGGGAAGCGGATAAGATAAAACAGATTGGCATAACCCTGAAGAATGAGCTGTTTCACCTTTTTTTCGACGTAAAACGCTCCTGCGCCCCCCTGCTGGTAAAGCTTTCGGCAATACCCTACGCACCGTATCCGGAGGTCTTTGATTACTACAGAACCAGAATCCTGAAATTTCTGGAACTGGATGCCGGAGATCTGATTCCCCTGGAATCAGACAACCTTGAAGGCGACATCCTGCTGGATGAGAATGAACCGGAAGATGAAGAACCTGTTGAAGCGGAGACCGCAGGGGACGGGGAAGCTGAAGAAACAAGCGAATCTTTTTTACCGGAAGGCATCCCCGAAGCCTACGAGTTTCTGGGCAGGATGTTCCCGCAAAGCGGGCTTGAACGGCCGGAGAACTTTCCAGACCTCTTCAGTTATTTCAAACCGATAGTCAGCTTCCAGAAAAATACCGATCTTTTTCATCCGGAAAATCCTGTTCATCAGGTGGCAGTTCTCCTGGCAATCCTTCAGGATATGCTCTACGGATTCCGTCAGATCATTTTTTCGGAAATAATGGATGAAGATGAAAATGCCCGGGAAATACAGAGCGAGATTGACCAGCACCTGGCCCGCTGGCACCGTCTTCTGGACGAACTGGTCTGCGGCCGGATCCTCACCGAACTGGTGGATTACTGCAGGCAGATAGAGCGGTCTCCCGATTACCGCAGCAGTGAAACCGGCCTGAAACAGGAAAACAGTATCCGGGTACGAATTCAGCAGAGCATCCTGCCCCATCTTGATGTGCCGGCCATACGACTGGGAAACCGGGGCAACGACCGGGGTCTGCCGGAACTTTACCTGGCGGTGGCGGAGTTCCATCGCCTGCTGAAAGATACTCTGTATACCGATCCGGAGACCGGCAAATCAGGCATGCGCAACCCCAGCTCTCCATTCCATTTTGAGATTGAGAATTTCATCACATCCCGATTCCGCAGATATCTGCGCAAGAAAGGGCTTCCCCAGGACAACCGCCATCTGGTTTGCTACACCAGCCTGCTTCTGGGGCTGCTGGATTATCTTCTGAACAGTCCGGTGAGTCATCTCTACAAAACATCGCACTTTCCTCTCTACCGCTTTGAAAAGGGCCATAAAGAGATTCCCATTTATTCTGTTCAGGAACTTCAGACAGAGAGAATAATCGAAAGCAGTGATATTGAACTAACCCCTCCGGAAGAGTTCCTTGAAGGGGGCGGACAGAAGAGCCGGGATAAGGTTTCCGGTCTGCATAAAAGCCGACTGTACCCGGAAAAAATAAAAGCCGCCGTTGAAGAGTTTCACGATTCAGGCAAGCAGGTGAGTATCGCAATAATTTCCATTCCGGAGTTGAGAATTCTTGAGCCGGGAACCAGGGACGATAACCTCAGGGTGATCGGTCATACAATCCGGGGCGAAATCCGTGAGTATTCAGATATTCCCTTCCGCCTTGATGACGACACCATTCCTGTTGTACTGCCGGAAACAGACAGCGCCAGTGCGGTTCTCTTCTGCAAGCGGCTTATTTTAGCTGTTCAGAAAAAGCTCCCCCAGACAGGGGTCCATATAGGGGTAGCAAGCTATCACCCCACCTGGAGTGCCGGCAAGTTCATTAAAACCGCTGCACGGACAGCCGCAGAAGCTGAACGCCGCAAGGCACCGGTTATACTGGTCTATCAGGAAGCGGATGCATCTTTTGAGGAGGTCATTATGCAGAAGAGACCTTCAAACGGGGCTTGAAGCTATACCTCCGAGCCCTTCTCCAGCTTTGCGGTAAACAGTTCCGCTGCGCGACCTTCCAGCCCGTGGGCTTCTCCCCGGGTCATTCTCCTCAAGGCTTCAAGCTCTTCTGATGAGAACCGGGCACTGCCGACAATGTAATCCCGGAAAGCCCCGCAGGCGATGGGCGCCACTTTTTCGGTAATTTCAAGAATAGCCTCCGCATAGAGGCGGATTTCACGCTGAGCATGAGGGTCCAGCCTCAAACGAAGAAAATGGAAAAGATTATGCAGATCCATCTGCCAATACCATTCGGTATACAGACTGAGAGGAAGGTTTATGCGGGCAAGTTCCCGGGCTATGCCGTCATCCAGCAGTTCTGAATACTCTTCGTAGGAACGTTTCTGCCCTTCCGCAAAGAAAGCTCTCACCTTCTCAGCTTCCGCCGGAGCCAGGGGTTCTTCGGTACGGCCCTGCTTGTTGTTTTCGCTCTGAGCGGAGACATCCTCCGGTGCAGGGACGTAGAACTCATCTTTCATTACCGAATAACGTCCTGAAATTTCGTTCAGACGGGCAGTCCGATGCCGTATCCACTGACGGGCGACAAAGATTGGCATCTTTACATGAAAGGTAAGCACCACCTGCTCAAAAGGACTGGTATGGTCATTCCGCAGAAGATAGGTGATAAGCCCCTTGTCCTGACGGTAACTTTTGGTGCCTTCACCATAGCTGACCCTGGCAGCCTGAACTATACGGTCATCGCCTCCCATATAGTCAACCAGCCGGATAAAACCCTTATCCAGAACGGGAAATTCCTTATCCAATATTGCATCTGCTTCAGCTACGGTACAGCGGGCCATTTGATTCCTCGTAATAAAAATGATTACCCACTATACCCCAAATACCATCTTTTTACACCCTATGCGTAAAAACCGTACTAGGGTAGACTTGCCCCAAGGAGACGATATTAATGAAGATTGCCGAAAATACCGTTGTTACCATGGACTATAAACTTTCTGAAGTCGACGGAGGGATCCTCGAGCAGAGTGACCCGGATGAAAACTTTGCGTACCTCCACGGGCACGGTCAGCTCCCGGAGAAACTGGAAGCGGAACTTGAGGGCAAAGAGGCAGGAGCACATATTAAACTGAACATGACCCCCGAGGACGGATTCGGCGAGCGGGATGAAAACCAGATTATTACCGTTCCCAGGGACAATTTTCCGGAAGACGAAGAGCTTACTGAAGGCCTCCAGGTAGAAGCTGAAACCCAGAACGGACACCAGATATTTTCCATTATTAAAATAGAAGACGACACGGTAACCCTGGATGGAAATCATCCCTATGCCGGCATGAACCTTACCTTCGAGGTAACCGTCACCGAGATCCGGGAAGCTACAGAATCAGAGCTGGAACACGGCCACGCCCACTCAGGAGATCATCATCACCACTAATATCTGATGAGCCTGTGGATAATCCATACTGACCATACTAAAAGGTGACAAATCCGCCGGACAGGGATGTTGTATAAGAAAAGGAGTCCATCACAATGCACAGAAAACGGACAGCTCTTTTACTTTTTTCACTCATCCTGCCGGCACTCATTCTGCCCTCTGCCATTTATGCAAAGGGCTCCATGGACCGGGATACAGCGGCAGACAGCTTAAGCGGAATTACCCGTGTACGGTTTTCCGCCCCGGGTACCCTTTTTATAAACCAGGGAAGCAGCGAACAGCTGGAAACAGATCCGGAAAGGCTCAGCTGGAAGTTCCTGGATCTTGAAATTAATGGAAACGAACTGATTATCCGGAAGAAACCGGTACTCTTCAGCTTTACCCGGCACAGAGTTCAAATCTATCTTACCCTTAAAAATATAGAATCAGTCCTGACTACCGGCCCGGGGGATATAAAGATTGGCACGGTGAAAAGCACCGAGCTTTTCCTGGGATCAGACTCTTCAGGAGATATTCAGCTTGAGTCCATGGAAGGAGAATTCCTGGATGTAAAACTGACCAGCTCCGGCGACGTCACCGTTCTTTCCGGGGACGTCACCAGCCAGAGAATCAGCTGTTCCAGCTCCGGCGACTACCGGGGCGAAGGACTCAAAACAAAGACTGCAGAAATAAGCCTCTCAAGCAGTGGGAACGCCGACATAACAACCAGCACCAGACTCACAGCCAGGCTTTCTTCCTCCGGAGATCTGCGGCTGCAGGGTTCTCCTGTCATAGACTCCCTGGAACTGACAAGCTCAGGCAGACTCCGGCGGAACTAGGCTCCAAAAAATCAAGGTGCCTGCAGAAGCCGCCGGCCGCTTCCTTCGGCCAGGGTAAATTGCTGGATAAGCTTCCGCAGCTCTTCTGACTGCCCTGCAAGTTCTTCCGCCGCAGCAGCACTTTCCTCTGCACTGGCCGTATTTGCCTGGGTCACATCATCTATCAGGCCGACTCCTTCCGAAATCTGGGTAAGTCCCTGTGCCTGCTCCCTGCTGGCCGATGCAATTTCTTCCAGCAGCGCGGCTACCTTGCCTACACCGTTTACAATCAACTCAAGCTGTCCGGCAGTCTGCTCAACCAGGCGGTTTCCCTCACCGGAACGCTCCACCGAAAGATCAACTATAGCGGTTGTCTCTTTTACCGCCTGGGCACTTCTGGAGGCAAGGTTGCGCACCTCATCTGCAACTACGGCAAATCCCCTCCCGTATTTACCCGCCCGGGCGGCTTCAACATTGGCGTTCAAAGCCAGGAGATTTATCTGAAAGGCAATGTCATCAATAACCCGGACAACCTTCTTGATCTCTTCCGACCCCGAATTTATCTGAGACATGGCATTTACCAGTTCATCCATGGAGTGGCTGCCTCCAAGGGCATTTTCCCGGGCCTCGACGGCCATTTTATTTGCCTCTGTTGCACTGGATGCATTCATGGAGGCCTGTCCGTTAATCTGGGTAATGGAAGATGATATTTCCTCCAGGGAACTTGCCTGTTCAGTGGCCCCCTGGGATAGAGTCTGGCTGGCCTGGCTTACCTGGTCCGCCCCTCCGGCTACCTGATCAATAGCCCGGTGTACCTGACTCAGCAGATCTGTAAGAGACTGCTGCATACTTATCATGGATGTCCCCAGAATATCATTCCGGCCCGCCAGAACAATTTTTCCGGAGAAATCACCGGATGCAATCACTTGAAGAGCATCAGCTTTCTGCTTAAGGGCCTCTACCATATCAAGTACCGAGCGGTACACTCCAATGGTATTTTCCCTCTCCATGACGATACCATCCAGATCTCCCGCAGCAACTGTTTCTGCTATCTTTACCAGTTCTGCAGGATCACGGCCCAGCTGCCGGAGAATACTGCGGGTTGTTAAAACTGCAAGAAAAATCCCGCCGCCGAGAGCTGCCAAAGCAATCACCAGAACCATGATAATAATCTGCTCAACCCGGGATTTCATTACCCTGTCCGCTTCCGCGGCATTATCCTTGTAATACTCCACCAGTCCGGCAAGGGCTTTCTGCGTCGCCGCCAGTGCCGGCAGAGTCTCATCATTAAAGATTTTTACCGCTTCCGCCTGACGTTCAAGCAGGCCTTCAAGGTAAGCAACGGTCTGTTCTTTCTTTGTCCTCAGATCATCCAGCAGAGGAAGAATTACCTGGTTGTACTGACGTATCGCATCCGCCCGGTCCCCCCTGGCAATGGCATCAATAATTAATTCAGCCGACCTGTGCAGAGATGCATGAGGCTGTTCCCATTCATCAAGAAGCTTTTTAAACCGGGGATCTTCGGCAGAATAACTATAGTACCAGCTGCCGAAGTTACATTTCCGGGGATCCGTCTCCCCGACAAAGCTGTTACCGCTCATAATAAGCAGGTTCAGCCGGGCTATCCATTCAAGATGATCTATCCAGGCGCGCTCCAGCATAACAATAAGATCTTTATCAAACTCTACATATACCTCATTAATCCTCCCGGCTGTGGCATGCATAGCTTCATGGGGCGGCTTGATTGCTTCAATCAGAGCGTAAAGCTCTGGATCATTCTCCGCCCTGCTGGCCATATCGCCGTCATATATCCACCGGCCAAGTCCGCACTGCGTGCAGTCGGTTTCCACATCGAGGGAGGAAACTGATTCCAGCAGAAAAAGATCCGTAACATCATTAATCCAGTGAAGATGATCAATCTCTTTTTCCAGTGCGAATGCCTGAAGAGAGTTCTCCTGCACAGCACGTGCACCCAGAGCCGCGACATCCATAAATCGATAGACACTGAGAAGGGAGACAGCCAGGATTATAAGAATCATTACTGCAAATCCCGCAGTCAATTTTGCCCGAAGGGTTAATTTTTTCATTATTTCCTCCACTTTTCAGAAATTTCCCTAATTCCTTACTAGTGTGGAGAAAAAAAGGCGGAATTGCAAATTCCGCCTGAAATTTAGTAATGGGGAGGCCGTGTATGGGGAAGATTTTCCCCGGACAGCTCCCGCAGTTCCTGAACCCGTTTGGTCAGCAGCGAGAGAGATGCCTTCAGGGTATCGATCTCCTTCTGCTGACCTATTACAGTTTCATTGAGATCCGCCACCAGGGATTCCTGATAGCTCAATTTCATTTCCAGCTCCATGAGCCGTTTTTCCATACAATGCCTCCAGGGCGGAAGTTATCAGGATCAGAATGAAAGCTTCAGCTTGCTCCCGGCTTTATCCAGCAGGTCCTGAGCCTGATCCTGAATCCCGGCGGTAATTTCCGCACTGCGTTTTTCCAGAGCCTTCCGTTTTTCATCCACCGAACGGCTCAGATCATCTGCAGATTCAAGCCCCTTGTTCAGATCTCCGCCATACTCATTAAAAAGATTATTCAGCTTTTCGTTCTCTTCAAGCTTACCGGAAAGTTCATCCTGCAGAGCCTGCTTGAGATCTTCCTTCAGCTCATCCGCCCGGTCCTGCAGATACTCCCCGGCCTTTTCCGCCAGTACGGAATCCAGGGTACTGGATATTCGAAAAGAACTTATTTCATTACCCTCAGCTTCAAATTCAAGCTGGAATTCTGCCGTGTCCGTTTCTTCAAGAATCTCCCGGACCGCCTCTGCGAGGGGGTCCCCGGATGAGTCGTAGACACCCTTAAAGGCACCAAGAACAAGCAGACCTTCACCACTGCCACGGCCCTCGGGCAAAACGGAAAAGGAAAGAGTTCCCCCGGCAGCACCGGAAAGGTCTTTAATCCCCAGTCCGGAGAGCGCCGATCCCGCATCGAATGACCCGCCGTCCATATCTGCTTCCAGGGAGAAAACTGTATCGGCATTGCTGCGGACATCCACTGCCCCGGCGGCTGAAATATCAATTCCGGTGGTGGATGAATCCCATGAATAGGCAAAAGGCTTACCCCAGACATCCGGATCTGAGTTTATATCATCTGCCTTCAGGCGCATAAAAGGATCACTGCCCTCACTTCCGCTGGAAACCCGAAACTCCTGAATAAGAAAACGGGGGAATCCCTGTACCGGGAAATAGACCCGTTCACCCTTGCGGGAGAGCACGGCTGTTTTTTCTTCATCAGCGGACTCATTCTTTTTAAGTCCCTTTGCAGCATCCAGGACCTTCATGGCTTTATCATAGTAGCCGCCGATCTTTGCCCGCAGAATATTCTCCGCCGCCTGGGATGCAATACCTTTAAGGGTTCCCGTGGGATTGCCCACAACATCTTCGAGAAGCCGGTAATCCGCAGCGACAGCATCGGTAATTCCGTCCTGAAGCTGTATGAGCTCCCTGCGGTCGCGGTTGAAATCGGCAGAGGTTTCTCCTGCGGTTTTAACCGCCTTTTCTACCGCCGGCGAATTATCATTAAGTATCTTTAACGCCGCAGCGGCCTCTTCCGGACTGTCGATTGAACCGACATCGATGGCCGCAATCTTATCCGCACCCCGGCGGCCGGCGGCAAGATCGGCATCGAGGGTATCAATACGACCAGGCCAGGTATCGACTGCTTCAGTGTAGGCACTGTTTACCGTGTCGATATACTGAGGGCTTTCAAGGCGGGACATCTGATCATCCAGAATCGCCTGGGGATCCATATCTGCAATCAGCCCTCCCCCGGAATCTGCTGCAGGTGCAGAATCTCCGGGGTCAGTACTTTCAGAAATCCCGGTTTCTGCTTCTGACCCGGTTCGTACAGTTCCCAGGGCAATTCCATCTGCGATTATACGATCTATGACCATACGCTTTTTCAAGAGTTCCCAGATATTGACCTTTACTTCAGAAGCACCCAGTTCGAAAAGGTTGGTCGAAGGCTTTTCCTTATCCGCCACAGCAAGGGAAGAAAAAGAGACGGAGCCGCTGAAGATACTCAGATGGGCATCCTCCACGTCGGCTGGGGCGGCAAAAACCGCCGCCAGTCCTGCTTCCATCCCCTGTTCAAGGAGCTTGTCTTTAAAGAGAAAATTGAAAATCAGGGCGGCAGCAAGAATAACCAGAAGAATGGCGGCTTTCCATCCGGTTACAAGGCCCTTGTTCTTTTTTACCGATTTCATCAAGGCCTTAAGATGTTTCCCGCTCTTTTTATCCAGTTCCTGGTTCAGGATATAGCGCCCCTCGCTGTCCTTTGTTACCAGGCTCAGAAGAAACTCTTTCTCCTTTTCCACATAAATGCGTTTGAGAATCTTTTTGTTGAATTTCTTTTCCGGAACAGGTTTTCTGAATACCTTAGGTGGCTTCACCGGCTTTTTCTGTCTGCTCATACCAGACCTCCCGGAATACTGCTCACCTTACCCACAGCCTTACCGATCTTTTTCACCAGCGGAAGCCGCTGAAAGGCTTTAACCAGACGGCTGTTAGCCAGAAGCGGCCAGAGCCGGTTGCGGTAGAGCCGCACAAGCAGTGCGAAAAGAAGAAAAACCGGAACCCAGAGAACAATGCCAGCAGCCAGGCCTCCGGTTACCAGGGAATTGTTGAAATCCGTATAGGGGACCAGAGGCATGTTTATCATGGCGGTAAAAAGTGAGTTCAGTCCCCCGATATTCAATATGCTCAACCCGACCCGACTGATAAATGGATCAAGGAAGGGAACTCCCAGCCTTGCCAGGGCCATTACAAACAGAGCTGTAGCCAGATGCACTTTAAGAAAAAAGACAATAATAAAAAGCAGAATCCAGAGAAGGTTGCCGCCGGGAATAAGCGCCAGCATAAGACCGAAAGCCGCTGCGGCGGCTATCTCACCGGGCCGTGAATTGGCATTCAGGGCTGCAAGCAGTTTGGCGATCATGGTTATCATGATTCACTCCTTTTTTCCATTCACAATTTTACTGCACTAGGGTGCAGATACCTTGTTAAGTATAAAAATTTCGGGACGGTACTCAAAGTGGATAGTATCAAAATACACCCATTTGCCCCCCCAGACAAACCCGTGTTTTTCAAATGCCTCGATAAACCCCTCCGGCGGATGGTAGCGCTTCTCGTAAGGAAGGGCAAACCATTCCGGAAAGTTGGCGGCAGCCCAGCGCCAGTAGGCCTGTTTTCCTGCGTAACTTTTGGGAAGAAGATCCACTGCAACACCGTATGAGTGAAAACTCATGGATCCTGTTCCGGCAATGGCCCGCCAGTTGTAGGCATCAAAGCCGGCAAGGGAAGCAACAAACCTGCGGACTTCAGTGTCAGTAAGACTCAATGCCTGAATATCTTCCTCCACCGCCGCCAGATCTTCAAGCAGTTCCCGGTGAATTTCCAGTTTATGTCCCAGAAAATAGGTTGTTTTCATCCGGGCCCAGCTGCTGGCGCGGTCATCAATACGCCAGAGGGTATTAAAGAACCCGGGATAACGCCTGGGCGGATTCTCTTCTCTGTTGGCAGCCATGCCCCGGATACGTTCAGCTGCAGCACTGCCGGATACAACAGGCTCAGGCATACCTGAGGGATAGCGGTAAAAAGGATGAGGAGAAAACTCATCCGACCGGGATAGAAGCTCCTCAGGGAGGAGTTTTCCCTCCGCCCAGAAGAACCGGGAACCTTTCACTCTGAGGGCATAATCACCGTTGATGAATTCCACGCCATCTATTTTATCCGGGTAGGCCTGCTGCAGAGCAAGCAGAACATCCCTGCCGCTGAAGCGGCGGAACTGCTCCTGGGGAGATTCTGCTGTATCCGCAGCTCTCGACGGTTCCGCACTGAGGGGAGAAGAAAACACTACTGAACAGAACAGGATACAGAGGATAGGGAAGATCGTCACACATATTCTCCAGATATCTGTCAGCATACTCCTCGCGCTCCGGGGGGACAAGGAGATTCGGTAATTTTTATTATCCTCCCCCCCGCCTGCTTTCTCTTATTTGACAGCCCGCAAAAAGAGACGTACCATTTACTATATAAGGGTTCTGTAAAATACCAGTTTCAGGAGGATGCAGTTATGACGGTTGGAAAACGGATGACATCAAACCCGGTTACCATTTTACCCAACGGTTCTGTCGCTGAAGCACGCAAGATAATGCAGCGGGAGAAAATTCACCGCCTGCCGGTTACCGACAAACATGGAAAACTGGTGGGTATTGTCACTGAAAAAGACCTGTTAAAAGCTGCACCTTCAGCTGCCACCTCTCTGGATGTCTATGAGATATCAGAGCTGCTTTCGGAACTCAAAGTTGAAACTGTCATGACCCCCGATCCGGTCAGTATTGACGAATCAACCACCATCGAGGATGCAGCCCGCATAATGTCCGATAACAATATCGGCGGGCTTCCCATACTGCGGGATAATCACATCTGCGGCATCATTACCGAATCCGATCTGTTCAAGATCTTCATTGAACTGTTCGGAGCCAGACGTTCCGGTATCCGTGCAACAATTCTGATACCCGAAAAAAGGGGAGAGCTGGCGGATATAGCCTCGTCCATCCGGGACAAAGGAGGAAACATCATCTCCATCGGCACATTCCTGGGAGATGATATGACCACCACACTCTGCACCATCAAGGTAGATGAAATTTCCCGGGAAGAGCTGGTCGAGTGCCTGAAACCCTATGTTGTGGAAGTCAGAGACGTACGGGAAGTATAAGACTGCTGACTTGTCAACTGACCGGCCGAAGGCTATACTCTATTTAATAACTTCTATCAACATGGTGAATTAATGGAACAAGTTCGGGTACCCGACCTTAAAGAGGGAATGATTCTGGCAGAAGATGTCCGGGACATGAATGGACGGCGCCTGCTCTCCGCCGGCTGCAGCATAAATGAGAAGTGTCTGCACATTCTCAATACCTGGGGCATCCTTGATGTAATGATCAAGAAGCCCTTATCCGGTAAGGATGCTGATCCATCAGAGCTGGCCGAGATAGAAGAAGATGAGGATCAGCAGGAAATTTCCGAACTGTTTTCACTGGTAAGCAGAAAAGACCCCCTGGTTCAGGAACTCTGGCGGAAAAGTCTCGAAGCCCATGACAGCCGGGGCTACAGCCATTTTCTTGAATATACCGGAGAACCTGATCCCCTGCAGCGGGGCACCATCCCTGCCAGTCCGGAAGCGGTAATAGAAACAGCAGAATTCACCACTCTTCCGGAAGTTTACCATCACATTCTTGAGGTAATTAACGACGAAAAAAGTTCGACCATGGACATTTCCGATGTAATTACCAAAGACCCGAGCTTCACTTCCCGTATACTTAACCTGGCCAACAGCTCTTTCTATGCACTGAAAAACAGTGTCGATACCGTCAGTAAGGCGGTTTCCATTATCGGAACCAGGGAACTGGGAACACTGGCCCTGGGCATAACCGTCAGCAGAAGCCTCCTTCAGACAAAGCATAATGACTACTCCCTGCTTGAGTTCTGGCGTCACAGCGTGGCAACCGCCATCGCAGCCAGAACTCTGGCCATTTTTCTGAAGGAGAAAAATACCGAGCGTTTCTTCATCGGCGGACTTCTCCATGATATGGGAAAGATCCTTCTCTATTCACGGCTCAAGGAAGGAATCTACTACCTCGATTTTCTCGCAAAGAAACATAAAATGAACCTTCACGCCACAGAGAAGAGTATTCTCGGCTACACCCATGCCGATGTGGGATCAAAACTCTGCGTAAAATGGAACCTGCCGGAAAACCTCCACTCCATGATCGGCGACCACCACAGTGTTGCCCGGAGCATGCGGTCCTATGAAGCAACCATAATCCATTTTGCCGATATCATTGCCAACAGCATAAAGAAAGGCACCAGTGGTGAACCTTTTATTCCCCCTATACAGTCTGAAGCCCGGAAATTCCTGCAGATAAGCCCCAGTGCAGTGGCTGCCATTGTCAGTCAGATAGAAAATAATACCGATGAAATTGCCGGGATCATGCTGAATGACTGATTCCCGGAATCTTGAACAGGAAAACAGGGACTTAAGTGAAAGTCTTCTCAATGCCTATGAGATAATTGAGGCTCTGGGTCCCATTTCAGACTGTTTTGAGGTAGTTAAGGATTCTCTGCCCCAGGACCATATCCTGGATCTTACGGATAATCAGATCCGCAGGCTTTTTCCCTTTCACACCACTGCTTTCTTCCTGTTTCCTCCTGAGAATGATGAACTGGAATGCCATAAATGCCTCCCCCCGGATGCAAAAGACCATGTTGAAAAACTGATTATCGAAGAAACAGAAAACGGGAACATCCACATAGCACTGCGGGATCAGAGCCCCATGCTGAGGCATATTCCCGGGGAAAAAAATGAACGGCTTCTTATCCACAGCATTGGCACCAGCAGACGCAGCCGGGGAATTTTTGCCGGCATCTACCGGGCAGGAAGCAAAAACAGCGACAGACTCAGCCAGCTGCTGCTCACCCTGGTTCTTTCCCAGACAAGCAATGCCCTGGACAGCGCCGATCTGTATACAGAAATGCAGCGCTTCCGCAGACTCCTGACAGGAACAAAAGAGCAGCATAGAATACTCTTTCAAAAGATAAACAGTGGTGTAGACCGCATGTTCAGCCTGTTCCAGCGGCTTTCCAGCGAGGAAACAGACTCAAGCCCCAGGGAAAATAATGCCCGGCTGTCGATTATGCGCTGGACTTATAACAAATTTACCAGCAGCGGAACACCGGAAAATCAGGAAGCAAGCCGCTTTCTTTCGGACCTTACCGAAAACTATGAAGCAACCTTCGGATATGCCCGGCATTCAGTACGATTATACGGTTCCAACGAGAACAGACTGTTGAATCTGGATACCGCCGTGCCTCTGGCAATTGCTCTTTTTGAACTTCTTGCTCTGATTTTTCATCGCAGCAGCACCCCTCCGGAAAATCCCATCGACCTGTCCATAAATGAAATTGATTCATCCTGGGAAATACGGATAAAGGAAGATCAGCTTAAGGATCTTCCCGATCCGGACTCTGAGGAAGCAGAACTGTTTACACATATTGTTTTTAATGAACTGGGAGGAACAATCCTCACTCCCGGAAAGGGCAAGCGGAAGATTGCAGGGATCAGGTTAAGCGGCACCAGCCACCTAACCTGACCGCTTGGATATCAGGCTTATCAGCCTGCAGCAGACCGGATCGCCTGATCCAGATCCTCAAGAATATCGTCAATATTCTCAAGACCGATGGAGAGCCGGATAAGCTCCGGCTTTACCCCGGCGGCTACCATATCCTCGGGAGACAACTGGGAGTGGGTTGTACTTGCCGGGTGAATAACCAGACTCTTCGCATCCCCCACGTTGGCAACATGGGAAAAGAGCTTCATGCTGTTTACAAAAGCGGCCCCATTCTCCGATCCGCCTTTTATTCCAAAAACAACCATTCCCCCGAAGCCTCTCTTCAGATATTTGACATTCCGGTCGTAGGCTTCATTGGACTTCAGTCCGGGATAGCTGACCCAGGCAACCCCGGGATGCTTTTCCAGAAACTGTGCAGTTTTCAGGGCATTCTCACTGTGCCTCTCCATGCGCAATGCAAGGGTTTCCAGCCCCTGCAGGAATATCCAGGCATTATCCGGTGAAATTGCCGCTCCAAGATTTCTCAGCGGAACAAGCCGCATACGCATAATGTATGCTATCGGGTTGAGCTCCCCTAGATCATGGGCATAGCGGACTCCATGGTAGGAGGGATCCGGTTCGTTAAAGAGTTTGAATTTCGGATCGGTCCAGTCAAACTTGCCGGAGTCAATCACGATTCCGCCGATTCCGGCGCCGTGTCCGCCAAGCCATTTGGTCAGGGAATGCACCACAATGTCAGCACCGTAATCGATGGGGCGGAGAAGATAGGGCGTTGTAAAGGTGGAATCTACTATCAATGGCAGCCTATGACTGTGGGCCAGTGCAGAGATTTTCTCGATGTCCGCAACAACCAGTCCGGGGTTGCCGATAGTCTCGTAATAAACCGCCCGGGTTTTTTCGTTAATAGCCTTTTCCAGCTCTGCAAGATCTTCAGGATCAACAAAGCGTACCTTTATTCCGAACTGCGGCAGGATATCGTGGAACATGGTGTAGGTCCCGCCGTAGAGATTATTGGATGAGACGATCTCCTCCCCGGCAGATACAATATTAATCACTGCATAAAAGATGGCCGAAGTTCCCGATGCCACCGCCAGAGCGGCTGCACCTCCCTCCAGGGCGGCCATACGCTCCTCTAGAACGGCATGGGTCGGGTTCATTAGCCGGGTATAAATATTTCCCAGCTCTTTCAGGGCAAAAAGATTTGCCGCATATTCCGTGTTTTTGAACAGATAGGCAGACGTCCGGTAAATCGGTACGCCCCGGCTCTGCTGAACCCCTTCAGTTTGCTGGCCCGCGTGCAGGGCCAGGGTTTCAAATTTATAGTCAGACATAATTTCCTCCCGAATATCTGTGTGTTCCGGTTCTCATTCCCTAATCCTCCAGGGTTGACCAGACTGAAAGATACCGTTCCCCCGTGTCGGGGAGTATTACAACAATTCTTTTTCCTGCATTTTCTTTTCTCTGCGCCACCTGTCGGGCTGCAAATACCGCTGCACCGCTGGAAATCCCTGCAAGAATCCCCTCCTGCCTGCCGAGAGCAAGGGCAGTCTCCATGGCATCATTATTGGCAACCTGAACCACCTCATCGATAAGTTCGGTATTCAGCACCCCGGGGATAAACCCGGCTCCGATACCCTGAATCTTATGGGGTCCCGGACTGCCTCCGGAAAGTACCGGCGAGGCCTGGGGCTCAACAGCAACTATCTTTATCTGCGGGTTATGCTCTTTCAAGGCTCGTCCGGTACCGGTAAGTGTACCTCCGGTACCGACTCCCGCAATCAGAATATCGACACGCCCTTCAGTATCCCGCCAGATCTCCTCTGCGGTTGTCCGGCTGTGAACTTCGGGATTGGCCGGATTGTCAAACTGCCAGGGAAGGAAGACCTTCCCCTCGTTCTGCATCTCATTTGCCCGGGCAATTGCGCCGGCCATTCCCTTCTCCGGAGGAGTCAGCTCCAACTCGGCACCCAGCATTTTCAGCAGGTTCCGCCGTTCCACCGACATACTGGCCGGCATAGTCAGCACCAGCCGGTATCCCCGCTGGGCACAGACAAAGGCCAGACCGATTCCAGTATTACCTGAAGTTGCTTCAACTACAGTAGTATCCTTATCCAATAGTCCCTTTTTTTCTGCATCTTCTATCATTGCCAGGGCTATCCTGTCTTTGATACTTCCACAGGGATTAAAAGATTCAAGCTTGGCAAGGACCTCCGCCCCGCCGCCGATTATCTTTCCCAGTGTAACCAGCGGGGTGTTCCCCACCAGCTCTGTTATGTTCTTAGCTATGGCCATCTGAAAACCTCCATACTGCCTGTTAAGCGAAGTCTATATGACGAACATGGGAGACTGACTCTCTTCATTGAGAGAACGGTCAGCAAGTTCCCGCAGGCTCACAGAAGAAAGAACCTCTGTAACCGCGACAAGAAGCTGATCCCATAGCTCGGTACTCACCTTGAGAGAGCCGGGACTGTTCTGGTCCGGCTTTTCATGGCTGATCAGTTCCCCCTCAAGGAGCTGAACAATATCCAGAGGAGTAATATCCGACGGATCAACCGCAAGTTCGTATCCTCCCCGGGAGCCCCGCACCGCAGTTATGAAGCCTGCGCTTTTCAGGGGTATAACCAGCTGTCCGAGATATTTTTCCGACAGCCCCTCACTATCTGCAATCTCTTTCAACAGCCTTGGTCCGGCACCGAAACTGCGGGCAAGTACTATCACAAATCGCAGCCCGTAACGACTGCGGGTAGAAAGCTTCATATATTCTCTACCTTTTCCATAGTCTTAGTAATGAAACTATACTTATCCTGATTTTTTTTGTCAAGTTTAGCCGGCGGGAATTTAAGAAAATCAGAAAAAACTGCGCCTTTTTCAGACACTTTTTCTTTGAATTGAGTATTTTATGATAAGCTAATATTAAGACTTCTAAGTTCAAGGAGTAAAAGATGAAGAAAACACTACTTATTTCTCTTGCTGTAATAGTGGCATTTACACTGTTCAGCTGCAAGAAAGAGGCCGCACTTGGGACTGAAGAAAATCCCATAGTATGGTCTTTCGTTCCCTCGGGAGAGATGGAACGGGTCACCTCCGGAGCACAGGCCGTAGCCGACCTGCTGCATGAAAAAACCGGATACTACTTTAAAACCAACGTAGCCACAGAGTATGCCGGCGTTATCGAAGCCATGGCCAGCGATCCTGCGGAAGCACATATGGCGTCCCTTGCTACCTTCGCCTATGTTCTTGCCGCCGATAGGGGCGTGGCAGATGTAGCTCTCGTTTCCGTACGCTACGGAAGCCCCACCTACAACGGACAGATTATTGCCCGGGTAGACAGCGGCATCAGCGAAGTAGCCGATCTCGCAGGCAAAACCTTTGCCCGTCCTGACCCCCTCTCAACCTCAGGCTGGATTATCCCCATGCTCACCATGCGTGCAGCCGGTGTTAATCCCGATACCGACCTTAAAGGTATCGTAGACGCCGGAAGCCACGATGCTGTTGTAGCCGCCGTCCTGAACGGAGATGTGGATGCGGGAGCCTCCTTTGTTGACGCCCGTACCGCCATTGAAAAAGAGTACCCGGAAGTAATGGACGAAGTTGCTGTTATCGCTGTTACTGCAGATATTCCCAATGACGGTGTACAGTTCATCCCCGGCTTCGATGCCGAAATGAAGGCTAAAATTGTAAAGGCCCTTCTGGAAATTGCAGAAACCGAAGATGGAAAAGCAGCCCTGAAAACTGCCTATAACTGGAACGCCCTCGAAGAGCATGACGACTCTTTCTACGATCCTTTCCGTCAGGTTCTGCAGGCTTCCGGCCTGGCTGTTACAGACCTTTAATCAGTAAAGGCCATCCAAAAACAGATACGAACGTTAAATCCTGCTCTTCGGGCCAGCCCTGAAGAGCAGCTTTTTGTGGAGCAGAGCATGCTTGAATATAAGAATCTTTCAAAAACCTATGACGACGGCACTGAAGCCCTGAAAAATGTCAGTTTTCAGGTTGAGGACGGCGAGTTCCTGGTAATTATCGGTCTTTCAGGATCCGGGAAATCGACCCTTCTCCGCTGTACCAACCGCCTGGTTGAACCCACCAGCGGCCAGATAATCTGGGACGGACAGAATATTGAAACCGCAGGGCAGGACCAGCTGCGTCAGATTCGGCGGAAGATAGGCATGATCTTTCAGCACTTCAACCTGGTAAAACGTTCCTCGGTACTAACCAACGTACTGTCCGGAAGACTGGGCTATGTATCGCCGTTTAAAACTCTTTTCAGACGTTTCAGACCGAAAGACCGGGAAGACGCATTCAAGGCAATGGAGATGGTGGGAATCACCGACCAGGCGGCAAAAAGAGCGGATGAACTCTCCGGGGGACAGCAGCAGCGGGTGGGTATAGCCCGGGCGCTCATGCAGGATCCGAAGATAATTCTTGCCGATGAGCCTGTGGCAAGCCTCGACCCTGTACTGGCTCACACGATTCTGGGTTATCTGGAAAAACTGAATAAAGAGATGGGCATTACCGTAATCTGCAGCCTTCACTACCTCGATCTGGTGCAGCGTTATGCCACCAGGGTGGTTGGACTGAAAAAGGGAGAAGTAGTCTACCGGGGTACCGGAGAAGATATTCGCAACATGACCGATGACGAATTCAAGGAAATCTACGGACAGGATGCCCAGCGGGTCGGCGTGGGATCAGTAATGGGAGGAAAAGCATGACAAAAAAAGCATCACTTCTTCCTCCATTTATTCATCCTCTGCTTTCGTTTATTCTGCCGGGGCTTGGCCAGATATTTGCCGCCAAACTGCAGCGGGGACTGCTGATTCTCTTCTCATACCTCACCCTTGTGGGTCTTTTCGCCTGGCGCATACATCTCCTCTCTCACAGGCTTGCCGGCTACGGTGAGAAGTATGCCAAGGCTTTTTCTCTGGCGCCGGTGTTCATAATCCTGGTTACCGGAGGGCTTCTCCTGCTCTGGATTTGGAATATTCTGGATGCGGCGAAAATTGTCAAAGGTACAGCCCGTGAGGGGTTGGGTCTTTTTTTCCTTATTCTGGCACTTTTCTTCTTTGTTGGCTGGCAGATAAGCGAAATCAATGTGGTAAAAATGGCCTCGGAGTTTCCCGATGCCTGGCCGCCGCTTTCAAAAATCCTCTGGCCCTGGAAGGCCGCCTATACCTACGACCAGCGTATTTTAAAAGCCGGTGCGTCAATTCTGGTGGATGACACAGAGAATCCCCCGGCCCCGGATATCCGGGAAGAGGGAAAGCCCTATCTTCTGGCAGACCCAACCTATGGAAGAATGAGCACTCTGGACAGAAACAATAAACCTGTGGCAGGAGATACGGTTCACCTTTCCGGAAGCGGATTCAATGCCGATACGGTAACCCAGATATGGTGGATGGATTCCATCGGGATGGAGTTCCGTCCCAGGCAGGACGGTCAGTACATTACCGTCACCACCGACAGCAGCGGCAGCTTCGAGTTTGACCTGATTATCCCCTACCGGGTAACTCCGCCGAGCGCGGAAGGACAGCAGGTACACCGGGTTGAAGCCCGGCAGTCCTTCCGTGAAGGCGGTGCCAAACCAAGTGAAGCCCTTATGCGGACCATATCCCTCATGCTGGAAACCATTTTTATGGGAATGATGGCCACCATATTCGGTATTATTATCTCCATACCCGTCAGTTTTCTGGCGGCCCGCAACCTGATGGCCGGTTCCTGGGTAACCATGACCTTCTATTTTCTAACCCGAACCATACTGAACATAATCCGCTCAATCGAACCCATGATCTGGGCCCTGATTGCGGTAGTCTGGGTCGGCCTCGGCCCCTTTGCGGGAATCCTTGCCCTGACCATCCACTCAATAGCCGCCCTGGGAAAACTTTATTCCGAAGCGATTGAAGGCATAGACCCTGGCCCCATCGAAGCAATTCAGGCTACAGGAGCAACAAAACTGCAGACCATAGCCTATGCAGTTGTTCCCCAGATGATTCCTCCTTTTGTCTCGTTTACCATCTACCGCTGGGATATCAATGTACGGATGTCCACCATTATCGGTATGGTAGGCGGCGGTGGAATCGGCTTTCTGCTGGTACAGTATATAAGGCTCCTGGATTATCAGTCCGCCGGAATTGCCGTCTGGTTCATTGCGGTAACCGTGGCTATTCTTGATTATGTCAGCGCGGAGATACGCAACCGGTTTATCTGATATACTTAAGAATAATGGATCAGAATTTTCTACAGGGAAAAACAGCTATGGTCACAGGCGGAGCCAAACGAATCGGTGCCACCTGTGTACATGCTCTGGCCGAAGCAGGGGCAAATGTTGTTATTCATTATAATTCCTCCGCAACGGATGCTGAAAAATTGGCGGCGAAGGTACGGGAAAAAGGAATCTCCGCATTCACCGTACAGGGAAATCTGCTGAAAGAAGATGAAACCCGCAGAGCCTTCAAAGAGGCTGTAGATACTGCAGGGCCTGTGCATATTCTCATCAATTCCGCCTCTATCTTCCCCGAAAGCAGTATTGACAGCTTCAGCTGGAAGGAACTCGAGGAGAATGTTCGGGTTAACAGCTGGGCTCCGCTGCTGCTCTCCCGGCTGTTCGCGGAGCAGGCTATCTTCAGCAGCAGTTCAGCACCGGAAGATCCTTCACAGTGCGGAAATATAATCAATTTTCTTGATTCAAGAATCGTAGATAACGACTACAGACACGCAGCCTACCACCTCAGCAAGAGAATGTTTTTTGACATTACCCGCATGCTCAGCCTGGATCTGGCTCCGATAATCAAGGTAAATGCCATCGCCCCCGGACTGATCCTGCCCCCGGAAGGAGAGCAGGTGGAGTATCTGGAAAAACTGAGCTCTACCAATCCTCTCAATCGCTACGGGAACCTGACAGACATAAGCTCTTCCCTGCTGTTTCTTATACAGAACAGCTTCATAACCGGGCAGACCCTGTTTGTCGATGGAGGAAGAAGAATGAAAGGAAGTATGTATGGAGTATAGCAGACCGGCGGATAGAATACATATCCGCGAAATCCTTGTACGCTGCCTTATTGGACTCAACCCCGATGAACGGATAAAAAAGCAGGATGTGCTCATTTCCCTCACCCTTGAAGGGGATCTGCTGGAAGCAGGCGAAACGGACGATATCAACAAAACCATCGACTACAAATCCCTGAAAAACCGGGTAATCAGCTTTACCGAGGAAAGTTCCTTTCTGCTCATTGAGCGGCTTGCCCACGAAATCGGCTTTATCTGTCTGCAGCATCCCCGGGTTGAGGCTGTGCTTGTACAGTTAGATAAACCGGGAGCTCTCAGGTTTGCGAAGAGTGTGGCGGTAGAGGTTTACCGCACCAGGGATAACTACCCCGGGGAAAGATTCAATGGCTGAAATTTATATATCCGCAGGCTCCAATATCGAGCCTGAAAAATATTTATCCCTGGGACTGGAACTCCTCTGTGAAAAGCTTGACCTGATAAGAATATCAACCCATTACCGCAACACCCCTGCCGGTGGACGCAGGCAGCATGACTATGTGAACGGAATATGGCATGTACAATCCCGGCATAGACCCATGAAGATCCGGAAAATTCTCAAAAAAATCGAGGCAGCCTGCGGCAGGGTCCGCACCGAGGATCCATACAGTTCCCGAACCCTGGATTTAGACCTGATTCTCTGGGACGACCTTATTCTGAATAAAAAAAGGCTCACCCTGCCCGATCCGGATATTCATGAGCGGGCCTTTATTTTCCAGCCGCTCCTGGAACTGGAGCCGGAGATCCGGATCCCAGGGGACAAGGCTAATCTTTCAAAACTGGTTAACCCGGTGAGAGACCTCTACTACTCCCCCATCACCGAAACCCTCACCACCATACAGGACAGGTATAAGGAGAAAAAATGAATACTGAACGTGTTGCAGAACTGATACGGCTGCTGTTGATAGAACTCGGAGAAGATCCCAACAGGGAAGGCCTGCTGAAAACACCGGAGCGTGCAGCCAAAGCCTGGGAATACCTTACTTCCGGTTACCGCCGCAATGTGGACGAAGTAATAAACGGGGCGGTATTCGAGTCAGAGGCGAACAACATGATTATTGTCCGGGATATAGAAGTATACAGCCTCTGCGAACATCATATGCTGCCCTTCTTCGGCAGAGTTCATATCGGTTATATCGCAAAGGACAAGGTTCTGGGAGTAAGTAAGCTTGCCCGTATTGCAGATGTCTACGGCCGTAGACTGCAGATTCAGGAGCGTTTTACCCGGCAGATAGCCAAGGCAGTCATGAATGCAACCAATGCTGAGGGTGTAGGCGTGGTAATGGAAGCAAAACATCTCTGTATGATGATGAGGGGAGTTGAAAAGCAGAATTCCGTCATGACCACATCATCTGTACTGGGAAGCTTTCACGATGATGAAGCAACCAGACTCGAATTTCTCCAGCTTATTGGTAAACCAGCAGGCTGACAAAACTCAGGATATTGTAATCAATCATTTATGGTGATAGTATCACCATAAATGAACACAAACAACCATACTTCACCATCACTTGAAGTATTCAACGAAACAATTCAGATATTCACTCATAACGGCAACTGGCTGCATCCGCTTTTTGCCCTGGAAGAATTCCTCAGTACCAACGGACCGGTTACCGGGAAATGGCGGCTCCGGGATAAAATAATCGGTAAGGCGGCAGCCATGCTTATTTTTCGCATGGGATTCAGAACCGTTCATGCCGGGATTATCAGCAAACCGGCGGTTGATTTTCTTCAGGCAAAAGCGGTCCAACTCTCCTGGGATCAGCTGGTGGATCAGATTCAATGTAAAACTGAAGAACTGTATGCCGACCGGAACGATGTTGATCAGGCATGGACAGAACTGAGAAAACGGGCCGGGCTTGAATGACAGACACTCTTCTCTCTTTTGAAAATGTATCTGTCCGCCGGGGCTCAAGAACGGTCCTCAGGAATCTTACTTTCCAAATCAATCGGGGAGAGCGGATTATTCTTACCGGGGAAAACGGCTGTGGAAAAACCACCCTGCTAAAAACAGCTCTTGGCTTTCTTCAGCCCGATTCCGGAAACATCTACGCTGTACGGGGAAAGGGCAGCGACCGCTTTGCCTACCTTCCCCAGTTCTCCCTGCAGGGAGAACTGCCTATCTCAGCCAGGGAAGTTGTTGCCATCGGACTGGTAAACAGCAGACTGTCAAAAACAGAGATGAACCGGAAAGCGCAAGATCTTCTAAAATCCCTCGACTGCCTGAATCTTGCAGACCGTCCCTTTGCCCAGCTTTCCGGAGGCGAAAAACAGAGAGTCTCCCTTGCCCGCTGTCTTGCCCAGGCTCCGGATCTGCTGATTCTGGATGAACCCACTGCCAGTCTCGATCCACAGATGCGCAGCCGCTTTTATCCCCTGCTTCTGAAGCTGGCGGAGAGCCATAAAACGGCGGTCCTCCTTGTTACCCACGACCTTACCGGCATACCCGCCGAAGGGTGGACCCGCAAGCGGCTGGCTCAGCAAATAGACGGCACCTTTCTTCAGAAGGAACTTCAGGAGGAACTTCAAGAACACCTTCAAAAGGAGCTTGAAGAGAAAACAGAAAAGAAAAACAGAGGGGAAAGCACTGTATCGGGAAAGGTAATGCAGAATGCTTGAGTATCTCGCCCTGCCCCCTATCCAGCGGGGTTTAATGGCCCTGGTCGCCGCGAGCATAGCCTTTCCTCTTATCGGGGTGTTTGTTATACGCATGAACCTTATAACCCTGCGTTTTATGCTCATGCACGGCGCTCTCCTGGGCAGCGCCCTGGCCATGGGAATGCACCTGTCCCCTCTTGCCGGCAGCCTCATAGTCAATATTCTGCTGATAATTCTGCTCATCAGTGTAACCGGCAGAGGAGAGTTCCGCACCGGGAATACCATTACATTTTTTATGGTTCTCAGCGTAGCCCTGGCGGTGATTGTTATCTATAAGGCAGATGTGCCAGCCAAGGATGCACTCAGTATTCTCTGGGGAAATCTCTACGCCGTCCGCCCCCTGGAGCTTGGGCTCAATGCGGGGGTCTGTGCCTCTGTTGTTCTTGCGATTATTGCTACCAGACGACGGCTGACCGCGGTTCTTTTCAATTACGAAATTGCCACTACCTCAGGCATATCTGCAGAACGGTACCGAAGGATTATCCTCCTAGGAGCCGGCATCGCCATTGCGGTATCCATGCGTCTGGTAGGAGCCCTGCTGATGGACTCCCTCATTCTGCTCCCAGCCTTTTCCTCCCTGATGATCGCCGGAAGTACCCTGGGTATGTTCATGTTTTCCTCCCTGCTGGGTCTTGCGGCAGCGATAGCCGGCTTCTGCCTCTCAATTATCTGGGATATTCCCGTAAGTGCCGGGGTAACCCTTATTTCTGCTCTCATTTTCGGGACCCTGGTCCTGATCAAATCTTATAGGAGAAACGGATGAAACGTTTTTATACCCTTATTTTTACCTTTGTTTTTGCCCTTTTATTAAGCGTATCCCTTTTTGCCGGAGGCTCTTCGGAAAAGGAAGATTCCAGCCCCGTAATAGCCACTACATCGTGGACGGCAGCTTTTGCGGAAGTTGCCGGTGTGAGCGGCGCCGCTGTACTTGCCCCCTACGACCTGCAGCATCCGCCGGAATATGAAATTACCCCGTCGGACATAAAATCCGTAAGCGAAGCCGACATGATTATCTACGCCGGCTACGAAGTAATGATGGAGCGCCTCAAGGAATCCGCCGGAAACGATGCTGTCATGGTACAGATAACTACGGTAAACACCCTTCCGGTTATAACCGAATCAGTACACCTCATTGCAGAAGCGGCAGGCACGCAGGAGAAAGCAGAAGCGAACCTGAAAGAAATTCAGGCCTTTTTTGCAGACTGGAAGAAAGAACTTGCCCCTTATGCAGATGTTCCGGTCATTACCCACTCCTTTCTTGCAGGACTCGCCAAGAGCCTGGGGTTGACCGTTGCTGGAACCTATGGGCCTGCGCCATTAGAGGCCAAACAGCTTAAAGAGCTTACCGATACCGGCGCCCTGGTGATAATCGACAACTGGCATACAAAGGTAGGCCAGCCCCTAATGGAAACCATGCCTGATGCCAAAACTGCGGTACTGATCAACTTTCCCGGCAAGGACGGTACCCGGACGCTTATGGATGTGCTCGAGTACGACCGGGAAGCTATACTTGCGGCTTTCCGCTGAAGATCTCTCTTACCAGGCTGAAGCTCTCATAAAATCGACTATCTGTCTTTAACAGACATTTCTTACCGTTCCTCTTCTGGAGGAGCGGTTTTTTTTGCAGAAAAATATTGACAGATATGAAAAGTAGTACTAAATTCATATTGTACTAATTCATTAGTACAATATGTGCCAAGGAGGCAGAACAGCACCATGGCTCCCAAAAAAAACGACACCCTGCAGTTTAGTCTCGATCCGAAAAGCGGAGTACCATTCTACAAACAGATCATACTTCAGATAGAGATGGCCATTGCTGATAACCGCCTGACCAGGGGCGATCAGCTACCCACGGTACGCAGTCTGGCAGTGGAGCTTCAGATCAATCCCAATACCGTGGCCCGGGCATACGGAGAGCTGGAAATCCGGGGCATAGTAACTACCCAGCAGGGAACCGGTACATTTATTGCCGACAAAGAGATTCAGCTGGACGATATAGAGCGGGAACGCATCCTTGCAGAACTCACCCGCAGTTTTATAAGCCAGGCCGGATCGTATGGATTCAGCGTGGAAGATATTGCAGCTTACCTTCGGGAAATAAGCAGTTAAGGAGGATCAGATAATGAAACTGAATTTCAGCGGGGCGGATTTCTCCCGCATCAAGAACCAGCCGCGTAAAAAGTTTGTCAGGGACTTTCATTTTTCCACCTATTCATTCCTGACTCTCTTTCTCTTCACCGGCTTGAGTGCCGCAAGCCTCATCCTCTCCTATTCATGGTTTTCTGCAGAAGGTCTTGCCGCTATCGGCATGGGCATGATTGTCGCAGGACTACTGATGGCGCTGCTCCCGGTATGGAGCGTCCAGGTTCTTGCATTAATTATCGCCTGGGGATTTATGGCCTCTTTCGGCGGCATAAGCTATACCCCGGCCTATATAATTTCCGGCACAGGCATCCTGTTGTCAGCTTCTGTTCAGCTGGTTTTTCACTGGGATAAGGTAATCATTCTCCGCTTCGGCCGTTTCCGCAAGGTAAAGGATGCAGGCATTGTCTTTCTGCTGCCCATTATCGACCGCATTGCCGATTTTGTGGATACCCGCATACGGGTAACCGATTTCAGTGCCGAGCGCACCCTTACCCGGGATAATGTACCTGTCCATATCGACGCCCTCTGTTTCTGGATGATCTGGGATGCCGGCAAGGCAATTCTGGAAGTGGAAAACTACATCCAGGCGGTTACCCTTTCCGCCCAGACCGCCCTCCGTGATGCCATCGGCAAGAATGATCTATCAACCCTGCTTTCAGAAAGAGAGGAGGTGGGAAAGGAAATACAGCGTATCCTTGATGCCAAAACAAACCCCTGGGGAATAAGCATCTTTTCCGTGGAATTTACCGACATCATTATTCCAAAGGAACTTGAAGACGCCATGAGCCGTAAAGCCCAGGCGGAACGGGAACGGCAGGCCAGAATAATTCTGGGAACTGCAGAGGCAGAAGTGGCTTCAAAGTTTGAAGAAGCGGCAGAGCGTATAGAGACAATCCGGAAGCGCTGCAGCTGAGAGCCATGAACATGGTGTATGAAAGCATGAAACAGAACAAGAATTCCCTTATGCTGCTGCCGTCATCCGCCCTTGAATCAATGAACCTCGGGACAGCCCTGGGAGCCGCTGCATTCCAGAAGGAGGAAAAGAATGATCCAGGTAAATAATATCCAGAAAGACTACACCAGCGGAGAAACTACCGTACACGCCCTCCGGGGAGTCAGCCTTGAGATACAAGGCGGAGAGTTTCTCTCCATCGCCGGTCCTTCGGGATCCGGAAAAACCACCCTCCTCAACATTATCGGCTGTATAGATTCCTCCGATGCAGGAGAAATAATTATTGACCATCAGCAGGTCTCATCCATGACCAAAAAAGAGCTGGCCCGGTTCAGAAGGCACAACCTCGGCTTTATCTTTCAGTCCTTCAATCTGATCCCGGTGCTTTCAGCCTATGAAAATGTCGCCTTCGCTTTGAATCTGCTGAACCTTAAAGAAGATGAAATCCGGGGCCGTACAATGCAGCTTTTGAAGGAAGTAGGTCTTGAAGGCATGGAAAGCCGCAGACCCGCCAGGCTCTCCGGCGGACAGCAGCAGAGAGTCGCCATTGCCCGGGCGCTGATAAAAAATCCCGGAATTATTCTGGCAGACGAACCTACGGCAAACCTCGACTCGGATACCGGCAAAGCCGTCCTTGAGCTTATGAAGGAGATGAACGAGAAACATAATACCACCTTTATTTTTTCAACCCACGACCCGATGGTAATGGATTTTGCAGACAGACTGGTACAGCTTCACGACGGCCGGGTAACTCAGGATTCAAGGAGGTGATGTATGAAATTCCTCCTTTCCCTGGCATTTAAAAATCTTACCCGGTATACAAAAAGAACGGTTATTACCGCGTCAGCCATAGCCTTCGGCCTTGGCCTGTTTATCTTTATGGACAGCTGGCTTAAGGGAATGGAACGGGACTCGGAGATAAACCTGATTAACTACGAAACCGGATCAGCACAGATAATGGACCCCGGCTACCTTGACGAAAGAGATACCCTGCCCCTTAAGTACACCGTGGAGAATAGCGCAGAACTTGCCGTTTTACTTAAAAATCAGGGATATAACACTGCCCCCCGGATTCACTTCACCGCCGAGCTTTTTGTAAGGGAAGACCCTTACCCGGAAGACGGTTCACTCTTTGTCACCGCCGTGGCAATAGATCCGGAAAGGGACGATTCGGTCTTCAAAATGAACGAGACCCTCACAAGCGGCCGCTACCTCAAACCCGATGATAACGGCGTATTAATCGGAGAGTGGCTTGCCAGCGACCTGGGAGCAGAAATCGGCTACCCCATAACCCTGAAAACCCGCACCAGAAACGGTGCCTACGAGACAATGGACCTTGAAGTTACGGGAATCCTTAACGTACCGAACCCGCTCCTTAATAAAGGCACCGTTTTTCTGCCCCTGAGCCTGGCCGATTACTATCTGGACATGGGCGGCGAAGTTACAGAAATTGCAGTGAATTTCAGTCTGAGCAGGAACCCCGACACTGAGGCGGCAAAAATCGAAGAAATGCTGAACAGTAAGGGAATAGACATGAAAGTCCATTCCTGGCGGGATCTTGCCAGAGATTATGTTGCAATAGCCTCAATGAAATCCGGAGGCTCCAGGGTCATACTCTTTCTGGTTATTGTTATAGCCATGGTGGGAATATCAAATACCATGCTCATGGCGGTCTTCGAACGGGTCCGGGAACTGGGAATGATGCGGGCTATGGGAATGTCCTCCGGTCAGATCCGGCTGGCATTTCTCTTTGAGGCCGGGGGAATCGGTCTTATCGGCTCCATAATCGGGGTACTCTTCGGATGTCTGATCAACTGGCCTTTTGTAGTATGGGGATGGGATCTGACAGATTTGATCCAGCAGATGGACATAGGCTACCGCATATCCGGGGCTTTCCGCAGCATGTGGCGGGTCCAGACAATCATTCAGTCCTTCTTTGCAGGGATAATCATTGCCATGGCAGTGGCTCTTGTACCGATACGGCGGGCACTTAAAATGCAGATAACCGAGTGCCTGAGAGACGAATAGGGAGGACCGTATGAAACTTTCCCATATAGCTTTCAGAAATATCAGCCGCAACCGCCGCCGCAGTCTTCTCTGCATGGCCGCCATAAGCCTTGCTGCCATGACAATCGTTCTGATGTTCAGCATGATTACCGGAATGCGGGCCGACCTCAAATGGAATGTTCAGGCCTATTTCACCGGACAGATCCGTATTCGCCACAGCGAGTACGATGATAAGGAGCTTTTAAACCCGCTGCACCTGCGTCTGCAGAGCTGGCAGACCATTATAGACGATGTAAACCTTCTGGAACCCCGGCCCGAGACCGCGGCGCGGATACCCTTTCCGGCAATACTGGATCCGCCTACTGTTGCCAATCCGCAGGGAGAAAATCTTACCGCCATGGGTACCGGCGTTGAATTCAGCACTGAAAAGGAGTTTCAGAACCTTAGCGATTATCTCCGCCAGGGGAGGCTGCCCGAAGCAGGTAAATCCGAAATTCTTCTGGGAAGCGGCCTTGCTGAGAAACTGGGAAAAAAGGTTGGAGAAAGTATTACAATACTTACCACCACTATGCGCAGAGGACCGAACGCAGCTACCTTCACCATCACCGGACTGGCTGATTTCAGAATTGCCGCCATGCAGCAAAGCTACTTCTACATTCCTCTGGACCGCGCCCAGCACATCCTGAAAATGGGCGACTCCGTAACCGAGATTCTTATTAAATTTGATTCTTCAGTCAGTGACACAGAGGCCAAAAAGATGGTCAGCTCTGTTCTTACAGAAAATGACAACGCCTCCGTCCGGGACTGGCGGGAACTCAACATGATGGTGGGCTGGATCGATTTTGCCCAGATAATGTACGACTTTATGGCGCTGATCTTCTTCATCCTCGCCTCCACAGTTATCATCAACTCAATTATGATGATTATCTACGAGCGGATGCGGGAAATCGGCACCATCGCCGCCATGGGCATGCAGGGGAGCGAGATCGTGCGCCTCTTTTTCCTGGAAGCCCTCTTCCTTGCCGTTTTAGGCACTGCCGCCGGTGTTCTTGTCGGAACAGGTCTCACCATGCTGTTAAGCATTACCGGAATAGACTTTTCCTCAGGGATGCAGGGAGTCGATTTTGATATAAGCAGCATCATATATCCGGTACTTAACCTGCGTTCCACCCTTGTTGTGTTCATCTATTCCGTAGCAGTGGCATCTGTATCAAGTCTTGTACCGACCCTCAGGGCGGCAAAAATTGAGCCCGTAGAGGCTCTGCGTCATACATAATCCCGGACCAAGGAGTTTACCATGAGACAGTGGTCAAAAACAGTAAGAATACCGACCTTCTTTTTGCTTTTCTGTATCTTTCTTTTTCCATTCTCAAATGCCGTATCTTCTCTCTCAGCACAAACGGCGGAGGAAATAATAGAGAGAATGGAAGACAATCAGATTTCCGATTCTTCCTTTTCCCGGGGCAGAATGATAACAACCGACAAATACGGAACAATTACCCGGACTTTCGTCTCCTGGTCCAAAGGCAGTGAAGATGCCCTTATCGAGTTTACCAGCAAAGGAGAAGAGGGGCAGAAAATCCTGCGAACAGAAGATGAGATTTATCTCTATTTTCCCGATGCCGAGGATATTCTGCGTATCCAGGGCAGTGCCATGCGGGACTCTGTAATGGACTCCGATTTTTCCTATGAAGACATGACCGGAGATAAGGGACTGCTTGCAGATTATACTGCTGAGCTGCTCCGGAAAGAGGAAGTCAACGGTCTGAACTGTTTTGTTGTCCATCTGACAGCAAAATCCCGGTCTGTTCCCTACTATGCTCAGAATATATGGGTCGATTCCCGGCGTTTTGTCGGAGTAAAGGCGGAAAAGTTTTCCCGCAGCGCTACTCTGCTGAAAGAGATGGAAGTGCTGGAGTGGAAAGATGAGGCAGGAATGCTTGTTCCTGTCCATATGGTTATGCGGGATGCCATGAAAAAGAACTCCTCCACGGAATTTATCCTGGACGATCTGCAGCTGAATATCCCTCTGGATTCAAATATTTTCAGTCTGGATGAGCTTTCATGGTAACCCGCCGGGAGAATACCTCTGTCTTTTATTCAGCACTGTTCATACTGCTGATGCTTCCGGCGCTGAGCTTTGCAGACAGCACAACCACCATAGAGCTCACAAACCTCGCAGGAGCCGCCCGGGGAGAAGAGAATATTCCCGCAGTAACTGCAGCCTCGACCGCGGAGATAACATTCCGCTCCACGGGTAACAGTAATGTTAAAGCCCAGCTGAGTCTTGAAGCGGGAATTGCAGATTCCGCCCTGCTGGATATTTCCCGGGCCTTCATCAAGGCCCGCTTCCCCGCCTTCCGCCTTACCCTGGGAAAGACGCGACTCTCCTGGGGAGAAGGGTTTATGTTCAATGCCGGAGATGTTCTCTTTGACAGCCTCTCTGCCGCGGTGGACCTGACAGGGGACGAAATCCGTACCGACGGATCATGGCTCGCCTCGGTTTACCTGCCCCTGGGGCGCTTCAGCTTCCTGGAGACAGTACTGCTGCCGCCGGTGTTTGACCCCCTGGAATACCTGATAGACAGCCGGGTTGCAGCAGAAACAGGATCAGACATGCCGGAAATACCCGGCGGATACCGGACTTCCGCAGGTGCCCGGCTTGTTCTGCGCCCGGGAGGAATTAAAACAGAAACAGGCTATCTCTATTCCGGCAGAACCGAAAGCCACCGGCCTTATGCAAGCCTTCAGGGGCATCTGCTGGCAGACTGGAACCTGTCTGCTTCAACAGATATGAGTATCTACGAAGCGGGAACCGATGGAGCAGATAACCTTGCTGTCAGCTTCGGTCTTTTCCACAGCGTTAAAACTTCACCGGCAGCAGCCCTTAACCTTCGCCTGGAGGGAGCGGTCAATCCCCTGGCGGATGAAAAAAACCTGTTGCTATATCCGGAAATAAGCTTCTCTCCGGATGACCGCCGGACCATTTTTCTCCGCAACATTTTTTCCATAGACGATACCTCATCTGTTCATATTGCAGGAATGACGTGGAATATCTATCAGGGATTCAAAATACTTGCTTATGGAGGAATCTGTTCAGGAGAAAATGGTGATACTTTTTCGTGGGACAGCACTCTTAGCACATCTGCAGTACCGGGGTACTTTGTAAGTGCCGGATGTTCTTTCGTATTCTAAGCCGGAGCCCGACCAGGCCCTGGCCTTACTGGGGCTTGGAGAAAAACTGCAGGAGCTGAATAAAGTAATAGATCTTTTTATACACCTCTGCAAGGATGGTGCGGATCTGGTTATCCGAGGAGACTTCAATCTCTTTCCAGTTAAGAAGCAGCTCCCGGGGCTTGTTATCATAATCTTCAATAACAATCTTCAGTGTCTTGCCAACGGCAATCAGATTCTGGGCAGACACCTGCATCATGCGCATGGCATCATCATTTATCTTTTTGAGCTGTTCCCTTAGAGCTTTCATGGCATTCGGATCCCGGTCTGCCCGCTTGATCGCCGACCGCAGCGCATTACCCCGCTCCCCTTCATCCCCGAGGGAATCATCGAAAACAACCAGCTCCTCGGCAATGGTCATTACCGCGTGGAACGCGTCTGAAAGCTGCTGGGACATAAGGTTTGTAGACCACTTTCCCCGGATAATCAGAAGATCAACAACTTCCCGAATGTCTTTTTTGAAGTAGTCCAGCAGAAATGCCTTGAGGTAATTGAGAGCAGCAACATGCATGTATCCAGCCATCATTTTCTTGGAAAACATCATGTTATTCTTTTCCGTATAATTTTTCATACGGGAAACCGCCACTGTTCCAAAAACATGTTTACAGAGCTTCTCAATCTTTCCGGTCCGCCGTTCCTTGAGAATCTTCTGCAGAGTCAGTTCCGTGCTGGTTTTTATCTTGGAGAGGTATTCTTCCACAATCTGATCATTGGGATAGGCTACCTTGTATTTAAAGTAGGGATTTTTATCAATATGCTGGATCATCAGCTCCAGAACTGTGCTTTTGCGTATTTCCCCAATATCCCTGAGAACCTTTTTCCACTTGCCGGGGTCTATTACCGGAGTCTCACGGTAAATCTGAAGAATGGAAAACAGATCCTGCCAGGGCTGATTCTTCTCAAGCATCCCGGCAACTTCAAGAAAATCCTTGAGGTCATCGGAGATATACTCACCGTTTATCTGTTCAAATCTGGGGTTATAGACAAAATCATTTTCCGGAAGTCCGGAATCAAATTTCTTCAGAAGAAAATAGTAGTCATAATGAATAAACTGCAGAAAAATTGTCACCAGGTTATAGGTAAGATTTATCTGCTTTACCTTCTCAGCATTGAAGGCGGCATACAGGGAAACCATCAATTCCTTGAGCTTCTGAACCACCGCCTTGTGATCCATTGAATCTGCAAGACTGCGAATCTCATCTTCGGTCATGGCATCTTTTATGGCCAGCTGTTCTTCGGTAAGACTCTCTTCAATAATGATCTGCTTCAGCACATTGGATGAAGCAGCATGGTCCAGCATTATTCTGGCAGGGCCGACGGATGAATAGATTTCATGGAAAAATTTTGCCAGACCCGGAAGGGCCTCTCCGGTTTTGGGTTTATAGAATTTGAATTTCTGGCGGTTGAGCTGCTTGCCGATATCCTTCAAAAGCCGGCGTTTTTCTTTTTCAGGATCATCCCCGGAGAAAATAAACGAAAGAATACGCTGAAAAAAATTCGGCGAGGAATCATCCTCAGATACTTTCTTTTCCGGAGTCAGATCTTCATCCTTCATAGCCTGTATGGTATGGTAAAACCAGAGCGCTGTCAATCAAACAAGATTTCTGGATTCCACGTATAAATGTCCAGACTGGATAGAGTTATCAACACAATTGGCAAAGAGATAGCACAGGGCATTCAAAATGCCGGCATCCATATTCCTCAAATACTGATTCTCAATGGCGGGATACCGGAAGCATCAGAAGAGTATCCGGTTGTGGTGTATATCGGCCTGATTCCCCTGCCCGATCCTTCCTTGCCTCCCGGGGAAAAGGATACAGGAATTATCGCTCCCTTTGCCGCGGTCCACCACTACAGAATCATCAGCCGGTCTCTGCAGAGCCTGGTGAAACGACTATGCGCCGGAAGGGCTGAAAACAGCCCCCAAAAAAGGCAAAAGCAGGATTTTCGGGTTTTCAGCAATTCCCGCCTGCCGGAACGGTCCATGGCTGCCGCTGCGGGTATCGGTTGGGTCGGGAAAAACGGCCTTCTCATGAACCGCCGCTACGGCTCCTCTTTTATACTTGCAGGAATACTGGTTTCCGGTGATACCGCCGCAGAAATAATCAGAGACACCCAGGGCAGCCCCGTTGTAAGCAGCCTCACCCCGCCGGAATCCATCTATGAGGAATGCAGAAGATGCAGCATCTGTATAGAGAGCTGCCCCACCGGAGCCATTCTGCCTGCGGGAGGAATCGATACCCGGCGCTGCCTCCAGGCCCTGGCCACCAGTCCGGAACCGCTTCCGGACTTTGCTGCAGAACAGTGGGGCCTGCGCATATACGGCTGCAGTATCTGTCAGCAGGTGTGTCCGGTCAACCGGGCACGAAGTTTCAAGGCACAGCCCCTTGCCAAAGACAGGGAGTTTTACGGCCTGATGAAACTGCTGGAGAAACTCACACCAACTCCCGACAGAAGCTGGGCCAGCATCCGGCTGAAAGAAATCTTTCCCGGAACAGCCCTCGAAGCGGGATGGGTACCGAAAGATGCGATTATCCGCAATATACTAACCGCTGCAGGCAACAGCGGCAACCGGAGCTACATACCTCTACTGGAAAAGATACGCAATCAGAGCCTGCCGCCGATGATTCAGGAAACACTGGAGCGCACAATAAAGTTCCTCCAAACCAGGTACGGTGAAGAATAAGAATAAATATGCACGTTTTACCGTATATTTATTGACAAAACAGGCTTTCCTGACTATATTACCCCGCGATGAACCCAATAGCACAGGAACTCAATGCGATCCTTCAGGGATCCGTATGTCCCGACCTTCTGTCGGATTTTGGCAAAAGATTCTACTTCCCCAAGGGGATAGCGCTCCAGTCCACCGAAGCATCCCAGCATGCCACCCGGTTCAATGCAACCATAGGCATGGCCTGCGCCGAAGGACACCCCATTGAGCTTGCAGGAATCAAGCATCATCTCCCTGAACTCACCCCGACGGAAGCCGTCAGCTACGCTCCATCACCGGGGCTTCCTGCACTGCGCAAGAAATGGCAGAGCGAAATCTACCGCAAGAACCCGTCACTCAAATCTGCCGAGCTCAGTCTTCCGGTGGTTGTACCGGGACTCACCGCCGGCATTACCCAGATTTCCGATCTCTTTGTAGACAAAGAGGACACCATTGTTATCCCCGACATGTTCTGGGGCAACTATCGGCTTATATTTGAAGTCCGCAGCGGCGGCAAAATTGTTACTTTCCCCTTCTACTCTAAAGATGGAAATCTCAATGTGGAAGGTTTTGTTGAAACCATGAGAGGATCCGCCCGAAACGGGAAAATCATGCTTGTGGTCAACTTCCCCAACAACCCCACAGGCTACTCTCCCACCCAGTCAGAAGCTGAAGCCCTGGCAGCAGCCATCAAGGGACTGGCTGAGGAAGGCTATAAAATCCTCACCGTCACCGATGATGCCTATTTCGGCCTTTTCTTCGAGGAAAACACCTTCAGGGAATCACTCTTCGCACTTCTGGCAGACAGACATCCCAATATTCTGGCAGTCAAGGTAGACGGCCCAACCAAAGAGGATTATCTCTGGGGATTCCGGGTAGGATTTGTAACCTTCGGCTCAAAGTCGATGAACACCGCCCAGTACGAGGCTTTGAACAAGAAGCTCGGCGGCGCCATCCGCGGCTCAATATCCAACTCATCAAGACCGGCCCAGAGTATTCTGCTCCACAGCCTCGGTCAGCCTGAGCATGAGCAGGAAAAAGCGGAGTGGGTAAAGGTTCTGAAAGAGCGTTACCTGAAGGTAAAGGAAATCCTTGCTACCAAAACCACCGGAAAGGAACTCTCTCCCCTGCCTTTTAATTCAGGCTATTTTATGGCTTTTGAATGCGGGAAGGTAGATGCGGAAGAACTCCGGCTGGAGCTGCTGCATAAAGAGGGCATCGGGACTATTTCCATCGGCTCTCTCCTGCGGGTTGCCTTTTCGGCTATTGATATTGAAGATCTGCAGGCCCTGTATGACAAAATTTTCGAGGTAGCCGACAGGCTCTCCTGATTACCGTTTCTGTTTATCAGTTAATCATCGGCAGGGAACCTGCTTCCCTGCCGTTCTCCTTTTAGCTCCATCAAACGAACAACTTCATCAGCAAACTGTCCCTTTGGAGGAACCCATAATGGCGCTCCCCGTCTGTCCGCGGGAGTATCACAGGTCATCCTCAACACTGCGGTGCCGGGATGAAGAAGCGGTATTGCCCGGGCAACATAGCCGGCATGCCGGGCAGGGGAAGGTACGGTAATCCTTCCTTTAAGATAATCATCAAACATCGGTGATGCCTGGGGAATATGCAGATTATGAAACTTGATCCCCTCCGGTTTTAACAACGCCACCTGCCTGACACTTTCCATCATATCTGCTTCAGACTCACCGGGAAGACCGAAAATCAGATGGACCGCAATCTTGATTCCCTGATCCCGAAGCAAATCAAACGCCCGAAAGAATACAGCACTGTCATGCCCCCGGTTTACCGCAGTGAGTGTTTTATCATGAACCGTCTGCAGCCCGAGCTCTACCCAGACATCAAAATCAGGACGGCGGTACGAAGCCAGCAGTTCCGCTTTTTCACGGTCTATCTCGTCGGGACGGGTAGAGACAATCAGCTCGCTGAAATTTCCAAGAGCAAGAGTCCTGTCGTACAGCTTCCTGAGTTCCGCAGGACTCCCCATGGTATTGGTGTAGGCCTGCAGGTAAAGAAGGAATACCTCCGCCTTATATCTGCGCTTTAAAAAGCTCAAGCCCCGCTCCACTTGCAGCGAAAGATGGTCGGGAAGCTCCTTGTCCAGGTAGACAGCTCTGGCGCCGGTACTTTCACAGTAGGTGCAGCCGTCGCCTCCACGGCCGTCCTGACGGTTCGGACAGGAAAAACCGGCATCAACCCCAATTCGGTAGGCCGGGCGGCCGTAGCGTCTCTTGAGGTAATCGGAATAACTGAAGAAGGGAAGATCTGACACGGATGGCTAACCATACTCCAGCTGCAACGGCGTTGACAAGGGCAGATCAACTCCGTACTGTGCAAGAATGAAAAACTTCCGCTGCAAAGCCTTTCTCCTTATACTGTCGGCAATTGCCCTTGTTACCGGATGCGAACGGTTTTCATCCGAACCGGCAGTTCTCTGGACCAGCAACGAGGAGTTCACTGCCTATGCAGAAATTTTCAATACACTGCAGTCGGAATACAAGATTTCCGTGGTCTACGAAGAGAATCCCGCCCTGGCAATTCGCCGGGCCGACTCTGCGCCAGACATTGTTATAGGCTCTTTCCTTAACGACCGTAAAACCTTTCCCCTGTTTCAATCTCTCGAAAAACTGACAGAGCAGGAAAAACTGAACAGGGACATTTTTTATCCGGGAATACTTAAACTGGGAACATTTGAAGAAAAGCTGACGGTTATTCCCGTCTCCTTCTCTATTCCCGCCTTCATGTTTCCCGACGGGTACCCCGGCATAGAGAGCTTTGCCCTCTCCCTGGACGATATCCGGGAAATGGCCTCCCGGTTTTCCGAAGAGGAATCCTCCCGTACCGTAATGGCTTACTCACCCCGCTGGAATATGGATGCAGCCTTTACCCATTTACGGCTTTTTAATACCAGTTTCCAGGAGACAACATCCGGAGCTCTTGTCTGGAACAGCGAATCTCTTAACGAGGGACTGGACTATATGCGCTCATGGATAACGGAGATCAACGGCGGCTGGGATGCGGATACGGAATTCATCGAAAAATTCATGTACGACCCGCCCTATAAACTGGTCCGTTCCGGACGGATTTTGTTTGCCTACAGTCAGATTGACGACTATTTCCGCATTCCCTCATCAATACGGGAAGGCCTGGATTTCCGCTGGTTGAGCCATGAAGAAAAAATTCCTGTTCAGGAAGATATCCTGTTTGCCGGCATTCCTAAATCCGCCAGGCGAATAAACGCTGCCCGGGCCTTTATCAGTTGGCTGTTCAAACCGGAAACACAGGCGGAACTCCTGGCCGAAAGTCAGTACAAGAGAATGCGTCATTTCGGGTTTGCCGGGGGCTTTTCATCTCTCCCCCTGGTCAATGAAGTTGAACTGCCCAAACACTTCCCCGAACTCGTGGGCCATGTACCCCCCGGAGAATACCTCAGCTATCCCCAGGCACTGCCGGATATCTGGGCAGCCCTGAAGCAGGAGGGAATCTTTCCCTGGATCAGGTCAAAACTGCAGGCGGAACCGGATTCCCGGCCACTGGAAGAGAGCATAGAACGCTGGATGAACCAGCAGCCCCAGCGTTGACCCTATCCTTTTTGACCAAGGGCTTTCAGGGTTTTAAAAGTCTCCCCCTCTTCCCGCCAGGTATAACAGCTGTCTTTTATGAACCCTGCCGTTCGCCTGGCCCGTTCAGCCTTTTCATCTGCTCCGGTAATTTCATCATCCTGGATAGCCCAGAACCCCTGAACCAGGGCTGACGCCATGGTACTCAGAAGATGAACAAGGTGGGTACAGCCGGTTTTTCCCCCGCCGATATTGCGCACTTCCCGGGTAAATCCTCCCTTCACAGAGAGCCCCACAACCCCGTCAAGTACATGCCCCACAGACCAGCAGTCTTCCCGGGGTACAGTGTTCAGAAACACCTCAATATCCTTTATCACCAGACCGGCTTTTGATACCAGCAGGTGAATCTCAAGATCATGCAGGGGACCGGCTTTTTTGATCTCTCCGGTAAAACTGCGGGACTCTCTGCAGCGGAGATCCAGAAACCTTCCGGTCACGGCAAAACGCTCTTTATCAACATTATAGATATTCATATCGATGGTGCGGCGGTGATATTTTTCTCCGGCCATGTCCATAATTCTTCCCATGCCCGGTATAGTACACCAGAGAGGCCTGGGGGAACCATTCCTGCAGGTTTAAAAACCGCAAAAGGAGAAAGTCCCGCCGCCTCCCCCTCCCCGAACAGATTTCAGACTCAGATAACAAAGCAGGATCAACTGGTTTTGCATTGACAGAAGAATTATTCAGGTCTACCCTAGAGGCATAAGATAATTTCATTGGAGGCTTCTATGGCTACCGTAGAGCTCAAAAACATCGTAAAAGTATACGATGGCAATGTTCGCGCCGTTGATAACGCGAACATTACAGTAAACGACCAGGAATTCCTGGTTCTTGTCGGCCCCTCAGGATGTGGAAAAACCACTACACTTCGAATGATCGCAGGACTGGAGGACATTACCTCAGGAGAACTCTCCATTGACGGTAAAGTCGTTAATGATGTCCCGCCCAAGGATAGGGATATCGCCATGGTTTTTCAGAACTATGCCCTCTATCCCCATATGTCGGTCTACGACAATATGGCGTTCGGCCTGAAGATCAGAAAATTTCCCAAAGAAGAAATTGAAGCCCGGGTAAAAGAAGCAGCCCAGATTCTGGATATCGAAGAGCTGCTGGACCGCAAACCCAAGGCTCTTTCCGGAGGTCAGCGTCAGCGCGTTGCCGTAGGCCGGGCCATTGTCAGAAAACCCAAGGTATTCCTCTTCGATGAACCTCTTTCCAATCTGGATGCAAAACTCCGGGTACAGATGAGAGCGGAAATCTCCGGACTCCACAGCCGGCTGAAGGCCACCATGGTGTACGTAACCCACGATCAGGTGGAAGCCATGACCATGGCGGATAAAATAGTTGTTATGAAAGGAGGCCTTATCCAGCAGATCGGCAGCCCCCTTACCCTCTATAACGAACCGGCCAACCGCTTTGTGGCCGGGTTTATCGGTTCTCCACCCATGAACTTCTGCAATGTTTCCATCCGCGAGGAAGGAGGAAAGCTCATTGCCGATGAAGGCAGTTTTACCCTTGAAATCAACGGCCGCTACGCGGAAAGCCTGAAGGCCTATACCGGTAAAGATGTGACCTTTGGAATACGCCCGGAAGACCTGCACCCCGCTGAGAGCAAAGGACCATCGGTAATCAGTGCCAGTGCCGAGGTTATAGAGCCTCTGGGAGCAGAAACCCACCTCTATATAAAAACCTCCAGGCACTCCCTTATTGCCAAGGTTCCGCCTACAGTACATCCCGCCGTCGGCGATGAGGTCCTTTTCAGCCCGGATATGAATAAAGCCCTTTTCTTCGATCTGGAAAACGAAAAGACCATCCCCTATTCCTGATAAGCAATAAAAAATTCCCTGAGCCGGCCATTCCCGTGGCCGGCTTTTTTTTAAGCAGAACTGAAAAAACCTTATCGTTGATTTCACCTTTATCCTGCCCTATAATGTTTTTTGTGAAAGTACTCAACGATGCATCTAAAACAGACCTGCAGAAAAAGCTCACCGACCTGATTAACGATACAGAGGTGACCTATACATCTCTTGCCGAGATCTACCCGAAACTGCTGGAAGAAGTGAATAACGGCTTTGCCCGCTCAGACCAGCAGATAAGCCTTATAGCTGCGGAAGGCGGAAACGGACTTGATGCCCTGCATATGATCATGGATAAAGCCCGGCTGTGTATTGAAAATGCCCACAGCAGCTTCAATGATCTCAGTACCGAAGATGCCCGTCTTCTGAATATTCTGAAAGAGAGCATCGGGCGGCTGGATATCCTGGAGGAGCTGATAAACAGCATTACCTTCAACACGGAAGAGATGGAACTTATTTCTCTTAATGCCATGGTGGTAGCCCTTAAAGCGGGTCATGAGGGAGGCGGCTTCTCCCATGTGACCGATGAGCTTCGCCGAATATCCGGCCGCACAATTAACGATGCGAAACTCCTGACCCAGGAAGGAAAACAGATTCAGGCTTATTTCGAAGAAGTACAGACCACAGCGGATACTATTTCAAGTCAGCAGGATGCTATCTTCAGCCGGTTCGGCATGAAACTCTTCGAGCATTTTAAAACCATCGAAGACCGGCTGACAGCAATCGTTAACTTCTTTACCGAACTTCGCAGCCGGGCTGAAGATATCCAGAACTCTCTCTATACCATAATGGAAGCCATTCAGGCACAGGATCTTATTCGGCAAACAATAGACCATATAAAACTAACCCTGGAAAAAGTTCAGGATATTGAGGAACACAGTACAGATCAGGAGAATCTGATTCTGGATGAATATACCTTTCTTGAGCAGGTAGCCAATCTGGGGGCATTTCTTCTTGAGAATATCTCCGGAACCATTCTGGAAAACCATGAGACCTTTCTTTCCGGAATTCATAAAATCCGTCAAACCGTAGAAAAAATAGAAAACGAACGTGACTCTTTTGTAACCCGCCAGATTGAAGGAGGGAATTATGAGAGAGGCATAAGCCAGCTGCTGATGGAATCCGAAGAAGAGCTGGGAATAATGCTCCGGGACACCCGTAAGGTTCCAAAGCTGAAACAGACCATGCGTACAGCAAACAGCTCATTTATAGGACGCATTCAGGGGCTGGAAGAAGGCTTTCAGAGTTTCGCCAATCAGATAGGCAGATTCCGTAATATAAACATTGCTGCCCGGATCGAAGTGGCTAAACGACAGATTCTCAAAGGCATGGAAGCCACGGTACACGAAATGAGGGAACTTACAGACAGCATTTTCAGTTCTGTTGAACAGGCCCTTGGCACTACCACCGAGTTTATCGAATCTGCCCAGGAGGCAGAAACAGGCTTCAAGGCATCGTACAGGAAAGAAACCGATCTGGTTGAAACATTTACCTCTGATATTCAGCAGCTGTATGGAAAACTCAAGGATACTAATGATGAAATAGTATCCACCATGCGGGGTTTCTCTCTATTCACCTACCAGTTTCGGGAACTTTGTGATGTAACCGAGCATAGTGCAGAAAATCTCAGAGCCCTGAGCATGAAAGCCCGGGGAATAATGGAACTCTTTGAAAAAACTGCCAGGAACGCCGCGGCCCGGAAAGAACAGATTATGAAAGAACGGGGCATTGAGACATGGGAGATCCACGAACAGAGGCTGCAGGAAACCGTTCAGGAGTTCACCATCTATGCCCATAAAGCAAGGGCGGGAGAAATTGCCGGATTTACCGTGGAAGAGGGAACCACCGAGGGAGATGTAACCTTCTTCTGATACCTGCTTGACAAGAGCAGTCAGTCACGCCTAGGATTGCTCACAGACAGTGTCAGATAGAATCAAGGAGTCCCTATGAAACGCCCTGCGGCCGTGGCAATACTCGGATGCGGTACCGTTGGCGGTGCAACCGCCGAGCTGCTGGTAAAAGAACAGGATAATCTAAAGAAAAAAACCGGAACAGAGATAGAACTTCGCTATATTGTCGATAAAGATTTCTCCCACGCAAAAAAACTCAACCTCGATCCTTCTCTTTTTACAGAGGACCTCGATAAGGCCCTGGCAGACCCGGATGTTGCCGTGGTAGTTGAACTTATCGGAGGCACAGGAATCGCGAAAACCCTTACGGAAAAGATACTCCGGGCCGGAAAGAAGGTTGTTACCGCCAATAAAGCTCTTCTGGCAAAGCATGGTGTGGAGCTTATGTCCATTGCCCGCGAGTCCGGAAGCTCAATCTCTTTTGAAGCCTCCTGCGGCGGTGGGATTCCCATCATCCGCGCCCTGTATGACGGGATCCTTGCCAACCGTATCGATGCCTTTTACGGTATTGTAAACGGAACCTGCAACTATATCCTCACCGAGATGATACAGAAGGGAAACAGCTATGATGTAGCCCTTAAAGAGGCCCAGGCCGACGGCCTTGCAGAAGCAGACCCTACCCTGGATGTTACCGGAGGGGATTCTGCCCATAAGCTTGCAATCATGTCCTCCCTCGCGTTCTCTCAGCAGGTCAACCTCGATGAGATTCCCACCGGCGGAATAGATAACCTGAAGCTTACTGATCTCAATTTCGGCAAAGAGCTTGGATACGTGGTCAAACTGCTTGCCATTGCACAAAGCAACGGCGACGGGCTCTCTTTACGGGTACGCCCTGCTTTTATCTCAACCGAGCATCCTCTGGCCTGGGTTTCCGGCCCCTTTAATGCTGTAAGCGTATACGGTCACGCCGTAGGACACACCATGTATTACGGCCGGGGTGCCGGAGGTAGCCCCACCGCAAGCGCTGTAGTTGCGGATGTTATTTCCGCTTGTCTTGGAACAGCAGACCTGCTTTTCAACAGCCTGAACATCTGGCCAGACCGTACAGCCCCGGCTTCCCAGCTTGCTCCGGAAGAGACAATTGGACGATTCTATGTCCGTCTTATGGTTGAAGACAAACCCGGAACCTTTGCCCGAATTGCCGATATATTCGGCAAGAACAATATTTCCCTCTCTTCGGTTCTGCAGAAGGAACCCCATCAGAACAGACCGGATGTTCTTCCGGTGGTAATAACCACCCATAGTGTCCGTGAAGGCGACCTGAGGGCTGCCCTTGCCGCTCTGGAGAACCTGCCGGTGGTTAAAGAACCTGCAGTCTGCATAGAAATTCTTGACGAACACGAAGAAGAATTCGCATAACAACAAAAGTTTGATTATTATTACATAAATCATTATGCGTTGCCCCGGCGGCCGGTTCGGCCGTCCATGGCACGGCTACCGGAGGTAGAGCATGGAAAAAAAGAGTCTTTCCATCCCGACACGTCAGGGTCATGACGCTGAGTCGATTGCCTGGGGCTACGCAGAACATCTGAAATTTACCCTCGGCGTAGACCGTTACTCTTCATCAAACTTTGACCGCTACATGGCCCTCGCCCTGGCGGTGAAAGACCGGCTGATCAACCAGTGGATGAAAACCCAGCAGACCCACCATCTGCAGAAGGTTAAAAGAATATACTATCTCTCCCTGGAGTTCCTTATCGGCCGCTCCATGGGAAACAACGTTATTAACATGGGTCTGCAGAAAGCAGTGGAAGATGCCATGGCTGAGCTTGGCTATACCTGGGAAGAACTCCGGGAGGAAGAGATTGATGCAGGCCTTGGAAACGGCGGTCTCGGCCGTCTGGCAGCCTGTTTTCTTGATTCCATGGCCACCCTGAACCTGCCCTCCTTCGGCTACGGCCTCCGCTATGATTATGGAATATTCCGCCAGCAGATTGAAAACGGCTGGCAGGTGGAACAGCCGGATGACTGGCTCCGCAGGGGCAACCCCTGGGAAATAGAACGTCCGGATATCGTAGTTCCCGTGAATTTCGGCGGAAAGATCGAAAGTTTTACCGACAAGGGGAAACGCCACTTTGTCTGGACTGAGACAAATCCTGTTCTGGCCATAGCATACGACACCCCGATTGTCGGCTACGGCGGCCAGACTGTTAATACCCTCAGGCTCTGGAGCGCACGGGCAGCAGAAGAATTTGATTTCAGCGAGTTTAACGAAGGCGACTATGTTGAGGCCGTGGCATCCAAAGTAAATGCCGAAAACCTTACCAAAGTTCTCTATCCCAACGACAAACTGTATCTGGGCAAAGAGCTCCGGTTGCAGCAGCAGTATCTCTTTGTTGCAAGTTCCCTGGCGGATATCATCCGGCGTTTCAAAAAGGGCGGTGACCCCTGGACTGATTTCCCGAAATACAATGCAGTCCAGCTCAACGATACCCACCCGTCTCTTGCAGTACCCGAACTTATGCGGCTGCTGGTAGATGAGAACCAGCTGGACTGGGACAGCGCCTGGGCCATAACCGTCAATACACTCGGGTACACCAATCACACCCTGATGCCGGAGGCCCTGGAAAAATGGCCTGTGCCCATGCTGGAAAAGCTGCTACCCCGACATCTTCAGATTATCTACGAAATCAACCACCGCTTTCTCCAGAGAGTTGCCATTGCATTTCCGGGAGACATGCAGCGGATGAACAGAATGAGTATCGTAGAAGAGGGAGATGTCAAACAGATCCGTATGGCAAACCTCTCGATAATCGGTTCCCACTCAACCAACGGGGTGGCCGCCCTGCATACAGATCTGCTCAGATCAAATCTTGTACCCGATTTTGCTGCTCTATATCCGGAACGGTTCAACAATAAAACCAACGGGATAACCCAGCGGCGCTGGCTCCTAAAGGCAAATCCGGATCTCGCCTCTCTTATCACAGATACTATTGGAGACGGCTGGATTACCGATATGTCCCAGCTCAAGCAGCTAGTATCGTACGCCGACAACGAGAGCTTCCGCAGTCAATTTGAAGAGGTTAAAATAACTGCAAAAAAACATCTGGCGGAAATTCTCAAAAGGGAACACGGTTTTGATCTTGACCCGACATCCATCTTCGATGTGCAGATAAAGCGTATTCATGAGTATAAGAGACAATTCCTGAATGCCCTTCACATTGTAATGCTCTATAACCGTATCCGCGAAAAGGGGACCAAAGGCCTTGTTCCACGAACATTCCTGATAGCCGGCAAAGCTGCCCCGGGGTATATGCTGGCAAAACTGATCATTAAACTGATCAACAATATCAGCAGCGTGGTGAATAACGATCCAAAGGTGCGAAAATACCTGAGGGTCTATTTTGTTCCCAATTACCGTGTTTCATTAGCCGAAAAACTCTTTCCTGCGGCAGAGATTTCCCAGCAGATATCCACTGCCGGAACCGAGGCATCCGGCACGGGCAACATGAAATTCATGTGCAACGGCGCCCTTACCCTGGGGACCCTTGATGGTGCGAATATAGAGATTGTAGAGGAGGTTGGCAAAGAGAATGCCTTTATCTTCGGTCTTACCGCGGAGGAAGCTGCGGAACTCCGTCCGAAGTACAATCCCTTCGAATACTATAATAATGACCCGGAAATCAAAGCTGCGGTTGATCTGCTCTTTTCCGGCCATTTCAATATTTCAGAACCCCATATTTTTGAACCCCTGCGGCAGGCACTCTTTGATCAGGGAGATCATTACATGAACCTTGCCGACCTGAGATCCTATGCAGATGCTCAGGAAGAGGTCCAGAAACTCTACCGGAACAGGGATGAGTGGAACAGAAAAGCAATTCTAAATATTGCCTGTTCCGGGAAATTCTCATCAGACCGGACTATACTTGAATACGCGGAAGATATCTGGAACACCTCACCGTGTTCTGTTGACACCGCCCACGATCCCACAGACACCCTTGCAGAAGCAAGAAAAGTGGATAAATAAGCCGGAGGGACTCAACTATTGACCCCTCCAAGTCGATGATGTTATCGTGAGTTCAAGAAAAAAAGATGGAGGACCTATGCCGGCCAATGAAGAACACCTCGATTTAGATGCCGCCACGTCCGGAAAAATTTACTGCGCCAACTGTGTTAACTGTAAGCTCGTACGCGAGGCACAGGGAGGGATGCGCTATTCCCTGCGTGTCCGCTGTGATGCAGGAAAATGGCGGAAAAAGCTTGGTGAAGAAAAAATTTACAAATACTTTACCGTCGCACGGCGCAGCCTTGATTCCTGTGATGCCTATGAACCCATGGGAGACCCCAAAGAGTTCATGAAGGAACTGAAAAAGAGCCTTCCCATAAAGGACGAAATCTATACAAGCCGCGATTAATATGCTTAACTTTTTCTCATGATAAGGAAAATCACGGCTTTAAGCCTTTTACTGCCAGCTTTACTTCTATTCTCCTGCGTCGGGGTACCCGCACCGGAAGACATCCCGGATACTCTTACTCCCATGGAATATTTCCAGAAAGCCCAGGATGCTGTGGCCAGCCGGAACGACTATGACACCGCCCTGGTTTACTACAACACATTCAAGGAACGTTTTCCCCAGGACCTTCAGGGCAACGTTGAAGCTGATTATGAAATTGGCTTTATTCATTATAAACTGGGAGAATACCAGCAGGCCAAAGATATCCTCAAAAGCGTAGTTGCCAGGTACGAAACCGAAGAAGCGGCGAAACTGAAAGACTGGCCTCTTATCCTGTCCCGGAAGATACTTGCTAGAATCGATTCAATCGAATCCGCACAGCTGATACCCCAGGTCTGATACTATCCATTATTCTTTTCCCGATTCTGTCCTCAATTTCCATCAGCCATTATTGGGGAAGAATTATGGTGTAGAGCTCAATAGAAAGGGCTTCAGCCTCAGCATAAACCTGTTCTTTTGTAACTTTTCCCCTTGGCCGCGGATGAGGCGGGGCGTCGCCTACAAGAATGATCTTTCTGCTTTCCGCAGCCCAGGGGTATGATTTGATACCCGCATACAGGGCTTCGTACACGGCTTCAGGAATATCCCTGCCGCCGAATACCCTTATATGATCCAGAATACGCTGAACAGTCTCTACTCCGCCTACCTGGAAGGGAAAGACATCGGTGATGTATTCCTCATCATAATCCTTATACAGAACGACACCCACCCGAAGCATTGAAAAACCTTTTGCCTTTTCCTGAAGAAGCGGCACAAGGCTTCGGCGCAGGTGAGGAATATCATTTTCCATACTTTGAGTGGTATCTAGAGCCAGCACAAGATCAAGACTTCTGCCGTCAGTATCGTCAATAATCTCTTCAATCTTATCAACAATATCATCTTCGCCACGGCTGTAAATCAGTCGACCGGCCCCTTCATTACTGATCTCTGTATAAGCCGTTACAGTATCTTCCATATAGTTTCCTTCCGGAGGGCCAACAAAAGGTTTCTGCGCTACCTTCAGAATAAAAGGATTATCATGGAATTCTCCACTATAATCAGCATAGGATTTTTCAAATGCCCGCAGGCTCAGGTAGGTGCCGTCCAGGACCTGCACTTCACCATTACGTGACCATGGATACCCGTAAACGACCACATAGGGAATAAAAATATGGTAAACCTGCCCTAGGTCCTTATGCTGTTCTGCGTTAGAATCAATCAGAGAGAGTCCCCGTTTCTCAACCAGGAATTCACCGTCAAGCATCCTTTTTTCTGCGGTATCAGTCTGTCTTGCTGAAGGATCACGATATGCATAGCTGGCGGTCTCCCGAGTCGGATCCTCCGTTGATTCAGTCAGAAGAACAGATCCAAGCCCCGGGACAGCCTTGATATACAGGTCATACCCTCCGGACAAACTTTGCTCAATAACAATATCTTCAGACCCGATCACCAGAGGATCACTGAACAGAGAACATAAGCAGAGCAGAAAAGTAAAAACAAAAACCGGCACCCGTGTTTCCATACCTAAATTATCGGCGCCGAAGCATCGAAGACTTATGACTATTGGCGAGAAGGGCTTTTTCTACTACAATTCCCTTCTATGAAGAGAATAATTATCGCCAATGACCATGGCGCAGTTGCTATCAAGAACCAGATCGTAAAACATCTTGAATCCCGGGGATTCAGTGTAGACAATGTCGGAGTTGATTCAGAAGATTCCGTCGATTATCCCGACATGGCAGAAAAAGCCTGTAAACAGTTTCTTGAAGACGGCGGATATGAGTTTGGCATTGTCTGCTGCGGCACCGGAATCGGGATTTCCATCTCGGCCAATAAGATTAAAGGAATCCGCTGTGCCCTGCCTCAGAATTTGTTTGCCGCCCAGATGGCCAAAGAGCATAACAATGCAAACTTTATTGCCTTCGGCGGACGCATTGATTATCCGGAAACAGTCGAAGAGATGGTGGACATCTTTATCGACACCGAATTCGGCGGCGACAGACATGCCCGCAGAATCAATAAAATGATGGGACTGGAAAACTGCTGAAAAACAGACAGACCGTTCAGAGTTCAACGATAGCCGGAAAGGGCGGAAGCAGCCAGTCCGGCGTCGTTCCCAGAAAATAGGTAAACCGGCGTTCAAAAGCGGGAATGAGGCTGCACAGGTCGAACCCCGCTTCGCACCGGTATACCAGACTGCCGCCCTTATTGAATGGCCGGTAGAAATAGCTGTTCTCCTCAACAGTTAATACATTTGCCTGCACACTGCAATCCGCAGAGTCCCAACTTTTCAGATCTTCCATATCTTCTTCAAGATAATAGACATCAAAATGGTCATCTCTATATGAATACTCAGCCTTGAAATAGGAGGTAAGATCCTGCGGGGAAAAGGGCAATCCGGTCTCCCGATAGGGCCCCCTCTGAAGAATAAGAATGGAGCTTCCGACGTTATCTTCTGCCGTAAGGTGAGTTAGTGTCGCCGGAGAAAAAGGGGTTGAAAGAGGAAGGGAAAGAAGACTAAAGAGAAAACCGGACAGAATCATACCGAGTATTCTGCCCGGTCTGGTTTTGAACATAAACTGGTGCTACTCCACCGTAACGCTCTTGGCCAGGTTCCGGGGCTGATCAACATCCCTGCCCAGCTTCAAGGCAATGTAATAAGCAAAAAGCTGAAGGGGAACCACCATAACATAGGGGTAAAAAAGCGCATCTGTTTTGGGCACAAAAATTGTATCATCAGCAATGTCGGCAACTTCCGTATCGCCCTCAACAGCCAGAGCAATCACTTTACCTTTCCGTGCTTTAACCTCTTTGATATTGGAAATGATCTTCTCCCTCAGGTGATCATCGGGAACAATAAAGAGCGATGGGGTTTCCTCGTTTATCAATGCTATAGGACCATGTTTAATCTCAGCGGAGCTGTAGCCTTCTGCATGGATATACGAGATCTCCTTGAGCTTCAAAGCACCTTCAAGGGCAACCGGATAGTTGATTCCCCGGCCCAGGAACAGGAAGTTTTTCGCATCCGCATACTTCTCCGCAACCTTTCGGATACCTTCCGCATTTGCAAGAACCTGACTGATTTTTCCCGGAACACTCTCCAGAGCCTCCATAAACTCAAGCCCCTGCTCCCAGGACATATGCTTCATTCTGCCCATAAGCAGAGTAAAAAGGTAGAAAACCGTAATCTGACTGGTAAAGGCCTTGGTGGATGCCACGGCTATCTCCGGGCCGGAGTGAATATAGGTTCCCCCGTCGGACTCCCGGGCTATGGTGGAACCCACCACATTACAAACACCAAGTACCTTGCCGCCCTTCCGCTGCAGCTCACGCATGGCAAAAAGGGTATCAATAGTTTCTCCCGACTGGGATACCGCGAAATGGAGAGAGTTCTTCTCCACTATGGGGTTCCGGTAGCGGATTTCCGATGAAAGCTCCGCTGTCGAGGGAATTCGGGCAACACTTTCCATCAGATAGGCGCCTACCAGTCCTGCATAAAACGAGGTCCCGGCGGCAATGATCTTTATCCGCTCCAGAGTCAGCAGTTCGTTGGGAAGAAGATTAAGCCCGCCAAGGTGAGCAGTTCCTGCTTCCCGGTTCAAGCGTCCCTGAAAAGCCCGGGTTACCGATTCTGCCTGCTCCCGAATCTCCTTCTCCATATAGTGGGTGAAGCCGTCTTTTTCGATCTGATCCAGTTCCCAGGAAATAGTATCAATACGTTTCTGGATTTCCCTGTTGCCGGAGTCAACAATTTTGAATCCATCGGCATCGATAAGCACAACTTCGCCGTCTTCGAGATAGACCGCCTGTTTTGTATAAGCCAGTACCGCAGTGGTATCGGAAGCGAGGAACATCTCGTCCTCACCGACACCGAGAACAAGGGGAGAGCCGTTACGGGCACCGATTATTTTCCCCGGCTCATCGGCGTGAATACAGACAATCCCGTAGGTTCCCTTTAAAAGGGGAAGTGAAGCCTGTACAGCCGCTGCAAGATCACCGGAGTAGTTATAGGCAACAAGATGGGCGATAACCTCAGAGTCTGTTTCGGTTTTAAATACATAGCCTTCTTTTTCCAGCATCTCTTTCAAAGAAAGATAATTTTCAATAATACCGTTATGACAAATGGCAATCTTTCCGGACGGATCGGTATGGGGATGGGCATTGATTTCGGTCACGCCGCCATGGGTCGCCCAGCGGGTATGTCCAATACCGCAGCTTCCGGTAAGCCCTTTCGGGACAGCCGCACTTAAAACCCGGATCTTACCCGGTCTCTTTACCAGAGTAATAGCCCCTGCGTTTTCAACTGCGATTCCCGCGGAATCATACCCCCGGTACTCAAGTCTGCGAAGTCCCTGAAGAAGAACCTCTGAAGAGACCCGACGGCCTACATAGCCTACTATTCCACACATATTTATATCCTCGAAGGGTAAGATTTTACGTCTGAAGGTATCACAGACAGCAAGGAAAAACCACCATTAACCGGCGGAGGCGCTTTCTGCCAGGGCATACAGCTTGTCTTTGTTTTTCAGCGTCATCAGGCTGCTTTCGGTCTTAACAATTCCCTGCTCAGCAAGCTTTTCAATATACTTCAGCACGGCCTCCTGAGGCAGCTCCAGATTGAGGCTTATTTCACGGGACAGTTTGTGATATTCCAGACGGGCCTGTTCAAACCCGTTTTCAGCAAAGGCATAATAGATATTCAGGGCGATCAGACCCTTTTTGTTCTGTTTAACCAGGTGCTGTATCTGGTTATTGGTATGCTGAAGCCGGCGGCAGAGCTTATCTATAACATTAAGCGCTATCCGGGCATTCTTTTCGATCATACCCAGAAATCCCTCACGGTTGAATGCCAACAGGCGTACGGTGCCGACGGCAGTTGCAGTGGCGGTACGTTCAACCTGATTCACTATAGCCATTTCACCGAAGAAATCCCCTTTCCCCAGCACGGCGAGGATATGCTCCTTCCCGCCGATCATTTTACTGATCCGTATATTACCTTCCTGAATAATATACATTTTATCTCCGGGCTCCCCTTCCTGGAAAAGAATCTTCCCGGAGTCCACCATAAGGCCGTATTTATCATAAAGTCTGTTATCTTCCATTAAAAATAGCTCCCGGGTAAATTTTCGGCAGAATGCTGAAGCAAATCCAGCTCTTTCACCGTATCAGAGTATATAAAACAGAAGGAGCTTTCAATGACACAGTTACGTCTGCTTGTTATTATTCCCCTGATATTCCTCACTACCTGCTGCACTCCCCTTATTGATTTGGCGGAGACCGGGAAGACCTTCGGAGTTACCGGTGCAGACCTTAATCCACCGGTATTAGGCCCGGCAGGCGCGGTTGACGCCTACACCTTCAGCCTCAGTTTCAATGAAGACCTTGGAGCATTCCATCTGGAAAATATCTCCCCGGTTATGGAAAACCCGCAGGTAACATTCGACGGCCCGGATGTTACAATCTATTCAGCCACGGCTCAGGCTCCAGGAATTGAATATTCCCTGGATATACGGGCCACCGACAGTGCAGGCAACTCACAACAGCTGATTGTGCGCTGCTACGGCTACAATCCCGATATTCCCGGACTGCTGATTAATGAGTTCACCTGTCAGGGCAGCAGTACCCACCCGGATATGGTGGAACTCAAAGTCAGCGAAGACGGCAACCTGGCCGGTCTGGCGGTTGTTGAGGGCACTGATACAAACTGGGACCAGCGCATAATCCTGCCGGAATGTGAAGTTGCTGCAGGAGATTATATTCTTATCCATTTCAAGCCTCAGGGTATCCCGGAGGAAATCGACGAGACAGCTGCAGTTGATGCCTCGGAAGGCCTTGACAGCAACCCGGAGGCCAGGGATTTCTGGGTCCCCGAAGGCAGCGGGCTGTCGGGAAACAACGGAGTAATTACGGTGTATACAAACCCCTGCGGCACTCTTATCGACGCGGTTGTCTATTCGAACAGAACATCCTCATCGGATACAGACTACAGGGGTTTCGGCAGCAGCAGTATGCTGAATAAGGTGGATACCGTGGCGGAAGAGGGAGGATGGATTGGAGAGGAAGGGATCCTCAGACCGGAAGATGCGGTAGACCCGGAAGACTCCACCGCTACCAGGTCGATCTGCAGAAGCTCTGCATCGTCAGATACAGGCAGCAGTGCCGACTGGCACATTGTACCAACCAGCACTGCCAGCTTTGGAGAAATTAACAGTGATGAAGTGTATAGCCCATAAGGGCATTAGAGAAAGGGTGTAAAAAGATCTACAATAGCCTGTTTAGAACCCGCACCAACCTGCTGCTTAACAACTTCTCCGCCATTGAATATCATCAAAGTCGGAATGCTTATAATGTTATACTGCTGAGCAAGGTCACCCACTTCGTCAACGTTAACCTTGGCAACCTTGACCTTGCCTGCATACTCTGTAGATATTTCTTCAAGCACCGGAGCTATCATCCGGCAGGGCACACACCACTCCGCCCAGAAATCTACGATGACAGGGATATCTGATTTGAGGACCTCCGCCTCAAAATTAGCTGCAGTAATTGTTACTTCGTTGCTCATGGTTCCTCCCGATAAGGATTATTTCTGAATCTTGAAATCATTCAAGCGAAAATCGTTGATAACAGTATGCACATATTGGATCATCTTTTCCAGATAATTACGGTCTTTCACCGAGAGAATCTCGTTGCCATGCATTTTTTTTATTTCGTCCAGAAGCTCATGCAGCAGATGGCCGGAATCCACCAGAAATCGCTGCTCCTCCCGTTCTATCTCCCGGACATTGCGGGGAAAACGGTCAAACATTCCGGAATAAACTGCCAGACGGGGAGAAACGCCGCCTTTGGCATCGCTCCAGAGATCAAAAATACGGGATTCAAGCACCACCCGGGGGCCGGAATAGAGGGTAGGGGATACTTCCCGCATACAGCGTTCAACATCCGGCCAGTGAAGACGCTCAAACTCGTTCATTGCCCCGAAAAGCTTTGTCACCTCATAGGATGCTTCAGCGTGGATCTTCCGCTCAGGATATCCGGCAATCTTTTCCCTGTTCTGCAGAATAATACGGTCAGCAAAACTCTGAGTCGGCCTGGCTTTCTTCGCTGCGGTTCGGTCAATAGCTTTATTTGTCTCCCTGCCTGCCTTTTCCTCTTCCTTTTTGCGGAGCTGCTGAATTGTTACCATCTCCGCGTGCAGAAAAGAGGCCATATCAAAGCGGGCTTTCATTGCACCGAAATAACGATCTTCAAAATCATTTTTCAATTTTCCCGACTTCATGAACTGTACAATGTAATGGTCGTATTCCTTGAGAATACGATCCCGTGCCTGTTCTATTTCATCAAAACTTAGCTTACTCTTCTTCATTCTTACATAACCGTCTGGTAAAGTCTCTTATCTCTTTATAGACTCTATCGGCATTACCATCAACGGTTTGAGCAATAAGATTCACCAGAGCGGACCCCACAACCGGGGCATGAACATGAGCTTCCAGAAGGGCAATTTGTTCCTCTGTGCGGATTCCAAATCCTGCAAAGATATCCATTTCGGTTTTTTTCAGCTTCTCCAGAAAAGCAATCAGCTCTTCCGAGATTTCTGTCTGCCTTCCGGTTATCCCCTGTCGGAGAGCAGTATAGACCCATGGTTCACCCAGGGCGGATATTTCATTCAGCCGCTGTTCTGATACAGTAGGGACCACAACAGGAACGATAGGCATATCGAGCTTCTTTCCTGCAGCATACAGTCCATCATCACTGCCGGCCACAAGGTCCGGAACAATCAGCCCCCGAACCCCGGCATCCTTTGCCCGCTGAATAAAGGCCTCAATGCCAATTACCACCACAGGGTTGGCATAGGTCATAATAAAAACCGGGACGTCCGATAGGGCTGAAATCTTTGCTGCAAGCTCAAAACCGCCGTTAAGGGTAAAACCTGCTTCCAGTGCTTTACTGCAGGCGGCCTGTATAACCGGCCCGTCGGCGGTGGGATCGGAAAATGGAAACTGAAGCTCTATGTAGGAAGCTCCACCATCGACAAGACCTTTTGCAACATTCAGACTGGTCTCGCTATCCGGGTACCAGGCTATCATGTGGGTCATTACTCTGTGCTTACTCATTTCCTTCTGCCTCCATGGCAAGAAATTCTCTCCACTTGTCTCCATCCAGTGCCTGGGCGGAGATAAACAGATCTTTATCTCCCCGGCCGGACATATTTACGATTACTGCTTTTTCAGGCGGCAGCTTTGCCGCCTGCTTCATAACCTCCGCCCCGGCATGGGCTGATTCAAGAGCAAAGATAACCCCTTCATTGCGGGCGAATGCCCTTACCGCATCAAGGGCTTCGCTGTCTGTGGCTGAGGTAAATTCAACCCTTCCACTTTGTCCAAGATGAGCCAGTTCAGGACCAATACCAGGGTAATCCAGCCCGGCAGATATGGAATGGGTATGCAGAACCTGTCCGTCGGCATCAGTCAGAAACAGACTTTTATACCCCTGAATAATCCCCTCTCTGGAACCGGTACCGTTCATTCTGGCAGCATGTTCTCCGCTTTCAAGGCCCCGGCCTCCGGCTTCAACACCGACCAATCTGGGGTGCTTTTCTTCGATAAACGGAGCAAAAAATCCTATTGAGTTTGAACCGCCGCCGACACAGGCAACCAGAGCATCAACGTCAAGATCACGCGCTTCTATCTGTTCCAGGGTTTCAGTACCAATAACGGACTGAAATTCCTTCACCATCTGAGGATAGGGATGCGGTCCGAGGGCACTGCCGATCAGGTAATGGGTGTCCTGAAAGTTTTCCGCCCAGTCCCGCAATGCCTCATTTACCGCATCCTTCAACGTTCTGGAACCGGAAGAGACAGGGACAACCTTTGCACCGAAGAGTTCCATCCAGAAGACATTGGGCCTCTGACGGCGGATATCCACCTCACCCATATAGACGGTACATTCAAAACCCAGTTTTGCGCATACTGCAGCGGTAGCCACACCATGCTGCCCGGCTCCTGTTTCCGCAATAATCCGCGTTTTACCCATCTTCCGGGTGAGCAGAGCCTGACCAAGTGCATTGTTTATCTTGTGAGCTCCGGTATGAGCCAGCCCTTCCATTTTCACATAGATCTGGGCTCCGCCGATCTCCCGGCTCAGGTTGGCTGCATGCATCATAGGTGTCGGCCGGCCGATAAATTCGGCGGCATAGCGGTCAAATTCCTGCCGGAATCCGGGATCATCCTTCCAGCGATTGAAAGCTGCTTCAAGCTCTTCCACAGGCTGTTTCAGGACCTCAGCCACGTAGCGGCCGCCGAAACCTCCGTAGTACCCTTTATTCGACATATCTATACTCCGTTACTGATTATCAAGAGCCTCAAACAGGCTCTTCAGCTTATGATGATCTTTTTTACCAGGGGATTTCTCAACACCCGAGGAGAGATCGATTAACTCCGGATGGAGATCTTTCACAATTTCTGCCGCATTTTCCGCATCTATTCCGCCGGCAAGCCAGAGAGGTTTCGTTTCGGAAGCTTTCCGGGCCAGTTGCCGGTCTACCTGCTGCCCCGACCCTCCCCGAACTCCGGGCACCCGGGCATCAAGCAGAACCCGGGGAGAGCGGAACTTTCCAGCCTCCTCCAGATCAGCCTCAGTTCCGGCCCGTACCGCCTTATAGTAGGGAAAGGCCAGGCGGCTGCAGGCATCAGGTAATTCATCACCATGAAACTGCACCGCATCGAGAAGGCCGTCACCAAGGAGAGATTTCACCTCTTCAGGAAAGCTCCCTCCCTGCTCGTCTGTTACGACTACAGCGACTTTCAATGCTTTAATATCTTTCAGGCCTCGAAGAAGCTCAATGCTGGCCCTGCGGGGGGATTCAGCAAAAACAAAACCCAGAATATCCGCCCCGAGACTTTCGGCATAGAGAGCATCCTCTGCACAGGTAATCCCGCAGATCTTTACCAGGGGCCGCCCTGGATGACCGCTCCGCTTTTCCACCAGTCGGCGCCAGAATGCAAGGTCTGAACTTTCTGCATCTGCCGCAGAAACCAGTTCATCCAGGCGCTCAGGATAACGGACCACCGTCTCTCCAATGAGAGCTCCGGAAAAGCCGGATGAGAGTACAAGACGGATATCTTCCCCGAAAGAAATGCCGGATTCAAACACAAGCCGGGTCTTCCACCTTATCATCCCCGCAATGCCCAACGGCAGAAGCAGGTCGGTTTTGAATGTTGTGAGATCCCTGCAGTTTATTCCGGTGAGCTCCGGCTTAAACCGCTCCGCCTTTTCTACATCCTCTCGTGTATGCACCTCAACCAATGGCTGCAGTCCAAGTTCCTTACAGCGTCCATACAGTTTCTCCAGGGTAATAGCATCCAGAAGAGCTGCAATCAGCAGAACAGCGTCCGCCCCGGCCCGGTAGCTAATTTCCAGATCCTCTTCATCGAGGATAAACTCTTTGCGCAGGATTGCCGCCTGAGGATATGCGGCCTTGATCTGCATAAGATCATTCAGTGAACCATGAAAATGATCCTCTTCTGTCAGGACAGAGATCGACCGCACTCCTGCATCGATATATCTTCCCGCCTGTTCAACCGGATCAAGTCCGCCGCTGATAATCCCCTTTGAGGGGGATCCCCGTTTTATTTCGCAGATCAGGGGAGGATCAGGCAGGAAAGGCACCAGGGGCGCAATTCGTTTTTCAGGAATATTTACCCCCAGAGCATGTCCTTCTGAGTCGATTCTTTTTTTCCGCTGTTCTGCAATCTGCTGCAGAATATTTCCGCTTTTCATGCCTGAGAAGCCGTCCTGACTGCATCAAGTTTGCTCTGCACCAGTCCGTCATCCAGAGCCTTTACCGCAAGTTCATACCCATCTGCCAGGGTTTTCACTTTACCGGCAACAACGAGGGCAGCGCCGGCATTAAGGCAGACAGCAGCCTTTATGGCAGGATTTCCACCTCCGGAAAGTATCTCCCGGGCCATGGCTGCATTCTCTTCTCCTTCACCGCCCTTCAGATCATCAAGACTGTATTTTGGAATACCCAGTGTTGCAGGATCAAACTCTTCACTTACAAGATCCTCACCCTCGGCAAAATGAACAATTCTGGAAGGTCCGGTGACGGTAATCTCATCAAGTCCGTCGGAACCGTGAACAATCATTCCCCGCTTTATTCCCAGCAGCATGGCCGCCCGGGCCATGAGCTCACATTTTTCAGCATCAAAGACCCCGATAAGCTGATACTCTGCTCCGGCAGGATTAGCCAGAGGCCCAAGCATGTTCATAATAGTTTTAAAGCCCAGCTCCCTGCGCACAGGCGCTGCATGCCGCATTGCTCCATGGAATTTCGGAGCAAAGAGAAAAGCAAACTCCTGTTCGTTGATCATGCGTTCCGCAACGGCTGCATCTATATCGATATTGATGCCCAGAGCTTTGTAGAAGTCGGCGCTGCCGCTTTTTGAACTGATAGCCCGGTTACCATGTTTGGCTACTGCAGCACCGCAGGAAGAGGCAATAAGAGCCGCCATGGAGCTGATATTAAAGGTTCCATGCCCGTCCCCTCCGGTACCGCAGGTGTCCAGTACCGGCTGGTCTGTTTTTACCGGAACCCGTTTCTCCTGCAGAACCCGGGCACATCCGGCGACCTCTTCAGGGGTAATACCCTTTGCATTGAGGGCAGTTAAAAACGCAGCAAGCTTGGCAGGAGGCACACTTCCTTCCGTAACTTCACGCATAAAGCCTGAAGCCTCGTTTAAAGATAGATCCTCTCCGTCAATCACCCGCAGTAGATTTTTCTGCAGCGGATAGGGTTCCCGCCGGTATTCAAGAAAGTTGGCAAGCAGCTTTTTACCCTCTTCCGAAGCAATGGATTCCGGATGAAACTGAACACCCTCGATATCATATTCCTTATGCCTTATTCCCATAATCTCACCATCATCCGTCCTTGCACTTACCTCAAGGACATCCGGAAGGGAGCTCTCTTCAACCGCCAGGGAGTGGTACCGGGTAAATACCGAGCGGGGCTGCAGATTTCTAAACAAGCCGCGGCCGTCATTACTGACCTCCTGGGTTTTACCGTGAACAATATGCCCGGCCTGTACGATATTGGCTCCGAATGCTTCCCCGATAGCCTGATGACCAAGGCATATTCCCAGAATCGGCACCTTGCCGGCAAAACGCCGGATGGCTTCGATACTTATACCCGCATCACCAGGCTTTCCGGGGCCTGGTGAAATTATCAGGCCCTTCATCGGAAGATTCTCGAGTTCATCTACTGTAATCTTGTCATTGCGGATGACCTTGACCGGAAGATGGGTCATTTCCAGAAGATACTGGTATATATTGAAGGTAAAAGAATCGTAATTATCTATCAGAACATACATGGCAGTCTCCTTTAAATCGTGCTGTCGGGTTCGCGTTTTACCGGAAAGATCAATCTTCCATGGCTGCCATCAGGGCACCCAGTTTCTCGATAGTTTCCTGATACTCCCTTTCGGGGGTGGAATCATACACAATACCTGCTCCTGCCTGGAGAGTGATTGTATCCCCTTTCTGCAGCGCGCTCCTTATGGTGATGCAGGTATCCATCTGTCCATCTGGCTCAAAGTAACCAACCAGCCCGGCATAAAATCCCCGCTTCTTAGGCTCCAGGGAATCAATAATCTCCATAGCCCTGATCTTGGGAGCGCCCGAAACAGTTCCTGCAGGAAAAGTGGCCCGTACGACTGCGGCAGATTTCTTTCCTTCAAGCTTTCCCCGTACCCTGGACACCAGATGCATAACATGGGAATAGCGTTCAACATCCATAAACTCCACAACTTCCACTGAGCCGGCCTCACAAACCCGCCCGAGGTCGTTCCGGGCAAGATCGACCAGCATCAGATGTTCCGCCCGTTCTTTTTCATCGTTCTTAAGCTCATCTTCAAGCCGGCGGTCCTCTTCTTCGGTTTTTCCCCTTCGCCGGGTACCAGCAATGGGGTGAATCTCCGCGTATCCGTCTTTTACCTTTACATGGACCTCAGGAGACGATCCAAATATGGTGTAGTCACCGAAATTCAGATAAAAAAGATAAGGAGAAGGATTCGCTCCCCTAAGGTGCCTGTAAGCCTCCAGGGGACTTATGGTGGTACGCAGGTTTATTCTTCTGGAAAGAACTCCCTGGACAATATCACCGGCAATAATATGCTGGCGCACCTTTTCAACCCCGTCCATATAGACCTGCCGATCTTCCTCAGAATCGCTGATCTCTGCGGCATAGCCTTTTTCCGGCTCCTCCATATAGGTGAAATCCAGGTTACCGATCTGTTTCTCCGCATTACTGATAAGTGATTCAAGATCGGCGGGGGACTCGGCATAATCAAGGGCAATTAAATAGATCAGATCTGTATAATGATCAAAGACAACAAACAGGTTTCCGAAGATGAAACAGGCGTCAGGAAAATCACTGCTCTCTTTTGCTGAAAAATTGATATCATCGCAGAAGCGGGCAAACTCATAGGAGAGATACCCGACCCCGCCTGCAGGAAAAGGAAGCCCCATTGCCAGAGGCTTATGCTGGTCTGCAAAATAGTTCAACACGTCTAGAATATCCCTGGCACTGCTTTTAATACGCTTCTGCTGCGTCCCTTTCTGCAGAATTATATCCGCATCCTGCTGCAAAACTCTAAATGCCTCTTTTATCAGGAGAATGGAAAAACGTTCTTTCCCCTTTTCAAAAGATGAAGACTCAAGCAGCACCGAAGCACCAAGTTTTCGTGCAAGAGAGTATGGAGTAAATTTATCACCGGGAACAGCTTTAATCAGAACCCGATCCGTATGTGGCTTCTGCATATATATATCCTCACCATTACGTTTCTACATATAGTATCGTTACTACAAAAAGAAACTATACTGAAAACTGATGTACTGTCAAGTAGAAACACTGTTTTTGCTTTTATGTTCTAATATTCATATATTGAATTTGGAGAGTTATTTTAAACGGGGGATAAAAATGAAAAGAGTTTCTATTCTACTGCTGCTTGTTTTTATAACCGCAGTATGGGCCATGTTTCTTATCGCAGAGGATGCAACTGTCCAGAGTTCTTCCTTCAATGTAGACGGATGGAAGGTCCGCTATGCATCACCAAGTTACGGGATATCGATGCTGCTCCTCAATGTTACCGCAAACGGACTCGATGAAACGGTAGCCGTTCCAGGATTTGATTTCCGCATACTCAACGGCATGAATGTCTCTAAACGGGGAGGCTTCTACACCGGTTATGAGGTAGGAGCGACTATTTATGTAATGAGCGAGTCCGATTCATTTTATGTTGACGACTTAAATAGCGGTTCCGGGGGTAATATTTATCTGTCTGATTTCTTTGCAGGCTCCGTCTACATAATGCAGAAATACGGTTACAGACTTGACCTGGGCATGAAGGCAGGAGGTTTGAGCATAGGCACCGAAATCGGCATCGGACTGGTTGTAGGCGGCGGATCCTACGATATAATCGATGAAACAGATTCTGCCGAGGACGGCAGCGGCAGTACGGATAACCCCTTTGGTATGCTTATGGAACTGTCTCTGGAGGGGACTTTGCGTTTGGGTCAGAATACACGATTGTTCGCCGGCCTGGGCGCTGATCTCAGCAATCCTATGTTTGAGTCTGTTGAAGGATCAAGTTCTGCGAATCTGGATATAGAACAGGCACCGATCCGGCCCTTTCTTCGTGCCGGCTTCAGCATGAACTACTGAAAACTAATAAGCAGGAGCGCAGAAAAGACTGCACTCCTGCATATTTATAGTTTACTTCAAAAAACCTCAGCCATATCCTGCTGATTATCTTCTGCACCTTCAGGCTGATCCTCTTCCTTATCATTGCTGCTGAACTGAGGTTTAAACTCAACCTTATCGGCAACAATCTTCACCTTATTCTGAACCTTACCGTCCTTATCCTCCCAGCGATCCTGCTTCAGCCGCCCTTTAATGCGTACACCCCTTCCCTTCTTGAGGTTTTCCGCACACCTTTTGGCCGTGTCGGACCAGGTCTCGATGTCGAAAAAAGATACTTCCTGTTTGTTTTCATCCTCCTGACGGTAATACCTGTTTGAGGCAACAGAAAATGAGCAGACCGGGGTGCCCTTCGGGGTCTCTTTAAGCTGGGGATCACGGACCAGATTCCCATCAATCATGATGTCGTTTAATGGATTCATGTTTTTCCTCCTGGAAATTTTGATTTTTTGCGCGTCGCGTATAAGGAGAAACCGTGGAATTGAAGGTTTGATTCTGGTTTTTAGAATTTTTTTGAAAAAAAATGTGATTTTTTCTGAGGAATCTAAGAAAACTTTTTTAATTGGTTGTTTAAACCCCAGCTTAAGCCCCCTCGCCTGTTTGGGAGAGGGGGTTTGGGGGTGAGGGTCGGCTTCTAACAGTTTTAAAACATCTCCTCACCCTCTGAGGCCAAGCTTGATAGTTGATTTAAAGATAACTGTATTTATTCAACATTCAGTTTCTTGAAGCAGGAAACCATATGTGCGGTATCTTTCTATAGAGAACAACCCTGTTTAGGAGGTATACAATATGGGAGAGACACATATGGAACTTGGTTCTAAAGAATTATAGTATATTGGCGATTATATTCGCCTGCATATCCCCGAATGGTTTCCAGCGGTTAAGACTGACCGGCAGATTAACCTGGTGGAACGAATCGTTCGCGTTGAGGAAGAGCTTAAGTCTCAGCGTGAACTGATGATTCAGGGCTTTAATTCGATAGATAAACGCCTGGAAAGCAATGAAAAACGGTATGAAGATATGAACAGCCGTTTTAACAGCCTTCAATGGACAATCGGCCTTGGTTTTACCCTCATGGCCGGATTGATGGCGGTTTTTAATCTCTTTTAAATTGGAATACCTTCTTTTTCCATATTACCAACCCTATTTTTAGCGATCCTTGAAGCAGCAGCTCAGTTTCCCGGTTACTAGTACCGGAGGCTGCCAATGGCGCGAAACTATAAAGATACGGGACTTACTGAACTCTTCCGGCACCCGGCGTTTATTAACTCATTGCTTACCGAAATAGTTGCCGAACCATGGGTAAACCTTATTGACTTCAGTACCATGAAAATAGAAGACGGAGTTCACAAAGATATTGCAGAGCCTGCCCTGTTCAGCGACCTTATTGTCAGCTTTTCCTGTACAAAAAAGTCTGAGAACATAGGACTTTCCATTTATCTGCTGATAGAATTCCAGAGCAGCCCGGAACCGATGTCCTTGCGGCTTTTAGAATATCTTGCCCGGGTATACAGGAAACAAACCCATGGGAAAAATCGTTACAGCCCTCTTCACCCCGTGGTACCGATTGTAATCTATAACGGAGAAAGACCATGGAAAGAGGATCCCTGCTTTATTAAGCGGTTTACCAATCTTCCAATGAGTCTTGTCCCATACATTCCGGATTTCCGCTATTTTCTGCTTGATGAAGGCAGATTTGATCCGATCCTGCTTTCACAGCTTAAAGGGGCGGCTGCCGCTTTTATTCAACTTGATACAATTTCTGAACCTGAAAAAGTGGATGAGGCATCAGCAACAATTATTTCCATATTACATCAGCTGTGGAAAAGAGAACCCGAAGCAGCCACACTACTGTCAAAATACATAGAAGGACTGCTTGCCCACCGAGGAATTGATAGCCCCGCTGTGACTGAGTATATTAATGGACGGAGGAGACCGATGTTTGCAGAAAGACTTGACCGTGCCCTAGATAATAAATGGAAGGAAGGCGTTCTTGAGGGCGCTATCCAAGAGAAGCAGATGGTCTTACTGAGACTTCTCTCCCGCAAGTTTGAGATAAGCGATGCTGATCGGATTATAGTTAATTCCTGTAAAAATCCGGATAAGCTGGATGCGGCGCTGGATGTTATTCTGTTTGCGTCTGAGAAAAGTGATGTAATAAACGAGATCGATCAGTAGTCCTTTCCAACCCCTTTTTCAAAATTCCTTGAAGCAGCAGCTCAGTTTCCCGGTTACTATTACCGGAGGCTGCCAATGGCGCGAAACTATAAAGATACGGGACTTACTGAACTCTTCCGGCACCCGGCGTTTATAAACTCATTACTTACCGAGATAGTTGCTGAACCATGGGTAAACCTTATTGACTTCAGTACCATGAAGGTAGAAGACGGAGTCCATAAAGATATTGGCCAACCAGCACTCTTCAGCGACCTTATTGTAAGCTTTTCCTGTACAAAAAAGTCTGAGAACATAGGACTTTCCATTTATCTGCTGATAGAATTCCAGAGCAACCCGGAACCGATGTCCTTGCGACTGCTGGAATATCTAGCCCGGGTATACAGGAAACAAACCCAGGGGAAAAAGCACTATAATCCTCTGCATCCTGTGGTTCCGATTGTAATCTATAACGGTGAAAGGCCATGGAAAGAGGATCCCTGCTTTATTATGCGATTTACCAATCTTCCAATGAGTCTTGTCCCATACATCCCGGATTTCCGCTATTTTCTGCTTGATGAAGGCAGGTTCGACCCGATACTGCTTTCACAGCTTAAAGGTGCAACAGCAGCCTTTATTCAACTGGATACTCTCACTGAACCTGAAAAAGCTGACAAGGTATCAGCAAAAATTATAACTATATTACATCAGCTGTGGACAAGAGAACCCGACGCAGCCAGGCTGCTGTCCAAATACATAGAAGGTCTGCTGGCCCACAGGGGAATTGATAACCCTGCTGTCACTGAGTATATTAATGAACGGAGGAGACCGATGTTTGCAGAAAGACTTGACCGTGCCCTGGATAATAAATGGAAGGAAGGCCGTAAACAAGGAAAAGAGGAAGGAGTCCTCGAGGGTGCCATTCAAGACAAACAGACTATCTTAATGAGACAACTCTCCCGCAAGTTTGAGGTAAATAACGCCGATCAGGAACTGGTTAACTCCTGCAAAGATCCGGATAAGCTGGATGCAGCGCTGGATGTTATTCTGTTTGCGTCTGATAAAGGCGATGTTTTGAGGGAGCTGGAAAATTAGTAGCTGGATTTTCCAAAATCCATAAATTTTCAAATTTTGTTCGTTATCTTAGATTATACTTTTGTTTAAAAATTTTTTTCTACCTCCTTCCGGCATCTTGAGACCATTTACATAGAATCATTCCATCTAAGACTACCCATGTTTGGAGTTAGACTATTGAAGAGATACATATGGAACTTGGTTCTAAAGAATTACAGTAAATTGGCGATTATATTCGTCTGCATATCCCCGAATGGTTTCCAGCGGTTAATACCGACCGGCAGATTAACCTGGTGGAACGAATCGTTCGCGTTGAGGAAGAGCTTAAGTCTCAGTGTGAGCTGATGATTCAGGGCTTTAATTCGATAGACAAACGCCTGGCAAGTAATGAAAAGCGATTCACGGATATGAATAACCGTTTTAACAGCCTTCAATGGACTATAGGTCTTGGTTTTACCCTCATGGCAGGGTTGATGGCGGTTTTTAATTTCTTTTGAGACAATCAGATCTTTTTATCCAACAATCTATTGAAGATTTAAAGCAAACGAATTAATAGAATTAAAGAATTCATTCACTTTTTCTATTCTCCCTCCTTTTCCGGGAAAGGAGAATAGACGGAGACATAGAATTGATTAAAGCTTTGTAAAAGGAAATTTAAACTCGTAGACGTCTGGTTTGAACTCCCCGCCGAAAAGAGGAAGATACAAAGTCATCTCTCCATATTTTGGAACATTTGCAAAAAATACAGCATAACCACGTTTAAGCCCCCCTGCTGGGATTAAGACATCCCGGGGAAGAGTATACTTGTCTATAATGTCTTCCATACGAGCTCGTTCTGCACTCTTAATATCACCAGGATTATTGCGCCAGTAATTTTTAATCTGAAAAGCATTCTTTGTAGAACTAAAACTTGCACCCATATGCAACTCAAGATCTGGAAGCTCAAAAGTCGCAGCCTTATCGGTCTTATTCTTGATAATTATTTCAAATACAACATACTCGCGAGGTTCAAGAAAACTGGAATCCACAACAAAAGGGCTGGATACACGACCACTCTGGCGTTCTAAATCCGCCTCAGTAACGACACTCACCTGGATATTATATTTTTCATCCTGAGCTATCTGTTTTGGTGTCTCATACACTGGAGGAACGGATGTGACACATCCGAATAGAAGAGTTACAACAAGTATTGTTATAGAAAAAATACGCATCGTCATGCCCTTACTTTAACTAGTATTAGACTAAAAGAAAAGGGCTACCCGAAAAAACGGATAGCCCTTATAAATGTGTTGTTAAGTACTCAGCAACTTAGAAGTCGCAGGTAACAACCATGTAGATACCGCCTTCCATGGCACCAGCAGCACCATTAGCGTTGCTTGACCAGCCAGCGTCGGTCATGTAACCGAGGCGGTACTGAGCAGCACCGATATTTACATAGGCAGAAGCATCAAGTCCTTCGGAAGAAGATGAATCCATGTTGTATTTGAAATCGATGTCTGCACCGAAATCGCCATAACCGAGGCTTACACCACCACCAAGGATGTTCATTGTAACATCATCATTTCCGGAGAAAGATACAGATGCATCAACAGAAGTCATGTCATCGATATCCATGGCATAAAGTGCACCCGCACCAAAAGCCATCTTGTCACCATCAGTATCAGCTTCGGTGTCAGTAGAGAAAGAACCACCTACAGTAAGACCAGCCATTGTATAAGAGGCATCTGCCGCGATTATAGTAGACTTTGCAACATCGTTAGCAGTACCAGTAGGAGCAAGGTTTTCATTTGTCAGCTTTGCGCCTGCCTCAAAAGAGAGACCTTCAACCAGAGAAGTAGATCCAACAAGGAAAAGCATCTGAGGAGTATGCATAGCAACAGAACCAGTTGAATCAGTAAGATCATCAACCATGAAGTTCATATTAGACGCTACAGAAGCCCATATGGAACCGAAATCAAGGTTTACATCCAGAACTGCATCAGACGTCATAGCACCGATGTAACCGGCAGAAGCCTGATTTGCATTTCCGAAGTCAGAGTATTCCTCACCTTCGGGTCCCTGAATACCAGAAACAAGCTCAACACCTACACCAGACAGTCCAAGGTACGCACCAAGGTCGGTAGTAAGCTTGAAGCCATCCCAAGCAATATCATTAGCGGCTGTAGCTTTGTAATCAAACTCAGTTGACATGCTGTTGTATTCATCGATATCTACAGCAATACCAAGTTCCAGCTCATCAAACCCTGCTGAATAGTTGTCATCAAAATTGCTGGTCCAACCGAAGTCAGTGTCCCAAGAGAAGCTCCAGTCTGCCGCGAAAGCGGTAGTTGCAAGAGCAAGTGCAACAAAAAGGACGATAAGTTTTTTCATAATTGTCCTTCCTCCATCGTGTTTTAGGGCGCTATGTACACGACATAACGGTTATCCCTTAAGTTAATTATTGGAGTTAGTATAGCAACCGCCATATTGGCTGTCAAGAAAAATTACGTTTTTACAGAAAATGCACGGTTAGAAATAAATTAAATAAATATCCTTCTAGTAACTATTTATATATTCTTTTTTGACCGCTCAACCGGTACTTACCGGGGTAAAAGTGCGCAAAAAGGTAAAAAACACATTAACAAAATAAAGTAATTAGACATTTAAAATATATTAGACCTGATTATTTTTCTTTATTTATTCAGTATTAATTGCGAAAAAAAAATAAGTACTATACATTTATAGACTGCATGAATAATTCCGGGGTCGAAAAAAAAATAATCGGTGACTGGTCATTAATCACTTCTCAGGCCGGAGATTTATATTCCGCCCAGGATTTTTTCGCCTTTAAAGCGGAATTTTTAAAAAAGGAACTGGACGAATTAAAGTCCGATGTTGAGTTTGGAATAATAGAATTCAAGCAGTCGGTCCTGCAGGATACCTTCTCTTTTATAGAGTCACTAAAATACGATTCAAAAGATTTTTCCCGGATCGGCCACCAGGCATTACGGCTAAGTTATCTTGTATATTTAAATTTAATTCAGAAATATATCTGCACCGGCTCTATACGAATTCGCAAAAATGCAGCCATAAAAGAGACTGTTAAAGAAGAACCAAATTCCCATGCAGCAGTTGACCTGAAAACGGTTATTGCCGAGGTTTCACGGCTTATAGGAGAAAAACCCGAATTAAAGGGCAACACCTATATAAAGAACATATTAATGCAGGTTCAGATCTATAAAAAAGAACTAGCCGAAACCCAGCGGATTGCAGCCAAAATGCCCAGAGAAAAAGCTGTAGGCCTTATAAATAACTTTAAAACCCGAATTGCAGAAATAAGCGATAGTGTTTCCGATAACTTCAACAAACTTCAGCAGGAAATAAACCCTGCCCCGGAAAAAGCCGCCGAAGGCCTTATTTCCTATAACCTTAGACCTCTTGCACCTCTATTTGATGCTCAGGCAAAAAGTGCCTCCATGCTGGCAAGCCGCTTCCACCTGGTAAGCGACGAACACTACGGAGCCAGGGATGTACTGCTGCCCATGCTGGAGAAAAAAGATGCTTTTTTGGGGCAGATAGACAAGGAAATGGCAGCCTATGCCCAGCTGGAACCCTTTGACGGGGGAAAGCGCAAAGCCTCCATGGAATTTACCCGGGAAATTATCCGCATATTGAGCCGTGAAGCTGAGGATGCTTACCGGTAGAGCCGGATTTACCGCATATTTATTCTCACAGAGCTCACGGAGAGCACAGAGAATAGGTAATTATTATCTTATAACCTTAATACACTCAGTTTCAAACTCTGTGCCCTCCGAGTCCCTGAAAGCGGTTTTCTTGTTACCATATGAAGCAAACCGCCTGATTCAGGGTTTCTCTTTATAGAGAGTATAGAGATCCATACAAAAAAGAGGTATTATAAAAATGGGAGATGCACAAATGAACCTTGGCCCGGAGGAATTGCAAAAAATCGGCGATTATGTACGCCTTCATCTAAGCGAATGGCTTCCACGCCCTACAACAACTGAGAGGGAAATCAACCTTGTCGAACGAATAGTTCGGGTAGAAGAAGAGTTGAAATCCCAGCGGGATCTGATGATTCAGGGCTTTAAAGCTGTGGATAAGCGCTTTGAAGACGTAAATAAGCGATTTGAGGACGTGGACAAGCGCTTTGCGAGTATAGACAAACGCTTCGAGGACATGAACTCCCGCTTTACCAGCCTCCAGTGGACCATCGGCCTCGGGTTTACCCTCATTGTCGGCCTTATGGCTGTTTTCAACTTTTACTGAAAACGTTCCTGCCAAACTCTATCTTCAATCTCTGTGGTGCCCTCTGTAAGTATTTTTCTTACTGCCCATGAAGCAAACTGCCTCATCCACAGTTTCAGCTTATAGAGAGTATAGAGATCCATACAAAAAAGAGGTATTATTAAAATGGGAGATGCACAAATGAATCTTGGGCCGGAAGAGCTGCAGAAAATTGGGGATTATGTCCGCCTTCACTTAATCGAATGGATACCAAGAACCAGTACAGAACGGGAATTAAACCTGGTTGAGCGCATTGTCCGGGTGGAGGAAGAGCTCAAATCCCAGCGGGAACTGATGATTCAGGGGTTTCAGGCTGTGGATAAGCGCTTTGAAGATGTAAATAAGCGTTTCGAAAGCATAGACAAACGCTTCGAGGACATGAACTCCCGTTTTACCAGTCTCCAATGGACAATCGGCCTCGGGTTTACCCTCATTGTCGGCCTTATGGCGGTTTTCAACTTTTACTGAAAACGTTCCTGCCAAACTCTATCCTCAATTTCCGTGCCCTCTGTAAGTTATTTTCTTACTGCAGATGAAGCAAACTACCTCATCCACAGTTTCTCTCTATATATGGTATAGAGATCCATACAAAAAAGAGGTATTATAAAAATGGGAGATGTACAAATGAACCTTGGCCCGGAGGAACTGCAGAAAATCGGCGATTATGTCCGCCTTCATCTTACCGAATGGCTTCCACGCCCTACAACAACCGAGAGGGAAATTAATCTGGTTGAACGCATAGTCCGGGTAGAAGAAGAGCTGAAATCCCAGCGGGAGCTTATGAAACAGGGCTTTGAAGCTGTGGACAAGCGCTTTGTGAGCCAACAATGGATGATGGGTCTGGGATTCACTATCATCGCAGCATTAATGGCAGTTTTCAACTTCTACTAAAAACTCACCAGCCAAACTCTATCCTCAATCTCTGTGCCCTAAGCTTACCGTGTTCTTCGTGAGAGAATTTCCTTACTGCCGATGAAGCAAACCGCCTGATTCAGGGTTTCTCCTTATAGAGAAGTATAGAGATCAATACAAAAAAGAGGTATTATAAACATGGGAGATCTTCAAATGAATCTTGGACCGGAAGAACTGCAGAAAATAGGTGACTATGTACGGCTCCACCTGGCGGACTGGCTTCCCAGAACAACTACCGAGCGGGAAATCAACCTTGTCGAACGCATTGTCAGAGTAGAGGAAGAGCTCAAATCCCAGCGGGAACTGATGATTCAGGGTTTTCAGTCTATGGAAAAGCGTTTTGAGGACATTGATAAGCGTTTCGAAGATGTTAATAAACGCTTTGAAGATGTAGACAAACGTTTTCAGAGTGTGGACAAGCGTTTCGAAAGTATTGATAAACGCTTTGAAGATATGAACTCCCGCTTTACCAGCCTCCAATGGACAATCGGTCTTGGTTTTACCCTCATTGTTGGCCTGATGGCGGTCTTCAACTTCTACTAAAAACTTTCCCCTAAGCTCACTCCTCAAACTCTGTGCCCTCCGTGGACTCTGTGAGAGATTTTTTACTGCTATGAAGCAAACAGCCTCATCCACAGTTTCCCGGTATAGAGAGTATAGAGATCAATACAAAAAAGAGGTATTATAATCATGGGAGATGTTCAAATGAATCTTGGACCGGAAGAACTGCAGAAAATAGGTGACTATGTACGGCTCCACCTGGCGGACTGGCTTCCCAAAACAACTACCGAGCGGGAAATCAACTTAGTCGAGCGCATTGTCAGAGTAGAGGAAGAGCTCAAATCCCAGCGGGAACTGATGAAACAGGGCTTTGATTCTATTGATAAGCGGTTTGAGGCCGTAGACAGACGTTACAGCAGCCAGCAATGGATGATCGGCCTCAGTTTTACCCTCATTGCCGGGTTGATGGCTGTCTTTAATTTTGTCTGAACCGGTCAATTCCGGGTTCTTTTTCGCCAGTAGAAGGGCAGCAATGCGGCTCTTCTACAGCCATTCCGGAGGGAGCTGATCAAGGTAATCCTTTACCCCCTGGCTCATGCCTTTTTTGCAGATAAGGGCCCGACCGTTTTTAATAACCACAATTAAATCGTCCGCCCCGATTACTGAAACTGGAATATCCGACAGGATGTAGTTTTCAGCACCTTCAGGGTTGGCGGCTGCGGGAAAGTCCTGGGGAAAGAGCCTTGAAAACTCGTCCCAGCTGCCCACATCGTTCCATTCAAACTCAGCTGCCACCACCGCCGCCCGGGAGGTTTTCTCCATTACAGCGTAATCGACAGAGATTTTCGGGGCATTCCGGTAGAGTTCCGCTACCCGGGACGATTCAAACACCCTGCTCACCGCTTCTCCGGTGCCAGATATTCCCGGAGGAATCTTTTTAAGTGAATTGTACAGCGAAGCAACTTCGGGGGCGTTCACTTCAAGTTCTTCTGCAAACTTGCGGACGGTAAACAGAAACATGCCGGAGTTCCAGGTGAAATTCCCCGCCGCAACAAACTTTTCGGCAGTCTCAAGATCCGGCTTCTCACGGAAGCGGGCAACATGTCTGCCGAATGCCGACTGGCCGGGAAGATCCTCCCCTGCTTCAATATAACCATAGCCGGTTTCGGGTCTGGTCGGAGTAATTCCGAAGGTTACAATGTAGCCCGCCCGGGCAATTTCTTCGGCAGCGGCAACGTCTCCGATGAAAGACTGTACCGGCTGAATTAAATGGTCCGCAGGCAGAACCAGTACCGACTCGTTTTCGGAACCAAGAGAGGCACAGCAGGCAGCACCGGAAGCGATAGCCGGTGCAGTATTTCTTCCTGCCGGTTCCCCCAGAACCAGAAGCTCCGGAAGATTCCCTCCATCTGCAGAAGCAGATTCAGAAAATTTCTGCATTTCCGCAGCGGCCTGATCAGCCTGATCGGCAAGGGTTACCACCATAATTCGCCGCGGCTTCAGGGCAGCCGCCCGTTCTATAGTAAGCAGGAGCAGGGTTTTCCTCTCTTTTACCGGCATATATTGCTTCGGTACCTGCTTTATCGAGGCAGGCCAGAGCCGGGTCCCCGAACCGCCTGCAAGAATAAGCACATTATCTACAATTGGGTTTCCAGTCATGGCCAGATACTAACGTGTTCTGCAGGAAGAAGACAAGCTTTAGGGCTGTTCTAAAAATAAAGATGAATTGACCACCTTCCGGGATGAGGTTTATTATGAGCCATACATCGCACACCCTTATCGGAGGTTCCACATCATGGCTAAAACGGGTTTCACTTTATCTATCTATCCCTGGGTATACATCGCCCAGTCCGAAGACACAGGCTGGAAGGAAGAGTTCCAGGAGAAACCCCACATGACTCCCGCAAAGGAGGCTTCTCTGGATGAAAACGCCAGGGCTGAACTTCTTGCAAAACGGAACTCCTTTCCCGATCTTCCCCTGGTAAATTATACCTCACAGTACGGCATGGGCTGCTTCGAAGGCCTTAAGGCTTTTCCCCAGAAAGACGGGGGATTAAAGATTTTCCGCCCTGACGAGAACGCTAAACGCTTCCGGAATTCCATGGAAGGGCTAATGATGCCTGGATTTCCTGAGGAAAAGTTCGTAGAAGGTGTAAGGGAAATCGTAAAACGAAATAAAGAGATGGGCTTTGCCCCGGTTTACGACCCTGCCTGGGAAGCCGGTGATTTTGCCGAAGGCCATGCAGTATATATCCGGCCATTCAGCTACTCAGAACCGGCCATAGGCCTCGGTTTGAGCAGCAAACCCTGGGTTATAGCCATAACCACTCCCGTTGGCTCCTATTTCCGTCCCGGTAACTGCAAGGCGGTAACCACCGACAAGGTCCGGGCATTTCCCGGCGGTACGGGCTGGATTAAATGTGATGCAAACTACGTTGTGCCCACTCTGGTTAAAAAGCGCTCTGAAGCCGAAGGCTACATGGAGGCTATTTTCCTTGATGCCGCAAGCCAGAAATATATAGAAGAAGGATCATCCTGCAATATCTTCTTTGTTATGAAGAACGGAAGTCTGGTAACCCCGGAACTGGGAGACACCATCCTTCCCGGCATTACCCGGGCAAGTACCATTCGGATTGCCAGCGATCTTGGCATTCATGTGGAAGAACGTAAAGTAACCATCGATGAGGTACTGGATAACGGTACAGAATGTTTCGTTACCGGAACAGCCGCCGGAGTCAGCTACCTGGAATCAATTACCCACAACGGCCGAACCAAGGTATTCAATGGGAGTGCCATCGGTGAAACCACCAGAACACTGCAGACCACTCTAAAAGGCATTCAGTACGGTGCGGTTGAGGACAAGCACGGCTGGATGTTTTCCGTTTAAAGGGCTGAACCCGGAATAATACCTGCTGCCCTTATTGCAGCTTTAGAGTCTCCATATCCAATGGGATATCTGTATAGATCTGAAGGTCGTAGTTCTCCACCGGATAAAGCATGGCCCGCTGGTTCAGGTATCCCAGGTTCACCGCACTTCCCCGCTGCATACTCTCCGGCTCCCTGCGAAGCAGGTCAAAATTTTCAGCAGAATCAGTGAAATGCCCAAGGGCCCGGGAAAACTTTTCACGATCCCCCGAGGCAAGAGAAAGCCGCTGAAGAGTCACCCCGAGGTTGTTATGGGTACGGATCAGCCTTTCAATGAGTGAATAGTCCTCTTCCCGCTCGTTGGGAAGGAGCACGCTGATATTTCTGCGCTCCTGCTGCAGTTCATCAAGGAGATGAGTATAGTACCCCTGGGCGGCGTAGTAGTCTGACCGGTTAAACAGGGCATTTCCGGTGGCAAGAAGCAGGTTTTCGTTATCCGAATAATCATCCGCAGCCAGGTAGAACTCGGCAAGGGCATCCTGATATTCAGTGTTATTGTAATAGATATAGCCTTTCTTGTAGTTGATTTCCGGGGCTTTGTACCCGGTTTTCTCCGCCTGGGTAAACATTTCAAAGGCACTGCCGAACTCAGCGGCGATGTAATAGTAGAGATCGCCCAGATTTTTATAGATCCGTCCGAACATCGGCTCAGGTTCGAGCACCCGGCGTTCAAGACCATCCTCATACTGGTCACGGGCTGTAAGAAAGTACTCTTCTGCAGTCAGATAGAGTCCATCCTGATAATCAACCTCCCCCTGCCGGTTATAGGTATCGATAAGCAGCTTCTGCTGCCGTTTTCCCAGCGGGGTGGTCTGCTCAAAATAGTGCTCCGCATAATCCAGAGCCTTGCGTTCCTCAACAGGATTATCCACACGCCTGAAATAACGGGAAAGATTATAGTGCCCCTCCGGCAGCTCAGGTTCTTCCTCCAGCGCCCTGGAGAGAATCCCCCGAACATCATCAAGGTCGTTTTTCCCGATCAGGTAACCTCCAAGTTCAGCGTAGGCATCGGGTTCAACCTTCAGTTTTTCCGCTGCCTCAAACTGATCCTTAAGGCGGGTTACCTCCTTGTAATTATCGGTGCGGATAAAATAGCGGAGCATGCGGAAAAGGTATTCATACTTCTGACCGTAGTACTGCATAAGCACGGAATAGGAATGCCGGGCATCCTCATAGCGCTGATAGTCGTACTCTCCCCAGGCAAGGTAATTATCCCCCTCGGCAAGCAGGGCATCCCGGTCGTGCCGTTCCTGGGCAAGGAGAACATCAAGAAGTTCTTCGGCATGTTCAAAATTCTCGGTCTTTTCTGTCTCCATGGCAGCGTAATCCAGCAGAGCCTGCCGTTCAGATCCCCGGATTTTATCCACCTCCGGGTGTTTCTCGAGCCTGCCGTTTCTCCGGATAAGCACCGGTGCGGCCAGCGCCTCATATTTTGCCCCTGCGAGACTGTACTGCCTGCGGTCAGCAAACCCTTCTGCATAACGGAAATACTGATTCTTGTATCTCCACTCTTCCGTTGCGTTATCAAAGAAGAGATTCGCTTCCCGGTATGCATCCTGCTCCAGCTGCCTGTATCCGGCATTGTAAAGAATAAGAGCATGGATGGGACGGTAGACGAAGGTATAGCTTAAAAAGCCCAGAAGCCCCACGGCGACCAGAACCAGTGCGGCAACCCTGAGAATGGGAAGAATTGTGTGCCTGAAGGCATAGGCAAAGGTTCCTTTTTCTTCTTCAAAGGCCGCACCGGTACTCTTCTCATACCGGGTTGGAATTTTTATCTTTTTGCCCGTAATGGTGCCGACCAGGGCTGCAATTTCTTTGGAGCTTTTGCCGTCGACCAGGGCACGAACAAGCTTCTGCAGGTGCGGCCCGGAAAGGTTTTTCTCGCCGATCAGTTCTTCGACGGCAATCTTCAGATTCAGCGGCTGGAGATTCAGGGTCTCCTGAAGGGCCTCAAATTCATCATCCTCAAGATCCAGAACTTCATCACTCTGAGGCAGTTCACCGCTGACGTCCAGTGCCGGGTTCAGCTGCTCTTCCGTCCCGACATCAAAGGTCTCTTCGAGTTCCCCGAACTGCTCGCCCAGATCACCCAGGCTGAACTCATCTACCTCAAAGTTGTTTTCATCAATATCTTCGATATCGCCGGCGGAGGGAATTTCAAATTCATCAAATTCTCCACCTTCATCAGCGGCTGCGCCGGGGATCGATGGTTCATCGAAGGGAAAATCTTCCGAAATCGAGAAATCCGCTTCATCCCCGCCGGAATCCGAACTGAACTCATCATCGAAGAATGAGAGTTCTTCATCCGCACCGTCCGCAGGGCCTTCCTCCGGCGCGGCAATTGAATCATCATCAAAGGAAAACTCTTCGTCGAGCCCGGGCAGGCTGAAATCCTCTTCCACGGCCTCTCCGGTTGATTCTTCCATCTCACCATCGGAAAAAGAAATTTCATCGCCAACTGGAGTCTCTTCCATGTCCTCCATGGAAAAATCATCGGGGAGAGAAAATTCATCCTCTCCTTCTATGGCATCCCCGAGGGCTTCTTCCTCAAGCCCTGCAGGGATATCGAAACTCTCCTCTGCCTCATCAGATGCAGACTGATCAGCATCACCATCAAGTTCAAGCAGGTCCGCGGCATCGGCAAACTCTTCGGGAATTTCAAACTCGTCCGCTCCTGCCGCTGAATCTTCAGTAAAATCCATGCCTTCAGGGGTGGAAAAATCATCTTCCTCAGGTATATCTGCACTTTCGGATTCTTCCGGGAAATCAAAACCGTCGGGCAATCCGAACTCATCATCCCCTTCTTCGGCTGGCTCTCCTTCCTCAATAGGGGCAACAGGTTCATCGACTGACTCATCGCCAAAGTCCATCCCCGCGGGCAGCCCGAACTCATCTTCCGACTCTATTTCCGCAGCTTCAACCGGCTCTTCTTCCGCATCGGAAAAATCAAAGCCCTCGGGGAGACCGAAATCGTCCTCCCCTTCGGAGGAAGACTCCTCAAGGGCTTCCTCGGAAATGTCCATATCATCGGGCAGACTGAAATCACCTTCAGAGTCAACGGCGGGAATGTCTGCAGTTTCATCAGTGAAATCCATACCTTCCGGCAGGCTGAAATCATCTTCTGCTGACGGTAAAGGCTCTTCTTCACCGTCAGCGATTGTCTCTTCAAGAAAGTCCATACCTTCCGGCAGGGAAAAATCATCTTCCGCGTCAGCGGCAGACTCATTTGAGAAATCCGCTTCTTCAGATAGCTCGCCTTCGTCGGACTCTTCCAACGAAGGCTCGTCGGAAGCAAAATCAGCAGGAATATCGAGCCCGTCGGGAAGAGAAAATTCATCCTCCGGTTCGCCCATATCCGAAGCAGCATCACCCTCTTCAGATGTTTCATCTTCATCATCAAGACTGAACCCGGAAAGCAGGTCTTCGGGGATGGAAAAATCATCTTCTTCATCCTGGGTTGATGGCGGAAGCTGGTCTTCCCCTTCATCCACACCGAAGATTGATTCTTCCGGCTCCTCCGCCACAGAGGCAGGAACGCTCTCATTTCCGAAGTCATCGCCGGCTGTTCCCAGCAGGGCATCCAGGTCGGCATCGAGGCCTGATTCGGGTACGGGAACATCCTCCAGCCGTTCTCCCCGCTGGGCGAGAATCGACGGTTCATGTCCGAGAGCATTGAGATCTGACTTAAACTGTTCTATGTCTTCGAGCCTGGGCACAGTTATTCCTTCTCTTATGAGAGTTTCGGCCAATTTCTGATTCTGTTCAAGCAGAGTTTTCCACAGGAACCGCGGTATATGGAAAAAACTGCAGCAAACGCCGGATATGGTCCGGTGAAACTAGCTTTAATAAAGGAAAAAGCCTTTTGTACCGAAAATTGGGACTAAGATGAAGAGAATTTTCCTCACCACTCAACTTGCGATAATTCTTATCGTTTTTTCTGCCGCCGCCCCGCAGGAAGCAGCCGCAGAAAGCGGGTACAGTCCCCAGTTGAGATCCTATATGCACTCAATGACAGCAGCAGAACAGCCGCGGATAATCTCCGGGCAGGTGGTTCTCTCATATTTTTCAACTCATCCGGTCCGCTACGTGGCAGCCGCATTCGGCCATGAGGATTTCGCACAATTTCATATATACCAGAAGAACCAGAACGGGGTATTTCTGTTTACCATGCCCCTTCCGGAAAAGGTGGAGAATCTTACTTACCGGATCATTGTAGACGGACTGTGGATGAAAGACCCGGTAAACCGGAACATCGTCCATGACAGCCGGGGAATCCCCATATCCATGGTGCAGCTTCCGATCCGCCTGCCCGAAAAAGGCGAAAGCCCGATTATCCACAGCGATGGTACTGTAGAGTTTGTACACTACGGAACACCGGGAAAAACAGTCACCCTGGCGGGGGACTTCAACCGCTGGAGCCCTTTCAGCCATGAGCTGAATGAGACCACCCCCGGGGTATATCGTCTGCGTATCCGCCTCTATGAAGGCCCTCACCGCTATACCTACTATGTAAACGGCACCGCAGTTACTGATTCGCTGAACTCCCAGGTGGCTTATGATGTATTCGGAAATCAGGTTTCAGGCCTGACAGTACCCAGAACACCTGCCGGCAGCTGAATGTCGTTACTTCTTTTTATATTTTTCCAGCCTTCTTTCGTAAAGGATCCGTTTCAGACAGTCTAAGCTTTAATGACCAAGGGCTTCTCCGGCCCGGTAGGAAGATCTGACAAAAGGCGCAGAGGCAACGAAACGGAAGCCCCTGGCCTCCGCTTCCCGGCGGTAAAAATCAAAAACCTCCGGCGGCACATATCCAACCACAGGGAAATGCTCTTTTGACGGAGCAAGATACTGCCCGATGGTAAGAAAGTCGCAGCCTGCAGCCCTGAGATCATCAAACAGCGAAAGCACCTCTTCCTTTGTTTCACCAAGTCCAACCATCAGCCCGGTTTTCGCAGCCACCGGAGCTTCCGCTGCAGCCACCCTGCGCAGAAGTTCAACAGACTGTTGGTAATCCGCCTGGGGACGCACATCTGCATAGAGCCTGGGAACGGTCTCTACATTGTGATTAATAATCTCCGGACCGGCATCAATTACCGTCTGAAGGGCAGCTTCATCCCCTTTAAAATCCGGAATCAGCACCTCCACACTAGCTTCGGGAACATGATCGCGAAGAGCCTTGATTACCGCGGCAAAATGGCCGGAACCGCCGTCGGGAAGATCATCTCTGGTCACAGATGTAACCACCACATGACGCAATCCCAGTTCGGCAGCCGCTTTTGCCAGACGTTCCGGCTCATCCGGATCGACCAGTTCCGGCGCACCGGGGGTAACATTGCAGAATCGGCAGTTTCTGGTACAGACACTGCCGAGGATCATGAATGTTGCAGTTCTGGAAGAGAAACACTCCATCCTGTTGGGGCAGTTTGCCTCAACACAGACAGTATTCAGGTGCATTTTCTTTAAAATTGCTTTAACAGCGTTCAGGTCTCTTCCACCCCGCACAGGGATCTTCAGCCAGTCAGGTTTCCTCATACTCATATTATCAGTTTCTCCGGGTAATCCCATGATATCTCTTCAATCTCATCATAGCCGTATATTTCTCGAAAGCAGGCGGCATATTCGTGCCGGGCTTTTGTCATATCTGTTTCCGTCCCGGTTAAGCGGGCGACGGAGGTAACTCCCCGGTCGAGAATTCCGCAGGGGACAATCCAGCTGAACGGAGTAAGGTCACAGTTAATATTAAGGGCGAACCCGTGCATGGTTACCCCCCGGCTGATACTTATCCCCAGGGCGGCAATCTTTTCATCACCAGTCCAGACCCCGACATGTTCATCACTCAAACCGGAATCAATATCATGAGCCCGTTTAAGATAAAGAATTACCGACTCTTCCAGCCGGTTTACAAAAAGCTTCAGCTTGCGCTGATGATGATACAGATTGGCGATAATATAGCCGACAAGCTGTCCCGGACCGTGATAAGTAACCTGGCCTCCCCGGTCAATCTCTGCAACATCTACTCCCCGTTTATGAAACAGCTCGGGAGAGAGGAGGAGATCGTTGTTTTTTCCTCTTTTTCCCAGGGTAACCACCGGAGGATGTTCCAGCAGAAGCAGGGTATCCGGTATTTCCTCATCAATCCTGCGGCGACGCAGCTCCTTCTGCAGCTCCAGCGCCTCTTCATAGGGTACCGCCGGGGCGTAAATAATCCTCAGTTTCATACAGTGGTCCAATTTACCGCCTCTTGCGTCTTTACGGCAAGTGCAGAGACTATTCCATTCAGGATTTTAGAGATATTATTCCCGAAAGATGGAACAAAAACCTGCCCGCAGCTATGTAAGCTACAGATCTATTTTCACCATTGCTCTGCCCATGGTGGTTTCCCAGGCCTCGGAGACAATCAATCTCTTTGTGGACCGTCTTTTTCTCAGTTCACTGGGAGAAGCAAGCCTTGCAGGTTCCATGAGCGGCGGACTGACAGCCTTCACCGCCTTTTCCCTGTTTGCTGCAGCCGTAGGTTACGTCAACGCAATTGTTGCCCAGTACTATGGGGCAGGAAAATACCGCCGCTGTGCCCGTACAGCTGTGCAGGGAATCTACGCATCCCTGCTTATGGCCCCGCTGATTCTGCTGTTCCTGCCTCTTGGACACCTGCTGTTTACCGTTGTAGGCCACAGCGCTGAACAGATTTCCCTTGAATATACCTATTTCCGCATTATTATCAGCGGATCATTCCTTATTTTGATTCGAAACGTTTTTACCGGCTTTTTTCTGGGCCAGGGTAAAAGCGGAGTTGTCATGCTGGCCAACCTTGCGGGGATGATAGTAAATGTGCCTGCCAATTATCTGCTGATCTTCGGAAAGGCCGGGCTTCCTGCCATGGGTATTGCCGGCGCCGCAACAGGAACCCTGATCGGCAGCGGAACCTCAGCTCTGGTGTTCTTTCTGTATTATATCAGCAAAACCACTAATGACCGCTTTTTAACCAGGACAGTATTCCGTCCGGATAAAGAACTTTTTCTCAGACTGCTCCGCTTCGGCATGCCTGCCGGCGTTGAAACCTTCCTTAATGTAACCGCCTTTAACCTCTTTCTGCAGCTTATGCTCTCCTACGGGTCAGAAGTAGCGGCGGCAGTAACTATTACCATGAACTATGACCTGGTTGCCTTTGTCCCGATGATCGGACTCAGTTTTGCCGCCACTGCTGTTGTGGGTCAGAAGATCGGTGCAGCAGATTATCCGGGAGCAATCCGGTCATCCTATATGATCATGCGCATCTCCTTTGTGTATGCAGGCAGCATGATACTTCTGTTTCTTCTGCTTCCACGCCCGCTGGTAACCATCTTCACCTCGGGACTCAGCAATCCGGAGACTGTCATACCCTTAAGCATCCTTCTTCTGCGTATGGCGGCGCTCTATATTCTTGCAGATGCCGTACAGCTGGTATTCGCCGGAGCTCTCCGCGGTGCCGGGGATACCCGTTTTGTGATGCAGTCCTCGGTGATTATTCACTGGCTTTTTGCGGGCTGCGCCTTTCTTCTGGTAAAAATTATAAAGATTTCTCCCCAGGCAATGTGGGCTCTTTTCATTCTGTTTGTAATGTCCTTGGGCTTGATTATGTTCCTCCGCTTCCGCAGCAATCGCTGGCAGTCAATCAAATTGATTGAATAGCAGCCCCGGTGGACGAAGTATTCGTTTGTGTGTATGATTCATGTAAACGCTTACATAAGCCGGACCGGATACCAGCGGAGTAGAAATTGAATATTTATGATATTGCCAGAGAAGCAGGAGTCTCAATTGCAACCGTCTCCCGGGTTGTGAACGGCAGTAACAAGGTAAAAGCCTCCACCCGGACAAAAGTTGAAGAAATCCTGCATAAACACAGTTATGCACCCAGCGCATTCGCCAGGGGAATGGTATCCGGCAGTATGCGGACCATTGGTGTCATGACTGTCGATATCCGTGATATCTACTTCGGCAGCCTTACACATGCGGTAGAACAGGAATTTTCCTCCATAGGGTATAACACCTTTCTCTGCAACACCGGAGGACTGCCGGAACAGCAGCTGCACTATCTGGATGTTCTTACCAGCAAAAAAGTAGACGGAATTATTCTTGTCGGCTCCAACTATGACGATATAAGCCTTGAAAAAGCGGTTCAGGACACCGCCAGAAATATTCCTGTGGTTATGGTCAATCGCGACTTCACCGGCCCTAATATATGGTCGGTAATCTGCGACGAAAAGCAGGGCATGCGGGAGTGCGTAACCCATATTGTCGATAGAGGACACCGCGAGATCCTCTACATAAAAGACACCAATACATACAGTGCAGCAAGAAAGCTCTCCGGTTTCAAACAAGGAATGGCAGATGCGGGCTATCCATGCGGGGATGAATGTATTATCGAAACCGGCAAAGGCATCGAAGGCGGAATTGCGGCGGTAGAAAAAATTCTGCACAAAGACAGAGCATTTACAGCTTTGATAACCGGTGACGATGTTACCGCCGCAGGAGTTATAAAGGGACTTCACAGGGCAGGGAAGGTTCCCGGCAGAGAGATTGCCGTCAGCGGATTTAACGACTCAATTATAGCCCGAAGCACCGATCCTGAACTGACCTCCGTCAACAGCATGTCCAGCGAGATGGGCCGTACGGCGGTGGCAATCCTTACACAGGTGCTTGAAAACGGGCAGCCGCCGCAGAAAACAGTGCTTAATCCGGTACTTACCGTACGTGCAAGTACATTGTTACCGGAATAAAAAATAGAGACACAGATTTACAAGAGGGAGTTTTAGTATGCAGCAGTTGTCGAAGCAGTACGCCGAAAACGGGAGTTTTCCCCAGAGTGTTGAAGCACCGAAGGTTGCGGATTATCCGGTAAAGGTTATCCAGTTCGGGGAAGGGAATTTCCTGCGGGGGTTTGTCGACTGGATGGTGGACAGAATGAACCGGCAGGGCCTTTTCAACGGAAGTGTGAGAATTGTTCAGCCTATCGAGCGGGGAATGACAGACGTACTGAATCAGCAGGACGGACTGTACACCCTGTACCTTCGGGGCCTGAAAAACGGCGAAGTAACCGAAGAAAAGTCCGTCATCGCTTCGGTCAAAGACGGGATGAATCCCTATGCCGATTTTGAGAAATTCCTGAAAGAAGCGGAAAACCCGGACTTGAGATTCATCGTCTCAAATACTACCGAAGCGGGCATCGCCTATACCGGACAGGACAAGCCTGAGGATACTCCCCCGGCAACCTTCCCCGGCAAGGTTACCCTTTTTCTCCACCGCCGCTTTAAGGCCTTCAACGGTGCCGCCGACAAAGGACTGGTTCTGCTGCCCTGTGAACTGATCAACCGCAACGGCGACAACCTCAAACGCATTGTTTTTCAGCTGGCCGAGGAGTGGAATCTGGGCGGAGATTTTAAAACCTGGCTGGAAACCGCAAATACCTTTACCAACACCCTGGTTGACAGAATCATCACCGGTTATCCGGTGGATACAATTAAAGAAATAACCGAAGAACTGGGATATGAAGACAAGATTGTCGATGCCGGAGAAATATTCCATCTATGGGTAATTGAAGGTCCCGAGGCCATCAAGGAGGAGTTCCCTCTCCACAAAGCCGGTCTGGAAGTTGTCTGGACCGATGACATGACTCCCTACAGAACACGAAAAGTACGTATCCTTAACGGTGCCCATACAATGACAGTTCTTGCTGCCTATATGGCTGGACTGGAAACAGTGGGTGAATCACTGAAGGATGAAACTGTTGCAGCCTATATTAAAAGAGGACTTTTCGAGGAAGTTATTCCCACCATGGATATGCCCAGGGAAGAACTTGAGGCCTATGCTGCGGAGACACTGGAGCGTTTCGCCAACCCCTTTATAACCCACTACCTGCTGAGCATTGCCCTCAACTCGGTATCCAAATATAAAGCCCGGGTGCTTCCAACCCTTAAAGACTCTCTGGCAGCAAAGAATACCCCCCCGTCAGTGCTTTCATTCGGACTGGCAGCCCTTATAGCTTTCTACCGGGGAACTGAGTTTGCCGACGGCGCACTGGTGGGTCACCGGGGCAATGCGACCTACAGTATCAAGGACGACCAGGCGGTTCTTGAGTTTTTCTCAAGCCTCTGGAAGGACATTCCCGAAGCGCCCTCAAAAGCAGAGTGCGCCAAAATCGCCGAAACAGTTCTCGGCAGCGAACTGCTCTGGGCGGAAGATCTTAACATGCAGCCCGGCCTTACATCCCTGATAAGCAGCTATCTCCAGGATATATATGCCCTGGGAATGAAAGGCGCCATGGAAAAAATGGTTACAGCAGGAGTAACAGTATAATGAAAGCACTTCAGGTTCATCCCCGGGATGATGTTGCAGTAGCCATTACCGACCTCAAGGCTGGAGAAACAGTAGAGGCGGGGAATAAAGAAGTTACCCTTACCGCAGATATCCCCAGGGGGCACAAATTCGCTCTGCGTGATATTGCCCTTCAGGAAGGGGTTATAAAGTACGGGTATGCCATTGGAAAAGCTGTTGCAGACATTTCCGCTGGAGACCATGTCCATGTACATAACATCAAAACAGGACTTACCGGGGTTGAAGAGTACACCTACACCCCGAAGGCCAGGGAACTTCAGGCAAAGCCGACCCGGAGCTTTCAGGGCTACCGCCGTACAAACGGCAAAGCCGGAGTTCGCAACGAAGTATGGATAATACCTCTGTCAGGCTGTGCAAATCACACCTCCAAAAGTCTGGCCGATCAGGTAAAGAACCTTCCGGACAATGTTGATGGTGTTTTTGCCTTTCCCCACCCATACGGCTGTTCACAGCTTGGGGACGACCATGAATGGACCCGGGTGATTCTTGCGGCTCTCGCAGACCACCCCAACGCAGGGGCGGTTCTGATGATCAGTCTCGGATGCGAAAACAACCAGATGGATACCTTTATTGAGCTGCTTAAAGAGCGGGGCGTATACGATGAGAAGCGCATGCGCTTTATGATTACCCAGGATGTGGACAATGAGATGGAAACCGGCGAAGTTCTGCTGAAAGAGTGCATCGATTACGCAGCCGATTTTCACCGGGAAGAGATCCCCGCAAGTGAGCTTGTGGTAGGCCTTAAATGCGGCGGTTCAGATGGATTTTCCGGGCTTACGGCAAATCCCCTGCTTGGGGCTTTTTCCGACGACCTCATCGCCCAGGGAGGTTCAACCATCCTGACAGAGGTGCCTGAAATGTTCGGTGCAGAGACGATTCTCATGAACAGGGCCGTCGATGAGAAGATCTATAATAAAACTGTCGACCTCATTAACAATTTCAAGGAATATTTCCTGAGGCACAATCAGGTTGTATATGAAAATCCAAGCCCGGGAAACAAGAAAGGGGGGATTACCACCCTGGAGGACAAATCCCTGGGCTGTACCCAGAAGGGCGGCGATGCACCGGTAGTGGATGTAATAAACTACGGTGAACAGGTGAAAACAAAGGGGTTGAATCTTCTTCAGGGGCCGGGAAACGACATAGTTTCCATCACCGCCCTGGCGGCTGCCGGGGCTCAGCTGCTGCTTTTTACCACCGGCCGGGGAAACCCCCTGGGGGCACCGGTTCCTTCAATCAAGGTTGCCAGCAACAATGAACTGGCAGCCCGCAAAAAACACTGGATCGACTTCAGTGCCGGTGATCTTGTAGAGGTCGAAGGCTGCACCATGGAGGTTCTGGAGGAGCGGTTCATGGATAGCATTCTGGAACATGCTTCAGGTAAAAAAGCCAGAAACGAAGAGAACAATAACCGTGAGATCGCAATTTTCAAGGACGGAGTGATCCTCTAAGCTTCGAAATCTTCCGGATTATCAATTATCTGCTGGGAGAGGCCGTACCTCTCCCGGTGTTCTCCCCTTCCCAGGGGTTCAATATGTACAATTACATCGTAGATATCCGGAATCCGGGCTGTTATGGCCCGTTCCACCTGTCCTGCTATGGCATGACCGGCTGATACTGTTTTATCCCCGTCAACTTCTATATCAAGATCCACAACCTGCATTCTCCCAATACGCCGGATTCTGGTCCGGTGGGGGTTGTGGGCACCCTTTACCGTTTCAACGGCATTGAAGATTTCCCGGTAGACATGAGAGTCTTCCGTGCCGTCCATCAGTTCCGTGGAAGTCTCAAAAAAGATCCCCAGGGCTACCCGCATAATCCAGATACTCAAAAGAAAGGCTATAACAGGGTCGATTACCGGCATGTTGAGAACATAGGTGGAAAACAGCCCGATTAAAACCGTGGTAGAGATCAGAATATCATTACGCATATTCTTGGCATCCGCTATCAGCATACTGCTGCCGGTTGCCCGGCCTACCCGGTACTTGAATACCGCCAGAGCGGTTTTTGCCGCAATTGAAACCAGAGTGACACCTACAGCAATATAGCCGGGAACACCCATTTCTGTTCCCAGCACAAGCTTTTTAACCGTAACAATGGCAAGCTGGGCACCGGCAAAAAAGATAACAAAACTGAGTGCCTTGGTGGCAATTGTCTCTGCCCTGGTGTGCCCGTAAGGATGCTGCACGTCCGGGGGTTTTTCACTTATTTTGATGGTTATCAGGGTAATGAGGGAGGTAAGAATATCAGTTGCGGAATCAATACCATCGGAAACAACCGCATAACTGCCGGAAATAATCCCGAGAATAATCTTGGCGGCAGCCAGCAGTGCATTTGCAATAATACCTATAAGAGATGCCCTTGCAATAGAACGGGCCCGGGATTCAACCATACTTTGAGCATAACGAAAAGAAGCACCAACAGCAATCCAAACAGTTTTTTTCGTTGCCAAAAAGAGATTTGATGCATACTCTTTAAACAGAACAAACGAAGGAGTTTTAGATGAAAAAACTGATACTGACCCTGACGATTCTGTTTTTGGCCGCAGGTTTCATAACGGCAGAGACATTTGATCTTGGAAAGTTCCCCAACGGAACCTGGATAGATAACAACTTTGATGCAGTATGGGAACTTTCGGTAGATAATATCCGCATCCTCGATACCGCCGGCGGAGTCTATTACGATTTCAGTGAAGCCACCGTTCCGGATTTTGATGTTTCAGCAGATCTGAAAGGTGTCACAATAACCTTCTCATGTGATGAGACCGGAAAAGCCTACAAACTGTACAAACCGACTTCCACCGGAACCTCCATAACCCTGGAGATTGATCCCCCCTCAGGAGTACATTACAAGGTGGAAATGCCTTTCAGGAAGTAACTTCCACTAATCAATAAATCCCCGGCTTTTAAAACCGGGGATTTTTCATATATACTGATACAGAAATGAACGAGTGCGAATTCATCGAGCAGTGTCCCTTTTTCAACGGCCAGCTTCAGGGAGATCTTCGGAAAATAGAAGCAATGAAGCAGAAGTACTGCCGGACAAATAATCTCAATTGTGCCCGTTATATGGTCGCGCATGCACTGGGAAAGGATCATATGCCGAAAGACCTGTTTCCCGACCAGAAGACAATCGCCTACTCGGTTATCGCAGAATCTTCCCTTTCATAATCCATAAACACCTTGAGCAGCCGAAACTATTTCGGCTGCCGGAATATCCGCCGGCGCAAGATCGAAGGCAAGCAGATTCGCAGGAAGCACCCATTGTAACTGCTCATGTTCATGGGGGTGAGGGATTCCCGCGGTAATAGCCGCATAATATACCGCCAGATCAATTTTAACTTCGGGATAGGAAAAAGGGAAAACACCGATCTTTTCGCCGATTTCCGCCGTAATACCCAACTCTTCCTGAAGCTCCCGCATCAGACAGGCTGAATCACTCTCACCCTGCTCAACCTTCCCTCCGGGAAACTCCCAGAGAAGCGGACGGGACTGAGATGTGGACCGCCGGGCAATAAGGATTTTATTTTCTTTAACCAGCACGGCGGCGGTGACGCGGACGGGGGTCATACCGGGACAAAACTCCTAATACTCCTGATTTTCGAAAAAGAAACCATACTCTTTAAAAACATTGACAAGATGACTGCGCATACTGTCAGCAGCAGCCCTGGGATCTCTTTTTTCAAGACAATCGATAATCTGGTCATGCTCAACCACCGATGCGCGGAGTCGCTCTTCAGTAACACTTCTTTCCCGTCCCTGATCCATAATTTCCCAAACCCTCAGTAAAGGACGGGCAATAAAAGAATAAAGAGCAATTAAGGTGGAATTCCCGGAATTTCGAACAACTTCCAGATGAAAAAAAATATCGTCCTCAACCGCTCGGCTGGTTCCGATATTCCGTAAAAACTCGTTATTGGCATATCTGAGGTTCTGCAGTTCCCTGTCGGTAATCCTGGATGCTGCCGACTCTACCGCATAAATCTCCAGAATTCCTCTGGTCCTGTACAAGGAAGCCGGGTCCATTGTCTCCTGAATATTCAGGATATTGGTTAACAGGCCTTTTAATATTTTTACATTAATATCTGCAAGATAAGTTCCGCTCTGAGGCTTGGTCTCAAGAACACCATAGAGCTCAAGCTTTTTAAAGGCAGCCTTCAACTGCTGCTTAGCAACGCCAAAGGTTTTCTGAAGCTGAACTTCCGATGGAAGCTGATCTCCCGGAGAAAGTTTCCCCTCCTCCAGAAGATCCAGAATTTGCTTTATGATCAGGTCGGGAATATTCGGTAATTCAATTTTATGAAAACCGGGCATTACGAATATACCTTCTTTACAGGAATTAGAGCCTTAACGTCAGCGTTTTCGGCTTTTCCTATAATAGATCATAATCATTATTAATACTATTAAACCGTTGGCGATTTTCCTTCCTGCTTCGGGAATCTGTATAACTGTCAGAATTCCTTCAAGCATGATAATAATCAACGCCCCTGCAGCCGTACCCAGGTAACCGCCTTTACCTCCGGTCATGGCGGTACCGCCGACAACAACAGCGGTGATTGACCACATGGTGTACTCTTTCCCTGCCTCGATGAACGCACGGGAGGTATTCCCTGCCAGAAGCGCACCGGTAAATGCCGAGAATGCCGCGCTCAGAACATATACCAGGGTCCTTATTTCCCTGACTTTTATGCCGCTGAACTTGGCCGCTGTTGCGTTGGTTCCGATATAGTAGATTTTTCTGCCGGTTACCGACTTCCTTAAAAAGAGGAGAACAAGAACCGCCGTCAGCAACCAGATCCATACAATTACCGGAAGACCCATAAAGGCTCCTGCACCAAGCTTTTCCAGCCAGGGTGATGCAACACCACGGGGAGCACCGTTTATGGAAATCAGAGTAACACCGCTTACCAGAGAACTTACAGCAAGAGTCATGACCAGAGGGGAAATACCAAGATAGGAAACCCCTACTCCGCTTATAAGACCGAATCCCGCACCGATAAGAACTATCAGGATGAGTCCTGAAACGGTATTGCCGTTGCTTCCGTTTATAAATAGACAGCCGTAAATCTGCCCCATTGTTATAAGAGCACTGACTGTCAGATCAATACCGCCGGTAAGAATTACAAATGTCTGTCCCACTCCGCATAATCCGACAAAGGCTGCAGTCCTGAGAATATCCTTTACATGACTGAAGGAGCTGAACCCCGGAGACAGAAGCTCCCCCAGCAGCAGCATTCCAATAACAACAAATGCCAGCAGTATAATGGTAAAGTTCTGCCGGACACTTTCCATCAGCTCTTTTCGCTTCAACAATGTTACCATCAGTTCAGCCCTCCTTTTCTGCCTGGAAAAATCTTTTTCAGGAGAGAACTTTTTCCTTCGGTTCCGGATGCCGCATTCAGGGAGGTAAATGCCAGGGCAATGATAATAACAAGACCTTTTGCCACATACTGATAAAAGGTTGAAACACCTACAAGGTTAAGAATATTGTCAATGAGATAGTAAATATATGCTGCACCGAGGATTCCCTGAACTCCACCCTTGCCTCCGGTAAGAGCAACACCTCCAATTACCGCCACCGCAATGGAGTTCATAATGTATGGTTCGCCTACCAGAGGATCCGCAGAGATCATCATTGCCGAGAGAAAAATACCGGCAAGCCCGGCATATACACCGGAAACTCCGTATACCATCATTTCAATACGCTGTGCGGGAATTCCGGATTCCTCGGCTATCTGCCTGTTTCCTCCTACCGCATAAACAGATCGTCCGAAGACTGTTTTTCGCAATACATAAAAAGTTCCAAAAACCGTAACAAGGATAATAATCAGCGGCATGGGAATAATGCCGAGGAAATTGCCGGACAGAGTACGGTAGATGCCCATGGCAATGTCTCCGCCGGGCTCTTCCATTATGAGCAGTGTAATACCTGTCCAGATTGTCCCTGTAGAGAGGGTGACAATAAATGGAGGGAAACCCCAACGGGTTATAATGAATCCGTTGGAAAGCCCTATTGCACCGCCGACAATCACAGGCACAATAATCCATAACAGCACATTTACCGGAGTACCGACGAACGGCAGGCTTGCTGCAACTACATTGGTAATGCCTATAATTGCACCGATTGAGAGATCTATTCCCCCGGTGAGAAGAACAAACATCTGCGCTATTCCGGCAAGAAGCAGCGGGGCAATCCGGGTAAAAAGGTTTACATTGTTTGCCCAGGATAAAAACCTTGGCTGCAGAATACAGGCAATTATGTATATACCGGCCATAATCACATAAACCGGAAGATATAGGAGTAAATCCCGCTTTCGCTCGGTCATCCACGAACCTCCTGGCCTTGCAAGTCAATTGTTGAAACAGCACCCTTCATAATCTTTTCCTCTGTTATATCTTCCCCTGTGAGCTCAGCGGTAAAAGAATGATTATTCATTACCAGAACCCGGTCACTTAAACCGATCAGCTCCACCATATCGCTGGTATAGAGAACAACCGCAACATCATTATTCGCCAGATCACGGATAATCCGATAAATCTGCTGCTTGGTACCAACATCAACGCCTTTTGTAGGCTCCAGCAGAATTACCACCTTCGGATCGGCGATAAGCCATTTGCCGATAACAAGCTTCTGCATATTCCCGCCGCTCAGGGAATTGGCAGGCTGCCGGGAAGACGTGTATTTTATCTTCAACTTTTCAGTCACACCCTCAACAGCCTGTCCCTCTTCCCTGGTCTGAATAAAACCAAACTGCTGATGTGAATCAAGAGTAACAGATGCAAGATTTTCATAGACCGATGAGATAAGAAAAACACCTTCATCTCCCCGGTTTTCGGGTATCAGAGCGATACCGGCTTTAACGGCATCCTTCTGATTTCGTATCTTCTTTTCTTCGCCGTTTACTGCTATATGAAGAACTTCTGTCAGTTCCAACCCGAAAACAGACTGGAGGAGCTTTATCTGGCCCTGTCCCTGAAGACCGCCTATTCCTAGAACCTCACCTTTTTGAACAGAAAAATTACTCTTTTTGGGTGAATTACGGTACTGTACCTCAACATCGAGAATACTGGATTTGGTTTTAATTTCTGTTTTTTCGGGGAAGATTTCCTTAAGTTCCCTTCCTACCATTGAAGAGATGAGACTATTCTCGGAAAAATAGCCGATTTTTTCTGTAATTACCTTCTGTCCGTCCTTGATAACAGTAACTCTGTCGGCAAGTTCAAAAACCTCTTCCAGTCGATGAGAAATATAGATTATTCCTTTGCCCTTTTCCCGGAGATCCTTGATGATCTCGATCAGGGTCTGAACTTCTTCCTTTGAAAGCGAAGCCGTGGGTTCATCAAAAATAATCAAATCGGGTTTCTGGCTGAGAACCTTGCCTATTTCAACCATCTGCCGTACGGCCATTGGAAGTCCGCCGATAAGCTCACTGGGATCAATATTCAAGTTAATATCTGCCAGAACCTCTGCCGCCCGGGATTCAATAGTCTTCCAGTCAATCCGGCCGCCCCGGGTATTCCAGCTGCCGAGGGCAATATTCTCAGCTATACTCAGGTCTGGAAGAAGAGAAAGTTCCTGGTAAACAATACCGATCCCTTCCTGCCGTGCAACGGCATTATTACGCAGAACCGTCTCTTTCCCGCGCAGAAGAATTTTTCCTTCATTGGGCTGGTGTACTCCGGCAAGCATTTTAATCAGAGTACTTTTGCCTGCTCCGTTTTCACCGACGATACAATGGATTTCCCCTGCATAACAGTCAAAGCTGACTGAATCTACTGCCCTTGTTCCGGGAAATTCCTTTACAACATTTTTCATTTCCAATAGAAGCTTATCTGTCTGCATTTACCATCCTCGGCTTCATCTAAAATCTGAAAACAAAAACAGGGAGCAGTGCTGCTGCTCCCTGAAAAACCGGAAATTTTAATCAGTTTTCAAATACTTTTTTCACAATCTCGTCAGGCAGCTGGCTGTTACACCAGAAACTGTCTGAAAGATTTACCCTGACATAATCTTCTACAGTCTCATTTGTGATAGTAGGAATAGGAATAATACTTTCCTTGGCAACTTCTTTGCCGTCAAGAGCATCAATTGCAACCTGAATAGCCGTTCTGGACATCCAGGTAGGACAGCTGGTAGCAATTGAATCGAAGTCAGCACCATCATCCTTCAGCTTTTTCCAGATCTTGAGAAAACCATTTCCGTCTTCTCCAGTGATAGGAGGAATAGCCTTGCCGCGCTCAAGATATACCTTGATAACTGCTTCACTCATTGCTCCGCCCTGAGACCAGATACCGTCTATCTGTACATTGGAAGCAAGGATGTTTTCCATGGCACGCTTTGCCTTGGCAAAATCCCAGTCTGCATAGATGGTGTTTACAATCTCAATGTCCGGATACTGATCAAATACATCTGTTGCACCCTTAAAGCGGTCAGCCGAAGTGGATGTTCCCTTCATACCGTTGAAAGCGAGAACCTGACCTTTTCCATCCATGGCTTTAACCAGCCATTCCGCCTGAACCCGGCCGAAATCAATCTGGTCTACAATGATGTGGCTTGTTACATTGTCAGTATCAACCATATTGTCGAAGTCAACCACAACAATCCCGGCAGCCATTGCCTTTTCAACAACAGGAACCAGGGCCTTGGGGTTTGCAGCAGTTATACAGATAGCATCAACTCCACGGGCCATAAGGTCCTCGATATCAGCAATCTGCTTGGCTGTGTCACCGTTGGCTTCAGTTGTAATCAATTCTGCAACCCTCGGGTTATTCGCTGCCTCGTGCTTGGCTTCTTCCATCATCTGCACACGCCATGAGTTACCAAGCGAGAAGTTACTCAACCCGATGACATAGGCATCCTTGGGTCCCTTTGCTGCAGTTTCACCCTGTCCGGCTGCAAAAATGCTTACAGAGCATATCAGCATAGCCGCAATCATCAGAGCTCCAATTCTTTTAACCATAAAATCCTCCTGATTAAATTTTAACTAACATTACCGTTAGCTGATCACTGTTACTAACTACTCCACAATTGCAATTGCCCTGCATGGAGAGCCTTCCCGGCCTTCAAGCATCAATGGGAGCGCACACATTTTGAACATATTTTTTGAACCCAGCAGAGCCAGATTGGCCAGATTCTCCACAATAGGAATTCCGGCACCAAGTACTTTCTTATGCCTGGGTGACGGCTTGTCCTCTACATAATCAATGCTGGTAGCATCGGTCATATATGCCCGTATTCTTTTTTCGATAAGCAGTTCGATGAGCTCATAGGAAGGAACCGGAAACAATTTATTATACAGCTCCGACTCAGCATAAACATCAATACCGGTATGAAGTACAAAAATTGTATCTTCAGGAATCTCATCCTGATCAGAGCAGATGTCGCTGATGAGTATTTCCTGTCCTGCCGGTTCTGCATTTACATGAAAGATTGCTGCATTCCCGTAAAAATGATCAAGGGGCATGGAATCTATAGTCACACCATCTGCTACATAGTGCAGCGGTGAATCAACATGGGTTCCTGTATGGACCAGCATTGTTGATCGGGTAAGGTTATATCCTTCCGAATTCGCCCTGCCGATCCAGCTGAAGGTAGGACGCTCTGTCTCCGGATAAACCAGCATGGAATCCTTAACCGGATAGGTTAAATCAATTATTTCTGACACTCTCTAATCAACTCCGTGAATCTAATAGACTAATCGATCAATCTGACCAATGATAAAAGGTGAAACCCGGTATTGTCAATATTTTTTTACCAATTTAATAAACAGACCATTTCATAGCAGGAATCTTTCATTCAGCCAGCTGAACATATACTCAAAAACCTCTTCACGCTCCGGTTCATTAAAAATCTCATGATAGAGGCCGGGCCAATGTTTCATGGTTTTATCGCTGCTCCCGCAGTGCTCATATACATATTCAGCTGCCGATGTACTGATAACCTTGTCATCGCCTCCGTGCATTACCAGTAGAGGAAGAGTAACCTCAGCCATGCGCCGGTTGACTTCAGTCTGTGCTTTTAAGAGCTGGCTCCCGGTACGTGCCCTCACCTTTCCATGATACTGCAGGGGATCTTTGTCGTCTTCGGCCCGCATTTCCATATTTCGGGTAACTTCGGACAGATCCACATCCTGCACCGGCAGATTAGGCAGTACTGCCGCTACAATACCGGCAAGTGCCTTAATGAAGGGACTGATGCCTTCAGGCATTTTGACCATGGGCCCGCTTAAAATAACAGCCGCGTATTCATCCTGATGGTCCAGAAGCTGAAACAGGGCGAACATACCGCCCATGCTGTGACCCACAAGAACTGCGGGAACACCCGGGGTGTTCTGTTTCGCCAGCTGGGTAAGAATATGGACATCCTCCCGGATCAGATCACTGCCTTCAATATCCGCAAAGACCTTCTGACTGTGCCCGTGCCCCCGGTGATCCGGAACATAGGCAGCAAATCCGGCATCCGCGAAGGCCTGGAGAACATGGGCATACCGGCCGGAATGCTCACCATAACCATGAAGAATGATAACGATACCCTTAGCCTCAACGGGCATTACATGCCGGTAAAACAGCTCTCGGCCCTTGAACCCCTGATATGTAGATTCATGGATAGTTTTTATATGCGCTTTCATGAAATCACTGTACCACAGATTCTTTTGGCGGGCATAAAAAAAGACCGGCCCCCGAAGGGACCGGCCGAAAAATGCTTTTCAAGCGCGGATATTAGCCGAGCTTGTCTACAGGAACAACTGCACCGAACTTCTCTTTAAGAGCGTTGAGTTCAGCTTTCTGCTGTTCGTAAACCTTGAAGAGCTGGGGAGGAAGGTTGGTTTCCTTGCTGTATGCTTCTTCCTGGATTGCAATTCTCTTGAGGATGTTGTCCACATAGAGTGCAAACTGCATGTCGTAGAGACTCTTGGGGTACTCTTTGCTGATTCCGTCGAAAAGTTTCTTGAGGTCCTCATATTTGGGGATAAATCCAATGGGAGTCTCAATAGCTTCAACGTCACCGTTTGCATAAAGCTCAAGCCAGCCGAGCCATACCTTTACGTCTTTCTTCTCACCGAGAAGACCCTTTCCGGAGCTTCCGCGGTTCTCATGGGTAAGGAAGTAGTTAAGACCTGCCATGATGGGCATGCTCTTGATTTTACCGGAGTTGAAGAACTTGAACTGTGCATCCATGTAGTCGGAAAGTGCACCGGGTACGAAGGGGGCATTTGCCCAGGGCTGACGGTTAACACCGGTAGCTCCAACCTCGGTAGCAGTTGCCTTGGAAACTACGGAAGCTCCGATGGCAACACCGGCGTCAGCGCTCTTGGCAACCCAAACGGGAACCATGGTGTCCGCATCACGTCCGGAGTAGGTAATAACCTGAAGGTGGACACCGTTGGGATCTTCAGCATCTTTCGCATTGTAGTTGTCAATGGCAGTACAAGCGAGGGTACAGCGGCTGTTGGGGTGCGACATGGGAACATCCTTCATTGCAGGAGTCCATTCGCCCTGAAAGTTGGTTCCCTTTGCAGGAATCTCTTCACCATCACCGATCCAGCGGGGTTTCTTGTTCTCGTCGATAAGAACGTTGGAGAAGATAACAGTAGTACCTTCGTTGCGGAGACGTTTCATGAGGTAGGGGTCGCCCTCTTCATTTACATCTTCTACAATTCCGAAGATACCTGCTTCAGGGTTGATTCCCCGAACAGTTCCGTCATCTGCAATCCAGATCTGTGCAAGGTCGTCACCGATGAAGTCGGTACCAACCATTGCGGTGGTAGTCTTTCCACAACCGGAGGGTGCAGCACCTGCGAAGTAGGTCTTACGTCCGCCAGGGCCGGTCATACCGGTAATAAACATGTGCTCGGAAAGCTCTTCCTCAACCTTGTAGTAGGTTGCCCGGTCTACCGCGAAACGGTGATTACCCTTCTTGAGAAGCAGGGTGTTACCGGCATAGGTACAGTAGGTTGAGTAACAGGTCTGCCAGGAGCGGTCCATGTAGATCCGTGCATTGGGCACGTCTTCGGGCCGGTTGGGTCCCTGGCTGTGTACGTTGGTAAGGAAAGTTCCCGCACGTTCTGCTTCTGCGTCGAAGTCAGAGAAAACGTTACGGTAAAGAAGATCACCACTGGTCTGTACATAGGTGGAAGAGGTGATCATAAGAGCAGGAAGAGAAGCCTTTGCACCGACAGGTCCGCGGTTCAGGAAGGAAACGTACATGGTAAGTCCCTTCATGATTCCCTTCATCTCTTTTTTGATGTACGCGTGAGACTCAGAGCGGAGCTCTTTTTTAGCCAGTGCGCTGATGTCTTCGTCTTCGTTTACGATGTAGAAAGTCTGCTTTACCAGACGTCCCTGATCCTGGGGAAGGTCAAAGTGGATAGTGTGATCTTTGATTGCCAGGGGTGCTTCTTCACCGGTTTCAATACTCTTCTGCTTTACATAAGCAGCATCTGCAGCGGAATCATCGATAATGAAAACACTGTCGGGCTCACACATGGAAATTGCGTTAGCAATCTTCAGCAGGGCCTCTTCGTTCTTGATTTTGTTGATTTTTGCCAGGTTGGCTGCATCAAGGTTGGATTCAAATACCTTGCGGGCTTCGTCAATAGACTTTACACCGCCGACGTCTGAAAGGATATCTACCCCTTTCTTCATCTCTAACATGATAAGCTCCTTCCGTTCTTTGTAGGAAATTATATTGGCGTAATCCGGCGTCCCACACCGGAACTACATACATGATACGGGCTATATGATAGTGAATTTTAAGGGGCAGGGTCAAGATCAACCCCCATTTCAGCTATTATTTCCGACCCTTATACTTATATACATCCTTTACGGACCTGGATATCTGCTTCCATTTCTTCAGTTCTTCCTGCCTTGCCTGATAATCCGTACGTCTCTCCAGATATTTCAGCTCTTTCCGCAGTTCCAGATAGGCTTCATAGCGGTCTGCAGCAATGGCCCCCTCTTCCACCGCCTTCAGAACCGCACATCCCGGTTCCGAGATATGGGTGCAGTCCCGAAACCGGCAGTCACCGGCAAAGCTGTCAATCTCACTGAATACCGTATTGAGAGAATCTTCTCCGCCCCAGAGCTGCAGCTCCCGAAGGCCCGGGGTATCAATCAGAAAACCTCCGGAAGGGAGTGCCACCAGATTACGGGAGGTTGATGTATGCCTTCCCCGCCGGTCCTGATCCCTCTGAGCTCCCGTATCGAGCAGTTCACTTCCGGCCAGGGCATTTATAAGGGAGGATTTGCCCACTCCGGAAGGGCCGACAAGCACCGCTGTTGTATCTGCAGTGACCGCTCTCTGCAGCTCAGAAATTCCATCCCCGGTTAAGGTGCTGGTAAGAATCAGCTTTACACCGGGGGCGGCTTCTTCTGCTTCAACAAGCACAGTCGCCAGATCTGAACAGAGGTCAAGCTTATTAAGGATCAGAACAGGTTCAGCTCCGCTTTCCACTGCCAGAGTAAGATAGCGTTCAATACCCCTGCGGGTAAAATTGCGCCCTCCGTCCAGGCCGGCAACAATGCCGACAATATCAACATTGGCTGCAAGAATCTGTTCTTCGCTCTTTTCCCCGGCGCTCTTTCGGCTTATGGCACTTTTCCGGGGTAGAATCTCATCTATCACTTCCCCCTCATCACGCAGCCGGACCCAGTCTCCCACTACGGGAAAATCCGACTTCTTCTCCGCGCTATGGCGAAACGATCCGGAAACAGAACAGGTAATATCCTGTTCACCGATACGAACTCTGTAAATATGGGTACCTTCTCCGGTAACCCGGCCGATACGGCTGTTTTCACTGTTATTGTGTATATCTGACATAGTATTTCCTCACAGCCGGCGGAAATCCCGCAGCTGCAGTATGGACCTATCTGTACGGCGCAATTTTGTTCGTTATTTGCGGTACAGCCATTGAGATGTTGTATTTACGGATAGGGTGTTCCCGGAAAGAAAAGTCAGGAAAAGGAGAAAATTTTTAAATTGTGATCCCACGTTCCTGGGTATCAGCCGGGGAAAGACCCTCGAATAACTGCAATCATCAAAACTACCTCCCGAAAAGAGATTGGATCAGATTCAGTATGAATCCTTGTTATCCTGAGCATATCCTACATCCTGCTGTCCAGAACCGTCAAGTAATTGTCTGTTTCTATCTAAAGATGAATAAAACAGATGATAACTCGATAAAGCCTTTCAGGATTTATACTGAATACTGCAGGCGAAGGATTCACTGCCGTCGGACAGTATTCCCCGCACGGTTGTAGATCCCTCAGCATCGCTCCGCTGAAGCAGTACCCGGTCATTCCAGGCGGCAGATTTCGCGTAGCTCACAGCAAACCCGGAAGGTTCCACCCGGTTGATCTCCTCCGGAGCATAACAGTCGGTTGCCCAGCGGAGGTAACGTATATTGTTTACATGTCCCTGCTGATCAAGATCCGAATAGCGGGCGGTAACCTCGAGTTCAGAGCGGATATCTCCTGAAGGAGGAATTTTCCCGGCGGTTCCGGGGATCGCTTCTCCGGCAGCAGAGAAATCAAACTTTTCAAACACCGCTTGCGGCCGAACGGGTCGGAGGGAACTGGTGTCGAGCAGCATCCAGCCGCTGGTGGCTCTGACTATTTCAGCCCCGCTGCTGTCGAGAATACGGTAATCCCTTCTGGCCAGTGGGCCCTGGGGGACCTTCGGCCAGGTTTCGACAACAATACTTTCCCGGTGTCCGGGAAGGCGGACGATCTCGGTCTGCAGCCGGGAAAGAACCCACATACGGCCTTCTTCGCGGCAGTAGCTTTCACCGAAACCGTGGACCTCCGCCTGAAGAAGGGCCGCCTCCTGAAAGAGGGCGGAAATCGCCGGCAGGGTCATAAGGCCGCGGATACCGGTTTCACTGTAGATAACGGTATGGTTGAAGGAATACTGCAGATCCATAAACTGCCTCCGGAACTTCGGTAAATCTGGATTATGATTCGGTCTATCCTAAAATCATTCACCTTCCTATGGCAAGAGTATGACACGAGCATAGGCACACATGCAGCATGGGCATAAAAAGAGAATTACATGGGTTTGACAAAAGCATGATATTATATCCAAAGGAGGATGTTTATGGAAAAAGTAGAGGATTGCAAATACTGTGCAAACGATGAACGGGTATCATCGATCATGATAAAAGTGCGGGACCTGAACGTATCAACACTGCATCTGTTCAAAGAGCAGACCTACCGGGGACGCTGTATTCTTGTCTTCCGGGGGCATAAAACCGAATTGTTTCAGCTTGGGCCGGAAGAACGGACAGGATTTATGAACGACCTTGCCGAGGCGGCCGGAGCCATTTCCAGGGCTTTTTCTCCGGATAAAATAAACTATGCCCTTTTCGGCGACACCGTGCCTCACATGCATGTACATCTGGTACCGAAATATGCAGGAAAAGATCAGTGGGGCACCGTTTTTACCATGCAGCCCGAACCGGGGAGCTATCTGTCCGAGGCGGAATATACTACAATGATATCCGACCTGAACAGGGAGCTTGCAGCATATGGACAAACCGCTAAAAACCCTGCTGGAAACAATAGGCAGCAGTAAAACAGTTTACATTCAAAGCCACGACTTTCCCGATCACGATTCCATCGCTTCGGCATATGGACTTTCGGTACTGCTGAAATTTTTCAGTATCCATACCGGGCTGGTCTATGAAGGAACTGTACAGAGGGACTCCCTCAAACTCCTGATGGAAGAGCTTAAAATTCCCATGCTGCATGTGTCCGAACACGATCTTACCGAAAGCGACCAGATTCTTATTGTAGATGGCTGTAAAGGCAACAAAAACGTTACAGACCTGGTGGGAACAGAAATCGGTGTGATAGACCATCATAATGTACAGCATCCGGAGGACGTACCCTTTGGAGATATCCGGCCCGACTACGGTGCCTGCAGCACCATCATCTGTGAATACTTCCGCGAAGCGGATATCGAAATACCCGGCAGTGTTGCTACCGCCCTTATGGTAGGCCTGCTGGTTGATACAGCCCAGCTTACCCGGGGCGTTTCCCAGGCTGACGTGGATGCCCACAGCTGGCTCTACCGCATCTGCGATACCGCCTTTGTAAATGCCCTGCTGCGCAATAACATCCAGCAGAAAGACCTTGCCTTCTACCGTCAGGCCCTGGAGAGAGTTCAGATTGAACAAGCAATCGCCTACTGCTGGTTTCCCGAAGGGTGCAAACAGAATCTGATGGGGATCATCGGGGACTTTTTCCTCTCATTGAAAGAGGTGGAATTCGTCTGTCTTGCAGCAAAAAACGGCAACCGGGTCAACTTTTCCCTGCGCAGTGAAAACCGGCAGTGGAATGCCGCGGCGGTCATCAAGGAACTGCTCCGGGGGATCGGCTTCGGCGGCGGCCATACCGATATGGCCGGAGGAATAGTACAGGATCCCTCAAAATTCAATCCCGACAAGGTGCTGCCCTTTCTGCTGGAGCTGCTCTCCCCCTGATACGGGTAGACCGGCAGATCTTTCTTCCGTATCTTTTTTACCAGTATGGCTGAACACCTTATTTACAATGCACACATTCTTAAAGTTTCTTCAGATGATACCGCAGAGGCTGTAGCCTTTAAAGACGGCTGCATCACTTTTGTCGGGACAAGCGCGGAAGGACTTTCCCGGGATATCCCCCCACAGAACCGTGTGAACCTCAATGGCGCCGTGCTTATTCCCGGATTCAACGACAACCATCTGCACCTCCATTCAACCGCCGACATTCTTACCCGGCCTCAGCTCCACGGCCTGAGCCGCACTCAGATTATTGAACTGTTAAAAGAGCAATACAGGGAGATCACTCCAGGACAGGTGATCAGCGGAATGGGCTGGGACTACCCGGATTGCCCGGACCCAGATAAGTCATTGCTGGATAAGGAGTTTCCGAATCATCCTGTTGTGCTATTTCAGTTTTCCGGCCATGGGGCATGGGTAAACAGCAGAATGCTGAAACTAATGGGCATTACCTCCTCCACCCCGAATCCTGCGGGTGGAGAGATCGTAAGAGACGGGAGCGGCAACCCAACGGGTATCCTGAAAGATGAGGCAGTTACTCCCCTACACAACCTCCGGCTCAAGGAGATACGCAGGCGGAAGGATCTGCGGCGGCAGCTTTTCGATACCGCCCAGGATTTTCTGGTAAAAACCGGCATAACCTCTATCCAGGACAACACCTGGCACCCGGCAACAGCCCGGGATATGGCTGCCATGGTTCCATATGATGACCTTAAAATGCGTATCAACTGCTGGGCCTACGGCAGTATATTCCGCTGGAATATGGGTATGCGGATGATTCCTTTTTCTGGAGAGTGGGTCCGCAGAGGGCCGGTTAAATACTTTCTCGACGGCACCTTTTCCACCAGGACCGCCTGGCTCAAGGAGGAATACGCAGACCAGCCGGGTAATTTCGGCACCCCATCATACAAAGCCGCGGACATTGAAAGGTTTCTGCGGACTAATACAAAAAAGGGCCGGCAGACCGCGTATCATGTTATCGGCGACCAGGCCCTTCATGCTCTTGCCTCAGCGGCCGAGAAAGTACAAAAAGAGTATCCTGACCTGGTAAAACTCCGCATAAGGGCTGAACATTCCCAGCTTATCGACAGGAAGGACCTGACTCTTATGCAGAAAACAGGCATGCTGGCATCCGCCCAGCCTCATGCAATGTGGAACTTCGCTAAAGACAGAGCATTACTAGGAGAAGAGAGAGCTGCCGGAGCATATCCCTACCGCTCTCTTCTGGATGCAGGCATACCCCTCTCTTTCGGTTCGGATGTACCGGGAGAAGCAACCTACGCACCCCTGTACGGAATCCATCTTGCAGTTAGCCGTGAATCTCCGGAAGCAATTACTCCCCTGGAAGCACTGCGGGCCTATACCCTGGGATCAGCCTATGCGGAGTTTATGGAAGATAAAAAGGGGAGTATTGATGTGGGGAAACTTGCAGATTTCACCATTCTTGCAGAGGATCCGACCAGTATTAACCCGGCAAAAATCCGGGACATAGAAGTGCTGGGAACCTACGTGGGCGGCAGGCAGGTATACTCAGCCGATAAAGCTTAGCACTTCGGCAACAACTCTGTTCTTTCCCGACCTTTTCCCTTCATACAGAAATCTGTCAGCCCTGGCAATCAGAGAGGAATCATCCTCTCCGGGTTGAAACTCAGCCACGCCTATGGTGGTACTTACGGTAACGCTCTGGCCCTGGTACTCAACAGGGCTCTCGCATATATTCTGCCGCAGGCGCTCCGCAACCTCCGCTGCTTCTTCCATCCCCGTTCTGGGAAGCACCAGAAGAAACTCTTCTCCGCCCCAGCGACCCATGGCATCGGATTTCCGTAAAACAGTTGCGGAACGTCTGCAGACCTCGCGCAAAACCGCATCTCCGCAATCGTGGCCGTAATTGTCGTTTACCGCCTTGAAATCATCCAGATCGGCCAGGGCGACACTGAACCGGCCTCCGGAAAGTTCGGCAGATCGTTTTACCTCTATCAGCATGTCATGAATTGCCCTTCTGTTGGCGGTTCCGGTTACCTCATCGGTATTGGCCAGACGCATCAGTCTTGCCTGGGCACGGGAAAGACCATGTTCGACAAATATAAGTGCCCGCCGATACCGTGCCAGACTCACACCGATAGCACTGAAGGCCGTCAGCAGGTTAAGGTCGCTGATAAAGCTGACAACAGAAAAGGAAAGGAAATATACAGGTTCAGCATAGAGCAGCAGATGGCGAAGAGCAAAATAGCAAACAAGAATACATCCATCAATTATCAGGGTAGTTCTGTCGGACACACGGGCAGATGCCGGAACCAGCACACATCCAGCCAGAAGATAATAATGGGCTCCCAGTGACCATCCCAGAAGAAAGTCGCACAGCACAGCAATCATGGTGATACTTAACAGGGCAAGGGGCATGGCGATACGGAGCATTTGCCGTTTAACCAGAACAAGGGAAATATAGAAAAGCAGTGCAGCAAAGGCGCATACCCCGGCAACAACCGGAACACCGAGAATAAGGTAGAGCAGAGTAAACAAGAGAGATCCACCGAAACTGAAGGTATATGCTGTTGTCTGAAAGACCTTTAGAGGACGGCCTTCACTTTTAATCTTATTTTTCTGCTTACTTTTTTGCATAGATGACAGTATCACCTATTTTATGAAATTATTCAAATAATCTTTTTCGTCACCCGCCTCATGAGGCCACTACCATATTCTTGCCTGAGCGTTTACCTTTATAGAGAAGCTTATCAGCCCTGGCGATAAGGGTATCATCCGAGTCCTCCGGTAAAAACACAGAAAGGCCTATGGTTATGCTTATCTGTATCTCTGAACCCTTAAAAGAGACCGGCACATCACAGACTGCACGCCGAAGACGTTCGGTAATCTCGTTAACCTCACTATATCCGGCCCCGGGAAGGAGAATCAGAAACTCTTCTCCACCCCAGCGCCCGATTGAATCGGATTTTCGCAATACTGAACCGAATCGCTGACACACTTCACGCAGGACAGCATCTCCACATTCATGCCCCCAGGTGTCATTTACATCCTTGAAATTATCCAGATCGGCAAGGGCCACAACAAGGTCACTCCCGGTATCGATTGATTTCTTCATTTCGGCAAGCAGCTGCTCATGGACCGCCCGCCTGGAGGATATCCCGGTTACCGTATCCGTATTGGCTATATCAAGAATTCGCTGATTGGCCTGCGTCAGCCCATCCTGCGCCCGTAGGAGAGCACCCCGATAACGGTAGAGGGTTACGCCGATAGCACTATATGCAGTCAGAAGATTGACATCCCGGACAGCAAGATAAACATTACGCGGAAGATAAAGAGTCGGAATATGCCGTATAAGAAAAGCGCGAATTACAAGAAACACCAGAAAAAGAACTATAACAAGCACCAGTATCTGCTTCTTTCGCAGCCGGGTTGAGGCAGGTATAAGCATACAACCGGTAACCAGATAGTAATGTGCCCCGTATGACCAGCCCAGATAATAACCGATCAAGACTGCCATCACAAGCAGAGCGGTAAATGCAAGGGTAAGGGCAATACCGATATGGTTTTTTCTCACCTGCAGATAGGACAGGAGAAAAAGTATAGCATTTGCCCCACAAACCTCAGCAACCTCTTCCACACCGAGAAACAGATACATAACGACAAACAAAGAGGACCCGATAAAGGAGTAGAGATAGATACTGGTAAGGAAAACCTTGAAGGGCTGGCTGTTCTGACCGGTCATTTCGCTTAATTATTACGTTTTGGCAAAAAAAGAGCAATCGAATCGGCGCAGAAAAACTCTTTCACGAAAAATAGAGAAAACGGCAATGGTGCGTATCTGAAACTCGGCGTCCGTTATGTCTTTCTCAGCGAAAACTTTTAGCCCGATGGGGCTCCCCCGGATGCTGCAATAAAAAAGACCGCCCCTTTCGGAGCGGTCTGATTAACTTATCTGAAAGTCTAAAGAGAAAGACAGCTGTCAGCCGCCTACCATCTTGGGGATAACACCCAGAAGTACTCCGGCGGCTACGGCAGAACCGATAACTCCGGCAACGTTGGGTCCCATGGCGTGCATAAGCAGGAAGTTCTGAGGATTCTCCTCTTTTCCTACCTTGTTGGCAACACGGGCCGCCATCGGTACCGCGGATACTCCCGCTGCACCGATAAGGGGGTTGATGGGCTTGCTGCTCAGCTTGTTCATCAGCTTGGCCAGAAGCAGTCCTGCAGTGGTACCTACCGCAAAGGCAATCAGACCAAGGGCCAGAATTCCCAGGGTGGTAACATTAAGGAAGGCCTGTGCCTGCATCTTTGACCCAACCGCAAGACCGAGCATAATGGTTACAATGTTCATCATGGCATTCTGCATGGTATCGGAAAGACGGGTAATAACACCGCACTCCCGTCCCAGGTTTCCGAACATCAGCGCACCGATAAGGGGCGTTGCAGAGGGCAGCAGGATAATACAGGTTACCAGTACAACCAGCGGGAAGACAATCTTCTCGGTTTTGGTAACATGACGCAGCTGCTCCATCTTGATGCCCCGCTCTTCCTTGGTGGTAAGAAGACGCATGATGGGTGGCTGGATAATGGGTACCAGTGCCATGTAGGAATATGCGGCAACAGCAATTGCTCCCAGGTAGTAGGGTGCCAGTCTGGAAGAGGTATAGATAGCCGTCGGACCGTCGGCACCTCCGATAATTCCGATTGCACCGGCCACGTGAAGGATACTGTCAGCAAGCTGAGTACCGTCGGCGGCATGCACAAAGGAGAACCCGGGGATCAACTCAAGGGCAACCGTTCCAAGAACAGCAATAAAAATACCGAACTGGGCTGCTGCACCGAGAAGGAAGGTCTTCGGGTTGGCAAGGAGGGGACCGAAGTCGGTCATGGCTCCAACACCCATGAAGATCAGCAGGGGAAAGAGACCGGAGGCAATTCCGAAGTCATAAAACTGACCGATAAAACCGCCGTAAACCTCGATAATCCCGTGAGCCGTATGGTTGTAGAGAACTTCGTGGTTCTCTCCGACAAAATAGACTGCATGACTGGCAATTTCCGCAAAGGGAATATTGGACAGGATTGCACCGAACCCGATGGGTACCAGCAGGAGCGGTTCAAATCCCTTCTTGATTGCCAGATAGAGGAGCAGAAAACCTACGGCAATCATTACCGCGTTCTGCCAGCCTCCGGCCTGCATGAAGCCGTAAAGACCGGTGGTTTTCCATAGTTCGTAAAAAGCGCTTCCGAAATTCATTCGTGGGCCCCCTTTTACTGGATCTCAACCAGAGTGTCGCCGGCGGCTACCTGATCGCCCTGTTTTACGGGAATGACTGCAACCACACCGGAGGCCGGGGAGTGAATCTCATTCTCCATCTTCATGGATTCCATAACCATGATAACTTCACCTTCGCTTACGGAATCACCCTCTTCCTTAACCAGGCGCAGGATAAGTCCGGGAAGCGGTGCAGCTACCTTAACACCCTCTCCGCCGCCTGCGGCAGCTCCGGATGCTGCGGCTTCCATACCTTCGGAAACCTCAACGGTGTAGCTCTTGCCGTTAACCACTGCCTTGTCGCCTTCCAGCTTGACTGCGTAGTTTTTACCGTTGAGCTTAACGGTGTAACCGTCTGCGGAAGGTGCTCCGCCTTCAGATTTCTTATTGGGATCGATTTTCCGAACACCGGTCTTTGCTTCACCCTTGAGGTAGGCAATTCCCTTCTCTTTACAAGCCGCAGCAATAAAGATGTTCTCATCGGTCTCTTCAATGCCCGCTTCCTTAAGCATAGCCTTTGCAGGTGCAATACCCTTTTTGGGGTCTGCATCATTGATCTCAAGAACCTTCTTGGTGGTGGGCTCAAGACCAAGCTGCTCGGCAGCAATCTTTACAATTTCGGGATCCGGTGCAACGGGAGTTTTTCCGAAGTAACCGAGAACCATCTTGCCGTAACCTTCGGCAATCTTCTTCCAGGGACCCATGAGGGTATTGTTGAAGGCCTGCTGGAAATAGAACTGGCTTACGGGGGTTACAGAAGTACCGAATCCACCGCGGCGTACAACTTCGCCCATGTTTGCGGCAATCTCGCCGTACTTGTCCATGAGGCCGTTGTCACGGAGCATCTGGGTATTGGCTGTAAGCGCACCGCCGGGCATGGGGCTGAAGGGAATCAGGGGCTCTACAGTCTTTGCCTCGGGAGGCATAAAGTAGTCAGCCATACATTCCTTGAAAACCTGTTCTGCTTTTTCAATCTTGTTGATATCCACACCAAGGTCGAACTCGGTTCCCCGGAGAGCGTGCCACATGGTCATAACGTCGGTCTGACATGTACCGCCGGAACAGGGGGCAAGAGAAAGGTCAATCTGGTTTGCACCGGCGTCGAGGGCTGCTTTGTACTGGAGTACACCGATACCGGCAGTTTCGTGGCTGTGGAATACCAGCTGAACATCATCACCAAGCATCTGACGAGCCTGTTTGATGGTTTCATATACCTTGGAGGGAACAGAAGTACCGGAAGCATCCTTGAAACATACGGAATCAAAGGGAATACCCGCATCAAGGATTCCCTTCAGGGTATCCATGTAGAATTTGGGATCGTGTGACCCTTCGCATCCGGGAGGAAGCTCCATCATGGTAACAACAACTTCGTGCTTCAGTCCGGCGTTAACAATACACTGACCGGAGTAGATCAGGTTGTTAACATCATTGAGAGCATCGAAGTTACGGATGGTAGTCATTCCGTGCTTTTTGAACATCTTCGCATGAAGATCAATAATGTCAGAGGACTGTGAATCAAGTCCAACAACGTTAACTCCCCGGGCAAGGGTCTGCAGATTTGCATCGGGACCGGCTGCCTGGCGGAAAGAATCCATCATATCGAAGGCATTTTCGTTGGTGTAGAAGAAGAGGGACTGGAACCGTGCTCCACCGCCTGCCTCGAAGTGATTAATTCCTGCTTCAACTGCCGCTTCAACTGCAGGCAGGAAGTCTTTGGTAAATACACGTGCTCCGTATGCGGACTGGAATCCGTCACGGAAAGCAGTAACCATGAAATCTACGCGCTTTTTCATGTCAATTCTATTCCTTTGTTTAAGATGTAAATGCTTTTACAGCTGCGATCACGGCAGCTACTTCTGCGTCCCCGGAACCCGAGGTTTTTGCTGGTGCCTGCTCTTCCGGTTTATCCGGGAAGTAGCGAATGACAATAGCGGAGAGGACGTTCATAAGAATGACAAGCAGTGTCAGAAACGAAAACACTACTGCCATGCCGACAACTGTTAATACTAACCCTTGCGCAAACACGACATGCTCCTGTTGATTTATATTGATAGGACTCAAAATACGTAAATGAATCCATCCGTTCGCAAAGATAATAGTCTGTCCAGATAGTGAGTTTCAAGGCCTGAGGGTATCTGAGGCTTCTAAAGGAGGGAAATTGAGGGCTCCGGCGAGTACCGGAGCCCGGAAAGGGAGAGTTCCTCTATAAATCAGTAATCAGAATCGTGACGATTCCGGTTATCCTGAATGGTTCTGAGGACTTTACCGACAAACTGATCAAGCTGGGGTTTGAAAAAATAGCCCAGGGCAACACCGACAATCAGCCAGAAAAGCATATTACACCTCCTCCTTTACAATTTTTATCTTTACCCCTTCGGGGGATTCCTGTTCCACCTTTGCAGGTACGGTTACCGTAAGCACACCGTTTGCATAGACTGCCTGTACCGCATCCCGGTCAAATTTCTCTGCCGGAGCAAAATACTTCTGGTCCACTATTTCCCGGAACTTAAGCCGCCGCTTCAGGAATTTGATCTCATCGTCCTTGACGGTTCTTTCTTTGGGGACCGCCGCATTGAGAATCATGTAATCCCCCTTGAATTCAAGCGAAATATCACTCTCGTTGAAGCCCGCCAGGGCGAATTCAAAGACCAGGCTCTTTTCCGGAGTAACATAGACATTTGACGGGGGATAGGAGTAGGCCGGATAATAATCCGTGTTTTCATCCCAGGCAAAGGGATTGCCCGGCCGTGACTGGAAACCTTCCTTGAAGGCTCCGCCGAAGTTCTGGGTTGCCTCAAAGATATCATCCATGATCTGGCCCAGGTCGATAATGATTTTGTCTTTCATAGCTCCACCTTTTTCGCAATAAAGCGAGGAGTGTATGATGTTCCGCACCCGTACGGGCCGCGGCTGTTTCCGCCCCGCTCCTGCGGCGGCGGACTGCACTGCATTGCAGTGTCTATATAAAATATAACAACAAATGGCCCGAAAAGTGTTCCTCAAGTCTCCCTTTTTTTCTTCATCATCTTTTATCTCTTCCCCATTCTTCCTTCTTCATTCTTCCTACTTCCCTTTTTACTCCCTCTGCCCGAGGACTTCACCTGTGGCAAGAAACTGGTGTAAGGTAGAGGTTCTCCGGTATATCGAAACAAGGTCAGTTCCGGAGAGAAAGGATTCATCTTGTCTGTACGTATCTTCTGCATGGGCGAAATAGTCGGCAAAGCGGGTGTTTTCTGCGTTAAATCAATGCTCAATGATCTTCGCAGCGAAAAGAAGATTGATTTTGTCATTGCCAACGGAGAGGGAACCACCGGCGGTTTCGGTCTGGGAAAAAACCATTCCATTTATCTGCATAAACTCGGCATAGACTGCATTACCGGCGGTGAAAAGCTCTACTTCAAGCGGGATATGGTCAGCCATATCCGCAAGGCGCCCTATATTCTGCGGCCCGCCAATTATCCCCCGGGAAACCCGGGCCGGGGCTACCGCATCTTTGATGTGGGAGAATACAAGATAGGGGTTATCTCCATGCTGGGTCAGTCAGGATTTCAGCGGGTGCACCTGAGCAACCCCTTCGGCTATCTGCCCCAGATTGTAGAACGCATAAAAGAAGAGACGCCCATAATCATACTGGATTTTCATGCCGCAACCACGGCGGAAAAATACTCTATGTTTTATCATGCCGACGGAATGGTTTCCGCCGTTGCGGGAACCCATAACAAGGCCCTGTCTGCCGATGAAGCCATCCTTCCCCGAAAAACCGGGATAATCTGCGATACCGGCAGAACGGGAAGCATTGATTCCGTGGGAGGCCTGGAGAGCGGAATCGAAATCCAGCAGTTTATCAGCCAGATACCCGAGCGTTCTCAGGAGACCTGGGAAGGACTTGAAATGCAGGGTGTAATCTTCGAAATTACTCCCGACGGAAAAACAAGCTCAGTGGAACGAATACGCATTCCCTGCACGGAGGAACCCCTTGACCGAGCTAGTGAGAATTAAAGAGATCGACGGCAGCCGGGTGCTCTGCACCTGTTCAACTTCCGCCTGCAAATCATGCAGCGGCAGCGGCTTCTGCAATATAAAAATCCGCGAAATAGAAGTCCGGAACCCCAGAAATCTGGAGGTACATCCCGGCGACACCATTGAGATCTACCTGCCTCCGGGAAAAACAATCTTTGCAGGTTTTCTGGTTATGATCTTTCCCCTGCTTCTCTTTGGTCTGTTTTTTATGCTTACAGGCAGGATATTCCCCGGAACAGGTGAAGGAATCAGGGTTCTGGCAGGAGTAGCCGGAATCACCGCCGGATTCCTGATCAGCTGGGCTTATTCAAAGCTGACCAACAGCCGCAATATTCCGGAAATAGTAAAAGTAACAGATCAGGAATAGGACGGCTTTTTCACCAGCCGGGTAAGGGTATCAGCCATTTCCGGCAGCTTGACTACATGATCAAGGTAGTTGTGGTCCGCAGCTACCTTGGGCATACCGTAGACAACACAGGAGTCTGCATCCTGTCCCACAGTAACACCGCCGAGACGCTGAATAGTGCCGATCTCTCGAGCACCATCCCGCCCCATGCCGGTCATAATAACCGCAACCACCCGGTTGGCAAATTCCCGGGCAACAGATTTGAAGAGCACATCAGCCGACGGGCGGTGCCCGTTGACCTGGGGCGCATCAGATAGGTGAACAATACTTGAAAGCCTCATTTTTTCCACTTCCATATGCTTGTCGCCGGGGGTAATCAGAATTCGTCCCGGAACAAGAACATCTCCCTCTTCCGCTTCCTTAACGTCGAGACGGCAGATACGGTCGAGACTGCGGGCAAACTCAAGGGTAAATCCAGGGGGCATATGCTGGACCACTACAATGGGAACCGGGAAATCCCTGTCCAGGGAAGCAAAAACTTTCCGCAGGGCATTCGGTCCCCCGGTGGAGATACCGATTGCCAAAAGATCAATACCCTCCGGAACGCTTCTCTGTCCCGGAGCAGCAGGAGCCGGAAAATCGGGATAAAGAGAGGCACGGGATACCGGCGCTGCGGGCCTTGGAGGCGGAGTACGTACGGGAGGGGCACTCTTATACGCAGCCGGCGTTCCGGGGAACAAAGGCTGATTATTGGTATGCTGCCGGTACTGACTGCCGTAGGCCTTAACGGTTTCTACAATATGATCACCGATAACATGGATATCTTCTGAAATGGACCCGGAAGGCTTCATGATGAAATCAGAAGCACCAAGATTCAGGGCTTCCATGGTAACCTGAGCCCCCCGGCGGGCAAGGGACGAGAGAATTACCACAGGGATATTTATTCCCTGCTTGCGCCGCTCCTTGAGGAATTCAATTCCGTTCATTTCGGGCATTTCAATATCGAGAAGAATAATATCCGGTTTCAACAGAGGAATCTTCTGCAGGGCAAATTTACCATTCATGGCCTTACCCACAACAGCAAGGCCCTCCGCCCCGTCAATTATCCGGGATATAAGGTTGCGCATCAGCGCAGAGTCATCACATACAAGTACGCCTAAAGGCATATTTTCACTCACTGAACACCCCGGACTCAGATAAATTTGCGATAGATACAGGCCCAGTCGGTCTTAAGAAACTCAAAATCGGTCTTCATGCCAAAGAGTGATTCGGAATGACCGATAAAAAGATAGGAGTGGTTACCCATGGATTGCCAGAACTTCTGGATAACAGCCTCCTGAGCAGGCTCATCAAAATAGATAATAACATTGCGGCAGAACACCAGATCAAGTCCCCGCTGTCCGGAATCGAACTTGAGATTGTGATAATCGAACTTTATCAGCTTCTTGATCTCGTCCTTTACCCTGTGCCCGTCGGCGGAGGGCTCAAAGTACTTTTTCAGATACTTCTCGGGGACACCGTTCAAACGGGATTCCGGATAGTACCCTTCCTGGGCGGTCATCAGGGATTTAAGGCTCAGATCCGAGGCGGTTATCTCTATACTGAAATCAAGGGGAAGAAGATCCTTGAAAACCATGGCAAGGGAGTAGGGCTCTTCTCCGGTGGAACAGCCGGCACTCCAGATACGGATTTTGTGATCCCTGGCCGCCTGTTTGTGCTGAATCAGTTCTGGAATAACATGGTACTCCAATGTCTGAAAGTGGGCGGTATTGCGGAAAAACCGGGTAAGGTTGGTGGTTACTGAATCGAGAAGGACTTTCAGTTCCCCCTCGTCTTCACGAATCTTCTTAAAATAGAGTGCCGGAGTCTCGATCTTTGTATTGCGGAGCCGCTCTTTGAGCCTGCTTTCCAGAATCGATCTGTTGGAAGCAGAAAAATGGATGCCGCTCTCGTTGTAGATGAGATCTCTGTATTGATCAAATTCCTGATCAGTTAAAAACAGTATTGCCATAATCGTCTGAGGTAAAGTGTATGAGGTGAATGAACAGGTGTCAACTTCACATGAGAAATTTCCGAAAAATGAGTATACAGGTGCTATACTGAAGAAGGTAATGAAGAAGATGCTGGTGCGTGCGCAAATACACGGAATTGCCCTGGAACAGGAATCACAACTTCCTATTGTTCTGCTGAAAACAAAATGTCCTGAAGGAATACTCCCGATGCCCGTAGGGCCTGCGGAAGCAAGCTCCATCATAGTGGAGATTGAAGGGGTGCACCCTCCCCGGCCGCTTCCCCACGACCTGATTGCCGATATTTTCCGCCGCCACCGCTTTGTCATGGAATACTGTGAAATCCGGGAGCATCTGGATGATTTTTTCACCGCCTACATTCATTACCGCCGGGGCTTCAGGAAATTCTCCATGGAAGTCCGGCCCAGCGACGGCATCGCCATGTCCCTGAAGCTTGAAACTCCCATAATGGTCAATCCCGAACTGCTTGCCCGGGGGGAATCAGATGCCGAAGTCTTCAGCTATCTCCATGGTGAGGATATTCTGCTCCTGGAACCGTCACATCTGAAAAACGAAGCCGTCTGACAGCTCCATCCCGGGGTCTCCAGGTTGACCTCGGCACCCATATTCCGGGATAATCGGTGTACATGAAGAAATACATATTCGTCACCGGCGGAGTATGCTCCAGTCTCGGTAAAGGTATAGCCGCTTCCTCCCTGGGAAGCCTTTTGGAATGCCGCGGCCTCAAGGTCCGTATGATCAAGATTGACCCCTACATCAACGTTGATGCGGGAACCATGAGCCCCTATCAGCACGGGGAAGTATACGTCACCGATGACGGTGCGGAAACAGACCTGGACCTGGGCAACTACGCCCGCTTTACCAACAGCCCCTTAAGCCAGGCAAACTCCATTACCACCGGACAGGTATACCAGTCGGTAATTACCAAAGAGCGTGAAGGACGCTACCTGGGACGCACCGTACAGGTCATTCCCCATATTACAGATGAGATCAAGCAGCGGATTTTCCGCATCGGCGAAGCGCAGGAGGCGGAGGTAACCATCATTGAGGTGGGAGGCACCGTCGGCGATATTGAAAGTATCCCCTTTCTGGAAGCAGCCCGGCAGTTCAGCCACGATGTGGGCAAAGGGAACGTAATTTTCGTTCACCTCACCCTGGTGCCGGAGGTAACCGGCGGCGAGATGAAGACAAAACCCACCCAGCACTCGGTAAAACAGCTGCTGGAAATCGGTATTGTCCCGGATATGCTCCTCTGCCGTTCCACCAAGCCCCTGGAAGAGAGCATGCGCTCAAAAATAGCCCTCTTCACCAACGTTGACGACGAGGCGGTAATTTCAGCCCACGACGCGGCTTCAACCATCTATGAAATTCCCATTGCCTACCACAACGAAGGTCTTGATGATATTGCCGTGGCAAAGCTGTGTCTGGAAACACCGCCCATCGACCTGAGTGCCTGGGAAAAGGTTGTGGCAACCCTGAAAGAAGCGGAACACACCGTAAAAATTGCCCTGGTAGGAAAATACATCGACCTCAACGACACCTATAAATCAGTCCACGAGGCCCTGTATCACGGCGGAATCGCCAATAATGTCAAAGTGGATATTATCAAGGTTGATGCGGAGCACCTGGAAAAAACAGACAATCCCGGTGAGTACCTTGAAGGGGCCCACGGAATACTTATTCCCGGCGGATTCGGCCAGCGGGGAATTAACGGAATGGTGAAAGCCGCCCAGTACGCCCGGCAGCAGGCCGTCCCCTGTTTCGGCATCTGTCTGGGACTGCAGGTTATGGTCATAGAGTATGCCCGCAACGTCCTCGGAATAGAAGACGCAGACTCCTCGGAGTTCTCTCCCGACGGGAAGAACTCCGTTATCAGCCTTCTGGAAGAGCAGGTTGATGTAACCCACTACGGCGGAACCATGAGACTGGGCCGCAGCGAGACCCACCTTAATCCGGATACCATGATCCGGGAGATCTACGGCAGTGAAACTGTCTTTGAGCGGCATCGTCACCGCTATGAGGTATCCAATAAATACCGGGAACAGCTGGAAGGGGAAGGACTGATTATCTGCGGACTCACTCCCGACAAGGCCCTGGTTGAATCCGTACAGTGGCCGGACCATCCCTGGGGAATCGGGGTTCAGTTTCATCCGGAATTTCAGTCAAAACCGACAGAGTCACACCCTCTTTTCCGCAGCTTTATCGCAGCCAGCAACGAGGTGCGGGGCCGGAAGTGATCCGGGCCGCCAGAGTCCTCTGCAATCTGCTGTTTTTCCTGCCCGCTGTTTCTCTGCTGGCAGGAGCCTGCAGCCTGGACTACCAGGAGCTCGCTGAAGATCTGGACGAAAACACCCCGGCAGTTGAAATGATGGGGGTCCGTCTGGTGAGCGTGGAAAACGGCAGAGAGCACTCCAGGGTGGAAGCCGAAAGGATTGCGGACTTTGACAAACTCTACAAGAGAACCATAGAGGGCGGAAAATTCACCGAGTACGATGAGCCGGGAGATATAAGCGCTGAAGGAGAGGCGGTTCTGATAACCATCGACACCAGGACCGACAATGCGGTTCTTGAAGGACATATCCGCTTCAATTCAGTCCGCGACAAGGCAACGGTCAGTGCAGAATACCTGGAATGGAACGACAGTGACCGCCTTCTCTCCGGAAATCCCGCCGGAGAGGTTCTGCTGGAGAAAGAAGACGGTACAACTATCCGGGGCACCGGCTTCAGCGCCGATTTTCCTTCCCGGATCTTCCGCTTTGCAGGCAGAGCCTCCGGTATATGGAAGGGGAGCGATAAAAGCGATACAGAAGCAGGTCTTCCCTGATGAAAACCGGACTCCTGAATTTGTGCGCCCTTCTATTCTGTATATCAGCCGCATACTCTATCTTCGGCGAGAGCCAGCTTACCTTCTCTGCGGATTCAACCGTCGCCCGCTTTGCAGCCGGAAAGGAAGAGACCGATCTCATCGGCAACGCCAGGGTTGAGACCGATGAAATTGATATCTCCGCCGATCAGATAGAACTTTTCGGCGAAGATTTCCGCTACCTCCGCTGCAGCGGTTCGGTTGAACTGAATCACAAGACACGGGACTTTCTCATCTCCTCCTCCCAGCTGTTTGTAGACAGAGATGAGGAGATTTCCCGGATAACCGGCTACGCAGAGATGCAGGACGGCGCCAACGGGCTGCTGATCCGTGGCGGCTTTTTTGAAGACCGGGGCGGCGAAGAGGGGATCACCCTCATACAGATGGGTGTACGAATAATGAAAATCGCCGACGGAGAGGTTATGATCTGCCGCTCCGAGTTCGCCCGCTATTTCCGGGACCGGAAAATTCTGGAACTCTCCGGGCTTCCCCGGGTAGACTGGAAGGGAGATGTTTACCAGGCATCCCGAATCCTCATAGACCTTGAAACAGATGAAATACGGCTGGAAGGCCAGGTAACCGGAACCGTTGAAACTGAAGAATCTCCCCAGGCGGCCGGGAATAGCCAAAACAGCGATGGACTGGATGCGGAATGAGTGAACTCTTTGTAGAAGGCCTGAAAAAAAGCTTCGGCAAAAAGACTGCGGTACGTGATGTAAGTTTCTCGATGAAGAATGGCGAGATTGTCGGACTGCTTGGCCCCAACGGTGCCGGAAAAACCACGGTATTCTATATGATCGTTGGCTTCATAAAAGCCGGAGGCGGATCAATCCGCATGGATTCTGAGGAGATCACCAGAATGCCCATGTACCAGAGAGCCCGCCGCGGCATTACCTACCTCCCTCAGGAAGCTTCGGTTTTCCGCAAACTTTCCGTGGAAGACAACATAAGGGCGGTACTCGAAACACGGCAGGATCTTTCCCGGGAGCAGAAAAAGGAGACCCTGGAGTCGCTGCTGGAAGAACTGGGCATCGCCCATGTTCGGACCCAGAAAGGCTACACCCTCTCAGGCGGAGAACGGCGCAGAACGGAAATTGCACGCAGCCTGGCCTCATCTCCCCGGTTTCTCCTTTTGGATGAACCCTTTGCCGGCATAGACCCCATTGCGGTTCATGAAATAAAACGTATAGTCCAAGCACTTTCAGCCAAGGGAATCGGCATCCTGATTACCGACCATAACGTCAGGGATACCCTGGAGATAACCGACCGCTCATATATTATCAACATGGGTGAGATTCTGGTCTCAGGCGGAAAAACCGAAATACTCGAGTCTGAGACAGCCCGCGAAATCTATCTTGGTGCCGAATTCCGGATGTAAACCCGGAAGCAGAATCAATTGACAAAAGGGCCCGGCACGCCTAGTATTAATCATAGCAGCTCCCTGGAGGATCTCAGGTGCAGTACCAGAAGCCTGTATTAGTTCAGCAGCAGAAGCTCAAAATGAGCCCTCAGCTTTATCAGTCCATACAACTCATGGCCCTTCCGATACAGGATCTGCGCCTGAAAATACGGGAAGAACTTGAGCGGAATCCCGCCCTGGAAATAGTCTCGGAAAAGCAGGCTCTTTCCATCGACGAAAGTAAAGGCAGCGGCGAAGACTACGATGCATTTGAAAACTCTTCCGACCCGGGCTACAGTTCCAGTTTTGACAGGGATGCCAGCGACCGTAAACAGAAATTTCTGGAAGGCGCCCTCTCCCGGTCGGAATCCCTGCAGGACCATCTGCTCTGGCAGTGGCGGCTGCAGCCCCTTGATGACGATCTGTTTAAACTGGGAGAACTTCTTATCCAGAACCTTGATCAGGACGGCTTTCATCAGGAAAAACCGGAATCGTTCCTGAAGCCGGAACAGGCCCTCCGCCTTTCCGAGGCTGCAAACCTGATTCAGGCCCTTGAACCCGTGGGAACCTGTACCGCAGACTACAAGGAGAGCCTGATCGTCCAGGCCCGTCTCTCCGGCACAGCTCCGGACAAGATCGAGGAGGTTATAAACCGCCACCTTGAACTCCTGGAACGCGGCCGGCTCCAGGAAGTTGCCCGCAAAATGCAGATCGGCCTGGAAGATGTAGAGGATATCCTCCTGTTCCTGAAAACCCTGAACCCCTTTCCCGGCAGGGCCTATTCATCGGATGAATCCCGTTTTGTAATCCCCGATGTCATGGTTGCCATGATCGACGGGGAATATCAGCCTATCCTCAACGATGAAGAGGTCCCGATTTTGGGGGTCAACGATTTTTATACTCAGCTGCTGCGGGAAAACCAGGTTCAGGATCAGAAATCTGTCCGTCATTTTGTAAAAGACCATGTTAAAGATGCTCAGTGGTTCATCCGCTCGGTTAATCAGCGGAACCAGACCCTGCTGCGGATATCCCGGGCCATTGTTGAGTTCCAGCGGGATTTTTTCCGCAGGGGACCTAAATACCTCAAGCCCCTGACCCTCAAGGACATTGCACAGGAAGTGGATGTTCATGAGACAACAGTTTCCCGAATCGCAAATTCTAAGTATATTCAAACTGAATGGGGTATCTTTGAACTTAAGTTTTTCTTTACCAATTCAATCTCCGGAGCAGGCTCCGGGGGATCACAATTCTCAAAAGAGGGGGTTAAACACAGAATAAGGGAAATTATCGATGAATACGGCGGAGAGAAGAAGCTTTCCGACCAGAAAATCGCAGATATCCTCGCTGAGCGGGGTATCAAGATCGCACGGAGGACCGTTGCCAAGTACCGGAAGGAGCTGGACATACTCTCTTCCTACGATCGATAAATCAACCTTTTTAAGGGAGGACCTTTATGCACTTTGAACTCAAAGGCGTCCACTACCATGTAAGCGACAACACCACCGAATACATCGAGAAAAAGATGCAACGGCTGGAATCAGTCAAGGACAAACTGGAAACACTTCACTTTACCATTACCAAAGAGAAGAACCAGTTCAAAGTAGAGGTCAATTTCCATTTCGCCTGGGGCTCACCGTCCCATATAAAAGTGGAAACCCATGATCTGTGGCCCGGAATCGACCAGGTATTCGACAAGCTGGTTGTAAAAGTGAAAAAGGAAAAGGAGAAAATTGTCTCTCACCATTAATCAGAGACAGCATACCTACCTATGGAGAAGTTTACCGTTCTGGATCTGCTTGATCTGGACCTTAAGGAGCAGAATGATCTCAACCTTGTCTGCATCGGCGGAAGGCCGGGGCTGGAGAATGAGATCAGTGTGCCCGATATAAACCGGCCCGGTCTTGCCCTGAGCGGATTCTTCGACAGCTTCGGCGGAGAGCGACTTCAGCTCTTCGGCCGGGGCGAATATGCCTATCTGCAGAAACTTGAGGAAGAGAATAACTGGTCCACCATAGAGGAGTTCTTTACTCACTCCGTTCCCTGCTGCATATTCTCACATTCCCTGCAGCCCAATGAGCGCTTCATAGAGATTGCCTCCGATGCAGGCTGCCCTGTACTGCAGTCGAATCTTAACTCCAGCGAGTTCGCCATCCGGCTGTTCCGGGCTCTGGGAAATATATTTGCCCCTACACGGACCATCCATGGTGTTCTGGTTGAAGTATTCGGCATCGGTGTTCTCATTACCGGGGATTCCGGGGTGGGAAAAAGCGAAACCGCCCTTGAGCTTATTGAACGGGGGCATCGGCTCATTACCGATGAATCTGTGGAGCTTAAATGTGTAAGCGGCAGTATCGTCCAGGGATCATCGGCCAACAGTGTTGCCGGGCACCATATGGAAATCCGCGGACTGGGTATTATTAATATATCCCATCTCTTCGGTGTCGGTGCAATCCGGGACAAAAAACAGGTCCAGCTCATTGTAGATCTTGAAGAATGGGATGCAACAAAGGTTTACGACCGCCTCGGAACCGGCGATAATGTAACAGAGATTCTGGGAGTAAAAATCCCGACTGTAACGGTGCCGGTCAAACCGGGAAGAAACATACCGATTCTCATTGAAACAGCGGCAATGAATGAAAGGTTAAAGAAAATGGGCTATTTTTCAGCCCGTGAGTTTAACCAGAATATTTTGAAATGGCTGGAGAGCGAAAATGCCCGCTCCCTCTATTTTCAGCAGAAAGACATCTTTTAGGAAGTAACCATGGTTTCCAAAGAGGTAACGATCAAGAACCGGGCAGGGATTCACGCCCGCCCGGCGGCAATGATCGTACAGACAGCAAACGAGTATGATGCCCAGATTTATCTGGAGAAGGAAAACAACCGCATTAACAGCAAGTCCATTATGGGTATAATTACCCTGGGCGCTTCGTACAACACCAGACTGCAGGTTGTAGCCGAAGGTGAGGACGAAGAGGAGGCTGTAGACGCTATAGTCAAACTCTTTGAAAACAGGTTTGAAGAAGAGTAGATATCTCATTATTCTTCTTTTTGCCCTGGTGCCGGCATTGTACGGAGAAAACAGCGGGGAAAGCTTCGACATACAGATCGTTACAGGTGGGACAAATTCAGATTACAGCTGTAACATTACCGGCCTGGATAATGAACGTATTCTCAGCGGCCTCGATGGCGGAGATACAATTCGCATCCGGCTGTGGGTAAAAGAGTGGACAGAATCCGGAAAAGGCTGGAAAAAAGAGAGTATCCAGTCCATCTATACTGTCCATGCATCATGGAATGTTATCGATAAAATGTATGTAATTGAAAAAGAGAACAGCAGAGAATATTATCTGCACAAGGACGCTTTCCTGGAAAACCTGCTTACCTTTTCTTCTGTTCCCGTTAAGGGTTACCCCCTGACAGCACAGATACGCATGCGGGCGGACATTCTCTGGCAGGTACTGCCGCCGCCTTTGAATATACTCAGCCCTCTTCTGCCAAAGCTGCGCAGCTCTATTCCCTGGACAACCGTGTTTCCGGAGGAAGGCCCATAATGAGACATAGAGAACCCCGCAGCAGACTCAACAGCCTCATTGTCTTTACCCTTCTCTATTTTCTGCTGACGATCCTGGTGCTTTTCTTTGCCCGGCAGATACTGATGGATGTATCCACAGGCACCCAGCTGGGAAATGCGGTAATCATTCCTCTTGGAATAGTCCTTCCCGCCTTTTTGCTGGGATCGGTGCTGATACAGGCCCTGCGGCTGCTGCAGGATAAAAAGCATAACCGGCCGGGAAGCCGGTTCAAACTGAAACTGGTCATATTCTTTGCGGTGATTACCCTCTTTGCATCCCTGCCGCAGATGCTTTTGTCTCTCTCTTTTATCGATACCGCCATGCAGACCTGGTTCTCTTCAGACATGGAGCAGGCCATGTCCGGCGGCATAGAAATTGCCCTGGCATATAACAGTGAGCGGGTAAGCACCCTTACCTCACTGGCGGAGAGCTCCCTCCTGAGGGACCTGCTGAGAAAGTCACAGCCGGAAACAGTCTGGCAGGCTTTATCAGAGATGAACCCCACCCTGGACGGCATGCAGTTTTTTGACAGCCAGGGAAAAAGCATGCGCTTTTTTGGAGACCCCCTCCTCAGCCTTGATGCTCCACCGAAAATGATTGCTGAGAATGGGATTGTGCCCAAGGAGTTCCTGGAAACCGTTACCATCCAGCGGGTAGTCCACCGCTACCGCAGCGACTCCGGAGCAGTATATCAACTGGTGTTTTCCAGCCGTTACATTGAAGACTTCGGAGCCTACGCCGAGAATCTCACCCGAAGCCGCAATACCTTCCGGCAGTACGCGGAATACAAACCCCTTTTCCGCCTGGTGATGGTCTTTTTCTTCGCCTTCTTCTCTTTCCCCGTCTTTCTGCTGGCAATCCTGATAAGCTTTCAGCTGAGTAACGAGCTGATCCGGCCGGTGGTTTCCCTGGAAGAGGCAACCCGGAAAGCCATGCAGGGAGACTTCTCCTACCGCATTCTCGGACGCTCCCGGGATGAACTGTCGAACCTGACAGCCTCCTTCAACCGGATGATGTCGGAACTGGAAAACTCACGACGGACCACCCTGCAGACAGAGAAGGTTACCGCCTGGCAGGAGATAGCCCAGAGACTCGCCCATGAGATCCGCAACCCCCTGACGCCGATCAAGCTGTCGGCCCAGCGTATCCTCCGGCGCTTTCAGAATGATCCGGCCAGCATCGAAGAGGTCCTGGAGCCTTCGGTACAGGCAATCGTCCGTGAAGTGGAGAACCTCGATCTGCTGCTTACCGAATTCCGCTCCTTTGCCCGGCTTCCCCGGCCTTCACGCGCCCCGGTACGGCTCCTTCCCCTGTTAAAGGATATTGCCGACGGCTTTATTACCGGCTATCCGGAGGTTGATTTCAACTTCTCCTCCTTTGACCCGGAAGTGGAACTCCCCCTGGACCGGGAGCAGATCAGCCGGGTTTTTACCAATTTATTCAAGAATTCCATAGAAGCCATGGAGAGTGCCGGTCGCATCTCCATACGCAACGACCTTGTACGAAAGGGCAATACAAGCTATTGTAGGATCCAGGTAGAGGACAACGGCTGCGGGATCCCGGAAGATTCCCAGCGGGAGGTTTTCAACCCCTACTACACCTCTAAAAGTGACGGCACAGGACTTGGTCTTCCCATTGTTGAGCGAATCATCTTCGATCATCAGGGGCAGATCTGGTTTGAATCCGCTCAGGGTCTGGGAACGACCTTCTTTATCGATCTGCCGCTGAATTTGTAACTGGAGCACGCAATGAGCCTGATACTGGTAATCGACGACGAACCTGGAATCAGAACGGTTCTCAATGACATACTCACCGACGAAGGCTACCAGGTCCTCACCGCCGAAGACGGAATTGAAGGCCTGGCGCTGCTGAATGAGAATCCCGTTGATCTGGTTATCCTCGATGTGTGGCTTCCCCAGATGGGGGGCATTGATGTACTCAAGCAGATCAAAGAAAAACATCCCACCCTCGAGGTTGTGATGATTTCAGGCCATGCCAATGTTGATATTGCCGTAAAGGCAGTCAAACTCGGGGCCTTCGACTTTATAGAGAAGCCCCTTTCTCTGGATAAAATTCTGACAATCTGCCGCAATGCCCTGAGCCTTGAAGAGCTGCGCAGGGAAAACCGGGACCTCAAACGTTCACTGTTTATTGAAGATGAGATGATCGGGAGCACCTCTGCAATGGACCGTATCCGGAGCCTCATAGCTCAGAGTGCCGATTCTGATGCGAAGGTTCTGATCCTCGGAGAAAACGGTACAGGAAAAGAGCTGGTTGCCCGTGAAATTCACCGCCGGAGCAGCCGTGCCGCCCAGCCCTTTATAGAAATCAACTGTGCCGCCATTCCGGATACCCTTATTGAGAGTGAGCTCTTCGGCCATGAAAAAGGAGCTTTTACCAGCGCAGTATCCCGCAGAAAGGGCAAGTTTGAAACGGCCCATATGGGCACGCTCTTTCTGGATGAAATTGCGGATATGTCCCTCAGTGCACAGGCAAAAGTCCTGCGGGCAATACAGGAGCAGCAGTTTCAGCGCCTTGGAGGAGAAGAGCTGATTCAGGTGGATGTCCGGCTTCTGGCGGCAACCAACAAAGATCTTCAGCAGGAAATCAGGGCCGGCCGCTTCCGGGAGGATCTCTATTTCCGGCTGAATGTTGTACCCATTACCGTACCGGCTCTGCGTGAGCGGACTGACGACCTGCCCCTGCTTATCAATTACTTTCTGCAGAAGTTTGCAGCTCCGGAGACAGAAAGCAGGAGAAGCTTCAGCCCGGATGCCCTGAAGGAGCTGTCCAGATACAGCTGGCCCGGGAACATAAGGGAATTGAAAAATTTTGTCGAGCGAATTACCATAATGAGCGACGAGGACAGTATTTCCGCGGAAACTGCGGTATACTTCCTTGGAGACAGGGCTCCCGAAACAGTGGACACACAATTCGCCGACTATATGGATCTTCAGCTGAATGAGGCCAGGGAACTCTTTGAAAAACGATTTCTGGAAACAAAACTGCAGGAATGGGGTTACAATATTACCCAGGCGGCGGCAAATCTTGGAGTCTATCCAAGCAATTTGCATAACAAGATCAAAAAATTCGGAATAGAGATCAGAAAATGAAAAAACTGACGAATCGACAGACAGAAGTTCTCGGGTTTCTCCGCGATTATTTTTCAGATCATCACTATCCTCCCACCATCAGGGAAATTGCCTCATTCTTCTCAATCTCGGTGAAAGGTGCCTACGACCACGTTAAAGCTCTGGAAAAGAAGGGACACATCCGCTCAGGTTCAAGCAAAAGCAGAGCCATAGAAATTATTGCCGACACGGAAAACCGCGAGGAGATCCTGGAAATACCGATACTGGGCAATGTGGCGGCAGGACTGCCCCTGTTTGCCGAGGAAAACCATGAGGGAAACGTGCGTATCCCGGCCAGCCAGCTTTCCCGGGGAGAACATTTTGCCCTGATGGTAAAGGGAGACAGCATGCAGGATGCGGGTATTCTTGATGGGGACACCGCTGTGTTCCTCAAAACCGAGGCTGCCGCCAACGGCGATATAATTGTTGCCCGGGTTAACGATGAGGCAGTTACCCTGAAGCGCTTCTACCGGGAAAAAAACAGGGTTAAGCTGAAGGCGGAAAACCCCGTATATCCTCCCATCTACACCCAGAATGTACGTATTCTGGGCAAGCTCCAGTATCTGCTGCGTAATTATGAGTAAAAATGCCTATCTGCTGCTGGGACCGGAAGCGGGAGAGAAGAACCGTTTTGTTACCGGCCTCAGAGAACGTCTTGAAAAGCAAGCCGGCGGAGAACTTGAAACCTCAAGCTACTACCCCTATGAAACCTCCATGGCCGAAGTGGTCTCCAGCATGCTGAACGGATCGCTCTTTTCCAGTGAAAAACTGGTCAGAATAGGCAACGTGGAAGACCTGAAAAAAGACGGCATCGATGCTCTGACTGAATACCTGAAAAGCCCGGCAGACGGCGTAACCCTGCTGCTGCTTTCAGATGAAATTAAAGTTTCCGAGCGTATACAGAAACTCATTCCCAAGGAGAACCGTAAAATTTTCTGGGAACTCTTTGATAATCAGAAACAGGGCTGGATCAACTCCTTTTTCCGCGACCAGGGCATGTCTATTCACCCCGACGGACTGGAGCTGCTCCTTGATCTGGTGGATAACAATACAGTTGACCTGAAAGAGGCCTGTCAGCGGCTGGCCCAGGATTTCGCCTCCGCCGGAGACGGGTATCAGATAAGCCCGGAAGATGTTGAAGCCAGGGTTCTCCACAGCAAGGAAGAGAATGTATTTACCCTGTTTGCCAAGGTTTCAGAAGGGGATCTCCCCGGCTCCCTGGATATCTGCACCAAGCTGATACAATCCGGTTCCGGACAATCGGTACAGATTCTCGGCGGTCTTATATGGCAGTTTCGCCGTCTCCATGCCCTGAGACTCATGCTGGACAGTAACTTCAGCAGCACAGATGCCCTCTCCCGGGCGGGAATACGGGGAAAGAGAAACGGACAGATTTACCTCAAGGGTTGTGAAATCTATACCTCAGAAGATCTCGGCAGGATACTGGGTCTGCAGGCACGCTATGACGGACTGCTGCGCAGCACCCCGGCAGATGCCCATCACCACCTGTTAAGCATGTTTCTCTACTATGCAGCTGTTCGCAAAGGGCTGGAGGAAGAACCGGTCACCTGCTGCTGACCGGTTGCCGCTCCTCCATGCACCATTGTTTCCAGATCTTCTAAAAAAGATGCAGGCAAAGGGTAAGCAAAAGAGTTAATGAGGTGTTATTCCTCCGGATCAACTTCAAGCCGCACCAGAAGGCCGTAATGGTCCGAAGGATAGGCACCATAGGTCTCCTGATTAAAGACAATACTGCTGCTCCGGCTGCGAATCCCCTCTCCCCGGATAAGTACATAATCAACACGGTCCTGTGAGATTCCCGCAGCATACAGGTCTCCAGCTTCTGAAGTGTTGGGGTTATTCTCCTCATCCCAGGTTGCACCGCCCCTCTCCCGGGTATCACGGAAGCCGGCATTCTTCAGCACTGCCAGCTCCTCGGATTCGGGATGAACAGCTAATGTTCCCATAAGAATTGCCGGCTCACCCCCGGCAACCTCATTGATAAAATCCAGGGTAGCCGCCGCCTGTTTCAGCCGCAGCTCCCGGGATTTTGCCGCCCTTTTTATCAGGGCAGTCAGCTCTTTCGTGTCAATCTCTTCACTGTCATACTCTTCTATCAGCAGTTTAAGATCACTTTCACGGGAATAAAGAGATTCATCCCAGTGGGTAATAAACAGATGTACCCGGCGATCCTCTATTTCAGTTACCCCGTACAGCACCAGCGCAGCGTCACCAATCTGGAGCAGTTCACCTGGCATGCCGCCGGTCAGCTTGCGTACAGCACGGTCTTCCAGGGGAAACTCCTTCCCGCAGAACAGGGCCATACCGCTGCGCAGATTGGCAGGAAGCCCCACCGGACCGATTCGCACCCCCCCCCGGTCGGCCTGGTACACACTCTTCAGGGAAAAAGTCTCCCCCAGGGATTCCGCACTTTTCGGCAGGGGATTCAGCTCAAGCAGACCGAGGATATCCGGCTCATACTCTGCTATCCCCCGCTCCAGAAGTTCCCGGCGAAAATCTCTGGCTCCGGGCTCTTCCAGATCCTTCTCGGCAAAGAATCCCCCCCGGGACAGACCATTCCAGGTGTTAAAAAGCAGTAGATCCACCGTCTCGGCAGGCGCCTGAGACACGAAAATAAGGCTTAAAAGCAGCACAATGGCCGCAAAAGGTAACTTTCTCATACTTATGTTATACCGCACCTTGTATGGGATTGCAAAAATATATGACTGTGAAAAAACCTGAATATGTATCTGCCCGAAACCACTGTTCACCCTCAAAAAAATAACCGGACTTTAAGGATCATCATAAAAACCACTGCAGAAGAAGGAGTCGCCGCCTAATCCCCGGCTTTGTCTTTCATAAGCGGAGCAAAAGCTTCTGCGACCTTTTCCGCCACCGCTTCCGGAAGCCCTGCGCGCAGCATAAGCTGTTCATAACCGGCAGCAGCAATTCCTTCAACACCGCCGAATTCCCGGATAAGAGCCGATGCCCGCTGTTCACCGATTCCGGGTATCTCCGTCAGTTTTTTGAGGTGAAGATCGCCGGTCCGCTGCCTGCGGCTCAAACTGGTGGCGAAGCGGTGGGACTCATCCCGCACAGCCTGCAGGATCTTCAGCGCTTCTGCAGTTTCGGGAAGACTGACCGGTTCGGAACGGTCCGGGAGGAAAATCTCCTCCCGCTTTTTTGCCAGACCGATTACTGTTATTTCCGTAAGGCCGAGGCCGTGAATAATCTCCCTTGCAGCATTGAGCTGTCCCTTACCGCCGTCTATGACCACCAGATCCGGAGGATCCAGACCCTCATTGAGAACACGGGTATAGCGCCGGGCCATGGCCTCCCGCATGGACTGAAAGTCATCCACCTCCCCTGGTGCAAGGGTACGGATATTGAAGGAACGGTAGTTCTTTTTATCGGGATTTCCGTTATAGAAGGAAACCAGGGAAGCAACCGTATGCTTGCCGGCAAGATGGGCAATGTCAAAGCCCTCAATACGCCGTGGCATGGACTTCATACCCAGAACAACTCGAAGTTCTTCCACTCCTGCCAGGTTGGCATTCTTTTTCTGCCGCCTCTGGGCATCCATCTGAGCATTTTCTTCCGCCATGCGTATCACCGCCCGGTGGCGTCCCCTGGAGGGAACGAGGACTTTGACTCCGGCCCAGCCGCTTGAACGTAGATACTCCTCCACCAGGGAACCGTTCACCCCATGAGACAGATAAACTCTCTCCGGGGGCCTGCGGTTTTCGCTGTAATACTGCAGAATAAACTGCAAGAGGAGTTCGCTCTCTTCCTGGGGGCTCACATTTCCATACAGTTCCCGGCCTACAAGCTTGCCGCCGCGCATCTGGAAAACAGCAAAGGAGGCAAATCGTCCGGCCGTCGAGACAGCCAGATAGTCCCGAGACTCTGCCAGAAAATCCTCCACCTGCTGACCTTCATCCACAGAACTCACCGCCAGCATTGAGTCACGGAATCTGGCAGCCTTCTCAAACTCAAGAGAGGCTGAAGCATTCTCCATCTCTGTCTTGAGTTCCTTTTTCAAAGCCGCCGTGTCGCCGGAAAGAAGCTTCTTCACCCGGCCCACATCCTCAGCATATCCGGCCTCGTCCACCTTCCCAACGCAGGGGGCACGGCAGCGTCCGATGTGGAAATAGAGACAGGGGGCATCCCGCTTTTTCAGTTTCCCCCGGCATTTACGCAGGGGGAAGAGGCGCTCTATAAGTTCCAGATAGCGGTCCACCGCCTTTGCATCCGGATAAGGGCCGAAATAGAAAGATCCATCACGGATAATACGCCGGGTTCTGAATACCCGGGGGAACTTCTCCGCGGTAATACGAATTACCGGATAGCTTTTTCCGTCTTTCAGGTTAACGTTATATCTGGGAGTCCACTTTTTTATCAGGTTATTTTCAAGCACCAGGGCTTCGTACTCATTGGCAGTTACAATATATTCAACCGTTGCCACCCGCTGCACAAGAAAGCGGGTTTTGCGGTCTTTATTGCCGGTGAAGTAGGAGGAGACCCGCTTCCGCAGGCTCACGGCTTTGCCTACATAGATTATCCGTGAAGACTCATCCTTCATAATGTAGACTCCGGGACTCAGGGGAAACTCGCGAATTTTCTCTTTTATTGCGGGGATATGTGAGTTTTCCGGAGAGACATTCAGGTCGCTCATAACTGTTTAGAAAAATACTCTTTTTAGCTATGAGATTAAAGCGGGAACATCAGGACTTTTTATCATTCATGACAAACTGCAGGGAGCGCAGAACATGATCTTTCATCAGAACTTCTGCCTTCTCTCCTTCCCGGTTTTTTATAGCCATATAAATGTCTTCATGCTCTTTCCAGGCACGGAGAGACTCCTCCTGACTGGATTGGGCATTTATGCGAAGCTGAACGTCAAAGGTGTGCATCATGCCGATAAGACGCATGATATGAGGGTTGTCTGCAATATCCCGCACCATTTCATGAAAAACTGCATTTGCTTCAATCCGATCCCGCCGGGTCCCTTCACTGGCACACTTTTTCATATACTCAAGCTGAATTCGCATGGCTTCAAGGTCTTTTGCCTTTGCTTTTTCAGCAGCCAGCCGGGCAATTACCCCGTCCATGGCGGCACGGATCACCGTATTCTCCTCCATGCGCTCGGAGTATGATTCTATGACAAAGGTACCTTTTCTCGGGCGTATTTCTACAAGCCCCTCAATGCTGAGCATATTGAGAGCGCGTTTAACTGTGGTTGTACTGACTCCCATTTCTTCTGAGAGATAGCGGTCACTGAGACGGGTCCCTGGCCTGAGGGTCCCGTCAAGAATAGAGTCTTTTATTTTTTCATAAGCCGAATCGGTCAAAGACCGTAATTCGTCTGACCCCATTTTCAGGGGTGATTTTTTCTTCATCACATTCCTGCAGAAATCGTCCGTGCCGATCCTAAATGGCGGCGACGCTTATTATACACAAAAAGCGCCGCCTTTTTAGACATCAGCTGTGATTTTCAGCAGAAATCTTACTTCTCCTCTGCGGCTTTATTGAATTTTTGCAGGAAGATAACAAAGACAACTGTCAGGATAAGGAATACCAGGCTGTCCGGTTCAGTGAAGAAAATCAGCGGACTATTATGAGACAGAGAAAGTACCCGCCGGAAATACTCTTCAAAAAGCGGTCCCAGCAGGGCTCCCAGAATGAACGGAACAGATGGATAATCCTGGTTACGAAGGAAGTAGATTGCAACACCCACACCAAGGGCTACAAACATCTGGAAAACCGAGTAGGTGGCAGCATATGCGCCGGTCAGAGAGATTGCCGCAATGCTTGAGTAGAGAACCAGGCGGTTGATCTTTACGATCTTGATGTAATACGGCCCGAAGAGAAAAAGCGAAAGAGGCATAAGCACAGCTGCTGAGAAGAAGAGAGCCGCGTACATAGGCGCAACAAGGTAGAGCTGCTTGGTAAGAATCTCAGGCCCGGGAATAACACCATAGATCATCAGCACGCCGAGAACTATTGCGGTAATAGCATCTCCCGGGATACCAAAGGTAAGCATGGGAACCAGAGCTCCGCCGCAGACCGCATTGTTGGCTCCTTCGGCACATGCAATTCCTTCGTAAAACCCCTTTCCATATTTTTCAGGGTGCTTGGAAGAACGCTTTCCTTCAGCATAAGAAACAAAGGCAGCCATACTTCCACCGGCACCGGGCAAAGCTCCGATAAAATAGCCTATCAGTGCGCTTTTTACATAGCGCCAGAGACCTACTGCTTTAATCTCAGACCAGGGCGGAAAAAAATCTTTCCTCCGGATTTTAAGCCCTGATGAGGCTGCTGCCATTTTCTGATAATCAGCATTACTGATCTTTGACTGTGTCAGCAGCTCGGATATTGCGAAAGCACCGATAACGATGGGAACAAAATCCAGTCCCTCCAGAAGCGAAATGGTTCCGAAGGTAAATCGCTGGGTCGGGCGCATTACACCCATACCGACTGTGGCAAGAACCAGTCCGAAAAGTGTCATGATGGCAGCTTTCGGCCAGTTTTTACCCTGCAGCGAGGCAATAACAATAAAAGCAAAAATAATCAGTGAAGCTTTACCGGGTGTTTTAACCAGCAGTGCTATCTTGATGGCCAGAGGCGATATAGCAATAAGCAGGATAACACCAATGGTACCGCCGATGGCGGAAGCAATTGTAGAGTGTCCAAGAGCCTTGGCGCCCTCTCCACGCTTCATCATCTCATGACCGTCAATTGCGGTCATTGCTCCCGAAGGGGCTCCTGGAATATTTATGGTTATCGCTGTGATACTTCCGGAATACATACCCGCCATGTAAATTCCCATACACATAAAGAGGGAAGCATTCATAGACATGGAGTACGTCATTGGCAGAAGAAGAACTATTGCCAGGAGTGCTGTCAGTCCGGGAATAGATCCGAAAATAACTCCGACGAGAAATCCAAACATCAAAACAAGAATAAGTGTCGGATCTCCCAGGAGGGTAAATGCATCAAATATTTGTCCTAGTGCAGACATATCTCTCTCCTAATACAGACCAAAGAACATTTTTTCGAACTGGACTTTAAAAATAACCCAGTAGAGAAGGTAGACAACCCCGGTTATCAGAAGTGCATACAGAAACTTCCTCGGGAGCTGCTGAACCTTATCATCGAAAAAGACCAGAAAAAGAAACACATATATCAGCACTGCGGGAATAAGACCTGCAAAATGAAAAAGTACGATATACAAAAATGAAACAAGAGAGAGTATCAGCGGAGTTGTTACAATCTTGACCTTCTCAGGCGCTTTCTCGACAGTTTCAGTTTTTACTTCTTTTACAGCATCTACAAGCAGTTTTATGGCAATAGGAATGCCGATGATTCCAAGAAGCACTGGAAAAAATGACTCACTGGTCTTTTCTCCCATAAACAGGGGTCCCATGCTCAGTCCCATTGTCAAATAGATAACCAGAGCCGCCAGAACGGCTGCGGGAACCATAACTTTTGAATGCAGATATGGATTTTTCAGTTCCATCTTAATACTCCTTTTTCCTGCCTGAATAAAGAATACGGCGCCCATTACCAATGGACGCCGCAACTCATCTACAGGAAAGCTCAAAGTCTTACTGAATAAGACCCTTTGCTTTCATGGTATCCAGTGCTTTAAAGGATTTTTCCTGTACGGCACTTACAAAATCCCGGGCCTTGTCCTGTCCGAACCAACCGGCGGTTACACCGACAGATTTGGTCCAGCTGCGGAACTCATCGGAGTGCTGTGCATCGTAGTAGAGCTGCTCGATGGCATCAACTGTCGCCTGAGGAGTGTCGATGGGCGCTACAATTACGATGAAACTTCCAATTTCCATTTCGGCATGTCCAAGGGAAGCGATGGTGGGAACGTCTGTGTAAGTAGCGTTCTGAATGGTTGAGTATTCAACCAGACCGCGTACCTGACCGGACTGAAGAACAGCTGCGAAGTCACCGAGGCTGGTGATGGCAGCATCACACTCACCGGAGAGAAGTGCTTCACGCTGGGGACCTGCACCGTCAACATACTCAATCTGGGAGAACTCTACACCGTAGATCTCTTCAGTCTGCATGGTAATCATGGAAGGACGTCCGCCGATAGCAGTAATTCCGATAGTGATTTCGCCGGGAGCAGCCTTGGCAGCAGCAATAAACTCATCGTAGGTTTTCCAGGGAGAGTCTGCCTTAACCATAAGTGCATCGGCTTCCTGAGTTACGATACATACAAACTTAAGCTTATCCAGGTCATACTGGGGAATCAGCTGGTAGTAAACAGCACCGACAGTAGATCCGTAGGTAAGGTTTCCGATGGTGTATCCGTCGGGACGGGCGCGCATTACGTCGAAGGGACCTGCTGCCTCACCGGAACCGGGTTTGTTGATAACCGGCATGCTTACATCCATGTTTTTTTCGATGATAGAAGCAAGCTTACGGGAAATAGCGTCAGTTCCTCCGCCTGCACCGCTGTTACAGACATACTGAATGTCCTTTGCAGGGAAGGGTTTTTCCTGTCCGCCTTCTGCAAAAAGAGCAGAAGCTACAGAAAGAATAAGAACTGCAGCCAACAATGTTTTGAGAGTTTTCATAAACACTCCTTTCTAATGTGTGATGCATCACACATTATACTAGGTTGTACCGGTTGTCAATTTTTTTATGAGTAAATCGTTAAAAATTTATTTTTATTTTAGATTGAAACCGGCTTTCTGACCCTGCTGAGAAAAAGAACGAAGAAAACCGTCAGCAGGAGAAAGACCAGACTGTCGGGCTCGGTTACAAAAACAAGCAGGTTGTTATGGGAAATAGAGAGCATTCGGCGGAAAAATTCTTCAAACAGCGGCCCCAGAAAGGCTCCAAGAATAAAAGGAACAGGCGGGTACTGCTGCCTGCGCAGAAAATATACTGCCACACCTACACCAAGGGCTCCGAACATCTGAAAAACAGAATGAGTAGCTGCAAAGGCGCCGGTAAGAGAGATAACTGCAATCCCCGAATAGAGCACCAGGCGGTTCACTTTCATTACCTTTATATAATATGGACCAAATAGAAAGAGTGACAGAGGAAGCAGAACGGCCGCAGAGAAAAACAGGGCAATAATCATAGGCGCCACCATGACAAACTGATGGGAAAGCATATCCGGCCCCGGAGCTATTCCGTAAATCATCAGTACCCCCAGAATAACAGCAGTAACGCCGTCGCCCGGAATGCCGAAGGTCAGCATGGGCACAAGAGCTCCTCCACATACCGCATTATTAGCGCTTTCAGCACATGCTATGCCTTCATAATAACCCAGGCCATAAAGTTCAGGGTGGCCCGAAGAACGCTTACCTTCCACATATGCAACAAAGGCAGCCAGGCTTCCTCCCGCCCAGGGAAGCACTCCGATAAAATAACCGATTATCGAGCTTTTAAGATAACGCCATATACCTACACTCTTTACTTCATGCCATGGGGGAAGGAAATCCCTGCGCCGGATCTTTAATCCTGAGGCTGCTTCGGCAATAAGCTTGAACTCTTCGTTGCTGTAGTTGGACTGGATTAGCAGTTCGGAGATAGCGAAGGCGCCGATAATAATCGGAACAAATTCAAAGCCTTCAAGAAGAGAAAGAGAACCGAAGCTGAACCGCTCGGTGGGGTACAGAACTCCCATTCCAATGGTGGTGAGGACCATTCCCAGAATAGTCATCATGGCAGCCTTGGGCCAGTCTTTCCCGGAAAGGGCCGAGATGATGACGAAGGTAAATAGAATAAGAGAAGTCTTTCCCGGAGTCCGTATAAGCAAGGCAATTTTAACCGCCAGAGGAGACACCGCAACCAGCAGAATAACTCCGAGAACTCCTCCTATGGCGGATGCCAGAGTTGCATGTCCGAGAGCCCGGGTACCCATTCCCTTTTTCATCATACTGTGTCCATCCAGAGCAGTCATTGCTCCTGCAGGGGCACCGGGAATGTTCAGGGTTATGGCAGTAATAGACCCGGAATACATACCGGCCATATAGATGCCCATGCAGAGAAAAAGAGCTGCATTCATGGGAAGGCTGAAAGCAATGGGCAAAAGAAGAACTATGGCCAGAGTAGCTGTAAGCCCGGGAATTGACCCGAAAACAAGACCTACAAAAAATCCGAGGGAGACAAAGAAGAGCAGTATCGGGTCGGCCAGAAGCTTGAAAGTGCCGAGAATCTGAACAAGCGTTGACATCAGGTTTCCCCCTACAGAATTTTCATAAGAACTTCAGCATACAATAAAAAGGCCCGGGAGTGAATCCGGGCCTTCTGAAAAGAAGCAAATCAGCAGAGAAAACAGCTTTCAGCCGCTTCTTACGCCTCTTTGCTGCCGGCATCAAGGGTTTTGGGCAGCACCAGATTCAGAATAATTCCCACAAGGGTAGCCAGAGCAACATCGGCAAGTTCAAAATTCAGTCCTTCAGAAATGGGGAAGAACACTTTTCCACCGCCGATACCGATAACCAGAATTACTGAAGTAATGGTCAGGTTCCGCTTACAGGTGTAGTCAACGCCGCTTTCCACCACGGTACGAATACCGGCAGAAGCAATAATTCCGAAGAGCATCATACTGATTCCACCCATAACAGGGGTAGGAATGGTCTGAATAAGCGCTCCCACGGGCTGAAAGAAGGAAAGGACCAGGGCAATAACAGCAGCGCCGCCGATAACCCATACGGAATAAACCCGGCTGATAGCCATGGCACCGATATTTTCTCCGTAGGTGGTGTTGGGTGGTCCACCGAAAAGGGCCGCCAGAGCGGTTGCCGCACCATCACCTGCCAGCGTACGGTGAATACCGGGATCTTTGTAGAAATCGCGGCCTACAACCTTGCTGACAACCATGGTGTCCCCCAGGTGTTCTGCAATGGTTGCGAAAGAGACCAGCAGGAAGGTCAGAATCGGAACAAAACTGAACTTGGGTATGGCGAACTTTGCAATTCCCAGTAAGGGAGCATTTACCACCGGAGCAAAGTCCACGATTTTGAAGGAGGGAACAAAGCTTCCCATAATCAGGGTGAAAATATATCCGCCGGCAATTCCGATAAGAATTGGAATAACCGTAAAGAATCCCCGCAGTACAATTGCAGAGATAATAGCGATTCCAAGGGTTACCGCAGCAATAATAACAAAGGAGCCGTTATAGCCGTTACCGGCATCCGCAAAGGGATACATAGCCATATTCATTGCAACCGGAGCAAGCTTCAGTCCGATTACAATAATGACACTTCCGATAACCACCGGAGGAAGCATCCGGTCCAGCCAGCCGATACCAATGCGGCTGATAATAAATGCAACCAGCAGATAGAAGAGTCCGACACAGAAAGCGGCTCCCAGGGCGTACTCAACTCCGAAGGTTGCAGAAACTGCAGTCAGAGGGACAATGTAGGCGAAAGAGGAACCAAGATAGGTAGGGACTTTTCCGCCGGTTATAAGAATATAGAGCAGCGTTCCGATACCGGAGGTAAAAAGAGCAGTAGCAGGACTCAGCCCGGTAAGCAGGGGAACCAGTACGGTGGCACTGAACATGGCAAAAACATGCTGAAAACTCAGGGGAATCCATTTGGAAAGTGGGGGACGATCATTCACATCATAGACCGGTGACGACATGTAACACTCCTTCTGCAAGGGCGTTTCGGACCGGGCATAATAACAGCACCCCTGCTCTTCGTTTGGATGATTATATACCTGATTATTTTAATAAAAGCAAGTTAACCCCTCTGGAGAGAATGGAGTAGATTATCCTCTCCAGCTGCCTTATAATGAAAGCACGATAATCAATACACCGGAGCACACTATGCTATCCACCCGGGAAGAGGCCCTCTCTCAGCTCGTTCGGACCAGCAGCCTCATATCCGAAGAATTTCAATTCCGTACTCTTATTTCCCGTCTTGTGGAACAGGCGCAGGATGTGACTCAGTCAGACCTGTCCGCCCTCTATCTGTTTCAGGATCCGGAAGCAAAGCGGAGCTCCCTGAAACTGGCCTATAAACGGGGCCGCTACCCAATTACCGGAACCCTTGCTGCGTCAAATGAAGTTGCCGATTTTGTACAGGACTGCGGAGAGGCGGTAATCCTTACCGAACGCAAACCCAGCCCCTTCATAGGGCTGCTTCTCCACGAAGAGATGAAAAGCGGCGTGGCTGTTCCCATTAAAACCGCCAAAGGGCGCATCGGCATTCTCTATCTCAACTCCAGGCAGGCCAACTTCTACAGCAGTATCCGCTTCAGTTTCATTGAAAGCTTTACCCGTCTTGCGGGGGGAATGCTGCATAACGCCAGACTCTTCCAGGAGACCCGTGAATACCTGCAGCGCATAGAAGAGATGGAACGCTATCAGGAAAGCATCTTCTCATCCATGACAAACCTGCTGATAACCACCGACGATGCCGGAACAATCCACTACTTCAACAAGGCAGCCGCAGAACGGATGCAGCTGACAGAAAAGGATCTGGGCAGGGATCTGGGCGATTTCTTCAGTAAAAAGATAGGCAGAAAGGTTATCAACGCCCTGAATGCCAGTCAGGAGAGCGGTAAAGAGGTTCTGGGTATAGAAGGGATATACCGGGGCGCAGAGAAGGAGATGGACTTCTCTCTGAATGTATCTCCACTGCAGGGGAAACGGGGCCGACACGAAGGACTTACCCTGCTGTTTACTGACCAGACCAGTGAACAGGAACTGAAGGCCAGCATGGAGGTAGCCAAAGAGGAGCGGCGGGTTATCAAGGATATGTTCGCCAGGTACATGTCCAACGATGTTGTGAGCGAACTGATGAACACCCCGGATCTGGTCAAACCCGGAGGGGATCAGAAACGGGCAACCCTCTTTTTTGCGGATATTGTGGGATACACCGCCTTTTCCGAAGGCAAGGAAGCTGCCTACATAATCGAACTGTTGAATGAATTCTTCTCTGAAGCCGTGGAGGTGGTTCTCCGCAATAAAGGCTACATAGACAAGTTCATCGGTGACTGTATTATGGCCGCCTGGGGCGTCCCTCTTTCTTCAGAAAAAGAGGATGCTATCCGGGCGGTGAGTACTGCCGTGGAAATCCAGAGGATGGTGCGGGACAAAAACCGTCGCTTCTTTACCGGAAAGGCCAAGAATCTGAAACTTGCCATCGGCATGAATACCGGCCCCCTGGTTGCAGGAAATCTCGGATCAAGCCAGCGGATGGACTATACTGTCATCGGAGATACCGTTAACCTTGCCGCCAGACTTGAAGGTGTTGCCGCTGCCAACGAAATTATCATAACCCAGGACACCATGGACCTCATTGACGGTGAGTTCAAGGTTCAGAAACGAAACCCGGTACAGGTTAAAGGCAAAGCCAAACCTATTCAGATATACAACGTTATCGATTTTCGCTGATAACCATTCAAGAGCGATTTCTATACATTGGAGGATTCTGTGAATATTGCAGAAATTTTGAGCTCAATGCCCCTTTGGGTATACATTCTCGACGGCGTAATCATCGCCGCGATTCTTGCCGTCATTGTACGGACACTGATTCAGAATACACTTCTGAAAAAACGGCTGGAAAAAGCCTGCCTGGACAGGGAAGCAGCCCAGCTGCTGATTCTTGAAAAATACTCCTACCAGGTACTGCTGCGGAAGTCAGCCTATATTGAAGCGGCGGTCGACAAATACGGCGATGCCCTGATTGATTATCTGGATATTGCCGACAAATGGGTGGAAGAGCTGAAGACCCGCAGACGGATTAAGGATATCCGCCGGGTGCTTAAATACATCCCCGAGAAAGGGCTTTTCTATGTCTTTCTTGCAGTCCTGGAAAAACCGAAAAGAGTTCAGCTTCTCTCAACCTGGCTGAAAGAGAGCGGAGACCTGCTGGCCATGCGGCGAATTGCCCTCTCCGGCAGGGGAGAAAACTTTGACGGCGCCAGGGCCCTGGGAATATTCGAGGAATACATTCCCCAGATCCGGGAAATGACCGGGGACCCCGAATGGGCATCCCGCTATTTTGCGGTAAAGATTCTCCTCCACCATGATGATGACCGGTCACGCCGGGCGGTCTTCGATTCACTCCACGACTCCCACGCGCTGGTACGCCGCACTGTTGCAGGTGAATACATTCACAGCGATGAAGAGGCCTTCTACCGGGAACTGGTATTTATCTTTACCGAGGATCCCGTATTCGAGGTACGAAGGACAGCCAAAGAGCGGCTGAACAGTGATTATGCCGACAGGGAAATTCTGGATGTTAAGAGTCTGAATGATGTACAGGCTTTTCATATCCTCGATCTGATGAATCCCGAATTCGCCCAGGATGAGAATACCGCCCTCTCCTTTCTGGACAGCGACAACCTGGAACTCAGACTCAGCTCCGCCTACTTTCTGGACTCAATCAAGGCACTGGACAGACTCTTTCTACAGGCAGAAGCCGGAGACAGGGAGCAGTTCAACCGCAACTACAAGCTGTTGAAAAAGTCCTCGGAAGTGGGCATAACCTCCTTCCTGAAACTTGTAGAGAGCACCAAAAATCCGGCCAGCCTGCTTATGGCTGCCAGACTGCTGCAGAAAACCGGCTCCCGGGAAATTATAACCAGTCTGACCCCCACGGTATTCGCTCTCTCACCGGAAGAGAAAAATCATGCCGACTACCGGGAACTCTATGATGAAACTCTCAAGGCAATAAAGTATAACGGCAATGCCGATGCTGTACGTCTGCTGTATACAGAACTGGAAAAGTTCAAATACCGTGAAGATTTTCTCAATAGAATTCTACCGAATCTCCCGGAGAACGGGGATAACATTCTGGTGCCCCTGCTTATCGGCATGCTCAAAGACCCGAAGGTCCCGGCCAGGGATCTGCTCAGAGAGACACTGCTTAAATACCGGGAGTGTTTTTTCCTTGGAGAGATTATCTCAATCCTCAAGGCCGAGCGGGGGATCTTCCCCCATCAGGTCCGTATCGATGCACTGAAGCTCCTTGCCCAGCTGAAAAAACCCTACTGCCTGCAGCAGGTACTGGAGAATCTCTCCATACTGCCCCTGGATCAGGCCCGTATTTTTACCACCCTTTTAGCAGAGTTCAGCGGAGACCTTTTCAGCAGTCGGGTTGATGTTATCCTGAAGGATGACGACGCCCAGGTAAGAGCAGCCCTGATTGCAGCCCTGCCGGCTACCGGTTTCAAGGAGTTTGTTACCCCTATACGGAAAGCCCTGAAGGATGCGGATCCGGATGTACGCATTGCCGCCGTCTGGGCCCTGCATGACTACCAGGAACAGCGATCCCTCAACTCCACCGTCGACATGCTGCGGGACCCGGTTGAGCGGGTCCGCGTGGAGGTTGCCCGGGCGCTGGGCTCCTACGGCAGTGAATCAACCCTGGATCGGCTCAAGGAGCTCCTGTTTGATGAAAATGAGGTGCCCACAATAAAAATTGCCGCCACCACCGGCCTCGGTTTTTCTGAAACCCAGGGCAGCGTTGATGTGCTGGTGGAAAAACTTCGGGATATGACCGGCGAACTCCATGAGGAAATTATCGAAGCCCTGTCGGTCAAACATGATGTTAAAGGCCTGACAAGGATGGTGGAAATCTTCAAGGATGCGGAACCGAAGATCAGGGAAAAAATGAGCGAAGCCTTCAAGCGGATGCGCATGAAAGGGGAACCGGCACTTATCAATCTTATTCAGGAAGATATCCCCAGCCTGCTTCCCCTGGTCTATGACATCCTGGAAGAGACCGGCTGGGTGGAGAGCATAATCCGCAGACTGGCCCATAAATCACCGGAAGTACGCCGGGAGGCCGCCTCATTGCTGGCAAAAATCGGAACCAGAGCAGCCTTCCGGGGAATTGTACTGGCCGCCAGAGATCCTGACGAGGATGTACGGGTGGAAGTAACCAGGGCCCTGGAAAACCTCAACAGCGGCGAGGGCACTGAAATTCTCCACGATCTGGAGAATGATCCCGACAAACGGGTGCGGAAATACACCCTCTGGGCCCTGGAACGGATAAAGGCGAAGAACACCGATTAAAAGGTAATTACCTTATAGCCCTTTTCAATATAACTGCTCATTGAGGGGTGACCTTTCAGGTCGCCTCCAAGGGGCAGTCCCTGGGCTTCAACCTCTTTGAGCACTCCCAGCTTGGCGGAACAGGCCTGGCAGACAATATCGATGAGTCCTGAATCTTTGAGCTTCACCCAGAGATTACCAAAAGGAGCATCCGGCTTAACCAGCTCCCGGGCAACGGTAACCGCCGAGCCTTCCAGCACAACCTTCACATCGTATCCCTTCTCCTGCATGTCAAAGGCGTTGAGCATTACATGAACAAAACAGACAGGATCTCCATTAAACGCGAACAGTACAAATTTCTCAGCCATATCAGCCTCCATTTTTAACCCGATATCCCGATTATACCCCGATCAGGCCATAAGAGGCTGTCTAATCTTGAATTTATGGCCCTGTACTGGTACAAAAAGACAGTAATTTTCTTCAAGCAGAAGGGGTGTTCCATGCGTATTGTCTGTCTCGACCTGGAAGGGGTTCTGGTACCTGAAATCTGGATCAATGTAGCTGAAAAAACCGGAATCGAAGAACTGCGGCTGACAACCCGGGATATCCCTGATTACGATGAACTGATGACAAAGAGGCTTGGAATCCTTGATGAGCACAATCTCAAGCTCAAGGATATACAGGATGTGATTGCGGGAATGAGCCCCCTTGAAGGTGCCAATGAGTTCCTTGAATCACTTCGTTCCGCCTACCAGGTGATTATCCTCTCGGATACCTTCGATCAGTTTGCCTCCCCCCTGATGCGTCAGCTCGGATGGCCGACACTTTTCTGCAATACCCTGGAGATATCCGATGACGACCGTGTGACAGGATATACACTCCGCCAGAAAGATGGCAAACGCAAGGCTGTTGAAGCGTTAAAATCCCTGAATATGCATATAGTCGCCTCCGGGGACTCCTATAACGACCTTACCATGCTGCTCAATGCACATGCAGGTATTCTCTTCTGTCCTCCGGACAGCATAATAGAAGAATACCCGAACCTTCCGGTAAGCAGAGAGTACTCAGATCTCCGCAGGGAGATCGATAACAGTTTCCGTACTATTTAATACCGAAGACACATAGGAATTTGCATATTTACCTCTTTTACTGATATTATAAGCGGAGATGTCTATCTCCGGTTATAGTTCCGGTATGAAGTTAAATATGTGAGGACCAACGTGCAAAACCACCGTATTCTGCTTTTGTTGTCTGCCCTTATTCTTATACCTCTGCTCCCTCTGCAGGCAGGAGGACAGCAGGAGATACCGGCGGATCAGCTTCCGGCCGTGGATCAAAGTGCACCTTCCGGTGCACAGCAGGATCCAGTTGAGCTTTTTATTTTTTCAGACCCATCAGTAAGCGAACAACTGCTCTCTCCCAACGGAGATGATTTTCTTGAAAAAACAAGCATAGGCTTTTCCCTGAAAACAATGGCGGAAACAATGCCGGCGGAAGATGCGGTATTCGGGATAAGCATAGCCGGACCCGATGGCAAAGAAGTTTTCCGCACCACCAGTTCAAGTATTCCCGCCCCGGGGTACCGGAGCCATTTTGACCTGACCTGGGACGGGGCTGACCAGGATCGCATGGTTCTGGCAGACGGGCTCTATACTCCCAGACTCTTTGTCTATCAGAACGGCGGCATTGCCGCATCTCTGGTTCTGGATCCGATTGAGCTGGACAGTACTCCGCCGGAGATCAATTTCATAAAGCCGGAAAATCTGCTGTTCAGTCCCAACGGCGACGGCTTCCATGAAACCCTGACCATAAGCCATATAGCAGAAGAGGCAGACTGGACTGCCTTCCTCATAGACAGGAACAAAGACATTGTCCGGCAGTACTATTGGAAAAACCAGGTTCCCGAGCCGATTACCCTGGATGGAACAGACGACAGCGGCCGCAAGCTCCGGGACGGACTCTATTTCTACAAGATCAGCGGAAAGGATGCCGCGGGGAATTCCACCGGCGAGATACTCCTGGAAGGTATCGAAATCGATTCAACCCTCCCGGAGCTCGAGCTTTCCGTCAACTATGACGCCTTCTCACCCAACAGCGACGGGTATCAGGATACGGTTCTGGCCATTCCCCAGTTTACCTACCGCGACAGGGTTGTCGACTGGGAAGGAACTGTGGAAGGCACCGATACCCCCTTCAGCATGAGTTTCCGGGGAAGAAAAAAAGATCCCTTCCCTTTTACGTTCAAAGGGCTGAATGAAGAAAACGGCCCGCTCCCCGAAGGGATCTACCGTATCCGCTACAGCCTGACCTACAGAAACGGAATTCAGCTTACCCAATCGGTGGACGTGGAAATCGACCTCACCTTTCCGGATGTGGATATCCGCTACGAAGAGAAGTTTACCCCCAACCAGGACTTCAACAATGATGAGGAAGACATCGTAATGTCCTCCGATGAGGGCGTTACCTTCCGGGGCGAAATCGTCAACCAGCAGGGAAAGGCCCTGAAGGTTTTCTCAGCCATCGGAACCTCGGCAGCAGTCTCCTGGGACGGCTCTGATCAGTTCGGCAAAGCCGTCCCGGACGGCACCTACTATCTTGCGGGACGCTATCAGGATCCTGCAGGCAACGGGGCCAATCTCGATCCGCCGTATCCCATTCTGGTCGATTCCAGGCCTACCGGTATCGATATGCAGATCCCTTCAGGATTTTCACCCAACAAGGATGATATAGACGACCTTCTCCCGGTGGGAATTATTCACGATGTTCCAAACATTCTGAAAACCTGGAAAATCACTTTTGAATCTGAGGGGGGGACAAAGATTCAGTCCTACTCCGGGGGTGAAAATATTCCGGACACGGTGTTCTGGGACGGCTCCATAGCCGGAAAAACCGGTACCACCGCTGAGGACGGCCGCTATCTGGCCCGTCTTTCTCTAACATACAAGGACCGCAGTCCCGTTGAGTTTCTCTCCCGGCCCTTTCTGCTGGATACCCACCCGCCGCGGATTCGGCTTCAGGTGTCCCCCGCCAATTTTGAGCGCGGCACCGACCGGGTCTTCGGTACCGTACCGATTACCATCGGCGCTGAAGATGAATCCGATGTGGGCTACTGGATTCTGGATATAAAAAACAAGGAAGGGGAAATTGTCCGCAGCTATGAAGGCGACGGCGATCCCCGGGAGCATATATGGTGGAACGGCCGGGATAATGACGACAAACCCGTGGAAGACCCCGACCAGTACACCTTCCAGGTAACGGTAATTGATAAACTGGGAAACAAAGGCGTCCTTCAGGAAGATCACGATATTGACGTGGTGGTAATCTGGAAGGATGGTAAATATTACCTGCTGGTACCGAACATTATCTTCGGAGCCTATAAGCACGACATAGACTCCGCCGGGCCGGTTATGCTCAAACGCAACAGGGAAACCCTGCGTAAGGTACTGAAGGCCTTCACAAAATATCCGGACCGCAGCCTCACCCTGGAAGGACATGCACTGAATATCTACCGCGGCGGCCCCGGAGAAGAGGGAGAGGAAGATATCCTCGGCCCCCTGACACAGCGGAGAGCCTCAACCGTACGGGATGAACTGATCAGTATGGGATTTGATCCGGAAAGAATATCAGTGGAGTTCTTCGGCGGACGGGAACCAATGGCACCGGTGGATGATCTTCGGGTGCGCTGGAAAAACCGCCGGGTTGAGTTTGTCATGTCCGGAGAGGAGTTGGCGGAGCCCCCCGAAGATGCAGGGACAAATGAATGATACAGACAGCCGCAGCACGGCGGGTCGGGTTTCTGCTCTACTTTCTTCTGATCATAAGCCTGTTTTTCATCGTAACCGCGATCGGATGCAGCAATAACCAGTTCCGCGAACTTGATGTTGTTCAGAGGCAGATCCGTTCAGTACTGGAGCTGCCTTCTTATGAGCATGTTTATCATGAAGTGATATATCTCGGCGAGGAGAGCAGTTTTCTCGGGATAAAAACCAGAGACAAGAGACTGCTTTTCTCTCTGGATATGCATGTCCTGGCCGGAATCGATCTGGATAAGGGAATCAAGCTTATACCCGGAAAAAAAGGCAGCCTGGAAGTAACGCTTCCTCCACCGGCGGTCCTGCTCATAGATGCCGATGAGGAGAGTATTCATCAGTATTTCATTCTGGAAAGGGGCAGTGCCGTAACCCAGACCGATTTCTACCGGGAGATTGAGGCAAGCAAGGCTTCAATCATGGAGGACGCCCTGCAGCGGGGGATTCTTCAGAAAGCCCGGGAAAATGCCAGGGATATGGTTCGGTCCATTCTACAGGGTGCAGGATTCTCGGATATCCGTTTTGCCGAAGCCCGGAGCGAATCATGAAAAGAGGAGAAGCATGAAAATACGCACCATGATCTCCCTGGCAGTTTCCATTATTCTTTTCTGTCTGTCCGTCCTTCTTCTGCTGAAGATTAACCCTTTCGCCTGGAATCTTCCGGATCTGTCCATTATTAAAACAGAGAAAACCTCCGCCCGGGACATACTCCTCAAAGAGGCCCGCACCGTCTACAGGCTCAATACGGTGGAACTGGTATATAAATGCGTATTTCCCTACGATTATCTGCCGGAAAACCCGGACTGGCAGGCACTGTTTTACAACGAAGCTGTGGGTCAACTTTCAGCGGAAGAAAAAGAACTGATGGAGTTTTACCGCTTCTGCCGCAGCCTTAATATCGATCCTGTTTCACGGGATCATTCCTTTGCAGTAGTAACGGTTATAGTAAAAGCAGGATTCGACCTGGAAGATTATCCTTTACCGGAGAAGATTGTCACCGAGGGAACCCGGGTTGAGTTTACCCTTCCCTCACCTGCGGTAACAGAGATCATCATACATGACCCGGGAGAATCGGATTACCCCTATCCCGGCATGGAAATAAGCCCGGAAAACTGGAAAACACTGACTGAGTTTATTAAAACCGGCGTTGATGACATTGTCAGGGAAACGGGCCTGCTGGAAAAAGCCGCCGCAAAGGGAGAAGAACTCTTCAGCCGTCTGGCTGCTCCCGGCGGCTTTTCGGATATTCGTTTCAGCTATTTGGAATGACGCAGAAGGATCTGTTCAGCGGCTTTGCTGAATACACCGAAAGCATCTTCGAGGCTCATCAAATTCAGGGCACAGGCATCGCTTTTTTCGTCTCTCGCTGAGGCTTCAAGTTCCGCAGCACGGTTGCCGAGCCTGCGGGCCATAAGATTCCAGGAGCTGCCTTTTATGGAATGGGCATCCTTACACACCGTATCAAAGTCCTCTTTTCTCAGGGCCTCTTTCATTTGGAGAATCTGCTTCTCAACCTTGGGAAGAAAGCCTTCAATAACACTGATAACTACAGCAGTATCTCCCATGAAGGTTTCAACAGCTTCATCAAAATTAAAGACCTCCGGATCAATCTCCACCGGAGCTTCCTCCTGGTGAAAACTTTCACTGTCCCTGCGGGCGACCATACTTCCCATGGCCCATTTATCCAGCATAGGCATGAGATCATTCTTTTTAAAAGGCTTGGTGAGGAAATCATCCATTCCCACATCAAGACATTTTTCCTGTTCACCTTTGATAGCCGACGCGGTTACCGCAATAATGGGAACTTCGATCCCCTCTTTCCGGATAGCCTTTGTCGCCTCATAGCCGTTCATCTCGGGCATCTGCACATCCATGAAGATCAGCTCAAAATGCTCCTTCTTCGCCGCTTCCAGGGCTTCCCTTCCGTTATTGGCAATGCGGACGGTATAACCGTTGTTCTCCAGGATGGTCTTGAACAGGGTCTGGTTAACCTGGTGGTCTTCGGCTACCAGAATTGTACCCTTTTCAATGGTGAGCAGTGAGTCGACCTCTTCAAGAAAATCAATATCCTCAACACTTTCCAGCTCTTCCTCTTCATTGATCAGCTTGAAGAGAAGTTCAAAAAGCTGGTTCTTCTTGATAGGCTTGTTCAGATATCCGTCAAACCATTTGAGAAGCTTCATCTTGGCTTCTTCACCGCTGCGTCCGGCGGGACTCATGAGCAGCCGCCGCACGGTTTTAATACGATCGTCGGCATTTATCTCACTCACCAGCTGCCAGCCATCCATACCGGGCATCATCTGATCAACCAGCACAACATTAAAAGGACGCTGCTCTTCCGCCCGCTGGCGCATAAGCTCAAGGGCTTCTGCTCCTCCGGGAACCTGATCAACCAGGCATCCCCAGCCTTTCAGGTAGGAGGTGAGAATTTTCCGGGATGTATCATTATCATCACATACAAGAGCCCGGCTTCCTTCAAAAAATCCACCGGTAAGATTTCGGTAGAGACTTTCCTCGTTCTGCTTCGGCAGACGGCAGGTAAACCAGAATATTGAGCCCTTGCCGACTTCACTCTCAACGCCGATCTCCCCGTCCATCATATGCACCAGGTTACGGGATATGGAAAGACCGAGACCGGTTCCTCCGTACTTGCGGGTAGTAGAGGAATCCACCTGGGAAAAAACCTTGAACAGACGATCTCGTTTATCCTCGGGAATACCGATGCCGGTATCGCGGACCTCAAACTTTAACTCAACAGCAGATTCATCTTCCCTTTCCAGCGAGACAACCACAACAATCTCACCTTCATGGGTAAACTTCACAGCATTATTGAACAGGTTGACCACAATCTGGCGCAGCCGCACCGGATCTCCTTTTAAGAGATGGGGAACTTCCGGCTTGAAGAAAACAGCAACCTCAAGGCCTTTTTTATGGGCTTCCATGGAGACCAGTTTTACGGAATCTTCCACCAGGTCATTGAGATCGAAATCAATGGATTCCAGCTTCAGATGCCCCGCCTCGATCTTGGAAAAATCAAGAATATCGTTTATCAGACTCTGAAGGACATCGGCGGAATACTGAATCTGGGCGGCATACTCAATCTGCTCCGCATCCAGTGCGGTATCCAGAAGCAGCTCGGACATGCCGGTAATGGTGTGAATAGGAGTACGTATCTCATGGCTCATATTTGCCAGGAAATCGGATTTTGTCTGGGCGGCCTTGCGTACCTCTTCGTTCTCCTCTTTAAGCCGGAGGGCATCCATTTTCTGGCTGGAGACCTCGGTAATTGAAGCCAGTGGAACAGTCCCGTCACCGGAAAGATCATCAATGAGAATCCACTCAAGACGGCACCAGCCGACGGTTCCGTCTTTCTGCAGATAGGGCAGTTCGAGAATACTCTCTTTGCCGGGGTTCTGCATAAACTCATCAAAGCTGCGCATCAGTTTCTGTGCATCCGCGGGGGAAAAACAGGCCCCGAGGGGTTCCCCCGGTTGAACAGGACCGCCTCCCCGCATGGCGGTAAAAGCCGAGTTGGCTTCCTGAATACCCATATGGCTGTCCAGGATAACGAGCCCTGTGGAGAGATGGTTAAAGAGTGCCTTATATACAGTTTTCATCGATCAAATTCCCGGATACGTAAAAAATTAGGTAAAAATAGTTAAAATGTGGCGCCCAGTACTTCCGCCGCTTTCCGCAGCAGCTTTTCCGGTTTCAGCGGTTTCCGCAGATAGGTACGAACCCCATACTCCTGAGCCTTAAGAACTGTCTCTTTTTTGGTAAGAGCCGAGAAGATAATTACCGGAACATCAATATTCCTGGACCGCATATCCTGTAGCACCTCAAAACCGTTCATTGTTGGCATCATCAGATCCAGAAAAACCAGATCGTAGTGGCTCTCGTCAAGAGTATCCACAAACTCTTTCCCATCGGGAAACTGACTGATAGTCCAGCCGGTACTTTTAAAAACCGTTGCTATCAGCGTGCGGATAACCATATCGTCATCCACCACAGCCACGGTTGCTTTTCCTTTAAGAATATCTATCATCTGGCCCATGGCACCTTCCCCGGCAAAACGCATGGACATGCTTCCTTCGGTATCACCGCCGCCTTCAGCATGATTTCCGATTATCCTCTCACGGACCACATCATCGTGGGCAAAGGCATCCGGCTTAAGGCCGATGAGGTCATCCATAGCTTTTTCGAGACTGTCCGTCAGGCCGATCTGCTTGAGATCCTCGTTGGAAGCCAGAACCCGGGCGACCTCTTTGGACGAACTGAGAACCTTTATAAAATGGGGATTCCCCTGGGCCTCGTTAAGGATAGTTTCAAAAAGAAGAACCAGTTTTTCCGCATCCCCCACTCCTAACTCAAGTCCGGCCAGCATTATAAGCACCTTTGGTATTTTCTGATTGTACAGGGCCAGGAGTTCACGGATTTTATATTTGAGCAGGACGATCTTCTCGGTGTTGAGCCCCTGGGCAACCTCAATAAAAAGGATGTCTTCATTAAAATGGGCTTCGATTATAGACGGTGTGGGATCCACCGTAAGGGTAACCCCCAGAAATTCGGACAAAGTATCCAGCATGGCATCAAGCTTCAGCGGCTTGGTAAAAACCTTTTTTACCCCGAACTTTGCAAGCTCCACTATATGCTGACTGCTCAGCTTGTTTGCCATAAGAATAACCGGGACATTTACCGTATTGGGATTCCGCATTTTTTCCTGCAGAACCTCCTGAGAGCTTTTCCGGGAGAGCATGTAGTCCATTATTATAAGATCCGGCAATTCGCTCCGCATCTTCAGCATTCCATCAAGACCATTACCGGACTGAATTACTTCAATACCGTGGGTAACCAGTTTCTTGCTGAGATAGTCGCGAACCAGCGGAGATTCTTCAATAATAAGAATTTTTTTCATCTCTCTCCTCTTTTCGGGGAATATCCTCTACTACAGTTATTCCACATTGGACGGAGATATGCAAGGAAAAATCCTACCTGAGAATGGAACTGAGAATTTCCCTGGTCACATTATAGAGAGGAGGAATTCCTTCGGAGGGATGAAGCCGCGCACTGAGAGAACTGCGGTGTCCCAGGGGAAGGTCGGATACATAATAGAGAAAACGGGTCGGGATCTGCCGGGGGATTACATTCAGCTCCATTGCTTCCAGTATCTGACGGTAATAGAATATACCCTCCATCTCGAGGCCGATACAGTTCCAGATATGCCGGTAGAAACTGAGCATGCTTCTGTTCTGCATCAGGGTTCCAGCCACTGTCAGAATAGGCCCGGTGTGAACCGATGATCCGGCGGACATCTCTTTCAGCCTGGCCGAAAGACCCGTATCGGGATCATCCAGGGGATAGAAGCGGTCGCTGGTCTGCTCAATAAAAGCATCCGGAACCAGAATATCTCCCCGTTTACCAACCAGAGATCCCGCTTTTCCCAGGACGTTGATGCTGGCCAGATTGCGTCCAAAGAGCAGAATAAGGCTGCGGATAATATCCTCCGCCTGTTCTCCAAAGGCGTAATCGATATTGACGATGAGGCTTCGCTCCGGGGAGGCTGAACAGTGAACAGCAGGATCGAGCCCCTGGGGATCGAGTTTCCCCGTATCAATGAGCTGAACCTGTATGCCTGTGGAGGCGGTCTCCTTGAGCCTTAAAATACCGCATGAAACCTCATCGCAGCGGCGCAGCCCGGGATTTGCCTCCCAGAATGAGGGCCCCAGGGCATACATAAGATCCGACGGATTTTTCCACTCACCTTTCATAAACGGGTGACTGGTATCATCCGCCCAGTCCAGTATCATATCCTGGTAAGTACGGAAATCGGGGCTGATACAGTTTACCACCGAATGATCATTGGAACTTATAATGTGTACCGGAATGTCCGGATCAAGATCGGCTGGTTCAAATCCGGTCAGACTGCCGGCGGCATCTGCAACCTGGTGGGTCCAGTTCTGGGACCGGTGCAGATGAAAGGTGGGAACATGACGGCGGAAATCAATATTTATACTCTCCCGGTGCCGGACAATCTCACTTAAGGTCTGGAGGACCCTTCCCGGCCAGAGGGACTGCAGCCCCGCAATTTCCGCCCGGGAGAAATCGAGCCTTTGCAGCAGAACATCCACCTCTTCCGGAGACTCTTCCTTCCCCTTCGACCGCAGCCGCTCTTCCAGGGCCGCTATCGATTTGGGGTCATGCAGCCGGCTGCGGATTTTGCCTGCCTCCACCGCGTAGAGGCAGAGACAGGTGATAATATCCACCATATCCGACATGCCGGAACGCAGCAGAACCATGCTCTTCCCGGGCAGCATCTCCCAGATATCCCGCCGCCGGGCCGCCGACTCCACCGAAGCAAAGAGGCTCTCCGGCTCGACGAACTCAGTAGGCAGGTCATCGGTGAGAAGATAGGTATGGTTCCGGGAAACATTCTCCGGAAGCCGCCGTACCGCGTACAACAGGGCTCCGAAATCTATTTCATAGGAGTTCAGCTGGGGATGCAGTGCCGGACGAAGGGCTCTGTAATGGGGCAGCAGTCCACGGATATCCAGAAAGCCGCGGTTTACCGCCCTGGTTATTTCCGCGGAAAAGCTGGTGAACTCGGCAAAAATACCCTGCCTGTCCTGAAGAATACTCCCCAGGGACTGGGCAAAGGCCCGGGATGAGTGAAGGAGCCGCAGGAAGCTGTCTGCAGAAACAACGTAGCAGATGGTCTCTTCTTCGGCGACGAAATCAAAAAGATAGGCTTCATTGAGAGCACCCCCCGCTCACCGAAATAGGAGCCCGCCGGAATAAGGTTTGTTCTCAGCTCCGATCCTTCTGGATCATAAACACCTACACTGCCACGCCCGACAAAAAAGAATTCGGGATGCCGGGAGGGCCCGTGGGAGAGGACCGTTTCTCCCTGAACATAAACCCGGCGGCTCATCTGTGCAGCCAGAGAACTCCGCTCCCCGGCGCTGAGAAACCGGAATGGGATGGTATGCTCAAAAAGGGGCGTCAGATCCGCCAGAACCCCACCCATACTACTCTTCTTTATAGTATTCCCGGAGCTCTTCCGCGGTGGCGGATACCGGGTGACTGATCAGCAGGGAATCAGCCTTGATTTCTGTGGCATTCATCATGGCAGCTATGCGCTGGATAGAAGAGAGGAGCAGGGTCTGTTCCCATATTTCGAGACCGTTGAATGATTCAATAAAAGTATCATGAAGCATTGAGGGCTTGTTGATAAGCTGTGCATGACCCGCTTCGGTGAGCTGGACATACATTTTCCGCTTGTCCTCTACCCCCCTGATTCTGGTTACCAGTCCTCTGGCCACCAGTCTGTCTACAATACTGGTAACCGTCGCATGGCTGAGTGAAATATTTTTGGCGAGATCACCGGTGGTCAGTACATCCCGGTCGGCAATTTCCTGCATTACAATAAGCTGAGGCCCCGTAAGGCCATAGGTTTTAGCGAGCTTTTTGGAATGAATGTCTATAGCCCTGACGATCTGCCTGATCGTTACAAGAACCTCCTCGCTTACATCTTTCTCTCTTGCCATGTTCCTTTCCAGTAATGCATTGCTGCATTATACACATTTTAATACTTCAGTATTTGTATTTAAAGGTCCTCAACAGATCCCGGCGGGCCTGTTTGTCTTCATCTCCCTCAATGCCTTTGGGAGAGAAACCGTCGATAACACCGATAATTCCCCGGCCCTGATCTGTGCCGGCGCTTATTATCTGCAGGGGGTTGGCAGTGGCGGCAAAAACCCGGGCCACCTCCTGACACTGCTTTATCTGATTGAGCACATTAATAGGGAAGGCATTACGGATAATAAGATAAAAGGTATGCCCGGCGGCCACCTTTTCGGCACAGGCTGCCGCCTGGGAAACAAGGACGTTATCGTTACCTTCGGTTCGGATGAGGCAGGGCCCGGAGGCTTCGCAGAAGGCAAGCCCGAATTCAATTCCCGGTACCGAGCTGATCATGATTTCACTCAGATCCTCAACGGTTTTAATAAAATGGGACTGGCCGACAATAATATTACAGCCCTCTTCCCACTCAAGCTGGTGAACATTCAGTACCGGGATCATCAGAAACCTCCCTCCGGACGACGGTTTTGGTTATTGTGCCGTCGCCGGAGGAATATGTCAATCTCGGTCGACCGGTCTCTTTTTAATCGGCCAGCCTGAGAGCCTGGCTTATATTAAGGCTGTAGTCGCCGATGCGCTCCAGATGACGGACAATATCTCGGAAGATAAGTTCTCCCTTCAGTTCCGACCGTTTTTTCTTGGCCATCTTGCGGCGGGAAATTTTATTCAGCTCATCCCGCATGGCATTAATGGTTTTTTCAAAACGCAGGGCATCTTCTAACCGGTAGGCACCGCCCGAGCGGGCCAGATTGTCAGCATTGAACTTAAGAAACTCCAGAACCCGGCCGGCATAATCCGCCAGCTCTTCCGGACCTTTTTTATGCATCTCCATATCGCCGTCTTTCAGCTTCTTCAGCAGCATGGTGATACTGTAGGCACTGTCGGAAATACTCTCCAGCTCATAGATAATCCGCTGAACCGACTGTACCCTGCGGGCCTGAATCTCCGAAAGAGTATCCCGGGTACAGCCTACAAGAAAATCAGTCAGCTCTTCCTGCATGTCATCCAGGTAGTCCTCAACTCTGGCTACATGGTCCCGGGTATCATCAATACGGGCAAAATCCGCTACTGCTCCCTGGATCATCTCCATGGTGGCGTAGTTTTCCCTGGCCATACGGGCTGCTTCTGCATGTACATTAATCAGGTTGGACTCAACCGCATCGGGGATATTGGAAGGCACCGGAGTAAAGCGGTACTCCCCGTACTCCTTCCCCTCTTCATCATCCTTTACGGTTTTTCGTACCATATTTGCAATGGTGGGAACAAACCAGATAAGCAGGGCAGTGTTGGTAATATTAAAGGTTGTGTGGAACATGGAGAGATGCAGTGGAATATGGGTTGGATCGCTCACCGCTCCCGGAACCAGAATGTCCACCAGCTTGAGGAAGGGGAAAAAGACTATGAGCATCCAGACAACACCCATAAGGTTAAAGAACATATGAGCCCGGGCCGCCCGCTTGGCTTCGGATTTCATCGGAAGAGACGCAAGAAAAGCGGTTATGGTGGTTCCGATATTTTCACCCAATACAATGGCGGCAGCTATGGGAAAATCTATCCACCCCTTGTATGCCATTGTCAGGGTAATTGCCATGGCCGCCGAGGAGGACTGTACCACTACAGTCAGCAGCGTTCCTATCAATACAAAAATCAGGATACTCAGATATCCCATGGAGGTAAAATGCTGCAGGAACTGCAGAACCTCCGGATTATTCTTGATATCCGGAACCGATTCCTTCATCAGATGCAGTCCGAGAAAGAGCAGGCCAAAGCCGATAATCGCTTCGGCAATATCCCGCTTTTTATCACTCTTGCTGAAATAGAAGGGAATAGCCAGGGCAATGGCCGGAAGGGCAAAACTGGTAATTTTTACCTTGAAGCCGAAAATAGAGACCAGCCAGGCCGTAAGGGTGGTACCGATGTTGGCACCCATAATTACCCCGATGGACTGCTGCAGATTGACCAGCCCGGCGTTTACCAGACTTACCAGGATTACCGTGGTTGCCGAGGAGGACTGAACAATAGAGGTGGCCGTCAAGCCGGTTATGACTCCCATGAAACGGTTGGTAGTCAAGGCTCCCAGCAGGGTTTTCAGACGGTCTCCGGAACGCTTGTGTATTCCGTCACTCATGGACTTCATCCCGATGAGGAATATTCCGAGACCTCCAAGCAGATTCAAAATCTGTAATACAGCACTCATTATTACTCCAGTATTCTGGTTTTGACCTTCACGGCCATAATGCGTTTCATTAATTCTTAGCTCATTCTATTCTAATACTTTTCTAACATAAATGCCCGGTTCCTGTGGAGAGCAAAATAGAGCCAAACAGTCATTTTCCCGGCAGTTGTGCTATAATCTGCTCTCGTGAAGTATCTTTTTTCATCTATACGACCTGCACCCGCTTTCACGAGAAGGGCGATTCTTCTCCTGTTAACCATTCTTTCTGTTTTTCTCTCTGCAGAAGGGGCAAGGGAAGAGAACCCAACACCGGCCATGCCCATGTGGAGCCCCGAAAAGCCGATTGCGCTGATAGTTCCCGCCGGAGAGGCTTTTGCATCCGCTGCCGTTGCGGAGGCCCTTGTTCCGGTTATGCAGAAGAGGCTGAAACAGACTATAGTGCTGCGTTTTGAACAGACAGCCGGTACCGGATCTCTGGCCGATTTCCCCGCCGACGGATACAGCTGGCTTGCCGGGATATCCACAGATATTCCGGACCGTTCCTGGACGGCCTACTACGCTGTCTCCATTCCGCTTCTGCTGCTGGAAAACAGCAGCCCCAGTGAAGAGTATATACTTGCATGTCCGGCATCGGAAAAAGAGTCCGGCGAAAAAGTGCTGGCCCTGATGGAATCGGGGACACTGAAAATCCTGCCTGATACTCCTTCTGCAGTGGCTTCTCTGATAAAGAAAGAGAGCAGTGCTGCCCTTGTACGAAGCACCGATGCGGTATCCTTCCTGCGCAGCGGACGAATTGAGACCGCCCGGGTACTTGATGCCCAGCCCCTGAAACTGACGAATGCTGAAACCATCTATCCCCTGCAGCTGATCAACTCAGTGGTTATCCACAGGAGCCCATCCCTGGGCTTCTATCTTCCACCGGGAACTCCCGAGGATGTACTCAACACCCTGGATTCGATATGGGATCATGAAATTAAAAATTCAGAAGAGATTGCCCGGTGGGCTGCCGACCGGGGATTTGCCTTCAGCCCCGAAAGAAGCAGGAGAAACAATGAATAGCGACCGCCACAGATTCGATGACTTCAGCCGTTTCTTCAAGGCCCTGGGTGACCCCAGCAGGCTCGAACTGGTTCAGCTCCTCTGTGCAGCCCCGGAGGGGCTGACGGTAAAAGCTTTAATAGAAGAGGTTCCCATAAGCCAGTCCACCGTCAGTCAGCATCTCCGGGTATTGAAGGATGCCGGCATTATCCGTGGTCAGCGTCAGGGAACCTCAACCTGTTATATTGTAGACCAGCCCCGCATAGAGGAGCTGATCTACCGCATTAAAAACGAGATAGGACCTATTCTGTCTTGAGAGGATAGCCTGCCTTTTCCATAATCTTGATCAACTGGTTCTGAGCCTGCTCCAGGAACTCTCCCGAAAGGGTTTTTTCCGGATCAAAGAAGACCGCCCTCAGGGTTATTGCCCTTCTGCCGTCGGCCATGGGGAAAACATCCGCCACGGAAACACCGGTCAGTTCTTTCATTTTCAGCTTTCCCGCCGCCCGCAGCATCAGTGCCGCCTGAGCATCCTTCTCCGCAATTACGGTAAAGTCGAATACGGAGTGAGGAAACCTCGGCAGGGGCGTATAGCTGGTCCGGTCAGGCCGGTCATCATTCTCAAAACTGGAGAGATCAAGTACCAGAAGCGTACAGTATCCCTTGGCTTTAAAGCTCCGCATGGTTAGAGGATGAACAGTGGTCAGAAGACCGACTGCAGCGCCCTTAACCTGTATATCCAGGGTTTCGTAGGGATGCAGCCCGGACCAGTCCCGGGGGACCGCACTGTTGGGCCGTTTGCTGTTGGGCTCTTCAAGGCGGAAGGGAAGCCTGAGAAATCTGAGCAGCCGGTCTGCCGTATTGGCGGCATCCATAAAGCGGGAAGCCTGCCGGTCGTAGAAGGCCGCAACCAGAAAGTTCTTTTCCACCGCAAAGTCGCTCTCCCCGGGAGCGTAGCTCCGTCCCAGTTCAAACATTGAGAAATTGCTGTAGTGCCTGGTGTTTGCGGCGGCAGCCTCCAGAAAGCCCGGAACCAGACTTGGACGCATCAGACCCATATCCTTGGTAAGGGAGTTCACCAGCTGGAGCTTTTCGCTCTGCCCCGGCCAGCCAACCTTTGCAAGCAGATCCGAACCGATCAGGGGATAGGTGAACACCTCGTGGGCACCGGCATTAAGGACCATAAAATCCTGAACTGCCCGTTCCACCTTCTTGGGATTGGGAATCTCCACGGATTCAACCTTCCATTGCGGCGGCTGGGAAGGGATCTGGTTGTAGCCGTACATCCGGCCGATCTCTTCGATCAGGTCTGCATCACACTCAACATCCTTGGTGGCACGGAAACTGGGAACCTTGACCGAGTAGCCCCCGTCCATCTCAGTTACCTCGAAATCGAGGGAGGTAAGTATGGATTTAACCTTATCCGCAGTCATGCTGCAGCCCAGAAGCTTTTCAATATCAGCATGTTTCAGCTCAATTACCGGCTGCTTCCAGGCATCCAGGTCGAGACCGTCATACTCGAGATTTCCTTCAACCTCCGCACCGGGGTTAAGCTCCAGGAGCAGTTCGAGAATTCTCAAAGCAGTAGGCTTCAGAGCCATGGGATCCAGGCTCTTCTCATAGCGCAGGGAGGAGTCGGTCCGAAGTCCTATCCGGGTGGAACTTTTGCGCACATCCACATCGACAAAGTTGGCAACCTCGACAAAAACCTCAGTGGTATTTTCCGTAACTCCCGAGTTGAGTCCGCCCATAATACCCGCAATTACCAGAGGCTTCTCGGTATCGGCAATTACCGTATCTTCCGCTATAAGCTTGCGGGGTTGTTCATCGAGGGTAACAAACTCCTCTTCCCGGCCTACCTGGCGGACAATAATCCTGCCGCCTTCGATGGTGCTGCGGTCAAAGATGTGGTTGGGCTGCCCCATTTCCAGCATTACAAAGTTGGAAATATCGACAATGCTGTTGATGGGCCGCATACCGCAGTCAAGCAGCCGTTTCTGCATCCATTTGGGGCTTTCTCCAACGGTAATACCCTTTACGGTATAGCCGTAATAGGCCCGGCAGTAGGAGGCAGGTTCAACGGTTATGGTAACGGGAGATTTTCCTGTGCCGAATTGCTTCAGCATCTTACCCTGCCACTCCTTCGAGAAGGGCTTTTTCCGGGGCGCATCAAAAGCGGCGGAAAATTCTCTGGCCATGCCGTAATGACCCCATAGATCCGGCCGGTGAGTAATGGATTTGTTATCAATATCAAGCACAACCGAAGGGCTGGTTTCCAGGTACTCCGCCATGGGAGTTCCCTTTGCTGCATCGGCATCAAGTACCATCAGCCCTTCATGGTCTTCAGAGAGGCCAAGCTCATCCTCGGCACAGAGCATACCTTCAGAGAGGATTCCCCGGATCTTTTTCGGCTCCAGGGTAAAGCCTATGGGAAGGGTGGTGCCGATAGGCGCGTAGGGAACCTTCATGCCGATTTCGCAGTTCGGCGCTCCGCAGACAACCCGGCCCTTTCCGGCACTGCCCGCATCGTAGGATACCAGCCTGAGTTTATCCGCATCGGGATGTGGTTCTATGGCGGTAATTTCCGCTACAAAGGTCTCTTCAAGCACCTTTCCTGTTTCTACAACTTCCTCAACCTCGCAGGTTGAGAGGGTAAAACGCTCGCCCAGTTCGTGGGAACTCAAGCGGGGAAGGTCTACAAATTCCTTAATCCATTCCATGGAAATTTTCATACGTCTCTACTCCTTCCTCTGCTACCTAATACGCCTTGAACTGTGAAGCAAACCGGAGATCTCCGGAACGCAGGTGCCGGATATTGTCTATTCCGTAGCGCATCATCACCAGCCGGTCCCATCCCATGCCGAAGGCAAAGCCCGAGTATTTTTCAGGATCGATATTGCCGTATTCAAGCACCCGGGGATGCACCATTCCGCAGCCAAGGGCTTCCACCCAGCCTACCTGCTTGCAGACGGAACAACCCTCGCCGCCGCAGAGAAGACACTTGTAATCGAGCTCAAAGCCCGGCTCAACAAAGGGGAAATACCCAGGCCGCAGTCGGACATCAACTTCCTTGTGAAAAATCTGGGAGAGCAGGGTTTTGAGAAAATGGACAAGGTTGGCTACAGAAACCCCTTCTCCAACCATCATTCCCTCAATCTGCCGGAAGGCAGCCTCATGGGATGCATCGATGGCCTCATTTCGGAATACTTCCCCGGGCCCTACAAACTTGAAGGGAGGCTTGTGCTTCTCCATTCCCCGCACCTGAATCGGCGAGGTATGGGTTCTGAGTAGATGATGCATGTCAGAGAACCAGAAGGTATCCTGCATATCCCGGGCCGGATGATTGGATGGGATATTCAAGGCTTCGAAGTTGTAGTAGTCGCTTTCTATATGGGGACCGTCCAGGATATCAAAGCCCATGGAGAGAAAGATATCCTCCACCTCCCGGCCGATAATAGTCAGGGGATGATAACCGGCAGATCCCAGGCCTTTATCTTTAAGTGAATCAAGAAGAGAGATGTCCTGCCATTCTGCGGCAAGCTTGCGGTCGATCTCCTCTCTTTCCATCCGTGCTGCGGTTGCATCAATCTCTTCCAGGATCTTCTGCTTCAGCTCGTTGGAACGGGATCCGATACTCTTCCGTTCTTCGGGAGTTGCGTCCTTCAGAGATTTGAGAATGTCATTCAGTTTTCCCTTTTTACCAAGGTAATCCGCTTTTATACCTGCGATATCAGCCTGAGTCGCAGCCGCGGCAATCTGGTCGGAAAATTCGGCATACAGCCCGTCCAGACGTTCCTCCATGTGTCTCCTCCAAAAAAAAACGGCGGTCTCTCCGTATCCCGGAGAACCCCGCCGCGTTAGTCTCTGCTTACACCACGATCAGGCCCGTCCGGGAATCCCCCTGCCCATAAAAAAGAAAAAAAAGCTGTAAAAAAAGAACTGCCTGTTCATGGTCCGTTCATTATATCCGCAGGACCCGTACTGTCAAGAATGCAGCTCACACCGCGGGAGAATCCCCCGAAACCTCATCTCTGGACTTCCCCCCTTTATCTTCTCTGGAGCCCCTCCTCCATAGACCTTCCTCCATAGACCTCCTGTATAGACAAAGGCGTACGCTGTTGAGCATAGTGACTATATGATTGAAAAATTGAAAAACTCTTACTGCCTGGTCCTTGGCGGCGGCGGCGCCCGGGGTGCCTATGAAATCGGCGTATGGAAGGCCCTTCGTGAAATGGATATAGAGATTCATGCGGTGGCAGGAACCTCCGTGGGAGCCCTTAATGCGGCCTTCGTTGCCCAGAATGATTTTGAAGCCGCGGAAGAGATGTACCTCAATATTGACATCCACAAGGTGGTCAACATCCCCGATGAGTTTCTCCATCAGGGAAAAATCAGCCGTGACCTTTCCACAATGAGCCGCCTCAGCGGCTACCTGCTGGAACACCGCGGACTGGACACCTCTCCCTTAAAAGCCCTTATCGACTCTCACCTGAATGAAGAAGCTATCCGGAGTTCCGGAGTGGATTTCGCCCTGGTAACCTATAATCTCTCCACCATGAAACCCCTGCACTGTTTCCTCGAAGATATTCCAGCCGGCCGGCTGAGCGATTTCCTCTTTGCCAGTGCTGCCCACCCCCTGTTCGGGGCAGCAAAGATAGATGAAGCAAAGCTCACTGACGGGGGAGTTACGGACAATATCCCCTACAACCTCATGAAGGAACGGGGTTACCGCCGCATTATCGCCGTTGATCTTTCCGGTATGGGATGGACCAGAAAACCGAGAACAGCAAACAGTCAGACCGTATATATAAAGAACTCCCTCAAACTGGAAGGAGTTATGGACTTTACCCCCGAGTGTTCTGCCACCGCGCTCAAACTCGGGTATCTGGACACCCTGCGCAGCTTTGAAAAAATCGAAGGTGTCCGTTACTTCATCAAAGCGGATACGTCACCCCTGAAACAGCTGAGCCGGCAGCTCGAAATGCCGGCCAACAGGGCATTGATAGAAGAAATCGCCGGAAAAATCAGAGGCGGCAAAAACCGCGAAAAGAGAAATAACGGAAAAAAAGCTGACCGCAGCCTGATTACCCCTCCCCCGCTCAAGCAGATACTCCCCGCAGAGACGGCACACCACCGTTTTCCCGGCCTGGCACTCCTCGAATGTTCCGCTGACTGTTTAAACATACCCAGAGACCCCCTCTACTCAGTGGAAGAACTTCTGGATCTGGTGAAGGAAGGATTCAACCGGCTCCAGGCGGAGCCCTTCAATGAAAAACGGGGATTCCGGGGAATTATCCGCCGCCTGCGGCGGGAACTGAAGAAACTGAACCGGAAAGATCTGTTTCAGCTCTCCTCTGCCCGCTACGCCTCAGCTCTTAGCACGGTACTGGGAGGAAAAGACCCTTATCTCGCGGTAAAGCTCCTCAGCCCCTTCTTTCCGGAACTTCCGGCAGCCCGGCTTATGTATACTCTGTTAAATTCACCCCGCAGCAGTTTTTCTATTGACCAGTCGGATCGCTGATTCTACAATTGAAAGGGTAAATAAAAACATTTTTTTCGAGGAGTTACGAATGAAAAAAGCACTGGTGCTTATGCTCTCTCTCGTCCTTCTGTTCTCTCTTGCCGCAGGACTTACTTCCTGTTCAAAGAAAACCGAAACCGCAGGAGAACCTGCCAAGGCTGCAGAGTCTGCAAAAGCAGACCTCAAAGTCGGAATGGTTACCGATGCCGGAACCATCGATGACAAATCCTTCAACCAGGGAACCTGGGAAGGAATCCTGAAAGCCAAAGATGATATGGGTATTGAAGTGAAATACCTGAAACCCTCCGGAACAACCGAAGCGGACTACCTGAAAGAGATCGGCAACCTCTATGACGCCGGCTACAAGTTCATTGTAACCCCGGGATTCAAGTTTGAGACCAGTATCTATCAGGCTCAGACCAAATACCCCGATGCAAAATTTGTCATTCTCGATGGTGTTCCCCATCCCGGAGACTATTCTGTAGACGTAAAATCAAATACGGTATCAATCTTCTTCGCAGAACATGAATCAGGCTTTATGGCCGGTGTAGCCGCTGCCCTGCAGCTTCGCGAAGGCGAATTCGGTTTTATCGGAGGAATGGAGATTCCTGCAGTACAGAAGTTCAACTGGGGCTTCCAGCAGGGTGTTGCCTATGCCAACGACCACTACAGCACCAAGGTAAACATTTCTCCCGAGAATGTTGTCTACCAGGGAACCTTCAATGATGTAGCCGCAGGACAGCAGCTTGCCGCACAGATGTACGACAAGGGAGTAAAGGCGATCTTTACCGCAGCCGGCGGAGTCGGTGTGGGAGCAATCAACGAAGCAAAAACCCGTGCCAAAGCCGGAGAGGAAGTCTGGATTATCGGTGTTGACGTAGACCAGTATGCCGAAGGTATCTATGAAGGTGAAAAATCCATCATCCTCACTTCTGCAATGAAGAGAATCGATCAGGCTGCCTACGACATGATCAAGGCGGAACTTGATGGTACCTTCCCCGGTGGAGATGTGCTTACCTTTGACGCAACCAATGACGGTATCGGTATTCCAGAAACCAACCCGAACCTGCCCATGCAGCTGGAAGCCAAGGTTGCAGAGATTTTCGGCGACCTGAAGGCCGGAAAGATCACGGTATCATCCGAACAGGGATCTTTAATCAAATAGTTGAGTTTATTATCAGGGGCATACCGGAATCCCGGAGTGCCCCTTTTTTTAAATTTTGCAAATTGTAACTATGTACCTTTTAACCCGCAGAACTGTCTGTTTGCCTGTTCTTCAGAAAAATCCACTGCCGGAGGCCTGTAGCTTATGGAAAATGTTGTAGAAATGATCAACATCCGCAAAGAGTTTCCCGGAATTGTCGCCAACGACAATATTTCGATTAATCTGAAAAAAGGCGAGATTCTTGCCCTTCTGGGAGAAAACGGAGCGGGAAAATCCACCCTTATGAGTATTCTCTTCGGGCTCTACCGTCCGGATAACGGAAGCATCCGTATTCGGGGTAAAGAGGAACATATAAGCAACCCCACCTATGCCAATGATCTGGGTATCGGTATGGTCCACCAGCACTTCAAGCTGGTCCACAACTTTACCATCACCGAAAATATTGTTCTTGGAATGGAACCGAAAAAGGGCTTAAGCCTGAACCTGGGCGAAGCATCCAAACGTATCCGGGAGCTCTCGGAACATTACGGCCTGAATGTTGACCCCGACGCTATTACCGAGGATGTTTCCGTTGGTATGCAGCAGCGGGTGGAGATTCTGAAGATGCTCTACCGGGATGCGGAGGTTCTGATTTTTGACGAGCCGACCTCGGTGCTCACTCCCCAGGAGATTCAGGATCTGATGCAGATAATGCGCAACCTGATACAGGAAGGCAAATCCATAATCCTGATTACCCACAAACTCAAGGAAATCAAGGCAATAGCAGACCGCTGTACCGTAATCCGCCGGGGAAAAGTTATTGGAACTGTGGATGTCAAGGGCACAAGCGAAGCTGAAATGGCCAGGATGATGGTCGGCCGGGAAGTCTCCTTTTCGGTGGATAAAGAAGCGAAGGAAGCGGGAAGAACCATTCTTCAGGTCGAGAACCTTTCGGTTATCAACAGCCGGAAGATTCAGGGGCTGAAGGATTTCTCTCTGGAAGTTAAGGCCGGAGAGATTGTCGGCCTTGCAGGAGTAGACGGAAACGGCCAGTCCGAGCTGGTGGAAGCAATTACCGGCCTGGTACCGTCCTCGGGGGGACGTATCCTCCTGAACGGAGAAGATATTACCGGCAACTCCATTTCTGAACGGATCAGCGCTGGGATTGCCCATATTCCCGAAGACCGGCAGAAACGGGGTCTGGTACTGGATTACACCGTGGAAGACAACATGATCCTTGAAACCCACGGATCAGAGCCTTATTCCCGGCATGGATTTCTCCAGCGGGAACCAATTCGTAAACATGCGGAAAAGCTTATTGAGGACTTTGACGTACGGGCCGGACAGGGAGGTGCAACCGCAGCCAGGGCACTTTCCGGCGGAAACCAGCAGAAGGCAATTGTAGGCCGGGAGATCGATCTTAATCCTGATCTGCTTATCGCGGTTCAGCCTACCCGGGGCCTGGATGTCGGGTCCATCGAATACATTCACAAACGGCTGGTGGAACAGAGGGACAAGGGCAAAGGTGTACTTCTGGTATCCCTGGAACTAGATGAAATTCTTGATCTTTCCGACCGGATCGCCATTATCAGCCATGGACAGCTTGTAGGCACCGTAAAGGCGGAAGATACCAACGAAAATGAAGTCGGCCTTATGATGGCCGGAGTAGAACAGGGAGAAAGCAGAAATGAAGCTTGAACTAAAGTTACCCCGGCAGCTTATCGTCGCATTGACGTCCGTCCTTCTCGGCCTGCTGGCCGGAGCAATATTCATGGCAACTACCGGCAGCAATCCCTTCGCAGGCTACTCCTTTCTTTTCCGCGGAGGACTGATGAATATCGAGCGGGTCGGCAATTCCATTGCCACCGCAACTCCCCTTATTCTTACCGGCCTTTCGGTGGCTTTCGCTTTTAAAACCGGACTCTTCAACATCGGTGCTTCCGGCCAGATGCTTATAGGCGGGCTCTGTGCCACCGCCGTAGGGCTTACCATGGTGCTGCCGAAACCGCTGCTGCTGCTGATAATGCTTATTGCAGCCATCGCCGGCGGGGCACTCTGGGGGCTGGTTCCGGGATTTCTCAAGGCCCGCTTCAACGTCCATGAAGTAGTTGCCACAATCATGATGAACTGGATTGCCTACTGGACCGTCTACTACGCTGTTCCGGCCTACTTCAAGGGACCCTATCTGGAAACTGAATCTAAAAAAATTCCCGATATTGCATCCCTGAAAGTTCCCTGGATGACAGAGCTTTTTGACGGCAGTTATATAAATCTGGGACTGATCATTGCCCTTGCTGCCATTATTGTAATCGGGGTGATCCTCAACAGTACCGTCCTCGGCTACCAGCTGAAAGCAGCAGGTTTCAACCGCTTTGCCTCTGAATATGCCGGCATGAATGTTCACCGCAACATTATTCTCTCCATGGTTATCGCCGGAGCCCTTGCCGGGGCAGGAGGAATGACCCTCTACACAGGCTATGCCTCCAACATCCAGATAGGAGTTATGCCCTCCCAGGGATTTGACGGCATTGCTGTTGCCCTATTGGGATCCAATTCACCCATTGGGGTTTTGGGTGCGGCCCTCTTTTTCGGCGTACTCCATTCCGGCAAGGGTTTTATGAATGCCATGACAGAGATACCGCCCCAGATAGGCGATACTATAATTGCCACCATAATCTACTTCGCAGCCACCAGCGTGCTGATCGAAAACGGCCTGGATGCCCTGACCCGGCGTCTCAATAAAGCCAGAACCAGGGAGGCCTGATATGTGGACCATACTTACCCAGATTTTCCCCTATGCTGTTGCCTTCACCATTCCCCTGCTTATAACAGCCCTGGGAGGACTTTTCAGTGAACGTTCCGGAGTGGTAAATATCGGCCTTGAAGGGCTTATGGTGGTAGGCTCGTTTACGGGAGCCCTGGTTATCAGTACTGCCTATCCGGTTTTCGGTGACGCCGCCGTCTGGATCGGCCTGTTTGCTGCAGTTGCCGCGGGGGCGGCCTTTTCCCTGCTCCACGCTTTTGCCAGCATCAACCTCAATGCCAATCAGGTTATCAGCGGAACCGCAATTAATATGATCGCAGGCTCCCTGACCGTCTTTTTTGCCCGCCACATTACCGGTTCAGGAAACATACAGATTGTCTCAGGACTTCCCCGGCGAAGTATCCCTCTGCTGAAAAGCATTCCCTTTATCGGAAAGCTCTTTTTCACCCAGACCTATGCCAGCACCTGGCTTGTGCTGCTGATACTGCTGGGAAGCTGGTATCTGATCTACCGCACTCCCTTCGGCCTGCGCCTGCGCTCCTGCGGGGAGCATCCCCAGGCGGCGGATGCTGCAGGGATCAATGTCTACCTTGTCCGTTATGTCGGCGTTATCTTTTCCGGTGCCTTTGCCGGACTGGGAGGCGCGATTATTCTGGTAACCTACTCCGGTGAGTTCAACGGCTCTGTTGCAGGACTCGGCTTCCTCTCCCTGGCCTCACTGATCTTCGGTCAGTGGAGACCTCTGGGAATCCTTGGAGCAACCTTCTTTTTCGGCTTTGCCAGCACCATAGCCAACGTATCCCAGGTTGTTCCCGCCCTGGCAGTTATACCCGGTCTTATTCTGAAGGCCTTTCCCTATGTAGTGACCCTCTTCGCCCTGGTGCTTTTTTCCAAGAGCTCCCAGGCGCCCAAAGCTGCGGGGGAACCATTTGATCACGGTAAAAGATAGGAATGTACATTAAAGGAGTTTACCAATGCCCTATAAAAATCTGATACAGGCTGCAACCGAAGCAAGGGAGAATGCTCATGCACCCTACTCGAAATTCAAGGTTGGCGCGGCCCTTATGCTCGACTCCTGCGAAATTGTTTCAGGCTGTAATATTGAAAATGCCAGCTATGGAGCCACCGTTTGTGCTGAAAGGGTGGCTATTTTCAAAGCCGTGAGCGAAGCCCCTGGAGCGCGGATAACCGCCCTGGCGGTTGTCACCGACAGCACCCCTCCGGCGCCGCCCTGCGCCCTCTGTCTGCAGGTACTGTCCGAGTTCTGTCCTGCAGATATGCCCATAATTCTTGAAAGTCTGGATGGAACCAGAAAGGAATATACCTTCAAAGACCTGCTTCCCCACCCTTTTACTGATTTCTGATTACTGATTCTCGATTCCTGATTATTCATATCGAGAATCATAATCAAAACCTCATCATAATCTTACCATCACCGAACAGCAGGGTAACTGTCCCCTAATAGAAGCGTTGAATACTGATCTCATCTTATTACTCATTCAATAAGAGGAGATGAAAATGAAAAAGATGAAATCAGTAGTTCTCGCAGCCCTGCTGCTGCTCCTGGTTCCTGCCCTGGTAATCGCAGAGGGTGCAAAGGAATCAGATTCACAGATGGATGCTCCCAATGCAAAGTATGTGTTCCTTTTTATCGGTGATGGTATGTCCATGACCCAGATCAATGCAGCTGAAGCATACCTCAAATCTGAAGAAGCTTCCGACATCGGTGTTGAAAAGCTTACTTTCACCCAGTTTCCCGCTCAGGGACTTACCACAACCTACGATGCCGGTTCATTTATTACCGACTCAGCATCCGCTGGTACTGCAATCGCAACGGGTAACAAGACTCTCTCCGGTGTGATCAACATGGACACAACCAAAACCAAAGAGTTCACCACCATTGCCGAAATGGCAAAAGCCGCAGGCATGAAGGTTGGTATTCTTTCCAGCGTAAACCTCGACCATGCAACTCCCGCCTGTTTCTATGCAAAACAGGACAGCCGCAGCAAGTATTACGATATCAACATGCAGCTTGCAAACAGTAACTTCGATTACTTTGCCGGCGGAATGGTGCGTATCGACAAAACCCCGGAAGGCCAGAAAAACGCCCACGAGGTAATGGCCGAAAAGGGCTGGCAGATTGCCTCCAACCGCGCTGAACTTGAGGCTCTGAAACCCGGAACCCAGGCCTATGCCTACTACAGCACCAGCTTTACCCGCAACTCTCTGGACTACGCCATGGATCAGGAAGCAGATGACGTCAGTATTGCCGAGTACACTGCTAAAGGTATCGAGCTGCTGGATAATGAGAAGGGATTTTTCATGATGGTTGAAGGTGGAAAAATCGACTGGGCATGTCACGCCAACGATGCTGCAGCCTCCATCCACAACACCATTGCCTTCAACGAAGCAATTCAGGAAGCTGTTGATTTCTACCGGCAGCACCCCTCTGAGACCCTGATCGTAGTTACCGGAGACCACGAAACCGGTGGGCTCTCCCTCGGTTTTGCCGGTACAAAATACGATTCAGCCTTCGGTGAGATTGCAAAGCAGAATATGAGCTTCGAAGCCTTCGACAACTTCGTATTCAAGAAGTTCAAGGAAGAGAATCCCAACGGTACTCTTGCACAGATAATGCCCGAAATTAAAAAGGCTTTCGGCATCGAAACCCTGACCGAATACGAAACAAAAATGGTAGATAAAGCTTTTACCGCCGCCATGCAGGGCGCCGGCAAGGATGAAGAATCCTATCTACTCTACGGTGGATACAATCCCCTGTCTGTAACCCTTACTCACATCCTTAATAACCGCGCCGGTCTGGCATGGGCATCCTACTCCCACACCGGAGTACCCGTACCAACCTTCGCCATGGGCGTCGGATCCGAACTCTACAACGGGTACTACGACAACACAGATATTTTCAAAAAAACCACAGCTGTCCTCGGTGTAAACCAGGCAACTGCAATGGCTGAATAAAAGAAAATATCCATAACAAACAGTTTATTAACCAGGTCCCCTCCGGGGGGCTTGGTTTTTCATTTTATATCGGGGGAACTGATGATAATAAAAGAAAAGATGGAGAACAAAGACAGGATCCTGACTCTGGTGCTGGCGCTGCTTACTGCGGCAATCCTGCTTATTCCGGTAAACTTCGGCCAGTCTGCTGCGGGTAATACCAGCCGCGTACGGGCCGAGGTGCTGTCCACCGACGACAGCACCATAGAGCAGTTCGGCATTGTAAAAACCGGAGATCAGGGGCTTACCATGAAAATCCTCAACGGCCGGTTTAAGAACAAAGAAATTGAAGGAGTCAATCTGCTCATGGGGAAGATGGATCTGGACAAAATCTTTACCCCCGGAGACACGGCCCTGGTTACCCTCAACCTGAATGATGCCGGAGATACCATCCTTTCAAATCAGGTGGTTGATCACTACCGTCTCAATGTTGAACTGATCCTCTTCGGGCTGTTTATTGCCCTGCTGATCGTGTATGCCGGATGGACCGGATTCAAAGCCCTTATCTCTTTCGTTTTCACAGCGGCTTTGATCTGGAAGGTAATGATCCCCGGATTTCTGATAGGCCTGCCGCCGGTTACCCTGTCTCTAACAGTTGTCACCGCCATGACAGGGGTAATCATTTTTCTTATCGGCGGCATTTCCCGCATGGGCGCCGTAGCCTTTCTCGGAGCAATTTCCGGAGTCGGGGTAACCGCCCTGCTGGCCCTGCTTTTCGGCGCCGCCTTCAAGGTACACGGAGCGGTAAAACCCTTTGCGGAAACCCTTCTTTACGCGGGATACGCCCACCTGAATATAACCTCAATATTTCTTGCAGGAATTTTTCTCTCCTCCTCGGGAGCCGTCATGGATATAGCCATGGATATTGCCGCCTCCATGCGGGAAGTTCAGGAAAAACATCCTGAAATCGGCAGAAAAGAGCTGATCCTTTCCGGTCTCCGGGTAGGCCGTGCCGTGGTGGGAACCATGACAACAACCCTTCTCCTGGCATACTCCGGAGGATTTACCTTTATACTTATGGTTTTCATTGCCCAGGGAACTCCGCTGGTGAACGTTTTCAACCTTATCTATGTCAGTTCAGAAATTTTGCATACCCTGGTTGGCAGTTTCGGCCTTATCCTGGTTGCCCCCCTTACCGCCCTTTACGGAGGCTTCCTCTACACCACAAAAAAGGGTGTGCCTGCCGCCACAGCAGAGGAAATCCTTTAAACCCCTTTTTGACAGTGGATTAACACATTTCTGACATAAAAACACGCCTAGTATGGGTAACAGGAAGGAGGCAGATATGGCCCGAATTGACCTGCATGTACACTCAAAATACTCCGACCACCCCTCCGAGTGGTTTCTCCAGCGTCTGGGGACCTCGGAATCCTATACCGAACCGGAGTACATTTATACCACCGCCAAACAGCGGGGGATGCAGCTTGTTACCATCACCGACCATAACAGTATTCAGGGAGCAGTCGAGCTGCACAAGAATCATCCTGAAGATACCTTTATCAGCGTAGAGTCCACAGCCTACTTTCCCGAAGACGGCTGCAAGATCCATATTCTTCTCTTTGATATCAGCGAAGCACAGTTTGAGAAAATTGAAGAGATTCGAAAGAATATCTATGATCTTCGGGATTATATTGTCAGGGAAAACATCGCCTACTCTGTCGCCCATGCAACCTACTCGGTAAACGGCGCGGTTACCTCTGCTCATCTGGAAAAACTGATACTTCTCTTCGATATCTTTGAATCCATTAATGGCGGCCGTAACCGCCGCAACAATGATGAGTGGACTGAATTCCTCAAGTCCCTTACCCGGGAAGATATCGATGCAATGAAGCTACGCCATGGAATAAAACCCATTTCCGATACCCCCTGGATCAAAGGCTTTACCGCAGGTTCCGACGATCATGCCGGAATCTTTATCGCCAAAACCTATACCCAGTGCGACGGCACCGGTACTGCGGATCTGTTGGAATCAATCCGCCAGGGAACCTGCCAGGCACAAGGCCGGCACCACAGCTTCCACTCCATGACCTTTATGATCTACAAGGTAGCCTTCGACTTTATCCGCTACCAGCAGCGGAGTACTCTTCCAGGACCGGTAGCAATAATCCTTGAGAGCCTGTTTAACGAAGAAGGCTTTGACTTTAAGAAAGCCTTTGCCCTTAAACGGATAAAACGGCGCAAGAAAAAAAGTAACAACCAGAGAATTCTGCTGGAACTCATTGACGGCGTGCGCCAGGTAGATTTCCACGAGATCGATGCCCGGCTGGATATCGTATACGAAAAAGCAGCCGATCTGCTGGATGGAATGATCAGCGACTTTGCCGACTCTGTGGGCAAAAACCTGAAAAAAGGCAATTTTGACAAGCTGATGCGTAATTTCTCCGCCCTCCTGCCGGCGCTTTTTCTTTCAGTCCCTTTTGTCAGCACCTTTACCCACATGTTCAATAACCGCCGTCTTGTAGGAGAACTTTACAGCAGCCTGAAAAAAGAGCCGCCGAAGCGGGAGAAAAAAATTCTCTGGTTTACCGATACCCTTACGGAGCTCAACGGAGTCGCCATAACGGTTCAGGAGATAGGCTGGATTGCCCACAGCATGAAAAAGAATATTCGCATTGCAGCTGCGGTGGACGACGACCAGATGTCGGCAAAACTTCCTCCCAATCTGATGCGTATACCAACAGTGGCAGGCTTCCCCCTTCCCCATTACGAACGCCTCAGCCTGAAGGTGCCCAGCCTGCTGAAAACCCTGAAAATGATCAATGACTATGATCCCGATGAAATCTATATTTCAACGCCCATGACAATAGGGCTTACCGGACTGGCAGCCGCCAGGCTGCTGGATATTCCGGCAACCGCAATTCACCATACCGACGGCACCATGCAGGTAAAAGAGATTGTGGATGACATAACCATAACCAACTACGTGGAAAGTTATATGAAGTGGTTCCATTCAGCCTGCGGCACTACCCTGGTGAATACCCGTGAATATGGAGAAATACTGCAGAAACGGGGCTACCGCATGAAAAACCTCGGACTTTTCCGGCGCGGCATCGACACCGCCCGGTTCATCCCGGATAAGGATGCCCGCAGCAAGGTCAGGGAAGAGTATGGCATACAGGATGGCATAAACCTTATCTTTGCCGGACGCATATCAAAAGACAAGAGTGTTGATACCGTAGTCGATGCCTACCTTGCTCTCAAGGAAAAATACAGCAGTCTTAATCTGATTATGGCCGGGGAAGGCCCTTATATGGATGATCTTGTCCGCCGGCTGAAAAATGAAGAGAGAGTTTACTTCCTGGGCCGGGTAGACCACGACCTGATGCCGGTGGTTTACTCTTCCGCCGATCTTTTTCTCTTTCCCAGCATTACCGATACCTTCGGCAGGGTGGTTGCAGAAGCCCAGGCCTGCGGCGTTCCCACTATTGTAAGCAATCAGGGAGGCCCCCAGGAGGTTATTGCCGACGGGATGACCGGCCGTATTATGAAGGATCAGGCCTCCGGGGCCTGGACAGAAGCAGCAGATATATACCTGCAGAAACTTATCAGCGACCCTGAAGGCTACGCCGCCCTGCGCACTAAATCCAGAGAGCATATACTTAAAGAGTACAGCATGCAGCACTTTATTGATGGACTCTTTAAAGAGGACGGGATTCCTGTGGAAAAACGCATAAGCGCCTGAAAAAAGTCTATTTTTCTTTACTTTTCCCTTCCTTTTCCTTCCTTTTTTCTGCAAAACTACTTTTTTACCTCGCCGGGGTATATACTAGTAGTATAAAAAAGGAAGGAGGAAGAGATATGAAGAAACTGATTCTAATCTCTATTATTCTCTGTATAGGAGCATCACTTGCTTTCGCCCAGTCCGGGTCGGATAATATCGGAAGCCAATGGGATATCTATCTTCATGTTCCTTACTATATTGGTATTCATACCGACAATGACGACTTGGGTTCAGGCCTGGATTATGCCTTTCTGGTACCTGAGGTTAACTGGCATTACTACTTCGGCTCGGATCTTCTACACCTTGGCGTCGGGGCAGACCTGTTTACCCTGATTCTTGAAAGCATGGCAATGCCGAGTGTAGCTGTTGAATCCTTCATGGGTCCTCTTGTGCTGAATGCACGGGTCAGCGGCGGGGCTTTTTTCTTTTTCGGACTTATCAATGATTTTGGCACTGCAAGTCTGTTCTTCCCTGAAGCATCTGTAGCATACCGCTTTGGCGAGAAAAAGACCTTCGGTGTCGGCACATCGATTAAACTGATGGTTGCTCCGGATGTAGCCGATGTGGATAATTTTGCCTATATCGGTACGGTTTACGCCCGCTGGACCCTGTAGGATTTCCTGATTAATACACCCGGCGGTCAACCAGGTAGCCGCTGTTTCCGGTCTTCATATTGGAAGACTTGACCTGTTTCTTTATCAGGGCGGCTACCTGCCCCAGCTTTCCCGGGTGTACTTCATCTGAAAAATTTTCACTGGTTACCACCGCTATACTCAACGACAGGAGGGGGATCTTTGAGCGCCCTCCCCTTCGTCCGGTAACCTCGTACCAGCCTCTGCGTACAATCTCGGGGGGAAACAATTCCTCCCGGCGGCGGTCAAACTCTTCACAAAGTCCCGCAAGATCAGGCTCGTTTATCAGCCCTTCACAGACAACAATATAATCATCACCGCCGATATGCCCAAGTCTGGAGTTTCGGGAGAGACTTGAAACAAATGTGTTGAGGATTGATCCGGTCATCTGCAGGACCTCATCCCCCCGGGTAAAGCCGAAGGTATCATTGAAGGCTTTAAAATTGTCCAGATCGCAGTAAACAATACTGTAGGATTGGCTCTGGATAGCCTCTTCGAGCCAGTATCCGATTATCATATTTCCCGGCAGCTGGGTAAGGGGATTGGCGCAGGTGGCAACCTTTATCTCCAGATCAAAGGCCTTGTGGATAATCTGCTTCATGGTTACCGTCCCCACAAGATCCGCATCTTCATTCGTGATAATAACCGGATCATAAAGATTCTCCTGCGAGCGTTCCATTGCAAGACGGCCTACGGTCCGCAAATCCGTATGTTCATCCAGGCATAGCATCTCGGTCTTTGCCACAGTCTCAACAAATTTTTTCTGAAAGAGACTGTAGCCGAACTGGCCTCCGATAACAGAGTAAAAATGGCTCCTGGGAAGAATCCCCCAGGGACGTCGCCCTTTCATAAGTACCACATGGTCCAGACTGTTGGATTTACGGAATATCCGGTCCATGTCCCGGCAGGTGATGCTTTCCAACTGATATGTTGCAGGCTTTATGACCATCCCGGAAATTGATACATCCACGGTAAACCGGGTTCTTTTCCGCGATTCAACCAGCAAATCAAGACTTGCCTGCGCTTCCTGGTCCAGCTCCCGTGGGATTTCTGCAGGGCGGCCGAGATAAAATCCCTGGGCGTAGCGGACTCCAAGCCGAAAAAGGGTCATAAGGTCCGCCTGATTTTCTATACCCTCTGCAATACAGGCACTGCCGACTTCGGCGGCAAAGGAAGTTATTGCCCGCACAAGATTCTGCTTGTAGCCGCTTTCGGCTATTCCCTGAACCAGAGCCATATCCAGCTTCAGAAAATGGGGAGTCATGGCAACCAGGGTCACCATTCCCGAATGGCCGGCGCCGAAATCATCCAGGGCAACCTGAAAGCCCTGGGAAACATAATAGCGGATGAGCTCTTCGAACCTGTCATAATCCTCAACTGTGGCAATCTCGGTAATTTCAAAGACGATATTCTTTGAATCGAGCCCCAGACGATTAATGGAATCAACGGTAGTTCCTTCAACAAATCTTGGATCGCTGAAAATATGGGGACTGACATTGAAAAAATAGCGGATATCCCTGAGATCTGCAGGATAGGTCGCAATGGTCTCAAGAGCCTTGGCGCGGCAGGCCCGTTCAAGTTCCCAGTTAAGATTCCATTCATTAGCCAGGGCAAACATGCGGGCCGGATTCTCAAAGGGAGGCTCGCACCTGGTCAGGACTTCATAGGCATATATTTCGCCTGAAAACGTATCTATAATCGGTTGGAAATGGGGTGTAATGCGTTTACTTTCAATAATGTCCAGCAGATGCAGCCGGTCCTCACCTTCCTCGGCGGTGATTCCCTGTTTAAGAAGAGTTAGCATTATGTTCGATCCTTCCCCGGTGTACATGTGGTCACCCGATTTTTTGTATACCCCGTTTTTTAAAATGTGGTGCAACTTTTATGTCTTTTCTGTTAACAAAGTTTTCCATGCCTCGCGGGCTGTGATAAAATGGAAATTCAGGAGTATCTATGGGTGATTTTTTTGTTCTCACTGCCATTGGCAGAGACCGTGTCGGTATTGTAGATGAAATTGCATCAATTCTCGGCCGTCAGGGCTGTAATATAGAAGAGAGCCGCATGGCTGTGCTGGGAAGAGAATTCGCGGTAATACTGCTTGCGTCCGGTCCGGACGGAATCATCCAGACCCTGAAAAGCTCTGAAAACCTTGAAGAGGAACTCGGTCTGCATGTGGAAATACGCTCTACAGAAGCCCCAGGCGCAGAAGCCGCCGGAAGACCCTATGTAATAGAAGCAGTCTCCCTTGATGCTCCTGGAATCATGCATGCCGTTACGGCAGTGCTTAAAGAAGCCAGAGTCAATATTGAAGAAATTTCCACCGAAACCGCATCTGCTCCATGGACGGGAGCAACCATGTTTCAGATGAAGGGAACCGTTATCCTTCCTGCCGACCTGAATGCCGCAGCCCTCAGGGAGAAACTCGAAAAACTGGAGCATGAGCGGGACATTGATATTGTACTGAAGCCGGTTAACCGGTAGAGAGCACCCCTCGCCCCTGCAACCTTTCAAACATTACAAATCTGTAATAATTCAGAAAGGTTTCTGAAAAGTTTACGGAGTATCCTCTAAACATATCTTAGGAGGAGGATACTGACCATGAAAAGAAAAACTTTACTGCAGCTTGCCTCTGTTTCCCTGCTGATCCTGATGGCCGTATCTGCCTTTGGACAGGTCAGCGGGTACTCACAGGCACTTTACACTGCATCTTCACGATCCGGAGGGGGGCTGAAAGCCCTGCAGGATGATTTCAGAAGGGTTGCCAATACCGCACTGCCCGTTGTGGTAAGCCTTGATGTAGTGGATGTTGTAGAACAAACCGTTTCAAGCAGGCAGTCTCCCTTTGAATTCTTTTTCGGGCGGCCCGATCCCCGTAACAATAATGAAGAAGAACCCCAGACAAGGGAATACCGCCAGGAAGGCCTGGGTTCCGGGGTTATCGTACAAAAGACCGGCAGAACCGTTTATGTACTCACCAACCATCACGTTGCCGGCAGCGCCGACGAAATTACCGTCAACCTCTATGACGGCCGCTCCTTTTCGGCGGAGCTCGTCGGTTCCGACGCCCGGAAAGACCTTGCCCTGGTTAAATTTGAAACCGCCGAGAACATACCCGTTGCCGAACTGGGCGACTCCGATGCAACTCAGGTGGGAGATATTGTATTTGCCGTAGGCAACCCGCTTGGGTTTGAATCCACCTTTACCTCGGGCATTGTAAGTGCTGTCGGCCGCGACGGCGGCCCCGACCTGAATTCCAGCCTGACAGACTATATCCAGACCGATGCAGCCATCAACCGCGGAAACTCAGGCGGTGCTCTGGTAAATATTGACGGACAGGTAATCGGTATAAACACCTGGATTGCCTCCCAGAGCGGAGGGAGTATAGGCCTTGGTTTTGCCATTCCCATTAATAATGCAAAGAAAACCATTCAGGATCTGATCCGTTCCGGTAAGGTCGAATACGGCTGGCTGGGAATCTCCATGGGTGATCCTTCTGACAATATCGTAGAAGATATGGATCTTGAAGGAAAAAAAGGCTCCTTTGTGTTCAACGTTTACAAAGACTCGCCTGCCATGAACGGCGGAATCCGCCCGGGAGATCTTATAACCTCTATAGACAGCCGCAATGTTGATTCCAGTGACAAGCTGCTGCAGGAAGTTGCAGCCCTGGAGCCCGGCCGGACCTACCGGTTCGGATTGATTCGGGATGGCAGAGAGATGACCACAAGGGTCCGGATAGCTACCCGCGAAGCTGAGGATGCAATCCGCTCCAATGTAGCCAAGCTGTGGCCGGGTATGACTGTGGTCAAAATAACCGATGAGATCCGCACCCGGCTGGATCTTCCCCGCAGCAATGGAGAGATTATGGTCGGTGCCGTAGAGGAGGATTCTCCCGCCTACTCCGCCGGTTTCCGTTCCGGAGACATAATTAAAGAGGTAAACCGGCAGAAAGTCGGTTCTACCAGAGATTTTTACCGTGTTTTCAATTCTGAGGATGATGACGAGCTGATCTTCAAGATTAATCGTCAAGGAAACGACATTATTCTCGGACTTGTAAGGTGACGCGTTGCGTCATGTATAATTCCCTTCCTTCGTTTACCCCGGCTTAACCGCCGGGGTTCTTTTTTTGCCCGGAAATAACTCCATATGGACTTTTTTGCTGAGCTGATCATGCCCGCAGGGGATAGTATTGGCAGAAATTGAAATCCATATGGGAGAAAATAATGAAAAACCTATTACTGTTACTCTTCTGCGTAACTGCCGCACTGGCTTTTACCTCCTGTGAGGGAGCCGGCAGCTCCGGCGGCAGCTCTGCATCGGAACCGGCCATCGGTGATATAGAATCCGTATCAGTGGGGTCCAATGTCAACTTTAATATGATCTACGCAAGCATAGCCGGTTCGGAAACCTTCCCAACCGGGACTGACGACCTCGGCACAGCAACCCTGACAGAGCCATTCCTGGTTGCCGAAACAGAGCTTACCTGTGATGTTGTAGCTGAGGTCTATCAATGGGCCTACGACAACGGCAGAATAACTACAGATGAGGATGACAGGATCTACATCGGGTTTGATGAATCCGATGCAGAAGCGATTGTATACAAGCGAACAGATGATTCGTTCGAGTGGCTCTCCTGCCTGTACAAAAATCCAACCAGTGCCACCACGGAATGTCACGTCAACTTTAATATTTCGAGCGACACCTTTGAAGTTTCCCCCTCGGGTTACGAAAAGTTCCCTTTTGTTATGGTTTCCTGGTACGGTGCCGTACAGATATGTAACTGGCTCACGGAAATGAGGGACGGGAACACAGATAACCTGGTTTATTCCGGCATTGATTACGCAGACTGGCAATTTTCGGAAACCATAGCCGACACCGCAAATACCGGCTTCCGTCTGCCCTCGGAAGATGAGTGGGAGTACGCCGCCCGCTACCGCGGCAGCGATTCCGTAAACACGGTTGCCGAATTCTCCAACCCCTGTTTTACAACAGGAAACTCCGCAAGCGGTGCAACAGCAGCTGTCGATCCGGCTTCCACTGTACCAACGGACCTTGTAGCAGTCTGGGACATTGGACCGAACCCGGATGGACCTAAATTTTCTCAGACAAAACAGCCCAACGCTCTGGGGCTCTATGATATGAGCGGAAATGTATCCGAAATGACCTTTTCCCAAACATGGAAGGTTTTCCGAGGGGGTGATTACACAAGCCGCTATGTGGCAGACCCTTGGAATAACTCCTATATTATTCTTCAAAACGGCTACGCTCCGTCTTCTGAACCAAACTTCAGAGGCAGCTCTGCGTCAAACGGCCTTCGCCTATGTAGGACAATGGAGTAGTAGTGAACAGATTCTACAGAACAACTCTTTCTGCCTTGCTGTTCCTGACAGTTTTCACCAGCTGCCAGGATGCAGGCGAATCCTGGACAGACAGCTCATCCATCCGAGGCGTCGGAACTGTTGAAGAGATCACCCTGCCGGGCTCCGATATTGCCTTTTCCATGGTACTGGCAAACACGGCCGACAGCATAACCTTACCGACCAGAACAGATGACAGCGTAACTGCAACCCTGGACAGCCATTTCTGGATTGCAGAGACCGAACTGACCAATGAAACCGCGGCCGCAATACTGCAATGGGCTTTTAACCGGGGAAAATTCAGCACTACCTTCAGCGACCATAACGGGATTAACACAGAAGATCTTAAATACGGAGGACAGGTTCTTCTAAGATTTGACACAACTTCTACACAAATCGCTTATGACGGAAGTATCGATATTTACTGCACTCCCGGTTATGAACAATACCCCTTAGCGGGTATCCACTGGTATGGAGCCATACTGCTCTGTAACTGGCTGACCGAGATGCGGGACGGAAATACCGACAACCTGGTCTACACCGGAATTGACACAGACTGGCTCCATGATGAGACCATCGATGACCCTTCGAAAACAGGGTTCAGACTGCCCTATTCAATTGAATGGGAGTACGCCGCCCGCTACAGGGGGAGTGATCCCACAAACTCCGTTCCGGATTTTGCAGACCCCTATTTTACCAGGGGAGACTCGGCCAGTGGAGCCCCTGCGGCCCATACAACTACGGCTACACTCCTGTATGCCGTTTACTGTACTGATGGAAATCCATATGACGGAGAAGAAGCAAAGCAGGCAGGCAGTCTCGGTCCGGACAGCACGAATGCCCTGGGCTTGTTTGACATGAGCGGCAATGTATCCGAATGGTGTTTTAACCAGCATGCAACGACAACTTCCTACCGGGTATTTAAAAGCGGATCATGGGATAATGACTCTACACACCTGCAGGTTGGAATAGGCTATCTTGCCCGCCATGATTCATCCCGCATTTCTATGGGCCTCCGCCTCTGCCGCACCGACGGATAGACTGCTGGCAAATTTTACACACTGTTTGATCAAACTAGCCCCGCTGTGGTACCATGGCGGGGTGTCCATGTATTATAAAAAGTCATTGCTCCCTTTTATGGCGCTCTTTTTTTCTCTCTCAGTTATTCTATCGACATCTGCTCTGATGACTGCCGGGAAAACGGGTCATATTCTTTCCACCGGTATACTGCTGCTCTGCATGGATTACCTCTTCTATATGATTATACTCCATTGCCGGGCCGAAGATTTCTCATGGATACTGCTTACATTCGGACTGCTGATTATCGGCATTACCATCGCGGCTGCAGTGGTTCTGGATCTGGATCTGTTACGCTCTGCGTTTCATCAGGCCGGTCAACTCTACATGATTTCCCTCTACCGCAAAAAAGAACTCTATACCGACAACTCATCCAAATCCGGCTCAAGAACAATGATCCTTGTCGCTTTTCTCATTATCCTGGCTTCTGTTTTCTGGATGTTTATTCTCGGCTATCAGATTATTTTCAACCACATTCCGGGAGCTTCCGCCTGGATGCTTTTTAATCTCTACTCAATCCTCAACATACTCATCGCCATAGACGCCTTTATGTATCTACAGAACAGCCTGTATACACATGTAGATTTAAAGACTGACAGGCTCAGAATAGACAGTAAGGATTTATCCCCCCTGCTTGCAGCAAACGATATTCAGCTGCTTTACCTGTTTGCAGAACAGAAAAACCACACCCTGACCTGCAGCCTGGCACTGCAGAAACTAAATAACAGCAACAATACAATTGTCGATTCCTGCCGGCACTGTCTTGATGAACACCGGAAAGCTACCCTGTGCTCAGATTACAAACGGATCTACAACCAGATACTGAAGCTGAAACGTTTCCTGGAGACCATGAAAATTGCAACCATACTGCCCCCGGATAACAAGATGCAGATTACCCGACTCGGATGGACCCTGCATCTCTTTGAGGACGTACATCTCCATCTGAATAAATGACTTTCAAACAGTGCATGGCTTTGCGGGAAGTTCAAAAAGGTCTACACTGAACACAATGGCAGAGAACAGTTCCCCCTGGCTTGAAGGCCAGTTTCTTATCTCCGAAACAGAACTGATGGATCCCAACTTTATGCAGACCGTGGTTTATATGGTTGAACATAATGAAAACGGCGCCCTTGGTTTTGTGGTTAACAGAAAAAGCGAAACAAATCTCAACGAACTTCTGCCGGATTTTGTCGATCACCCTGCCGGAGAAATAGAGGTTTATATCGGTGGACCGGTGGAGCAGATGTACCTGTTTACCCTCCACTCGGGATTGCCCAAGAACCGCACCAGCGATGCCGCAAGTTCTGCTCTTGATGGAGTAATACTGGAGCCGGACTTCTCGGTGGTAAAAGATTTTCTCCTGAATGAATGGACTGAAATGCCCGCAGAAAACCGTCCCGACATCCGTTTCTACGCAGGCTATGCCGGATGGGCTCCGGGTCAGCTGGAGAATGAGCTGCAGCACAAGGCCTGGGTGGTTATTCCTGCATCTCCCGGAATCGTGTTTGCACCAAACCCCGAGGAATCCTGGCGTAATGCCCTGCGCAAAAAGGGCGGGATCTACTGGGTTGTTGCAGAAACCGGTTCCAAGCCATCACTCAATTAGCGGCTCCCTCCCCCTAAAAAAAACGGCCCCGGATTTCCGGGACCGTTCAATGCTGTCTTGTGTGAAAAGCTCTACTTGATGCCTTTGATCTTTATTTCCCTGGGTTTTGCTTCCGGCTTTTTTTCAAGGATCAGAGACAAAACACCGTCTGCGAAAGTACCGTTGATCTTGTCTGCATCAACATCCTTGGGCAGGACAAAGCTGCGGCTGAAGGATGAAGATCGGCGTTCACGAATAAGGAAACGTCCTTTCTCTTCAGATTTTTCTTCCTTGCTGGCAGAAGAGATGGTCAGAAGGTTGTCTTCAACCTTTACATCCACATCCTTCTCGGTAATGCCCGGAAGTTCAGCCTCAAGAACATAACGGTTCTCTTCTTCCCTGACATCTACCCTGGGACCAGCAACTCCCTGAGAGGGAAGATCCTCAAAAAATGTATTGAAGATCCTGTCCATGTCGTCCCAAACATTCAGATGACGGGGGGTATTGTTGCGAACTAAAGCTTTCATATAAGCCTCCAAAAAAATTGGTATCTATCTGCCGGCCCCTTGAAGGTCCCGGCTGCATCCCCGTACCGGGGTTAATTGCCTTCATATAGTATATTGCAAACAGTGTGCCAATTTTCTTAAATACTTATATAGCAGTAAATTACATTTTTATTTACTCGAGTTTCATGAAAATAGAGAGCTGTTAGCGAGTGTCAATGTGCCAAAAAGAAACATGGTAATATTTTTTGACACACAATGTGTCAAAATGATACTTTTCTGAAAAATCAGGGATAAAAACTGTCTACTTGATACACTCTGTATGCCTGAAACAGCCTACTATATGATCATTCACCACCCCTGAGGACTGGAGAAAAGCATACACAATTGTTGGTCCGATATAATTGAAACCCCGTTTTTTCATATCTCTGCTTATTGTCTCTGCAAGGGGAGTAACCGCAGGAATCTCGCTGCTTTTCTGCCAACGGTTAACAATCGGCGCCCCGTCAACAAAGTCCCAGATATATGCATCAAAGCTGCCAGCTTCCTCACAGACTTTTAGAAAACAGCCTGCATTACGGATACTTGATTCAATCTTGCGTCTGTTTCGAATTATCCCCGGATTTGAAAGCAATTCACCGATGTCATTTTCGCCGAAGAGAACAACTCTCTGCGGATCAAAATTCCTGTATGCTTTCCGGTATGCTTCCCGTTTGCGGAGCACCGTCAGCCAGGATAATCCGGCCTGGGCTCCTTCCAGGCAGAGCAGTTCAAAAAAGCGGATATCATCATGGAGGGGCATTCCCCATTCCTTATCATGATATGTTACATATTCAGGAATATTTTCCGGAACCCAGTCACAGCGGATCTTCATACTGTCATTATACAGCAGAAAGGCCCTGAATGCTTGCAAGACAAACCGCCAGAAGGTAGACTCAGCGCCATGATACTTGGAATTATTCTGGGCTTCGGCGCAGCTCTCTTTCAGAGCTTTGCCTACCTCGGGTCCCGCTTCTACTCAGAAAAGAAAGGTGGAACCCCGGTACAGCTCCTGCTGACAGCCCATTTACTCATGGGAATAATCGCCCTCATTATTCTGGTAGTGTATCCGAAAGATAATTTCCCCCCTATGCAGCAGTACCTCATCCCTGCGGCCGGTACGACAATTGCCTTTATGCTGGCACAGTTCTGCCTTATGACCGCATTAAGTATGGCAGTGGCATCGAGGATCAGCCCTCTTCTGGGCCTCAAGCTTCTTTTTGTTGTAATCATTACATCCGTCTTTTTCTCCGAACACTACACAGTAATCCAGGTTCTTGCAGTTCTGCTTGCATTGGCTGCCGCAATAGTACTGAATTACTCCGGCGGCGCCATGCCTCTGCGGGTTCTTTTTCTTGGTCTGGGTGCCAGTTTTCTTCTGGCAGTATCCGATATTTTCATTCAGCAGACCGTTGTACCTTTCCGCGGATTTGGTCCGTTAATGGGCGGGCTTCTGCCCCTTTCTGTAAGCTATGTTATGGCCGGAGCTGCCTCACTGGTGCTGTACCCGTTTATCTGCTCTTTTACACTCCGCCCCATAAAGCTCGCCCTGCCCTATACCATTGCCTGGTCCATCGGTATCTTTCTCTTCTTCGCCGCCGTAGGCGAAATAAAGGTAATGTATACTGTGATCCTCCAGTCAACCAGGGGTATTCTGAACGTTGTCCTGGGAGCTGCTATCGGCCTGATGGGCTATCATATGCTTGAAGAACGGCATTCCTGGAATGTAATTTTCCGGCGCATTCTGGCCGCAGGCATGATGACCGGTGCCGTAGCCCTGTTCGGGTTTGGAGGAAGTCTGTGATAAAACTGATCTGCGCCCTGGGTAATCCCGGCAGAGAATACACTCTGACCCGGCATAATGCAGGCTGGATTTTTCTCGACTCATGGCAGCCCGGCCTGGACTGGCAGAAGAAATTCAAAGGGGAATATGCAGTCAGCCATTCTCCGCGGAAATTAACTTACCTCAAGCCCCTGACCTTCATGAACAAAAGCGGCGAAAGCCTCCGGGCCTGCTGCGATTTTTTCTCCATCGAGGCGGATGAAATTCTGGTCATCCACGACGACCTGGAACTGGCTTTCGGCGAAACCCTTCTTAAGCAGGGCGGCGGCCTGGGAGGCCATAACGGACTCAAATCAATAAAACAGCACCTGAGTACAGGAGATTTCCACCGCCTGAGGCTGGGGATAGGCAGGCCGGACCGGGGCAGCGTTTCCAACCATGTGCTGTCCCGTTTCTCCCCCCAGGAAGAGGCCGAGCTGTCCCTGATGTTCAGCAAAGCTGTGGGGCTTATGGAATCTGCCCTGTAAAAGAAGAAGAGAAAAGACAAAAACGAGAAAAGGGAATTAATACAGCAAAGATGGCATATCAGATTATCCGTAACGACAAAGACCTTGACTCATACCACCAGTCTCTACACAGCCGGGGCTGTACCATTATCGGCCTCGATTTTGAAGGGGAATTCAACCTTCATGCCTATGGTGAAACCCTCTGCCTTGTGCAGATTTACGATGGGGAAAAGGAGATTATCATCGATCCTTTTTCTGTTTCGCCTAAAGCCATGAAAAAGCTGCTGGAAGATGAGAAGATTATGAAGATAATGTGGGATGCCTCCAGCGACCTCTCCCTGGTTATCAATGGTTATGATATGTCCATCAAATCCATCCTGGACCTGCGGCCAGCGGCGGATATTCTCGAGTTTCCCAAAAAAGATTACTCCAGCGTTCTTAATGCTGTACTGAATATCGAGACCATGAATAAAGCCCGCTTTCAGCGTTACAACTGGATGACACGCCCCGTAAGCGACGATGCCATCCGCTATGCCCTGGATGATGTAGTTCACCTTTTTAAACTGAAAGATGCGCTGCTTAAACAGATAAATGAAAAATCCGCATTGGATGAGTACCTGCGGCAGAACTTTATAGCCCAGAACCGCAATTACCTCCGGGAACCGGGAAAACGGCACACCAAAATGAAGGGATTTCGGTTTTTAAGAAAAGATGAACAGGAACGGCTTAAAAGGATATTCGAAGTCCGGGACAACCATGCACGGGAGCTCAACTGGCCGCCCCACCGGGTTATCCCCAATCCTCAATTAATTGATATTGCCCGGAAAAATATTCAGCCCGAGAACATACACTTTGACCGCAGTATAAAACCAGGCAGAAGACAGACAATATTAGAACAGATTAATAAGGTGATCTAAGGCCGCATCAGGGCCGTGTTTCCATCGAAGATAGGTTCCATCTCATGCTTCTTCGCAAGAGCCCGCATTGTATCTTCGGCGGGACGTTCGCCTGTCTCAGAAGCAGCTTTCAGTACTTTGGGAAGCAGGTTTACATCGCCTGTGGTATTCAGAAATACCCGGGAGTCTCCCAACACCCAGTTTACCGCATACTGAATTTCACCCTGCTCTTCCAGGGGCTCATACCAGCAGCTGTAGCGCCGCTCCCCGGGCCAGGGCCTGCAGGCAAGAGACTTGATGGTCTGGACTGCAATTCCCTTCTCGACGCAGAGTTCCAGCAGGTTCTCTATATCGATGGCGTACTGGGTGTTCTGACATAAAAACCAGTTATAGGGAAAAAGTACCGAATCAAAGGGAAACCAGGTGAGGCTCTGAAGGTGACGGGCGGGTGCGCCGAAACCGTGGCCGGTGATGCCGATAAAACGCACCATTCCCTGGCTGCGGGCATCTACCAAAGCCTCAAGGGCTCCTCCGGGGCTGAAGGCCTGCTCCCACTCTTCAAGCTCAACACAGTTATGCAGTTGAATAAGATCAAGACTATCCGTGCCAAGGCGCTCCAGGGATTTTTTTATCCCCTCCATGGCACCCTGATAACTCCGTTCCGCAGTCTTGGTGGCCAGAAAAAAATCTTTCCGATGAGATTTCATCCAGGGAGCGATGCGGAGCTCAGCATCACCGTAACGGGCGGCAACATCAATATGATTAACCCCGTATTCAAGCAGCAAATCCAGAACTGAATCCGCAGTTTTCTGATCAACCTTTCCCAGGGCTGCTGCCCCAAAGAGAGTTCGCGTACTGCTGTGCCCGGTTTGACCGAAAGGAACTTTCGCTATCATCAGCCTGCCTCCGTAATTACAGTTTAACCATTAGTATATCATGGAAAAAATCAGAGAGCTTTCCACAGCATGCGATTCTCTTCAAAGGAGTATTCTGCAAGTCCACGGTCTGTAAAACTTGCCAGGAGGGAACGCAGAGTGGCGGAAATCAGAATATACTGACCATGGTTCAGCTCAACTCCGAACTGATCACACACGATCTTCAAGATGTCATCAAAGCATCTTTTCTCCCTGATACCATCCAGAACAGTGGTTTCAAGCTGATCTGCCTTTTCAAGATTTTTCAAAGCGGTGGATTCGATACCATCGGTCAGCTCTCCATGGGAGGGCAGATAATAATCTGCATTAAGCTCGCGGATTAAACCGATGCTGGACCGGAAGGATTCTATATCGTAAATAAAAGGTATGCCGTATTTTTCAAGCACCGGCTCACCGAACAGGGCATCCCCCAGATACAGGACTCCATCTGGGCTGAGAATCCCGATCTGATCGAAAAAATGGCCGGGGAGAGCTACGATCCTGCCAAAGGGATATTCAGCATCGGCTTCTGCAATATCGGTAACCTTTGACGGCTGGGCCCGGAAAAACTTTCCGGTTATCTCCCGAAAAGGGCGTCCGCCCCAGAGAAAAGATGGCTCCAGCAGGGGTTCTTCTGTAAAGGGGACCTCCCCGGCAGAAGTAAAAATCCTGCAGGAACTTTTCTTCTGCAGAAAGCCATTACCCCCGATATGATCAGCATTGGAGTGGGTACAGACAATCCCGGCCAGGCGGCGCCCGGTATCCTCAATAAGACGGTTCAGCTTACGCCCCGCATCCTTGTCATTGCCGCTGTCAATGAGCCAGCACCCCTCCTCACTATCTACCAGACCGATATTTGCCGGTGCCGGAATATACCAGGAATTCCCGGCAATCTGTACCAACTCAAATCCTGCCACAAGGCCCCCCTGCGTCTATTGTCTATCAGAATTATTTCAGTACACTACAGGCACTTCAATTAATCAAGGAATTGTAAATGTTTCAGGCTGTACTCTCAATTTGTATCAACATTATTGCCACCACCATTATACTCGCCGTAAATCATGATCTTGGAACCGGTTATCTTCTGTTTGTCGGGGGAATCGCCGGAGCGGCTAACCTCCTGTCTATTGCCGGGCTGCTGATATATTCTCAAAGCAGAAGCAAAGCCGCCGCCATAAGCGCCATTGTCGGATTCGCCCTCTTATCGCCCCTGGGACTTATCGGAGCCTTCGGAGTTAAGGGAATGCTGAACAGCGGTGAACAACCGGAGAAGGCCTCCACTCCGGAGCCAAAGAAACGTCTGCAGATTTTCCTTCTCACCGGCTTTATACTGCTTTTTCTCATTATAATCTCAGGATCCGCGACCGGCTATTTTCTGCGGATTCGAAATATTATCAATCTGCTTAAAACCCTTCCCATATATATCCTCCTCAGCTTTGGTGTATTAATCACCCTGAGGCAGAATTACCTGGACCTTTCCATGCCTGCTCTTGCCACCCTGAGTGCTCTCCTCATCAGCAAAGCCCTCAGCTATCACCCTGCCGGCGCAGTTATATTTATTATGCTATCCCTGTTGGTACTGCTGATTATCAGCCTGGTGCATACCCTGCTGATACGCTACACAGGGATCTCATCAGTATTGATTACCTTCATAAGTTCCTACATGACTCTGGGAGTTCTGCGCTTAATTGCAAATGGAGAAGCAGAACCTGCAGACTCTCTGCAAATACTGTATGCGCCGGTTTTTTCTTTAGCTATACCGCTTACAGGGGCCGCACTTGTTTACCTGCAGAAGCTTGCAGAAAACAGGCTTACTCTTTCGGCATCAACAAAGCCGTTCAAACATCTCCTGGCGGGATGGACCGTTTTTCTGGGCAGTGCAGTTCTTGCTATGACAGCCGGACTCTATACTGCAGGAAGAGTCGGCAGCACCGTGCCCTTTATGAATGTTTTCAATGTTATCGTTCTCGGGTATTTTTTCTTTTCCTTGAGGATTCTGCCGGAAAAAGCCATGAACAAACTCGGGGTACTCCTGGCACTGCTTCCTGCCACTGCAGCCGGGGCACTGTTTAACCGTGTCAGCCTCGCGGGGCTTAATTCGGACATACAAATGCTCATTCTGACGGGGATAACCCTGATAACAGGATTAATTTCCTACACCCTCGTCCCGGGCCGAAAGATGGATATATAGAATATCAACGTGTTTTTCCCGAACCATGAGATACACTGGTAGAAATATGAAAAAGAGATTATTTCCAACAGTCTATCTCGCGGCAACTATCCTCATCTCCGCATGCGGTCCCATGGAAAGTCAGAGCTCTCCGGAACCGGATCTGGCATTTCTTACCAGCACGTTCACCTTTAGCGAGCCTGTAAGCAAAGGAACCGTCTTCTATATTGATCCTGACTCAGGGTCATCTGCTGCTGACGGCGGCAACGGCAGCAGTGAAACCCCCTGGAAGAGTCTCCAGCAGGTAATTGAAGAAGGTCTGGTGGAACATTATGCCTACAGCGAATCCTACAATACAGATTCCGCTCTAATTGTTCAGAATGAAGGGGCTCCGGTAAAAGGGGGCGATACCCTGCTGTTAAAGGAGGGCTACCACGGACATATTGATCTCAACCGGTTTATTTTCAGGGACTGGCTCACCATAAAAGGTGCCTCCGGAGAGACAGCAATCCTTTCACGTATCAACCTGAATGGAGCCATACGCAAAATATACCTAACGGATTTCTCCATTATCAAGGAGAGCTATACCCTTAATGAAAGCCCGGGAGAAAACTACTGGGAGGTAAGCGGAATTAATGGCAGCGGACTGTATCTCGGCACCAGCAGCTTCTGGGGTGACTGCCGGGAAATCAAGGTCAGAAACCTGACTATAAAAACCGCCGAAGACAGTTCAGGCTGGTCGGCGACCGACTGGGCCAGCCGGGCAGGCGGCGGGATCGGGCTGCGCAGTACCCGCAATGTGGAAATCGCCGACTGCACCATAGAGAATGTGGGCATGGGAATTTCCATTGAATATCACTCGGACTACACCTGGTGCGTAAATAACAGTATAAATAACTACAGTGTCGACGGAGCCAGGATAATCAGTGACCACGTCTATTTCGCGGATAATATAATAACCAACTGCTATGACGTGGACGATAATCACGACGACGGCATTCAAAGCTACTCCCGGGGCAGTGACAATTCAGTCGGCACCGGCTACATAGAACATGTGCTGATCCGTGGCAATACGATTATCGATTCCACCGACCCCTCAAATACACTGGCCGGAAGTCCTCAGGGCATCGGCTGCTTTGACGGATTCTTCCGCTTCTGGAGGGTGGAAAACAACATGATTGTCTCAAACACCTATCATGGGATCTCTCTCTACGGCGCTGTCGGCTGCGAGATACTGAATAATACCGTGGTGGACAGTAATCCTTCAGACACGGTCAGCCCCTGGATAATGATTCACGATCATAAAAATGGTACCGCCAGTGCCGGATGCCGGGTAGCAAACAACATTGCTGCCAGCAGCATCAGCGCTGATGCCAACCAGACAGTTCATAATAATTTTGTTATTAATAGTTCAGATATATCCATGGAAGATCTGTTTATCGATCCCTCCCCCCAGAACCTGGACTATAACTTCCATTTGATAGACACCCAGCAGGTGCAGGATAATCTGGTCGATAAAGGCTATGCAGTTCCCAACTGCTATTCCGCCGTAAGGGATCTTGATGGAAACCTGCGAACAGGATCCCCGGATATCGGCGCTTACGAGCTGTAGGCCCGGCTATTCGAAGTACTCAAAGGCATCAATAATATCCAGGTACACACCGTCAAAACCGGCAGCGAGGATTTTATCCAGATACCCGCTGCTTGAGCCGAATATCACACCCTGCCAGTCAGAATCCCAGTATTTGACCTTATAGTTTCCCGGCCAGTCGGGATTCTCCCCGGCAAGCCAGTCCGGAGGAGTGCTGTTCCAGCTGCTCTGCCAGTAGTAGCGGTAGTCCTCGGCCTCTCCAATACTCATGTAGGCGATAACCAGCCTGCTTCCGCCGCTGCCTTTTGTTCCAAGGGCATTAACCTGACTGCTGGTCAGAATCGTACCGTCATAAAACGCATCTATAATAAGTACATCATAGTCGGTTGCCCCGAGGGCTGAAATATAGTCATCAACCGAGCTATATCCTTCAAGGTTCAGCAGGTAGAGAAAATTCTTTGCCTGAGTCAAGTCAGAAATATTATCGGTATGGATTCCGTAGGGAACAGCTCCCGGGATGGTGTTCAACTCACGGTCGAGTGCTGCAAAACTGATGTATCCCCGGCTGTTATTCTGTAAATAAGAATCACTGACCTTTGCAGAAGTCCAGCAGTAATCAGTGGTCAGAACAGCAAGTCCTTCGCTTTCGGCCCGGTCGGTAAATCCGAGCATATAATCCCGTTCACCAGCAGGGGTAGCCTCATCATCGTTGTCATACCCGTAGAAAAGATCCTCCCTGCCGATGCCGTCGATTGATGCAATATATTCAGAGGCTGCCGGACCATCAGACTCGCCATTCTCGGTCAGGATCTCCTGACCATTCTGGGGAATCACGATAAATCCTGACGATACTGCTTCTGCATAAGCACTGATGCTCTGTACAAACTCCCGCATCTCCTGCCGGTAATACGGGTCATAGTCCGAATCAGGACTTGAGGTGCACGAAATAATTAAAGCAGCCAGTAGAATACTGAAAACAGGAGATAATTTTCTCATACGCATAAAATATCCCCCGTGCCCGCCATATTCCAGAAAAACCGGGAGCGGCTCATTTTGAACACCACTATCTGTTACATTTTATTACATTATAATTGACATTATGTAATATTAATTCAATAGTATCTTTATGAGTTCAAGAATGAATCAGTTTCTTACCGTAGAGGCCGCTGCAGAATTACTGCAGGTACATACCCGGACCGTTCGCCGCTACATAAAGGAAGGCCGGCTGAAGGCAGCTAAATCCGGCGGCCAGTGGCGCATCATACTGCAGGACCTGATGGATTTTATGGGGATACACGATCCCGCCGAGCTTGCCAACCGTACTGTAAGCAATCCGGAAGAGACAACATATGACCACATTGAGAATACAAAAATCAGGGTATCCGCCGTTGTAGAGGTAGACGTTTCTTCCAGAGAAGAAGCCCTGCGTCTATCCAGTACTGTTACTGCAGCCATGATAAGCAGGGAGAGAGACTCCGAAGCCCGCTGTGACTACCAGTTTATGGAAGAGACCGGCATGGCGCGGTTCCTGATCTGGGGCAGCCCTCGCTTTGTTTCCGCAATGGTGTACGCCTTTGATGCCCTTTTTTAACTGCACAAAATACCTCTCTTGAGGAACCTGAAAGATTCGGGGAAAACTTCCTCACAATCAAAAAGGAGAAACAAATGCAGGGGACAAGTTACTTTAAAAACAGTAAATACAGGGAACTTATCCAGAGCCAGGAACGGGAGCTTATTTCACGGTGGCCGGTACCGGTAAAGGAACACTGTATCGATACATGTCTGGGAACAACAGTTGTGTTCGAATGCGGGCACAATAGTCTGCCTCCTGTTCTGCTGCTTCACGGTTCAGGGTCAAACTCCTCCGCCTGGACCGGCGAAATCTCCCTCTATCGAAATCGATTTCATCTGTTTGCAGCCGACATCCCCGGCGATCCGGGCCTAAGCAGTGAACATCGGGGAGATCTTTCAGGAGCCGATTATATTGAGTGGGTAACCGAGATTCTCGACAATCTGAAGCTGTCACGGGTATCCCTTGCGGGGGTAAGTCTCGGAGGCTGGCTTTCTGCAAAATGGGCCGCAGCCAACCCGGAAAGAACCGATTCTCTCATGCTTGTTTCTGCCAGCGGATTTGCTCAGCCCAGATATTCTTTCCTTTTCAAACTTATTGCCTATGCATTCATGGGAGACTTCGGCCTGAGACGGCTGCAGCAGAAGCTGTTTAACAGCAGAGAGATTGATCCGGAAGTAGAAAACTGGTTCAGAATTATGGCAAAGGGCTACACACCCCGGAGGGAAGTTCCCCCATTATTAACAGACAGTGAGTTATCCGCCCTTAGCATGACGGTAACCTGTATTGGCGGCGGTGCGGATGTAATGCTCAATATCCCGGCTTCGATGGACAGGCTGAAATCCCTGATTCCCCATGTACGGTGCATAACAGTTAAGGATCAGGGCCATGCGCTGCTGAATCCAGTGAAGTATATTTTCTCTCCGGCGGAAGTCGAAGTGGACGCTTCATGATATACTGACAGAGTAAACCAGAACCAAGGATCTTCCGTGTCAGCAAACGATCTTGAATCCCGCACTGTCCATTTTATGAAAAGCCTCGGCTTTCCCCGGCTGCAGGTACACCATGCCAATAACCATTTCGATTTTACCCAGGGGGGACGGAGGATTCTGGTAATCGGCCCCATGGGTTCCGGGAAAACCGAGTACTCATCCAGAGTATGGCGGGATGCTGCAGTAGCACGGCAGAAATCTGAAAAAATTGCGGCCCGGACAACCTGCGGCCGGGCAGACCGCAGAAATGTGTTCTTCATCCGCTCATCACTGGATAAACTGCGCTTCCCCGACTATCCCGAGGATGCCCTTGCTCATCGTGGCGGATTTGAGCGCTGCGGCGAGAACATCTGCTATATCTCCAACTCCTTCGAGCTTGAACAGACCATAGCAGACCATCCCGAAGCCGGTACCTGGATAATCGACGAAGCAAGCTTCTATGATGAACGCATCGCTTATGTAGTAAAGGAAGCCAGCCAGCGGAATGATCTTATATTCATTTTTCCAACCCTTGTGCTTAACTTCCGCCGGGATATTTTTAATCAAACCACCCGCTTTCTGCTGGATAACTGTACCGATATCTTTCCCCTTACAGCCTACTGCGAGCATGCAGACTGCATTGAAGACTCTTTCTACACCTACCGCTATTACCGGGTAGACGGAGAAGAATGCCCGGCCCTTTACTTTGACCCATTGATCGTTATCGGGGGCGACACAACAAAAGATGACCCCAAGCAGCCCAACTACTGTACACGCTGCGATGAACATCACTATCTGCCGGGAAAGGAGTATACCTACCTGGTGCTTAAACCCCTGGGAGAAGAAGCATCCCGGGGAGAGGTGTCTGCCCTGAGGAAGGAGCTGAGACACCTGAAAGACTCCATCGAAGAATCCCTCCTGTACAACAACCTGAAAGAACTTTTTCTGGAAAGCGACGATCCCCAACCGGTCAACATGAACTCCCTGAAAGTACCCTGCATAGCCGAGAAAGCCCTGATGTTCCTCTTCGCCGAGCAGAATCTTATCTCCGAGGACCAGATGCGGCAGCTTACCGAGGAGCTGGAACTGGACCGGGACTATATGCGCAGTACCCTGACGGATAACGGACGCCCCCTGGATCTGGGCCAATACACTCTGGAGTTCCAGCAGTAGTATCCGGACCAATCCCCTATTTTTTACCTAATCTGACAGCAACATAAAATCAACAAGGCATTTTCCTCGTACCTCGAATATGAGGAAGCACAAAAAATGACATTGTATAAAGACAAATACCGCATAGAAACCGCCCGGAAACCATGCTGGGACTATTCATCCCCCGGCGGCTACTTCATTACCATCTGTACAAAAAACCGAATTAAATATTTTGGAAAAATCAAAAACAGAAAAATGATCTTATCAACAGCCGGAGAAATTGCCGAAAGAGCATGGCAGGAAATTCCAGATCATTTCCAGAATATTTTAATCGATCAATTCATCATCATGCCCGATCACATCCATGGAATCTTAATAATATCCCCCCAAATCTTTAAATCCACAGCACCCCTCAATCCCCCGGTACAGACGCCCAAGTTGGGCGTCTCCACTGATGGGATTTTATTTTCTGAGAGGAATCTTTCCACTGAGAGGAATCTTTCCACTGAGAGGAATCCTTCCACTGAGGGAAATCTTTCCACTGAGGGAAATCTTTCCACTAAGGGAAATCTTTCCACTAAGGGAAATCTTTCCACTAAGGGAAATCTTTCCAATAAGGGAAATCTTTCCACTGAGAGAAATCTATCCACTGAGAGGAATCCTTCCACAAAGAAAAATTCTCCCAAAAACTGGAATCCCGGATCAATTGGAATAGCAATTAATCAATTCAAGAGGATCTGCACAATCAATATCAGAAAAACCATCCCCGATTTTGGATGGCAAACCCGATTTCATGATCACATTATCCGGGATATGGATGCATTCAATCGAATTCGCAACTACATTTACTACAATCCTCAAAACTGGAATAAAAAGCGGTACAGGAAAAAATCATAGTAGCCACACAGTTAACCATTACCAGAAATTCCGCTTCTCACCTGCAGCTTTATCCCGCGTAATAATTCCAGAGAGAATCTTCTGAAAATTTTCTGCTCATCAACAGAACAGTATTTTTGCCAAGCAGTTAAGAGCATCTTAAATACAGGTTGAGACTGCACGGCAAATATGGCATGCTGAGCCTGCTAAATCCGGAGGATTATATGAAGTATGAATTGAAAAAGCTGAGTTTCGGAGAAATTCTCGGCCAGTCATTTAACCTGTACCTGGAAAATTTCCCCCTGTTGTTTGTCATTGCACTCATTTCTGCCGCAGCTTCATACCTGCCAGCAATAGTTGTTCTGTTCACATTCGGTGGTCCAACAGAATTTTCACCTGTTTTTTCTGTTCTTCTGACACTTTTATTCACTATTCCAGCTACTGCAGTCATCTACGCACTATATATTGAAATTTTATCACGACTTTACCTTGAGAAGCCAATTGTATGGAATAAAATCAGAGGAAGACTAACAAAACTAATTATTCCTATTATTCTCCTTACAATTGTTGTTTCCATACTGGCTGGACTTGCTGCCCTGCTGCTGGTAATCCCTGGCATAATTGTATGGATGAATTATTCACTGGCAACTACAGTAATGGTTATTGAAGATGCCTCAATTTCCGACTCCATGAAACGAAGTAAATACCTGATAAAAGGGAGCCGGTGGAAAATGTTTGGTTTAATTATTATCGTTTCCATCGTGGGACAACTACTAAGTGGACTCGCATCTTACATACCGACTTTCAGCTCAATAATAGTCAGCTCCATAATTACCATCATTTTCAACGCCATAGCCACACCCTTCAGCCTGTTTATCTATGTGCTGATGTATTTCAATTGCAGGATCGAGAAAGAGGGCTTTGCCCTGGAGCACCTGGCAGAGGCATTTGCTCTGGAATCAGATAATCCGTGACAATTACCATCGAGAGCCCGGAAAAGATCTCCTTTACCTACGAAACAGCCCCGATAGGCACCCGCATTGGGGGATTTATCATAGATCTTATTGTTCAGGCTCTTGTTATTATTCTTGCTGCATTGCTCATCGGCTCTTTTCTTATTGCCGATTTCAGCAGTTCCAATGGCTTCTACGGATTGTTATCATTCTTTTTCATCTTAAGCTTTTCCGTTCAATGGGGGTATTTCGTCTTTTTTGAATCCCTGATGAACGGACAGTCACCGGGGAAAAAACTTACAGGAATAACCGTAATCAGTGAAAATGGAGAGTTCCTCTCTTTTTCAAGCATCGCTTTAAGAAATCTCATCAGAGTGGTTGATTCCTTTCCGGTACCGGGTTTCCTCGGCGGTTTAATTGCCATGAAGGATAAAAAATCAAGACGCTTCGGCGACATCACCGCCGGAACCCTGGTAGTAAAGGTCTCAGATACCGTGATTACCGAACCGGATTTTACAACCTCTCTACGCCCGGAGAGTAATTCTGCTGATATAAATGCTCTTCTTAATAATAGTGGAAAAAAACTGAGCGAAAAAGATCTCTGGCTGATCCGCACCTTTCTAAATCAGAAATGGAGTCTGCCCGAGGGAAAGCGCCGTGAGGTGATCCAGAAATTCGCCGACGGTCTTCAGCGGAAAATCGGCCACGAAGGCACCATAGGCGACCCGCTCACCTTTATAGAGACCGTTTACAGGAACAGCACTAATGAAAACCAAAAGTGAACTGTTTGTTGAGACACGGATAGACCGGTGGAGAAGACTCCACAGCGTAATTAAACGTATCCCTTCCAGAAAACTGAGCAGGGACGAGATTCTGGAGTTTCCATCCCTCTATCGCCAATCCTGTGCAGACCTTGCTGAGTCACAAATGTATCAACTCTCTCCGGATGTTCTCGATTATCTTAACAGCCTGGTTGGCACAGCCCACCGGTACCTCTATACATTTCCACCTCTGAAGAAATCTGCATTTCACACCTTCTTTTCCGAGTATCTCCCGGGAATCGTCGGAAAGCACTATAAATTTGCAATAATCTCTGCACTCTTTTTTCTGATGCCCTTTTTTGCCGCCCTCATTGGCGTCCAGGCAACACCATCGATTGCAGGGAGCATCGTTTCCCCGGATGTACTGGAAGCCATGGAAGCAAACTATGCCGAAGGATTAAGCAGCGGACACACTGTCGGGGAAAGCTCCTTCGCCACCTCATTCTACATTCAGCATAATATTTCCATAGCCTTCTACAGCGTGGCTGCCGGAGTATTTATCGGCCTGGGAACTATCTATTTTCTTGTGTATAACGGACTCACCCTGGGCGCCATTATGGGATATGTCAGCGCCAGAGGATATTCTGCAAACCTGATTGAGTTTATATGCGCCCATTCTGTCTTTGAAATAAGCGGCCTTATTATTGCCGGAGCTGCAGGACTGTTTCTCGGCTATACCATACTCAACGGCGGAAGAAAAAGCAGACAGGAAAGCCTCAAATCCCGCCAGGCGGATTTTCTCACACTGGTCTGCGCTGCTGCACTCCTTATTTTCACTGCGGCTTTCATTGAAGGGGGAGTCTCGCCCAGGCCGGATATTATCCCGCTTAAAATAGCCATTATTCTGACTTCCCTTTCGGTTATTATTGGCTATTTCATTATCTGGCCCGGAATGAAGAAACAGAGGAAAAAGCCGGCATGAGATTTCGCCGGATACTCGTTTTAACGCTCCTCATCCTGACAGGGCAATTCCACCTCTTCAGTACCCCTGACAACAGTGATGTTGAAAGAGTACATTCCGAAATCCTCGACAATATGAATTCCGGGTTCAGTATTTCACTGCCGCGAATTGCACTGCCTGAAGCCATGGGTAAAGTTCTGTTTTACCTTATCATTGCAGCTGCAGGAATTTCACTGATACTACTGCTGAAAGGAGTGGTAAGCGGAGTTAATGTTGCCACGGAGTATGTTGATTCGGGTGAACCGGGAAGCCGTATCGATATGGCCATTGATACATCCCTCCCCAGCAGTCACCTGCTGCGTCAATCAGCTGCCTTATCCGCCACAGACAGCAGCAAGGCAATTCTTTTACTCCACAAAGCGTCCATTGTGAGACTGGTTGAAGATGGAATTATTTTCAGAAAAGAAGAACTTACCAATTACGAGATAGCAGCAAGGCTTTCATCCAACCCGGGAAGAAAGTCCGCCTTCTCAAGCATTGCCCTGATGGCAGAACTGATTGTCTTCAAGCATGAAAGATTTGAACCCTCAGTCTATCATCAGCTCGCCGGGGATTACCGGAGGGAGTTCCCATGAAAACATCCTCCGGCATAAGCAGAATCATCCTGTTTGCCCTCGGTATAACCCTGGTGCTCTTTGTGGTGATAGTCGAGATCTTCGGGAATCCCGAAACATGGGTAAAAAAGCAATCCATCCGTACCGGAAAACAGGACTCCCGGTATATATTCCTCAAACTCCTTGAAAAACTCGACTACGACCTTAAACTGTGGACATCAACCCTGCCGCCTCCGGAAGGGAGCCTTGTCATAGTTGCAGATCAGCATGAGCTGGACCTGCGCACGGCATATCTTAAAGAGTGGGCAGAGAACAATCGTACTATCATGATTTTCGGCTACAAAGAGACAAGCGGCCTGGCAGAAGGTGTCACCGTATATGAATGTGATTTCACCAACGAATTGAAAACCTTCACATCTGATGAAACCAGTGCTTTTAAAGAAGATCTCATTCTTTTCAGGTCACAGTACCTTATGGATCTTCGCAACTCGGACTTTTCTCCCCTTTACAGTCACAAGCAGGGAGACCTGTTCGCCTGGAGCTCCGGAAAAAATCTTCTGATCTGTTCTGACAGTGCATTTATCCGCAACACCAATCTCGAACAGCTGGATACTGCGATTTTTCTCAATAAGCTGTTATCCCCCTGGTATGGTGAGGAGATATACCTTGCAGCATCTACTTTCACCCCTCCAGCCACCGGCCTTGGGCTGGGGTTTCTCTTTAAGGGATATCCCCTCTTTTTTACCTTCCATTTTCTGCTGGCAGCGCTGGTATTCATACTCTGGAAAGGCCCCCGTATTGCAGCCCCGAACAGCCCCGCCACCCACAGCCTCCGCCAGATTTCACAGCACCTGAAGGGGGTCGGCTATTTTTATATGAGGCAGGATGCCGCGGATATTGTGGAATCAATAAACAGAGACTACTTCGGCAAGAGGCTGCATGAACTGATCGGCCTGCAAAGAAGTATCTCTCCCGGGGAACTGGCTGAACGTATAAGCACTACCCTGCCGGAAAAAAAAGAAATTATTTACGATCTGCTTATTTCCAGTGAAGCAGTTAATGCCGCAATGCTCCTGGATCGGATGAACCAGCGGAGAGAGATACTGGACGATTTTCAGAAAACAGTTTTCAGAAAAAACAGAAAGGAGTTCCCCAAATGAACACAGCCCAGGTGAAGGAACTGTACGATAAAGTACGGGAAGAACTGAAGAAGATTATCATCGGCCAGGAGCAGATTATTGAGCATCTGTTGATCAGCCTTTTTGCCGGCGGCCATGTACTCATAGAAGGTGTCCCCGGACTGGCAAAAACCCTGCTGGCAAAAGGAGTCAGCCGGAGTGTATCCGGCAATTTCGGACGGATTCAGTTTACTCCGGACCTTATGCCCTCCGACATAATCGGAACCACCATTTACGACGGCACATCCGGCAGCTTTTCGGTAAAAAAAGGACCGGTATTCTGCAATATACTTTTGGCGGATGAAATAAACCGCAGCCCGGCAAAGACCCAGTCCGCCCTGCTGCAGGCCATGCAGGAGAAATGTGTAACCATCGACGGGACCGACTATGAAGTCGACTCTTTTTTCATGTGTATCGCAACCCAGAACCCGATTGAGATGGAAGGAACCTATCCCCTGCCGGAGGCCCAGGTTGACCGCTTTCTTATGAAGCTGAGCATTGATTACCCCAGCCTGACAGAGGAGCAGGAGATGCTCATGCGCTACCGGGATGGATTTGATGCGGAACAGATTGAGGCTGCCGGAATAGCCCCTGCAGTCAGCCGGGATGAAATACTTTCTCTGCAGTCAGCAATGAAGAATGTAGTGGTGGACGACAAGATCATCACCTATATATCTGAGATTGTAGCAAAAACCAGGGACTATCCCGGTCTTATCTTCGGCGCATCTCCCCGGGGATGTGTTGCCCTGCTGAAGACCGCCAGAGTGCGTGCAGCATTCCATGGAAGGGACTATGTTGTTCCCGATGATATCAAGCATCTTGCATATCCGGTGCTCTGCCACCGCATAATTCTCGACGCGGAAGCAGAGATTGAAGGGCTTACTCCCCAGGACTATATCGACCGGATACTGAAGGAAGTTCAAGTTCCCCGATGAGAATCCAGGCAACCCCGAGGCTGTTTACCCTACTCCTGTTTCCCCTTGCCCTGATGACAGCAGGGCTCTTGAATGTACACCTGATGGTCGCAGGACTGCTGGCGGATCTCGCCCTGATACTCATTGCCCTGACCGACGGAATAAACACCCCTTCTTCCGGCAGAATGAAGACAGATGTGCATATACCGGCTATATGCTCCATCGGAAGAAAGAATTCTTTCCGGATAACCGTATCAAATCCTTTTAAAGCATCCGTCAAGGTTCTGCCTCTATTTGATGTTCCCGCCGACTGGAACGATTATTCAGAAACAAAAACAGTAGAGATACCTTCCGGAACAAGCCACACCTTCAACTGCCCCCTGCAGCCCATGCGCCGGGGAAAATACATAATAGCAAACCTTAATGTAGCGGTTACTTCTCCTCTGGGGCTGTTCCGAATAGTTAAAACTCTGCCCCAGAACAGGACGGCAGAAGTTTTTCCCGATGTAATGAACCTGAACCAGTATCTAACCCTGGCCCGGAACAATCCCCTGGCCCATGCGGGCTTCCACCGTTCCGCCCGGGCTGGAAGCGGAACAGAACTCGATTATCTCCGTGATTACACCCGGGATGACGAGTTCCGAAGAATTGACTGGAATGCCAGTACAAGGCTTAACCGTCCAATAACCAAGGTGTTTCAGCATGATACCTCGGGGTCCGTGCTTTTTGTCCTCGACCGCGGCAGGCTCATGACCACCGAGATAGACGGGCTTTCCATGTTGGATGCTGCAGTAAACTCGGTTCTCCTCCTGGCCAACATTGCCATAAGAACCGGGGACAGCATCGGGATAGTAACCTTTTCAGACACCGTGAAGGATGTGCTGCCCTTTACCAAGGGAAAAAGCGGACTGCGCACAGCAAGCCGCTTTCTTACCGGCATTCAGGCGGAGAGTGTTGAATCCAACTACGACCTGCTTTTCCGCTACCTGCGCTCCTCGATAAAAAAACGCTGCCTTATGGTTTTTATCTCCGATATTGTGGACGCCATCAATTATTCCCTGTTCAAGAGTCACCTTGCGTTTTTGAATAAACGCCACCTTACCCTGTTATTGCTCCTGAGAGACAAGGTACTGGAGCAGACAGCAGAACAGGATACGGAAGACCTTGAAAATCTGTATGAATCCGCCGCCGCCAAGGAGATGCTCCTGCAGCGCAGAAACCTGATACGAAAGTTCAAAAGCAGCGGGATCCCCTGCCTGGACCTGCTGCCAGCGGAGGTTTCCCCGCGGCTTATGGAAAAGTACATGGAGATTAAGGCGCGGAATCTGCTGTAGGTCCATATTATTTCTTCTGCCCGGCCTCCAGATTTCATTATAGAGACTCTGTATTCTTCATTGATAATGCAATATTTAATTTTTCCCGAACAGATATATTGAATTCTCATTCCTTTTCAATAAGCTTGAGTGTAGGAGATGGAGAAATGAGAACCACTTTCACTTTGTTGTCACTTATATTAATCATTAGTTTAAGCTTTTTTACCGCATGTGACAGCGGCGGCGCAGGAAGTTCAGATAGCAGTACAACTATTTCAATTGCATCGATATCCGGTGTCACCGCACCGGTAATCGGGGAAACACCTGTATCAGCAATTACCGAAACAGCCCAGTATACCGGTACCGTTACCTGGGATGGAGGCTGGGGCTGGTCATCATATTTTGGCGGCAATAAAGCCTATACTGCCACTATTACCCTTACAGCAAAGTCCGGTTTTACCCTCTCGGGCGTATCTACAGATTATTTTTCAGTCACTGGTGCAACATCTGTAAATAACAGCGCCAATTCCGGTGTAATTACAGCTGTCTTCCCGGCGACAGCTACTGTGGCTATAGGAGATTCAGCCTGCGGAGGAATAGTTACCTATATTCTCGAATCCGGTGATACCGGTTATGTTACAGGAGAACAACGCGGATTGGTAGCTGCAGCTGCCGATCAGAGCTCGGGTATAATCTGGGCAATTTCAGCATATCAGTCGACATCGGTTCCTGCAGGAACCGATACCGCCCAGGGTACTGGGTCAGACAATACTACCAATATCATAGATCAAAATGGTGCTGGGACCACATATGCTGCAGGCATTGCCCTGGCATGCACTGACGGCAGCTATGATGACTGGTTTTTGCCGTCCTGGGATGAACTGACTACATTTTTTGATTATGATGCTGTATCGCCACTTTCTAGCCTGAATCTGTCCGGCAGCCCGTATTGGAGTTCATCAGAATTTTCAGCAACTGCAGCTAAAGCCCTTAATCCCGGAAACGGGAACGCGCATAATGATGGCAAAACAACAACATGGCTGGTTCGTTCCGTCAGGTATTTTTAACTAGGATCAATTATCCCGGGTATCTAATACCCGGGATTTCAACTGAATAATCAACCTTAAAACTTCTTCAACAGCGTCCGCAGCTCACGCCATCCCCGGATATGATACCCCGCCCGGGAAAGGGCCATGCCGACTTTAACTGAATAGGCATCTTCGGGAAGAACATCAAAAAGGTCTTCATCGGTATGATCATCCCCTACACCGAAAACGAAATCGTACTCTTCTCCCCGGAGCCATTCCGTAGCAGCAATGCCCTTGTTTACAAATGAATCCTTCACCTCAAGAACCTTGTTTCCATCCAGAATCCCCAGGTTCATGTTTTCTGTAACACTGTGGAGAGAGTCTTTCAATTCTCCAAGGCGCAATGCCGCCAGGTCGGGCTCACAGCGGCGGTAGTGCCAGGCCAGGGAGAACTCCTTTTCTTCGATAAAAGACCCGGGAGTACGGTCAGTGTAGTTTTCCAGAATAGTACGGATTGTCTCCTTCCATTCGGTGGAAAAGAGTTCTGCCTTTTCCCAGTCGGCCCCTTTCATTTTTATAAAGCTTCCATGCCCGGCGGCCATCTCAACATCCTGCCCGGCAAAGAAATCATCCAGGTCCTGCGGCTGACGTCCACTGATTACCACTACCCGGTTCTCTTTTCTGGAGCTTAGTTTTTTAATTATCTCAATAAGCTCGTCATCGGGACGAGCCTTTTCCGGACTGTCCTGAAAACCGACCAGAGTACCGTCGTAGTCAAGAAACAGAATCGCCTTCTTTGATTCATGGTATCGTTTGAGCATATCCTCTTCGACGGTATGAATCATGTTGCGTCCCGACTGCAGCTGCTGATAATCCTGGACTTCCTTCATCTTGACCAGAAAATCCCTGGCCCAGAACTGCACATTGTAACGGGCAATCCGTTTTTTCATCACCACATTGCGGCGCTTCTGTTCCTTCCTGTCCAGATTCAGCCCTGTTTCTATTGCATCGGATATGCCCTGAATGTCATTCGGATTGATCACCAGAGATTCCCCCAGCTCGTGGGCGGCCCCGGCGGTTTCACTGAGAATCAGCACTCCCGTGTCATCCGAGCGGGCAGCCAGGTACTCCTTGGCGATAAGGTTCATACCATCCCGGAGAGCTGTCACCAGAAGAAGATCTGCTTCCATATACAGGGCAGTCAGATCTTCAAAAGAAAATGACCGGTAGAAGAAATGAACCGGTGTCCAGCCAAGACTGCCGTGTTTACCGTTAACAATACTTACCAGCTCCCGGATCTCCCGCAGAAGTTCCTGATATCCTTCCACCTCAGTTCTTGACGGTGCAACAATAAGATAAAGCTCAACTTTTTCACGATAATCCGGATGCTGATCCAGAAACATCATAAATCCCTTGATTCTCTCGGGGATTCCCTTGGTGTAGTCCAGACGATCCACAGAGAGAATAGTGGCACGGTTGGCCAGCTGCCGCCGGGTTTCCGTAAGGGCTTTAATCACATTTTTGTCCTTCCCGGCATGGCTGTATTTCTCATAGTCGATTCCCATGGGAAAAACATCGGCCCGGACAAGACGCTGACCTGCGGTCAGATAACCCATGCTGTACTCATATCCCAGAAGCCTGCGGGCACTGGAGATAAAGTGACGAACATAGTCATAGGTATGAAAGCCTAAGAGGTCTGCCCCCATAAGGCCTTCCATAATCTCCTCCCGCCAGGGCATTAAACGCATAATCTCATAAGAGGGAAAAGGTATATGCAGGAAGAAGCCGACCAGGGCATCGGGGAACTCGCGGCGGATCATTTCCGGCAGAAGCATAAGCTGGTAATCGTGAACCCAGATGGTATCCCCGGGCTCGATGTAAGGCTTAAGTTCATCAAAAAAGCGCTGGTTTACCCGCCGGTAGGCCTCCCACTGATGAGCCTCATAATGGGAACGGTTGGCAAAATAGTGAAAAAGGGGCCAGATGGCTTCGTTACAGAAGCCCAGGTAGTACTCCTCAAAATCATGCTTTGATATCTGAAAGGGAACACAGTGCTCCTCTCTCAGCATGGCCTCCTTCAGCGTCTTCTCCTCCTGGGGAGAAACATCTTCCTCATGAAGGCCGCTCCAGCCTACCCAGAGGGAGTCACCCTGGTCGTGCACGGAACTCAGGCCCGTGGCAAGTCCGCCGATGCTGCGTATAAAGCCGTATTCTCCTGTCTTGTCATCCCGGGCAATGGTTACCGGAAGTCTGTTTGATACAAATATTATTTTTCCCATACTTACCTCAAATTAACAATGTGCGCTGTATTGCTGATTAACGACTCAAGAGAAAATCCCGCATAAGAACTGCCGCCCGGGAAGGAAGGGATTCACCAAGACTGGCAATTCCAAGTTCCCGCTCCGGCAGCGGGGGGTCAGTTTTCACAATAAATAATTCCCCTGAAGAGATTGCTTCTTCAGCACTTTTTTCTTCAACATGAGCAATGCCGAAACCGATTTTGGCAAACTCTTCCAGAAGATCAATACTCTCAAGCTCTATAGAAGGTACTGCTTTAACCCCGTTGGCGTCGAGAAAACTGTCCAAAAGCCTGCGGGTAGTGCTCTCGCTGTTCAGCAGAAGCAGCGGATACTCAAGCAGCTCTCCCAAAGAGATGGTTTTCCCTTCAAGTTCCGCATATCTGCCGGAAGCGGCAAATATGTCCCGGACCTTTTTAAAGGGCCGTACCGTAAAAGGTGCCGCTCCGGGTGGAATAGTTATAATTCCGAAATCGATACTGCCGCTCTGAAGCAGCGAGAGAATCCCGGTACTGGTGCGGTTTTTTACCTGAATTCGGATTCCCGGATAGGCCTCGGCAAAATCCTTAAAGAGAGGAATAAGATGATAGCGGCAGATAGTGTCACTCACTCCGATACGGACTTCTCCGGATTCAAAACCGGCCATCTCTTTTAAGAGCCGTTCTCCAGCATCGAAATTACCGACTCCCCGGGCTACATGGTGAAAGAGCATCTCACCCTCCCGGCTTAAGCGGACTTTACGGCCGTCCCTTAAAAAAAGAGCCGTTCCAAGACGGGACTCCAGATTCTTTATGGCCTGGCTGACGGCGGACTGGGTAATATTCAGTTCCTCCGCTCCCCGGGTAAAGCTTCCGGCACGGGCTACACAGTGGAATATTCTGTAGAGTTCGTAATCAACATACATTAGCAGTGCTTATAGATATAATAAATAACATTAATTTTACTAACTTTCAAGTTTCCTGTATGGTTAGGTCATAGCACCCGCCAAAGGAGCCGTTATGGTACGCCGCGTTTATGTAGAGAAACTCTCCCAGTATGCCCATGAGGCACATCATGTCCTCCACGACCTGAGAGAACGAATGGGTATTTCCGCCCTGAAATCAGTCCGCCTGCTTCACCGCTACGATGTTGAAGGTATTGAAGAAAAGGACTTTATCCGCGCCTGCGAGACCATCCTGGCAGAAGCTCCGGTAGACAGGCTCAGCTTTGATCCTCCTCCAGCCGGTTCCGGCATTGCAATTATTGCTATTGAAGCCCTCCCCGGACAGTACGACCAGCGGGCGGATTCGGCTGCCCAGGCCATCCAGCTTATGACCCACGGCGCACCACCGGCGGTTGCCGCAGCGGGAGTATGGCTCTTTGAAGGCAGCCTGACTGCTGAGGATATGCAGACCATCAAATCATTCCTTATTAACCCTGTTGAAGCACGGGAAGCCTCCCTGGAAATCCCCGCAAGCCTTGACCTTGATGCACCGGAACCGGGAGTAATTCCCTCTATAGAAGGCTTCATATCCGGAGACAGTTCATTTCTTTCAACTCTCCGCAGCGAATACGGCCTGGCAATGTCCGAGGCAGACCTTGCACTCTGTCAGGAGTATTACCGTGATACGGAAAAGCGGAATCCAACGGAAACAGAAATCAGGGTACTGGATACCTACTGGTCCGATCACTGCCGGCATACAACCTTCCTTACCCGCATAGAAAAGGTCGATTTCGGAACAGACCGGATCTCTAAAAAGATTGAAGAGAGCTACAAGCAGTACCTAACGGTAAAAGAGACGTATGCCGCCCATAAATCAATCTGCCTTATGGACCTTGCCACCATAGTAATGAAGCAGTTCCGCAAAGAGGGCAAGCTTGACAACCTGGAGGTTTCCGAGGAGATCAACGCCTGCAGTATAAGAGTCGAGGCGGAGATTGACGGCAAGAAAGAACCCTGGCTGATAATGTTCAAAAACGAGACCCATAACCACCCCACGGAAATTGAACCCTTCGGCGGTGCTGCAACCTGTCTGGGCGGAGCCATCCGTGACCCCCTTTCCGGCCGCTCCTATGTCTATCAGGCTATGCGTGTTACCGGTTCCGGTGACCCCAGGGTTCCTGTCAGCAAAACCATTGCCGGTAAACTTCCCCAGCGGACCATTTCCACCGTAGCGGCACGGGGATACAGTTCCTACGGCAACCAGATAGGACTTGCAACCGGTAAAGTGCATGAAATTTACCATCCCGGCTATGTGGCAAAAAGAATGGAGATCGGTGCCGTTGTCGGTGCTGCTCCAGAAGACAGTGTAAGCCGTCTGGAACCCGCAGCAGGAGATCTGATCGTTCTTATTGGCGGCCGCACCGGACGGGACGGCATCGGCGGTGCCACCGGCTCCTCCAAGGAACACAACCTGGACTCTTTGGCCGAATGTGGCGCAGAGGTACAGAAAGGTAACCCCCCTACAGAAAGAAAGCTGCAGCGCCTCTTTCGGGACCGGGAATTTGCGAAAAAGATCAAGCGCTGTAACGACTTCGGCGCCGGCGGTGTTTCCGTTGCCGTTGGAGAACTTGCACCGGGGCTCAGGATTAATCTCGATGCGGTTCCCCGCAAATACCATGGTCTCAACGGTACGGAACTTGCCATTTCTGAATCTCAGGAACGCATGGCCATTGTGGTTGAAAAAGAAGACCTGGACTATTTTATCTGCCGCTCGGCAGAAGAGAATCTTGAAGCAACCCTTATTGCCGAGGTAACTGATGACAACCGGCTGGTAATGGAGTGGAAGGGAACAAAAATTGTCGACCTTTCCCGGGAATTCCTGGATACCAACGGTGCAGAACAGACTACCAGCGCGGAGATTACCGGCACTCTTTCAGACAAAGAACCTTTCACCGCCGGGAAAGGTTCAGCAGACATAAAGAACGAATTCCTGACCAGACTTTCCAGTCTGGACTCCTGCGGACAGGAAGGGCTGGGCCAGCTCTTTGACTCCACCATTGGGGCAGGTTCAGTATTAATGCCCTTTGGAGGAAAAACCCAGACCAGCCCCGCCGATGGAATGGCAGCCCTTATTCCCGTGGAAAAAGGCAGCACCACAACTGCCACCCTGATGAGCTTCGGTTTTGATCCCCGGATTTCATCCTGGAGTCCTTACCATGGAGCAGTCTATGCAGTACTTCAGAGTGCCGCCCGGATAGCCGCCATGGGCGGTAATTTCCGTGATATCCGCCTTACCTTTCAGGAGTACTTTGAGCGGCTGGGCAGCGATCCTGCAAAATGGGGAAAACCCTTGGCGGCATTGTTAGGTGCCTTCCACGCTCAGGAGAAGATGGGTATCGCCGCCATCGGGGGAAAAGACTCCATGTCCGGAACCTTCGAGGATCTGCATGTGCCCCCCACTCTGGTATCCTTCGCGGTTGCCCCGGTAAAGGCATCTCAGGTTGTATCACAGGAGCTGAAAAAGGCCGGATCGAGCCTGGTGCTTCTTACGGTACCCCGGGATGCCGACGGCCTCCCCGATCTGAATACGGCTATGGATATCTACGACGCTGTACATAAAGCAGCATTCGCAGGCTTAATACTGAGCGCAAAAACCATTGGTCCCGGCGGCCTCGGCGTAAGTCTTGCAGAGATGGCATTCGGCAACAGCCTGGGTATCAGCCTGGATGGATCATGGACAAGTGAAGAGCTTTTCAGCCTCAGTTACGGAAGCCTGATTCTGGAGCTTGAAAATGATCAGATCAGCGAACTGAAAGGACTTAATGCAGAGACCATCGGAACAGTTACAGAAACGGCTGAAATAATCGGCAGCGGCTGGTCAGTTTCTCTTAAAGACGCCCTGGAGGCATGGCGCCAACCCCTTGGGGAGATATACCCCATATCCGCCCCGGCGAACACAGAAATAGTGTCAGTTAAAGCTGAAAAAGCCGGCACTCCAGCAGCCAGAACTGCCAAGATTGCATCCCCCCGGGTGCTGATTCCTGTTTTCCCCGGAACCAACTGCGAGTATGATTCCGCCGAAGCTTTCCGCCGCGCAGGAGGTACCCCGGATATCAAGGTTCTGCGCAACCTTACCCCGGCAATGGTGGAGGATTCCATCCACCAGATGGCGGAAGGCCTCAAAAACAGCCAGATACTGATGATCCCCGGCGGCTTCAGCGCCGGAGACGAACCGGAAGGCTCCGGCAAGTTTATCGCCGCCTTCTTCAGCAACCCGGAACTCTCCGATGCCGTTGAGGAGTTCCTATCCCGGGACGGGCTCATACTTGGAATCTGTAATGGATTTCAGGCGCTCATCAAACTGGGACTTCTGCCATGGGGGCACATTGCTCCCTTGAAGCCGGAAAGTCCGACATTGACCTTCAATACCCTGAGCGCCCACGTAAGCCGCTTTGTTACAACCCGCATCGAGACCACCGCATCCCCCTGGCTACAGCATACCAGTGTCGGCGATACCCACTGGATACCCGTATCCCACGGAGAAGGACGCTTTGTTGCTGAGCCGGCCGTATTGAAGCAGCTTGAAGAAGCCGGACAGATTGCCGCCCGATATGTCGACGCTTCAGGCACCCCAACCATGGCAGGACCGGCAAACCCCAATGGCTCCATGAATGCAGTAGAAGCCCTGATAAGCCCCGACGGAAGAATCCTCGGCAAGATGGGGCACTCCGAGAGATACCGGCCGGGACTGTTCAGGAACATCCCGGGAGACAAGGATCAGGGACTGTTCAGGTCGGGAGTGGAGTATTTCGGGTAAAGAATAAGAGATGAAAAGACCCTGCATCAGGAGTCCTGTTGCAGGGTTTTTTTATATGTGTACCTGTCAAACATTTACAGATTGTCAGCAAGTCCAGTCTTCCAACAATAAATCTTCAACGCGGCAGAATTCTCTTGTGTTATTTGTAACCAGTATCAGATTATTTGATAGTGCCTGGCCTGCCAGGAGCAAATCTATAGGTCCGATTTGCCTGCCGGCTTTTTTCAGAATAGCTTTCCATTTTCCATAAGCAATTGCATCCTTGTCAGTAAAGTTTAAAACAGTAAAAACAGATAGAAACTCAATAAGAGCCTGCCTGTTTTTGTTCGGATACAAACTTCCCTCGATCCCCGCTTCCATTTCGGCGATGGTCAGAGAAGAAACATACATCCCGTTATTAATATTTTTCTTAATCTTGTTTATTACTTTATCTGACCTTTTTCTAATCGCATAGATGCAAATATTTGTATCAAGTAAATACATCAGAAAAATCCCGGTCCTGGGCAATCCCCTGATCTCGTCCATCCTGCATAAAATCTTCGCTGAACGAACTGATGCCATGTAGAAATGTTTCCCAGATTTTATCTGCCGGGACAAGAATAACTATATCGCCATGTTTCTGTACAATTACTTCTTTCCCGGAAAACTGGCACTCTTTCGGAAGCCTGACAGCCTGACTTCTCCCGTTCATAAACAGTTTTGCTCTGGTCATAAGATGTCCTCCCCTGAATAATATACCATGATACATCACAGATATCCAGCGGATTAGCATTCGAGCATAATTCCGTAATCATGCATTATGAGTACTCCGAGGGTTACCGCCCGGGACTGTTTAAATCGGGTGTGGAGTATTTCGGGTATATTTTAGTGCAGTAAATCAGGGATATACCATCACTGAACGTCAGCCAAAGAGCCTGATTAATAATTCAAACGGGGTTTTCCATTTTTGGGACTTGCAAAAAATAAGCCCCCTGGGCTTTCACGTAACAGGAGGCTGAGCTGCCGGGGGCTATGCCCCTGACAAGTTAAATTTACGAAAGAAGTCGTAAACTTGTCAACGGTTGATCAGGAAGCTTTAATAACTGCTCAAATCCTTAGAAATGAATCCCCAATATTACTGAATTCTCTTATGTTTATTATAGTAACACCCATTACCGTAAAACAGGTTACGATAATTCATTCAAACAAAACTGGAGGGCTGCATTATTTACATAGCACCGGCGTTGTTCTGCACATTTCGCGCACATTCTGCGCGCAGGAGTGTTTATAATTCATTACAATATAATACTTTATTGATATTTCTTGCTGTTTTCATGTATAAAGTACTCCATGAAAAAGACACTTCTTATCCTTTTTACAGCCCTTTGTTTTTCCGTGTCTATCTCTGCAGCACCGGATTCTGTATACGAATCCAACTATTACTATCTGTTTGAATATGCCCTGCTGCAGGGGCTTAGCCCCTTTGCCATCTCTGGGCAGAAACAGGCGGAATCGCGCATTACGGATCCTTCGTTTTCCATATTGATGTCCCAGTCATATGCCATGGGTTTTCTGCCGTCCTATATAGGCTTAAATATCCGGCTTATGGACAGTGATTCATACTCAATATACGCCAATGGCTCAGGCTCTGTTCAGTTCCATGAGGACTATTTGGGTATGACAGGCGCCCTGGGAGGAGCAGTCGATTTCAAGGACTATGGAAAAATCAGCCTTGATTTTTCTACAATCACCCAATGGTTCGGCCCATATGGACCCGGGTATGAGGACTACGATGGGAAGCACTTCTTTACCTCTGCCCTGGAACTGTACACCGGCAAATTCTTTGATTCACCCCTGGTCCCTTCGTCCATCGAAATCAAGGCAATTCATGGAGACCAGCTTATTGACGGATTTGTTTCATCCTTCATCTACAATACAGAGAATGTAGAGACTCCCTTTCTCTACTCCATAGGTCATTCCGGACGGCTGAATATGTTCTTCGGAGAGGTCTATTGCGTTAATCCCTTTGATGAAAGATTTTCATTCAACCTCGGATATCTTTCTGATTCGCCTTTCATCAACAGCATCGGGGTTAACTACGACTTTATTACCGGCTACAACAGGAAGCATGGAATAAAGCGGACTACTGAACAGGATAAAAAGGCAATTGTACGGCTGGAACTGGGGGTGGAATATAAAGCCTACACAGACTGGCAGCAGGATTATTACGATGCCTCGGAGCACAGTTTTGCTGTAAACATTACCTTCCGCATGCTCGCTAACCTGGACGACAAGAGTTCAGGAACAAAAAATACCATGGGTACGGAAATAAACGGTGGTTGGTTTACCAAACTCCTCTACGATACAATAACCGGATCCGATAATCCTGATATATCGAGAACTATCTCGATGTTCGCCATGTCGGGACAGGGTGAAGCAGAGGAGTAAAACCTCTGCAGAAGGATATCCCGGGGCCGCAGCAGTGCGGCCCTTTTACAGCTTATTAACATTAGAACCTTTCAATTGGACGACACCTAACTTGCAATTGGACGTTTACTTGTTTACAATTAGACGTAATAGAATGTATAAAACTCTCTCCGCGCTATATTCTTCCCCGTCTAATCGAGGCAATGGAGGATTCTCCTGTAATCCTGATCCATGGCCCCCGTCAGTGCGGAAAAACAACTCTGGCGCGTCTTATTGGAGATTCTAAAGGCTACGACTATATTACTTTTGATGATGATTTGCAGAAAGCCGCTGCCCAGGCTGATCCGATTGGATATATCGCCGATTTGCCTGACCGGGTAATCCTGGATGAAATACAGCGAGTTCCCGAACTATTTACATCTATAAAAGCCGCAGTTGATAAAGAAAAAAAAACCGGCCATTTCATATTAACCGGGTCCGCAAATGTGCTTCTATTTCCTAAACTGGCCGATTCGCTCGCCGGGCGCATGGAAATACTCAGGCTCCACCCCCTTGCCCAAGTAGAGATCGCCAGGACAAATATCTTCTTTCTAAAGGAAATTTTCACCGGAACCTTCACGCCCACCACCGGAAGGCGCTTGGGGAAAGAACTTGCCGCAAAAATAACAACTGGTGGTTACCCTCCGGCAGTAACCAGGACTACTTCCAAAAGACAGGCGACCTGGTACAGAAATTATATTGAAACCATAATTCAGAGGGATATACGGGATCTTGCACGAATAAGCTCTCTGGAGGTTTTACCCCGGCTGTTATCTCTGGCTGCAGGACAGACTTCCTGCCTGATAAATATATCCGAACTTGCAACGCCCTTTCAGTTGTCCCGCCCGACTATTAAAGAATATATTACTCTGCTCTCAGGTATATTTCTTTTAGAAGAACTACCTCCCTGGCACAACAACAGGATGAAGCGCCTGGTAAAAACACCAAAGCTGCATCTGGGCGATACAGGACTGTCATGCGCTCTTCTTGGTCTCAACGCAAGCACACTTTGGAATGACCGCCCCTTGTTAGGCAGGATGCTTGAAACCTTTATCTTTCAGGAATTACGGCGGCAGGCCTCTTGGGAGGAAGGATTATTCCGTTTCTTCCACTTCCGGGATAAAGATCAGGTGGAAGTTGATATTGTCATAGAATCAGAAGGAAAGATTGCCGGAGTAGAAATCAAATCCTCGTCAACAGTTCGCACAGAGGATTTTAAAGGACTTCGCAAACTGAAAGATAGTGTAAAGACACAATTTTCTGCAGGGGTTGTACTATACGATGGAGATGCAGTTGTCCGCTTTGGCGACAGACTGTATGCAGTTCCCCTTTCCCTTCTACTCGAATAACCTTGACTGATAGCCATACAGGCAATGAAATCAGGTAGATTTGCACAGGTGTAAATTTTTTATAATTACGCTAATTCTTTTAACAACAGAATATTTCTTTTTTATGCTAACTTAAATACATGGATGTACAAATCTACGGTCAGACAGAGCTGGAAGATCATATAAAAGCAGGAAACTCCGTCTGCTCCCACCTTATTTCCATAGGAAATCCGGGAAGGTTTGGGAAACACCAGCCGGATACCAGGTTGCCGGAAATTTTTAAAAAGACTTTTTCCGGGATTCTCAGACTTGAGTTCTTCGACGTCCTGAAAAAGGAACATCTCGGGAGCATGCGACCGAAAAGAGTCCCTCTCCGGAAAGATGTAAAGAAGGTTATAAGGTTCTACAACAGGACAAAAGAAACATCCACCGGCTATGCTGTACATTGCTGGCGGGGAGTATCCCGATCCACCGCAATTGCCCTCGGCATACTTTACCTTATCCACGGCGATGAACAGAAGGCCATAGATGAACTGAAAAGGATTCGCCCCGAAGCGGGTCCTCATCCAGGACTGGTCAAATACTTTGATACACTGCTTGGCTGCGATCTCTCATCCAAAAACGATCAGCTGAGGGAAATCCGCAACCGGGAGATGAAAGAGTGGTTTATGAACGAAATCGAGGAAGGCGATGCCACCCTTGAAGAACTGGAACCGGTCGACTGAAGAACAGCGGACTGCAAAAAAATACCCGCCTTTCGCAGGCGGGATCTCCACACTTTCCTTACTTCTTTAAATACTCAGTTATATCCGCCCAACTCTTTACCGAACTGATAGAAGGCTTCAATATTTTCAACACTGGTATCCGCCTGAATATAGTGGGCCGGTGCCAGAATATAGCCGCCATCCTTGCCGCAGCCATCCACAAGCCGCTTTGTTTCATTGTAGATCTCATCTTTTGAGCCGAAAGGCAGCAGCTGCTGAATATCCATACCCCCGAAAAGAGTCAGATTCTTCCCGTGCCGCTTTTTTATCTCCACAGGATCCATTGCCAGAGGCTGAACAGAGTGGAGAATATCCAGACCGATTTCGGCCATGTCATCCAGAATCGTCTCGCAGTTGCCGCAGCAGTGGTAGGCTACCACAATATCTTTGCGGGTATTTTTAAACTCTTCTATCAGCCGGGCATAACGGGGCTTGAAAAAGCGCCGCCACATATCCAGAGACATCATCATGCCCCGCTGGGTGGAGACATCATCCCCCAGCCATATCATATCCACCCCGAGTTCGGTCATCTTCTTTCCCGCCTGCAGGGGAAACTGCATCACTTTATCCAGCAGGGCATCCACGAAATCTTCGTTAAGGGCCATGTCCATCATCAGAGTCTCGAGTCCCCGGAGGGCCCAGGATGATTCGAACATACTCATCTGGCAGGAGCCGGCAATCCACTTGTCTTTACCATACTGCTCAATAATCTTGCGGGCGTGATCGTACTGGCTCTCTGCAAGAGGATCGGGAATCCGGTAGGAATCCAGCTTGCTCTCATCCCCCGCCAGCGGATGGGTTACAATCTCCATATATGTGTACACCGGCCGAAAACGGACACCCATTCCGGAGGAAAGCGGACAGTGATTCCGGGCAAAAACGGACACCTGTTCCGGCCGAAAACGGACAGTTTTTCCGGAGCGCCGGAATTGCTTTAACCTGAAATAAGAAATCCTCGATTAACACGAGCACTCTCGTCACAATAGCAAAACTACTATTTGACGGAGTACAGAATGTCGAGAGCGAGGATTCATGTGAAACACATGCGTAAACTGCTTGCGCTCACGTACGAGAGCAAGCTGGGACTTCGGGATGTATCCCAACTGACCGGAGTATCTAAAACCACAGTCAGCGAATATCTGGTGCGATTCCGCCGCACCGGGATCAGCTATGCAGCAAGCCAAAAGCTTACCGATGAGCAGCTGCTTGGCCTGTTCGAAGAGAAAAAGCAGGAAGAAAGTGAGCAGTATACACAACTAACGACACTGTTCCCCGAGTACGCCAAACGGCTGAAACAGCGGGGGATGACGAAGCAGTTCCTATGGAAGGAATACCGTAGAAAGTATCCAAACGGATATAGATACAGTCAGTTCTGTCACCACTTTACGGTGTTTCTGGACTCCGGTGAGGTGACGATGCGTCAGCCCCACGAGCCTGGAGATATGGCATATCTCGACTATGCCGGAGAAACGTTCCCTTACTATCCTGATGGAGATGAGCAGCGGGCACAAATATTCGTTGCGGTACTCGGAGCAAGTCAGCTGGCCTATGTTGAAGCAAGTGAGAGCCAGAAACAAGAGGCCTTTGTCCGCTCCACAGAACGGGCTTTGAGGTACTTCGGCGGGGTTCCGCGAGCTCTCGTCCCGGATAACCTGAAGGCGGCCGTGCTCAGTGCGAGTAAATATGAGCCGGAGCTTAATCCGTTGTTCGATGATTTTGCCGATTACTACCGGACGACGATAATCCCCGCCAGGGCCTATAAACCGAAAGACAAATCCCTGGCGGAGAATGCCGTCAAGTTAACCTATCAGCGGATATTCGCCCCGCTGTACGGCAAGAGGTTCCATTCGTTGGCTGAGCTCAACCAGGCCATCGCAGAACTTCTTGAAGAACACAATACCCGGAAACTGACAAAGCTGCAAATCTCACGGCGTCAGTTGTTTGAAGAGATCGAACGGTCTGCGCTGAAGACGCTGCCGGGCGAACCGTATCCAATGAAATACTTCGAAACTCACAAGGTTGCACCGGACTATCACTTTATTCTGTCAAAAGATAAGCACTACTACTCTGTTCCCTGGCAGCTGAAGGGAGAACAGGTCAAAGTGATCTTTGATGAGCGAATTATAGCGGTATATCACAAGAATGTACGCGTAGCCCAGCACCGCCGGAGCAGAAAGAAAGGACAATACTCCACACAGTCCGCACACATGCCCAGGCACCATCAATTTGTTGAATCATGGTCGGCGGAGAAGTTTACCACCTGGGCTGAGTCGATTGGAGAAGAGACGTTCCTGGTGATTTCACATCTATTAAACAGCAAGCCACATGAGCAGCAGGCGTACAAATCCTGCCTTGGTGTGCTGAACCTGGCAAAGGATGCCGGATCACACCGGCTGAACTGGGCCTGCCGACGTGCGTTGAACTACTCGAGAATCAGTTATCGGGATGTTCGTGCATATCTGGATGAAATCATGCGACAAGAAAAGGATGAACAGCAGAACAAACAGGTGTTTCTCTTCGCCGATCACAAGAACCTGCGGGATTCTGCAATCTACAAATGAGGTAACCGATGAATAATAATCAGGCGACAATCAACAAGATGACCGAGATGCGTCTCCACGGAATGGTACAGGCCTTCCGTACACTGCAGGAGACCGGACGCCATATGGATCTTACGACCGATGAGGTTATCAGCTACCTTGTCGACTCAGAATGGGATGAGAAACACAATCGCCGACTGGCGCGCCTTGCCAATGCGGCCCGTTTTCGCTATAAGGCAGCGATTGAAGATATCGACTATACCTTCGACCGGAATCTGGACAAAAACCAGATCTTAAGACTTGCAGCCTGCTCCTGGATATCCCGGGGGCAGGACCTGCTCATCACGGGTCCGACCGGAGGAGGAAAAAGTTTTCTTGGATCGGCTTTCGGACATCAGGCATGTCAGTATGGGTATACCGTCGCTTACTTTTCCACAACGCGTTTATTCAATGAAATAGCGGCGGCAAGGGATGATGGAACCTACCTGAAGCACTTGTCACGCATAATGAAAAACAAGCTGGTCATTATCGATGACTTCGGTCTGGAACCGCTGGAGCATACTGCACGGATGGCATTTCTTGAAATCCTTGAAGATCGACACCGGAGAAAATCTACGATAGTGATCGCCCAACAGCCGGTAGAAAACTGGCACAGCATTATCGGTGACCCCACGATTGCCGATGCCATAATGGACCGTCTTGCCTTTCATTCTCATAGAATTGTAATAACCGGGGACTCGGTAAGGAGGAAACTCTATGCTGTAGATTGACGCAAAACGGACACCTGATCATACTGAAGACGAGGATTTACTTCCTTCAGGCAGCTGTCCGTTTTCCGCCGGAATCACTGTCCGAAATCATCGGAATACACATATACTCATCCATTTCGTTGGCAACCCGGCGGTACTCCACTCCCCAGGGGGTCATAAACTGCTGGTCCGGTGAGACGTTCCGGTTGGTTTCAAATCCTACCGCGGTTTTTACAATATCATTACCCAGGGCAATGCCTACGTCGTCTTCCTTGTCCCCGTATTTTTCTTCCAGCTGCTTTGCAACCTTGGCAACAAATCCGGCATACATGGGAACCCGGTCCGGTTCTTCATGGGCAACAGCAGTTTTTACTCGTTCTTTAGAAGTCATTATCACACCCTTCATAAACAATCCTATCATCTGATGATAGGATGGATATAAAGATCTGTCAAGATTTTTGAGCAAATGAACCCTGCTTTAAAGAGCACAAAGGATCCTGAGGAGTAAGTTCCTGCCTATTTTTTATCTCAATAATTAAAATAAAAGAATATTTATCAAATATCCTGTCACATGAAGCATGTGAGCACTTTTTTGGTTTCTACAATTGATTGCTACCTTTTCCTGGTATGTTGCAATAACTTGAAAATGCTGGTTATTTTAAAATTTTGCATTATGCGAAATTACTTGAATATTTTTTCGCAGAATGCTAATTTTATATGTGCAACATTCACCTGAAGGAATATATATCCGTGAGGTGTCATGAATATCATCACAAAAAAACGTGTTCATCTGTTCATGCAGGAATATCCTGACGAAGCAGAGCAGCTGGAGGTATGGTTGAAGATTATCGGATCAGTAAATTTTAAGCATTTACCGGACCTTCGGTCTGTCTTTCCTACTGCAGATCTAGTTGGTCAAGATAAAGATCTCTGCTGCTTTAATATCAAAGGGAATAAATATCGTCTTATTGTGCGGATGTCTTTTCCAAAAACTGTGTTTATTAAGGATTTTCTGCCTCATGATGAATATGACAAAAAATACCCTTATTGACCAACAAAAATCCCAATGGAGGTTTCAACTTTGATAACTGCACCAGATTTCCAGAAAGCCATGCAGGCATCAATTATCATGCAGAGTTTTACCATTAACAATGAAGAAGACCTCGAACGGCTTGCCGAATATGCAGAAGAGCTGGACTCTAAAATCCGAGAGGGAGAGACCCAGATTCAGGCCTTATGCGACTATATCATCGAAAAAATTACCCGATACGAAGAGGAGCAGAAGACAGGCAATGTAACAGGAGTTGCCCTGCTGAGATTTCTTATGGACCAGCACAACCACAAGTTAAAAGACCTGACAGACGTGGCCCCCATGTCGGTTATCAGCGAAATACTAAATGGAAGAAGGGAGCTGAATAAAGGGCAGATCAGGCGGCTGGCAGAAAAGTATAATGTCTCACCAGCCCTGTTTTTTTAAGACTACCTCTTCCGGGAAAAACCGGGAAGAGGTAGATCTGCAACAGAACAGGGAACTAAACAGCTTCTTTCATACTCATTTTCTGCATCAGGTAGACGGCACCATAGACAACAAATCCTGCAATATACAGCAGGAAGCGCATATCATGAGCTACACCGATAAGTCCCGCAAAGAAACCGGGATTAAAGAAAATAAACGAGGCCAAAAGCAGCAGAATAAGCTCGTACCAGCGGTTTTTACGCAGGTACCAGCCCTGTACCGCATTGGTAAAGGCAAACGCACCGAAGACGGCAGTTACAAAAATCACCATGGAGGGCAGCCAGCCGTTTATTCCCACCAGGACAAGATCCGGGTTGAATACAAACATAAAGGGAATTACCGCTGTTCTGAGGTCGTAGATAAATCCCTGAATACCCGTCTGAATGGCATCCGCCTCGGCTATGGCCGCGGCGGTATAAGCAGCAAGTCCAACCGGTGGAGTATCGTCGGCAAGAATACCGAAGTAGAAGCAGAACAGGTGAGCCGCAATGGCGGGAATAATAATTCCCATGCCGCCGCCGAGCTGAATAATAATCGGCACAGTAATGGAGGCCATTACAATATAGGTTGCGGTAGTCGGCAGCCCCATACCTATTACAAGACTTGCAACTGCAGTAATAAACAGCAGCAGGAATATATTACCCATGGAGAGAAACTCAACCACCTGTACAATCATGCTGCCGATTCCCATGTTTACAATACCCACAACAATTCCGGCAGTAGCGGTTGCAAGGGCAACGGTAAGCATGTTGCGGGAACCTTCAATCAGCCCTTTTCCCACCAGCTGGATAACATCTTTTACGGCTTTTACAACTGAAGTCCTGGCTTTAAGCGCCAGATACATCGAGCGGATAAGATGAACCAGAATCAGCACAATTATGGCATTGAAGGCGGACAGCTTGGGGCTGTGGCGCATAACCATCAGTTCATAGATGAGGATTGTCAGAGGAATAAGGTTGTGGAATCCCTTTTTCAGTACATCCATGAAATTTGGACATTCCTCTTTCGGCAGCCCCTGCATACCCAGTTTAGACGCTTCCAGATGGGTAATGTAGAAGAGGGCAAAATAGGAGACAAAAGCGGGTATTGCCGCCGCCCGGATTACATCCATATAGGGAAGGCTCAGGTATTCAGCAATTATAAAGGCCGCCGCTCCCATAATAGGCGGCATGAGCTGTCCATTGGTACTGGCTGCAACCTCTGTCGCAGCCGCCATCTTGGCCGGGTACCCCACCTTTTTCATAAGCGGAATGGTAAAGGTTCCGGTGGTAACCACATTGGCAATACTGGAACCGGACACAAGACCGGTGAGCCCGGAGGAGACTACCGAAGCCTTTGCCGGACCGCCCTTGTAGCGCCCAAGTACAGAAATGGCAAGATCATTGAAAAAATAACCTGCTCCGGTACGGTTCAAGAGAGACCCTAAAAGAACGAAGAGAAAAACCGTGTTGGCCGAAACATCCAGAGGAATGCCATAGATCCCTTCCGTGGAGAGCACTATCTGACTCAGGTATTTGGTAAGGGAGACTCCCCGGAACGCAATAAAATGGGGCAGATGGGGCCCGAGGAAAGCATAGATTGAAAAGCCTACCGCAATAATCCCCAGGGGAAGGCCGATAACCCGCCGGGATGCTTCGAGCACAAGTAAAATGGTAAAAATGCCGAATACCATATCACGGCCGGTCGGTCTGCCGGCTCTCGATGCGATTCCCTCATAGTCGATAACCATATAGAGAACTGCACCGACTGCAGCAATGGCAAGAACAAAGTCGATCAGGGGTATGCGGTCAACGGCATGAAAAAACCTGATTGGCCGCTCATGCTTGGCGATCGGATACCCCAGATAGACCAGTGCAACCGCAAAAGCCAGATGGACGGCACGAACGGTTACACTGTCGAGAACAACAAAACGGGGCAGGGCCAGCTGAAAAAGAGCCCATAGGACTGCCAGGGAACTGAACAGAATTCTGTCCAGGGCCCGTTTATCCCGGATAAGCCCCAGTTCTTCCTGAAGCAGCTCCCGGGCTGTCTCGTTTTCCCACTCTTTGGACATGAAATACTCCTTATTACAGGGGGTAAAAATAAGCTCAGGCCGCTTTTGCGGCCTGAGACAATATGAGTACGTTAAAAAGGTTGTAAAACCCGATTATACAAAATCAGGGCACCTCTAAAAGCTACTGAATCAGTGCCGGGTTAATGTACTCAACAAGTCCTGCTTCTTCGTAGTATTTCAGAGCACCTGCATGGATAGGTGCGGAAAGACCTTTAAGCATGCTCTCTTTTGTCAGAACCTGGTAGGCTGGATGCAGTTTTTTGAAGTCATCAAAGTTCTCGAAAACTTCCTTGGTAATTGCATATACAACATCGTCGGATACAGATGCGGAGGTTACCAGGGTGGCTTTAACACCAACAGTGGTGGGATCGGAGGTATTGGCAGCCATGGGGTACTCTTTCTGGGGAATCTGAGCCTCTGCATAGTAGGAGTACTTGTCGGTAAGCGCCTTGAGCACAGCGCCGTCGATATTAACAATCTTTACCTTTACGCGTCCGGCGGTAGCTTCCTTGATATTTCCATTGGGATGACCAACGGTATAGAAGAATGCATCGATCCGTCCGTCGTTCAGAAGACCGGGAGCTTCCACGGCTTTTACATTTTCCGCCTGCACATCGGCTTCGCTCAAGCCTGCCGCGGCAAGAACATCCAGTGCGTTCTGCAGGTTACCGGAGCCGGCGTTTCCAAGGTTAACCCGCTTGCCTTTAAGATCGGCAACGGAGTTGATTCCGGACTCAACACTGGCAACCAGGGTTACCGATTCGGGGTGGATTGAGAAAACCGCCCGCAGGTCCGCCTGCTTGCCGGCCTCTTCCCATTCAGCCATGCCGTTTACCGCCTGGTATTGACGGTCAGACTGGGCAATACCAAAATCAAGGTCCCCTGTAAGGACTGCATTAATGTTGTATACCGACCCGCCGGTTGATTCTACGGTTGCTTTTACTCCATATTCCTCATATTTAGCGTTTACCATGCGGCTTATTGCACCGCCGGTGGGATAGTAGACCCCAGTAACACCACCAGTCCCTATTGTAACGAACTTATTTTTCCCTTGACCGCCTGAGCATGCAAAAAACGAAAAGAGAACTGCCGTCAGCAGTACCAGTACACCGATTTTCTTCATCTGTTTCTCCTGTGAATTTGTTAATGTGCTACTAAATTACTTGGTTATTACAGATATTGCAAGTTATTTCATTATTTTTAATATAATGGCACAATATTCGGCCGCCAGCCGACAAATTCACAATTAAATAGACCTTTCATATTCTCTTACTTGACCTGACTCCAGCCATTAGGTAGGTTCTCTCTATGATGCAGCAGTTTTTATCGTATACATACTATCTTCTTCTCGGCGTACTTATATTCAACCTAACCCAGCGTAAACATCAGGATCATGGCGAGAAAAAACGTCTTGCCAGCCTTTTTACCGCCGGCGGAATACTTCTATTTCTGACGACCATGCAGACAGTCATCCATTTTCAACTGATTCCCTGGGGATATGCTGCCGCAACAGCAGTTACAGCCCTTTATTACTGGCTGCTTAGAAAAAAAATTGCCCTTTTCAGGCTTAACTGCCCGGAATGCGGCAGCCGCTACTCCTGGAACAGTATCTTCTACTACGATAACCCCACTTGCGCTTGCACAACGGAAGTTCCTGAAGTGCCCGCAAGTGTTGACGATGTTGACTGGGACACCTGGAAAGCCAAAGAGGAGGCAGTTCTCTGTTTTATTGTAAAAGAGGGTCAGGTTCTGCTTATCAACAAGAAAACCGGCCTTGGTGCGGGTAAGGTAAGCGCCCCCGGAGGCCGGGTGGAACCGGGAGAAACTCCCGAAGAGGCAGCCATCCGGGAAACCATTGAAGAAACCGGGCTGACTCCGTCAAACCTGGAAGAGCGGACAGAGCTCTGCTTTATCTTCGCCGACGGGTACTCCCTCCACGGCCGGGCATTCTTTGCCACCGACTGCAGCGGAGAAATGGTGGAAACCGATGAAGCCGATCCTTTCTGGTGCAGCGTTGAAGAAATCCCCTTTGATAAAATGTGGGCCGACGATCCCCTCTGGATACCCGGCGCCCTGGAGGGAGAAAAAAAGAAGGGCGTTTTCATTTTTGACGGGGATACCATGCTGAGTCACCGTTTTGAAAAGAAAAGCTGACACCCCTGTGATTGCACTTGCATCCTAAAATGCATATCTTTGAATTATCGGAACCACAGGACAGAGATCAAATGGGGAGTACATGTTAGTAGAGGCAGAAATCTGGACAATTGCGAGAACAGATCAGGGCAACGCAGTCCTTGTTCGACCCACCGGCAGTGAATCAGCTGTTCCCATCTTTATAGGACAGCTTGAAGCTCAATCGATTCTTATCGGCCTCGGGAATGTGCCCATGCCCCGGCCCTTGACCCACGATCTTTTTCTCAATCTCCTGGCCACCCTGAACATCCAGCTGCAGAGAATTGAGATCACCGGCCTGAAAGAGGGGACTTTTTACGCCCAGATTATTCTCAAACCCGCATCCGGCGACGAAATGATCATCGACGCCAGGCCTTCCGATTCAATCGGAATAGCTGTCAGGGCAAAGTGTCCGGTTTTTATCGATGAAGCAATTGTGGAAGAGGCAGGAATTTCCGTCTCATCAGTAGGCGCCGGTGGCGAAGAGATAACAGCCAATCCCTACGAAACAGAGAAAAAGCGGCTGGAAGAAGAGCTGAACAGGGCAGTTGAAGATGAAAATTATGAGGAAGCAGCCCGGCTCCGGGACAAGCTTCAGAAACTGACAGAGACCTTTCCCCAGGCAGACGAAGAAGAATAGTTCAGGCAGACTGCAGGAGAGTACCGCTGCAGCCCAGTACGCTGCGCAGGATTTCCCTCAGAATATGTCCCTCACATGAGAGCAGCCTCCGCCGTGCATCGGGATGAATCAGATAGCGGGACAGCCTGGCAAGAATTTCCAGGTAGACCGCCTGCATTGAGGGTGGGTTTGCTGCAATAAACATCAGATGAACCGGCTCTCCATCGTAGGAACCATAGGAGATACCCGGGGAAGAGACACCCAGAAACAGATAGACATCTGTCAGGGAAGAAACCTTTCCATGGGCAATAGCCACGCCATGACCCAGCCCGGTGGAGCCTTCCTCTTCCCGATGGAGTACTGCTTCTTTAAGGCTGTGAAGCCGGTCAAGTGACTGAAGGAGGGTAATCTCCCTGAACATTTCACTGATTGCATCTGTCTTGCTGCTGCTGCAAAGTGGTTTAAGAATGGAAGAATGGGGTAAAAGATGATGAAACCCTGAAAGATAGGTGTTCATACTTTGATTATCGGTAGAAAAATTCTCTATACTTAGTTGAGACAAAAAGGGATATACTTATTTTTACAGGACTGAAGATGAGCGGCATAGATATACATAGCTTGCAGCAGAAATACGAAAAGAAAATTTTCGACCTGACCCAGCTTTTGGAGATAAGCCGTAGCCTTGCTTCAACCCTCGAATTCCCGGCTCTTATAGACTCCATTCTCTACACCTGCATGAGCCGGATGAAGGTTCTGAATGTCGGCCTGTTTTTGAAAGATCATCTTCATCAGAACGCACTGGAACTCTACCGCAACTACAAGGGCTATAATGTAGATCACCGCAAATCCTACTCCATTCCCCTGGACTCCGACTGTGCAAAGATGTTCCTCTCCATGGGCCGGGCCTGTACCATGACAGAAATTCTCGAACGGGCCCATCCCGATTCTCCTCAGCTTGCCATGATGAGTGAGCTGATGCCCTCATTGATTGTACCCCTCAGACTGAAAGATGATCTGATGGGTATTCTGATTCTCGGAGAGGGTCCCGATATAGACACCTTTTCAGCAGATCAGATTGAATATATCCAGACAATCTGTCTGTTTGCGGCGGCGGCTGTACACAATGCAATCCTCTACGAAATGGCCACCACCGATATGATGACCCAGCTTCGTCTGCGCAATTTTTTCCTCTCCTCAATGAACAAGATTTTTGAGCAGACAGTACGGGAACAGACGACCCTTTCTATTATTTTTATTGATATTGACCATTTCAAGCGGCTGAATGACACCTACGGGCATGCCTGCGGGGATTATATGCTGACCCAGGTAGCCGCCGTACTGCACAGCAGCATACGGAAGATCGATATCGGCTGCCGTTACGGCGGGGATGAGTGTATTATTCTCCTCCCGGGAGCCGGAATGGAGATGGCTACTGCTGTAGCGGAAAGAATCCGACGCCGTATAGAAAGCGGTGATTTTAGCTATGAAGGGGAAAAGCTCAGTACAACCATATCTGCCGGTGTTGCCGAGCTGGATATAAACCGGGACTTCACCTCTGAATCACTGATAAAACGAGCCGACCATGCCCTGTACCGGGCCAAGGAAAAAGGGCGAAACCAGACGGTTCAGGCAGATTAATATGGCAAGACTAACCGTTCTTCCCGAGGGAAAAATCTATCCCCTGAATGCCAGCGTATCCATCCTCAATACCCTGCTGAGAAACGGTCATTCCATAATGCACCGCTGCGGAGGCAAGGCCCAGTGCGGCACCTGCAGGATAAAGATTGTAGAAGGGGCAAAAATGAACAGGCCCGGGCCTGCGGAAATTACCCGTCTGGGAGAAAATGTACTAAAAGAGGGATACCGCCTCGCATGCCAGAGCTATGCCTGGGGGGATCTCGTAATTGAGATAGCCCCCCCGGATGGGATCTGATTTTTACCTTTTTTTCAATTTACATCTTCCCGCTTTTACAGCTGCCGCAGCAGAATAAGCAGATAATTCCAGAAACGCTCCGTCGAAGGAATACTCACCTTCTCGTTGGGGCTGTGTGGTCCCCGGATATCGGGACCGAAGGAGATCATATCCATCCCCTTGATCTTGCTGTCGATTACTCCGCACTCCAGGCCTGCATGAATAACCGTAGTTACCGGTTCCCTGCCGTGGACCTCATGATAAATTCTGCGGGCCTCTGAAAGCAGCGGGGAATCCGGTTTCGGCTCCCACGCAGGATACTCACTTTCATACTCAACCTCGCAGCCAAGAAGCTCCATGGCGGAGCGAACCTTGTTGCAGATAAAATCCCGTTTAAACTCCACCGCCGAACGCTGACTGGTAAGAATATACAAGGAGGCATCCTCCGTCTGAACCGCAGCCAGGTTGGTTGAGGTTTCCACCACCCCTTTAATCAGGGGACTCATCTCGACCACACCGTGGGGAATACTGAGAAGTCCGCGTATAATATCTGCTCCCCCCTCTATAATCCCGGAAGGAGCATCTTCCAGTGTGCGGACAGAAATTGAAATCTGCCCATCTTCGGTATACAGCCTTCGGGCCTGCTGCTGCTTTACTTCCGCTTCTTTTTTAAGAGCCTCTAAAGCTTTTTCAGGCAGAGAAAAAACCGCCTCAAACTCCCGGGGAATGGCGTTGTGCTTGCCGCCTCCCCGCAGGGATACAAGCTGCATATCCCTGATACAGGAGGAAAAGATAACCTGAGCTCCTAACTGAATGGCATTGCCCAGGTGCCGGTGAATTTCTCCGCCGGAATGTCCCCCGAAAAGACCTTCCACCCGCAGTGCCACAGTTTTATTGTCCCCTGGCGCAGGAAGCAGCTGCAGTTTTCGCTTTCCCGAGGTGTTTCTGCCCCCAGCACAGCCGAAGTAGAAGATGCCCTCCTCTTCGGAATCCATATTTATCAGCCGCCGCCCCCGGATAATATCCGGAGTAAGCCCCATAGCCCCATTGAGTCCGGTCTCCTCGTCTACCGTAAAAAGAGCCTCAAGGGGAGGATGCTCGAGCTTTTTGTCTGCCAGAACCGCAAGGGCTGCGGCAACACCAACTCCGTTATCGGCACCCAGGGTGGTACCGTCGCCTTTCAGCCAGTCACCATCCTGAAGAATCCGGATTGGATCCTTTTCAAAATCATGAACTGTACCGTCATTCTTTTCACAGACCATATCGAGATGGCCCTGAAGAACCAGGGCAGGATGATCCTCATATCCCGGAGAGCCAGGCTTGGAGACAACCACGCTGCCGACAGCATCCCGCCGGGCTTCCAGACCATGCTTTTCGGCAAAAGCCAGAATATACTCCGCCAGGGCATCTTCGTTGCCCGAGCCGTGGGGAATGGAACAGATATCTTCAAAATAGGGCCATAAAGGGGCTTTAAACCCAGCCCCTGCACTTAAACCAGCCATTGGTAGAACACCTCACATAAAATCCTGATTCTACCATATAGTACCATATCAGCGAAAAATCATCACCTGGGGCTTCTTCCTACATGGCTGAGCCGATCATTTTTTCCGGTAACCAGGTTATAATTTCAGGGAAGACAGTACAGAGAACCAGCGTCAGCATTATAATACCGACGAAAGGAATGACACCTTTAATAATATGCGCCATAGTAACCCCTGTTTCCGGAGGCGCAGTTCCCTTCATGACAAAAATCGACATTGCCATAGGCGGAGTCTGAAAAGCCATCTGGAGATTTATACAGATCATCATTCCGGCCCATAGAGGATTGAATCCAAGCTCAACCAGAATCGGAGAGAAGATCGGCACAATAATAAAAACAATTCCAATCCATTCTATAAACAATCCAAGCAGAAAAACGATGAACATAATAACGAAAAATGAGGCCCAGCGGCCGCCGGGGACTGAAAGAATCATGTTCGCCACGACATCTCCGGCACCGGCACTCATAAAAATACCCACAAACGCGTAACAGAGCGCAGCTATCATCACAACAAAGGATGCAACCCGCAAGGTTTCCAGTGAGGCATGTTTGATCAGTTTCCAGCTGAACTTTCTATAGGCAATTGCCAGAATGATCGATGCTGTACAGCCCATGGCTGCTGCTTCAGTGGGCGGCGCTATTCCAGTGAAAATAGTACCCAAAACTGCCATAATCAGCAGTACCGGCGGCAGAAGTGACTTCAAAAGCTTGACGAGCTTTTCCATCGAGAAAGGTGTGATCTGGTCTTCAGGAATAGCTGGACCAAGAGAAGGATTCAGTGCACATCGGACAACAACATAGGTTATATACAGTCCGGACAGGATCAATCCTGGAAACACTGCACCCATAAACATTTGCCCGATGGAAATTCCAGCCTGAGGGCCATAAACAACAAGCATGATACTGGGAGGGATCAGAATACCAAGAGTACCTGCGGCAACGATGGCACCCGAGGCAAGTGAACGATCATATCCCCGCTCAATCATCGGCCCAAGGGCAATCAAGGTCAGGATAGTAACTGATGCGGCAATCACCCCAAGGCAGGCAGCGAGGACAGTTCCAAAAACTATTGTAACAACGAGCAGCCCACCGCGAATACGTCCCAGCGCTTCATAGAGACTTGTATACAGATCTTTAGTGATCCCTGAGTGCTGTAGTATCACCCCCATGAAAGTAAACAGCGGAACAGCCAGATACGGATAGTTCAGGGAAAGATCGTAAAACCGGCTGTAAAGAATGTGAAATGTAGTTGTTGGCCCGAATACAATAAGACCAATAAAAAAAGCTACACTTCCGATAACAAATGCTATGGGAAACCCGGTGAGAACCAATCCGAACACCCCGCCCAGCATTAAAACGGCAACTAATTCAGCGCTTAATTCAATCAATGGATTCACCTCGTATGACCATATACAGATTCCTGACAAGGCCTGCCAGGCCTTGAAGAATCAGCAGTAAAAGACCAACGGCGAAAATAGTCCGGTAAGGACCGGCCGGAGGGTACCAGAAACTATTGAACATAACCTCATGGATTTTCCATGCTTTGACCGCCCACTCTAAAGCTAGTACAAACATGACAGTGATCAGTGGAAAGAAAAAAAGTAAGGAACAGATTACATCAATCAGAGCACGAATTCTTGGTGAGAACTGAGAATATATCAGATCTACCCTGGTATGGGCATCATGAAGCAAGTCAAATGATGCGCCGAGAAGATATGTTGCCCCCCCAGCCATACACAGAGAATCATAGGACCAGATAGTTGGGGCATTGAAAAAGTGGCGTGAAACTGTTTCATAGGTACCGATCAGTACCAGGAGAAATGCAAACCACTTCCCCACGGATCCTGCTTTCTCACTTATTCCATCCACAATTTTGAGTGCCTTTCGCAAAACGAACATAAAATCCTCCAAAATCAGGAAATTCCCGGAGTTCATCGACTCCGGGAAACGCGCTTCTTCTCTCCTACTTAATAGCTGTGTAGGATTCCCCGAAGGATTTCATGGAGTTGTAGATTTCTGCAAAGATTGGAGGTTCGGTTTTTGATTTCTCGTCATAAAACTTCCCAGCTTCTTTTATAAGTGCATCTGCAACTTCCCCCGGCAGCTTGTAGACTTCATTACCAGCTTCCTTGAATTTCTCCACCGCCTTGATAGACTCATTAACCAGATACTCATGCTGAGCCTGAGTCCAGTAGGCGACTTCTGCCTGGACAATACGCTGCAAATCTGCCGGCAGGGCATTAAATGCTTCCTTGTTTACAAAGAAAACCTGGGGATCGCTGGGTGCCCGGGAAGGGGAAAGAATTACATATTTTGCAACCTCATTAAAATGCATCTCCCAGTTTGAAGCCAGAGTTGAATATTCCATAGCATCAATAGTACCCCGCTGCATGGCTTCATAGAGTTCGCCTCCCGGGATGATTACAGTCGCAGCTCCCATTCGTTTAAGAATTTCACCGCCATCACCCATACATCGAGCCTTCAACCCCTGGATATCTGCAAGAGAGTCGATTCTGACTTTTGAATGGAAGAATACTTCTTCCGGGAGAGGAGAAAGTGCTCCGGGGAAGGTCATCACATTGTAATCTCCCATCATCTTGTTCAACAGGTCAGCACCACCTGCGAAGTCAAACCATGTGCGTAATGCTTCGCCTGGCAGACCTGCCGGGCGGGAACTTATAAGGCCGGCAGCAGACCATTTGTCCAGGTTATACATCGGACAGGTGTAAGCCATCTGCAGAACCCCTTCATTGACCGCATCAAGCTCCTTGTATGCGGGGACAATGGATCCACCCACAAAGGGTTTGACTTCCAAGCGGCCTCCGGACGCCTCGGTTATTGCCTTACAACACTTGTCATGATAGATTTGTGACGGGTCTGTAGCAGGACCATGACCGGAAGATTTCCAAACAATCTTCTCTACCGCCTTTGCCGGTGTGGCGCCGGCCTGGGCGGTTTCTGTTTTCTGACATGAGAGAAAAGCAAAGCTCAGTAAAAATAGAACCGCCAGTCCCGTCAGTTTTTTTCGTGTTACCATTAGTAACCTCCTGTTTCTTTTCTGTATTAAAAGACTCATTGAGTCCCTAATCACCAGTAAATCGGGCATAAAATCTAATCTATGAACAATGAGGATCCCGTTCTATTGTGAAAAAACCGGCTGCTTGATGACCCGAGAATATCCATAGCTTTCTGACCGGTACAATGTGAAACACCAATAACCTGGATCCTTTGCCCACCCAGATACTCGAGAGATTTCTCCAGGCTCTCATCAGAGGATTCAACCAGGTGAGTTCCCCCAAGCACTGCATAAATGGGCCGTTCAAACAATGAAGAGACAGTTTCCAACATATTTTTCATTCCCGGATGTGAACAGCCGAGAACAACAACTACCCCTTTAGGGGTATCAACAGCTAAAAGAACTTCATCCTCGAATTTATCCTCCACAAAAACATTGTTCCTTCGAAGGACAAATCGCGGGTTGATAACCTCATCTGCGTTGGTCCTGTTGAATCTGGTTATGACATAAACTCCAGGAGTAATTTCCGTAATTTGTTTTTCTGCAAAGCGGTATGGAACCATTTGTTTCTTTAGATACTCTTCATCAAAATCGTTCCCAAGGAACTCATGGGAGTCATTAAAAACGGCGTACTTCGGTTCAAAAAAGCCCTGCCCCATTACAAGCTCAAACCCAGGAAACGTATCAACAAGTGCCTGCAGGCCGCCACTATGATCATAGTGACCATGGCTTAGAACAACATGGGTTAATTTCCCAAGGTCGAGACCGAGTTTTGCTGCATTTGTTATAAAGCTTGAAGACTGGCCGGTATCAAAAAGAATTGAATGCATCTCATTCTCAATAAGAAATGAAATTCCATGCTCAACTCTTAGGGAAAGATGCTCACCCCGACTGTTCTCAATTAGTGTTGTAATCCTCATTGCCATGAAACCTCCTATACTTCCGGCTGTTTTTCCATTGAACTATGAATATCATTCATGGCATTCCGCAGGTGCTCTGTCATTGCTTTCTCCGCATTTTCCGGAGCATGATCTTTTACCGCCTGCAGTATAAGAAAGTGTTCATCTATGGTTTTTTCCACTCGTCCCGGTATATGCAGTGTAGATATCCATCCTTCTGAAAGAGACTCTGCCATAGCCTTCATAAGCAGATACAGTGTTCTGTTCTTTGTCGCCTTTGCAACCAACCGATGAAACTCCTCATCACACTTAACCAGACCAGCGGTATTACTGCTTCGAGAGTTAGCTACAAAATCGTTGTATACCTGTTCCAAAGCATCAATATCCTGATCATCCGCCTTTTCCGCCGCATATGCTGCTGCTTTGGGATCAATCATCAGCCGGACTTCGAAATGTTCGATAATTGACTGCTTATTGCTTCTAAGCCAGTCACAAAAACTGGAAAATGGCTCCTCCACCGGCTCGGTAATGAAAATTCCTTTTCCATGCTCAACCCGGACTTTACCGGTTGCCTCCAGGATCCGTACCGCTTCTCTTACCGAGGAGCGGCTTACTTTCAGCTTGGTTGTCAGCTGGTTCTCTGAATAAAATTTATCGCCAGGGGAAAAACCATCATTGCTGATCATTTCGGTAATTGCGTTGATGACTTGCTCGGAAAGTCGAATTTTGGTTATGGGCTCCATGATTCTCTCTTCATGTAAATCTACTCTGTTACTGAGTCACTCTTCTACTCATCAGACAAGTTAGCATAAACCTGGAATCCTCCAATGTCAACAATTACTTTTCGCCTTCCACCGATCTCTGCCCATGTGAATTCCGCTTGACCTCTCAATAAAGCTGGCATAGAGTTCTCTTCATATGAAACAAACGATCCTGGCTATTACAAAATTTGAAATTGAACAACACGAGCTGCTGAGGGTTCTGGAGAAAAACGGCATATCAGACCTGGAATTTATCCGGGTTGAATCCATGGAAGAGGCTGAGCATCTCTTCTTTGACCGGGATATCCTGCTGGTTATCGGTGATAACAGCCTGCCGGGCATCAGGGAAATCCTGGTGGAGATGAAACAGGATGAGATATTTTCCCATGTCCCGGTAATCCTGCTTATTCCCCGCCGTACCCGGCAGACAATCCAGCAGGCCCTGCAGGAGGGTTTTGATGTCTGCATCGCCGAAGAGGAGCTATCTCTGCTCCTGCCCTATCAGGCGATCCCGCTGATTAAAAACCATGTCTGCTCCGACAGCTCCCGGGAAAAGGTTTCCGTACTGCAGGAAAAATCAATCCATGATTTTATCCTCATGGATCTGATAAAGGACTATATTCCCCGGACTATTCTCGATATTGCCCGCAACTGCGCCCATGAGCAGAAGATATCGATTCCGGAAGAAGAGACAACCCTTACCATTGTATTCGGTGATATCCGGGGCTTTTCTCCCCGTACCCAGCATATGGAGCCGAAGAATGTCATCCGCTACCTAAACCGCGCCTTCGATACCGTTTCCCGCCTGGTTTATACCTATAATGGGGACATAGATAAATACATCGGTGATGCATTTCTTGCGGTCTTTTCCGAACCTCTGGACGCCCTTCAGGCGATGATGGCGGTGCAGCAGGAGATGAGAGAGCAGAACCGGGGGGCTGAGCCTGAGGACATTATCCAGTTTCGTATCGGCATTCACACCGGCCCGGTAATCCGCGGAAATGTCGGGGGAAACAACCGCTTCGACAACACCCTTATCGGAGATACAGTAAACACCGCAGCCCGGCTGGAACAGATGGGCACCCCCGGGGGTATACTGATTTCAGAAACGACCCGGCAGCTGCTGAATCTGGCTCTCCCTGAGGAGTTCAGCCGCAGGGAGCGGATGAAGGGCCGGGCCGGAATAGAGACAGTCTGGGATGTATTTGAATACCTGGACACCCGGGAGGCCAGTCCTGAACCTGCTGCTTTGTGAACCGGAAGAAATAGAATCTGATAACACTGCCGTCATCAAAGGAGACAGGGCTGAACATCTGAGAAAGATTCTGAAAGCCTCTCCAGGAGACAGTGTCAGTGCCGGAATTATCGGCACCGGCAGGGGATCCGCAGAAATCCTTGAATTGAAACCCGGCATGTGCAGAATCCGCATACAGAAAGAGGAAGAACCGGACACCCTGTATCCCCTGCGCCTCGCAGTGGGCATGGTGCGCCCGATTCAGGTTAAACGAATACTTAAAACCGGTGCATCCTTCGGGATCAGCGAATTTCTCTTTCTTCCCACTGCTCTGGGAGAAGCATCCTACCGCAAGGCAAACATCTGGGATGATTACCGCAGACTTCTGGTGGAAGGTGCTTCCCAGGGAGGTGTCTGCACCCTGCCCAAGGTAAGTCTCTATGGAAGCCTGCAGGAGCTGACTACAGCAGTACAGCCGGAGGAAAGATGTATTGTGTATGATCTTCCCTATCTTTCTCACCTTCCAGGCGGCGATTCCCCCCGGAAAAAAGGCGGTGTCTTATCTAAAGAGGATAAAGCCCTTATACTGATCGGGTCCGAAAGGGGTTGGACGGATAAGGAAAGGAAAGAGATCTACACCTCGGGATTTGAATGCCGCAGTCTGGGCAGCCGGATTCTAACTACAGAAACCGCCTGCACCGCTGCCATAGTACTTACTCTGCAGGAGATGGGCTTTTTTTGAGTCCCAGAAGCAGCAGAAAAAGATAGATTCCGCCGAAAAACAGCAGAGAAAGAATAATCCAGAAAATCCCATGCCCCTCAGCTGCCTGATAGAACAGAGTGGCCACAATCCATCCCATAAGAGTGTGATACACCGCAAAGAGAATGGTATACAGGGTACCGATTTCCCTGAAAACCGTGGCAATAACTGCCAGACAGGGAAAGTAGACCAGAACAAACAGCAGATACGCATAAGCCTGGGCCGGGGTAAAATGGCGCTGAAGCAGGACAAAACTGCGGGGATCCTGCTGATCCTCCTGGCCGAATCCAAGGGCACTCATAATGCCCTGCGGGATTGAAAGAAGAGAATCGGCAATACCACCGAGAAGAGAATAGCTCTCCTCTTCTGCATCCTCAGCTGCTTCTCCCGCAGGATCCATCTGCCCGTACAGTCCATTGATGGTTCCCACAATGGATTCCTTGGCGAAAACTCCGGTAAAAAGCCCTACTGCGGCGGGCCAGTTGTCCCGTTCAACCCCCATGGGTGCGAAAACCGGCGTAAGCCCCTTGCCGATGGCAGCCATTACAGAGTTTTCCTTATCCTGATTTCCGATACTGCCGTCCATTCCGAAGCTGCTTAAGAATCCCAGCAAAAGCACCGCCAGAATAATGACCTTACCCGCCCGGAAGATGAAATCCTTCAGTCTCAGCCAGGTATGCAGCAGAATATGCCTGAACCGCGGGCTGTGATAGGGAGGAAGCTCCATAATCAGATGGCTCACCTCTCCCCGAAAGGCGGAGGTGCGGAAAATAAAGCCGGTAATAATTGCCAGAACAATTCCTATAAAGTAGAGGGAAAAGACGATCAGACCGGCAAACTCTCCAAAGAAGGCAGACGCAAACAGAGCATATACCGGAAGGCGGGCGCCGCATGACATAAGAGGCGACATGAAAATCGTCATAATCCGGTCTTTGCGGGAGTCCAGGGTTCGGGTCGCCAACACCGCCGGCACCGTACAGCCGAAGCCAACCAGCATGGGAACAAAAGCCTTCCCCGGCAGACCGATATAGCGCATAAAACGGTCCATAATAAAGGCCGCCCGGGACATGTACCCTGAGTCTTCCAGAATGGAAAGCATAAGAAAAAGGAAGAAGATAACCGGTACAAAGGTAGCCACCGTCTGAATACCGGCACCGATGCCGTCAGCAAGGAGGGCAACCAGAAACGGAGGAGCATGAAGGGCGGTAAGAAGCAGTCCGAATCCGTCGACAAAAATTGTTCCCGTAAGAATGTCAAAGAAATCTATAAATGCCCCGCCCAGAGATATGGAAAGCCAGAAAACAAGGTACATTGCCAGGGCAAAGAGGGGAACACCAAGAACAGGGTTCATAACAACATGGTCAATCCTGTCGGTGAGACTCTCTTTTTCAACAGTTCTGGTAATAACTTCTTTTATTACTCCCCGGATAAGCCCATAACGGGCATTGGCCACCACCACATCGGGAGCATCCCGCAGAATAGAGGTTACCTGCTGGATTTTCCCTTCAACCTCTTCGGTGGTTATCCACCCTTTTTTCATCTCCCTGGGGGTGAGAATCTCATCCTCTTCAAGAAGCTTGACTGCGGTCCAGCGGGGCTGCCGGGTATCAGGATCGGCCGCCAGAATCCGGGGCGTCCACTCACGAATAACATCCTCAACCTCGTTGGGATATTTTACCTCAACCTCGGAAGGCGCAGCCTTATCCGGACCATTCAGGGCAGCCCGGATCCCCTGCATAAGAGTTTCCACTGCATCCGGGCTGGTGGCGGAAACCTTCATTGCAGACAAGCCTAAATGAGTACTCAAGTGTCTTTCATCAATGGACAACCCCTGGGCTTCAGCAAGGTCGTGCATGTTAAGAGCAAGAATTGAGGGAATCCCCATCTCCATCAGCTGGGTTGTCAGATAGAGATTCCGTTCAAGGTTGGTGGAGTCCAGAATATTTACAGCAAGATCAAAATTACCGGCGTTGAGAAAATTCCGGCTTACCCGTTCATCATCCGTTTTGGCAGAAAGGCCGTAGATTCCGGGGAGATCGACAAAAAGAAAAGTATCGTCCCCCTCCTTCCGGGCACCTTCTACCAGATCAACCGTTACGCCCGGCCAGTTGCCTATTCGCTGGGAACTGCCGGTAAGTGCATTAAAAAGGGTGGTCTTCCCGCTGTTGGGGTTACCTACCAGTGCAATAGTATATTTCATGGCTTTCCTGCTACTGCTCTGTTGTTGAGGAATCCTCGCTTACAAGGATGTGACTGGCAATACCCTGGCCGAGCATTACCTTGGAGGTCTTTACCATAAGCACGAAGGGCAGCCCTTTTCCGCCGCGGACAATTTTAACCTGTTCCCCGGGAACAATTCCCAGATCCAGCAACCTCTGGCGCATGCCTTTGCCGCCGCGGAAGGTTTGAACAGTCACCGTCTTGCCTGCGGAGACTTCTGAGAGGGGCCACATTTGCTGCTCCATTGCCTGATGTACACCGGACTTCATTATTAGGCCTGCCTATCTTGCTTCGGATAATCTATTATCTTCAATATACTGATATTTTGTCAATTATCCACAGTTTTCGGGGAAGAAATTTTAATGCGTATTAATACAGTTTCTGAAGCTCTTCCGCGATGATCTCAATTCCCCGCTGTACATCATCCGGGTTCTGGGCATAACTCAGCCGCAGGCATTCATCGCGGTGCGTCCAGGGGTCATCATTGCCGAAAAAGAAATAGCTCCCCGGAATAACCAGCACCCGGCGCTTTTTCAGCCGCTGGTAAAGTTCCATGCTGGTTATGGGAAGCTCTTTCATCCACAGCCAGAGGAAGATTGAGCCCTCACACTGATGCAGTGCATAAGGGAGCCCCTGAAAAGCCTGATCGATATACCCTTGAGTCTGCAGAGATTTCGCCTGATAAAAGGGACGTACCACTTCCCTGCTCAACTTCAACAGCCCTCCGTCGGTAAGAAGGGGTGCTGTTATTACCTGGCCGATGCTGGAGTTTGAGAGACTCACAATGGCGTTCACTCCGGAAAAGGCTTCGATAATCTCCTTTGAAGCAACAACGATTCCGGTTCTCGATCCGGGAAGACCGATTTTTGAGAGACTCATACTGAGAATGATATGCTCATCCCATATCGGTTTTGTTTCGGAAAAAATAATATTGGGAAAAGGCGCTCCATAGGCGTTATCCACGATAAGAGGAATGCCGGTATCCCGGGCAAGCTTTGACAGCATTGCCAGTTCATCATCGGTAATAACATTGCCCGTGGGATTGGTAGGACGGGAAACACAGATGGCGCCGATATCCGGAGTAACTTCAAGGTTGTGGATATCCGGATGGTACTTGAAGCGGTTACCGGGAAGTTCTTCAATTCTTGATTTTCTGGCGGAGAAGATTCCCGGCTCAATACCCTGGTCGGCATAGCCGATATACTCCGGAAGCACCGGCAGCATAATCCGCTTCAGCATGCCCTTTTCATCGGTACCGCCGAACATATTAAATAAAAAGAAGAACGCACTCTGACTGCCGTTGGTTACCGCAATATTCTCAGGCCCTATGTTCCAGCCGTACTCTGTCCTCAGCATCTCTGCCAAAGCAGTGAGAAAACTCTCCTTGCCTCTGGGCGTATCGTAATTGGCAACCATCTGTTCAAACTCACGACCGTTGGAGAGAACCTCCTCCATCCGGTTCCGCCAGAGGCTGTTTACCTCGGGAATATGGGCCGGGTTTCCCCCGCCGAGCATATAGACCTTCTCTTGTGTCTGCATCGCCGCGCCCAGGTCCTCCATTAGCTCATTTATCCCTGAGGGGGAAGAGAACTGCTGACCAAAACGTGACATGGAAAAACTCATAGAAGGGGCCTCCTGGTGCCGGCTGTTGTACATTAGTGTAACATATCAGGCCTGCTAAAATAAACCGAGCCCCTCCGGCTTGCCTTATATCCGGCCGGCATGAGACTATAGCCTATGGACAGTCAGTCAGTACGCAGCTGGATCGAAAACGAGGGGGAATTCAGCTTCTCCCGCTCCGCCGGGCCGGGAGGGCAGAACGTAAACAAACTCAACACCAAAGTCACCCTCAGCCTCGACCTGAGTAGGGTCCCGGGCCTCTCTGAGAGCGAACTTGCCTTGCTGCAGAAAAAACTGCAGAGCCGCATCAGCGGAGAGCAGAAACTGGTTCTTCAGGTTCAGGATACCCGCAGTCAGGGGCGAAACCGTGAAATTGCCGTCCTGCGGGCAATGGAAATCATAGCTTTGGCCCTGGTAAAGCGTAAAAAGCGCAAACCAACCCGCCCTACCGCCTCATCAAAAACCCGGAGGCTGGATAAAAAGAAGCAGCGGGGCAGTATAAAAAAATCACGCAAAAATCCCGGTCCCGATTCATGGTAAATAGTCCTGCTGAATAAGTAACATTTTTTCTTCCTTCAAGACATACATTACCTGTGCACATTTTACAGAAATCTAATTGCTGCCGGGGTATCCGCTGTGTATATTATGCACTACACTGACCGTGGAAAAGTTAACGATCGGTCGGTTACTTGATTATTTCAACAAACAAAGAAGTATGGAAAAAAGAGAAATTCTTGAAGCTGCCTTCAACCAGTGGCAGCACAACATGTTTATCCACACCAGTCTCACCCCGGTAGCGGAAGAACTGAAGGTAACCAAGGCAGCCATCTACCGTCATTTCTCCAGCAAGAAATCCCTGGAGCAGGCAATGGAGGAACTTTTTGCCTCCGACTACCGCCTTGCTTCTCCGACTATTCTGTCGTTCCCGGAAAAGGTGAAAGGGGAAAATAGCCGAAAAGGAGATTCTGAAATATCCAGCCTTTTTCTTGAGGAGTATACCAGGGGGCTGACTGACTTTCTTTCTGCACATCCAGGATACATCCGCTTTATGACCGCCCGGCTTTTTCATAGCGATTCAGTGGATAAACTCCTGTTCAAAGAGACCTTCTTCCATGAAGCGGAACAGATTATCCACTGGTTTCGCACAAGCGGAATGGAGGAATCACTTGCAATCCGCACTATCCGGTATTTCTATACCCACCTGCTTGGATTCTCCCTGCTTCTGCTGAAAAACGGCAAAAAGGAGTCAGAAATCCCCGGATACGCGGGAGTTATTACAAGCTCCTTCCTCCAGGGATTCAGCGCTTCCGCAGATACCCGGCCCGATTTTACCGCGGCGGAGGTGGAAATATCAGTCAAGCCGGAAGATCTGCCCAGGAATAACCGTATTATCGATTCCCTGCTCGCCGTAGTCAGCCGCGACGGCTTAAAGAATGCAAGTCTCAGTAAAATTGCCGATGAGGCAGGATACTCAAAAAGTACCCTCTACTCATTCTTCAAGAACAAGGACGAGATGCTTTTCAGCCTCTTTTCCGAACATGCCGCCGCCTTTGATACCCTTTATCGCAGATTCTGCGGCAGGGAATACAGTTTTCAGGAACGGGTCTACCGGCTTATTGTTCTGCTTCACCGCTATCTGGTGCGGAATGAATCCTTCCTTATTACCCTGCACTGGATGCGTTTTCAGAACCTGCATATAGAGACCAGCAATAGAAACAGATGGAAAGAAAGTCTGCCCGAGTTTTTCAGTCTTCCCGAAGAGAGGGGCTGCAGAAACTTCGGGCTTAAGCCCGCATCATTAATGAACCTGCTCTGGGTTCAGATGATCCGGGAAATACTGGAACTTACCCGTGCCGGAAACCTCGTTGAGGTTAAGGACGGAGATAATAGTGAACAATTACGCAATCTTTACCGCATATTCTGCCATGGAGCAGAAGATTTTTTCAGGAGTTGAATAATGAAAACAGTTTGCCGATCAGCAGGAATTCTCACTGTGCTGTTGTTTGTCCTCACCACCGGACTTTTCTCCCAGCCCCTCCCTCTGGAGAGGGAAGATATTGATAAACTCATCGGTGAAGACCTCACCATTGCCGATGCTGACAGCTATTCTCTTACTGTTGAAGAAGCAGTTGAGTTGGCGCTGGAAAACAACCTGAGCCTGGTCAGTGAGGCGGCTTCTCTGCGAACGGATAAGCGCACCATGGATACCGCCTGGAATGTACTTATCCCCTCGGTCAGGGCAACATCAACCCTCACACGCTTCAGCGATGAGGTGGGTGTGGCACCCAACACCTACATGGGAACCCTCTCAGCCGGGGTGAACTTCTCCCTTACCCTTACCCCCCAGCTCTGGTACGCATTCCGGGCAACCATGTACAACTACGAGCAGGGACAACTTGCCCAGGAAGATGCCCGTCTGGAGATTGCCACCAATGTAAAGAAGCAGTTCTACACCCTGCTGACCCTGCAGGAACAGATCAAGATTCTGGAACAGCAGCAGCGCTCCTACGAAAAGCGCTTTGATCAGGCTTCCACCAACTACGATTTTGGTCTTGCCGATGAGTATACAAAACTGAGCGCCCAGGTGGCCCTGGAAAACTTCAAGCCCCAGGTGGAGATTGCCCGGGACGGATATGAGCAGGCAATTCTGGGCTTCAAGCTGAGTCTGGGTATCAACCTGAACTCTGAACTTAACCTGAATGGAAAAATTGAGATTACCCCCCGCACCTACAACGCGGAAAAACTCATCGACAGCTATATTCTCAACCGGCTGGATATTCAGACCCTGGTCTCCAGCCTTAACAGCCTGGATAACTCACGGAAGCTTGCCTTCTCCGGCTATCTACCTTCCCTTACCCTGGGCTACGCACTGGATCAGGATCTCTCCGGCGACCCCTGGAGTGATTTTTCCCTTTCTCCGGGAGACTGGGAAGACGGTTCAAGCCATCAGGTTCTCTCCCTGACCCTCTCCATGAGTCTCAGTGAATTCCTCCCGGTGTCCAGCACCAGTAACGGTATCAAAGAGATTGATGATTCCCGGGAAGCCCTCAGGGCAACCCTTGCCCAGGCCCTTCAGGGGGCGGAACTTGAGATACTGACCGCGGTTCAGACAGTTAATAAGTCGGTTCAGGTTATCAAGGCCAAGGAACTGAATGTTGAACTTGCCCAGCGGGCCTACCAGTTAGCGGAGGAATCCTATAATGCCGGCGGCATGTCCCTCCTGGATGTGGAAGATGCGGAGGACAAGCTCCAGGAAGCCCGCTTCGATCTCCTCAGCGAGAAGGTAAATTATATCAGCGGTATTGTTGACCTTGAGTCAGCAATAAACCGCTCCGTGGACGATGTGGAATAAGGAAGGATTACCATGAAAAAAAGAACTCTGATACCAATCCTGACAGCAGCAGCCCTGCTTATTCTGATCTCGGGCTGTCAACGACCCGGACAGAAGCCCGGTGGGGGAGATGAAGAAGATACGGTATTTGCGGTCAACACCACCACCGCAGTAAAGGGGCAGCTCTTTGACTATCTTGAGATAAACGGCGATATTGTTGCCCAGTCCAGTGTTGATGTCTATGCGGATACCACCGGCAAGCTCTCCCGGCTCAATGTAAAGGTAGGAGACTACGTCTCTAAGAACCAGGTTATTGCAGAAGTTGACCCTTCCCGCCCGGGGCAGACCTTTGCTGCCAGCCCGGTAAAAACCCCCATTGCGGGAACAATCACCAGCATTCCCGGGGACATCGGCGCGGTAATTTCCACGGCAGTTCCGGTGGCCACGGTCAGCAAGGTTGACAGCCTGGAAATTTCCACCGGTATCGCTGAACGCTACATTTCCCGCATACAGACAGGTCAGCAGGCCCTGGTGGAGCTCGAGGCATACCCGGATATCCGCTTTACCGCCTATGTCAGCGAAGTCAGCCCCGTGGTTGATCCCCTTACCCGGACCATGGCAGTAACCCTCGCATTCAATAAACAGGACAGCCGCATAAAGGCGGGCATGTTCGCCAAGGTAAAAATAATCGTCCAGGAGAAAACAGAGACGGTCAAAATCCCTCAGGAGTGTATGGTTACCAGAGAAGATGCTCCGGTTGTTTTTGTGGTTGGTGAAAATGATCAGGTTATAGCCCGGCCCATAACCCCCGGTATTCAGATAGATAATAAACTTGAAGTTCTCGATGGAATCAGCCCGGGAGAAACGGTGGTTATCCGGGGTCAGACACTGCTGGAAGACGGGGCAAAGATACGGGTGATCGATACCATAGAACCCCTTCCAGATACCGACACCATCCGTTAGGGCGGTTTTACCATGAGTGTTACAAAATCAGTAGTAAACCGCCCCACCACGGTAGCAATTATCTTTGTGCTTCTTATAGCCCTGGGTTTTTATGCCGTAACCGACCTGGCAATCGATCTGTATCCCGAAATTGAACCGCCGGTACTGCTCCTCTTTACCGATTACTCCGGGGCAGGTCCCGAAGAGGTTGAAAAGAGCGTTACCCGTCCCCTGGAAGGGGGACTGAGCAATGTAGGCAACATCGAGAATATTACCTCCACCTCTGCCGAAGGCAACAGCATGATCCAGATAGAGTTTACCTGGGGAACCGATATGGCCGAGGCCGCCAACGATGTGAGGGACAAGCTGGAGATGGTAAAAAGCTATCTGCCCGATGAAGCTTCAGCACCGCAGATATTCAAGTTTGATCCCTCCATGATTCCGATCCTCTATCTGAATGTTTCCGGCAACCGGACCCCGGAGGACCTGCGGGAAATTGCAGAGAAGATTATTCAGCCCCGGCTTGAGCAGGTTGAAGGCGTGGCCCTTGTGAGCATCTCCGGCGGACGGGAACGGAAAATCAGGGTGGAGATACCCCAGAACCGGCTGGAAGCCTATAATCTGACACTGACCCAGATTCAGTCCATGATCATGGGCCAGAATGTATCCCTGTCAGGGGGCTCCATCGGCGAGGGCAACATCAATTACCTTATCAGCACCGCCGGAGAGTACACCTCCATCGACGAAATAAAGAACACCGTAATTGCCTATAAAAGCGGATCCTCCATTCCCACAACTGCTACGGGGAATCCCACCCGTACCGTCCGGCTGGGAGACATTGCCAGGGTATACGACGGCTATGAGGACGAAACCAACGCCATCTTTATTAACGGACAATCCGGCGTTTACCTGACGGTACAGAAGCAGAGCGGGACCAACTCGGTACAGACCTCTGACAACGTCCACGAGAGGATTGAGCAGATCAATTCGGAACTGCCTTCAGGTGTACAGATTACCGTTCTCTACGATACAACCAAGATTATCCGGGCCTCCCTGAAGCAGGTCTCCAGCTCCGCCATTGTCGGCGGTCTTCTGGCAATCCTCATTCTGCTGCTCTTTCTGCGCAGTTTTAAAACAACCCTGATAATCGGACTTACCATTCCCATCTCCTTCATCATTACTCTTATGCTGATGTATTTTGCCGGGCTCACCCTCAATATTATGACTCTCTCAGGCCTTGCCCTGGGAATCGGAATGCTTGTGGATAACTCCATTGTTATTCTGGAAAACATCTACCGCTACCGGGAAAAGGGGGCAAAACTTTCAACCTCGGCAATCATCGGAACCCGGGAGATGATCAACGCAATTGTCGCCTCCACCCTTACCACCATCTGCGTCTTCGCACCCCTGGCCATTTTCAAATCCCAGCTGAAGATGATCGGAGAGCTCTTTGCGGGGCTCTCCTTTACGGTTGTAATCTCGCTTATCAGCTCATTATTTGTCGCCATGTTTCTGGTGCCGGTGCTCTCAAGCAAGTATCTTCCCATCCGCTCCAACCGGCAGCGGCCCAGGAGGGGATTCAGTAAATCCCTGGACAGTGTCATGGCAGGCTTTTTCAACGGCCTGGACAACATGTACAAAAACGGACTGAGGCGGGTTCTGCGCCGCCGTAAAACAACCATAGCGGTGGTGCTGGTAATCTTTCTGGGAAGTCTCGGACTGCTGGCCTTCGGCTCCTTTGAGTTCATGCCCTCCATGGACGAAGACATGATCAGCCTCAGTGTCGAACTGCCCCTAGGTACCGACCTTGATGTGACCAAGTCAGTAATGCGCCAGCTTGAATCCGTTGCGGAAGAGGAGATTCAGGGATACTCAAGCCTGATAGTCTCCTCGGGAGAAAGAAGCTTCTTCGGATTTCTGGGCGGAATTCAGACCCACAAAGGTTCACTGACTATTTCCCTGCCGCCGTACGAAGAACGGATAATGACCTCAACAGAAGTCAAAGAGGTTCTCCGTTCTCACTTCAACGAGTTCCCCTCGGTGGTATTTGAATTTGAGTCCGGCGGCATGGGCGGCGGCAGCGGTTCCCCCATTGATATCCTGATCAAAACCGATGATATGGATCTGGGCAAGGAGACCGCCCACCGTATCCGCCAGCTAATTCAGGACGAGATCCCGGAAATAACCGAACCGGTGGTATCCCTCCAGGAGGGACTTCCCCAGCTCGATATCGTGGTGGACCGGGAGCGGGCCTACAACCTCGGCCTTACCATGGCTTCTGTCGGTGCGGAAATCCGGGCCAATATCAACGGAGCAACCGCCTCGCAGTACAACGATCAGGGCAATGAGTATGATATTCTGGTAATCCTCGACGAGCAGGACCGGGATGAGATTCCCGACCTGAACAAAATCTTTGTCGTCAGTTCCCTGGGTCAGCGAATACCGCTTTCGAGTTTTGCCGACACCCGCAAGACCACCGGTCCTGTGAGCATCAACCGGGAGAACCAGACCAGAACAATTCATGTACAGGGAGGTCTTGCCCCCAAGGCCCAGCTTCAGAAAGTTGAACTCCAGCTGCGCAAGGCCATTGCAGAGAAAATCCCGGTTAATGAAAATGTGGTTATAGAGTTCTCCGGAGATTACGCGGACCTGATGGAATACGGGGTCAAGTTTGTAATTATTCTTATAATCAGTATCCTGCTGGTTTTCGGAGTAATGGCCAGTCAGTTTGAATCCTTTCTGGATCCCTTCATTATCTTCTTCACTATCCCGCTGGTCCTTACAGGAGTTATCATCATCTATATTGTTACGGGCCAGAGCTTCAGTATCTTTACCGCCGTCGGTCTGGTTATGCTGGTCGGTATTGTGGTGAACAACGGTATTGTACTGGTGGACTATACCAACCTTCTGCGCAAACGGGGGCTTCCGGTAATTGATGCCTGTATTGAGGCAGGAGGAAACCGTCTGCGTCCCATTCTCATGACGACTCTTACAACGGTACTGGCACTGATTCCCATGGCATTCTTCCCCGGAGAAGGGGCCGACCTGGTACAGCCCATCGGGAAAACCGTTGTCGGCGGTCTTTCCGCGGCTACCCTCCTGACGCTGTTTCTGGTCCCGACCCTCTATGCAAGCTTCAACATCCGCGGAGAAAAGCGCAAACAGAAAAAGCAGGCAAAGAGAGAAGAGAGAATCGCCAAACGTAAAGAGCTGGAAGGAGGTGTTTGATGAAACGTATAGAAATAATTGCCAATAAATCGGTAGAAACCGACCTCCACGAGGCGTTGAGAAAAGCTGGCGTTGCGGAGCAGTATACCAAATTCCCGCTTATCTACGGGGTCGGAAACTCCGGCCCCCGGATGGGGGATCATATCTGGCCGGAGGAGAACTTCAGCCTGGTAGTCTATTGCGACGAAGAGGAGGCTGCAACCATCCGCAGTGTGGTAACAGAACTGAAAAAGTTCTTTACCCAGGAAGGCATAAAGCTGTTTGAAATGTAAATCAACCAGGGCGTTGTTTCTTCCCTGACAGCCGATTTTAAGCTGCTTAAAGCTGCATGAGGGAAGAAAGCTCTTCCCAGCTGCGGAGAATGCGCAACTTCTCCCACAACTGCTGAGCACGGTCTGCATCATCGCAGCCCTGCTTCAGATAGGAAAAATGGAGCTTCATTTTTCCCAGAATCCATTTCCTGTCATGACCATCGGTCAGGAATTCATCCCGCAGCTCCTTTAAGAAACCCAGGGCATTACTGCTGTTCCATGAAAGCCTGCGGCTTTGACAAATTTCCTCTCCAAGAACGGGGCGGCTGAGAATTCCCCTTCCCAGCATCCAGCCCCGGGTTTGAGGAAATTCCTCTTTAAGCCGCAGGTAATCCCCGAATGAGCGGATGTCGCCGCTGTAGCAGACCGGGTGAGTTGACTGGCCCAGGAAATCCCCGTAGGCATCGAGGTCGGGAACGCCCCGGTACATCTGCCTGCCGGTGCGGGGGTGGAGCACAATAAAATCCAGATTATGCCGGTTCAGCACCGGAAGCAGCTTCCGCCATTCATCCCGGCTTTCCAGGCCTATGCGCATCTTCACCGACAATGCCGGCAGCTCCGGACGGCAGGCCCGTGCAAGAACCTCTTCCACAAGTTCCGGATGGGGAAGAATTCCCGATCCGCGTTTTTTCCGTACCACATTGGGAACAGGGCAGCCGATATTCCAGTTTACCTGGGTATAGCCCAGACCCGCACAGGCCCGGGAAACAAATTCCACCCCCTCCGGGTCCCGGCCGAGGATCTGAGGAATAAGGGGTTTATTATAGTTGTTTGCTTCGGGAAGAATGTCCCGAAGATGATAATCGTAGCGCCTGAGTCCGCGGATTGTTCCGATAAAGGGAGCAACTCCCCCCTCAACCGCAGCTGTGCGCCGGAAAAAAACCCTCCGGTAGGCAGCTGTGGTTATACCTTCAAGGGGAGCAAGAACAAGGGAGTCCGCACTCAGGAGTAGCGGCGGAAAATTACCCACAAAGAAGAGAGTATAATAAGATCGGGAGAAAGATTAAAAAGCCATTCAAGAAGGTCGGGTTTGAGAAAACCATTCAGGAAATAGTAGAACACAACCCGAAGAGTCCAGAGGGCAAATACAATCAGCGTTGCAAAAAATAATGTCCGGTTCTGCACAAGCAGAAAAAGACCCACAAAAAGTATGGTTCCCGAAACAAGCTCTGCAACGGAAATAATAACCGCCGTCACATCACTGCGGAACCCGAAGAAACGGAAGAAGTCCCGGGAAAGCTGCTGCAGCTTGGAGGTGTAGTCCATAAGTCCAAGCAGGCCGGACACAATAAGAAAAAGGGCAACCGCAAGTTGAAGAAAAAAGATACCGTCCAGAGAACGTCCCCGGTTTGACATACAGACTCCTGTTAAATATTAATTACACGGACACCTCTGTATTATTAGTGTCTCTATATAATAGTACGGCAATAAGAGGCTTTTGGGCAAGCTGAATCAGAAAAGGGCTTTTATGTTTACCAGCGTACAACCCAGCCAACAGAAGGCGTTATGCTGGAAAGATTATCATTTTTATCAATTGAATCATATTTGCTGTAAATAATAATAGACTGAAGAAATTGGGTTCTATATTTCAGGCCTATTGAAATACTGTTTGCAGCGCTCAGATCAAATCCGATATTTGCACCGGCTTCAATAAAGCCCGAACCATACCACTCCAGGCTCATGGTTGGCTGTTGAAATCCAGCATCTACCCAGCCTTTAAGATAGAATTCCCCCATATCCCGCTTAAAGAAGGGACCAATACCCATGTAATTTATTACACCCTCTATCGGTTCAGAGGAGGGATGAATTACCGAACCGTTCCCGATTTGAAACTGGATTCCAAGCCATGAGCTGATATACGAAGAAAAATAAAGATCCAGGGTAGGGGTTACAGTATATGCTCCATCGTCTTTAAGGTGATTATAAAATGACCCGACATAGAACCCACAGCCTAAATCCATAGTCATTTCCATAACAGGCTTATCTTCATTTGAAAAGAGATTTGTAGATAGAACTGTAAGCAGGAAGAGTACGGAAATTTTACTTTTCATCAAGACAACATAGCAATTCCGGGTAACACCTGCAATCGTCCCTGCTCAGATTTTCAATCTTGACCGCCGAACCCTCTTCGGGGTAGCGTTTCGCTTACCATGATAAAAAAACCACATCCGGTGAAGGATATAGTCCGCATCGGAACACCCCTTTTGGCTGGAAACCTGAGCCACTACCTCCATCATGTAACCGATTCAGCCATGGTCGGCCGCCTGGGAACAGCAGAACTGGGAGCCATGGGCATTGCCACTCTTTTCAGCGGCATAGGATTCACCTTCCTCTGGCCGGTAACCACCGGAGTTCAGGCCCTTACCTCCCGCCGCTACGGACGGGAACTTGCCGGCAGCGGATCACCGGAGGCCACAGCAGCGGTTCTCGCCAACGGCCTGACCGTGGCAATTCTCACCGCTCTTGCCTCCTCGCTCTTCTTCCTCACCGCCCCGTTTATTCTGCCCCTTTTGATCGGCAGTGATGACCTTTTCTCAAATGCCATGCTTTATATAAATACCGTCCGCTACAGCGTACTTTTTCTTGCCCTGCAGATGGCCATAACCGGTTTCTTAAGCGGGATAAAACAGACCGGAGCTATTATGAAGGCGACCCTGTTTGGAAACCTTCTGAATATCCTGCTTAACTATCTGCTTATTTTCGGAAAGTTCGGATTCCCCGAAATGGGTATCCGCGGCGCAGCTCTGGGAACTGTAATTACCGAAGTAGTCCTGGTTCTCTATCTGCTGCTGGTACTCTATCGAAAAAAAATGGTCAGCCGTGGAAAAATCATAGGGGAAAAAGTTATTCATCTGCCCCTGATGGGTTTTATTACCAAAGCCTTTCTCCCTCCCATGATACAGAACATTATTGCCCTCGCAGTCTTCTTAAGTTACCAGTCCCTTGTAAATATTCAGGGAACTGTCTACCTGGCGGTTACCCATATAGCCTTTGCCATGTTCCGCATTAATAAAACCATAGTCGGAGGATTCGCCAGAGGGTCTGCAATTCTTGTGGGCAACGAACTTGGCGGAGAAGATCCGGAAAGAGCCCGGCAGGTAATAATGGGATGTGAGTTTCTTGCTGCATTAATCGGTGTTGTGCTGCTGCTTACGGTAATGCTGTTTCCCGGAGCAATAGTATCGCTCTTCTCAACAGATGCATCTACTATCGCCCTCGGTATCAAGGCTCTGCGCTTTTTTGCTCCCTTCTATTTTATTGAGATTATGGGATATTCCTTTGAAATTATTTTTTCCAGTAACGGTTGGGGAAGGTATGTTCTGTTTTCCGAGTTTACCACCAACCTGCTGTTTATCCTGGGAATGACCGCCCTGTTAACCCTTGTTTTTCATTTCGGGATTTTTGCCGCCTGGCTCTCATTCGGGCTGTATCAGGTTTTCCATGCCCTGATTCTTGCCGCCGGGTTTATTTCCGGCCGCTGGAAAAAGGTTCAGGTAGATTAGGTGATTAAGTTGAAGATCGGAAATGAACTGCCGTGTCGGGAGCACCCCGGAGGGCGGTAAAATCCTGACCGCTCATGGGCTTTCCAAAGAGATATCCCTGATAGATATCACAGCCGGCCTGCTGCAGAAAATCCAGCTGCTCCCGGTGCTCCACACCCTCGGCAACAACAGAAAATCCGAGATCGTGGCTCAGGCCGATGATGGCATTGATAATCGTGGACGATTTCTGGCTGTAGTTAAGATTCTCCAGAAATGATTTATCTATTTTGATAGTATCCACCGGAAAATCCTTCAGCTGCTTAAGGGAAGAATAGCCGGTGCCGAAATCGTCAATGGCGATCTTTATTCCTCTGGCGGTCAACTCCTTGAGTTTACCCACCGCATCATCCTGATCCTGCATAATTCCCGTTTCGGTGATTTCAAGCTCCAGGAAGGCAGGATCAAAGCCGGTCTCTTCGAGAATATCCAGAATGCCCTTTACCAGATCGGGCTGGCAGAACTGAAAGGGCGAAAGGTTAACCGCAAGCTGAGGGACTATCTGTTCCCCTGCGGTCATCTTCAGCCAGCTGCTGCAGGCATTGCGCAGAATCTCCCTGCCGAATTCAACAATCAGGCCCGACTGCTCCACCACGGGAATAAAAGTATCGGGGGGAACAATCCCCAGGTCGGGAGATTTCCAGCGGGCCAGGGCTTCAGCACCGAGGATCTGCCCGGACCTCCCCACCTTCGGCTGGTACTGCAGAAAGAACTCATCATTGCCAACGGCCCGTTCCAGTTTCCGCTGCATACTGCGGCGGGCCTGCAGAGAGGTGTGCTGACGGCGGTTGTAAAACTGATATGCCGAGCGCCCCTTCTCTTTTGCCATAAACATGGCGGTTTCACAGTTTCGGATTAGCTGTTCCTCATTTTGGCCATCATCAGGGTAGACTGCAACACCGATACTGGCGGCAACCCGAATCTGCTCGCCGTTGATCGCCAGGGTATGGGAGAAGCGGTCCAGGGTTTTCTGTACAATGGGCACAACATGCTCGGTGCGCTTGATATCTGTAAGAAGAACAGCAAACTTGTCCCCTTCAAGGCGGGCAACGGAGTCTTCTTTACGGTAGATGGAATTAAGATCCTCACCGATCTCTATGAGAATCCGGTCTCCCATCTTCGGTCCGTAGAGGTCATTAATCTCCTTGAAGCGGTCCAGTCCGATACAGAGAACCGCAAAGGTTGCAGCCCGCCGTTTAATATGTCTGAGCTCAAGGCCTATGCGCTCAAAAAACATGCGCCGGTTGGGAAGCCTGGTAAGATAGTCGTAGTGCTGAAAAAAGCGGGCTTTTTCTTCGGCTTTTTTCCGTGCCGAAATGTCCCGAATAGTAAGAATAACCCCGCCGATACGGAAATTATCCAGCTGATTATTGCAGTTTGCCTCGACGCGGACATACTCACCGGAAAAAACCCGGAGGCGGAAATCGAGAATGTCAAAATTCTTAAGATCTGTTATACCGCTCACATAGAGGGCGTTTACCTGATCCTTGTCTTCATCATGAATCAGATCCCTGAGACAGCGGCCGATAAGATCATGGGGGCCGTAGCCCAGCAGGCTGAGTACCGCTCCGGTGGCATACTCAATCTGCATGCCGTCGCCCACGACCAGACTTATCTCCTGGCTCAGCTCAACCATGGCATTCAGCTTTTCTTCATTGCCCAGGAGTCGTTCTTCGTAGCGCTTCCAGTGGGTAACATCAAAAATATTTACCACCGAAAGATTCTCTTCCGGCACAGGGCCCACCTGAACCAGCAGCCCCCGGTGAACGCCATTGCGGTCTATTATGGAACATTCATACTGCAATGGAATGTCGGGATCCCCGTCCTGCCGGCGGTTGTGAAAATACCGCACTTTCTGAAGATCATCGTCCCGCACCAGTGAGTCCCAGTGTACTCCGCCGGAAAGCAGATCCTCCCGGGAATATCCGGTAATCTCGCTGACTGCGCCGTTAACATATTTGAGGTTAAGCCACTGATCAAAAACCAGAATAGCCGTTCGTGAGTTTTCTATTACTGTTTTATAAAATCCATCAGGATTCTTCGAGTCAACATTCACCGTATGCACACCTGTATACTTCGATTAACGGCATGGAGCTGCATAAGATTGAGGCTATCGCCTGCCTCTTCTGGAAGAATCTCTTTTCCCCGGAGCAACCAGAGCATTCCTGCCGAAGCCGATAAGGTCCGTCCGCCCCGCTTTTACCAGAGCTTTCCTCACCAGAGAGGCATTTTCCGGTCTGTTGAACTGCAGCAGCGCCCGCTGCATCTGTTTTTCCTCATAACTGCGGGGTACATAAATCTGTTTCATATTCCGGGGATCAAGCCCGGTATAGTACATGCAGCTTGAGACGGTTCCCGGGGTTGGATAGAAATCCTGTACCTGTTCGGGGATAAACCGCTGCTGCCGGAAAAACAGGGCAAGCTCAATTGCATCCTCAAGGGTGGATCCCGGATGAGAGGAGATAAAATAGGGAACCATAAACTGCTTCTTCCCGAGAGAGGTATTCATCTTTTCATATTTCTCCCGGAACTCAAGAAAAACGCCATGAGGAGGTTTTCCCATAGCCGCAAGCACCCGGCCCGAAACATGTTCAGGCGCGACCTTCAGCTGACCGCTCACATGGTGGGCGCAGAGTTCCCGCAGGAAATCTTCATTCCCTGCCTCAAGAAGATAATCGAAGCGTATTCCCGAGCGGATAAAGACCTTTTTAATCCCCGGCAGTTTGCGCAGTTTTTTTAATAGAGAAATATAATCACCATGATCGGTATCCAGGTGAGGACAGGGTTTCGGAAAAAGACACATCCGCTGTGGACAGGCCCCGGCGGATGCCTGTTTCTTGCAGGCAGGATGCCTGAAGTTCGCCGTAGGGCCGCCCACATCGTGGATATAGCCCTTGAAATCGGGCATTGCCTTTACCTGCTCCGCCTCTTTAATCAGAGAGACATGGCTTCGGGACTGGATAACCCTCCCCTGGTGAAAGGTAAGAGCACAGAAACTGCAGGACCCAAAACAGCCGCGGCTGGATACAAGACTGAAGCGAACCTCTTCGAGGGATGGCACCTTATCCGTGTACGACGGGTGCTGCTGCCGCAAAAAAGGAAGGGCATAGACCCGGTCGAGATCCTCCCGGGAAAGCGGCGGTGATGGAGGAAGCTGAAGAACCCCGCTGGCCCCGTAGGCTTCAAAAAGGGGTTTACCGCTGACCGCGTCGGCATTCTGAATCTGCAGACGAAAACTTTCCGCATAGGCTCTGCGGTCCGCTTTAAGATCATCATGAGAGGGAAGCAGCACCGTACCTTCAGGAAGATCCTCAGGCTGCATTTTTACCACTGTTCCGGGAACATCAAGAATTTCCCGAGCCGGGATGCCACGGTCCATACGGCGGGCGATCTCCACAATACTCTGTTCTGCCATACCAAATACCAGGAGATCCGCCTTGGCATCCAGCAGAATGGAACGGCGCAGGCTATCTGACCAGTAGTCATAATGAGCCAGCCGTCTTAATGAGGCTTCTATTCCGCCGAGAATTACGGGAACTTTTTTATAGGCCCGCCGGACGAGATTGGCGTACACGATTGCCGCCCGGTCTGGACGCCGCCCGCCTTCTCCGCCAGGAGAATAGGAATCCTGACGGCGGGGCTTTTTGGCTGCTGTATAGTTGGCCACCATGGAATCGAGGTTGCCGGCGGTAACCAGAAAGCCCAGCCGGGGTCGGCCGAAGATCTTCAGACTCTCTTCGCTCTTCCAGTCGGGCTGAGCAATAATTCCAACCCGGAAGCCTTCCGCTTCCAGAATACGTCCGATAATGGCTGTGCCGAAGGAGGGATGATCCACATAGGCATCCCCGGATACAAGAATAAAATCGCAGCGATCCCAGCCCAGGGAGGACAGTTCGTCTGCAGTACATGGCAAAAAGCGGTTCATTCCGGTCAAGTATGACAAAATTAACAGGATTTTACCAGCAGGGGGCAAACTCCTTATTGACGGCACATAAGCCAGGGGCTAAGCTTTTAGCACAGCTCTTTCCGGAGGTAAAAAGTGTTCTCCTCATCCATTTTCTGGGCGATCAGCGGCCTGCTTCTCATCGGCTCCGAGATGCTCATTCCCGGCTTTACCATCTTCTTTTTCGGCCTCGGCGCCCTGGGAACGTCCCTGGCCAGCCTTGTTTTTCCCTTTCTGCCGGTACATCTCCAGGCAGTTATATGGCTGGGACTTTCCATCGGGGGGTTTATATTTCTGCGCAAGCGCTTCAGCTCCGTGCTGCGGGGAACCATTATCTACCGGGATGACGGGGCTGAAAATTTCACCGGCCGTGAAGCTGCGGTTCTGGAGACAATCAGCCCCGATGAGCCGGGAAGAATCCGGGTAAACGGAACAAGCTGGGAGGCTGCCTGTTATGACGAAACCTTCAACAAAGGCGACACCGTACTTATTTTGAAGCAGGAAGGTATGCAGTTTATCGTTACCAGCGTAATCGACGAAGCAGATATTGATAAACAGTATAAAATAGAGGACTAATCAAGGAGGAAATGCTGTGAATGTATATTTACTCTACCCGCTGTTGGTTGTGGTAATTGTAGTCTTTTTCAAGCTTGTCCGGATTGTACCGGAACAGGAAGCCTACATTATCGAACAGTTCGGTAAATATCAGAGAACCCTGGGGGCCGGACTGCATCTGGTCATACCCTTTGTGCAGAGGGTGGCATACAAACAGCTCTTAAAGGAGCAGGTAATTGATGTTGCCCCCCAGATCTGTATTACCAATGACAACGTACAGGTTACGGTGGACGGTCTTCTCTATCTGAAGATTATCGATGCCGAAAAGGCGAGTTACGGAATCGAGGACTACCGCTATGCCACCGCCCAGCTGGCCAAGACAACCATGCGTTCGGAAATCGGTAAGCTGGAACTGGACCGGTCATTCTCCGAACGGGACGATCTTAATGATGCCATTGTTAAGGCGGTGGATTCCGCATCGGACCCCTGGGGAATAAAGGTTACCCGTTACGAGATAAAGGATATCTCCCCCACGGAAACCATTGAACAGGCAATGGAAGCCCAGATGCGGGCGGAACGGGAAAAACGGGCGGAGATTCTCAACTCCGAAGGAGACCGGGAATCCCGGATCAATATTTCCAAGGGAGAGAGGGAAAGCGCCATCAACCTGAGTAAGGGAGACAGGCAGCGGAGAATAAATGAGGCTGAAGGAAAGGCTCAGGCCATGGAAGTTGTAGCTGCGGCTACCGCTTCGGGAATTTCCGAAGTTGCCGATGCCCTGGCTTCCGCAAAGGGCCGCAGTGCCATGACCCTGCGACTGACCCAGCAGTATATCGAACAGATGTCGGAGATCTTCAGTTCCGCCGATGTCTCCATCCTGCCCTACGACCTGGCACAGGTAAAGTCGGTCCTCCAGGCCATGCTCCCTGTGGGAGGTAAATCATGAATCCCTTTCTGCCCTTACTCATAATTTTTATAATTTTTGTTCTGGTCATCGTGGTAAACCTGCTGCGCAGCATTCGAATCGTACCTTCCCGCTCTGCCCTGGTGGTGGAAAGGCTGGGAAAATATGCCAAAACTCTGGAAGCGGGATTTCATGTAATGATCCCCTTCATTGACAAGGTCCGGTACAAACACAACCTCAAGGAAATTGCCGTCGACGTACCAGCCCAGGAGTGCTTCACCCAGGACAATGTGAAAATCCAGGTGGACGGCGTTCTCTATCTGCAGGTGGTTGATCCCCGGCTGGCAAGCTACGGAATCGATAATTACCGTTATGCCACCATTCAGCTTGCCCAGACAACCATGCGTTCTGTGATCGGCCGCCTGGAGCTGGATAAAACCTTCGAGGAACGGGACCAGATTAATGCCCAGGTAGTTAAGGCCGTTGACGAGGCCTCCGACCCCTGGGGAGTTAAGGTTTCCCGCTATGAGATTCAGAATATCAGCGTACCCAAACCGATTCTGCAGTCCATGGAAATTCAGATGAAGGCGGAGCGGGAAAAACGGGCGGCCATTGCACGCAGCCTGGGAGAGATGGAATCCCAGATAAATGTCTCCACCGCGGCCATGGAAGAGGCTATCAACAAGAGTCAGGGAGAAAAAGAGCGGCGTATTAATGAGGCGGAAGGAAAAGCCGCGGAAATTCTTGCCGTAGCCAGGGCAACTGCCACCAGTATCAAGGCTGTCGCCAAATCCCTGGAAACTCCCGGAGGCGAAGAGGCCATGACATTGCAGATTAAAGAGCAGTATATCAACGAGCTCAGCAAGTTGGGCAAACCCGGAACGCAGCTTGTACTTGGAGCGGACCTCTCAGATATGGAGAGCGTCCTGAAAAACCTGGACAGCCTGCTGAAAACCTGATTCTTTCTTTTACCGATTCTAACCCCGCCTGAGGATTTTCCCCGGCGGGGCTTTTTATATCCGGCTCTTCAATCCCACATAACGCCGATTTTCCGGGGAGGCCGGTTGTATTTCGCCTTAACGGGATTTACGTCGTTTTTCCCAATTTGATGGATTATTCACGATATATTTCCGGATACGGTTTAAATCATTTTCATTACGAACAATATGATCATAAAACCGCGGTTGCCATTTAAAGGGAATGTTGTTTTTCCTCGCATATTTTGTAACACCGATTTTAAACCCCCGGATGATTGATGCAATATTTCTTGATTGGGGCCCGAATTGGGATCGCCCGGTTTCCGGCGGTGATGTTGCCCCATGTGGTACATTCAAATGTTCCCCGCATGTACCGCATGGAATTGGGAAATCCGGATCGCCGGTTGCCGTATTCGGGTGGTCCGGATGGTCCGGGTGGTCCGGATGGTCACGGTGGTCCGGATGGTCACGGTGGTCCGGATGGTCACGGTGGTCCGGATGGTCACGGTGGTCCGGATGGTCACGGTGGTCCGGGTGGTCACGGTGGTCCGGGTGGTCACGGTGGTCCGGGTGGTCACGGTGGTCCGGATGGTCACGGTGGTCCGGGTGGTCACGGTGGTCCGGGTGATCACGGTGGTCCGGATGGTCACGGTGGTCCGGGTGGTCACGGTGGTCCGGGTGGTCACGGTGGTCCGGGTGGTCACGGTGGTCCGGGTGGTCACGGTGGTCCGGGTGGTCACGGTGGTCCGGGTGGTCACGGTGGTCCGGATGGTCACGGTGGTCCGGATGGTCACGGTGGTCCGGATGGAGAGACGCAAGATCTTGCGTCTCTCCACGTTCCCCACGTTCCATCCCCACCGGTTTATCAATTACAATAATGCCGTGCACATGATCCGGCATGATTACAAATTCATCCAATTTTACAAATGGAAAATGGCGGGGAATTTCACGCCAACAATTTTGCGCAATAATTCCGAGGTTTGATAAAACCATTTTTTTGTTTATTACATTCCCGAAAACCCATTTTCGGTCATGCACACAAATCGTAATATAATATCCCCCGTTCGAAGAATAATCCCATCCCGGCAATCGCGAGGATTCAATACGGTATTTGTTTCGATAGAGGGTCAGAATCTGCCTCCGCAAGGTCTTCTTAAATTCGGAATATTCCGTCTTTTCGAAAGGTCCGGGTGGCGACAAAATCACGTGAAATCAACAAAAGCGGAAACCTTCCCGGGCCGGGTTATTTTTTACCCCTTAATATTACATACCGTCCGTTATCCGCGATGATTTCAATATTGCCGAAAATTCTTTGAATACGCCGGTGATAGCCCAGGTGCGTGTTGGCCACAATCTGCAGCTCCCCGCCGGGTTTCAGCTTCTCATGGGAATCATCTATAAGAGAGAAGGCAGTATCAAGACTGGTTGCCCGTCCCTGATGAAAGGGAGGATTGGACAAGACAAGATCCAGGGAAGCCGGTTCAATTATATTCAGAGACATTCCATGGACAGCGCTTACCCGGCATTCCAGACCATTACGGCGGATATTCTCTTCGGCAGATGCCACCGCCGCGGCTGAATCATCAATCATGGTTACCCGGGAATCGCTCAAATGGAGAGCCGCACGAATGCCGAGGATTCCATTACCGCAGCCGAAATCCGCAATCTGCCTCCACGATTCATCAAGCTTAAGGTGGTCAAGAAAAAACCGGGTCCCCGGATCCTGACGGTGCCGGGAAAATACACCGGGAAGATTGATCAGCGGCTCAGGAATCCCATCCACAAGATAGGCAGCTTCCTTTTCGTTCGGAAGATCTGTTTTATCATGGTCGGGGGTACAGAAAATAAGCCGTGCCTTCTTTCGTGCCAGACTGCTTGTGGTCGTTCCCAGAATCTTCTCGAAACAGGCGATGGTTGAGGTATGGATATGACGGGTCATGCCGGCACCGATGACAATTGCCGAACTGTCTGCAAAGCGGCGTACCAGACGCAGCTGATGTTCCAGCAGATCAAGGCTGTCCGGAATTTTTATAAGCACCTGCGATACCGGATGAACCGGTGCGCTGTTATCCGCAAATATTGATCCGTCTGCCTGAAATCCATTCAATTCCAGATTTTTGAGAATTCCCTGCCGGGAGGTAAAGGAATCTGTATACACGGTCACAGGAGAGGCAAAGAGCGGCACAGCCAGCCCTCCCCGTTTATCATTGAATACAGCCAGCCCGTCAATATTCGGCCCGCTGTTTTCATGGAGATAAGCCAGAATATACTCATCGGCAGAATCCCAGGCCCGAAGAGCCCCTGAAACATCTTCGCTGTGAAGCCCCAAAATTACTGTTCCATAGGGGTTTGTAAAATTAGTTTCAGCCATAGTGGCTCCAGATCGCCGCCATTGTTAACACCACAGCAGACAGCCAGATAGTTACAATAATAATCGCTCCCTTTTTATTTTTCGGCAGATTACCGGAAGGCGCCAGTGTTGCTTCATCCTTCGCCCTTGAGAGAATTTCAACTGGGATTAGCTTAAAACTTATCCATATAAGCACAGGTAATATAATCAGATCATCAAGATATCCAAGAAGTGGTATAAAATCGGGAATTAAATCAATTGGACTCAATGCATATCCTAAAGTTAGCACCAGCTTAATCCAGGCAAAAAGAGGAAGCTTCGGATTTTTATGGGCAAAATAGAGCACCCGCACCTGCTGTCTGATTCGAAATATCACCCTCTGAAAAAACTTCATACTGCTTAATCTTTATTGAGAGAATCTTGCTCTGTCAATGAGGATTCCTATAAGGAAGGATATACAACAAACACCCCAGATATAAAAAAATCTTCTTTTGTTAAACAATTATTTTTATACTACTGATTTCACATAAATTAACAAACTATCACAACAATACAAAATGTAAGCGTTTAGATTATTTTTGTTGTACTTTATTATCAACTCAAGAGCCGAAAATATAGCACTTAAAAATGCTTCAGCGTACTTAACAAGCCAATATTTTAATTAAAGAATTCCACGTAAATATCGATACAGAAATACTTTATTCCGTTTCAATATTGACCTGCTATAGCACTTTCCGTATATTTTGCCCACTAATTCAGGAAATGGAGATGTATACAATGAAACAAAACCCCGTATCCGGTGTAGAAAACAAAATTGATCTATTAAAGAAAAATTTTGCCCACTGGGAAAAAACCAAGGATCTGATCGATCAGTATATCGACATCATTCTTAATTACAGACAAAGCGGGCATCCGGGTGGTTCCCGGTCAAAGGTCCACGCTTTTCTGGTTACTCTCCTCGGCGGTGTAATGAAGTGGGACATTCGTGATCCCGGCAAGAAATTCAGCGACCGCTTTGTCCTCGGTGCAGGGCATACCATCCCCATGGTGTATGCAACCCTGGCAGTGTTAAACGAAGCCATGAGGCTGAAATATGAGCAAACCGGCGATGCCCGGTATAAGAGTGCGCAACCCGTAGAACGGGTCCTCTACTGGGAGGATCTGCTTGGATTCCGTAATCAGGGCGGCCTGTCCGGACATGCGGAAAGCTCGGGAAAGACTCTTTTTCTTAAGTTCAACACCGGACCTTCCGGCCACGGAAGCCCCGCGGCAGCCGGCGAAGCCCTGGCACTGAAACGGGCCGGCGCCGGCCAGGTTAAGGTATTCCTCTTTGAAGGAGAAGGCGGACTCACCCCGGGAGCTACCCACGAAACAGCCAACTCCGCCTACGGTCTGGCTCTGGACAACCTTCACTTTGTGGTTGACTGGAACGATTACGGAATCGACGGACACAAAGCAAGCGATGTAGTCTACGGTACCCCGGAAGACTGGTTTGCTCCCCACGGCTGGCAGGTTTTCGGCACTGAAAACGGCAGCGAATGGGAGGGAGTAACCCGGGCGTTCTGGAGCATGCTCCTGGTAGACAACCCCAACAGGGTTCCCAGTGCCGTTTGGGTAAAAACCCGTAAGGGCCGGGAGTATCTCAAATACGACAATGACTCCCATGGTGCACCCCATGCAATGAACAGCGATCTGTACTGGCAGACTAAAAAGAGCTTTGCAGAGAAGTACAATGCCTCTTTCGTAAATGTTGACGGCCCGGCACCTGCAGGCGATGCCCTGAAAAAGGAATTTGAAGCAAACCTTAAGGCTGTTGCAGATGTTCTCAAACAGGACCAGGCGCTGATTGATTATCTCGCGGATACCCTGGTCGAGATCGGAGACAGTGTTCCCGCGTCCATCGCAGGCTTCCAGCTCGGCTCAAAGGGAAACCCCTTCGAAGACAAACGCCTCTACGACTACAAAAATTACCCCGAGGATATGTGGGTAAAACCCGGCCAGAAAGCCCCCAACCGGGCCGCCCTGGCAAAATGGGGAGCCTGGGTTAACAGCTTCGGAGCCAAAGAATACAACCGGCCCCTCTTCCTCGCTGCCTCCGCAGACCTTTCTGGCTCTACCAACCTGAACGGTTTTGCCCAGGGCTACGGCGATTTCAAGGGATACGGCTGGTACGAAAGGGTCGGGGATAAAGACGGTGTTCTTCTGCCCCAGGAAATAACCGAGTTTACCAACATGGGTATTCTTACCGGAATGGCAGCGGTTAACTTCGCCGACAATCAGGAAACCGGATTCGACGGCTTCTGGGGAGCAACCTCTACTTATGGTTCCTTCTCATACCTGAAATACGGCCCCATGCGCCTCTTCAGCCAGCTGGCTCAGGATTCAGAGTTTAAGACCGGAAAAATCATCTGGATCGCCGGACATTCCGGACCGGAAACAGCGGACGACTCCCGTACCCACTTCGGAATTTTCTCTCCTGCAGTAACCCAGCTCTTCCCCGAAGGGCATGCAATAAATCTGCATCCATGGGAGTACAATGAAGTCCCGGTTATGCTGGCAGCAGCTCTGCAGCTGGATGAACCAATTATCGCCCTGCACCTTACCCGCCCGCCGGTGGAAATACCCGACCGGGCCGCCCTGGGAATGGCATCCCACTTCGACGCCGCAAGGGGTGCATATATAGTACGAAACTACAAAGAAGGCAAACCCAAAATGGGTACCGTCATAGTTCAGGGAACCAGTGCCATGGAAGGAATAATCAAGGTGCTTCCCGAACTGGACAAAGCAGACCTGAACGTAAAGATTGTATGTGCCGCAAGTGCAGAGCTCTTCGCAAAGCAGCCGGACAGTTACAAAAACGAGATTCTTTCTGCCGGGGACCGGGTAAACTCCATGGTGGTAACCACCGCAGGGCGTATAACCATGCACAGCTGGCTTTTTAACCGTATTGCCGAGGAATACACCCTTTCTCCCGACTGGGACAACAACTGGCGAACCGGCGGTAATCTTGAGGAAGTCCTTGATGAATCCCGCCTATCCCCGGAGTGGATTTTCAAGGGTATCGAAAAATTTGCAGCAGACAGGGATGCACGTCTCGGTCGATTGCAAAAAGAACTGGAACAGGTAAAATAAAGCCTGATAATTCTACTGGAGGTATTTAATGACTGAATCACTTCACGCCTATATGCGCGTAGGCCTTATACACTTTATGGCATTCCCCGAAGCCGGCAGCGGCCAGGGGGCCATAGACGAAACAATTAAGAAGATTGCCGCCGATGACTACTTCGACGCAATAGAGATTACCTGGATCAAGGATGCAGAGGTACGTAAACGGGCTAAAGCCCTGCTGGACTCCTCGCTGATGTCCGTAGCCTTCGGCGCTCAGCCCATGCTGCTCTCCCAGAAACAGAATATCAACAGCCTTGATGCCGGAGAACGTCAGAAAGCCATTGATACCCTCAAGGCTGCTGTAGATGAAGCCTATGAAATGGGAGCCCAGGGTATGGCATTTCTCAGCGGAAAATGGGAAGAGGCCACTAAAGAAGAGGCTTTCAAGGTTCTGGTGGACGCTACCAAAGAAATCTGTGCCTACGCGAAATCCAAGGGAGACCTGAGGGTTGTACTGGAAGTCTTCGATTACGATGTGGACAAATCCAGCCTTATCGGTCCTGCAGCCCTGGCTGCCCGCTATGCCGAAGAGGTACGCAAGGAATATGACAATTTCGGCCTTATGGTCGACCTCAGTCACATTCCTCTCACCAGAGAATCCGCAAAGGAGGCCCTGCTTCCGGTAAAAGACTATCTGGTACATGCCCATATCGGAAACTGCGTTGTACAGGATCCTTCAATGGATCAGTACGGCGACCAGCATCCCCGTTTCCGCTACCCCAACAGCGAAAACGACATTCCCGAAGTGGCAGAATTTCTGCAGGTTCTGAAGGATATGGGATTTCTGAATACGGAAAAACCGCCGATTCTCAGCTTTGAGGTTAAACCCACTCCGGGCGAAGATCCCGAGGTAGTTATCGCAGGATCCAAGCGGGTTCTCAACCGCGCCTGGACCCTGGTGAAATAGCTCTCACCTGGGTTAACGCATGTACACCGGCAGCACCGCTGCCGGTTTTTTTCAGACGGTTTTTATGCTAATTTCTACCCGGAACAGGCCCGAAGGCTTTTGCCCGCTGGATCAGTTTCCTGATGCGGTTAAAATCAGCATCCGGAGGAACTGTGTCTGCAATTGAAATAATAAATCTATTACCATCACCGACGGCATCGAAGAAATCGTCAAGATATGCATCATACTCTTTCTCTGAATAAGATCCCGGCAGCATCATAAGGGAGGGAATACCACCCCAGATACCAACCCTGCCATCAAAGGTTTCCCGTGTCTCTCGTACGGAGAGAGTCGTCATCGGCGCAGGACATAAGGACTCGGCCATATCCACCTCACAGGCGAGATACTCTTCCAGAAGCCCGCCATTTTCACCATCGGTGTGTGTGGTAAGTATTTTGCCCTTCTCATGCAGCTTCCGCGACCGCTCACGAAGATGCGGGGTAATATGTTCTTTGAAAAAGGGGGGATTCTGCATCATCGAATCATAGTTTCCCCCCATCCGGTACACATCAACGGGAGCTTCAAGCATAATGTCAAAAATCTTATCCTCCATACAGCCGATGGCCCAGGTAAGATTCTCAAGCTCTTCTGCATGGTCAAACATTTCAAAGAAAAACTGTTCGAACCCCATAAGCTGTTTCTGAATATAGTGCATTGGAGACGCAGTTGAGGTAATCCAGCCGATTGGCAGGCCCCGGTTACCGGCCATGCCCTCCATTCGGGCAATTCTGTCATACCGGGGTTTGACAACTGCAGACTCAAAGATATAACAGAGAGACCGGTAATCTGCCGCAGATTTAAACGCCTTTTCGGAAATGTGGCTTACAGTAACACCATCCTGCGCCATTTTTTCAGAATAGAGGCTCCTGGTGGTAATAATTCCATAAGGGGTATGGTACTCGGTAACCAGCTCATCCCCGTCCGAAAAAATGCGGACATCCATGTCAAAGTCCAGGGTGTAGAAAATATCTGCACACTGAAACAGTCCTAGTGCCCGAAATGCTTCCTCCTCAGGACGTTCAAGCGCCCTGAAATCCGGTATTGTTGTATTGTAGCCAATATCGAGACTCTCAATTATCTGAAACAGTGTGGCGCTCCGGTATTCCCGGGGAAGGGTTCCATTCCGTTTGTTTGCATTGTACCAGAGGTCCAGCCGCGGACATATCGGCAGTTCGTCCGAAGCTCCACCGGTCAGCCCGGCATAAATACGTTCCCTGTAATTCATGCGGCTTCCATCCTTTTCTTCCTTAACTCATTAACAGCGGTGAAAATTACAAACAGAAAGGCTATTCCAAGGAGAACGCCAGAGATGGGACTTGTCAAAAACGGCAGATAATCCCCCTTGCTCATCTGGAGACCTCTGCGAAGATTGGTTTCCGCCATCGGGCCGAGAATAAAACCGAGGATAATCGGAGGAAGAGGAAAACCTAATTTTTCAAGGAAATATCCCGAGAATCCAAAAAGCAGCAAGGTCCAGACATCAAACATACGGCTGTTTATTGTGTATGACCCGACCAGACAGAGAACAAGCACCAGGGGCAGGATGTAATACTTCGGAATGGCAAGCAGCCGCACAAAAATGCGTATCCCGAAATACTCAAGAAGCAGCATCGCAATACTTGAAAGTATAAGAGCCGCAAAAATCGTATAAACAAACTCGGGGTTATTGGTAAAGAGCAACGGACCGGGGGCCATTCCATGAATCGTAAACCCGCCGAGAAGCATTGCAGTTACGCCGTCTCCCGGTATGCCAAGTGTCAGGAGAATAACCAGTGCACCGCCGATTGATCCGTTGTTGCTGGTTTCTGACGCGACAATACCATCAATAATTCCCGTACCGAACTTTTCCGGATACTTTGATCCTTTCTTGGCTGCAGTATAGGCAATGATGTTGGCAGTACCTCCGCCGATTCCCGGAAGGATTCCCACACCGGTGCCGATAACAGCAGACCGCAGGGCATTAAAAATCTGAGATTTTGCTTCCGTTAGGGAAAACCCGAATCCGCGAATAGCCGCACTTTTTGTCTGCGCCCTGGCGGTAATGCTGCGGCTTTCAGAAGATTTCATAATTTCCGATATTGCGTACAACCCGACCAGTGCCGGAAGCAGGGCAAATCCGGCATCAAGATTATAGACTCCATACGTAAACCGGGGAACACCGTCAATGGGGGCCAGCCCCACCATTGCGAGCAGCATACCGTAACCTCCGGCAGCAATTCCCTTTGCAAGACTTTTTCCGGACAAACCGGAAATAAGGGTCAGAGTCAGTATTGCAAGGGCAAAATACTCATACGAGCCAAACTGCACCGCAACATCCGCCAGGGGAGGAGCAACAAAAACCAGAACCGCCACTCCGAAGAGTGTCCCGATAAAAGAGAAAAAGATTCCCACTCCCAGGGCCTTTCCTGCCTGCCCCTTCATCGCCAGCGGATACCCGTCAAAGGTAGTGGCGATGGAAGAAGGGGTACCGGGAATATTCAGCATAACCGCAGCAATAAGACCACCGGAAACCCCGCCGATATACAACGAAACAAGAAGTGCGAATCCCGACATGGGATCCATACCAAAGCTGATAGGCAGACATAACGCCACCGCCATGGATGCAGTAAGACCGGGTATAGATCCGAAGATAATCCCCAATGTGGTACCAAAAAGAATAATTCCGAGGTTGCTGAGTGTTAAAAGTGTTTTAAATCCGAACAAAAAGTATTCAAGCATACGAAACTCCTACCAGATCAAACCAGGTATTATCCCGAAGGGAAGATACAATCTGAACCCGTAAATAAATCCGAAGTAGACCACCAGAGAAAATACGACTGACAGCAACAATACAAAGCCCCGGTTTATACCGCCATGCTGCATAACCCGTATCTGAAAATTAAGATAGAAAATAGTTGACAGAATAAATCCGAAATACTCCGTTACCGCAAAATAGATAAGAATAAGCAGGGGGGTTAATATAATCGAATTGTCATATTCAGTTTCCCCGCATGCCCCCGCACTCCCTGATCGGGAGGAAACACCCTTCCTGCATTCCCAATGTCTTATCAATGCCCTGAGAAGCAGAAAGATACCAATACCAATAAGAAGCAGACTTATCAGTTTCGGGAAAAAATCCGATCCAATTTTGGAGACAACAGTCTTCCTGATGGGAAAGGAAGAGATAAAAGTAAATAATGAGAACACAATCAATACCGAACCGGCAACGATGTCACGGACCTCATCCGATATTGAAGGGATCTTCAGCTTTAAAGCTTTGTTGAACATGTCCATTTCTATGTCCTTATTCCAGACAGGAGACAGAGTGAGCCTCCCCTCTGCATAGAGAAGAGGCTCACTGTGTTAACCTGATAATGTACGTTGAAATTGAAATTCTACTACTGGTTTACAACATCCTTGAAACCGTCATAAATGCCCGCGACTTTCTTGATGTGAGCCAGGGATTCCTCCCGGTTCATGAATTGGATTTCCATCTTGGCCTTAAGAGCCTCGTCCAGAAATGAAGGATTATGTGCCACCCTGTCCAGGGCTGCACTCATGGTATCGACCACTTCGTCAGGAGTTTCTTTCGGAAAGAAAATTGCAAAATAGTATCCGTCATGGGTAAAATCAACTCCCTGTTCCCTGGCTGTAGGAACATCCGGAGCCAGGGGATTTCTTTCATCACCGAACATACTCAGACAACGAAAATCTCCGCTCTGTACATACTGTTCCGCACTGCCCCACAGTCCAGGCATAACATCGATTTTGTTTCCCTTGAGAGCGGCAATTTTCTGAGAATTGGTTCCTACGTCTACAATGTTAAATTCAATACCCGCAGCCTGCTGGAATGCCAGAGCCATAAGATGTGTGTAAGCCCCGGTTTCAGTCGCATAGGTAATAGTGCCGGGAGCAGCTTTTGCCTTTGCAATAAGATCAGGCAGATCTTTAATATCAGACTTGGAATTTACATAAAAGCTGGATGTATTCATGTGAGAAACAATGCCCGCAACCTTGAAGGCATCGTAGGAGAAATCAGTGATCCCCATCAGATTACTGATAAGCATACTGTTATGAAAATACAAGGCAGTATATCCGTCGGCTTTCGAGTCCATAACTTTACGTGCAGCAAGACTTCCACCTGCACCGGCCATGTTCACAACAACCATCGGCTGTCCAAGATCCGCTTCCAGGTATTTGGCAATAAGCCTGCAGCTTACGTCAGTTCCACCCCCGGCATTCGCCGGAACAATAAACTGAACATTTTTCTCCGGGTACGATGCCGCCGCCCCGGATGCACCCTTCTCCTTGCCGCCTTCGGCAAAAACTGCTGACACAACAAGAGATGCCAGTAGAATCAGACATAATCTTTTTTTCACTATTCCTACTCCTTTTAGAAAAGATTGATGAGTCTGATAGTGCAAACAGGATGCCAAATTCTTTTGATATTTTGTATTTTCCCCAAAAAATGTGCATCTTTTACGACGAATATCGCTACATATCCCGGATACGTATAAAAATACGCAGATATCTACTACACACACATCTATCTGTATATGAGTTTATTTATAATATTTTGCAGTTACGTTTCATCGAATGAAATGTTTTTTGACAATTCTGCAACACAAGAGTAACATATGGCATGATCAAAATGCTTCTCATCGCACCTTATGAAAAAATGGTGGAAGATTTTTCACGAGTATTCAACCAGCACAATCAAACCAGCCATAAGGCTGAGTACGAAGTAGAGCAGTATTCACTGGAAACAGTTGTTGCACGGGTTCCTGAAGACCTGCCGGATTTCAACTTCAATGTTGAAGTTGTTATTTCCCGCGGACTGGTATCCTCCGGACTGCGCAGACTGAATGAATACATCCCTGTGGTGGAAATTCCCGTCGCAGCCAACGACATTGTCAGGGCATTAAGCAAGGCTGGCAAAATCAATAACAATATCGGACCTGTGGCAGTTACAGGCTCACCTAACATGATCATGGGGGCGGAAGATATTGCCGACATCCTCGGTATAGAAATCAAAACCTACCTGATTCCAACTGATGAAGATATCCCTCTGGTTGTGAATCAGGCCTGTGCCGATGGTGCAGCAACATTGGTCGGAGGCATCAGTACCACTGCCCTGGCACGCTCCATGGGTTTAAAAAGCGTTCTACTTGAATCTGGTAGAGAATCAATATGGCACAGTATTACCGAAGCAAAACGGCTGGCTTACCTCATGCGCCGGGAAGAAGAAAAAACCGCCCGGCTGAATACCGTATTGAATCACTCGGAAGATGCAATTATTGTTCTGGACCGAAACAACACAGTTACCCTTTTAAATAAATCTGCAGAAAGGATATTCCATTCAAGTTCACAAGACTACAGGAACAAGCCGGTTGAAAAAATTTTCCCCTCCTGCCCTGACCTTGATTATCTCTCTAACGCTGTGCCTCAGGAAGCAGTCGTAGTTGAGCATAATGGCCTGACACTGAATATCAGCGTATCATCCCTGACAGTACACAATGAGGTTATAGGAAAACTGTTGACCATACAGGACATTTCTAAAATTCAGGAACTGGAAAGAAAAATCAGGGAGAAGCTGTATGAAAAAGGGCATGTAACCCGGCACAGCTTCGATGATATAAAAGGGACCAGCAGTGCAATCAGGGAAAGCCTCCGAATCGCCAAAGAATACAGTACAGCAGAATCGACAATCCTCATTATAGGAAAAACCGGTACTGGAAAAGAGCTCTTTGCCCAGAGTATTCACAACGAAAGCAGACGGCGAAACAGACCTTTTATAGCCCTCAACTGTGCTGCCCTCAGTGAACATCTGCTGGAGAGCGAACTCTTCGGGTATTCTGAAGGAACCTTTACAGGCGGCATGAAAGGGGGCAAGCCCGGTCTTTTTGAACTCGCTCATCTGGGGACAATTTTTCTCGATGAGATATCTGAAATACCGCTGAATCTGCAGGCCAAACTACTGCGGGTATTACAGGAAAAAGAGGTACGCCGTATGGGAGATGACAAGGTTATACCCCTGGACGTACGTATTATATCAGCTGCAAATATAAACCTTTACGACCAGGTGGAAAAAGGCCTGTTTCGGGAGGATTTATTATACCGGATAAATATTCTTGAGCTGACATTGCCTGATTTAAAGGAACGGCGGGAAGATATCCCCATTCTTGTTACATCGATTATGGAGAACCTAGGAAAATCCCGAACCAGGAATATTTCACTAAGTGCAGACGCCCTGGAGTATTTAACCGACTTAAGCTGGCCCGGGAATATTCGGCAGCTCAGAAATATCTGCGAGAGATTGTCTGTCTTATACAAGACAAAGCAGATAGATATTGAGGATATACGCAAAATCCTTCCATCCCCAAAAACCCTTTCACCTTCCTGCGACGACGAACTGTTTTCTGATAATTTTTTGAGGCAGCAGCAGATTGAACATGAACGCACCAGAATAGTAAAAGCACTGAAAGAGGCGAATTTCAACAAGGGAGAAGCTGCCAGCATACTGGGTATCAGTCGGGCAACACTGTGGCGAAAAATGAAATCCCTTAACCTGGAATACTGAAGCAGGTAGCTCTTTATTGCTGCATAAATCCTGTACAGATAGAACTTTTCCTTGACAACCCGAATATAGTGCCTTAGCATGGTATTTACCCCTTCGATGGTATACCAAGTGTATATATTGTTGCGCCTTTGTGTCCTGCACGATGTACACAAAACGTATTGATCGTAGCGGATGGTGTTGTTTTCTTTTCGGGAGTACAATTGATTGCTTTCATCAGCAATCACATTTTTAAGGACTTGATACGTGAATAAGAGTGAAATCATCGATGACATCAAGAACAAAATTCACAATGAAACCTATGCTCCCGGAGATTATCTGATAGAACGGGATCTTTGTGAATTTTACGGTATCAGCCGTACTCCCATGCGGGAAATTCTCTTCAGCCTGGTTAACTCAGGACTGATCATTCAGCAGCGGGGTAAAGGTTTTTCTGTAAGAAAACTTGATATCAAACAGCTGTTTGAAATCTTCGAAGCCCGGGAGAGCGTGGAAGCCATGGCAGCACGTCTCTGTTGTCAGAAGATTACCAATACGGAACACACCGAATTTCAGAGGCTCAGGGAAGAACTCGAAACGGCAAATCCCCGGGAAAACGCCGAGCAAAGTATCAGCTATGGTCGGAATATGCACCAGATGATCATCCAAATTGCCGGAAACACCCTGTTGTCCGAATTCTACGAAAAGCTGAACAACATGGTCATACTCACCGCCAACATGACCAGAAAGATTTCTACCATAGAAATGGATTCCCGGGTTCATCACATGAAAATTATTGATGCGATCCTTGCGGGGGATGAAAAGAACAGCGAGAATTATATGCGCGAGCATATTGTTATGACCTGCCAGCACCTTCTCCATTCCCTATATCCAAGCTACAGCGGTCTGGCTGCGAGTCAGGTTTAGATGTAATTAGAGCCCGTTGGGCTTTAAAATAATTATTCCTATCAAAGGAGTGTGAATGATGAAAGCAAAAACTCTCTTACAGGTACTGCTGCTTCTACTCATCGGAAGCGCACTGGTATTTGCAAACGGACAGCAGGACGGTGCCGCCGCTGCAGAAAAGTCTTTTGAAATGACCTTTGCCTATGCAGGAGCAAATGGTGGTGAAGACGATCTTACCGCCAAGGAACTCAAAAACTACATCGAAGAGAAATCCAACGGTCGTATCACTGTAAAACTGTACGGTGACGAGCAGCTTGGAAAAGAAGTTGATGTTGTTAACATGCTTGAGCTTGGTACTGTTGACGGTTCCGTTATGGGTACCACCGTTCACCAGCAGGCAGCACCTGAATATAACATCTGGAGTGCATACTATATCTTCAAGAGCGGCGACGAAGTTATGTCCGTTCTTAATGGTAAAATCGGAGACCGCGTAAAGAAGGCCTTCATGGATAACAAAGGAATCCGCATCATCGGTTACGGTCTCCGCGGTCCCCGTTACCTCACATCACTGCGACCTATCCGCAGTGCATCAGATGTAGCCGGACTTAAAATACGTGTTCCCCTGCAGCCCATCTACGTAGCAAGCTGGGAAGCTCTGGGCGCACAGCCTCAGTCCATCGCTTACGGTGAGCTCTACATGGCACTTCGTCAGGGCGTTGTTGAAGCACAGGAAAACCCCCTTGCATACATCTATGCCCCTCACTTTGATGAGGTTCAGGACTACGTTAACCTTACCGGTCACCAGCGGTCTTTCTTCACCTATGTAATCAGCGACAAGTTCTATCAGAAACTTCCTGCTGATCTTCAGGCAGTAATCGACGATGCAGGTGTGTATGCAACTAAATACCACAATAATCTTCAGGCAGGCGGCGAAGCCGACTACCGCACCAAACTTGAAGAGAAAGGTATGGAGTTCATCGACGTAGATGTTCCTTCCTTCCAGAAAGTTCTCAAGAGCATCCCCGATCAGTTTGCTGACAAATGGGTTCCCAACCTGTTTGCCGATATTCAGGCTGAACTCGGAATGTAATTACTGAATATCCCCAAGGGTATTCAAAATGGAGCTGCCGTCTTCCGACGGCAGCTTTCGTTGTCTCAACAAGGTGCCCGGAAATCCGTTTGACCGGCCCTTAGCATTTTTAACTGAAAGGATTCAGAGGCATTTATGGAAAATAAAATTGTCCGTATTCTCGAGTACTTTATCGGCGCGCTGCTGATAGGCATGGTAGTCCTGCTTTTTGCACAGGTGCTTACCCGCTATGTACTCCAGGGTTCTCTTCTGTGGGCAAGCGAAATGGCCACCTGGCTTTTTGTCTGGATGGTCTACATTGGTTCCGTTGTACTGTATATGAAGAAGAAGCATGTTGTAGTAGACATTGTCAGCTATTTTCTCCCTGCCAGGGTTAACGCTATTCTGGAAATGATCTCTTCCATCATCATTTTTATCTTCATGCTCATCCTGTTCAAGGAATCAATTCCGATTGTAATTTCCTACTCAAAACAGACAGCAACTGCAATTGAAGTTTCGAAAAAGTACCTTTTTTCTTCACTTTCTGTCGCAACATTTCTGATGATCTTTGCTGCAATTTTCCGCTTTATCAACGCAATGAGGAGGCGCTGAAATGTTGTTAGTTGTACTTATAGTCATGCTGACAGGGTTTGCAATCGGTATTCCTGTAGCTTTTACCCTGGGTATAGCCGCTCTGTCCTACTTCTTCATGAACCCCGGACTGCCCATGCTGCTCATCCCGCAGCGCTTTGTTACCGGTACTGAATCTTTCAGCCATATGGCGATTCCCCTGTACATGCTTGCCGGAAATATCATGAACTCCACCGGAGTTACCGACCGGATTTTCCGCTTTACCCGGGCACTGGTTGGACACTATACCGGTGGTACCGCCCATGTGAATATCCTGGCAAGTTTCATTTTTTCCGGTATGTCCGGTTCAGCCCTTGCTGATGCCAGCGGACTGGGAAAAATCCTTATCAAGGCAATGGAAGATGAAGGCTACGACACTGAGTTTGCCGCTGCGGTAACCGGTGCATCCGCTACCATCGGTCCCGTATTCCCCCCCAGTATCCCCATGGTACTGATTGGTGGTGTTGCAGGTATTTCAATCGGAAAACTATTTGTGGGCGGTATTATTCCGGGAATTCTGCTTGCCGTTTACATGATGGTGACGGTTTACTTTATTTCCAAGAAACGGAAATACCCCAAGTCTGAAAAAGCCAGTATGGCCGTGCTTGGAAAAGAGTTCATCGGAGCGCTTCCTGCCCTTTCAACACCTGTTGTTATTCTTGGAGGAATCCTGGGCGGATTCTTTACTCCTACGGAAGCTGGTGTTGTTGCGGTAGTATACTCTCTGCTGATTGGTATTTTTGTTTACCGGCAGAGGGACTGGAAACATATGTTTGAGATGGTAATTGATACCGCGAAAGGCACAGCCAACATAATGATAATCGTTGGTGCAGCCTACTCCCTGGCCTGGGTTTTCTCCCGGGAACAGGTCGGACTGCTGCTGACCGCCGGTTTTACCGCCATTTCATCCAACCCGACAGTTATTCTCATTCTTATCCTCATCGGATTTCTTGGAATGGGCTGTATCCTCAATCCTTCAGCAAATATCATCATCTTTATTCCAATGTTGATGCCCCTGGTTAACTCTGTGGGTATTGATTTGATTCACTTCGGTGTTCTGGCAACCCTGGTTCTCATGGTTGGCCTGGTTACGCCGCCGTTGGGCTTGAGTATGTTTATCATCTGTGAAATTACAGGGATATCCACTATACAGTTTACCAAGGCCATGGGCCTGTTCTTCCTTGCACTGCTTCTGGTCGTACTTACCATGATCTTCTTCCCGGCAACAGTTACCTGGCTGCCGAGTGTGATTATGTAAAAGCAGAGTATTTCTACTTTTTTTGTGGGAATCCGTAAAACGGATTCCCATTTTTTTTCACTTTTTCTGAGCATCGTACTCCTTTCTGGTTATTTCTTTTATAAACATTTTCTTGACAATACGCACCGGCTGGCTTAAAGTTAACTGTTATTTTGCATGCAAAATAACAACACTGAGGAAAAATGAAAAACAAAACTCTTGTACAGGTGCTTCTTTTGCTGTTTCTCGCAAGTACAGTAGTCTTTGCCAACGGAACTCAGGAAGGCGGCGCGGAAAAAACCTTTAAAATGACCATCTCCTATGCCGGTGCATCCGGTGGAGAAGACGACCTTTCAGCAAAGGAATTCAAACGAAAAGTTGAAGAAAGATCAGGCGGACGCATTCAGGTTAGCCTCTATGGTGATGAACAGCTTGGAAAGGAAGTGGATATTGTAAATATGCTTGAGCTGGGTACAGTAGACGGAGCTATCATGGGTGCAACCGTACACCAGCAGACAGCACCGGAATACAACATATGGAGTCCCTACTACATTTTCAAAACCAGTGAGGAACTTTTGTATATCCTGAACGGCTCAATCGGTGACCGGGTAAAACAGGCATTCATGGACAACAAGGGAATCCGCATAATCGGTTATGGTCTTCGCGGTCCCCGTCACCTCACCTCCCTGCGCCCTATCCGCAAGGCATCAGAAGTAAAGGGTCTCAATATCCGTATAGGCCTTCAGCCCATCTATGTAGCCAGCTGGGAAGCCCTTGGAGCAACACCCCAGGCAATTGCATACGGAGAACTCTATATGGCACTCCGCCAGGGCGTTGTAGAAGCCCAGGAAAATCCCCTTGCATATATCTATGCACCTCATTTCGATGAGGTTCAGGACTATGTAAACCTTACTGCACACCAGAGATCTTTCTTTACCTATGTTGTGAGCGACAAGTTCTATCAGAAACTGCCTGCGGACCTGCAGCAGATTATTGATGAAGAGGGTGAATATATCTCAGGTTTTCATAACAACCTTCAGGCAAAGGGAGAAGCTGACTACCGGGTTAAACTCGAAGAAAAAGGCATGACCTTTATCGACGTGAATGTTGCCTCATTCCAGGAAGCCCTGAAAAATATTCCCGATCAGTTTGCTGATGTCTGGGTACCCAATCTCTATAACGATATTAAAGCTGAACTGTCAGCTATGTAATTGTTATCGATTTGAGTTATCTCTATTCCCCTTGAAGCGTTGCTTCAAGGGGATTTTTTTTATGTAACCCTAATCTATCTTAACAAATCCCTTTACAGAGTCATCATAGTTGAAGACCTCACCGGTACCGATCATGTAGTACCAGCCGAGAAGGTTTAATTCACCTTTTTCATACTTATCAAGAATATATGGATAGGAGAGCAGATGATTCATCTGCTCAACCACGTTAAGCTGCTCGGTTACCCATTCACGTTTCACCACATCCTGCATCAGTTCCGGATCCTTCTCTACCCGCTCCCGTACAGGCCGGGCAAGCTCAAGCCACTTCTTTGTATGGGGAATTGTCTCAAGCTCTTTTTCGCTGGCATACATGGCATTACAGCCTCCGCAGTTGGAGTGACCGCAGACGATTATATTTTCCACCTCTAAAATCTGCACAGCATATTCAATGGCGGATGTAGTAGAGAGAAACTCCTCCGACGCCCGGTAGAAAGGAACAATGTTGGCAATATTCCGGATAATAAAGAGCTCTCCCGGAAGAGACTTTGTTATCATATTGGGAACTATTCTGGAATCTGAACAGGAGATAAACAGAGAGTGGGGCTTCTGCCGTTTTTCAAGGTTTTCAAACAGTTCCTGATAGTGACGGAAATCGTTCCCCGAAAAATCACGAACACCTTCAAAGAGATAATCCATAGACCATCAATATACCCTGAAATTTACTTTCCGGTCGATAAAGGCACAAAAAAAACCAGCCGCGGATAACGGCTGGTTTAATAATCAAAAAGATCCCGGGCTTATCAGCGTTTTACCGCATCAAGGCCGCCGGAAATCTTCAGCACATTCCGCTCAAAGGTAACATTCAGAGCACCTCTCCAGTAGAACATGGAATCGCGAGCAGCTTTGTCATCGACAATATTGCCGGTTTTCTTGTCGCTGCCTTCAATGGCACCACCACCGGAAACACGGGAATCCCATACTTTATCCCACTGAATAGTGGCTGCAGTACCGTTACGGGAAAAATCCCGGGAGATAACCTGGGGGTTCCCGCCGGAAATAGTACCAATTGCACGCTTCTGGAATGTACCGTTGACAACATCCAGCTTTCCGTTTCTGTCTGTAACAAAGCGATAGGCTGTTCCCCGGTGGGCAAACTGCACGGTAATTTCACCGGAACGTGCTTTTTCCACAGTCAGGTTATCAGCTTTCAGAGTATCCGGTCCGGCAACACCGTACAGGACTGCACTTCGGATACTGTCGGGGATTACCTGCTTTCCAAGAACGTCTACCCGGTAGGTCTGGAATACGTGGGTAGATCCCTTAACTGACGCACCGGTACGGCCGTCAAAATGATCCTTGTCCACAGCAATGTATCGAACAGGGCCTTCAAAGGTGGAGTAGTTAGTCCTGGAAGTTCCAGTAACATCCACCTGAATATCAATTTTTAAATCCTGGGCAAAGGCTGTGCTGCTGAGAAGCGCAGCTGCAACCAGAAGAACAATGAGTGCTTTTTTCATATCTCTTCTCCTCCAAGAATAGTATAAATTCATACTGATATTATTTTATCGACATGTCAAGATTTTTCACAACAATTTTATGATAATAATACTCATGTACACAATATTTATTTCGATTGTCTTTTTTTTGAAATAATTTAATAATAACAGCTGGTTTATTCAGGAGTTTTTTACCATGCAAAGCAAATATTCAGAACTTATGGCCAATACATCCAGGGCGGTGGTAGGTAAAGAAAAGGCAATAGAGCTTCTTGTCATCGCCATGATTGCAGAAGGGCATGTTCTGCTGGAAGATGTGCCCGGGCTGGGAAAAACACTGATGGCAAAAGCCCTCGCCCGCAGTATGGACGGAGAGTTCCGCCGAATACAGTTTACCCCGGACCTTCTCCCGGCAGATGTAACCGGGTTCTCAATATATGATCAGAAAAGCAGCAGTTTTGTTTTTAACCCGGGACCGGTAATGTGCAACATACTGCTGGCGGATGAGATAAACCGCACCATTCCGCGGACCCAATCCAGCCTCCTGGAGAGCATGGGAGAGTTTCAGGTTACCGTCGACGGAAAAACCATGGATCTGCCCCGGCCGTTTCTGGTAATTGCCACCCAGAACCCCATAGAGATGGATGGAACATTCCCTCTGCCGGAAGCCCAGCTTGACCGGTTTCTCATGAAGATAGACCTGGGCTATCCAAGCGTTGAGGAAGAGATTGAGATTCTGGAACGCTATCAGGAGCATGATCCTTTACAGGAACTCAAGCCGGTACTGTTTCCCGATGATATCGTTAAGATGCAGAAGGAACGGTCCGCAATTAAAATGACACCTCCATTACGGGAGTATATTGCATCCCTTGCTGCAGCAACCAGGGAGCATCCAAAAGTCCGCTACGGTATCAGTCCAAGGGGTTCTCTGGGTATAATGAAAGCTGCCCAGGGGTTTGCCATGCTGAAAGGCCGCAACCATGTACTCCCGGACGATATTAAATACCTCGCCCATCCGGTGCTGTCCCATCGGATTATCATTTTTAACGAAGAACGGGCTCGCGGTGTTAACAGCCGGACTGTTCTCGATGAAATTCTCAACTCGGTCCCTGTCCCGGTTTATGCCTGATCCTGTAGTCTCGGAAGCCCCCCGAAAAGTGCAGCCCGAATATATCGCACTGTTCAGCATAGGACTGACATTGGGATTAACCTGGATCGTGCTTATCTTTGCACTCATACAGCGGGACCGGAGCCTCTCAATGCTCAGCGGAGCTGTCCTGATCCTCATGCACGGCACCGGCTTATGGAGCAGACTTGCACACAGGAAGCTTTCAATCTCTGTCCGGGCCGATTCGGGACATCTTTTTTACGGAGAAAAGCTGTATCTGGAAATGGTGGTCAGAAACAGGAAACTTCTTCCCGTCTGGATCCGCCTGGAACTGGAGACCTCTTCCCTTTTTTCAGAAATACCGAAAGGGGGAGAAACCCTTCTTCCTCCTTTTTCTGAACGGTTTAAGACAGTCAGCCTTACCTCCTGCCGCAGGGGAGTTTGGTCTGAGCGAAAAGCACTGGTTAAAAGCGGCGATATATTCGGTCTGCACAGTAGAACTGCAAGCTCAATCTTCCCGGGCGAAATAGTAGTCTATCCCCGTATCGGCACGCTCCGGAAAATGGAAATTCCCTTTCAGGAATTCTTTGGTATTCATATTTCCAGGGGCTGCATAGAAGATCCTTCCCGCTACGAAGGAACCAGGGAGTATAAGGGCCTGAGATCATCCCGTCACATAAACTGGAAAGCCAGTGCCCGATTCAACCAGCTGCAGGAAAACATATACGAACCATCAAGTCACCGAAAGGTACTGTTTATTCTGGACGTATCTGCACCGGAGACTATCTCTTTATACAGTAATTCCGAAGGATTTCCGGATTTTGAACATCTGCTAACAACTGCGGCCACCATAGCATCCGAACTGGTGCAGACAGATACAACTTTTGCATGCATAACCAATGCCGTATTAAACAGTACAGCCGGCAATATCCTTCACTTCGGACGGGGACCGGAGCACCTGGGCCGGTTGCTTACTCTTCTGGCAAGAGTAAATCCGTCTCCGGGCAAACCGCACCCCCTTCCCCATCCCGATGGGTGGACAAATGGAACAGGTAGTATTTACCTCTCCATAAAAGCTCATACCGATCCTGAAGAAATTGTACCCTACGAAATCGTAAAGAGCAAAAATCAGAAGCTTGCTGTTTTTGCAGAAAATGGCGAGGACTCCTGCATTGCCGCCTGGCAGAAGCTGGGATTTCAGGTTTACAAAGCCGGAGAGCTGGTAGATGAATAATAAGGCAATGAAAAATGGACGGCAGAACCTGCTCCTTGCACTCTCCATAGCACTCTCAATTCCGGGACAGGAGATACTGAAGCTCTATACTATATTTTCCCTGTTACTCCTGATACCGGAACGGTCTCCGGTACCTCTGGCAAGCCTCGCAATAATGTTTCTGATACCTTTTTTTCTGGTCAAAGTTACTGCACTGATCCGCATGCGAAATATCAGCAGAATTATTCTCCATCTGCTCATTTTTTCATTTTCTCTTATGTTCAGCTTTACCTTGTATCCGGATCTCCCGTTTTTCGGGGCCTGGAACCTGGAGCTGTTTAGAACCGGGTTTCTGCAGATAGGCACAGGACAAACTGTTTTATGCTTTGTTCTGGTAGTAATTGCCGGTTCAGTTACGGCTTTGCGTGGAATACTGCTTGCCCGCCGTACTTACAACCACGATCTGGTCCTTATGAACTTTGAAAGCGGCCTGGTTATCATGGCCAGCATATATTTTCTCAGGATGGGAATGGGTATTCCGGATTCCCAGGCAGTGAATATTACCGGCGGCTATTTTCTGTTTGCCCTGATAGCCCTTGGGGCCTCGGTCTCCCGGGATGATTCTGATTCTTTCCGGAGCTCCTCCGGGCAACTGCGTTTTTCCCTTGCAGTTTCGGGAATCATGATTTTTCTGATACTGCTTGCCATTATGATACTGCTCTATCCTGTGGCCGGAACTTCCGCCCGGGGAATCTATTCCCTGACGACGCAGACCCTGGCTCCGCTGGTCCCATACCTTATTGCAATTATTCGTTTTCTATTCACCCTGGGACGCCCCCAGAGTCAGGCTGCAGCACCTGTTGAAAGTGACACTGCCGGCCCCCTTGCAGCTGTGCCCGGAGAATCCCCTGCCTGGCTTATGCTGATTGAGAGGATTCTCACATGGGGACTGTTAGGAACTGTTGCAGTGATCACACTGATACTCGTAATTTACAGTGCATACAGAATACTTGTATTTCTTTTTTCTCCCGGCAAATCCGATGAAGGGTTAAGCCCGGGGCAATTCATCCGGTTCCTTCTTCGCACAATCACCGCTGTACTAAAATCCTTGTTGTCTAACATCGGATTACTGAAGGATAATATGCGCAGCGCCAGGGGAAACAAATCTCCCGAAGGGCTCAGGGCATTCCATAAACTGTGTGCCTGGGGAAGCGGAGCAGGCCTGCCGAGGGAAGAAAACGAAACACCTGCGGAATACTCAAGCCGTCTTTCTCTCTGGTCGGGAAACTATGCTCCTGCAGTAAAAACCATTTGTAATGCCGTCCAAAGCGAAGTCTATGCGGGATGTACACTTCAGAACTCTGAACTAACTGACCTGAGGAAAGCTGTATCCAGACTTGGCTTTTTCCGCTCCCTATCCAAACAGGCATCTATCCGGTTGAAAAAAACAGTAAGAGGCTCCTCCCATACAGATTGACAGCCTTTCCAGTTTCTCTGATAATTTCGCCGTACGGAGGATCAATATGACAATTAAACACAGTGTCTATTTTGACGGAGCAGTACAGAGCCTTGGCTTCGTCGATGATAATGGAAAAATGAGCATGAGTGCCGGGACCGTCCTTCCCGGAGAATACGATTTCGGCAAGGCCGGTCCTAAAGAGACCTTTATGATCACCAGCGGCGAGCTTACCATCAGCGGTGGAACCTACAAGAAGGGAGATACCTGCGTTATTGAAACAGGCAACCCGATTCTTATTTCAACCGCTGTTGAATCAAGCTACACCTGCCACTACGGCTGAGAACCCGGTACAGCCGGAACATAAGTTCCGGCTCTTGTTTCACCTTTTATCTGTCTTTTCAAGTTTTTATCTTTTCAAGCTCAATACCATGATGTTCTTCATCCACCAGCTTCCGTCCCAGAATTGAATCAAACCGGCTTATATCAAGACAATAGTAAAGATCCGTGGCTGGAGCAAATCCGGTTTCGCTAAAACCTTTACCACTGCCTTTTCTCAAGCGGATAAAAACATCTTCAAAATCACAGGGCTCTCCTGTTATTTTTTTCTTCAGATAATCTGCATATAAATAGTCCTCTTCTCCGAACATCTGTTCAGGAAGAGCGGTACCGTAAATATTTACCTTATCTATCTTCTTCGCATGAATGTAATCAATTATCGCCTGAAGATTTACAAAACTGCCAACAACCACTTCATTCTGTTCCGGCTGCAGAAGCAGGCCTTTGGTGCCGGCGGTGGTCGTATGCACGACAGTTTTTCCGGAAAAATCCCTGCCGGTAATCTCTGTAGGACTGTTGCCGTAATCAAAACCGTCAATCTTTATACCCTGACGTTCACCAATGAGAAGAACATCCTCATAGCGCGCCTTCAGCTCCTGGGAATGCTCAATACTCTCTGAGATTATGTATTTTGCCGGGTTGTTTGCCAGAATATAATAGGAGACGGAAAAAGCCCGAAATACATCAACAACAACAGTAAACCCACGAATCGCCGAAGCGTCATCATTGGGAGAAAAGATATTAACTTCAACAGGCATTTGCATAAGGGCATAGTTGCATGAATCTTGAATTTAGTCTTCAGAAAGATTCACATATTTTTACCAATATTTTATTGATAATTTTGTTTTACCCGGGTATTATTAGGCCATGAACGAATCAGAAAGATACTCCTCCTTTATAGGAGACCGCCACCTGTTTACCGGCGACTTGAAAGGTATGCTCAGCCAAACCCATGCATATATCTCCCGTCATGGAGAAGAGGGGCTTCTCATTTTCGATAATTTCAGCGGCAGGCAGATCGATTATAATTTCAGGGTAAGCCTGGAAGAACTGCTGGGCAAAGAACTGCCTCCAACCCCGAAAAAAGGCCCGGGACGGCCACGGCTGGGGGTTGTCTGCGGTGAGATTTCACTTCTACCCCGACACTGGGACTGGCTTCAGCGGCAGCGGCAAAGTGCATCAGCAACAATCCGGCGGCTGATTGAAGCGGCAATGAAAGAAGCCTCCCCGGAAGAAAAGACCAGAGAGGCTATCGATGCTGCAGGCAAGTTTCTCTGGACCATGGCCGGAAACCTGTCAGATTTTGAAGAAGCATCCCGGGCGTTGTACGCACAGAAATGGCATATTCTTGATGCAATCACAGCAGCCTGGCCGGAAGATATCGCAAAGCATCTGAACATGATGCTTAAGGCGACAGGCAAACAGTAGATGCGCTCGTTATACGGGCTTCACAATTTTAATCAGCAGCTTTCCAGCAGGCTCTGAAGTACTCGTTCCCATGCTGCATTAAAGTAATCAAAAACAGCATCCCAGGAGGGATCATTCGGCCATCCAAGATGATGTATTTCTACCTCGGTTGACTCGTCTGTCAGAGTATTGAACAGAACGACAACCCAGGTTGGATTTACTCCTCCACGGATATCCGGGAACAGGGGAGGAGCATTCCAGGAAAAAGAGAGCATTCTCTGAGGGAGATATGAGAGAATCCTGCATCCTTCAGAACCTCTCTCTCCCGGGGGATTATCCATAAGAAAATAGATCTCAAAGGCTCCGCCGGGCACCAGTTCAACTTTATTATCAGCTCCGAAAAAGGTCTTCAAGCCCTCACTGGTGGTCCATTTATCCCATACAGCCCCGGAGGAAAGGGGGATAAGCTCAGATTTGATAATACTTCTTCGATGTTCAGCCATATTACTCTCCTGTTCTTCTACCATCTAAAATGCTTCAGGAAAGAAGACAGGACAAGAATAATCCGCAGAAATGAGTAACGGCAGAATTCCATTCTGGAGTGTAAATGAACCAGTCGAAATCACATGGGATGGTGATTTTTCATAAGGTGTAGTAAGGTTAATCAATATTTTCGGGGAGAGTATTTATGACTCTGGCAATACATTTAGACCTGCTGGTTTATTCCCTTCTCATTTCTTTATTTCTGCTCATCTACATAACAAAAAACTACTCTTTCTCCGAGTACTCCACCGGCTTGTTTGCAGCAATTATCATTTCAACCAGTTGTGTATTGCTTCTGGAAATCTCCACCTGGCTGGTAGATGGAAATGACTCTCCGGCCATGCGTATCCTTAACTATTTGACCAACTCTGTGCTCACCTCATTAGAATATATACCGGGGTTTTTCTGGCTCCTCTATTTCGATTACAAGATCATCGATGATTTTGAAGCCGCAAAAAAGAGAGCTCCTTTTTACCTGCTTCCAGGGGTAATTATTCTCGGCATTGTCCTTTTCTCACTTAGAACTGGATTCCTGTTTTTTCTCCAGCCCGGCAATGTCTATACCAGAGGTCCGGGGGTCTATGCAGTCTCTGGCATCTACTATATTCAGTATATTATTGCTTTCTTTATAGCAGTACGACACAGAAGAAACGTAAATGCCGAACTGGTTCTTTCATTGGTTGCATACTTTACCCTTCCCCTTCTGGCTATGATTCTTCAGATAGCTTTTTATGGAGCAACATTAATCTGGCCAATGTTCACCCTGGTAAACCTCATTGCCTTTATCCTGCTGGAAAAGGATGTGATGCTGCGGGATCCTCTAACCGGTATCTATACCCGGGGCGAGTTTCAGCAGAAGGTTTTTCGTCTTATAAAAGCCAAAAAACCCTTTACCCTGATTATGTTTGATCTGGACAAGTTTAAGGAAATAAACGATACCTACGGCCATCAGGCAGGAGATGATGCCTTAATCGAACTCGTCAGTCTGGTAACTGTGGAAAAAAGAAAAACCGATATCTTCTGCCGATACGGTGGCGATGAGTTTATGATCCTCATGCAAAGCGACAATCCCAATGTCGGGCAGTATCTCAAAGAACGGATCGAAAACTCTGTCTTAATCCGCAACAAGTCCAGCGAAAAAGAGTATTCCCTCTTCATGAGTTTCGGAATTGTTCATGTCGGAAAAGATAATGAAAGCAGCCAACAAAAAATTCTGGAAGAAGTTGACATGCAGATGTATCAGGAAAAATCTGTCAACAGGAAGAAGCACAAGGGGTAAAAACACGCCCGTCAACGGTCAGCCCAGGGCAACGACTAAACCTGCAATAAACTGTATCAGTGCCACCGGCGCCCAGATCCGCTCTATTTTGCTCGGTGTTATGGTATTCATCACTGTCCCGAACAGGTAAAACACAACGACAAACCAGACTGCAATTTTTGCAAAGTTCAGCATACCCGGCAGCAGAACTTCAGCACGGGTTAGAATAATACCACCCATAAACGCAAGAATCGCCATATTGACCAGTGCAGCAAGTCGCATTTTCGGCGGGTATTTGCCTGGAAACCTGCCGCCCATGGATGCGGATCCCCACGGCAGTCCCAGGGCAAGGCATGCCTGAAACAGAACCAGAATTCCACTGAAAAAGGCAAAAATCAGGGCTGCTATTGTCTGCATAATGATTTGTAACTCCTGCATAAAAATTACACAGGAAGTTGTACAAAATCAAATCTGGCTGGAGCTGTTTTACAGCCCGGAAGCCTTGCCTGTTATTTCCTTAATATCAATCCTGAGAATGGTTACTTTTGACACAGCTTTCTCAGGAATATCCCAATCATCCTTACCGGTATGCTGGGCCATAATTAGGTTAAGGGCGGCAATTTTTTCAGAGGGATCTTTAACTTCAGAAACTGTTCCGGTGGCAATTACAGAACGGAATTTAGTACCATAACCGCAGGCATTTTCGGAAGTAACCAGCTCTATGGAATCGGAAATTTCAACACATACATTATTGTTACTGCGTATAATCTGCAGTTTCCTGCCCTCAACTGCGGTATGCAGGAAAATAGAGTTATCCTTGTACCCGTAGTTCATGGGAATCACATAAGGAAAAATACCGTCGCTTAATGCTACCCTGCAAATAGTATTGGTGGATAAAATCTCATGTATCATCTTCGGATCAGTAATCTGCTTGTCTGTTCTTCTCATATCACAACTCTTCTTTATTGCATTTATTTATCGGACGAAAAGGCTCTTTCACAATTAAAATATTTTCCTTTATTAATTTCTCAACCTTTATCATCCAGGTAGTATCAACCAGGCTTTTCAGAAAATAATTATCGTGGCTGACAAGCAAAACAGCACATTCTGATTCCTTCAGAGTCTGTTCAAGACATTCTGCAGAACCAAGATCCATATGATTCGTTGGCTCGTCCATAATCAGAATTGCCGGGGATTGAATAAACCCTTCCGACAACATGAGTTTACGCAACTCTCCCGGACTCGGCATCCCGGACTCAATCACCCTTACGGGATCAGAACCCAACCTGTCCATTGAAGCATAAATATCCGCCTTAATATTCCCCGGAAGAGTTCTTATTCTTTGCATAAATGAAGCAGTTTCATCTGGAGGGATTTCCTGTGGAATATAAAGACATTTTTTCATTGGAACAGACTGAAGAATAAATTTAATTAAACTGGATTTTCCCGAGCCGTTTGGTCCGACAATCCCGATCCGATCCCCCGGCTTTACTTCCAGGTCAGGAAAATGAAGAGTCTTTGCGCCTATATCAACTGAACCGGATGGTATCCTGAAGATAAAATCTGACCGCAAAGCACTATAATCAGCGTAAATCTTGAAGTCCCGCTGCTGTTTTACATTAATCCCGTCCAGTTTCTCTTCTTCCGTGATAATCCTGTTCTGTATTCTGGTAAATAACTTCCCCTGAACTGCATCACGTCCCGTCAACTTTGCCAGATCAAGCTTTGCCCTCCCATCGTGATCTTTTCGATGAAGATTCTTTTTTGATCTATCTGAATCAGCTCTTGCAGCCAGATTCTTTTTCCGTGTCGCCTCAATCTTCAGTTTTTTTACCTTTTTCTGCAGTTGTGCCCTTGTGTGTACTGCCTCTGCATGCTCACGAGACACTTCCGTTCTACCGGATTCATAATTACCCGGTCGCAAAACAGCCCTGGGTGGATCAAGAAAAAGGCAATGCCCGGGAAGTGAATTCAGAAGCATTCTATCATGACTTACAAGAAGCCCGGTTCCACGAAAGAGGGATAAAGAATTGTACACCAACTCTCTGCTTTCAAAATCCAGATGGTTGGTTGGCTCATCAGCCAGAAGAATGTCCGGTTCTCCGCTTAAAGCACAGGCAATCTGGAAACGGATACGCTCACCGAAACTCAGAGTATTCCATCTCTCAGCCCAGTCATTCTCTATTCCAAGAATTCCCTTTAGTCTCATGGTATGATGAGAGTAGTCGAATAAAAACTGTTCTGTTTCAGCAGGAAGAGCAATGGAATTCTGGGAGCAGTAAGCAGCTGTTCCCAAGACTGTCACACTACCGCTCAACGGCTTGAGATTGCCTGCAAGTAAATTTAAAAGAGTAGTTTTGCCGCAACCATTTTTCCCGACTACTGCAGTCCATCCGTCTGAGAATGTACAGGAAAGATTGGTAAATAATGGAGATGTGAATCCGAATGTCAGGTTATTTATAATTATACCGGTCATAGCTTCCTCCCGAAAGCAGCAACCGGGCCTGTTTATTTAAATCTGAAATTTAATTCAGTAAGCTTGCCCGGGAAACGGATGTGCAGAAATTCACAATCGAGATAAAAATTTTTGTGAAAATCCGCCTTATATCCTCATTTCCCCTGAAACTCCAGTAAGTAACTATTTCTTTCACAGTAACAACGGCAGACAATCCTGTCAATCTGATAATTCAGCAGGATGCAGTCTCAGTATCTTCTTGATTTACTCCATCTATATACTGCAGCTCCATCAAAACAGAACATCCCGTTTTTACAGTTTTATTTAGTACCTTTCGAAACTGATTTTCAGGAGATTTTTCCCTGAATGTTCCGGTTCTACTTTTTTCATAATACTCTCCAGCTATTTTACCCGAGCCCAGGTGAAAGCTGTAAGTTGAGATGAATTTACCGAAGTATTTCTTCCAATTTATTCAATACCTGCTCATTGGCAGGTTTAATCACAGGTAGAATTTTTTCCAGCAATTCCGGATCATCAAAAACCTGTAGAAAATTTAGAATAGAACCTGTATCAGTTCTCTCAATCGTTAATGTAACCGTAAAATACGGCATCCCGTCATGCCGGATAATAACTTCATCAGGTTTGCTTATAGAGATGAACCTGTTTTCATTCGGATATTCTTTTCCATCCGGGCCTATCATGGTAAAAATCCATCGACCATCCTCTTTGAATTCAAAAATATCGAATTTACACGAGAACCCTTCGGGGCCCCACCATTTAGCCAGTTTTTCTTTATCCTCTATAGCATTGAAAAGTATTTCCGGTTCTACAGGAAATTCTCTTTGACTAACAAACTGGTGCATAAAGTCTCCTTTATTTTTAAAGTATCCTATTCCACCTGTTTGTCAATTATTATTTGCAGAAGATGAGTTCTATGATAAAAGATACCCCAATCACAGCCAGCAACAACATCACATTGATTAAGCCATAGATCACTGCTTCTTTCCGGGGAGGCTTCAGATCAAACTTTGAAGGTAAAAAATACACAATCTGGAAGAAAAGAAAAATAAATGAAGTATTTGTAACTCTGGCAAGAAAAACACTTTTACTTTCTTTCAGATAATCAAACAGATAATAGCTTGAATCAAGTGCCATCAGAATTATACTTGCTGCAAGAACCAGAATCAGGTTCAGACCTGCCTGGAAAATAATCCAGCCTCTTATACTTCGTAATTTACTGAAGCCAGCCAGTAAGCCAATAACATAAATAATGAAAACAGCTCCGAGTAATACAGCTTCTAACCAATGCATTCAATAGTATCCTGCGCCGGACTTGGTATGATTTTCTTCAACTTAGACATAAGACCAGACATTCAACTCACTTACAATCTGGAACATTTTTATCTATCTGCTTCCCCATGCTGATACGTTCTTCAACTTTGTACCCATTCTTTCTATAAAATTCCTGTACATCGCTGTTTGAACTTACAACCTGAAGATTTATCTTCATACAGCCTTTTTCAGACAGAGAGTCTTCCGCAAACTGTAAGAGCTTTGATCCGATCCCTTTATTTCTATATGCCGGTGATACCGCCAGAGAGTAAATCCACCCTCTGTGACCATCATATCCGGTCATTACAGTACCGATGACCATGGTTTCATCCATGGCAATGTAGAGCTGATCATCAATTTCCAGCTTTTTATCTATAGATAACCCCGGTTCGTTTCTTACATCGGTATAGCCGAACACTGTTTTCCAGAGTTCAATCACCTGTTTGCGGTGCATTAAATTGTTGTATTTTTTTATGTGCATCTTCTATAATCACTCCGAAAGCACAAAATCCCCTGAAGAACTCCGTTTCAGCCTGACGATGTTGTGAACCGCCTCTTTGTTGATAGTACCATAGATATGAGGAAACAGCTCTTCAGCTCCACTGAGGTTCTCATATACACATTTGGAATTCAGCTTCTCTTCTATAATTTCCAGAGCAATGACTTGTGATTCGCCTCCATAATGCTTTTTCAGAACATTACTCAACTGGGTTTTCGTACAGCAATGAAGAAAATCATTCGACAACAGCTGAACCTTACCATATTCTGGATCATCATAGTGATTATGAAACTGCTCTACAGTCAAAATATGATAAAATACTTTTTTCTTTTCCACTAAGTACCTTCCTTTTTTATAACAGCATATAAGCCGCAAAGAGAATGCTGTCACAAAATGCTTACCCAAGAATAGAATCTCTCAAGGCAAAAATTGCATTGAAATAGAACAGACAAAAAGCAAAAAAACGTAGAAACGAAACTGATATATTTTCAATCAGAGAAGGATTCTGGTATTTTTTATCAGACCCTATTATACAGCAAAAAAGAAGGTAAACACCGGCGTATATATAATTATTATTTATAAAGTTTACCTGAAGAAACAAAAGAACAATGCCTGTTCCTGTGGACAATACTGCAGGGAGCCATTGAAAAATAATACCGCACAATTTAAATATAAGTTTCTGTAATACAAAAGCCACAAAGAAGAATAAAACAAACATTATGTAGAAAAGGTACTTCGCAATATGGACCATACTGACAGACCCGATCGAAGCCGGCAAAAGTCTCAACCAGAATACCACGTATATAATAAAGGGGAGAATCAACAGTACTGCAGCTTTTCTGTTTCTAAACTGTGTAATGTCATTATCAAAAAACAATTGTGCTTTCATGTTTGCCTTTTTGTTAAAACATTGAAGAAAAGCAGACTAAATCCAAATATCATTCGGCGCAGTTTGCGCTCCCCCGGCGTCCCCCGTATTGAGTGTTCCGGCAGGTTCGATCAAAAGAATTTTACATTCTTTTTCTGCATATGGTTTATGCTTCACCCCTTTTGGAATAACCAGCATCTCTCCTGCATGTAATGTCTTCTCTGTCTCATCAAAATCAATCCTTAAGACCCCTTCGATGACAACAAATACTTCATCAGTTTCTTTATGATCATGCCAGGTAAAATCCCCCTCTACACGGGCAAGTTTAAAATGATAATCGTTCATTTGTGCAATAATCTTCGGAGCCCACAGATCAGAGAATAACTCAAACTTCTGCTTAAAATTCACGACTGCATTGTTCATGACGTCTCCTCTATCATGGATTTACTTTTCCCATTTCTTGAACCTTTCATTCCTCCATTACTTGAAATACAAAATGGGTACTATTTATTCTTCTTAGCCTTTTTTACCGGTACTTTAATAACTTTCTCAAGCTCATCTATTATTTTGAAAAAATTATCATTATCCTCAACATCAACTACGTAATGTTCCTTTGCTCCAGCATAAGGAAATCCTGTTTCTTCTTTAAGATACGGCTTAAGACAATCCAGCTTTTTTGCATACACCGTATTGTTACAGACAAGCAATATCGGTTTATCGTTTACATAAACCATATATTCCCCAAACATTTTCCTGTATCTTTTATTCCACCGATTATCAATCTGATCGTAGACAAATTCTATAAATTCTGGTGTTGTTGCCATCGTTATCTCATTAATCCTTATTAAATGATCCTATCTCAATTAAGTTTCCTTCAGGATCTGCGACATAGCAAGTTCTTTGTCCCCAGGGTTCAGTGGTAGGTTCGAGTACCGAGACTGCTCCCTTACCAATGACTTCAGCGTATGTTTTATCAACGGCACTATAATTCTCAACTCCTAAGGCAATTTCAAAGTGGGCATTGAATTTCTTCACATACTCAAAACTTCTATTTACCATTTTCTCAAAATCGGTGCGTCTATAAAGCAGGAATAAAGTTCCATCTTTCTCCAGATATACATTTGTTGCATTCTCATCTTCTTTTATATTAAATCCAAGAACCTCTCTGTAAAAGCGTATCATCACAGTCATATCTTTCACAAAGATTCCAAATCCTTCCAGTTTCATTGCTGCTCCAATCTTGTATCTTCAGAAATCTGTAAAAGGAAAATTTCATGCAGGAACGCTGTATGCTCATTATCAGGAAATAGTTTTTATCAGCGTAAGTAACAGAACAATAAAAACAGGGAGCAGAATAAATACACCAACCAGAAAACTTATTAAAAACCACTTGCTTCGGTCCTTTAGTAAAGCTTCCCTTTTTCCGCTATCAAGCTCTCCGTTTAAAGATTTCCTCTGCTGAATCTCAAGCTCAATAACCTTCCAGGTGAATAAAAGAACAAGTAGAAATACTATAATTAAAAATGGTTTAGTCAAAAAAATGTAACAGAGGATCATCCTCTTCTTCCTCTATTAATGGCATCGAGGTGATCAAAATCACATCACCTTCTATTTTCAGTCCATATTTTCTTAATCTGGGAGCATCCTGATTAAGACACTCTCCGCTTACCAGATTAAATTTCCATCCATGACGGGGACAGGTTGCTACATCGCCGGAAATATGCCCTCCGGTAATATCCGCCCCCTGGTGCTTACAGCCGACTTCAATGGCATAAAATTCCGAATTCCGCCCCTTGATAATGCCGACTTTTCTGCCCAATATGGTAACACTTTTTATTCGGGTATTCTTGAATTCATTAACATTGGCCGCTTTGATATAGTCCAATTCGGGTTATCCTGCCTTGTGTTTAAAGACTGTAGTAAGTAGTAAGTTTAAGTATACTATATAGAGACCATGGCTTGCGATTTTTATATGTCTTTAGTTCGGTCTTTTCCCATAATATTTCGCTGTTATACGGGGAAAAGCACCGCAAGAAGAAGAGTACCCACTCCTGTAACTATATTTGCATATATTAAATGGGGTGATACCGCCTATCCCTGTGATAATACCGAGAAATAGCCCAGCTGCTGATTGATTTTAGAATCCGTGTGTATTCCGATGATTTCGGACAGTGATTCCGGCGGAAAACGGACAGCTGCCTGAAGGAAGTAAATCCTCGTCTTCAGTATGATCAGGTGTCCGTTTTGCGTCAATCTACAGCATAGAGTTTCCTCCTTACCGAGTCCCCGGTTATTACAATTCTATGAGAATGAAAGGCAAGACGGTCCATTATGGCATCGGCAATCGTGGGGTCACCGATAATGCTGTGCCAGTTTTCTACCGGCTGTTGGGCGATCACTATCGTAGATTTTCTCCGGTGTCGATCTTCAAGGATTTCAAGAAATGCCATCCGTGCAGTATGCTCCAGCGGTTCCAGACCGAAGTCATCGATAATGACCAGCTTGTTTTTCATTATGCGTGACAAGTGCTTCAGGTAGGTTCCATCATCCCTTGCCGCCGCTATTTCATTGAATAAACGCGTTGTGGAAAAGTAAGCGACGGTATACCCATACTGACATGCCTGATGTCCGAAAGCCGATCCAAGAAAACTTTTTCCTCCTCCGGTCGGACCCGTGATGAGCAGGTCCTGCCCCCGGGATATCCAGGAGCAGGCTGCAAGTCTTAAGATCTGGTTTTTGTCCAGATTCCGGTCGAAGGTATAGTCGATATCTTCAATCGCTGCCTTATAGCGGAAACGGGCCGCATTGGCAAGGCGCGCCAGTCGGCGATTGTGTTTCTCATCCCATTCTGAGTCGACAAGGTAGCTGATAACCTCATCGGTTGTAAGATCCATATGGCGTCCGGTCTCCTGCAGTGTACGGAAGGCCTGTACCATTCCGTGGAGACGCATCTCGGTCATCTTGTTGATTGTCGCCTGATTATTATTCATCGGTTACCTCATTTGTAGATTGCAGAATCCCGCAGGTTCTTGTGATCGGCGAAGAGAAACACCTGTTTGTTCTGCTGTTCATCCTTTTCTTGTCGCATGATTTCATCCAGATATGCACGAACATCCCGATAACTGATTCTCGAGTAGTTCAACGCACGTCGGCAGGCCCAGTTCAGCCGGTGTGATCCGGCATCCTTTGCCAGGTTCAGCACACCAAGGCAGGATTTGTACGCCTGCTGCTCATGTGGCTTGCTGTTTAATAGATGTGAAATCACCAGGAACGTCTCTTCTCCAATCGACTCAGCCCAGGTGGTAAACTTCTCCGCCGACCATGATTCAACAAATTGATGGTGCCTGGGCATGTGTGCGGACTGTGTGGAGTATTGTCCTTTCTTTCTGCTCCGGCGGTGCTGGGCTACGCGTACATTCTTGTGATATACCGCTATAATTCGCTCATCAAAGATCACTTTGACCTGTTCTCCCTTCAGCTGCCAGGGAACAGAGTAGTAGTGCTTATCTTTTGACAGAATAAAGTGATAGTCCGGTGCAACCTTGTGAGTTTCGAAGTATTTCATTGGATACGGTTCGCCCGGCAGCGTCTTCAGCGCAGACCGTTCGATCTCTTCAAACAACTGACGCCGTGAGATTTGCAGCTTTGTCAGTTTCCGGGTATTGTGTTCTTCAAGAAGTTCTGCGATGGCCTGGTTGAGCTCAGCCAACGAATGGAACCTCTTGCCGTACAGCGGGGCGAATATCCGCTGATAGGTTAACTTGACGGCATTCTCCGCCAGGGATTTGTCTTTCGGTTTATAGGCCCTGGCGGGGATTATCGTCGTCCGGTAGTAATCGGCAAAATCATCGAACAACGGATTAAGCTCCGGCTCATATTTACTCGCACTGAGCACGGCCGCCTTCAGGTTATCCGGGACGAGAGCTCGCGGAACCCCGCCGAAGTACCTCAAAGCCCGTTCTGTGGAGCGGACAAAGGCCTCTTGTTTCTGGCTCTCACTTGCTTCAACATAGGCCAGCTGACTTGCTCCGAGTACCGCAACGAATATTTGTGCCCGCTGCTCATCTCCATCAGGATAGTAAGGGAACGTTTCTCCGGCATAGTCGAGATATGCCATATCTCCAGGCTCGTGGGGCTGACGCATCGTCACCTCACCGCAGTCCAGAAACACCGTAAAGTGGTGACAGAACTGACTGTATCTATATCCGTTTGGATACTTTCTACGGTATTCCTTCCATAGGAACTGCTTCGTCATCCCCCGCTGTTTCAGCCGTTTGGCGTACTCGGGGAACAGTGTCGTTAGTTGTGTATACTGCTCACTTTCTTCCTGCTTTTTCTCTTCGAACAGGCCAAGCAGCTGCTCATCGGTAAGCTTTTGGCTTGCTGCATAGCTGATCCCGGTGCGGCGGAATCGCACCAGATATTCGCTGACTGTGGTTTTAGATACTCCGGTCAGTTGGGATACATCCCGAAGTCCCAGCTTGCTCTCGTACGTGAGCGCAAGCAGTTTACGCATGTGTTTCACATGAATCCTCGCTCTCGACATTCTGTACTCCGTCAAATAGTAGTTTTGCTATTGTGACGAGAGTGCTCGTGTTAATCGAGGATTTCTTATTTCAGGTTAAAGCAATTCCGGCGCTCCGGAAAAACTGTCCGTTTTCGGCCGGAACAGGTGTCCGTTTTTGCCCGGAATCACTGTCCGCTTTCCTCCGGAATGGGTGTCCGTTTTCGGCCGGTGTACACATCCGGGGTCAACCTGTTCGGATTCATATGATTTTTTGATTTTTATATATATTTTTGTCAATTTTTCAATCTCACGCATTTTCTGTATTGAATCAACTGTCCAGGGACTATCCCTATGCTCTGACATCACAGTCGAGAACATATAGTATGCTTCAGCCATTTTATTAATTAAAGAATCAATTACTGCCGGGGTATCAACTGCTGTTTTAACGGCATCAGCATTAAATAAACCTTCAATTGAAAAATATTTCCATTGCGAAGGATGAATTGTCTGGATTATTTTAATGCCTTTTTTATATATAATATATGCATCATCTCTTTCCGGAACGCTACTGACAGTCTGTTGCGTATCAATCTTTTTAAGCAGGTTCGAATAAGCCTGATTAAGACGGATCATTGAGAGATGGCTGTTACAGGTGGTCTGATTGGTATCAGGATGAAACTTCTTTGATTTCTCCCGGAAGGCTTTTTTCAGCTCGGAATATGAAAACGTCTCATCAAGGCCGAGAATATCATTATCAGTCATCTTTTTCCCTGTCGCATGTTTCATATTTCACCCGGCATAATATTCCCAGGCACCGGCCTGGACGTATCATAAACCAGTTCAATATATTTTTTATTGTTATACTCAAATTCTTTAAGCTTTTCCATTTTCAATTTATCAATGTGGGCTTTAACGGATCTTGGATTCTTTACATTCACAAATGTCACCAGAAAAGGGTACTGCTCTTCCATAACAAGCCTGGCAAACTCAAACAATCCTTCAAGAACCCCTTTGCCACGGAATTTTTTATCTATGCATACCGGACCATATTGGTATGAGTTTTCAACCGTTAGCGTGTGCCCCTGATAACGTAAACTCTCTAAATCTTTTATCATATGCTGGAACATAGGCCATTTTGAGCAGTATTCCCAGGATGCTGACATCACAAAACCGATAATCAGATTGTCTTCGACAGCAACAACTAATCCGTTCTCTTTTATGAGTTCCAGCAATAACTCCCGGTTCAGAAGAGTGGTTACAAAACCATCCGCCTTATCTGATTCTGCGATCGTATCGATATGGTATTTTCTGTGTAATGACAAAACACCGGGGATATCATTACCGGCAGCCAGTCTGTATTCCATTCATCCACCTCGGCAGCAATTCTACGCAGTATACTGATAATAACGTGCAAACATCTAATCACTCATTCCCTGAAGTTTCTGTCACAACATCGGAGCGACTTGGTTGTCGGTTGTTCTAACTTAACATAACCAATTTTAAATTAAACTCAGCGGGAAGCAGTTCACCATAAACACGATTGTTTTTGAACAGAATCATGTCATTATCAAAAACCAATACTTCTTCCATAAGATCTCTGCCGTCTGAACGAAGAAAAACATCATCGCAACCTAAAGATGCTTCTGCATATAGACAATATCAAATTCTCTTCCAAGCTTGGTACCTATTCTCCTGAATCTCCCGCATTCGCGAAAGCCGTTTTTCATATGGAACCGCTGACTAATCAGATTCTCTCCCGAAATAGAAACCAATACCTGCGTTTTTCCTTTTTTCCTGGCAGCTTCTAACAGCTGTTCGAGGATAAACGCCCCAACCCCCTGGCCTGTTGATTCTTCCGCCAGGAAGTATGTCAACTCTACGGTCTTCTCAAAGGTCGGATTGTCCGAATAGGGTTTAAGCTGGCAGAATCCGATCAGAGAATTGGCCTCATTTAGAATGGCAAATCCGCAAAGCCGCCTTGCATTATCAATAAACTTGTCAAAGTAATCATAGTCAACCTCCTCCGGCCGATAAGCATAGGTTGTATTACGAATGTAGTAGTTATAAATATCAATTACCGGCTTTCTGTGCCGTTCCTCCAGGGGTTCGAGTGTAACCATGCGCAACTCCCTATACATTTTTAGTCGAAAACTGCTCCAGTAGAACTCTAACAATCCTGGCGCGAAGGAGCATATTACTTATTCTTACTCCCCAATCTATACAGAAACATTTGTGTATTTCCCGGCCTTGCTATTTCTGCTTCCAGTTTCATGCCGGCTTTAACAGCGATTTTTTGTGATATTTTATTATCAGGCTTTATTAAAGCTACTACACTATTAATTTTCTTTTCGTTGAATGCATAATTCAATAGCATTTCAGAGACTTCTGATGCATACCCGTTACCCCAATAAATCTCATCGATAACATAGATAACTTCAACTTCATCCTGGCCTTCTATACTCTTTTTCAACAAACCGCAGTGGCCGATGAGATTATGGGAAGTCCTCTCTTCCAGAATCCAAAGGTCATACTCTTCTTTAAATGGATTGTCTATATTTTCCTGTACAATAGGTTGGATTTCATTATTGTCTCTTGGACCACCCATATATTTGGTTACCGCTGGATTGGTCCAAAGATTCACTACGAAATCTTTATCAGAAGGTACAATATTCCGTAATAACAATCGATTAGACTTTATGCTGACAACATATTTTGCAGGTTCATTTTTTTTCATATCATTCTCACGCTATCTTCCGTTCTTCAGTACAGTTTAAGACTGCCTGCAGTTAAACTGTAACAGTGTCCATCGATATAGAAGAGGCAGCAATTGTTGTTTCCTGAAACACGGATATTACTTACTCTTCCGGCAAGGCCTCAAATTCTTTCTTCCTGGTTTCAAACCATTCCTGCATTTTCTGAGGCTTTTCCATTAACGCTTTCATGTCATTCATCGCCTTAAGGTGAGCCTCATCACCTTTTTGAAACATTTCCATTCCATGATTTTTACTTAATTCGGCTATCTCTTCGAAAGTGTTTGCCTGAAAAATCTTGTTACAAGCTCCGCCAAGTTGCCTGCAGGTCATTGATTTCATAAAAACTCCTTCATGGAGGACATACTCTTTAAATGATATCAAACATTAAAGAAGTTGCAACCTAACATATAGCAAATAGATAAAGTTGGTCGGTGTCTGATCTTCGGGAATCGATATATCCAACGACTATAGCTTCTTCTCCATACAATAAAACGGTTGTTCCCTAAACGGAAATGTCACTTCTCCGATATTCGCATACCCTTTACTCAAATACAATTTCTGCGCAACCTTATTCGCACTGTATACATCCAATCTTACACTACTGTACTTATTCTTTCTGGCATAAGCTTCAATGAACTCCATCAGTCTACCTGCGATACCCCGGCCCTGAAAATCAGGATGAACTGCCAGCCTGTGTATAATCAGGTTCTTCCCATCCGCATCGCCCCACTTGACTTGCCCATATTCTATTGGCTGTTCTTCGTTGATCGCAAAATAGGCCTCACATAAGTCCTCTTCTTTAATTACATATCCATATCCATTTTTTATATCTTCTTCAACAATCGCATGAGTGGGATAGTGTTCATTCCATTGATAAATCCCCTGTGATTCCATGGAAGAAATGCATTCAGAAAACATGCTCATAATTATAAGCAGATCTTGTACTTGTGCTATGGTCATTCCTATTAATCACCTCACTTGTTTCTTTTTTATACTTTTTATTGAAACACAGGGAAAACTGCACCTGTCATCCCGTGAAGTTGTTAAAGAAAATATGGGTAGAGCTGTATATCCCCTTTTTTGTATTGTTAATTTATGCCTTCAGCAGAATTATAATAATTGCTCACACTTTCTTTTACAAATAGATACCAATAGATGACTAAACTAAACAGAAGTGAAGGGAGTATATTTATAAGAGTGAGCAACTCATTCATTCTCAGAACCGGTAAAATAATTGATGGAATCATATAACTACACATCATCAACAACCTTCCCCATTTTATTCTATTCAAAATTGTATACCCGCAAATTGGACAGATTATACCTGCAGCAACAAAAATCCAGGGGGCTTTTGTTTTCATAAAATCACCATAAGTCATTGCAACACCATTTACAGTGTAATTCATCCCGGGAAAAGGGATGACAGCTATTATAAACAGACTGAAACAGAGAAAACATAATGCCACTACACGCAATACAAAAGGCATAGATGCAATCTTTGATCTAAACGCCTGTATATATTCAATAATTTTGAAATACATTTTTCTCCTCGAACCAATTCTTTAGTTAATTTCATACAATGTCCCACGAATAGGTGAAGTTGCTATGGGAAATTTGGGGGAAGTCACAAGCGAGACCGTGCATTCGCTGTTGTATGATGTGCTTGTTAGTGTGCTATGCCTTTTCCAACATCCTCTTTAAATCATCCATGTCAGCAAGAAAAGCCTTCTTCATCCCACCCACCATAAATGAAAAGAGTAAATTGAGAAGTTTCGCAGTAAAAGTAGTTGCTCTTCCGGAAAACTCAATTGAAACTCCGGTTTTACCGCCTTCATCAATAAAACGCCATTCTGTAGCGTAGTGCATTCCGTTTGACTGCGCCTCTTCTTTGAAATAGTCGGGAGGGTTGAATTGAGTTATTTCCATTGTTTCGCTGGATTCTTTTCCAAACATGACTCGGGTTTCTTTAAACTTACTCCCTATGCCGACTTCTCCAGGTGTCAAGATTTCAATACTTTTAATGGCCTTTACGTTGTTTGCTAAATTTTTCAGGTCAGAAAACGCATTGAATACTTCAGCCTTTTCTGCATTGATTGTGCCATGGGCTTTAACTTTCATTCTGGTCTCCTTTGCTATTTTCAAACTTAACTATAGGTATTTCTATAGAATTCAAAACTGCTTTCAGCTGTTCTGCCGAACACCGGCAGTTTCATACAACATTCCGCGAAGTTGTCGAAAGCAATTTGGGTGACGCCGCAGGCGGAACCGCTTATTTGCTGTTAGGTGACGTTCTGTTTTTGCACTTAAGATACTTTCACTTGTTGAATTTTATCGAGTTCTATTTCAATTTTTGGACGTTCAATACGCAATTCATACTCATCCTGAATTCCAAGCCAAAAATCTGGAGAGTTTCCAAAATACTTAGCTAAGCGAAGAGCAGTGTCTGCAGTAATCTTACGATTTCCCTTTAGAATTTGAGAAATTCTAGTCGCTGGCATATTTGTATCTTTTGCTAACCGATATGCACTTATGTTCATTGGACCAAGAAATTCTTCTAGGAGAATTTCTCCTGGAGTTATTACTGGGATTTTTTCCATACTCACCTCTTATGGTAATCAGTTATCTCGACTTCGGTGGCTGTTCCATTATTCCAATAAAAACAAATACGCCACTGAGAATTAATCCTTATGCTGTACTGCCCTTTTCTATCCCCTGAAAGCTGCTCAAGTCTGTTACCCGGCGGTACCCTAAGATCATTGATGTCTTTTGATCGATGTATAAGTATTAACTTTCTTAAGCCTATTCTTTGCATTTCTTTCGGGAAATGTTTTGAATAGGTTCCATTCCATATTTTCTTTGTGTCTTTATCTTTAAAAGATTCTATCACTAATCAATAGTAACGCTTCTCGTTACTAACGTCAAGCGTTAATATATTTAAACAGAATGTCATTTAACGTTCCGCGAATATATGAAGTTGGCCGAAGGCCAATCTTTGTGAAGCGCAGCGAAACCGCCTATTCGCTGTTATATGTCGTTTGACTGTAACCGTCAATTAAACCTCACCCAGAGAAAAAAATCAGAGGGAAATATTCCATGGCAGCAATTTTTCCCAGTTATCAGATTCATTCATGAGTGGAGCTTCCTCAAAAACGCGTCTCAGGTAGTCGTTCGGGTTCACATTATTTTGTTTGGCTGTCTCAATCAGTGAATACATGGCACAGGAACTTTCTGCCCCCTTTGGACTACCGGAAAATAACCAGTTCTTTCGGCCCAGAACAAACGGCCGAATAGCCTGTTCCGCGCTATTGTTGTCAGGTGTCAGATAAGGAGAATCGAGGTAGTGTACCAGTTTCTCCCATTCGTTCAAGGTGTACTGAATTGCTTTCCCAAGCAATAACGAAGGAGGAACCTGCTGACTGCGTTTTTCAAGCCAGGTTCTAAACTTCTGCAAAACCGGTTCCGCCTGAGATTTGCGCTGGTCAACAAACTGGTCTTCGGGCAATTCCATACTGCGAAGACGCTCTTCAATTCCATACAGTTTCCTGATGGCATTCAATGCTTCCTGTGCACTTGCTGCTTTCTTCGAGGCCTTTGCAGCTTCATGAAACTTTCGCCGAACATGGGCCATGCAGCCGACATGGACTATCTGTTCATTCCCCGCCAGGGCTGTACGATACGCATCATAGCCGTCGGTCTGTAAAAAGCCGCTGAATCCATCGAGAAGTTCTTTAATATGCCGGGACCCGCGGGTTTCCCGGTATGAATAAAGCAATCCCGGGTTTTCCGGAGGGCCGCCGCGGGCAAGCCACATATAGGATTTCGCCGTGTCAGGGCGTTCCGGTTCTCCGTGTACCTGGACCGGGGTTTCATCCATGTTGATGACCGGCCCTGACCGGATATGCGTTTTCAGTGTTTCTATTAACGGTTCAATTTTATCAAACGCCGCCTGCTGCCAGTTGCTCATGTTCTGACGGCTTATGTGGATGCCGATTCTTTCAAACCGTTTCTCCTGCCGGTAATAGGGCAGATGATCGACAAACTTGTTCACTATGATGAAGGAGATCAATCCTGGCGTTACAATGCTTTTAGGGATAATACTTGCAGGGGGATCAGCAACCCTTACCGCCGGCTTCTCTTCATCCCCGGAGCCTTCACAGTTTTTACAGGCATACTTGGGGCGGATAATCCGTTCCACCCACATCTTCGGGGGGATTACCTGTAAGCGCTCGCTGGTCTCTTCGCCGATACGAACCAGCGCATGGCCGCAGGCACACTGTTTTTCTTCTTCGGGAATATCAATGATGATCTCATCCCGGGGAAGGCTTTCATCAATTGGTTTTCTGCCGGATTTCCTGCGGGGATGGGACTGAACTGGTACGGAAGTCTCTGATGCATCGTTCTCCGAAGTACCATTCTCTTCAAGTCCGAACAACAGCGGTTGATACTCATCCAGTTGTTCTTTTTCACTTTTACGGCCAAATTTCTGAAGAAGAAGCAATTTGTACTGCTCTTCCAAGGCACCATAACGCTGCTCCCAGGAACTATTAAGTTCGTGGATATAGTCCTGTACTTCCCTGGGAAGTTCTGTAACATCCATGCTAATAAGAATTCTAGCATGCCGTACATTCTATGTAAATTCCTTTACACCAATAATATGCTTACGAAACCCGCGAATATTCCAAACTAGTATGTTCATTCCAAAAATCGATGCCTTTCAACAGCATCGATAGCTGTTCCGGGGTAATCATACGTGCAGTTTCTTCGGTTACGGGCCAGGGAAACTTATGCTTTTCCAGTTTCTTCTGCCAGAGACAGAATCCGTTCTTGTCCCAGTAGAGGGCTTTCATAATTCGTCGTTCGCGGTTGCAGAACAGAAACAGATTGCCGCTTAACGGATTTTCATTCATATAGTCCTGCACCATGACAACTAAGCCGTTGATTGCTTTACGCATATCAGTGATGCCTGGCCGGATAAATATCTGTACCGCTGATAAATCTGGGGTCATTCATAAACCCTCAAGGCTGTTAATACTGCTTTAAGCTGGTCATGGTTTGCTGTTACCGGCAGAGTAATAACAATATCGTGCAACTTTATGGTAATGGTTTCTTTTTTGGATAAATGATGAAAAGAGCTTTTTACTGGTATGAACCCGGCTGCTGCTGTTTCAGAAGCTAATCCTGTTTGTACGGCACGTTTCCTTTGTAACCGTCAATTAAACCTCACCCAGAGAAAAAAATCAGAGGGAAATATTCCATGGCAGCAATTTTTCCCAGTTATCAGATTCATTCATGAGTGGAGCTTCCTCAAAAACGCGTCTCAGGTAGTCGTTCGGGTTCACATTATTTTGTTTGGCTGTCTCAATCAGTGAATACATGGCACAGGAACTTTCAGCCCCCTTTGGACTACCGGAAAATAACCAGTTCTTTCGGCCCAGCACAAATGGCCGGATGGCCTGCTCCGCGCTATTGTTGTCCGGCGTCAGATAAGGCGAATCAAGGTAGTGTACCAGTTTCTCCCATTCGTTCAAGGTGTACTGAATTGCTTTCCCAAGCAATAACGAAGGAGGAACCTGCTGACTGCGTTTTTCAAGCCAGGTTCTAAACTTCTGCAAAACCGGTTCCGCCTGAGATTTGCGCTGGTCAACAAACTGGTCTTCGGGCAATTCCATACTGCGAAGACGCTCTTCAATCCCATACAGTTTCCTGATGGCATTCAATGCTTCCTGTGCACTTGCTGCTTTCTTCGAGGCCTTTGCAGCTTCATGAAACTTTCGCCGAACATGGGCCATGCAGCCGACATGGACTATCTGTTCATTCCCCGCCAGGGCTGTACGATACGCATCATAGCCGTCAGTCTGTAAAAAGCCGCTGAATCCATCGAGAAGTTCTTTAATATGTCGGGACCCGCGGGTTTCCCGGTATGAGTAAAGCAATCCCGGGTTTTCCGGAGGGCCGCCGCGGGCAAGCCACATATAGGATTTCGCCGTGTCTGGGCGTTCCGGTTCTCCGTGTACCTGGACCGGGGTTTCATCCATGTTGATGACCGGCCCTGACCGGATATGCATTTTCAGAGTCTCAATTAAAGGTTCAATCTTTTCATACGTCATCTGCTGCCAGTTGCTCATGTTCTGACGGCTTATGTGGATGCCGATCCGCTCAAATCGTTTCTCCTGCCGGTAATAGGGCAGATGATCTACAAATTTATTCACTATGATGAAGGAGAGCAATCCAGGCGTTACAATGCTTTTAGGGATGATACTTGCAGGGGGGGCAGCAACCCTTACTGCCGGCTTCTCTTCATCCCCGGAGCCTTCACAGTTCTTGCAGGCATACTTGGGACGGATAATCAGTTCTACCCACATCTTCGGGGGGATTACCTGTAAGCGCTCGCTGGTCTCTTCGCCGATACGAACCAGCGCATGGCCGCAGGCACACTGTTTTTCATCTTCGGGAATATCAATGATGATCTCTTCCCGGGGAAGGCTTTCATCAATTGGTTTTCTGCCGGATTTCTTGCGGGGATGGGACTGAACTGGTACGGAAGTCTCTGATGCATCGTTCTCCGAAGTACCATTCTCTTCAAGCCCGAACAACAGCGGTTGATACTCATCCTGTTGTTCTTTTTCACTTTTACGGCCAAATTTCTGAAGAAGAAGCAACTTGTACTGCTCCTCCAAGGCACCGTAGCGATGTTCCCAGGAACTGTTTGCTGTCTCAAGAGAGTGAATGTAGTCTTGTACTTCCTTCGGAAGGGCTGCAACATCCATACTGAAAAAAATTCTAGCATACAGCTCTTTCTCTGTAAATTCCTTTACACCATTAAAATGCTTTAAGAAACACGGGAATATTCCAAAGTAGTATGTTCATTCCAGAAATCGATGCCTTTCAACAGCATCGATAGCTGTTCCGGGGTAATGGCAAGAGCATCTTCTTCAGTTACGGGCCAGGGGAATTTATGCTTTTCCAGTTTCTTCTGCCACAGGCAGAAACCATTCCGGTCCCAATACAATGCCTTCATGATTCGTCGTTCGCGGTTGCAGAACAGAAACAGATTGCCGCTTAACGGATTTTCATTCATATAGTCCTGCACCATGACAACTAAGCCGTTGATTGCTTTACGCATATCAGTGATGCCTGGCCGGATAAATATCTGTACGGCTGATAAATCTGGGGTCATTCATAAACCCTCAAGGCTGTTAATACTGCTTTTAGCTGGTCATGATTTGCTGTTACCGGCAGAGTAATAACAATATCGTGCAACTTTATGGTTATGGTTTCTTTTTCGGATAAATGATGAAAAGAGCTTTTTACTGGTATGAACCGGGCTGCTGCTGTTTCAGAGCCTATTCCGGTTTGTACGGCACGTTTCCTTTCGGCTTTTTTCCAGCTGTAAAACGTTGTGGGTGGTATTTCGTGCTGCCGGCAATACTCCTGCCCGCTTAACCCGCTTTTTTCCCAATTTCTAAGATGTTCACACTGCTGTTCCCGGTTATATTTGACCATGCGATTCCTCCATTAAGGGAGGATTGTAGGGCATTCATTGATGTCGGCATAAGGTGGGGTTTAATTGACGGTTACTTTCCTTTCGGCTTTTTTCCAGCTGTAAAATGTTGTGGGTGTTATTTCGTGCTGCCGGCAATACTCCTGCCCGCTTAACCCACTTTTTTCCCAATTTCTAAGATGTTCACACTGCTGTTCCCGATTATATTTGACCATGCGATTCCTCCATTAAGGGAGGATTGTAGGGCATTCATTGATGTCGGCATAAGGTGGGGTTTAATTGACGGTTACGTTTGACTCTTGCACCCAGTTTTCAATGATCAGTTTGGGTACTCTCTCAAATTCCTTTACATTATTTGTAACAAGACATAAGTTTCTTGTTACACACTGTGCGGCTATTTGGAGATCATATGGCCCAATTGGGGTACCTAATTTATTTAGATAAGCACGTATATACCCGAAGTTCTCAGCGTCTAATTCACTAAAAGGGATAATTTCAAAAGGAGACAGAAATCCATATAGTAATTCCCTATTTCGATCAGGATATAAACTTTTTGCTATTCCATACTCCAGTTCAGCTATAGTAATTGAAGAAAGAGCAATATTAAACAACTCTTCATCCTCTATCCTGATTTGAAGTTCGGGATATTTCTTTTTCATTAAATAAATACAAATATTTGTATCAAGTAAATACACTATATACTTTCCCGTTCTTGCATTTCGGGCTGCTCTCTCCCTTCCGAGAATAAATCATCGGAAAACATATTTATACTATTTCTAAAAGAAGACCATAAATCATCTTTTGAAGTTAGAATAATAGAGCTTCCTACTTTATGTATAAGGAGCTCCGAATCAGAAATCGCATATTCTTTTGGGATTCTAATAGCTTGGCTATTGCCACTTCGGAATACTTTTACCGTTTGCATATTTTATGCCTCCTGCATCAAGTATATACCTATGTGTATACATTTTCAAGAGTCAAATGACATATAACGTCCCGGGGTTATGTGACGTACGGCGTAAGCCGTATGTGGCGCAGCCCGAGGAGCGTATAGCGACGAAGCACATAGCCCCTGTTATACGACGTTTCATATATCTACCTTTGAGCAATTATTTCTTTTACAAACTCTTTTGAAAAATCGTATTGCTCAGAGTTTTCCACCTCAAATTTTATATTATATCCTTCCGAATATTTTCTGGCGGTTGATACCATTTCTTTATATTTTACCATATCCTCTTTAGACTCAAAATATTCTTTTTCATTTTTTCTAATAGCCATACTCAGAATAAAGGAATCGTTCAACGGAATAAAATAGTAAAGTGCTTTTTTCTTATCTTCTACTTTTTCCATCCAGCCACTCGATCTTGAATGATTCCAGGTGTGTTGAAAATCTTTTGTCAATTTATTTAAATCTTGATAATATTCGGAAACAACACCGAGTGCTTCATTTATTTTTTCGTTTGTAGGTTCATTCGATTTTTCTTTAAACGGTCTTTCACTCACTTTTTACTCCATTTTAGATATGTGATATGTCGTATAACGTGATGCGAATATGCGAAGATATTCGCTGAAATTATACTATCATGTTTGTCCATTAGAACAAACATGATTTTTGTAAAATGCAAGAGCGGATATTTTGAGCGAAGGCTGAAAGCCGTAGCCGCATATTCGCAGTTAGTAGAAGTGTTTAATTTTTTTATAACTATAATTCGTTTGTTCTACCAAAAGCAAAAGTTGCTTTTGATGTGTATTTTGCAGAAAACCCTTTCATTTCTGAATCCATGGCTTGATCTAACATTATTATTGCATTTGCACCTTTTGTTTTAGCATAATCCTTCAATAATTTATAATACTCAGAAGCATCTGGTTGCTTATAATTCATATTGAACCCTGATAATTTGTTCGTTGTATTTATTGTGATCATTCCAATTTGATTGTATTTAAAAGAAGGTGGTATTAACATATTAGAATGATATGCAACGGCTGAATCAACCGCTAATGCAGGATAAACTTTACCTGTTGGTATATACAATTCTTCTAAATCAGTCATTGTATAATCTGATACATTACTTTTTTCTTTGTTTGTAGATGTTGTTACACATCCCAATAATGTTAATAAAAGTACTAAAATTAAAATTAACTTTCTCATGGTCACTCCTTAATTATTAATAAATTATTTATAGCAAAATTTCTTCTTAAAATCAATATTCTATAATTTTAAACACTTCTACTAACGTTCCGCGAATATATGAATTTTCTATCAAAAACACGGGTTTATTTTCAATATAACGCCGTTTTCTGCTGCAGACCGTGAAATTGGCGCAGAATGTGCGTAAGCAGATTCTGTGACAATAGGGCTGACAGTAGCAAAACATGGTTATATTGTCGTTTATTATAGCATGTAAATTGTTTATTTCGGAACCAATTCTTTTTGATAGAAATTTGGCGAAGCCCGGAGCGAAGCGGAGCATATCATTCGCTGTAAAACGAAGTTTTCTTGGGGGCGCGTACAATAATTAATGCTGATGTACGAAGCTGTTAATAAAATTTCCATCCATATCAAAAACAATGTCGAATGTATCAGGATCAATTCCATACCCAGTCCACCAACCTATTGAATATAATAATATATCTCTCTCTTCTTCATAATCATTGATAAAGGCATCCTCTGGTTCTCCTAAGAGTTCAATTGTTTCTAGTTTATTTAATTTTTTCTCATTCAAAATACTTTGTAGTGATTCTACCATTTTCCCGCGATCATTATCGGTGCCCCAGTTTCCAGCATTTTCCTTCCAAACCACTTCATTAAAAGGGAGATCATCGAAAATATTTCCACCTTTTGCAATGTAGGAGACACAACTAGAAAAAATTAGAGTTGCGAAGAATATCAGAAAAACTGAAATGTTGTTCCTATGCGTAAAGATCGTTTTCATTTTGAAAAATATCCCCCAAGAAAATTTTGTTTAACGTTCTGACAATATATGAAGTCTACCACGGAGTGGGAGATTTGGCGAAGCCCGAAGCGAAGCGGAGCATATATTGTCTGTTAGAAGTAGTTACATCCTGCCATTGCATAATAAATAAACCGAAAGGAAAACACTAAGATTTAATACAGTGGTTCAAACTGCTTATTCTCGGGATTCCAGAAATATACACGAGCATTATTAATGAAGTTTTTCCCTTCATTTGTGTAGACTGATAACTTTAAAGTTATATCGTCTCCTATTTCAATTTTATACCCATAGAAGACTGAATCTCGACGCATTGGCACTTTGTGAGGATCTTTGCTCCAATAGTCTGTAATCATCTCTTTCTCAATTCTAAAAACTTCATGAATAGATCTGGAGCTCGTAGAAAGGATTAGCATTTGGTCAAAAAAAGTTTGACTATCGTCAATGTAGTGGAATCCGAAATATAAACCCTGAGGTTCGAAGGAGGTGATAATGAACTCTTTTTCATTAAAAAAAGATTTCATTTCATCGTCAATTGACTCAGAGAATGAAAAATATGAAAAACCTAAAAGAAAAACTAGCGTGATGAAATATTTTTTTGACATGTACATCTCCATAACCAATTGAAAAGGATGTAATTACTTCTAACGTTCCGGGTTTATATGACGTTTTTGCAACGCAAAAATGTGGCGTAGCCCAAGCCGAAGGCGCAGCATATAAACCCTGTTATACGATGGTTTTTGGTTCAGTTGTCAGGCCTTCTGAATTTTCCAAACTGAATCCTTTAATTCCCTATATGCTTCCATACCAGGACTGAGATCAGAAATATCATTTATTGATGAATCAATATTCAAAGCTTCTTGCATACTGATCACACGGCCATCTTCTGTATTATTAGTTGTTCCACAAAAAAATCCCCAAGAATGATCATCCTCATAGTGCACAACTTTTAAAATGGGATATCCTTCTTCAAGCACTTGCTTTGTGGTAATTGCAGCAGTATTTGGCGATTGATCAAAATTCCATTTATCCATCAGCATACCATTTCTATAAAATAAGTTTTCCAAAAACTATCGTATAACGTCTCGCCAATATGCGAAGTTGCCTGGCACCCCATCGGGGTTGATAAATGCTGGGAAAATTGTAGCACGGTTTTTCCGGCATTTGTCAAAGGCAATTTGGGTGCAGTGAGCAAAGCGAACGGAACCGCATATTGGCTGTTATGCGAAGGAATCAGACTTTTATTCCTGCTCACACCAGCGTCGTTCTTGCCGGGTGCGACTGCACCTTAATGAAGCCTTCCACTTGGACGGTCTTTATTACGCATTGCGTATTAATTCCCGGCCCGCGCAACTCTTTAAAAAGCAGGAATTACGACACCATTTTTAATGGTGCGACTATATATCCCCACTGATTCTTTCGCATAACTACACTTATCCGCATTGTACATTAAGTTCCCCATTATATGAAGCAACATAATACTTCTGCGGTTATTATAAGTATGAGCACTACATATATTGAGAAAATAGCCAGAGAAATGCAGGATCATATGATCTTCCGTAACTATTCACGCCACAGCATTACAGCATACATTTCTCACATTCGATCATTTCACAACTTTTGCAGCAATACCAGTGAATCCAACCGCGAAAAACGTATCATTGCGTATATAAATCAATGTCCCCACTCAAGCAGGACAGTGGCGCGGTCGGCCTTGAAATACCTCTATGTAAATATCCTGAAAATCCCGGTTTCCATTTTAGATGTTAAGGTGCGTCATAGCCAAAAAATCCCCCCGGTTTTATCACGAGCCGAGGCTATCAGTCTTATCAACTCCATTACAAATTGTAAGCACCGTCTTATGATCGCCCTTTTGTATGGATCAGGATTAAGGGTAAGCGAAGTTGTCAATTTGAAAGTTGGAGACGTACTTCTTTCGCGTCAAAAGCTTCATATCAGGCAGGCGAAGAACAAAAAAGACAGGATTGTAGTCCTGTCCGCAGAATTGATGCCCCAGATAATTAACGATATAGCCGGCAGATCACCGAAAGAGTGGCTGTTCTTAAATCAATCTGGAAAGAAATATGCTATCCGGACAGTTCAGGCTGTTTTCAAAAAAGCCCTTCACAAGTGCAATCTCAACAGAAATGCCAGCTGTCATTCCCTCCGCCATTCGTTTGCAACATCACTGCTGGAAAATGGTGTGGACATAAGGCTTATACAGGCTCAACTTGGGCACTCAAATCTCAAAACAACCATGCGCTATACAAGGATTTCCGGAGCTATGATTGAAAATCTTCAATCTCCTTTATAGCAATTATTACGCAATGCGCAAAATATGCTTCTGTATACAAATCTTTTTGCATAGAGTACAATAAGGTTGAATTAATACCAGAAAATAATACTGCCTTAGGCCTGCCGAAGTTTACCTGTTTATTTAACCCTAATGGTGGTAAATTTAGTGAGAGAGTTTTTTTATGCTTTCACGCAAAGTGATTGTCACATGCTGTTCTCTTTTCTGTGTACTCTCTATATTCACATACGCACAGAGTACCGCAGTAAATCTTGACGAAATGTATGCTTACCCTCTGGGGTTTTCCGTGGATATCTCAAGTTATTCGCCTGTTGTGGCCCTGGGCACAGATTTTGATTACACCTTCAGTGTTAACGATTTCTCAGCAAAAGCTACATATCCATTGCCGCAGCATCCGGTCTGGCAGCCCTATCTTTCTCTGGGCCTGATTTCCTACACATCAACAGATACCGAAAACGAAGCTCAGGCAGATCAATTTAACCATAATCAGGCATATCTTTCCGGTGGAATTTCCTATCTTACAAAGATGTCAAAGCAGATGGAAATCGGAGTGAGTACCGGCCTTGGGTTGAGTCAATCCTATTTTTCAGAATTAGGTGGATCAACGGATACTGTCGGGCAGATGAATCTGCTTGCAGATTTAAACGGCCACCTTGGCCTGAATGTATCTTATAATCTGCATCTGGCCTTCGAACCGCGAATCCGCTATACAAAAACATTCGGACTTTTAGAGCGCTTTAACGGCGTAACCTTCGGTGTTGGGTTTACCGGCCAATATCGTCTTGGAGAAGATCCGGACTCTCCCAAAGCTGAAATTAAGAGTATCCGCTTTCTTGACGGAAAAATCTCCAATATATTTGCAGCTCTTCAGAGTTTCTATGTAAACAACAGCATCGGGTCAGTTGCATTCGTAAATGAAGACAAATTTCCCATAACCAACGTGGAAGTCTCTTTTTATCAGGCCGGGTTTATGGATACCCCTACACTGCTTAAATCCTTCGATAAAATCGATTCAAAAGAAGAACAGTCTCTCGATATCTTCGCCGCCTATAACACCCGGGTATTTGAAACCGCTGGAATCACACCACTTACCGGTGAGCTGGTTGTAGCATATACAAGCCGGGGGCGCAGCTATACTCAGAAACTCCCTCTTACCTATGATATGTACGACAAAGAGGCCCTTTCCTGGGATGACACACGTAAAGCCGCGGCCTTTGTTACTCCCGCAGACAGTGCCCTCAGAAACTACAGCAGCTATGTTCGCCAAATTTCCAGAGAACGAAATATTACCGGCTACAGCGAAGAGATGCAGACCGCCATGCAGATCTATTACGGCCTTAAGGAACTCGGACTTATTTACCAGCTCGATCCAACCAGCCCCTTTGATCAGGCCCAGGAAAACACCGGCGTAATCGATGCAGTCAGTATTCCGCGAAACACCCTTAAACGACTTACCGGTGACTGTGACGATCTATCTGTACTCTATTCAAGTCTGCTTGAATCCGCTGGAGTTGAAACCGCCTTTGTAACTGTACCGGGACATATATACGTGGCGTTTAATACAACCGTACCTTCACGGGATTATCAACTGCTCCATCCATCCCAGAAGATGTCCATAAATATAAAAAATCAGCTCTGGGTTCCTGTGGAAGTAACCATGGTTGGCACCGACGATTTCTTAACCGCCTGGCGAACCGGTATTCAGCAGTTTACATCTCTGGACAGCAATCCTGATCAGCGGGAAATTATCAATATCCGCCAGTCCCAACAGACTTACCGGGCAGTGGGGCTTCAGGAAACCGACCTGGGCCTGCAGTACGGAGACTCCCAGACAGTAGCCCGGAACTTTTCCCGGGATGTAAATCAGGTAATCAACGAAATTATCCAGTCTTACAGTACCATTGCTGAGGAGACAAATAACAAAAGCGGTTTCAACCGGCTGGGAATTGTCAGCGCCATGTTCCGCCGCTACAGCGAAGCAGAACAGGCATTTAACCGAGCCCTGGCTCTGGACCGGAATTTTCTTTCCGCCCGGATAAATCTTGCAAATGTCTACTTTCAGCGCAATGAATATCAGAATGCTCTGCGTATTCTCCATGCGGTGGAAAAGGAATATATTGCCAGCGGCAGAGAACAGTCCCGCAGTCTGCAGATTGTGCTTCTGAACATTTCCCGCTGTTACTATTCGCTGGAAAACTTCGATATGGCCGAAGATTATCTGGCAAGGCTTAAAGAACTGAACCCGGATCTTGCAAATCAGAACTCGTATCTTGCAGCCCAGAACGGATCCCGGGCTTCCCGCGGTGGAGCCGATTCGGGTGTTTTGTTTGTGGAGGAAGATTAATGAAAAATCTTCTGAATATTCTACTTATTACAACCTTTTCAATCTTCATACTCTCCTGTCCGGAACCGATTTCTCAGGAAGTACTTAATCAGGCGGAAGATACTTACAGCCCGCGAATCTCAGTTTCAGGCCCGGATAACAACGATATTTACTATTCAGAAACAACCGTTACTGGAACAGTTAGTGATGATGCCATAGAAAACGGTGATTCTCAGGGCGTTATAGATTCATTCAGTTTTGAAATCCTCTACGATGCGGACCGCCGCGGAGGTATCGTCCGGGAAGGCGGCACCTATGTAATGGATACCGATGTCGGAACCGGGGTTGTCTCATACACTCCTGCAACAGGAGCCTTTGAATTTACCGTATCAACAATTACCCCGTCTGTTCTCACCGGCCAGGTAACCCTGAGAATGACAGCAACCGATTCCAATGGAAACACAACTATCAGTGACCTGAAACTTCTGGAAAGCAATGGCCCGGTGATCAGCCTGGTGGATCCGGGAACCACAGTTACTGAATTCGATACCGGCGATGATATTCCAATCAGCGGCACGGTGGTAAATTCAAATCAGGATTCCGGTGCAGATCAGATAAGCAGAATTTCCTGGAATGCCAACAATGCAATAACCGGGGATCTCACCCTGGATGGTTCTGATGGAACCTTTACCAGTAACACAAGTCAGGGAATAACCCTCTCATATAATACCAGCACAACGGCGTTCAGTTCTATTTTGCGGGTCAGTGACACGACAACCGGCTTTTATGTAATCACCGTTGAAGCCGAGGATTTCAACGGGCATGTCACAACGGTATCAAGAACCATTTACCGGGAAGGTGCGGGCCCGGACTTCGACTTCACCGGCAGTACAAATACCCTGGCGAGCAGCACATACCTCCGTAAAGATGCCTATTCGCCATTTCCCATAGAGATCACCTTCGATGATTATACGGAAGTTACCAGTCTCAAATATCAGGGAAAATCCAACGCCGGAGATCCTGCCCTGGATGAAGTCACCCTTTCGCCGCTCCCCTCTGGTAACACTTACACATTTACTCCCAATTATGGGACATACTTCACAGAGATTCAGGGCTGGCTTGCCACTACCGAGGTTCTCCAGCTGTATGTAACCGCGGAAAATGCTGAAGGAGAAGAGTCTGTCCATCTCCTTAATATGATGCTCGATTCTCAGGGACCAACCGTAAGTATCGACGGAATCAGCGGCACCAATGCTTATAACGGCAACACCTACGCCACCGACGGAACAAAAACCATTGATTTCAGCTATAGCGATTCATATTCCGGTATGGATGACATTACTCTGTCTATAACCGGGCAGACTGTTTCCAATGTTGATCCGCCGACTACAAGTTACGACCAAATCTTCACAACGGGTACAGACGGTGGAACAGTAACCTTTACTCTTTCTGCAGATGATGTTGCAGGTAATACCTCGACCGCAACTCAGAACGTCATCTTCTACTTTGATGACCCGACGATCTCATGGGACGATATTACCTCCGGCGGTAATTCCTATGCAGCCTCGGGCGATACCATAACCCTGGAATTTTCATCAGATCACGTGCTCGATACCCTTCCAACCGCTCAGATCAACGGCGTATCCGCCACAGTAGCCAGAGTGGATGATACAAACTTCACCGCAGAAGCCTCTCTCAGCAGCGGTTCAAGAATCGATAATGTAGGCATTTCAATAGACAGTGTTACCGATGCCGCCGGCATCAGTTTGTCCAGCCCCTACACGGCATCAACTACCCTTATTTACGATCCCGTTGCCCCGGTTATTTCCACCGTCAGTTCTTCCCCTACAGCTGGATCATCCCTGCAGAAGAACGACTCTGTAACGGTCACCTGGAATGCTTCCACCGACGGCGAAACAGAAATAGCCTCAGTAAGCTTTGATTTTTCAGAACTCGGCGGCGGAGCAGTCGCCGGCTCATTATCCGGAGGCAGCTGGTCAGCAACCTTCACCGTTACAGACGACGATGTTGAAACAACAGATGCGGACGTACTTATTACCGCAACCGATCTAGCCGGTAACAGCAACAGTACTCCATATGAACACGGTTCGTGGATAATCGATACCACCCCGCCGACCATTACCACCGCAAACATCAGTCTCAGTGGATCATCAGGTACCGCAGGAACATATACAACCGGCGACACCGTAACCTGTACCTGGGATGCTGCAGCGGACGGCAATACTGACATAGCTTCTGTTGATTTTGACTTCTCAGATTTTGGCGGCGGGACCGTTCAGGATACAAGCTCTACCGGCGGCTGGTCTGCAACATATACCCTGGTTTCCGGCAGCATAGACGCTACCTCCGCGGTTGTAGAGGTTTCCGCATCCGATACCAGCGGAAACGATACATCATCAAATGTTGACAGCAGTCAGGCGAAGGTTGATACAGAGACACCCAGTATTTCACTGGCCAGGATATCTGTGAACGGTGCATCCGGCACAGGCGGCACGTTTATTACCGGTGATACAGTAAGCTGTTCCTGGAGTGCAACCGCAGACGGCGACACAGATATAGATTCTGTAGATTTTGATTTCTCCGACTTCGGCGGAGGCAGTGTTTCCGGTACCTTCTCCAGCGGCAGCTGGTCAGCATCATATACATTAATTGAGGGGTCTATAGATACCACCACTGCTGTGGTTTCCCTGACTGCTGAGGATGACGCCGGTCTTACAGACATACAGGACAGTAATCAGGTTTCTGTGGATACCGACACCCCGGAAATAACCCTGCCCAATATTTCGGTCAGTGGTGCCAGCGGTTCCGGCGGCGAGTTCCTTGCAGGCGATACAGTTACCGTGACATGGGATGCCGCATCAGATGGTTTTTCAGACATAGATTCAGTGGAATTTGACTTTTCCGATTTCGGCGGAGGCACCCAAACAGATTCAAGTTCTACCGGAGGCTGGTCCTCTACTTACACCCTTTTATCCGGTTCTATAGAATCTGCAGCCGCTGTAATCTCCCTTACAGCCGAAGATGATGCAGGCCTTACCAGCAGTTCTTCAGACAGCAGTAACCAGGCAGTGGATAACCAACTCCCCACCATAACCGGCGGCTCCGTTAACATCACCGACACATCAATCATCGTCACCTTTTCAGAAGCCGCATATTCAGCAGCAGACGGCAGTGGTGATCTTGTTGCTGCAGATTTCGACATTTCAATCAGCGGAACCGGTGCTACCGACGCCTCCATCACTTCTGTATCACATACTGAAGGAGACTCCAGTGCGACTCTGACCATCAGCTACACCGGCACACAGACAGCAGATAATGATATAATAATTACACCCGCTGACGGCGCATCGGTTTATGATCAGGCGGGGAATCCCATGGACGCAGCACAAACAACCGGCACAATCGATCTGACAGGAAGTTAAACCATAATGGATGTAAAAAAAAGGCTGTTTCGTTTCCTCGCCACCGCCGGATTATCAGCGGTGGCTCTACTCGCAGGCTGCCGCCGTAATGAAGCTGCCCTGGAAACAGCCTTACCCGACAAAGATGCCCCCCCTATCGGGACAAGCAGCCAGCCCTACGAACCGGAATCGGTACCCAGGCCTGAAATTGCCGCCACAGAATCTGACAAAAGTCCTCCACCTGTGGTTTCGCAGATAGAATCACCGGCAGAGACTGCTGCTTCGGTAAAATCGGCAGACCGACCGCAGACTCCATCGGTAATAGCCTCTGATATCACAGCGAAGCAGTCAGTCTACACACCACCGATAATAGCCGCCGATGACGAATGGCCGTTAATGGGAATAGCCAGACCCTATACAGGCGAACTGCAGAAGCCGAAAGCACCGGCAACAGTCCGACCGCAGCCACAGCCCAAACCGGTACCAGTTCCGGTTATCCCCAAACCGGATCCAATTCTGCCGCCCCAGAAACCGGCATCTTTTATTAAACCGGAGCCGGAACCTGAGCCTGTAACACCCCAAAAAGAAGAAGAGATCCTTGCAGGACCATTCTTTGAAATAGAAACACCCCTTTCCGGCAGCTACTATTCAGAAGAGATCATTCTCAAGGGAAAAGTCAGTAACAGCTCTGAGCAGACAGACGAAACAGATAATGTCCTTGGTCTGTACTGGGCACCGGAAGATGACCCGGAAAATATACGCTATATACTGTTTAACGAAGACGGAACCTTCACCTCATTTATCGATGCTTCCCGTTTTTCCGGTGCACTCAGACTGGTATTTACCGCAGAAGACATGCAGCATAATAAGAGTATCCGTAGTATTACCCTCAAAGATGGACGCATTCCTCCGCAAATTAATCTTGAAACCCCGAAACAGGGTGATTCCTATGGTCCGGCCTTCTATATAAGCGGTACTGTTTCCGATCCTTATGCAGCCGATCCAGCTTTCGGCGAGATCGAAAAGGTAGAATACACACTGTCATCCCTTCTCTACCAGGAGAACGAAGAGGACCTAACCGGATCAGTAGTCCCCGGGAGTGACGGCACTTTTTCCTTTGCAGTTGATTCTTCCAGCCTTCAGGGTGTTCAGCAGCTGGAAGTCCGTGCTGTCGGCAATAACGGCGTTTCAACCCTGGCAGCCCTTACACTTAATCAGGGAGAAGCTGTAATAAATAAGTTTACCGCTGTTCCCGCAGACAGTTCCGCCCTTGTCTCCTGGCTGGAACTCCCATTCGTCGACAAGTATACAATAACCTGGACTCCATATTCCGGAGGAGTTCAGACAGGTCCGTCACTGTCAGCAACAGCCGCGTCCTCTCCTGCCCGTCTGGAACCACTGGAAAACGGTCTGAATTATCAAATTCGGGTCGACACAGAAATAAACGGTAAACTGATAAGCAGCCGGAGCATACAGCTTCTGCCTCTTACAGCGGAAGACCTTCGTCCATCTCTTGTACCCGACTATCAGCGGATTACTGTTCAGTGGAAACCGGTTCCCGGCGCAGGAGCATATGATGTTTTGCGGTCTACAAACCCGGACGGTACCAATGCTGAAATCCTTGCTACAGGCATCGAAGAATCAAGTTTTATCGATTACACAAGTGAATTCGGAACTACCTACTATTATGCTGTTCAGCCATCCGACACTATCAGCATTTGCAGCCTTTTCTCCGCCGCGGAAAGCCTTGAGTCGCCGGTTCAGAAGCTTGAAGTGGTCAACCGGACACCACAGTTCACCAAAGGACGCCTTTTCTCTCTTGGAGGCTACATCTACTATGCAGACACCGACGGCGGACTTAATATCATCGATGTCTCCCTACCTGGCAGTCTTACCCCGGTAGGCTCAATAGAGACAGAAGGTGCGTCAGGTCTAACTGTAAGCAAAGACTACGCATTTCTTGCAGAACGGGAACGGGGTTATAAGATAATCAACATAAGTGACCCCAGGTCACCTTATGAGGTGAACCGCACAAAAACATCAAACGCAATGGATGCAGCCTGGTTTAATGATGTACTATATATAGCCGACGGCGAAACCGGCTTAAAGGTATTCGATGTCTCCGACCCCCTCTATCCTTCCGAAGCGTACAGGGTTCTTCTCCCGGAAACACGGAAAGTACTGGTTTCCGGCGAAACCCTGTTTGTATTAACCGCTGAAAATCTCCGGATCTATTCCTGTCAGAACCCGTTAAGGCCTGAAGAATTGTCAGTTCTGCCTCTGAAAAACCCTGAGGATATCGCTTTAAGTGAGAACGGCAGCACAGTATACATTATTCAAAACAGAACAGCCCTGATAATCGCCGATGTCCAGGACTCCACAACCCCTCAGCTGCTCACTTCAATTGATCTGCCAGGCGCCCTGAATATAGATGTGCAGCGTGATTTTGCCTTTATTTCTCTGGGCGACCAGGGCTTTCAGGTTATTGATGTCCGGGACCCGGCGTCGCCTTATCTCTTTGATCAGGAAAAGATGAGCAGCGTTACCGATCTGGCCCTGAACGGAACGACTCTTTTTACCTGCGGAGCCGAAGGCATTCAGCGCTACTCTGCCTATCTCTACGGTAACTCCTATGAAACAGCCCAGATTAAACTGGACAATGTGGTTCACAGCCTGACACTTACCGGTAAAACTCTCTATGCCGCCAAAAACGAAGCAGGTATGTCTGCAGTTTCTCTGGAAAGCGCCGATTTCTCCGCCGTATCAGAAGTCCCTTTCTGGCGGGGATATGCCTCAGACAGCCTGCAGCTTTCAGACTATACTCTGGTCGCCGCCGGGAAGGACGGGGTTGCTGTATTCAGTTCGAAAGAAAATACCGGCAGTCCGGTTTTTATCGCCGCAACGGAAAATTCTGCTGTCCGTATTGCAGATGCGGGAAACGGATTTATTGCAGTTCTTAAAGAGGATTCCGGTATCGGATTTTACAACAGCAGGGATTTTTCTGTCCCCGAATCCGGCGGCTTAGCCGTATTACCTGCCGAACCCGCAGCATTTATACCTCTCGAGGACCCGAGAGATCTCCTTGTTCACGGGAATATACTTATTGCAGCGGATAATAATCTGGGCCTTCTCACCTTCGATATTTCCAGCTGCGACAAACCGGAACTGCTTTTCCCCTTGAAAGTCCCCCATGTAAAAACGCTGACCTCCATCAACGACCTCATCGCTGCCGGTGGTGCCGACGGCATTGAAATTGTTCAGTTGGAAGATAACGGCAGCCTCACCACTCTTTACTCACTGGATATTCCCATGGTTGAAGGGCTGACCAGCGACAGCAGCTACATCTATGTTGCCCAGGGTGTAAATGGGATAAAAGTCATAGACCCCTTCGCCCAGAGAGGCCCCCGGGTGGTCAGCGAATCCCCCTGGATATATTCAACAGATATAGTTATCGATGGAAGTACTGCGTACTCGGCATCAGGAAACATAATTAGAAAAGTACATATAGTAGTTCCCCCCTGGCTTAAAAGCAGAGATTAAAAGCAGAGTATAAAAAATGTATGGAGTCAAACTATGCCCTCAATGTATGAAATCTATCAAAGTCACGCACCAAAATACGATGAACTGGTAAATGCGGAAGATTACCGGCATAACCTGCGCAGCTGGCTCAGAGCCAACATCGAATGGAACGGAAAACAGGTAGTGGAAGCCGGAATTGGTACCGGAAGAATCACCCGGTTTTATATAGACCTTGTCGAAGCAGTTTTCGGTTATGACCGAGAGTCACATATGCTTGAGCAGTGCAGGGAGAACCTCAAAGAGTTCTCAGAAAATCTCCATCTGGAAAAACAGGAAAACATGCAGCTTAAAGCTAACCCTGCGGATATATTCATAGAAGGGTGGAGCTTCGGGCATACCATTATCCAGAACGAAGATACTTTCAGCTCAGCTGTCCCTCAATTGATGGACCGTATTTTCAGTTGTGTAAAACCCGGTGGAACCATAATTATTGTTGAATCGGAAGGAACTAACGTAGACGCCCCAAAGGTAAAAACTCCCTGTCTCTCCCGTTTTTATCATGTACTGGAAAACGAGTATGGTTTTACCCATACAACCATAAGCACAGATTACCGCTTTTCTTCCATTGAGGAAGCAAGCCGCATAATGGGTTTCTTTTTTGGTGATGCAATGGGAGAAGATATTCTTCGTCAGAAACGTACTGTTATCCCAGAGTATACCGGCATCTATACAAGGAAAATTTAAAGAAACATGTATAACGTTGACTTCGCATAATTATTTAAATCAGGACCCATTGTAAAAACAGTATAAGATGATATATTGCCAGATATAAATTGAGAAAAAGTACATAGAGTATAAAAAATGAGTTATCAGGAAATACTTCAGTTTGAGTGGGACGAATCAAAAAATATAATCAACCAGAAAAAACATGGCATCTCCTTCTCAGAAGTATTATCTGTTTTTCAGGATTCAAATATTCTCTCCATGTTTGATCCGGATCACTCACAAACCGAAGAAAGATGGATATCCATGGGAAGAAGTTTAGATGGTAAAATCCTGGTTATTTCTCATACTTTCCGACAAAACAAGGATAATGAAGAGCAAATCAGAATAATTTCCGCCCGTTCTGCCACAAAACAGGAAGAAATAGTATATTATAAAGGAGCACTATGAGAAAGGAATATGATTTTTCCAATGCAAACCGCGGAACTTTTTATAAACCCGACAAAGGTATAAAAGTCACAGTTAACGTCGATGAAGAAGATATTCAACATCCTCAATTTGAAGTATTTTCGGTTGTTAATGGTAAATTTCGTTTTCGCCTTAAAAACGACAGCGGGACTGTTTTCACAAGTACAGACTCCTTTTCAACTCAAGAAGACTGTATTGCAGCAATTAATCAGCTCCGACATGCTTCTGTAATCGCACCAACAATGGTTACATCGGCCTAGTATTTTTGTAGTTTCCTTTCTCCACTAGGATTGAATATCAATCTACATATCGGCAAAAACGAGATCCTCGGTCAGGAAAACGCGAAAGGTCAAGAATGCCCAATGGAGATAATACACCCCTGGTGGAAGTCCTTGACCGCATACGCTCGTACTGGTTTTCAAATTTCCTTTTGAATAAGTTTCTACAAATAAACCTGAGATCTTTTGTTTCTCAGGATTATTAATTGTAGAGCTGAGACTTTATCCCCCGGCAGAAAATCAATCCGCCGTCGAAATCTGATACTTCTTGTCATGGGCAATCTGCATGTACGAACCAGACATTACATTATCACCGCTTATTGTCATCTCTTTTAATGATTTAAAGGTAATATAGGTAACTGTAAAATTTTTCAATGTGCCGGCGGGAATAAGCACGGAACCATCAGTTATATCCACAGTACGGATGAAATCCTCACCGGACTGGGTGGAGACTGAAGAAATAGAAATTACCACCGAATCCGGGCTGCTGGTGTATCCGCTGACATCCCAGGATACCGTAAGGTCAGACTCTTCATCATAGGGAAAGCTTTTGTCCGCACTAATATTAGCAACACAATCCGGCATGGCAAGGCTTGCAGCGTGGGTGTCACCGGAAAAATCAACATTCAGGGTAACATCATTTCCAATGCTAACCGGGTCAATCGAACTGTTTGCATAATAGACAATGGCATCGGCAAGAGTCTCTCCATTAACGGTTACAACCGCACCTTCGGTAATGGGACCGAACTCCCCGTCTTCCCGAACAACCACCTCGGCTCTTATGTTCTCCTCGGATGAGCCGGTTGGCATGTACTGTCGTATTTCAGCGGTAATTTTATACGGAACATCTGCAGCTCCGGTGCCGCCCGTTCCTGAGCTGCTATCTGATGTTCCGGCGGATTCGCATCCGGTTGTCAATGCGAAAAAGATAACTACAATGAGAACGAATAGACTTGGTTTTTTCATACTTTCTTCCCTTTCTGTTTTTTCTGTTTTTTCTGTTTTTTCTGTTGATGCTTTTTTATATGCATATCTGGTTTACTAATTACCAAATAATAGCGCAAAGGTTGTGAAAAATAAATTTTTTTTCTTAACTCAGCAGCACCTCATCGTTCTCAAAATCCTTCCTGCGGATTTGATGAAACTTATCCACAAGTTTATCCACAGTTAGGTCCTTTTTCTCTTCTCCCTGGATGTCGAGGATAATCTCCCCGGCGTCCAGCATTAAAAGGCGGTTGCCGTACTCAATGGCATGGGCCATATTGTGGGTAATCATTATGGCGGTAAGCTTATACTCTTCAATAAACCGTTTAGTCAGTTCCAAAACCTTGGCAGCATTGCGGGGATCAAGGGCTGCGGTGTGTTCATCCAGCAGAATCAGCGCCGGCCGGGAGAGAACCATCATCAGCAGGGTAAGAGCCTGACGCTGACCGCCGGACAGTAAGCTGACATTATTCTCAAGACGCTCTTCCAGACCCATATCCAGAACAGTCAGATCCTTTTTAAACTCTTGCCGTAAGCTGTTGTTAAGACTCATCTTAAGACCCTTGAAGCCCTTCTTCCGGCTTATGGCCATATTGTCTTCAAGGCTCATATTCCCGGCAGTCCCCAACAGGGGGTTCTGGAAAATCCTGCCGATGTATTTTGCACGTTTGTATTCCGGAACTTTGGTTACATCTTCATCGTTAACAAAAATTCTGCCTTCGCTGGGAGCATAGGTACCTGCAATCAGGTTAAAGAGGGTAGATTTTCCGGCTCCGTTGGAACCGATAATGGTAATAAAGTCGCCTTCATTTACGGTAAGGTTAATATTATTCATGGCACGGGTCTCATTTACCGTACCTTCGTTAAAAACCTTGCTTACACCTTCAAGCCGTATCATGCTGCTGCCTTCCTTTTGCCGGTTTTTACTTTGGTAAGAATCAGGGAAAGGATAATCAGCAGTCCCGTAATCAGTTTAAGGTCATTGGGGGTCATATGGATCATATAGCCGTATAATCGTCCAAGAAACATGATTCCCCGGAAAACTATGGCCCCCAGTACCACCCTTACCAGCAGAGGCCAGATCTTGTTGGAACGGATAAAAAACTCACCGATCATCACCGATGCAAGGCCCGAAACAACTATTCCGGTACCGAGATTTATATCCGCAAAGCCCTGATACTGGGCAGCCAGGGCACCGGCAACACCGACCAGTCCATTGGAAAGCCCTACACCGATAATCTTCATTACCTCCGGGTTAACCCCCTGGGAGATAACCATCTGCTGGTTGTTGCCCATGGCGCCCAGGGTCAGCCCCATATCGGTATGGAAAAAGAGATTCAGCAGAAAAATGATTCCCCCCGTTACCAGCAGCAGGAAAATCAGCACCGCATACTCACCGGGAATTCCAATTGCCGTACTTAAACGGTTCACAAATGAAAAGGCGGTATCCACATTCATCAGCGGAACGTTTGCCCGGTTTCCCAGCACCCGGATATTTACCGAGTAAAGCATGGTCATGGTTAGAATTCCCGCCAGCAGGTTGGGGACCTTCAGCTTGTTGTGAATAACTGCGGTTACAATGCCGGCAAGTATTCCACCCGCAAGGGCCAGAAGCATGGCTGCAAAAATCGGAAGTCCTGCGGTTATGGCAGAAGCAGCTATGGCTGCGCCGAAGGGGAAACTGCCGTCCACCGTAAGGTCGGGAAAGTCAAGAATTCTGAAGGTAATAAAAACCCCCAGAGCCAGAATACCGTAAATAAGTCCTTCGTGGAGAATGCCCTCTATCACGCTGCTGCTCGTTCCTTGTTATCAAGAGTATATGGTTTCACTTTTAAATATGCAGTACCTGTATTTTCAGGCAAGTGATTCTATCAGAAATAACAGGAAAGAACGACCCTTCACCATATACCCTATACCCTATACCCCTCTGGTAATGCCGGTTTTCTCGTTGCTCCAGGATATTGCTTCCTGCATCTTTTCTTTCTTCTTTCTTCTTTTTTCTGGCCACTGGATTTTCGATTTGTCAAACTTCTGGACTTTTCAAAGTTCTACGGCTATTTTCTTTCTATGATAAAATCACCAAAAGAGCTTGCGCTCAACAGAAAAATACTCAAACTCCTGGAGGGAAAGCCCCTAAAGCTCGCAGAAATCCTGATGGATGATCCCGAAATTCACGCCATGCAGGAGTACGCTAATACGGTATCCATAAAACGTCTGGGATTTAACGATCACGGCCCGGTACACATGCGCATGGTCCTGCTCAATGCCGTTACCATGATGGAACTGCTGAAAAAAGCGGGCATAAAAATGAGTCTGGAAGAGGAGGAGATCGGCAGTTTTGAAGACAGTATGGCTGCAGTCATGCTTGCCTCATTTCTTCACGACCTGGGAATGACCATAGGCCGGCAGGATCATGAACTTCACAGCACCTATCTTGCCTATCCCATAATCGACCGGATTCTAAAAGCAATCTACCCGGACAATCTGGAAAAACGGGTTATAGTACGATCCCTCGCAATTGAAGGTATTGTAGGCCATATGGCTCACCATACGGTTCACTCCCTGGAAGCAGGAATTATCCTGGTTGCTGACGGCTGCGATATGTCCAGAGGCAGAGCGAGAATACCGCTCTTCCTCAACACCGCACCCAAAGTGGGAGATATCCACAAATACTCTGCCAATTCAATAGAAAAGGTGAAGATAGAAGCAGGGGAGGAACTTCCCGTAAAAGTAACGGTCAAAATGTCATCGGAAGTGGGATTCTTTCAGGTGGAAGAGGTGCTTATGACAAAAATCGCCTCCTCCACAGCCAAACCCTATATCGAGCTTTATGCCGGTGTGGACGGAGGCGAAATCAAACGCTACCTGTAAAGCCAGTCTATTTATAAATCTTCGTCGGGCATCTCTATGCGGATGTGCAGCTCTTCGAGCTGACGATCCGATACGGCCCGCGGTGAGTCCATCATCGGCTCCTGAGCCTTCTGGTTCATGGGGAAAGCCACAATCTCCCTCAGGTTTTCTACATTAGCCAGCAGCATAACAATCCGATCAAGCCCGGGGGCAATTCCTCCGTGAGGAGGTGCACCATAACGGAAAGCGGAAATCATACCGCTGAACTGGGCATCAACTTCTTCTTTTGTGTAGCCGCCGATATCGAAGGCCTTATACATAATTTCCGGCCGGTGGTTTCTGATCGCACCGGAAGAAAGCTCCTCTCCGTTACAGACCAGGTCATACTGGTAAGCCAGAATCTCAAGGGGATCCTTGTTTTCCAGGGCTTCCATTCCGCCCTGGGGCATGGAGAAGGGGTTATGACTGAACTGAACCGCTCCGGTATGCTCATCCAGCTCAAACATGGGGTAATCAACAACCCAGCAGAAGCGGAAGGTATCTTTTTCCAGCAGATCAAGATCCTTACCCAGCTTGTTCCGAACATGTCCGGCAATTGATGCAGCAGGTCCCGGCTGATCGCAGACAAAAAAGACCACATCACCATCGGCCGCATCACAGGTGGATGCGATAGCCTTCAGATTTTCCTCAGAGAGAAACTTTGCGATGGGACTTTTTACCTCGCCGTCGGCCCAGGTAATATAGGCAAGCCCTTTGGATCCAACGGACTGGGCAAACTCAATCATCTTGTCAAAAAAAGAACGGGACTGACCGGCAATACCCTTAACCGGCAGAGCCCGTACCACAGCGCCGGATTTAATTGCCCCGGCAAATGCCTTGAAATCGGAATTACGGAATGCCTCTGTGACATCCTGAATAACAATGGGGTTACGCAGGTCAGGCTTGTCGGAACCGTATTTGAGCATAGCCTCAGCAAAGGGAATCCGCTGGAAAGGTGCTTCAGACATCTTCCAGCCGGAAAACTCACTGAAGATTCCTGTCATCAGCTCTTCTATAACCTTGAAAACATCATCCTGTTCAACAAAGGACATCTCCACATCTATCTGGTAGAACTCACCGGGGCTTCGGTTGGCCCGGGCGTCTTCATCGCGAAAACAGGGGGCAATCTGAAAGTAACGGTCAAAGCCGGCTACCATTAAAAGCTGTTTATACTGCTGGGGAGCCTGGGGCAGAGCGTAGAATTTTCCCGGATGAAGCCTGCTTGGGACAAGATAGTCCCTGGCGCCTTCGGGACTGGAAGCGGTCAGAATAGGAGTCTGATATTCCGTAAAACCCATGGCTTCCATTCTACGGCGGACGGAAGAGATAACCTTCGAACGGAGGAGAATATGCTTATGCATGCTCTCCCGGCGCAGATCCAGGTAGCGGTAGGTAAGCCGCAGCTCTTCCGGCTCTTTATCCTCGGGAAAAACCTGGAAGGGGAGGGGATCACACTTGCCGAGAATCTCCCAGCTTTTAATCTCAACCTCAACCTCTCCGGAGGAAATACGGGTATTGACGGTTTCCTCGTCCCGCTTGCGGACGGTTCCGATGACCTTGATGCAGTTCTCTTTCTGAAGGTGGGCAACCTCATATTTGAAACCCGACTCGGGATAGCTGACCAGCTGAGTAATGCCGTAATTGTCACGTAAGTCGATAAAAAGAACACCACCATGGTCGCGGTGATTATTGATCCAGCCCGAGAGGGTTACCTCCTGGCCGACATGATCCTGTGTAAGTTCGTCGCAACGGTGAGTGCGGTATGCGTTCATCTGTGTTTACCCCGTATAATCGGAAAAAGCCTGTAGTAAGTAAGCGAAATACTATCAGAAATAGAAGTACTGTTTCAAGGAAAGGGCGGCATCAGAGCCCGAAATGGGCCCTGATCAGTGCCTGCGCAGTCTGAGGGTCGGCCTTGCCGGCGGATGCCTTCATTACCTGACCGACAAAAAAGCCGATTGGTTTGAGATCTCCCGACTGAATCTGCTCCACCGCCTGGGGATTCTCCGCGGCAATTTTTGCAATCAGCTCTTTGAGCTCATCGGAGTTGTCCTCCTGCTCAAGTCCCCGCTCATCCACAATTACCTCAGGTTCCTTGTCTTCCTCAAGGACTGCTTCAAGCACCTCCCGGGCGGCATTACGGTTGACCGTGTTCTTCTCCACCAGACCGATCAGCCTGGCCAGCCGCTGCGGAGTAAGCGCGCTTTCCGCAAGGGAAACATCCATTCTTTTCAGATACTTCTGCACATCTCCGGTAATCCAGGCGGCAGCTGTGGCAGCATCGACACCGGCAGTTATGGTTTCCTCAAAGAAATCTGCAGAAGCCCGTTCTTCGGTAAGCAGTTCAGCCTGAACAAGCTTCAGCTTGAGCTCCTCAACAAAGCGGTTTTTCCGTGTAAGGGGCAGTTCAACCAGGGCGGCATCAACCCGTGACATAAACTCTTCTCCCGGACGGAAGGGAGGCATGTCGGGTTCGGGAAAATAGCGGTAGTCGTGGGCGCTCTCTTTTGTGCGCATCGACTCTGTTCTCGACGCAGCTTCGTCCCAGAGACGGGTCTCCTGCACCACCTTTTCACCTTTTTCGATAACCTTTCGCTGACGCTTCATTTCATAGTTAAGGGCAAGCTTGAGAAAGCGGGAAGAGTTAACATTCTTCACTTCCGTTTTTGTTCCCAAGCCCTTCCCCTGAAGGTTTATCGAAATGTTGCCGTCACAGCGCATGGATCCTTCTTCCATGTTGCCGTCACAGACACCCAGGTAGCGCACCAGGCTGCGGAACTGCTGTAAAAAAGCTTCTGCATCTTCTCCGGTAACCATATCAGGCTCGGTTACAATCTCAAGCAGACTGGTTCCAGCCCGGTTATAGTCCAGAAGACTGCCGCTGCTGGAGTGAATCATCTTTCCTGCGTCCTCTTCCAGATGAATATCGTGGATTCGGACCCGCTTAACTTCACCGCCCACCTCAATATCGAAGTAGCCGCCGGTTCCCACGGGCCGGTGAAACTGGGAAATCTGATAGTTTTTGGTCATATCGGGATAAAAGTAGTTTTTTCTGTCAAAGAGGGAGTTTTCTTCCAGCTTGCAGTTAAGAGCCTTACCAACAAGATAGGACATGAACATCGCCTCGTCGTTCAGGGCGGGTAGAACTCCGGGATACCCCATGCAGACGGGGCAGACATTGCTGTTGGGTTCATCGCCGAAACGGTTGTCACAGTCGCAGAAAACTTTGGTTTTTGTCTGAAGATGAATATGGACTTCCAGTCCTATGAATGATTCGTACTTGCTCACACTGGCTCCTTGAAACCATCGGGGGTACCGGGACTAAAAACAGAGCGGTAGTCTTCAGCACCCTGGAAAAGCCGTTCCTCGCAGAGTGCCGGCGCCAGCAGCTGCATTCCCACAGGCAGCTTTCCGTCCATTCCGGCGGGAAAACTGAACCCCGGAATACCCGCAAGGTTTGCAGCGGCGGTAAATTTGTCCGCAAGCTTCTGCTGAAACGCATCCAGCCCGGAATCCCCATGGGGAAATGCCGCAGATGGGAAGGCCGGCATGAGCATCATGTCGGCCCCGGCAAAAACTTCTGCAAACTCATCAGCAATCAGGGTGCGGATGCGCTGGGCCCTTCCGTAATACTGATCCTGAAAACCGGACCGCAGTACATAGGTACCCAGAAGAATACGCAGCTTGACCTCATGGCCGAAGCCTTCAGAGCGTGTATTCTTAACCATATCCATATGATCGTCTGCGGCGGCACGGTATCCGTAGCGGATTCCGGTGTAGCGTGCAAGGTTTGCCGACGCTTCCGCCATGGCAATGGTGTAGTAGGCTGGTACTACATATTCAAGACTCTTGAGTGTTACCGGAACAATCTCGTATCCCAGGCCGCGGAAACCTTCAAGGGTTTCCTCATAAACCTTTGCCACCCCGGGTGTCAGGTCGGAAAGACCTTCAAGAACAGCTATCCGCTTACTGCCGGAATCACCGGATTTATCTTCGTATTGAACCGTGGTCTGATCCAGTTCATCTTCACCCTTGATAACATCAAACACTGTTCTGCAGGTTTCAATGTCCCGGGAAAGAATCCCGATGCTTTCCAGAGATGAAGCATAGGCGACAAGACCATACCGGGAAACTGCACCGTAGGAGGGCTTGAGTCCGTACACTCCGCAGAACGAAGCGGGCTGCCGCACCGAACCGCCGGTATCACTGCCCAGTGCGAAAGGTACCTGACCTGCTGCAACCGCAGCGGCAGATCCTCCGGATGAACCGCCGGGAACACAGCCGGTATCCCAGGGATTTGAAGTGGGCCCGTGGATCGAGTTTGCACAGGAAGACCCCATACCGAATTCGTCCAGATTGCATTTTCCGTACACCACCGCACCGGCGGCATCAAGCTTGCTTATTGCAGTTGCAGAATAGGGAGAAGTAAATCCTTCCAGAACCTTGGAACCGCAGCTGAGGCCGAAGCCCTCCACGGCAATATTATCCTTTACTCCGTAAGGTACCCCGGAGAGAGCTCCTTCGGAGCTATCCTGCTTTGCCGGATTATCTGACCGGAGTTCAGTAAATGCGTTTATCTTCTTTTCCCAGCCGTCAACATAGGCACGGTGGGTTTCCGCCCGGGAGGAATCACTTAACAATCCCTTCCAGGGTGCAAGAATATCAGATTCATTACTCATATATGCTATACCTTGTTCCGGATCCTACAGAACCCGGGGAATACGGATAAACCGGTCCTGCATATCCGGACGATTCTTAAGAATCCCCTCGGAAACATCCCGGTTTCGGGGCTCATCCTTCCGTGTCCGGTTTCCCCGGACGCCTACGTGTGTAGTCGCTTCCACACCTTCCACATCTATTCCGTTCATAAGCTCAAAATATTCGAGCATACGGCCCACTTCATTCTCGAAAGCTGCCCGTTCGTCCGCAGAAAGTTCAAGATTCGCCAGTTCGGCGGTTAAATCGAGTTCCTTGTTATCCATGATTGCCCCAACTCTACCCCTCCAGTATTGCTCATGTCAAGAGAAGCATTTAACTGTTTATATGGTAATAGGTTAAATCCCCATGACCCCTTTTACCCCATTTTATTTTGGTCCGTCCGATTTGACTTTTGCTTTTACTTCGTGTATTGTATATGCTTAAATCCTAGGACAGATTTTATACGCTGACCTTTGCTAACATACATCTAATCTGTATGTGATAATACTAGTATATACCTACTAATCGGGTAAGGAGCTTTAGTGGTCAAAACGGGCTTTCCTACTATTCATTTCTACGACCAGGACTTTGTCGACCTCTATGACCGCACATGGGCATGGCTTGAAGAATTCTGGGGAAAAGGAAGCAAAAAAAACGGGCTTGAAGCACGATTTTTCAAATATCCCAACAGCGAAACGGTAAACCAGTTCGACGCATGTCTGTCGACCTTTTTTCTGGTATACAGCAATAAAGTATATCCCGCATCCCCCTCACTGGATAATTTCTATCAGAAGCAGGAAGAGTCCGGCGCCATCCGTGGTGAATATAATGCGGAAACAGGGGAGCCGGTTCTTACCGACGAAAATCCCGAAGGTGCTGCTCCTCCGCTCTTTTCCTATGCAGAGTACAATCTCTACCATAAAGAGGGAAACAAGAAACGCCTCAAGGATATAATGCCCATACTGGAAAAGTACTTTGACTGGCTGGAAACAACCTTCAGAGACGACACCGGGCTGTATGCTGTCCCTCTTTCAGCAACCTATATGATGAATGCCCCCCGGGAGGGGACCAAATATCCCGTGGACTTCAATACCCAGCAGGCAATCAATGCCCTCTATATGTCCGCCATCGGTGATGTTCTGAACGACAAGGAGATGAGCTTTAAATACAAGCGTCACTACTTCTCCCTGAAAACCAGAATCAACTCCCAGATGTGGAACGACGAAACAGGATTCTATCACGACCTGGATGCCGACCAGAATCGGCTGCCCCAGAAAACCATTGCCGGTTTCTGGCCTCTGCTGGCGGAAATTCCCAACGAAGACCGGGCCAACAGGATGATTGATCACCTGACCAACCCGGATACCTTCGGTGTGGAGAACCCCTTTCCAACCCTTTCTGCGGACGATCCCAACTTCTCCGAAGATGGAAACGGCTACAACGGCGGTGTTGTTCCGGCATTTACCTTTATGGTGGTAAAGGGACTGGAAAAATATGCCCGCTATGAGATGGCCCGGGAATGTGCGATCCGGCACCTCTATTATATGCTGGATACCCTCCATCCCGAAGGCAAGGAGAAGGGCAACATCTATGAAGCCTATTCTCCCCGCAAGGACGGTCCGGCCAAGTGGGAAGGAAATCCCGATTTTCCCCGCCCTCTCTATCTGGCCTATGCCGCCCTCTCTGCGGTAACCCTGATGATAGAAAATATCATCGGTCTGTATATCAGTCTGCCAAGAAAAACCGTGGACTGGATTATCCCCACCCTGGAAATCATGGGCATAGAAGGACTTTCCCTTAAACGCAACATGATAACCATTCTGAGCAACAAGAGCGGCAGGGGCTGGGAAATCAGACTGGAATCAGAAAAACTCTATTACTTTACCATCAACATCCTGAGCGAGCGGAAAAAGAAAACCCTGCCTATTCCTTCGGGAAAATGCTCCATGTTGATCGACAAGCTGTAAGCGGAGACTTTCATGGGTCTTTTCGGCAAGATAATCGGCGGAACCATAGGCCTCCTTATGGGAGGCCCCCTGGGAGCCATCGCCGGAGTTGCATTCGCACATGTCCTGGAACAGTCTCAGGATGCCGACCGCATCTCCGGCTCAAGCTATTTCCGAAACTACAACCGCCGCATGAGCACCACCGAGCATGCCCACATGACCTTCTATGTCGGCGCGTTTTCTCTGCTGGCGAAGCTTGCCAAGGTGGACGGCGAAGTTTCCCATAATGAGGAACTTACCATCCGGCGCTTCATGAGTGATGAACTCCGCCTGGACCCTACCTCTCAATACACCGCACTGAAGATTTTCGATGCCGCCCTGGAATCCTCTGAAGATTACCGGGACATAGCCCGTCAGTTCTACCGGGGATTCCGCGGCCAGCCTCAGCTCCTGGAACTTATGATCGATATTCTTTTCCGGGTGGCCGTCGCCGATGGTGGAGTAAGCAAAGCCGAAGGCGGCATGATTCTTAATATTGCCCGGATCTTCAACTTTCAGCAGTATCAGTACGACCGCATCAAAGAACGTTATGTTGCCAATACCAACAAATACTATGCAATTCTCAACTGTAATCATGAAGACAGCGACGAAGAGATAAAGAAATCCTACAGAAAGCTGGTACGGGAAAATCATCCCGATGTTATTGCATCAAAGGGTCTTCCCGATGAGTTTCAGAAGGTCGCTGCCGACAAGTTCCGCCAGATTCAGGATGCCTACGAACATATCCGCAAGGAACGGGGCTTTTAGGCTCCCGACCAGCCGCACACCTTTTTACACATTATACATTGTTCAATATTCCATATTTATTATGCAGGTCTCTCAATTATTGTTTTCTCAAAACAGGTGTGGTAGTATTTGCAACGCATATTAAAAGAAGAGGTCTCCATGGCGCAGGAAGAAGAACATCCCTATCTGATGGAACATCATGATGAAGGGGCCAGACTTACCCGAAAAACAAAAAGGGAACGGGTTCTTGACCAGGCAGGCTGGGCAGGGCTGAAACCCGGCATGCGGCTTTTGGATGTAGGCTGCGGCGCAGGCTATACAACCTCTATTCTTGCGGAAATAACCGAAAATGCCGAAGGTATGGATGTTTCAGCAGAGAGAATTGCTGATGCGCAACAGGAATATCCCGCCCTGAAATTTCATCAGAAAGATATCTACGGTTCGCTCTCGGATCTCGGCGGCTTCGATTTTATCTGGGTACGGTTTTTTCTTGAGTATCACCGCAAATCTTCGGCGGATATTATCCGAAATCTGTCTACTCTTTTAAACCCCGAGGGGATTCTCTGTATTGCCGAGCTGGATTATCACAGCATGAACCACTATCCCGTAAGCGACTCCATGGAAAAAGCCCTTCGGGGACTTTCTGAACATCTGCAGAAATATGCAGACTGGGATCCCTTTATCGGCCGGAAGATTTATACAGGAATGTATGACGCGGGACTTGCAGAGATAGAAGTACGCATGGAACCCCATCATCTGCTCTACGGCTCAATGGAAACGGTTCAGGAAAATGACTGGCTCACCAAACTGAATGTCGCAGCATCCAAAAGCGGTTATCCCTTCAGTGAGTTTAATAACGGATATGACGGTTTTTACGAAGAGGCAAGCAGGCTGCTTACCAGTCCCAGGCGCTTCACTTACACCCCGTTAATACTGTGCCGGGGAATCAGGCAAGCTGCTCGTTAAATACCGCATCCACCGCAAGAAGCCGGGATTTCTTAAGGTATTGAAAAAAGGCCCCTATCACCCTTCTGTCCAGATGATCATCCGCCTCCTGCATCAAAAGTTCCAGGGCCTCTTCGGCATGAAGGGGCTTTCGGTAGTGACGTTTCGACGTAATTGCATCGTAGAAATCCGCAACCGCGATAATCCGGGCGCCGATGGGAATGTTGTTACCTTTAAGTCCCTGTGGATACCCGTTGCCATCCAGCCGCTCATGATGAGAAGATGCCACCAGCGGAACCTGGGTATAGATCCCATCAAAATTAATCTGATTAAGTATCTCCCGTGTCTTGGCTGCATGGGTTTTTATTATTGCAAACTCCTCCGGAGTCAGAGTTCCCTGTTTTTTAAGAATGGAATCCGGAACACCGATCTTTCCATAATCATGCAGAAGTGCTGCGATGCGGATCATCTCCTGAAACTCTTTATCGAGCCCCATTTCACGGCATATACCCACGCTGTATTCGGTAACCTGTTCTGAATGACCGGCGGTCAGATTATCCCTGGCGTCGATACTGGATGCAAGTATCTTGATTATAGATTTAAACTGGCTTTCGCGGCCGGTAATCAGCTTGGCATTTTTAATGCTCATCCCTATTACCGAGGCAATACCCTTCAGCATATTCAAATCACTGCTTAAAAGGGGGCGTTTGCTTTCAAGATTGTCCACCGCCAGCACACCAAGGGATTCACCCTCCACAACTATGGGACAGCAGATAAAAGACTTGGTTTCCACCAGACGGGCAAAGGCCATACTGTGGGCGGAAAGGTCATCTTCAATTTCGTTTATATCATTAATAAGGAAGGAGCGCTGATCCTTGAAGCTGACGACAAACGCCCCCCGGGAAGTTTCCTTGTTAAGATGAAACTGGGTATTTGTCAAAAGATCCAGATGCTCGCCGCTGTAGCCGAAGCCCGCCCGGAACTCAAGCAGTGCCCCGTCCTCATTGGCAAGCATGATCATGCCTCTGTCATAATGAAGCTGCCGTTCAAATATTGCGGCAATACTGGTCAACACATCATCAATGCGGGAATATTTGCTTATGGCCTCTCCAACCTCGTGGCTGACAGTTGTATTGTTGTAGTTGATCCTTGTCTGCAGTGCCAGATCTTCTGTGGACTGACGCAGCTCTTCCAGTGTTTCCGACAGAAGATTACTCTCCCGGTATTTTGCCAGCAGGGAAAGACCAAGAACAGCCACAACACTGCCGAGAACACTGAAGCTCCAGGTAAGAGGTGTCAACAGAGGAGCGCTGATACCGGCAAACAGAATGCTTGCAGCCATTACGATATTCCGCACCATTCTTAAGGGAAAATAGGCGTTACGCTCCCAGTGAATCCGGTAACGGCAGCTTTTACCGCCATTAAAGAGACACTCTGTATGCTCAATTCTGGGGAGACGCTGGGTAAAGGCAAGGGCGATTGATTCAAGAATACCCAGCCTGTTTTCACACTGATAGTGCTTCTCTTCTGCACCGGCCTTGGGCGTTACAGTTATTTCAACGGAAGAAACATCCAGTTTTTTTACCGTAAACTCCGATGAACGGGTTATCATCGCTGAAGAGCGGTCGAGAATTGAATATGCCTGCATGGGACCGAGAAAGCTGGCAAAATAGCGCCGTATCAGCGACTGGGTTTCGGAGGCTGTAACAAAGCGGCCTGCTTCCCTGGCAATGGTAAGGTTTCTGGTCTGCTGGACAGTCTTCTCATAAAAGCGGTCGATCTGTTCCTGGGTAAACCAGTGACCGTCGTCCCGCACTTCGTAGGACTTCATATCGGCATGATCAAGAATCCTCACGATATCTACTTCGGGATACCGTTTTTCAAGAAACTTAACCCATACCTGAATGTTACGACTGTTATATAGCTTATCGCTATCTAACCCTTCTCCCATGGACCACTACCTCAAGACTGAACTTTATGCAGGACCGATTGAATATGCTCGAAGTAGGTATCTCCAATTGCAATATCCATTATCCATGCTACGTAACTTTTCTCATAATCTACGTTCATCTTATCGGCAGAATCCTGGGGAAACACGAGTACCGGCGATGCAGAATTTGCACCGTCTGCAGCAGCGGATGCCAGGGCTTTGCGCACAATATCCCGGCTTATCAGCTCGGGCTTGATTACAAACATCAGGATAGAGTTTGTCAGCTCGGAAAGATTAATTCCCGGATCCGAACAGTTTATCACAAAGACCGCGGTCAGGCGATTGTTGTGTTTCAGTGACCTGAGCTGCACATTTCTGGTAATACCGAGCTCTTTGTATGCCGCAGTAACACCGGCGTTGGTGCTTTCTATGCCCGCAAAGGGGGGCAAATGCATGGCTTCAAGGAGCAGTCCTCCGGAAACTCTGGAGTAAAACTCGTTCAGATGGATCATGTCCTCTCTGTCTGAAGCCTCAAGAGACCAGAGGGCATCATGTGAAAGGTCCTCATCAGAGGAAGAAAGGGTACAATAGGCCATTTCATCCCCGGAGCAGATTCGCTTGTTATCCACATAATCTATAAGTCCACCGAAAACCCGGTGGGGAAAACGGTTTTTACGCCGGTAGAAACACATCAGATAATCGATGTTCATCCGGGTAAAGCGGGAGGTATCATTCAGGTAGCTTCCAGCCTGATGCAGAACATGTACTCCTGCATTTTCACTCTTTTCCACCGATGAAGCATGGTGGTGCAGCAGCCAGGTACGCTCATAAAAGCGTACCATGGAGAGATGTCCCTGAATCTTGTCTTCCCGCTGATAGATAAAATGGCGGGCCACGTTGTTTCTATCCTGGTAGAGCAGTTCAAAACTGCGGCGTATCTGGTCCCTGTTCTGCTGCAGAAAGGTATACTTCTCCGGATAGATAAATCCCGACTCAAAGAAGAAACGCCAGAGGGAATCGAGATCAACCTTTTTACAGAGGGTTGCATAGGTATTGTGAGCCTGGTGAACCAGTGACAGCAGAATCAGATGATCCCGGGGATCAATATTGAGAATACAGAGGCCGTAGCTGAACTTTTTCCCAACCTCATTCCGGCTGCAGTGTATAACCTGGGCACGGACCTTCACACTGCTGTATTCGGCAAAGTGGAGGGTAACCTCATCGAGAATCAGTCCTACCGGAAGTATCGCACTGCGGTGTTCATCCTTGAAGGAAAATCCCGTCCCGGACATGTCCGTCAGACGCCGTTCCAGCACCCGTCCCGACAGGGGATGGACAAACTGGCAGCGGGGACTTGTCTGCAGTTCGCTGCGCTGGCTTCTGAACTGCCTGGAAGGAAAGCGTTGAATCTGGTTCCTGCTTACCTTCAGGGTAAATATTCTATCGCCGCCGTCATTGGATATGGTTGAAATACGGCAGGGCTCACTGAACAGAAGCCCGCCTTTTCGCTCCAGAAGCAGCATTAAATCCGCATTGCTGTTGAACCAGCGGCTGGCTTCAACCTCTGCACTGCGGACAATCAGCTCTTCCCGGGAAAAACTGATAAGACTGCCTCTTACCCGGATACCGCTTTGAATAATGGTTGCATCAATATTACCAGCGTCTTCCGGGCTTTCATGATCGTTTTCCAGCACCAGTGCCGTTTTGGGCAGAGCAAGGGAAATCCCCGAACCGCCGATAATAACCTCTTCGGGATAAATCAGTACCGTGGTGTCTTCATCTATTATGCGGAGATTGGAAACCTTGTACTGATTAATCCAGTCGAAGTCTTCTCCATCCTCATGTATGAACTCAAAATCGCAGTTTTCCCCTTTACAGATCTGGGGAATAGCCGAGACAAGGCGTACTGTATCGAATTCGGTCTGCCGGAATTCAAAAACAACCGGTTCCCGGCAGAAATTGAGGTGATTCAGCTTGTTAACCAGATATTTACGGCGGAGTGTTCGGACAGCCTCTGTTGATTTCGTCTCTTCTGAAGAGTCAGAAACGGGGACAGAAAGGTCTAGACCGGGAAAAAGGGATGTCTGTTCCTTCAAGTCTCCCACTGGAGGTTTCTCCTTTTATGATAAGCACTGGTTGTAACTGATAGCAGTATATCAGAAAGAACTTAAGCAATGTAAGTTATATTTACATTTTTATACGGCCCTTCAAGGACCGTGCCAGGGTAAGGCGGTCTGCATATTCCAGATCGCCCCCCACAGGAAGACCAGATGCAAGCCGTGAAACTGCCGCACCGGAATCCTTCAGCAGATTACCCAGATAAAGAGCGGTAGTATCCCCTTCCACCGTCGGATTGGTAGCCAGGATAATCTCGTCAACCTCCCCCGAGGTAATTCGCTTCATCAGAGAGTCGATATTAAGATCAGAAGGCCCTACACCGTCGATGGGAGAAAGAGCGCCGCCCAAAACATGATACAGTCCCTGGAACTCATGGGTGCCTTCTATGGTGGCCACATCCTGAGACTGTTCAACTACACAGATATTTCGCGTATCCCGCCTGGGATCGGTACAGAAATCGCAGGGGTCGGCCTCGGTAAATATTCCGCAGACCGAGCAGCGTCTGATCCTGCTCTTTAAGGTTGCAATCTGATCAGCCAGGGCTCGCAGATATTCATCGTCACTGGATAACAGAGAATAGGCCATACGGGTGGCGCTTTTTTTCCCGACCCCGGGAAAGCGGGACAGACTGCGGATCAGCTGATCGAGAACGGTCATCAGCTTCCCATAAAGCCGGGAGGCATGGGCATTCCGCCGGTGAGGGAGGAAAACTCTTCCTGGATGGTCTCTTTTGCCCTGCTTATCGCATCGCTGAGGGCGGCACGAACCAGATCTTCCAGCATGGGAACATCCCGGTTATCCACAACGATGGGGTCAATCTTCACTTCGGTCACCATCATCTGGCCGTTGACAGTTATCTTAACCATATCGCCGCCGGCAGTACCGGTTACGCTGATTTTGCCGAGCTTTTCCTGCATATCCTGCATGTTGCTCTGAAGTGACTGGAGGTTTTTTAACATTTCAAAGGGATTCACACTGATCCTCCTCGTACTATTTCACCGCGGAAAACCTTCTGTACCAGGGCTACCTGGTCATCTTCCTCATGATGAACTTCCGCCTCAGCTTCTACCTGGGTCTGCTGAATAAGTTCAACTTTAATACTCGCCTGGGTTCCGGAAAGGTCGTTCAACAGCTGAACAACCTCAGAACCTTCTTTACGCAGAAGATTTGCAGAAAAGGAATCCTCAAAAGCAAGGGTTAAAACTGAATCGTGCAGAACCCAGCTGACTGCTTTTTCAAGCGCCGCCGCCAGAGTCAGTTTTTTTTTTCCCATCTCCTCAATTACTTCTGCCCGGTAAAAATCATTGCGGGGAGGTTCCGGGACTGACTCGGGTTCATTTTCTTCCGTTCCGGTGGTTATATTCAACTTGCCGCTTTTCAGTTCACTGCGCAGAGTATGAATCTGACCCAGAATCTCCCGGCTGTTGAGGTACTCATTCAGTGAACTCAAGCGGGATAGAAGCAGTTCAAGCTCAAAGCGCTGGTTCAGGGAATAACGCACATTCCGGTAGAGATCAAGCAGAAGACTCAAGGCATGCTCAAGCTGGGAGACAGTGAAGGTATCCCTGGCTGCGGCTGAAAACCGTTCGATACCACAGCCGAGAACGGTCTCCCGGTTTATGCCGGATTTAATAAATAGAAGGTTACGGAAATACTCTGCAAGATCCATGATAAGCTGCTCAACGGAAACACCGTTCATCATTATCTCGCCGCATTTGGCAAGTACCGCCTCAGCCTCTCCTGCGGCCATGGAACTGACCATATCGGTAAGATCGTCCATGCCTACCAGTCCGAGTTTTTCCCGGATCTTTTCCAGGGTAATATGTCCGGCGGAAAAGGAGACAACCTGATCCAGCAGTGTATATGCATCCCGCATTGATCCGGTAGCTTCTTTGGCTATCCAGAAAAGGGCATCATCATCGGCTTCAACCAAAAGCTCTTCCGAAACCTTCCTTAAAAGGTCCCGTATTACCTCAACAGTAACCAGACGGAAGTTAAACTGCTGACACCGGGAGCGGATGGTTGCAGGAACCTTATGTATTTCCGTGGTAGCAAATATAAAGACTATATAGGGAGGCGGTTCTTCAATGGTTTTCAAGAGCGCATTGAAGGCGCTGTTTGAAAGCATATGTACTTCGTCTATTATATAGACCTTGTAGCGGGAAGAGTTGGGAGCAAAAAGTACCTCGTCTTTTATTTCCCGTACATCATTTACCGAAGTATTGCTGGCACCGTCAATCTCTATAACATCAAGAGAGTTACCCTTGCTTATCTCCAGACAGTTGGAACATTTGTTACAGGGTACCGCTGCGGGACCTTCGAGACAGTTAAGTGATTTTGCAAGAATTCGTGCTGCTGAGGTTTTACCCACTCCCCGGGGACCGGAGAACAGATAGGCGTGGGCTATACGGCCGGATTCAATCGAACTTTTCAGGGTGGAGACAACGAACTCCTGTCCCGCCAGGTCATCAAAAGACTGCGGTCGTTTTCGCGTCGCCGTTACCTCGAAATCCATAGACTCCCTACCGTTTCAGCTGAAGAAAAAGAACCCCCCGGGCTCCGGCCAAGTGAGCTGCGGCTCACCGATCAGTCGCTTACCGCTGCTACCTTCCGGTCCTGACGGGGTTGGGCGATAACCGGTAGCACAGTACCTGGCCATCAACGCCAGAGGGGAAAATACGGAGAGAGAGGGATTCGAACCCTCGGTGCCCGGTTAGAGCACACACGCTTTCCAAGCGTGCACCTTCGACCGCTCGGTCATCTCTCCATACACAACTTTCTTTCCGGATTGATTAAAAGTGGATTCACCGGCCTTCGCCGCTTTCGAATCCTTCTCTTCCTTACGGAGAGAGAGGGATTCGAACCCTCGGTACGGCACGCCGTACAACGGCTTTCGAGGCCGCCCGATTCAACCACTCTCGCATCTCTCCAGAGATAGCGTACCCAAGAGGACTCGAACCTCTGACCTTTAGGTCCGCAACCTAACGCTCTATCCAACTGAGCTATGGGTACAATTAAAGCGGAGAGGGAGGGATTCGAACCCTCGGTGCAGTCACCCACACAACTCCTTAGCAGGGAGCCCGATTCGACCACTCTCGCACCTCTCCACGAAAAACCTGATACATGGCGCCGAAGGATGCGAACTTCGGCATAGTTTGGTTGACAGTAAAAGCTGCAACCTGTGACACAGCGGTGCTAAACGCTGTGTGAGAAGGTGGGATTCCCTTCCGATGTCCGGCTTCCTGCCGGCCATCTACAGGCCCCTCCGGAGTCACTGGCGCTCGGCATCCTGCCTCGCTACCGCACCTAATCGGTGCGCGTTCCTCCGGTTCGAATCCACCTTTTTTTGTTCAGCGGCAAGGCGCTGAACCTTATCGGAGAAGGTGGGATTCGAACCCACGGAGCCTCTCGGCTCAACGGTTTTCAAGACCGCCTCCTTCGACCGCTCGGACACCTCTCCACTCAAAACTAGGTGTCACACTATAGAGATACTGGGCTTCTTTGTCAATCAGCGGGAGACAATTTCGAGGATGCGATCGAGATCATCCAGGGAGAAATAGGAGATCTCTATACGGCCTTTTTTGGGGCTTCCTTTTACCGAAACCTTGGTTCCGAAAAGGTCGATAAGACGCTGCTCAATGGTATTGAGTTCGGGATCCTTCTTCTTCATGGAGACACTTTTTTCAGCCTGTACAGCCCGTCCGCCACGGTTAAGCTCGCCCGCCTGGGCTTCCGCTTCCCGTACGCTCAGTCCGTCGGTAACAATCCGGCTGAAGAGAATCATCTGATCCGCAGGGTTAAGAATGGAAAGAAGAGCCCGTGCATGACCGGCGGTCATTTTACCGTAGGTCAGGGCATCCTGCATCTCCCGGGACATTTTTAACAGACGAAGGCTGTTGGCAATGGTGGAACGGTTCTTTCCCACCTTTTTGGCAACCTCATCCTGACTGAGGCCGGTATGATCTATCAGGTTCCGGTAGCCAAGTGCCTCTTCAATGGGGTTGAGATCTTCTCGCTGGATATTCTCTATAAGGGCAATCTCAAGCTTTTCCTCTTCGGTAAAGTTCCTGACAATAACGGGCACTTCCGCCAGGTGAGCAAGCTGTGCTGCCCGGAAACGGCGTTCACCGGCAATAATCCGGTACCCGGAGCCATACTCTTCTACGATAATGGGCTGGATAATCCCCTGTTCACGGATAGAGTCAGCCAGCTCCTTGAGACTATCTTCCGCGAAGGTTTTTCTGGGCTGATCAGGATTGGGGTAGATTTTTCCAAGAGGAACCGAGAGCTGGCCATTGTCTGGTTTCTGTTCTTCTGTTCCGGAGTTCTGCAGCAGGGCTTCAATACCCTTTCCAAGAGCCCTTTTAGACACGTGCAATTACCTCTTCGGCGAGCTCTTTATAGCTCATGGCCCCGGCACAGGAGGCGTTATACTGGTTTATGGGAACCCCGTGGGAAGGTGCCTCGGAGAGCCTGATATTGCGGGGAATGATTGTTCTGAAGACCTTGTCCTTGAAATAGTTGGTAACTTCCTGAACAACTTCATTGGCAAGCTTGGTTCGTGAGTCATACATGGTAAAAACAATGCCTATAATTGACAGAGCCGGGTTTAAGCCCTTCTGCACCCGCTGAATGGTCTGCAGAAGCAGGGTAAGTCCCTCAAGGGCAAAATACTCACACTGAAGCGGAACGAGCACATGATCCGCCGCGGTAAGGCCGTTAACCGTAAGAACACCAAGAGACGGCGGACAATCAATCAGAATGAAGTCCCATTCCTCGCGTACCTTATTGAGAACGTTTTTCAAAAAGAACTCTCTGTTCTTTTCATCTATAAGTTCTACATTGGCTCCGGTAAGATCAATATTTGAAGGAACCACAAAAAGATTTTTAACTGTAGTCTCCCGGATAACCCGTTCAATTGGTATCCCTTTTGTAACTACATCATAAATACTCTCATCCTCAACCCTGGATCCTACACTGGAAGAGAGGTTTCCCTGGGGATCAAAATCTATCAGCAGCACCTTCTTGCCCAGTTCGGCAAGATATGCTCCGAGATTCGCGGTGGTTGTGGTTTTACCTACGCCGCCTTTCTGATTGGCGAATACTATTACCTTTCCCATAATGACGATTCATTATAGCGGAAAGCTCAATACGTGTCATTTCTTTCTGCAATGCTTGACCAAAAAAACTCACTTATATAGCTTATTAGATATCTCATTTATTATCGCGAGGAGAACAATATGCGCGAAGAGGTGATTAAAGCACTGGAAGATGTCCGTCCCTCACTGCAGGCAGACGGTGGTGATATCGAATTCGTCGATCTTACCGATGACGGTCTGGTGACCGTAAAACTCAAAGGCGCCTGTAACGGCTGCCCCATGGCACAGATGACCCTTAAGCAGGGTGTGGAACAGTACCTCAAAGAGGTTGTTCCCGGCGTATCATCTGTAGAGTCAGTATAAAAAGAGCACTATTCCCTTCCGTTCCAGCAGATACCGGACGGAAGGGAAATATTTCACCTGAAAGTATTCAATTATTACCATAAATATGCCGTTAATATCCTTGAGGGTGTTGCTTTCCTTAAATCCCACACAATAAGTTGGCCAGATGCAACAGGAAACAGACATAGACCAGTCAGGACTTGAAAAACTAATCCGCAGTATTCCCAAAGCTGAGATTCATCTTCATTTGGAAGGTCTCGTCAGTGTGGATTCTCTGTGGAATCTGATTCAGGAAAACCGGCTGGATATTGAAGGCATTAAATCTCGCGAAGATCTTGTAAAGAAATTCAGGATCAACAGCCTGGACGAGTTTATCTGGCTCTTTATCAACATCCTTCAGAACGCCTTCCGCAAACCCGAAGATCTGAACTGGCTCATCAAAGATGCCAGGGAATACCTCACCAGAAACAATATTGTATATGCGGAAATCTTCTTTGCCCCTTCCAAGTTTGTCCAGAACGGTCTTGATTTCAATGAAATGATGACCATTCTCGATGAGGGCGCAAAAAAGCTCAAAAAAGAAAATAAAATAGAGATTAAATACATTATCGACGTCTCCCGTACCTACGGCGTAGAAAATGCAGAGCAGAACCTGGCAATGACCCTGGAATATAAAAAAGATTCCATCATTGGTATCGGTCTTGGCGGAGCAGAAAGCCAGGGTCCGGCGGAAGATTTTCAGGAAGTATTTCAGAAAGCAATGGATGCAGGCCTCAAGGTTGTTGCCCATGCCGGTGAAGATATCGAATCAAAATCCATATGGGACAGTCTTAAGTACCTGAAAGCTCAGCGCATAGGTCACGGAATCAGCGCCATGGATGATGAAAAACTGATAAAGTATCTGGCGGACAAGCAGATTCCCCTGGAAATCTGCCCTACCAGCAATATCTTCACAAAGAAATATGTACAGAAACTCGAAGAACACCCTATCCGGCTGTTTTTTGACAAATCCATCAATGTTACTCTAAACACCGACGATCCAACCCTCTTCGGCATAGAACTGGTGGAAGAATTTGTTAATCTTTTTAATCACCTCAATTTCAGCGTAGAAGAACTCCTTCAGATTATGAAAAACACTATCTACGCAACCTTTCAGGGGAAAAAAGAGCAGGATAAGCTCTGGAAGAACGCAGCAAAAGCAATCAAGAAAGCCGGCTACAAGGCTCCCTGAGTAGATTCACGCGACATACCTTACAATAACTCTTTCATAGCAGCGGCTTCTATATTCCGACTGCGCTCAATAGAGGCTCCACTTAACCACTGCTGGTTGTAATCCTTAAAGTTAGAAAGACTCCTTTGGTCACAAACTGAGTCTCAGTAATTCTGTTCTGATCGCTATGATGAGTAAATTTCAGAGCAAACATCGGCTATATCTCAGTTTATCAACATGAAGGGAGCGGTCCTGCTGATTTTGCAGTATCCTGGTGGTTGAGCTGAGTCGAAACCCAGCTTGTTTCACGTGGAACATTACACCGATACACATCCCAGCATTTCACATAGAAGCAGGACCCCATACTGATCGAGAAAACTTATCATAGTCGAAGGGAGTTCGAAACCCACTCCGTTTCACGTGAAACAGTACTCTGATAAGGATCTCTTTCATAAGCATAAGAATCCCGGAGCAGCCATTTTACTGTCGGCTACACAGCTACGTGAGATGATTTCCGGTATATACATGGTCTTCTAATTTCCTGAAAAGATGGCACCGCCATATTCAACCTCTGCTGTTTATAATTCTGCAAGATAGAATGGCTATTTAAAATGACAAGTCTCAACAAACCTTTTCAGGTCATACTGAGAAGACATCTACATTTTTCAAACAATTATTACAATGTGAATATTCCTGTTGATTAAGCAGCATTCAGGTGGTTGAACGGCGTCAAAACCAGCTCCGTTTCACGTGAAACAATACGATGATTAAAAACCCCACCCTCCATAATAACGAGAAAGCCCCGCTGATTAAGAAACCTCCTGGTGGTTGAACAGAGTGGAAACCAGACACTGATACACTTATCTTTGTTTCACGTGAAACAGCAAAAAAAAGCCGCCCGGAAACCCGGACGGCTGCTGATTGTTTCACGTGAAACGTTATTCTTCTTCGTTTAACTCATTTTCTACATCAGTCTCTTCGTCAAATAAATCTTCCTCTTCTTCCGATTGCTCATTTGACGCTTTTTCATCTGGTTTTTCCTGGGTCTCCTCATCCTCTTTTACAACCCTGGCAACCCCGATAACCACATCAGGAGGCGTAATGTTAACAATCCGCACACCAAAGGCCGATTTACCCATTACAGAGATCTCTTCAGACTTAATCTTGATGGCCACACCCTGAGAAGTTATGCAGACAATCTCGTCATCCTCGTTAAGTGAGGTAACTCCGATAATTTCACCGGTTTTTTCAGATATCTTATAGGCAATCTGACCCCTGGTAGCTCTTCCGTGGGGAGAAAAATTATCATAATCCGTCCGCTTACCGTATCCGTATTCAGAAAGAAGCAGCATCTTTTCCTCATTATTCACGATCAGAATACCCGCAAGCTCATCTTCTTTCTGTAGTTTTATCCCCTGAACACCCCTGGAGGCCCTGCCCATGGTTCTCACAGCCTCTTCGTGAAAACGCAGAGCCTGACCGTGCTTGGAAACCAGTACCAGCTCGTTATCACCGGTGGTCAGTTTCGCACTGATAAGCATATCTCCCTGATCCAGATTGATGGCCCGTATTCCCCGGGCTCTGGCATTGGAAAAGTCGGAAATATTAACCTTCTTTACCACACCCCTGCTGGTACCCATGAAAATGCAGCCTTTCTGCTCAAAATCATGGATGGAAACCACCGCATTTATCTCTTCATCTGCAGTAATCTGCAGCAGCGCCCGGATATTGGTACCCCGGGAAGTTCTGGAACCTTCGGGGATTTCGTGAACCTTGATCCAGTAGGCCTTTCCTTCGGAGGTAATACAGAGGATATAGTCATGGGTAGAGGCGATAAACAGGTTTTCAATAAAGTCTTCATCCCGGAGATTGGCTGAGGATGAACCCTTACCGCCTCTTCCCTGGTTTCTGTAGGCGGAAACCGGAACCCGTTTGATCATTCCACGGTTGGTTGTCAGCACAACCATATCCTCTTTCTTGATCAGGTCCTCAATGTTAATTTCCTCAACTTCATCGGCAACAATCTCTGTACGCCGTTCATCACCGTACTTTTCACCGATTTCGAGGGTTTCTTCCTTAACAACCTGCAGAATCTTACGTACATCTGAAAGAAGATCCTTGAAATAGGCAATCTGGGCTCGTACTTCGTTCAGTTCATCTACAATCTTCTGGGTTTCCAGGCTGGTAAGCTTCTGAAGACGCATATCCAGTATGGCCTGAGCCTGCCGTTCGGAAAGCTCAAAGGTTTTCATCAGGTTTTCCCTGGCGGTATCAACATTACGGGAAGCCTTGATTATGCGGATTACCTCATCAATGTTATCCAGGGCAATCTTCAGACCGATAAGAATATGTTCCCGCTCTTCGGCCTTTTTCAGGTCATACTTTGTACGCCGGGTAACTACTTCTTCCCGGTGATCAACAAAATAACGGATACTGTCCTTCAGGGTAAGCATCTGGGGCTTACCGTCCACCAGTGCGAGGTTATTTACATTGAAGTTCTGCTGCAGTGCAGTGTGGGTAAAAAGCTGATTGAGAATAATCTTGGGGATTGCGTCCCGTTTCAGCTCTATCACCATACGCATACCGTTTCTGTCGGATTCATCCCGCAAATCGGATATGCCGTCAATCTTTTTATCCCGGATTAGCTCGGCAATACGGATCATCAGATTGGCTTTATTTACCGCATAGGGAAGTTCGGTAACAATTATCCGTTCCTTGCCCCGTTTGGTCTCTTCAAGGGTAAACCGGGCACGGACGACAACCTTGCCCCGGCCGGTGGTATAAGCCTTCTTGATTCCCCGTCTACCAAAGATTATTCCACCGGTAGGAAAATCAGGACCCTTGATAAAGGCCATAAGATGCTTGATCTCAATCTCGGGATTATCGATATAAGCACCGATTCCCTGGCAGATCTCTTTCAGATTATTGGGGGGAATGTTTGTGGCCATTCCGACGGCAATTCCACTGGCTCCATTGGCAAGGAGATAGGGAAAGGCCGCCGGCAGCACCAGGGGTTCGTCCATGGAATCATCATAGTTGGGACCGAAATCAACGGTCTCCTTCTTTATATCCCGGATCATCTCCTCTGCTATTCGCTGCAGCTTTGCTTCTGTATAACGCATAGCCGCCGGCGGGTCGCCGTCAACGGATCCGAAGTTTCCCTGACCGTTAACCACGGGATAGCGCATGGAGAAAGTCTGGGCAAGACGCACCAGGGCATCGTAAACCGAGGCATCACCGTGGGGGTGGAATTTTCCAAGAACGTCCCCGACAATACGGGCACATTTTTTGTTGGGACGGTCATAGCGCAGTCCCATCTCGCTCATACCGTAGAGAATCCGGCGGTGTACCGGCTTCAGTCCGTCCCGTGCGTCCGGCAGAGCCCGGCTCACGATTACCGACATGGCATAGTTGAGATAGGACTCCTTGATTTCGTCCTCAATAGCTACGGGTATTACTTTCCCGGTGGTCTCTTCCATTTCAAGAGCTCCTTTTTATCTGCTGCAGACTCTAGCTTTCATACATATGCTTGTTCAGCCTGTATCCCGCTCTGAAAATGCAGTCCGGAAGGGAGTGCACAGACAGGCGGGAGATCTGCATCATTAATAATCTTCTTACACGTCCAGGTTGGAAACGAGCAGTGCGTTGTCCTCAATAAACTTTCTGCGGGGTTCTACATGCTCCCCCATGAGAGTAGTAAACATGGTGTCAGCTTCAACAGCGTCATCAAGACGAACCTGTATGATATTCCGTGTGGCGGGATTCATGGTTGTCTCCCATAACTGACCGGGGTTCATTTCACCAAGACCCTTATAGCGCTGGATATTGGCCTTTTCTTCATTTATATCCATTTCGTTCAGGATTTTATCCCGCTCTGCATCGTTGTAGGCATAGAACGCCTGCTTGCCATGACTCACCTTATAAAGCGGCGGCATGGCAATAAAGACATGTCCTGCCTCTACCATGGGTCTGAGATAGCGGAAAAAGAAGGTAAGCAGCAGAGTCCGGATATGGGAACCGTCGACATCGGCATCGGCCATGATAATTACCTTATGATATCTGAGTTTCTCCACGTTGAAATCGTTACCGATCCCGGCACCAAGGGTTGAAATAATAGGCTGAAGCTTATCGTTTCCGATAACCTTATCCACCCGGGTTTTCTCAACGTTCAGCATCTTGCCCCAGAGAGGCAGAATCGCCTGAAAGTGACGGTCCCTTCCCTGCTTTGCGCTTCCTCCCGCAGAGTCTCCCTCAACGATATAAACTTCGCATTTGGAAGGATCCTTTTCTGAACAGTCTGCCAGTTTTCCCGGAAGACCGGTGCTTTCCAGCAGGTTCTTGCGACGGGTCATATCCCGGGCCTTCCGTGCTGCAGCCCGTGCTTTGGCGGCGGTCATTATCTTGTCCAGAAGCTTTTCCGCTGTCTGTGGATTCTCATCGAAATACCAGTTAAGGTTTTCCGTAACAATTGAATCGACAATGCCCTTAACTTCAGAGTTTCCAAGCTTTGCCTTGGTCTGCCCTTCAAACTGGGGATTGGGAATCTTAATGGAGACTACAGCGGTCAGCCCTTCCCGGGTATCATCTCCGGAAAAGGTCTCTTCCATCTTCTTTGCCCACTTGGACTTTTTCAAAAGTTCGTTAAAGGTACGGGTCAGGGCCGATTTGAACCCGACCAGGTGGGTACCGCCTTCCCGGGTGTTAATGTTGTTAACAAAGCAGAAGATATTTTCACTGAAGCCGTCATTATACTCAATGGCAACCTCAAGTTCGGTATCATCCTTGGTAATATGAAAGTAGATAGGCTCTTTCTGAATTACCGTACGGTTCTTGTTGAGAAATTCAACAAAAGATTTAACTCCGCCTTCAAACTTGAATTCATGGGTCTTTGGAGAGGTCAGCCTGTCATCGGTAATGATTATTTTAATACCTTTATTCAGGAAGGCGAGCTCACGAAGTCTGTTGGAGAGAATATCAAAGCTGTAACTGGTAGTCTCAAAGATCTCATCATCCGCCCTGAAGCGGACAACGGTTCCGTGGATATCAGTGGTACCGATGGTCTTTACCGGTTCTCTGGGAACTCCCCGGTCATATGACTGGGCATAAACAGATCCCTCCTTGTGAACATTTACTTCACACCACTCGGAGAGAGCATTAACTACGGAGACACCAACACCGTGAAGTCCACCGGATACCTTATAGCTGTTCTTATCGAATTTTCCGCCGGCATGCAGCCGGGTAAGAACGATCTCAAGGGCACTGACTTTTTCTACAGGGTGCATATCTACAGGAATACCACGGCCGTTATCGGTTACCCGGATGATATTTCCTTTTTCAATTACTACACTTATTTCAGAACAGTGGCCTGCCAGAGCTTCATCGATACTGTTATCCACAATCTCGTAGACAAGATGATGAAGACCTTCCGGGCCGGTTGACCCTATGTACATTCCAGGCCGCTTTCGTACCGCTTCGAGTCCTTTAAGGACTTGAATATGTTCAGCGGAATAGGTTTCTTGCATGTTGCGTTCCTATGCGGAAAGGGGGATGCCAAAGTATACCGTCGGGTTAAAAAAAAGTAAAGTAAAGCTAATCTTGCATTCCCGTCAGCTTCAGGGTACACTGATCTTTACCCGATCATAGTTTATCCACACTTTAAAAGGTTATGTTAATAATCTGTGGATAATATTGTGGTTACAGGAAAAAACAGTATTTTTATACAAATTTGGGGATTTGTGAAAAAAAACCGCTTCAATTCTGTATAGATATTTTTTCCTAATTTATTATTTTATATATAATTATATCTATAATATTTTTCCATATCTGTAGGTCTCTAAATGAACTTTTACTACCGGAGATTATTGATTTCCAGTACCGTTTGTGGATATGTTGTTAATATTCTGGGAATTTTCGGAGATAAACTATGAATAGTGTAGACTGGGACTACAGTCTCTTCTGGAAAGAGGCACTCAACCAGATAAGCCGGGATATATCCGAACAGGAATATATGATGTGGCTTAAAAATATTGAATACGATTCCTCCGGCGAAACCCAGATTACCTTAAGTGTTCCCTCCGCATTCTATCGGGATCAGGTAAAACAGCGGTATCAGAGCCTCATAGAAGAAAAACTCAGCGAACTTACCGGTAGTTCCATTCGTCTGGATTATGTGGTAAAAGCACGGGATCTTACCCAGATTAAGGAAACATCAGATATTCCCCGTTCTGATATAGCTGAACCATCGGTTTCTGCAATATCAGATCCGGCTCCTTCGGTTTCTTCTACTATAGATACACCTGAGCGGCATCCGCTTACAGCACCTCTTCATGAAACAACCGTAGTCGAACACCGTATACCGAGAAGGATCCATCCCGATCTCAGAGGTGATTATACCTTTGAAAATTTTGTTATCGGCGATAACAATACCTTTGCAGCCAATGCCGCCATGGCAATAGCCAAGAATCCGGGAACCGCATACAACCCCTGTCTTATTTACGGGGGTGTTGGTCTCGGCAAAACCCATCTGGTCCAGTCCATCGGTAATGCGGCATATCAGAAAATAGACTCCTTCAAGGTTATCTATGTGACCTCAGAAACCTTTATGAACGAGTTTATCCAGGCCATCGGCGAAAAGAAGAATGCCCAGTTTAAAAACCGGTACAGAAACGCAGACCTTCTTCTTATAGATGATATCCAGTTTCTCCAGGGAAAAGAGGCTACCCTGGAAGAACTCTTCCATACCTTCAATGCCCTCTATGACAGCAATAAACAGATGGTATTTACCTGTGACCGCCCTGTCTCTGAGTTGAAAAATCTTACTGCCCGCCTTCAGAGCAGATTCGAACGGGGATTGAATGTTGACCTTCAGCCGCCGAATTATGAAACCCGACTTGCTATTCTTAAACAGAAAGTGGAAGAAAAGCATGTTGATATATCCGATGAGGTAATTAATCTGGTATGTAACCGGATTACCACCAATGTTCGTGACCTTGAAGCGGCACTTACAAAATTGATGGCCTATGCGGATCTGCTTAACAAGCGGGTAACCCTGGATATAGCGGAACAGCAACTGAAGGATGTTTTTAACAATACCCGCACCGGTGCAATTTCGATGGATACCATTCAGAAAGTAGTATCCGACCATTACAGCCTCTCCTACAACGATATGCGGGGTAAGAAAAGAACCAAGGCAATTGCATTTCCCCGGCAGATAGCCATGTATATAGCCAGGGAAATTACTGAATACTCAACAACAGAGGTTGGACTTGCTTTTGGAGGCAGGGATCACACAACTGTAATGCATGCATGTCAGCGGGTAGAGAGCAGAATGAAAACTGATTCAAGTCTGGAACCGGTAATTCAGCAGCTTATCCGGGCAATTAAAGAGTATGGAACAAATTCTTAGAAACATGGTAATACTATGGGGATAAAGCTGAATAAGTTTTTGACGCTGTGGATGATGTGAATGGACTGTGGAAACAGGATACCTGGTTATACAGAAGCTAAAATGATGTTCTGTAAGGGATTAAAACCCTTTTCCACAAAATCACAGCCCCTATTACTATTTCTACTATATTATATATATTAATTAGATATTAATAAGGAGACGGACAGTATGAAATTTACCTGCGATAAAGCGAGTATTCTTCGGGAAGTATCCGTTGCACAGGATATAATCTCTTCCCGTAATGCTCTTTCCATTCTTTCCAATGTACTCATTGAAGTAGCAGATAATACACTTATATTGAAAGCAACTGATTTAAAGGTTGGTTTTGAAACTCAGTTTCCTGTAGATGTAGCCGTTCCCGGCAGCACAACTGTCTACTGTGATAAATTTTTAGGTATTCTCCGCAGTCTCCCTGAAGGTGAGGTTGAGTTTGAACAGCAGGATACCCGTCTGGTAATACGGCCTCTCTTCAAAAAAATTGATTTTCAGCTGAAAAGCATTACCTCAGATAAATATCCCGAAATACAGGAAGTAAGCAGGGATACCTTCTTCACAGTTCCTCAGGTTGATCTTATTGAAATGATTACCCAGACTATTTTTGCCATTTCAGATGATGAGACCCGCTATTTTATGAACGGTGTCTATTTTGAGAAATCTGAAAGTGCTCTGATCATGGTTGCCACCGATGGACGCAGACTTTCCTATATTTCAAAGGAAGTTGACGGATCCATACCGGATTTTGCCGGAGTAATTGTGCCTCCCAAGGTACTGAATCTGGTTCGTAAACTTGCTTCCGGCGAGGGTGATATTTCCATCGCGGTAACAGATAAAAATATCTTCATGCAGTTCGATAACCAGAAGATTTCTTCAAACCTGATTGAAGGTCAGTTTCCCAACTACCGGCGGGTTATTCCCGACGCTCAGGAACACCGGATTACCATTAATCGGGATGAACTGGTGGATGCCCTCAGACGTGTATCACTGCTGGTAGAGCAGAAATCCCGCAGGGTTTACATGGCTCTGAATGAAAACAGCCTGGTACTTAATTCGGAGGAATCTGAAATTGGAATTGCCCGGGAAGAGATTGCCTGTGAATATTCCGGACCGGAAACTACAATTGCTTTGAATTATCTCTACCTGATGGATCCTTTAAAGGTAATCAATCATGAAGAGATTGCCCTGGAGTACACAGAGGCGAATAAAGCGATTTCAATCCTTTCCGTTCCCCCCGGAGACTATTTTCACATAATTATGCCAATGCAGCTTGATTAATGGGTTTTCGTCGTATTGCTTTATACGGCTACCGTAATCTTGCGGATGCAGCGGTATCTACCGATGCCAAAGAGGTTTTCCTTGTCGGTGAAAACGGACAGGGAAAAACCAATTTTCTGGAAGCAGTTTATACCTTAAGCTTCGGCAGCTCCTTCAGAACGGTTTCTGATTCCCTTATTCCAAGAACAGGTACAAAAGAGTTCTCATTACGGGCTGATTTCAGAGACGATGACAAAGAGCTGGATATGTCTCTGATATACCGGAATGGAAAAAAAGAGATCCGCCTTGATGGTCAGAGAATTAAAGACAGGAAAGAACTGGTTTCCACCATCCCCTGTATAGTTTTTACCCACGGAGATATTGAGTTTGCTTCAGGCAGGCCTGAACGTCGCCGCTGGTTTATAAACCAGATTATGAGTCTCTTCAATCCGCTCTATATCGATATTCTCAGGCGGTATAACCGGCTGCTGAAAAGCAAGAATATTCTTCTCAGGGAAAAAAAGCCGGCTCTACTGGATAGCTATGATCAGCAGCTTGCTTCAGCAGGACTGGAAATTCAGCAGCGGCGAAGAGAAACCATTGCAGATTTTAATATAACTTTTTCACGGCTGTTTTCAGAAATATCCCGTATTCCCGGCACTCTAACCATTGAATACCGTCCTTCATGGAAACAGGCTAATACAGAATCAGATATTCTGGACATTTTAAAAGAACACCGCCAGCGTGATATGCAGCAGGGAGTCTCCACCAGCGGGCCCCATCGGGACAGAATCCGCTTTCTTATGGATGGTGATGACTTTGTAGCCACCGCCTCTACCGGTCAACTCAGGCTTATCTCTCTGGTTCTCAGGGTAGCCCAGAGTATCTATTTTGCTGAAAAAACCCGGCGTAAACCGGTACTGCTTTTAGATGATGTACTGCTGGAGCTTGATCTGGAACGGCGCAAACGTTTTCTCAATGCCCTGCCGGAATATGAGCAGGCTTTTTTCACCTTTCTGCCGGATGAACCCTACCGGGATTACCGTAAGGAAAACACTATAATTTTGCGTACTGATTCTGGTATACTTACACCGCAATGAAGCAGGCCCGGGAACTCATTACAAAGCTCTTCGATAATATTAACCAGCAGGATCTTAAAACCTACAGTGGTCTATTTTCTTCCTGGACAAAAATAGCCGGTACCGATATTGCGGCTCACTCAAAGATTCTCGAATTTGACCGCCAGATACTCTATATCGGTGTTGATCATCCAGGCTGGATGCAGATGATTGGCTTTAAAAAGGCCGGTATTCTTAAAGCTCTGAAAAAACAGTATCCCGACCTGAAGATCAAGGATCTGCGTCTCCTGTTGACTGAAGGAGTAGCTGATGAGGTTATGGAGGAGCGTTTTTCTCCCCCTCATGGATCACAGAACCAAGCCTCTATGGATGATCCCAATAGTGATGAGATGCGGCAGGAAGATACCGAGCCTGAAATTTCTGAGGAATTCAGCCGGAAACTGGCTAAACTGGGCCGTTCAATTGAGAAAAAATGGCAGGGAAGTGACTGACTGCTCCATTGACTGAGAGGCGGGTAATTCGTATACTACGGCACCTGTTAAATACGCATCATAATGCGCTTAAAACGCGCGATAGATATTAAGGAGAATCCTGATGAAGAGAACCTACCAGCCGAGCAGGGTTAAACGGAACAGAAAGTTCGGTTTTCGTGCCCGCATGAAGACTGTAGGCGGAAGACTTGTCCTGGCCCGCAGACGGCGGAAAGGACGGAAAAAACTGTCCGTCGCCGATGAGAAAAAGCCTTACTAGGGATGAACGCCTCCGGAGAAAAAAGGATATAAAACGCCTTTTTACTGCCGGAAAATCAGTTTCCGGAGGAGCTATCCGGCTAATCTACCGGGCCAACGGCCTGGAAAACAGCCGGGTGCTCATCACTTTACGAAAGAAATTCGGAACAGCGGTAGAACGGAACAGAGCCCGGCGCCTGGTAAAAGAGGCCTACCGACATCTGAAAGACGGAATACCAAACAGGTACGATATCGGTTTTGTACTGTACGAAAAAGGATTGACCTATACCGAAACTGTACAGCTGGTACTGACGCTCCTTAAGCGGGCGGGGTTATATGAGATTGAGAGACATAGTTAGTTTACCTCTCATTGGGCTTGTGCAGCTGTACAGATTCGCTATTTCACCACTCCTTCCTCGAAGCTGCCGATTTTATCCTACCTGTTCGGCATATACCATTGAAGCATTAAAAAAACATGGCCCGGTTAAGGGACTTGGACTTTCAGTGCGACGTATCAGCAGATGTCATCCTTGGAATCCCGGCGGGCACGATCCTGTTCCCTGACCATTCAACGTAATGCTGTTTCGCCCCTTTATTCAAAAGGAGCATGATCTAAATGGATAAGAATACCCTGTTGGCGGTTGTTCTTTCGGTAGTTGTTATTACCGTTGGATTCGCCGTTCAGCACACCCTCTTCCCTGCGCCGGAACCAGCCCAGGAACAGACCCAGACAGCTGTTGCACCTGCACCGGTTGAAGAGGCAGCACCCCAGGCAGAATCAACCGGAGTACCCCAGGCAAGTTCTGTACTTACTTCGACTGAAACTTCAGCAGTCATAGAAGAGAATCCGGTTATAGAAACCGATATCTTTGTGGCGACATTCTCAAACAAGGGCGGAGTACTTACTTCTCTGAAGCTCAAAGAACATGAAGAGAACGGTGAACCCCTGGAGATGATTTTCTCAGGCGACAGCGGTGAAGCGGCCTTTAAGCTTCACTTCGGAGGACCCGATCGCATTGCGGTTAATGATCTTTTCAAGATAGTGCGTCTTGACGGATCAAGCATCCGTTTCGAACGGCAGTTTGCCTACCGGGATACCACCGGTGAGGTTGTACCCTTTACCCTGCAGAAAACCTATACCTTCAAGCCTGAAGATTATCTGTTTGAACTGGATATTACCGTAATAAACAGTGTAAACAGGGCACCGGTGCTCGATACTGACGGTTTTGCCTATACTCTCTCTTTCGGCCCCCAGATCGGCCCATCCTTTGACAAGCTCGGCGGCCGTGGTGAGTACCGGAACTTCTATCTCTATAATGGAGACAAGCGGAGCACGGTTAAGATCGATAAGGATGAGAAATACTCAAGCACTAATGAACGCTATGTCTGGGCAGCCCTTACGGGAAAATACTTTGCCTTTGTAGCGGTTCCGGATGCGACGGCCTATTCAACCACATTCTCAACCCGGCCCGTGGAAGGGCTTTCCGAAGCCTCCATGGTTCATTTTTCCCGGCCGGTAATTAAAAGCTCAAACAGCACCGATACCTTCCAGTTCTATTTCGGACCAAAAACACCGAAAATACTCAGTAAATACGATACACCCGATGCCAACGGCTTCGGGGTTCAGGATCTTGATCTTGAAGAAGTGATCGATCAGGGAAGAATCCTCGGCTGGATGGAAGCAATCCTGAAGTTCCTGCTGGTAATGTTCTACAAACTGATACCTAACTATGGTGTGGCCATTATCCTGCTTACGGTTTTCATTAAGGTACTGCTTTTTCCGGTTACCCATAAAAGCTACGAGTCAACCAGCAAGATGCAGGCTGTGGCGCCGAAGATAACTGAACTGCGTGAGAAGTACAAAGACAACCCCAACAAGATGAATGCCGAAATGGCACAGCTCTATAAACGTGAGGGTGTTAACCCCATGGGTGGTTGTCTTCCCATTATGCTGCAGATGCCGGTATTCATTGCTCTATATGGACTCCTGAACAAGCATTTTGACCTGAGAGGCGCTGTATTTATTCAGGGATGGATAAATGACCTGTCCGCACCGGAAACAATCTTTACCCTGCCCTTTACGATTCCCTTCCTCGGCTGGAGTGAGATTCACCTGCTGCCCTTCCTTTTTGTGGGAACACAGCTGGTTTCCTCCAAGCAGATGAGCGCCGGAAGCGCCGGTATGTCCAACAGTCAGATGAAGATGATGACCTACATGATGCCCATCATGTTCTTCTTTATTCTGTACAATATGCCTTCAGGGCTGCTTCTGTACTGGACAGTAACCAATGCGCTTACCATGGGACAGCAGATGTTTATCAGCTGGCATCGCAAACGTAAAGAAAAATCAGCCTCCTAGGAAAAACCCTAACACGATTAAATAAAGGGGAGGCGCTCCCGCCCTGCGGGAGCCTTGAGGAGATATATATGATAAAAGAGTTCGAGGGGAAAAGCGAACAGGAGGCAATTGATAAAGCAATTGCCGACCTGAACCTCGACCGGGAAGAGTTTGACGTTGAAATCGTTGAAACCTCCCGGAGAAGCCTCTTCAGAAAGGGTCCGGTAAAAATCCGGGTTCACATTACTGAGGAAGAGGATGAAGAAGAAACAGTACTTCCTCCTGCGGAGGGTCAGGAAGAAGAAATTATCGGCTTTATGACTACCCTTATGAGTAAAATGGGTTTTCCCGGAGATGTGGTTGTCAGCGGAAGGGAACCCCGGAAAACTATTCTGAGGATAGATTCCGACTATTCCGGAATCCTTATCGGCCGTAAAGGCAAGAATCTGGATGCACTGCAGGTTCTGGTAAATGTATTTGCCAGCAAGATCGGCTTTCCCAACCGGGTTGTGGTGGATGCGGAAAACTACCGCAGCCGCAGAGAGGAAAACCTGGTACGGATGGCGCGCAAAACAGCAGACCAGGTCCGCAGGTCCAGGGAGAGCAGACTGCTTGAACCGATGAACCCCTTCGAGAGAAGAATAATACACACTACCCTTAACGGCATCGATGATATCGAGACCAAAAGTGAAGGCGAAGGACTGTTCAAGCAGGTACGGGTGCTTTACCGGGGATAATCACCCTGTGGATAAAGTGTGGAAGAATATTTACTGTTAAGCAGTTAAATACTGATATGGAAGCGGATTACCGGAATTTTCGGTAAATCCGCTTTTCTTTTGTAGAATCTAACAGTAATCTTACCGCTATCTAATATGGTTTTTTTGGCGAAAACTGTGGATATCGTGTTGATAAAAAATTACTATATAGTAACATTTGAAGAACTTCGCCAGACTTCAGAAGACCAGAAGACCAGAAGACCAGAAGACCAGAAGACCAGAAGACCAGAAGAAAGGAAAAGGACAATACCATGGAATATACAGTTAAAGACATTTCCCTTGCAGAATGGGGAAGAAAGGAAATTGAGATAGCCGAGAAAGAGATGCCCGGTCTCATCTCTATTCGTAAAAAATTTGCAAAGGCGCAGCCTTTAAAGGGTGTCCGTATTATGGGCAGCCTGCATATGACGGTTCAGACTGCTGTACTTATCGAAACCCTGGCAGATCTTGGTGCGGACCTGCGCTGGGCAAGCTGTAATATCTTCTCCACCCAGGATCATGCAGCTGCAGCTGTGGTGGTGGGACGGCCTGAAACCGGAGGAACCCAGGAAGCACCCAAAGGTGTACCGGTATTTGCCTGGAAGGGTGAAACCCTGGAAGAGTACTGGGACTGTACCTACCGCGCCCTCTCTTTCCCGGAAGGCAAAGGACCAAACCTGATTGTAGATGACGGCGGCGATGCCACCCTGCTGGTGCATAAAGGGTTTGAACTGGAAAAAGGTTCTGCCTGGGTTAATGAAGCGGCTTCCAGTCGTGAAGAGGGCATTATCAAGGAACTGCTTAAAAGGATTAACGGAGAACGTGCCGGCTGGTGGAGTGAGATACTTCCTGAACTGAAAGGTGTTTCCGAAGAGACTACCACCGGTGTTCACCGTCTCTATCAGATGAGAGATGCTGGTACCCTGCTCTTTCCGGCCATAAATGTTAACGACTCGGTAACCAAGAGCAAGTTTGACAATCTCTACGGATGCCGTGAATCCCTGGCTGATGGTATTAAGCGGGCAACAGATGTCATGGTTGCAGGTAAAGTAGTTACCGTCTGCGGCTACGGCGATGTGGGTAAAGGATGTGCCCAGTCCATGCGCGGATTCGGTGCCCGGGTAATTGTTACTGAAATTGACCCTATATGTGCCCTTCAGGCTGCCATGGAAGGGTTCGAAGTCGCAACCGTAGAGGACACCCTGGGTGAAGCTGATATCTATGTTACCACCACCGGAAACAGGGATATTATAACAACAGAGCACATGTCCCGCATGAAAGATCAGGCAATCGTCTGCAACATCGGACATTTCGACAATGAAATTCAGGTGGACAAACTCAACGCCCTGCCTGGAGTTGAAAAAATCAATGTTAAACCCCAGGTGGATAAATATGTCTATCCTGATGGAAAGGCGATTTTCCTGCTTGCTGAAGGCCGTCTGGTCAATCTCGGCTGTGCCACCGGTCATCCCAGCTTTGTAATGTCAAATTCCTTTTCCAATCAGACCTTGGCACAGCTTGATCTCTGGGAAAACCAGGACAAGTATGAAAAAGAGGTCTACCGGTTACCGAAACAGCTTGACGAAGAGGTTGCCCGTCTGCATCTTGAAAAGATCGGTGTAAAACTGACTAAGCTGAGTAAAGAGCAGGCTGATTATATCGGGGTAAGTCAGGATGGGCCCTATAAACCTGAGCATTATCGTTACTAGGTTTTCTGGTAGCGGTTTGTTATAAACGACGGTAAGTCCGCAGAATTGCGCCCGGAGAGTTTGTTTACTTTCTTGATTTCTCTCCGGGTCTTATGTTTGCTTGCTATCGCAAAAAATCTAAGGAGTTTCTATGTCAAATAGATCCTATCTCTTCACTTCCGAAAGTGTCTCGGAAGGTCATCCGGATAAACTTGCAGACCAGGTTTCAGATGCTGTACTTGATGCCTGTCTTCAGGGAGATCCCAATTCAAAAGTTGCCTGCGAAACCTTTACCACCACAGGAATGGTACTGGTTGGAGGCGAAATAACCACCAACACCTATGTGGATATCCAGGAAGTTGCCCGGGGTGTAGCCAAGAAAATCGGCTATGATAAACCAGAATACGGCCTTGATTATGAATCCATGGCAGTAATGAACACCATCCACAGTCAGAGTCCTGATATTAATCAGGGAGTTGTCGGCCATGGCCTTAAAGAGTTTGAAGGACAGCAGGGTGCAGGCGATCAGGGAATGATGTTCGGCTTTGCCTGCTCAGAAACCGAAGAACTGATGCCGGCTCCCATTTCCCTTGCTCATAAACTGCTGCTGCATGCTGCAGATATCCGTAAAAGCGGAAAACTGACATGGCTCCGACCGGACTCAAAAAGCCAGGTTACCATTGAGTATGACGGACATACACCGAAAAGGATTGATACTGTTGTTATCAGTCACCAGCACGATGACGGAATCGGTTATGACGAACTTAAATCTGAGATCATTGCCAAGATTGTCAAACCCATACTTGAGCCTACCGGACTGCTGAATGAGGATACCAAGTACTTCATCAACCCTACCGGCCGATTCGTAATCGGCGGCCCCCACGGTGACTCCGGGCTGACAGGGCGGAAGATTATTGTTGACACCTACGGTGGTATGGGCCGACACGGTGGCGGTGCCTTTTCCGGTAAAGACCCCAGCAAGGTAGACCGTTCAGCAGCCTATATGGCCCGCTATGTGGCAAAAAATGTGGTTGCTGCTGGTCTGTGTGAACGATGTGAAGTTCAGCTCTCCTACGCTATCGGAGTTCCTTTTCCGGTGAGTGTAATGGTAGAGGATTTTGGTACTGCAAATGTTGATATCACGAAGATTGAAACCGCGGTTAAGGATATTTTTGACCTCACTCCGGGAGGAATCGTTAAAACCCTCGATCTGCTGCGTCCGATTTACCAGGAGACAGCCGCCTACGGTCACTTCGGCCGGGACAGCTTTCCCTGGGAAAAGACAGATAAGGCTGCAGAGCTGAAAAGCGCCTGTGGAGCTTAAACTACACTAATCTTACAATTAACAGATGGCTGTCCTGGAATGTACCGGGGCAGCTTTTTTGTTACAGGATGTACAGGATAGGAAGGATATAAAAAATAATATTTATACTATCCTTCCTGCCATGTTTTTTGCTGTTTGTTGAATCAAATCTACAGATTCGCGGTAATAACAGTTATGCAGTCTGTTTCAATCCTGGATAATATCACTGAAATGATAATTGGAGCATCTTTCGAAGTTATAAATGAACTTGGATCAGGGTTTCTTGAAAAAGTTTATGAAAATGCCCTGTGTAGAGAACTTGAACAACAAAGGTTAAAAGTTGATCAGCAGAAAAAACTTGATGTCTGGTATAAAGGATCCTGTGTTGGACAATACCGGGCTGATTTGCTGGTAAATAACCAGATAATCGTTGAATTAAAAGCTGTAAAACACTTAGAGCCTATAAATTCTGCTCAGGTAATTAATTATTTGAAAGCATCAAATTATCCCTTGGGATTATTGATAAATTTTGGCAATCCAAGACTCGAAATCCGACGTTTATTCAATAGAAACGATAGGAATCAACAAGATATACAGGTTAGGAAGGATCTGTGTTAATTCCTTTTCATCCTTCCTATCCTCCCCATCTTGTCCCCTATTTCTTCCACTCCCCTGCATCTAGTCCGGATTTAACCTCCTTAAACTGATCCGCAGTAAACTGGGCTCCCTTCACGGTGACAATCCTGCTGGCAAGCCATGAGGCGCAGTAACCTGACTCTTCCGCAGACAATCCCTGGCTGAGCCCGTAAAGAAATCCTGCAGCGTAGGTGTCCCCTGCTCCGGTTGAGTCCACAGCATCAACCTTGAATACGGGAATCTGAAAATCCTCTGTTCTGGTATGGACAATGGATCCCCGGGAACCGTCTTTAACCACGGCGATATCACAGACCCGGCCAAGACGATCAACACAGCCTTCCAGGGTATCACAGCCGTAGAGAATTTTCGCTTCTTCACAGTTTGCAAACAGGATATCCACATGGTTATTCAGAAGATCGATAAAATCATCCCGGTTGCGGGTTACCGCAAAAGGGTCGGCCACATCAAATACAACCTTTGTATTCCCTTCCCGGCAGACTTCTATAGCCTTGAGAATAGCGGCTTTCTGCTCCTCCGTATCCCACATATAACCGGTAAAATAGAAATAGTCGGCATTGTAGACCATCTCCACATCAAGGTCAGCCAGGGAAAATTCCCGGTTTGCACCGAGATAGGTATTCATGGTTCGCTCTGTATCCGGGGTAATCAGGATTATACTTGAACCGGTTGCCTCATCTCCCTGTTTCAGGGTCGATTTAGGGGAAATCTCCTTCAGCATCCTTATATACTCATTTCCTTCCTTATCCCTGCCTACCTTACCGCCGACTGCGGCTTCTACACCGAGGGATGCCAGGGTAATAATGGTGTTGGGACAGGAGCCGCCACAGCGGTATTCTATGGGGCGGCCCTCCAGTGTGCTGAGTATGCGGGAGCGTTCATCCAGGTCAATCAGGTGCATGGTTCCCTTGGATAGACCGAGGGTTGTAATATCCTGTTCTTCAACCTGAATGAGAATATCGATCAGGGGATTGCCGATGCCGAATATGTTCATGGGATCTCCGTTGGTTTGGTTTTCAGGCAGTATATTCGATCATAGAATAAGTTAGAAGACAGGCCATTGTCAGTCTAACCATGGAATAAGGTAGGCTTCTTTAATTGATTTCTAAAAAAATAATCACAGTAATCTCATCTGTGAAAGGATTCATTATAATGCATGGAATCGCGCAGACAAAGATTATTTCTACATATCGGGTATCCAAAAACAGCAACAACAGTACTGCAGAAGCATTATTTTCCCAAGCTTAAAGATATTTTTTATGCTGGAATCAATTATAACAGTAACCCGAAATTTCTGGTTTCCGAAACTGCGGTCGAATGTCTTGTGCATGGAGATGTTGATAAGGCGCGAAAGCTGAGGCTTTCAATATCGGAATCTCTGGCAAAGGAGTCTGCAGGTAAAGATATTCTCTTCGCGTTTGAAAAAATCATCGGAAGCATCTTTACACCGCGTAGAACCCCCGGAGGACGCTGGCATTATACTTCCCCCGAACAGGCGGTGGAGACCATCAGGGCTCTGTTTGATCCTGAAATTTTTGATCTTGTTTTTATAATAACCATCAGAAACCAGGCAGAATTAATTCCATCCAAGTACGCACAGTCTTTCAGCAGTGCATATTCACGATTTAACGAATATTCGACCTTTGAGAAATTTATAAAAAGGATATATGAAGACTCTGAGAGCAATATCCGGTCGGGGTTTGACTATAACAGGGTTATACAGTGTTTCGAAGGGAAATTCGGACAGGACCGGATAAATATTCTGCTGTTTGAGCAGTTTGATGAATCCCCTGACATTTTTCTTCAGCAATTATGTGCAGTTATCGGTATTGAACACGACCGGAATAATTATGCTGGACATCAAAGGGAAAATGTTCGAAGTAGCAGTGATGGAATCAGATCACACACACCTGTTTCCTTACTGAATAAACTTGGAGATTTGCAGCGGAGATTTTTTCCCTGGTTAAAACTGAGGACTCCCAAGGTTTTTAAACCGCTGGGTCGGCTGCGTTTTCCCCGGCAAAAAAATCCCGGGGAAATACGATTGAGCACAGAAAAGAAGCAACAGATTTTAAGTATTTACGATAGTTCGAACAGACAGCTTTCTCAGCGTTTTGGTCTCAACCTGGAACAGTACAACTACTTTCCTATAGATAGCTGACACTTAATTGGAGTTATAATGCTGCGGGTAAAATATACGGTTAACCCGGTTTCAATAAGCAAACTTATTGACCGGGGATTTAAGGCTTTTTCAAACAATTTAAGCTATTACAGTGTAAAGGACCTTCAGGTTGATCGGCATCTTGGATTTATTGCCGGGTGCGGACACAGCGGGACTACACTCTTAACAGCAAAGCTGAGTAATCACCCGGCGGTTTTTACCGTGGGAAGAGAAAGTAATAATTTTTCTCCCTTACGCAATCTCTATTTTTCCAGAGAAATCGTCAGGGAATGGTGCTTTACCGCAGAACAGTATGGAAAAAGTCATGTTATAGAAAAGACACCTAAGCATGTACATGTTTTAAACCGGATTTTAAGAATTGCTCCGGAAGCAAAAATTATCCTGATGATACGGAATCCCCTGGATACCTGCAGTTCTTTATATAAGAGGTTTAATAGCGTCAGCACTGCGGTCAAACGGTGGAACCTTGATAATCAGGCTGTCCTTTCTAATATAGAGAAGTATTCTAACTCAGTACTTGTTATCCGCTATGAAGACCTTACGGAATGCCCGGAAAAGAGTATGGAAAAGATAGTACAATTCCTTGATTTGCCCTGGGATGAAATCATACTGTCCGCGGGAGAAACTGTATTTGATAAAACGTCTCTCCGCAGCAAAACAATGCAGCTGCGCCGGGATCAGGTACAAACTGCTATCAGATCAAATACCGGTAACTACCGGGAGAATCTATCCCCGGACCAGTCTGAACTGGTACTGAAGAAGACAGGCGCCGTTGCCCGTTCACTCGGCTATGATGAAGAATTCTACAGGGAATTTCTATGATCGAAGCGGCAATCCGGATAATTCTCCAGGCCGGCAGTGCCATCCTGAAAGTATATACAACAGAATTTACTGTAATAACAAAAACGGATACTTCTCCTTTAACCGAAGCGGATATGAAATCTCACCATATACTTGAAACAGGCCTGAAAGACAATTATCCGGTACTTTCGGAGGAAAGTGATGCAGGTTCTTTTGATGACCGCAGGAATTGGTCGACTTTCTGGCTAATAGATCCGCTGGATGGAACCAAAGAGTTTATTAAGAGGAATGGCGAGTTTACGGTTAATGTTGCTTTAATTGAACATGGAGAACCGGTATTCGGCCTAGTCTATGTACCGGTAACAGATGTGCTTTATATCGGACATCATGGAAAAGGTGCTTGGATAATAGAGAATGCATCAGCGGCAGATCTGGAAAAATGGGAGAGTTTTGGAAAAAAGCTGCCATGTAAAACCGATCCCCGTCCTTTTACGATAGTCGCCAGCCGCAGCCACTTGAGTTCTGAAACAGAAAAATATATTGCTGCATTACAGAAAGAGCATCCTGACTGTGTTTCAGTAAGTGCCGGGAGCTCTCTAAAACTCTGTATGGTTGCGGAAGGAAGTGCAGACATCTACCCGCGTTTTGCTCCGACCATGGAGTGGGATACTGCTGCAGCGGATGCAGTCTGTCGAGCAGCAGGATGTACGGTTTCTCGCTGGTCTGAAAAAGTGAGCAGACCGGATGGACCCCTAGTATACAACAAAGAAGATCTTCACAATCCCTGGTTTATTGTGACCGGTAAAAATGGAATAAAGGGATAACGGATGCGGGAATATCAGCGAAATCATCTGCGTGAGCTTGAATCGGAAGCCGTCTATATTCTGCGTGAGGTAGCAGCCCAGTTTGAACGTCCTGCAATGCTCTTTTCCGGTGGGAAAGACTCCATCTGCATGGCCCATCTTGCCCGCAAAGCCTTCTGGCCCGGGAAAATTCCCTTTCCCCTGCTGCATGTCGATACGGAGCATAACTTTAAAGAAACGATCGAATACCGGGACTGGTATGTAAAAGACGAACTTGGAGCAAACCTGATTGTGCGATCTGTGCAGGATTCCATTGATTCAGGCAGGGTAACAGAAGAGACCGGCCCGAGGGCAAGCAGAAACGGCTTGCAGACAGTCACATTATTGGATGCATTGAATGAGTTTCAGTTTGACTGTGCCATGGGTGGAGCCCGACGGGATGAAGAGAAAGCCCGGGCCAAGGAGCGTTTTTTCAGCTTCCGGGACAGCTTCGGCCAGTGGGACCCGAAAAACCAGCGGCCTGAATTATGGAATATCTTTAATACGCAGCATGCTATTGGTGAACATTTCCGGGTATTTCCCCTGTCCAACTGGACTGAACTGGATGTCTGGCAATATATAGCATTGGAATCAATCCCGATACCAAACCTCTATTTTTCCCATGAGAGGAAGGTTTTTGAACGGGATGGTGTGCTGCTCTATCATGACCCTGCAATGATAACTCTGCTGCCAGATGAACAGGTGGAAACCATGAGAGTTCGCTGCCGGACAATCGGTGATGTAACCTGTACAGGGTTGTCTTTATCTGAGGCCTCGAGTCTTGAGGATATTATTGCAGAAGTGGCCTTCACCCGCACCACCGAGCGCGGCGGTCGGGCGGATGATAAACGGTCTGAAGCGGCTATGGAAGACCGGAAGAAACAGGGATATTTCTGATGAGTGGTGCAGCGAATGATTTCAATGTGGAAGAGTACCTGAACCGGGAGCTCCTGCGTTTTACTACTGCCGGAAGTGTTGATGACGGAAAAAGTACCTTAATCGGCCGGCTTCTGTACGACAGTAAGGCGATTTTTCAGGATCAGATGGAGGCCCTGGAAAAAAGCAGCCGTCTGCGGGGAGAGGAATCGGTAAACCTTGCCCTGCTGACTGATGGACTGCGTTCCGAGCGGGAACAGGGGATCACCATTGATGTAGCCTACCGTTACTTTGCCACCCCAAAGCGTAAGTTCATAATTGCCGATACCCCCGGACATGAACAGTACACCCGGAACATGGTTACCGGTGCCTCAACTGCACAGCTTGCGATTATCCTTATTGATGCACGTAATGGAGTCCTGCCCCAGTCCAAGCGTCACGGCATTCTTGCCAGTCTTCTGGGCATTCCTCATGTAATTGTTGCGGTAAACAAGATGGATGCGGTTGACTGGTCGGAAGAGGTGTACCGGGATATTGTTGAGGAGTACACAGAGTTTTCGGGGAAGCTGAATATTCATGATATAACCTTTATTCCTATAAGCGCTCTTTTGGGTGACAGTGTTGTCGAGAAGAGCGTGAATATGGACTGGTACGATGGCCCGAGTGTGCTGCATCAGCTTGAGAATGTAACCATATCAGCAGATCGTAACCTGATCGATTTCCGCTTTCCGGTACAGTATGTAGTACGACCCCACCAGGATTTCCGTGGTTTTGCGGGACGTATTGCAAGCGGAACCATTAAAGTTGGAGAACCGGTTATTACCCTGCCATCGGGACAGGAATCCCGGATTAAAGAAATAGTGACCTACAATGACACAAGGAAGCTAGAAGCCAGGGCAGGGGACTCAGTCATACTTACCATTGAGGATGAGCGTGATATCAGTCGTGGTGAGATGATTGTACGCAAGAATAATGTCCCGGTAACGGGGAGGCATTTTGAAGCGACCATCTGCTGGATGGATGATAGTAAAAGCCTTGAAACCGGGAAGAGCTACAGGATTCAGCATACAACCCGGCTGGTAAATGGTGTGATCAAGAAGCTGCGTTATCAGCTGGATGTGAATACCCTGCATCGACTGGATGCGGATACCTTAAACCTGAACGAAATAGGTCGTGTGGAGATAGAGACGGGGCAGCCCCTGTTTTTTGATCCCTATACCCAGAACCGTGAGACCGGGGGCTTTGTTATTATAGATCCAGCATCCAACCTGACCGTAGCAGCTGGAATGATTCGGGGTGGAATAAGTCAGACTGAACGGGAAGAAATTCAGAAGACTCCCAGGGAAAGAAATATTCAATGGGAGGCTTTTCCGGTTACCCGGCAGATGCGGGAAGAGAAGAATGGTCATAGAGGGCATTGTTTCTGGTTTACCGGCCTTTCCGGATCGGGGAAAAGCACTATAGCAAAAGCATTAAGTAAAAAACTGCATGATGAAGGGAAGAAGGTATATGTGCTCGATGGAGATAATATTCGGCATGGGTTGAATGCGGATCTTGGATTCAGTGAAGAAGACCGGGAAGAGAATATCCGTCGTATAGGGCATGTTGCACGGCTTATGTATGATGCAGGATTTATTGTAATCTGTTGTTTCATCAGTCCGAAACAGAGTATGCGGGATGGTGTACGGAACTTGTTTCCCGAAGGGTCCTTCAGTGAAGTGTATATCAAGTGTAATATTGATGAATGTAGACGCCGGGATCCCAAAGGGCTGTATAAAGCAGCTGAAGAGGGGCTGATTGCTGATTTTACCGGGTTTGGTTCAGCATATGAGGCGCCGGATGAGCCTGATGTTCTTTTAGATACTCAGAAGCTTAAATCTGAGGTTATATTGTCAGAACTGTTTAAAAAACTGTAATTCATTTTTAGTCAGTTTCTACCAGTTTCATATCTAATTTCCTTGAAAAAAACTATAGCTGTGGTATTATTGTTCGAAGATTGAACAATAATACTTAAGTGATTCCACATATCCCCTCTCTTGCAGGTAGTCTGTTCCGGCGGCGCCTTGCAAAGTGGGGTTTGAACTCCGTGTATTATATTTTGCAGAAAAATCAGCCTGCAGATGGAACTCCTGTGTCCTTTTTGAATTCCAGAGAAAGTATTGTGAACACCGACGAAAAAGAACTTGAAATCCTTGAAAATATTTATCATTCCTCTTCATCTATCCGGCAACGGGATCTGGCGGAAGTGGTAGGTCTTTCCCTGGGAATGACCAATGCCATTCTTAAAAGGCTTACAAATAAGGGACTTCTCAAGATAAAAAAGGTCAACAACCGTAATATTCGCTATATTGTTTCACCGGAAGGTATTGAGGCAATCTCAAAAAAAAGCTACAAATTTTTCAGGCGCACGATTAAGAATGTAGTTTACTACAAAGAGTCTATTGAAAAGATGATTTTACACAGCAAAGAACAGGGTTTTGAAGGGATATTTCTGAAAGGAAAGAGCGACCTTGATTTTATTATAGAACACAGCTGCAGAAAAACCGGAATCGATTATATCCTCGATCCTGAAATATCAGCAAAAAAAATACGTATTCTTTATGGAGAAAAAGAAACCCCTTCTACTGTAGTTGAAGAAGGAGCCCTTTTTCTTCAGGATCTGTTTGTAAAAAGCTGAAGTAGAGCTTAAGGAGTTTTTGTGTCCTTACCAGGAAAACAGCGGGCTAACAGGCCCAGTATCAGTTTTGAATTTTTTCCTCCAAAAACGGAGAAGGGTTTTGAAAACCTGAAAAGCCGCATAAGTAATGATTTTCTGCCCCTGAAGCCCTCGTATGTTTCCATAACCTATGGAGCCGGAGGATCAACCCGTGAGTTGACCAAAGAGGCAATTCTGGCGGTTAAAAAACAAACCGGCTTAACAGTGGTTTCCCACCTGACTTGTGTAGGTTCAACAAAGGCTGAGATTGCCACTATTCTTGATGAATATCAGAAATCCGGAGTGACCGACATCCTTGCCTTGAGAGGAGACCCGCCGAAAGATAGCAGCCCGGAAGCCGGGTTTCCCGGGGACTTTCCCTACGCGAAAGACCTGGTTGCCTTTATTAAACAGCATGCACCACAGATGAATGTCGGTGTCGCAGGCTTTCCTGAAGGACATCCGGCAACACCCAACCGGCTTATGGAAATGGATTACCTGAAAGAAAAGGTTGATGCCGGCGCTGATTATATCTGCACCCAGCTCTTTTTTGACAATCATGATTTTTATGATTTCCGTGCCCGCTGTATTCTTGCAGGCATTGAGATTCCCATAATTGCAGGAATTATGCCGGTGGTAAGCCGTGCAAACCTTCAGCGTATGGCGGAACTTTCTCCGGGAACCCGGTTTCCTGCGGGACTACTGAAAAGTGTCTACCGGGCCCGGAACGATGAGCAGGTTGAGCGGGTGGGGATCCACTGGGCAACCCAGCAGGTTATGGATCTTCTGGCGAATGGAGTAGATGGGATTCACCTGTATACCTTGAATCAGTCTAAGGCTACCCGGGAGATCTATCGCTCCCTGGGAATTGAAGATACGGAACAGCTGTAAAAAGGATGTAGTAATGGCTCTCCCAAAAGCACACGAAAAGTTTAGTTACGCAGATTACCGCTCCTGGCCGGAAAGTGAGCGCTGGGAGCTTATTGATGGTGAAGCCTGGGCTATGAGCCCGACGCCAAGTAGTACACATCAGGGGATTGTTACGGAACTCGGAAGGCAGCTTGCCAATTTTCTTGAAGAATCCGGATGTCAGGTATTTGTAGCTCCCCTTGATGTGAAACTGTCGGATCCTGAAGAGGATGATGCGCCGACCATAGTTCAGCCGGATATTATTGTCTGCTGTGATGAGCAGAAAATCAGCGAACAAGGTATCCAGGGAGCTCCCGATTTTGTTATCGAGGTAGTATCTCCATCAAGCGGGGTAATGGATCGGAAAATCAAATTTTCTCTCTATGAGGATAATAACGTTGGAGAGTACTGGATTGTTGATCCTGAAGAGAGGGTCGTTGAGGTCTACCGCAGCACCGGGGAGGGTAAGCAGTCTTTTTTGCGGATTGGGGCCTTTTCCAGGGATGACCGGCCGGGAATAACAGCTCTTCCCGGTTTTGAGATGGACCTATCCAGGGTTTTCAGAGAAAAAACAAGCTGATTTTTTAGGGTTTTAACAGAAACCTGATAATACCTAATGAAAACGTAAAAAACTAACAGTTTATAAATACTTACTGAGTGTAGACATTAAAAGGATTTTGAATGGCAGTTAATGTATGTGTTGTAGGAACAGGATATGTAGGGCTAATCGCAGCCCTTGGATTAGCGGACTTCGGAAACACCGTTACTGGTGTTGATATAGATTCTGAAAAAGTAGATTCCCTTAATAAAGGTGTACCCACGATTTATGAACCGGGCTGTGAGGAATATCTGCGACGAAACCTTGATGCCGGCCGGCTCAAGTTTTCCGCGGATATTAACGGATCAATCGCAAGTGCGGATGTAATATTTATTGCCGTAGGTACTCCGCCGAAAGAGGATGGAAGTGCGGATCTTAAATATGTTGAAGCCGTAGCGAAGTCCGTAGCGGAAAACATGAAGGATTATACCGTTGTGGTAACAAAATCCACCGTTCCTGTGGGAACCAATCGCTGGATTGCAGAAAAGATTATCGAGTTTAACCCATCTGCTGTGGAAGGTGAAAATTTCGATGTGGTTTCCAACCCTGAATTTTTGCGGGAAGGAAAAGCGGTGCAGGATTTTTTCCACCCCGACAGAATTGTAATTGGTACAGAATCGGCGAAAGCAAAGGAGCTGATGGAGGAACTCTACAGGGCGCTGTTCCTTAACCAGACTCCATTTGTCTGGTGTTCTCTGGAGACAGCTGAACTTATCAAATATGCTTCAAACGCATTCCTTGCTGTGAAGATCACCTTTATCAACCAGATGGCCAACCTGGCGGAAGCGGTTAACGGGGATATTCATAAAATAGCCAAAGCTATGGGTATGGATGGGCGTATAAGCCCAAAGTTTCTGCATCCAGGCCCCGGATACGGAGGAAGCTGCTTTCCCAAGGATACCAAGGCTATTGTCTCAACCGGAGAGAAATACGGTGTGAACATGAGCCTGATTGCCGAGTCTGTTCGTGCGAATGAAGCGCAGAAGGACTATATGGTGAACAAGCTTGAATCCATGTTCAAGCAGGCGGGTACTCCCGGTTTAAAGGGAAAAACCATTGCGGTACTTGGCCTTGCCTTCAAGGCGGAAACCGATGATATCCGTGAATCTCCTGCATTAAATGTTGTGGATAAGCTGTTGAAAGCCGGTGCACAGGTACATGCCCATGATCCCAAGGCAATTGAAAACTTCTCTGAAGAATATGATGATGTACTGTATTGTGCCTCCGAGTTTGATGCAGTCAAAGGTGCTGATGCCATGATCATCATGACTGAATGGAACCTGTATCGCAATATCGACATGGAAAGAGTGAAAAAACTGATGCAGGGGAATATAATTTTAGATACCCGCAATGTCCTGGATATGGAACGGGTGAAAGAGAAAGGATTTCTGTACCAGGGTGTGGGACGGGCCTGACAAAGAAGGAAAGAGTAATTGAAGATTCTACATTGTACGTTTTTGTTTATTCTGCTGATAACGTCACCATTGCTTAATGCTTCCGAACTGCATGATCTGCTTGAGGGTGCCGGTTATCAGCGGTCCGGATTAAACCAGGTTGATCTTGATACTCTTACTGCCATGGTGGAATTCGCGGAGAAGAATGAGCTGACAATCTTTGAAACCCTGTATGATGCGGGAACCTATCTTAAGCAGGCAGATGTTAGAGTGTCTCTTGACGGAGAGGATCTGCGTACCCTTAACCTGCGCTTTGATCTGGGCGGCGACCGGGTAAATACTCTGCTTCCCTTTGATAAAATCATCAATATTGAGATCGGATCCTCCCAGGGGAAAACAAAACCGGAAATGGAGGTTTTTCTGTCGGAAAAGCACTCCGATTTCCTTGAAATAGGTGATTTTTACCTTTCCAGACATTTCGGGTTTGAGACGCTGGAAGATGACTGGTTTAATGATGCATTCGGCGTTAAGGTAAAATACCTCTTTTTAAAGCTGGATCTTACCGGCCTCGAACTCTACGACAAGAGCAAGATTGCAATCTATGCTTCAAGTTTTCCGAAACCCAAGCGCTGGCGGATAAAACCTATCCGTGAACTGAATTAGAAACAAAAGTATATAACTACAGGAGCAGATACTTCATGAAAGGCATTATTTTATCCGGCGGAACGGCCTCCAGGCTGTTTCCGGCAACCAAGGCAATTTCCAAACAGATTCTTCCGGTATATGACAAACCGATGATTTACTACCCGCTGTCGACTTTGATGCTTGCGGGTATAAATGAGATTCTGATTATTTCAACACCGAGAGATATCGGGCCTTTTGAAGAACTTCTGGGCGACGGTTCGGAGATCGGTATGTCCTTTTCCTATGCGGTGCAGGAGAACCCCCGGGGATTGGCGGATGCTTTCATCGTAGGTGAAAAATTCATCGGCGGGGATAATGTCGCTATGATCCTGGGGGATAACATGTTCTACGGCCAGGGATTCTCCGCTATGCTGAAACGGGCTTCGGAACGGAATAATGGAGCAACCATATTCGGTTATCCGGTAAAAGACCCCAGAGCTTATGGTGTTGTTGATTTTGATGATAACGGGAATGTCCTTTCCATTGAAGAAAAGCCGGACAAACCGAAATCAAACTATGCGGTTCCGGGGCTCTATTTTTACGACAACTCTGTTGTAGATATCGCGAAGAACGTAAAACCCTCTGCCCGGGGAGAGATAGAAATTACCAGCGTGAATAATGAATACCTGGAGCGCGGGCAACTGAAAGTTGAACTATTCGGCCGCGGCTTTGCCTGGCTGGATACGGGAAATCCGACGGATCTGCTGGAGGCGGCAAACTTTATTGAGACTGTTCAGACCCGTCAGGGGTTCTATATCGCCTGTATCGAAGAGATAGCCTACCGCAACGGCTGGATCAACAAAGAAAAGCTGCTGAAAAGGGCAGATACCCTAGGAAAAACTGACTATGCAGAATATCTGCGTTTTATCTCACAGGAGTAGAGATGCCTTTTACCTTTACCGAAGGGGAAATCCCGGGTCTTATAATTATTGAACCCCGTATTTTCCCTGATGATCGGGGATTCTTCATGGAATCCCACAAGCAGTCAGACTTTGAGCGAGCCGGTATTGCCGGTCCTTTTGTTCAGGATAACCATTCCCGTTCATCAAGGGGAGTTCTTCGGGGTCTTCACTTTCAGACAGAACCCCATGCACAGGGTAAACTTGTGCGGGTAACCCGGGGAAAACTCTGGGATGTGGCAGTTGATATCAGAAAAGAATCAGCCACTTACGGCAGATGGCAGGGAGTTGAGCTCTCGGAAGAAAACCGGCGCATGTTCTATATTCCCCCCGGTTTTGCCCACGGCTTTGTCACCCTTGAGGACGGAACCGAACTGCAGTACAAGTGTACCGCCGAGTACAATGCCCAGGCCGACGGAGGCATCCGCTGGGATGATCCTGATCTTGCCATAGCCTGGCCGATTACTGATGTTCTGGTTTCTCCCAAGGATGCGGAATTGTCCTATCTGAAGGACCTTGCATGATCTGGCTTATCGGCAACAGGGGAATGCTAGGACAGGAACTTTCCAGAACATTTACTAACGCGGGAATAGATTTTGTCGGCAGTGACCGGGAGGTCAGCATACTGGATCCGGAAGCTCTGAAACAGTTTTCAGATGCCAATAAGCCTGATTGGATAGTAAACTGTTCTGCCTATACCGCGGTAGACAAGGCGGAATCTGAAGAGGATTTGGCCTATGCCCTTAATAGGGACGGTATTGGCAATATCGGATGGCTTGCAGCAGAGCTTGATATACCGGTTATTCATATTTCCACCGATTATGTCTTTGACGGGACGTCAAAAATACCGTTAACCGAAGATACGCCGACCGGGCCGGTCAGTGTATACGGTAAAAGCAAGCTGGCAGGTGAAGAAGCTCTAAGGAGCGCTACTGACAAGTATTTCATTATCCGAACTGCGTGGCTTTATGGTCAGTTCGGGCCGAATTTTGTCTATACAATGATCAAACTGATGAATGGCCGGGATACAATAAAGGTGGTGAATGATCAGCATGGTTCACCCACATGGACAGGTGAGCTTTCTGCTCTTATCAATAAAATTATAAGCAATGACCGCACCGAATATGGCATCTACCATTTCTCCGGTAATGGCGAATGTTCCTGGTACGATTTTGCAGGTGAAATCTATCGTATAGGCCGGGAGAATGGTCTTATTGAATCTGATTGTGAGATAACACCCTGTACTTCAGATGAGTTTCCAACGCCTGCACAACGGCCTGAGTTTTCACTTTTATCCAAGGAAAAAGTAAAAAGCGTTTTTACCTTTACGCCGGAAGACTGGAAAGTAACCCTTGAAAATTTCATAAAAAACGTAAAAAGAAATGGAGTAGAAATTCTATGAGATTATTACAGAATATACTGGTAACCGGTGGCGCCGGATTTATCGGCGTAAACTTTATACGTTATGTATTTGAAAAAACCGGTTTTACCGGGCGAATTGTCAATCTGGATGTACTCACCTATGCGGGAAATCCTGCAAGCCTAGAAGATATTGCTGAAAAATATGGTGATCGCTATGTTTTTATTCCCGGCGATATTCGCAGCAAGGGGACGGTGGAGAAAATCTTTGCCGAATATAACGTTGATTCGGTTATCCATTTTGCAGCAGAGAGCCATGTCGACCGTTCCATTCTCGGACCGGAAGAGTTTATTACCACTAATATTATGGGTACCTTTACCCTGCTTGAGGCAGCCCGCAGCTTCTGGAAGGATCGGGATGATGTGCTTTTTCACCATATAAGCACCGATGAAGTGTTCGGTTCTCTGGGTGAAACAGGCTACTTCCGGGAGGATACTCCTTACGATCCCCGCAGCCCCTACTCCTCCAGTAAAGCAGGGAGCGATCATCTTGTGAATGCTTATTTTCATACCTACGGACTGCCGGTGACCATGTCCAATTGTTCCAATAACTACGGTCCCTACCAGTTTCCGGAAAAGTTGATTCCCATCATGATTATGAACATGCTGGAAGGAAAAGCACTGCCGGTGTATGGTGACGGAAAGAATATACGCGACTGGCTTTTTGTCGAGGACCATGCCTCGGCAATCTGGGAAATTGTAACGAATGCTGAAGTTGGTTCAAGCTACAATGTGGGTGGTGAGAATGAGTGGGAGAATATCAAGCTTCTTCATGAGCTTATTAAAATCGTAGCAGATAAAACAGGTAAATCTGTAAATTCCATTACGGATACCATTACCTATGTGAAGGACCGTCCTGGTCATGACCGGCGGTATGCAATTGACTGCTCAAAAATCAAGAAAGATCTTGGCTGGAAGCAGTCGGTCACCTTTGATGAAGGCCTTGAGCAGACGGTGGACTGGTATCTTGGTAATCAGGAATGGATAGAGTCCATCCGCTCCGGTGAGTATAAAGAATGGGTGGAGAAGAATTACGGGAAGCGGTAGAGGAACATTTTTTGGATAAGAAACCAAAAGAAAAAGGTACTGTCGGAAAACTGTTAAGTCTCTTTTCAAAGAAGGAACGGAAGCAGTTTGTCCTCATGACAGTGGCGATTCTGTTAATGGCATTTATGGAAGTCGGCGGTGTAGGTGCAATCGGACCGTTTATGTCCGTTGCCGCAGATCCTTCGGTAATTCAGACAAACCGTATTCTGCATTCGATCTATACATTTATCGGAATAGAAGATGTACGGTATTTTATTGCAATACTGGGTGTTGCGTTTTTCCTGATTATTCTCGGAACGAATGCTGTTACTACGGTGGTTATGTTTTTCATGCACCGCTGGTCGAATATGCGCTCCTATACACTTGGGCGGCGTCTTATGTCTCAATATCTTTATCAGCCGTACAGCTATTTTCTTGACCACAATACCAGTGAACTTTCCAAGAATATTCTCGCAGAAGTTCAGCAGGTGCTTACGCAGGCTATCCGCCCGGGTATGGAGCTTATTGCCCGGGGAATGGTCGCCGGAGCTATCCTTCTATTTCTGTTTATCTCTTCTCCTCTGGTGGCTCTCGTTGTTACAGTTGTGCTGGGCGGTTCCTATGCGCTGGTATTTGGTCTTTTGAGAAAGAAGCTGACAAGTATCGGTAAATATATCCGGAAATATAACCTGGAGCGGTTCAAGTATTCCGGTGAAGCTTTCGGGGCGATTAAAGATGTAAAAATTCTGGGCAAAGAGCCGGTGTTTGAAGAGCAGTTTGCCTATTCTTCACGGCGTTTCGCCCGGCAGCAGGCAAACAGACAGATAGTTACCAGCCTTCCCAGGTATATTATAGAAGCAATAGCAATTGGACTCGTAGTTTTGCTTATTGTTGTTTTTGCTGTCAGCGGTGCAAATATTGCGGAAGTCATTCCGCTGATTTCGATATATGCTTTTGCCGGTTTCCGGCTGATGCCCGCATTAAGGATAATTTTTAAAAATGCAGGAGCTATTCGTACAGCCGGACCAATTATTCATGCGCTTTACCAGGATATTTATAAAAATGCCGAGGAAGTAGAGGCATCAAGGAATGAGGCAGAAAGACTTTACAGTACAAGTGAACGTCTTGCTTTTAACAATGAAGTCATTCTGAAAAATATTCATTTTTCCTATCCAAGCTCTCCTGCACCTGTTTTAAATAATATTAGTATTTCTATTCAAAAAAACAGCACCATTGCCTTTATCGGATCAACCGGATGCGGCAAGACAACCCTAGTGGATATCATTCTTGGGCTGCTGAAAAGTGAAGGGACCATTGAGGTTGACGGTGATAAAATTGATTCCGGAAACATCAGGAACTGGCAGCTTAACTTCGGGTATGTGCCGCAGCAGATTTTTCTTGCGGATGATACTGTTTCAAGAAATATTGCCTTTGGTGTTAAGCCGGATGAGATCGATTTTGAGTCAGTAAAAAGAGCAGCAAAGATTGCACATTTGGATGATTTTATAATGAAACAGTTGCCGGAGGAGTATGATACTCTTGTTGGCGAACGGGGTGTACGTTTAAGCGGAGGCCAGCGGCAGCGTATCGGTATTGCCCGCGCATTGTATCATGATCCGGATATTCTGGTTCTGGATGAAGCAACCAGTGCCCTTGATAATATGACAGAAGTCGCTGTAATGGATGCTATAAATGAACTTATGGGCGAGAAGACAATTATTATGATAGCCCACCGGTTGACAACTGTCGAGAATGCAGATGTTATATATATGCTTGAGAAAGGGCGGGTTATCGCATCCGGCAGTTATGACAAACTTATGCAGAACAGTCAGGAGTTCAGGGATCTGGCAAAGATTAACAGTTAAAACAGGATAATAGATAAGTGGCAAATCCTCAACGAATAAAAACGGTTGTAAAAGAGGTCATACCTTTTGGTGATGATGTCTATAAGGTAGATTTCCTTTCTGAAAAAAAATTCTCCAGATTTAAACCGGGACAGTTTTTACATTTAACTCTTGAGTCTTTTGATCCGGCAACGGGTTTTTGGCCGGAATCCAGAGTGTTTTCCATTGCAGGCTGTTCTGATGACAGAAAAGAAATTTCAATTGTGTACAGTGTAAAAGGTATCTATACCCGCAAGATGAAGGAATTGCTTCATCCAGGTGTTGAGGTATGGCTTAAAGCTCCATATGGGGATTTTATCATTCCAAACTATATAAAACCGGGAGAAACCGCAGTGTTAATCGCCGGCGGAACCGGTATATCACCGTTTATTCCTTTTTTAAAAACTGTTTCAAATGATGTAAACGTAAAACTGAATTATGGTTTGCGGAACATTGACCTGGTCATTTTTGATTATGATCTTAATGAGGCTCTGAAAAACAACAGATTCAACCTCGATCTCTATCTTGAAAGTAAATCCGATAACATTCCGCTTGAAGGTAATTTTTCTGTCAAAAGCGGGAAGTTGGCGATTACTGAAATTCTTCAGAATGGCATAGATATAAGCAATTCAAAGTTCTTCATATCGGGTCCGCCTGCTATGATTGAGTTATTTAAAAAACAGTTGATTGATTCTTCCGTTCCGGAAGATAGAATTGTAATTGATGAATGGGGATAAGAGTGAAAACAGAAAAAGAATTGAGGCTGGAAATTTCCAACCTTGTTAAAGAATTTTTTGATGTTAAATTCGGGGAAAATACCTATATTCCGGGAGAAACACCTGTACGATATGCAGGGCGTGTATTTGATGAGAAAGAGCTTCAGTCTCTGGTAGATTCTTCCCTGGATTTCTGGCTGACATCCGGTCGATACACAGAAGATTTTGAAGCAGAGTTTGCCGATCTTTTTGATCTTGAGTACGCTTTTTTGACCAATTCCGGATCTTCCGCAAATTTGCTTGCGTTTTCCGCCCTTACATCACCTTTGCTGGGGGATAAGAAACTGAAACCGGGGGATGAAGTTATCTCCGTTGCTGCAGGATTTCCTACGACAGTAAACCCGATTATCCAGCATGGTATGATTCCTGTTTTCGTTGATGTGGAGCTGGGAACATACAATATAAATCCGGAAGAGCTGAGAAAAGCGATCAGTCCCAAAACAAAAGCGATTTTTCTGGCCCATACACTGGGAAATCCTTACAATCTGGATGTTGTTCAGGAACTGGTTGAAGAGCACGATCTCTGGTTTATAGAGGATTGTTGTGATGCGCTCGGTTCAAAATATAAGGACCGGATGCTGGGGACCTTTGGCCATATTGCCTCCTGTTCATTCTATCCTGCTCATCACATAACAATGGGAGAGGGCGGTGCGGTTGTTACTAATGATGATGACCTGGCCAGGGCTGTGCGCTCAATTCGGGATTGGGGTCGGGACTGTTACTGTGCAGGAGGAGAAAACAATACCTGCGGTAAACGTTTTACCGGACAGTATGGAACCCTCCCCAAAGGGTATGATCATAAGTATGTGTATTCTCATATCGGGTACAATCTGAAGGTTACCGATATGCAGGCTGCTATCGGCGTGGAGCAGCTTAAGAAATTGGACCAATTTATTGATAGAAGAAAAGAAAACTTTCGTTTATGGACGGAAGGATTTAAGAAGTGGGATGATAAGTTTATTCTTCCATTCGGGATAAAAGGTTCTGACCCTGCCTGGTTTGCATATCCGGTAACAGTGAAGGAAGATGCCGGTTTTTCAAGGACAGAGCTTACAGATTATCTTGCTCAGAATCTGGTGGAAACAAGAAATATCTTCGGGGGAAACCTTCTCAGGCAGCCAGCATATCTGAATATTGAAAAAAGGGTAGTTGGTGAACTTCCTGTAACGGACCAGATAATGAATCAATCATTCTTTCTGGGGACTTTTCCCGGATTGACTAAAGAGAAAATTGACTATTGTCTGGATGTAATAAACAAGTTTGTGGAGAGTAAACGGTGAAAGTTGTACTGCTGGCAGGTGGGTATGGTACCAGGCTTAGTGAAGAAACCGAGATAAAACCAAAGCCGATGGTAGAAATAGGCGGAAAACCGATTCTCTGGCATATTATGAAATTGTATTCACATTACGGGTTTAATGATTTCATTATATGCCTTGGCTATAAGGGATATGTAATTAAAGAATATTTCGCGAACTATTTCCTTCATATGGCAGATGTTACTTTCGATATGGAAAATAACACGATGCAGGTGCATGATAAACACGCAGAACCCTGGAAAGTTACTCTGGTTGATACTGGTCTGGAAACAATGACTGGAGGCAGGTTGAAGCGAATCAGCCCCTATATTGGGGATGAACCTTTTATGGCAACTTATGGTGACGGTGTCTCAGATATAAATGTTGCGGATCTAGTTGAGTTTCACAAAAAAAATAGAAAAATAGGAACTCTAACAGCTGTTCAGCCTAGTGGACGTTTTGGATCTATTGATATAACACCTTCAGGTAATGTTAATTCTTTCGTTGAAAAACCGAAAGGAGATAATTCATGGATAAATGCTGGGTTCTTTGTATTTCAACCTGAAATTTTTAACTATATCAATAGCGATTCAGATTCACTGGAAAGAACACCGCTCGAAATGTTAACTGCAGATAGCAGTCTTGCTGCTTTTAAACACTCAGGATTCTGGAAACCGATGGACACATTACGGGAAAAGCACGAACTGGAAAATTTCTGGCAGACAGGAACCGCTCCATGGAAGGTCTGGAATGATTGATAAAACATTCTGGAAAGGAAAAAAAGTATTTATTACCGGGCATACGGGGTTTAAAGGGTCCTGGTTGTGTATGTTGCTGAATTATCTTGAAGCTGATGTTATCGGATATTCTTTGGATCCGCCAACAATACCTTCCTTATTTAAAGAAGCAAAGATCGACCAGATAATTAACCATAACATTGGTGATATCCGTGATTTAGATCGGTTAAAAGAGGTTCTGTTTAGATCGAATCCTGATATTCTGATTCATATGGCAGCTCAGCCATTAGTAAGAGAATCATATCGCGATCCGGTCACAACGTATCAAACGAATGTTCTTGGGACAGTGAATTTACTTGAATCTGCTAGAATATGTAACAATATAAAATCTGTTGTTATCGTTACAACAGATAAATGCTATGACAACAATGAATGGGTATGGGGTTACCGGGAAAATGATCGTCTTGGTGGTTATGATCCTTATTCAAACAGCAAAGCCTGCTCTGAACTTGTAACAGATGCATATAGAAACTCATTTTTTAATCCTGAACAATACGGTATTGATCATAATGTAGCGATAGCTACTGCCCGTGCAGGAAATGTAATAGGTGGCGGAGACTGGGCAGAAGATAGATTGGTTCCGGATATATTAAAGGCTATCTTCGGTAACAAAAAAGTTCAAATTAGAAATCCATATGCAGTCCGGCCATGGCAACATGTATTGGAACCGTTGTCTGGGTATTTAGATTTGGCAAGATCTTTATATTCTAATGGGACTCAGTTTGATGGGGCATGGAATTTTGGTCCGGATGCGAATGATTCAAGACCTGTAAAATGGATAGTTGAAAAGATGTGTTCTTTGTACCCTGATTCAAATGGATATAAAATTGATCAAAATACTCATCCTCACGAAGCAAACTATTTAAAACTTGATTGCTCAAAAGCTCTGCAGAAATTATTGTGGACACCAGTGTGGACTCTTGAAACAACTTTAAATAAGATAATTGACTGGCATTTATCTTATGAGAAAAATCAGAGTATCTTTGAAAAATCTATAGAGCAAATAATTGAATACTGCAATGATAAAGAATCTCTTTAGGAATATGGTTAACTGTCTCTAATATGGAGGTGTTCAAATTGAAAAAACCTATGTCAATTTCTTCTAATAATATCGAAGGGCAACCAATGTTTAAGGTGTTGGAAAAAGTTCAGGAAATGGAAAAGAACGGGGAATCGATTATTCATTTTGAGATTGGAGATCCAGATTTTGCCACACCTGAAAACATTGTTGATGCCGCATGCAAATCCCTGAAAAATGGAGAAACCCATTATACAAGTTCTATGGGACTTATGGATATGCGGGAGGCAGCCTCTGAGACAACAAAAAAATCTCGAGGGTTCAAACCTGGTATAGATCAGATTCTCATAACCCCAGGTGCTAATATCATTATATATTTGGCTATTAAGTGCTTGGCAAATCCGGGAGAAGATGTTGTCCTTCCTGACCCTGGTTTTCCTACATATTATTCGGTAATTAAGCTTCTGGGAGTAAATCCAATACGTGTACCTCTAAAAGAGGAAAATGGATTTCGAATGAGTCCCGATGATGTTAAAAATGCTATTACAAAAAAAACTAAGCTGATAATTATTAATTCACCGAATAACCCTACTGGGTCAGTTATGACGCCGGAGGAAATGAATGAGATTTATAAAATAGCCTATGACAATGGTATATATTTATTAAGTGATGAAATTTATTCAAGAATGATATATGGAAATACACAATTTTATAGTCCATCTGTTAATGACTCATGTAAACATACAACTATTGTAGCCAATGGATTCAGCAAGGCGTTTGCCATGACAGGATGGCGGTTAGGTACAGCTATTGGGCCTTCTAACGTAATAGAAAAAATGGGATTGCTTGTACAAACTATTTGTTCTTGTGTGCCTCCATTTATTCAGCGTGCTGGTATTACAGCACTAAACGATAAACAAGATGAAATAAATCGTATGATGAAAATATACAAAGAAAGGCGTGATTTACTGGTTGATGGTCTTAACGATATTCCAGGAATAAACTGTCTTAGAAGCGAAGGTGCTTTTTATGTTTTCCCCAATATAACAAAAACTGGGATGAGCTCTGAGCAGTTTTCATCTTTTATGCTAGAGAAAGCAAAAGTGGCCCTTCTTCCGGGACCAAACTTTGGTTCTTACGGTGAAGGGTACGTCCGGCTGACTTATGCTACAGATGTCAACTTGATTAAAGAAGGGCTTAAGCGAATAAAAAACGCGATGAAGGAGATACTATAAATGGGAAATATTATGCGAGTTGCAGATTACATTGTTGATTTTTTTCAAAAAAAAGGTGTGAATGACTTCTTTATGCTGTCAGGTGGTGGCATAATGCATCTTACAGATGGGCTTGCATGCAATGAAAATATAAATGTTGTCTGTTTACATCATGAGCAGGCTATTTCAATGGCTATAGAATCGTATGCAAAAGTTAATCAAAATTTAGGTGTTGGTTATTTTACAACGGGCCCTGGATCTACAAATGCACTGACTGGATTATGTGGTGCATATCTGGATAGTGTTTCATGTGTTTTCATTTCAGGGCAAGCAAAAGTCAAGGATAGTGTGCATAGTGCGGGTATTGATGGAATACGTCAAATAGGTGTTCAAGAGGTAAATATAGTCCCAGTTGTAAAACCTGTGACTAAGTACGCGGTTTTCATCGAAAATGCTGAAGATATTCGCTTTCATTTAGAAAAAGCTGTGTTTTTAGCCAAAAGCGGACGGCCGGGTCCAGTTTGGATAGATGTGCCACTAGATATACAAGGTGCAAATGTTGATATCAGTAAATTGCGGCCTTTTGTTCCCCCGATAGAAAATCAATCTCTTGATTTTGAGAATATTGATATACTGGTTAATTACCTTGAAAAAGCAAAAAAGCCTGTAATTCTAGCCGGACATGGAGTCCGTTTATCAAAATCAATAGGCCTGTTAAAAGAGATTATACGAAAATATAAAATTCCGGTCGTAACAACTTACCTTGGAATTGATTGTATCGAATATGATGACCCTCAGTTCATAGGTAAAATTGGAATTAAAGGAGACCGTGCGGGAAATATAGCAGTACAAAATTCTGATTTATTAATGATTATAGGTACTAGTTTACCTGTTGCAGAGACTGGTTACGATGGCGAGAATTTTGCACCTAATGCTAGAAAAGTTGTAATTGATATTGATCTTTCATCACATAAAAAGCAATCGATATCATATGACATGATGATTGAGAATGATGCTAATATCGTTCTGTCGACATTTCTTGATGTTTTGAATAAGCGAACGCTTAATACATTTGATAAATGGTCTTTGAAATGCCGTTCAATAAAAGTAAAGTATCCAGTTTGTTTGCCTGAATATAGCGAATTAAAGCAAAAGATTAATATGTATTACTTTGTGGATAGACTTTCAGATTTACTCTCAGAGGGAGATGCCGTTGTAACTGATGCAGGGTCCGCATTTTATGTAGGTTCGCAAGCAATTAAAATAAAACGAGGTGTTAGGTATATAACTTCTGGAGGGCTTTCAACTATGGGATATAGTCTACCCGCCAGTATCGGTGTATGTTATGCAAATAACAGGAAACGCGTAATGTGTATAACGGGAGATGGATCTCTACAGCAGAATATACAAGAACTGCAAACTTTAATTCATAATAAGCTTCCTGTTAAAGTATTTGTTTTTAATAATGAAGGATACTTGTCTATTCGTTTTACACAAGAAAAATATTTTGAAAATCGGTTAATTGGTGAAGGAAAAACATCAGGTATATCTTTTCCAGATTTGAAAAAAATAGCATTTGCTTATGACATTAAATACTTAAAAGCAGAAACAAACAGTGATCTGGATAGTGTTCTAAAAGAAACTATAGATTATGCAGGTCCTGTTATTTGTGAAATTGTCACTCCCGAGAAACAGTTGGTTATTCCTACTGTAGGATCAGCAATGAATAAAGATGGGCAAATGGAATCCAAACCTCTTCATGATATGGCCCCCTTTTTAGATTCAGCTGAAACAAAAGATAATATGTCGGATGCATTTTAGTCTATTCGCGGCTGGAAAATATTAATGAAAAAGGCAGTTGTTACAGGGGCGACAAGTTTTATTGGCGAATCTCTAGTACGTAACCTTGTAGATATTGGTGTTTATGTAATCGCTATTATAAGGCCAAACAGTAAGAAAGTTTCCAAGTTGCAAGAGATTGATGGGAGTAAATTAGAAATCATTGAATGTCCGCTGGAATCATATTCTAGTTATCTCCCGGAGATTAATAATTGTGACGTATTTTTTCATTTAGCGTGGGCCGGGACAAATATTGATGATAGGGATAACGTACAAACCCAGTTAATAAATATACAGTTTACTCTTGATGCTGTATGTATGGCGCAAAAATTTGGATGTAAGAAATTTATTGGAGCTGGAAGTCAAGCAGAGTATGGAGTAGTTTGCGGTGACATAAGTGAACAAACCCCGGTATTTCCTGAAAGCGGTTATGGGATTGCCAAGTATTCTGCAGGAAAGTTATCCCATCTATTGTGTTCACAACTTAACATTGAATTTAACTGGGTAAGAATAGTAAGTATCTATGGAGAGAATGATTCAAAGAATACTTTGATCATGTTTTGCTTAGAATCACTATTGAAAAATAGAAGGCCAGCACTTACTCGTTGTGAGCAAGTTTGGGATTATCTATATATAGAAGATGCATCTCAAGGTTTAATCAAAGTGGCACAGGCTGGTAAAAACGGTAAAACTTATGTATTAGGAAGTGGAAAAAAAGCGAAATTGAATAACTTTGTAGAAACTATTTACAAATTATCCGGTGCTAATTGTGGAATCGGATATGGAAAAAAGGCTTATTTACCCCATCAGCCGATGTATTTAGTTGCAGATATTTCTACTTTATCTTCTGATACAGGATGGTTCCCAAAGATTTCGTTTGAAGAAGGGATTAAAAATATCATTACTAATATTAAGGCAAAGGCTACGTGATAAATAAAGAAAGAAGATTGGTTTTAATAGACATATTTGCTATTTCCCTATTGTATATAGTGAGCTACTCATTTTTACTTATTAATAATGGTTTGTACTGGGATGATTGGGTCTGGGCAGGAAGAAGATTTGAAGATTATATAGAATATTCACAGTTATTATTCGCATCTAAAGTACCAACAATTTTCTTTGTTTTTTCCTATATGTTGCCACCAGTGCTATCACGATTTTTAATTTTTACTGCATATTACATCCCGGGATTAGTTTTGTACTCGATATTAAAAAGGCAAAGAGTTGATAGAATTACAAATTTATTAATTGTTGTTCTTTTTTTATTATTACCTTTGAATATTGCTAAATATACTCTCTCTACTGGAATATATGCTTTTTGCTTTTGCATATTTTCCATAGCAGTATGGCTTTTAGCTAACTACCATGATAAGAGTCTACAAAGGATAGTATCGTTAGTTCTTTTTTATATTTCTTTTTACATGAACTCGTTATTAGTTTTTTATGCCATTCCGTTTTTGTTCTTATTCTTTATGGAAAATAAAAATCTGTCAATTGTAGAACTATTTAAGTTTATAAGAAGAAATTTAGATTATTTCGTATTGCCATTTATATTTTTTATTATTAAGAAGTACCTTGAAGCATCGAATGCTGTGTTCATTAACGGGGTTTATAATCAGGATTTGTATAATAATATACAACTTACAAGAATTTTATTATTTCCGATTGAGACGATAAAGTGGTTTGGTGAATCGTTTCTATTCTTATTTTATAATCTTTTGTTATCAGTTAATGGATTTTTTGGGATCATGATTATGGTAATTGCGATGCCGTTACTATGGTATACAATATTCAGACTTTATAATTTTAAAAAAGAAGAAGTTTTTTATCCAAAGTTGATCTTCTTGGGGATAATATTTTTCCTGGTAGCGAGTTTTCCCTATATTGCTGTCGGAAAAGATTTCAGTACAAATGTCTTTAATACCAGGCATCAGTTCCTTTTTCCATTGAGTTTTTCAATGATTATAACTGGGATAGTAGGTCTATTAAAGCGTATGCTGAATGTAAAGATATGTATATTTATAAGTTCGATGATTATTTCCATGTGCATATGCTTTAATATAGTTCAGGGGAATAATTTTTATTCAGATTATATCAAACAACAGTCGATTATTCTCAACATGGAAAAAAATAAAATAATCAAAGAGAACCATTTTATCATTATAAATGATAGCACTAAGGCTTTAAGTAATAATAGAAGATTCTCCACATATGAATTATCTGGTTTCGCAAAAGAAGCATTTAATAATGAAAAACATGTTTTAGTAGATAGTCGGTATAGCAATATCAATTTTAAACAGCTATATCAAATTAAAGATAATCTCCCATACAATTATAAGGATATACCTCCTTTTTTGGATGGGTCCTCTGTTGTCAATGTATCGATTGAGGAAAGTTGGGGTACTGGTACGATATTCCAGAATCTAAAATTAATTAATTATAAGCTGTTTAATACTGAAAAATACTTAGAGTACTTACAAAAGTATATAAAAATTAGCAATACCGATAACAGTCTTAAAGAGGTATTTGGTGAAAACAATTAGTATATTAATACCATGCTTTAATGAGGTTCTAAATGTTAAACCTCTTTCTTTAGAAATTATAAATATCTTTAAGGATAAATTACAGGAATATGATTATGAAATAATATTTATTGATAATGATTCAAGTGACGGAACAAAAGATATTTTACGTTCTTTATGCAATGAATATAAAAAAATAAAAGCTATTTTTAACGCTAAAAACTATGGACAGTTTAATTCTCCATATTATGGAATGTGTCAGACAACTGGAGATTGCACTATAATGATGTGTAGTGATTTTCAAGATCCGGTTGAATTAATTCCAGATTTTATCAAGGAATGGGAAAAAGGTTTTAAAATAGTAAGTGGAATAAAAGCATCCAGCAAGGAAAATAAAGCGGTAAGACTTTTGCGTACAGTGTATTATAAACTCATACGAAAAATGTCTGATATAGAACAAATCGAACACTATACAGGGTTTGGTCTCTATGATAAATCATTCATAAAAATAATGTCAGGCTTGCAGGATCCAATACCTTTTTTACGTGGGATTGTCGCTGAATTGGGATATAAACGAACAGAAATAAAATATCAGCAGCAAAAACGTAGAGCAGGAAAAACACATAATAACTTATATACTCTCTATGATGCAGCAATGTTAAGCTTTACGTCATATACCAAGATAGGATTGAGATTAGCAACTTTTTCAGGATTTATATTGTCAGTACTCAGCGGTATCACTGGGGTTATTTACATAATACTTAAAATACTATATTGGGAAAGATTTCAAGCAGGTATTGCACCAATACTTATTGCTGTACTATTTCTATTTTCTATGCAATTTCTTTTTATTGGAATTCTTGGGGAATATATAATTTTTATAAATAAACGAATAATGAATCGTCCTTTAGTTGTGGAAGACGAACGTATTAATTTCTAAAATGTATATAAAACAATTCACTCAGTTTATTAAATTCGGTATAGTCGGATTTACTAATGTATTAATAGCATTAAGCGTTTTTTATTTAACTGTTCATTTAGGTTTCCATTATCAAATTGCTAATGTCACATCATTCATAATTAGTTCATTGAATGGGTTTGTTTTGAACAAAATTTGGGTGTTTAAATCTGAAAGTAATAAATACTTTAATCAGATTATAAAATATTATTTTGTGTATATAAGCTCACTGTTACTAAGTATGTTGATGTCTTTTGTTTATATTGAATTATTTGGCGGTTATGTATTTCTGTCGCCAATAATAAATCTTTTTATTACTGTACCATATAACTATATGTTAAGTAAACTTTGGATTTATAAATAATACTAACAGCCCTAAAATCTCGAGCAAGGAAATTACTTTAATGAATGACATTCTAAAGATATTAGATAGAGGAAAAGGAATTTTTGAAAAGGATATTGAAAATATTAAAGAAGAAATAAAAGAAATTATTAAAGATTCCAGCTTTCTATTTGTTGGAGGAGCAGGATCTATTGGACAAGCTACTGTTAAAGAGATCCTAAAAAATAGTCCTAAAAAGCTCTATGTTGTTGATATCAGTGAAAATAATCTTGCTGAACTTGTTCGGGACATAAGAAGCTCAATAGGATATATTGATGGTGATTTCCAAACATTTGCTATAGATTCAACATCAATAGAATTTGATCATTTCTTTAAGGCAACTTGTCCTTTTGACTATGTTTTGAATCTTTCTGCTTTGAAACATGTAAGAAGTGAAAAAGATCCATATACCCTAATGAGAATGCTTTACGTAAATACAATATCAATCAATAACACGTTACAGCTGTCAGTTGAGAATGGAGCAAAGAAATACTTTGCGGTATCTACGGATAAAGCAGCTAATCCGGTAAATCTTATGGGTGCAACAAAGAGGTTGATGGAGCATATTCTGTTTTCCCGTAAGGAAAACATTGATGTATCCAGTGCTCGTTTTGCAAATGTTGCTTTTTCTGACGGCAGCCTTCTACATGGATTCAATATGAGAATACAGAAAAACCAACCTATTGCAGCGCCGAATGATGTTAAACGCTATTTTGTTACTCCGGAAGAGTCCGGTCGACTGTGTATGCTCTCCGCATTGTTAGGTAAAAATCGTGAAATATTTTTCCCAAAGCTTGATACTGACATCCATTTAATAGATTTCTCACAGATTGCCATAAGGTTCCTGGAAAGCAGGGGAATGGATGCATACATATGTGAGAGTGAGGAAGAGGCCCGTAGGATGATCAAGGAATTGCATGGAACAGGTAAATGGCCATGTTATTTTTCGGGAAGCAACACTACCGGGGAAAAAGACTTTGAAGAGTTCTTTACAGATAAAGAGAACCTTGATCTTGAACGGTATCATGAAATAGGAATTATTCTATCTGATTATTATGACCGCAGCAGAGTTGATAATTATATAGAAAAGCTGAATGCAATACGCAATGAAGGAAAGTGGAGTAAAGATGAAGTACTGAAGCTCGTTCAAACAATGGTTCCTGAACTGGTTCACGAAGAAAAAGGCTTTTACTTGGATGGTAAAATGTAATGCCTGAGAACGATGTGTATGAAAAAATAGTTTCGTTTATTCGAACTCAATATGGTACGGGCTTTATACCTCTGCACGTTCCAGTTTTCCAGGGAAATGAAAAAAAATATTTAAATGAATGTATTGATTCAACATTTGTATCGTCTGTTGGTAAATATGTAGATCGATTTGAGGCTGAAATGGCGGCCTTTACCGGAGCAAAAAGAGCTGTTGCTGTGGTAAACGGAACTAATGCGCTCCAGGTTGCATTGCGACTTGTTGGGGTCGAACCCTCTACAGAAGTTATAACTCAGCCACTGACGTTTGTTGCAACCTGTAATGCTATAAAATATCTCTATGCTGACCCTGTTTTCATAGATGTAGATAATGAAACACTTGGAATGTCCTCTAAAAGCGTAGTACATTTTCTTGAGGAGTATGGGGAAAAACGCGGTAGTAAAACCTGGAACAAAGTTACAGGGAAAAGAATCAGCGCGATATTGCCAATGCATACTTTCGGGCATCCTGCCAGGATAAACGAAATAGTAGAAATTGCATCTGACTGGAATATTCCGGTTGTAGAGGATGCTGCTGAATCTGTAGGAAGTTATGTAAATGGGATTCATACCGGTTTATTTGGACAGGTAGGAGTTTTAAGCTTCAACGGTAATAAAACCATCACAACAGGAGGTGGAGGGATGATTATTACTAATGATGAAGCACTTGGAAAACAAGCAAAATATCTAACAACTACAGCAAAAGTTCCCCATGAATGGGAGTTTTTTCATGACGAGCTTGGGTACAATTTTCGTATGCCAAATATAAATGCCGCACTTGGGTGTGCGCAGATGGAGAAGCTACCTCAGATTCTTGAAAATAAGCGGAAAACCGCCGAGGAATATAGCGATTTTTTTGATACCGTATCAAATATTGAGTTTTTGCATGAGCGCGAAGGTACAATATCTAATTACTGGTTGAATGCGGTAATATTAGAAGACAGAGAAAAACGTGATAACTTCTTACAATATACAAATAAGGAATCGGTCATGACACGTCCTATATGGACTCTGATGAACAAATTACCTATGTATAAAGATTGTCTGTGCGGGCCGTTGTCTAATGCGTACTGGCTTGAGGATCGTATTGTAAATATTCCTAGTAGTGTGCATTGAATGAAAAATGATATCGTGCTCATTGGCGGTGGAGGTCATTGTCGCTCTTGTATTGATGTTATTGAAGAAGAGGGATCGTTTAATATAAAAGGAATAATAGATCAATCCAGTTTTATAGAAAACAACATACTAGGATATCCGATTATTGGTAATGATGATGATTTACCAATTTCAGGAGTGAATTACTATTTTATTACTGTTGGGCAAATAGAAAGTCCTGAAATTAGGGTAAAGATCTATAAACATATAGAATCATTTAAGATTAATCTTCCGGTAATTATTTCTCCATATGCGTATGTTTCCAATCATGCAAAAATAGGACCAGGAACTATAATTATGCATGGTGCAATAGTTAATGCCGGGGCAGTAATCGGTACAAACTGCATAATCAATACAAAAGCTTTGATAGAGCACGATGTGCAAATAGGGAATTTTTGTCATGTTTCCACTGCGGCAACCTTGAATGGCGGGGTTCAGCTCGGTAATTATTCTTTCATTGGAAGTAACTCAACGATAAACCAGATGGCAAAAATACCTGATAACACTGTTATAGGATCAGGCTCAGTGGTTACAAGCAATAAGAAATTATCCTCAAGTCAAACTTATTGGGGGAACCCATTAAAATCTAAGCATGATGAAAAATAAGACTATCATAATTGCTGAAGCAGGCGTAAACCATAACGGATCAATGGACATTGCTGTAAAGCTCATTGATGCTGCTAAAGAGACAGGATCTGATGTTATCAAGTTCCAATCCTTTATCGCTGAAAAGCTTGCTTCAAATAATGCTAAAAAAGCGGAATATCAAAGTAAGAATAGCCTTGATACAAATATTTCCCAACTCGGTATGCTCAAAAAACTTGAACTTTCTTTTGATCAGCAGCGATTCCTGTTTAACTATGCTGCTGAGAAAGGAATTGAAATTGCATCTACAGCATTTGATGAGGAGAGCATTGGGTTCCTTAGAGAAATAAATATGCCGTTTTGGAAAGTGCCTTCAGGAGAAATTGATAATACTCCGTATTTGAGAATAATAGGTTCCTTTAATAAGCCTGTTATTCTGTCGACAGGCATGAGTACTTTGGCAGATATAGAGTATGCGCTTGATGTTCTTGTTAAAGCGGGAACAAAGAGAGATAAAATATCTCTTCTTCATTGTACAACGGAATACCCGGCACCCTTTAACGAAGTAAATATTAACGTCATTGAAACAATGAAAACCAGTTTCGGTCTCCCTGTTGGTTACTCTGACCATACTACAGGTATAAATGTGCCTATTGCTGCTGTTGCTAAAGGAGCCTGCATAATAGAAAAACATTTTACTCTGGATAAGAATATGCCCGGGCCGGATCACAAGGCTTCACTCGAACCTAAAGAATTTAAGGAAATGGTAACAGCTATCAGGCAAGTGGAAGAGGCTTTAGGAAATGGGATCAAACAAGTGACTGACTCTGAAAAAGCAAATATACCGATTGCACGAAAAAATATTGTTACAGCTAAAAGAATCAGGGCAGGAGAACTATTTACTGAAGATAATTTGACAACAAAGCGTACAGGAGCAGGTATCAGCCCTAGGTACTGGGATTTCATCATTGGGCGTAAAGCTGCACGGGACTATGAACCAGATGAGGAAATTGAATGAAATCTAATTTAAAAATAGCTGTAGTTACTGGTACCCGGGCAGAATACGGATTGTTGCGCCCCTTAATAAAAAAACTTGATGAAAAATATTCGATCGTAATAATTGCAACGGGGATGCATTTATCTCCAGAATTTGGATTAACAGTAAATGAAATTGAAAATGATGGTTTTCGTGTAGAAGAAAAAATTGAAATGCTTCTGTCTGCCGATACTAAAACATCTGTAGTGAAGTCAATGGGTGTGGGATTGATATCTTTTGCAGAAATACTGGAAAGGACTATGCCTGATCTCCTCGTAGTGCTCGGGGACCGGTTTGAGATTTTGACTGCTGTAACGGCAGCTACAATAATGAAAATACCAATAGCTCATCTTCATGGAGGCGAGCTTACGGAAGGAGCCGTCGACGATAATATTCGCCATGCAATTACCAAAATGAGCCATCTCCATTTTACATCCACAGAGTTGTATCGAAGAAGAGTTATTCAAATGGGGGAACAGCCGGACACTGTATTCAATGTTGGTGCAATCGGTCTGGATAATATTGCAACCCTGCATCTTCTTTCTAAAGAAGAGCTTTCACGTGATCTTGGGTTACAGTTCAAGGAGAAATGCATTCTTGTTACCTATCACCCTGTGACGCTGGAATCTGTTTCCATCGAATTTCAGATAGATACCCTGTTCTCCGTTTTAGAAGAAGAAAAGAGTGCAACAATAATTTTTACCAAAGCCAATGCCGACGCAGATGGGAGATATATTAATAGCAGGATTGAAGCATGGAGTCATAAGCATCCGGAGACTCACCTTTTTGCATCATTAGGGTCTTTACGTTATTTAAGCCTTTTGAAAGTATCAGATGTTGTAGTTGGAAATTCATCGAGTGGTATAATTGAAGCTCCGATGGTGAGAACCCCTACAGTAAATATCGGTACCAGGCAGAATGGAAGACTGCGTGCTCTCTCTGTAATCGACTGTAGCTATAATAAAGAAGAAATTGGAAACAGTTTAAAAAAGGCTTTATCTGCTGAATTTCTTTCGGAAATAGAAACAATGGATAATCCATATGGAAATGGAACAACTTCTAATAAAATTATCGAAATTATTGATAAAATTGATCTGGAAAAACTGATTCCCAAGCATTTTTATGACTGGAGCTAAGGTGAAAGATATTTTCATAGGAAAAGAAATAACTGTTAAAGATGCCCTGAAGAAACTGGATTTGGTTGCGTCTAAAGTGCTGTTGGTAATAGATTCGTCTAAAAAATTACTTGGTACTTTGAGTGATGGTGATATCCGGAGGCACCTTCTTCAAGGTGGTTCCCTGGAGGATCCAATTCAGGGGATCTATAATACATCCCCCAAGTATGCCAGTGACAATGAGCCGAAAACTTTACGCCAAATTCTTCTTAAGTATAAGATTGATCTTATCCCGTATCTGGATTCCTCCGGCCATGTGATAGATGCATACAATTGGGAAGATGTTTTTGATACTCCTCAGAAAGAAAACAGTTCTATTTTGAGTAAAGTCCCGATTGTTATTATGGCTGGCGGAAAAGGGACACGAATGCAGCCCTTCACCTCAGTATTGCCCAAGCCGCTTATTCCAATAGGTGAAAAGACCATACTTGAATTGTTAATTGATAATTTCTCAGATTTTGGTGCCCGGGATTTCTATTTCACAGTGAATTATCGGGGAGAGATGATTAAGGCTTTTTTTGACTCTATCGAAAAGCAGTATTCAATACAGTATATTTGGGAAAAGGAATTCGCAGGAACAGCTGGAAGTTTGTCTCTTATTGAATCAATGGACAGCACATTCCTTGTTTCGAATTGTGATATTATTGTGAAAGCTAATTATGAAGATATCTATAATTTTCATAAAGAGAGTGAAGCTGCTTTGACGGTTGTATCTTCTATACAGCATCATACAGTCCCGTATGGTGTTATTGATTATGCCGACGGTGGTGTTGTTACGGGAATACGGGAAAAGCCGGAATTCTCTTTTCCAATTAATACGGGTGTATATATTTTGGAACCGGAGGCGCTCAACTATATTCCTCCGAACAAGGTGTTTCATATGACACATCTTATGGAAGCATTGATTGCAGATGGTAAAAAGGTTGTTACCTACATTGTAAACGAGAAAGACTATATCGATATCGGCCAGTGGGAAGAATATCGTAAGGCAATATCCCTTATGGATTTCCCTAAATGAGTAAAGATGGTCTATCACAGTTGAATTCAATTGCCGTTGTCAGTCTGGGAAGTATTGGCAGGCGGCATGTGCAGACGATACATAGTGTCCTGCCGGAGTGTAATATTTGTGCGGTAAGAAGCGGTATTGGAAAAAAATGTAAGGAAGAAGCTCTTCTTGGTAGTGTATACTCCTCAATAGATGAAGTATTAGAAAGAAATATCAATGCTGCAATTATATGCAGTCCTGCCAGTTTTCACGCTGAATATGCTATTCCTTTTTTGAAAAAGAATATACCTGTACTTATTGAAAAACCGCTTGCAGGTACATATAAAGAAGCTTTCAGCATTTATAAGGAATCTGAAAATAAAAAGGCTTATGTAGCTTATGTATTGCGGCATCACCCTGCATATAATAAAGTTGGAGAGATAATAAAAATAGGGGCTCTTGGAAAAATCCGTTCAGCAGAAATTACAGTGAGAACATTTTTACCTAATTGGCGTCCGGATACAGATTTTCATATATCTGTATCTGCTCAGAGAGAGCTTGGTGGCGGGGTCTTAAGGGAATTAAGCCATGAGCTTGACTATGCGCAAACAATATTAGGCAACTTTACTGAAGTTTTCGGGTATAGAAATCAGAACTCTGATTTGAATATTGGCGTAGAAGAACAGGTTACTGCTGTTCTTACGACAAGCAATAATATACATACACAAATGGTACTGGATTTTGCATCACGGGTCGAAGAGCGGTTTTTTAAAGTAATATTGGATAATGGGGTAGTATTCTGGAATCTTCTTGATCAGAGTGTTGCCATGCTTGAAAATGGACAAGATTCTGTCAAGTTTGAATATAAAATGTCGCGGGATGAATTGTTTCAGCAGCAGTTCAAGGCATTTATTAATGCAGTTAAAGGGACAACAACAGATATGCCTACAATAGAAGAAGGACTTAAGGTTCTCGCGGTTATTGAAGGAATAGAAAAATCATTTTCAGAAGGGTTACCGGTACAGATTAAATGAGAGTTTTTGCTTTTGTATTTGCCCGCGGCGGGTCAAAAGGATTAAAACATAAAAATATAAAGCCTTTGTCTGGAAAACCACTTATTGCATGGTCAATAGAGACAGCGCAGGCGATGCCCGGTATTGAACAGATATTCGTTTCCACCGACAGTGTTGAGATTAAGAAAATAGCCGAAAATTATAATGCTATTGTAATTGACAGACCTGTTCATTTGGCTTCTGATGATGCTCCGGAATGGTTAGCCTGGCAGCATGCCGTTAGCTGGGTAGAGGAGCGGTATGGAGTCTTTGATACTTTTGTCAGTCTGCCGGCAACCTCCCCGTTGCGTTCGATTGTGGATGTAGATGCATGTATACAGGAGTATGAGAAAGACTCTTCTATTGATGCTGTTGTTACGATGACAGAAAGTGAACGAAGTCCCTGGTTTAATATGGTAAAAACAAACGTTTCAGGCTTTCTGGAAACTGTGAATAAAAATGATAACCAATACTCCCGCAGACAGGATGCGCCTAAGACGTATGATGTGACAACGGTGTGTTATGTGACAGGCCCAGATTATATTAAGAAATCTCAGAACCTTTGGGCAGGAAATGTTTCGGGCATAACAGTTCCCCGTGATAGAGCCGTAGATATTGATACAATAGATGATTTTTTATTTGCTGAGTATCTTTTAACTAAAAGGAAAAATAATGAGCCTGAATAGTAAAATAATTATTGTTACAGGAGGAGCCGGATTAATCGGCACAGAAATCTGCAGGTCTATAGTTTCCAGAGGTGGAAATGTTTCTATTTGTGATATGAATGAAAAAAAAGGCATTTCTTTGCAGAACGAGCTTGGTGATTCTAAAGCTTTATTCATTAGAACAGATATTTCTTTAAAAGAAAGCCTGGACTCGGCAATTAATGATACTATCACACGTTTCGGAAAATGTGATGGATTGGTTCATTGTGCCTATCCTCGAACAGCAGATTGGGGAACAAAATTCGAAGAACTTTCAATAGATTCCATAACGGCTAATTTAACAAATCAGCTTGGAGGGACTATTTTAACAGCACAGAGGATAATCCCGCATCTGGAACTGAACGGGGGATCTATTGTTCTTCTTTCATCAATCCAGGGATTGAGTGCACCGAAGTTTAATCATTATGAAGGGACATCTATGTCATCTCCCATTGAGTATTCAGCTATTAAGGCAGCTGTTAACTCTGTGGCCAGATATTTGGCAAAGTATTTGAAGAATAAGAATATTCGGGTAAATACTGTAAGCCCCGGTGGTATCCTGGCAAATCAGCCACAGAACTTTCTTGATCAGTATCGTAAAGACTGCATTAACAAGGGTATGCTTGATCCTGAAGATATCAGTGGTGCAGTATGTTTTCTTCTTTCAGATGATTCAAAATATATTAATGGGCAGAACATTGTTGTTGATGATGGTTGGTCCTTATAAACTACATGAACAGAGTTTCGCAGAATATTAGATTATTGGAGAGATTATGAATATTTATATTCATGTTGAAATAGTAGCTCGAGAGCTGGACGGTAAATTATTATTAGCGCTCTGTGCTGCCGAAAGAGGGCATGAAGTTATTGTCAGCTGCCATGAAACAATACGTTATATGGTTAAAAAGAGAAATCTTTTTAAGCCGGGTATTTTTCATGCGAAGGATATTGCCCCCAGGTCAGCAAAAATTAAACGACATGAAAAACTAATCAACCATGGCTTCCTTATAACAAGTATGGATGAAGAAGGTCGACTTATAAGCTGGGACTATGAACCCTTTGCTTTCGGACGTTTTTCTGATACATCATTAGCCCAAACTGCGGGTATTTTCTGTTGGGGGAACCATGATTACACCGAATTAAGGCGAATATATCCGCAATTTAAAGAAATTTTCTATAAAACTGGTTCAACAAGAGCGGATTTATGGCAAAATACTTTCAGTCCCTTTTGGGGCAAGCCTGAGCATCTGCCAAAGAAAAAATATCTGCTTTTTTCCAGTAATTTCGGCCATGCACAAAACTATCAGCGGTTTTGGACAATTATAAACGGTCATAGAAAAAGCGGATATTTTGAAAGGACACCTGAACTTGAAGAAGAAAAATATATTCGATGTTCGGAAGAGATAAAAGTAATTTTTGAAGTTATAAAAGCGTTAAAATTTCTTTCTGAGGCTATTCCTGATATAGACATTGTTATACGACCTCACCCAGTTGAAGACCCGCGAGGATGGAAAGATCTGCTGGGTGATACTGATAACATACATGTCATAAAAGAAGGTCCGATCAGTCCCTGGGTTAATAACTCCATTGCAGTTATGCATAATGGCTGTACAACAGCATTAGAATCGGTTGTTGCAGAAAAGCCGGTAATTACTTTTGTGCCTTTTAAACAAACATATGAGAATGACATGCCAAATTCTCTTGGCATTAAAACAACAAACAAAGAACAGGTTCTGGAAGCAGTAAAGAAAATTCTTGATGATCAATATGATAAGGAAATCGAAATTCGAGATGAAAAGATTGTAACTGAAAAATTAGATTATTCTCAAAATGAACTCGCTGCCGACCGGATGATCGATGTATGGGAAAAAATCGATAACAGTTCGTTAAACGCAAAAAACAACTGGCAGAAAATTAAAAAAGCACTTCTATTAAAGAATATTATCATGAATATATTAGTGGTAGTATCGCGTATTGTTAGAAGAAAAGATCGTATTCGATACCGCAGAGAATTTCTCCCTCTATCAAATAAAACCATTCAGAAAAAAGTGATGCTCTTAAAGCAATGTATTAATAAGGGAGAAAACGTTTCAGTTGAAATGCTGGACAGTAGGACTATATTGTTCAGGAAAAAGAAATAACAATCACACTTTCTTCTTCAATGTATCCTTCATCTTTTCTTTTACCCCGGATCCCAGGGACTTCCTAATGACAGAAAACAGCTCAAGGTAATAATTCAGTTTATACACGGGTATTGCATGTGAATCATCTTTATAGTTTTCTGCGATATTACCTTTTACATATATAAATATGCTTTCCGGTTCATACGCAATGGCGGTGAAGAGTGTTTCGAGATAAGGAGAATGGTTTCCATAGGAAACTTGTAGATTAAATTGTTTCTTCAGTTCTGTTATCGATCTCAAATTTATCATTTCAGGACTATAGTTCAGTGCTGTATGATTCAATACTGGAACAATATCATGTTTTTTCAGGAAATCAACCGTAGACTGAATTTCATCACAGTCCGATAATCCTGTGGATACATAAACGTCTTTTCCGGTTAAAGCGATTTTTTCCAGAAGATCGAAATTCTTAATATCCTTGCTTAAAACCTTGAAAAAGGACACGCCTGACTGTACAAAGAAATCAACTTTATTTGGATCAGATAAAGCGATACCGAATCTCTTTTTTTTCAACAGAATCTTTTGAGCAGCCTCGGCATAAACAGAATCATCCAGGAAATATTTTTCATTTTTTGACTGGGTATAATATTCAGCTTCCCGAACCTGCATGGTTACCGCATCTATAGGAGTCGAAAGGATAACATCAAGAAGACTGCTTACGACTGATTCTTCACCCTGATGATTTAGTCCCAGTTCAGCTATAATCATTATTTCAACCTTCCTTCGATATACAATAGAATTTCCTGTAAAACACCATCTCCGCCGGGAGTCTGTAAAACGATATCAGCTGCCTCCCTGATAATTGGATGAGCATCTTTTGGGGAAAATGAGACACCGCTTTTCTCAATTATCTTAAGGTCATTAAGACCGTCTCCGACAAAAGCGATATTCTCCCATTTAAAGGAAGAATCATTCATCCATTCTTCTATTTTTGTTACTTTATCGGTTATTCCATGAAAGTAATTGGTTACTTGCAGTTTTTCCACACGTTTCTGAACCGGCAATGAAGATTCTGATGTACAAACGACAATTTCAAAACCCAGTTCCTTAAACTTTACAATTGCGGCTCCGTCGCGTGTATTAAACTTTTTTAGGTATTCACCATCAGAGTTATAATACATACCACCATCGGTTAAAGTACCGTCAATATCGGCAACAATGACTTTTATCTTCTGAAGATCACTTTCTTTACCGGCATCACCTTTGAGCTTCTTGAAGGCCATTTCAGCATCAGGCCAGTCTCCTGGTTCATCGATCTCTATTCCGGTTTCTTCTTTCATAACATAAACACTTATTTTACCAGCGAGACGGCTTTCATGCTCAACAAGAACAGGAGTTTTGGTAAAATAAAAACTGCCGTTTTCCATTATGTTATCATTAAATTCCTGCCGACGCGGTCTATGTACCGGATCGTAGTTTATAGGTGTGCCTGCTTTCTTCCAGATAAATCTGTGAAACGGGACACCTGTTACAAGAGAATCGGATTTTTCTGCAAGAAACTGTGCATACGCCGACTGAAAATCTTCTGGTGTGACCGTAGGTGTTGTAATCTGGATAAGCGAGAGTACATCGCAAGGGTTTTCTTTTTCAAACCATAACATTAAAGATTCTACAGTTGCTTCATCTGTTGCCGTATAGTCCGGACGAAAAACTACATTCGCTTCAGGTAACCATTCCCTGATCATATCGTGATACTGTTGAGAATCAACAGCTATATAAAGGCCGCCTGTATATATACCGCTATCAAGCGCTGCTTTCGCAGCCCAGTAAAATAGCGGTTTCTTATGAAATAGCTTGATATTCTTGTTAGGTATAGATTTTGAGCCTGAACGCAAAGCTATGAGCCCGGTTACAATTTCTTTAGACATGATCAGTCTGCTCCTCCAAGCTATATTTATTCATAGTGTTTACCCTTATTATACCAAGGAAAATAAATCTTTATATGTGTGTATATTTCAGGATGATAGGCAAATTAACCGAAGTGTGCAAGGTAGAGCAACCTGGAAACGGAACAGGTAAAGAAGAAAAATTATGTTTCACCATTGGTTTACCAATATATTAGACTCAAAAGGTGCGTTGAATAAATGCAAGACATATGATAGTAAATTTCAGTTTAAATACATAACTTCTATAAAGTTATGTGCGTTGCATGTAACCACAACATGTATTTCTGGTCAAGCAATTCAATCAGCATGTCTGAAGAAGAGAATACCGTGGCTCTGTTCCAGGGATTTTCCTCCCTGCTGAAACATCTTGGATATAAGGAGATTGACAATAAATGAACATCAATTATAAACAGCCCCAGGTTATTGCAGAGATTGGCTGCAACCATAAAGGGGAGATGGAGATTGCCAAAGAACTGATAAAGATGGCATCGTTTTTCTGTAAAGCACCGGTTGCTAAATTTCAGAAACGTACTCCAAAAGAGCTGTTAAGTGAGGAACAGTACAATGCTCCCCACCCGAATCCGATGCATTCTTATGGTGATACCTACGGCGCCCACCGGGAGTTTCTCGAATTCTCTCTAGACCAGCACCGGGAGTTGAAAGAGTATTGTGAGGAAAATGAAATTATCTACAGCTCCTCAGTGTGGGATATGACCTCGGCCAAGGAGATTGCAACCCTTGATCCTGAATTGATAAAGATCCCGTCGGCAATGAACACCCATAATGCGATGCTTAGCTTTCTGTGTGATGAATATGGCGGGCAGATCCATATTTCAACCGGTATGTCGACTCAGGATGAAGTTGATGCCATGGTTAAGCTGTTTGAGAGCAAAAGCAGGGCAAAGGACCTGGTGCTTTATGCCTGTACCTCCGGATATCCTGTGCCGTTTGAAGATGTAAAGCTTCTTGATATCCCGGATCTTATTGAACGTTATGGGGCAAGAGTCGGAAGTATCGGTTTTTCCGGACATCATCTTGGTATCGCTATCGATGTGGCAGCCTATGCGCTTGGTGCAACCTGGATAGAGCGGCATTTTACCCTGGACCGTACCTGGAAAGGTACCGACCATGCAGCTTCCCTTGAACCGGACGGTCTGCGCAGGGTAGTACGGGATCTGAATGCTACATATAAATCCATGGGTCGCAAGGATGGCGGTCTTCTGGATATTGAAATAGAGCAGCGGGAAAAGCTTAAGTGGCGCAGTTAAGGGAAGAGAATTAACGGATGGTAACTGCTTTTATTCCGGTTCGCGGCGGGAGTAAATCAATCCCGCTGAAGAATATAAAATCTTTCTGCGGCAGACCGCTGGTGTACTGGAATCTGCAGGCTTTGGAGGAAACCCCGGGCGTTGATCACATAGTAGTGGCTACTGACAGCGACGAAATCGACGTCGTGGTGAAGTCTTTCGGCTTTTCAAAGGTGGCAGTGTATAGGAGAGGTGAGGAAAATGCATCTGATACCGCCTCTACAGAATCTGTTATGCTTGAATACCTTCAGGCCTGTCCCATTCCGGGTAACGATCTATTTATGCTGGTCCAGGCTACATCTCCGCTTACCAGAAGGGAAGATTTTTCCCAAGCATTGAAGATCTACGAATCATCCAATTGTGACAGCCTGCTCTCCTGTGTACGTACCAAGCGCTTTTTCTGGACTGAAGAAGGAAAGCCGATAAATTATGACTACCGAAACCGTCCGCGCCGGCAGGAGTTCGAAGGCTTGATGATGGAAAACGGTGCGTTTTACATAAACAGAGCAGAGAATGTTCTCCGGGATAAAAACCGTCTTTCCGGACAGATTTCTGTCTACGAAATGCCGGAGTTTACATCTGTGGAAATTGATGAACCGGATGACTGGGTTATTGCAGAATCAATAATGAGAAAAAACTCCCCTGAACGGATTAAACTCAGTGAAGGGCGTGAAGATATCCGACTCAATCATCTTTTGGAAGAAAAGAATGGCTGACGAAAAAGATATTCCCCCCCTTGCAGCCTGTGGCAGATTTCTTGTTGCAGAAAACAGAAATTCAGATCTTTCCGTTGATGACCGTCTGAAAATACAGCGGCGTACACTGTACGGGAAAATCCTGGGAAAGCTCTATCGTACTGGATGGGCGGGAGGCTTTTTGTTCCTGCTGTTTTCTGTATACAAACGGGATTCTGTAATAAATTTTCGGAATATGATCATTGCAGACCATTCCAGCAGGGTAATCCATAACTCACTCAAAAGGGTCTGGGGTGCCGGATATGAAAAAAATATACGGAAAAATCGGGCATCCCTGCTTTCAGCCTATGTCTCTTTGTTTTCCAATTACCGGAAACTAAAATCCGCTTATAAAATTGCCCGGGTTGCTCATGTAACCGAATATGTACGTCTTATCCGGCTGTTTCATTTCTATATTGTCTGGAAAGCCTGGTTTCAGAAGAATAAAGCTGTATCTGCCCTGATTGCCCGAACCAACGATCAGAATAGACTTGCTCTCGGTGTGGCGGTAGAGGAACTCAATATTCCCCTGGCGCTGTTTACCATTGCACGCACAGCAATTCCCCGTCTTGTTCCATTTGCCGTAGCTGAAGCATTCTGCTGGACCACGTTGCAAGCGAAAGAGTATCAGAAAGCCGGTGTTTCTGCGTTACGAATGCCGGTGCCTTTTATAAAAGAGATGAAACTGCCGGTTCCTGAATCCTCTGCTGCTGTAACTGGAATGCTTCTGAATGCTAAGGTTGATGTACAGAAACTGAAGGATTGGATTGCTGCCGCTGAAGGTACAGGTATACGGAATATTCAGCTGCGGCCGCACCCCGGGTATGATGTTTCCAGGCTATATAGTCTGGACAATGTCAGCATATGCGACTGGCATCAGCCCCTGGGGGAATATCTTGATTCTCTGGATATGGTGTTCGCCCTCAATACTCACGCGGTTATTGAAGCACTGCTGCACGGTGTTCCTGTTGTCTATATCGGTGGTTTAGATCCCTATGAATTTGATCTGCACGGATTCGTGCAATCGGGTATAACTATAGCTTATTCTGACTCATTGAAGATTCCACAGGAAGTCAGTGAATTCTATGGATCTGACAAATTTAAGCAAATGTGGAATCCGAATGAATTTGAAACAGATCCAGGCCCCGAACGGGCAGCTCTGGAAAAACTTGCCGGGAGTTCCTGATTGTGAATTTACTGAAGCATCCTGTAGAAAGGCTCCTTTACTTTATAAAAACCGACTTGCTGAAAAAGAAAGGGAAGCGGCGTTATATTCATCCACGTCTCGGTGTAGAAGGTTTTTTCCGGGAATTGAAATCCCGGGATATTTCCTACTCTGTCCTGCGCTGGTTTGAGACACTGCCTCATGTTGAAGACGGCGAGGATATCGACCTTCTTTTTGCTGACAGGGATATTCATAGAATAGACGATCTGTTTACCGGTACAAGATCCTGGGGAACCCCATGCGATATCTATACTTCAAGCGGTCTTCCGGGAACCTCCTTCAGAGGGATAGCCTATTTTCCTGATCACATTGCCAATGAACTTCTGGACACGGCTGTCTGGCAGGATGAGCTGATCCGGGTACCAAATCCCCGCACCCATTATCTCTCAATGATGTACCATATCCTTTATCATAAAGGGTATGAATCCGGACTTCCTTCATCACTGGCGAATCAGAATGACCGTGAACTCCCGATGCCGGAAACGGTGGATCATGACTATCCCGCTGTTCTTGCGTCATGTGCAAAGAACGCTGGTATGGAGCTTCCGGAAATAAGTCTTGAATCTCTGGATAAATTTTTAGCGGTCCAGGGCTGGCAACCGGCAAAAGATGCTCTTGAAAAGCTTTCTGCACGTAATCTGTGGGTACACGACCGTTTTTTTGCTGATAAGGAAACACTTGATTCTCTTTGGAACGGTTTTTCTGTTTTTATTGTTCGGGAACGGGGTATGGATTTTATCGATACGATTCGTTCTGTTCTGCAGGAGGCAGGGTTTGAAATTCTTCTTGAACAATCATTGTCCGGAGATGCAAAGGAGCGTGCATCAAAAAACCTGCGGGGTGGAAACTGGAACCGCGGTCCCTGGCCGGTCAGCGGCGGACTGCCTGCATATTTAATAGCGGTAAATGACAGTTTTCCTCTTGAACCACCCGCAAAGCTGAAGGAAAAGCATAACGGTCTTGCAAACAGCCGTCTGTGGGATACAAAGATACGTATCCGGGATGCAGTTAACGCACAGCAGCCTAAAGAGGAACAATGCAATATCCTCCATTCAGCGGATAATTCCCATCAGGCACTGGAGTATTTTCAAACAGCTTTACCGGGAGCAAGTCTTAAGCAGATAGAATTACAGCTTGAAAATGCAGCATCTGCTACCCGGCTTCCCTTAACCGAACTTGAAGTTTTCAACGGACACTCCCGCAGGGCAAAGGTCTCCCGGGTGCAGTACAATGATATTACGGCCGTAGCCAAGGTCTACCGTCCCGGCCGGGAACGGTTCCTGCAGCGGGAACTGTTGGCTCGAAGTCTGGGAAAGAGCCTTCCAGAGATGACACCTGTACTGGGTCATGGTGAGTCCTGGTTTATTATGCCCGAATACAGGGATGTTCTGTACCGGAACCGCCTGCTGCCATTGAAGGTTGTTAAACGGACCCGGGAGATCATCCTTCACTTCAGACAGGCCGGATATGAATTGATTGATTTCAAGCCGAAGAATCTGATTATCGATGAGACAGAGGGGCTCAAGATAATCGATTTTGAGTTTATGCAGAAAGGAGATGGTCCTTCCTCGGATTTTATCGGCAATTATTGCTGGTTTCAGATACCAGCTTCCTTTAGTGGAGATGTCCCGGTAATGCGGAAGAGTCGCCGGCGTTGTTACTACCGGTTCTGGTTTTCTTCTACCGGGATTCCACTCTTTTTTCTTATGTACGATTTTCCCCTTCCAATTCTTGCGGCTGCCCGTGTTTTTGGTATGTTTCCCGCATGGGGCATGCGCTTCCTGCGTAATGCCAGACCATCATTTTCCCGTTTTAAAACCCGTGTTAAAAAAGGTATAATATCACTCGCAAAAAAGGTTCTTGGTTGATTGAATGAAAGAGAGTACAGTTTCCCCCCGTGTATCAGTAGTAATCCCCACCTACAAGCGTCCCGAGGAGCTTAAACGCGCTCTTACCAGCATACTGACCCAGGACTACAAGGATATAGAAATCGTAATAATCGACGATAACCATCCCGGATCAGATACCCGGAAGGCAACCGAAGAAGCCGTCGGCAGTATTCAGGGCCCTTTGGTTCACTTAAAGAATGAAAAATCTCTCGGCGGAGGCGGCGCCCGCAACCGGGGTATCGAAAATGCCAGGGGTGAATATATCGCCTTCCTGGATGATGATGATGAATGGCTGCCGGGTAAACTGAAACAACAGGTAGACCTGCTGGACAGCCTGCCTGAGACTGTCTGCAGTATCGATACCGGCTTTATCGAGATAGATGAAATAAAAGGGACAACCAAAGAGGTAAAACCAGCACTTCGGGGGAGCATTTTCGACGAACTGCTGGTTAAACATAAAGGCCGGGCACCCAAGCTTTCTTCAATGCTCTGTAGAACTGGGGCCTTGAGGGATATCGGCATGTTCGATGTTTCTCTTCCTGCACGTCAGGACCTGGATCTGTATCTGCGCCTGGCCCGGAAATATACCTTTGAGTTTATCGAAGCTCCTCTGGTTAATAAGTATATCCACGGTTCAGACCGTATAACCAGCAATATAAAAAGCAAGATCACCGGCTTTGATATTTTCTATAAAAAGTACCGGGATGATTTTGCAACCAGACCCCATCTGCACCGCATATTTTTAAGAAAACAGGCGCTGTGGCTGTTGTATGATAAGCGTTTTCTACGCGGGTTTAGTCAGCTTGTACGGAGTTTTTTCCTGCGGTAGGAGCCCGCTCTTACTGTTAGAAGTCTATGCTGAGTTCCAACCCTTACCCCGCCCCTTTTCCAAAAGGAAAGGGAAGCTCCCATTCCTCTCCCCTCGCTCTTTGGGAGGGGCCGGGGGTGAGGGTAAGCATTTTCAGGCAGAAATTTAATAATAACCAGCTGTCGTAACTGAATACTTTAAGCCACCTGTTCCTGGTGCGTTTTCTTTTGACACAGTGGTCTTGAATCCCTGTTTGCGTCTTGCAAATTCGGTGTACACTGTCTTCCATGATTATCGAATTTACCGGCCTTCCCGGCAGCGGGAAGTCATATATCTCCCGGCTTACAGGTGAAAAACTACGTGAAGCCGGTAAAAAAGTCACAGAGCCGTCCCGTATCATAGGTCATTCTCCTTCTCTTCCGCGGATGGCGGCAAAATTGTTCCATGCATTTCTCTTCATTCTTCTTCATCCTTTTCTGTCTGCGGGGATCTATCACTCCGTTAACGCAACCGGTCAGAAAAGTCTCTCCAGCTTAATCAAATCCCTGTTGAACATCTATTTTCTCCTCAGCCTTGTGCTCCGGCACCGAAATTCCCGAAGCATTGTGCTTCTGGATCAGGGGCTGGTTCAGGGGGTGGTCTCCATTGTCTACGGAGCATCCGGGGCTCTTCCTATTTTTATTAAAAAAATTCCGCTTCCTGATATGCTGATCCGGGTGCATGTTTCCCCGGAAACCGCAGCTTCCAGGCTGGCTGCGCGAAAAAGCGGGGGAGGAAGCCGGGTGGAAAAGGACCCGGTGAATGAGCTGAAGCAGTTTGGTACAGCTCTTGAACGGGTCGAGGAAATTCTTTTAAAAGATGTTCCAGTTGTCATAACGGCTGACAATGAGGATAATAACCCTGTTGATCTAATAAACAGACTATGTCGTGATATTCTTGACATCATGGGTAACAAAGGAAAACAGCTATGAAAATTCTTATCACCGGCGCCGCCGGATTTATCGGCTCAAACCTGTCCAGACGGCTTCTGGGAAAAAATAATTCAATTGTCTGTGTAGACAACTTCGATCCTTTCTATGACCGAAGCGTAAAAGAGAAAAACATTACTGATCTTTTGAAGAACCCGGGCTTTAAATTGCTTGAAGAGAATATCATCGATGAGACCGCAATGAAAAAGGTTGTAGCTGAAGAAACACCAGAAATGATTATCCACCTTGCGGCAAAGGCCGGAGTTCGTCCTTCCATTGAGGATCCCGCCGGTTATTCCCGGACAAACATAAACGGTTTAATTTCGGTACTCGAAGCAGCCAAAGCGGCCGGGGTAAAGGATATTATCTTTGCCTCCTCTTCGTCAGTTTATGGAAATACAAAAGAGGTTCCCTTCTCGGAGAAGGCATTTGTTGATCATCCTATTTCACCATACGCTGCAACCAAGAAAGCCGGGGAACTGCTCTGCAACACTTATAGCCATCTGAATGGCATGAGGATTGCTTCTTTAAGGTTTTTTACGGTTTATGGCCCGGGTCAGCGTCCCGATCTGGCTATTGCCAAGTTTACCCGTATGATTGATCAGGGACAGGAGATTCCTTTCTATGGTGACGGCAGTACGGAGCGGGATTATACATTTATCGAGGATATTCTTGGTGGTATTGAAGGTGTAATGGGCTGGCTTGTTCAGCAGCCGGAAAAGACCCACGAGGTATTCAACCTTGGTGAATCCCATACTACAACTTTGTCTGATATGGTTACCATAATTGAAAATGCCCTTGGGAAAAAAGCGAAACTCAACAGAATGCCTCTGCAGCCCGGGGATGTTTCCCGAACATATGCGGATATAAGTAAGGCAAAAGAGTTCTTTGGATATAATCCGTCTACTTTGTTAAAAGAAGGAATCCCAAAATACGTTGAGTGGTATCGGAAGCAGGACTAGCTTATACCCTCTATTCCCCTTCTCCTTCTGGGAGAAGGGACAGGGATGAGGGGCGGATTTAACGCAGGCTGCTGAAATAAAGCAATAATTAACGTCTTCAATGGAAAGCGCGAAGCTCAGGCTGCTAATCACTTAAGATTTTCACGAATATTGCCTGCTAAAATGATATTGCGTATTATGAAGTAGAAGGGAATTTGAAACCGGGAGGACTTTAAATGAACACATATACTGCTATTATTGAACGGGACGGTGAATGGTATTTCGGGTTTACTCCGGAAGTCCCGGGGGCTAATGGGCAGGGGCGAACCGTTGAAGAGTGTAAAAAAAATCTTGCCGAAGCAATATCGCTTATTCTCGAAGACCTTCGTGACGACTATTCCCGTGGCTTACCAGACGATGCGATTAAAGAGACCATTACTACGTGAAACGAACTGCTTTTCTTAAGCATTTACGCAAACATCGTTGTTATTTAAAAAGGGAAGGCTCTGCACATTCGCTATGGATTAATTCTGCCAATGGTGCGATTCAGGCGATACCGAGGCATTCTGAACTATCGGATGCCCTGTGCCGGAAAATATGTAAAGACATGAAAATCCCATTCACCAGATCTTGAGGTGTTGCCTGTTGTTCCCGGCAATTTTTACAGAGTATATGAATTTTCTCCAGCGGTGATGTTCAGAGGATCTACGCGGATATCAGCAAGGCTAGGGAATTTTTTAGGTACAGTCCTTCAACATTGCGCAAAGAAGGAATCCCAAAATACGTTGAGTGGTATCGGAAGCAGGACTAGTCCTGCTGCTCTTCCTCTTTTTCTGATTTCTCCGAATCAAGGCGGACCATGTGTTTCTGTATATGCTTGTTTGTATAGTGAATAAAGGTAAAAAACAGACTGACTATTACTACGGCATTTAAAAACAGCAGCGTACCCAGTTCCTGTGAGTGCAGAGTCAATGATACTGCAATTGCACAGAGGCTGAACTGAAGAAAGTAAATTATTCCCAGAAGGCTTTTGCTGGTGAAGCCAAGATTCAGTAGCTTGTGATGGATATGTCCCCGGTCAGGTGAGAAGATACTCTTCTTGTCCCGCAGGCGTCTCCAGATTGCAGCAATAGTATCACTGATAGGGATTGCAAGTATTACCATTGCATGGGCCAGTGAAATGCTGGTTCTCGCATCACCCTCTCCCTGGTCTATCAGGGGTAGAACGGCAACCATAAATCCCAGAAACTGGCTGCCGCCGTCGCCCATAAAGAGTTTTGCCGGTGGCAGGTTGAATACAAGAAAGCCGCAGATTGCACCGGTAAGGGTAAAACTGCCCAGCGCTGCCTGATAATTGCCTTTCATCAGAAACAGTATGCCGAAGGTCGCAGCAGAGAAAGCCATAAGTCCGCCGGCAAGACCGTCGGAGCCGTCAATCATATTAACCGCGTTTATAACACCGATAATCCAGAACAGGGTTAAGGGGTAACTGAACCAGCCGAAATTGATTGAATCAGGGACAAAGGGGAGTCCAAGTTTTTTGAAGGTGAAGTTTGCTATAAGTACCAAAAGTGCGGCAACCAGCTGAATAATAATCTTGTTGTGAGCATGCAGGTTGCGCAGATCATCGATAACGCCGAAGGTAAAAATAATAAGCCCTGCAATCATTACCAGGAAAAATCTGAAACCCCACGATTCGGGACCCAGGTGAGCATTTCGCAGCACAAAGGTAAAAATGCCTACGGTAATTGAAAATGCAATAAAAAATCCAAGCCCTCCAAGGCGTGAAACCTGTCCGGAATGGATTTTGCGGTGGTCCGGATCATCATACCACCCCATTTTGTGAGACAGTTTGACAATCAAAGGCATGGAAATGAGGGCGAGTATAAATGCCGTTAGCGGCGATAGTATCAGGCTATACATGAAATTTCCTTCTATTCCTTTAACACAATATCGGCCGTTTGAAGGTACTTGTTAATAACTATCTGCTCATCATACTTATCTATTATCATTTCACGGGATGCGGTTCCCATTTTGTCTATTTCATCACTGGAAAGTTGAAGCATCAGTTCCATTTTTTGTGCAAGATCCTGCCAGTCTGCCGGACGGCAAAGAAAACCATTTATACCATCCATAACAGGCTCCCGTGTTCCGACAGAATCCGCGGCTATCAGGGGCTTAGCCATGGATGCTGCTTCAAGCAGGGACCGTGGAGTTCCTTCTCTGTATTTAGACGGCAGCACGCAGCAGTCTGCCTGGGCAATGGCAAGCTGTATATTATCTGTTGGTCCCGGGAGCTCAATTATCTTTTCTTCTGCAGCACTTTTCAACAGATTGATGTCGGCAGAATAAGGATCGTTGCTGTTGTAGGGTCCGACCAGCACAAAGCGTACCTCAGGAAAAGAGGGTTTTAGCCTTCGGGCTGCTTGTACAAAATCTTCAACTCCTTTTGATTTCAATAGTCGGCCGATAAACATAAAGCAAAATGGTCCTTCGGGGCGGGGTATAGGTTTAAACCGCTCAGGATCAACACCTGAACCTGGAAGCAGATCTGCCTGCTCTTTTCTGATCAGATTACTTTCAAGAAAAAGGGCCATATCGTCTTTATTTTGAAAAAATACCCGGTTTACTCTGGAAAAAGCAGTTCTGTAGAGTCCTTTGACAAGCTCCTGCATCAGACCAGGTTTTTCGAAGACTGTTCCGAGACCGGTTATGTTATTAACAACCGGAATCCGAAGTTTTTTTGCTGCAAGTGACCCGTAAATGTTGGGTTTAATTGTGTATTGGAGAATCAGTGAAGGCTTGAGCTCCCGGTATATCCGGCGATACTGCATGAGGGTTGCGAAATCTTTTAATGGATTGATACCTTTTGCGTCAATACTGATGTTCTGGTATCCCAATCCCATGTCTGTGAGCTTTTCTGTATATTCATCCCGGGGTGCTACAATAGTGATTCTATAGCCCCTGGCAAGCAGGGCATTTATAAGAGGGCGCCGGGTGTTCCAGATATACCAGCAGCCGTTGTAGGATATAACAATGTGTGGAGCTTCCATGTTCAGTTTACTATCTCATAAAATAACAGCATTGGGAAAGAGTCTGTTATTTCTTGGATTGGTAAGCCTTATACTTTCCTGTGTAAGCGAAACCTGGGGAAACAGTTCGGATGAATTTATTCCCCAGCGGGAAATACTGCTATCGGTGATTGATTCTCATCGGCAGGCGGGGATTGCAGAACAGCGGACACTGCTGCATTCAATGTTTCCCGAAAGAAAAATAATGACTACTCCAGACAGCGTTCTTGCGCATAGGGCGGAACGAGGGGAGCTCAATATTGCCAGCGCTGCCTGGTGGGGATGGAGCGGAAGTAATGCTACAGAGATTCTGCAGCAGGCATTTTCCACCCGGCTGGATATCCTGGTTGTTCCTGCAATGGATGGTCCCTGGTTTTGTGATCCCCTTACAATTGATGGCCCGAAACAGATAATTTTTGAACCAGGGGCAGAGCTTTCTGCTATAGAAGGCGGATTTCATAATCAGCGGGAATCCCTGGTAACATTGTTCCGGCAGTCCGGGGTCCAGATGACGGGCTATGGTGCCTGTTTGAGCATGAACCGTGATGATTATTCGCGGAAACCCTACGAATGGTCCCAATGGCGGCATGCTCTGGCTCTGCTTGAGTCTCAGGATATTGTAATCGAAGGATTCACCATTAAAGAGTCCGGCGGCGACGGCGTGTATGTCGGGCAGAAAAAAGGCGGATTCATTCCCAGGAATATTCACCTGAAAGATCTGTACCTGCTGGATAACTACCGCCAGGGAGTTTCTGTTATTTCGGCTGACGGATTTCTCCTGGACCATTGTTATATTTCCGGAACCAGGGGTACTCCGCCTATGGCGGCAATTGATTTTGAGCCCAACAGCGGCCTCTACGGCCTGACAGCCTGTACGGTCTCCCGCTCTCTGTTTGAAAAGAATTCCGGTGCAGCCCTTACCATTCATCTGCCCAATGTTTCAGGGTACCACCCCCCGGTTTCAATCAGTATTGAGGATTCCTGTATTCTGGGATATCCCTTGTCTGCCTGGATCCATGGTTTCGGGAATGGGGTAAACGGCAGGTTGTCTTTCAGCAACTGTCTGGTCCGGGGAATAGGCCTTACCGGACGTTCAAAGAATTTTACCATTAGCCGCTAGTGTGGTAATATTTTGTCTGACTATGGAAAAGTTTCCGGTTTTCTGTAATAGTAGCACACTGTAAAAAGGTACCGTTCCAAGGAGATTCCCTATGCGCCGCATTCTTGTATTTTGTCTTTTAATTCTGCCGGTGGCAGTATTTGCCCTGAATATAACTGACCCGCTGGCCGACATATATGACGATGTTCAGGTGTGGTATGAAGCCGGCCTTGTGTACGAGGTGCCTTCCCTGCGTCCGTATCCGGCCCAGGTGATGGTTAAGGTTCTTGAGGATGTAATTGAGAACTCCGCCACGCCTGCAGCGGAACGGAAGCGGGCGGAAGCATACCTTACGGAGCTTACAGGTACCGACATCGACCTTGTCTGGGGCGGTGAAGCCCAGCTGAAAAGCGGCGAGGATGAAGAGTATTTGTGGGGAATTCTTGGAATTGAGTACAATACCTGGTTCAATGACTATATTGCCCTGAACGGGGAATGGCTTGCCATGGGCAAATACGAAGGCACCGGCTATTATGCCGCCGGAGAGAAAAGTCCCCTGGACAGCTTCGACGATAATGCCGAGGCGAATATCAAGGGACGAACCATAGAACTGCGGCAGATTCTGACCAATTCCTTCAGCGTCGGTACTGACAGCCTCTACCTGCAGGCGGGAATCCACCGCAGTTCCTACGGCCCTGTTTTTGACAACGGAGCCGTTCTCGGCGGCTATGCCCATTCGGCCCCCACCTTTGACGTGGTGTATGACAACGGCGGGATGTTCGGCCTGACAACCACCTACATGGATCTTACCGCCACTGACTATTACGGCGATGTTTATGATCCCTATCCGGACAAACATATGGTCATGCAGACCTATACCTACCGTCCCAACGACTGGATGGAGTTTGAGTTTCTCCAGACTATTGTCTACGGGAACCGCTTCGACCTGACCTATTTTGTTCCCTTCAGCTTCCTCTTCTATAATCAGAACTTTACCGGCTACGAAGACAACAGCCTCATGGGGCTCTCCATGGCTCTGGACCTGCCCAATATGATCGGCGTCAATTCCATGCTTTATATCGATGATGCCCACTTCAACGATCTTATAAGGGGTAATTTCGAGACCATGTTCAAGGCTGCCATCGAAACCGAGGTTACCTGGACCCCCATGCAGGATTATCTGCGGCGGGTTTCTCTGGATTATCTGGCTATTATGCCCTATACCTTTGCCCATAAGAGTGACCGGTATGATGATGAGATATATCCTTCTTCAAATGCAGCGGAATATGAAGCATGGTTGTCTGAAAATGCCAACTATCTGAACTATACCACCTACGGTGAAGCTCTGGGCGCGGTACTGGATCCCAACTCGGACCGGCTTACCCTTAAGTACTCCATGCGACCCCTGCCCGAGCTGGATGTCAGCTTTATCGGGCGCATGATCCGTCACGGCAATCCCAGTGAGGATGAAGCAAATACAGTTCATGATATTTATAATGATGGTACTATTTTTGATGACGGCTACGATGAAAACGAGGACCACTCCTTCAAGGAGTTCAAATTTCTCACTCAGGATGCTATCGAGTACACCCTGGTAGGCGGCTTTGATGCCACCTACACCTTCGACCTGGAACCCCACAGGCTCTCCCTGCTGCTTGGCTACCGGCTTGAGCATATCCGCAACCAGCGGAATGCTTCTACGGGAACACCGGTCATGGGGAACAACGAAACCAACCACTACGTAATGGGCGGATTTATCTACTCCTACTCATTCTAGTTTTAACGGATACTTCCATGAAGAAAAAAGTCCTCGTACTGACTGCCGTCCTTTACTGGACGGCAGCGGCGTTTGCCCAGAACTTTCAGACTGTTATTCCCTATGATTCGACACAAGTCAGTAATCTCACTCTTCTCTACCGGGAATTAGGGTTGGTTCTGCCTTCGGATACCGCACCCTGGACGGAGGCGGAGTTCCTTATCATGCTGGACCGGGTGCAGCGCCGCAGCGGAGAGCTGAGCCGTACTGGTAAGGATTTACTTGCAGGTTTGAGAGAAAGCCTTAAGAAAGATCCCGTGTACAGTGAATCCGGCGGCGATTTCGCGGCGGATATCAGCTTTGATGTTGCCCTGGAAGGCTATCTGGGGCTTATCGGCGAGAAGGATGAGCGTACCTGGGTCCGGGGCTACGGTGAGCGGGAACCCCTTTTCTATATGCCCGCCGAGACCTGGTTTTACGACAGCTTCTATGCGAAGACCAGCCTGACCATTCAGCAGGATTACCTGGCGGTCTTAGGCGAGCAGGGGAGCGGCACCACCCTGCCGACGGAGTTCAACTTCATCGACAGCAACTACCCCTATCATACGGCCCTCTCCTGGGGGGGCGACCATTGGAACCTGCGTTTTGCCCGGGAGTCTCTCAACTGGGGCAGCGGAAAAACGGGTAACCTGCTGATCGGTGCCAACGGGGTTTCCCATGATTTTATTGAAGCCACAACTTTCTGGGAGCGTTTCAAGTTCACCTTTCTCTGGCTGGGAATGGCTAACTATTCATGGTGGGATGATGCAAATGATAATGGGGTTGTCGATGCCGGAGAGATCGAGACCTATACTGTAGGCGGTCAAACATTTTATAAACCTGTTTACGAAAATAAGAGTGACTTCTTTTCAGCATTCTCCAGTCAGGAGAATCTGCGTCATTTTCTGGCCCACCGCATGGAGTTTCGTTTTACCGATAAATTCAACTTTACCTTTACCGAAGCGGTTATGTACCAGGACCCTTCCTTTCAGTTTCGCTACCTCAACCCCATGATGGCTTTTCATAACTGGTACCAGACCGGCAGTGCCAACTACTTCATTACCCTGGAAGGTGATTATCAGGTGCTGCCCGGGCTTCGGCTTTATGGTCAGTTTCTGGGAGACCAGATTGCATTTTATTTCAACCGCCAGGACGGAACCTACTCCGATGTTCCTCCTGCCATGGGATACCTGGCAGGAATTGATTTTTCCCGGGAACTTTCAGGGGGGTATCTCTACGGCGGGCTGGAGTGGGTGAAGCTCGATCCCTACAACTACATCGACCGCTCCGGAATCAATCTCTGGTATGAGCAGTGGATTATGAGCAATTACATAGGCGGTCATCCGGTGCTGGTCATCCAGCCCCTGGGCTATGAAAAAGGTCCGGATTCCATGACTTTTTACGGGGAGATCGGCTACAAAGTGCCGGAAGTCTGGGAGGCGAAGCTCAGCTGTGATTACTCTCTGAAAGGTGAAAACGAGATTACCACCGAGTGGTCCGATGATGAGGGTGAGGCTGAGAAAACCACTCCGTCAGGTTCCAATCCCATCCAGAATCTCACCCTTACCCTGGGAGGCAGTCTCTGCGGCCAGGTGGTGAATCTGCCGGAGGATATGACTCTGGGGAGCAGCATCAGCTGGATTTATATTAACAACTATGATCACATAAAGAACAAGAAGATTTACGATCTGCAGCTTTCCGCATCCGTTTCTTTTCAATTCTGACCCGGATATTAGTATATTAACCACAAGGAAACACTATGTTTCCGTCAACTTATATCCGGAGGTTTCACATGAAGAAAAACATGGGCCTTATGGACAGGGGAATACGTATTCTCCTTGGCCTTGTTGTAGTTGTTCTATACGTTAACCAGCTGATTTCCGGTGTTGCTGCAGTAATTCTTGGAATAATTGCGGTTGTTTTTTTCCTCACCGGTCTCATCGGTTTCTGCCCCCTCTATGTTCCCCTCAAAATTGACACGGGAACAAACAAGGACTATAGCGGCGACGAGGAATAGCCGTTATAGTAAACCGGTAGAAAGGTGGTCTCCCGGTGGATATTATCAAGGACCTTCCCCGGGGCGCCGTACTGCACTCGTACAGCGCTCTGGATTACTATTATTCAGGAACCCTCTCAAATCCTCTTCATATACGTTTTGCAGGCTCTCTAGCAGATATTGCCCGGGGGTTTGATAATGTCGATTTTCCCGGCATGGAAGGCTGTGATGCAGCCGCAGGCTTTGATGAATACACCTGTCTTATCAGTTGTATAGATGAAGATGAGCCGGTACGCCGGGAGCCGTTTACTCTGCAGAACTTCAGCTACAATCCCCACCGCGGGGTGTTTCTCGATCCCTTTAACGTGTATGAGGATGTAAAATCCCGCAGACTTCGGCTGTTTGATGAGTCTGCTCTTGATGAGAGAATGGTACTTGCCGGAGCTGTACTCTCATCACGCTACGCCCCCTGGGATGAGGAGTATTACCGCGATGCTCCGGTTCAGTGGAGCAATTTCAGCACCCTGGAGCAGCGGTTTCTTCTGGAGCAGATCCTCCAGGGGAAGCATGCTCATCGGGGACTGAAGGTTCTCATGGATACCGGTTTTATCCATAAGTTCTGGCCGGAGCTTGCCTCCATGGGCGGGATTGATCATGCCAAGGAACACCACCCGGAAGGGGATGTCTGGCAGCATACCCTGGAGACTTTCCGCTATCGGAAAACCACCGATTTTGCTCTTTCTCTGGGACTTTTACTCCACGATGCCGGAAAACCGGAAGCACGGCGGGGCAACGGAAATGCCTTTGACCAGCATGCCCAGATCGGAGCTTCCATGGCGCGGCGATTTGTCTCCCGTCTGGGCTTTGACAATGAAATTCTCAGCGAAACTGAGTTTCTGGTACGGGAACATATGCTGCCGGCTTTTATTCCGAAACTGCCGGCCTACCGCACGGAAAAGGCGATGTCCTCCCCCTGGTTTCCCAAACTGCTGGAGCTTTACAGATGCGACCTCTCTTCAACTTTCCGGGGGCCTGATGCCTACTATGAAGCCTGTAAAACCTATCGCCGTTTTCTCAAATATAAGAAAAATCCCTTCCGGACTGCAGAAGGAAAAAAGCAGCTGCGGCTGTTTGTCGAATAATTGCCTTTCCCTGGAGTCCCCGTCAGGTTCTTGTGAATAAAGCACCTGTTTTTATTGACATATTCTTAAACTAACTCTAATCTATTCTTCAGGAGAAACAGATATCTGATACATCAGATATTGTTGCTGCGAGACAATCAGACTGACAGAAAATCTGCACAAGTTATTTTGTATTACAGAAATTACCGGCTTTGTCAGTCAGTAACACGAAATCCTCAGGGGAATAAAATGAAACAGGAAATCTTTAATGGAATCTACGCTATTCCGCAAGTATCGTTCAAAGAAAATTATGAAGTTGACTACGATGAAACAATGCGTTGTGTTCAGTTCCTGCTGGACTGTAAGGTTCATGGAATCGTATTTCCGGTATATGCCTCTGAGGTAAGCACGCTGCTGAAGGAAGAGCGTATCAAGATGGTTCAGATGGCTCTGGAAGTTGTTAAAAAGCAGGTACCGGTGGTAGTGGGTATTTCTGCCGAAAGAGTACAGACGGTTTTACAGCTGGCGGAGTCCGCCTGTGATCAGGGAGCTGATGCGGTTATTGCCTATAATCCGACTACCTTGTCTCCGTCTGAAATCGGGGAATACTATAAACAGATTGACAGTGTTATAAACGTGCCGCTTTTTATCCAGAATCTGGGACCTGCCTTCGGCGGAAAATCCATGTCGGAAGCTTTAATGAAACAGATTGTCCAGCAGAGTAAAAATCCCTGCTATGTTAAGGAAGAAGGCACAGATTTTCTGAAAGTACTGGAAATAATGACAGCCTATCAGAAGGAAAACTCAGAAAAGCTTCTGGCAGTATTCGGTGGTCAGGGAGGCAGATTCCTGCTTGAAGAGTACCGCCGGGGTTCAAAGGGAACCATGCCCCCTTCCCAGCTTGCAGACGTTATGGTGGATATCTGGAATTTACTTGATGCTGGAAAAGAAGTGGAAGCCTTCGAGCTTCATCAAAAGGTTCTGCCTCTGCTGCTGTTTTTCGGAAACAATAAAGTACCGTCTTACAAAGAAATCCTTAAACGCAGGGGTATATTCAAAAATACTGCCTGCCGCCCGAAAAGCTGGCCTGCAATGGACGCAATGGCCAATAAAGATCTTGATTTCCTTATGGAGCAGATTGATCCCTACCTGCGTGTGAGAAGCTAGCTGCCGGAATCAAATTCCGGTTCCTGGATTTTATATGCCCATAACTGTGAACAGGCCCCTGATTTTTTCAGGGGCCTGTCTATAGTTACCAGCAGGTACACAAAGTTTTGATATTCTCCAGAGATACATCCACCCCGCCGACGCTCTGTCCTATAAGCCCTCCGCCGTTTACCACAAGACTTTCTTTCATTTTCTTTGCACAGGCACGAATTTCCTCAGGACCTTTAAAAGCCAGAACCTGCTGGCGGTCAATCTCACCCCAGAAACAGATTTTCCCGGCATAATTCTCGGCGATCTTATCAATATCCATTATCCAGAGCTGGGTATTAATGGCGTCCACGCCAAGATCGATCCACTCCTGGTAGAGGTCGTAAACATATCCATCGGAGTGAAAAAATACTTTTTTGCCCTTCGATTTTATCTTGTCGATCAGCTTCTTATATACCGGCTTGAAGATGTCTCTGAAATCCCTGGGAGAAATCAGCAGACTGATCTGGGAGCCCCAGTCTTCAGTAAAAAAGATTCCGTCAACATCCTTGTCCAGCCAGTAGTCAAGGTATTTCATAAAGTAGTCTGTGATCCTGTCCACAAATATGTAGAGCTCTTTCTCTTTCATTCCAAGGTCGAGAAATGTATTTTCCGTACCCCGGACAAACTGCATGCGCTGAAAGGGTTCAACCTTGGCGCCGACAATAAACTTACCTTTCTCTCTGCTCGCCCGAATTTTTTCTTCTATCTGGGCATCATACTTTTTCCATTCATCATCCAGCCAATCAAGAGGAAAAACATATTCATCTACTTTTGAGAGGTCTTCCAGACCGGGTTTCTTGACTTCACCCACCATTCCATTGGCAAGCACAAGCCAGCTGCTGCCCCAGGTGTCGGTGTATTCTCCCTTTGTGGTTGATTCCTTGTAAAAATTGCGGTCGCCGGGGCCTGCTATGAGGTCGATATCATTGGGATATTTGTCGGTAATAGCCGTAAGTTGACTGCCGTATCTGTCTTTCGTTGCCTGGTGAAACCAGAGATTGAGAGGGATCCTGTCGGGATTGGCAAAACTGAGTGTTGCCTCTACGCGTTCTTTACTGGTCATATAGCCTCCACGGATATTGTATGCAATATATTGGAGAACTGTCAACAAAAAAAGCCGAGCCCATTGAGCGGGCCCGGCGATTTCATTTCTATCGTAAGATTATGTCAGGAGAAATTAGCCAGAAGATATTTTTTAAGGTCCTCCAGAGTGTTTCCGGTGACAACAGATTCTTTCTCTAATTCCAGTACATCCTTCAGCTGTTCCGGAAGGGGAGGCTGTTTGCCTGTGGCTTCCTCCACCACCTCGGTAAACTTACCGGGTGCGGCAGTTCCCAGGCTGATAACTGCAGGCTTGGTGGCTCCGGTAAAACCATCAAGAAATCTTTTTGCAGATAGATAGCCTACGGCGGTATGGGGGCAGAGAAACTCTCCCTGTTCCTTTTCCACCTTGCCCATGGTTGCCAGAGTCTCCTTGTCGCTTATCCGGTCTCCCAGAATAATTGCTCCCATCTCCTCCCAGTTACCGTCAAAGATTGCCTGAAGACGCTCGAAGTTGCTGGGATCACCCACATCCATTGCATTGGAATAGGTGTGAACCGAAGGGCGCGGTTTGAAAATGCTTGATTCCAGATACTCCGGTACCACGTCGTTGACATTGGTTGAGGCAATAAAGCGTTCCACTTCAAGTCCCCAGCTCCAGGCCATTACACCTGCAGTGAGGTTGCCGAAGTTGCCGGAAGGAACACAGAACACCAGAGGTGTATCTGCCGGGAGCTGTGCCTTTGCCCAGATATAATAGAAAGACTGAGGCAGCAGGCGTCCCAGGTTGATGGAATTGGCAGAACTGAGGCGTATAGCTTTGATGAGCTCTGGATCAACAAAAGCCTCTTTTACCATCCGCTGACAGTCATCAAAGGAGCCTTCAACCTCAAGGGCGCGTATGTTGCCCCCCAGGGTTGTAAGCTGCTTTTCCTGCAGAGGGCTTACCCGTCCTGAAGGATAGAGTATCACCACATCTATGTTGGATGACCCGTAGAATGCCCGGGCGACGGCACTGCCGGTATCGCCGGATGTCGCAGTAAGGATTACTGCACGCTCATCCTTTCCTGCAAGAATGGAGTCCATTACCGCAGCAAGAAAACTGGCACCAAAATCCTTAAAGGCGCAGGATGGCCCGTGGAAAAGCTCCATAATGGAGATGCCATCACCCATATCCTTCAAAACCGGACTAAAGGTAAAGGCCCTGTCGCATATTTTCTGTGCTTCTTCCATGGAAAACTCATTGGGAAGCAGGGCATACAGCGTTTTGGCCGCAATTTCAGTAAAAGGGGTTTCCGGACCGAACTCCCGGAAAAGACTGCTCAGGTCGGGGATGCCGTCGGGATGATAGAGTCCTCCATCCGGGGCAAGACCGCGGAAAACCGCCTCTTTAAAGCTTATTTTCTGTTCCGGTGAGCGGGTACTGGCAAATGCGAGGCTCATATTATTTCTGGTCTCCTAAAAAGGCTCCGTGGACCACGTTAAGAGCTTCCTTGCGGTCGCTGCGGTGGATTACAAAGCTGATGTTCCGTTCTGATGATCCCTGGGCAATGGCGAGTACATTAATTCCGGCATTGCCCAGGGCACTGAAGAGTCGTCCGGAAATCCCCGGAGTTCCCCGCATATTCTCACCGACAACGGCAATAATCTCAAGCTCTTTAATGAGGTCGATCTTCTGTACCATCCGGTAATGGAGTTCCCGTTCAAGTTCCGCCTCAAGAGCCAGAATAGCACGACCGGCTTCTTTCTCACGGCAAACCATGCAGATGCTGTGCTCAGAAGAAGCCTGGGAGATCATGATGATGTTTATATCAATCTCAGCAAGGGCATTGAACACCCTGGAAGCAACACCGGTATGACCAAGCATGCCGCCGCCTTCGATATTAATCAGCGCCGCATTCTCGATGGAGGCAACTCCGGTTATGGGCAGATTGTTTTTTCGGATATCTGCAGCAATACGGGTACCCGGAGCTGATGGATTCAGGGTGTTCTTTATATAGATGGAGATCTTCTTGTCGACCGCGGGAATCATGGTGTAGGGGTGGATTACCTCCGCGCCGAAAAAGGAGAGCTCCATGGCATCCTCTATGGAAACCTCAGGCAGCACATAGGCTTTTTCCACCAGTCGGGGGTCTGCGGAGAGTACACCATCCACATCGGTCCATATTTCCACGCTGCTGGCATCAATGGCTGCACCTAAAAGGGATGCAGTGTAATCCGAACCATTTCTTCCCAGAGTGGTTGTTACGCCTTTGGGGGTTGAGGCAATAAAACCGGTAACAACCGCAATTCCCTCCACCGCTTCAATAGCGGAACGGATTTTAGGGTAACTGACCTCAAAATCAACTTTGGCACTGCCGTGGCTTGCATCGGTTATAATTATGCTTCTGGCATCAATATAGCTTGCAGGAGTTCCGGTGCTTGAAAGATAAGCAGCAATAAGCCGGTTGTTAAGGCGCTCACCGAAACTCATAATCATATCCATAGTCCGAGGGGAGCACTCTTTTACCAGCTCAACACCGTGGAGAATATCGGTGAGATTAATCAGCAGCTGATCGAGGTCCTGCATAATTGCCTCGGAATCGCTTTTATCGGTAAAAAGCTCTGCAGCTGCTTCAGTCTGGCGATGTTTGATCTCTTCCACCAGTCTGCGGTAACCGGGGTCTCCGTTTTCAGCTTTCTCGGCTGCTTCTATAAGCATATCGGTAATACCTTTCATGGCAGAGAATACCAGCACTACCGGTTCTGTCTCATGGGCACCAAGGGCAATAGAGCTTACATGTTTAATCTTTTCAGCGTCTTTGACGGAACTTCCGCCGAATTTCATGACCTTCATAGGCAATCCTGTCTAATTGAATTGCTAAGAATATACTAAAGATTGCCTCCTCTTGCCATAGGCGGGAGCCCTGTCTGGGGGAAAAGCCAAAAAGAGAAAGGAAAAAAAGAGTGGCACAGGCAGGGGGAAATTGGTATGATTTGCCTCATATGGCTTCATTGCGTATCCTGATCCCGATTTTCTGGGTTTCCCTGCTTCTGGTTCAGTGTACCACGGCACCGGAACAGGAATATCGCCCGGGACAGCCCGATCCTGTGGTTGAACGGGAAAGCAATCCTGATCTCCTCCTGAATACCGGAGACAATTCCGGTCCGGCAGAGGTGTATTCTCCACCGGAAGATGACGCAATGAAGATATTCGCTCTCAACGCTATGCAGGGGGGTGTTCGTCCGGTATTGGACCGCCGGGGCAGACCGGTCGCTGCAGTATGGTCTCAGGATGAGCGGAAATTCTGTCTTGTTCTCAGTGTCTCAGGCAGTGAAAATCCCGCATATTCCGATCTCACAGAACTTTCTCACCTCTATAACAATGTAAGCCCGGAAGAATATTTACTTACCTGTTTTCAATGGTACCGGGGCGATCTGTTTTTCGCATATACCGTCAAGCTCGGCACCTTTCCGGTGATAGAAAACTTCAAGGCTGAACCCTTCGGGCAGAATGCGGAATCAGCACCCATGGCAGTTCTGGTCGATTTTCTCTCCGGTGAGGGGGGAGTCTCCTATTTTGTGTTCTGCAGCGCCCTGAAGGGAAGTTCCCTGAAAATACGCCGCAACAGTGCCTCCTTTGCCCAGAGAAAAGATCTGGATACAGATGGTATTGATGATGTACTGCTCTATGAAGCAGCCTTTGAAGAGGGAACAGGCAAAGAGACCTTTATCTCCTGGTATCGCTGGGACGGACGATCCCTTTCATCCTATAAAACAGTAAATATTGTGAGGAATCTGAATAGTTTCCTCAAAGAATCTGCAGCCAGTCTGGAAAACCGCTCTTTTCGCAGCTTCCTTTCCGAATTTGTCCACGTGGATAGTGGAAGGGATATGGGGACGAATCTCTCCTTCGATGAAGCCTTTTCCCGAATTTTTAAACCTGAAGGCGAGGTTGTTAATGAAAGAGATAAAATAACTGAAGAATCTTTCAGCTCTACCCGGAAGGTTATTTTTCCCGAGATTCTGGAAAATCCCTTTGATATCTCCGCCGGCGATTTCAGCCTGGAACTGCCGGTTCATTTTGTTGCAGATCGGGATCACCGTTACAGTGTAGGCCTTGTAATGAACGATAACCCCTTTTCCGGCCGGCAATACTATTTCGTGCCCCGGCAGCCTTGAAATATTTTATTCCCCTGCGGTAAATTGCATCTATGTATACCTATAAAATTGAGGGGAATATCCCCCTTAAAGGCAGTATTCAGGCCCGGGGTAATAAAAACTCCGCACTGCCCTGTATTGCTGCTGCTCTGCTGACAGATAAAACAGTGATCCTGCGTAATATTCCCGATATAGAAGACGTCGGGGTTATGATAGATATTCTCGTTGCCCTGGGGGCGAAGGTTGAGAGAAAGGGCGGTGGAGAAATCCAGATCTGCTGCAATAAAAATCCGAAATCTGAAGTTCCCGCCCAGATGGCAAAGGATATCCGAGCCTCAATTCTTTTTGCGGGCCCCCTGCTTGCACGCACCGGGAAAGTACTTCTGCCTCCTCCCGGAGGAGACGTAATCGGCCGCCGCCGGCTGGATACCCACTTTCTGGCCTTTTCAGAACTTGGAGCCCGGGTCGAAGTGGATGGGATTTTCAAAGTTAGTGCCAACAAACTGGTGGGAGTTGACCTGTTTCTTGATGAAGCTTCGGTAACCGCCACGGAAAACGCTATAATGGCAGCTGTCCTCGCGGAGGGAAAAACCATTATTCAGAATGCCGCCTCGGAACCGCATGTGCAGGATCTCTGTAATATGCTCAATAAAATGGGTGCGAAGATTAGCGGTATCGGTTCAAATATCCTTACAATCCAGGGAGTCAAGAAGCTCGGAGGAGCTGATTTCACCATAGGTGCAGACTTCATGGAGGTCGGTTCGTTTATCGGTCTTGCTGCGGTTACCCGGGGTGAAATTGAGATAGAAAATGCAAATCCGGAACACCTGCGTATGACCCGGCTTGCATTCAATAAACTGGGTATCCACTGGGAGACTGACGGTACCACAATCCGGGTTCCAAGCGGCCAGAATATGCGGGTTGTTCCGGATCTTGGCGGCAGCATTCCCCATATCGATGATGCTCCCTGGCCGGGATTTCCTGCGGACCTTACCAGTATTATTACGGTAGTCGCCACCCAGGTGGAGGGCACGGTTCTTATCCATGAGAAGATGTTTGAATCCCGTCTCTTTTTTGTGGATAAGCTGATCGGCATGGGTGCTCAGATTGTTCTGTGTGACCCCCACCGTGCGGTTGTCAGCGGTCCCAGCCGCCTGCGCGGGGCGGATCTTATTTCACCGGATGTTCGCGCCGGTATGGCTATGGTTCTTGCCGCTCTGTGCGCCGAAGGAACCAGCATTATTCACAATGTGTATCAGATTGAACGGGGCTATGAGTCTCTGTGTGACCGGCTTTCAAATCTTGGCGCCCGGATAGAGAAGCTTCCAACACCCTAATTACTGCCGGCTGTTTCAAGCCGGGCAACCAGCAGCAGTGCAATTCCCAGCAGAAGGGCCTGAACCAGCACTGCTGTAACCAGGGTAAGGAGAAATCCTGTCTGGAGAAGAAGATAGAGATAAACAATTCTGCTGAAATAAATGTAGAGTCCATAAAGCCGGAACAGTGCTGCTGCAATAAGGGGCATTAAGAGAAAGTGGTACCATTTCTTCCTGTTCCGCACCCTCAGCGCCCACCCGGCGGCAAGAGCCAGAAACCCGAGAATAAGCAGGCTGAAAGGTTTCAGCACCCGCATGATTATTTCTATCTCTATCTTGCCGGGATGATAGCCGTGGGCTGCAAAATCCGGCCGCAGGGCAAAAAGCTGGTGCAGATACTGAAGTTTGAGGGATGAATCAATCTGACTGTACCCCGGGATTTTACTTATCCCGGTATTGAGAGCCCGCAGAGACGCTGGTTTCCCGCCGTCCGGTACAGCAAGGTCTACCGGTTCATAAAGCAGATTTGTCCTGTCCTCCCGATCAAGGGCTTTAAGCATAAGAGAAACAGATGTCTCTTTTGTTATCATATCCGTGGATTCCGTAATCTTGGCCGCCGGTGCGCTAATGTGGTAGGCAACCTTTCCACCTGAATCCATTCCGAGAATTTCCACCCCATAGGCATAGGCGACAACTCCCAGAGGGATAAAACGGTTGAAATAGATGAATTCCTTAATTTCTCCCTGCTTGTTGATAAAAAAGATATCATGTCTTCCCGGGAGTGCTTTGATCTGCTCAAGCTCATCGGTAAAGAAGGCACTTTGCTCAAGCTGTTCCAGAACAAGAAGGCTGAAAGTTTCAATGTCCTGATCCATGGGAGCATCTTTTTCAAGGTCATGGAAAAGGTAGTATGCTTTTATATAGTTTGCCTGATCAAAGGCTGTATATGCTTCCCTCTTTTTCCGGTAGAAATCACCCGATTCCTGTGCTTCCCGGCTGAACTCCGACTCCTGTATCCGGTTCCAGGCTTCAGCCCTTATTCGCGAAGCATCCCGCCTCCCCGGTTCAATCTGTCTGGCAATGGTTGCGTAATAATGGGCGGAATAATAATCCCGGTTATTGAGAAAGCGCTCTGCTGCCCGCACAAGATCACCGGCAGACTGATTCATTAAACGGCCCGAGTATTCGCCGGACGAGTTGTTGTCGGTCTGCTGCTGTTTCGGCGCGAGGTCAAAGGCTGCTTTTGTGTCTGCTTTTAATTCTTTTACATCTTCATCGTCGGGATTTATACTCAGGTAATAATCAAAGTAGAGAATTGCTTTCTGATAATCACCTTTTATTTTGCTGTTTTTTCCTTCCCGGAGAGATCCTTCAGCGAAGCTGCTTTTTCCGTACAGTTCCTCCAGGCCCGCCCTGATCCCCGGGGCAAACCCTTCTGAAATGACTGTTTCCACAGTCGCCATCAGCAGGAAAAGCAGTATCAGCATGCTGGCCAGGCGGGTAAAGCCTGTCAGACTTTGCCGCTCCGGAGACCCCTGAAGAAAGAGAAAGCTGAATCCCAGAAGAACCGCTGTTGCGGTGAGGGGGATAAAAGCATCCATCAGCTGTACAAAGGCTTGAGACAGTGACCAGGAGAGAAAATAGATATCCAGGAGTCCCTCGGTTGAAAAATTCAGAAGAGCATGCACAAGGTTACCGGCGAAATAAATTGCGGCGAAAACAAGGAACAGAATTAAGATTTTTCGGACAGCACCGCTCATTTCTTTGTTCTCCTTTTGTTATAGCGGTCAAAGGGAACAAAGAATATATCCCAAAGTATCAGAACAGCCGCGGTGCCGGTAAATATCAGTGGCAGGTTTTTCGCCGGCTCCATACCGGGAATATAGGAAGAGAGGAGTTCCCGCACCTCAGGTGCGATTAAAAAAGCTCCAGAAAAGAGCATGAGCCTGATAATCACCAGGAAGTAGATGGTGTTTATCAGGGGCCATGAGGAAAGCCGGGCAAAAATCCACAGGCTTGTGAGAAGTAAACCGAAAGCCCCGATTTGCAGCAGAAAATCCTTAAGAGAGAGACTGTAGTTGTAGATAAAAAAGGAGCTAAGGGCATTACAGTCCCGGATAATCCTGGTTATACCTGGTCCCGGATCAAGAGCGGACTGGAAGAATGGATTTTCGGGTATTCTGTCTATGGCAATATCTCCGATTTCGGCCTGCCTTTCTTCTGAGGAACTGAGAGTTCCACCGGTAAGCCTTGGCGTGTTTCCCGAGGAGAAGATTACCGCAGGATGCCCGGGAGAAAATGAATCTTCTATATAGACTGATCCATCATCATAGGTGTGGATAGATCCGGCAATGGCAACGCCTGTGTTCCCGTCGGGGACAAACATAGCCTCCGGTTTCAGTAGAATGTAGGCTGCTGAAAAGCAGACAGAGAAGCTGAGCCACAGGGCAATAAAGGTGCCAACACCGTTTCCCGGCCTGCGCTGAATCAGAAATACCGTGATAACAAGAGAAAGCAGCGATCCGGGGAGTATGGATATTCCCGCAGCATTTAAAAGAACCGCAATATGCCATGATGCGGGGTAATGGTCCGCGATCTGAAGGTCCCAGGTAAAGATATATACAGACAGAGTAAGAAGAAGAGTTAGCCCGACGAAGACGAGTAGATACTTCAGAATTACCATTAATGCATTTTTCACTCTGACTCGAATCGTAGCATGGCCTCTCCCGGCTGGCAAGCGTCTGTGGGTTTCTAAATATCTAATAACAACTTATCCACAACGGGAAAAACTGATCGCCGGTCACTTTCGGGATTGAAATTGTTGAAAAATTGTCAAGATGTTTATTTCTATCTTGGAGAAATTTAACAAAATTTTTTAATTACTTACTATATAAAGAAATATTTCCTGAGTGTTTTAGGTTGATTTTGGTATTATTTTACTTAAGTTATTGCTGTGTAAGTAATAGGCATGCCTGACAATCTGTAAAGAACTTATCCACAGGATATCAACCTACCTTAACATATATCCCCCGGAACGGCCGGTTAGTATTATGGTCTTTACATCCTCCGGCAGTACGCGTCTCATCTTTCGTCGTAAATTGACTATATGCATATCAATTCCCCGTGATGCGGGCCGAATTTCACCCCAGAGAAGCCTGGAGAGTATATCCCTGCGTACCTGGCTGCCCCGGTATCTTGCAAGTATGCGGAAGATGGATACAAGGGCAGGGGAAAGTGCGGTTGTTCCTGAAGGGCCTGTAAGGGTTGCTCCTTTAAGGATTACTGTGCCCCAGGGATAATCCACGGCCGTGCCGTCTATCAGGCGTTCCGCCCGGGCTATCAGTTCCTGTTCATCCCAGGGTTCCTTGAGGTAATCACTGCATCCGGCCATGAAGCTGCGATACAGGCTGTGCCCCGGACCATATACCAGTACAGGTTTGTAGTTGAATATTTTTGGTGTGTGCAGCCATAAGAGCTGTCTGACCGGTATGAGATAGAGGGTTATATCATTATCCTGCAGGGGATAATCACTGAACAGAAAGCCGATATTCGCCTGTTCCTGATCGAGCAGACGGAGCCGGTAGCGCAGATCACCTTCGGCTGGTGCAAAGTTGAGGAGCAGTTGACTGCGGTCTTTACCTTCAGTCCGGAGATTGTTCCTTGTTCCCTGGAGCTTCGATTTCATTCTGTATCTTCTTTTTTAAATCTTCCAGAAGCTTATCAGCGCCCTGGCTGTCGGAATCAGCTTCCAGTGCCCGGTATTCTTCCTCAAGAGGATCAACTCCGGTATTCATGGCGCTTACTTCTTCCAGGGCTTCTGTTTCTGCTTCCAGTTGTTCTACTTTAGAGGCCATATCATCGAAGGCCTTAAATGCAGAGGTATTTTCCATTGAACTCAGGTGTTTCTGAATATCCTGCTGGGCCTTTGCCCGCTTTGCCCGTGCAATAAGCAGGCTTTTTTTGCGGATGGATTCCTCCATCTTGTCTTGCAGCTGTTTCAGGGCCTGTTTGAGCTTCTCCACTGCGGCATGCTGGGAATCAACCTGCTGTTTGAACTGCTCCGCTGTGTTCAGAAGATCCTGCTTTCTTAACAGTGCCTCTTTGGCTGAGTCGTCCTTGCCGGCTTTAACAAAAGCGATGGCTTTTTCTTCCCATTCCGCAGCAAGATCAAGATGCTGTCTCATCTGCCGCTCCAGCCTTTTTTCATCGGCCAGGGCGGAGGCTACGCTCTTTTTTGATTCAATGAGCTGGGTATTCATTTCAGTAATAGCCTGATTTAACATCCGCTCGGGATCTTCGGCCTTACTGAGCATGGCATTTACGTTTGATTTGAAAATCCGCCTGAAGCGGTCAAAGAACCCCATCGTGTTCATTCCTCCTGGAGGTAAGCATGGGACTGGCGGAGACTGTACAGAAACAGGTTATCTGTTTTCTTTCCCCTTTTTTCCTCGAAGTGCCCTCGGAGTTTCCTCTGAGTTCCCTCGGAGGGGAAAGTAGTTCATCAGCCCAGGAAGACCTGACCGGAGTTGTCTATAGCCAGTATTGTTTTACATTCTGAACATCGAAAGCGGCCGGATTTGGTTGCTTTCAGTCGTTTACTGCATATGGGACACTGAAAAATCTTCGGGAACACTTCAGCGGCGCCGGTTTTTCCATCGGAACCGAAAAACTCAACGGCTTCCGTGAGGTTATCCTTAATGTTGAAGAACTGGGAAAACCCGAGAAGCTGGAATACTTCGTATACCTTGGGCTGGATTTCAAGAAGTACAAGATCTCCGCCCCGGGGGCGTACTGCTTTCAGGAATGCGGTGAATGATCCGATTCCGGTACTCGATACATAGTTGAGCCCGCCGCAGTTAAAAATCAGCTTGGTATATCCGCTTTCAACAGCTCTGGTTACCCTTTTCTGGAAAAAGTTTGAGTTATAGGTATCGATATATCCGGTCAGATAAAGAACCAGACATCCTTCTACTGTATCAACCTTTTGAAGCCGGATTTTGAGGCTGTCATCCTTTTCGTCGTCAAATCCTGCAACTATATCGTTATTGCTCATGTGTCCTCTTCAAAGTCAGAAATGAGTTACCGCTATCTTATCCCTAATAGTATAGGGGTCTCCAATCTTTGTCAAATTATTATCACATAAACGGGATAATAACAAAGATAGAAGCCAAGTTTCGGTTCTTTCCTCTCTTCCTATCATCGGCGTGGCCATGTATACACTTAACTACTTACTTGACCGTAAATAACAGAGTGCGTAAGATTGTATTGCAAGGGGGAATAAAGTATGAAACGCTGTATCTCTTTGGTGGTAATGCTGCTGGTTCTAACCATTAATGCCGCCGCCCAGGACTCTTTCGAAGAGCTGAAGAGTATCCTGAATCTGGATGCAACCCTCAAGGCCTCCAATACCGATGCCGCTCTGCTTGATTCCCTGATTGAAAACCGGTCCCTTGTTCTCTTTTCCGGTACCGTTGCCTCCAGAACCGTTATTAATGGTGATGAAGCTGATTTTCTCGGTGAGCTTGAACTGATCGATGGAGAATGGCAGGGTACCGAGGCTGTAACCATGTTTAAAAGTATTCTGCTCCTTGAAGGGCCCGATTACTTTAATGCCATACCCCAGAGGCGGTCCCGAAGGACTGATCCCCGGGAGATTACCACTAACACACGCTTTATGGTGATCGGTGAAGTTGCAGCCAAACGGGAGACCCCGGAAGGGGTGTTTCCTGTTATAAAGGTTCACTTTCTCCGGGAACTGTAAATTTTTCAGGACCTGGCCTCTCTTTTAACCTTAAATCAGCCTAAAAAACTATATCCTCACTATGGATACAGTCTCCTTCTGCATGGATGGCTGCTCTGGTGAGTACCGCCGCAAGTTCCCGAATATTTCCCGGCCAGGGATGATCCATGAGCAGATCAACGGCCCGGTGTTCGATGCCGATTTCTTTGTCTTTAAGGAAGAATTCAATTAACAGAGGAATATCACTTTTTCTTTCCCGCAGAGGAGGTATGGTGAGGCGGAGGATATTAATCCGGTAATACAGGTCTTCCCGGAAGGTTCCGGCTCCAACCATCTGTTCAATATCTCTGTTGGTTGCCGCAATAAAGCGGGTGTCCGAGTAAACCGGTTCCCCTGCGTTTCCCAGAGGGAAAAACCTCTTCTCCTCTATAACTTTCAGGAGCTTTACCTGACTTTCCGGCGGCAGCTCGCCTATCTCATCCAGAAAGAAGGTTCCTCCGTCGCTGAGTTCGATTGCTCCCTTACGGTTAACAGCGCCGGTGTATGATCCGGCCCGGGTTCCGAAGAGTTCCGATTCTATAAGCGCCGGGGGAAATGTTCCGCAATTGCCGGGAACAAACTTACCCTTATTCCGGAGGGATAAACGGTGAATAATCTCTGCCACCAGCCCTTTGCCGGTACCGCTTTCTCCATTGATCAGCACCGGGTGTTCGTCGGGTGCATATTTGAGAATTTTTCTGCGCAGCTCAAGCATGAGGGGATGTTTGCCTATGAGGGAGGCAAATTCCGGATGATTACAGTCATCAGGATCCGCCTGTTTAAAGCAGAAAATCCGGCTGAGCAGTTTTTCCAGTTCCCCGGGAGATACCGGCTTTTTCAGCCAGTCACAGGCTCCATGGCGTATGGCGTCGATTATGTCTCTCACCTTCTCCGGCGGTGCCAGAGCAAGGACGGGCCGGGAAAAACTACGGCGCCTCAAAGTCTTTATGATACTTTTCCAGTTGCTGTGTTCTATATCGACAATTGAAAGGCTGCAGTTGTGGGAACAGTCTTCGTCCGAAGCACGAAAAAGAGTGCTGAACTTTGGCAGACAGGCTTCGAGAAGATCGCTGTGACCGGGGTCTGTACTATATATAATTACTTTTAACATAACTTTTTAATTGGCTACATAGTACATTGCTCCTCCGGTTTTGACAAGCTGTTGCCTGCCTCCTGCTTTTACGCCATTGACAGATGGCCTCAGGGTAAGGAGAATACTGCTTACTATGATTCAGGAACGTCCCCTTCTTCCGCTGTTTGACTATGGTTTTCTTAAAAGACTCTTTCTGCTTGTACTGCTGGCGGGTCTGCTGTTTATTGCCGAAATTGTGGTATTTGCCTGGTCTTTTAAGAATTTCTCCTTTGAACGGGTCCTCGCCATGACTGCAGCTACCGGATTTCTGGGCTTTTTCTGGGTTGTGACGGGAGTAAAGCGGCTTTTAAAGAAAATCCTTATCCAGATACATGAAGGGTTTTTTCCCGAGCCTCTGATTGTTCGTCTTCTGGGTATACTTTTTGGTGGCCTTATGGTTATGCTCCCGGGATTTCTGACTGATTCCCTGGGGCTGCTGATACTTCTCACTTTTTTCAAGCGCCTGGCCGGCAGGATCCTTCTGCGGGTCTATTCTGACCGGATTAAAGGCGCGTATGAATATCTTAAGCTTTCCTGATACGGGCGATTAACAGCCTGAACCCGAAAAAGAAATAGATAATACCCCGTAAAAGACGCCAGGGCTTTTTGAGCAGCGTCGGGATGACGTAGCTTCCGCGTTCCCATGATTTTCGGGACGGTTTTCTCCGTTTGCCGGCAAATACTTCAAAGCAGTCGCCGCCGTAGAGACTGATTCCGCTGGAGAGGCTTTTCTGTTTTTCCAGGAGCCATTTATCTCCGCTTTTGATTCCCTTTCCGGTTAACAGCAGGGATGGAGTTGCCTTGCGGATGGCAAGCATAATATTTTCCTCTGCGGGGCGTTTGTAGTAGCCCGCACAGCGTCCTACAATATTCAGCCCGGGAAAGGATGTCCTCAGGTTTGATGCGGAGGTCTGAATTACCTGATGAGAGCCTCCCAGAATGTAGATCGACTTACGGTAGTGTTCCAGCCAGCCGAGAAGCTTGATAATAAACTCGTAGGGCATGTAGGTTGCGGGTACGGGACGGTGAAGAAAACGGCAGATTTTGGCGACCCCCGGAGTTACCGGAATTACCAGACTGGCATTCATCAGTACCCGGCGGTATTCCTGATTCCGCAGACCCCGCATAAGGTCCCAGGTGGAAACCAGCACTATCTGATGCTTTTCTCCGTCTTCCAGCATTCCCCGGACAGCTTCATCCAGCCCCTCTTCCGGCATGTGATGAACAGGTACCGAAAGAAAGTCTATGTGTTTTGCCCCGGCTACTTTACTTTCCATGCTGCAGACTCCCGCATAATGGTTTGAACCGCAGCAACAGCGTAGAGTGCCGCGGTTTCAGCCCGGAGAACGCTTTCTCCGAGGTACAGCGAATCATAATGGAAGGAGTCGAAAAGTTCCAGCTCTTCCGGCGAAAACCCGCCTTCCGGCCCGATAAGAACGGCAGCTCTGCCCTGTGACCCTGCCAGCAGGCTGTGCAGACTGGTATCTGATCTGGGTGTCTCATGGCATACCAGTACGCGGTCATAGTCTGTCAGGGCGTCTTTCAACCCGGCAGCTTCCATGGGAGGATGAATTATCGGTGCTGAGGGTGTTCCGCTCTGCTGTTGAGCTTCCCTGGCCACCCGGGTCCACCGTTCCAGCTTACGGCTGAAATCCTTTTCATCCAGGCGTATGTCGGAATTCCGGCTCAGCAGGGGGAAAATCTCTTTAACACCGCACTCAGTACACTGCCGGATAACCTGATCTAGCTTTCTGCCTTTGGGAATCCCCATCACCAGACTGACCTCTTCGGCTCTTTCATGACTGCCGTCGCTCTTTTGGGGAAAGATGGAAAGAATAGTAGTATCTGTACTGATGGAGTCCACCCGGCAGAGGAATCTTCTCCCCTCCGGGTCGACAGCGGGAAACTCATCTCCTGCAGAGAGACGAAGCACACGGCTCAGGTAGCGGTGGTTCTTGCCCTGGAGTTCAAGGAGTTCTTCACCATTGGACCCCCCGGGAAGGACAAACTGGCGCATCAGGTGCTCTGGCTGATCATCTGCACATGTACCGAGCGCTGCCGGGGGCCGTCAAACTCGGTCAGGTAGATCCCCTGCCAGGTGCCCAGGGTGAGTCTGCCTTCATGTACCGGAATGGTAACACTGGGCCCCATCAGGCTTGTTTTGATATGGGCAGCTGAATTTCCCTCACCATGGGCATATCCATCGTTGAAGGGAACGATTTTGTTCAGTTCCATCAGCATGTCCCGCTCCACGTCGGGATCTGCCGCCTCATTAATGGTTACCCCGCAGGTTGTGTGGGGAATGTAGACAGTGCATATTCCCTCGACAACTTCAGCTTCCGCCACCACCCGCTTAATGCGGCTGGTGATATTCATGAAGCAGGTTCTGCTGTCGGTGGCAATTTTAAAGCTTCTGAAGGGCATCAGTTAATCTCTCCGGTTTCAAGCATATCCACCGCTTTGTTCAGGACCTTGTCAAATTCAAGATCGTACACAGGGGGGAAATCCATGCGGCGGTTATACTCACTCCGGATAAGGAAGCGGATATCCCGGTCCTTGAGATTGATCCCGCGGTTTTTCAGGTCTGTGATAAAGCTGTTTACCTTTGCAGCTGTTTCGGTGCTGTTTTCATTGACAAAATTGACAATCAGGTTCTCTTCAAAGACCTTCTGCAGTGATTCCTGCTCCGCTTCGCTCAGCTCATCAGGCTTGATAACCAGATCCGGCTCAACACCAACCTGGTCCACACTGACTCCTGAAGGGGTGTAGTAGCGGGCTATGGTTAACTTGAAGCCTGTCTCTCCGAACTCCCGTACCCACTGCACGGAGCCCTTTCCGTAGGTGGTCTCTCCGATCAGGTATCCCCTGCCGGTATCTTTCATGGCTCCGGAGAATATCTCCGATGCGGAGGCTGATCCCTTGTCCACCAGTACGATCACCGGCATGGCCGCCGGCAGTTCAACCGAGGGATCTGCGGTGAATACCCTGTTCTCATTGGGAATACGGGAGCGGGTGCTTACAATGGTGCCGGAAGAGAGAAACTGGTCCGCCACGGAAACCACGGAATCCAGCAGTCCCCCGGGATTCCCCCTAACGTCGACGATAAGCCCGGTAAAGTTGTTTTCCCTGAAATACTGAAAGGCTTCCCGGACCCGGTCGTCGGTGTAGGGGGTCCAGTCGATAATTCGCAGATATCCGATAGTGCCTATCATATCTTTCTTCATGGTGGGGACTTCGATCACCGCACGGGTTATGGTTACGTTGAAATTGATAGAGCCTCCACGGCGGATGGACACCTGAACCTGGGTTCCGGGAGTTCCCTTCAGGGTGTCCACTACCTCATCCAGGGTAAGCTCTTCGGTGGATTCTCCCTCGATGGCGGTAATATAGTCCCCCGCATGGATTCCGGCTTTATAGGCCGGAGCGCCTTCTATGGGGGAGACAACCTCGACAAACTGAGGCAAAGGCCTGCGCGGAGTCGGCTCCAGCTCCAGGGCGGGATCCGGTTTTGAGATTATAAGTCCTACACCGCCGAAACGGCCGGTGGTGGTATTCTTTAAAAGAGTCATGTCATTTTTACTCAGATATACCGAATAGGGGTCTCCCAGACTTTCAAACAGCCCTTTTACTGCGCCCATATAAAGTTCTTCTGCGTTTTTCTCTTCTACATAGTTCTCCTGAACGTATCTGAAGAGAAAATTGAACATATTCAGATATTCCTGGGTCTCTGCGGTATCAACCTCGGCACTGAGAATGGGGTTCCCCAGGGATATCATGGCAATTACCGCGATAAGGACGGTGGAAAGGATAAGTGGCAGCGGTCTGGACTTCATGAAAAGACTCCTTTTGGGCAAGACCTGTTACGGAATAGCTGGTTCCGATTACATCTCTTTTTAACTTAATGTAACGTTATTTACCAATAAAATCATCTAGCTGACCTGGCACATTCAGAAGCTTCAGCTAATCTAACTTGACTGCACCCGGAGCAGTTCGTACAATCATGATCATGATAAGAAATGCCCGGTGGCTTCTGATATTGTTTCTCTATGAAATTGTACGGCTTTTTCTGGTTTTTAACATAGCATCCGTTGTGTTTAACGGCGAAGGCTACCTGGATACGGGCATAATGATCTTTTTTACCGGAATACCGTCGCTGCTTTTTCCGGTGATGGCTCTGGCCTTCTATCAGAATCCGGAGAACCGGCCCCTGAAAACCCTGCTTGTTCTGGGAAAGGGGCTGATGTTTCTCTCCGGTCTGCCGGTGCTTCTTTTGGTCTCCTCCTTCGGTCTGATCCTGGCTCAGATTACCCCGGGTATTGTCTCTTTCCGTGTTCCTCCGGCGATTATTTCGTTTCAGGTAATGATATGCCTGGCAGATTTGATTTTCCTGGTAGTTCTATTATTATTTAAACCGGCCCGGAAAGAGATTGTGTCCCCCGGTGTTCCGGCGCCCCCTGTAATTCGCATAGAGGAGGAGTAGATGCAGGTTTTACCTATTGCCAGTGGAAAGGGTGGAGTAGGCAAAACCCTGGTGGCTACCAATCTCTCTATTGCCCTGGCCCAGGCGGGAAAAAAGGTTATTCTGGCCGATCTTGATCTTGGCGCTTCAAACATCCACCTGGTTCTCGGTATGGGCTCGGTTCAGAAGGGAATCGGCACCTTTCTTGAAAACAGCAAGCAGAAGATAGAAGATATTATCTGCGATTCGGGTTATAAGAATCTGAGGTTTATACCGGGAGATGCGGAAATTCCCGGCATGGCCAACCTCAAGGCAAGCCAGAAGCGGAAACTGTTCAATAACCTCACCTCTCTGGATGCGGACTATCTGGTTATGGACCTCGGAGCGGGGACTAACAATAATATACTTGATTTCTTTCTCTATTCCGGCAGAGGTATTATTGTTACCGCGCCTACTCTTACAGCAACTCTTAATGCATATCTGTTTCTGAAGAATGCAATCTTCCGGATTATGAGCGATTCATTCAAACGTACTTCCGGTGCCTGGAAGTATCTGGAAAGGCTGCGCCAGGATGGTCAGTCCCTTCAGAAGGTGTATGTTCCCAAGCTTCTGGAACGCATGAGTGATGAAGATCCTGAAGGTTTTGATGTATTTATACGCAAGATGAGCCATTTTCATCCGGGGATGGTTATGAATCTTCTGGATGACCCCAAAGAGGGCTTAAGAGCTCAGAAGATACGACGGTCGAGCAAGGAGTACCTCGGCATCGATCTGGATCACCTGGGGGTAATCTACCGGGACCATCTTCAGGATGTTGCCCTCAACTCAAGGCTGCCCATAGTCATTTATAAGCCCCAGTCCATTCTCTCCCAGGCTATTTACCGTATTGCGGATAAGATCATTCAGGCCGATGAAGATAATGAAGGGCCGCTGGACCTGCAGAATATTGATGATTCCTATCTGACTGCGGAGATGGAAGCTGAGATTGACTTCGATGCCAGGGTTTTTGAGATGGAAGGCATGCTCAACTCCGGAGCCCTCTCCTACGGGGATCTGGTTGATACCATAAAAACCCAGCAGTATGAGATTTCCAGAATGCGCAAGGAAAATAATCTGCTTAAGCAGAAACTGGTCAAATATATGCAGGAAGCAGCAAAATAAAAGTTCCCCTCCGGGAGCATTAGGTACATATGGCAGAAACAACTGGCAGAGGGACTGTCGACATTCTCCTGGAAGATCAGGGTTTGACGGCAATACTCAGCTTTTCTCCGGATCCGGACGGTCCGGAGCAGACTGGGGATACAATCCGTAATCTTCTCAACGAGAAGGGCGTGCGCAATGGTGTAGACAGCGCTGCTCTGGAGAAGGCTGTTGCCTCGATTACAGGATCATCTTCTCTTCCTTCTCCTGTTGTAATCGCCAGGGGAACCCCTCCGGAACTTCCCGAACCCGCCGAAATTGAGTGGGAGGAGCTCCCGGTACCGGAGGATCTTCAGTATGATCTTTCCCGTACCCTTGAAAATGCCCCGGCTCCGGAAGTGCATACCATTACCGTTGAAAAGATTAAACGAAGCCGCAAGGTTATAAAAAAGTCGAAGATTCCCTTTGCTGCACCCAAAGAGGTGGAGGAAGAGTACTTCGACAAGGTGGAGCGCAAAGAGAAGGTCTATGTAAACCCGGAGGTTATCGCCTCCGGTTGGTGTGAAGCAGGCATGGTCCTGGGGGTTAAAACTCCGGGGAAGCCGGGTAAACCGGGGAAAGATGTCTGCGGACAGCCGATTCCCGCGGCAGACGGGGAATCGACCTTCTACTGCGGTCCCGGTGTCAAGGAAACCTCCCAGGGCTATGAATCCCTTGAAACCGGATTTCTGCGCCGCGGCGCCAACTGGGTGGAGATTCTGCCGTTTCTGCAGCATAAATGGGAAGTAAGCCTTTCCGATGACCATAACACCTGCTATTTAAGCTTTACTCCCGGTGCCAAGGGGCTTATTCCTCCACCCGGTTCGGATATTGTCGCCAGGGCGGAGGAGCTTGGCTATCCTGCGGACAAGCTGCTGGGTACCCAGGATATTCAGGTTCTTGTTGCCGGCGCGGTAAAACAGGGGGAAGTGCTTGAAAAAGCATCTATTTCTCTGGATGAAGACGGCTGGTTCGAGCTGCATACCTCCGAAGATAAGCTGAAAGCCTTTCTTTCCATGCGGAAGAAAAGGGGAAACGGAAAGCCTCTGGTACTCAAGGAGGTTGGGACTTCAATTCTAAGTGCCGGTCTCAAATCTCTGGACAAACAGGCTGTGCAGCAGGCCATTCTTGATTTCTACCGCAGCCCCGATTCTGAACTGAAGAATCATCTGCTTTCAGAGGGCAAGGAGGCGGCTGCCGGAGAGGACGGGAGTTTTGAACTTCAGGTAACCTACATGCCCCAGACTGACTGCGATGCCATTACCGCACGGATGACCGAACTGAAAGAGCAGGGATCGATGAGCCTCGATTCCTGGGCCGATTTTGACATTGAACAGGTGCAGAAGATGGCCCTGGTTAAAAAAGATCAGCTTATCGGTCAGATGTTTGCTGGAAAGTCGGGCGATCCGGGGTTTGATGTTTTCGGCAACCGTATAGACCCGCCGCCGGGAAAGGATGCGGGGGTAAAGACCTATGAAGGCCTTAAGGTTGAACGGGGCATGCTCATAGCTCAGATAGACGGGGTTATGGAGTTGGCCGAGATTGACGGAGCAACCTTCTTAAGGCTTCATCCTCACCGCAGTGCCGCCGTATCCATTTCTCTTTCCGAAGACCGGATGAAGGCTTTTCTGACTATTTCGCCTATTGAAGGCAGCGGTTTTGTCGCCACGGAAAAGCAGATTAATGAAGAAATAAAGAAAGCCGGAATCCTCAAAGGGCTGATGGAAGAAAAGGTGAAGGCTATTTCCTCGTCAGCCCTTACGGGAGAGCATATTCTTGATGAGATTATCGCAGAGGGTACCGCGCCGCAGGATGCAGGCAGTGTAGAGGTTGAAATGAAGGTTCACCTTGCAAGCGGGCATGGTGTATCCATTGCAAAAGACGGCCATGCCGATTACAGAAGTCAGGACCGGATTACTGTAGTAAGTGAGGGCGATCTGCTGGCCGAAGTCCGGGTGCCCCAGGGAGGGGCTGAGCCTGGATGGGATGTCACCGGAAAAACCCTCAATGCCCGGGAACTTAAACAGGTGCCCTTATCTGCGGGTAATAATATTGATGTAAAAGAGGAAGAGGAGGGGATTACCCGCTATTATGCCAGGGTATCCGGAGCTCTGACGAATGAGAATAATGTGCTTGAAATAAAAGATGCCCATTTTGTGCCCGGTGATGTAGATATGAAAACGGGCAATGTTAAATTTAACGGCCCGGTTACGGTGAAAGGTTCTGTAATGCCCGGGTTTGTGGTTTTTGCCGCGGGAGATCTGCAGGTGGGCGGCATTGTAGACGGTGCGCTTCTCTCCGCAGATGGTTCCATTACCGTGGCTAACGGAGTAAAAGGCGCCGGAAAGGCGGTTCTCAGGGCCAAGCAGAATATTGCCGCCGGCTTTATTGAACAGGCTCATGCCATGGCAGTGGGTGATATCCGGGTAAAAAATTCCTGTTTGAGATCGAATGTCCGCTGTAACGGGCGGCTTACCCTTATAAGTGACAAGGGAAACTTTACCGGAGGCAACCTTAAATGCCGACGGGGTGCGGAGGTTCAGAACCTCGGGCACCCCAATGGTGTTCCTACCAAGGTCTTTTTCGGCCAGGATTACCTGATTGCAGACAGAATACAGGTGGAAGAGAAGGAAATTGCCAAAACCAGGCAGAATGTGGCGAAAATAGATATGATACTTCACCGTCTGGAGGCAGCGGGGGAGAAAACCAAGCTCGCCCGGGCGCGTCAGGAAAAACTGAAGTTTGTGAAGCTCATTGAGAAACTGAGTCTGCGGCTGTTTACCCTGCGGGAAAAATTTGAGGAGCACTTTCCCTCGGAGATTGTAGTCCGCGGAACCCTTTTCCCGGGGGTGGTCTTTGAAAGCCACGGAAGGTATTATGAGGTGGATTCACCAAAAAAGTCTGTTATTGTCTATTTTGATCCCGATACCGGAAGGATCCAGACAAAGCCGCTGGAAAAGGCGGCTAAAGATGACAAGGAGAAATAATGCCCCTGCCATTCATTCATTTTCCCGACTGGATCTCTCCTGAGATAATTCCAGGTCTGCCGGTCCGCTGGTACGGCCTTATGTACCTTCTTGCCTTTTCCACAGCCTATGTGCTGGTACGGTTTCAGCTGAAAAAAGAGGAACCAGGGGCATCGACAGAAATAATCGGTGACCTGTTTTTCTGGGTAATCCTCGGACTTCTCTTAGGTGCACGGCTGGTCTCTTCTCTTGTGTACGACACCACAGGCGAGTACTGGACAAAGCCCTGGCTTATCTTCTGGCCCTTTGATCAGCAGATGAATTTTACCGGTCTGCAGGGGATGTCTTTTCACGGAGGGCTCATCGGCGCAGTTGTCGGTGCGGCGCTGTTCTGCAGAAGACGTGGAATTTCCATGCTCCTCTGGACCGACAGAATAACCGCGGCGGTCCCTCTGGGGTATACCTTCGGCCGGTTGGGTAACTTTATCAACGGCGAGCTTTTCGGGCGCGTTACCGAAGCGCCCTGGGGAATGATCTTTCCCCATGCGGAACGTTTTCCCCGCAGTTTCCCCTGGGTGGCGGAAATTGCCGGAAGGCTTCATCTGACCGGAACCACCGCCGTCAATCTTCCCCGGCATCCCAGCCAGTTGTATGAAGCCTTTGGAGAGGGTCTGTTGCTTTGGCTTTTTCTCTGGTTTGTTATTCGGCCGGGGAAAAAATTCAACGGGTTTATATTCTCCTGGTACCTCATGGGCTATGGTGCCGTCCGCTTTGTAATTGAATATTTCCGCCAGCCCGATACCAATATCGGGTTTATCCTCCGTCTTGGACCGGATCTCTCCATTTATCAGCCCGGCAGCTGGCTTAATTTCAGCCTGGGACAGCTTTTCTGTCTGCTGATGATCATAGCCGGCGGGGCAAGTTACTATCTTACCCGTAGGAAAGCACTTAGCTGATCTTTTCTCCCAGCTTTGCCATAGGGGATTCCCCTATGGCATGCTCAGGTATTTCCCCTATATATAAATCAGGCAAAGCCCCAGTAAAACTCTCAAGAATCCCCGATTTTGCGTAAGCCGTTTTCAGTGGATAGTAGTCAAGTACTTTAGGAAACAGCCGGAACGAGGAGGAACGGGGCATGACGAAAACGGTTCAATTCAAAGATTATCTGGAAAAAGAGGATCAGTACCAGACGGAAACAGATCCACTGAGCCTTTACCTGCATCAGATTTCAAACTATGACTTGCTGAGCAAGGAAGAAGAGCTTCAACTTGGCAAAGAGATTGTAGATGCCCGTGAGGAACTTGCCGTTCTGGAACAGGATTTTGCTTCCGGTAAAATCAGCGAAGAGAATTACCGCTGCCTGAAAGAAATTGTTGAAAGCAGATCTGAAAAGCTTAAAAACAATATGATTACCTCCAATCTGCGGCTGGTTGTTTCCATTGCCAAGAAGTACCAGTATCGGGGCCTGGGATTTCTGGATCTTATCGATGAAGGAAATATCGGCCTTATCGAAGCGGTTGAACGGTTTGACTATACCAAGGGCTGTAAGTTTTCTACCTACGGAACCTGGTGGATCCAGCAGGCAATTATCAAGGCTCTTGCAGATAAGGGACGTACCATTCGGGTCCCCATCCATGTACTTAATTCCATCCGGAAGTGCTTTTCTGTTTCCAAACATCTTACCCAGGAACTGGGCCGGGATCCTAAAGACTTTGAGGTTGCAGAATACATGGATCTTCCTGTGGACAGAGTTAAGCATCTTATGGAATTCAATAATGATACAACTTCTCTGGACACTACAGTTGACGAGGATCATGCAACCTCTCTTTCCGATCTTATCTGCAGCGATGACTACAGAGAGCCTTTTGAGACGGTTTTCAGAAAGTCTCTCAAGGAAATTCTGGTTAAAACCCTGGATAATCTGAGTTTCCGGGAACGCCGTATAATTGAACTGCGCTATGGAATCACCGGGGAAGCCCCGCTTACCCTCGAAGAGATCGGATCCATTCTTAAAATCACCAGAGAACGGGTCAGGCAGATACAGAACAAGGCAATTGAGAAGCTTAAAACCTTCACATCCATACAGGAACTTCAGGAAGTAATCTGACTTTCTTCAGAAACAGCATTTGCGCCGTCCGGAATTCCATCGTCCGGCGGCGCTTTTTTTATTGTTCTTGAATTTAGGGTGGAAATAGACCAAACTTAAAGTATGAAGTGTTGTTTACACTCATAAAATAGCAGGTTTCCTTCGATAATTAAAAGGAAGGAAGCATGGAGCAATACTCTATGGCAAAGAAAATACTGGTTGTCGACGATTCAAAGGCCATCCGTCAGAGCGTCACTTTTGTTCTGGAACAGAATGATTTTGAAGTTATTGATGCTGAAGACGGCCTTGATGCACTCGATAAACTTGATAATCAGACGGTCGATCTTATTATTACCGATGTGAATATGCCCAATATGAATGGGATAGAACTTATTCAGGAAGTCCGCACCAGGGACAATATGAAATTTGTTCCTATTCTGGTTCTTACAACGGAATCCCAGAATTCGGTAATGGATAAGGGAAAGGCTGCAGGTGCAACGGGATGGATAGTAAAGCCCTTCAGTACAGACAAGCTGCTTGCGGCGGTTAGAAAAGTCGTCGGCTGAAAAGGAGACAGACAGAATGCCGAGACACAGGCACGGCTACAACGATTTAGGACCACGGTTCAGGCAGAGAGGCTTGAGAATGACCATTCCCCGCCAGGTTATCCTCGAATCTCTCGATGATTTTGACGGTTTTGCCTCTGCGGAGGATATTTTCATGCGGGTCCATAACGATCATCCCGGCATCGGGTTGGCAACAATATACCGGACCCTGATTCTGCTCACAGAAATGGGCCTTGTCAGCAAAATAGACCCCGGCGACGGAAAAGCCCGTTATCAGCTGCGGGAAGAAGAGCGCGAAGAAGCACCTCACCAGCATCTGCTTATCTGCTCCAGCTGTTACAGGGTTATCAAGTACTCCGATTTTTCGGATGAAGAACGGCAGACCCTCCACTCCATAGAAAAACGTCTCGAAGAACTCCACGATTTCTCCATTCAGCGGCATGCGGTTCACTATTATGGAATCTGTCCCCAGTGCAGAGGCCGGAAAAATAGATAACCGCTCTAAAAAATATACTTTTTTTTCTAAAACCTTGCGGGCGCCTACAAAATTGACAATCCTTTATACAGGCGCTCCAAGGGAAACTCCAGCAAAGGCGAAACCATATAAAGGCGAAACCATATAAAGGTGAAACCATATAAAGGGGAACCATAAAAACTGAATCAGGCGGAGGTAAAATATGGCAGATGAAAAATTCAGTAAAAGTGCAGATGACGAACTATTGCTTGTGGATGACGAGGATGAATCGTATCAGGAGAACAAGTATCTTCTTTTTAATATAGGCAATGAAATGTACGGTATCAATATAATGATTGTTACCGATATCATTGAGCTTCAGAAAATTACAGAAGTGCCGGATATGCCTGAATATATAAAAGGGGTAATCAACCTTCGGGGAAAGGTTATCCCTGTTATGGACCTGCGCCTGCGGTTCGGTATGGAGTTCCGAGAATATGACGACCGTACCTGTATTATCATTGTAAATGTGGAAAGCACCTCCATTGGTTTTATTGTCGATACGGTATCTGAGGTTAAAGACATCTTTGAAAGTGAAATAGATCCGCCGCCTAACTTCAAAAAGCAGGCTACCCGTGACCGGTATATTTCCGGACTGGGAAAGGTGGATGACGAAGTAAAAATTCTGCTTGATGTAGGCAAAATCCTGGATCAGGACAGCGGTCTCGAACTTGAAAAACTTTCAAAGGAGCAGTAGTAATGTTTAAAAATATGAAAATGGCTATGAAGATGTTTGTCGGATTCGGCAGCATTCTTCTTTTAGTGATCATCGCTGTTCTTATTATCCTTTTTAATGTAAATACCATTCGTAACGATGCCTCTGCCTTGAATGATGAGTTTGTTCCGGAAATCCGGATTGCCAACGATGTTGAGCGGAACTCCCTTATGACCATGTACGCCATGCGGGGATACTCGCAAACCTTTCAGGAGAGTTTCTGGAAGGATGCATCGACAAATCTGGAGCAGGTTTTCGCTTCTCTGGGCGATGCCGAGGCTCTGGCAGCTAGAGCCATACACCTCACCAAACTGAGTGCAGGGGTGGCAACCGCAAAAGAACATGCCGGGGAGTACGAGGCCCTTGCAAAAGAGACGAACAGTGTTATAGCCGGTATAGAAACCCAGCGGGGTGTTCTTGATGCAGCCGCCGCAGAGTATATGGCAAGCTGCCATGATTTTCTGGCAGGACAGAATACCAGAATGGAGAATGAGATAGCCGCAGGTGTATCCAGCGCAGCTCTTGCTCAACGTCATTCAAAAATTACCCTGATGAACCAGATTATCAGTACCGGAAACGATACCCGGATTAAGAACTTCCGGGGACAGCTGGAAACCGATCCTGCCCTGATGAATCAGGGAATTGCCAATTTTGATGCCATAGATAAGTACCTTGCAGAGATCCGCACCATCACTTTCCAGGCTGCGGATATTGAGGAACTGAATCATATTCAGGATGCTGGCGATACCTATAAGCGGGGAATGCAGAGTATTCGTGACAGCTACCTGAAGCTTCAGGAACTCAACGGGAAAAGAAATACAGCAGCTGATCAGGTGCTGGAAGCATCCAGAAATGTGGCCATGGCAGGTCTCGATGCAACCGAAGAGCGTACCGGGGATTCGCTTGCCCTTGTTCAGGCAACTTTTATAACCCTGGTGATCGGAATAATTGCGGTATTAGTGGTTTCCACCCTTATTGCGCTGCTGCTTACCAGAATGATAACCACTGCTCTGAGTAAGGGCGTTCTCTTTGCAGGTCAGATTGCCCGGGGAGACCTTGATGCGACCCTCGATGTCTACCAGCGTGATGAAATAGGACAGTTAGCTGATGCCCTGCGGGAAATGCTTAAATCCCTGCAGTACAAGGCGGAAATGATTGGCCGTTTTGCCGCCGGAGATTTCAGCCAGAAGGTTCAGCTTGCCAGCAGTGAGGATGGTCTGGGTAAATCCCTGGAAACAATGCGTTCATCATTGAACGATCTGTTAGGTCAGGTAAATATTGCCATAGATCAGGTTACCTCCGGTGCCGATCAGGTTTCACAGGCGAGTCAGTCCCTCTCTCAGGGAGCAACAGAACAGGCAAGTTCGCTGGAGGAGATCTCCTCCTCTATCAATGAGGTAAACGGACAGTCACAGCAGAATGCCAAGAACTCCCTCGAAGCAAATGCTCTGGCAAAACAGGCTACCGAGAATGCCGAAAATGGTAATTCCCAGATGCAGGGCCTTGTGGTTGCCATGGGAGAGATCAACTCCGCATCGGATGAGATTAAAAAGATTGTTAAGATTATTGACGATATTGCCTTTCAGATTAACCTGCTGGCCCTGAACGCCAACGTTGAGGCTGCCCGGGCCGGTAAATACGGCCGCGGATTTGCCGTTGTGGCTGAAGAGGTTCGTAATCTTGCCGCCCGCAGTGCCGAGGCGGTAAAGGATACCACTGCGCGGGTGGATGAGTCGGTACGCAGCATAGAAACAGGAAACAAGGCAGCCGAGGCTACGGCAATACAGCTTGAAGATATTGTCAGCGGTGTCGGCAAGGTTGCGACCTTCCTTGAAGAGATTGCCCAGGCAAGCCGTGAGCAGGCTCAGGCGGTCAGCCAGATTACCGAAGGTCTTGATCAGATTGACCAGGTAACCCAGGCCAATACCGCCAGTGCTGAAGAAAGTGCCTCAGCCTCTGAGGAACTTGCCTCCCAGGCGCAGCATCTGCAGCAGATGATTTCCCAGTTTACTCTGGAAGTACGGTCAGTTCGGCAGATTGCAGCACCTCAGCCGGCGTCTTCGGCATCACATAGAAAGCCTGTTGCACCTGCGCCATCCCGTTCTGCTGCACCGGTGAAAAAGCAGCCGAAATCTGATTACGAGTTTTATCCGGATCAGGAAGAGACCGGTATTACCCCGGTTGATCCTGAAGAGGTCATCAAGCTTGATGATGATGATTTCGACCGTTTCTAATGTTTGAATAGCAGAATTATACCCCGCTAACCGGCGGGGTATAGTTTATTGTGAATGTGAATGTCTACAAAATCATACGGTTATTTCTGCTATTCGGGATTATTAGGCAGAGGCTTTTTGTAAGTCGCTCTGTAGCAAAGAATTACTGTTCCTGAAATTTCCTGTTTTTTGTTGGTACGCTTATTGCATGTAAAGAAACAGATACTTAATAATACAGGTATAAATAGAGTGCAGAGCAGACGGATTTTGGCTTTTCCAACTTATTATTTTCAGTCAGTTTCAGACACGGTTCGCGGCGAAGTTGTGCGCAAGAGTATCCACATGATGGTTTCTCTTGTCCCGCTGTTTGCCTCGTATAATAAAACTCTTACCCTTGGTCTGCTTGCTCTTGGTACCCTTGTCTACACCTACGCGGAATTCATGCGCTGCAAAGGTCAGCAGATTTCGTTTATTTCCCGCATAACTGCTATGGCCTCCAGGGATAAGGAACTTGGACACTTTGTTCTCGGTCCTGTGACTCTTGGTATCGGTGCAATGATGGCTCTGCTGCTGTATCCCGCCGAAGCTGCGGCTATCGGTATCTATGCCCTTGCCTTCGGTGACGGTGTTGCAAGTCTTGTGGGCCGTCTTTTCGGGAAGGTGCGCATTCCGGGAACCGGCGGAAAAACCATAATCGGCAGTCTCGCCTGCCTTACTGCGATTTATATCAGTACCTTTGCTGTTTGCGGTAACCTTGGTGTTTCTCTGGCAGTGGCCTTTATTGCAACTGCAGTTGAGATGGTTCCCCTTAAAGATTTTGATAATATTCTGATGCCCCTTTCTGCGGGCACTGCATTTCTTTTTCTTACGGTCTGATTTTTCTTATCATATGGAAAAGGGTAGTTTCTGGACTACTCCGTATTCTCTGTTCTAAATCCAGAGATACACTTCGTGGGTGCGGTGGCTGAAGATCACTGTCCCGATACAAACCAGTCCAAAACCGGCGGCCCTGTACCAGATGCCCTCTCCTCTCAAAGAGAGTTCAAAACCGGAGATCAGCATCAGAGATGCCAGGGCAAGCCACAGATAATCCCGGTTGTTGTTTCGTATCCATGCAATAATAAAATTAATCACACTTAAAGACTGGATAGTCAGCATTACCAGCATGATGTTGAATATATTCAGCATGTAAATTCCTGCTCCGGATTTAAGCACCGACTCTGTTACCGGCATGGTTGATGCCAGGGTAAAGGCGGTGAGCAGGATTATCCCGAAGGCTATGGAAAGTTTCTGATACTGCATGCCGTTGGCGAAAAGTCCTGCAGTAAAGATTGAGAAAAGCCCTAAAAAGCGGGAGAAGTAGAGGGAACGCACAACAAAGGTTGTGAAAAACGGTGGAAGTGAAAGTACCTCTGCTGTGGCAGGAAGTATCCTGATCCCCTCCATTCCGAGGGACAGAATAAATATGAGAAAAAAGAAGATCTCCGGTGATGCAGTCTTGCGAAACTGTACATACATGGTAAGCACCGTTATAAGGGAAAGAACCTGAAGGAGAAGCATGAAAAGAATATCGCCGTTATTATCCAGGGCGGGCTGGATCAACATTCCAGGATTTACCGGTATCTGGTGAAACTGGAACAGACTGAAAGTATTGTAGAGCCCTGCGGCGAACAGTACCAGCAGAACCAGGTTTATGGCGGCACCGGAAATAAGTATGGCGTTTCTCAGACTTAAGGTCATAGAAGTATTGTGACGAAAAAAAGCAGTGGGATCAATCGTAAATAATAATTGAAACTCTCAACTTTTCCTGTTTTCGTTCGATACTGATAGAAGGAGGCACCGGAAATGGTAAAACGGGGTTGTATTATAGTAATGCTGATACTCGGGATGCTCGGCACCCTGTCAGCTGGTGATGTCGCAACCTATGTCAATTTAGGATTCTCCGTAGATTCGCAGTACTTTCTCTTTGGTTATTACGGGATTGATGATAAAAACTCAAATCCCTATGCAGAGATGTATCTGGTAGATGTACATAAGAATGCTTTTGTTCCCGGCGGTGAAATGCGGGGGATATACCCGGTTGAGGTGTCCGCAGGCCAGAATGGCTCCGGGGCGCTGTATACCCTGTTTGCGGAAAATATAGAGAAGATCAAGCAGCATGGTATAGATCATCTTCGTTCAGGAAGAATTGTGTATCTCCTGGTAAACGGTGCAGAACCGAAAAGCCATCTGGAGTTTCGTGATTTTATGCGCGATTCAAAGGCCTCGGTGGACCTGGTGCAGAACGCCAGGGAATCGGGGGGAAAGATCAGCTCGGCATTTCATCTGAAGCTGAAACTTACCGCAGCAGATGGTTCTGAACGGGATTTTACTGTAGGCCTGCCGGATTATTACCGCCAGAATGTAGGCAGCTACCGCATAAAGCAGGTTTGTTATACGCCGGATGAAAAAAGCCTGGTATTTGTAATTGAAAAGAAGGTTATTATTCCCGGAGAAGAAGGCGGCGGTTCAGATATCCGCTATATGGTGGAGACTGTAAAAATCCGCTGATTTGCCCGGCGCGGAGTGGTATACTGTTTGAGGATTAAGAGATGAAAAACTCCGCTTTTCTTTCAGCTTTTCTACTCATGTTTGTTCTTTCCGGGGCACTCTTCGCAATTGAGTTTTCATCCCTGGATGTACATTCGGGAATGCTGTATCAGTTTGACGTGGCTGCAGAGGATGAATCAACAGGTGCGCCGGATCCTCTGCTGACTCCCCTTGGTATAGGTACCACTTTTGCTCTTAAGGACAACATCAGTTTTGATCCCACCCTGTTTATCTACGGTATGAACTACGGTTTTCAGACCTGGGACCGTCCCCGTCCTGCACAGATCGAACAGCGGGAGATGTATGTAATCAGCCTGCTGATTGATCCCGCCTTTGCCTTTACCTACCCTTTGACTCCGGCAATAGACTGGGGTTTTCTGCTCTCTCCGGCAATGATTTTCAGAATTCCTCTCTTTCCCGCAGAAGGGGAAGATCCGGCCTATGGCGAAATGATGAGCTATTTTATCGGCCCCGGACGTTTTCTGTATCCCGGAGCAGGAGCGTTTCTGGATATAGAAATAAACAAGTTGTTATCTTTCCGGCCGGCTCTCCGGGGCTACCTGCCTGTATTCCATCTCTGGGATGGAGATCCCTTTCTGGACCAGCTGACCCTGGTGCTGGATCTTGGTTTCAGATTCAACCTGACTAAACGTAATCCTTGAGAAAAATCGGATGCTGCTGATCCTCCTGTCTGGCAACCAGCAGGGCGGAGAAGGCGGCACTTACCGTATCCAGCAGAACCCCGTAACTGATGAGCAGGGGCATAACGGGACGCATAATAAGGTATCCCTCTTCTATCCCCCTGCCGTACATTCCGCAGAGAACTGCCAGTCCGATAAAAACAGCAGAGCCCGGGAAGGGAGCTGTAATAAAGGAAACCAGAAACGAAAAGAGAAATACCCAGAAGACTGCGGAGATAGTGATCCCCAGGGAAGAGTAGGATTTGAGAATAACCACAAAGGCAACGCTTGTTACCAGAGCACTTCCTGCCTTACCGAACATTGCAAAGAGCGGGAAGACTACCGACCCGACTTTGCGGGAAATGCCAAGGTTCTCTCTTCCGTGATGGATAAGACTTGAGAGGGTAAAGTTGATATCTCCGGAAACGACCGCCGCCAGAAGGGGGGTGATCATTCCATAAAGCCAGCGGTAGGGATTTTCCCGGTTGGTGAGAAAGTAGATAAGCAGTGGAAAAATACCAAAGATAATAAGTACCGTGTCGATGGTGAGAACCAGGAGCAGCTGCCCGAATAGTTCGAACTCGGGGATACTGCCGATGGTAAAGAAAAGATTTGCCGTAAGAATGATCATACCCAGACCGAGAATTTCTACCATAAACTTGTTCCCGTGGTAGAAGACCCTGGCCAGAGAATCAAAAAACTGCACCACCGGACGGCTGATTGAACGGTCAAAGGTAAAGTTAAGGCCTAAAAAGAAGCCGAGAAAAGCGAGGGGCAGGAGAAAATTTCCGGGACCGGTGAGGACGGTAAAGACATTTCGGGGAAAAACGGAAAAAAGTATTTCCGAGAGCCCGGGGATAGAGTATGGGGACTCCTGCTCTATGATTATGGGGATTCTGTCCGGTGAAAGAAGCACAACGGAAGCAATGCCGATCAGGGTGAGTAGCAGGCTTGAGGCCAGGAGATAGAGAAGACCCCGTCCGAGAACCCGGAGGGTAAGATTTTCCTTGCGCAGCTCAAATACAGCAACAGCCAGTGAGAAAAAGAGCAGGGGTATTATGACGTAATACCCTATATTTATTACCAGAGGAGCGAGAGAGCTTAAAAATTCCGCACCTCCCCGGGGAAGATTTGTTCCAAGGATTCCACCGATGATAGCTCCGAGAAGTACTTTTATCCAGATTTTCATTCTATTAAGCCCCTAATTGTAGTGTCGTATGAAAGCAGTCTTTCGCTGCTATCTGGTGAAATATGAGAGGAGTCCTCCCTTGTCTGCCGGACGGTGCCAGCGGCCCCAGGTTTTTGCATCTGCCTGGGAAGAAAACACAGTAACAAGTTCCTGGTAGAACTCTTCTCCTGCCTCCCGATGATCCTCATAACCCCTTATACGGATATTGCTGTCGCCGTATACCTGAAACAGGGCGCTGCCCATCTGCCGGACTGCTCCTTCCACTGCAGCCTCAAGGGATGGCCGTACAGTGGCAGGGTATCCTGCAAGAATGAGGGTAAGCTCCCCAGTGTTGTTGGTGTCATAATGGGCAAGTATTTCCTTGCAGATAAACATGGATCCCCTGAGGGCGGTATCGATGTGGATATCAATTATGGAACCGGGGACCTGGTGCAGAGGCCGGGATTCTTCGCCGTGTTCTACCAGAAGATAGGTTTCATCCAGGATTATTCCTTCATTTTCCAGAGTAAGCAGTACATTCCGAGCGGAAATCGGTGAGCGGGGATTCCACGGCAGATGCCGGTATCCTTCCGCCTCTTCTGTTTCTTCCTCAACTGCAGGGGAGGCCAGAAACAGGGTGTCTCCCCGGTCAAGAAAGTAATTCAAAAGTACCGAAGGAAATGGATTCCGTCGTGAAATCAGAAGCGTTCTACCCATAGATAAGGATAGTATCGCCTCTCACCTGCTCTGACAAGGTTTAGTATCCAAATTTACTGATCCTGTGCGGGTATTCCTGCCAGACGGAGCAGCTCGGTAAACCGGTATCCTGACTCTTCCTCTATCTTCAGCCAGTAGTGAACCATGTCGAAAATTATATGAATTTCTCCGCAGAGATTTCCCTGATTCCTGCCGGTACACCTTACTGCGGTGGCAGCAAAAAGCCACCAGATCATATCTTCGAAGCGGTCCTTGTTAAACCAGACAATGTCGTTATAGCGGTTTACCAGCAGAAAGTCCTGAATCTCAGGCTCCTCAAGCATTTGGGGCAGGATCTCTTTTATCTGGTCACTTTCGTGCCAGCCGCTCCATTCGCTGACAAGTTTCACCAGCTTTACTGCATAATCTGCCTTGCCTTCATTAAGACCGGCTCCGCGAAAGACGTCTTTCATCGGCTGGCTCAGGTGGAGGTCGTTCATGAGTGACCAGGAGGCGCTTGCAGGGCTGCCGGTATGCAGCAGTGCCGCGAGCCCCTCGGTAAGAGACCAGGCGGCGAATACCGCCGGAGCTTCTTTACGCATTTCAAAGCCCCGCAGCAGATACCCCCGTGCTCCCGCCAGCTCTTCTTCTGCAGGATCGGTGTTGTCTATTCTGTGCAGGGCCGCAGCCAGCAGGCCTGAAGCAGACTGGCGTAGAACTTCGCCGGCCTTATTCAGGATCTCCTCGGTTGCTTTGGTATTTACTGTATCTGCGGCAGCAATAAGAAAACCCCGGTATTTCTTCTCCCAGGCGGTGAGGAAATTCTCCGGAGGAATTCTTTTATGCAGAACTGCTTCTTTAAAAGTGAATATTACCTCTTCTGTCAGGGCCGATGTCAGGGCGCTGTGAAGAGGCAGCATATGCATAAGCCGGATTTCACGGTCTATATCTATACAGCCGGATCCGCCGAGGTGTTCTGCGAGGCTGCGGAATCGACCATCGTTTGTCTCGTCAGCAATACGCAGATCAAGGAAAACCTGGCATTCGTAAGGGCCCAGTACCGCCTGCAGTCCCTGGCGTACAATGGTGCGGCAATTGCGGACAAACTCAAGGTCTCTGCCATGGAGCCGCATGACCAGCCATTTTCTCGGATTATCGGGGATATTCAATGCTTCCCCCAGGGTACACTGGTGCAGGTCTTCACCGGAATTCTTCTGCCTGTAGGGGGCAGATATGCGTATGGTGCCTGCAGCAGGCTGACTGGAGTTGTTGTACAGAACCAGAGCGGAGGTTTCATCTCTTCGGTTGGTATAGGCGAAGACGTTGCGGTTGATACCAGTGGGGCTGATGAGCTCAAAGAGGGTAAAGTTTTCCGCCTCCGCAAACAGCGGCCTCAGCTTCAGGAGGGGAAAAATCTCTCTTTCATGGCGTTCCACAAGAGCCTTATCCGCTTTTTCATTCCGGTAGGATCTTCGATACTCCATTCCGTATTTTTCGGTAAATCCCTCAATCTGTCCGTGTCCGAACATCGGCAGTCCCGGCATGGTAACCAGCATGGTGCAGATACCGAAATACTTATCACCTGTGCCGAACTGGGCGACTGCTGTATCCTCATCGGGGTTGTTCATGAAATTGACAAAGCGCTTGAGAATTTCCGGATCAAATTCAAGGGTATTTTTAAGGGTCTGCTGATACTTTTCGTTTTCCTCGTTTTTCAGCATGTTCATGAAAGCGGAGTTGTAGACCCGGTGCATTCCCAGGGAACGGACGAAGTAGCCCTCCATCATCCAGAAGGCCTCTGCCAGAAGCAGGGTGCCCGGAACCTCAGCGGCTACCCGGTCTACCACATCCCGCCAGAACTCTGCCGGAAGAGCCCGGTTGAAGCTTTCTTCGGAAATAGCGTGTTCCGCCCGGGAGGGGACCGCGCCCCCTTTTCCCGGTTCCGGATACCACAGTCTGCGGATGTGTTCCCGGGCAAGGGTCATGGCGGCATCGAAACGGATTATGGGAAAGTTCCTGGCTACCTGGAGAATTGTCTGAATGACCGCTTCACGGACTTCCGGGTTCAGGTAGTTGAGCTGGGCTGTGTCATTCCAGGGCATGTGGGTACCGTCATTCCCGTGATATATGTAGCGGACCCTTCCGCTGGAAAGATCCTCATGCCTGAATACCACGGCAGCATCGGTCTGATCGAAATAGTGATCTTCCAGATTGATCCGGAATCTGCTGTCGGGGGAGAGGTCCTCACCGCTGAATGTGTATGAAGGGTAGGGGGATGAGGGCAGCTGCAGGTAGTAGTCGGGATGGGCATAAATCCAGTCCGCATCCATGCCTGTGTGGTTGGGTACCATGTCGCTTGCTATGCGGATACCATACTTGCCCGCCTTTATGCGCAGGGCTTCCAGGGCTTTCCAGCCCCCCAGTTCTTCGCTTATTTCATAGTTTTTCAGTGAGTAGGCGGAAGCCTCCGCGTCGGGATTGCCGCATAGATGCTTTATTCTCTTTGAGGCATCACTCCGCTGCCAGAGGCCGATAAGCCAGAGGGCGGTAAAGCCCCTGGAAGCCAGGGTTTCCAGCTCTTTATCCGGAATTTCATCCAGCCGGGTAAGGTTCCTGCTTTCTTTAAGGGAAATCTGATGCAGCCAGACCAGGGTATTTTTTGCAAGCATTATTACATTAGGCATCCATGACTGGTCTTCGCTGAATCCTTCCCGGTCATCCGGGGAGTAGACATAGGCGTGCTGTTCTCCGGGGCCGCCGCCGAACCAGGGGCGCTCCTCTTCTTCCAGTACCCCCAGGGTGCTCAGGAGATCGGTATACACATCTCCCCCGGCAAAAAGGGATGCCCAGCGGCTGCGGATATATTCGAGCTGGCTGCGGACGGATTCCGGGTGCAGGGTAAATGGGGTTCGCAGCAGAGTAAGTACTCCCGTATCTTTTGCAGCCAGTTTTTCGTCTGGAGAGAAAAGGGTTTCCGCTGCCTCTACTGCTTTCATGTAGTCTGTTGATTTTTTCAGTTCACCGTCATCTGCCAGCTCCCGGATTTTCTCCGCCGCCGGATTTTCGTTTATTAAAGCAGTGCAGAGAAGGTCCAGGATAAGTTCCTGCCCGGCGGGATGAGACTCTTCCCGGGGGGAAAAAATTTCCAGAAATCCTTTGGTAAGGCTTTCTGCGCTTTTTTTTCTATTCTCTGTCCCGGCAGAATCCGGCAGCAGTTTTACCAGTCCCTGACTGCTCAGATCTGATCCCGGTTTGAGAAACATATGCAGCAGGGTGCGGTAGATGCGGTCAAGCATGGCAAGACCGTAGAGCTCCGCTCCCCGCAGGCTCTTTTCCGGTTCTGCCGCCGTGCGGTTTATGCTGTTTACCTTGTGACTGATGGTTCGCGCCGCATTGAAGGTGGAGAGATCAATCCTTCCCCGCGAATCCAGCAGGCTATGGTCGAGGCTGAATTTTTCCCTGGCAGATCGCCGTATTATCACTGCTGCTTCTCCGTCCGGCGGATCCGGTGTTCGCTGTTTTCTTCAGCAGCAGTTTTTGCCTGTTCTGTCCTGCTTTTTTCTTCCAGCTCTCTGGCGTTGATGATCAGCATCTGCAACCGGTTTTCAACGTTGGCAAGGCTTGTGTCGGGGTCAAAATCGAGGGAGAGAATCTGAATATGGGGCAGTCTCTTTTTAACGGATTTTATTATTCCCCGGCCGGTAATATGGTTGGGAAGACAGCCGAAGGGCTGGATTATTATAAATGAGTTTACCCCTTTGGAGGACTGCTCGATGATATCCGCCGGAATAAGCCAGCCTTTACCGGAGTTGAAGACCTTGTCCACCAGGCCGTCTACATGCTTTGCCAGATCGTGGTAGCGGTCTTTCTGTTCATAGAAGCGGAAATTCCGGTTGATCTCTTCAATAGTATCCAGACCGGTATCGATTAGATGGTCGGTTATTAAGGTCTGGACTGTTTCTGCGAAGGGAAAATGGACATAGAAGCGGCGCATGGACTCTTTTATGGTGGCTGCATCTTTCTTGAACACATCGATCATGGGGGGCATTACCACTTCCATGCCGTTGTCTTCAAGGTACTGCTCAATGTGGGCGTTGGAAACGGGGTGATAGTTTATGAGGATTTCTCCGATAACAAAAACCCGGGGTTTTCTCTCACTGCTCTTTAACGGTATTGCGTTAAAGGCGTCTACGGCGTTTCTGTATTCCTTTAACACGTTGCCGATTCCCTTTACGTAGGCTTCGCCTATGCGTTCCAGGCAGTGGCGATGCACCCGGTCGGTTTCACCTTTGTGTTCTTCGTAGGGGCGGATTCTGCGGGCCATGGCATCGATTCCGTCACCCACAAATATGGCCCAGACCTCACGGTAGAGAAAGCTCAGGCCCAGTTTAAGGCCGGGATGCATTCCCGCTTTATCCTTTCCGGTGGTAATTATAGGAACATCCTTGTAGCCCGCATCGTCCAGGGCCTTCCGGGCCACTGCGGCATACTGAGCCAGACGGCAGTCGCATTCTGCGTGGGCCAGACCCAGGGCGTAATCCTCGGGCTTTCCGGATTTCTCAATATAATCCAGGGCTTCGCCTATATTGAGCTGGGCGGGGAAACACATGTCGTTATGTACATATTTCTTTCCCAGCTCCACCGCCCGGGGGCTTGCCAGCGGCAGGGGCTGGGCTTTGTATCCTTCCCTGCGCAGGACTGCACTGGTGAGGTGAGTAAAGGTCGGACTCAGATTGGGGACAAGGATGGTTTTCTCTTTGCGGTGTGCCTTGTTGTATTTGGCCGCATAGGGGTGAGAGAGCTCACCTTTTTTTGATCCGGCTTCTTCCTGAAGGCGCTGCCGTTTGGCCCGTACGGTCTCTATAAAGGATTTCACCCGTATATTGAGGGGCCCCGGAACATCCGATTCATCAAGCTTGAGAATGAGGGGGTCCTTGCCGCCGATCTCTTTCATAATGCGGATAATTTCGTCGGATATTACCGCATCATGGCCGCAGCCGAAGCTGACAATCTGGGCAAGCTCAAGGGCAGGGTGCTCCGCCGCCGCCAGGGCGGCCTCAAACATGCGTACATGGAAGTTGATAACCGTTTCGCCCCGCACCCGGGAGATATCCACCTCGTTGAATCCGGGGAGGCTGTCCAGGGTAAGGACGGGAATATTCTGACGGGTAAAGAAGCGGGAAAGATCGTGGTTTACCAGGAAGTCATTATGATAGGGACGCCCTGCAAGAACCACGGCGAAGGTGCCGTTTTTCTCTGCCTCTTCGAGGATGGCTGTGCCTTCAGCCTGCATGGTGTCCTGAAACTCCTGCTGGGCCCGGTCCGCCTCGGCAATTGCCTGTTTTACCGTGGCAAAGGGAATATTGAAGGTGGAGGCAAAGTAGTCCCGAAGCTGTTTGTTTCTGGAGTTTTTATCGTACCAGTGAAAAGCGGGTGTATCCATGGGGATGCCGTGGAGGGCTTCCGGTTCATGACTCTCTTTGAGAATGAGAGGGTAGCCCTGCACTACCGAGCAGAGATAGTTGCTCACTGCCCCGCGGTTTTCGGACTCCACCCGCAGCATCATGGGCATGAAGATGCGGTCCACTTTTTTATCCAGCAGATCCAGCAGGTGTCCGTGGGCAACCTTGCCGGGGAAACAGGCCGTATCGGAGGGGACAAACTTCAGTCCCTCTTCATAGCGTTTCTGGCTGCTTTCTGCGGAGAGGCTGATTTTAAAACCCAGGGAGGTGAAAAGGCTGTTCCAGAAGGGCATGCTATTCCAGAACTCCAGTACCCGGGGGATTCCTATGGTGTATTCCTTGGGGGGGCTTAAGGGCCTTGGATTATAATCGGCAAAAACCAGTTCCCTGCGGCGGCGCATCATATCCGGAACTGAATTGAGCTTTCTTCCTGCAGCTTTGAGTTTCTGCCGTACTTCAGGATCTTTCGCATCGCCGATTATTTCTCCCCGTTCACAGCGGTTGCCGGTAACAAAGGTTGAACCGTCGGCAAAGGTAACCAGCGTACGGCTGCAGTTGTTGGAGCAGAAGGGACAGATGTAACCCGGCTCCTTGGTAAAGGTAAAACTACCAAGGCCTTCCCGTCCGATAAAGGATGACGCTCCCGGATATTTCAGTTTCTCTTTTTTGGTAAGCAGGGCAATTCCGATGGCTCCCATTTCGCCGGGAAAAGGTGCCCGGGTTATGGTTTTGCCCGAATACTGTTCAAAGGCACGGAGGACCGCATCATTCTTGAAGGTTCCCCCCTGCACTACCAGGGAATCTCCCAGGGAATCAAGGTTGGCGACCCGGATAACCTTGGTAAAGACATTCTCTATGATTGATTTGCAGAGTCCCGCCATAATGTCATCGGGACTCTTGCCGTTTTTCTGCTCCGTAATGATGGATGAGTTCATGAAGATGGTACACCGGGAACCCAGCTTGGCTGGTGCCTCGGAACTGAAGGCTTTTTCCGCAATCTCCTGTACGGGAATCTCCAGGGAGTTGGCGTAGGTTTCAATAAAGGATCCGCAGCCGGCGGAACAGGCCTCATTCAGCACAATGCCGGTAACAATGCCGCCGGCAAGACTGATTGCCTTCATATCCTGGCCGCCGATGTCCAGAATAAAGCTGGCGTCGGGGCGGTATTTAACTGCGGCCTCCGCGTGGGATACAGTTTCCACGGTATGATAGTCCGCCCGGAAGGCGGCGGCAAAAAGGCCTTCGCCGTAACCGGTGGTTCCGGCACCAAGAATTTTTAAGGTTATGCCCTTTTCTTCATAATGGTTAAAACACTGGTTCAGGCCCATGCGGATTATGTTCAGGGGGTCACCATTGTTAGGCGAGTAAAAGCGGTAGACCACCTCTTCTTCCTCGTTGAGCAGAACAAACTTGGAAGTGGTGGAGCCTGCATCAATGCCAAGATAGACTGGGAGTTCTGTTTCCTGAGGGTATTCCGGCGGCTGAAACTCCGGAGCGGGGTGTCGCTTGTGAAAAGCTTCTTTTTCAGCTGCTGATGCAAACAGCGGTGCCGCTTCATAATCGCCGGCATCGGCGTAATCCCCCTGGGGACGGGCCAGAGCCTTCATGGCGGCAGTCTCGTCGTAGCGGTTTTCAGCTCTGTCGAACATAACTCCCACAGAGAGGGCGGTACCGTAGGCAACGATAACCTCAGGACGGTCGGGGAGGATTATCTGGTTTTCTTCCAGGCCGAGACGTTCGGCGAAGACCCGGATCAGCATGGGGTTGAAGGTGAGGGGGCCGCCTTCGAAGATTACCGGCGGAACTATTTCCATTCCCTGAGCAAGGCCGCCGATGGTCTGTTTGGCAATGGCATGAAAGGTGGAGAGGGCAATGTCCTCCCGGGATACTCCCTGATTCAGCAGGGGCTGGATATCGGTTTTTGCAAAAACCCCGCAGCGTCCGGAAATTGGATAGACCGTTTTTCCCCGTTCGGCATAGCTGTTGAACTCCGTGGAGGTAATCTTCAGCAGGCTGGCTACTTCGTCTATAAAGGCTCCTGTGCCGCCGGCACAGGAGCCGTTCATACGCATGTCCGATGCCATCAGCTGGCCGGAGTGCTGGTCATGATGAAAGAAAACCACCTTTGCATCCTGGCCGCCCAGCTCTATGGCTACCCGGGTATCGGGAAAAAATTCCCGGATTGCCAGGGAGTTGGCTACAACTTCCTGGATGTAATGGGCTTCGATGGCTTTGGCTATGATTCTTCCGCCGGAGCCGCAGACGGCAACATTAAAGCGGGCATCGGGAAATTTATCGTGGGCTTCCGCCAGCAGTTCCCGGGCACAGGCGGATTGTTTGGCTCCGTGACGGCGGTAGACTGCGTGCAGCAGTTTTCGGGTTTCCGGTTCTATTACGGCTATTTTCAGGGTAGTGGAGCCGACATCAATACCGGCCCATAGAGTATCAGGATTCATGTATCCCTCTTTTCAGACAGATTTACGTTTATCATGCTTCGGTTTGAGCGAAGCCCAGGATGTTCGAATAGAGTATGTTGATACTGAAAAGGTAGTGATTTATTGCCTCTTTGTCGACACTTTGGCAGGTATATAGGTTGATTATCCAATTCCCCCGGTTGTGGAAGGTGGTTCTACAACATCTACGGCGCTCAGCAGAAGTTGGCCCAAACACTGCTTTCAAGTAGTGATAAGCAATTGGGTGCTGTTCTTTTGCAAAACAGACGAAGGCATTGCTGGTGGGAACCTTTATGCCTGTTCTATAATTGTATTTCACCAGAGTTGCAAGAAATAACTTTGGGCTGGTTATTGTTGTATATAGAATATTAAGCTACTTAGTGCTTTAAGAGCATGTTTTTCAAAATATAAATAAGAAACCAAAAATTATATATAATATTGTATGCAATAAAGCCGTTATAATACTCATTCCTTGAATACTTAAGCGGAAAAGCCTCCATAATTTTCCCCACTGCAATAACTCGCGCCTTTCGTTCGATTGATTCTGGTGGTAATTCTAATAGACGATCAAGATGTTTATCATTCACATGGCATGAAAGGGTAAAAGCAAGCTTTTCAAGAATATTATTTGGTGGTGGTGATTCGTGCTGTGGAATTTCGCCGGCCATAACCCCGTCAATCATTTTGTTGAAAAGAACCGTTTTATAATCAATGTCATCATTCTCAGAAGAATCAGATGTCTGCTTATCGTCTGCCATAACCAACCTGCAAATTAATATATGATAGAAACTGTAAACCATCGTAATTACAAATTATATACATCATAGCCTTTTAAAACTAATAGAAGAAAACTAAATTATTTTTATCAATTTGGAACAGTTATTGTATATTATAATCAAAGATTAAATTTGCAACAGGGCTTTGAACGATCTTGATAAATTGTTTCGAATGTCTCTGTTGTTGACTTTTGAGGATTTATAATCATAAAATATGACTATGGCTATATAATGGTAATTGTAATCAAAGAGAAAATAAAAGAGATTATTGAAAGGAACTCTGATTTATTGGTTATTCCAATCCGCCAAAGAGCAAAATTTGAAGGGTGGTTAAAGTTTGAGCTGGCTCGAATCCTAAGAAATAATGATTTTCAAGATGTTAGAGTAGAGCAGATGTATGGCAGTAGTCGAAAAAGATCTGATGTTTCATTTTGTAAAGGTGATACGGTTTACCATATTGAACTGAAAACTCCTAACACAAACTTTAAGCATGTAGCAATAGAAAGTAAGCGGAGGCCTATTACCAAGAATATTGATGCAATAATAAGTGATACGGAAAAATTACGTGTAGAAAAAGTAAAAGGAATTATTGCTTTTGTACTTTTTCCAATTAATGAAAATAGTGATGCTTGGAAAAAATATATTGAAAAAATTGAAGACGCAGTTGACCTCCCTATGATTCTTACTAAACATTGTGAAATTTTAAAAATTAATATAGCAAATAACGTTTTTGCAAATATTGTCGTTTGTGTTTATGCGACATATTAGATTAATGAGAAATAAATTCTCATCAGCGTATATTTTTGTTTAGGTGTTTAAGCGCCTAATTGTTAATAATGATATTCCGGTGTGAGGTAGTAATGAATTTTGTCAAACTAAAAAAACCGCTATTTGCGCCCTGTTTTTTAATTATTGTATTGTTACTTTCTACTTGTGTATCAAATCCTGGTGGTGAACTTTTTAGTTCTAAGGTTGAATTAAATCCTGCGTTGTCAGGAACACTATTAATAAATTATCTTGTATCAGATTCTGATTCAAATACCTGGATATCTAGAGCGATAACAGACTATCTTATATCTGAACTGAGTGATGTTGAAGAATTAACTATTATCTCCCGTGATGATTTAGATGCTATTATGGATGAACAAAGCATTTCTCTTGCCGGTCTTACTGATAAAGAAGTTGAGATCGGAAAATTGCTAAGTGCTGATACGATTTTAAAAGGTAAATACAGCGTACAGAATTCAAGATTACTTTTGAATATGCGTTTAATCGACAGTGTATCCTCGAAAATATTGTACTCTTTTTATATAGATGAACCAATAAACATGTTGCCTCATATTCAATCTAAGTTGCTGTTTGATTTTTATGAGTATGCAGGGATTCCGATTAACATGAATAGACTTGCAGCAAAGGATTACCCTGTTACAAAAGATGATCTAAACTTATATTACCGCGCTGAAGAATTGTATGAGGCAGGACGAAAGGATGATTCTCTGTCTCTAATTGATATATTAACCAGTCAAAATAGCCTTTTTACACCGGCAGTGGAATTAAAAAATGATATTAAAGGTATAGCTAACGTCTCGGGGAAAAAAATAATAAACAATTTGGATCAAGAACTTCGAAATAGATATTTGTATGCTAATCAATTTATAAATCTTCAACAATATCTTTACATGTCTGGGTATGATATAAAAATTAAAGAATTCACTTTTGATACTCCAGATGGAAAAGATTATGTTCTCGGTTTAAAAGTAGCAGCTGTATTAAAAGAAGATGCTTCAAAAATAGTACGTCAGTTTATTGAAAATAATCCTTACTTTGGATTAGGGCAGCATTTGGGATCTCGGGACGATGTTTATATAAATTTTGATAGTTCAATGCCTAATCGCGGAACTTTTCAAATACGAGCGGATGACAATATGAAAAAAATGCTAGGAAATGATGAGTTGAGAGGCTCCGACTATAAATTCGGAGACTCCTATTATTCTTTATCATTTTTAGATGAAGATAATTCTCCTTATTGGATTCTTGACTTTTATGAAAGAGGTTCAAGTTATTATCGAGAAAATGATGACTCTGTGAATCGGATATTTAAGGATATAGAAATAATCATGACTGATTTTTCAACATTATTACATAGTGATGTTGGTTACTTGTCAATGTACTATAAAATAGATGATTTAAACTTTATAATTTGTGGATTACCGAGGCGATTAGTTGAAAATTTGATACAAATTGATTTAACACTTGGAATGCGCAGATCAGATTCTGCCTCAACCTGGAAGAGTTTAGATAATGCAATCCATAAGCGCATCTTTCAAGATTTTATTAAATAAAGTAAAGAATTGGTATGGATGCAGTACTGATATTGGTTAATATTTGATGATTATGTATCAGTGCTGTGATAATGCAATTTTGATAAAAGGGAATTCAAGAAAGAGATTATTGTGAAACAAAACTAAATAATATTCTGGGAGCGGTGTATGAGTGCTTTAAATCTTGGATACTTAAACATGATAAGAGAAGACAGTTCGTTATATTATAATGAAGAATTCAACTACTATTTCTCAAGTAAAATCAATGAATTATTCCTGAAATTTCCGAATTTTCGTGAGTCTATTCAATACCGAAACTACATAGAAGTAGTGAAAAGTATCGCCCAAGAAGAAGGTAGCAATTTAGTTGATCTTAGGAAAACCAATTATTTTTCAATGTTACTATCATCCTTTGTACAAAGTTCTCCTTTCTTACAGTATGTATTTCAAAGAATATTTTCATACCGTCCTAATTCAGAATTCAAGGAGGTTCGGTTTGATCAAAGACTTACGCAGCAAGAAGCAGAGATAAAGAGAATACAGGCTATGTTCGATGCAGTTGAAAAATATATTTCATCAAAATGCTAACTGATTAGATTTAATTGACAGTAGAAAAAATAATACTAGTTTGGAACTGATGAGTCACAGTGAAAGTGGCTGTTTCTGAGATAGTGTTATTTGAGGTAATAGACATCTTCAATACCTTGTTTTTAAAGAGTGATCGACATAATGAGGTAAAAGGATTATCAAAATGAAATTGACCAAATGTACGGTTTGTGGAAATGGTATTATTGTTAAATCCAATGAGAAAATAAAATGTCCACATTGTGGGAAAAGGTATTCGATTGTTAAACGTACATGTTCTGAAGAAGATTTTTATACAAAAGTAAGAGCCAAGTTATTTTTTGACCTGAATACCCCTAATAATATTATAAATAAATTAAAGTATCCTAAAAAGGCGTTAAAAGCATTAGTGCCATATTATGAATATAGTATTAGCTATGATTGCGAGTGGCATTCAAGTATAGGTTATAATCATACAGAACAGGTTAAAAAGTATAGGGAGGTGTATGAAAATGGAAAAGTTATTCGATTAGAACCTTATCTTGACTATGTTACAAAAACTGATTGGGATTATCAAGAAGGATCGTATTCAGATTCGTTATCTTTCTTAACTCCTGTTGTTAAGTCTAATAGTTTTTTATCAAAACAATCTATTGGGTTACTAAGTGGTGTTGATATTGGTAAACAAGATATTTGTGATATTTCACCAGAAAGTGATGATTATTTTTTTAATTCAAATTTAGATATAAACCAATATTATGATGAGGTAGCAAAAGCTGAAGTTAATAAAATTATAGAGCAAGATTTATGGAGCCATCTTCCCGGAGATACACAGAGAGATACCAAGGCGGGTTATCAGCATCATATTAAAAAATCGAGATGTATTTATTATCCTGTATGGATCGGTACGTTTGGATATTTTGATAAGAAGTTTACATTATTAGGGGACGGAACTGATCAGAATCTTTTAAGCCTGAACGAAGGTGAAATACCAGTAGATAAGACTTTTTCAAATGTTCTTAAAAATATAGTGCAACCTTTTAGGTTTGCTTTGATGTCTTGGTATACACTTGCTGCTGCCTTTTTTTCTTTGATTCTTCTAAAGTTGCCCTTTGATTTTTGTGCACACCCTGAATCTTTCTCAAAATTTAACCAAAAACATTTTTATCCTTTTAATCAAATTCAGTTTCAATGGCTTATTTTCCATAATAATATCCAGTTGCCTGGTGACCCTATTCAGGCCATTTTTACTATTATTTGGTGGGCGTTCGTCCCAACCATTTTCTTGATATACTTCATTATATCTTTAGGATATATTGAAAGTGACCAATTTAAGAAAGATAGCAGTAAAGTAAAATCAGCAAGTATAAGTGTATTCTTGATTGGATGTTTGTTAATCTTTGGGTTCCTGTTTATTATTCTTAGATATAATAGTTATATTTATCTATTGTTAGATAAAATAATTGCAATTATGGCTCCTCTCATTTTGCCGGGGCTATGTGTAGTTCTTGTTTTGGGATTTATCAGTTGGTTGATAAAAAAATATTATCTACATTTTAAAATCAGTAATCGCATTTTGTCATTGAGAAGGAAAGGTTTAACTCCTAAGGATAAGAACATAAGAAATAGTTTTTCATACAAGTTGGGGTCTTTGAAAAGCCGAACATTAGCATTTGTGCTATGTGTTTTAACTGGTGTTTTTGGTGGGCACCGGTTATACCTCGGTAAAGGTAAACTCTGGAATTTTGCATATATCATACCCATTCTTTATAAAGTAGTTAAGAACCCCCAATCTTTCAATATTGGTTATATTGTAGACACAATAATATTTATGGCTCCAATAATGACAATTTTCGTACTTCATGATCTATATAAAATAATAAAAGGAGAGTTTAAAGTATCAGTTAAGAATGGAAAAGAAAATCCATTAACTGAATGGTAGTGTCATTCATTGATATTAAACCAACCATCTTAAATGTTCAAAATAAGGATGCTTTATGTAAGGAGGAGACCCTCTTTTTCCATAAAGAAGAACGGGATTGTCCAAGAATCTGCTCAGACAACCCCTTTTCATGTTACTTTTAACCACACTCTGCGGTTTGTCAGAACTTCAGTGTCGCGAAATAATCTTCCATGGTTTCCGCCCGTCGGATCAGCTCAGTACTGCCGTCTTCTTTCAGCAGCACCTCTGCAGAACGCAGCTTGGCGTTATAGTTGAATCCCATGGCATGACCGTGGGCGCCGGTGTTGTGGATGGCAAGAACATCGCCGATTTCGATTTCCGGGATCTCCCTGTCAATGGCAAACTTATCGTTGTTCTCACAGAGGCTTCCGGTTACATCAGCAGTAAGGCTTTTGGGAGCATTTTCTTTACCTAACACCGTAATTTCGTGATAGGCACCGTAGAGTGCAGGGCGCATGAGGTTGGCCATGCAGGAATCCAGACCGATAAAGGTCTTGTAGGTCTCCTTGCGATGGAGAACCTGGGTAATCAGGTATCCGTAGGGACCGGTAACCATACGGCCGCACTCCATAACAATACGCATTGAACCCAGTCCTGCCGGGAGAATGGTCTCTTCGTAGCGTTTCTTAATGCCCGCAGATACCAGTTCCAGATCTACCGCTTTTTCACCCGGCCGGTAGGGGATGCCGATACCGCCGCCGAGGTTTACAAAATCAAGCTCTATGCCCAGCTCTTTTTTCAGCTCTACTGCGGTGTCAAAGAGGAGCCCGGCAGTTTCTATAAAGTAGTCGGCGTTAAGTTCGTTTGAAGCAACCATGGTATGCAGGGCAAAGCGGGCTGCCCCCATATCCCGGACTTTTTTGTACCCTTCAAAGAGCTGTTCCCGGGTAAAGCCGTATTTGGCTTCCGTGGGTTTTCCGATAATGTCGTTACCGCTTTTCAGCTCTCCCGGGTTGTAGCGGAAGCAGATAAGCTCCGGCATGCCGGCGTTGTCCTTCAGGTAGTCGATGTGGGAAATATCATCCAGGTTGATTACCGCGCCTAACTCTTTTGCCCGCTTGAACTCAATAGCGGGGGTATCGTTTGAGGTAAACATAATGGCTTCTCCGGTAACTCCCGCCATCTTTGAAAGCTCAAGTTCCGGGAGGGATGAGCAGTCGGTTCCCATGCCCTCCTCTTTGAGGATCTCCATTATCCGGGGGTTGGGCAGTGCCTTTACGGCAAAATGGTTGACGAATCCGCCGGGAACCCAGTCAAAGGCTTTTTTCAGTCGCCGTGCGTTTTCCCGAATTGCTTTCTCGTCGTAGATATGAAAGGGGGTGGGGTATTGTTCAATAATCTTGTCTATCTGCTCTTTGCTGAATGGCAGAGTACTCATAACAGTTCCGTCCTTGTGAAAAAAGGTAAAAATATGTCCGTACTAACAGTACGAATGCCGGGCTTTATGGTCAAGCCGCGGCGGAAGGGCTCTCCTTCGGGGAGGAGGTTCCAAGACGAACAGCGGCAATAACCAGAAGACCCCAGCCGATCTGAGCTGCCGAGAGGGTTTCCCCCAGCATTCCCCAGCCGAGGATTACGGTAATTACCGGAATAAGATTGATGAAAAGTGATGCACGTGCAGCGGGAACAAAGGTCTGGCCGTAATTATAGAGACCGAAGCCGCCGTAGGTGACAAAAAGCCCCAGAAACAGGACTGAAAGAATTACCGGCAGAGACCAGGCTTCCGGGGGAACTGCGGGCAGAAGCCTTACGGCGGGCAGAAAAAAGAGAAAACCCCCGGCTACCTGAAAGGCCGTCAGACTCCAGCTGCTGTAGCGTCTGGCCAGGCTTTTTACCAGCAGAAAATTTCCCGCCGAGGCCGCCATGGCAACGGTTTCCAGGATATTGCCCAGTACTGGATTGGTTCCAGCCGTTTCAGAGCTGCCGGAATGGGGGCTGCCCAGGGTGAGCCCGATGATACCTGCGATACTGAGGGCCAGGGCAGCCCACTGCCGGGGTCCCATTGCCTCCTTGAGAAAGATGAGTGCTCCCAGGGCCACAAATACCGGGACCGTGGAGGCGATAATTCCCGCCTGGCTTGCACTGGTGAGAATAAGGGCCCGGGATTCCAGTGAGAAGTAGATTCCCGGCTGCAGGAGTACCATGGGGAGTATAAAAAGCAGATCCCGGGGACGGAGGTTTCCGGGGATAAGCATGCGGGCCGCGGGTATAAGCAGAATCAGGGTTATGGCCATCCGCAGCCAGATAACCAGACCCGGCGGCAGGGCGGCAACTGCAACCCTCATGGCGATGAAAGAGCCCGCCCAGAGCAGTGCTGCGCCGGTCAGGGCTATATAGGCGATATTTCTGTTACCTGTCAGTTTCATGAATTACAATATAGTGATTCCGGTTTCAGAAAGATTGGAAAATATTGCTTTTCTTTAATGGCGGATGGTTCCCTTCAGATAATCTCCCGGAGAAAGTCCCGTATAGGCGTGAAAGGTGTTGGTAAAGTGACTCTGGTCGTAGAAGCCCATGGAGAGGGCGGTTTCTGTGGGGGTCAGCCCCTGACGCAAAAGACTCTTTGCCATACCGATCCGTTTCTGGGTACGGTATGCATGGGGAGAGACTCCATAGGCCTTACGAAAGGCCCGGATAAAGTGGTAGCTGCTCATTCCCGCAGCAGATGCGGCATCAGCCAGGCTGAGTTTAGAGTCCAGGGCGGAAGAGAGAAACTCCGCACCCCGGCTGAGTCCGGGATGGTCATAAAAAGGGGGCTGCCGGAGCGGACGGTCTCTTTCAGCCCGGAGAAGAAGCTGCCCGATAAGGGCAAATACGGTTTCATCCTTTCCCAGGTCTCCGGCAATATCCTCTTTTGCTTTCTGGATACGCCCATAGGCCCTGTTCATTGCTGCCTGTTCTTCCGGTCTGCCGGTGAAGGTGAGGGGAAACTCCGGGGGGCTTGGTGAACCCTCCTCGATTTCTTCCGCAATACTGCAGAACTTTGCGGCATTTATGGAGATCATGCGGTAGCTTACGGGATCCCCTGAAACGGGAACCCCGGAGTGAACCTGTCCCGGGTTGATGATAAAAAAACTGCCGGCTCCAGCCAGGGTCTCCTCTTTTTCCGGTCCGTAACAGTATGTTTCACCCTGATCCATAAGACCGATTATGTAGTAGGTTTCGTGGGAGTGTTTGGGAAACACGTGAGAACTCCGGTGTACACCCATCAGGGCAATGCCGGATTCCGGATCACGGTAGCTGAAATCGGCTTTTTCACGGGACACGGCGGCATACCTCCCCAGGAGTGTTAATTGAACGACTTTTGGCTTACTTCCGTCAAGTGTCGGCGTTAGTATTTTCTGTATGCAGAAAATAATCCGAAAAATGGAAAAAGATTTCTGTATAAAGAAAATATGTGGAGAAATTGTAAAAGTTTTTTGTATGTAGAAAACTTTCAATAAATATGCTATTCTTTTCTGTATGGAGAAAAAATCGCTTTTCCGGAAAACATATCTCGACCAGCTGAAATCCTGGCAGGATTCCCCTGTGATTAAAATAATCACAGGGATGCGCCGGGTTGGTAAGAGTACCCTTCTTCAGCAGTGGATGGATTATCTGCAGAAAAATGAAGGGGTAACACCGGAGAATCTGCTGTTTATTCCTTGTGATTCTCTTGAGTACAGTGAGCTCAAGACGTACCGGCAATTGAAAGAGCTGATACTTCCAATTCAAAAACAAGAGGGAAAAAAATACCTGCTGATTGATGAAATACAGCAGATTGATGAATGGGAAAGGGTTATAACCGCTCTTCATCGGGATCCGGGCTGGGATATATATATTACCGGTTCAAACTCTGAAATGCTCTCCAGTGAACTGGCAACCAGGATAAGCGGTCGTTATGTGACGATGCAGATATTTCCCTTCAGCTACAGAGAACATCTTGCGATTAAGGAAATTGATCAGCATGTTCCAGAAGAATTCCTGAAATATCTGGAATCCGGAGGAATGCCGGTACTCTACCATGTAGCCGATGAGCCGGCCATGAAAGCTCAGATTCTTGAATCTATTTATGACACAATAGTTCTGAAGGATATTATTGAACGGAACAATATTCGAAATGTGGACTTGCTGGATCGTATTACGCGGTTTTTCATGGATAATATTGGAAATATTTCAAATGCAAATAGAATTGCCGGGTATTTTAAATCCCAGCGTGTTTCTGTAGGTGTAGAAACAGTGCAAAATTATCTGCAGTACCTGGAGAGATGCTTTGTTCTACACCGGGCGCAACGCTATGATCTGAAGGGTAAACGGCTTCTTGAGGTTAATGAAAAACTCTTTGCTTCTGACACAGGTATAAGAAATGCGGTGCTTCGAAAAAAAACGGAAGATATTGCAGGACTTCTGGAAAATGTTGTGTATCTGGAACTACTGAGACGAGGATATAAGGTTACGGTGGGTCATGCCGGAAGCTGGGAGATTGATTTTATCGCTGAGAAAAGCGGTGTCCGTGAGTACATTCAGGTGAGCTACCTGTTGTCATCTCCTGAAACCCGTGAACGGGAGTTCCGCTCACTGGAACTGATAGATGATAATTATCCGAAGACAGTGTTATCCCTCGATTCTGTAGACCTTGGCCGAAACGGTATCCGCCATATGCTGCTGCCTGAGTGGCTGTTGAAAGATTCCTGAACGATTGCAGTTAGCTGTTCTGTATCTGCTTGTTTAAAACTCAGATTCTACATTTTATTTAAATTTTTTTCTCTTTTCCTGAAGCACCAGACTGATTCTCCGGTTTCATTCAGTAGAGTTCACCTATCGTTACAATAGTTCAACTATCGTTCAACAATAGTTCAACTCAAGTCTGATGCTCCGGGAGTAGACAGTGCAGCAAATAGACCTTGAAAGCAGGGAATATCCCAGCCTGCTGAAAAAGATAAAAGACCCGCCGGCGGTTCTCTATTTTCGTGGAGAATGGAACCCTGGGCTTTTCCGGGAGACCCTGGCTGTGGTCGGCTCCAGGCGGATGACCCGCTACGGCGAAACCATGGCGGAAAGTCTGGTTCGGGATATTGCGGGAGCAGGAATCACCATCGTTTCCGGTTTTATGTACGGCATAGATGCTGCAGCCCACGAAGCAGCAGTGAGTGTTCAGGGAAAGACTGTGGCGGTCATGCCCTGCGGCATTGAGCGGATTCACCCTGCCTATCAGGAAGAGCTCTACAACAGGATACTGTCATCCGGAGGATTGATTGTTTCCGAGTATCCCGGCGATACTCCCCCGGCTCTCTGGACCTATCCCCGGCGGAACAGAATTATTTCTGGCCTTTCTCCCCTGCTCCTGGTTATCGAAGCGGGGCTAAAAAGCGGAGCCCTCATAAGCGCACGATTTGCGGAAAAACAGGGCAGAAAAATCTATGCGGTACCGGGCCCCCTGACCAGTGCTGTTTCGCTGGGAACGGCATATCTTCTCAGCCGGGGAGCCTCTGTTGTTACCGGAAGCAAGGATCTTTTAAAGGAGTACAAACGGAGGAAATCCGGTTCTGCCGGCGGCAGGAAAAAAGCGAAAGTAGGCCTGAACAGCCTGCAGAAAGAGATAGTAAAGCAGTTGTCCCGGGAGCCCATGTCCGCCGATGAACTGACCCGGGCTTTGCAGAAATCCCCGCAGGTAATCGGCGCCGAGTTGACGGTGCTTGCAATAGAGCAGGTCCTTGCCCTGCAGGATGGACGTTATGTTCTGACCGATCTTGCTGTCCCGGGAGGCAGTGTATGCTGATTAAAGTGAGCTCAGTCTCCTTCTCGGGACTCAACACCATGAAGATTGACGTGGAGGTTAATATTGCCGAAAGGGGTCTTCCTTCTTTCGATCTGGTGGGGCTTCCCGATAAAGCTGTGGCCGAAAGCCGGGAGCGGGTACGGACGGCGCTGGTTAATTCGGGCTTTTCCTTTCCCATGCGGCGGATAACCGTCAACCTTGCCCCCGGGGATCTGCCCAAAAACGGCGCTTTTTATGATTTTCCCATAGCCCTGGGGATACTTTCGGAAACCATCGGTTTTGATATTCCCGAAGGGAGTCTCTTTTTCGGCGAGCTTTCTTTGGACGGCTCTCTACGGCATACCAGGGGGGCACTTTTAGCAGCCCTTTTCGCCCGGGAATGCGGTCTTAAATCCCTCTTTGTTCCTGAAGAATCGGCCAATGAGGCCTCCATTGTTTCCGGAGTTGAGGTGTATCCCGTAACAGACCTGAATCAGATCTGCGGGTTTTTCTGCGGAGAAGGTGCAATTGATGCTGCGGTTTATACTTCCCGGGGAACAGATGGGTCGGGACCGGCTGATTTTGACATGGCGGAGGTTATGGGGCAGGAGCAGGCCAAGCGGGCCCTGGAGATTGCCGCTGCCGGAGGCCATAATGTGCTAATGACAGGGTCGCCCGGTTCGGGAAAGACCATGCTCGCCCGGGCCCTGCCGGGAATTCTTCCCGAACTGAACGAGGAAGAATCCCTGGAGGTTACCAAAATCTACTCCAGCTCCGGACAGATTCCTCCCGGGGGCTCCCTTATTGTCAGCCGACCCTTCCGTTCACCTCACCATATTATTTCCCAGGCGGGTCTTGTGGGAGGCGGTTCCCGTCCCCAGCCGGGGGAGATAAGCCTTGCTCACCGGGGTATTCTCTTTCTGGATGAGTTCAACGAGTTTCCCCGTTCAACCATAGAAGCTCTAAGGCAGCCCATGGAGGACGGCAAGCTGACCATTGCCCGCAGCCTGGAGCGCGTAACCTATCCCTCCCGTTTTATGCTGATAGCCGCTGCCAACCCCTGCCCCTGCGGCTATCTTACCGACGATACCCGGGAGTGCGTCTGTTCACCAAGGGAAATACACCGCTACCGCAAGAAGCTCTCCGGGCCCATCCTGGACCGCATCGATCTGCATGTGGAGGTGCCGGTGGTCAATATCAAAAAGCTTGCCGACGGCCTCGGTTCTTCGGTGCAGAAAGAACCGTCGGCAGAGATCCGGCGGCGGGTCTCCCGGGCCCGGGGAATCCAGCGGGAGCGCTACCGGAACGACCGTATTCACACCAATGCGGAGATGAAAAACCGGCAGATCCGGGAGTACGTACACCTGGCCAAAGCGCCTGAGGCAATGCTGATGGCGGCGGCGGAAAGCTTTCAGCTCTCCGCCCGGTCATACATGAAGATTATCAAACTCGCCCGTACCATTGCTGATCTGGCGGAAGAACCGGAAGTTCGGGAAAACCACATTGCCGAAGCCCTGCAGTACCGGCCGGGAAGTATTGAATGAAGCAGACCATCCAGGATGAAGATAACCGAGAAGGTTATTGCGGCAGGGAAAAAATCGAGCTGGGTATCCGGGGAGAAACCCTGGCGGCGGAATACCTTCAGGAATTGGGGTATGAAATCCTTAAACGGAATGAGCGGGTGGGACATTCGGATATTGATATTCTCGCGATGGACGGAGAAACCCTGGTATTTGTCGAGGTAAGAACGAAAACCGGCGGAGACCGGGGTATGCCGGAGGAGACCTTAACGGGGAAAAAGCTTTTCCAGATGCGGAAAACCGCGGAACGGTATCTGGCCTTCGGAAAACACGAAGGCCCGGCTCGGCTTGATGCGGTGTGTATTATTCTCGGAAGTGACGGCCGGACCAGCCATTTTAAGCATTACAGAGGTGTGGGCTGAGAGTGCTGGAAATATTCTTTCCCACGGGAAATATTTGATACATCAGAATAATCCGACCAATATTAAGCGGTACTTTAAATTAGTCGAACTTTTCACCGCAATTGGGAAAGCTCCTCCTATATTTTATTAAAAACAGAACTTTTCCTGACGCAAATCTGTTTTTACGCTATGTTTATGCAGATATCGTAGAACAGGGAAAATTACATGAAAAAATCATTCTTCTTGCTTGTTTTGTTTACAGCTTTGGGTGTGGGTGTTTTTGCTGACACTTTCTATTATGTCTATGCGGATGACTGGGATAGTAAAAAAGTCGTTATTTCAGAGGTCTATGAGCCATCCACAGGGATTAATAATCTGGCCAGCCAGTTTCATGACTGGTGTGAAGCAAATATTGAAGATCTTACCCATGTTGCATACTTCAATTTCAAGCACAGTTATATTTCGGATGCCACATCCCGGTCTGATCTGGAAAGATATAAACAATCACAGATTGCCAAATATAAAAATAACGGATTTACCGTTTACGACCTGGAACGCAGGCAGAGTGTTCCTCCGTTTAGATTTTCTGATGAGTATTAATTGGAGCGAAAGATGAAAAAGGTAGTATTGGGGCTTTTTATATTGCTAGTAAGCTTTTCTGTTTATGGGCAGAGTCTGGATGAGACAAAAGATTGGATGGTTAGAAAAATTGCTGAATTTTCAAAGGATAGAGGTGATGATCGTTTATCATTTGATGGTACTATCCTTATATATCGTGATGGATCTGGCTCCCACAATGTGACTAGCTCAGTTTCTTTGTTAGAATTAGATGAAAATAGTGTAGAAGTACGCGCAACTAAATACTACTTTAGAGTTACGGTAGATTCAACTGATTCACGTGCTGTGAGTTGGACGGAATACATTTCTTCTGAAAATTACCATGATAGCGGAAATACAAGCTTTATCAGTTTTTATTTTAGAAACCAGGAAATTGCAGAAAAGTTTAAACGTGCCTTGGTTCATGCAATAACGATAGCAAAAGAAGAGGATGATCTATTTTGACCTTTATCATCCCAGCAATATTAACCTATTTCTACAGTCAGGTATTTTATTGGAGTTACAAAAATAGAATAGAACATCCTGTACCGTTTTATATTATGTTTTCTATGACCATTCTCATATTGCTAGCTCTTTTTGTATTTATAGCATTTAATCAAACCGTTTTGTTTCTGATTTTTATAGGCGGTGTTGTTTTATTTACTGCTGCAGTCTCAATCATTGGAAATATAGTTCAAAAAAATAGCAATAAAGCAGAGCAATAATTATACGCTTGATTGAACATTTTACCTCAATTGACTCTGACAGCACTCCCGTAAGGCCCCAGCATTCCCAGGGGTGAGTTACTCTCCGTTCCCGCTAAATTTGCACAGATCAGCAGCTCCTTACCCCCAACACTGCGCCGCGATATAAGCAGACTTCCCCGGACTGACAGTTCCGGATTTGCGGTAAACAGCTCTTCCTCCTCATTACGCAGCCGGAACAGGCCTCTCACTCCCCGGTAAACCTTTCCCTCCGGGGTAGTCTCATCCTGCCGGGCCCTCAAGGCCCGGGCATTGTCAAAGGGCCCCCGGTGCAGAAAACGGGCGTCGGGATATCCCGTCTCTTCCGAGGTTCGGTGGAAGTATTCCTCATTGTCGTGCATGGCTATCTCATCGCCGTAATAGAGTACTGGTGTGCCTTTTAAGGCAAACAGCAGATGATAGGCAAGAATTACCCGTTCGGGATTTTGCTGCAGAAGATCGAAGAGCCTGCCCGAGAAGGCTTCTCCCTCCTTGAAGAGCCTGACCGGTTTGTCCGCCCAATAGGCTACCAGTTCTTTACGCTCATTGGGGGAAACCACATCCAGGGTGACTTCATCGTGCAGCCGGATATAGGTGAACCAGGCACAGCTTTCGGGAAGGTCGGGAATTTCAGCAGTCAGGAGCTGTCTGGGGGACTCCTCTGCCATGGCCTGCCAGAACTTCGGCATCAGCACAAAATGAAAGGCTCCCCGGCACTCATCTCCGGAGCCGAAGTAGTCCATCATTCCCGCCACCGGCTGATTTGCTTCGGCTAAGAGCATTGAGCCTTCACCAAGCAGGTCCAGAAAGGCTCTGAAAATCTTAAGGATTATATGCACCTGGGGAAGATTTTCGCTGTCAGTCCCCTCTTTCTTCCAGAGCATATGGGCCGCATCCATACGGAACCCGTCCACGCCGGCGATTTTCCAGTTTTTAAGGGTACGTATCATTTCCGCCGTTACTGCGGGGTTTGCGTAATTCAGGTCGGGCTGAAAGGGGTAGAAGCGGTGAAAGTAGTAAGCCCCTGCCTGCTCGTTCCATTCCCAGTTGGAATCCACCATGCCTGAGAAGACAATGGGTGCGTCGGCATATTCCGTGCCGGTGCTGCTCCAGATAAAGTAATCCCGGTAGGGGGATTCCGGGTCTGCAATGGCCTGCTGAAACCAGCTGTGCTTATCGGAGCAGTGGTTTATAGCCACATCGAAAACGGTCTGCAGATTGAGGCTGTGGGCTTTTTTCAAGAATCCCGCAAAGACCTCATTGCCGCCGAAGCGGGAATCGATTTCTGTATAGTCGGAGATATCAAAGCCCTGATCCCGTCCGGGAGACTCAAGGGCGGGCAGTATCCAGAGGGTGCGGATTCCCAGGTCTGCGATATAGTCCAGTCTGGCTTCCGCGCCGGTAAACCCGCCGTCAAAACAGTCGGGGTAGAGACAGTAGACCGAGCCCTTCTCATCAAAAGGAGGACGTTTCGGCCCTGTCATAGCGGCGAGGCTGATTTCAAATTCACTGAGCAGGGTGTTGAAGATTTCTGTTTCGCCGGGATAGAGGGAGTTCCATAGATTGCGGATATATGCTGTGTTCACCGTTTTTTACCTCCTGTTTGTTAAAGGACCGGAAAAAACTTGACAGCTGCTGTTTGGCACGTTAAGCTGAAAGAGCTTTCATGAAAGTACTTTCATGCTTTCATTAGTGAGGATACCATGACTAACCGGCAGGGGTCAACAATTTATGATGTCGCGAAAACAGCTGAGGTAAGCATCAGCACCGTATCTCGCTGTCTGAATTCTCCTTCCAAGGTTAACCCCGAAACCCTTGAGCGGGTCCAGGCGGTTATCCATCAGTTGGGCTATATCCCCCATGGCAACACCGGGCCCAAGCGGCACCGTCATGTAGGCCGCATCGGGGTCTTCTCCTCCTATTTTATTCCCGCGCCCTCCATGACCCAGCGTCTCCAGGGAGCGGCCCAGGTTCTCCATTCGAGCCATACGGAAATGATTGTCTATACCGTTGATTCTCCGGATCAGCTTGAGGAGTACCTCAATTCAGTTCCGTTTACCAAACGGGTGGACGGGTTGATTCTGATTTCTTTGAGGATTACAGAACCTACCGCAAAGAGGCTTGCGGAGAGCGGGCTTCCGGTTGTTACGGTAGAGTATGATACCCCCTTTTTTCCCAGTATAACCGCGGACAATTTCAGAGGGGGAGAACTGGCGGGCAGCCATTTTGTCAGCCGGGGTTACGCTCCCTGCGCCTATCTTGGCCAGTCCGAGGTGCCCCTCTATTCACTTCATCCCAATGATGAACGTCAGCGGGGTTACGAGTCTGCCCTTGCTTCAGGCGGAACCGGACTTGATCCGGGCTATATTCGTCTGGGAGAGTTTGACTACCAGCGCAGCCGGGAACTTGCGGGGGAGCTTTTTGATCTGCCCGTACCTCCCAGGGCGCTCTTTGCCATGTCTGATCTCCAGGCTTATGGTGCAATAAAAGCCGCCCGCGAACGGGGTATGCGGATTCCTGAAGATGTAGCCATCATCGGTTTTGATGATCTTGAATCTGCTGAATACATGGAGCTCTCCACTGTCAGCCAGGGGCTTAGCGAATCGGGCCGGCTGGCGGCGGAATCCCTGAATGCCCGTATTGCCGACCCCCACAGGGCGGTGGGTAATATTAGTCTCGATGTTTCTCTGGTGCACCGGGGTACTACTTAACCGGATGCAAGCCGTGTTCCTTGACTTCAGGCTCTGAGGGCCTGACACTTAATATAGAGGCGGTTATCGAAATCGCCGGTAAATCATGCTTTTCCAGCTTTGTCACTACTCCTGTTTATCGGTTGTATGTTTCCGCCTTTGCCGATGGTCTTTACCGTCCTTCGGGGCGGATAAATATCTTTGTAATTTTTTTTAAGGAGAAGTGACAATGAAGAAGATTTTTTTTCTACTGCTGATGGTTCTTCTTGTACTGGGCGGGTGCCAGAAAAAGGCCGAAGAGGCCGCTCCTGCTCCGGAGAAGGAGGCTTCCGCCGCTGAGTTGAGCGGTGACTACCTGGCCGATGCGTTTGCCGGTAAGTTTAAAGGTACAACCGTCCGCATGGCCGGACCCTTTACCGATAACGACGCGGTAAAATTCAACGAATCAATGAAATCCTTCATCGAGAAAACCGGGATCAAGGTTGAGTATGAAGGTTCAAAAGAGTTTGAGGCTTCCATTGCTATCCGCATTAACGGCGGAAATCCCCCGGACATCGTGGATTTTCCCCAGCCGGGTCTGCTGGAAACCTTTGTTAAAGGCGGTAAGGTTATCGATCTTAACACCGTTCTCGATATGGGTCAGGTAAAATCAAACTACATACAGAGCTGGCTCGACATGGCCACCATGAAAGGTCCATCCGGATCGATCATGGCCGGAGTCTGGGGCCGGGTTAACGGCAAATCCCTGGTATGGTATCCGAAAAAAGCCTTCGATGAAGCGGGCTACTCGGTTCCCGAAACCTGGGATGATCTGATCGCTTTAATGAATACAATCAAGAGTGACGGCGATACTCCCTGGGCGGTAGGGATTGAGTCAGGCGCTGCAACCGGATGGGCCGCCACCGATTGGATTGAAGAGATGATGCTCCGCACTACCTCCCTGGATAATTATGATAAATGGGTAAAGGGTGAGCTGAAGTTTGATTCTCCCGAGGTACGTAAAGCCATTCAGACCATGGCGGATATCTGGTTCCCCGACGGCAATGTTTACGGCGGACGCAAGGCAATTGCAACAACCTCCTTCGGCGATGCTCCCAAGGTAATGTTCGAAGCCCCTCCCAAGGCATGGCTTCACAAGCAGGGTAACTTTATTACCTCCTTCTTCCCGGAAAACCTGGAAGCCGGGGTTGATTATGATTTCTTCTATCTTCCCAGTGTCGATTCCCAGTACGGACGGCCGGTGCTTGTCGCCGGAGATATCTATGCCATGTTCAACGACCGGCCGGAAGTCCGGGCACTGATGCAGTATTTTGCCACCGGTGCTTCTGTAGAGGGCTGGGTGCGCATGGGCGGAGCAATATCTCCCCACAAGGACTCACAGCTCAGCTGGTATGCCAATCCTGTTGAACGCAAGGTTGCAGAGGTTATTCAGAATGCCACCTCCGTGCGGTTTGACGGCTCCGACCTTATGCCCGGTGCTGTAGGTGCAGGATCTTTCTGGAAAGAGATGACCGCCTATGTTTCCGGTGCCAAGAGTCTGGATGAGGCTGTGAAGGCTATAGACGCCTCCTGGCCCAAATAAGCCGGCTCTGAAAAAGAGTTAATTAAACGGGGTCGGCGGGAAAGTCCGCCGGCTCCGCTTTTTGCTGCAACAGATATCTGTTCTATTAATTTTATTTTCAGAGATCGTTAGACATTGTTTGAGATTATTCGAAAAAGGAGAAGTTTATGCCGAAAGGAACAGCCGCTCTTACCCGGGAAGATGCCTATGCTCCGCTGAAGCTCCTTCTGCTGTTTATTATTACCGTTCTGGTTCTCTGGGGCGGCTTTCAGTTTCTCCGCAGCTTCCGTTCTTCAAAGCTGCTGATAACTATTGTTGCCATATTCTGGGGAGTGGGGTCGGTGGCACTGCTCTATACCGTATTGAATGCTGCTGCCCAGCTGCTGCCCCCCCGGGCCCGTTCCGTGGTTCTCCCCCTGGTGTTTGCCGGGCCGGCTCTGCTGCTTCTGGCCTGGTTTCTTATAACCCCCACCATCCGCAGCCTTGTTTTGAGTTTTTATGATGAAACAAGTACGAGTTTTGTGTTTCTTGATAACTATATATTTGCTTTTACCGATCCCATCATGCTTGAGGCATTTACCAACAATCTCCTGTGGCTGGTATTCGGTACCGGTGGCACCGTTGCCCTGGGGCTTATTATCGCGGTGCTTGCAGACCGAAGCCCCTATGAGAATCTTTTCAAGGCACTGATCTTCATGCCCATGGCAATTTCTTTTGTCGGCGCCGGTGTTATCTGGAAGTTTATGTATGCCTACAAAGGAGAAGGAACCAATGTCGCGGAAATAGGCCTGTTAAATGCTGTGGTAACCGCCTTCGGCGGTAAGCCCCAGGCATGGCTGCTTATTCCCGGATGGAATAACTTTTTCCTGATTGTCATTATGGTCTGGCTGCAGACCGGGTATGCCATGGTTATTCTCTCCGCCGCCATAAAGGGTATTCCCTCTTCCCTTATCGAGGCTTCCCGTATTGACGGAGCCAATGAGATTCAGATATTCTTCAGGATTATTATTCCCTCAATCGCCGGATCAATTCTCACGGTGACTACAACCATAATCATATTTTCCCTGAAGCTCTTCGATATTGTGCGGGTTATGACCGGAGGTAATTACGGTACCAATGTAATTGCCAATGAGTTTTACCTGGAACAGTTTACCTACGGCAGCACCGGCCGGGCGTCCGCCATTGCCATTGTACTCCTGGTGGCGGTGGTTCCGGTGCTGATCTACAACCTCAGGCAGTTTAAACAGCGGAGGGCTTTCCGATGAAAAAAAACATAGCCAGCGGCGGAAGCCGCAGTTCTTCAGCAGTTGTAAGCACCCTTGTTCTGGCGGTGATTGCCATTCTGTGGGTTCTGCCCGCTTTCGGAGTGTTTGTTACCTCCTTCAGGGATTCCCGGGATATTTTCTCTTCCGGCTGGTGGACAATCCTGCCCCACAAAGCCTGGGAAAAAACTGATGAGTTTATTGTTCCCGATACTGTAAACCTTGATGGAGCCTTTGAGCTGGAAGGGGTAAGCGGCGAGTTTGCCGACTGGCGGCAGGGTATCGAGGTAGGGGACAACCGCATGCTCCAGTGGTACGGCAACAAGCGGACCCGAAAGGTAGAGGTTTTTGAAAAGAAGTGGGTCGGTTTCGGGGCCAATACCACCCTGGACAACTATAAAAATGTTCTCTCCGGCGGGACAATCACTTTTAAGGATGCTTCCGGAGCAGAGATAACCCGGCAGGGCAATAATTTCTCTGATGCGGTATTGAACAGTCTGGCGGTTTCCATTCCGGCAACCCTTATTCCAATTCTGATCGCAGCTTTTGCGGCCTATGCCTTTGCCTGGATGGAGTTTCCCGGACGCAAGCTGAGCTTCTCCCTGGTGGTGGCCCTGCTTGTGGTTCCCCTGCAGATAGCACTTATTCCGGTCTTGCGTGATTTTACCGGCCTTGGGCTCAACGGAACCTATATGGCCATGTGGCTTGCCCATACCGGCTTCGGCCTTCCCCTGGCAATATACCTGCTTTTCAATTACATAAGTCAGCTGCCCCGGGATATTCTGGAATCCGCCTTTCTCGACGGTGCATCTCCCTTTACCACATTCGTCCGGCTGATTCTGCCCCTGTCGGTACCGGCACTGGCAAGTTTCGCCATTTTCCAGTTTCTCTGGGTCTGGAACGACTATCTGGTGGCCCTTATTTTCCTGGGAGATACCAACCGGGTTGTTACCAGTGCTCTTGCCGCTATGGTGGGCGAGAAGGGGCAGGACTGGCATCTGCTTACCTCCGGCGCTTTCCTGAGTATGATTCTGCCGCTGGCGGTATTCTTCTCTCTTCAGCGCTTCTTTGTCCGCGGGCTTATGGCCGGTTCTGTAAAGGGCTGATTCTCCCGGAGATTTCTATTAAGAACCCCCGTTGCCGGGGGTTCTTTCTGATAAAACCTTTCTATAGTAAAGTGACTAATTATTCTCAGGTCTGTTGAAAACTCAAGATATTTTCTCTATATTGTTGAACGTGGAACAATTTGCGCTTCTGTTCTACAGCTCTTTGGATATGGAGAACAAAGGAAAATGAAATATATAGGTGCCCATGTGAGTGCCGCCGGGGGCGTTCAGAATGCACCGGAGAACGCGAAAGCCATAGGGGCCAATGCCTTTGCCCTTTTTACCAAAAATCAGCGTCAGTGGCAGGCCCGTCCTCTCGGGGACGAAGAGATTGCACTCTTTAAAGCAAACCTGAACGCATCGGGCATTGCTCCGGAGTATGTTCTTCCCCATGATTCCTATCTGATAAATCTCGGGAACCCGGATCCAGATAAAAGGAAAAAGAGTTATGACTCCTTCCTCGATGAAATTATCCGGGCGGAACAGCTTGGCCTTTCCCTTCTCAATTTTCACCCCGGCAGCCATCTCAAGCTTATTTCCGAGGATGACTGTCTCAAGCTGATTGCAGAAGCCATGAATGAGGCAATTTCCCGTACACAGAAGACCGTGCTGGTAATTGAGAATACCGCCGGTCAGGGCAGTAATGTTGGCTACCGTTTTGAGCATCTGGCCCGGCTTATTGAGCTTACAGAGAATAAAAAGAGGGTTGGAGTCTGCATCGACACCTGTCATGCCTTTGCCGCCGGTTATGACCTGCGGACAGAGGAGTCCTGGAACACTCTTATGCAGGATTTTGATTCTGTAATCGGCAAAGAGTATCTGAAAGCCATGCATATTAACGATGCCAAATCGGAGTTTTCCAGCAGGGTGGACCGGCATGCGCCCCTCGGGGAGGGCAACATAGGCTGGGAAGGATTCCGGGCACTTATGCAGGACCCCCGTACCGACAATATTCCCCTTATTCTTGAAACAACCGATCCCGACAGATGGACGGAAGAAATTAAGACCCTGCGGTCCTTTGGAGAAGAACATGAGTCAGCTTGAAGAGTATTTTGCACCCTTTAGAAAAGGTATTACCGGCATTGATGCGAAGATCCCCACACCCTATGGAACCAAGCCGCTTGTGTATGCCGACTGGATTGCCTCCGGCAGGCTCTACGGTCCTATTGAGGATGCCATGACCGGGATTATCGGGCCCCTTGTGGGGAATACCCACTCCGAGTCCTCAACCACCGGCCGAGCCATGACTGCCGCCTATCATGAGGCACATCAGATTCTTAAAAAACATGTAAACGCCGGACCGAAAGATGTGATAATTACCGCCGGCAGCGGTATGACCGGAGTTATAAACAAGCTTCAGCGTATTCTCGGTATAAGGCTCCCCGAGCGTTCCCGGGATCTCTCTTCGGGGCTTCCTGAACACCGGGAGCCTGCTGCCTGCGATGAAGAGTGTCCCGTAGTGTTTGTAACCCACATGGAGCATCACTCAAACCACATCAGCTGGCTGGAGACCGAGGCGGAAGTGGTGGTGCTTCCTCCGGATGAAGAGCTTAAGGTAAACCCCGCGGCACTGGAGAAGGAGCTTGAGCGTTATAAGGACCGGCCCCTGAAAATCGGTTCGTTTTCCGCCAGTTCCAACGTAACCGGGCTCTTTCCTCCCTACCGGGAGCTTGCCCGGATTATGCACCGTAACGGCGGGTATGCCTTTGTAGATTTTGCCGCGTCCGCTCCCTATGTGGATATCGATATGCATCCATCCGATGATCCCGATGGATATCTGGATGCGGTTTTCTTTTCTCCCCATAAATTCCTCGGAGGCCCCGGAAGTTCCGGCGTAATGGTGTTCAACTCCAGTATGTACACCAATACCGTTCCGGATAATCCCGGCGGAGGAACCGTTTCCTGGACCAACCGCTGGGGGGAACGGAGCTATGTCACCGATATTGAGGCCAGAGAAGACGGGGGAACTCCGGGATTCCTTCAGGTTATGCGGGCTGCTCTTGCAGTGCGGCTGAAGGAAAAGATGGGTACGGACAAGATAAAAGCCCGGGAAACAGAGTTGATCAGCCGCGCCATGAAGGAGCTCCGTGAAATTGACGGTCTCCATATTCTGGCAGACTGTGATGATCCGAGGATTGGAGTAATTTCATTCTACATGGATAATATCCACCATAACCTGATTGTCCGTTTTCTGAACGACCGCTACGGCCTCCAGACCCGTGGCGGCTGTTCCTGTGCCGGAACCTACGGCCACTATCTGCTTCAGGTAAGCCGGGAGGACTCATCCTCCATTACCAGTCAGATTGACAGTGGAGACCTTACCAACAAACCGGGCTGGGTCCGGGTTTCCCTGCATCCCACCATGACCGAAGCTGAGCTCGATCTGCTGGTGCAGGCTCTGAAGGATGTGCGGGAAAATTATGCTGCCTGGGCGGAGGATTATCGTTTTGATACCTGCTGCGGAGAGTATTTTCCCCGTAACGTCGAAGAGCAGCCCCTTATAACACTGAAAGAGCTGCCCCTCGTTTGAGCTTGAGGCCAGTACATGATGCCGGCCTGAAGATTGATTAAGGCGGAGTTTATCTGCCGACCTATTTAACTATTTGCCTATAAGTTCAAAGAACTCGTCCCGCTCAAGCACCTCTTTTTCCCTGAGCCGGGACGTTACTTTTTCCAGCAGTTCCCTGTTGTCTTCCAGCAGTTTCTTAACCTCGTCGTAGCGCTGGTTTACAATGCGGGAAATTTCTTCGTCTATGTAGGTCTGGGTTGATTCGGCGTACTCCCGCTGCATATAGCCTTCCTGTCCGCCGAGCATCGGGGCCGACCTCTTTGAAAGGGCCACATTGCGGAAGCGTTCGCTCATGCCATACTCGGTGATCATGCTGCGGGCAATGTCTGTTGCCCGGGTAAGGTCATTGGAAGCTCCGGTGGACACCACCTCAAACACAATTTCTTCCGCTGCCCGGCCGCCTAAAAGTACATCAATTTTACCTAAAAGCTCTTTATGGGTAAGCAGGTAGCGGTCTTCCGTCGGGGTCTGCAGGGTATAACCCAGGGCACCGAAGCCTCTGGGAACAATGGAGATCTTGCTCACCGGGTCTGACCCCTCTGTCATGGCGGCAACCAGGGCATGACCGGTTTCGTGGTAGGCTACAGTCTCCCGCTCCCGGGGATTGATCAGCTTGCTCTTCTTCTCAAGGCCGGCAACGGTTTTTTCTATGGCTTCCTTGAAGTCGCCGGTATTGATGCTTTTTCGTCCCTTACGAACCGCCAGCAGGGCAGCTTCATTGACGATATTGGCAAGATCGGCACCTACAAATCCGGGGGTGAGCTTTGCAATTTCATCCAGATCGATATCTGTATCAAGCTTAACGTTCTGGCTGTGAATTTTCAGAATGGCCGCCCGGCCGCTTACATCGGGGCGGTCAACCAGAACCTGGCGGTCAAAGCGCCCGGGTCGCAGCAGGGCAGGATCCAGGATCTCCGGACGGTTGGTTGCTGCCAGAATTATTACGCCGGATTTTGCATCAAATCCGTCCATCTCTACAAGAAGCTGGTTCAGGGTTGTTTCCCGCTCATCATTACCGCCGATGGAATTGACCCGCGATTTTCCAATGGCATCAAGTTCGTCGATGAAAATTATACACGGAGCTTTTTCCCGTGCCTGTTTAAACAGGTCCCGCACCCTGGCTGCTCCGACACCAACGAACATTTCAACAAAATCAGCGCCGCTCATTCTGAAAAAGGGTACCTGGGCATTACCGGCAACAGCCCTGGCCAGCAGCGTTTTACCGGTACCCGGAGGGCCAACCAGGAGTACGCCCTTGGGGATCTTTCCGCCTATCTCCAGGTATTTGTCAGGTGCTGTAAGAAAATCAACTACTTCAACCAGCTCTTCCTTGGCTTCATCCGCACCGGCTACATCATCGAAGGTGACGTCAGTTGAGCCCTCTGCCACTATGATTGATTTGTTTTTTCCGAAGGACATGACATTGCCCCCCATATCCCCCATGCGCTTGAACATAAACCGCCATACAAGAATCAGTACGCCCATTGGGAGCAGCCAGCCCAGAAGCACATTAAGCAGGGTGGGGTCCTTTTTGGGTACTGCATAAAAGCTTAAGCCCTTTTCTTCCAGCAGCGGCACCAGATCCGGATCCGCTACCGGGACTGTACGGTATACAAAGCTTCCCGTACTGCTGTCGGCAGCGGCCTGGGGCTTTCCGATGTAGATGTCTTCCCCCATTTCGACACTGACGATCTCGCCGGAATTGATTTTCGCCTTAAATTCGCTGTACGGAATGGTTTTCTGCGTCAGCGGGTTCTGCGACAGAAATGCATTTATCACCATCAATCCGATGGTTACAGCCAGGAAGTAACCGAATGAAAATCGGTGTTTTTCAAAAAAAGGTTTGTCTTTCTGCGGCCCATGGTCACAATCTTTGTCGTTGTCCCAACAGCCTTTTTCGTTGCCCATACTCATCCTCTCGTGATAACCTTCCCCCGGTTATTCAATGAAAAGATAGTCAGGGTTGTGAAGAAAGGCAAACCCTGCCGGGACGGGAGAAATGGATTTACACATTAACATCCTCCAACTTCCTCTTATTCTCTCAAGCCTCTCCACGGTGGTAACCCTTTTTCTGGTTGCCCTGCGTACCAAAAGAAGATTTCATCAGCCCGTTGCCTATCTTATCTTCGGCGTGCTTTTATACAGCGGTTTTTATCTGCTGGAAACCTCCTCTCACGACCTTAATCTGGTGGTTCTGTTCAGCAACCTCAAGTACATTGGTGCCGTTACCATTCCGGTCTCATTTTTTCTCTTCGCCTGGAGCTTTGTGCGGACGAAGCCTTCTGGCCGGGAAATGAGAATCCTGTATCTTTTCTATCTGCCTCCCGCAGGAGTGCTTTTCTGTATTCTTGTTCCCCATTTCACCCATCTGGTTTTTCCCGGCTACGAGCTCTTTTATACCGGAGAAATTCTTCTTCATCGGCATACTCTGGGTCCGGTTTTCTGGGTCCACTTTTTCTATTCCTATATTATGACTCTCCTCGGCGCCTTTCTTCTGTTGAAGAATGCCATGTCGGAGGATGAAAAAGTATGCGGAAGCATAACTGCCCTGATTACAGCAAGTATTGTCCCTCTCCTGGGGAATATTGCCCATATCTTTCTATCTGAAGGGATTCTGAAATTTTATGATATAACTCCCATTACATTTGCTGTTTCCAGTGTGCTCCTCGCCTTTGTTATTCTCAACTACCGAATAGATGATTATGTCTATCTCACCTATGATTCACTGCTGAAAAACCTGAACGAAGGCATGATTGTTCTGGATCATGAAACCCGGATTGTTGAAATCAACCAGGCGGCAGCAGCCCTTTTCAGGCGCAGCCCGGAAGATATGAAAGGCCGTATACTGCGGGATACACTGGTAAAAAACAGAGGCCTCATCGATCGTTTCGGTTCAGTTTATGAAGCAAAGAGTGAGACTGAAATTTATGTCGGCGAAGATACCCGCATCTGCCGGCTGCATATTTCTCCCCTCAAGGACCGCCGTCTTCCTGCTCCCGGAAGAATTATTCTGATCTGGGATGTAACCGAACGGAGAAAGGCGGAAGAACAGGCGGCAAAAGCCTCCAGACTTGAATCGCTGGAACTGCTTGCCGGCGGTGTAGCCCATGATTTCAATAACCTGCTTACGGGTATTCACGGAAATCTTACCCTTTCGCGTCTGGAAAACAATGACCCCGCTGTGGCGGAGCATCTCGATACCATGGCCGAAGGTCTCGAACAGGCAGCAGCCCTTACCAGACAGCTGCAGGGATTTGCATCCCGGAATAATCCGGAGTCTGAAAAGATTTTTCTGCCCCGGCTCATTAAGGACTCCCTGGCTCTCTTTATCCGGGGAACGGATATTACCTCTACCCTGGATGCAAAAGAGGATCTCTGGGATGTGTTTGCCGATCCGGGACAGATTGCACAGGTGATCAACAACCTGATTGTCAACGCGGTACAGGCTCAGATGGGGAGCGGCAGCATTTCAGTCAGTGCGGAAAATGTGCTCATAGAAGCCGGAAGCGCCCTTGATCTTGCACCGGGCCGCTATGTCCATACTGTTTTTGCTGATCAGGGCCCGGGAATAAGTTCAGAAAATCTTTCCAGAATATTTGATCCCTATTTTACCACCAAGCAGACCGGGACCGGTCTCGGGCTGGCATCGGCTCTATCTATTGTCATAAAACACAGAGGTGTTCTGTATGCCGAAAACATCTGTGTGGGAGACCTGCAGGGAGATACAGGAAAGCTAAAAGGCGCATGCTTTCATCTCTATCTTCCTTCTCTGGGTAATATCACCGTTCCCTGGGGTTCAGATACGGGAGAGAAGGTGCCCAAGGCTGATGGAATTGATCATATTGTTCTTCTTGACCGCAACCGCGACAGCCGTCTTGTTCTCGGAGCATACCTGACCCGTGAGAAATATCATGTTGAATGTTTCAGCTCTCCGGAAGAACTTGACGGATATTTCAGCAGTGAAGACGTTCCCCGGGTTGACTGTATTATTTTCGCAGAGACATCCACTCCTGAACCCGGTATGAAAAATCCGGAAGATCAGTTTCCTTTCTCGAACAGGGAGATTCCCCGGCTTGTACTGTACAGTGGTGATTGGCCGAAAGACTCCCGGCTTTTTCAGCCCGGGTCGCTGCAGGATATCTCCCGTGCGCTGCGTTCTCTTACAGAAACAGCGGATTCTTAAGGGTAAAATAAGCTCTGAGAAATCAGTCCGCCAGTTCCGCCAGGGTCTCCCAGCGTAGGGTTTTTTCGTCTATCTGACGGTTTATTGAATCATATTCCTGTTTCAGAATCCCCTGCTGTTCCGGGGCTGTGGCAGGGTCTGCAAAGGCCAGTTCCAGTTCCGCTTTTTTTTCTTCCAGCAATTCAATCTCCGGCAGCAGGGATTCAAACTCCCGCTGTTCCTTGAAACTGAGCCGTTTTTTTTCTTCCCTCTTCACCGGACGTGGTTCCTGTTTACGCCCCCTGGCAGAAGAGTTCTTCCCCTCCATAAGCTCCCGCCGTTTTTCCTGGCGAAGATAGGCAAGGTAATCGGAATAGCTGCCGGCAAAGGCATTGATATTGCCGCTGTTGTCCAGGATAAGCAGAAAATCCACCGTACGGTCGAGGAAGTATCTGTCATGGCTGACGGTGAGGATACAGCCTTCGAAACGGGAGAGAAAATCCTCCAGCAGGGAGAGGGTCTGGATATCAAGATCGTTGGTGGGCTCATCGAAGATAAGGAAGTTGGGATCCGGGAGAAGCACTTTGATAAGCTGAAGCCGACGCCGCTCACCTCCGGAGAGCTTCTTTATGGTGGTGTACCACTTGCCCCGGGGAAAATTGAAGTCCTCAAGAAGCCGGCTGATCTCCATTGGCTGTCCGTCTTCCTTGCGGATTATGTCGGCATACTCCTTGAGAAAGGCCATAACCGTTAGTTTCTCATCCATGCCTGCAGAGAGCTGGTCGAAATAGCCGAACCGGGTATTGATCCCGCTGTCCGCTCTGCCGCTGTCGGGTTCCAGGTCACCGGTGATCATTCTCAGCAGGGTTGTCTTGCCGCTGCCGTTGGGTCCCACAAGGCCGATACGCTCTCCCCGTTTGAATGAGTAGGTAAAAGGGGCAATTATGCGGCGCCCGTCGAAGGATACCGTAAGATTCTTCAGTTCCAGAACTTTTTTACCCAGCCGGCGGTGGTTTACGCTGAATTCCCGTAAGGAGACCTCTTCCGCCTCTTCCCGGTCCATCATGTTAATGATCCGCTCGGTGCGCTTTTTATCCTTGCCTGTGCGGGCTTTGGGCCCACGTTTGAGCCATTCCAGCTCACCACGGAGAATGGAGTTTATCCGCTCTTTCTGCCGCTCCCTGGCGGCAAGACGTTCTTCCCTTTTTTCCATGTAGAAGGAGTAGTTGCCGTCGTAACGGTACAGGGTCTCATCATCCAGCTCATAGATCCGGGTGGCAACGGTATCGAGAAAATAGCGGTCATGGGTAACCAGCAGCAGGGATGAGTCGGTCTTCTCCAGATAATCCTGCAGCCAGAGAATTGTATCTATATCCAGATGGTTGGTTGGCTCGTCCAGAATCAGCAGATCATTCTGTCCGGCCAGTGCCTGAGCAAGGGATACTTTCTTGATCATTCCCCCCGAAAGGGTTCCCATGGGCAGTTCGAGATCGCTAATGCCTAACTCCTGCAGCACCGATCGTATCCGCTGTTCAATCTCCCAGGCGTTTTCCCTCTCCATGGCTTCCGTTGCCGCTGCAAAGCGGGCCTCAGCCTCGCTGTTATGCTGGTGGCTGAAGGCCGCCGAGGCTTCCTCATATTCACGGACAACCAGCAGCTGGGGGTTTTTCTGCCGGAAAATGTGATCCGCGATTGTCTCTTCCGGATCAAAATGGGGGACCTGGGGCTGATAGGCTATTCTTGCGGAACTGTTGAAGATTACCTCTCCCGAACCGGGAGGCAAAGCTCCTGCAAGAATACGGAGCAGGGTGGTTTTGCCGCTGCCGTTTATACCGATAAGGGCGGTCTTTTCGCCGGAATCTATTCCGAAAGAGAGATCCGAAAAGAGCTTCCGGTCTCCGAGGCTTTTACTGATTGAGTTAACCGAGATGATATTCATGGGCAGGTTCTATTTGTACTCGGATTTTCCCGGCGTGTCTGCCCCTGCTGCTTCCTTCTTTATTCTCACTCCTTGCTTCCAACTCCTTCCTCTGTGTTCCTCCTGTTGTTTGTGAGTCAGCTCCGGGATGGCCCGTATTTTTACGTAGCCGAAGCGGTGTTTACCTGTTACAGTAGAGGTCTATGCCTGCAAACAGGGCATAAGCATGCATTTCAAGGACAGGTTATGAAGAACTTTAGACAATTTCTCACCGCTTCTGCAGCGGTGCTTATGATGCTTTTTGTGCTGGGCGGCTGTTCCGACAAAAAATCATCAAAACTCAGTATCTCCAATGAAGAGCTTGATGCGGAGCTGAACAAGACTCTTGTTCAATATGCTGCACAGGGAAGACAGGTCAGCGACGATGAGAAGGCTCAACTTCGTACCGCTATTCTGAATCAGATGGTAGAGCGGCTGGTTATGTTTGCCGAGGCGGACAGTCTTGGTATTGAGGTTGATAAAGATAAACTGGAGCAGGAATATCAGTCCATCGTCAGCCAGTTCCCCACAGAAGAAGCTTTTGCACAAGCCCTGAAACAGCGTGGTTATACTGCAGAACTCTTTAAAGAAGAGATGGCAGGGATTCTGCGTATACAGAAATTTCTGGAGGAGACTGTAAGTTCATCCATTGCTGTGTCCGAAGAGGAGATCCAGTCCTATTACGAGGAAAACCCCGATTACTTTGGTACCCCTGAGAAGGTAAGCGCTTCTCATATTCTTATTCAGGTAGCACCCGATGCCGATGCGGCTGTAAAGGCCCAGGCTATGACAAAAATTGAAGCGGTAAAGGCAAAGGCCGATGCGGGTGAAGATTTTGCCGCCCTGGCAAAGGAGTTTTCCGAAGGACCCTCCGGACCAAGCGGCGGGGATCTGGGCAGTTTCGGCCGGGGAGAGATGGTTAAGCCCTTCGAGGATGCTGCCTTTGCCATGGAAATCGGTGATGTCAGCGATGTAGTAGAAACCCAGTTCGGTTATCATATTATCAAGGTGACAGATAAATCAGAACCGGGTGCCCTCAGTTACCAGGAGGCACGGGAGGCAATTCTCGGCTTTCTCAAGCAGGACAAGGAACAGTCCGCTGCTGCCGACTATATCGAAACTCTGAAGGAAAAATATCCCATAGAGACCCCCGCCGAAGGCTGAGGTCTCTTAAGGACTTTTAAGGTCTTTCAAAGTTACTAAAGGCTAAAACTCTTCAAAATTTTCGTCTTCATCATCCATTGCGGAGTCTTCCTCAAGCAGGGAGACTCCCACAATTTCTTCCTCTTTTCGTGACGGCTGGCTTTTAACCACCCGCTGCACAGGAGCCGCCGGCAGTCTTTTGGGTGCCGGTGCGGGGGATGAATAGCCTGCACCGCTGTCATTGTTGATCTTGAAGAATCCCATGGTGTCCTGAAGATGGTCCGACTGGCTGGAAAGCTCTTCGGCGGTGGCAGCCAGCTCCTCTGAAGAGGAGGCGTTATGCTGGATTACCTGGTCAAGCTGCATAATGGCTGTATTTATCTGACCTGCGCCCAGGGCCTGTTCCCGGCTTGATGCATTAATCTCCTGAACAAGGTCTGCAGTCTGCTGAATATTCTTCACCAGGGTCTCGATTCGTACCCCGGCGGTTTCGGCGATTTCGACTGAACTTGATGAGAGTTCGGTGATATCCGCCGCCGCCACCTGGCTTCGTTCTGCCAGCTTGCGCACTTCCGAGGCCACCACAGCAAAGCCCTTGCCCGCTTCACCTGCCCGGGCAGCTTCTATTGCCGCATTAAGGGCAAGCATATTGGTCTGGCGCGAAATCTCCTCGATGATATTGATTTTCTCGCTTATCTGACGCATGGCTTCGACGGTTTTCTGAACCGCTTCACCGCTTTCATTGGCCTCTCTGGCCGCCTGCTGGGCAATAGCGTCGGTGCTGACTGCATTGTCGGAGTTCTGTTTTATGCTTGAATCCATCTCCTCCATGGAGGATGAGACCTCTTCTGCAGCTGAAGCCTGCTCCGTTGCTCCTTCAGAAAGCTGCTGGGCGGAATTGGAAAGCTCCCGGCTGCCGGTGGAAACATAGCCTGCGGCGGTTTTTACATCCGCAACAATTTCGTTAAGATGCCCGATCATATCCGACAGGCTGTTGGCGAGCTTGCCTATCTCATCTCCCCGCTTGATATCCACCTCAATAGTAAGATCGCCCTGGCTTATTGCCTGAGTAAGCTGCTGTACCCGAATAATCGGTTTCGTAATGGTACGGGAGAAGAGGATATAGATGACTATAGCCAAGATAAGCGCGCTGAAACTTATAATCCCTATAATAAAACCAAGCCGGTATACGGGAGACAGATACTCTTCGTCTGGAATAGTTAAATTGATTGTCCATCCAGTCATTCCCATGTGGTAGAATCCGGAGGTTTTATCAACACCTAGATAGGTGTATCGTTCGATACCGCTCTTATCGGTTTTCAGTTTCGATGCGTAGATCTCCATTCCTTCAAGTTTGTTAACATCGGATTTCATTATGGTTGCCGGATCGGGATGTGCAATGAATATTCCGTTTCTGTCGAGAATATAGGCATATCCGCTTTCTCCGATGGTACTTTCCGCCACCAGCTGTGAGAGATGCCCAATACTGACCAGACTGGCAACAACACCAACAATCTGCTTTGATTCTGAGTAGACCGGAGAAGCTACGGCAACAAAAGGATCATTGGTAACTTTATTCAGTACGGGTTCACTTATGACTGTTTTGCCCTTCGAGGCATTCTGAAAATAGTCCCGCTCTTTGATTATGACTCCATTAAAAGAGGGTTCTGAGGATGCTGTTATTTCTCCTTGCATATTGGCCACCACAATAGCCTGATATTTGTCTTCAAACCCGGGATTATCCAACATCCGAACTAAATCCTGTCTGGTCTTTTCCAGTATGGGTATTCCATCTTCCGTTTCCTGACTGTTTTTCAGGCTTTCGATTATGGAACTTTGGGAAGATAGAGCGCCAACAAGCCGCATCTCTGTGTCAAAAGTGTTTTCAAGACCCACTGTAATATCCCGCGTACGGGAGAGAATCTGGCTGTCTATCTGGTCTTCCACCGCAGAGGCAGCTTCAAATATTGCCAGCAGGCTGACTCCCGCCAGTGGTATTAGAATAATTAATGCTCCTATAAGAGATAATTTAGCTCCCAGAGACATGTTCCGTATCATAGGCTGCTCCTTGTATCTACCCAAAATTGTAAGCAATAGCCTGTCGAATCGCAAATTTCAGGTGATTTTTGCACCAAATTCCGCCACATGCTTGAACCGGTCCTGATGAGGCCATACAATTAGCATGTGAATAATATGGAATCCCTATTGAAAAGCCTGGAAGAGCGGGCCCGTAAAAACGAAAAAGACCAGACAAAGTATCTCCGCCGCCTGCGGGAGAAGAACCCGAAGAAGCTGGATGAGATGTTCCGGCGGCTCCACGACGAGGTCTTCGCCGAGATGGACTGTCTGGACTGCGCCAACTGCTGTAAAACCATAAGTCCCCGCTTTATGCAGCGGGATATTGACCGCATTGCAAAACACCTGAACATGCATCCCAAAACCTTTCGGATTCAGTATCTCGACCTGGATGAGGATGAAGACTGGGTTCTGAAGAAGACTCCCTGTCCTTTTCTGGGGGCGGACAATTACTGCTCCATATATGAGGTGCGGCCCAAGGCCTGTCAGGAGTATCCCCATACCAATGTGAAGAATATGCGGGGGCATCTGGTGCTTGCCAGGAGTAATCTGCCTGTATGCCCTGCGGTATATGAGATTGTGGAGATGATTCGCAAGGAGTATCCCCTCTAAGAGCATGAACGGTATGAAGGGTAATAACATCAGCAGTCAGCAAAACCGTATTCAGCTTTTGAAGAGTTGCTGTACCCGGGGGATTCTCTATCTGCTGCTCTTTTATTCCCTGGTTATCCCCCTTTTCATGCTGCTTCTATCTCAGCGCAGGCAGGCCAGGGAATCAATCCTTTTACAGGAAGACCAGCTGCGTATTTCCACGGTGGCATCCGAATTTCGCACCACCTTCGATGCGGTAATGGGAGATGCGGAATACTTCGCCCACAGCAGTACCATTGTCCACTATCTTTCCGGACAGATGGATGAGTCCTATACTGCAAACGATTTTGTCAGTTTTGCATTAATTCGCGGCGTCTATGACCAGATCCGGCTGATTGACCTGGCGGGACAGGAGATTATCCGGGTAAATTACAGTTTCAAAGATGGTGCCCGTCTGGTTCCCCGGGAGGAACTGCAGAATAAAATGCACCGCTACTACTTTGATAATGCCCTGACGCTGGACCCGGGGGAACTCTATATTTCTCCCCTGGATCTGAATATTGAACATCAGCAGGTTGAACTGCCTTTTAAGCCGATGATCCGCCTGAGTACTCCCGTGGCAGGGCCCGACGGAGAGGTTGAGGCGGTGCTTGTTCTCAACTATCTGGCACAGGAGCTGATTCAGCTGATGAGCCACTTTCGGGTCAGTGATGACAACGAGTCGATGATTCTCAATGCCGACGGATTCTGGCTGTACAGTTCTGTGCCAAGAGATGAGTGGGGATTTATGTTTCCCGAAAAGGAGCAGACCGGATTCTTTTCCTATTTTCCTGCTCTCTGGGAAAAGATCATGCTTAAGGGCTCCGGACAGATGAATATGAACGGCGATTATTACACCTTTCAGGGGCTTCAGTTCCGGCCTAATCCGGAGATGTCGCCGGATCTCTACCTTGTACATAAATCATCGGGAGGGATCATACGGCAGGCTTTGTCCAATTTTTACTCTGCCTTTTACCTGGTATTGGCAGCGGGCACAATCATCTCTCTGCTTCTCGCCTATATTCATGCTATCCGGATACGAGAGGGACAGACCATACGCTATATGGCTCTGCATGATTCATTAACCGGTCTTGTAAACCGCAAGCTGCTTATGGACCGGCTGCGACAGTCCCTCTATTCTCTTTCCAGAAGAAGCCGGGGTCTGGCTGTATTGTTTATTGATCAGGATAACTTCAAGTCCATCAATGATACCCTCGGGCATGAGGCGGGAGACCGGTATCTGCAGCGCTTTGCCGCCACGGTAAAACCGCTGCTGCGCAAAAGTGATACCATGGCCCGCATGGGGGGAGATGAGTTTGTCATTCTTCTGGAAGATGTGGCCAGCCGGGCGGAGATTGAAATAGTTGCAGATAAGATGTTTAAGGCGTTTCGGGAAACGAAGGAGTCTACGGAATCGGATGACCTCCCGCCATTTTCTATAAGTATGGGAGCTGCGCTGGCGCTGTCCGGAAATGAAGATCCCGATACCCTTCTGGTTCATGCCGACAAGGCTATGTACTATGCAAAAAAGAATGGAAAAAACCGTATTGCCTTCTGGGATGAAAAGTCGGAGGAGCAGAAAGTACATCTGGTCTGACTGCCCGTCCTGTAGTACCTTATATGTATGCTAGTAAGCGAATTAATTGAGAAAAAGCGCAATGGGAAAGAGCTATCTTCAGAGGAAATCAGCTTTCTTATTCGAGGTTATGTAGAAGAATCCATTCCGGACTATCAGGTATCCGCACTGCTGATGGCTATCTGGTTTAAAGGGATGAATGCCCGTGAGACCAGTGATCTTACCCTGGAAATGATGCGGTCCGGTGATGTTATCGACCTGGGCATGATTTCGGGGATCAAGGTGGATAAACACTCCACCGGCGGAGTTGCTGATACCACCACTCTGGTTGCGGCTCCCCTGGCGGCCGCCTGCGGGGCCAGGGTTGCCAAAATGTCCGGCCGGGGTCTGGGTCATACCGGGGGAACCCTGGATAAGCTGGAATCCATTCCCGGGTTTTCAATTCAGCAGAGCATGAGCCGTTTTGCCGAAATTGTCGGTAAAGAAGGCCTCGCTGTTATAGGCCAGACAGCCAATCTTGTTCCTGCAGACAAACGCCTGTATGCGCTCCGGGATGTAACTGCCACAGTGGATAATATCTCCCTTATTGCCTCAAGCATAATGAGTAAAAAACTTGCCGCCGGAAGTGATGCCATTGTTCTGGATGTTAAAACCGGCTCCGGTGCGTTTATGAAAACCGAGAAGGATGCCTTTGCCCTGGCTGAGGCCATGGTTGAAATAGGGAAAAGTGCCGGCAAGGGTGTCTCCGCCCTGGTTACGGATATGAGTCAGCCCCTGGGGAACGCCGTCGGAAATGCCCTTGAGGTGCGTGAAGCGGTGGAAATCCTTCAGGGACATCATCTGAACGGTGATCTTGCCCGGGTATCCTTTGCCCTGGCCTCAAGAATGCTGGTCTCTTCAGGTATCTGTTCCGCGGAAGAGGCCGACGGGCGTCTCAGAGAGGCCGTGGAGGAAGGTTCCGGCCTCGAACGGCTTAAAGGGATGATTACCGCCCAGGGCGGGAATGCGGATGTCTGTACAGACACTTCTCTGCTGCCTTCAGCGAGACAGTGTTACACAATCGAGGCTGTGGAAAGCGGATATATCAGCTCCATGGATACCGACCGTATTGGAATTTCCGCCCTGCTTCTGGGTGCGGGAAGGCGGAAAAAAGAGGATGCCATCGATCCTGCAGTGGGAATCTGGATGAAAAAACGTCTCGGCGACCGGGTTTCCGCAGGGGATGCCCTGGCCGATTTTTATGTAAATGACGAAACAAGCCTGGAAGAGGCGGTGGCCGATTTTACCGCAGCGGTACATATCCGCAGCGAAAAACCGGAACTGCCTGAACTTATCCGGGGAATAGTGGAGTAGAAGAATGAACATTGTACACCGGGCAACGGTCCTGGTAATTGACAGCTTTGGTATCGGAGAGGCTCCGGACGCTGAAGCCTTTGGAGATGCAGGAGCCAATACAGCGCTGCATATCTGTGAAAAAGCAAAAAAAGTAGAATGGCAGAACCTGCAGAACCTTGGGTTGGGAAATGCAGCAGGTTTACTTGGCACCTCTCTTCCCGGCTGCCCTGCGGCGGCTGAACCTGCAGCTTCCTGGGGTGTGCTGCAGGAGGTTTCTCCGGGAAAGGATACCACCACAGGCCACTGGGAGCTTGCGGGACTGGAGCTTGAAAATCCTTTTTTTACCTTTCCTCCGGAGTACCCCTCCTTTCCGGAAGAACTGACCTCCGAGCTGACCCGCCGCACCGGGCGGGGGGTAATCGGAAACTGTGCCGCATCGGGCACTGCCATTATCGATGAACTCGGTGCACAGCACATGCAGACCGGCGATCTTATCTGCTATACCTCGGCGGACTCTGTTTTCCAGATTGCCGCCCATGAAGAGATTGTACCCCTGGAAGAACTCTACAGCATCTGTGCCATAGCAAGAGAACTCTGCGACACCTATTCCCTGGCCCGGGTAATTGCCCGGCCGTTTATAGGCAAACCTGGAGATTTTTCCAGAACAAAAAACCGCCGGGACTTTTCCCTTGCGCTGCCGGGTGAAACCATTCTTGAACACCTGAATAAAGCCGGCGTCAACACCGTGGGAGTGGGAAAAATCGGCGATATATTCAATGAGAAGGGCTTGAGTGAAAGCTACCACGACAAAGGGAATCCAGCCTGTCTGGAACGGACAAAAGAACTCCTTGCCCGCAAACCTGCAGCAGGGGGTGAGTTTCTCTTTGTGAACCTGGTGGACACCGACATGATTTACGGTCACCGCAGGGATCCCCAGGGCTATCACGATGCGGTAGCCGCTGTAGATAAGAAAATCCCGGAACTGATCGACCTGCTTGGAGAGGATGAACTGCTTATCATTACCGCAGATCACGGCTGCGATCCCACCTTCAGAGGCACTGATCATACCCGGGAGTATGTTCCCATGCTTCTTTATCGTAAAGGTGCAGTTCCGGGATCCCTTGGAATCCGCCGGGGCTTCTATGATCTTGCCGCCAGTCTGGCCGATTACTTTGAGTCCGGGGCCTTCCCGAAAGGGGCATCCATGTTATGATACCCCTGTATCCCCGGGGTTCTGTGATACAATGGGGTATATTTCATAATGATTTAAAGCGTCCGTTAAAGTGAGGGACAGACAGAATGAAACGTAAATTGTTCTTAATTACTATTGCTGCACTTTTTATGCTTACCGGCCTGTTCGCCGGAGGCAACAAGGAAGTCCCGGAGGTTCCGCCGGTATCCTCTGGTACCCAGTATATTTCGCCCAATGGGGACGGTGTGCAGGATTCGGCTACCCTGGCATTTACCGCCAAGGTATATGTAAAGAGTAAAGAGGGATACATTCCCGAATACGGAATCCAGATTTTTAACGAGTCCGGGAAGCTGGTTCATGAGGTTGTTGAAAAAGAGCCTTCCGATGTGAACTGGTTTTTTGCTCTCTTCCGGGGTTATGACCTTTTCGAGCTTGAAAAAGAGATTACCTGGGACGGCATGGATAAGTCCGGAAAACAGGTTACCGACGGTATCTACAAGGTCAAACTCTACGTGGTTGACTCTTCGGATAACCGCAGTGAAGTGGATGTAGAAAACTTTATTGTCGATGTTCTGCCTCCTGAAGCAGAAATTACCGCTCCTCCCATGGATCTTTTCAGCCCCAATGGCGACGGAGTTGCAGATGTCTATATTATCCAGCAGACCGGGTCTGAAGAGAACGAGTGGAAAGGCTCCTTCCTCAATGCCGCAGGAACAGTTGTGCGCAGCTACAGCTGGACCGATTCTGCTCCCGGAGATGTGCTATGGGACGGCAAGAACGATCAGGGGACTAAAGTAGATGACGGCATCTACAGCTACTCCCTGAAATCCACAGACCTGGCGGGAAACGAATCAGAAGAATATACCATTGAGGAAATTGTTCTGAATGCCCGTACTCCGGCGATCTCCCTGGAAGTGGATAATGCCTATTTCTCTCCCAACGGCGACGGTGTGAAGGATACCGTAACGGTAAGCACCAGTGTGGAAAACAGTGACGAGGTAGTCTCCTGGTCCGGCTCAATTCTCAGTGACAACCAGAAGACCCTGGCTGTGATAAATGCCGAAGGGGGCGTCCCCGAGAGCTACCTGCTTACAGGCTACTCCGAGAATGGGGAGCGGCTTCCGGAAGGATTTTATACCATCAGATATACCGTAACCTACGATAACGGGTTCTCCACCTCCGCAGAGCGGCGGGTGCGTCTGGATGTTACAAAGCCGGAGGTTGAAATCCGCTACGATCATGTCTTCTCTCCCAATGGCGACGGCCAGAATGACTTCAATGATATTGCCATACGGCCATCGGAAAATGTCTCCTGGGAAGGTCAGATCCTGGACAGCAGCGCCAATGTTCTGTTTCAGGGAAGCGGTAACGAGATTATCCGCCAGTTCCGCTGGGACGGTTATGGCCCCGACGGCCAGGTACTCCCCGACGGTGCCTATTTTGTCAAAGGTGTATTCACCGATCCTGCGGGCAACCGCTTTGTCCCTGACCCTATCGAGGTTGATATCGATAACCGGCCGGTAAGTATTGCCATGACCACCCCCAAAGGCTTCTCTCCCAACAGCGACGGCGAAGAGGATGTTCTGCCGGTGATTCTTGAGCCGACCCTCAATGCGGAAGTGGCCAACTGGAAAGTCTCCTTCGAGAATCTCGATGGAGTTGTCATGAAGAGCTATACCGGTACCGGGGAACTTCCGGATACCGTATTCTGGGACGGCTCCCAGGAGGGCTCTTCCGGCCTGGCTGCGGAAGGATTCTATTCCGCCTATATGAAGACCGTCTATGCCAAGGGCGATGTGGTCGAACTCCGGTCCGACAGTTTCACCCTGGACAATACTCCGCCGAAAGTACGGCTTGCGGTTACATCCAAACCCTTTGCCCAGTCAAATGGAGATATTGAGGGTGAGGTAACAGTAGCCATAGAGGTTGAAGAAGAGACCGGTGTAGCTGAATGGACCATGGATATTCTCAACAGCAAAGGTGAAGTTATCCGCAGCTATGCCGGAAACGGAGATCCTGCTGATCAGATTTCCTGGAACGGTACGGTAAGCAATGGTTCTCCGGCGGATCCTCAGGATAACTATGATGTCCGGGTAACTATTACCGATATGGGCGGTAACTCTGCCACCTACACCGAGGCTCTGCCCTTTGATATCGCTATTATCGTACGTAACGGTAAATACTATATCCTTACACCGAACATCATTTTCGGTGCCTACAAGTCTGCCCTCAACTCAGCAGGGGAAGTTATGCTGAAGAACAACAACGACTCCATAGAGCGGGCCGCAGAAATTCTTAAGCGCTATCCTGATTATAACCTGGTGCTGGAAGGACATGCCCTGAACATCTACCTTGACGGTCCGAGAGAAGACCGGGAAGAAGCCATTCTGGTTCCCCTGACCGAGAAGCGTGCCGCAGTGGTTCGCGATGCCCTGATTGAAGCGGGAATTGATCCCGACCGCATCAGCATTGAGGCCTTCGGCGGAGAGTTCCCCATAGTTTCTGTCACCGACAAAATGATCTGGTGGAAAAACCGGCGGGTTGAGTTCCGGCTGGAAAAATAGCAGAATATTTATAACTAAACTGTGGAGACGCCCAATTTGGGCGTCTTCACTCTTTTTTATCTGTGCTTCAATGGGAACTCAACCGAAAAGCAGACCCCGCCGTGCGGCAGGTTTTCCACCGCAGCTCTGCCCCCGTGGGCTTCGGTAACCGCTTTTACCAGGCTGAGACCAAGACCCAGGCCGGATACTCCGGTATCGGCACCCCGGTAAAGACGGTCCCATATCCTGGGGAGATCATCTTCGCTTATCCTGGGGCCCTGATTGCTTATTTTCAGCTGAAACAGGTTCTTCTCATCCAGGACCCGGCCGCTTACTTCTATCTGTCCCTTTTCCGGGGAAAACTTGACTGCGTTATCCAGTAAATTTCCCGCTGCCTGACTGAACCGGGCCGGGTCTGCATAGATTATCTCCGGGAATGTGCCGGATAGTTCAATCTGTATATCCCTGTCTGCACCGGCGAAACTGTATATTTCAACCAGCTTTTCCAGGACTTGCCGGGGGTGCATTTTTTCTCGATGCAGCTTGAGAATCCCCGATTCTGCCTCGGAAATATCCATCAGGGCTGTCAGCAGGGTCAGAATTCGTTCTGACTCTTCCAGGGCGTCTGAAAGGGCTTCCTCCCGCTGATTCTCATTGCTGCTTTGAAGCGCAAGTTCCGCTCCTCCCCGAAGGCGGGTTAAGGGAGTCCGCAGGTCGTGGGCTACGGCATCCAGGGTTTCTTTCATCCGCGAGACGAGTCCTTCAATGCGGTCCAGGAGGCGGTTGAAGCTGACAGAGAGTTCGTCTATCTCATCTCCTGTATTTCTGTCCGGAAGCCGGGAGCTTAAATCTCCGGTGGAAGTAATCTCTTTCAGGGAAAAAGAGAGCCTGCGTATGGGGGCAACCGCCCGGGAGGCCAGAATCAGGCCTGCACTGAGGCCGAATACCAGCACAAAGGCCAGGAAAAAGAGAAAGTTCCGGCGGTAAAGAGCAAGTAGGGCTTCCCGTTTTTCGCTGCTGGTGCCTACCTGCAGCAGGTAGTTCTGGTCAAGCTTTATGGTGTTTACCTCCAGAACAAACTCGCGGCCGGGATCTTCTATCTGCAGCTTTTTTCCAAGATCTTCCGGGGCCTTTGCTTCAAGATATTCGAGTATGGAGAAGGAGTCCCAGTGTTCGGGATAGCTTAAGAACAGGGTGCGGTTTTCCAGGTCTGCCAGGCGGATAAAAAAGGGGCGGTCGTCAAAGATAAGGCTTTCCGCCTGAAACTCATCCATCAGCCCCTCTATGCCGGTAGCCTGATAGCGGGCCCAGTAGCTGAGCAGCCGGTCGCGGGCATACTGTTCGTCGTCTGCATTGAGGGAGCGGTAGAGGGTATAAAATGTCCCTCCGAAGAGGATTATCGAAGAGAGAATCAGAACCAGGAAGAAAATTCCCGCCAGACGGATGTAAAGGGTAGGAGGCGTCGGATGAAACTTCCTACTCTTCCTGTTTGAGGACATAGCCCACGCCCCGTACGGTATGAATCAGTTTCTTTTCGAAGTCCTTGTCTACTTTGCTTCTGAGCCGGGAGACCAGCACATCCACTACATTGGTCTGAGGATCAAATGAGTAGTCCCAGATGTGCTCCATTATCATGGTTTTGGAAAGTACCTGTCCCTGATTGCGTATAAGGTATTCAAGCAGGGCAAACTCACGGGGCTGCAGATCCAGTCTGGTTCCGCCCCGGCTTGCCTGATGGCTGATGAGATCGAGCTCAAGATCTCCTGCACTGAAGCGTGATGCTGAAGGGGTGCGGGTGGAGCGGCGGATCAGCGACTGGACTCTTGCCATGAGCTCGGCAAAAGAGAAGGGCTTTACCAGATAGTCATCCCCTCCGGAGCGGAAGCCTGAGACCCGGTCATCCACATCCCGTTTTGCACTGAGAATAAGAATTGGTGTCTGGTTTCCCTGGCCTCGCAGGTTCTCTATCAGGGTAAGACCGTCAATACCGGGGAGCATAATGTCCACTATGGCCGCATCATACTCCCTGCTGCTCATAAGGTCGTAACCGGCTTCTCCGCTGGGGGCATGGTCAACGGCAAATCCCGCTTCTTTCAGCCCTTTTTTAAGGAAGTCGGCAATGCCGGAATCATCTTCTACTATGCAGATATTCATAGGCTTTCAATAAACTCCACGGTCAGCAGGGTTATATCATCCTGGAACTGTTCTCCCCCCATAAACTCCAGCAGCCTGGTTATTACCTCGTTGCTGAGCAGCTCAATATCCATATCGCCGGCATCGCGTATAATGCTGAGAAGGCGCTCCCTGCCGAAGGGCTGCATCTTCGAGTCGGTGGTTTCCAAGAGGCCGTCGGTATAGAGCATAAGCCGGTCTCCGGATTGCAGGGTGAGTTTTCTTTCTTCGTATTTGGTTGTTTCAAAGGTTCCGAGAAAAAATCCCGGTGAGCTCAGAAGATCCGCTTCTCCGTTATCATGAATAATAATCTGTTTCGGGTGTCCCGCATTGGCGTATACGCACTCCATATTTTCCGTGTCCACGATTATATAGAAGGCGGTTATGTAGTGATCGGTACGGATCGTTCTGCAGAATTCTTCGTTTATTTTTGTAAGAACCTGTGCAGGAGAATCGGTTCTGCAGGCAATGTGGGTAAAAGCGCTTTTCATCATGGCCGTCAAAAAGGCGGAGGCTACTCCGTGACCGGAAGCATCGGCAATGATTATACCGACTTTCCCGGAACCGAGAGAAATATAGTCGTAATAGTCTCCACCTACCGAAAGAAAGGGCAGATAACGGTGAGAAATGGTAAGAGGAAGATCCGCAGGGGTTTCTCTGGGCAGCAGACTCTTCTGCAGTTCACTTGCAAGAGCAAGTTCTTCAGTAATAGTACGGTTGCGTTCTTCAAGCAGTTTTTTTGCCTTTGCCAGCTGAACGGCCTGTTTTTTCAGTTTAATATAGGCCTCTTCCAAGGCTTTATGCTCTGACGATGCTTTCATCCTGTATCCAATCTAAAAAAAAACTGGTAAAATTTGAATCTACTTTTTACACTTTAGCATATATATGAAAAATAAGCCTGATTTCATTCTAATTGATTTTTCTCCCCAAGAAGAAGAGCAGATCCGAAATCTCTTAAAAGAGCGAAAAGTCCGGATAGTTGCCTGTCAGAATACACCTGGCACAAGCCTGCCGGAAGCGGCACCGGGGGACAGAGTGCTCATTGCCCTGAGAAAAGGGCTGAACAGGGTTGATCTGGAGCTGATGCTTTACCGTTACCGCGAAGTACAGACCGGAGTTCTGGCTGAAGCGGATGCACCGGAGCTGCTTCTGTGGGCTGCATCTAAAGGTCCGGTACCTGCAGCCCTGCTTCCGGCGGAGAATGATGATCTTTCCAGGCTGATCAATGAGATGGACCGAAAGGCCGGGGATGAACAGTCAAGGCAGCGGCTTTGTAAGGGGCTTCTCTCCTTAGAACACCGCTATCAATGGAAGGCGTCAGAGCTGCAGATATCAAGGGTTGCATCCCATCTCGCTGGCCTCTTTCATCTTACCGGGTACTGTCACGGTACGGACAGTATGGATACGGTTAAGCTGGCAGTGGAGGAGGCCCTGGCAAACAGCCTTGAGCATGGATGCCTTGAGCTTGATTCTTCCATGAAACGGGACGGGCTGGCGGGGACACTTCGCTATGAATCACTTCTTGCCGAAAGGCTTCAGGATCCATATTTCGGCAGCAGACTGATCACTATTGATTTTTCCCTCCTCGGAGGGCTTGGAATTCTGACCATCGAAGATGAAGGTACAGGATTTGATATCACCATTGCGGAAAAACAACTGGACCGTATTCGCAAAGGAAAAACAATAGAGATGGGGTCTGGAAAGGGTATATATCTGATATACTCAGTTTTCGACTCCATACAGTTTCTTGCCGGAGGAAGAATCCTGCGGCTGGAATTGAAGAGTCAGGAGGAATAATGTGAATATTTCAGTGGAACAGCAGGGTGACAAAACATCAGTAGTCCGCATTGACGGCAATATTGATACCGAGAGCGGACGCGACTTGTCTGTGACAATAATGGGACTGATGGAGAATTCCTCCCTGAGCCATGTATCTTTTGATATGAGTACCGTAAACACAGTTACCTCCGCGGCAATCGGAAAACTGCTGAACTTTTTCAAATATATGAATTCCATCGGCGGAACCATGGAGATAAAGGGTATATCCGATACCCTGCTTAACCAGTTTCGTGAGATTCATCTGGACCGGATCTTTCCGGTATCCCAGTAATACAAGGACGGCTTCCTGTGGATATCCGTTTACGCGAACCCGATGATTTCCATCTTCATCTGAGACAGGGCGAGCTGCTGGAGACGGTGGCGCCCTTGACCGCCGGTACCTTTCGCCGCGGCATTGTTATGCCCAATACAGTGCCTCCGGTAATCAATGCCACCGGCCTTGAAGCATACCGCAGCGAAATTACCGCCGCGGCTCATGGATTTGAGCCTCTTATGACCTTTAAGCTAATTCCCGGTCTTGAGCCTGATGAAATTGCACGGATGGCACGGGCGGGGGCTCTGGTGGGAAAGTACTATCCTGCAGGGGCCACAACAAATGCGGAAGACGGTTTTGCCGACATCAAGGCGGCGTTTCCTCTTTTTCACACTCTCCAGTCTGAAGGGCTTGTTTTGAGTATTCACGGAGAAGATCCGGATAAACCGATTCTCGAACGGGAAGCAGCCTTTCTTGCTCAGGTACAGACAATTATCGATAACTTTCCTCGCTTGAGGATAGTTCTGGAACATCTTTCCTGTCGTGAATCTGTTGATGCTGTGCGGGCCTGGCCAGAGCGGGTCGCGGCGACCATTACTGCCCATCACCTGGCATTTTCTCTTGAAGATCTTTTAGGAGGGGCGCTGAACCATAATCTTTTCTGTAAGCCTGTGGTTAAAGGCCTTGCGCATCAGAAAGCTCTTATTGAAGCTGCAGTATCCGGAGAAGGCCGATTCTTTTTCGGGTCCGACAGTGCTCCCCACTCTCATTCTGCAAAATGCCGGGGTGCCGCCGGATCTTTTACTGCCCCGGTTGCCCTGCCCCTTCTGGCTGAAATATTCAGTAAGGCCGGAAAGCTTGATGCCCTGGAGGATTTTACCTCCCGGTTTGGTGCCGAGTTCTATCACCTGCCGCAGAACAGGGGTGAGGTGCTCCTTTCCCGGCAGGATTTTCATGTGCCTGAAGAGTACGGCGGAGTTGTTCCCCTCTGCGCAGGACAGACTCTGCCCTGGCGGGTAGCTGACCGCTCCGCTTCCTGATACTATCCTGATAATAACCAGAGACCATAATGCATCCGGAGAAATCACACTCATGAAATTTCGTCCCTGTATCGACCTCCACGAAGGCAAGGTCAAACAGATAGTAGGCGGTACTCTCAACGACAGCGGGGCCACGGAGAACTATGTTTCTACCCGGGGTGCCGCCTTTTATGCGGCTCTGTACCGGGAGAAAGGCCTCACCGGAGGCCATATCATCATGCTCGGACCGGGTAACCGTGAGCAGGCACTAACTGCATTGAGGGAGTATCCCGGAGGAATGCAGGTGGGGGGCGGGATTAATCCGGAAAACGCCGCGGAGTTTCTTGAGGCAGGCGCGAGCCACGTAATAGTAACCTCCTGGGTTTTTCGGGACGGCCGTATCTCCCGGGATAACCTTGAAGCCATGGTCCGTTCTGTGGGTCGGGAAAACCTGGTTCTGGATCTGAGCTGCCGTAAAAGGGATGACGAATACTGGATAGTAACCGACCGCTGGCAGAAGTTTACCGATACTAAGCTTGATGCGGAAACCCTTGCCGATCTGGGCGGCAGCTGTGATGAATTTCTCGTTCATGCCGCTGATGTTGAAGGTCGCCAGCAGGGCATCGAGGCTCCGGTTGTGGATCTTCTATCGGGATTTTCCCCGGTTCCGTCTGCCTATGCAGGGGGTATCCGCAATTTGGAAGATATTGAGCTTATTTCCAGTCTCGGCAGAAATGGTATTGATTTTACTGTGGGCAGTGCCCTTGATATATTTGGAGGGGCACTTTCGTTTGATGAGGTGAGTGCCCGCTACGGCAAAGATTGACAGAAGATTTGTCAATGGCAGATTACAAAAAGAAAACTGAATTCTGGAGATGAATTGTTATGGAACGTGAACCTGTAATGCCCCTTATTTTAAAAGAAGCGGACGGCACTATTGCCGATGTATTGCTTGAGAATGAAAAGGGGCACCGTAAAAGTATAGAGCAGAATATAATCTGGTATCTTCATGCCGAGACCGGCAGACTGATTCCCTATAAGGAAAACACTCCTTTTAAAGAGATCCGAAAACGGAAGAGCTGGTACGAAGCGGTGCTTCAATCCAATGAAACTGCCGTCACTTCGGATCCGGCTGCAGCGGGGCCCTCCGTTGGTACTGCTGCCGCAGAAGGCGGTAATACCCTCTCCCGTCTGGCTGAAGTTATCCGGCAGCGCCGGATTGAACTGCCGGAAGGCTCATACACCACCCACCTGTTTACCTCCGGTGTGGACAAGATCCGCAAAAAAACCGGGGAAGAAGCGGTGGAGCTTATCCTTGCCAGGGAGACTGATGAGATAATCTATGAAGCGGCGGACCTGGTTTATCACATGTTTGTAATGCTTGAATCCCTTGGAATTGATTATACAAAGGTTCTGGCCGAACTGGACAAACGGTCCAGCTGACCTGCTTTTGAAATTTTAATTATCGGAATATTAACCCTGACACGTATACGGTTCTGGAATTGGAAAGTTTACTGGACTTCATCCAGAACCATGGTATCTGCTTCGAGGTGGGCAGTATCTCCCAGAACCCGTACTTTCCATGATCCGTTACTGTACTCCAGCCGGTTGATGCCGCAGTTGAGCAGGAAGAAATTTCTTGGAGCATCCGCTGGAATGTGCAGCATATTCCGCAGCAGTGCCGACATTGTTCCGCCATGGCTTATGGCAACAATTCTGCTGTCCCGGTGTTTTTCACGGATTTCGTCCAGAAAACTCCAGGTTCTATCCAGAACCTGTTTAAGGGACTCTCCCTCGGGAATTACATAATCGGAGTGAAAGTAGTTTTCCCAGATGAGGGCATGTTCGTTTTTAATCTGATCAAAGGTCAGCCCGGTGAGAATGCCTACATTCCGTTCCCGTAACCTTATATCGGCCAGGGGTTCAAGACTGCAGGCTCTTCCGATACGGGCTGCTGTAGATGCAGCCCGTCCCAGATCACTTGTGTATATTGCCTCGGGGGAGAGCCTGGCAAGACGGCGTCCCAGAAGATCGGCCTGATGTTCTCCGGAGGGAGTCAGACTGCTGTCTGCCTGTCCCTGAAAGCGCATCTCCGTATTCCATTGGGTCTCCCCGTGGCGAATTATTAGCAGTTCGGTCACAGAATCCTCAAAAGATCAGCCGATTTTTGCGGCGATAAGATCTCCGATCTCTTTTGTTCCCACCTGCTTCATGCCGGCGGACATAATATCGCCGGTGCGGTAGCCCTCATCGAGAACGGATTCTATGGCGCCGTAAATATCATCATAGGCCTGGTCCATGCCGAAGCTGTATTTCAGCATCATCCCCGCAGAAAGAATCTGGGCGATGGGGTTGGCAACACCCTTTCCGGCAATATCAGGGGCAGATCCGCCGGAGGGCTCATAGAGTCCGAAGGGAAGATCGCCCTCTGCGGCTTCAGCCAGGGAGGCGGAGGGAAGCATACCCAGAGAACCGGTAATCATGCTTGCTTCGTCGGAGATGATGTCACCGAACATATTGCCGCAGAGCATTACATCGAACTGACGGGGGTTGCGGACCAGCTGCATGGCTGCATTGTCCACGTACATGTGGGTGGTTTCCACTTCGGGGTACTCTTTTGCAAGCTTTGTAACTACATCACGCCAGAGTACCATGGTGGAAAGCACATTGGCTTTGTCTATAGAACAGAGTTTTTTGCCCCGTTTCATGGCGGTGTCATAGGCTACCCGGCCGATGCGTTCAATCTCATCAGCATGGTAAACCATGGTGTCAAATCCCTTTTCGCCGTCATTACCTTTGGGCTGGCCGAAGTAGATACCTCCGGTAAGTTCCCGGACTACCAGGACATCAAAACCGCCTCCAATGATCTCGCTTTTAAGGGGCGAAGCGTCTTTCAGCTGGGGAAAAACAATGGCGGGACGCAGGTTTGCGAATAACTTGAAAATCTTCCTGATCGGAAGAAGAGCCGCCCGTTCAGGCTGTTCTTCAGGAGGAAGTGTTTCCCATTTGGGTCCGCCGACAGATCCGAAGAGAACAGCATCCGAGTTTTTGCAGATATCAACGGTGCTTTCCGGCAGGGCTTTGCCGTGATTATCTATGGCGATACCGCCTACATCGGCCCGTGTAAGTTCGAAGGATACTTCATATTTCTTTTCAATTGCAGAAAGAACCTTTTCCGCCTCGGCCATTACTTCAGGACCGATTCCGTCGCCGGACAGTACGGCTACTTTGTACGTCTTCATATTTACTCCTTGAGTACGCTGATGTCCTTGTGGACTTAATAAATACTTAAGTGTTTCCAATTATATTAAAATCCCGGCACTGTTAACAGTGCCATAGGGTCACCTATATTAGCCCGCTTTTACCTTTTCTGTGAATAGACTGCTTTCTGTACTCACTGCATATTTCTTGACAGATTTCAGTACGTACCCGCATAATTATACGTAACAAAAATCTGGTATGTACTAAGTCTGCACTATTCTTGAATAAGAGGGGAGTACTGTATGTCGAAAAGGATCACCCTGAGCATTCCCGACGGGCTGCACCGGCAGCTAGATCAGTGGCGAAACAGTTTTAATCTGAGCAGAATCTTTCAGGATGCCCTGGGAGAACTTATACGCAGGAAAGAATCCCTCCGGGAAGCAGTGCATCATGATCTGCCCCAGATTATCTCCCGGCTGAAACGGGAAAAGGCCGAGACGGAACGGAGCTGGTATTCCCTTGGCATGGAAGCCGGGCTTGCGTGGGCCAAATCCGCACACTGGCTTGAACTCCGGCAGGCAGCAGAAGCAGCACCGGAAAGTCTGCTCAGCTCCGGAAGCAGTGCAGGTTCCTGTCTGAAAGATCTTCTGAGGGCTGAAGAAAAAAACAGTCAGATATCTGCAGAATTAGAGGCGTTCCGTGCCGCATATTCCGAAGGCTGGCTCCGGGGAGTCCATGACTTCTGGAGTCTGGTTCAGGATCAGCTCGGGGAAGGATAAATTATAAAGAACGGGAATTGATAACAGTAGAAAAAGGGATAGGAATACAGGAAAAAAATTGAGGTAAAATATGGTAGAGCAGTCGGAGATAATCGGTCTTGATATTGGTTCAGTAACAGTCAGTCTTGTAGGTGTTGATGCCGACGGCGCTGTGTCGGCCCGGGAATCCCTGGTTCACGGGGGGTATGTCAAGAAAGCTGTGGATAGCCTGCTTGCCGGCTGGAGCGGCCGAATCGCGCTTACCGGACTTCCTGCTGTGGATCTTGTTCCAGATCTCAAAGTAAATTCTCAAGTAGCTCTTATCCGGGGAGTACGGCAGCTGATGCCGGAAGTAAGAACCCTTGTCTATGCCGGTGGTGAACGGTTCGGTCTTCTTGGTTTTGATGAAGACGGAAGCTATACCCATTTTAAGGGCAATCCGGCTTGTGCCGCAGGAACCGGGAGCTTTCTTGACCAGCAGGCTGAGCGGCTGGGACTGAAGAACAGTGCGGAACTGGCAGATCTGGCGGAAGGTAATAAGGGTGAAATCCCGCGCATAGCTACACGATGTGCTGTTTTTGCCAAAACCGATCTTATTCACGCCCAACAGGAGGGCTGGAGTCTTGAGGCTATTTGTGACGGTCTCTGCAATGGTCTTGCGAGAAACCTTGCGGATACCCTGTTTGACCGTGAAATAGCCGTTCCTGCGGTTTTTGCCGGCGGCCTTGCCCTCAACCGGGCTGTGATGAGGCATCTGGGAGATATCTGCAATATTCATTTTATTACCGATGCAAATATGTCCATCAGCTTTGCGGCTTACGGAGCGGCACTGGAGCTTCGGGATAATTTGTCTGCACCATCCTTTACGCCGGTTTCTTCCGGGGCTTCTGTTGAGAAGGAATCCGGGCGTACTGGTCAGGTTTATCCTCCTTTGCTGCTCCAGCTGAGCGAGTATCCGGATTTTGATGAGCATCAAAGCTATACCTTTGAACCACCTGCGGGGACCGGGACCGGTCTTGTAGAAGTGGATGTTTACCGTGAAGGCGAAGACGGTATAGACCTCTACCTCGGTGTGGATGTGGGGTCAACTTCAACAAAAGCTGCTTTGATAGATACCAGCAGACAGGTTCTTGCAGGATTCTATACCCGTACAGCTGGCCGCCCAGTAGAGGCTTTGAAAGGTATTCTTGCTGCCATTGAGGATCTTTCCCGGTGCAGCGGCAGCGAATACAACATACTCGGCAGCGCAACCACCGGTTCCGGCAGGAAGCTTGCCGGGGCAATCCTGGGAGCAGATACCATACTCGATGAGATCAGTGCCCACGCTTTAGCAGCCTGTGAAATAGACAGTGAAGTGGATACCATTATAGAGATCGGCGGTCAGGATGCGAAGTTTACCACCTTGAAGCACGGCCGGGTTACCTCTTCGATAATGAACAATGTATGTGCCGCCGGTACAGGCAGTTTTCTTGAAGAACAGGGGCAGAAGCTTGGCGTAGCCATAACCGAGTATGCCGCAAGGACCGAAGGTATAAGGGCCCCTCTTGCCAGTGACCGCTGTACCGTATTCATGCAGAGGGATTTGAATCATCTGCTGGCTGAGGGTTGGACGGTGGATGAAGTTCTGGCATCGGCGCTGCATGCGGTGCGGGAAAACTACCTGCAGAAAGTGGCTGTTGAAAACAGAATAGGCAGAAAAGTATTTTTTCAGGGGGCCACGGCCAAAATCCGGACCCTGGTTGCCGCCTTTGAACAGAAGCTCAATCAGCCTGTGCTGGTTTCTCCCGTATGCCACCTTACCGGTGCTTTGGGGGCGGCTCTGGAGCTGGCTGACCGCAGGGTTATAACAGACCGGTTTCGCGGTCTTGATATCTGGCGCGGGGAGATCCCGGTAAAAACCGAAGTGTGTGAGCTCTGTACCAACCACTGCAAGTTGACGGTGGTAAAAGCCGGCGGTGAGACCGCCGCCTTCGGTTTTCTCTGCGGCAGGGATTATGAGGATAAAAAGTATGTAAAGGAGAAGAACAGCGGTTTCAGTCTTGAGGGGGCGGTAAAAAAAGCCGCCGGCAGAGATCCTTCTCCGGCAGATCCGGTTGAGCATATTACCCTGGGACTTCCATCAGGCCTTTATCTCAGGGAAGATATGGTTTACTGGAAGCATTTTTTTGCTGAACTGGGAATTCCGCTTGTTAGCGGAGACACCCTTTCCGGGACGCTCCAGGAGGGACGGAGGTTTACCCGCTCGGAATTTTGTGCCCCTCTTACGGAACTCCACGGACAGGTTCATATGCTGGCGGAGCAGTGTGATCATGTATTTCTCCCGGTCTACACGGAAACCAGCAGGGATAAAAAAGATCTCAGAAAATTCTGTTACTACAGCCAGTTTGCCCCTGCCATGCTCGCCCAGCAGTTTCCCCGGGGAAAGATCCTTACCCCGGTGGTCAAGTCTCTCAGCCTGCCCTTTAAATCTCAGGTTGAACTGTACCGGATGTTAAAAAATCTCGGCAGCAGCAGACATTACACTTTCCTTCAGATAAACCGGGCTATGGAAATCGCCCAAACAGCGGCAGAACGGTATAAAGAATCACTTTTACAGCGTTTTGCAGAAGAACAGGAGAAGCCAAGTGAAGATATTCAGGTTGTTCTCCTCGGCAGGCCCTATACTGTGCTTTCCCCTCATATGAATAAAGGAATCCCCGCGATTTTCAGTCGCCTGGGAATTCCCGCATTTTTTCAGGATATGGTTCCTTCGGATGCTGATGCAGCAGCTGCGGTGAAACCCCTCATAGAGGAGATCCACTGGAATTATGCTTCGGGAATACTTGAGACAACAGAAAGCATTGTCCGCAAGTCCGGTTTTTATCCCGTTTTTGTAACATCCTTTAAATGTTCACCAGACAGTTATCTGCGCACCTATTTCCGGCAGCTCATGGAAGCGCATGACAAGCCCTATCTCGTTCTGGAACTTGATGAACACGGGTCCAGCGTGGGCTATGAAACCCGTATTGAAGCTGCGGTGAGGGCCTTCAGAAATCATCATCATACCGAAAAGCAATCTCAAAGGGAATCAATACCCTTCGGCTTCAGAATGCAGGGAAAGATTGATATGAAAGGTATCCTGCCTGACCTGTCCAGAGACCTGAGGGGAAAACCTCTGCTCCTGCCTAACTGGGACAGCTATACCATGCCCCTGATTGCGGCAAATCTGCGGCACGAAGGGATTGATGCCCGGGTGCTCGACGAGAGCCAGGATTCCATCCGCCGGGGACTGAGCCGTAATGACGGGCAGTGTATTCCCATGAATGCCGTGGCGGAGGAAGCAGTTGCCTATGTGCGGCGGCATAAGCTTGATCCGGCAAAAACCCTGCTCTGGATGATGAAGTCAGATCTTGCCTGTAATATTGCTATGTATCCACATCATATCCGTACCCTCTTCAGAAGTTATCCGGGAATGGAAGAGCTTGGTGTCTTCAGTGGGGATATTACCTTCGGGGAGGTTTCCGTTGCAGCCGCGGTAAATACCTACTTCGCCTTTCTTTTCGGCGGGCTCCTGCGCAGAATCGGCTGCAGGCTTCGTCCCTATGAACAGAACAAAGGGGAGACGGATAGAATTCTTAATGAAAGCCTGGTGCAACTGGAGGAGGCCTTCCTCGGGCAACGGAAAAAGAAGGAGGTTGTTGAAGAGATTATCCGGAAAGTGGAAGCTATCCGTATACTGCCCGGGGAACGCCGGCAGGTGGCCATCTTCGGGGATATCTATGTCCGTGATAACGATGTTTTCAACCAGGGGCTCATCTCATTTATCGAAGAGCATGGCGGTGAAGTTATTACTACCCCCTACAGTCAGTATGCCAAGATGATTGCCGAGGCCTATTTCCGCCGCTGGTTTGCAGAATCCCGCTTTACTACCCTGATTGCCTTCCGTACCCTGCTTACTGCAGTTGAACTGCTGGAACGGAGCTATCGTACCCTCTTTGAGGGCCTGCTCCCTGTTATTGATGAACGCTATGACCAGGACCCTGAAGAGATCCTCAGCCACTTTGACATGCGCATCGAGCAATCCGGGGAATCCATGGATAACATACTGAAGGTCTGGTATATAAAAGAGCATTACCCGGATATCTCCCTTTTTGTGCAGACAAGTCCCGGGTTCTGCTGCGCAGGGCTGATAACGGAAGCCATGGCTGACAGGATTGAAGAGGTGACGGGTGTTCCGGTGGTTTGTCTCACCTATGATGGAACCGGGGGGAATCCCAATGAAACGCTGGTTCCCTACCTGCGATTTCCCCGTAAAGAGGAGGATGGTGCGGGAGTTGATCTGCAGTACGGCTGAAATTTTTGGAAGTGCCCCGGTATTAAGCCTTGCGTTTGCCGTACCGGCGAACTACTCTTAATGCAAAGAATAGTGCGGGTGAATTTATGAATATAGATGCCTCCGGTTTAGTGCAAATTGTCCTCATTGTATCCATTCTGCTGCAGCTGGCATCAGCTGTCTACGCGCTGCTGTTGATCCGTCAGTCCGGCTTCCTCCGTCCCTGGCTGCTGGTGTCGGCTTCAATTCTGTTAATGGCTGTCCGCAGGATTATCAGTTTCTGCCAGATGTCTGCTGCAAAAGATTTCCCTGCATCTGCCCTTGAACCCGAACTGGTCGCGCTGGTTATTTCCATTCTGATGCTGATCGGCCTTCTCTTTCTTGGTCCTGCATTCCGCATGATACGCATTCAGCGGGAGGTTGAGGTAAAAAAGAAGGATTTTCTGATTCGGGAATCACATCATAATGTGAAGAATAATCTTCAGATGCTCAAAGGTCTGATCAGCCTGCAGGGTATTTCCGCGCCCAGCCCTGAAATACAGGAAACATTAAAGGAACTGGAGCTGCGGATCGGTTCGTTTCTGCTCCTCCATGAGCAGGTTTATGCAGACACGGGAGATGGTGTTTCTTTACGGGCATATATTCATGCCCTTGTCTCCGCTGTTGTCGGGGCCTACTCCCATATGAAGGTGGGAATGGTTCTGGATATAGAAGATCTGTACCTCCCGGGAAGAGATCTGATCTCCTGTGGTGTTATCGTCAATGAAGCCCTGACCAATTCCTATAAATATGCCTTCTCCGGCAGCGATGATCAGCAGATCAGCATTACAGCAGGCAGGGAAGGGGAACGGGGTTTTCTTGTTATAAAAGATAACGGCAGAGGTTTCTCAGTTAAAGAGAAAACCGGGGCCGGCCCGGGAGCCTCTTTCGGTCTGACTCTGATGCAGGCTTTGGGCAAAAATGCCGGCTGGAATCTGGAGATTGACGGGAGTAACGGGACTATAGTTAAGGTAAGTTTTCCTATCACAGCATAATGCAGACACAAAAAAACCGGGCGGTGAAGCCCGGTTTGTATTGTTTACGAATCATAGACGCTATTTATTCAAAAGCTCATTTATGCTTGCGGCAGCCTTGCGTCCTTCGCCCATGGCAAGAATAACCGTTGCTGCTCCAAGTACTATATCGCCTCCGGCAAATACCTTATCCATACTGGTTTTTCCGTTTTCATCGGCAATAATATTTCCCCGTCTGTCGGTATCCAGACCGGGAGTTGTCTTCTCGATGAGAGGGTTGGAGTTGTTGCCGATGGCGACAATTACGGTATCAACATCCATCTCATATTCTGATCCGGGGATTTCCACCGGACGGCGGCGGCCGGATTCATCCGGTTCTCCCAGTTCGTACTTCAGCACTTCCAGAGCGCGGACTCTGCCCTTTTCTCCTTCCAGGATCCGTTTGGGGTTGCGCAGAAGGTGAAAATTTACACCCTCCTCCCTGGCGTGGGCAACTTCCTCCACCCGGGCGGGCATCTCTTTTTCCGTCCGGCGGTAGATTATATGTACTTCATCCGCTCCCATGCGCACCGCGCTGCGGGCTGCATCCATGGCAACGTTTCCTCCGCCGAGAACCGCAACCTTTCTTGCCTGGTAAATCGGAGTGTCTGAGCGTTCTTTGTCATAGGCTTTCATAAGGTTGACCCGGGTAAGGTACTCGTTGGCGGAGAAGACACCGATAAGGTTCTCCCCTTCAAGACCCATGAACTTCGGCAGTCCTGCTCCGGTACCTATAAATACTGCATCGAAGCCGTCATGTTCCAGCATGCTCTGGATGGTACGGGTGCGGCCTACCAGAAAGTTGGTTTCCAGTTTGACACCCATTTTTTCCAGGGCTTCTATTTCATCCGCAACGATCTGCTTGGGGAGCCTGAACTCGGGGATTCCGTAGATCATTACCCCGCCGGGTTTGTGAAAAGCCTCAAACATGTGAACTTCATGGCCTTCCCGGCGTACATCGGCGGCAACGGTAATAGATGCAGGGCCGGACCCGATGATGGCGACCTTTTTTCCGGTTTCGGGCTTTACTTCCGGCGCAGCGTTTTTACCGTTGGCTGCTGCCCAGTCGGCTACAAAGCGTTCTATGCGGCCGATTGATACGGCTTGATCCACGTCTTTCAGGGATTTTCCCACAGTACAGGTAAGCTGGCACTGGTTTTCCTGGGGACAGACCCGTCCACAGATAGCCGGCAGCAGGCTGGTTTTCTTTATAACTCCCAGGGACTTTTCGTAGTCTCCTTCGGCGGCTGCCTTGATAAATCCGGGGATATCGATCTGAACCGGGCATCCGGCCACGCAGGGTGCGGTTTTGCACTGTAGACAGCGCTCTGCTTCCACCTTTACCTGCTCTTCGAAATAGCCCAGAGCAACCTCGGCCATATTATGCCTTCTGACTGTCGGGTCCTGGGCAGGCATCTCCTGCCGGGGAAGGGCGAGGCGGTCTTTCGGTTTCAGCGCACTGCCGTTGAGGTCTGCGGCAATTCTGACCGCTTCTTTTTTCAGCTCTTCTGCGGGGATAAAGCTCATTCTGCTCCCTCCAGGTTGCGGTTCTTTATATCCATTTCGAGATGACACTGGTCATGATCGTGCTGTTCCTGTCCCTTGTATGAACCAAGGCGGAGGAGCATGTTGTCAAAATCTACAAGGTGGCCGTCAAACTCGGGTCCGTCTACGCAGACAAACTTTGTCTCACCGCCCACGGTAACCCGGCAGCCGCCGCACATACCTGTGCCGTCTACCATAATGGTGTTAAGGCTGACAACGGTATGTACATCGTAGGGGCGGGTTGTTTCGGCGCAGAATTTCATCATGATAGGAGGACCGATGGCTACAGCGAGATCGGGCTTGGGGTTCTGCTCACACAGTTCCTTCAGGGGAACAGTGACCAGATCCTTGCGACCGTAGCTGCCGTCGTCGGTGCAGATGATAAGCTCATCGGCGATCTTCTTCATCTCGTCTTCCATAATCAGAAGCTCTTTGTTGCGGGCTCCCATTATGATGATTACCTTATTGCCCGCGGCCTTCAGTGCCTGGGCAATGGGGTGCATGGGGGCCACTCCGATACCACCGCCAACACAGATGGCTGTACCGAAGTTTTCAATATGAGTCGGCTGTCCCAGTGGTCCCAGAACGTTCTGAATATGATCGCCGGGATTGAGTTCTGCCAGCAGGTGGGTTGTCCGGCCCACGGTCTGAAAGATTATTGTGACGCTTCCTTCTTCGGGGTCTGCGTCTGCGATAGTTAAGGGTATACGTTCGCCGAACTCTGTATCCAGCTGAATGATGATAAACTGTCCAGCCTTACGCTCCCTGGCAATTAGAGGCGCTTCAAATTTCATGCGGAATACTTCCGCGGATAGCTGCTGTTTCTCAAGGATTTTTTTCACCAGGAAGCTCCTTGTTCCGGTCTTTGGGATGTGTAGAAACAGTTTATACAAAGAAAAAATTGTTTCAAGAGAGTATTATACAAAAGGAAAGAGAATTTTTGTACCGGTCTCACCCCGGGGACTGTAATTTAGAACGTTCCAAAATAGGGGATTGTATTAATTTTACTTGTATATCAGTTAACTGTCTGATTCTCTACAGCTGTTCAACTTTGAAGAGGGACGGAGGTTCAGGTTTTCAGGTTTCCGGTTATGTTCTAAAGAGGGACGGAGGTTTTGACTATTAGAATATTTTCGGGGTGGTAAGAAATGATGGGAGACGAAGGTTTAAAACAGCAAAAAGAGGAAGATCGTGACGTTTAAATTTAACTGTACAGTAACTTGAGTAAAATCAGATAGAACACGGGGGACGCTGTGTTATGAGCGTGGAAAACGCGCCGGATCGGAAGGGTACCCGCAGGGTATCCTGCACCAAAAGTACCGACGAACTTTTGGTGCAGGACGGAGTCGGGCCGTGCCGCACCTTGCAGGCACGGTAGGGACCCGACGGAGCCCTGCAGAGCCGGGTTACGCGCAGAAGAAAAAATCTCTTCTGTCTACTCTACCTTGAGTACATCTGAGATAACCTTCTGGAAGGTTTCCTTGGGTAGGGCGCCGGCTGCCATCTGGGGCTGTTCGTCTACGGGAATAAACAGGATGCTGGGGATACTCTGAATGCCGAATGCTCCAGCCAGTTCCTGCTGCTCGTCGGTATTGATTTTATAGACGTCGATTTTGCCTTCATACTCCTGGGCGAGTTCCTCCATGATGGGGGCAACCATCTTGCAGGGGCCGCACCAGTCGGCGTAGAAGTCTATAATAGCGGGCTTGTCGCCCTCGAATTTCCATTCTTTGTTTTCTTCATAGTTAAAGACCTTTGCGAGGAATGTCTCTTTGGTCAGCATCTCGGGCATATGTCTCTCCTTGACTCTCAATATAAATATATAATAATCACTATATACAGAAATGTCAATGCCGTTTGCACGAAATTAGTTTTTCTGCATTCTAATTATTGGACCTTTTAACAGGCCGCCTATATAGAGTATAACCATAAGAAGAGATAATTCAAAATTCAGGAGATGAAATCATGCAAATTGATTCTTTACAGGCTGTGGCGAAGAGTGTGAGAGCACTTTCCATTGACGGTGTGCAGGCGGCAAACTCGGGGCATCCCGGGCTTCCCATGGGAGCGGCTGAGCTGGGTGCGCTTTTATACGGCGAGGTACTGAAGCATAACCCCGCGGATTCCGGATGGGTTGACCGGGACCGGTTTGTGCTTTCAGCCGGGCACGGCTCCATGTTTCTTTACAGTCTGCTGCATCTGTCCGGGTACAAGCTGAGCCTGGATGAGCTGAAGAAGTTCCGTCAGCTGGGTTCGAAAACCCCCGGACATCCGGAGCACGGCTGGACTGACGGTGTTGAGACCTCCACCGGGCCGCTGGGGGCGGGACTGACCAATGCAGTTGGTATGGCCATTGCCGAAACAATGCTTGCGGCAAAGTTCAATACCGCTGAGCACACCATAATTGACCATTACACCTATGCCCTGGCCGGTGACGGCTGCATGATGGAGGGAGTTACCTCCGAAGCGGCATCTCTTGCGGGTCATCTGGGGCTTGAGAAGCTGATAGTTTTCTACGATTCCAACCGGATCAGTATCGAAGGCAATACGGAGATTACCTTTACCGAGAGTGTGGCAGACCGATATAAGGCTTACGGCTGGCAGGTTCTTGAAGGTGATATGTATGATATTGCAGGAACGGCCGGGTTGGTGGCAAAAGCAAAAGCAGGAACAGAGAGGGACGGAGGAAAGCCGACGCTGATTATTCTGAAGTCAATAATCGGAAAAGGATCGCCAAATATGGAAGGTTCCCATGATGTTCATGGTGCTCCCCTGGGGACGGAGGAAAGAAAACTGACCCGCAAGAACCTGGGAATCCCCGAAAATGAGGACTTTTACATAGATCCCAAGGCTTCTGAGTTCTTTGCTGGTAAAAAACCCGGCTGGCAGGCCGCACAGGACGCCTGGAATGAGGGTTTCAAGGCCTGGGCGGCTGCGAATCCTGCGCTTAAAAAGGAGTGGGATCTCTGGATGGCGGAAAAGTCGGATGCAGGACTGGTTTCCTGGCCTGAATACAAGGTGGGTGATTCTGTGGCTACCCGGAGTGCATCAGGTTCTGCCATTAAGGCTATCGGTCAGGGATTAAGCAATTTTGTGGGTGGATCCGCGGATCTTGAGCCTTCAAATAAGACTGCCCTCGGATTTGGCGACTATCAGAAGGATAATCGCGGAGGCCGCACCCTCAGATTTGGTGTTCGTGAGCATGCCATGGGCGGAATCGCCAACGGTATTGCCCTCCACGGGGGCTTGAGAACCTTTTGCGCGACTTTTCTGGTGTTCGCCGACTATATGCGGCCTCCCATGAGACTTGCAAGCCTGATGAAGCTGCCGGTTACCTACGTTCTGACCCATGATTCCATCTATGTTGGAGAAGACGGACCAACACATCAGCCGGTTGAGCATGTTGAATCCTTAAGGATTATTCCCGGAATGACGGTATTCCGCCCCGGTGATGCTCAGGAGACCAACTGCGCATATGAAATTGCCCTGGAGAAGACCGATGGACCGGTTGCCCTCGCGCTGACTCGTCAGAACCTTGCGGTATACGAGAAGGCCGATAAAGACTGGATGAATACCATGCGCAAAGGTGCTTATGTGGTGAAGGATACCGATGGGACTCCGGATGTTGTGGTTGTTGCAACGGGGTCGGAGGTTAATCTTGCGCTTTCTGCGGCAGAAAAGAGCGGAAAGAAGGTGAAGATTGTCTCCATGCCTTCCAGGGAGACTTTCCAGCAGCAGGATAAGGCTTTTAAAGCCTCTATTTTGCCTGCAGGTGTGAAGACTGTGGTTGCTGAGGCTGGAATCGGCGCGGGATGGGAGGGTATTGCCTCTGATCCGGAGCTTATTCTTTGCATGAAAAGCTTTGGCGAGTCCGGTCCTGCCGGGGATGTTGCGAAGCACTTCGGGTTTATCGTGGAGAATCTTGCTTCCATGCTGTAGGGGTTGAAACTGTAAACAAAGATAATGGGGACGGAGGTTTTGGTATTTTAAACCTTCGTTTATTTTCCAGCGTTTGTGCCCTCTGCTGTACAGCAGGGGGCTTTTTGTAGTTAAGGGGAGAAGGTCAGTGGACGATCTGTCGCGGGAATTATGCAGCAAAAGCAGGGGATAAGTTTGTAGATACTGGCTGATAAACAGGGACGGAGGTTTTTCTCAAGAAATTATTCTATACCTTGAAGCAAACCGGGAAATTCATCGTTCTTGTTTATATGAGAAAGATAAGGGAAAAGCAGCCCGGGGCTGTGTATCATGTTGTGGCAAAGACTAACAGAAGTGAATTTATGCTGGAATCAAAACTGGTGAAGCAGATGTTTCTTGTGCTGCTCAAGACTGCACTGAAGAAATATCCGTGCCAGCTTAATCATTTCTGTATAATGAGTAACCATGTGCATATTCTGATTGAACCCCTGGATGGAACTGATCTCTCGCAGATGATGCAGTGGCTGTTAAGTGTTTTCGCTATCCGGTTCAACAGGCTATATGGTCTTAAAGGACATGTATGGTACGACCGGTTTAAAAGCACAATAGTAAAATCCCTTGAGCATTTTAAAAACAGCTACCGGTATATTTCCGAAAACCCGGTAAAAGCAGGGATGTGTACTTCCCCGGAGGAGTATGAATTTTCCGGATTACACTGGGTTGATCATCTCCTGCGGTCCGTAAAAAGGGTCATATTTGAATGACTTTCACCATGGGCATCTGCATTGATGTTCTGGTATTAACGAAAGATTAACTTTTCGGTAGTATTCTTGACTTATGAACTGCAATCCTCAGGATCTCCATGTACATACAATTTTCTCGGTCGGTGATGGTGCCGTTGTTCCCCAGATGTCCATAGCCTTTGTTGCGTCCATGGAACATGCGGAAGTGCGCGGTATCAGTGATCATTTTGAATATCTCAGAGGTGAAATCTTCGAAGAGTACTCTGCTGAAGTTCGAAAATACGGTTTTTATCTGGGGTGCGAAGTAAATGATTCTTCCGATGCCCTGGAAGCGGTAGAATACCCTTATGATTACTATATATATCACTGCCGGGATCGGGAGAGTGAATATCGGGGGTCGGAGGTTCTTCTTTCCACCGGAAAACCGGTAATTATCAGCCACCCCATGGCTATGGGGGCGGATCTTTCCCGTGTTCCAACCGACTGCTATATTGAAATCAACAACCGCTATGTCTGGAGAGACAATTACCGGGCCTATTTTTCTCCCTGGCTCGATACCTTCCGCTTTGTTTTCGGTTCTGACGCTCATCAGCCGAACTGGTTGAACCAGACAGTCGCCCGGAAAATTGGAGCGGAGATGGGTGTTAAGGAAAGTATTCTATTTCCTGTCAATTCCGGGGTCTGCGGTTGTTCTGGTAAATAAAGAGGGACGGAGGTTTCTTTTAGGCTGCCCCCGTTCAAAGCTCCCATTCGAGCTTAACCACACAATCCTCTGTTATAAATCCACCGAATCAATAGAACTCTGCAGGGCTTGAATGATGTATTTACGGATCTTGGTTTTTTCAGAATTGGTTGTTTTCGGTGTGAAGATTATCACATAAATTTTAGGCTTTGCCTCTCTGAAGCCTAAAACCACACCCGAAACGCTGACCAGGCTGCTTCTCAGGCGTAGCTGAATCCCCTCAAGCAGGGTGTTTTTCTGCAGTTTCGGATCGGCGTTATCAAAGGTTACCGCCATTCCAATGGAACTTACGTCGATAATATTTCCCGGAAGTACTGTATCTGAAATTCTTACATTGAAGATAGCATTCTTGTCATCGCTGCTATTGACCCGTACATACTTCCTCCGTCCCCGTGCTTCACTTGCTTCCAGGGCGGTGAGGATTATTTTTGTGCTCTGCGCCAATCCGAGCTTAAGCTGGATAAATCCGCACTGTACGCCGATATCCATCAGGTATTTCTGCTTAAGCTCTGCATCATTATTGTATGAGAGGATCCCGATACGAACATCCTTAAGTGCGGCGTTGCCGATAATGCCTTTGATATATTCTTCCCACTCCTCTTCGCTCAGTTTGTCATCGATGTTAATAAAAAGGATAGAGTCGGGATATTTCTCAAGAATTCTCAGTGCACGTCTATGATCTTTGAGAAGGGTAACTTCGTATTCCTGGGTTATAAGGGTATATAAGAGTTCTTCCTGTACAACACTGTGAGGATACAGGAGGAATACTTTTTTTCCGGCTATTTCAGCGTTTGCCATTACTATTTAAGCCTATACGTTGTGATCTTGCGGGTCAAGAAAATAGTGTGATTAAATTAGAGCTGCCCATGTTTTAAGGTCTACTTTATGGTATCCACAAGCTTTTTGAGGGCGAAACGGGTGGATTGAAAGGCGAGAATTTCAGGGCGTATGTCATCCGGTTTCTGCAGACTGACAGCGGTGGATTCTACCATATCAATAACAGGGCTTGCGTAATTGAGTTCAGCTGAAAAAAAGATATCGCAGGTTATGTAGGGAATTCCCTTGTACTGGTAGCTGTTCGTATGGCTTGTCAGGTAACAGAGTTCTTCCTGTTTCAGGGCAATCCCTGCTTCCTCCATGCATTCACGAACCACAGCTTCCTCTGCAGATTCTCCGGGATCAACAAATCCGCCGGGAATTGTATACAGGCCTTTACCCGGGTCTTTTCCTCTCTGGAGAAGCAGGAGTTTTCCCTGAATAAGCAGCAGTACACCGGCACCTGTAGCAACATTATGAAAATAGGTAAAGCCGCATCTGCGGCAAAGGTACTTTTTTGCTTCAAGCAGATTGAGGTTTTTACTGCCGCAGCCGGGACAAACTGAAAAAGGCCAGTGGTGATCTTTGCTCATTTCGGGCTGTTATTGCTGAATGTACTGCGTATGTCCTGCACCGTAGGAACAGTTTCGACACTCAGGGATTTAAGGCACAAACAGGGAATTCCCGCCCGCATGGCGGCTTTTTTCCCTTCCGGGAATCCTGACAGGATCAGGCAGTTGCGATGCATAAGCTCTCCCTGGGTTGCAGCGGTGAAAAATACTTCCGGATCTGGAAGGGGCACTGCAATGTCATCAGTTGGAGTATGAATGCGTACATGACCGGCAAGAGGGTGATCATCGTCGCTTCCGCAGAGAATGGTTTCTATTCCGAGGCCCTCCAGATTTACAATCAGCTCCTTCAGTTGCTCCGTTGTTGCAGCATCAGGCCGGGGCAGGTGTACAAGCACTCCCTTCAGTTCGGGAACCAGGCTGCGCCGGACAGTTTCCCGGGTGGTGAGGTTCAGAATTTCATATTCGTGACGTATTTCAAGGGGTTCTCCCCGCAGGAGGGTGTACACCGCCTCTTCATGGCTGAAGGTCACTTTCAGCAGGCTTCCCCGTATCTCAATCTGGAAACTCAATTCATCCATCTGATCGGGAAGATGAGGTTCAAACCAGGGGATGCCTGTTTCAAGTTTCAATCCTCCAAAGCCGAAGACCAGGGCCTGCCAGGTTCCCCCGGTTGCGGCCATATGGAGCCCGTCTTTTACATTCCCCTGGATATCTTCTATATCCACATCAAGATTCCGGGCGAAGAATTTCCATGCCTCCTTCAACCTGCCTTCCCGGGCAGAGATAATTGCCTGTACCGGCGCTCCAAGGGATGAGTCAAAGGTTGTCAGGGGAGTATAGAACTCATATGCCCGCAGGTGTTCTCCTTCGGTAAACTCTTCCGGCAGAAGAAAAGCGGCCATAAGAAGATCCGGCTGCTTAAGGACACGGTGGCGGTAGATCACCAGGGGATGAAAGTTCAGCAGCAGAGGATATTTTTCTTTGGGGGTATGCTCAAAGTCCCAGGGTTTCCTGAACAGGATGTCGTCATCCTGAAGGTGGATTCCAAGTTTGCTGTCGTAGGGGATATGCATGGTTTCCGAGGCTTTGTGCCAGGTGTCCACCTCTTCCGCCTGCATTCCCAGATGGGTGCTGATGCGCTGCAGCTCCTCAAAATGCTCATCCGCCATCCAGTAATAGACTTCGATGGCATAGCGAAGATGAAAACGGGCCATCATGTTGGTATAGCAGTTATTGTTTACCAGGGCTGTATATTCATCAGGTCCGGTTACTCCGTTGAGACAGAAATCTCCTCCTCGTTCGGGGTTGAAAAAGCCGAGGGAGATCCAGGTCCTGGCGGTTTCAAACAGAATTTCTGCTCCCTCGGTGAGCAGGAAATTATAATCTCTGGTTACATTTATATACTGACGGATTGCATAGGCGACTGCGGCATTTATGTGGTACTGGGCTGTTCCGGCAAGAAAATAGGCGGAGGCTTCCTGGCCGTTGATGGTCCTCCAGGGGAAGAGGGCGCCTTTTTCCGCCATTTCACGTGCCCGGGCTCGGGCTGCATCAAGCATACGGTAGCGGTAGCGGAGAATTGCCTTTGCACTCTCTTTGTGGTTGAAAGCGAAAAAGGGAAGGACAAACAACTCGGTATCCCAGAAGATGTGTCCTTCATATCCTTCTGAAGTAAGTCCTTTGGCTGCAATACTTTTATTCAGCAGAAAGCGGCCGGCCTGAAAAAGCTGAAAAATGGAATAGCGGACCTTTTTCTGTATCTCATCATTGCCTTTAATGAGGACATCGCTGGTTTCCCAGAATTCATCAAGGACTGAACAGTGTTCTTTATACAGAACATCGAATCCCCGGGCAGCGGTTGTTCTCAGATCATCCATCATAAGCTGGAGTTCTTTATCCGGCTCATCTTCTATCAGCCCGGCGTATACATATTTACGAAAAGAAACCTGTTTTCCCTTTTCCTGGCGGAAGATCATGGCTGTACCGGGTTTTCGGTCATCCGGCATTGCCACAAGTTCCTGAGCTTCCGGGATAGAGTTATGGGTAATAACCGTGGCTGCACTGATTTTACTGAGTCGTGTCTGCTCCACCATGCCGACGGTATTACCTTCCCGCAGGTTCTCAAGTATTTGTTTTGTTTCTCCCGCATGTCCGGAAACTCTCGGATCACCGAAATCGACACGGTTGGTTGTGCTGCCGTCGAGAAAGGACTCAATGACAATGGTGGCATCAGCGTCCAGAGGGGTCACCTGAACTTCCATGATAAACAGCCTTGGGTCGGCAAGAGAAACGATCCGGCGGCTGCTGTAGGCAACGTGCTCTCCTCCGGGGAGGCTCAGGGTCATTCTCCGGTGGAGGGTCCCGGTTTTCAGGTCCAGACTGCGATAGTATTCGCTGCATTCCAGCTCTTCCGGGTTCAATTCTGTGCCGTTCACCCGTACCTTGATAATCCGGGGGTTGGCTATGTTCTGAATTGTCTGGTGAAATTTGGCGTATCCGTAGGCGGACTCACCATATTCTATGGGCCGCATTTCGTAAAAGCCGTTCAGGTAAGTTCCGGAATGGAAGTTTCCGTATTCCTCTTCAAAATCGCCCCGTACACCGAGATTCCCGTTACCCAGTGCAAAGAGGGTCTCGTTTTTAGGAAAAGCGGCAGGATTGTATTCGAGTTCTTCTAATTTCCAGGCATCATTTTCCATTATTACCCCTGCTGTTCTCTCGCTTATGTAACCTTAATAAATTCCGTCTCTGGATACAACCGGAATATCAGATGCTGCTTTCAACAGCAGCTTGTACGTCTGAAATAATCCTCCGTCCCCATGGGACCACGGTTTTTTCTTCATTCTGCAGATATCCGGTAATTTCTTTGATCGGTATTTCCCTGCGCGTTTTACGATTAAGTCGGTAGAAGGCGGTATTCATTCCCTGGATGGTCCGGTAGCTTTCAAACCAGTCTTCCATGACCAGTACAGAGGAGGTAAAGGTGAAATGTCCAGAAACAGTGTCTCCAAGAGCCTCAAGAACCGAGTAGGTCGTGTGCTTAAAAACCTTGAAAGGTTCAGCTGAGAATTCATGCCATCGGGAGGCCAGTACAAAGTCGATAATAAGATCTGCCATAACTCCGGGGTAGGGGAAGCCTCTGGAGGAGATATGGGATCTCAGGCTTTTGAAATCGCTGTTGGAATCTGTTGTACGGTCAATCAGGTGATGCAGCTCTATTCCTGTCTGGACAGCTTCGGGCAAACTCAGGGTATCTATGTGGCGGATCGAGTCCCCTGCAAGGTTTCCGACCAGAATTCCGGCGTTATCTTTGGGAGAGAGAAAGGCATGGGCAAGATAATTCACGCTAAGCTGCTCCGGGCACAGAGGGGAAACAGTTTTTCGTCGTTATACGCCCAAATAGACATATCTGCAGTATAGGGCAGTTTTCGGGGTAATGAAAATCAGTTGTTTCCGTTCTGTGCCGGGCAGGTCTATTACAGAAAAGTCCGGGCTCTTTCTGCCTGTGATGGAAAAAGATCTTCCGGAACAGCACTGCTGCCTTTTGCTTTAAAGACCATGTACCTGGCGCAATTGGTATTATCCCCGAGACAATATTTATTTTTCATTATCTCCGAAAGGGCTGGCATCTTCTGCATCCTGTCATTAAAGAACGGACATTTTGGCAGGCATTCACATTCAGCCATATAAATTCCTCCTGATTTTTGATTACTGTTATCAGTATAGGCAATTGACAGAAGGTTCGCAAATTTTCAGACCCGGATTTCTCTCTTTGCCAGGGCAACACTCTGTTCGTTTGCACGGATAAGTTTTCGGGCTATAAGTTTTGAAAGGAAAATGCCGTAATGGGGGTGTTCTTTGACTACGGAGACAAAATTCTTTCTGGACATCTTTATCAGCTTGCCCCGGGATTCCGCCTTTACCATGGCACTGCGCTGGTTGTTTAACAGAAAGGACATTTCTCCCATAAAGATATCCGCGGGGCTCAGCTTGCCGACCTTTTTTCCGGCATGGTAAACACCGAAGTGTCCGGCGGCAATGTAGTAGAGAAAATCACTGGTTTCTCCTTCCTGAAAAATAATGTCTCCTGGATTCACCGGGACAGATTCCTGATCAGAAAATCCGGTGGGCGCTGTCTGTTCTGTACTTTCCGTATGCCCGAAGACAAGTCGAACAACGTTGCCCTTCCTGTTATAGGAGAGTCTTTTAGAAATTTGGCGGGCCATCATAATTCCCCGGCCGTTAAAATCTTCGGTCCCCCTTTTTTTCAGTTTCTCCTGCAGTTTCCTTATGTCAAATCCCTCTCCCTGGTCTCTGATGGTGAAAACAGTTTCAGCCTCGTCTGTTTCCCATTCAAAACGTACCCTTCTGGCGGCAATCCGGGGGTCACGGCATTTCTCCTGAATAATGTCGATCATGGTTCTGCCGGAAGTCAGAAGCAGACTTTTTTCGTCCATGGTGACCCCGCAGTTGCCGTGTTCTATGCCGTTGAGAATAAGCTCTGAAAGGGAGATCTGCAGCTCCTGTTTACGCTCCGGACTGATATAACCCTTCTGCAAAAGAGATGTAGCTGCAAGTCCTGCAAAGACCGGAACAGAAAGGGGGTCGTTATCTATAAGAAATGCCCCGGCACTCTTTCCGACCAGTTTTTCTGCAATCTCATGCTGAAAAATTATCTGCCAGTTATCATCTATAATCTGTATGATTTTCTGCAGATGCGATGCCAGTCGTCCCTGTTCCAGCAGAGAAAGTATATTGAGGTTGCCCATTTGCCGGATAAGCTCATCTTCCCGGTTGCGGCTGCGGTTCCATATGCCGATAACACCGAAGGTGTGGAGCCAGGTTGTTTTCTCAAAACCCTGTATCAGGTGTTCCAGATCCACCAGCGGATCGGACAGGTTCAGAATTATAAGCTCCGGCAGATCGAAGCTCATAAAATCAAACAGACCGGAGGCCTCAGAGAAGAAGCGCAGAAGATGTTCAGAAGTGTTATCACCGTTCAGGCAGTTTTTAAGTTCAGCTGTAATGGATTCTTCAGTATTTAAAACTCCGATCAGGCTCACAGGCAATGACTCCTTTTTATGCTGGCTGTTATTTTACCATGGGATGCGGCTTAATCTGCCGGATTAATTCAGAGATTCCGGGCTGTCCAGTAGCTGAAAGATATTTTCTATACTCTCCCGGCTGAAATCAGCTGTGGATTCTCTGGCAATATTGTCCCTGAGATAGATCAGATATGTTTTAACCGGCTTGCCGTGTATTGCGGTCAGTGCTTTGCGGTAAAGATACATCTGCATATCATATTCCCCGGGTGTAACAGCTCGATTTGTCTTGAAATCCAGACAGATAATTTTGTCATCGAGAAGACAATAAAGATCAATAATGCCGTCCACTGCACGTATTGCAGAACCGGTTTTCAGTCCCAGGGTGAAGGGCTTTTCCGCATACACCTGAGTCCCATCAGGAATCAGGGCCTTCCTCTCTGGTGATTCCCAGAAGTCAGCGGCTATTGATCCGGCCATGTGGGAAATTCGCTGCTGATTCTCACTGCTGTGTTCGGGAAAAAGATTCGGCAGAGCAGATGGATCTTCCCCGAGAGTCAACAGCTCCAGGGCTCTATGCACCATGGTGCCGAAACGTTCTGCACCTTCCTGTATAAGATTGTCTACTGCCAGTTTGGGCAGGGATATACTCTCCTTATGGTCCAGACTCTGGGCTGCCGCAGCATTGAGCCTGGTGGCGCTGACGGCATCCTTCCCGGAAGGCATGGCAAAATCCTCCGTCCCCAGAAAGCCGAGATAATTGCCTGCAGTCCTGTTTCGTTTCCTGCTTCCCCGCTTTTTCAGCATTGACAGGGTTGCAGGAGTAAAAGGCACAATTCGGGGAGAATCCTCCGTCCCCAGTCCTTTGCGTATCAGATCCAGCAGGCTTGGAATCTTGCCTTTTTTCCCCGGTTCATAGCCAAGCATAATCAGGTGCTGTTCGGCTCGGGTAAAGGCCACATAGAGCAGACGTTTCAGTTCCGCCGTTTCCTGCAGGTCCGCGGCGGCTCTGCTCTTTTCGTAGAAGGGGTTTTTTCTGCTCTTTTTTCCTTGTTCATCTGTCCTGCTCAGATTGATGGTCAAGCCGAACTCACTGTCGATGTAGTAGGGCGCGCGGCCGTCCATGTTGGTGCTCCCCTGACCGGTTGAACCGGTGAGGACAATGGGAAACTCCAGCCCTTTGGATTTATGGATGGTCATGATGCGGATGCCGCCGCCGCCGGAACTGAGGGTTTCTATTTCATCGAGTTTTTTATATTCCCCCATGTTGTCCCGCAGGAAATCGATAAAAACCGCTGCGGATTCTCCTCTATTCCAGCTGGCATCAGCCAGGGTGACCAGGTAGTCATAAAACTCCAGATACCCATGGTAGGCGGGATTTTTCAGCAGGTTATAGCGGTATCCGCAGTCGAACCAGAGGTAGCGCAGCAGCTGACGGTGAGGAACAGTGTCCATCATGTCCTGAAGGGTCCGATAAATTTCCCGGCCACTACAGTATTTTTTATATTCATCTCCGGGAAGATCGAGTTCTGTTAAACTGAAAAGCCCCCTGTTTTCCAGCAGATCCTTCAGCAGATATTCATCTTCAAGATTGACAAAGAAGGAGCGGAGAAATACGGCGTAGGCTGTTCTGTCCTCGGGGTAGAGGGCCAGCTGCAGGGCGGCGTAGATATCATTGGCCGGAGCTTCGTAAAAGAGCGTGCGGATATTTTCCGTTGTGTAGGGGATTTCAAAGCGCCGAAAGATCCGCTCATAAATAATCTGGTTACCCGTAGTTCTCAGAAGCAGGGCAAAATCGTCATAAGCTGGAGGGCGGATGGTTCCGTCCCGGTCGCAGATGTTCAAGCCTCTGCCGGCAACAGCTTCAGTAATAATGCGGGCGGCTTCATATGCTTCCGATTCAGCAGCCTGGAGTTCATCCTCTTCCGGGATTTCTGAAGCTTCAAGAATATGCAGCCGAATCTCCGGTTCCGGAACCCCGGGCTGCTTCTCCCGGCCTTTGAGCGGGCGGAACTCGGCTTCAAAGTCATTGCTTTCACCGCCCTCTTCCGGGGTAAACACTGCAGGGAAGAAGCTGTTGAAAAAGTCGATTAACAGAGGATTACTGCGGTAGTTTGTGGCAAGTTCCACCGGGGTATTGCCCAGGTCTGCTGCAAGCTGCTTGAACACCCGTACATCCGCGCCCCGGAAGCGGTAGATGGACTGTTTCTCGTCGCCTACGAAAAAAAGCTTGCCCGGGTCCAGTTCGGAAGGTGCAGGAATCCCTTCTTTAAGGCGATCAGATTTTTCTGCCAGCAGATAGAGCAGCTCTTTCTGTTCTTCGTTGTTATCCTGAAACTCATCGATCATTATGTAGCGGAACTGCTCTTTATAGAATTTCCTCAGTTCAAGGTTCTCCCGCAGCAGGGTTACCGCCATGGCGACAACATCCGAGAAGGAGACCATTCCCTGCTGGCGCTTGATGCTCAGCCATCCAGTGGCGAATGTGTCCAACAGTTCCATTACCCCGGCGAAAAGCTCCTTTTGCATAAGCATTACAAGGTAGCCCTGTGCTTTTTCCGCCAGGGGAGTAAGTTGTTCGTGAATATCCTTTAAAAGAATAAGGTCGGGATTGGTACTGTCTGATCGCGGTTTCCGGTAGGGGGCGCTTTGGGTAAGGCTGTTCAGTGCCTCCCAGCTTTCCTCCTCAATCAGTTCTTCCGTATCGGGCCAGCCATCCGCGGCAGCGGCAGCCTTATCCAGGGTTGCGGATTTCTTTGCAGCCCCTGCAGCGATGCGTCCCATCTGCTGGTAAAGACCGTCGAGCTGTGTAAAAAGTGTTCTTATTTCATTTAGGCAGTGCCGCTGCTGTTTTTCAAACGCCCCGGCATGATCCGGCACGCCGGTAATCAGCAGGTGATACTCTGCGTAGGCGGCAAAAAGATTCTTCCACACACTGTCAAATCCATTAGCCTGGATAAGCTGGTGGAGGGCGCTGTTGCCGTTATGGCGCAGTATAAAATCCAGAGCATAGCTTTCCGCGTTGCTTGAGAGCCGAGTCTGATCAATGGAAAAGGATGAGGGCAGACCGAACCTTACGGCGTCATTACGGGCAATCCTGGCACAGAAACTGTCCAGGGTGGAGATCTGGGCCTGATCGAAAAGGGGCAGCTGTTTTCTTACTGCCGGATTATCAGAATTTTCCACCAGCAGTTTGTGGATGCGGCTGTACATCTCCGCCGCAGCTTTTCTTGTAAAGGTCAGGGTCAGAATGGAGGGGATCTCCACACCTTCCTGAACCAGCGCAAGGTAGCGGCCGGCAAGCACCGTGGTTTTCCCCGAACCGGCTCCGGCGGCAACCACCGTGTTGGATCGTACATTAACAGCTGTTTTCTGATCATCATCAAAGGGAGGCTGGGGCATCAGCGTTCTCCTCGGATTACATATTTACCCCGGCAGAGGCTGCGCAGACTGCAGGAGCCGCACTCATCGGGATTGCTGCGGTAGTCTCCCCGGTCCATTTTCTCTTTCATGGTTAGGATATAATGACGGGTAAGGGCGGTCAATTCGGTAAATTCATCTTCGTTCAGGATGACCTTCTTTCTCGGCGGCAGAGGGAGGGGGACGGAGGAGCTGACCAGGGTGAACTCCCCTTTCGCTGCGGAATAATAGGCAGTTATACAGTCATCTCCGCGGTTGCTGATACCGCAGGCATGGAGCAGCAGGGCATAAAAAGGTATCTGCATGCTTACCGGAGGAGCTCCCGGTGAGGGTTTCATGTCTCCTGCTTTGAGGTTGAGATTCTTTTTGTAGTCCACAATCAGAATTTCTCCTGCCGGCCCCCGGGAAACCCTGTCGACCCTTCCTCCTATGGCAATCCCCTCTATGGATGATTTCAGCTTCTTTTCCGTCTCCATTGTTCTGAAGCCGTCGAAGAGCGCTGCCTCTGCAGCCGGATACAGAAGGAGCTGCTGGAGCATCTGATCAAGGCTGGCCTGCCATGCCGGTTTGATCGGCAGTGGGCGCAGGGAGAGCTTTTCTGCGGCATCTGAGAAAATCTGTGCAATTCGTTTGCTGTATTCTTCAATTTCAGCCGAGAGGAACGGTTTTCCTCCCAGGGAATCGCTGAAAGCTTCCAGCACGGTGTGCAGAAAGATTCCCTCCAGCCGGTGATCCCGTACCATGGGCGTGTATTCTTCCCTGTTCAGTCCAAGGATGCGCTGAAACAGAAAAGCGAAGGGGCAGCTGTAGAATCCATCCAGGTCCGTGGGGCTCAGGCTTCCTCCGTCCCCGGTATCGCTGAACTGCTGTATAAGTCCCTCAGTCAGGCCTGCATGAGAAACAGTGGAATCAAGCAGATCCATATTCCTCAGGCGGCCGCCGGTATCCCGGAAGCGGGTATACCCCTGTCTGCGCCATCCGGCGGGCGGGTACTCCGGTTCCGCTGCTTCCGTTTCTGCAAACCAGGCGCGTTCTTCCTGTTCGGGGTCTGCTGCAGGCCATTCTGTGTCTGCATTATGTATTCTTCCGGACTCGACAAAGTAGCCGGGTGCAAGTCCCGGGCCGGCGAATCCCCGGGCAGCACAGCTTATAATGGTCTCTTTTCCCGATTCGGCATACAGCTTCAGATAGGCAGAACTTACATCCTCATCCTTGATTCCGCACTCAAGTCTCTGTGCCTCATTCAGGGGAAATCCCCTGTCCCAGCTGACCCGGCTCGAATCCTGGGTAAGAAAGGGTATAAAGTGGAAGGCCGGAGCAATTCCTGCTGTGGCCCGGTAGGGGTAGACCGATATCCCCCGCACCGGCTGCTGCTCAACATAGGCTGCATCTTCAAGGCTCTGCAGCCAGATCTGAAAAGGTCGGGCCGGGATAAGTTCCGGATATACTTCAGCAGTTTCGGCAAAATCATTCAGTTCTTCCAGGGCCCGCTGAAAGGCTTTCAGCTGATTAGGTGCCCGTTTCAGCCAAAGGTCGGTATCGAGGAAAGTGGCTGTAAAGGCCTGTATGGCTTTGGCTGTTTCGCCGAAGTCCGGCGCTGAAAGGATTCTCCGGAAGCTTCCTTCCAGACGAAGGTAGAGATCCAGGGAAGCTTTTTTCTCCCCGCTTTTCAGTGCTTCTGCCCATCCGTGGCTGCGGCCTTTCTCTCTCCAGTTTCTTAAAACATAACAATCCACTCCGTCCTGTATCAGTTGCCGGAGTTCCTGTTCCTTCTTCCAGGGAATTCCCCGGTTAAGGAGAAGATTTTTCATGGATTCCATGGAAAAGGAGCCGGAAAGGGCTTCAGATATCAGCTGAAAAAGCCGCACGGATGCATATTCATTCAACTTTTTTCCGGAATGAAAACGCAGGGGTATCCCGTAATGGTGGGCATACTCATCAAGTACAGGTCTGTTTTTTTCCAGCTCCGGACAGGTGACAATTATCTCATCCGGGGAGGTTCCCTGTGAGAGAAGGCTTCTGATGCGGGCAAAGAGGGCCGAGGCTTCTTCCCGCTGTGTTGCGTACATGACAATCCGGGGACCCGTACTGTCCGGCTTTAATAATTCTTCCCCGGCTGAGATTACCCGGATATTCCGGTGTTTCTTGAGCATCTCCCGGTACTGGGGATAATCCTCGAGGAGCTCCGGAAAGCAGAGAACATAGGTCTCCTGTATTTCCCCGGGAGAAGGGCTGAGCATGGAGGGTTCATACAGGTCCTTCTCATTGAGAAAATCCCCGTACCGTTCTGCAAGGGATCGGATGTCCGCTGCCAGAGGCCATGGTCTTGTCTGCACTTCGGGAAGAAGGCTGTGAAGTCTTGGAAGGATGCGGACGAGCTCATTCACCGATCCTGCAGGGCTTTCTCCGTCTACCGGTAGAAGGTGAACCAGGAACGGTTTTTTCTGCTGCTCCCGGGCAGTCTTAACCGCAAAGAGCCTGCGGACCTTTCCGTTGACCGGTTTCCGGCTCTCCCTCAGCCCGAAGGCCTGTTCCTTGAAGCGGTCCCAGGAGATAAATCTCTCTCCGGAAACTGCTTCGGCGTATCCTCCGTTTACAGCGGTATGACGCCAGAAGCGTGCGCTGATTTCAGAAGGAAATACCAGATGTACCGAGGTGTCACCCAGAAGGGCGGTAAGGGATGTAAATCTTTCCTGCATGACTTCTGCCTGTATACCATTGATACCGGCAGGTGGCAAGGCTGAAAAATATTTCAGCGCCTGAGGTAGGAGAGCTCCGTGGGAAGCATGATGTTGTTGCCGTAGTTGTCTTCACCGTAGCCGTTTTCAGCCAGAAGCTTGATATCCGCCAGTACCCGGGTGTCTCCCCGGAAGTCCACGGTTATGCCGGTGCGGATATCGATCCTGCCCATGGCCAGAGAGTGGGCAATACCCCGGGTGGCAAACTCCGCCAGGGTTTCTCCCTCAATATAGCTGATATCGTCAAAGGTAAAATCCGGCTCATACAGTACTATCTGGTGGTTCTCCAGCAGTTTGAGCATAAGCCGTCTCAGGGCCTTCTTCATTACCCCTTCATCTTGGGGAATGCTGCCCATGGTTTCCGCCAGTTCGCAGACAATCACCGCCAGGGTCTTGCGCTTGGTGGCGTTGATAAACTCGTTTACCCTGAAAAGTTCCAGCGGACTTGCGGCATTGAAGCGCTGTCCGCTCAGTTCCAGGGAAACATCACTGCCGTAATGGGTAACAATCTTCGCCACCAGGGTGGAAGGCCGTACATGGAATCCCCGGTACTGGGGTACCGCAACGGTTATGATACCTTCTTCCGCATAGGCGTGAATAATATTTCTGCAGTGTTCCCGGGCGGCGTCAAAGAATCGGGAGGAGAAGGCAAGGATATAATCGATAAGAATCTCCAGCAGGTTCTCTTCATCGATAACCTCTGCTTTCTGGTCCTTCATATGCCGTTCGTAGTAGTGGCTCAGGATGGTTCCTGTTTCCAGCAGATGAAATATGGTGCTGGCATGTCCTCTCAGAACGGGAAGTGCAGCATCTGCCTTTTCAGCATCCGTATCCAGCAGATAGGTGTCGTAGGTAGACTGCACGCTGTGCAGGGCGTGCTCCATGTTGCGGATTCTGGCTTCACTCACCGGCTCAGGGATATAATCCAGATAACTGGTGCCCGACTTGCGTCCACGGATGGAAAAAAGCTCGGTATCTTCGGACAGGTTCAGGAAGGTTGTCGCAAGATTAACTATGGTGGGACCCGGGCTCTCCATATGTTTAAGGGGCCGGTCCTGGTCCAGAGATCCCTCCGGAAGGGATTCGAGAAAATCCTGACTAACCTGTCCTGCATACATCCCGTGTCTCTCGGCTTCTTCCAGCAGTATATGCATGGAGTTCTTCAGGGCCCGGGTGCAGAGTTCCTGAACCCGTTCGGTTGCCTCAAGAAAATCTTCCTTTACTGAAATAATCTTGTAGCAGGGAAATGATGCATGAATATGGTAGACATTATGTACAATCTGGGAAAAGGCTTTTACCGCGGCAATAGAGCGCCGGAAGCCGAACCATGACTGGTTGTGACGGGCGCCGTATACATCGAGGAGTTCTTCGACTATCCGGCTTTCGAGGTTCAGTCTTCCCAGGAAAGGCCGGGTATATTTAATGCCCTGATTCCTTAGCTCTGTCTCTTTCAGAAGAGTTATGAGGGTTTGTGCTCTGCCGGAAATGAGTGAAAAAAATGCGTCTGTGCCGACCGTGGAGTCCCTGCGGACTAACTTCATGGAACAAAGCTCCATTTCAGAACCCTTTTCATCAATACCTGATCTCCCGGTTCTCTTGAGTATTCAGAGAACCTTCAGGTTTAATATATTGAATATATAACTCTTTATATCCGCATACAATAGTGCAGCAGAAATAATTAACGACTAAACAGATCATTTTTTTGCTGCCGGCCACAGGCTACCATTGAGTGGACGATTATTCAAGCACAGGGGCCTTGACTGGAGGCTCTGCAGAGTTTTTAATAAACTGTGCAAATTAAAAAGAGTCTCATCCGAACATGTGTAAAATCCCTTGTCGAGTCCATGGATCTGCGTTCCATGGTCCATATTGCCAAGGATCTTATCCCCGGTTACGACCTCCATCAGCGGGCAGGTATCCGGGAAAGTATTGCCATTCCTGTTCTGGATGCCGCCAGCCGTATTCTTGATGACATTATCGAAGCAGATCTTTTTCTGGAGTTTGTCACCTACCTTATTCGTTACGAAGAGGAAGGTGTTATGGGGCGTACTATAACAGTCTCCTATCTCAGGGAGATTATCAGGGAGATCTATTCCCAGGGCTATCTTTTCGATAAGGAACAGCGGCTCTTTATTGAGGATTCCCGGTTCAGAAAAAGCCGCAACTGGGGAGTAATGAAGCCCACAGTGGATTATACCGTCTGCTTTCTGCGGGTGGATATCGTCGGCAATACCCGGCTGGTAAAGGATAACTCAAAGGAAGAGGTTAAATCCGCCTACGGTTTTCTGCGGTCCACCGTGCAGAATTGCACAGAACGGAGAAACGGCCGGATCTGGCTCTGGGAAGGAGATGGAGGTATTGCCGCCTTTTTTTTCGGAAACAGAAACCAGGCCGCAGCGCTTACGGGAATCGAGATTCTCCATGAGCTCTTTCTCTACAATAAAATGCATTGCCCCCTGTCGTCGGATCTCAGGGTGCGTATAGGGGTGCATTCCGGTCCCTGTGAGTATACCGAGGAAAACGCGACTCTTGTAAAATCGGAAACGGTTCTGAAGCTTCTGGAAGTGGAAAAAAACTATTCAAAACCAAACCACTGCACCATAAGCGTTACGGTCCGGGAGATGCTTGATCATCTTGTGAGCTCCCAGTTCAAGCCCATGGCAGGATGCGATAAATCCTGTTTCAGTTATTCCCTGGAGTTCGGTGAATGAAGCGTATAATAATAGTCTCAGACACACCGGAGAAACTTGTCTGTTTCAGCACTGCCAAACGGTCAAAGTCTGTTGAGATAGATTTCAGTGATTCCTGCGACTGGAGCAGTCTGCTTGAGCGGCGGGGAATTATGCTCTATCTGGACCTCTCATCCTTCAGCAAAAGGGAAGCCCGGCGGGTGGTGAATATCCTGGAAGGGCAGGAAGGATTAAGTTACGGTATTATTGATCCGGAAGGATTTATCCCCGATCCCGCCGATCTTTTTCATGGCGGAGCTTCAGACTATATCGGCCCTGCTCTGTTCGGTGGAAAACTGACTCTGAATCGTGTTCTTCAGGGTATGGATTTCTATCCAGGCGGAGAGGATGACGATGCCCCTGAGGTTTACGATGATGCATTAAGCTGGGATGATATTGAGGAAGGCGGGGAGTATCCGTTCTTCTTTCTCTATGCCGAGCTGGATATTCTTCCCGAATGGAAGGCAGAGTCAGCCAGCAGTATGATCTCAGGTCTGCTGCACACCTTTGAATCCCATCTGAACAGGGTTTTCGCACCCCTTGGGGGAAGACTGTGGATGAAGAGTGATTACGGCGGGCTCTATCTCTTTCCCTATTCCTCAGGGCAAAGCGGGATTATTTCCGCCTGCCTGCAGCTTATCCTCAACAAGGTGCTTACTAGTACGGAAATATTCTCCTACGGGACCCTGCTTCCCTATCATTTTGCCCTTGATAAGGGGCACACGGTGTACCGCAAAAAAGGGGAGACCGGAACCCTGATTTCCGATGCGGTAAATTTTATCTTTCATCTGGGACAGCAATATACAACTGAAGGTAACTTCATTCTCAGCAGCAGAATGGCGGAGCATATTCCCCGGGGACTGGAGGACTGTTTTACCGAAAACGGTGAGTTTGCAGACCAGCCGCTCTTGCGGATGAAACTGCCGAAGTAGTTGACATGAGATCTGTGTATCGGTATGCTGACGGAACCTTTGGGGGTGTAGCTCAGTTGGCTAGAGCGCGTGAATGGCATTCACGAGGTCATGGGTTCGATTCCCACCACCTCCACTACAGAAAACGCTATGGGCGACTTTAACGATTCTAAAAGTGATCTTTTCTCCGGCGAAATCGATCCCGATATCGCTGAACTCATGGGTATTGACGATGAGCCGACCTCCTCAACTCCGGGCTTTGATGACCTCTTTAACGAAGGGGGAAGTACCAAAGCGGAACCGGCCAGTCCTGAAGTAAGCGATATAAGCCGGGACCATTTTCATCCCATTACCCGCTTTGAGCAGGATCCCCAGCCCTATTTCAACGATAAAAATTACTATAAGACTGCCCTCGGCGGAGAAGGGGAATCTTCCCAGCGGGTGCATACCCTGCTCTCCAAATTCCTGAATACCCAGGACCCCAAAGAGCGTTCAGTATTCCGGGGCAAACTATTGTCTGCGTACTGGAATCTTTCTGAAAGCATTGCCCGGAAAATCTGTTCCGGACTGCCGCTGCCGAAACAGCTGCTTCTGCGTTACGGGATACTTTTACCCACCCTTTTAAGTAAGGAACAGCGGGCCATGTTTCAGCGGATTGTCTTTAAAAATGAAACCGGTGAACCTGTCCATTACGTGGATGAATGGCTGAATATGGTCGGCCGTGGACATGTGGGTAATTCCGCAACGGACGAAACCAAGGTTGTCAGACAGAAGCAGGACCGTAAGGTAAATACCCGACTGGAAAGAGTGAAGGGTCAGCGGGATTTTCAGATGGGGGTGCTTAACCGCAAGCTGGCGGAACAGGGCAGTATGGAGCGGCAGCTGAAAAACCATGTCCAGTCAATTATGGTTCATAGCAAGCGCCCTGATCTCTCCGGATTAAGTGATACCTACACCCACGAGCAGCGGCAGACTCTTACCGCTATTGCCAACATGGTTCGGGACCTGCAGAAGCTTGATACGGAAATCTCCAAAACCTTTGAACATTTTGAAGATAACGAGAAAGAGTATAAGAAACTCATGGAGAGTGCCGGCGGAGCTGAAGTTACAACAGTAGATAATGAAGCGCTGAACACCGAGCACTCCACCATCCGCCAGATGGCCAAGCTCTGTGTCGGACGTCAGGGAAACCATTTCCCCATGGCCATGAAGCAGTACTTTCGTGACAGCATTCGTGATATCGCCACCAGGGAGAATATTATCCTGCAGATGGCAGCGGTGGAGCACCTGGATCCGGGACTCTTCCAGCGTACCTTCAAGCAGCAGACCAACCGTATTGTGCCCCATGTGCTGATTATTCCCAGTTACGGTGACCGGGGTATCTGCTGGGAGCCCTTCGAAAAGTATAACCGCGCGACCAGCCGGGGGCGGATTGCAATACCTTTGTATCCCAAGGATGTGAAGACCGCCATTATTGCAGCCCTTGGAGATCTGCGCTGGCAGGTAGCCAAAGAGAAGGCTCAGCATTACTGGATGGAAGAAGGTCTTACCGGACGCTATTACCAGTGGTTTTCTGATAGAAAGATCCGGGGCGATGTTCGGGAGTATTTCATAAACGATTATATTCTCTGGATAACCAAAGAGAGTGAAGGCACCCAGAAACTGGACCGGGAAGTCCGGGGTGTTCTCTGGCGCTACTGTCCGTTTCCCCAGGAGCTCAGGGATTCCCTGCGGAACCGGGGCTATGTCTATAATGAACTCTACAAGCGGGATCAAAACCGCTCCATGTCTGACGGCTATTGATCTTTTTTTCGTAAATTCCGCTTTAAAAACGGCTCAAAGTATCTGTCCATCTCCACCCGCCGCATAACAAAGTGCATCATGCGGTGGTAGATAAAGAATGATCCGCCTATGGCCACCGGAAAGGGCAGCAGTCCAAGGAAGCGGGTAAGCCAGCGGGGCATGTTCGCCGCCGGAAGCAACGAAAGAAGCAGCAGGGCCGCTCCGAGAATCAGCAGCATAATGATAATGTTCAGCACCGAAGCCAGGAGCACAAAAAGCAGGGTGTTGAGCTTCCTGTTCATTTCTGTTCCGCCTGCTTCTGCTGGAGAAGGAAGCTTATTCCCAGAAGGATTCCCCCCACAACAATACTGGCATCGGCGATGTTGAATGCCGGCCACCGTTCCATGCCGAAAAGGCCGTAGAATTTTACCGACACAAAATCAACCACTCCTTTGGGCCGGAATATGCGGTCAATCTGATTGCCCAGGCCTCCGCCTATAATCAGGGCTATGCACCAGCGCTGCAGCCGGGTCAGCTCGGTGGTTTTCCAGTAATAGACCAGTACAACTCCCAGCACAGCCAGGGGCACCACAATGAAGAGGATCTTCCTTAAGATATCCGGAAGCCCGTAGCCGATGCTGAAGGCCACACCGAGGTTTCGGGTGTGGATTATCCAGAGGAAGTCCCCGCCCCAGGAAAAGCCTATGCTGTGGTAGGTAATGGATGCAACAATAAGTGCTTTTACAATCTGATCCGCAGCAATCACCGCCAGGGTAAGTACGAGGGGGAGTAAAAGTTCTCTCTTCTGACGCCTATCTATGGGGGACATTAACGCTCCTTTTTTTGTACTTTAATATGGTACATTTTTTGATTCCACGTTTTTACTATGGTGTAAACAGCTTTGCTTATAAGCCTGTGGGTATATCAATAAAAACAGTTTCCAGTCCGGTCTCTTCGGCTACCCGTTTTGCCATGGCTTCCACTCCCCAGGTTTCCGACGCATAATGGCCGGCGGCAATCATGTTTATGCCCTGTTCCTGAGCTGTATGATATACCGTGTGGTCTGCTTCTCCAGAAATAAACAGGTCGAATCCTGCATCGATGGCCTGGCTGATGTCCCGGGAGCTGCCGCCGGAAATAATTCCCACGGTGCTGATCTTTTCCGGGCCGAAGGGGAGAATTGCATTGCACTCTTCCGGGTGCATTTTAAGCCTGGTGAGAATGGAGGGGATATCCTGAGGTTCTTCAAATCGGCCGGAAAACCCGATGGTTTTGCCTTTGTACCAGCCGAAGGGTTCAATCTCCCTTAAGTCCATGGCCCTGGCCATACCGATATTGTTGCCCAGCTCTGCATGGGCATCCAGAGGCAGGTGCACGGCGTAAAGACCGATATCGTTCTCCAGCAGAAAACGGATCCGCTGATAGTGGGTGCCTGTGAGAACGCTCTCCCGTCCCCAGAAAATGCCGTGATGCACAAAAAGAAGGTCCGCCCCAAGCTCTGCTGCCTGGTTGAAGCTCTGCATTACCGCGTCTACCGCGAAGGCCACCTTCCTGATTTCGCTGTTCTTTCGTTCCACCTGAATACCGTTCTGCGAGTAGTCGATGGAGGCAAAATCGGCAATGTTCAGAAGCTCTGAGCAGTACCGGTGAAAATCTTTAAGCTGCATAGCCGGTATTATAGGGGGTGATGCCGGTTTGGAAAAGAGCGATATATGCTTGACAGCAGTTCCGGGGCCTCGCATTATTGAATTTATGGAAGTGCCTGCAAATCATCCCCGCCTCAGTCCGGAGGAAGTCTCTTTTTTTATTGATCCGGAATATCTGCGGGGCATAGAAGTTCATGAAGACGATGAAAAGATAATCGGTCAGCCCCGGGCCCTGAAGGCTCTGCGGCTTGGAACTGAAATCCGGGCAAAGGGTTACAACCTTGTAGTCAGCGGGCATCCCGGTACCGGCCGCAGTACTGCAATCCGCAGGGTTCTGGATGAGATAAAGGGTAGCCCGGAAAACTCCCGGGACATTGCCTTTGTCTATAATTTTCAGCGTTCCTATGAACCCATGGTTCTCTATTTTGCCCCTGGAGGGGCGAGACGCTTCAAGCAGCTTCTGCATGAGCTTGTGGAAAAGCTGAAGATTCTCATAAAAGCCCGCCTTACCAGCGAACTGTATATAAACCGCCGGGACCGGATTGTCTCCCTCATTGAGAAGGAGGAGAACCATATTCTCTCCAAGTTCGAGGCCCGTCTTGCCTCCCAGGGATTCGCTGCGGTGCGTATGGAGGACGGCGCAGGACTCGCCACCGATATTGTCCCGCTTATCGACGGAGCTCCGGGAGATTTTGATCAGCTTCAAAGCAAGGTTGCCGCCGGTGATTACACCGAACAGGAGTGGAATGAGCGCAGGGAGGTCTACTATCAGCTCATGGATGAGATGCGCTCCATCTTCGATGATCTGAAGCGTGCCCGGGCCGCCATGGAAGAGGATCTTGCAGCACTTCAGGCTGAAACTATCCGCCCCTCTCTGCATTCAGAGCTGGAGTCTTTAAAGAAAGAGTTTACCGAACCCGCCTCGGCTGCCTATCTTGCGGCCCTGGAGCAGGATATTCTGGATCATCTTTTTGTTTTTACCGGGGATGAGCCCCTGGAGGACAGTACGGGAAACCGGGTTTTTCTGCGCTACGGCATAAATATTCTCAAAGAGGCGGGGACCGGCAACAGTCCCCCGGTGATTATTGAAAACAACCCTACGGTGCAGAACCTTATCGGCAGCATAGAGTTTCCCGTTGATCTGGTAGGACGATCAACAGTGAACTACACCTCCATTCGGGCAGGCTCCCTGATAAAGGCATCCGGAGGCTATCTGGTTATCCGCCTGGATGATCTCCTGGAAGAGGATGGAGCCTGGCTGCAGTTGAAGAGGGTTCTCCAGTCGGAGGTTGTTGAAATACAGGCTCCCCTGGGGCTTATGGGGCTTCCGGCCCCCCAGATCAAGCCGGAAGCAGTACATATTGATGTAAAAATAATCCTGGTGGCGGAAGAGGGTGATTATGATCTCCTCTACAATGCCGACGGGGATTTTGCCAAGTACTTCAAGGTTTCCGCCGAGTTTGACAGCTCAATGGATCTGGATGCCGACGGTACTGCCCGCTACATGGAGTTTATTCGCCGCACCGCCTCGGGCCAGTCCCTGCTGGAACCTACGTTTGACGGTATGGCGGAGATCCTGGCCTATGGATCCTACCTGGCGGACCAGCGTGACAAGCTTTCAACCCAGTTTTCCCAGATTTCCGACCTTATGGTGGAGGCCGACTACTGGGGCCGAAAGGAGGGCCTTGCAAACCTCAACGCGAAGGCCGTCCGGAGGGCTCTGGATGAACGGCGCTATCTCTTTAATCTGCCTGAGGAGAAGCTCGAAGAGCTTATTCTCCAGGGAGATATTCTGCTTAATCTGGAGGGTAGTGCGATCGGCCGGATAAACGGTCTGGCTATTCACGACCGGGGATACTATGCCTTCGGCATGCCCACCCTGATATCCGCCAGAATCGCTCCGGGCGAAGAGGGACTGGTGAATATAGAGCGGGAAGTTGGACTCTCCGGAGAGATTCATGATAAATGGATGCTGATTATCGAGGGCTACCTGCGCTCCCGCTATGCCATGGATTTTCCCCTTTCCATGTATGCCGCAGTCTGTTTTGAGCAGTCCTACAGCGAAATCGACGGTGATTCCGCCTCCTCCACCGAGATGTATGCCCTGCTGTCGGCTTCGGGAAAAATTCCGCTGAGACAGGATATTGCGGTTACCGGCTCCATGAGTCAAACCGGTGAGATTCAGCCTGTAGGGGGCATCAGTGAGAAGATAACCGGCTTCTTCAATATCTGCTCCCGTCTGGGATTAAGCGGCAGTCAGGGGGTTATTATTCCCCATCAGAATAGAAAGAATCTGTTTCTTGGACCGGAAGTACGGGAGGCGGTGGCTGAGGGGCTGTTTTCCATCTATCCCGTGGAGACCATTGATCAGGGAATGGAGATTCTTACGGGCCTTCCGGCCGGCAAGGCTGGAAAACCTGCCAAGGACGGCAGATATCCTGCAAAGACTATTAACGGCATGGTTGAAAGAGAGCTCCGTTCCATGGCAATGCTGGTGAAGCAGTTCAATAACTGAGTATCTTTTTGATTGCCTGAGTGAAACTTTTGGCCGATACTGTTATTATCATACTATACTGCCGTTCCAGCTTCCGGACATCGGATCCCTGTGCTTGTCGGTATATTTTTTAGGTGGCTAAGGTTATGTCAAAAGCAGTAGATGTTGAAAAAATCAAACGCGCAGCCAGGAATTCAATTCCAATCTCCATAAAGACCTTTACCCTTCCCCATGAGACTGAAGAGTATATGGAACGGATTCTGGAAGTCTTTCTGGATGAGTTCGGTCAGGATCAGCTGACTGCCCGTATCGGCTACTGCATGAAAGAGCTTGCGGTAAACGCCAAGAAGGCCAATACAAAGCGTATCTATTTTCAGGAAAAAAACCTCGATATAAATGACCCCAAACAGTATGAAAAGGGTATGGAGAGTTTCAAGCAGGAAACCCTCGACAATATTGATTTCTACCTTCAAAAGCAGAAGGAAGCAGGACTCTACGTAAAGGTTGTGTATCATTCCCAGGGCAACTCCTTTACTATGAGCATCCGCAACAACAGCCGTATTTCCCGCAAGGAGCAGATCCGGGTATATGACAGAATCGCCCGTTCCCGAGCCTTCGATTCCATGGAAGAGGCTCTCTCCTCCGTGCTTGACGATTCCGAAGGTGCCGGTCTGGGTATTGTTATTCTGGTGCTTATGCTTAAAAAGATGGGGCTCGATGAGGATGCCTTCGATATCGATGTAGAAGGGGACGAGACGGTTGCCCGTATAACCCTGCCCTTTTCTGCCATTCACCTCGAAAACGTCAAGGAACTTTCCCGGGAAATTGTTAACGAGATTGATGAGCTTCCCCAGTTTCCCGACAACATTGTCTATCTTCAGAAACTTATCAGCGATCCCGATTCTGAAATTTCCGATATTGCCCGTCAGATCAGTACCGACCCATCTCTCACCGCCGATCTCCTGAAGCATGTTAACTCGGCCCAGTTTATGCTGCCCAAGCGGGTGGATAATATTGTCGAGGCGGTCAAGCTGGTCGGTTTCCGGGGTATCAAGAACCTGCTCTACTCATACGGAACCCAGAAAATACTGGACAGCAGTCAGCGCTGGCTCTGGGATCACAGTTACCGGGCGGCTTTCTATGCCTATAATCTGGCAAAGAACTTCAAGCGCCGGAAAGATCTGCTGGATGATGCCTATGTAGGCGGAATCCTTCACGATATGGGTAAAATTATCTTCTCCAATGTGCATCCCCACCTGATGGACCGCATTCAGGGCTTCTGTGTCGACCGCAGTATAAACCGTGACTTCATAGAGGACCTCAGTGCCGGACTCAACCATGCGGAGATTGGTGCCCTTATTGCGGAAAAATGGAATTTCCCCGTCTCCCTTATTGAGGCTATCCGTTTCCACCATGAACCCGCGGATTGTCACCCGGAATTCAAGGATGTGGTCTACACCGTCTATCTGGCCAATGCCCTCTGCGATTTTGAGAAAGGCGATATAGAGTTTGACCAGCTGGTTCCGGAAGTTCTCAAGGACTTCGGTTTTTCTTCGGAGGAACAGTTCCGCATGGTTCAGAACAAGCTTTCCACCGCTTTCAGCGACGAGCGCAACAAGGTTTAAATTAAGAGCCGCCCTGAAATCCCTTCGTGGCATGAAGAAAATACTTGACATCTCTATATATAAATTATAATATATAAAGTATATTATAGATAGCGGAGGGCGTTATGGCTGTAAAGATCTATACAACACCAAGCTGCGTGTATTGCACAAAGGCAAAACAGTATTTCAGGGAGAACAGTATCCCTTTTACCGAGTTTAATGTTGCACAGGACCTGAGAAGGGCGGAAGAGATGGTAAAGAAATCGGGACAGATGGGTGTTCCGGTTGTTGATGTAAACGGAAGAATTATAGTCGGCTTCAATCAGCCTGAAATAGAAAAAGCTCTGCACCGCTGAGGCACTTAAGGCGGGAGACAATGGACCGGCGGGGAAACCTGCCGGTTTTTTATTGCTTATATTCACTCCAGCGCTGCATGGCTATACCGGCGGCAACCCCCACATTCAGCGAGGCCTTGGCGCCTCCCATGGGAATGGTCACCCGGATATCCGCAGTTTCCAGCGCCTCTTCTGTAACCCCCCACTCTTCATTTCCCAGGATTAAAAGCCCTCCGGGGCTGAACTCAATATTGCCCACAGGGGTACCTCCTGTCTCGAGGGCCATGATGGTGCATTCTCTGTTTTCGTTTGCTGCAGCTCTCCTTACAGATTCAACGGCCTCTTTCAGGGAGCAGACAGTCCAGGGGATTATCTCAGCTGTTCCCATGGCGCTGCGGCTTGCCCTGGGCTGATCCGGGGCCGGGGTGGCCGGGGAGAGGTAGATTTGGCGGATACCGAAGGCATCGGCACTGCGGAAAATGGATCCCACGTTGAAGGGTGAGCGCAGATCTTCAAGATAGAGTGCCGCAGGCCGGGTGTGACGTGCTTCCGGGTCCAGGCTACTGGTTTCCGCTATGCGCAGGTCCCAGTCGGCCAGAGGAGTGCCCAGTTCGTCAAACAGGAGCATTGCGAGAACACCACAGGAGCGGCCCCATGTGTCAGGTGCTTCCCGGGCCAGGGAGAGTTTTTCTCTCCGCACTTCCGCTTCAAGACCGGAGGCAAGCCTGCGGATCTGTTCGTCCGTATCGGATTTATCGATTATTGAGCAGAGCCCGGCCAGGTAGAAGCTGTCCACCATTTGTCTGAGGCGTATCTGTTCCTCAAAGCTGCGCATAAGTAAGGCGCATTTTTTCAGCCGTCCCCTGGTGGGAAGACTTTCAAGTTTACGCAGTGCAATCATAGGCCTGTCATGGACCTATCATAGGGAATCGCGGAGAAGCTTGAGTATTCCTGCTTCATTCAGCGGTACAGGCATGCCGTCATTAAGGCCGGACTCGGTTACCGCTGTTGCCAGAACGGGAAGATCATTCTCCTGTATACCGTAATCGCTCAGACGCAGGGGCAGCTTCAGGGAGTCGATGCTGCGGCGCAGCGATCCGATAACCCGGTCGGCAGCCTCGGAGGTTCGCATCCCCCGGGTGTCTTCCTCCAGAATCGGCGCCATGCGGGCGATTTTCTCCGGGCATGCCTCTCTGCCGTATTCCAGGATTGCCGGCAGAATCACTGCGGCAATGCCGGATTTCGGCACCCTGAAGAGGCCGCTGGCGCAGATTGAAATCGCTGTCCCCGCACCGGGGCTGCCCATGGTAAGGCCCACAGCTGACAGAAGGCCCCCCTGGTGGGCTTTTATTTCCACCTCCGGGGAGTCGTGTCGTCTGAACTCTTTGATATAATCAACAAGACGGCCGATGGAACGCAGCAGAAGGGTGGATGACATAAAGTTGGTTCTGCTTGAGAAGAAGCCTTCCAGGCTGTGGAGAAGGGTATCCAGTACGGTGGCGGCGGCGATCTGGCTGCTTATCTCGGTACTGAATGCAGGATCCATTACCACAAGCTGCGGGGCAGCCCCTTCAGCGGTAAAAACCCGGCTGGCTCTGTTGCGGGCGTCGGTCAGATAGAAGCTGTTTCCCAGCATAAAAGGGTTTCTGCAGGTTGTGGGCAGCTCTATATAGGGATAGACCGGCCGGGTGAGTCCCTGTCCGGTTATAAGGCTGTCATAGTCAAAAATTGATGAACCCGCTGCAGCAATAGCCTTTGCCAGAGAGAGTGTCCTTACCCCTCCCATACCTATGATCATTTCCACATGGGCCGATTTTGCCAGGTCGAGACAGTTTTCCCCCGCCTTACTGGTGGTTTCTGTCGTTACTTCGCTAAAGGTTATTGTCTCCACACCGTTGCGGTTCAAGAGGCGCTGCACATCACTCAGTCGTGTTGATCCATGCAGAATGGAGTCTGCAATGAGCAGGGCTCTGGTGCCGATTTTTCTGGTAGCCGGGCCAATCTGAAGTCGGCTGTCTCTTCCGAAGTGTACCTTGCCCGGTATGTGGAGGAATAGGGAATCCATGAACAGAGTATAGTATGTGCGGCGGTTTTTAGCAAAAGGATAGAAAAGATGATCCGGTAAAAAGTAACGGAAAAACGGTGAACAGGCATAAAAAAAGGCCTTTTCGAATGAGAAAAGGCCTGTAATCAGAGTGGTGAAAAATTATTCGAGACCGAAGTTCTTCATAATATTATCTGCAAGCATATCAATAACTGAATCATTGATGTAATTCGGGTCTTCCAGTTTGCGCTTTACCTCTTCAACCCGGTCCATGCGGATGTCGGCGCTGTTTTTCACAGCTTCGCTGGCCTGATACAGTTCCGCCAGGTTTTTTGCTTCGGAAGAGACATTTACCGAATCTTTCTCGGTGCTCTTCTGCGGTTTAGAGGTTTTGCTGCCCTTATTAAGCTTTGAGATCGAATCTATCGGTCCAAGACCCTCAATAGTCATAGTTCATCCCTTCCTTTCACTGACATTATCGTCATATTCCTCATAAGATTGAGTAAAATTCCTTCCCTCAACCATAATTGCGAACTCGCCCTTTATGCTGGCGCGCTTCTCCAGTTCTGTCAAGATCTCCCCGGGGCTTCCTGTAAGGAACTCCTCGTGGAGTTTGGTCATCTCACGGCCTATGCAGACTCGCCGTTCCGGTGCAATCTCTGCAAGGTTCCGTACAAGCTTTATGATCCTGTAGGGTGACTCATAAAGGAGGAAGTTTTCCTCTCTTTCGGTCAGTTCCTTCAGTCTCTTTTTTCTCCGTCCCTCTTTCGGGCTTAAAAAGCCGTCAAAGATCACGGTTCGGCCGCCAAAACCCGCCGCGCTTACCAGGGTTGCAAAGGCACTGGCTCCCGGCAGGGGAACCACCGTATGCCCTGCATTCCGTACCGCTCCAGCCAGTACCGCCCCTGGATCGCTGACTCCCGGGGTGCCTGCATCTGAAGCATAGGCTACATCCTGGCCGGAATCAAGAATTTCGATGATTCTGTCCGCGGCAATTGCCTCATTTCTGGACCGGCAGCTGATAAGCTGCTTCTGAATTCCGTATGCACTCAGCAGTTTCAGGGTATGCCTGGTATCTTCACAGGCAATAACCTCGACGGACTTCAATATATCCAGGGTGCGAAGGGTAATATCCCTCAGGTTTCCTATCGGTGTTGCTGCTATATAGAGGGTACCCACACCATCATTGTACTAAGAATCGGCACAAATTCCAATTCTTTTTACCTCTTTTCCCTGTTCTGCCTCTTCTTCAGCCTCTGCTTCCTTGCGTCTAAAAAGTTTCCTTTTTCTGCCGAAAATTGATCTGGAGGCATATGGGGAGATCATGGAACTGCTGATCCTGGGACTTTTAACGGTAATTATTGTTCTGCTCCTTTTTGTGTACCGCCGCCTCTCCGGGACTGGAACGGCCGGGCAGATCTCCTCTTCTTCCGAAAACAGCTCCGGAGAGGCGGGAAGAGGGCCGGGGGTGAAAAAAAGCCCCTGTCCCCTGTGTAAAACTCTGCTGGTGCCGGGAGAGCGGGTTAAGTCTGTGGTGTATCCAGGCAAGGGTGACCGTCTGGTGGAGATTTACGGCTGCCCCTACTGTTATCCCCCCAATCACCGTTACCCCCGCTACTGCCCCTCCTGCAAAAGGGAGCTTAATCAGGATGAGCTTGTATTTGCCCGCATGTTCGACACCTCCGGCAAGGCTCACATGCATGTAAACGGATGCCGGGTCTGCATGCGCCGGTCTCCCTGATCTTGTAAGTTTCCTCAGGCGTATGCTACATTCCCTTTCATGGAACAATACAGACGAACCGCTCATTGCGGACAGCTCACCCTTGCAGACGAGGGAAAAACCGTAACTCTCAACGGTTGGGTCCACAGAAACCGGGACCACGGCGGAGTACATTTTGTCGATTTACGGGACCGCTACGGTCTTACCCAGATAGTTGTTGATGAGGATGCCGCGGAAGCGGTTCGGGAGCAGGCTGCTTCTCTGAAGTTTGAATACTGTATTGCTGTGGTCGGTACGGTCCGCCGCAGGCTGAATCCCAATCCCAACATCCCCACCGGGGAGATTGAAGTCAGCGCCGGTGAGATTCATATTCTCAGCAGCTGCGATGTTCTTCCTTTTATGGTTGATGAAAAGAGTGATGCCAAGGAAGATCTGCGGCTGAAATACCGCTACCTCGACCTGCGTTCCACCTCCATGCAGAAGAAGCTTAAGCTGCGTCACGATGTTACCTTTGCCGTACGGGAGTTTCTTAACGGCGAAGGCTTTATGGAGATTGAAACTCCTACCCTTATAAAGTCCACCCCCGAAGGTGCCCGTGACTTTATTGTCCCCAGCCGGATTCACCACGGCAAGGTTTACGCCCTGCCTCAGTCGCCCCAGCTTTTCAAACAGATCCTTATGGTGGGAGGCTGTGACCGCTACTTTCAGATAGCCCGCTGCTACCGCGATGAGGATGCCCGGGGTGACCGTCAGCTTGAGTTTACCCAGATCGACCTGGAGATGAGCTTTGTCTCCCGGGATGACATCTTTGCGGTAACCGAAGGCATGATGTCCCATATCTTTAAAAAGACCATGAACATGGAGCTGAATCTTCCCTTTCCGCGGATCGGCTACCACGACGCCCTGAACCGCTTCGGCTCGGACAAACCGGAGCTCCGCTTCGATATGGAGCTTCAGGATTTCGCACCTTTTGTCTCAGGTGTCTCAGGTGATTCAGGTGATTCAGGAGGAGGCGGTTTCAAGGTTTTTGAACAGGTGCTGGAATCCGGCGGTGCGGTCAAGGCCCTGGTGGCCAAAGGCTGCGGCGGCTACTCCAGGAAGCAGATTACCGATCTGGAAGATGCGGCAAAAACCTACGGTGCCAAAGGGCTTGCCTGGATGAAGGTAGGTGATGACGGTATCGACGGCGGTATTTCCAAGTTCTTTACCGAAAAAGCCGCTGAGATTACTTCAGGTCTTGGTGCTGAAGCAGGAGACCTTATCCTGTTTGTTGCAGACAAGTGGCAGACTGCCTGTACTGCACTGGGTGCGGTTCGCCTTAAGGTGGGCCGTGATCTGGGTCTTATCGATCCGTCACGTTTTGCTTTCGCCTGGATTGTAGACTTTCCTCTCTTTGAATGGAATGAAGACGAAGAGAAGTGGGATCCCGCCCACCATATGTTCACCATGCCCCAGGCTCAGTATCTTGATACCCTTGAATCCAACCCGGGAGATGTGCGGGCGGATATGTACGATATGGTCTGTAACGGCTACGAACTGGCGTCCGGATCCATCAGGGTCCATGACCCGGAAATTCAGAAGCGGATCTTCTCTGTGGTCGGATTCAGCCAGGAAGAAGCTCAGAAGCGCTTCGGCTTTCTGCTGGATGCCTTCAAGTACGGGCCTCCTCCCCACGGCGGTATCGCCCCGGGACTAGACCGGCTGGTTATGATCATGGCGGGAGAAAACTCTATCCGCGAGGTAATCGCCTTTCCGAAGAATACCGTCGGCATCAGCCCCATGGATGAATCCCCGGCGGAGGGTGAACCGGAACAGTACCGGGATCTCGGTCTGCAGGTACTGCCGCAGGAAGAATAGCAGGAACTCCTTGTTCCCGGCGGACACTATTGCTACCTTAGAAATAAGAGAGGTTAGTATATGTTTGCCGGGTTCCTGGAGGAATCGAAAATTATTGTCAGTCTGCTTATCCCCTACCTGCTGCTCCTTGGTGTTATCGGAGCAGGGTATCTGGGGGGGATTATTTTTTCCCGTATATTACGTCTTATTGTAAAAAGGTTTCCCTTTCATGCCCTGCCGGTCTATATCCGCTATATGCGGCAGCCGGTGCGGATCCTTGTCAGTCTTGTGGTTGTCTACCTGGTCAGCCGTTCCGCTTTTATTCCCGATCTCGATGAAGAGATTATTGCTTCTGTTCTTCGGATACTCTTTATTGCCGATGCCACCTGGATACTTTTAGGGATACTTCATGTAGGTGAAGCCTACCTGAAGAACCGGCTCCACCTGGATGCGGCGGATAATCTCAGGGCCAGAAAAATATTTACTCAGTTGGGGATTCTCAGGAGAATCAGCGCTTTTGTTATCGTGCTGCTTGGAACCGGAGTGCTGTTAACCAGCTTCGACGGAATCAGGCAGTTGGGCACTACTCTGCTGGCATCGGCGGGAGTGGTGGGTATTATCCTCGGTGTTGCTGCGCAGAAAACCATCGGCCTGGTTCTTGCGGGCCTTCAGGTTGCCCTGACCCAGCCCATACGGATCGATGATGTACTTATTGTCGAGGGCGAATGGGGCAGGGTGGAGGAGATTGCCCTGACCTATGTGGTGGTGAAAATATGGGATGAACGGCGGCTGGTTCTGCCTATATCCTATTTTATCGAAAAACCCTTTCAGAACTGGACCCGCTCCAGCGCCCAGCTTATAGGCTCTGTGTATCTGTATGCGGATTTTACCTTCAATGTCGATCCTCTGCGGGAGGAGCTTGCCCGGATACTGCCGGAAATAGCTGAATGGGACGGCAGGGTCCAGGTTATTCAGGTTACCGACCTGAGCGAGCGTGGTCAGGAGCTGCGGGTGCTGGTAAGTTCCACCGATGCCCCGAAGCTCTGGGATCTTCGCTGTAAAGTCCGGGAAAGGCTTCTAACCTATATGCAGAAGAACTATCCGGAGAATCTGCCGCGCATACGGGCATCCCTTGAGAACAGGGTAAAAGAGGGTGAAAACCAATCTTAAGCTTGCCCCGGAAGTCAGGGGATGGTAATTTTTAAGGGTAGGAATGCAGGAGGTGGAGCAGATGAAACCTGAAGACAAGGAAAAGATCAAGAAAGAGATTAACGATGCCATCGACTCGGTAAACGAAACCTTAAAGAAGCTCAAGGAAAAACAGTCGGAGCTTGCAGGAGACGTAAGGAAAGAGCTGGATGCGAGGATTGAAGTTCTTGAGGCAAAACGCAAAGAGCTGACAGAAAAGTCCCTTGAACTTGGTAAACATGCCGGTGAGGCTGTACGGGATATTGCCGATGGAGCACGCCTTGCAGCATCTGATCTTTTAGAAGGTGTCAGCACCGCCTGGAAAGAGTTCCGGAGCAAATAGCAGATTGAGCTTTTAAATTTGTCAGGAGCTTGTTAGAGAAGACAAATAGACGGGAACCGGCTCTAAAACCGCTGGTTCCCGAGAATTTTGATAATATAGAGTTTTATGTAGGTCATGAGGGGACCCTTTTTCTTTATCTGATCAAGGGCTTCGTGCTCCGCCAGCTGCCGGGCCATATTTTCTATTCGTGAAAGATCCGGCGGTTTTACACGGAAATTTCTTTTTATCTTGCGAATAAAATCCCTTATCAGTGAGTTCACATCCTCAACAAGATTGGCTTTGGCCCTGGGGTCGTAGAGGGGGTTCCACTTCTCCGCCAGGCTTCCCAGGGATTCTTCCAGGGGGGCATCATCGCCGGTTATGCGCTGTTTCAGTTTTTCCAGAGCCTCTTTATAGTTTAAAAGCTCCTGCTTGCTGGTTTTTGCCTGGGAGCCTGAGGGGCGTTCGTGGAAATCCTCATCATGGGCATCGGCAAAGCTGGTTGAAACAAAGCCGTCGCCGTGGGAGCGTTTTTTTATCTGCGTAGATTTTTCCCGGGATTTCCGACCATTGCCGAAGCTGAAGAGACCGTTCAGGAATTTGACAACCCCAACAAAGAGAGGGATTGTTTTCCACAGGGGAACCTTGAACTTTGCATCCCTGACCAGGTCATCACGCTTCAGGCCCAGAACCTCATCCAGGGGTTTAAGAGAGTGGTGCTGGGTATCAAAGAGTTCCTGGGTGGACTTTGTGGCATCATAGCCGTAGTTTCCCGATTCCAGAGCAAGAAAGAGCAGGTCGAAGCGAAGAAGTCCGTGAAGCAGGGGATCCTCTCCTTTCAGCCGTTCTTCAAGATCCCGGATAAAGGCTTCGTCGGTTTTCATTTCGGGGCTTACCTTGTAGTTGTTCAGCATCAGGGTGAACATGTTCTGGTAATCCCGCTTGAAGAGTTCACTGGCGGCCCTGAGCTTTTTCAGGGTAAGGGGAATGAGCAGTTCCCGGTGAATGAAATACTCTTTATTGTTGGGTGTCCGCACCCGTACAATTTCTGCAAGTCCCTTTTTATCTTCCGCAGTGGTGAGCTTTCGGAGATAGGCATTAAGGTCGTCCAGGGAGAATTTTTTGGACAGGGGCATGCCGTTCTTGTCTTTAAATGAGTGAACCTCGTTAAAGGTGAAGTGATAGGGAACCTGACGGAAGCCCTGACGTACCTGCTTGAGGGCGGATTCCTTGTCTTTCTCCTTCTGGGAGATACTCTTGTAGTACATATTGTAGAGACCAAGAAGGTAGGCTGCCTGCATGTAGCTGTTCTCAAGGGCTGTACGGTTGTTCTTTTTGTTGTACTCCTGGATCATGGAACTTGCCAGGTGGGTCCAGAACTGAAAGGAAAAATCCGTGGGCTCCAGGAGTGAGGCCATGGCCGTACGGGACTGGGTAAGAGCCTTGGAGAACATATCCTTGAGGCTTGCTTCCCGGTTGCGGAAGATTCCCCGCATTCGGCTCTGCATATATTCTGCATTGCGGTGGGTGTTCAGATAGTTGCGCACCTTGGCCACCGAGAGTTCCAGCAGTTTTGTTTCGATCAGGGTGGAGGTAGTCATTATTGAGGGAATGGTTTCGGGAAAGGTGAGCCGGACTATCTCCTGGTCATCCTTCTTTTTCAGGAATTCCACGAACTCGGTTTTAACATCCACAGACTCAAGAGCTGCATCGGGAATATTGAAGCCGGTGCTGCTGGTTGTTGGAAAGGGCTCTTCCGGTTTCTCTTCGACAACCTTATAGAGTTTCTGTATTTCGAAGTAGTAGTATTTCGGGTAAAAGATGGACTTGATACGGTCGTCCTGTTTGTCGAGGCTGACAATGCCCTTTGCCGCAAGGCTTTCAAACTCCTTCTCCATGACATCGTCCTGGGCGAGTCTTTGATCCACCTCTTCCCCTTCACTGATAAGGCGCTCAATGTACTTTTGTGCGTAGGCAGCGAAGGAGGTAAAATTGAAACGGGGTTTTCCCATACGCAGGGAGTAACCGCGGATTATGGTATTCAGATCATAACGGCCGGCCATCAGCTAATAATGCCCCTTATTCTATTATCTTTTACACTATTCAGGCACCTGTTAAGGTGCCTGCTACTTAGATTGTAGCCCGCTTTTACCATTAGAACCAGTGGAAAGGCGCACGAATTTCATGCTCTTGATTTCCTTTGCGGCCAGACGTACACCGCCGGCTTTAACGCCCTTTACCATGTAGTCATCCAGCACAAAGGTCTCGCTGAGCTTTTTCATCCGGGGCTTCGGCTTGTAGTTTACCTGTACTCCCACTTTTTCATGCTGGGTTGTCAGTTTTATCAGGTCAGCTTCATCGGGAACCAGGGAGTACCCTTTGTTGAGGATGTACTGCTCGATTTTTGTCCGCTTAAGGTAAGCGTAGCCGCTCTTTTTGTCCCGGTAGATAATGGAAAATACCAGGTTTGACAGTCGGTCTTTTTCCGCCAGAACACAGGAGAGCATACCCTTGTCCACAAAGAGGCGCTCCGGAACATCCATGACTGAGTATCCTCCGGTCTGGCGGATGGCCAGTATACGGTCGTAGGGAGATACCTGAAAAAGAACCTTTCCGCTTTTTACCCCGTAGCCGAGATAGCCTGTGTCTGCATCGTAGCGGAGGTCCAGGTCCCGGTTGGCCGCTTCCCGTACATCAACCTTGTCGAAGGAGGTTATCTTGGAACGGCGGCTTGCATCCCCGCCGTACTCCTTCATTATCTCTTCCAGAAAGCCCACAGCGTAGTCTGTGAGGTTTTTCAGGTGGTGCCGTACCTCTTTGAGGCGGGCTTCAAGCTCCTGCAGTTCCCGCTTGGCCTTTTCAATATCGTAGAGGGATATACGGCGGATGGGTATTTTCAGCAGCCGCTCAACATCCTCGTCGCTTACTTCCCGGCGGATTTCCGCCTGAAAGGGTTCCAACCCGGTGTGGACCGCTTTCATTACGCCGGCTGAGGTCTTCTCCTCTTCTATCCGTTTGTACACCCGTTCTTCGATAAAAATCCTTTCCAGGGTCCGGGCATGAATCTTGTCCTTGAGTCTGCCCTCTTCAATCTTCAGCTCTGCCTTGAGGATTTTTAGGAGAGAACCGGCGTGATATTCAATTATCTTTGAGATTGGAATGGGCACCGGTTTGTTGTCGATTATAAGCAGTGAGTTTACCGAGATGGATGTTTCACAGTCGGTGAAGGCATAGAGAGCGTCGATTACCTCCCCGGTATGTACTCCCCGGGCGAGCTTGATCTCTATCTCCACGTTTTCCGCGGTATAGTCGCTGATGCCTGCAATCTTGAGCTTGTCTTTCTTTGCGGCGCTTTCAATAGAGGTGATCAGGGTATCCGAGGTTGTGCCGAAGGGCAGTTCCCGGACTACAATTCGTTTGGGGTCGGAGGTGTCCAGCTTTGCCCGTACCAGCACCTTACCCAGTCCGTCCTCATATTCCGCCACATCAATGATTCCCCCGGTGGGAAAATCGGGGTAGATAATCTGCTTATTGCCCAGCAGCGCCTGTTTTACCGCCTCCAGAACCTCGTTGAAGTTGTGGGGCAGTATCTTGGTTGCCATTCCCACGGCGATACCTTCGGTGCCCTGAATAAGGATAACCGGGATTTTGGCCGGAAACACCACAGGCTCCTGGTTTCTTCCATCGTAGGAATCTTCATAGTCGGTTATTTCCGGCACATAGAGGACCTTCTTCGCCAGGGGCAGCAGACGGCACTCAATGTACCTGGCGGCAGAAGCGGGATCGCCGGTGTAGATGTTTCCGAAGTTTCCCTGCTTCTCGATAAACAGGTCTTTATTGGCAAGCACCACCAGGGCGCTGTTGATGGAGGCATCACCGTGGGGGTGGTACTTCATGCAGTGTCCCACAACATTGGCTACCTTGTGAAACTTGCCGTCATCCATCTCCAGCAGGGAGTGGAGAATCCGCCGCTGAACCGGTTTGAGCCCGTCCTCTATATTGGGAATGGCCCGGTCCTTGATTACATAGGAGGCGTACTCCATAAAGTTGATATCGAAGAGATTCTGTACGTATGCCATTAGATCAGGTTCTCCATTATGTAATCCCGGCGCTGGGGGGTGTTTTTACCCATATAAAATCCCAGGGTGTGGCTGATGTTTTTGAGGCTTTTTATGTTCACCTTAACCAGGCGCATATCCTCTCCGATAAACTGACCGAACTCCTTGGGGGAAATCTCTCCCAGTCCCTTGAAGCGGGTTACCTCAGGATTCTTGATCTCCTTGAGGGCTTCATCCTTTTCCTTGTTGGAGTAGCAGTAGCGGGTCTCCTTGCGGTTTCTTACCCGGAAAAGGGGCGTTTCCAGAATATAGATCCGTTCCGCCACGGCAAGTTCCTCAAAGAAGATGAGAAAGAAGGTTAAGAGCAGGTTGCGGATATGAAACCCGTCGTGGTCTGCGTCGGTGGCGATAACCACCCGGCCGTAGCGGAGATTTTCCACATCGTTTTCTATTCCCAGGGCCATCATCATGTTGTAGAGCTCTTCGTTCTTGTAGATGTCCGCCCGCTTTTTGGAATACATGTTCTGGGGTTTTCCCCTGAGAGAGAAGATAGCCTGGGTGTAAGGGTCTCGGCTTGAAACCATTGAACCCGAAGCAGATGCACCTTCGGTGATGAAGATGGTTGAGGTGTCGCCCTTCTTGTCTCCCAGATGATATTTACAGTCTTTGAGGTTGGGTATCTTCAGGGCAATCTTTTTTGCCGCCGCCTTGGCCTCTTTTTTTACCGCGTTAAGCTCTTTCCTCAGTTTTTCGTTGGATATTATCTTGTCTTCGATTTTTTTCGAGGCATCGTTATTTTTATGCAGAAAATCGACAACCCCGGATTTTACCTCCGCCACAATCCAGCCGCGGATTTCCGTGTTTCCAAGCTTGTTCTTGGTCTGACTTTCGAAGATCGGGTTGGTCAGCTTTACCGCAATGGCTCCGGCAATTCCGTCGCGGACATCCACTCCGGAGTAGTTCTTCTTGTAGAACTCATTCACCCCTTTGAGAATTCCTTCCCGGAATGCGCTCTGGTGGGTTCCTCCGTCGGAAGTAAACTGTCCGTTTACAAAGGAAAAGTAGGATTCTCCATAGTTGGCGGTATGGGTAAAAGCGAATTCCAGCCGGTCTTCCTTGTAGTAGGCGCCTTCATAGAGGCACTCTTCGCCAACCTCTGCATTCAGAAGATCCTGGAGTCCGTTGGCGCTGTAGAACTTCTGTCCGTTCAGCAGCAGGGTCAGGCCTGAGTTGAGGCAGGCGTAATTCCAGAAGCGCTGTTCTATGTATTCCGTATTGAAGCTGTACTCACCGAAAATGTCTTCATCCGGGGTAAACTCCACCAGGGTTCCGTTCCGCTCCTTGGTACTGCCTTCCTTTTTTGAGACAAGGTTTCCTCTGGAGAAATTCGCTGTAAAGTATTTTCCGTCCCGGTGACTGGTTACGGTAAAATCGATGGAGAGGGCGTTTACCGCCTTGGTTCCCACGCCGTTAAGTCCTACGGAGAACTGAAATACCTCATCGTTGTACTTTGCTCCGGTATTGATAACCGAGACGCAGTCAATAACCTTGCCAAGGGGAATGCCCCGGCCGTAGTCCCTGACGCTTATCCGCTTGTCTTTAAGCTTCATCTCTATACGGCTTCCGTGGCCCATTATGTACTCATCAATTGCGTTGTCCACAACCTCTTTGATGAGAATATAGATGCCGTCATCCACGTTGCTGCCGTCACCGAGACGGCCTATGTACATACCCGTTCGCAGCCTGATGTGTTCCAGGGAACTGAGGGTTTTTATTTTGCTTTCGTCGTATACTGCCTGTTTCTTTGCCGCTTTTGCCATGGGAGTAGTATCCGTACTGATTGAATTATTATGGGATCAGATCATCATAACAGAAAAGACGGTTTCCATCAAATGGCATCATCTGCAGGGAAAATCGATGCGGGGTAAAGAAAGAGGCTGATTTCTCTTCGGGGGAGGATGCCGTTCTCAACGGGGAAAAAGTATGGTGAAGCAGACTCCCTTACTGTTTTCAAAGGTAACCGTACCCTCAAGCTGGTGTTCCGTAATTTCAGTTACAAGATTCAGGCCCAGACCCTGCTGCCCGCGGATATCAAACCCGTCGGGGAGCTGTACCCCGTCATTACAGAGACGAATCTCTATTTTGTTTTCTTCCGCGGGTTTGATGGTGAGTTCAATCTCTCCCCCTATTTTCCGGGGGAATGCATATTTCAGGGTGTTGGATACCAGTTCGCTGACAATGAGTCCGCAGGAGACTGCTCTGTCCATATCGATGTTTATAGCCTCAATATCTGTTTTCAGTTCAATCTGCTTGAACTTCTCGCTGACGGACTCCACCTGAAGCTCCGCAACTTCCTGCAGATATGTGCCTAAATCGAGGTTTTCCAGATCACTGGTCTGGTACAGCTTGCGGTTAACCAGCATGATGGACTGGATCTTGCCGATCAGGGTCTCCATATCTTCACTGGTCATCCCTTCCTTTCCGCTGAGCATATGCAGCCTCACAAGGGATATTACAAAGTTCAGATTGTTCTTTGTCCGGTGGTAGACCTCTTTGAGCAGAACTTCTTTTTCTTCCAGAGAGGCCAGCAGCAGTTTGTGCTCTTTTCTCAGCTCATTTTCCGCACCGGTTCGCTGATTCACTTCACTTTGCAGCTTATCAAGCAGTTCCCGGACTCTTCCGGTTCCGCGGTTGTAAGCTTTCTTTACCTCTTCAAATTCGGCAATCTTGAAATTATCTCTCTTTTCAATGCCGGCGTCATCGGGAAAATGGCTCATTGAATCGATGAGCGAATGAAGGGGCGCGATCAGTCGGCGGGCGAGGAAAATTGATACAAATATTTCGATAAGGATAACCAAACCGATAAGCCCTATGGTCAGCTGGGTAATAAAGTAGAGCCTGCCCAGAAACTGATTGGCCGGTACCGCCAGCATCATTGTCCACTGGTCTCCGCCGGGGGTGTTAAAGATATGTGTATGCATAAAATAGCGTTCCCTGAAGGCGAACAGGTCGTAGTTGCCCGGTCCTGTCGGTTTGAGCTTTTTGCCATTCTCTTCCAGCAGAATACTGCCTTTTCGAATGACCTCATTACTGCTCATGCTGCCGGGCAGGCGCTTGAAGGTGCTGCCCTCTTTGATTAAGGGTATCTCCTTTCCGGAGGTTGCCAGAAGCATCCCGTCTTCATCCAGCAGGGCAAGGTGGGCATTTATGGTATTGCTTGTCTTTTCAAGAAAGCTGCCTAGTTGGGAGAAAAAAAGATCTGTAGAGAACACTCCCAGCAGTTCCCTTTTTTCCAGTGAGTACACCGGCATGCTCACCGCAATGGCCAGATCCTGGCCGGTAAAGAGGGGGTAAGGTTCGGTCCAGAATGTCTTCTGAGTTTCCACAGCACCGGTGTACCAGGGGCGGGTCCGGGCATCGAAACCGTTAAACTCCGCCAGGGTTTCAGTTGGTTTTCCAACATCATCTATGCGGGTTTTGTAGAATGTGCCCGGGGTAAAATCCCGGGTACCGGTTATATAGTATTCGGCTGGATCTCCTTCTCTTCCGGCACCGGCAAAGCCTCCGCTGCTGCTGCCGAAATAGACACTGCTGATGGTGGGGTATTCAAGCACCTGATGATACAGATAGGTCTGAAGCTGATCCTGGTCGCTATAATCAAGCAGATTGGAAAGTATAAGGTTTTTATCAATTTTGACCGCCTGCAGCGGGTTTTCGAGAAAAACCTCAAGATGATCACTCACACGCTTACAGAGGGATTCCGTATGGGCATTGGCAAGGGTTTCCACGGAGCTTACTGCGTTGATGACGGAAAATATGGTCCCCGCGGTGCCGATAATTATTATGGATGACAAGAGGGGTATAAAAAGGTATGTAATAAGGGGCCTGCCCTTCTTCGGTGCCTGATCTTCGGCCATGTACCCAGTATAGTATGAGAATCTCTATTCTGCAAAAGAAGGTGTGGTTAAGCTGCTATCGTTTCTTTGCTTGATTATTTAGGGTTATTCCCCGTCAAGGAGAAGTTCTTTACGGTGAAGAAGGGCATCCACGATCTTTTTTCTTCCCGATGTCAGAAGCCGCTGTACGGTTCCCCGGGAGATGCCCATGGCATCTCCAGCTTCTATCTGGCTGAGTCCGTCATGATCACAGAGGCGGACCGCCTCAAATTCATCCAGACGCAGGTGAATCTTCTCAAGTTCCCTTGAGGGGATCCCCGCCGGTTTGAAATTGCGTGTACCATCGAGCCGCCTGCAGTGCCGGTGTTTACAGTTTCTGGGCATTATTCCATTCCGCTTATTTTCTGCACAAATTCTTCCCATCGGGCATCCAGAAAAAGCTTTTCTGCCGCAAGGGCGGGTATTTTGCGCTCCGTTATGGCTTCCACCATAACATTATCAAAGGGCAGTTTCAAAGCCGGCTCCATTCCCGTTTTACTGCACAGCTGTTCTATCTGCAGGCTTATATCCGGTGCCAGATCGTATTTGTTGATAACAACAAATACCCGTTTTGAAAATCTCGCGGCTACCTCTGCAGCTCTTTCAAGGTCGTGCAGGCCGGAGCGGGTGGGCTCGGTAACAATTACAGCCGTATCAGTGCCTGTAACTGCGGAAATTACGTTACAGCCGATTCCGGGAGGGCCGTCGATCAGAATTATGCCGCTTCCCGCTTTCTCTGCCCGTTCCCGGGCCTCCAGCCGTACTTTTGCTACCAGTTTCCCCGAGGTCTCTTCCCCGGGAATAAGCCGGGCATGAACCATCGGGCCGTAGGCGGTATCCGAATGGCTGACGGTACCCACCTTCCAGTCCTGCATGGAGATAGCCTTCTCCGGACAGAACTCGGCACATACCCCGCAGCCTTCGCAGCGGGAAGGATCTATTTCGCAGGGGCTGCTGATGGCCTTGAATTTACAGAGATCCAGGCATTTTCCACAGTCTGTGCATGTCGCCGGGTTACATACAGCTTTCCGGGTACCGATAAAATCTTCTGTCTCCGTGGTTTCCGGTTTGAGCAGAATATGCAGGTCCGGGGCATCCACGTCGCAGTCCGCAAGAACAATGTTGTCCATAAAGGGGACCAGGGACGCGGTGAGGCTTGTTTTTCCCGTACCGCCCTTGCCGCTGATAAGCACTATTTCATGAATGGACACAGGCATGTTCCCCCTCTTTACGTATGGTCTGCCAGATTTCCTCAAAGAGCTGGCGGTTTTCCCTGTCAATCAGAACAGCGGGAATTCCCCGGGCGTAGGCCTCTGCAATGGGGCGGGAGAAGGGAATCTTACCCAGGATGGGCAGCCCCTTTTCCCTGCAGTACTCATACACCTCGTTATCGCCGATGCCGGCTTTGTTTACCACCACGCCGGCGGGAATCTTCATTTCTTCAAGCATCTCAGCCGCCATTTTCATGTCGCTCACGCCGAAGGGGGTGGGTTCTGTTACCAGGACGGCAAAATCACAGTGTTCAACCGCTGCTACGGTGGAGCAGGAGGTTCCCGGGGGGGCATCGATTATGAGTACCGGTTCTTCGGCGCTAATATCCCGCATGCGGTGGATTATTTTTACCCCCGAATACTCGCCGGTATTCAGTTTGCCATACATAAGTCTGGGGGTCGTTCCCCGGGCTGCGGCATATACGGCACCGGTTCCGCGGCTTTCGTAGCTTATGGCATCTGCGGGACAGACCAGAGCGCAGCCGCCGCAGTCGTGGCAGAGCTCCTTCATGGCTATGGTAAGGCTTTTTCCGGCGATAAAGACATTAAAGCGGCAGAACTGGGCACAGCGGCGGCAGTGGGTGCATTTTTCGTTGTCCACCACCGGATATTCGGTACGGATCTCCTCCAGAAGCGGAGCTTCCGCTTTAAGGAACAGGTGGGCATTGGGCTCCTCCACATCACAATCCAGAAGCAGCGCCTGCTCTGCCACCAGGCTGAGATTGACCGACAGGGTTGTCTTCCCCGTACCCCCCTTGCCGCTCAGGATGGCAATTTTCATGCCTTGTGGAGCCCCTTGGCCATGGGGTTTTCAATTACCTGCAGTGCATTGTTGTTAAAGGCTTCCAGGGCGTCTGCTGCATTGGCTGAGCTTCCCTGTCTGTAGGGGGTAATGGAAAACTGTTCCAGTGCGGTGAATGCCTGGGGGCCGGTTTCGGGTGCGATAACTGCTTCCGCACCGGCATCAACCAGCTGCTGAACCGCCTGACTTCCGGCTCCGCCGGCTGCGTTTTTTGCACTGTTCTCTCTGGCGGTAACATCCTTTGTTTCGGTGTTAAAAAAGAGAAAATAATCAGCCCTGCCGAAACGGCCGGACAGAGGGGCATCCATGGTTGTTCCGGTGCTGCAGAATGCAATAATCATGATTCTCCTCCCTATGCGTGATGGTGTTCACATACGGATCCGGTTGACTCGAGGTTTCCCTTAAGGTAGCCCGCAAGGTTTTCGGTAATGGTGCCGGCGGCGCCGAGAATGACTTCAATATTCTGCTGCTTGAACAGGTCTACCGCCATTCCGCCCATGCCTCCGGTAATAATTACATCCGCACCGTTATCACCAACAAATTTTGGGATTACTCCCGGTGCATGGGGGGGCGGGGTAAGAAAATCGGTTCCGGCAACATTGCCTTCTTTAATGTTTACAAAGGCAAATTCCTTTGCGTGTCCGAAGTGGCTTTCCACCATTACTCTGTCGTTTGTAGGGAAAGCTATGCGGCAGTTATTAATATCCATATTTCGTCTCCTTCGCAAAAGTGTGCATATGCACATATTAAGACTGAATACGAATCTGTGCAATACCCTTAGGGACTTTTCTTGATTCATGTATGGCCGTGAGGATATACTGCCTCAACGGAGGCGAGTATGGGAAAAACGCTGCTGCTTCTCAGGCATGGCAAAACAGAACACCGCAACTACAGTAATGATCACCAGCGCGAGCTCACCTCCCGGGGCGAGACCCAGGCACGTTTTATCGGCGAATATATAAAAAGCAAAGGAATACATCTGGATAAAATTGTCTCCTCCTCTGCTGTGCGGGCCGAGAGCACTGCGGAAATATGTTCGGCAGCTCAAGGATTTTCCGGGGTGGTGGAAGTTACCGACGGGCTCTATGGTATCAACACCGATGAACTGCTGCGCTATATCGCCGCTCTGGACCCGGCGCTTGATTCAGTACTGTTCGTAGGGCACAATCCCTGCTTTGAAGAGGCAGTCTCCTTTCTTGCAAGGAAGATGGTCGGAATGGGGACCGGTGACTGCGCCCGGTTTAGTATTGATTCTGCAGACTGGAATGTCCTGTCAGGCAGAACTGTAATTACATTTGAAGAGATTATTCAGGCCGACTGAAGGTCGGTACCGTCAAGGAGATATGTCCATGGAATGGAGAGCAAGTCACATACTGGTAAAAGACCGGGCTCAGGCCCAGGAGCTGCTTAAAAAGGTTAAAAGCGGAGGAAACTTCGCCGCCATTGCACGGGATTTTTCCACCTGTCCCTCAAAATCAAAGGGGGGAGACCTGGGCTGGTTCGGCCCCGGGAAAATGGTACCCCAGTTTGAACAGGCCTGTGCAAAGATGTCTGTAGGCAGTATAAGCCAGGTTGTCAGTACCCAGTTCGGGCATCACATTATAAAGCTCACAGGCCGCAGGTAAATCAGGCATCGGCACTTTAGATTCTGGTAATCATTACCGATAAATCAAGCACAAAGCATTTTTTTACCTTAATGTCAAATTTTGAGGAGTATGTATGTTCAAATGCGAAAGTGCCGACGCCTGTCCGATTTTTTCAGGTCTTCTGAAGGACCGGGAGTTTACCACAAAAAGTTATAGATCCCTCTTCTGCGAGTCCAGCGAAGGTCAGAGAAACGAGTGCCGCCGCTGGCAGTGCAAAGAGAAATACGGAAGTGTTCCTTCTGATCTTCTTCCCAATGCGAAAGAGACTGTGGAAGAGCTGGGGAAAAAGTTCAGCCTGGTTTAGTCTGCGGATTTAGCTGAGATTTGAGGTTTTTACCGGGGGAAGTGCTGAATACAGCGGTAGCTCCCCGGCGTCCTTTAAGCAGCACTTCTCCCCGGGGAATGAATATCTTGCGGTCGGCGGGGCTCAGCTGATCCATTACATAGCTGCTTATTACCAAAGGCGCCTGTACCTTTTTGGTCAGAGTTTCCAGCCGGGAAGCAACATTTACGGTATCTCCTATTACTGTAAAATTCCTGCGGTTCTTACTGCCTATATCTCCAACGATTACCCTGCCGAAGTTAATGCCGATGCCTATTTCCTGAATAAGCGGAAGATTCCGTGCAAGGAGTCGGGCTTTGAGCTCTTCCAGGCCGGAATAGAGGGCGAGGGCACAGTTTACCGCCTGGCTGCAGGCGGTTTCCACATTATCCAGACCGAAGATGACCATAACCGCATCTCCGATATACTTATCAATTATACCGCCGTACTTTTCTACCTCTTCGTCCCACCAGCTGAAGTATTCGTTCAGCATTTCCGTAATTTCATCGGGAGATCTGTTTTCAGAGATGCTGGTAAAGTCGCGGATGTCTGAAAAAAGAATTGCCGCTTCCCGGCTTTCGGAAAGGGTGTCCTGTTCTCGTGCGAGAATTCTGTCCCGTACATTTTTATCTACATAACGGCCGAAAAGGGTATGGATCCGTTCAGACAGCTGCAGTATGCGGATTCTCCCTATGCTTATACTCAGCGCAAGAAATACCCCTCCAAGAATTACAAATACATGAGCCGGGTCGGAAATGAAATCCGCGAAGGAGGCTGGAAACGCATTTATCTGGAGCAGGGAGTAATACTCTTCTATGTTCAGCAGACCATTTGCCAGTCTTTCATCCAGGTTCAGCTGGACATCAAAATAAAAATAGACAATCAGAAAAGACGCAACGTTGGTTCCGGTAAGCAGAAACTCCAGGGGAACTTTTGATTTTGTATTTTCAGATTTTATCAGCAGTGCCTGGGTTAATCCGGTGAGGATCGAGCTGAACCAGAAGAACATATGTCCCATATTGAAAACAAAAGCCAGCCCTTCGGGGATTTCCACCAGGGTATAGAACCCGGGGGCAATAAGGGAAAGAAAAAAGCGCGGCAGCGCACGCGTGCCGAAAAATACCAGCATGGATGTCTGCAGCACCAGGATAAGGAGTAAAACAGTATGACCCGTGTTCTGGAAGTAGTTAAATCCGGAGCTGCTGAAATTCATAAGGATATAAAACAGAGCAAACTGACCGGAATTGAGGAGCAGTTCGTTGCCGAATTTTTTCATAAAATTTTTCAGATAGGAGCCTCCGGGTATAAATCATAAAGCACAGATGTTCTCCTGGCAAATAGAATGAAAAATTTTATGCCTACTTGATTAGTTTTTTTTATCTCAGTACCGTTGATCTATGCAAAACAACGCACGAACTGAACTCCTGAGATCCGGAGAAATAGGCAAAGCTCTACGCACCCTGGCAATTCCTGCTGTGACCGCCATGATGGTAAATGCCGTCTACAATGTGGTTGATACAGCCTTTATCGGTCTGCTGCACGACACCGCATCTATCGGTGCTGCGGCAATTCTGTTTCCTGTTTTTATGCTGATTGGCGCCATAGGGCTTACCTTCGGCATGGGGGCAGCCTCCCTGATTTCCCGCCAGCTGGGTGCGAATGATGCAGATGGGGCCAGGAAAACAGCCTCCACCGCCTTTTATACCACCCTGGTTATAGGGCTCATCTTTGCCATACTGGGAAACATCTACATTGAAAAGGTGCTGAGACTTTTCGGGGCAACTGACAGTATTCTTGAAAAATCGGAAATCTACGGCCGGATAATAATCGGCGGATCATTCTTTCAGATTCTGAATATGACCATGAACAACCTTCTTCGCTCGGAGGGGGCTGCAAAGTACAGCAGTATGGCCCTTATGGCCGGGGGAATTCTCAATATAATTTTCGATCCGATTTTTATGTTCGTGTTTAATTTCGGCCTCGCCGGAGCGGCCATGGCCACCATTACCGCCCAGATGATAAGCACGGTATACCTGCTTCTCTATTTTCTGCGCAAAAAGGGTATTCTGAGGCTGAAGCTGAAAGACTTTTCGCCCCGGATAAAGCTCTACGGCGGAATTCTGAACACCGGACTGCCTACCTTCTACCGGCAGGTGCTGACCAGCATTGCCATGGGGATGTTCAATAACGCAGCCGGGCTTTTCGGTGATCCGGCTATTGCCGCGATCGGCATTGTGATGCGGGTTGTATCTCTTATGATGATGGCAATTTTCGGCATAGGTCAGGGGCTTCAGCCACTGGCGGGATTTAATTTCGGTGCCCGCCAGTTTGACCGGGTAATACAGGCCACCATGAAGGCTCTCAAATGGAGCACAGTTTTTGCTGCCCTTATGGCATCACTCTTTTTTATCTTTGCCCGTCAGATTGTGCAGGGGTTTTCTCAGGATCCGGAGGTTATCCGCATCGGTGTTCTCGGGTTCCGGCTTTTCAGTTCTACCATGATTTTCATCGGCAGTCAGGTAGTATTCAGTACTCTCTTTCAGGCCCTCGGAAAGGGACGTCAGGCGGGGATTCTGGCTGTGGCCCGGCAGGGACTCTTCTTTATTCCCATGATTCTGACTCTGCCCCGCTTTTTCGGTCTTACCGGTGTACTGATTTCTCAACCCCTGGCGGATATCTGTGCCTTTGTAATTACCATTATACTGGCCGTAAAAGAGATGAAGCATCTGAATGAGCTGACTCAGAACAACTCTACTAACTAGCCTGCCACTGGGGAGATTCTTCTTTCAGATGGAATTCGGCTGTAATTTCACGCAGATCCTGCGCCTGTGAGGCGAGCTCATGGGCAGCAGAAGAACTTTCTTCTGCGGTGGCAGTATTGGACTGGGTTGCTTCATCTATCTGTCCCAGTCCCTGAGTTATTTCAGAAATGCTTGATGCCTGTTCTTTGCTTGAATGCGAGATTCCCTCTGTTGCTGTTGCCAGCTCATCTATCATTGAGATTATACCATTCAAGGCGCTGGTCGTTGATTTGGCTGCGGCATCGCCTTCGCTCACTTTTTGGAGAGCGTTTTCTACCATGCTGGTTGTATCCTGAACTGCCTTGGCGCTGTTCACTGCCAGGGTACGGACCTCATCGGCGACAACTGCAAAACCCCTGCCGTATTTCCCCGCCCGGGCAGCCTCAACGTTTGCATTCAATGCAAGTAGATTTATCTGAAATGCAATATCATCAATAACCTTAACTATGTTTTTTATTTCTGCCGCGGAGCTGTTTATCTCTTCCATGGCATTTCCCAGTATTTCTATGGATTCACCGCCTTTCCTGGCATCTTCTTTCATTTTCTCAGCCAGGGAAAAGGTGCCCATGGCCGCTTTGGCATTCTCTCCGGCCCCGGCATTAATCAATTCCAGCGAGGCACTGATTTCCTGTAGCGAACTTGCCTGCTCCGTGGATGTCTGGGCGAGGCTTTCTGAAGCTCTGGCGATCTCCGACGAGCTTACAGCAACACCATTGCCTATCTGGTTCATAATCCTCATAGCCGAGTTTAAAGACTGCGACATTGTTTTCAGGGAGATCCCAAGGCTGTCTTTGTCAGACTCAATATGCACATCTCCGGTTAGATCCTTGTGGGCAATAGCTTCAAGTACTCTGCTTTTCTCTTCCAGCGAGCTGCGCATTCGACTGAAAGATGCGGAAAGGGCACCAAGTTCATCCCGGGTTTTTATCTCCAAAGCTTGCTCGGAGAGATTTCCTTCGGCTATTTTGTCGGAAACTGCAGTAATCCGGATAAGGGGTCGGGTTATGGTATTGCGGATATAGAGTGCGGAAAGAAAAATTACCAGAATACTTAAAGCCAATATTATCAGTTGGAAATGGATCAGCTTTCTAATTTTCAGTTCCCCGGCTTTTTGCATCATTACTACAGCTGCGTTCATATTGGTTAGAAGATTTATGCTGTCTTCCAGGGCGAAGCTGGTCAGAACGCCCATATCATTGTTTTCGGCATTCATGATCTGGTCCATTCTCCGCTGAAATCCGGACCAGATTGAAGCAACTTTTTCAAGCTGATTGAAAATTTCCGTATTCTCCGCCCCGGGAATTACGGTAAATTCTGTACGTCCGAGATCCAGCGGTAAAGATCCTCCATCTTTCATTGCCATAAGGCTTTCGTTGAAGATTGTGCGGGTGGTTGCTATCTGTTTTTGTATACTCCGGTCTCCAGTGAGTACATAGAGCATTAATTCCTTGGTCATTTTTTGCGACAGCATACGCTGTCTGCCTCCCATATTGATGGTGACAGCATCATTTTTCTGCCGGTTAGTGGTTCTCAGGGTGCCTATAAATGCAGCTGAAAGCAGGAATGTGAAAATTAAAAGAACCAGAAGAAGACGTGAGAGTACTGATTGTTTCATGGCGGGAGCCCCCTATAGTATAAATCTTACTGTTTCCATAGGGGACTTCAAGGAAATTCCTGTTTTAATTTACCCGCAGCATTTCTTGTATTTTTTTCCGCTGCCGCAGGGACAGGGATCGTTACGGCCAACCTTGGGGCTTTCCCGTACAACAGTGCGCTGTGGAGCTGCCCCGTCAAGAAAGTACCAGCGGCCCATCTCTTTTACAAAGCTGCTTACCTCGTGGTGAGCCTGTTCTTCGCCGTTCTGCCTGTAGCGGGCAATGAACTCAACGGTTCCTTCGGTGTCCGATTTTCCGCCCTGTGTTGTGGAAACTATCTCAAGGCCCAGCCATTCCGACTCTTCCGCCCACTCTTTGCTGCCTTCAATATCAAGGCTGTCCCTGGTTCTGGGGCTGTGGGTGGATTCTATATAAGCCATATTGGCGGTGGTGTAGGCACTGTACCTGGCCCGCATCTGGGCTTCGGCTGTGGGGGCCTGTTTGTTTCCTGTAAGATAGGGCTCGCAGCAGAGAGCAAAGGTTTTACCGCTTCCGCAGGGACACTTGGACATAGTTCCGTTCTCCTCGTATTCGTCGACTAAACAGAAGTGTAACGGAATTCAGCCCCGGCTTCCATATCTCTCTCATTTTCCCCCTGGTTCTTCAGCTCTTATTTTTAGGGAGAGGAGTCCGGGCTCAGCCTGCGTCTGAGATTGCTCCGACAGGAGAGTTCACCTGGGCGCGTATTTTTAAAGTCTTAACGCTTTTATACCCTCTGCCGGTATTGATGTAGCGCATAACTCCGTTCAGGCTGCGGCGGTCCAGGAATTCAAGCAGGGGCTGTTCGGCCAGACTGAACCCTTTGAGGGCCATTTTTATCTGTTCATCCCATTTTGAACCATAGGTATCAATATCATTAGTCAGGAGCATTTCCCGGCAGCCCTCTTCGTTACAGCTTAAGGGGAAATCGTAATCCATGTTGAACAGTCCATATTCATCGGTGATCTCTTCCCCGGCTTCTATATCTCTCAGGGCGATCTCAAAACCCCATCCGGTACTCATGGTATTGGCCCGGCATGAATGGTTAACGTATTTGGCAATGTCCCAGCTGAGGATCCGGGTCCCGCGGTTGTCTCTGTAGGAGTATTTTTCCGCTTGTGCCTGAAGTGCCGGGGAGAGTTTATCGTACTGTCTGGGAGAGAGGCAGATCTCCATCTCATCCTTTACGTAGGTAATGGTTCCCCGGGGAATGGGTTCGGATGCGATAACGCCGTATCCGATATGCTCGTTAATCAGAACGAGCCTGGTAGAAGGATGAATCATGACACCTCCGATTTTATTTCCATATAGATCAAATTCACCCATGCGTCTACTGGTTTACCGATATATTTTAACAAATTTTTCAGGTTTAGCCCTGCTTCGCGTACTGAGGTCTTGACTTTCCCGGTGAAGATAAGAATTATAGGTAGCGTAATGAGTTTTTATCTGCACCTGAACAACCTATTCCTCGGAAACCTACTACTATCTCTAGGTGGATTACCGGAATCCGAAGAACAAGTTCAGCGCGGGAGTGTGTAGCTCATTACGCTGAAAGCAGGCAGTACAGCCCGCTACCGTTCTTCGGTGGCGGGCTTTTTTTTTAATCCTGCACGAATCAAGGAGGATACTATGGCAAAATACACCCCGTTCAAGGCTGTGGATCTGCCGGACAGAACCTGGCCGAGTAAAACAATCGATAAGGCGCCCATATGGTGCAGTGTGGATCTTCGTGACGGCAACCAGGCCCTGGCGATACCCATGGGAAGTGCGGAAAAACTGGAATATTTCAAGCTTCTTGTCGATGTAGGCTTCAAGGAGATTGAGGTTGGGTTTCCCTCGGCCTCCCAGACCGATTTTGATTTTGTCCGGGCACTTATTGATGGCAATCATATTCCTGATGATGTAACTATTCAGGTGCTGACTCAGGCCCGGGAACACCTTATCCGCCGCACCTTTGAGAGCCTTAAAGGTGCCCCCAATGTAATCGTGCATCTGTACAACTCGACCTCTCCCCTGCAGCGCAAGGTAACCTTTAAAATGGAGAAGGAGGAGATCAAGCAGATCGCCGTGGAGGGAGTCAAGCTTGTTAAATCTCTCCTGCCCGAACTTGAAGGGCAGAATGTAAGGCTTGAATATTCTCCCGAGAGTTTCTCCGATACCGAAGAGGATTATGCTCTCGAAGTATGCGAAGGGGTTATGGAGGAGTGGGGAACCACACCGGATAACAAGATTATTCTCAATCTCCCCAATACGGTGGAGTGGATCCCTGCCAACAAGCATGCCGATCAGATTGAGTATTTCTGCCGCAACCTTAAAAACCGGGATGCGGCCATTATAAGCCTGCATACCCACAATGACCGGGGCACCGGTGTAGCAGCCTGTGAGTTAGGGGTTCTGGCCGGGGCAGACCGGGTTGAAGGAACCCTCTTCGGCAACGGTGAGAGAACAGGAAACCTGGATATCGTTACCATGGCTCTTAACCGGCTGGCCGACGGTGTAGATCCGGGACTGGATTTCAGCGATCTTCCCCATGTAACCAAGGTATTTGAGCACTGTACACGTATGCGCATACCTCCCCGACACCCCTATGCCGGCGAGTTGGTATTTACCGCCTTCAGTGGTTCCCACCAGGATGCGATCAAGAAGGGTATGGATTTGCGGGGTGAGAATCCCGATGCTGATACCCCCTGGATGGTCCCCTATCTGCATATCGATCCCCAGGATCTGGGCAGAACCTATGAATCCATTGTGCGGATCAACAGTCAGAGTGGTAAAGGCGGTGTGGCCTATGTTCTCTCCCGGGAGTACGGCTTCGAAATGCCCAAGAGCATGCATGTGGAAATGGGAAAAGCGGTACAGCTCAAGGCTGACAGCCTGGGGCGGGAGCTGACCACCAATGAGATCTACGAAGAGTTCAACCGTGAATTCTTACGGAAGACCTCTCCTCTGGAGTTTATCAAGGCCTCCTACCAGTACAAGGAAGAGGCGGATGAACGGCAGCTTCACAGCACGGTTGCCGTAAAGATGGAGGGCCGGGAAACCACAATTGAAGGAATCGGCAATGGTCCTATAAGTGCCTTTGTTCATGCCATGAACTCCCAGGGCTGGCAGGATTTCAAGCTGGTGGATTTTCATGAGCATTCAATCGGGCAGGGTGCGGAAACCGAGGCTATGGCCTATGTTCAGATTGAGCTTGCCGATGGCAGGCGTTTCTGGGGTGCCGCTATCGACAGCAATATTGACTACGCCGGAACCTGCGCGCTGGTAAGTGCCTTTAACCGCAGCAGAAAGGGCTGATAATTTCAACTCTCCTCTGGGGTATAGCTGAAGCTGTACTCCAGAGGCTCTTCAAGGCTGAAAAAGCGGACCAGTGGAATTACGAAGGATGCTGTACGGGCGTCGATTCTGCTTCCCCCCTCCACATTCGACAGTCTACCTGCCACGGTAATCGAAAGCTCAATGGAAGCACTCAGGATCATCTCCTGAACTTCTTCTGCAGGGGCATACTCTGCAAAGGTCCAGCTGAGCAGCTCAATTAGCTCTGCTTCATCCCCTCCATCTTCGAATATTCCGGTAACCATTTGTGATACAGGATCGTTTCCAAGGGGAACAATATCCATAACTGCTGCGACATTATCCCGGCTGATCGAAATGATCACCCTTTCTGTGTCGCCGCTGTGTTTGCTGCTGATTACCGGATTTCCTTTGGAGGCGGTTTCCGGGGGGAAAATTTTCTTAAGGTCATCAAAGGCGAGATAGAGGGTCAGAATGCGGGGATCTTCCTGTACCGCGCCAACCAGATTAAGGCCGGGGTCTGCACCGAATCCTGCGGTGAGGGCGGCAATATCAAAAAAGCTGGTTTCGTCGGTAACTTCAACCCCCTGCACCTGAGCAAGGTCTGCCAGGTAGCGGCGCAGGAGGGGGGCCATGCTTATTCTGCTGACCGCAGTTCCCTCCATGCCTGTGGCGAGGCCTATCTCGGTGGAGACGGAACAGCCTGTTACTGTAAGCATAAAGATTAGTATCAGCAGGGAAAGTGCGTTTTTCATAGATCTATAGTCTATACCCTGAAATCAAGCTTATCCGGTTTCCAGGGATTACAGGTCATCGGAAATACGGACTCCCGTAACCTCGGGGCCGTCAACCTTCTTCTCTTTTTTCCGGGGCTCTTTCCCTTTTTTTTCTGCCTTTAATGCTTTGGCTGCAGCTTTCTCTGCCTTTTTGTGCTCTTTTTCCTTTCTCTTTTTCTCTTTCTTCGCCGCTTTGCTCTCTTTCCCGGTATCACTTTTTTCCACTGCAGCTTCTTTCACTTCTGCCACGGGTGCTGAAGTCTCTTCCTCGTCGGTAACGAAGGCAGAAACCATGGTAGAGAGGTTCTGCATGCTCTCGCGGCTGCTTATGCCCGCATCGGTAAGTACATCCAGGGCGTGAATAATCTCCTCGCCGCCGGCGTCTATTTCACGGATGCCGTTGAGCACCTGGGATGAAAGCTGCTTTACCTCTTCAACACGGCTTGAGATCTGGGTCGATTCGTTGGCGATGGCTACAGAACTATCCTTCATGTCACTGGAAATGGTACGTACCTCGTTTGTACCGGTAACGACCTCGCTGGTTCCGTTGGCCATCTCTTCCATGGCCTGGGATATTCCGGTCAGCGCCCTTGAGGTATTGTCTACTTCCTTGTTTATCTCCTGGAAGGTGGCGAGGCTCTCCTGGGAGCTTTCGTCGGCTTCGGTGATTCTGGAGGTAATGGCCTTGAGGGAGCGGGTTACCATGCGGGCATTTTCCGTGGTGGATTCCGCCAGCTTGCGGATCTCTTCCGCAACCACCGCAAAGCCTTTTCCCGCCTCTCCGGCGTGGGCTGACTCAATTGCAGCGTTCATGCTGAGCATGTCGGTCTGCTCGGCAATGGAGTTGATAATATCGATGATTTCCAGGAGGCCTTCAATTTCGGTGGAAATCTGGCGGATGATGGAGTAGGTTGTCTCCACCTTTTCGCTTCCCCGGGCGGTAACATTTACCAGGCCGTTTACGCCCTCCGCCCGTTCCTGGCTGATACGGGTAATATTCTGGATGGAGGCGGCCATCTCCTCTATGGCAGAGGATGACTGAATAACCGCCGTCGCCTGGCGGTCAATTCCCAGGTTCTGGGAGCTGATCAGGCTGGTTATTTCATTCACCGACCGGTCCACTGCATTTATAACAGTATCCAGCGAGGTGAACTGCCGTTCGATATTCTTGATATTGGCTGCAATTTCGGTCATTGCCGCGGAGGATTCGGCTGTTGCTGTGGAGAGCTCATCCTGCAGTTCCATTGCCTGAACCGAAGTTGTTTTTATTTCGTTGATTATCGACTTCAGGCTGCCGATTACGGCGTTGATATGACCCGCAAGGCGGCCGGTTTCATCCCGGGTTTTCAGCACTGTGCGTACCGTGAGGTTCCGATTGGAGACATCGCTCATAATCTGCTCAATATGCTTGATGCCCCTGGCCATTCTTCCGGAAAAGAGTATAACAAAAAAGGTGGCGAATACTCCGAGAATGATGATTCCCAGAAGAATAATCAGATGGATTCTTGAAGCTGTATCCGCAACGTTGGTCCCGATCAGCTGGGGAAGATTGGAGATTATTTTACTGAAGGCGTCGGCGGATATTTCTATTCCATTGATTTTTGTTTCAAACACAAAAGCGCTTTTAATCAGATTTTCCCTGTCCACACCGGGAAAGACCTCTCCGCTGTTCAGTGCCTGGCGCAGCTCCATGTAGTTTCGGGTAAGCAGTTCGTCGGTAAACTCTTTGTTCTTACTGTCTTCGAAAAAATCTTCTATTTCCTTGATGGAGCTGAAAGTCTGGCTGAAAAGCTGTTCCAGGTATTCCAGTTCTTCTGCGATTTCCGGAACCTTGCGGAAGGTTTTTGCCTGCAGCAGGGTATTCAGCTCTTCCTGGAGATCCTCTTTTGCACCGATCCAATGAGTACGGAAATAGCTTGGTGTGTTTTTAATGGTTAAAAGTTTATTATTAACCAGAATAAAGCGGTTCCATGCAGAGAGAGTACTGGTTGCATACTGGCTTTCCGTTGAAAGCTTTGCAATTGTTCCGATGCTTGAAAGACCGTACTGGGTGAGTCCGGTAAAAAGCAGGAGAAGAAAGAGGAACCCTATTAATAATTTGGCGCGAATATTCATGTAGCTGTTACTCCTTGGACCGGGTACATAATACCATTGTTTCCCGGTTGCCCTCAACTCACTTTCGCCATAGAATGTCTCTATGAACGTAATGTGGATTATTTGGCTTGTACCCTTAATTGTCGGCAGTTTTTCCGTTTTCTTTGCCCAGTGGCGCAGCGGAATTATGCTTCTTAAAATGATTACCACCGGCAGTATTCTTCTTTTTGTCATTATTGATCTTATGCTTCCAGGTGCCGGGCATGCTTCCCTGCTGTTTACCGCCGGAATTATCCTTGCTCTGGGCGCCTCAATGGTGGGAGATTATTTCCTCTCCCTGGGAGACAGTACATTTATTACCGGCATCGGCGGTTTTCTCTTTGCCCACGCCGGATATCTGACGGCCTTCCTCTCTCTCGGGGGATTCAGTTACACAGCCCTTGCTGTTGCCGGGGGGCTTCTTGCAGTCTACCTGCTCATTTTTCTTCGTCCCGGAATCGGCGAGAAAGTGCTGTTTTTTGCGGTAAGTGTATATGTGCTGATCAGTATTCTGGTTCTTTCTGCGGCTTTCGGCATTCAGGAAGGTCCGGGGATGGTGCGAACCCTGATGGTTGTGGCCGCGCTGTTGATAGCTTTTTCCGACAGCCTGATTGCCTGGGACAAGTTTATCCGGCCCATTCCGCTGGATCAGTTTTATATTCTTATGACCTATTATGTAGCCCAGATAGCTGTGGGCTGCGGAGCCTGGATTCTTAACGGGAAAGTTCTTTAACTATACTCAGACATAGGTCGCCGAGATTCTCATAGTGGCGGACAATCTCCATAAAGAGCAGTTCGCCTTTTACATCTCCGCCGGATTTAATACTTTTTCTGGATATACGGTTAAGCTTTGAACGGTAGCTGTCAATTTCCTCTTCCATGGAGTTCGCAAGTTTCAGGTCTATATTTCCTTCCTGCTTCTCCAGCAGAGCTGCGATGTAACCCACAAAATCATGTACCGCAAAGGCAATCTGCATTATCTGGTTGTCCGCCTCTCCATGGATGCTGGCGCTTTTCTTGTCCAGCTTCTGTCCCAGCTTATGGATCTTCATGAGGGCTTCGCGCATTCGTTCCAGGTCGCTTAATACCCTCAGATGGGTGGCTATCCACTGAGACTGTTCCTCCGTCAGGGTCTGCAGGGCGCAGTCTGTCAGATGGGTATGGATTGCGCTGTCCATGCTGACTATTTTTTCTGCACTGACGAGGATACGGCTGTTCAGTTCTACATCTGCGGAAAGGGGATCCAGGCTGTTCATAATGTAATCCGCCAGACTGGTAATCTCTCTTACCAGGGCAATTTCGGCACCCCTGGCATTGATGAGATTTGCGCCCCTGGCATTGGTTAGATTCTCCCTTACCCACGGGATGGAGACTCCACTTCCGGTTTTCACGGTTCTGTCGGGAATCATTATGGCTGTAATTTTTTCAATCTGAGGAATAAACCATACCAGCAGCATGGTATTGGCCACATTGAAGAGGGTATGAAAAGCGGCAAGCCTATAGAGTGCGGTCAGCTTGTCCTGCCGGGGGCCGGGTATAAGTATATCAATGACATGCAGTACCGGTGAAAGGAGTATAAACATCCAGATTACCCCGATCAGGTTGAAGAGAAAATGAGCCCGGGCGCAGCGTTTTGCATCAAGAGACATTTCGGTGGCGGCCAGATAGGCGGTAATGGTGGTTCCTATATTTTCTCCAAGAATAATTGCGGCGGCAAGGGAAAAGGGGAGATCGCCGGTATAGACCAGGGTCAGGGTTATGGTCATTGCTGCACTGGAGGACTGAACCGCCAGGGTCAGTATGGTTCCGATGAGTACAAAGACGGTACGGGCTGCAAGGCCGTCGTCGGGTAAGACAGTAAGCAGCCGGGGAATAAGGTGATACTCCTGAAGAACAGAGATTCCCACCTTCATTTCGTTCAGTCCAAGGAACAGCAGGCCGAATCCAAGCATAATCCGGCTTATCTGCCGGCGGGAGTCATTTTTGCTGAAGTGAAAGGGGAGACTGAAGGCAATTACCGGAAGGGCAAAGCTTGAAATACTGACGCTGAACCCGAGAAACGAAACAATCCATGCAGTAAAGGTTGTACCTATATTGGCGCCCATGATTACCGGGATGGAACGGGTAAGGCTCAGAAGTCCTGCATTGACCATGGATACAAGAATAACGGTTACTGCAGAGGATGATTGAATCAGACCTGTCAGCCCGGTTCCGGTGATGATTCCTTTTGCAGGGGAGCTTGTCAGGCTACCCACCAGCTTGCGTGACCGTTCTCCTGCCTGGTTATGTATACCCCTGCTCATGGTCTGCATCCCGAAAAGGAAGACACCAAGGCCGCCAAGAACTCTTAAGGTGGTTGTAAGAGGGCCGCCGGCGGAGAATAACCAGTTCATTGTTTACATTGCTCCTATAAACCGGGTTTCGCCATGGCTTTTAAGAAACTCACCGAAGGTGGTCTCATATTTTCCCCGTTTCATGTCGCTTATCCATTCGCCTTTGTAGCTGAACTTTATCATGCCCGAGAGATTGAGGTATTCTACGGCCGTATCTCTGCTGATTACATAGGGTGCCTTGTCCTCTCCCAGGAGAAAATAGTTGATTATGATGTTATGCGTACGGTGATTTCCCTCGATGAAAAGCTGGGGATGGCTGAGCGCCCGGGTATAATATCCCGCTGCAAGGCGGTAGGGTGAATGTTTTTTATGCTTTTTCCGGTACCAGTCAAAAATTGCCCGTATATTTGACTGAAATTTTGCCCTGGTTTCCTGCAGATGAGCATAGTATTCCAGTCTTTTCTGTTTATCCGTTCCACAAAGCACAATATGATTCAGCTCAAGCATATGGTAGAGCCCGGATGGGGAAAACAGATTGATTCCCTTTTTCCAGAGATGGTTGGCAAAATCGTAGGCTTCCAGCAGCTGGGAAACAATAAGGGGGGTAAAGTCCTCTCTGCTCATAATAAGAGTGGAGTTTATCTCTTCGAAGTGTCCGCGGAAGGTATGGAGTGCATCTTCTATCTCTTTCAGGTTGAATCCATTGCCGGTTTTCTTCATGCCGTTCCTTTACAGAAGGGCAGCTCTAAAAACTACTCTTTTCACCATATCCTTCGTTGTCAAGATTTCCCGCGGTCCTCCCCTGCACCAAAACAATTTTGGTGCAGAGTGCGGGCGCTGCAAAATCTATCCTTCTTGACTATGGCAGAAATACAACGTTTATAGAGATACCCTGGATGTAAATATCCTCATTTTACATGGTAACACGGGAGGATGCCTGAAGGGCTGAAGTTGTGTTAGAAATGTGTTAGATTGTACCGTTTGTAATGGAATTGATGACCCGTAACAGCTCTACTTCCTGAACAGGTTTGGTTATAACTGTTTTCAGTCCTTTGCTTATAAAGGAATCGATTTCGTCTTTGTGGGCATGAGCGGTAAGGGCCACAATTGGGAGATCTCTGTAGCGGTCTATGGCGTGAATTTCCATTGCCGCATCAAGACCGCTCAGTTTGGGAAGGCTGATATCCATAAGAACCATATCCGGGGCGCTCTCTATGCAGCGCTCGATAGCCTGGTATCCGTTTACCGCTTCAACAACATTATAACCTTTCTCTTTGAGTATGGTAGACAGATACAGCCTGTTTATAGCTTCGTCTTCGACAATAAGTACAGTTGTTTTTTTCTGCACCTGTTCCTCTGTCTCTGTCGTTCCGGTTTTCTTCAGGCATTGTTCAGCTTCACAGAATTTGTCCGGCAGGATTATGGTAAAAACCGAACCTTTTCCCATTACTGATTCCACCTCGATGGATCCCCCCATCAGGCTTACAATCTCTTTTGTAATTGAGAGACCCAGTCCGACGCCTTGAAAACGCTTGGTATAGGGGTTTTCAAGTTGATGAAAACTGGTGAATATTTCGTCCAGCGCATCCGGAGCGATTCCTATGCCCTGATCGGATACCATCACCTTTAAGTTTTCGCCGTCTCTGACACTGATCTCCACACTTCCCTCATCGGTATATTTGACCGCATTGGAAATAAGATTGGCCAGAACCTGAATAAAGCGGGTGCGGTCTCCTCGGTAGCCCTCAAGTTTAATATCCATGTCGCTGGAAACTTCCAATCCCTTGTTTTCAATCTGGTCATTGAAGAAAGAGAGAGTAAGTTCAACAGCTTCCTTTATATTAAAAATTTCATCTGCTAAGCCCAGTTTACCTGCCTGGATATCATTGAAATCGATAAGGTCACGGATTATCTCATACAGATTCTGGGCGGATTCCTGAGCCATAGAGAGGAAGCCCTTGTCCTCCTCGTTCATGTCGATGGTTTCGAGGATGTTCAGCATACCCACCAGGCCGTTGAGGGGAGTGCGAAGTTCATGGCTGATATTTGCCAGAAACTCCTCTTTTACCTTGAGTGCATTATGGGCCCGTTCTTTTTCGGTCTCAATCTGTTTTTCTGTTTCAACTTTGTCCGTTTCATCATGAAGAAGCAGATACAGAAGATTGTTGTCAATGCTGCCGGTAAAGCCGCCGGAGACTTCAAGGTCCCGTATCGCCCCGGTGGCCTTGCGGTGCTGTACCCTGAACAGATTTTTCCCCGAAGAGTTTATCTGATCAATATAGAACCGCCCGGTATCATCAAGCCCCGGATGAAGGTCCTGAAGCCGCATATTAAGGAGCTGATCCGCTTCGTATTCGTAATAATCAACAGCTGCTTTGTTCGCGTGGATAATCCGGGAGGACGATGGGTCTATGAGGAGTATAAAAATACTGGTGCTGTCGAAGAGATTTTCGTAGGTGCTCTCCCGCTCAAGCAGTTCTCTGCGGGCTTCCTGTATCTTCACATGCAGCCGTCTATTGCAGATAAACAGAACCACTGCAACTACAATAACTGCTGATAGCGCGCACGTACCTAATGCGATCCCTGCCTGAACCATATGCTAAGTGTAGGAAACGTGAGAAGCGGTTGCAAGGTATTCTATTATGATTTTTCTCTCTAATCTCCGTTTGACTGTGACTTGCCCGGTGTGTACCTTGTAGAGGCGAGGAGATTTCCGGTGTTTATACGTTTACTGCTTCTTTTTACCCTTCTGCCGCTGGCGGAGCTTTTTCTGCTGATTAAGATCGGTTCGGTGATGGGTGCCTTTGCTACGATACTACTGGTTCTGTTTACCGGGGCCCTGGGAGCGATTCTTGCCCGGCGTCAGGGATTTGGAGTGTGGATGCGCATTCAGGAGCGCCTTTCCCGGGGAGAGTTCCCCGGAGATGATCTCATTGACGGGCTGCTTGTGTTCGGCGCAGGAATGGTGCTGCTTACACCGGGAATTATAACCGATACCATAGGGTTTCTGCTGCTTGTTCCCGCCTCCCGGAGCTTTGCCCGGCAATGGCTGAAAAGCCGTTTCTCCGGCATGATCAGTCAGGGATCAAGCGGATTTTCAAGCGTCTTTTTCAGCTCCGGCAAAGGGCCTGAGAGGGATGTCACCGATTCCGGAAGTCTTTAGAGAACCAGGTTCTTTCCGGCATCTTCAGCCCTGCGGAGCAGTTCCGGAGCATTGCGGATGCTTCCTGCTTCAAAGAATCCCAGGGCTGCGATACTGTCTTTAAGTTCCAGGCCGATATCCCTGCTGAAATCACTTAAAAGAGTAAGGGTGTTTCCCATCATTGACTCTTCATGCTGTTCACACACCGCGAGACTTACACAGAGTTTGCCTGAACCGGAGTACTTGCCTATCCATTCATGCCGGTTGGAGGGATACTGGATAAGGCTGTAGCTACGGTCGATAAAGCGTTTCATATCCGAGGTTACAGAGTACCAGTAAGTGGGGGATGCCAGAACTATTGCGTCTGCCATGTCTGCTTTGCCGATTATTTCTGCATAATCATCCCTGATTACACAATCCCAGGACTTTCTGCATCCTTCACACCCGGTACAGGCCTGTAAGTTGAAATCACCTAGAAAGAGACTCTCTGTTTCAGTTTCCGGGGCGGCGGCAAGGGCCCCTGCGAAGAGTGCCTTCACCAGGTGTGCGGTGTTGCCGTTTTTGCGCCTGCTGCCGATTATTGCCGCTATTTTCATAATTTCTCCCTGTGTCCCAGTATATCAGAAAGTATTACCCCGCCCAGAATCATTGCGGTACCGAGCCAGTCCAGAGGATCCATGTATTCACCCAGAAGCAGAATTCCCAGAAGTATTGCAAAAACAGGCTCCATGGCATAGATGATAACCGCTTTTACCGGCGTTACATCCTTCTGAAAGCGGTTCATGAGCAGAAGGCTGATCAGGGTTCCGGGAAGGATAAGATAGATCAGGGGCCAGAAGATATGAGGGCCCATCTGAAGGACAGGATGTTCCCACAGAAAAGATGCGGACAGACTCAGCACTGCGGTAATAAAAAACTGCACCAGGGTAAGCAGTGTCAGATCTCCTTTGCGGGTAAAAATATCCAGAAAAATGATAAAGAAGGTGAAAGAAACGGCACTTCCCAGGGCAAGCAGGTCTCCCGGGTTCAGGGCTTCGCCGGAAAGGGCGGACCGATTAAGCAGGGCCAGGCCTGCAATTACTACAGCCAGCCCCAGAATATTGCCCCGGTGGAGTGCCTTGCCGGTAAACGGCCGCTGCAGAAAGGGTACCAGCAGGGCGAAAAAATAGGTTATCAGGGCGGAGCGTCCGGCAGCGGTAAACTGCAGGCTTATGTTCTGGAATCCATACCCGCCGGTAACGACTATGCCCAGGAGCAGCCCGTGGAGCAGCAGCGAGGTGGACAGATTTTTAAGCTTTTTTATTGAAATGGCCAGAAGAAAAGGCAGGGACAGGGCAAAGCGCAGTCCAAGGAGCAGCAAGGGAGGTATTCCCTGAAGGGCCATTTTTGTTGCTATGAATGTTCCGCCCCAGAAGAAGGTTACAAGCAGGAGAAAGAGTTCGGACCGTGAAGCGGGTTTCATGGGGAAAGGGTATACCCCGGCAGGCGGTCTTGCAATACCATCATGCCGGGGGGGGATAAGTGTTGTCGGAGTTTTTCAGTCTTGGCTCAGTTGAGCGGTAAAGAAATCGAGGATGATTTTTTTTGTCTCGTCCTGAAAAAATTCCCGGGTGCCGTGACCGCCGTTCTTAATGCAGTAAAGATCTACCCGGTCTTCCATTCCTGCCGCGGCAATGGCGTCATAAAAATCATCACTCTGTGAGTAGGGTACCAGCGGGTCCTGATCTCCATGGAGGATGATCATAGGGCACATTGCCGGGTTTATATACTCCATAGGGCTGGCAACCTTGAGTCTTTCCATCATGTCCGGCACATCCCCGCCCACCAGTGCGCCGCCATGACTTTCTCCCGGGGTTTTCCAGCGGTGGTTCGGATTGTTTTTCATGTCTTCAATCTCTTTTTCCATAAGCTTTACCAGATCGGCCGGGCCGAAGAGGTTGCAGCAGGCCTGTACCCGGGAGGAGTAGTCTTTCCATTCGCTGCCGATGTTGTCATCCAGGTTCATTGCTGCAATTGAGGAGAGGTGTCCCCCGGCGGAGCGGCCGATAACGCCGATTTTATCAGGATCTATCAGGTATTCATCCGCATGGGCCCGTAAAAATCGGATAGCAGTTTTTACGTCGATTATCTGATCCGGATAGTGCCCCTCGGCACTGCTGCGGTAATAAATGGAGGCAACAACAAAGCCTGCTTCCGCCAGAAACTGCATCTCAGACACCATGAGGTTTTTATCGCAGCCCCGGAATCCTCCTCCGGGAATCCAGACTATACAGGGCTTTTTATCAAGTACTTCCTCGTCATTCATGCCGGCGGCAAGCCGCATTTCGCTGTTGCCGTTCTGCACCATAATGGACATAAGCAGGTCCATGGGCTTTCCTTTCAGATCTGCGACCTGCGAATAACAGATATTATCCAGGAAGTTTATGCTGCGGCGCTCTTTACCGGGGTCAATTATAGTTTTCATCGTTGTGTGCTCCGCTTCTTCTTGAGTTGATCGATAACAAACTGCTGGGATGCTTCCCATTCATCCTGCATGCGGACGGTAAATCCGTGGCAGCTTCGGGTAAATCGTTTCATTGTTGTCGTTATACCACTGCTCACAAGTCTGAGTCCGAAAGCTTCAGCTTCGTCCCGGAGGCTGTCTTTTCCTCCGGTGACAATCAGGGTTTCAGGGAGTTTTGCTGCTACCGCGTCATTGGCTGCAGCAGGAGAGATGTAGGGCGATGCAGTCAGGGATTCGTCTCCATCGGTATAGAGCACAGAAAAGGCTCTGTATCTTTCAGCCGTCTCTTCGGTAAGCTCATGGCCGGTGGATTTCTTTACAGGATCAGTTACAAAGTCCAGGGCCGGATATTCAAGGATTTGCATCCGCAGCTTGAAGTCGCCGGTCTCGACTGCCTTTATCGCAATGGCAGCGGTAAGGTTGCCTCCGGCGCTCTGTCCGCCCATGGAGATCTGTTCGGGATCTACTCCAAGCTCACCGGAGTTCTGAAAGACCCAGCGGGCTACGGCATAGCATTGTTCGAAGGCGGCCGGAAAGGGGTGCATCGGTGTAAGGGCGTAATCAATGTCTACTACTATTCCTTCTGTTTCCGCGGCAATGCGTGCACAGTAGAGGTCATCATCTTCGGAATGGCCGTAGTAGAAACCGCCTCCATGAATGTTGATATGAACCGGACGGGGCTGAGGCCCGTTTCCTGCTTCTGAAATATAGCAGCTTACCGGTTCGGCCTGCTCCGGAACGGGAATCTCTACAACCCGGCGCTTTACTTTTTTGAGGTAGGCACGGTAGTAATCCGGCACATTGCGGGTGCGGGCAACTTTATCTCTGAACCCTTTTGTGTTGTTCAGAATATTTTCAAGGCGGTCTGTTTCTCTCTTTGTTAATGCCATGTATCGTTCTTCTCTGCCTGTTCTATCTGACAATCCAGGCATCATAGATAACGCCGGGTATTTTCTGGGAAATTACACAGCCGAAGGCGACTACGTTATTTATCCACAGATATTTTTCAGCTGAGGTTTCAAAGTAGAGGTGCTGCTTGAAGTAGTATTCCTCGGGATTAACCGGCTCTCGGGCTGTTCTGCGGCTGAGAACCTCCTCGGTCTGGGTGGCATATCCCCGGGTGGAAAGACTGATGATTGCATCATCATCGGTCTGAAGAATATAGCGGGTATCAATATGCTTGGTTGTCGGTGTCTGATGGCTGGTGGTATTCCAGTCGGCACCTATGGGCAGGACGGTGCCTTTAATCCGGGGGCCTTCGAAGCTTCCTCCGGTAATGGGGATTATCTTTAGAAAGCCGCCTTCCACAGTTCCCACTTCGATAGGCTGGGATACTTCTGCAATAAGGCGGTAGAGAAATTCCAGTTTCGGTTCCGGCGGGGTAAATCCGTTTCCAAGCTCTTTGGTAAGCTGTGCAAAATCCGGTGTAAGTTCAGGTTTCATTATTTAAGCTCCGTGGTGGCAAAAATCTCTTTGATCATGCCGATGCGCTTGTCTATCATTGCAGGCCAGACCGCTTTATCTAGAAAGGGGTTGAAGTCTTCTGTTATAGACGGGACTTTGGGAAGCATATCAGTCTGACCGGGGTGGGATCCCAGGGTAATATCCACCGGAAAATCCCTGACTTTCAGCATGCTGTTCAGATAGTCCTCTCTTGTAGACAGGGGAAGGTTGAACTCCTGAATAAAATCATCGCTGAGGGTATTAACTCCAACCCCGCCGTGAAGTCCGCAGCGGTGTATAGTTCTGTCTTTTTCGGTAACGTTAAAAAAGAAAGAGGTTGTTCCAGGGGTATGTCCCGGGGTGTGAACAGTATCTATCTGCATATCTCCCAGTATTATTGGGCTGGTGTCAGAATAGAAAGCATCCGGCTCCAGGCCTCCGTAGGGATACTTTTCCGTAAGCACCATTTCCGGCCGTTCTGTAATAAAGTCGTAATCCTCTTTACCCATATAGAGCTTTGCTCCGCTCAGTTCAATGACCGGCCGGACTCCGCCACAATGGTCGTAGTGCGCATGGGAAAGGAGCAGGAGTTTTATGTCGTGCGGGTCAAAGCCTGCTGCGCGGATGCTCTCAAACACCAGATAGATCTGGGGCTGCATGGTGGCATCGATCAGGATCAGGCCCTCGGATGTTTCGATAAGGTAGGCTCCCACCCAGCTGTTGCCCACGTACCAGGTTTTCGGGGCAACCCGGAAAGGTTCTACTGCGGTTTCCCAGGGGCGTTCGCAGCCCTGTATGAGGAGGTCGTAGGGGTTTTGGCTCATATATGCATCCTTTTTATATGTAGAGGCGTTCTGATAGAACGCCTTTACGGGTATCTCGCTCGGCTATTGTGGAGGCGCCCATTGTCGAGGCGCCCATTGTCGAGGCGCCCTATTAGGGCGCCTGTACAATGGGGGGGGCTATCTCAGGCCCAGCATCTTGGTTGTGTCGCCGATTTTTTTGTCGCCGTCTTTCAGGCGCTGGCGGCTTTCGTCGAATCCCATATAGGTAAGGGGCATGCGCATTTTAGCGAATTGGGCGCTTACGTCAGGGTTGGCAAGTACTTCCTTGAAGGCTGCGTTGATCTGCTGTGCGATGGCGGGATCCATCTCTTTGGGTCCGAGGATGAAGAAGTCGAGGCCGTAAACAGCACTTTTGTAGCCAAGTTCGGCAAGGGAGGGGATGTCCGCTGCTCCGGGATCCCGGTCGGGCATGCCTGCGATGGTTGCGAGGATTTTCATTTTGCCTGCTTCCAGATACTGGAGGGCGCCGGGGGTGTTGATGAATGCTGCATCAATCTGGCCGCCCTGTACGGCTACCAGTTTGTCCGCATCTGAGCCTGCTTCAACAACACGGAACTGTGAACCGCTGTCTTTGGCGAGCAGTCCTGCCATGAAGTGGGAGGAGCCTTTCAGCTGTACACCCAGGGTTACCTTGTCGGGGTTTGCCTTGCTTGCTGCAATCAGTTCTTCCACAGAGTTGTAGGGTGAGTCCGGGCCGACGCAGAGTGAGTAGCTTCCGCCTACGGGCATGAGCACGCAGGTGGTAAACTCGTCTACCGGGGATTTGTCGTAGAGGCCTGCGTAATAGCTTGCCAGCAGGCTGGTGTGGTAGAAGAGAATGGTGCTGCCGTCGGGCTTGGCTGTCCGCACCTGTTCTGCTGCTACACTTCCGCCGCCGGCGGGCTGGTTGACGACTACAAAGGGTTTTCCCATCTGTTCCTGGAGGGCTTTGGAAATAATGCGGGCGGCAGCATCGGTTCCGCCGCCGGCTTTTGCGGGTACTACAAACTGAACGGTGCCTGCGGGCCAGGATGCTTCAGATGCTTCGGATTTGCCTTCCGCTATCAAGCCTGCTGCAAGCAGTACCAGTAGGAATGCAATCAGTAATCTTTTCATAAAATCTCCTTATTAGTGAAACTATCCGCATCAACGATGCGGTATTTAGCTGTTAACCTGTTTTGCTTTTTTTGCCCGGAGGTAGTCTTTTACATATGGCCAGACTATGCTGAATACTGCTGCAGCAAGGAGCAGTCCCGAAATAGGCCGGGTAAAGAAGGGCATGACTCCCTGATCGGTATAAGTAAAACCTTTACGCATATTGGATTCCAGCATGGGGCCCAGAATAAAACTGAGAATGAACGGGCTTGTGGGCAGTTTGACCATGTCCATCAAAAACCCCAGAGCGGCAAAGCTTAAGAGCAGGACAAAGTTGAAGGTTGTGCTGGAGCTTACATAGACGCCCACATATCCCAGCACAATAATTGCAGGGTAGAGGTAGTGGTATGGGATTTTCAGAATCATGGGGAAAAGCCTCATGCCGAAGAACTGCTGAAGCAGCACCAGCACTGCGGAGAAGAGTGCCGTTGCAAAAAGGATAAAGACTATGTCCGGGTTATTGGTAAACAGCAGAGGTCCCGGCTGTATACCGTGGATCATCAATCCTCCAAGAAGAATTGCCGTGGTGCCGTCGCCGGGTATACCCAGAGCGACCATGGGTATCAGTGATCCGCCGACGGATGCATTGTTGGATATTTCCGAGGCAAAAACACCGTCAACACAGCCGGTACCGAATTTCTCCGGATGCTTTGAGCTGCTCTTGGCCTGTGCATAGGCGACCATATTGGAAAGTGCTGCTCCCATACCTGGAAGGAAACCGATCCAGAGGCCGATAAAGAATGACCGTATCAGATTGACCGCGTTGTCCAGATACTCTTTCAGGGTTACACCGAATCCTGAGATATTCTTCATGTCCACCGGAGGCAGTTCTTCCTGTCCCCTGGCGTAGTCTGTAACAATCTGTTTGATGGCAAACAAACCGAGCATAAGGGATATAAGGTCGAATCCGCCGTTGAGAAAGTAGTTACCGAAGGCAAAGCGGGGGTAGCCGTCTATGGGGGCAAAGCCCACGGAGCTCAACAACAGTCCGATAGCCGCAGCGGCGAGTCCCTTGAAGACGCTTTCTCTGGAAAGGGCTGCAACCAGAGAAATAGCGCAGAATCCCAACGAGAAGTATTCCCAGGGGCCCAGCTTAAGAGCGAGATCTGCTATAACCGGGCTTAAGAATGTGGCAATAAGGATACTGAAGAAAGTTCCCATAAATGATGCGGTAATCGCCGCACCCAGGGCCTTTACAGCCTGGCCGTTTTTGGTCATGGGGTAGCCGTCAAAGCAGGTTGCAATTGCCGAGGGTGATCCGGGGATTCCCAGCAGAATTGAGCCGACCATGGCGCCGGATACTCCACCGACCCAGATGGCTATGAGCATGGCAAGTCCCATATGGGGATCCATGCCGAAGGTTACCGGAAGAAGGAGGGCAACACCCAGACCGCCGCTTAAGCCGGGAATGGCTCCCAGGACAATACCCACCGCACTGGCTACAAAAATGAGTAGAAAGGTGCCGGGACTTAAAAGGGTGAGAAAGCTGTGAAGAAACATTTCCATTACATAAGCTCCTTGATTAAAAAATCATTCCCGGCGGGAGAAAGGAATTCAGTACCTTGCCGAAGACAAAATAGACCGAGCCGAAGGTGATGAGAGAGTAGATAATTCCCCGGACAATGCGGGTCTTTTCCGGGCCGGCAATCTGCCGGTAGAAGAAAAAGACCATGATCGGGGTTGCTATGTAAAAGCCGATAATTTTCAGGGCCAGGGCATACAATATAAAAAGTGCGGTCATCTTGGCCGCGCGGATCCATCCTTCTTTTGTGAGAAAGGGGCCGCTTTTTTCAGTTTGTTTTTGAGGGCTGAGAATAAGGCCCAGGCCGCTGATGAGCAGCAGGATACTTCCCAGGTAGGGGAAAACCCTGGGGCCGGGGTCGTCGGTAAAGGTCTGAACCGGAATCTGCATGGTCATAAGCACGCCGATTATTCCGAGGGCAAGAATAAGAATGCCCAATTGTCTGTTGTTTTTCATGGTTAATCCCTGTTTAACAGAAAAAGTGTAAAAACAGTCCCGGACGGATACCGGGACTGTTTCTTTTTTCAGGATGTTATTTCGCCAGGCCGAGGTTTTCGGCAAGGGCTTTTATTTTTGCATCTTCTTTCTGGAGAAGTTCCTGCGCCTCTGCAACGGTCATGTATTTGTAGGCGCTGGACATCTTGGTCAGCTGTTCCTGAACCTTGGCATCAGTTGCCATGTTCTTTGTTGCAGCATTGATTTTCTCAACCAGGGCCGGGTCCATGCCTTTTGGACCGAAAACAACCAGGGGTGAGTACCAGGATACATTTACTCCCTGATCAAGGGCCGGGGTAAATTCGGGGTGAGCAGGGTCTGGAGTGGGGTCAATGAGACAGAGAACCTTCATTTTGCCGGCTTCCACGTACTGAGCTGCAGAGCTTGATCCCAGGTTTCCGATATCGATGTGTCCGCCCTGAATGGCTGCAACCTTATCAACTTCAGAAGCCGCTTCAACCAGCTTGAGATCAACATTTTCGTTCATCATAATGGTTCCGGCAATAAAGTGGGTTGCGCCGCCAAGGGCTGTTCCCACGGTCAGCTTACCGGGATTTTTCCGCGCATCTTCTACAAAGTCTTTCATGGTATCCCATGGTGCATCCGGGGCAACTGCATACACCTGAGGGGGGTAAGCCTGTGCTACGGCAATGGTGGTGAAGTCTTCAAGGGGATGGTCGTACCGTCCGGTGTGGGCGTAGATAAGCATTCCGGTATGCATGAAGAGCAGAGTCTGGCCGTCTGGTTTTGATGTCCGGACCTGCTCGTAGGCAACGGTTCCGCCGCCTGAAGGCTGGTTTATAACAACAACGGGGTTATCCAGCTCTCTCTGCAGATAGTCAGAGAAGATCCGGGCCATCAGGTCGGTTCCGCCGCCTGCCTTGGCTCCAACAACAATCTGCACCGGACCTTTCGGCCACTGTGCGGCTGCATCCTGTTCCGCCTTGCCTTCTGCAAACGCAAAGACAGCGAGGACAGTAAGACACAGCAGGATAATACCTGTTCTTTTCATTTTTCCTCCTATTACCTCAGGTAATATTGTTTTTACTTTTATCTAAACGCCTCTGACAGGGCGTTAATTATCAGATTCTGGGCTTCTTTGTATTCCGCAAGGCAGTGAACAATGAAGCCGTGATCACTTTCGAGAAAACAGCGCATCTTCACCTCAACTCCTGCGTTTATCAGCATCAGGCCGTATTTTTCCGCTTCCTCTTTGAGGCAGTCTTTTCCGGCGGTGATAATCAGTGCCGGGGGCAGCCCTTCGAGCATATCCGGAGTAGCACAAACCAGGGAGAAGAAAGGATTTGAATGATCTTCCTCGCCCATATAGAGTTCGGAAAAGGAGCGCATCCGTTCTACCGGAAGCAGGCTGTGCTCATCCACCTTTTCTGCGGGGTCGGTTACTCCATCCAGAAAAGGGTAGTCCATTACCTGAAGGCAGATGGAAAAATCTTTTGTCTGATTTGCCATAAGGGCAATGGCCGCAGTAAAGTTGCCGCCGGCGCTGTGGCCTCCCAGGGCGATTCTGTTTTTATCAACTTTCAGGATGTCTGCATTATCAAAGGCCCACTTGGTAACATCGTAGCACTCATTGAGGGCAGTTGGAAAAGGATGTTCCGGGGCAAGGCGGTAATCGATGTCGATGACTTTGCAGTCCAGTCGGTGTGCCAGGAAGGCTGAGAAGAGGATGTCCCGCCGGTTGTGACCCCGGACAAAACCACCGCCGTGAATGTTGATAAACAGGGGATAGTTTTCTTCGTCAGTGCGGGGACTGATAATGTTTATCCTGGTACTGCCTTCCCGGGTGGGGACCATATCTTCCCGGCAGTCGACATACTCCATAACCGTTTCCATTTCGGGGGGAGTATTGGTTTGTACCACAGATGAGCTTCGAAGTTGTTCAGCGAGTTTCAGTTTTTCATCGTATGTTCGAATCACTCTTTCCTTACTCCGGTAGTTTTGCTGATACTATTATTGCAAGCTATGTGCCAAGCATGGTTAACCCGGGAGCTTTCGGGATGATTTTACAGACTATTTTCCGCTAACTAACGGTTTGTTAACATTTTATTTTCAAGCATGGCTGCTGATGCTCTGTAAGCGTTGCAGAAATAAATCAAACCTCTAAGTGTAAATGTGTTGCGAAAGAAATCATATGTTGTAGAATAGCAACAAGTGTTGCATTGGTTCCTGGAGGATATATGGCAAAGATTCTGTATGTTGTTCCTACTATTGAGTTCAAACAGGATATGGATAAAACCATTGAAGAACATAAAAAATACTACCATATGTTTTACCCGAGTCGTGATTACATTGAAGTGGAATCAATATTCAAGACCAGTGCAGCCCTGATTGACTGTGATGCCTATAATGCGGATGTAATAATTGCCCGGGGATTTCTTGCCACCAGGCTCAAGAAGATGCATCCGTCAATACCGGTGGTGGAAGCTCCGGTAACCATGACGGATCTGATGCTGGCTGTGCGGGAACTGCAGGAGATGGGAGCGGCTGACCGGCCTATTGCCATGATTGGTCTGGGGATGGTGTTTCATCAGGTAAAGGCCGTTGAGGACCTGCTCGGGGTAAAGCTGGTGGCCATTGATTATCTGTATAAAGACCGGTCCCCGGAAGTAATCACAGAACTGATCGATGATGGGGTCTCCCGGGGTTTTACCAGCTTTGTCGGCGGGGCAACCCTTGTTGAATATGCGAAGGAACGCGGGTTACCTGCCTCCTTTGTGAACAGCGGAGCTGAATCAAAATGGCTGGCCCTTAATCAGGCTCAGCATATTGCTGCCATCCGGCGCAAGGAGCGGGAGCGTTCCGCCAGATATGAGACAATTCTGGATCATTCCCTGGAAGGGATTATTACTACCGATGCGGAAAAGAAGATTATTCAGATTAATACTGCTGCCGGCAAAATTCTGGGAATTGATCCTGCAGTTTCCAGCGGTACCAGGATTGAAAAATTGATTCCGGAACCCAAATTCATGGCTCTTCTGGGAAAGGATCGGGATTATACCAATGAACTTATCAAGTTAGGGAAAAACAGCATTGTTCTTAACAAGGTATCCGCCTCATTGGGAAAAGAGCGTATAGGTAGTGTAATAACCTTTCAGGATGTAAGTAATGTTCAGACGGCGGAGATTAAGATCCGGAGTGCCCTGCATCACCGGGGGCTTCTTGCCAGGTACAGCTTTGAGGATATTATAGGGGACAGTCCTGTTCTGAAAAATACCATCGAGACAGCCCGTACTTTTGCAGGGGTTCCTTCCAATATTCTCATAATAGGTGAAACCGGAACCGGAAAGGAGCTGTTTGCACAGAGTATCCACAATGCCAGCCGGCGGAACAATGCCCCATTTGTGGCGGTCAACTGCGCAGCCATTCCTGAAAATCTGATGGAAAGCGAGTTCTTCGGCTATGCCGGCGGCGCCTTTACCGGAGCAAGCAAGGAGGGCCGGATAGGTTTCTTTGAACTGGCTCATGAGGGGACTATTTTTCTGGATGAGGTTTCCGAAATTCCGCTCAAGCTGCAGAGCAAGCTGCTGCGGGTGATTCAGGAAGGGGAGGTTATGCGGGTCGGGCATGACAAGATTATTCCTGTCAATGTGAGGGTGATCTGTGCTGCCAACCGGGATCTTAAACCTCTGGTAAGAGAAGGGCATTTCCGGGAAGACCTTTTCTATCGTCTGGCTGTTTTGCAGCTGAGGCTTCCGGCTTTACGGAGCCGGGGGAAGGATATAGGTCTTTTAGCAGATTTTTTTGTACGTCAGTACTCGTCAATCTTTGCAGTATCTCCCCAGGTTCTTACCGACCCTGCCCGGAGCCTCCTCGAATCATTCTCCTGGGAAGGCAATATCCGGGAGCTGAGAAACATCTGTGAGCAGCTTGTGGTACTGAACAAGGGAGAGAAGATAGATGCATCTATGGTGAAATCAATTCTGTTTCCCGAAGCAGGAGCTGATCTGGAAATATCAATAGCGGATAAGGGACAATCGTCACTGGATCTTATGCAGAAAACCGAAAGGGAGCTGATTGTTCGGGTCCTGGAGGAGCACCGGTATAACCGGACGAAATCTGCCGATGCGCTGGGGATTAACCGGTCTACTCTGTGGCGGAAAATGAAAGAGCTTCAGATTGACTGTGCGGTGTCGGTGCGGTGAGTTGTTTACGGTAAATATAAGTTGTTCTTAAAAATGTTGTTAGCGGTGCCCATAAGTTATAAAAATCTCTGGCATGATTATTTTGATCTGAGAAAGTGCGCGAAAACAATAATATTCTTTTTATAAACAATCTATATTGACTGAATTCATTCAGTTGGGCTATATTCTACTTAAGACCATTGTGGGAGAAGCTTGTGGCAAGAGTAACAAAATCAGTCAGTGAGCGCCGTGAGGAAATAATTAATACCGCAAAGAGTATTTTTATAGAAACTGGATTTGAAAAAACGCAGATTAGTGACATTGCAGGAAGAATGAATGTGTCGCAAGGGCTTGTTTATCATTATTTCAAGTCAAAAGTTGAAATGCTCTATGCCGTAATTGATGAAATAGCTGATGAAAAACAGAAGCAAATAGATAATATTCTGAATTCCATGGATACAAGTGCGTCTCAGAAACTCATTACTTTGCTAAAAATTAAAACAGAATCGGATGACCTGGATAAGCTGGTCCCGAGTATTACCAGTGATGCAGCAATTATTGAGTACTGTTCCAGAAGGATCACTTTGTCAGCAATGCCTATGCTCATCGCCCTTATAAATCAGGGGAATGGTGATGGATCGTGGTGCTGCAAGTATCCTGAAGAAACAGCTTTATTTGTCTCAAGCGGATTAAGGGGGCTACATGAAAAAATGGGATCTCCGGAAAATAATAAAAGAATCAAGATAGCGCTAATGGATATTATGCAGAAAATTCTTGGGACATTTCAACCTGGGTAAAATCATGCTTGATAATCTATAAAAGACAGGAGTGCAAGGACAATTAATGAAGATTAAACTTTTGATAATTTTTCAGCTATTCATGGTTGCAACACTTATAGCGGAAAAAATGACAACCGTAACTATTTTCGAAGAGGTCGCAGTGAAAATGGCCCTTGAAAATAATCTGAGTTTGCAATCTGCGATGATTGATCTAAAGAGTAGCAGGTTAAACGCTTCCAGTAATTGGAATGTCATCTTGCCGGAGTTCAATTTAAATTCAGGGTTCAGCAGAACCGATTCTCTTGTGCATGATTCAGTTGACTCCAGTAGTTGGGCCGGATCGATTTCCTTTTCAGCTGATTTGAAACTTAATGCAGCATCAGCTCTACATGGCAAGAGAAGTGCAATATCATATGAAGCACAGTTGCTGAACTATGAGGCAAACCGTTCCATGCTGATTTTAAACGTAAGAAAACAGTTTCATTACATTCTTGCCTATAAAGAGTATCTGGTTTTACAGGAGAGGAATCTTGATTTGGCTCAAAGGCGTTATCTGCAGGCTGAAACAAATCACAAGAACGGACGAGCTCCGGAATTGACTGTTCTGGAGGCACAGTACTCTTATGAGAGTCTCAAACCGGTGCTGCAGGAAGCAAAAACGATCTATGAAAGTCAGCTGATGGTTTTTAAAAAATTACTTGGGATTGATCTGGAAAAAGAAATAATTATCGAAGGTAATTCCGGATACAACCATGATGTTATGGCTGATGATGCCTTTATTGAAAAATGTGAAGATCGCATTAATATGTTGCTCATGAACCGGCATGATGTACAAAGCGCTTTGAAAGAGGTTGCATGGTGCGAAAACCAGGAAGCAATTATCAGGGCAGGAAGTATAAGCCCTGTATTTTCCCTGAGTGCTGATTGGACCAATACTGCTCCTGATATTATAGATCCGGATTGGGGTGATTATCTTACAGTTTCCGCCTACCTGACAATTCCTCTTAATGGATTTATCCCGGGATCATCTACCGTTTTGGCGGTCAAACATGCGTCAAATTCTTCAGAGAAAGCAAGAATAAACTTGCATGAGGTTATCCTTGAAGCCGAGCAGGAAATACGAATTATGTTGATGGAACTGAATGGGCATAAACGGAATATCGAGAAGAACAAACTAAATGTCGAACTGGCTAAAAAAACATATGAAATGACAGAATCCGCATATTTGCAGGGGGTAAAAGAGGTCCTTGATGTTAAGGGTGCTCAGAACAATCTCTTCAGCGCTGAACAAAATCTGATTCTGAGTAGATATAACTACTTATCCGGGATTCTGGATCTGGGGTTTGCATTAAATATTGACGTGGAAATCATTGGTAATTCAGGAGAATAAATATGTCTGAAGAAAACACTATCAGTAATAGCAGAATAACAGGAAGAGTTTTATTCTTTATTATTCTTTTAGTTGGATGTGGTGTTCTCTATGCTTTGATAGGGCCGGAATACTTAACATCCGAAGGCGGAGTAAGTGATCTCAAAGATCAAGAGCCAATCATCTACTCTGTCAAGACTGAGAAAATAAAACCGGTAAGCATAGAGAATTATCTAAAGTTCAACGGTGATGTAATTGCCCAGAATAGCGTTAACATTTACCCTGATGTAGCCGGGAAACTTATCGATCTTAAAGTGTCTCTCGGTAGCTATGTACGAAAAGGGCAAATACTTGCCTATATAGACCCATCTCTACCCGGACAGGTATACGTTGCCAGTCCTGTGAAATCAACGATATCAGGAACAATTACGGATCTGCCATCCAAAGTAGGAGCTACAATTTCTACTGTTACCATGCCGATTGCAACAGTAGGAAATTTAAAGGACTTGCAAATTACCAGTTATATTTCTGAGAAATATATGGCTTCTGTTGAGCTTGGCCAAATAGCTGAAATAAGTTTTGAACCTTATAACGGAAAAATATTTTACGGAGTAATTACCGAAATAAGTCCTGTATTGGATAAGAGTTCACGAACTCTGGAAATAACCATTTCTCTTGATGAGAGCAATCATTTAATTAAATCTGGAATGTTTGGTTTGGTACGATTAATTACTGAGGTAAAAGAAGACATTCTGGCCTTGCCTGCTGAATCCATACTAAATACAGAGAGCAACTCTTTTGTGTATGTTGTTACCCCGGATAATTCTGTACATCAGCAGACGGTTAAAAAAGGTTTTGAGATAGATGGATTTGTAGAAATTGTTGATGGTTTACAAGCTGGGGATATTGTTGTTCTGCAAGGTGGTTCCATGTTGAGGGAAGGATCTTTGGTCAATGTTGGTAACTAGGAGTATTGTATGAGCTTGACAGAAACTGCTGTACATCGCCCCGTTGCGGTAGTTGTTATTTTTGCTTTGTTGATTGGTCTGGCCGTTTTCCTGGTCCCATCAATACCGGTGGAGCTGTTTCCCGACCTGGAGATGCCTGTTCTAATGATCAGCACTCAATATCGCGGAGCAGGGCCGGAAGATGTTGAGCGGAATATTACGGAAGTACTCGAGAAGCAACTATCTAATGTGAGTGACCTGGAATCGATAACTTCAACCTCGGCAGAAGGCTATAGTTTGATTAATATGGAGTTTGACTTTTCAAAGGACCTGGATGAAGCGACTAACGATGTCCGGGATAGATTGGAAATAGTGTCTGGCCTGCTTCCGGATGAAGCAGGAAGCCCGACGATTCTTAAACTGAATACTGATAACCAGCCATTTTTAACACTGGGGTTACTGGGTGATCTTTCGCAGAATAAACTACGATCTATTGCAGAAGATACCATTCAACCTCTTCTTGAAAGAATCGGTGGCGTGGCTACAATTACCGTGAAAGGGGGGCAGGAGGAAATTGTTCGTGTACAAGTCTCTCAAAATCGTCTTGAGGCTTATAATTTAACCCTCACAGAGGTGGCAACAATTCTGAATGCCCAGAATTATCAGGTTGGAGCTGGAAATCTTCAGGAAGGATTGACTGAATATCTAATTCGCACAGATGCTGAATTTAATTCTCTGGAAGAAATATCTAATGTTGTCGTCAGTTATACAGTAGTAGGATCAGATGCAGCACGGAAGGAGATCTATCTAAAGGATATCGCAGAAGTTGAAAGAACCAATGCAGAAGAAGATGATAGAGTTTTTATAAATGGAGAGTATGGCGTAACACTATCGATCCAAAAGGAATCGGATGCCAATAGTATCAGTGTGACTGATAAAATTGAACAGGAAATGGATTCGATAAAATCCGAGCTTCCGGACGGCGTGAATATATTGGTTCTCATGGATGAGTCTGCTGAGGTTGAGTCCATAATGTATCAAACATATCTGTCGCTTTTCCAGGGGGTTCTCCTGGCAATGGCAGTACTTTTTCTCTTCTTAAGGAGCTGGTCCAGCACCATAATAATCGCTCTTTCGATACCTCTTTCAATCTTTGTTACAATCCTGTTTATGTATTTTATGGGGCTGACTATAAATCTCATGACACTAACCGGGCTGATTCTTGGACTGGGTATGGTTGTTGATGGATCCATAGTTATTCAGGAAAATATTTTTAAATTTCGAGAAAGAGGGGCAAAACTTGAATCAGCTGCGGTTCTTGGGCCTCATGAAATGGTTATGTCAATCACAGCTTCAACATTGACAACTATTTGTGTTTTTATCCCAATTATCCTGTTTGCCGACGGAATCGGTATTTTTGGACAGGTTTTCAGTGCGCTTTCCTGGACAATAATTATTGCGCTGACAGTATCCCTGGTTGTTGCTCTGGTCTTTGTTCCAACCATGGCCGCAAATTATTTGAAAGTGTACACGAGAAAGCAGAAGCCCCTAAAGAATAAAACATTACAAAAAATAGATCATGCTTTTGAGATCGGATTCAATAAGCTGGATTCTGCATATGCTGAACTTTTATCCAGATTGCTGGACAATAAAGCCAAGACAATCATTCTTGTCTTTATGCTCCTTGTATTGTCTGTAATTGGTTTTACACAATTAGGAATCATAATGGCTCCTCCCATGAGTGAGGACACTGTTTCTGTTTCATTTTCACTGCCTCAGGGAACTCCTCTCGACGAGACAGCGCTGCAGATACTTCAGTTGACATCAATTGTGGAAGCTGTGGGTGGCTATGAAAACATCGTTGTCACGGCTGGAGAAACCACAATGATGGGAGGTGCAGCTGAATCAAACAAAGCTTCGCTGGAGGTTTCATTACCACCATATCAACTACAGACGGTTACTGCCGAAGAAATGAAAAAAGTTATTCGCAGACACTATAAGGATTTTCCAGGTGCTGAAATCGAGTTTCTTGCAGGCGGACCTGGTCTGGGTAATGCTGACCCTGTGGATATTCTTGTAAAATCTGATGATCTTGGTCATGCGGTTACATTTGCTGAAGAGCTTAAGGCTCTCATTAAGGATAAGCTCCCTGGTATAACAGACGCGGCAACTGATATGGATGAAGGGCTCCCTCAACTGCAAGTTGTTATTGATCGTGCACGTGCTTATAATTTGGGTTTAAATATGTATGCTGTTGCGAATGAAATCAGCACCAGTATGAACGGAATAACAGCAACTACTTATCGTGTGGGCGGGGATGAGCTGGATGTTGAATTAATTCTAAGAGACCAGGATCGTAGCTCAGTTCCTGATCTGAATAAAATTTTTATAGTTAATAATTCCGGCAACAGGATTGCAGTCTCCAATGTGGCTCACCTGGAAAAGACAGTTGGGCCTGTAGCGATAAATCGTGATGATGAAATGAGAACTGTTCATGTGACCGGAGGGCTTGTTGAAGGCTATGCGGCTACCGATGCTCAAAAAGACATTGAAGAGCTGCTATCTGCACAAATAGTAGTTCCCGATGGAATTGTTGTTGGTCTGGGAGGTGATTTCAGCGATATCTTAGAAATGGGGATACAACTTCTTATTGTTGGTATCATAGCTATTTTGCTTGTTTTTGGAATTATGGCAGCTCAATTCGAATCCTTAAAAGATCCTTTCATAATCTTTTTTACAATTCCCCTGATGTTAATAGGTGTAGTTGGTTTCTATACATTTTCAGGTGCAACTTTCAGTCTTATGTCGGCTGTAGGCCTGGTTGTTCTGGCGGGGCTGGTGGTAAATAGTGGCATTGTCCTTGTGGATTATATTAACCTGCTTCTTAAGCGCGGATACAAACTAAAGGAGGCTTGTGTATCTGCCGGAAGAAGTCGTTTAAGGCCTATATTGATGACCACTGCAACGACGATACTCGGCATGTTCCCTCTTGCCTTTTTAGGTGCCCCCGGGACAGAGCAGGTTCAACCAATAGCGCAAACCATTATTGGTGGATTAACTGCAAGTTCACTTATGACGCTTTTCTTTATACCTATTTTGTTTGCAGTACTTAATGGAAGGAGGTATGAATGATACGCCTTGAAATAGTAGCTAATAAATCTGTTGAGTCAGATATCAGGGAAGCTCTTATCGGTGTGAATGCAAGTTTGAATGCTACACGATTAACTGATGTTCATGGCTGGGGTAATAGCGACCCAAAAGAAGGGAACGCTGTCTGGCCTGAAGAGAACATTCTCTATATAATATATGCTGATGATGATACAGCACATCATTATATTGATGCTGTCAGGAGAGTGAAGCGGAGATTTCCCCTTGAGGGGATTAAAGTTTTTGCTTTACCTTACCGCGAACTGTTAAATATATAGTATATTGTTACTGCCCATCGTTAAGGCGGGCAGTAACTTGTAACTCATCAATCAATCTAAACATTACATTTTTTCATGGTGGGATCATATAGTTCATTATTCGACCATTGAGGAAGATAGTTTAAGCTGTTTATATCGGTTAGAACTTCCTGTGAGTTTTTGTAATTATTTTTCAATGTTGCTTCCTCCTGTAATAGTCCGTTAATCTTGCATCTTTCAAAGTTTCCTTTCTGAATTCGCAAATTCTCGTCTTACTCTGTTTCTGACTTTGTTGAAAATTGTCGTCTTTGTGTGTTGCAACCTGCAACGTGCATATCGGATTTGCTCCGATTTCAGGTCTCACTCAACGGGATTGAAATAAGAATTTTTCATTACTATACCTCTAAGTATCAGCTGTGTAGGTAAATATGGATATTTCCCCTGAAGATAACGGCTGTTTATACATGTTGGTACATTACTTGCTTAACAACAGTGAGAATGCTTTATCTGTGGTGGATTAACTGTCGGGATTGCATATCCCTTTGGGTTCGACAATATTCCCGCAAATATAGAGCATCAAAAACTGTACCGTTCAAGCGGTATAAAAGGAGATTATCTTGAAAAAGATTCTTGGAATTCTTTTAGTGTTGGTTGTACTTACGAGTGGTTTATGCGCAGAAGGCAGTAAGGAAGGAAAACTGTTGAGTGGTAACCTTCGAATTGTTATCGGTTCTTCATCAACCGGTGGAGACACATATGCGAACTCGGCAATCGTAGCGGAATATCTTGCCGAAGAGCTGGGAATGAATGTCAAAGTTGATGCAACAGGTGTTAACGGTGCATATGATGCCCTGAAACATGATTCGTCGGGACATACAATCATGATTTTCCATGACCAGGCCTACCTTGGCTATCTTTATGGTGTTGAAGGCTATGACAACCCCTTCGAAGACTATATTGTAGGCCCCCTGCTCGCAATTAATCCTGGTAATGCCTACCTGGCTCCGAAGGATTCACCATACAACACTCTTCAGGAGGTTATTGATGCAGCGGGAAACGGAACACGCGTTCGTGTAGCAATTCAGCCCGGCGGAGTATCTGAAATTGGGTATACCGCCATGAAGAATGCGGTACAGATTCAATACCCAGGTATGGAAGATAATCTGGCAGCCGTGAATACCGGTTCTCAGTCAGACAAGAATCAGTTGCTCTTCGACGGTCAGGCAGATGTGATCAACGGTTCAATCCAGGCTAACGAGCAGTATTCTCAGCTTCCTGCAAGTGACCAGAAGGCTATGAAATTCCTTTGGCTGACTGCGCGCAATCAGACCATTAAGCAGGCAAATCCTGAAGGATATGGAGACACCACACGCGATCAGATGCTGCAGTGGGTAGATCCCAAAGTACAGCTTGCCAATGATTTTACCTTCGATAAGGAATTTGTGGTTCTCTACAATAAGGACATGGATCCTGCACTTGTTGATTATTTTGATAATGCCCTGAAAAAGATCTTTGCAGCTGGAGAGATTCAGAAAACCCAGAAAAAGTCCTTCTTTATTCCGGACTTCCTGCCTTCTGCCGAGGCGCAGGCATACCTGAAAGAGAAGATGGAAAAATATGAAGGTATTATTTCCGCACTGAAAAAGTAATCAGAAAGACCTATTTAGCATATCCTCAGATTCCGGTGCTTTGGCGCTGGAATCTGATTACTTATAAATAACTCGACCATAGAAGGTAGTTCTGGAGGATTCTTTCATGAATGAGAATACTGGATTCCTGCATATAACAATTGATTTTGATACATCTCATTTGTTTTTTCCCAAGATTGTTATTGGAATTTTAATTTTTCTGCTGATCGTAATCGGCATTCATTCCTTAGTTAAATATCGTAAAAAGGGCGGTATTGGGACTGCGCTGAAGTCCTATCATTTTTTTGCAAAGGATTTTGATAAGATCAAATTATTGGGGACAATAGGGCTACTTGCGGCTTACTTCTATTTAATGAACCGTATAGGCAGGCTGTTTCCGAACCAGGGGCTGGGATTTCTGATAACTTCGATACCCTATATGTTTATTCAGTCGTCCCTGTTTGTCGGAAAAGCATCAGTACGCAAGCATCTTGCTGCCATATCCATCACATCGGTGGTAACGCCGCTGTTTGCATGGATACTGTTTGGAAAACTGTTTTTTATAACCCTGCCATAAACCTTAGAGGAACAGCAAAATGGAAATATTTGAATTAATCACTCCCCTGACAGTTTCATTGACTTTCATTGGAGTTATCGGCGGTATTATTTTCGGCGCGATCCCGGGAATGACAGCGACAATGGCGCTGGCAGTGTTTCTTCCGTTGACCTATGCCTTGAACATGAACCAGGCGCTTGCACTCCTGATTGGTCTCTATGTCGGAGGGATTTCCGGAGGACTGGTCCCGGCAATTCTTTTGAAGATTCCGGGTACTCCAGCATCGATTGCAACCACCTTTGACGGACATCCCATGACCCTGAAGGGGCAGGGAGAACGGGCGTTGAAGATCGGTATTGTATCGTCTTTTATTGGCGGATGTATCAGTATTGCCATACTGGCGGTTGCAGCACCGGCGCTGGCAGATATAGCAATAAAGTTTTCGTATGTTGAAAAGTTTCTCATCATCATATTTGCCTTGACGGTAATCGCATCGATTTCACAGGGAAGTATGCTGGTTGGAATCTTTAGTGGATTTCTTGGTGTTCTGATTAGCCTCATCGGAACTTATGGATCAACCAGCGGTGGTAATGACCATACCCGTTTGTTGCCCGATTTCCTGCGTGATACCATGCGAAACGGCTTTTCCCTGCTGCCGGTATTGATCGGGATGTTCGCCCTGGCGACTATCCTTGAAGAAGCAGAAACCGGGGTCAAGGAGAGTGCCCACCAGAAGATTGACCTGAGCAGTGGAGTTAAATTTCAGTTCTCGGTGTTCAAGAATAAAATAGGAAACTTGATCAGGTCGTCGTTTATCGGGACCTTTGTCGGTTTGCTTCCCGGTGTCGGGGGCAGTGCTGCATCGGTTCTCTCTTATACTCAGGCCAAGAATTTTTCAAAACATCCCGAGAAATTCGGTACTGGTATTCCGGACGGAGTTATCGCCTCCGAAGCTTCAAATAATGCTCTGACAGGCGGGGCTCTGATACCCCTGGTATCGCTGGGTATTCCCGGCGACAGTACAACCGCGGTTTTGATCGGTGCCTTCACCCTGCAGGGGATTCAGCTTGGGCCACTCTTTATCGGCAATGAACCGATGGCCTGGGCCGGGATGGTAAACTCCCTGATAATCGCCAATATCATCATGTTCGCCATAATGTTCTTTGCCATCAAGTACATTGTGCGGGTTATTTATGTACCTAAATACATCCTGTACCCGGTAATTGTCGTAATGTGTGTTGTGGGCTCATATGCAATTAATTATGGACGGATGATCGATGTCTGGACCTATCTGATCTTCGGATTATTCGCCTGGTTGGTGGTTAAGGTGAAACTGCAGATTCCATCGCTGCTGATTGGTTTTATTCTGGGAAATCAGCTGGAAATCTACTTTGTAAAGAGTCTGGAATCTTTCGGAACCTTCACCATCTTTTTTACCAAGAGTTTTATTGCATGGGTTCTGTGGGGACTGATTATAATCTCGGTGATCTGGTCTATTGTGCTGAGTTCCCGGGAGAAGAAACATAAAGCCATGTACGGACCGAATGGCCAGGATAGGGAGACTGACTGATGGGAAAAATACTCATACCGCAGGATGTGGTGCAGGAAGGTAAGGATTTCCTAACTTCCCGTGGACACGAGGTTATTGTCGGATCGGGATTCGATATCGAGACAATAAAGAGAGAAGTGGCGGATTGTGATGCCATTCTGGCCCGTACCGCGCCGTTTCCGGCGGAAGTGCTGGAGGCCGGAAAAAAGCTGAAGGTAATAGGACGGCATGGTGTTGGGGTAGATAATATCGATGTTGCAAAGGCGACGGAACTTGGGATTCGGGTAACCTATACGCCGGAAGCCAATGCCAATACTGTTGCAGAAATGGCTGTTGGCTTTATCATTGCATCGGGGAGAAATCTTGTGGTAATGGATGCAGCGACCCGGAGTAGTGATTTCTCCATAAGGAACAGGATGAAAGGACAGGACCTTGCAGGAAAGACACTGTCGGTTATTGGTCTGGGCAGGATTGGCCGCCTTGTTGCGAAAAAAGCTATGTATGGTCTGGACATGAAGGTTCTTGCCTATGATCCGTATGTAACAGCTGATACGGCTCCCGAGGGTGTGGAGATAACCTCCAGCTGGGATGAAGCATTCAGTAGAGGTGACTTTGTGACTCTGCACATTCCCTCCACCCCGGAAACAAAAGGTTCAATCGACAGTATAACTCTAGGCAAGATGAAGGACAGCGCCATTCTGATCAATTGTGCCCGGGGCGACCTGGTTGTTGAAGAAGATGTTGCAACAGCGTTGAAAAACGGTGTAATTTCCGGTCTGGCAACGGATGTTTATACCCGGGAACCGCCTGAGGTTGACCACCGCTATTTTCCCCTGAAGAATACCATTCTTACACCCCATAATGCCGCGTTAACCAATGAGTGTATGGCCCGTATGGCGGTGGGGGCTGCTGAAGGAATAGATGATGTTTTGAATGGACGAGAGCCGACATGGCCTGTTAACTGATGGAATTGAGTTTTCGACTATCTTTCCCGGCTGTTCATTTTGATATTATTTGTTTATTGAAGATATTGGCATTATCCAATTAGGCAGGTGTTAGAGAGACCGTTTCCGAATCTAACCATAATCCGATAGAAAGAACAACCATGACTATCGAGTCATTAAAGTTTGGGGAGGCGTCTTTATTTTGACGTCTCCCCCATTCATTGAATTTTGTATTCTTTAATTTTTCTCCACAGGGTTGACCGGTTTATGCCAAGAAGCAGTGCGGCCTTGTTCTTTTTATTCCCGCTTTTGATGAGCGCGTTTATTATTGATTGTTTTTCCAGATCTTTTAGAGATGATGTCTTTTCTGTTGTCGCAGGACAAGAATTTTCCTCTGAAAGGCAATTGTCCAAAATATCTTGTTCCATGGAAAAAATTTGCAAAATCTCTCTTGATGAAATTTCACAGGTGTTCCTTGCTGTAGCGGCAAGGTGCTCACATAAGTTCATCAACTCTCTGATATTTCCAGGCCATTCATGTATAAGGAGAATTTCCTTCGCGTCATCTGTTAAAAGACGTTTTTCTGTGCCAAAACGTTTGGAAAAGAGATCAATATAGTGTTCAAATAGTAGTATTATGTCTTGTCCTCTCTCTTTCAAATGGGGAAGTGGGAGGCGGACGGATGATATACGAAAGTATAAGTCTTTTCTGAAATCTCCTTTATACACAAGGGTGCGAAGATTGCGGTTAACTCCGTACAAAAATCTGATATCCAGGTTTACCGGGCGTGTTCCGCCAACTTTAATTATTTGGTTTTCTTGGATAACCCGGAGAAGCTTACTTTGTAATTGTATTGATATCTCGGAGATTTCATCAAGGAATATTGTACCACCACTGGCTTGCTCAAAATATCCGGTATGTCCGTTTTTTTGGGCACCAGTGAAAGACCCGGAGGTATGGCCAAAGAATTCACTTTCGAATAGTGAGTCTGGAATGGCTGCGCAGTTTACTGCAACAAAAGGACCTCTTCTGCGCTGACTGAAATTATGGATGCTCTGAGCAAAGAGTTCTTTCCCGGTACCAGTTGCACCCAGAATAAGTATGCTTGAATCGATCTGAGCAAAGGACTTTGCAGTTGTAATAGCATTATTCATAATGCTGCTGGTGTGGATAATATCATCGAAATTGTGTGTGGCCCGATAAACCGGTTTAACTGTTTTGGATTCATTAAATACAAAAGTTTTCTTTTTCCTGTTTTGTGATAGTCGCAGCACTGTGCCTATATTCTTGGTGTTATATAAGAATGGGAATGTGTTGACTCTGTAATCATTGATAATGCTGTTATTCAGGGTTTCTATGTTATTGTTTCCCGCAGCCGAAGTTGCAGATGAAATGAAATCATGGTCCAAAATATCAGTACCTTCTATCTCTGTTTTGCAACTGTTTATTATGTGTTGGGCATGTTTGTTCAGGTTGATTACACGGTTTCTGTTGTCAAGTAGAATAAGGCCTTCGGAAGCATTCTGTACTATTTTATTTATTGTTGTTTCGTTCAGGTTTTTACAATCAGAGATGGTATACATGGCGTCACGAAGTGCTGAAAACAGAGACTCAGATGTACTTCTGATGTGGTAAGGTCTAATTTGTTGGTCGAGAGCCGCGTCATGAAGAGATGAAAAGCAGAGAGCTTGATCTATGCCTTGTTGTTTAAGGTCTCTGAAAAGTTCATGGTTATAATCCGGATCCAAAGCGTGATCGGTATAGTGAACTGGAACAATATTCAAATTTAAATAGTTTCTAACCTGATCAGATTGTATAAACACATCTCTCGATGAGTGTACAAGCGCCATAGGCCGTTCAGGGTCAATGGTGCTTTTTTCTGAAATTTGTTTAATCGAAAAAAGAAAATCAGCGGTCGATATTGGAATTTCAATAACGGGTTTTTCCTTTTCATGTTCACGCAGAATAATAGCTCGTATACCACGGGCAACAAGAACATCGGCATTCCTTTTGTTTCTCTTGTATGTTTCAGGGTCTGTATAAAAATAAAACTCCATTCTTATGTTTGAAAATTCCGGCCGAGAATTCAGATAATGCTGTAATTCTGTCATATATACTTTCTTAAACATTTTTTCAAATTTTCCAGCTTCTGCAAGTGTTACAAAAAGAATTCTGCACATTGAGCATTTCCTCCCGCTGCATATTATTCTATCAGATGCTATAGCATTCTTGGTGAAAAAGATGGAAAAGGTCGCATAGAATGTTGCATTTTGCATCATGAAACTGTTTGGTTGCTGGTTTGGGTGGGGTTTTATATTGCATCAGTTTGCACCATTTCCCACCTATGTATCTTTTTATGTAACCAAAGTAGTATTTTACGAGGGAGGGAGGTGTTGTAAGTCGTTTCATTGTAAGTAAATAAAGTAGGATCTGAAGGAATGGTGGATAAGGAGCATTTTGGCAAGGTTATTGCTATGACTTAGTTGAATTCCTGCATATGTGGGAAAATTAAAAAGGAGAGAAGTATGAAGAAAATTCTCTTATGTTCCATTACCTTACTGTTCGCTGTATCCATTTGGGCAGCAGGTGCCTCCGAAGCTGATATTGGAAAAGGCGCTTTTAACAAATGGGGAGAATCGATCTATGGGAAGAATGTCGACCATACGACTTATGGATGGCTTGTTGAGGATGGTGTCATCAATGCTGATGGTACTGTTACGGCAACTATTATGGAGGTCCCGGAGTTTAAAACAAAAACCTATACAACTGCATGGCCGATGAATGATGCTGCACATACAAACAGTATAACCGGCGTAAGCCGGGCAGAAGCAATGAGTGGCGAAGGCGACATGTTTGGCGGGGGCTGGCTGGTGCAGGGATCATTTATCGAAATACAGAAGGATGCTGAGGATCGCTGTATGGATTTCGAATTGATTCAGTGGAACGAAGTTCTGATGTTTGACTCAGCCTCCTATGGGCCAGAGCTGACTGCCAAGGGAGGTGCCGCAGGCAACATGGTAGCCCTCGGTTGGGTCCTGGGAAAAAGTCCCGCAGCTAATACTATCACAATCGGTGATGGTAACCATGTTACCAATGTATTTGAGGAAACCTACACTCTTGCCGATGACTGCAGGATTTACTGTATAGACAATGATCATTCTGATGGTTTTACTTATCTGAGCAGGGGTACTTATTCAATCAAGGGGTCATGGGATTTGGTGAAAGAAGGATCTTTCGACGATATCAATGTGACTAAAACTATTAACGGTGAAATATACAAAAACCCTGAACGCTGGACTGCACTTTGCGTATTTGACAGCAGTTATAAAAGCTCATGGGAGGATGGGACCGCCAAGGTCAAGGAACTTTATCTGTATAACAATCCGATTTTGCTTGGAACCCGTAACCTTGTTATCCCTGATGGGATGCAGTATGCCGGAACAAGCTGGTACGCTACGATGAGCAAGCTGGAAAACTCGCATAACTATTCTTATGATGGATCTTGTGAACCCTTCGCTCTAATGGAAGACCGCTGCTACTCCATTGGTGATTCCTATACAAACATGTTCATGTTTGTCGGTGATGACGGTACAATTTCCACACTCGATATGGGTAACCGTGCGGCCTCCTACCAGTACTGGTTGAATATAGCAAAGCTGGGATATGATCCACGTCAAATTGACAACCTGATTCTAACTCATGGTCATGGGGACCATTACCAGGCGCTTTATGAAGGCTGGCTGATGATTGAACGTGGTGGGAATGCGGTTAATGTCGTGGTTAATAAGTATGCACAGGGTACGACTGTTTCAAGCAGTGATGGATCCACTGTGTATGAACTGAATGCAACCCTTAAAGATCCGCCTGTTCTCTCTATTGTCGATGTACAACCGGAATGGGATGAGTGGCTGGATTTCATGGGTCCCGGGGCGGACACCTATATCTGGCGTGCAATCGGTCACAGCAGTGATACCGCATCTTTTGTTTTCAAACTTACCGCTACCGATACGGATGAATATTTTAACGCCGGCGATAAGGTGTCTCTTGTGTATTTTGGTGGATATGGTTCGGTTAACAATACTTCTCGCGGGGTAAACCGGAATCAGATTGCCTACAGTATGCAGTATGAAGGTGCTGTTATTGCTCCATGGGCGGAATGCCAGAGTGATTATGTTTATCCAATTCCGCAGCACTCCAATCAGTATCCGATGTATGAAATCTGGAAGGCTACCCAGGTGGCCAAAATTCCGTTTATGGAAGGATTTGTGGGCGGAGCAGAGCAGTGTACCAATATGATGGAAAAACGTGTCGCGTTGATGACTTATGAACGCTTCAATACAGATTACTGGAATAAAGAAGATGCCTTCGGGGATGCGCTGGAAGCGAAAACCGGGTTCAGGGCCTCTTCTTCCGGAAAGGGATTTCTCGATACCCTCGAGGATAACGGTCCGTATAAACGAGAAGCGGGTGAGTACATTGTTGATGTAAAGGGTGTCCAGGTTATTCATGGTTTTCAACCTTGGCTGAATAAAACCGATCTCTTTGCCGGTCAGACAAACGTTTATGGCTATGACCTCAGCGAAGGAATTCTGATCGACAAAGACTCATACGTCGCTGACCCGGATGGATGGTACATACAGTTAATCTGCAATGTTCAGGATGACTATGATGGAGGACTTCTTTACGAAGAAAATTTCTTCAAGGGACAGTATGCCACGGGAACTAAAGGCCTTGAAGAAGAGACTTTAACCAGTCCATGGCTTAGCGGACCAATCGAATTTGGCAACAACCCTGACGGATGGGTGGAAATCCTGCGTCTGGAAAGGTTTGACTCTAAGGCGGAAGCTTTAGCATATGCCAAAAAACTGACCAATGGTTCCTATAGTACACCGTATGAAGTACAGAGTGTTAACGGAGGGAATCTCTATGACTACCCCGATACTGCGAACTATACGGTAAGTGATTATGGTGCAGGAGCTGGTCTTGAGACGTTTGATTCCTACAAAGTGAGTATGAAGCAAACCTGTGAAATCATTGTTGGAGAAACGTTTGAAGACACTTTCAGAAAAGTAAAATAATCAATCACAATAAGAAATTATTCATGCTGTCTGGTATGGACCGGACAGCATGATTTTTGATGTATGACTGCCAGGACCGGCATAGGCTGGTGGTTAACAAACGAATTAGGTATGAAACTATGAGAAAACTACTACTGATATGCATTCTCCTGCTTTGTTCTATGGGATTTGCAGCGGCTCATCCGCATATGTTTATCGACAGCAAGGTTACCGTTGATATGGATAACACTACCCTTAAAGGATTGGAAGTCACCTGGTGGTTTGATCCTCTCTTCAGCAGTAATATTCTTATCGATTTTGATGTGAATAAAAACAGGATTCTTGATGCGGAAGAGGTAGGATATATTCGTGATTATGCCTTTGGAAACCTGAAGCAGTATGACTATTTTATCTACCTTCAGACAGGTAATTCCCGATATTCGCCGGAATCAACAGTAAACTTTAATGCCTATTATGAAGGTGAAACCCTTGTCTACCATTTTTATGTTCCTTTTAATGCGGCGATAAACGGGGGCCAATACACAGTAGCCATGTACGACAAGACCTATTACTGTGATATTCAGTATGTACGGAAAGATCCGGTTGTGCTCCGCGGGGATACTACAGCTACCTGGGAACTGCTTACCAATACCGATATGAAAATAAAGTATGGCGGTAACGTTTCTGTTGCACGAGAGGGCAAAACCTATAGTGGGGTCGCTTATCCTATGCAGTTAGTGGTGGAGATCCCGGAATGAGTAAGATGAGTATTCTACTTGTGATATACCTGCTCTTTCTGGGGTCCTTGGCGGCACAGGTGAATCCATTCTTATCCAGCACACCACAAGAAGATACCATCGAGGGAACTGGCAATACGGTAGCGGAGCGAACCGCACCGGTTGATGTTAAAACGCAGTCCATTTTTTCGGCAAGAAGCGCTGCAGTCCAGCGGAAACTGCAGAGGCAGATCACCTCGTTGTTGTCTAATACCAATAGTGCAAAGGGCCTGCTATTCATGTTGGGACTCTCGTTTCTCTATGGTGTACTGCATGCCCTTGGCCCGGGACATCGCAAGACGATTATTGTCGGCTATTTTTTGGGGGAGAAAGTCCGGCCTGTTGCTGGAGTCGGTACAGGCCTGCTCCTTGCTTTTGAACATGGAGGCAGTGCTATTTTCCTAGTTGGAGGATTAACGTGGCTTAGTGCGAAGTCGCTTACTCTTTCGATGAATACTGCGGAAGTGATAATGCTGCCCATATCGTATAGCATTATCATAATGTTGGGTATTTGGATGATATTACAGGGTTATTTGGATTACAGATGGGAGCGTGAAGGTAATGCGCGACATGTGATGGGAACAGCTGGAATGCTTTTGTCCGGGTTAATACCTTGTCCGGCGGCTACTGCTATCATGATTTTTTCGATATCCATGGGCTATTTGAAAACCGGTGTATTATCTGTTATAGCAATGTCTCTGGGGATGGGGGCTCTGCTTTCCTGCATCGGACTTACGGCTATCATATTCAGGGAGAGAATATCCCGGATAATAACGAACAGATCGAGTGTACGCTATCTTGAACTTGTTTTTCATTGGGGCAGTGGTTTGTTGCTGGTCTTCATTGGAGGAGTTTTTCTGCTGCAGGTTCTGCCTGGTTAAAGAAATAGCGGGTAGATGAAAGAGCTTGAAATAGACTGTGCAGTATCGGTGCGGTGATTGAAATCCGGAAATAATAAACAAACAATTGACTGTGCGGACAAATGGCGGTATTGTTATAGACAAATGGCAGTAGCAAGATGAACGCAGTATTAATCGAAGACCTGCTTGGCGGTTCCGGAATCCTGGGGCATAAAATACACACTGAAATGGATTTGTATGAACTGGGGAAAAACGGTATTCCAAAAAAAGCCCTGCTTTATCTGGCAAAAAGTATAAACATGCCGATTAAAACTCTCTCTGCCATACTGCATACTACAGAGCGAACCCTGCAGCGCAAAAAAGATGTAGATCTGCTTAACGAAACCATTTCTGAACATCTTCTTCAGTTGGCGGAGGTTTATTCCCGGGGGGAAGAGGTTTTCGACGGTATCGAGGCTTTTCAGCTCTGGATTGAGTCTCCCGATAAAGCCCTGGGCGATAAGAAACCTCTGGATCTCCTCTCTTCGCGATATGGAATACAGATGGTTCTGGATGAACTGGGAAGAATCGAACACGGCGTGTTCTCCTGATGAAGGTTTACCGCATAGCGGGTAAAAAGTTTATTCACGACATGTCCGGGGAGGGTGCACGTCTGTATGGCGGGCGCTGGAACAGCAAGGGAACCAGTGTTCTGTATACTTCAACAAACAGATCTCTGGCGACAATAGAGTACCTGGTACATTTACCTATGGCAGTAATCCCTGCAGATGTCTGTATAGCCGAATTATCTTTGCCCACGGAAGCCGGTATGGATGCGGTAGATATCAATGACTTGCCCTCCGGTTGGTGGGAATACCCCGCTCCGCTGGAGCTTGCCGAAACGGGTGACAGATTTATTCGGGAAAACAGCGGTCTATCACTTAAAGTACCCTCTGCAATCGTAAAAGGTGAATGGAACGTTCTGATTAATCCCCGGCACTCATTGTTCAGCTCGATTGAGATTGCAGAAATAGAAGAGTATGTTTTTGATTCAAGGCTTTTTAAGCGGTAATGACGGCTTTCTCGTGGGTGTGTAAGGTTTCCACGTTTTTGCCCCTTACTTTTCTTCTTGTATTTAATTCGTAATTACAGGTATGCTATAGCTGATGAAATCGAAGAGCGAGGATATCTACAGTTTTCTTGAACGCAAAATTGTCGGCGGGGAGTATTCCCCCGGCGACAGGCTTCCTTCGGAATCCGAGCTCTGCGGCGAATTCAATGTCTCCCGGGGGCCGGTTAGAGCAGCTCTTGATAAGCTGTCTGCCATCGGACTGGTGTACAAGAAAAAGGGAGGCGGTTCCTATGTCCGGGAACAGGATACAGACCGCCTCTTCAGTTCGGTTCTTCCCGCCCTGCGCTTCAACACCAACGATTACCGCGAGATGCTCCGGATGCGTTCTGCTCTGGATAGATTGAGCATTGAGCTCTGTATTGAAAATCATGAACGGAATGATTACTCGGAGCTTGACGGAATAATGGCTGCTCTGGAGAAAAATCACTCCCCGGAGCAGTTTTTTGATCTTGAGCGCTCATTCTATACCGTTCTTTCCGAGCTTGGGGGCAACCGCCTTCTTCACAGTGTTACCCTGATGATTTGGGATCTGCTGAAGCACTGCAGCAGGGACTCTCTGTCGGCAAAAGAACAGGCTGAACGGGTTTGGGAATACCGGAAGATATACCAGAGTATAAAAGCCCCGGACTGCGAACTTGCCCTGATCTATGCCGGCAGGCACCTGAGGCGGGTGCTGGAAGCTGACGAAAAAGAGCAGGCCCCTGCAACTGAATCACAGCGTTGGAATCCCTGGCTGTACGATACCCTCTAGTTTAGAACAGCCCTCATACCGTCCTTTTTTCATATCTCTTCACCTGTACTACAAATTTTAAACATATTTGTACAAAACCCCTCAATTTTTGTTTTACACATAAATATTTCCATGCTAATATCTGACTTGTAGTACAGATAGAGATGTTTTGCTGGATTAATCCCTGTTATTGACGTATTCAAAGGGGATTTTTGGTGTATTTGTACTACAGAAAATCAATTATTGGGGGAGAATCATAATGGGTTTAGTGATGATTCTGCTGCTGGTAGCATCTATTGTGCTTATCGTGGCAGCAACTTCTGTTTTTAAGCTGCATCCTTTTATCGCACTTATTTTTGCAGCGCTTTTTGTAGGACTTGGAGCATCTGCTCTTGGTGAATTTGATGTAATGGCTGTTGAGTCCACCATCAGGAATGGTTTCGGCGGTATCCTTGCCTACATAGGTATTGTAATTGTTCTGGGAACCATCATAGGTGTGTTTCTGGAAAAATCCGGAGCAGCAATTAAAATGGCCGACACCATTCTGAAACTGGTTGGTCCCAAACGGCCCGGACTTGCCATGAGCATTATCGGATGGTTTGTGTCTATTCCCGTATTCTGTGACTCCGGTTATGTAATCCTTTCTGCGCTGAGAAAATCAGTTACCCACAAGGCAAAAGTTTCTGCAACCATGATGAGTGTTGCCCTGGCAACCGGTTTGTATGCCTCCCATACCCTGGTGCCCCCAACTCCCGGCCCCATCGCGGCAGCTGGAAACCTGGGTCTTGAAAACAGCCTGGGCCTGGTTATTATCTTCGGCGGATTTATCTCTATCTTCTCCATGCTGGCCGGTTTCTTCTGGGCCAAGTTTATCGGTGGCAAGATTGAGATTCAGGAAGACCGGGACAACGCGGCAGCCTGGGCAAAAGGTCTTGATCTGGAAGAGAAGGCTATCGAGGAACAGTACGGCCAGCTTCCTTCTACCTTTATGGCCTTTGCTCCCATCCTTGTTCCCATTATTCTGATTGCCCTTGGGACTATTGCCTCCTTCCCGGGAGAACTTCTCGGCGCAGGTTTCATTGCCAAACTGTTTATCTTTTTCGGTAAGCCCGTTATCGCCCTTCTGGTGGGCTTCTTCTTTGCCCTGGGACTTGCTCCCAAGCTGAATGAAGAGGTGCTTATGACATGGATTGGTGAGGGAATCAAGATAGCCGGTCCCATTATTCTTATTACCGGTGCCGGTGGTGCTTTCGGTGCAATTATTAAAGCAACCCCGGTAGCTGCATATCTTGGCGAATCAATGAGCGGCTGGAGCGTCGGTATCCTGGTTCCATTCTTTATTGCGGCTGCCCTTAAAACTGCTCAGGGTTCCTCCACTACCGCACTGGTAACAACTTCTGCGCTTATGGCGCCTCTGCTTGCCTCCCTGGGGCTTGATTCTACCATCGGACAGGTGCTTACGGTAATGAGTATCGGTGCAGGTGCAATGACTGTTTCCCATGCCAACGACTCCTACTTCTGGGTTGTTGCCCAGTTTACCGGAATGGATGTAAAGACTGCTTACAAATCACAGACTGTGGCAACCCTGATTCAGGGAATTGTAACCATAATTGTTATTCTAATTCTCTCGTTTATTCTTCTGTAAGCGCATCTAAACCAGGAGATAATCAGGACTGCTTCTTCGGGGGCAGTCCTTTTTTTGCGCTTCCCTCAAATTACAGAAACCATGCTACCATTGAAAGCAACCGGTTCTTCAGGAGGGTCTAATGGGGTTTCTTATGGTGATTTTTCTGTTTATCTCCATAATTGCCATCGTACTGGCTACATCGAAATACAAGCTTCATCCCTTTGTCTCCCTCCTGCTGGCCTCCCTCTTTTTGGGTATAGGAGCAGCCGCACTGGGTCAGCTGGATCTGATGGAAGTGGATACAGCTATTCGTGAAGGCTTCGGCAGAATACTTGCCAATATAGGAATTGTAATTGTACTGGGCGCAATTATAGGTGTTTTTCTGGAGAAATCCGGCGCTGCGCTCAAAATGGCCGATACGGTAATAAAAAAGATCGGCCCCGGGCACCCTGCACTGGCAATGAGTATTATCGGATGGATCGTCTCTATTCCGGTTTTCTGTGACTCGGGATTTGTCATTCTGAATACCATGCGTAAAACAATTACCCGGAAAACACATTCCCATGCGGCAGCCATGAGTGTCGCCCTGGCGACCGGGCTCTATGCCTCCCATACCCTGGTGCCTCCGACTCCCGGCCCTATCTCTGCAGCGGGTAATCTTGGTATCGGCAGCAGTCTGGGAATGGTAATACTCTTCGGAATCTGTATCTCCCTCTTTCCGATGTTTGCAGGATATATCTGGGCCCGTTTTATGGGTTCCCGGGTAGAAACCAGGGAAGACCTGCTGAATAAGGAGTTTTTTCTTAAGGGCCTTGAAGGCGACAGTGCGGTTGAGAAGAAGTATGGGCAGCTGCCTTCGGCGTTTAAATCCTTCGCTCCCATAGTTGTTCCCATTTTGCTAATAGCAATAGCTGCAGTTGCTGCTCTTCTTGCGGACCTTGGGCATGAGAGCCGTATTACCGGTGTGCTGCTTTTTCTGGGCAGTCCTCTTATGGCGCTGCTCTGCGGTTTTCTCTTTGCCCTGGCACTGGCTCCTTCTTTGAGCGAAGAGGTCCTGATGAAATGGATAGGCGGGGGAATCAGAATTGCAGGGCCGATTATTCTTATAACCGGAGCAGGCGGTGCCTTCGGGGCGGTAATCAAAGCCACACCCCTGCCTGAATATCTCGGGCAGGCAATGGAGCACTGGAACATCGGAATTCTGCTGCCTTTTATAATTGCCGCAGCTCTGAAGACAGCCCAGGGGTCAACTACCACAACCATGGTGGCGGCATCTGCGCTTGTAGCTCCGCTGTTGGGGTCTCTGGGGCTGGATTCGGCTTATGGAGCGGCTTTAACGGTTATGAGTATCGGCGCAGGCGCCATGGTCTGCAGTCATGCCAATGATTCATATTTCTGGGTTGTGGCAGAGTTTACCGGGATGGATATTAAAACAGGGTATAAAACCCTTACCGCGGCTACAGCTATTCAGGGTGGAGTGACCATGGCGGCGGTGCTGTTCTTCTCCTTCCTGCTGCTGTAGCAATTCTCCGCTGAAGTTACGCCGGTTTTTTCTCTTTCAGCTTTGTAACCGCATAGGCCCCGCCAACAAGTAGTACCCCGCCGATCATCTGGAGAAGGGTAAGCCGTTCCTGAAAGATGAAGAAGGAGATAAGGGCGGTGAAGAAGGGCCTTGTCAGCTGAAGTATGTTTGCCAGGGAGACTCCCAGGTGAGGCACAGAACGGTAAAAGAGTGAGTGCCCGAGGCCGATGCCGGCAAGTCCGGAAAGGATAAGCATAAACCAGAGCCAGGGGCCTGCTTCAAAATGAAAGTCCATTCCATATCCTGCAACGTGGCTGATAAAGAACAGGGGAATTACAAAGGTAAACACCGCAGCATTAACAAAATAGGGCGAGTATCCCGGCAGCCATGCCCGAACCATAGCGCTCAGAACCGCCCATGAGAGAGCGGAAAGCAGAACAAAGCCAACGCCGAGCATGGAGAATGAACTTCCACCGGAATTGCCCGGTGAGACAGTAAGTATTACACCCGCAATTGCTGCAAAAATGCTGACATAAAACAATGGTTTCTTCAGGAGCAGCCGCTCATCCAGGAAAAAAATACAGCCCAGAATGACGCTGAAAACCGCAGCGGACTGATAGATAAGGATGGCCAGCCCGGGAAAAACATTGTACAGCCCGGCGGTGTAGGCTGCCTGAAAAGAGAAGTTGGCAATGCCTATAAGGGCCATCTTCGGCAGCAGATGAGAGAGGTTTCCCCGTATTTTTTTTCTCTCTTCTGCCTCTGTGGCGGTAAAGAAGAGAGGCCAGAGCACGATAATTGCCGAGACATACCTGGCGAAGGACTGGAACATTACCGGGAATCCGGACCCTACATAGCGGATCATAACAGCGGTAAAAGACCAGACCAGAGCCGCGCCAAGATTGAGGAATATTGCAGAACGATAGTTGCCGGCCATTGTGTCTCCTTGGGGAACAGGTGGGGCCATATTAGTATAAAATGTCTTTTTATTATACCGTTTTTTGCGGATTGAATGTATCATATATGCTACAAGTGGCCCGGAGGGCTGCCTGAAAAAAGGAGTACTGAAAAATGATTAATCCTCTTAAGAAGAAGCTGCAGAATGGTGAAACTGCCCTTGGTTTCTGGGTAACAATTCCCAGCCCGGATGTTTCTGAAGCACTTTCACTGCTGGATGTAGACTGGCTGCTCTTTGATATGGAGCATTCTCCCATGAACCCCCAGAATGCCCAGATCGGCATGCAGGGGATGAAGGGCGACAGGGCCACTCCCGTAGTCCGGGTCGCCTGGAACGATCAGGTGCTGATTAAGCGTGCCCTTGATATCGGCAGCTACGGGGTTGTAATCCCCATGGTTAATAATGCGGAGGATGCACGAAAGGCAGTTGCTGCTACTAAATATCCGCCCAGGGGGATCCGGGGCTGCGGTCCCAGACGGCCTTTCCTCTACGACAAAGACTACCTGGGAACAGCTGATGATGAGATTCTCGTTCTGGTGCAGATAGAAACCACGGAAGCGGTAGAGAATGTTGATGAAATTTGTGCAGTAGAGGGCGTTGACGGAATTTTTATGGGGCCCATGGACCTCTCATTTTCCATGGGTCTTCGCGGCAGCTTTGACAATCCGGAATTTCAGAAGGCTGCGGATACCATTCTTGCTGCAGCGAAACGGCATAAAAAAGTGTCCGGACTCTGGCTTGGCGCAGGTGAAACCCTGAATGAGCGGGTAAAAGAGGGCTGGCAGTTTATCGGGGTAGGTATCGATGTCGGCTTTGTTCAGGACGGCGCCAATGCGGCTTTGAAAGCTGCGAGAGGACAATAGGCCTGGGGGTCAGGAGAGCTGTGCGCGCTTGCGGCGGAATGCCTCTTTGGCCTTTTCTATCTGGTTTGCATAGCTTTCGTAATTTTCCGAAAGCAGTGCCATCTGGATTACGCTGATAACGCAGAGTTCGCTTAAGCGGGCAGCGGGAAGGTCGCTGAGCACATTGGATTCTCTGGAGCTGGTGAACAGCACCACATCCAGATGCTCTGTCAGGGGAGTGTTGGGGTACCCGGTAATACCGATAACCTTCGCTCCCTGCTCTTTTGCCATTCGGGATGCATCAACCGTATTGTGTACCCTTCCGGAGTGGGCGATTGCTATGGCCACATCTCCATGGTGGAGCTGGGATGCTGCGGTAATCTGCAGCCAGGCATCGTTGTAGCAGGTGCACTGGAGTCCCATCTGCATCAGTATGTAGGCGGCACTCTGTGCAACAGATCCTGAGCCTCCCTCGCCGTAGATATCAATCTTTCTGGCAGAGCCGATCAGGTCTACGGCTTTCTGCAGATCATCATCATTAAGAATCATCATTGTTTCGTCCAGAACGGACTGGTTGAAATGAAACAGCTTCTGCTTGATAACCTTTACCGATTCTCCCCGCTTTATCTGGAATGAATCCGTACCGGGGGTAAGAAATTCCCGCTCTATATAGTATTTAAGCTCAGTATACCCTTTAAACCCGATTGCCCTGCAGAAGCGGATAATTGTGGCCGGACTGGTTTCGGCAGCCTTTGCAAGAGCCTGGGCAGACATCTCGGGAACGGCTTCGCTGTGCTGCAGAATGTAATCGGCAATACGCTTTTCCGAGGAATTAAAGGTATCGTAGTGGTTCCGTATACGGGTCAGGTACTCTATACTTGCTATAGCATCGCTTTTATCGCTGGCTTTGGTTGAGAATGTCTGGGTAGCAAGTTTATGGCTGGGCTTCATAATACTCTCTAATTCCGGAGATATTGCATATTATATCGTAATAATATGATTTGTGAAAGAGAAAAATGAAACATATATCTTAATAGACGCCTTTACTTGGAAATATGTTTCATTTATTAGACCATTTTCCCGTTCGCCCTGTCTTTCTGAATTTTTTTCACTATACTTCAGATATAAACGGGGTTGGGAATCATGAAAAAATTTGCTTTGGCGAAATCTTTTTTACTTGTCTCTCTGCTGTTCTTTTCGGCCTGCGGCAATAGCGAGTTGTCTATTGTGGTGATCCCAAAGCTTACGGGCATATCCTATTACGATGTAGTCTATCAGGGGGTAAAGCAAGCCGCCGCCGAACTGGACGATCTGAATGTCCGCTGGATGGGGACGGAAGAAGCCAAAGTAGAGCAGCAGATTGAGCTTATCGGAAGTATTATTCCCGACAGGCCCGATGCTGTATGTGTAGCTTCAAACGATGATCTGGCCATTGCTCCCATTCTAAAAAAGGCTGCAGGTGCCGGGATATCAGTTATAAGCTGGGACGGGGATGCGGCCTATCGGGATTTTTTTGTTAATCTGGTTGATTACCGGGAATTCGGCCGGGGGCTTGCCGATGCGGTTGCCGAGTATGCCGGAGAAGATACCGCCCTGGCGATTATTACCACCACCTTTACCGCACCCAATCAGGTGCTCTGGCTGGAGGTTGTTCAGGAGCGGCTGGCAGAAAAATATCCCGGAATAAACATTCTGGATATACGGCCAGCCGGGGAAAGCTCAGAAGAGGCCTACGCGGTTGCCATGGAATATATCCACAGTATGCCGGAGCTGGATGCCCTTATGGTTTTAGGTGTGCCCAATGTTCCCGGCGCAGCAAAAGCGGTGGAAGAGACGGGAAATACCGGAAAGATTGTGCTGGTGGGAAATGCAACTCCCAATCTGGTGCGGGATTATGTCCATAAAGGTGTAATTCAGGCGGCATTGTTATGGGATGCCCCGGCCCATGGCTATCTGACCGTCTATTCGACCTACATGTTTCTCAAAGGAAAAATTCAGGAGGGAATACCCTTTTCCGCCGGCAGTCTGGGTTCTTTTACCCCTGTCCGGGATGGGGTGAGCCTTCAGGTCTCTCTGCCATTGCTCAAATTTACCAGAGAAAATATCGACAATTATAATTTCTGACCAAAAAACTATGAAAAACCGCTTCCCTGAAGTACATTAATAGACAGTCCTATTAATGGCAGGGAGGCTGTTGTGCCGGTTCTGGTGTTGTTTGCATTTCTCTCCGGGGTGGTCACCATCCTTTCTCCCTGTATTCTCCCGGTTCTGCCGGTAGTCCTTGCAGGAGGTGCAGGGAAGGGCCGGCGTAAGCCTCTGGGAATTATCACCGGATTTATCTTCTCTTTTACCTTTATTACCGTATCTCTTGCCGCTCTGACCAGAGCCCTTGGTATTGGCCCCGGCATACTTCGCATACTTGCTGTTGCGGCGGTATCGCTGTTCGGTCTGGTTATGCTGGTTCCCTCTCTGGGTATTCTCTTTGAGAAATCTGTCTCCAGGATTACAGCAGGTTTTCAGCCTTCACGAAAACAGAACGTCTCCGGGAAAACAGATGGGTTTATTTCCGGCATCGGAATAGGGCTGAGTCTTGGAGTTCTCTGGACTCCCTGTGTGGGACCTATTATCGCTTCGGTAATAACTGTGGCCCTGGCAGGGAGTGCAGATGCAGGGGCTGTGGTGATTACCTTTTTCTACAGCCTTGGAACAGCCCTGCCAATGTTTGCTGTTATGAAGGGCGGACGGACATTACTGCAACGATTTTCATTTCTGTCCAAGAATATGGAGAACATACGGCGGGGCTTCGGGGTTCTAATGCTGATAACCGCCCTTTCCATGAGTCTCGGCTGGGACCTTCGCTTTCAGGCTATGGTATTGAAGGTTTTTCCCTCCTACGGAAGGGGGCTGACTTTGATCGAAGATGGCGATGCGGTGCAGAAAGCCCTTGCGGACCGGGAATCGGCCAGAAATGCGGGCGAAAGCAGCTACATACGGGAAGGAGTTTTTACCGGCGTAGGCAGCGACGTCTCAATGCAGGGAGTCCCCGGAAATTATGGAGCAGCGCCTCCGTTCTCTGCAAGCGGTCCCTGGCTTAACTCGTCACCTCTCGAAATGTCCGGCCTGGCCGGCAAGGTTATGCTGATAGATTTCTGGACCTACTCCTGTATCAACTGTATCCGTACTCTGCCGTATCTTAAAAGCTGGCATGAGCAGTATTCAGATCAGGGGCTGGTTATTATCGGTGTTCACAGTCCGGAGTTTGTCTTTGAACAGGATCCGGAAAATGTCCGTAAAGCGGTAGCCGATTTAGGGGTCAGCTGGCCGGTTGTTCTGGATAACGACTTTTCACAGTGGCGGGCCTATAACAACCGCTTCTGGCCGGCCCATTTTCTAGTCGATACCCGGGGGAATGTACGCTATTTTACCTTCGGCGAAGGACGTTACGGCGAAACTGAACAGATGATCCGCAGCTTATTGGCTGAGACCGGTGCCCGGTTTACCACCTTCAATGAAAATGCGGATTTCGGCGATGTAGCAGCAACACCGGAAACCTATATGGGCAAGGAGCGGGCGGAAAGAATGGAGCTTGATCCTTCCATGGGACTGGGGACGGAGGTTTATACCCTGGAGGAAAAACCGGCCCTCCATCACTGGAGTATCGGCGGAGAGTGGAAAATTACCTACGAATATGCAGAACCAGCGGGCAGTTCCGGCGGGGATCTTGTTCTTAATTTCGACGCCCGCAGGATATTCGCGGTGTTTGATCCCCGGCCTGGTACGGGAGAATCTTTGGAAGTCACCGTTGAGTTTGAGGGAAATATTACAACACTGACACTGTCAGAGCCGCGCATGTATCAGCTTCTTGAGTTCGCCCGGCCACGGCAGGGTGTGTTGAAGATGCATATCCCGAAGGGAGTGCGGATATATTCATTTACCTTTGGAGGATAGAGGAGGTTGAAGATGACCAGAATACGCCTGAGGGCGGGTCTTGTATTTTTTATTCTGTCAGGTATCTACCTGAATGCAGCAGAAACTGCAGTTCTTGCGGGCGGATGCTTCTGGGGTGTTGAGGGTATCTATGAGCATGTTGTCGGAGTGGAAAAGGTTGAGTCCGGTTATTCCGGAGGAGATGCCCGGACAGCCAACTATAATACGGTAAGCCGTGGCTTTTCTGATCATGCTGAATCGGTTCGGATACAGTTTGATCCGGAAAAAATCAGCTATGCTCAGATTCTTGATATCTTTTTTACCGTTGCCCACGATCCCACCCAGCTCAATTATCAGGGGCCTGATCATGGCAGGCAGTACCGCTCAGTAGTTTTCTACACCGACAATGATCAGCGTACAATTGCTGAAGAGGCCATAGGGAAGCTTGAAGAAACCGGAGTATATTCGGGAAAAATAGTTACCGTGGTTCAGCCCCTGGAAAAATTCTATGCAGCTGAGATGTATCATCAGGATTTTATGCAGCTGAACCCGTCCCACCCTTACGTTTCCTACTGGGACTGGCCCAAGATTGAACATTTAAAGGAAGCTTTTCCTTCCTTGTATAGGGAGCATTCCTGGACGGTTAAATAACAGGGCGGTATCCTTTTTGTATTTTTGCATTTCCCCCTGCAAATCCTTACACTGTAAGGAGCAGGTGTATAATTACCATGGAGTGGAGATGTAATGAAAATCAGACAGGGTATTGTTTATCATTGTGAGAGAGTATCTGTTTCAGGACTGGTATTGTAAGGTCTGCCGGAATGCTGAAAACAGGACGAATTCTAAAATGCCCTGCTCTGATGATTATTGTTCTTTTGCTGCTTTTTTCTCTTCTGTACGCTTCGGTGTTTATCTATTTTGATCATGACCGGTCTCTGTTTCTAACCTCCTACCTCAGGCAGCTGGATTATGAGTTTCATATGACCCGTGAGCTGTATGGTCGGCTGGCGGAAGCTATGTTCAACCTGCAGATAGATACCCTTCAGGTTAAGGAGCTTTTTGCCGCAGGGATGAAAGAGCAGAACCTGGAGAGAAAAAACGGGAAGAGGCAGGAACTGTATGAAGCTCTTCTTCCGCTTTTTCAACAACTGCAGCATGCGCAGTTCAGGCAGCTCCATTTTCATGAACGGGACAATACCAGTTATCTGCGTATGCATAGACCTTCCACCTTTGGTGATGATCTGACCGGTATCCGTACCTCCGTAGAGCTGGTGAACCGGACGAAAGCACCCGTTTCCGGTTTTGAAGAGGGTAGAATTTATAACGGGTACCGTTATGTGTATCCTCTGTTTCTGGATGATGAGTATCTGGGCTCTGTGGAGTTGAGTGTCTCAATGAATACGGTGCTCAGTACATACAAATCCATATATGGCCATGATATGCAGTTTATTCTTTCCCGGGAGCAGATGGAGAAGAAAGTCTTTGATCAGGAGCAGGGCAACTATGTTGACTGGGAGATCAGCAGTGATTTTGTTCTGGATAAAGAGTTGTCCGAGAACAATCTGTTTGGCTACAGGGTTCCCCTGGAAACAGCCCGGCGGATTGATAAGGCTTTGAGAAAACACCGGGCTGAAGGGCTTCCTTTTGCTGTTTTTCTAAAGCTTCAGGGCGTATATCAGCTGATCACTTTTCTTCCAATAAAGAATTTTGAAGAGAAGACAGTGGCTTATATCTTTTCTCTGGACGAAGCGGAGAAGCTGAAGGCTTTAAGAGCTAATTTCTTTATTGTAATCCTTATTCTCACTGTGCTCTTCATGAGTACCGCCGGGTTTACGGGCTATGTTTTTTACAGCCGCAATAGAATCCGTAAACTCGCGCGGATCGATTATCTGACCAGAGTCCCAACCAGGTCGGTGGTGTATGAAGAGATTGAAAAAGAGATAAACCGCTTCCGCCGTTACGGCAAAGCCTTCGCTGTTATGATCATTGACGTAGATCATTTTAAAAAGGTTAATGATACCCATGGACATGTGGTTGGAGATAAAGTTCTCCGGAAGATTGCAGAGATTCTGAATCTGAATGTTCGCAGTACCGATTCCCTGGGCCGCTTCGGGGGAGAAGAATTTCTTGTTCTGCTGCCGGAAACAACCCTGGCACAAGCCCTGGCCGCAGCGGGTAATCTGAGGAGTGCGATAGAGGCGCATCTCTTTGAGGATGCAGGATGGGTCACCATAAGTATCGGGGTGTCTCAAATGGAGGAAAAATTCAGCTCTTCTGAGCAGTTGGTGGAACAGGCGGATAAAAGTCTGTATAAAGCAAAAGAACAGGGGCGAAACCGGGTTATTGCTCTTTAACCAGTTTCAGCTGATTATCTAACAGAGTTTCCAGCTCGGCGAAGTGGAGGGGTTTTCGCAGCAGGGCCAGGGGATTTATTTCGAGGGCTCTTCGGTCAAGTTCCTTGTCCATGTACCCGGTTATAAAAATTATCGGCACAGCCCTACTGCTCTGGATAATACGGGCGGCTTCCAGTCCATCCAGCTTTCCTGCCAGGTTAATATCCATAATAATCAGATCCGGATTGACCTCTTCCGCGGCCTGTACGGCTTTTTCTCCGGTGGCTATCTGATCGCATATGGAATATCCGGCAGTCTCAAGCTGCAGGCTGAGGCCAATTGCAATGAGGGTTTCATCCTCAACCAGAAGTATTTTCAGATCTTTATTCATTTACCTACCCGTGTGGTATAAAGGCTTAAGGGAAACTGCATTTTCCACTCCAGAGTTTTACTGTTACTGAATTCACCTGTACTGTTCATCTGCTGTTTACTTAGCGCCTGAATCAGTGTAACCGCTGTAACAGGGCTATCGTCGGACTCTGATATAAAATCTTCCATATTTACCTGTGTATCTTCATAGCGAAGAAATCCCAGATTCTCTTCTTCGAAACTGATCTCAATGTTGATCTTGTCTTCTACCTCTCTGTTTTTTCCATACTGTAAAGAGAGGCCGAACAGTTCGATGAGTACCAGTCCCAGGGGAATGGCAGTATCCAGCAGAAGGGGGAAGCTCTGGATGTTCCGGTTAGTCTTAATGGCTGTTCCCGAATTCTGCAGCATGAAGTCTACAAGTTCGGCCACAAACACAGAGCTGTCGATATGCGACAGATCCCGGGAACGGTAGAGAAGTTCATGAACCAGGGAGACTGCAAAGATTCTTCTTTCTGTCTCTTTTATCAGATTTCTGGTTTGAAGGTTTTCCTGCATGCGTGATGCTTCAATTACCAGCATGGAAAGGATTACCTGCATGGTGTTTCTTGTCCGGTGATAGAGCTCACGCATGAGGGTTTCTCTCTCTTCAAGGGCAGATGAAAGCTGTTCCCGTGTTTCCTGCTCCTTTCTGAAGCTGCTGCTTATTCGAGCGAGCATGCTGTTGATGGTTCCGGTTATGGTGTCCAGTTCGTCGGGGTGCTTGAAAAAAAGATGTTCTCTATCCAGGCTCAGGGCAATATAGTCGCTGCTGGTAAGGGTAACGGATTTAAGGTAGAGGTTTATTTTCTTCAGGTGTCTGAGAATAAAGCGCTGCTGAAAGAGAATTATACTTGCCGCAAAAAAGAGGGTAATAAAGATAATTCCCGCAATATTGAGGAGAACCTGGCTGCGCAGTTTTTCATGCATATGTGAAAGGCCGGCCTCCACAACCAGGGTACCCAGCGACCTGTCTTCTCCCATATATGTATAGACCAGCGGGAAAGAACGTTCCAGTGAGTTTTTTCCCGCATATGTACCCATGGCCGCAACTGCAGAGTTTATCCTGTCTCTCTTCTCCAATACTGCCACAAAGTCTATATCCGGCCGGGAGTAAATTCCCCGCAGGAGCAGATTCAACTGGTCATCATCCAGAAAAAACCGGCTGGCTGTAATTGCATTCAGATAGCTTGTTTCTATAGCAAAGAGGTTCTCTTCTATGTTGTGCATTTCGTACTGGTACTCTGCATAGTACTGTCCTGCAATTGCAAGTAAGGAGAAAAAGAGAGCCGTAATGGTTATGGCCAGAATGAATTTTGTTTCAAGTGTAGGGTGGGCCATCTACTCTCTCATTGCTCCCTCTATGCCTTTCAGGCTGAAGTCGTACTCTGTCCGTCTGGAGTTGAGGGATAAAGAAAGCAGGGAAAAGTCTATCCTGTCGTATTCTCTATAGAGACGCATATATCTATCTGCATTTTCTGCTGTTGCCGTATGGGGTTCGGGGCTTATCTGCAGGCCGGTGCTCGCCAGGAAATCCCGGCCGTTCAGGTAATCCACCAGGTAAATAAGAATTTCCACATAGGAAAAGAGGGTTGCCGAAACAGTGGCGGTGAACCTGCCCGACAGAACCTGTTCAAGTCCAATATTTGACAGATCAAGACCGCCGGTGAGAATATCCTTCCCCGGAGTTTTTCCCATATCCTCAACCGCCAGCGCGGCTCCTGTTCCAAGCTGATCGCTGGCAGCCCAGATAATCCGTGTGTCGGGGTAGCGTCTTAAAAGCTGGGATGCTTTCTCTCTGCCTTCGACGGGGGTCCACAAGGTTGGCACTATCTGCAGCAGAGTGGCCTGGTCAAATTCCAAAACCGCCTGCCGCAATCCTTCTTCCCTCTGCAGGCTGCCGGCCCAGGTATGGTCTCCGCTTATTCCCAGTATCTCGATATCACCTCCGGGAGCAGTTCTGCCAGACATTATGGCTGTACGTATCAGCTCTTTTGCCAGAAGATAGCCTTTTTCTTTTTCGTTCTGGGAGTAGACCGCCAGCCAGGATGAATACAGCGCCCGTGGCTTGTAGCCGAGGGCGGGTAGTTCTTCTTCAAACAAAGGGCCCTGTATCATCATGGGAATATGCAGATCTTCCGCCGTTTCCAGAAGCGGGCGGACCTGTCCGAAGGCTACGGAACATACGGCACCGTCGGGCCGGGGGGTGCTGGAGAGGATCCGGGATCCCTTATTTGCCATTGCAAAGCGGTCGCCTACGGTAAACTCGTTGATTTGAATCTCTACACCCAGATCGGCTGCGGCGGACTTAAGAATGGTATAAACCTGGGGCCAGTAGGTATTATTCTCTGAGGTTGGGGTAAAGAAGGCAATACGATACTTAACTTCAGTGTTGTCTGCACAAAGTATGTTAAAGCTGGAAAGAAAAGCAGTCAGCATTGCAAAAAGTACAATACGAGTATGCATTTTCACTCATTCCATTTTGTACTTGTAATGATAGGTAATTCTATTCCAAATTGAAAGTCCTTTCAGTATATATTACTAAGATTATTATAAAATGCCCAGGTGTCCTTTTTTCTGCGGACCTTGATCTATATGGTATACGCGAAGAAATCCTGTAAGGCGGAAGCAGAAATGGCGTATATTGAACTGGGCACCCGGTCCCATAAACGGGCAACCCTGGGAATCAGCCTGGGAAGCATGATTACCTTTGCAATTATGTACAGCCCCCAGCCCCTGATAAGCGTATTTTCCGCCGAGTATGGAGTTGCTCCGGCAACTGCGAGCCTTTCTGTTTCGCTGACAACCTTCGGGCTGGCGGGGGCGCTCTTTTTTATTGCCATTATAACCAATGTCTTTTCCCGTAAAGGCTTAATGTGCTTTTCCCTGATTGTATCTTCCAGCTTGACTCTGCTCTCCGCCTTTATGATGGATTTTACCGTCTTTCTGGGATTCCGCCTTTTAATCGGCATTGTTGTAGCCGGTTTTCCCTCTGTTGCCATGGCCTATCTGTACGAGGAGTTTTCGCCTGAGGATCTGGGCAAGGTTATCGGGTATTATGTCTCCGGTACCGCATTGGGAGGACTCTCCGGGCGGATAGTGGTTGGCGCCCTGTCTGATTTTATGAGTTTTCACCTGGCCTTTGCCATTCAGGGCGTGCTCAGTCTTGCAGTGAGTATCTGGTTTCTGGTCTCCCTTCCGCCTTCAAAGAATCATGTGCAGAAAAAAATAACCCGCAAAGAGTGGTTTGCAGGTATTTCAGCTGCCTTCGGCAGTAAAGGCCTGGTGCCGGTATATCTGGTGGGATTTCTTATTATGGGTTCCTATATCAGTATCCTTAACTATATCGGCTACCCCCTCACTTCTGCTCCCTATAACCTCAGTCAGACTCTGTTCGGTTTTCTCTTTGTGGTGAACCTCTTCGGGTCATACAGCTCGGTGCTTTTCGGCAAGCTGGCAGACCGCTATCCAAGGCCCATGGTTATGTCCATAGCTCTGGGGGTAATTGCTCTGGGGGTTGGTGCAACCCTGCATCCCTGGCTTCCCGTCAAGATTGCTGGCGTAGCAGCAGTTGCTTTCGGCCTTTTTGCCGGGCACTCCGTTGCCAGCGGCTGGACCGGGATACTGGCTCCAAAAGAGTACAAGGGGCAGGCTTCCGCTTTTTATCTGCTCTTCTACTACGCCGGATCAAGTATTCTCGGCTGGGCTGGTGGCTTGTTTTTCCGGCAGTATGACTGGCTTGGACTCACTCTTTATATATTTACCCTCTTAAGCATGACTCTGGGGATTACCTTTCTCTTTCTGAGAAACAGAAGATAAAGGGGACAGGTGTCCTTTCATCTGACTGTTTTACTTGCCTATAGTTAAAAGTAATGCAGAATCTAATGGAGAAAAAAGGTGCATCCACAGAAGGGAGGATAGTGCGTATGAATGAAGCGCTGAAAATTGTAACATCCCGAAACTTTACAACTCGACAGAAAATGACCCAGCTTGCCGCAGTGGGAGAAAACTCTGTTTCTCCCATGAAGGTACCTGAAAAGTTCCGCTTTTATGCAGATAAGGGTGCACTATGTGATATGAACGAGGGGAATGCGCCCTATCGCCCGCGTTATGTTCTGCCGGATTATCAGAAGTTTCTCGATCAGGGCAGCAGTTTTCTGCGTCTGGACCCGCCGAAGGATCTGGATGAGGCCCTCAATGCTTTAAGTATTATCTATCATCATGTTCCCTCAATTACCGGCATGCCTGTATATGTGGGAGCCCTCGATACTCTGATTGATCCCTTTCTTGAGGGTGTTGATGATGCGGAAGCAGCCAAAAAAATCAGTCTGTTTCTCAATTTTATCGACCGGACCATTCCCAGCGGATACTGTCACGCCAATATCGGGCCGGAAGATACCAGGGCTGGCAGGATTATCCTTTCCCTTGCTCCGGAACTGAAAAACGCTGTACCCAACATTACCATGAAGTATGATCCTGACATTACTCCCGATGATTTTGCTGAATCCGCCATGGGTTCTGCCATGGTCTGTGCCGGGCCTGCGGTATGTAATCATGCTGTGCATAAAGAGACCTATACCGGCAGGTACGGGGTTGTCAGCTGTTATAATATTCTCCCCGAAGCAGGCGGTGCCTATTGTCTTTCCCGTATCGTGCTCCCCCGTCTTGCGGAGATGGCGGAAAACCATTCACATTTTCTCTCCACTCTTCTCCCGGATGCGCTGAATGCTCTCGGAGAATATATGAATGAGCGTATCCGCTTCTTTGTTGAGGAGTCGGGATTTTTCGAAAGTTCCTTTCTTGTAGATGAAGGGTTAATCAGTACAGACCGTTTTATAGGTATGTTCGGTCTTGCAGGGCTTGCGGACTGTGTAAATATCCTGCTTGGAAGAGAAATGGGCTACGGCGGCGATGAAGAAGGGGATAATCTGGCGGAAACCATTCTGTCGGAAATTGCGGTTTTTGCCGCGAATTTTGAGGCTCCCTATTCGCCGGTATCCGGAGGGCATCATATGCTCCACGCTCAGGCGGGGCTTGCCACCGATGAAGGGGTTTCTCCTGGAATCCGCATCCGGGTAGGAGAAGAGCCGGAATCTCTTTTCAAGCATCTGCGGCACAGTGCCAGAATGCACAAATATATCCCCACCGGCTGTTCGGATATTTTTCCTGTGGAAAGTACCGCCGGTAAAAACCCTGCGGCCCTGGTTGATGTGATCAAAGGGGCATTTTCCGTGGGCGATAAATACCTCAGCTTCTACGCTTCCGATGGAGATCTGGTGCGTATTACCGGCTACCTTGCCAAGCGCAGTGAGATTGACCGCTTTAAGGACGGCACAGCTGTTCTGCACGACACAGTTGCAGGAGCGTCACTGAACTATAAAAATAACCGGGTGGGCCAGCGTAAAGTCCGTACACAGAATGATCTCGGCTCCGGTAAATAAGATCATACCGTTCAGTCTGGTCGATGGCCCGGGCAGCAGAACGGCAGTTTTTCTGCAGGGCTGCAATCTTATGTGTTCCTATTGCCATAATCCTGAAACCAGAACAATCTGCAACAACTGCGGTATCTGTGTTTCTCACTGCCCTTCCGGGGCTTTGGAGATGCAGGAGGGCACCGTTCTCTGGAACGAAGATCTTTGCACCGGCTGTGACCGCTGTATTTCCCTCTGTCACAACTCAGCATCTCCACGGGTTCGCCGTATGAGTTCCGGTGAAGTGCTTGCCCTTGTGGAGGAGAACATTCCCTTTATCCGGGGAATTACTGTTTCCGGCGGTGAATGTACCCTCTATCCGGATTTTCTGGTTGAACTGTTTTCCGGAGCCCGTCAGTTTGGTCTGGGGACCCTGATAGACAGCAACGGAACGGTGGACTTTACCCTGTACCCCCATCTGTTTGAGAACCTCTGTGACGGGGTTATGCTGGATGTTAAGAGCTGGGACGGAGATCTCTTTTTCTCTCTTACCCGGGGAAGCAATTCCATGATTCGCAGAAATCTCCGTTATCTTGCAGATATTCAGAAGCTTGAGGAGATCCGGATTGTATGTATTCAGGAGCTTACGGATCCCGAACGGGCGGTTGAAGAGATAGGCGCTGCCATAGGCGATAAGCTGCATCAGCAGCGATTGAAACTGATTCAGTACAGAGATCACGGGGTTAAGGATCTGATTAACGCCCGGGGATATTCTATTCCTCAGTTGGAATCCCTTGCCCTGCGTGCATCTGATATGGGATTCGGCGAGGTTATTATACAGTAGAGGAGCATATTGCAATGATCCATTGTCAGGCGAACTTTTTTTCCAAAATACTTATGAACCATGTTGATGTGGATGTGCTTCTGCCGTCCATGCCGGATAACGATATTCTGTTTAATGATCTGAGTACGGTTTATCCCAAAGGCTGCGAGCATCCGGTGCTGTATCTCCTGCATGGTGCGCTTGAGGATCATTCCAGCTGGCTCCGGCAGACCTGTGTGGAACGCTATGCAGAGCATGCCGGTATTGCGGTGGTAATGGCTTCCGCCCAGAACGGGTTTTATGCAAACGCAAGGCAGGGACATGCCTATTTCGATTTCTTTACAAAAGAGCTTCCCGATTTTATAGCCTATACCTTCCCGGTTTCCCGCCGCAGGGAGGATACCTTTGTGGCCGGCGCCTCAATGGGCGGCTATGGTGCAGCGAAACTGGCTCTCAGCTGTCCTGAGTCCTATTCGTCCTTCGGCTGCTTTTCCGGTGCTGTTGATCCGGAGAAGCTTGAAAGCAAAATGGTAAGTCAGGGTTATGATGTTTTTCGCTACGATCTTATTTTCGGCGGGGCATCCAAGGTTACCGGGAGCAGTGATGACCTTAAAGTACTGGCTGCATCCCTTGCAGATTCCGACATAAAGCCCGATGCCTTTGTTACCTGCGGTCTGGAAGAGGCCAACAATTATGAGATGGTCAGTGAGTTCCGCGATGTTCTGGTCAAATCGGGTTTTCAGGTTCGTTTTACCGATGGGCACGGAGAGCATGACTGGGATTACTGGGAACGGTGTATTGCCCTCTACATGGAACATCTGGCCCATATTATTGATCAGGGAAAGGCTGTATGAAAGAAGATCTTGTGAAAAAGGGCAAAATGACAGAAGTTTCCATTCCCTGGCTTGATGGAACCCGAACGATTGAAATTGATGAAGCGCTTATCAGGTTTATAGCCACCCCCAATAATCCTGCTGCAGTTTCTGATCCCGATGCCGAGATTCTTGATGCCCTTAGAAATCCTGTAAAGTCTCCCGGCCTTAAAACCCTGATCGGGGATCCTGAAGGGAAGAAAGTTGCAGTTGTTATTGATGACAACACCAGGGTAACACCGGTGGAACGGGTTCTTACCGTTCTTGTCAAGGAGCTCGAAGTTCTGGGTGTCAGTCCCGAACAGGTTGTGGTGATCCTCGCCCTGGGCAGTCACCGTTATATGACCCCCGATGAAATCCGCAAGCGTGTAGGCGACTGGTGTTATGAACGGGTGTCCGTAATTAATCATGAATACAAGGATCCTGCAGAACTGGTGGATCTGGGAAAAACATCTCAGGGGACTCCGGTAATCATAAACAGGGTTTTCTATGAGAGTGATGTACGGCTCTGTATCGGGAATATAATTCCCCAGTTTATTGCCGGATGGTCCGGAGGGGCCAAGATCATTCAGCCGGGAATATCCGGAGCGGATACAACTGCCCGGGTGCATCTGAACGGTTCTCTTACCTGGCCGAAGCGTCTTGGAAATGCCGAGAATGATATCCGCCATGATATGGAGGAGATTGCCGAACGGGCGGGGCTTCAGTTTATTATCAATACCATTCTGAACCTTGATGAAGATATCTATCGGGTTGTCGCCGGGGATGTTGTATCTGCCCACAGAAAAGGGGTGGAGTATGCAAAAGAGATCTACCAGCTGATTATCCCTGAACAGGCAGATATTGTTATTGCCGGCTCCTATCCGGCCAACAAGGATATGTGGCAGGCCGATAAAGGACTTGCAGCAGCGGTTCTGACGGTTAAACCCGGTAAGACGGTAATCTGGGCTGCTCCCTGTGTGGAGGGTGTAAGCCCGGAGCACCCCATCCTGCTTGAGCTTAAAGATACCCCGCCCCGGAAGGTATTTGATATGTGTGAGAACGGAGAAATCGATGATGTGGTGGGGGCCACCGCCCACATTATGATCGGGGTTATGCGCGAAATGGCCAATGTGATCCTGGTGAGCGACGGAGTGTCCCGGAAGGAGTGTGAATCCATGGGAATATCCTGGGCTCCTAACCTCGAAACAGCTCTTAAGGATGCCCGGGCACGGGAAGGGGAAGCTGCCGGTATAGGTGTTATCACCCATGGTGCAGACCTGGCACCTCTGGTGGAGAACTCTTCTGTAAACTGATTTCCGGGTGTGACAATTTCAAAGAAATATAAAAAAAATTATGAAATAAATAATCACCGCAAGGGTCATTTGTCCTTTTTATTAAAAATCTAAGTGTCTACTATTTCTTCAGAATCCGGCGGGAAGTCTTTACAGGACAGCCGCCGGAGGTCAGTGAGAGGAGGGATAGGGAATGTCTTTGCATAAAGAGGATGCCAGAAGCGGCAAAGTAGTATTTGTCGCTAATTGTCTGCTGAATGCCAACAACAAAGTCCTTGAGCAGGCCCGCTACAAGGGAATGTTTTCCGAGGTGGTGGCTTCTCTGGACAAGCTTGGTCTGGGAGTAATGCAGATGCCCTGTCCCGAAACCCTCCACCTGGGTAACCAGCGCTGGTGGACCAGCAGAAACCTTTATGACAACCCGGGATACCGGAAGCTCTGCCGGAAGATTGCGGACCAGATGGCTGACTATCTGGAAAGCTACCGCAATATCGGCTATCAGGTTCCGGCAATCCTAACCTGTGACGGTTCACCTTCCTGCGGCATTACCTGCTCCAGCTACTGCGAAGACTGGGGCGGCCGGCCCAAGGAGATACCCCGGACTCTTGTAAATAAACCGGGTGTTTTTATTGAAGAGTTGATGAGTGTAGTCAGTGAACGGGGACTTGAGTGTCCCTATATCTATGGTCTGAAAATGGATGACCATGGCGAGTCAAACGAACAGATTATCAGGGATTTTGAAGACTTTCTGAAGAAAGAACTCAAGTGAAATCCTGATTTTAATAAGCATGGGAAACTAAAATGAGCAACTTACTTAAGACTAATTTTGCAGGTGTAGATTTACCAAACCCTTTTGTGCTGGCATCAGCGCCTCCGGCAACCAACCCGGAGATTATAGCCCGCAGTTTCGACCGCGGCTGGGGCGGGGCAATTATAAAAACTGTACAGTATACTCCCAGATGGACCAAAATAAACGTTACTCCCCGAATCCGTGCGGTTAAGGACAAGGGAAAAATCCTTGGCTTCACCAACTTTGAAATCGGCAGCCCCAAGACTCTGGATCAGTGGGCCGAAGGTATCCGCTGGCTGAAGGAGCGCTTTCCGGACCATGCGGTCTTCGGCAGTCTTATGCACACCGATGTTCTTAACGAGCATGAATGGCGGGAGGTTACCCGGATCTTTGATCAGGCCGGGGTGGACGGATTCGAGCTGAACCTTTCCTGCTCCCATGGACAGGCTGAGAGCGGTAACGGTGCAGCCCTGGGTGCCAATGCGGATATGGTGAAAATGGTAACCAGCTGGGTACGGGAAGAGACCAAAAAGCCGGTTATGCCGAAGCTCACCGCCCTTACCTTTGATGTTCCCGGAAAAGGGCTTGCCGCAAAAGAGGCCGGAGCAGATGCTCTTGCAGCTATTAACACCTTAAGTTCCCTGCCGGGAATTGATATCGATACCTTCGCCCCCTACAGTACTGTAAACGGCCAGAGTGCATTTCAGGGACTGAGCGGAAGGGCTATCCGTCCCATTGCTCTTCGCTGTGTAGCCCAGCTTGCTGCAGCTACCGGACTGCCTATTTCCGCAACCGGCGGAGCCTACACCTGGCGGGACGCGGTTGAGTTTATCCTCGCCGGAGCATCCACCATTCAGGTCTGTTCCGCTGTTATGGAATACGGTTACGGAATTATCGACAGTCTCAAAGAAGGGCTGGTGGATTACATGGAGACCAAGGGCTTCAAGTCCATCGATGATTTCTGCGGAAAAGCTCTGCCGAACATTACCAAACAGATAGAGCTCAGCCGGGATGTACGTCTTGCGGCGAAAGTTGATGCAGAACGCTGTGTGGGCTGCGGGCGCTGTGTAGACAGCTGTGCTGATAACGGTTACGGCGCAATCTGCATGGACGGAAAAAAGGCTGTGATAGATCCGGCAAAATGTGACGGCTGCGGACTCTGTACTCAGATATGTCCTGCATCCTGCATCACTATGACCGGAGCTAACTGAGGCGGTTTATGAGAAGCGGCAACGATCTGAATCTTCTCAACGGAACTCTTATTTTTCCTGAAGCTGAAAGAACAGGAAGCATAGGCATTGCCGACGGGCTGATTACTCAGGTTGTAGAGAATGCAGAGGACCTGCTGCCCTCTTCCCGGGTAATTGATGCGGAAGGTATGCTTATCTTCCCGGGATTGATCGACTCCCATGTACACGTCCGGGGTGCCGGTTTCAGCTACCGGGAGGATTTCTCAAGCGGCTCCAGAGCTGCTGCTTCATCCGGTATTACCACCATTATGGAGATGCCCGGAACGGATATTCCCGCCAATACTGCCGAACGCTTTCTGACACGTCTTGAAGAGGTGCGCCGGGACGGTGGAATCAGCTTTGCCATGTACGGTGCCGCCGGGGCGGACAACCTGAATGAGATTGAGGGAATTGCCGCCGCTGGAGCCGTTGGATTCAAGACTTTTCAGATGGCGCCGGTCCCCGGAAGGGAGACCGAGTTCTACGGAATGTGTGCCGAAACCTATGACGATCTGGTGGCTATTATGCAGCGGATTGCCCCCACCGGGCTTTCTCTTACTGTGCACTGCGAAAGCCAGGAGATAATCAACAGCAAAATGGCGGAGATCCGTGCCGCCGGCGGAAAAGACCTTATCGCATTCTGTGATTCACGGCCGCCGGAAGCCGAGACGGCTTCTGTCGATCTGGTTATTCGGGCGGCGGAGAAAACGGGCTGCAGAACGGTAATTGCCCACACAAGTACTCCCGAAGCGGTGGAAATGGTTCACGAGGCCAGGCTTCGGGGAGTGGAAGTCTACGTGGAAAGCTGTGCTCAGTACCTGAGCTTTGACAAAGAGCAGATGGCACCTCATGGAGTCTTTGCCCGGATGAAACCTCCTTTTCGGGACCGGGGCAGGGTTGAAAAACTGGCGGCTCTCTATAGTGCCGGAAAAATCGATATAACCGGAAGTGATCATGCTCCCCACACCCTGGAAGAGAAAACCAGGAATGGAGTGGATGATATATGGACCACCACCGACGGCCTTGCGGGACTTGAGATGACTTTTCCCATGCTCCTGAAACTGGTGGAGCAGGGAAAAATTTCCTACCGGTCCATTGCCGCATCGGCCAGTCAGAATACTGCGGAGTTTTTCAATCTTCCCTCCAAGGGGCGTATTGAAACAGGCAGGGATGCGGATCTGGTTCTGGTGTCTCTGGAAGAGAGAGAAACCGCTTTTGACAGAAACAGACTTCTGTGCAAATGCAGGGATGTCTGCCGAATCTACGAAGGCTTTTCCATGAAGCACAAAATTAACACAGTTATAATCCACGGGAATGTTGCCCATTCTCATGGACAAACAGCAGACCGGAAGGGCTGCGCACAAATACTATTTCCGACTCAGAATTGAGCGGAGGAGGATATGAATATGGGGAAAACGATTGCGGAGCAGATAGCTTCGCTCTCCACATCACTTCGGTATGAAGATCTGCCGAAGGAAGCTGTTGATCACGCACGTATGCTGACATTGGATGTTCTTGCCTCCATGGTGGGAACCCGCAATGAAACGTCCAGCAAGATTGCCCGTGAAGTGGCCGAAGAGATGGCTGGTCCCGAAGAGGGAACTATCGTCGGTTCTTCCAAAAAAGTGGCTCTGCCCAACGCGGCATTTGCCAATGCAATTCAGTGTTATGGACTGGATTTTGTGGACGATCATAATGAGTCCAACTCCCATCCTTCTCCCGCAACTTATCCCACAGCAATGGCACTGTGTGAAAACATGCACAAAAGCGGTAAGGAGTTCATCGAGGCTGTTGCCCTCGGTAACGAGGTTGTCTGCCGCATGGGAGCTGCCTACCTCGGTGATATGTACTACCAGGGATTCCACCCCACCAGTACCTGCGGCGCCATCGGAGCAGCGGTAACCTCCGCCAAGCTGATGGGACTCAACGAGCAGGAGACTGCTTATGTTCAGGGTCTTGCGGGAAGTATGGTTTCAGGACTTATGTCATGGAACTCCCAGGGCTCCTGGTCAAAGCGCTACCAGGCCGGACACCCTGCGATGAACGCAATTATTTGCGCGCGGATGATTCAGAAGGGATTTAACGGACCCACCGATATCTTTGAAGGTAAAGATGGACTTCTCCATGCTTACTCCTTCAAGGATCACTATGATGCCTCAATCCTGACCAACGATCTTGGCAAAGAATGGATCTTCGCTACCTCCAGTATCAAGGTTTACCCCTGCTGCCGCTACTCTGCGGGACACCTCGATGCCTGTCTTGAGATCGTAGATAAATACGCACCAAAGCATGAGGATATCGAAAAGATCAATATCCGCTCTTCCAAGTACACCATGCGTCTTCTTGCTGAACCCCGGAAATGGAAACCCGGCAACCAGGTAGACCTCCAGTTCAGCATGCCTTTCCAGGCTGCAATTGCTTTTATTAACGGTAAAATTACCGTTGATGAGTTTGATGCCAAATACATCGGCGACCCCGAAGTTGACAGACTGATTGCTGCGACCACAGTTGTGGAGGACGAAGAGTTCGAGCGCCGCTATCCTGAGCACTACTCCAGTGCGGTTGAGATCACCATGAAAGACGGCACAAAATACAGTGCAGTCATTGATGATCCCAAGGGAGACTGGCGGAATCCGGTAACCTACGAAGATGTTGTGGAGAAATTCCGCATCCTCGCAGACCGTACCTACGGAGACCCCGCACGGACCCAGAAGATCATTGACTGGGTTGGAAAGCTTGATGAGCAGACCGACATGGCCGAACTGATGGCCCTCGTGAATGACGTAAAATAAGGATTATATATGAACACAATTAAGTCCAACCCCGAGCGCATGCAGAGAAGGCTGGATGAGATTGCCGCAATTACAGAAGAGCCGGGTAGAATTACCCGGCGTACTTATTCTCAGGCCTGGGTGGAATCAACCCGCTATGTTACCGCCGAGATGGAAGCTGTCGGTATGACTGTACGGATGGATACCTTCGGTAATGTTATCGGTACCTATAATCCCGGCAACAGTACAGAAAAACCCATCGGTATCGGATCTCACATAGACAGTGTGGTTGATGCCGGCGCCTACGACGGCGTTGCAGGAGTGGTTGTCGGCCTTGAGCTTATATCCATGATGCATGAGAACGGCATTGTTCCCGCATTTCCCATAGAGATTCTCGCTACCGCCGAAGAGGAAGGCGCTGTCTGTCAACGCGGTTATTTCGGCGCACGCTTTATGGTAGGCGACATGACCATCGAAGAACTTCTCTCCTACAAGGATGCCAACGGCAAGAACCTTGAGGTGCTGCGAAAAGAGAGCGGCATTTTCGAGGATATTCCCTTCGGTACTGACAACGGCTGGGGTAAAGGCTACTATCAGCGTTTTTATGAAGTGCACGTCGAGCAGGGCGGAGTTCTTGAAGCCGCTGACTGCGACATCGGTATTGTAAAAGGTGTTGTAGGTATCGGTCGTCTCTTTATCGACTTCTTCGGCGATTCCTGCCATGCAGGTCCCACGGTTATGAAGGGCCGCAAGGATTCCATGGTTGCTGCATCAGATTTTATTCTCAAGTCCTGGGAAACCGGACAGAAACATTCCGGACATGCTGCTGCAACGGTTGCCCGTATTCATAACTATCCCAATATCCATAATGTTATCGCCGGAAAAACCTCGGTTGTATTTGACTACCGGGCGGATGATGACAGCCTTGGTGCAGAGATAGCGGAAGAGATGAAGGCATATGCCCTTTCTCTGAAAGAGAAATACGGTATAGGTGTCGAGATTATCCGCGAGGTCTACACCCCGGTAAAACTCTTTGCAGAAAACCTGGTAAGTGAGATCCGGGCTCTTGATATGCCTAACTCGATGGACCTCTTCAGCTGGGCAGGTCACGATGCCAAGGCTTATGCCGAGGTGACAGATACCGCCATGATCTTCATGCCCAGTATCGGTGGTAAGAGTCACAGCCCCGATGAGTTTACCGACATAAAGAGCTTTCAGCTGGTGTGTGACAATATAATTAATCTCTTTATAAATTAATTTTATAGATTATTCTTCCCGAGGATGATGTTTTTACAGGTAAAAAAGTTTGTTTATTTCCTTCCATTCCCCTCTTATGATTCGATTTTAAATTGAGGTTTAACAGTTACGGATACTATTAGTGCTTGACGATATTAGTGAGTAGCACTAATAATAAGTATGATAAAAAGTTTCAGGAATAAGCTTGCAGAGAATATCTGGCAGCGTAAGCGTGTAAAAGGTTTTCCTTCCGATCTTTTTAAGATAGCAAGACGCAAGCTGGGGTTTCTTGAGGATGCTGTAAATTTAAAAGATTTACGGATACCTCCCGGGAACCGCTTGGAAGCTTTAAAGGGTAATCGGTCAGGGCAATATAGTATCCGAATAAATGATCAATGGCGTGTCTGCTTTCTGTGGGAAGATGGTAATGCCTTTGATGTCGAGATAACAGACTATCACTGATGATTTGAGATGTGGGGGAGAGAAAATGGATAAGCGACTAATAGAATTGTCAACGCCTGGTGAAATACTGAAGGAAGAGTTCCTCGACCCTATGGGTATTACCCCGTATGCTCTGGCTAAAGGTGTTCATGTTGATCCCCCCAGAATAGCTGCGATTATTAAGGGAAAGAGAAAGATTACTGCAGATACAGCTGTCAGATTTTCAAGGTTCTTCGGGACAACGCCGGAGTTCTGGATGAATATGCAGAGCCGTTATGATCTGGAAGTTCTGATGGAAGAGAAGAAAGCAGAAATGAACAAGATTAAGCAGTATCATAAGGCGTCATGAATATTCATCAATCAAGCAGTATCTGAATTTTTGTCTTATGTTGATCCTACATTATTTTGCAGCAGGACTATCCCGGGAGCTGATTCTCAGGCACACTAACTGGAGAAAGTATTCTTTAATCTATCTGATAATTGATTCTTTGGCTAACTTATTTATTTGTCTACTGTTTTTCAATTGCTTGAAATTATGATCGTCATCTAAATCAACTGTTCCAAAAAGATCAATGATTCTTTCTTGTTTTCTGCGCTGAATAAATTCTTTTAAGGCTAAATTTACAGTTTCTTTCTTTGTCTTAATACCAGCGATTCTTTGAGCAGTAAGAAGTAATTTATCATCAATTGCCAAGTTTGTAGACATTAAAATCCTCCTCATCGCATAACTGTTTAAGGTTAAGCACAATGGAGTGTGTAGATCAAGATGAAGTTATTTCATTGAAGACAAATGCACTCTGCTGCAGAGAAAAACTCCATATGGACTTATTTTCTACCAAAAAAGCAGTTCGGAGTGATACTTTGTGTGAAAATTATACACGATTAAACTGTCATATAGCGGTGGATAAGGAGTTTTAATGTTAGCAATGAAAAAACGGATATGTAATGTGGTATTGGCTGTTATTGCAGCAATAGCGATTCTGGCTTCATGTCAGGACCCGTCCGGATCCGGTGGTAGCAATGGAGGTGGGACCGGTATAGCAGCTCCTGCTGTGGAGAATGAAGACTTTACTACTGCGTCCATTCCTGGAGAGTCGGCGGAACTTCTGTTAACAGGAGATCTTTCGGTTACAATGATTTATGCCAAGGACGACGCGGCTATCTCATTTCCCGATGATTATGATAATACTTGGACCACACTGGACACCCCCTTTTTTATGGGTGAAACTGAATTTACAAATGGCATGGCTGCCCGCGTTCTCCAATGGGCTATGGATGAAGGAACACTGAGTGCAGACCTTTCTAATCATAATGGAGTCAGTGAAGAAACGGTAAAATACGGTGGTCAGGAATTGGTAAGTCTTGATGACGGTACCAGTCATCTTACCTATAGTTCTGCCGGCGGCTTTGCTTCCCAAAGTGGATACCAAAACCATCCCCTTGTGCATGTTTCCTGGTATGGAGCGGTTATGATTTGTAACTGGCTTAGCGAGATGAGGGATGGCAATACCGACCAGGTGGTTTACACAGGTATTGATGATACTCTGGATTATTCTGAAATCAGTTGTGATGAATCGAAAACAGGGTACCGCCTCCCGGTACATGGTGAATGGCAGTATGCCGCGCGCTACCTGGGAACTGAAGAACCTTCGACCGGCGATATAGCAACCGAAAGAAAGTATGGGAATGATAACTCAAACTGGACTGATGGATACTATTGGTTGCCCTATACTTATGCCAGCGGGGCCAATGCTGATTATAATAATGTTGCAGCGTGCCGCAGCGTAGCAGTTTATTCCGGTCAGGATCCGGTCCCCACAGAAGCTCTAATGGTTGGGTCATGTAATGCCAGCGCGCTGGGGCTGTATGATATGAGTGGAAATGTGTGGGAGTACGAATTTACGGCACACTCCGCTAATCCGGCAAGTCGTCTGGTCGATGGCGGTGGATGGAAGTTAAATGCTCAATACCTTCGGGTAGGAGTTGTTGAGACTGTTAGTGCCCATGCACCATTTGACAATGTAGGATTCAGAATCTACCGGACTGTAGAGACTCCTTGATTTTAGATTGAAGGCATTTTCAGGAAAAAACCGCCCGGCTAAAAACCGGGCGGTGTAAACACTCTATAATCAGAGAAGCTTATTTTGTAGCTTCTTCCCAGATCTCTGTGGTGTAGAGCATATCCAGGGGAAGTTTCTCGGAGATAGTGCCGTATTTCTCGAGCATTGCATAGATGGGGTAGTCAGCTTTTCCGAGCCATGCACCGATAGACTTGCCCTGGAGGTCTGGTCCATTCTATTTTAAATGGTGCGAAAGATTTTGGACGTGGACTGATGTAAATTGTCTGATAATTATTTTTTGGTATCTTGTTCTTGGTAAAGCTGTCCGTTTATGTAGCTACTGATTCAATTCTTTTCTGTAAGTATCATTTTTGCTACTTGAGCATAAATCGCCTCTGCTTCTCGCATAAATTCTTCAGCTTTATTATGTGAGGGCAATCCCGATGGTAGTAAGCCAAAATCTCCAGGGTATCGTGTATCGATGTATACTTGATTAAGTTGATCGATTATTTCAGTAGAAAAGATTAATACTCGACCGAAATTTGTAACAATAGCATACAATTTGCGTAAATCATGAATTCGGGGTACTTTCTGATCATGAAGTACAAGAAGTGCTTTTAAGGATTTTTCAACACATTGTTGCGCATGAAAGGAAACAGCAGCGGTTAATTCTTCTTTTTCAATAATTTGCTTGATGGTAAGCAAATCCATATAAGCATATTTTAGCCATTCTTCAGCTTGCTTTTTCATAAAGCACTTTTCCAGTTTCATGAATTTCTTTCTGGAATGAGTTCATATTTTTCTGGATAATTTCATATTGGGGGCTTGTATAAACTAAAAGATCAATACCCACATTATTGTTAATATCTCGCAGTAAGCGTCGAACCTGCATTTTAATTTCAAGCCAGTCATCATAACTGTCAGGGATATAGTTTTCATCTAATACAACGAGAAGATCGATATCACTATCTTCGTTTTGGCTGCCGGTTGCATATGATCCGAAAAGCAATACCTTTTTAAGGTTCAATGGAGAGAGACTTGAAAGAATTTCGTTTATATATACATCTGACGCAACCATAGGAATATATTATGCGTTGGGTAATAATTTGTCGAGCCTAAAGAAGGCATTGGGTACTTCTTGTGTATTCGAAGCACTGTAAAAGGTCTCTTTTTGCATGTTAAGGGTTAAAAAAACCGCCCGGCGTAAACCGGGCGGTGTAAACAACTCTGTATCAGAGAGGCTTATTTTGTAGCTTCTTCCCAGATCTCTGTGGTGTAGAGCATATCCAGGGGAAGTTTCTCGGAGATAATGCCGTATTTTGCAGCAATATCTACGGTGTTCTGAATCTTGTCTGCATCGAAGTAGCCGATTTTCGCAGGATCAAATCCTTCGGGGCTTACTACAGTAGCAATCTTCTGAGACATACCGATCTGGTGCTCTTTTGTAGTGCTGGCCTGGTCGAGGCTTTTCCAGATGATGTCGGCAGCTGCAAGGGGATCTGCACAAGCATCGGCCCATCCCTTGATGGAAGCACGGAGGAACTTAACTGCAGTTTCCTTGTTTTCCGCAAGCCACTCGGAGTTAACCACAAGGCAGTCCTCGAGCATTCCGGTTCCTTCCTTGTTAACATCGATGATGTTCAGTTCGCTCTCAGGGTAACCGGACTCAACCAGTACCATGATTTCGTTGTAGATCATACCGGAAGCTACATCGAGCTTGCCGCTGATAAGACCGTCCATGGTGTAGTCCTGTTTTGCCATAACTACGTCCTTGTCCTTGTCCATGCCGTATTTCTCGAGCATTGCATAGATGGGGTAGTCAGCTTTTCCGAGCCATGCACCGATAGTCTTGCCCTGGAGATCGGGAACGCTTTCGATTCCGTTCTTCTTGAAGGAAACAAGGCGGAAAGAGCTCTGCTGGAAGGTCTGTGCAATAGATACAAGGGGGAAGCCCTTTTCTACGAAGGGAAGCAGACCGTACATATTGATGATACCGAAATCAGCTGCACCAACGGAAACCTGGTTTGCAGGGATAATGTCGGGACCGCCGGGAAGGAGTTTTACATCCAGTCCTTCTTCAGCATAATAACCTTTTTCAAGGGCTACATAGTAACCGTTGAACTGTGCCTGGGGCAGCCATTTCAGCTGCAGGCGTACTTCTACGGGGCCGTCGGCGCTTTCCTGGGAGCCATTGGCAAAAACAGATGTGGTTGCTGCCATTAGCATAGCAGCGGCGAACAGAAGAAACATGATTTTCTTGCTCATAGTGTCATCCTCTCTCTTGATGATTTATCTTTGTGATGCATGCCACTTAATGGCATAGCGCTCAACCAAAATTATTAGGGTGTACATGGTTATTCCGAAGAATGCCGCTGTACCGATATATGCCCACGCCCGGGCCATCTGGGCCTGTTTCAGGGCGGTGGACAGTTCAAAGCCGATGCCGGCGAAGGAGGAGAAAAACTCACTACAGATCGCCGCAATCATGCTTGATGTTGTACTTATTTTCAGCGCGGTAAGAATATTGGGAACCGCATTGGGCAGCCTGAGGTAAAAGAAGATCTCCTTCTTTGTGGCTGCGTAGGATTTCATAAGATCCAGGGAGAATGCCTTGAATACATTGAATCCGCGGTAGGCGTTTATTGCCATGGCTGCCATGGTAAAGACGGTTACAATGGCTATTTTTGAACCCATTCCCATGCCGAACCAGTTATTCATTACCGGCGCCAGAGCGATGATGGGGATTGCATTGAATGCGGAAATAAGGGTAAGACCGCCGATTCCCCACACCGGGAAAAGGGTAGCAATTACTGCAATCATAAATCCCATACTGGAACCGAGCACCAGACCGATAAGTGCTTCCGCAACAGTAACGAGGCTGTGCCGCAGAATAACGTCATACTCCTCGAAAAAGGTGGTCAGGATTTCCGACGGCACGGGTAGCTGGAACTTCCGCAGGTGCATCATCAGGTGTACTCCGCCTTTTTCCCACCAGAGGAAAAAGAGAACGCCGAAGAGTACGGGCAACAGAATATCGAAGAATTTTTCTACCTTGTTCATAATCAGTTACCTCCCTCTTTTTTGGACAGTGCGCTTTCCCATGGCACCAGCAGTTTCTCAAGCAGCAGAACAAAGCCGAAAAAGCTCATCCCTAAAAGGGCTGCCATAATAACCGATGCCCAGAACAGATGGGTTCCGTTGGCACCGTAGTAGAGGGTGTAGAGAATCTTTACGCCGATGCCCTTGTCGGTACCTAACATTTCCACCAGAATCGCTGCAGTAATGGAACGGGGGGCAGCGATTTTCAGACCCACAAAGAGGTTGGGCAGGGTCGAAGGCAGCATCAGCTTGGTGAATACTTCCGGCTTGGTGGCAGCGTAGGAGTACATCAGGTCGATCTGATCTTTATCCACGCTCTTAAGCCCGCTCAGGGTGTTCACCGTAACAGGAAAGAAGGTAATAAAGGCGGCAATAATAACCCTGGCTGCATCGGGGCTGCGTACGATACTCCAGATAATCGGTGCCAGACCGAGGATCGGTATCATCTGGGAGATAATCACGTAGGGAAAAGTTACCTTCTCTAGGATCCGGTTGTAGCTCATGAAAACTGCAACCAGAAATCCGAAACATCCGCCAATCAGAAAGCCGAAGAATGCCTTGGACACGGTAACCAGTCCGGAATCAAGCAGAGACCAGAGGTTTGCGATGAATGTGGCAACCACGGTGTGCAGAAAGGGAAGTTTCTGTTTTGCCATGGTGTCATGGATTACATCCTGAAGCAGCCAGGCTCCGGCTTCCCAGAGCAGAATAATTGCTGCAATCCACACCAGGGTGGTCAGCCATTTCTGGCTGCGGGCATTAATGACCATTCTCACCCTCCTCAAAGCTGTCACGGATTTTTGCAACAAGAGAGTAAAACTCGGGACTATCCCGCATTTCAGCGGTTCTCGGCCGGGGCAGATCAATATCAATTACTGCAGAAAGACGTCCGGGGTGAGCGGAGAGAACAAATACCTTTTCCGAAAGAAATACTGACTCGGGAATGTTGTGGGTAACGAACAGGATTGTCTTTCCTGTCTTCTGCCAGATCTTCAGAAGGTCCTCGTTCAGCCGTTCCCGGGTAAACTCGTCCAGAGCGGAGAAAGGTTCGTCCATAAGAAGAATTTCAGGATCCATTGCCAGTGCCCGGGCAATACCGACGCGCTGCTGCATTCCACCGGAAAGCTGGTAGGGATGCATATCGGCGCAATGGCTTAATCCCACGAGATCAAGCATTTCCATGGCACGCTCTTCCTGCTCCTGTTTCTTCCACTTGAGAAGTTCCAGGGGCAGGCAGATATTCTTTTTTACTGTTCGCCAGTCGTACAATACGGGATTCTGGAATACGATTCCATACTGGTGCTCCAGTCGGATTTGCCGGGGAGTTTTACCGGAAATAGTAACAATCCCGGAGGTCGGCTTCAGCAGATCTGCGATGATTCTCAGGATGGTGGTCTTGCCGCAGCCGGAAGGGCCGAGGAGGCTGATGAATTCGCCATTGAGAATATCAAGACTTACACCGTTGAGAGCGGTTGTTACATCCCCATTATTGTTTGTGTACTTCATTTCAATATTTTTAAGGTGAATGTCGTCTTGTGCTTTCTCTTTTTTCATGGGTTCTGTGCTAACTGTGCTCATAACCTGACCTCGTGCTGAGATTTTTCCACTCCGGGCTGGAGAGGATTTCCTTGTACATTTTTACGTATAAATCCGGACGCCAGTCGGGCTCTCCGATTTTTTCATTATGTTTGAACAGGTGGGTAAAGGTGTTGTGCTCCGAAAGGCTTAAATCGATGGATGCACTGTACATCTCATGGGAATCGCTCCCTTCTGCGTAAAAGGGGAAGCCGGCGAAGTATTTCACATCGCCGATGTTGCCTGCGGGGCCTGCTATACTGCTGCCGCCGATAAAGTAATTCTCCCTGTCCCATCCGGTGAGATTGGCGGAAGCAACGTATATGGGGCTGGTAATTACCAGGGATTCCAGCTGGGTCTGAACCATTCTGCCTGGAACTGCTGATGCGCAGCAGGCAGTAGGGTTTATAAAAAGTCTGCAGCCTTTAGCCGATGCCCAGCGGACTATTTCGGGGAAGGCATAAAAGTCGTAACAGATCCCAATTCCCATCGGTCCCCAGGGGGTATCAAATACAGTCGGGTAATCACCTCTGGTGGCCCAGGTGGGTTCGTTCTCCGGGAGATGAAGCTTGCGGCAGCTGCTTATTGATCCGTCGGGAGAACAGATTGCTGCCGAGTTGTACACGGTGGCGGGATTATTTTTATCCTGCTCGGGCAGGCCGAAAACAACGTAGATGCCGTATTCTGCTGCCAGTTTTGAAACCGCAAGAGTTGATTCGCCCGGTACGGTTTCTGCCAGCCGGACATGCATTTTACTGTTGAACTCAACTTCCGGTTCCGGATCGTAGCCGGACAGAGCCAGTTCGGGAAGGATAATCATATCGGAACCAGATCTGGCGGCAGCTTTCACATAACTGCAGATTCGTTCCAGATTGACTTCCCTGTTACCCCAGATTGCTCTGAAATTAACTACCGAAAGGTTGATCACATGTTCCATACGGACCCGGTTCCTCCAAGCATACATAAAGGTAGCCTTCCCGGCATTAACCTTCATTCAGGAACCGATACTATGGATTTGGGATTGCATTCAAAAGGACATGTGTCCTGATTTATAAAAATATTTTACAAAAATGAAAATGAAAAATACCTTTAAGTATAATACTTGTAAAAAATATACGTAAATGTAAAAGATTTAAAAATTTAACCTATAATTCAGCTTCTTCTATCATTGAAGAGAGTAAATCATACTGTTTTTGATTGATTGATATGTAGTGACCATGCTGGGATATAACATTTTTCTTCTTCATTTTATTGATACAGCGGTTAACAGTTTTGACACTTATGCGGGTTTCATCGGCAAGCTGGTGCCGGGGGATCTTCAGAGTACATACCCCGTTAACCGATTGGGTCTCAAAATAATGGATAAACTGGTATGCCAGACGGATCTCTCCGGGAAAGAAGAGAAAGGTCCGGTCTTTTGATACCTGCCGGATAATGGTTTTGACGTAATTGGTAGTAAAGGTGAAAAGCGCTGAATTGCTTGCTTTCATCCACTGAATAAATTTATCCGCAGGAATTGAAATAAAATAGCAGCGGGTTTCGCACACTATTGATCCCCGGTAAAGGGGAATTTCGGCAAAGCATTCTGCGGCACCGATAAAGTGGGGAGGTTCCACCTTGTCGATGGTGTAGAGTATCCCGTTCTGCAGCTCATTTTCTATGCGTATTGTTCCTTCCAGGAGAATAATTACCGTATCACAGGGATCTCCGGAGTAGATAAGAAAGGAATCGGTTTCAGCTGAATCAAACTGGCTTGCCGAGGCGACGGCCGGGGGCATTGTATCAATCAGATTTGTGATAAAGACAGCGACTGATTTACAGCGAATATGTGAAGCAGCTTTTGCCTTTAAATCCATCCTGAGTGTTCCAACCTCGCTTCTAATTTAATCTTAACAAAAACAGGAGGAGATTACTACATCAGGATGGATTAACCGGCTATTTTGTCTCTTTTCCGATAACAATACGAAAGGCTTCGATGGCTGTTTTTATGGCCTGTTCCGTATCGGTTACCCGGATAATGCCGCTGTTTTCCAGCATTTCCCGTTCCTTGTTCCGGCACAGGAGAAGAACTGTTGCACAGCGGACCCGAAGTACAGAAGCAACAATAAACAAAGTTGCAGATTCCATTTCCGAGGCTAACGCGCCGGCCCGTTTCCAGGCTTCCCATTTATAGAGCAGCTCTGGTGCAGTGGGCATCCGGTCGGGATTATGCTGTCCGTAATAGGAGTCCTTGCACTCAACAATGCCGGTAAAGCTTGGGTATTTCAACTTCTCCGCAGATTCAATAAGGGCGGAGACCAGTCCATGGTCGGCAACAGCGGGAAACTCAATGGGGACATACTCGTTGCCCGTACCGTCTTTGCGGATGGCTCCGGTGGGAATTATGAGGCTGCCGGGGTCTATGGTGCTGTCTATTGCACCGCTTGTTCCTACACGGATAAAGGTATGGGCGCCGAGCATTACCAGCTCTTCCATGGCAATCGATGCCGAAGGTCCTCCGATTCCTGTACTGGTAACGCTAACCCGGGTGCCGTCGATGATGCCGGTATAGGTAACGTACTCTCTTTTTGTGGCTATATGCACAGGATTTTCGAGTTGTGCAGCGATCTGTTCTACTCTGCCGGGATCTCCGGTGAGAATAACATAGCCCCCGATTTCCCCTTTGGCGCAGCCTATGTGGTGCATTCGCTCTATGTCCATTTTTCCCAATACTCCAGAATATGCGTTATTTTTTTGAAGAACTGAAAGTTCCTCAGCATGTATCAACAGTATAAAAGTGAAAAAAAGATTTGAAAAAGGCCATTTGACCTTTTTAGCCTGTTTGTTATACCGTACTTTCATTGCAGAATCTTCAAAAAATATCACTTGTAGGGAGAGGATTAACAATGGATACCACCACCAAGAAGTATTCTATCAAGACTGATTTCACCATGCTGTCGATTCTGCTTGTACCAATAGCAGTCGCACTCAACTTTATCGGCTCGCAGATTGCTCACGCACTGAAGCTGCCGCTGTATCTCGATACAATCGGTACGGTTCTGGTTGCTCTGCTTTGTGGCCCCTGGGTCGGTGCTCTAGGCGGACTTCTTACCAATCTTATGACAGGAATTACCAACCCCGTCAGTATCGCCTTCGCTCCGGTAAACATTGCCGTAGGCCTTGTTACAGGTTACCTTGCCCGGAAGAACATGTTCAGTGTCTGGTGGAAATGGGTAATCTCCATGATCCTCATGGCCCTTGCATCCCTTATTGTTGCAACTCCTATCGTTGTAATAGTTTTCGGTGGTGTTACCGGATCAGGATCTTCTCTTATCGCTGCTACAATGATGGCTTCCGGAACAAAGGTTCTGAAGGCGGTTCTCAGTACAGAACTTGTATTTACCTGTACAGACCGGGCTATAGCCTTCTTTATAACCTGGCTTGTTGTGCGGGTAATTCCTGCCAGAACACTGGTTAAGTACCCCTGCGGGGAAAACTATATCAAAACCGTGCCTGAAGAGGCTTAAGCTTCTGCGGTAGTAGGTGTAAGGAGCATATTGATGTACTCGGACACGGCAATTAAAGGAGTTCCAGGTAGATGGACTGCAGGGACGGTGAAATATGTATAGAGATCGTCTGCAGCTGAACAAAAAGAATGTTCTGGCTGCCCTGTATCCAACGGCAAAACTCTGGATAGTCCTGCTGTATTGTCTGAGTACATTGATCCTTGCATCAATTACCTATCACGGCTTTCCCGTATACCTGGCTGCTTTCTACCTGTGTATACCGGTACTTTTCATAGCCAGCGGGATTGCCAATAAGCTGATCAAACTGTTTCTGCCGGTCTACTGGCTGGCGGGGGCAATCTTTTTTGTACAGACCTTTGTTATTCCCGGAGAAGCGGTTTTATACCAGTTCAAGTTCATCAGGATTTATACCTTCGGTATGCAGCACGGGATGTTTCTCTGTTTTCTTATTCTGAACTTTGCGGGGATAATTCTCTGGATGTTTCAAACAACCGAACATCGTGAACTATCCCGGGCTATGGAAAAGAGCGGAATGAGCGATAAGGCAGCCTTTGTCTTTCTCTCTACCCTTCAGATGATTGAGATTCTGGGCAGTAAATCAAAGGTTATTATGAATGCCCAGCGGGCCAGAGGCGTAGAAACGGAAGGGAATATGATTGTCCGCTTCAAGGCCTTTGTTCCGGCTCTTATCCCGCTTGTTCTTGGAGCCATTACCAATACCGAGGAGAGGGTTCTTACCCTTGAGTGCCGGGGATTTGATGTAGTTGGAAAAAAGACCCGTCTCTTCGATATCAGAAAATCCGGAAGAGAAGGTGTTGCAATAGCTTTTGCTTTACTTGTGTTTATCGCCATAGCAGCATGGAGGATTGTTCTGTGGATACTGTAATTGAACTGAAAGGGGTCAGATACTGTTATCCTCTCTGCAAAACTCCTGCAATTAATGACTTCAATATCAGTATTGAGCGGGGAAAATTCTACGGGGTTGTCGGAGCAAACGGATCGGGAAAAACAACCCTGTGTTCACTTATCCGTGGATTCGCACCGGATTTCTACAAGGGCAAGCTTGAAGGCGAAGTTCTCGTGGAAGGAAAACCGACGGTTGACTACGGCCCCGGTGAGCTTGCACTGAAGATCGGCTATGTCTTCCAGAATCCTTTTACCCAGATAAGCGGTGTTAAAGGAACTGTTTTTGAGGAAGTAGCCTTCGGTCTGGAGAACTTCGGTGTTGACCTGGATGAAATCGAAGAGCGGGTAATCCGGGTAATGAAGCTGACGGACATTTTTCACCTGGCTGAAAAGAATCCCTTTGAGCTTTCCGGAGGTCAGCAGCAGAGAATGGCCCTTGCTTCGGCTATCGTACTCGAGCCGGATATCTTTATTATTGATGAGCCTACATCACAGCTGGACCCGGAAGGTACGGAAAGTGTATTCCGGATTATCAGCGATATGAAGGACGATAAGAAAACGGTGATTCTGGTCGAGCATAAGGTGGACCTTATTGCCGAGTATGCTGACGAAGTCTTGGTCCTCGACGGCGGAGAATTGATTGCATCTGGACCCACTCAGGATATTCTCTCCGATATTTCGCTGCTGGACAGGAATATTGAGATCCCGCAGGTGGCCATGCTCGGCAACGAACTGGTTAAGAGAGGTCTTTCTCTTGACTACATACCGATAACACAGCAGCAGGCTGAGGATGTAATCGGCAAAGCAATCAAGCAGAGAGGTGCTGTTTAATGTCCTACATCAAGCTTTCCAATACCAGTTTTTCCTATCCCAACGGCTATCTTGCGGTGGATTCAATCAACCTGGAAATTGAGCAGGGTGAAAATATTGCCATCGTCGGACAGAATGGAGCGGGAAAAACAACTACAGTCAAAATGCTGAACGGACTGCTGCTTCCTTCTTCCGGAGATGTTGTTGTCGCAGATCAGAATACCCGGGAGTATACCACTGCCCAGATGAGCAGGCTCGTGGGCTATGTTTTCCAGAACCCCGATGATCAGATTTTTCACTCCACCATTTATGATGAGGTTGCATTCGGCCCGAAAAAGCTGAGACGTGAACCCGAGTGGACCGAAAGAATGGTCCTGGAGGCCCTGGAAATTACCGGCATGCTGGATAAGAAGGATGAAAATCCCTACGATCTACCCTTTTCCACCAGGAAGTTTGTTACTATAGCCGCGATTATCGCCATGGATTCCCCGGTAATGGTTTTCGATGAGCCCACCGCGGGTCAGGATATTGTGGGTAACCGGCAGCTTGAGGCTATTCTGCATAAGCTTAAGGCAAAAGGAAAAACCCTTATAACCATTTCCCACGATATGGAGTTTGTGGCGAAGAATTTCTCACGGGTAGTTGTTATGGCAAACAAACAGATTGTACGAACCGGTTCTCCCCGTTCGATCTTCTGGGACTTCGAGGCCATGGAAACGGCAATGATAAAGCAGCCTTATATCAGCGAACTCTGCAGGCGTCTGAAGATTGGTGATCAGCCGGTGCTGATGAACGATGCGTTAGAGGCTATTCTGGGCTCTGCAGGAATCACATAGCCGTATAGATTTTTTCACTGTATTTATCTATCTTCATCTTATATGCGCATAACCCTGCTTACTCTTAATATTCCGGAAAGCCGCTGGCAGGTTCCTTACGCTGCGGCGCGGCTAAGGGCTGCAGCGGAAGGGCTGTCCGACGTTCATATTTCCCTGATAACCGGCACAACAGATGACACCGTGGAAGATCTTTTGCAGAGGATCGTTGCGCAAAGGCCGGCGCTTGTCGGGTTCTCCCTCTACGTCTGGAACCATTCCCTGGCAATTCAGCTGGCCGAAGGTCTTCGTGCCTCCATCCCCGGTGTTATGCTGATTGCCGGCGGTCCGGAGGCCGGATTTCTCTCCACGATAGAGCAGGAAGTTTTTAACACGGTAGTGACCGGAGAGGGCGAGGAGGCTTTTATTCAGATTGTTTCCTCCCTGGTTTCTGATGCAGAAAAACCATCAGGAAGGCTCATGTCCGGAGGTGTGGTATCATCGCCGCAAAATCTCGTTTCTCCTTATATCTCAGGTATACTTAACTCTGCTGATTATCCCGATCTTCTCTGGGAGCTTTCCCGGGGCTGTCCCTACAACTGCGCTTTTTGCTACGAGTCCCGGGGCGAAAAAGGGGTTCGCTTCTTTTCCTCCGAGACTGCCGCTGCCGAACTGGAGCTCTTTCAATCCTCCGGGGTAGAGCATGTTTTTGTGCTGGATCCCACCTTCAATTTCAATCGCCCCCGGGCTAAAGATATTCTCAGGCTGATAGCAGAAAAGGCGCCGGATGTTCATTTTGTAATTGAAGTCAGGGCGGAACTGCTGGATGAAGAGACGGTTGAACTTTTTTCCCGGATAAACTGTTCACTTCAGATTGGCATACAGAGTGTGCATCCCGAGGTTCTCAGGCTGATTAACCGCAATATGGATGCCCGCCGCTTTGTAGAGAATGTAGAGCTTCTGAATGAGTACGGTATTATCTTCGGCTTTGATCTTATATACGGGCTCCCCGGAGACAGTCCGTCGGGGTTTTTCGAGAGCTTTGACGGCGCCATGGCACTGCTTCCCAACCATCTGGATATTTTTCCTCTTTCCGTGCTTCCCGGAACGGATCTTCATGAACGGGCGGCTTCACTGGGCCTTAAAGCCATGAAGCACAATCCCTATACCCTTATTACTGCTCCGGGTTTTTCCGAAGGGGAGATGGCTTTTCTGACTGACTTTGCCGCCCTGTTTGATGCCTTCTATAATCAGGGTAAGGCTGTACCGTGGTTCAATCTGATCACTGAGTATCTTGAGCTTTCCCCTTCGGAGGTCTTCCGCCGTTTTACAGGCTTTCATGCCGGGGAAGATACCCTTTTGGAATGGCAGCTTTCCCTGATAAGTCAACTTTTCTCTGACTGTAATAAAGAGTCCGGTACTGCTCCGGCTCTGGATATGATCCGTCTATTTTCCGATGAGCCAACTCTGTTCTTTGATGCCGGGGATCTTCTGGATCACCTTGAACAGGGCGTTACCGATTTTGATGAGCTTGCATACTTTGTAGCACCCCTGGAGACATAAGGTCGTATCCTGCGATTTGCATTCCTGCTTTCTGTAAATAATAATTTTCATTATGGATAGTACTCACGACTCGGATAAGCGGTCTCTTGTCAGGCGGCATCTGCTTGTCTATCTGGAAGTTGTCGATTCTGATACAGGATCCTCCCTGGGAAGAATCGGTGACCTCAACCGTTCAGGATTCCTGCTCCTCTCAACCATCCCTTTCGATCCCGGTCTTGCAATATCCGCGGGGATCAATCTGCCCAAACAGATGGATTTCTCTATGACCCGGCTTGATCTTACCTTTCGTGTCCGCTGGTGCCGAAGGGACGCCCGGCCTGGCAGCTGGATCTGCGGCTGTGAATTATTCAACACCGACAGTGATGCGCTTGATATTATCGATACCCTTGTCGGCCGGCTGGGATTCTCCGACGGGACCCGCCGTATTTTTCTTAAAAACGATCAGAATATTTTTCTCGATACAGACATTCCTACGGGAGAATAGATGAAAACTGCAGCGAATAGAAAGCAAGAAAAAGGCAACTTTGTTTTCCGGTTTTTTCAGACCGAATCAATTGGCCTCGGATTGGGGGTCCCCGCGGCAGCAGCCTATGTACTGCTGCTTCTGGACCTTACACCCATGCAGGTGGAGAAGACCCTTCACTTTCTTATAATTATTGCGTTGCTTGTGGTGGGAGGAATTGCCATGCCCACCAACTATATGCTTATCAAACCCATTAGCCCTCTGCTCAAGGAGCTCAACAGCGGTGAGATCTCAAGCGCCCGTGGGCAGAAACTCTATCTTCTGCTCATGAACCTTCCGCTGAAGCACGGGATAATGCTTTTTACCCGTATTGGCGGAGGCGCGGTTGTTGTTGCTTTCTATATGCTGTTTTTCCTGAAGGTGGAGTTCATCAAGTTCCTCATGGCTATTATCTTTTCCGCCTACGGGGCATATCTTGCGTCCATTACGGTCTACATGGCAGCAGCAGCCCTGGTTAGAGCGCCTGGACAAACGATTGTTTCCCGGGGACTGCTAAGTGAGGAGTTTATAGAAAAACGAAGGATTTTCGGTCTTGGAGTTATAAAGAGAAGTCTTCTCTTTCTTATTGTACCTATTGTGCTTACCAATCTGACAATCTTCTTTACTTTTTACTCTGCCCATATTTCCGGAGTAGCCATGGACCAGCTTGTGGGACGGGTTGCTGGCGTTCTTGCGGTTAACACGGTTACCCTGCTGATAGCCTTTGGGCTTGCCATTTTTATGATGTACCGCCCGATTAAAATCCTTGTCTCTTCTCTCGGGAAATTTCTTCATACCGACCGGAGTGAGACGGATCCGATTCCCACCGACCTATCCGATGATTTTGCCTATATAAGTCATCTTATGAACAGGGCTATCGAAAGTCTTCACCAGATTATTGTCAAAGTTGAAGATGCCGCCCTGGTTCTCACCGATTCGGTTCAGGAGCTTTCTGCATCGTCCGCTCAGATCTCCACTACTTCCAATGAACAGGCCGCGGCGGTTAAGGAGATTGTTACCACCATGGAAGACGCCGATCAGCTGGCGCGCATGATCGCCGCGAGTATTCATGAAGTTACCGGTACGGTCCGCAGTACAACTTCGGCGGTCGAGTCGGGAAAGCAGCGTATTACCATGAGCCTGAGTAAAATGGATGAGATCAGTGAATCCAATGGAAAAACAATTCAGGAGATACGTTCCCTGGGAGAAAAAATTGACAGTATCTGGGACATTGTAAATATCATCAACGGCATTGCCAATCAGACAAAAATAATCGCCTTCAATGCAGAGCTGGAGGCTTCCGCTGCAGGGGATGCGGGGAAAAACTTTCAGATAGTTGCTACCGAGATCAGGCGTCTGGCGGACAGCACCGTATCATCTACATCGGAAATACGAAAAAAGATCCAGGAAATTCAGCAGTCATCGGATGAAGTTATCTCTGCTTCCGAGGATGGAACCAGGAAAATAAGCCACGGCCGGGAGCTTTCCAGCTCTCTGAATGAAGATTTCAGTGAAATAAAGAGTCTTGCAGATATATCGGCCTGCTCTGCCGATGAGATTGAATCCTCGGTGAATCAGCAGGTTCTTTCCTTTGAGCAGATACTCGCCACGTTGCGGCAGATAGCCGACGGTATTGAGTACTTTGCAGAGTCAACAAAATCAACCAGTACCTCTTCGGAGCAGCTGCGTCAGATGGCGGATTCCCTGAGTCAGCTGGTAAAGGGGGGTGCGTAATGACAATGAAAGGAATTCTCTCCAGTATCAAGGTACGGATTCAGCTTATTTTTGCCGGAGTATATATCATCTTCGTTACCGGTCTCAGTATCGGTGTTTTTATGAGTCTGACAGAGGGCTTTGAAAAACAGTTTCACCGGCAGATCAATAATACTACCGAACTTATCTATCAGCTCACCGACAGTTATGTGGATTCCAGCGCCCAGAATTACCTTATAGGAATGGCGGAATCCGTTAAACGGCTGGTTGCCTACGAATACAGTCTCTACGAAAAGGGCGAGATAACCGAGGCTGAGGCCTGGAGCAATGCCCGCAGGATAATCCTCGATCCCGATTTTGGAAAAATCGGGGAAACAGGTTACCTTGCCGGGGTCAGCGGTGACGGTGTTCTGGTTATTCATCCCCGCTCCGAAGGTGCTGATGCCAGCGGTAATGATTTTATGAAAGAGGCGATGATTAAGAAAGAAGGCTACATCGAGTATATGTGGAAGAATGTCGGAGAGGATGAAGCCCGGGCCAAGGCGGGCGGTATGGCATACTTCGAACCCTGGAATCTGATTATCTGGGCATCCTCCTATAAAAGCGAGTTTTCCAGTCTGGTTGACCTTGAGGAACTGGAGAAGCGTATTCTCAGTATAAAGATAGGCGAGCACGGTTATCCCTATGTCATTGACAGCAAAGGCAATATTCTTATTCATCCGACCCTCAAAGGGGAAAATTTTCTGGATGAACAGTCTGCGGATGGACGCTATTTTGTCCGGGAGCTTATAGAACAGAAGAACGGCATGATCCATTACGAAATGGTCGGGGATGATCTGGGCAAAGGGGCTCTGGCTGCCTTCCGTTATTACCCGGATCTGGATATTTATATTGTCAGCAAGGTCTATGAAAATGACATGTACGGACTGATAAACAGAATACGTATTATCAGTCAGATCCTTGTTTTTGCAGGCCTTATTGTTACCAATATTCTTATCGCTCTGATGCTGAACAAAATTCTCAAACCTCTGGACAGGATCAACGAGCTTACCCGTCAGGTTGGCAGTGGTGATCTTACCGGTCGCATTGATGATATCGGTGCTGATGAGATCGGCATTATTGCCGGACAGTTCAACACCCTGGTGGATACCATGGCAGACATGCTCACCCGGATAAAATCAACCTCCTTTGAGCTTTTCGATTCTGTCCAGAGTTTGTCCGTGTCAAACCAGGAGATAAACGCCACATCCAACCAGCAGGCGGCGGCGGTAAAAGAGATCGTTACCACCATGGAAGATTCCGACTCCCTTTCCAAAAGTATTGCCATCAGGGTAAGGGAGGTTGCGAAAATCTCCAACCAGACAAGAACAGTAGTGCAGACCGGATTTGATACGGTGCAGACCAGTCTGGACAAAATGGAAGAGATAAAGGGTTCCAACTCGGAGACCATTACCGGAATCCGATCTCTGGGAGAACGGATTGAAAACATCTGGGAGATTGTCAATATAATCAATGGAATTGCAGACCAGACCAAGATAATCGCCTTTAATGCAGAACTGGAAGCTTCAGCGGCTGGAGAGGCGGGGAAGAATTTTCAGATTGTCGCAACTGAAATTCGTCGTCTCGCGGACAGCACCATGACTTCCACCAATGAGATAAAAACCAAAATCAACGAGATTCAGCACTCATCGGATAACCTGATTATTGCCTCCGAAGAGGGGACTGAGCATATTCGCAAAGGGGGCGAGCTGTCCGGAGAAATACGCAAAATATTTGAGGATGTCCTGAGCTCCGCGGAAATTTCAGCAGAGTCCGCAGAACAGATTGCTTCTTCGATAAATCAGCAGGTCGGGGCCTTTGAGCAGATTCTTCAGACGCTTAAACAGATTTCCGAGGGAATAGACAATTTTGTGGTGTCCATAAAATCAACAACTACCTCATCGGTAAAGCTTAAGGAAATGGCCGAAGGTCTGAATGATATGGTCTCCGGATATCAGGTTGGTGAAGATGAATAATGATGAACTGCTGGACCAGATTGAAGAGGCTTCATCTTCCGGAGAAAACAAGCAGCAGCTTGTTGAAGATAAAACCGTAAAGGTTATGGTTTTTCTGGTGGATGAGAAAAAGTATGCCTTTTATGCCGAGGATATTCGGGAGATAATTCTCGACTATCCCCTCTTTTTTGTTCCCTTTGTTCCTCCCTATGTGAGGGGATTTCTCAACCGCCATGGGGAACCCTATACAGTGCTTGACCTGAATGTCCTCTTCGATCAGGTCCGCCTGGAAAGTTCCACCTTTCTGGTTCTGAACAGGGATTCTGATCAGCTTGCTGTTATTATCACCGAAATCCTTGAGATTGTGAAAATACCGGAAAAGGATATTCATCTTGTCTCCAGTGATACCGGTGAAGAGGGATATTTTCTGGGATCAATTACTTCAGAAGGAAAAGAGACCTTTATTGTGGATGTGGAAAAAGTTCTGGACCGGCTGGCCCGGGATGTTGCCGCCGGATAAGGGCATTATGAAGAGCATTCAGGATTTTCTACTGGTTAAACATGGAGCGGCCGGATTTCTTATAAACCGGGAGCAGTTCCATGCCAGTCTGTATCTGCAGGATCTGAAGCCGCTGGAACCCGCTGTTGATCAGGAGGCTCACCAATACTGTTTCGGTACCATAGATTTCCGGGATGAACAGGTGCTGGTCTATGATCTTAACCGCAGACTGGGTGAGCTGTTTCATCTTGAAGAGGATGAGGGACTGTCCATTGCCCTGGTTGCGGATGTTTCCTCTTTTTCTGACAGGGCCAGGCAGCGCTTTCAGGAAATGGTAACGATTAAAGCGCCGGAAGCAAACCTGACTACCGTTGCCTACCGTATCGGCAGTCAGGCAGAGATTAAAAGTCTGCCCCTGTCTCAGGTAAAACTTGTTCCGAAGGGGCTTAAAGAGCTGCTGCGCCGGAAAGGGGTTTACGGCTGCAGATTTACAGAAGATTCAGAGATTTATTATTTCGTTGATATAGAAATTCTTTCCTTCGGACTGTTGGAGTAATGTGGAGTAAAAATGGGAACACAGGAAAAACTGCGGCTGCTTTTAGTGGATGATTCAGCCCTTGTCCGCAGTATTTTGAAACAGGTTTTTGCAGATGATCCGGAAATATCGGTAATAGGAGAGGCTTCCAACGGACTCTCCGGCTGTGAAGAGAATCTCCGCCTGAGGCCGGATGCGGTAATCATGGACCTGGAAATGCCGGTGATGGACGGCATCAGCGCCACGGCGAGGATTATGCAGGAGCAGCCGGTTCCGGTCATTATATTTTCCAGCGCCGTAAATGCCGCCAGCAGTTTTGATGCAGTGGCTGCAGGAGCGATTGATATTATTCCAAAACCCGATATGGATGCTATCGGGTCAGTTGAGTTTATTCAGTCTTTAAAAGAGAAGGTCAGGTCCGCCCGGAAAAATCATATAAAAGCGTATCCCTCCCGCGGCTATGAGGACCAGCCGGGGGCGGATGCGGTGCTTCCGGAAGTGGAAGCGCTGGTAATAGGGGCATCAACCGGCGGTCCCCAGGCGGTGCGTAAGCTTCTTTCTTCATTGCCGGAAGGGTTTCCTGTGGGGATAGCTCTTGTTCAGCATCTGGAGACCGGTTTTGACCGCGGCTACGCAGCCTGGCTCGACGATAGTTCCAGATTGAAGGTGCGGCTGGCGGAAAACAATGACCGCTTTACCCCCGGGGAGGTGCTGGTTTCTCCTGTGGATATTCACCTCGCCGTAAGGTCCGGTATTATCCAGCTTGAAGATACGCCCCGGGTGGAAAACCAGAAACCCGCAGTGGATGTGTTGTTTACCACCGCTGCAGAATATTATAAGCACCGGCTCCTCGGGGTTCTTCTTACCGGTATGGGCCGGGATGGAGCTTCCGGGTGTAAGAAGATTATCGATGCCGGCGGCTACACTCTGGTCCAGGATAAAGAGAGCAGTGCTATCTACGGCATGCCCCGGGCAGCTGCTGAGCTCGGTGGTGCCTCTGAAATTCAGAGTATTTCCATGATGGCCGGGCGGATCTGTACTCTTTTAGGGGTCAGTCAGAATCCATGACACACGCCGGGCATCTGCTTACAGAGAAAACTCTCTCCTTCATCGAATCGAGGACCGGTATTCATATGCCGGAAACCGGATACCGCCAGGTGGAATCATTCCTGGAAGAGCGGGTCACGCTGCTTGGTGTTTCTCTTAATAAATACCTTGAGCTGCTGGATTCGGCACCGGATGAACGGCATGCCTTTCTGGATGCAATTACCATCAATGAAACCTACTTTTTTCGGGAAGAACGCCACTTCGATGTACTGGAAAAAGAGATATTTCCTGCTCTCAAGCAGCAGGGAGTTAAGCGGCCGGGAATGTGGAGTGCCGCCTGTTCTACCGGGGAGGAGGCAATCTCACTGGCTGTGCTGGCCAGGCAGTTCTGGGGGAGTAAGGATTGTACTGTTCTTGCCACGGATATAAACCGCTCTGCTGTTGAACGGCTCCACTCCGGGGTTTACCGTAAAAGTTCCTTTCGTCATGATGGAGAAAAGTATCATCAACTGTTGACTCCCTATGCTGATGAACAGGGAACCCGGGTTCAGATTTCCCCTTCTCTTCTCGACTCGGTTAATTCCTGCTGGATAAACCTTTCAGACAGCGAGTATGCCGGCGTTCCCCGGGACCTGCATGTGGTTTTCTTAAGGAATATGCTTATCTATGTAAGCTTCGAGCGGCGCCTGGAGATTTTGGCCCGGATTGCAGCGCTTCTTGTAGAAGGAGGATTCCTCTTTCTGAGCTCCACGGAGATTCCCCTTTTAAAGCATCCGGATATGGAATTGAAGCTCAGTAAGGGGTGTTACTACTTTCAGAAAAAGACGGGTGTTGTCCACATAAAGCAGCATAGCGGGAATGGACTGAAAACAGATCAGCCGGAAATTGTTCTTCCTTCCCCAAAGCAGAAGCAGCCGGAACCGGTACCCCTCAGGATTATGGAAATACTCAAGCGGATTGGAGAAACTTCAGCCGCTGAGGGCCGTGCTGTTTCCGTTGATCCTGCCGGGGATGCTTTAGCAGAGGCTGCGGTGGTGCTTTTGCACGCGGTTGAACTGCTGAACAGCGGAGATTTTGAACGTGGAGAAGCCGCGCTTGAGAAACTGGAGAGCCTGACTGGTCCCAATGAAATAAGCACGTACCTCCTCGGTGTTTCTGCGCAGCGGCAGGATAACAGTAAGGAAGCTTTGCACCTGTTCAGCGCATCATCAGCAGGGAATGCCGACTTCTGGCCCGCCCTTTTTCAACATGCCATGCTGCTGCGGCAGGAAGATCCGAAGAGAGCTTCCCGGGAGTTTGCAGCAGTTCTGCGTCTGGTGAAAAAGTACCGGGAGCGGGGCGACGGCAGCTATAATTTTTTACTGGAAGGGTTTGATAGCCAGTATTTTGCCGGAATCTGTGAAGGCTGGATTAACCGATTGGGATCTAAAAGGAGCATATAATGGCAATAAACAGAGAAGCCTTTATTGCAAACTATCTGGAAGAGCTGGCGGACAATCTCTCTGTTGTAGACTCGGGAATCCTGGTACTTAAAAAAGATCCGGAAAATGATGAAGAACTCACCAGGCTGTTACGGTCCCTGCATACCATTAAAGGCTCCTCCCGGATGCTGAAATTTTCCACTGTGGAAAAAATTGCCCATGGTATTGAGAATGTATTCAAGGGGGTTAAGGAAGAACGCTACCCTGTTTCCACCGAACTTATTCAACTGGTTTTTATTACCACAGATACAATCCGCAATGCGGCGGAGGTAATTCGTGTTTCCGGAGATGATACCCTGGAAATCCATTCCCTGTTGAATGCCTACGACTATGCCTATGCCGGGGAGCCCTACGACGTTCAGGCCCTGCGCAGCGAGTATGGTAAGAAAGAGGTGTTTTCCGCGGTCCCTCCCCCGGAGGAAACAGGCGGCAGTGGAGGCAGCGAGCCGGAAGAGGCTGCACCTTCCCGTCGGCCCCTGCCTTCGTCATCTGATGAGGGGGAGGGGGAGTACGACACAATCCGGATACAGGTAAGCAGAATAGACAAGATCGTCAAACTGCTGAACAACCTTATAATTCGTCAGTTTCAGCTGCGCAAGGAAAACGAAGTTCTTGCCGGCATGGAGCGAAGTCTTCAGACCCTCGGCAGCTCCGGTGCGGGGCACAAAGGCAGCTCACTCTTTTCGGAAGAGATGACAAGCCTGATGGAGAATCTGCAGGTTCTGAAAAAGAGCTTTCAGGAGGAGCTTCCCCAGATCGAACGGAACATCTTCGATCTTCAGGAGGAGATTCTTTCACTTCGTATGCTTCCCCTGGAGCTTATTCTGGGAAGTCTGGGGAAGATGGTTGAAGAGACGGCTATTATAACCGGCAAGGAGATATCCTACTCAACCAGGGGAACAGAACTCAAGCTGGATAAGTTTATACTCGAACGGCTCCATGACCCGGTGATTCATATTGTGCGCAACTCGGTTGATCACGGTATCGAAACTCCCGAAGAGCGGAAGGCTGCCGGAAAAGAAGCGGAAGGCAGGCTGGAAATTGCCTGCTCCTCTGAGGGGGGTAACATTGTGATCCGCATCCGGGATGACGGCCGGGGCCTTGATTACGAGAAGATCCGCCGCAGGGCTATGGAAATGGAACCTCTTCGGCGGGAAGAGATAGAGGAGATGGATGATACTGCTTTAAACTCCTATCTTTTCCGGTCAGGCTTCTCTACCAAGGACGAAATTACCGATCTTTCAGGCCGGGGTGTCGGTCTCGATATTGTCCGTTACAATATTGAAAAGATGAAGGGCAAGATCTCTCTCTCCAGCAAAAAGGGAGAGGGTACGGAGTTTAAGCTTTCGCTGCCTCTTTCCCTTGCCACGGTTAACGGCTTTTTCATTAAATCTGCGGGAGAGAAATTCCTCATTCCTGCGGCCTTTGTTCGTGAGATTGTTATCGTTCATTCCGGTGAAGAGCTGGATCTTCTGAACAGAAAAGGCTACAAGCTGCGGGATCTTATTGTGCCCCTGTATCCCCTCTCGTCAATTATAGAGGGACATGAGTCTGATCAGGCTCCAAAGAATAAATCATTTGTGGTCATTGTGGAGAGTATGGGTGAGGTTGTCGGTATTGTGGTGGATGCGGTTATTCAGTACAACTCGCTGATCTACAAGCCTGTGCCGAAAAACCTGGCCTCCCTTAAATCAATCCAGGGGATTGTTTTCGATGAAAACTACAACATAATCAACATTCTTTTTATTCCGGAGATCATTACACGCTTTAAGAGAATCCGGGGAATCGATACCCGCAGGCGGTTCTCTTCCGGCACCAGGGAGTATAAAAAAGTGCTGGTGGTGGACGACTCCTTTTCCACCCGTGAAATTGAAAAATCAATACTCGAACTGGAACACTACGATGTATTTACCGCTGTGGATGGAATCGACGGCCTGGAAAAACTGAAGGAGCAGCGCTTCAGTCTGATTATCACAGATATTCATATGCCCCGGATGGACGGGCTGACCTTCCTGGAAAATCTTCGCAAGGATGAACGCTATGCGACAACTCCGGTGATCGTTATTTCATCCGACGAAAACCAGGCGGGACAAAGTCGCTTCCGGGAAGCCGGAGCGGACCGCTTTATTATCAAGTCTGATTTCGACAGAGGAAATCTTCTTAAAGAAGTCAAGGAACTTATCGGGTAAGCGGTAACCGGGGGTAGGACTATGAAAAACGAAGGAACAGTTCTGATAATTGATGACTCTGATCTGGTTGCGGGAGTCTTATCTCAGGCTCTGGAATCCGCAGGCTTTACGGTGGAGCGGGAGAGCAACGGTGTGGATGGTGTTCTCGGAGTGTACAGAATTATTCCCGACCTGATTATTATGGATGTTGAAATGCCCCTGATGCAGGGTTATCAGGCAAGCAGGCTGCTTAAAAGGCGGCGGGGTGTTCGGGATATTCCCATTATCATGCATACCAGTCTTTCCGAGGACAAAGACAAATACTGGGCCTTCTCTTCCGGGGCTGATGCCTTTGTTAACAAGGACTTTGATAACCTTGACCTGATAGTTTCCCGGGTAAGCGAACTGATTGATCATTCTCCCCTGGACAGGGCATGTATAGAAGAAGACGGTGCCGGGATGAACCGGGAACGGATATTCGAAATAATCGGATCGGTTTTTGATAACGATCTTTTCCGTTCCACCATTCTAAATATGCTGGGGGATATCGGCCGGGCCATCGATTCATTAAAAGGGACATGCGGAAGAATACTCGATCTGCTGCCAAAAGTGTGTGAAGCGGATATCGGGATTATTATGCTGAAGAATGGAAAAAATCCGGATGCCTATATCCGGCCTTCCACCGCGGTGGTTAAATCCGATATCGATGCTTTTCTGGAAATCTGCTTCCCCGATTTTGCGGATCACTTTGCCCGTCTCAGTTTTGACGATCTTAAGACAGAACTGGTAACAGAAGAGCTTGCAGAAGACTTCGAGAAAATCAGGATTGACAGTAAGCACCTCAGTTCCTACGTCTGCTTTCCTCTTATCGGGAAAGGGGATGAAGTTATAGGTACCCTGCATATCGGGAGCTTTATTAATAACTATTTTTCCGATCGTATCAGTGCCGATATCGATGTCTTTGCTCAAGGGTCGGGGATTATTGTAGAAAACTCCCTGTTGTTCAACCAGACCCGTCAGATGGAGGAAAACATCCGCAACGTATTCGGCAAGTTTGTTCCCCGGGAGATTATCAACGATTTAGTGGAAAAGCAGAGTGATGATGCGCTTCTTGTGGGAGAGAAACGCAAAATTGTCGTACTCTTTTCCGATATCCGCAGTTTTACCACCATCAGCGAAAACAATCCTCCCGAAAAGGTAGTGGCCTTTCTGAACAGCCACTTTACTATTATGGTTGATATCATCAAGGAGGAGGGCGGCTCCATTGACAAGTTTATCGGGGATGCAATTTTTGCCATCTTCGGAGCTCCCATAAGCTATGAAGACAATGCCCAGCGGGCGGTGCGGGCAGCCCTGAAGATGATAGAAGCCCGAAGCAGGGTTGCCGTGGAGGGGCTGGTTCTGCCTGAGATCGGTTACGACCTGGGCATCGGACTCCACGAAGGCGATGCAATTGTCGGCAACATCGGCTCCTCTGAGAAGTTTGATTATACCGCCATCGGCGACACGGTAAATATCGCAGCCCGTCTTGAAGGGCTGACCAAGCATTATCACCGCAAGATTCTTCTCTCCGATGAACTCTCCCGGAAGCTGGATGACAGCATCAGTTTAAGGGAAGTTGATCAGGTGAAGGTGAAGGGTAAGGCCCTCGCCACCCGGCTGCTTTCGCCGGTAACCATGGAGGATCCCGGCGATGGTGAGGCGGGAGAGGCTTACGAGAAGGGCATTAAGCAGTACAAGCTGGGCAACTGGGAATCCGCGGCGGATTATTTCACCCGGGTGCTTGAGCTTATAGAGGGGGATTACCTGGCGGATATGTTTCTTTCCCGCTGCATCGATTTTCAGCAGGATCCTCCCCGGGAATGGGACGGTTCGCTGATGCTTGATTTTAAATAAAGATTGTCTCCAATTAAACCCCTTCATTTTCCAGTAAAAACCATGTGAGAGGCTTGAAAATTACTGGTAAGATAAAATTCTGGAGTATGCCTGTTTCCAAAAGGCACACACAGGTTTATACTTCTGTACGTGGATAAGAACTTCAACTGGAATGATGAAAAGAATATCCTCCTGATTAAGGACAGAGGTATCTCTTTCGAGGAAGTTGTGTTTTGTATTCAGCATGGTGGAATACTTGATGAGGTCGAACATCCTAATCATGAAAAGTATCAGATTCAGAGAATATATGTTGTTGTGATCAATGATTATATCTATCTGGTTCCGTATGTAGAGAGTAAAGAAGAAATTTTTCTGAAAACAATTATTCCAAGCAGAAAGGCGAAGAAAGAATATTTAGGAGGATAGGCATGGACCTCAACGAATATGAAAAAGAAATACAAGCGGACTATGAGGCGGGAAAACTGACATCCCTGGGTATAAGCGACTCCGAGAAGGAACGATTATCAGAAATTGCTGCCAGTACACTGAAAAAAAATAAAAGGGTAAATATCCGTCTGTCGGAACATGATCTCCAGTCCATACAGAGAAAAGCAATTCAGGAAGGATTGCCGTACCAGACATTGATTTCCAGTTTGATACATAAATACACAAATGGCCTGCTTGTTGATTCGACAAAAGCAGCCGGTTGAAATTAACGCAAAGATAATAATGAAGATAATTCAGCAAATCGGTATATTCTTTTCCATCTGTCTTCTGGGAGAAATAATTTCAGCCCTGCTTCCGGTTCCCTTTCCCGCCAGTGTTCTGGCCATGGTTATAGCTTTTCTTTTCTTATACTTCCGCATTTTGCGGCCGGATCATATTCAGGAGAAGGCTGATTTTCTGCTGAAGAATATGGCCTTCTTTTTTATTCCCGCCGGTGTGGGAATCCTTTCCAGCTACAGTGCGATCAAGTCGGTGCTGCTGCCGGTTTTATTTATCTGCGTAGTTACGTTTGTCGGTAATTTCCTAATAACCGGGCTGGTGGTCAAAGGTGTTATGCGCCTTATGAACAGGCAGGGGAGCTGAAGATGCAGGAAATATACAGCTCTCCCTTCTTTTCAATAACCCTCTGCATTGTTACCTATATGGTGGGTTTGTGGATCCATTCCCGGTTACGCTCCCCGCTGGTGAATCCCCTGCTTATTGCCATAGTTCTAACCATTGCAGTTATCCTCGGGCTGAATATTCCCCTGAAAAGTTTCTATAAAGGGGGAGATATGATTACCCTCTTTCTGGGGCCCGCAACGGCGGCCCTGGCAATTTCCATCTACAGTCAGATGAAGCTTTTAAAAAAGAATCTGCTGCCCATTCTTATCGGTACCTTTACGGGCTCCCTCTTTTCCGTGGTCAGCATCTATTTTCTCTGCCGCTGGTTCAAGTTGGACGATGTGATGACAGCCTCTCTTCTGCCCAAGTCGGTAACCACCCCTATAGCCATGGGGGTTTCCCAATCCCTGGGCGGAATTGTACCGGTAACCATTATTGCCGTGGTTTTAACCGGTCTTTTAGGGGCGATTTTCTCTCCTCTGCTGGTTAAGCTGTTCCGGCTGAAAGACCCGGTGGTCATCGGCCTTGCCATTGGAACCTCCAGTCATGCCCTGGGTACATCCAAGGCGGTGGAGATGGGTGAGATTCAGGGCGCGGTAAGCGGAATTGCCATCGGCCTTGCAGGCCTGTTTACGGTAATTATTACCCTGTTTTTTCAGGGATAAAACATAAGGGCAGCTCTAAAAAGAGTCCGGTTTAATCAAGGTCTGCTATTTTCCGTAATAGACAAAGGGCGCCCAGTAAAAGGGGTGAGTATATGCTCCTCCGTTTTGGATAAACTCCCGCTTTGTTTGCGCCGCAGCCCTTCCCCAGTCTTCGCCGTTTTCCGCTGCCCGGCTGTACATGCTGCTCATAAAGCGAACGGTAGATTCATCCGCAACCTGCCAGAGGGATACGGAGAGGCTGTTGGCGCCGGCAACAAGAAATGCCTGGGTCAGACCGACCACGCCTTCGCCTCCGTAGATCTTTCCCAGGCCGGTTTCACAGGCAGAAAGATTCACAAAGTCCGCTTCAAGATTCAGTTCCGAGATCTCCTTCATGGTCAGATATCCGTCTTCGCCATTTTCTTTCCCGTCTTTGTCCGGGGCAGCAAGAGAGAGAACAAGGGCCGAGAGTTCCGGAACTTCGGGAACAACCAGGCCGTGAACGGCAAAGTGGAGATTCCTGTACCGCTTCAGCTCACCCGAGGCGGAATCTGATTTTAGTGTTGCCTCACTCACCTTTTTTCCGGTTACCGTAACCGAGCCGGGTATGATCTTTCCAATCTGCTGAACTTCCTTGAGGCTTCCCGGCAGGTTCTGCCATTGCGACAGTCCCAGGTGATCAAAGGCTCCCCGGGTACTCTCTCCCCGTGCAATTGTATCGAGAGTTCCCGATATGAAGCCCGACAGTTCTCCGCTGCTGCCGATTGCAGACTCTCCGGTTCCACTGTTCTCATACACTGCACCGCCGAAAGCAATCAGCGGCTTTCTCGAATCCGGATAAATCCGTGAGGATGTCAACTCCGAGAGCGCGAAGCTCTGGGTGTAGCGGATGGTGTATTTCTCTGCCATGTAATGTCCGTCGGGCATGATCAGGGTTTCAAAGGGAAGAAAGGCAAGGATGCCGTCGGGCCGGATAATCAGATTGTCTTTATCTGCAATCTGCTGCTCTATGTCGCCGAACAGGAATGTATAAAGCCGGGAGGCGATAAACTCTCTCTTTCTTTTCTGCTCCGCTGATTCACCGGGAGAGGTGAGCAGCTTGCGGTAGTAAGTGACAATTTTTTCCAGATCCTCCAGGGATGAATTATCCGAACTCTCTTCTTGTTGCTCATGGCTGACTTTCACCCCTCGCAGGCTGTCGTAGAGTGCAGCGATTTCATTTTGATGAAGGGCGTTGACCTGTGAGATGAAATCACTGCTGTTGGTTCTTGCTCCGCTGATATTGCGGTTATCAGCAGCTATGCGGACGCTGTTTTTCCATCCGGTATTTGCAAATGAAATTACCACGGTAGAGTTGTCCAGGGTCTTGCGGAGCTGATCGATACCTGAAAAATCCGCAGCCCTTCTGTCCTCTTCCGCACCAATCTGTTCCCTTAAGTAAAGGGCTGCAGAATTCTCTATTGAGTCAAAAGCTGCTGCAAAATCCCCGGTACGGACAAGTGCGGCGGTCAGCCATTGATAGGTATTCATTGTGGAAGAGAGGTAATCCCTGCGGAGAGTGCCTTTGGCTGTGATGCGCAGTTTATCTTTTATCTCAAGACTTTGCCTGAAGGACTTAAGGGCGGCATCCAGTTTGCTGATTCTGAAATAGCAGACGCCAATGTTGTTGAGCACTGCAGCTTCATCCGGCAGGGCACCGATTTCTCTGTTTATTTTCAGCGCTGCAATGTGATATTCCAGAGCTTCGGCATTATTATCTCTTTTTTCTTCCACCAGACCAAGCAGACCCAGTGCAAAAGCTTCCTGGTCCCGGATCCCTGTCTCCTTGCAGATAGTCAGGGATTTTCTGAAGAATTCTTCTGCTGTCTCCAGTTTTCCTTTCTGGGCCATCCAGTATCCGAGATTGTTTAAAAAGAGCGGGAGGTCGTGCTGTTTTCCCCTCCTCTCCATCTGTTCAAGAGCAAGGGTGAAGTAGTCTACAGCTTTCTTCTCATCATTCAGGGAGCTGTAAACTACCCCTAAATTGTTATAGTCCATGGCGATATTTCCGGGGCTGTTGCGTGTTTTGTCTATTTCCAGTGCCCGGAAATGGTATTCCAGGGCTTTGTCGTATTTGCCCCATTTCTGGTAGACAATACCTATGCTGGACAAGGTATCGCTTACGGATTGTTCATCTCCCGCTGCTTCCGCCATGGCGAGGGCCTTGTGGAAATAGTCCATGGCGGTGTCGTATTTTCCCGCGTTTCTATAGGCGGAACCCAGATCGGCCATAACACCGGCTATCTCCGACTCATCGGAAATCTGCTGCGCCAGAACCAGCGCCTCCCTGTGAAAATCAAGGGCAGTTGAAGAAAGACCCATATCCGAGTAGAGCCTTCCCAGACGGGTCAGCATTTCCAGGATGTCTTCGTTCCTCTCCAGATCCCTGTTCAGTTGCAGGGCGTGCCGGTATTTTTCTACCGCTTCTTCATATTTGCCCCGGGCCCACAAAAGGGTTCCTATATTCTGTATGTCCCAGGCTAACCTTCCCTGGTTTTCCAGCTCTTCATCGAGAGCAAGGGCCTTCTGGTATGCAGCCATGGCTTCGTTGGTGCGGTTCAGCACCCTGAAGCAGTCCCCCATGTTCCGGTAGCTGATAGCCAGGGCATCTTTGCTTTCAAGGCCTTCCATAATGGCAATGCCTTCCCGGTAATGTTCTATGGCTTTCAGGTCTTCACCCTTCCATGATCTTATTGCCGCAAGATTGGCAAGAATATTTGCCAGTTCACTCTGATTTTTTCCATCCCTGAACATGGGCAGGGCCTCCTCGTAATAGGGGAGGGCTTCATTGTACTGGTCATTATCCAGCAGGACCCAGCCTATTCCCTTCAGGTCGTGGGCAACTGTATCGGAGGAGGCGCTTTTTCTGTCGATTTTCAAAAGCTTTTTGTAGTGTTCCACATGGTCATACCACTGGCCGCCGCGTTCTGCGAGATCTACAGCTTCCTTCAGCAGCTCCCGGGCGGATGCTTCGTCACCGCTGGCCGTGCGGATATCTGCGAGAAGGCTCAGGTCCCATGCCTGGCTTCCTTTCCGGTCAAGCTCCCGGTTGATGGCCAGGGCCTCCTGAAGCGGTTCTTCCGCTTCGCTGTATCTGGTAAGGAGGATCCGGGCTTTTCCAAGGTCGTTCAGAACCGCAGCTGCCCTGCCGGAATCTTCAAGCCGGCGGAAAATTGCAAGGGCACTGTTAAGGTGAGTTTCGGCCTCCTCCGCCCGGACCAGATCCATACAGCATTGAGCCATGTAATGGAGTTCGATGGCTTCATCTTTTTCGGAATTTATCACCCGGGCTGCATCCCGTGATTCTGTAAAAAGGTCCAGCGCCTCATCGATTGAGCCGAGGTCCCGCAGGGCTACTCCTGCATTGTGAGCCCTGTAACAGACCGCCTTCGGGTCACTCAGCTCTTTTCCGATTGCCAAAGCCCTGCGGTAGAGGGGAAGGGCACTTTCGTAATCCTTCAGGGCTGCAAATGTGAGGCCGGCTCTGTTGGCGGTTGATCCTGTCCACTCTTTGCGGGGGTCTTGTGCCTTGTCCTCCATTTTTATCGCCTGAAGAAATCGCCTTGCTGCTTGTTGGCTGCTGCCATTGTCACGAAGGATTGTGCCCAGTGCATAGAATCGGTCCGCAAGATAGTGTTCGTCAAAAAGGTATTCGTGGTCATTAACGGGATGCAGCTCGAGGGTATAGTCTGTCATCTGATCCGGCCCGGGGGCAACGGCATAATCTGTCTCATCGGCAGCTGTTATCGATTCCTCTGCTGCGGTAACGGTAAGTCTGTTGACGGCGACCTTAAGATTGCCCAGAAGCTGGATGCCGGTATTGCCGCCGGTGATGCCGGAAAAAGGGATCTCCCCGATATAGTGACGGTTAATAAAGAGTTCCAGTACATCGCCCCGCTGCTTTACCGCTATGAGATTTGCTGCATCGTCGCGGTTTATATAGCTGTTCTGTATCCACTCACTCCCTTTCTGGGGAGATCCGTTCAGCCATGTTCCATGGGAGTAATAACCGTTGGCGCTGATAAGAAAGGTGAAGCCTTCACTGTTTTCGCCGAATCCCCAGGAGAGTCCATAGACTCCATTTTCCTGGCCGCTTAACTTGGTAATTTCCGCTTCGATAATAGTGGTTCCCGATTCGGGAAGTTCTGCATTATCCCATATGCACCAGGGGCCGCTCTCCCGGCGGTGCTCAAAAATAAGCTGTCCGTTTTCTATGGTGGAGAAAACCTTGGAGTTGTCGTATTCAGGCCAGTTGCTGCTCTTGTCGGAAAAATCCTCATTATAGAGGAGAGTCTCCCTGATGGAGACCCCGGGCTCTTCGGTTTTCTTAGAAGCCTCACCTGCTTCACGATCCGGCCCGCTTGCACAGGAAATAATCAGCAGTGAAAGAAGCAATGGCAGAATAATTTTAACCGGTCCCGGTCTTCGACCGCTGATTTTTATATGAGTATACCGGTTGAATCTTTTCATATGCAGCTCCTTTTTCCGGCTAATCTACTTAAGTTGTTAATCGATATTTTTATGGATCTCAGATGTAAGTTTATCACGAAATTCTTAAGTGTCCTTTACTCATCTTACCGGCTTCTGCTATGAAACTTTTTCTTCCGTCATTCGCAGACAGGGTCTATAATATTTCTTGCATGCAACGTTTGACATCTGAGGAGAAAAACAGTTCAGGAGGATCAAATGGCAGATTCTGTAAATGATGGAAAATCCGTATGGGAAGTTCAGGAAGGTGAACGCCGCTCCATAGGAGTTATTCACATTGTAATTACTGCCCTGCTTATCGGTGTCGGTTTTGTTGTCGGTGCTTTCGGAAGTATCAGTTTCCCCCTTGGTTTCGGTGTAAACTTTTTCTGGACGGGAATTGCTGTACAGCAGGTTGGACCTATCTGGTTCGGCGCCTGGGGTATAATTGCGGGAACCGTTTTCCCCTTCTTTTCCAACGCAATTGCCGGTACTCCCTTCTATGTCTCTCTGGCATATATTCCGGCAAACCTGGTACAGGCCCTTCTTCCTGCGCTGCTCTTCAAGAAATTCGGTTGTGACCCCCGCCTTAAGAGCGCCAGGGATTTCGCGATTCTTCTGCTTGCAATGCTTGTCTCTTCCGCTTTCGGCGCCCTCTGGTCTCCTCTGGTTGTTCTCCGCAGCTTCGGTCTGCTGACTGCAGAGTCTGTACCCCTCTTTATCTGGGGCTGGTTCGGCGGTAATGTTGTGGCTGGACTGGTGTTCAACTTTGTTCTCTTAAAAGCACTGTCAGGTGTTGTTATAAAGACTCCGGCATTTGTTAAACGCTGGTGGGCCTGATACGCAACTGTTAACTAGCGGGCGGTAATCTTGCCGCCCGATTTTTTCTACAAGCTAAGAGGTTACCCTCAATGAATAAGACGCTTCTCGGATATGTTCCCGAAGCGTCCTTCATCTACCGGGTTCATCCCACGGTGAAGGTGCTTTTTCTTTTAATAGTCAGTCTGTTTCCCATGTTTATAAGTGCGGTTGAGTGGAATGTGCTTCTCATAGGTGTTCTGCTTTTTCTCATAGTAGTCAGCCGGGTTGATATGCGCAGTCTGCGTATGTACGTGCCGGTGGCAATCTCCATGGGTACAATTATTCTTCTTTCTTATACGGTACTCGGCGGAAGGCATCCCCAGTATCAGGTGGTGGCACAGCTTTTGGGTGTGCCCTTCTACTGGGAACGGATCCGCGATGCCCTGGTGGTCTATTTCCGGATTCTTCCCATGATTCTTACTATGGTCTTTTTCCTGAGCACTACCCGGGAGCGGGAGATAATTGCCGCCTTCCGGGCTGTACGTATACCTTTTGTAATAACTTACGTAATGGCAATGTCCATGCGGGCTGCCGGTATGGTGCTTGAGGATTTCCGTATTGTACGCCAGGCGGAGCAGGCCCGGGGCTTCGATACAAAAGGAAAATCAATAGGCTATAAAATCCGAAAGTATGTAATGTACATGATTCCCCTCTTTGCACTGTCTCTCAGGCGGTCAGAAGAGTTTACCAACGCCCTGGTTGCCAGGGGTTACAGCTTCAGGTCGAAGATAAAGCGGCCGGATTATATCCTCAGCCGGTATACCTTCGCCTGGTGGGACGGCTTTGCCTGTCTTTTGCTGATTGCGCTTTTCATCGTTCTGCTCGTGGCCCGTTACCGTTACGGCCGTTTTACCATGGAAGATTCAATTCTGCTTGCCTGGCTTAAGACGCTGCTTTTAAAAGGAAAACAGCTATGAGTAACACCGCAGTTAAAATTACCGGCTATACCTGGAAGTATCTTCACAGTGATTCCGAAGCCCTCAGAAATATCGATTTTGAGATTTTCACCGGAGAGTGTGTGGGGCTTATCGGGTCAAACGGCTCGGGGAAAACAACTTTAGCCAACTCCATCGACGGTCTTGTCCCGGGGCAGTACCACGGTATAAAAAAAGGACGCGTGGAAGTTTTCGGTACGGAAGTTGAGGAGTACGAACGGGGCGAACTCCAGCGTACTGTTGGGTTGGTCTTTTCCGACCCGGAAGCACAGTTTACCGCCATGACCGTGGAGGATGAACTGGTATTCGGGCTGGAAAATCTGGGGCTGCCCATTCCTGAAATTCAGAAGCGCCTTGACTGGGCCTGTGAGCTTGCGGATCTGACACCCCTGCTGGATAAACCGCCCTATGAGATATCCGGCGGGCAGAAGCAGCGGGTGGCCCTGGCGGCAATGCTTGCCATGCAGCCGAAGATTCTTATTCTGGATGAACCCACCGCCATGCTTGATCCGGTATCCCGGCAGAAGATATTTGATGTTCTTGCCCGGCTGCGGGAAGAGCGGGAAATTACCATGATACTCATAGAGCACAGCCTGGAGCATATTATTCCTCTGGCAGACCGGATGGTGCTGCTGGGGGATGGTAAAATAGTACATCAGGCGCCTGTCCGGGACTTCTTTAATGATCTTGCCCGGGTTAAAGCCGAAGGGATTCATCTGCCCGGAGCAGTAGGCTTTTCCGGCTGGCTGCGGGAGCAGGGCCTGGCAGAGACAGAGCCTGCAATAAGTGTTGAAGAAGCAGCAGGTCAGGTACGGCAGGCTCTTGGAGGAAAGGTATGAGCTACATTGAAGTTACCGATCTTGTCTATACCTATCCCGACGGCACCAATGCAATTAAAGATGTAAGCCTGCGGATCGAATCCGGGGAGATGCTGGCATTGATCGGCCAGAACGGTTCGGGGAAGACAACCCTTTCAAAGTGCCTCAACGGTCTCTTGATGCCAAGCTCCGGCTCCGTTGTGGTTGACGGACATGATTCCAGAAAAACCTCCATTTCCGATATGGTCCGCCGGGTTGGCTATGTATTCCAGAATCCGGATCACCAGCTCTTCAACGCAACCTGCAGAGATGAAATTGCCTACGGGCCGAAGAATATCGGTATAAATAAAGAGGAGACCGCCGAGCGGGTTGCCGAAGCCGCCGAGGTTGTCGGCCTGGCAGCGGAACATCTGGAGGAGCACCCCTTTTTCCTGCCCAAGGGCTTACGGCAGCGGGTAGCCATTGCCGCTATTCTTGCGCTCCGTCCCCAGGTAATAATTGTAGATGAGCCCACTACGGGACAGGATGCCCGGCAGGCCCGGGAAATTATGGAGTTTTTAACCCGGCTGAACCGGGAGCACGGGCATACGGTTATTATCATTACCCACGATATGGATATTGTTGCGACCTATACAACGCGCATCCTTGCCATGGCGAACGGCCTTCTGGTGGCCGATGGAGATTCCCGGGATATTTTCTCCAATCAGGAAATCCTTACCCTGGCCTCCCTTGCGCCTCCCCAGATTACCCGGCTGGCCCAGGCTCTGGGTGATATGGGCTTTGGGAGAGGTATACTCTCTGTGGATGAGATGGTTGAGGCTTTCAGTCGCCGCAAAAAGGCAGCGGGATAAAGGCCATGCAGTTTGTCCAGGTGTTCGGGAAAGATGAGCTTCTGGACCGGATAAAAGAGGGCGGCAGTACCGGAAGCCACCTGATTTCAATTAATGACCCCGGTGATAACGATACTCCTGAAGTCTTTACAGAGCAATTTCAATCTATACTGCGTCTGGAATTCTGGGATGCTGAAACGGTTGAGGAACTGTCCGATAAATATGTTCCAAAGCGTATACCGCAACGGCAGGATGCAGAAGCAGTAATAGAATTCTTCAATAACACAGAAGAGGTCGCCTCGGGCTATACCCTTCACTGCCGCCGGGGTATTTCCCGCAGTCCCGCTGCAGCCCTGGGGCTCTGGTATCTGATACTCGGTGAAGAACGGGCCGCCTCGGATGCCCTGATAGCCCAGCGCCGCCAGGCCGTTCCGAACAGAACCTTTGTAGCTTTCTTTGATGAGATTCTCGGGAGCCGTCTGCAGGACTTCCGGAATACCGTCTATGCATCACGCATGGCGGCGGTGCGGAAGAATTTTCTGAAAGACAAATAAAAATATTGATTAATGAATAACTTGGTGTATAATTGACACTATAAAAGTGTAAAAATTACACTAAGGAGGTGGGTATGTACTCATACAAATACCCCCATCCGGCGGTAACCGTGGACTGTGTGGTTTTCGGCCTGGATGATGACGAACTGAAAATACTGCTTGTTCGCAGAAAGCTGGAGCCCTATAAAAACTGCTGGGCCCTTCCGGGAGGCTTTGTGCAGATGGATGAGGATCTTGCTGCTGCCGCCCGCCGGGAGCTTCAGGAAGAGACCGGAGTAAAGGACATTTATCTGGAGCAGCTGGGAGCCTACGGCACTCCGGAGCGTGACCCGCGGGAGCGGGTAATTACCATCGCTCATCTGGCCATCGTCAACCTCTTTGATCACCCCGTACAGCCCGATACGGACGCTGAAGAGGCCGCCTGGTTTTCCCTGGATGACCTGCCGGAACCCGCCTTTGACCACTGCCGCATTATTAAAGACGGCCTTGAACGGCTTCAGCAGAAGGCCGGGGAGGAGCCGCTGGTTTTTGCTTTTCTGCCGGAAGAGTTTACCCTGAGCCAGGTTCAGACGGTCTATGAGGCAGTGCTGTGCAAAAGTCTGGATAAACGGAATTTCCGCAAGAAGCTCCTCGCCACCGGTCTTGTTATGGAAACGGAGCATTACGAAATAGATGTTTCTCACCGGGCTGCCAGATTCTACCGCTTTGACCGGGAAGGTTTCCGGGCGGGAGACGAGTTCCGGGTCAGGATCTGATAGGGAGGTATAAATATGCTAACAAGTAATGGTGCTGCTATAAGCAAGGATGCTGTACACACAATCGAGGTCTTCGGGTCTGATACTGTACTGATCCCTGCAGATATGGCTGTATTCACCTTTTCCGCGGTTGCCGAAAATATCAATGTAAAAATGGCTACCGCCGAAGTCTATCAATTGACTAAAGAAATTGATGAAGTTCTGAAAGACTGGAGTACCGTAAAGATAGAAACATCACGGATACAGCTGCAGAGGAATTATAATCAGCGGCAGCACAATGATTCGATGAGTTTTATAGCTGCAATCAGATACCGGATTACTCTTATCGATTTCGATGAGATAGCAGATCTCACCGACCTGGTTATTTCTCTTGGTATTACCGAAGTCGGCGCTCCCCGGTTCATGACATCAAAGCTGAAGAAATATCGGGCACTGGCGCGGACAAATGCGATAAAAGCCGCTCGGGAAAAGGCTGAAATATACTGCGCGCAGGAAAATATGAAAGTAGGATTTCCTGTCAAAATTGTCGATCAGAATCCGGACTATCTTGAAGGCCGTAGTCACAGTGAAACCGCATATCTTCTTGATCAGATCTCGGGGAAATCCCCCGAGTTTGCAGAAAGCGATACAATTACCGTAAGTGGAGCGGTGAAGGTGCTGTATGAACTCCAGCGATGAAATATATGAGCTGGAAGAGCTGCAGGAAGATTATGAACTCCTGGTTGATATCGACGAGGAAGAGTTCAGAAAGAAGTATGCTCAAGTAACGGAGCAGATGAAAGCAAGCGGTTCCTGGTATTATCTGAAGAATTCCTTCAAAGGAAGTCTTCCCCTGGATTTTACCAACCCTCAATTTGATGAAGTCCAGGGAGAAAAACACCTTGGGCTGGGGCGCAGTTCATTTTATGATCAGTTTCTGGACGAGGTTTCCATTCTCTGCAACCACAAGGTTCATCAGAGTGATTACATGCTCTGGATAAATCCGGCAGATCCTTATGAATCATTAAACTACTATATTGATACTGCAGAAGCAATCGAGTTCAGTCTCGAGGGGGTTGCCCTTGAAGATATCAGAAAAGCATCTGCGATCGGATACCGGGCGCCGGACCGGCGTGAACTTGGTACCAGCTATATGACTGTCTGGGAAATTAATCAGATTCTGTTTTCCCCGGCTGTGGAAAAAACAGTCTTTCATTTGCGGGGAGGCCTTAAAGGTGGGGATGTCCGGAAGGTCCTGGGAGATCTCGTTGGAGAGGACAGGATAGTTGAAGATGAACTTTGGGATTTTGAGTTCAGGACAGAAAGGCATAAAAGTCTGCTTACACCAAAGAAATATTGGCCTCTGGAAAACCAGCCGGTTATTTTTCTTGCCGGTCCTTTAAACTCCGCGCCTCAATGGCAGCGACAGGCTTCATGCATGATTTTCAACAGGATGAAAAAGGTTACGGTCTGTTCTCCCAGAATGATTTCCCATGAGGAGCAGGGGTGTGACTATACCTTTACCCGGCAACGTGCCTGGGAACGGTATTATATGGACAGGGCGGCGGAGTACGGCACAATTTTGTTCTGGATGCCGGAAGTTGATCCGCAGCATGACTACAAAGGATTAACCTACGGTGCAACCACACGGTTTGAACTGGGGGAGTGGATGACCCGTGCCTCCCTGGATAAGAGCATCAATGTGGAGATCGGGGCACAGGAGGGGTTTAACACCATTCACACCATAGCCTACGATATGCAGAGGCTTCTGCCGGAAAAGGTTCTGCATACGAGTCTAAGCAGTCTTGTGGATGCGGCAATTGAACATGCCGGGAAGAAATTCACCGGCCGCAGGGTAAGAAACGATAACCCCGGTGAGATAGCAGATTTAATTCCCATAAGAGATAAACCACGTTCCGCAGGGCGTGCTGACCCTGCGGGCGGTGTATAATGTGCTGGTTGTCGGCGGGAGAGATGACAGCCCTCTGAAAGAGCTGCAGCTCAGGGCATCCAGCCGCCGATGTCCCGGAAAAAGTGGTTGAGCATTCCCGGATACTCCGGATGATGTTCTACCGATGAATCCGCGGCAGTCTGGAGTCCCTTCTGCGGATCAAGGTCATATATCTGATAGGCTGTTTCCCGGATCATCTGCCACTGGGGGTAGTCTTCCATCAGCGGCCAGCCGTTTTCTTTCCCCCAACTATAGGCTTCATCCATGCTTGCCAGGAGACTGCTGTACAGCGATTTGAAACTGTAGTCACCCTGTTCCATGCTGTTTACAATTTCAAGGCGGCGTTCCATCTCCATTTTCAGCATGAAAAATTCCGGTTTTCCGGCGGCATCAATTACTGCCTGAATGACGGATTTATCTCTTAACTTCTGTACTGCCTGAATAAAGAGGGAAATATTACCATTTACACTCTCTTCTATTGCTATGCGTGCAATAGCTTCCTGATCCTCAAGGTTGTCCAGGGCTGCCTGGCGTTCCCAGGACTGGTAGTTCGCGGACATTCCTGCAAGGCTTGAAGACTGATTAAGGGCAATATCCTTAAGGATCTTCTGGTCTTGTATACGGCGGATTAAAACATCCGTATGCACTCCCATCAGGGTTACACCCATGCCGGGCCGGGTAATCTTGCGGATTATCGATTCTTCTGTTTCTGTCATCAATGCCCGTGCTGTTGACATTATGATAGTGGTGCGGCCATTAAGAGACAGGTATTCAAGAGCTTTTTTCTCTGTAATACGGCCAAGGGCTACATTCTGAACAAAACCGCCGCTGTCCACCATTGCGAGCTCTTTGAGCAGGTCCTGGTCCTCAAGTTTGCTCACCATGGTGTAGCGGATGCTCGAATCCTCTTCTTTTTTTATCAGCCGGGCAAGCAGGTCCTGCCGGGTGATTTTGGCTGCGGCGATTTTGCGGATAAAAGACTCCTTCTCTTTTTCCACAAATTCGGCCAGGGTCTGCTGGTCGTTAATTCTGATTACTGCATCCACCCGGACTGCGGCTTCCCTGTCGTTCAGGGCAATCTTATGCAGGATATCTGTATTGCGCAGCAGTTTTACTGCCTCGACTCTTTTGCCAAGTACTGTGTTTTTTTCTGCAATTTCAGTAATGCGGCGGTCCGCAGCCCTGCGTATCTCCGGGTTAGGGCTTTTTTGTCGTAAGTGTGAAAGAAGTTTGGGTGAGTTCGATTTCTTCAGGGCAACAAGAAGTATTCCTTCGTCTGTTTCGCTGGTCAGAATCTTATCAAGGATTTTATCATCCTGAATTTTTTCGACCGCCTGCCTACGGATGGAAACATCCGGGTTTTTCCATTTAGGCTTAAATAAATCTGCTAATCCCATTTTTTATCTCCATATTTTTTGGTAGATAAATCCTAACGTAGAAAATGGGATAATGCACGTGAAAAATTATCGCAGTAACTAAAGGCCTAGTCCGTCTCCACCGGAATAGAAAGACTGAACACCGGATGCGGAGATCGCTCTATGCGGAGGTCGCCGCCTATCTGCTGGACCAGGGTCGAAATAAGCCGCAGGCCCAGGGTTGTGCCCTTTTCGAAATCAACGTCTTCAGCAATAGGATCCCCGTTATTTGAGAATGTGACCAGGTAGTTTGTATCCTGCTGACGAATGTCGATCTTAATCTTCGGATCGTCATTATCGGTAAATCCGTGTTTAACTGCATTGGTTGCAAGTTCGTTGATTATCAGTCCCAGGGTAACCGCCCTGCGGGTATCGATGTTGAGGTCGGTAACGTTAAAGTTAATGCCGATTTTACGGTTGAAATTATGTACCGCGGTAAAGATAACCTGACGGATATAGGGGCCCAGAGGAATTGAGCTGATATTTGCGGAGTCCTGCAGCTGCTGATGCAGGGAGGTTATGGCCTGTACCCGGGAGAGAAGGTCCGCCAGATCGGCAGTTTCCCCCAGTTCCGCATTTTTCAGGCTTATAAGGGATCCCACCATCATAAGGTTGTTTTTTACCCGGTGATTCAGTTCTTCCCGGAGCAGCTTTTCCTCAGACAGGGTCTGGAGCAGTTGTCTTTCTGCTTCTTTCTGCTCATTGATCAGTATTGCAGTAATATAAATAAGGTGGGTATCTCGCAGTTCAATTAGCTCAAAAGATGCCAGAACTTCAAGTGATGTTCCATATTTTGTTTGAATGGTGATTTCCTTGTTTCGCAGGAACCCTTTATCTTGAAGGATATTTATGATCCATGATTCCGTCTCCCGTGACACTCCCAGTATATCAGCAGCTCTGTTCTGATTGACTTCTTTCCATGAGTATCCGGTATGTTTGGAAAATGAAGGGTTTACATCCACCCATCCCAGAGTCTCCATCTCTATCAGTCCTATCATGGCAGGACTGGTTTCAAAGAGTTTTGTATATTTTTCTTCGGACAATACCAGGGCAGTAATATCCCTGCTTACCCCGAAGACCGCAGGATTACCGTTCCATACCGCCATGGAAACACGCGTTTCCACGGGGATAGTTCTGCCGCTTTTAGAAACAAGGGGTATGCTGCATTTATCCTTTGTTCCTGAAAGCATTTCCTGTACTGTATGCAGTGCTTCTTCCCTTCTTGGTTCCGGGTGGACCTGCAGTACCGATTTGCCGATGAGCTCTTCTCTCGAATAATCGAGATTGGTAAGGGAAGTACTGTTTGTATCGATTATATTGCCCTGTTCATCCAGTACCCAGAGATAGTCGAGGCTTCCGTTAAAGAATGCCCGGAAATTATTTTCACTCTGTTCTATTCTGGATTTCATGTTTTCCTGATCTGAAACATCCCGGTGTGTCCCGTACAGCCATTCCGGCCGGCCTTCGGGGGTGCGGCTTACAACCGCTGCCCGTGCATCAATCCAGAGCCAGTGACCTTTTCTGTGTTTCATGCGCACGGTGCACTGGTACGAATCTGTTTCGCCGGCCAGGTAGCGTGCTATTGCTGCATCCGAACGTTTCAGATCTTCAGGATGTACATGCTGATGCCAGGCGACAACAGAAAGAGGAGCAAGTTCTTTTAATGTATACCCGAGCATATTCGCCCAGCTTTCATTAAAGAAGACTTCCTCAGTTAACAAATTAAACTCCCATGTTCCAATCCCCGTCAGTTCAAGAGCTGCCTGTATGCGGCTTTCTTTGTCTGACGGAAGATTTGAGGGTGTATTACTGACGGAAGAAGTCCTTTGCTTCATTAGGTACCTGTTACATAAGTTATAGCTATTGGTAATAAAATTTCAAACGGAAACTACTATTCTAAGGTGAAAAGAAGCACGGGTCAATTTGAAATATGTTGCAGAGTGTTTTAATTCCCTCCTGTTATGCAAAAAATGGAATAAGCGATGATTGGGATTAAATAATTGATAATCAGAGGATACATCATATACAATTAACAGAATGAGACGCTCCGAACTCAAGCGCTTTTCTCTCAGTTTCTTCGACGGAGATACTGAACGGCAGTTTCAGCAGGTCCATCAGAATCCCCGGGAGATTCGGGCTATCTTTATAATCTCCGTAAGTTTCTACATGCTCTATACAGCCCTGGATTTTGTTCTGTTTCCGGATCTTGTAGTAAAGCTTATCCTTATTCGGGTGTTGTTTTTTCTCCCTGTGGTTGCATTGCTGTACTCCCTTACCTTTACCAAAATCTATTACAAAATTGCCACATCCATTCTAATTGTTCTTGCCATTTCCAGTGCCGCCGGTGTTCTCTATATGTTGTATCTTGTCCGGGACAACCGGTATGCCTGGTTGTTTTACTTCGGCGTAGCTCAGATAATGCTCATGTTCTTCGGTATAGGCAGGGCGAATGTCGTTCCTTCTGCAATAACAGGGCTTGCCATTATTTCAGCTTCAGTAGTTGTTGATACAGTTTTTGTTGAAACCGACAGTAAGGCCACCCTCATTAAGGTGGTTTATCTGGTAACCATGGGAGGCATGGGGCTTTCTATCTGCGGGATTATTCAGTACAGAGCCCGGGAGAACTTCTGGTCCATGCGCAAGGTGGAGGAAATCTCCATAACTGATACTCTCACCGGGCTGCACAACCGGCGCTACTTTCAGCAGGAACTCGAAAAAGAAGTGGTTAACTATGCCAATAAGTATCCTTCATCAGAACACCAGACTTACGAACGTGCAAAGGAGTGGCCCCTTAACCGGCAGTACGGCATAGTGCTCCTCGACCTGGACAAGTTTAAGCGTATTAACGACAAATACGGCCACGCCGCAGGCGATGTGGTCCTGGTGGAATTTACCCGTAGAATACGCAGTATAATCCGCAATACCGACGCCTTTATCCGCTGGGGAGGTGAGGAGTTTCTGCTGATCCTGCGGAATACCCATATTGATTTTATAAATAAATTTTCAGTGATGATTCAGCGGGAAATAAGCAGCAAGCCTTTTAATATTGGATCAGAGCAGCTGCGGGTAACAACATCCGGGGGTGTTATGCTGATTCCGGTTCATTCCGAGGAGAACCTGAAAAGTTCCGAGCTGCTTATTCGTCTGGTGGATAAGGCCCTCTATCATGCCAAAGAAAACGGGCGCAACCGGATAAGCCTGGTTACGCCCGAGGATTCGCTTCAGGAAGAAAAGATAAGCTTCAGCTTTCTTCCTCAATAAACTTTACTTCTTCTCTTTCCGGTTTATTCGATAACCTCTTTGGCCTTTTCCAGAACTTCAGCAGGAAAATCAATGCCAATCTGCTTTGCAACCGCGGCGTTAACAATCATTTCCATATGGGCAGGATCGCTGACAACTGTTGTGGGCATGGATTCGGGTTTTTCACCTTTGATAATTTTATCCATAATGCGTCCCGTTTCCTGGCCGATGAAGTACCAGTCAAATCCCCAGGCAATATAGATGGGATTGTCCTTTGCAGATGCTGTGTCCGCAGAAAGTACGGGAACCTTGTTGTCGATGGCTGTCTGAGCCAGCCCGCCCAGGGCGGAAACAACGGTGTTGTCGTTGGTCACATAGATTGCATCAACCCGCTTGATAATGGATTCGGTGGCAGATTTTACTTCTGCAGAGGAGGTGATGGAGGTTCCGAGGTATTCGATTCCCAGTTCTGCACAGGCTTTCTTTACCTGTTCAGCCTGGAACATGGCATTGTCTTCATTTCCGGTATACACCTGTCCAAGAACCTTTACCTCGTGGAATGACATAAGAAACTCAATCTGTTCCTTGAAGGGGTTTTTGTAGGACGTGCCGTTTATGCCGGGGTCTCCCATATCCAGGGATTTTACCAGTCCAGCAGAGACGGGGTCGGTAATGGCTGCGTACACCACCGGAGCGTTGGTTACCCCGTTTTTCAGTGCCTGAGCATTGGGGGTGGCAATTCCTACAACCAGGTCCATCTTTTTGGACTGAAAAAGGGATGCAATCTGACGGGTGGTGGAAACATCGGCATTGGAGTTCTGGTAATCATACTCGATGTCCGCATGACCAAGGGCTGCCAGTTCATCCTGTATGCCTTTATATACTGCATCAAGTGCAGGGTGCTGAACAAACTGGCTTACGCCGATTTTCAGGCTCTTTTTTGCTTCTGCTGCTGGCTGTGCTGCGGACGCTTCCTTTTTTCCGCTGCAGCCGGTCAGGGCAAGAGCGGCAATCAGGGTAATAATCATGGCTGAAAGTAGAGTCTTTTTCATGGTTCCTCTCTTTATCTCGCTATCTCGCGATATTCTCTGTATGAGAATCGATTCATATGTTTCTATGTGAAGAATCGTACTTGTACTATGCTGTAATCAAGTGTTTCTGTCAATAGGAACATTCGGTGTTTGACTTATTTAGATCCCGGCTGTACTCTCTCTCTGTGAAAAGCATAAATCTGGCATTCGGACAGACCGGGCTTAGCGGTACTCTTCCGGAAAACTGGCATCCCGAGACAATAGAATCGGAATATAGCGAGAGCTCTCTCTCGTTAAAAGAGATGGTACAACAGGCCCTGCAGAACCCTGTGGGGACACCCGCTTTACGGGATATTGTCCAACCCGGGGAGACTGTCTGTATTGTATTTTCCGATATAACCCGGTCATGGCAGAAGACCGAAGAGTACCTGCCATTAATTGTTGAAGAACTTGAAGCGGCGGGTATCGATCCTTCGGATATAACCCTTTTGAGTGCATTAGGAACCCACCGGAAGCAGACAGAGGAAGAGCATCGGCGTATGACCGGCGATCTCTACGACCGCTGTACTGTATTTGACCACGACTGCGATGATGCAGCTAATATGGTAAAAGTGGGTACCACCAGCCGGGGTACGGTGGTTGAACTGAACCGGGCGGCGGTGGAAGCGGACCGGCTGATACTGACCGGGGGCATTGTTTTCCACCTGATGGCAGGATACAGCGCCGGCCGCAAGGCTCTGGTTCCGGGAATTGCGAGCCGCAAAACCATCATGCAGAACCATTCCTTAAGTCTCTCTCCGGAGAAGGGAGGAGGCTCTCACCCGCTCATCGGCTGCGACAGGGTTCTCGATAATCCTCTCCATGAAGATCTGATGGAGGCCCAGGAGTTTGTCAAACCTGACTTTATTGTCAATATTGTTCCGGGAAAGAGCTCTCCCGGTGCAGCTGTGGCTGGGCATTATATAAAGGCCCACGAAGAGGGGATTCGGATTCTCCGTGAGCAGTTTCTTATTCCCATTTCAGATAAACGTGACCTTGTTATCGCTTCCGCCGGCGGGTTTCCCGGGGACATAAACTTCTATCAGTCCGTAAAGTCCATGATTAATGCCGGTCAGGCTTTGAATGAGGGGGGCACCATGATTCTCTCTATCCGCTCTCAGGAGGGGCTGGGTAATCCTCTCATGGAGGAGATGATCGGAGACTTTTCCAATATTACAGAACGGGAAGCCTTTTTGCGGGATAACTATACTATCGGCCGCTTTATTGCCTACTACGGCTGTGAGCTTGCCGACCGGTTCCGGGTTATCCTTGTAACAGAAATGGATGAGCCATCCCTGAGCCGGGCGGGTATTTCCTGGTACGGTGACCTGCAGCAGGCCATAGATGCCGCCGCGGAGATCCACGGAAGCACTCCTTTAAAGTGCTGGCATATTCCCGATGCTTCCCATTCATTTCCGAAGGTTTAAATGCCTCCCGGCTTACCTGCTGTGTGATGACAGCCTGCTGTACACCTCTGGTAGTCTGTTTTTCAGCAGAATCTTTTCCATAATAAGGGCTACTGCCAGGTAGACGGTAATGCCGGTAAGTACGTGTATGCCGGTAAACAGTGGACCGAAAAACCCCAGTTCATACATGGATATGGGAAGCTTCGTCGAAGTCCAGATACCTAACAGAAAAATTATATAAGCCATGCGGGCCCCTTTTTTTGCAAGAAAGGCGGCTACGGGAAATGCCGCATAGAGGGGGCCTGCGGCAACGGTACCCAGGGCGAAGGCCCAGAGAAATCCCCGAACTCCTGCATCGTCGCCCATATGCCGTACTATTACCTCCCGGGGAACCCAGGTATCCAGCAGGTTAACAATAAGCAGAATCGGCGGAAGAATCCCCAGCATGGTAAAGGCGCTTTTCAGGGAAATCCCCGATGCTTTCAGCGCAATTTCTCTCTGAAAAAAAAAGAGGACAATAAATACCCCGAGGGTAATCAGGGTGTAGCGGTACTGCTTAAGGATTTTCACACCATTCCTCCTGTTAGCAGGCCGGCAATAAGGGCGATGAATATAATGGTCATAATAAGGCTTCCCAGATTCCGGTAAACAGCGAAAGGGGTGCCGAAGAAATCCTTCTCCATGGAGAAGGTGACAATGCCGATGCCCATGAGGGATGAGATGAATCCGGCAATCTGGACGATTCCGGCGCCCTGTTCAAGCAGGGTTGCTCCCAGGGGAAAGGCGATGAAGCTGGGGAGAAACGAAACAGAACCGACACCAATGGCAATGAGTATGCCTTTTAAGCCGGAAGAACTGCCCAGCATTGATGAAATGGATTCCGGAGAAATAACCGCAAGGCTCAGTCCTATAAGGAGGATTATAAAGCTCATCTGGGGAAGCAGTCGCAGTATTCCTTTTAAAGTCTTTTTCAAAGAGATAAGGGTTTTTTCCCTGCTGCGGAGCAGTGATAAAATGAGCAGCACAGTCGCAATAGAGTAGAAAACAATAAAGTACATTGGCGTTGTCCTCTTCGCTGAAAGCGGTAATCCGCCGGCAGATTTAGCCTATAGTTCAAGAGGGTACGAAAAATAGGGGATGATGTTAAGTCTATGTCTAAGGCTCCTGAATCAGCAGGGGGAGAATGTCGGCAATATGCACAGGCTTGACGAAAAATCCCAGTGGCTTGAATGCTTCTGCACGGCTGCGGGTGGATTCGTCAAAATTACCGGTGACAAAAATAAACTCTGTGGGAAGTTTCAGGTTTCTGCAATCTCCTACAAAATCAATTCCGTCCCGGCTGCCCTTAAGATGAATGTCAACCAGAGCGAAATCCGGCGAAGTCTGCTGTATACAATCTAATGCGGATTTCGCATCGGGAGAGATGCCCACCACTTCAAATCCTCTGTCTTTCAACTCCATTTCGTAGGTAAGGGCAATAAGCATCTCATCTTCTACGATCAGTACTTTATTGCTCATTCGCGTCATTCTCCTGAGGAATTCTGATTGAATAGGATGTTCCGGTGGAAGATGATAGTGTTCTGCTTTCCGCCTGCAGCTGTTTGACCAGGGTATCGATTATGGTAAGCCCCATGCTCTGCCGTTTTTCCGCTGCCGCCCGCTCTTCCGCGGAAAATCCCTTGCCGTTATCCTTGATCGTCAGCCGAATAAAAGATATTTCATGCTCCACCCGGACCGATATGACAGGCTGTTCCTCCATAGTTGGAGAAAACGCGTGCTTCAGTGAGTTGCTTACGATCTCATTAACAATCAGTCCCAGGGGAATAATAAGGTCCCGGCTGGCAAAAACTGTATCCGATTCAATGGCTAACTGTACCTGCTGATTTTCTGTTGAGTAGGCGGAAATCAGATCTCCTATAAGATCCTTGAGATAATCATGCAGATTAATAGTATCAAGAGATCTGCTGTTATACAGCTTACGGTGCACCAGGGAAATAGTCTTGATTCTGTACATGCTTTCCTTAAGCACCTGGATTGTATCCGGACGATCCGATTTCATAATCTCCAGATTAAGAATGGAAGAAATCAGCGCCAGGTTGTTGTTTACCCGGTGGTGTATTTCTTTCAGGAGCACTTCCTTCTCTGTCAGACTCTCTTCCAGCCGCATCTGGGATTGCTTGATTTCGCTGATATTTTCGATACCCACATAGACTCTGTCCCAGGGCTCTTCGTCGGGAGGGGCAACTATTGCATGAATATTGGTCCAGATGGTATTGCCTTTATGGGTTTTCCGAATTGTTTCTCCGGAGTATTTGTGGCTGTCGAAGTAGAGTGTACAGAGTTCTTTGCGGAATGGTTTATTGCTGCCTTCCGGAAGCATCCGTTGAATATCCAGAAAAACCTGCTGTTTTGATTTTGCTTCAAGCAGATTTACCGCTTCATTATTAACATCTATAAGCTTTACCAGGGATAAGCATTTCTGCAGTGCTTCCGGATGCTTTATCAGGTAGCGGTTCATCTCTTTTTTTGATTTCAGGCTGTGGGCTACGGCGATGGCATCCAGATATTTTTTTATCTCTGAAAAATCTTCCTCAAAAAGGGCAACTGGAGCAAATTTGAAGAGGTTTCGGAAACTCTCCTCACTTTTTCTGAGGTTGCGAGCATACAGTTTATTACGGGTAACAGAAATAACCAGAAATACAATAAGCACCGTCTGGCTGATTACCACCAGCCCGATTGAGGCAATCAGTTTCAGATTGGACCGTATAAAAGAAAAGGGCTGATTTATAATAATGCTATTATCCGGGAGACTCCAGGAGTGGACTCCAAAGCGTTCCAGTTCCTTATGATCAAACATATATACATTCGGGCTTGTCTCCACCACGGCAATCTGTGAAATTGCCTTATTCTGATAAAGCACTTCTTTTAAGATAAGAGCAGCGGTTTTTGCCTGATCGTACTGGCTTATTATCTTCCCTCCCAGGATGCCTTCTCCCAGGCCATGCTCCCAGAGATGAAACAGCGGTACCGCTGCATTTTCGCGGATTAGTGCCAGGCTGTCTGAAAAGTCCACTGTTTTTCCTGTTCTGTCTACATAGGCGGAAAGAAGCAGCACGGCGGAGTCCTCGGGCAGCTCCCGTATAAGAGTTCCCAGTTCATAAAAACTGTACTGCTCCAAAGAGAGCACAGAAAGTGGGAAGCTGGTTCGATATTTCTGAAATGTTGCCAGATCTCCTTTTCCGCTGGCGGTTGAATCGGAGATTGCAAAGATCTTTGTAGTTTCCGGGAAGAGATCGAGGATCAGCTGAAGGGTCTCTTCCATGGAGACTGCTTCAACCACACCGGTGACAAAAGGGTTCCCGTTCTGTTTTTGTGCCCGGTCCTGATCGTTTACTCCGCAGAAAACTACAGGGATTCCCGGAAACAGTATGGGCTGATACTCATTGATAAAAAGCAGGGCATTATCATCGGTGGTGATAATGCCGTCGTAGGGTTTCAGGTTAAGAAATTTATAGCGCAAAAGATCGCGGAACAGCTGGCGGGCGGTTTCGGTGGTAAAGCGCTTGCTGTCGAGGAATTCCACATCGATAAGAATATTGCTACCGGCAAAGGTTTCTGTAACCGCCTGAATCTGACTGTTATAGGTGGGGAATGAAGGGTGATAGCTGGAGAGTACAAGAATGTGTTTCTGCTCTTCTTCGGCAGAGAGCAGCAAGGATGCTGAAAGAAAATAGAAGCCCAGAAATAGTTTCAGGACTTTTTTAAATCGAGTCTTCCCCATTTGAAGAATCATAAAAGAGGTTGCAGGAAGTTGTCAAATTTTAAAGTTCTGTCAGCCCTTATATCGGATCATCAGCAGAGAAACATCATCATGCAGGGGGGTCTGATTTCTGAAGGCATGGAAACCTTCAAGCAGTTCAATACGTCGGGTCTTCAGATTTTTGCCGCTGCTGCCAGTAAGGTATTCCTGTACCGGTGCAAGGCCGTACTCCTGATTATCATCGTTTTTCTGTTCAATCAATCCATCGGTAAAAAAGAGAAGATCATCCCCCGGCTGCAGCTGGAGCCGGCCGATTTCCGGGTTCATCGTTTCTACCACTCCCACGGGCATGTTCCTTTCTCCTGCATTGAGTTTGATCATTGAGTTCTTCCGGATCAGATACGAATGGCCGTGGCCCATATCTGCCAGCAGGAGCTCTCCCGTAGATGGGTCAAGCTGAATAAAAACACCGGTAACGTATTTCTGCAGCTCGAAGGTGGAAACAAATACTTGGTTCAGGGTTTTTACCAGCCTTTTTATTCCAAGCTCATAATCAAAGGTGCTGAATGAACCCCACAATGCAGTGGTAACCAGAGATGCGGCCATTCCTTTTCCGGAAACATCGCAGAGGCAGAACATGTGCTGATCATTGCTGTATTTAGCTTCGGCATAAAAGTCGCCCCCCACACCCTTGGCCATGGTACTCGAGCCGGCGTACTCCAGGTGTTCATCTTCATAATAGGTGAACTCCTTTACAATGCGGCTCTGAATAGTTGAGGCCAGATCGATATCTTCCCTGGTGATGGATGAGAGGTAGATCAGCATATCCTGGGAGCTGAAAATTCCCGCAAAGTATCCTTCCCGGGTTTTGAGGGGGTAATAATGTATCCTGTCATCTGACTGGATGCGGTCGAGTATTTCACTTACGGAGAAGATATTGGTGTAGTGGAAGAAGCTGCGGATTTTTCTGGTTACCTTTTCCACCGATTCGCGGCGCATTACCTCCCGCCCGAAGGGGCGTCCTAAAAGGTCAAAGAGGTCGCGGCGGATAATTATTCCCCCGATTTTTCCGGTTTCCTCAATTATGCCTACCGCCTGAATATCCGGGCGGGCGGTAAGGTCATCGGAGAGATCGAGAATATTGGTGTCGGAGGTAATGTACCAGCGGTTTTTTACCAGCTTTGCAATTGATTCCCCACCGGCTTTGGGGACTTCAATCTGCCGTATTACACTTAAGCCTGTTTCCGGTGATTGTTCTGTAGTTTTGGAAATGTCTTCAGCTGAATTAAGCAGTAAATCTATCTCGTCCATACTGAATCTCCGCCCTATGCCTCAGCTGAATTGTCCCGGACCAGATGATTCTGCGGATATTTTCGTTTTGCAGCAACACAGTTCTTTTTCGAGGTAAATACAAAGCCTTCATTCCAGAATTCCACCGCGGCGAAAAGCGCATTGCCGCCGTCCTCGGGCCGTGACTGCTGTGTTCGGTAGCTTACAAAGTTTACCATACGTTCGTAGTCTTCCGTGGACAGGCATTCATAGCGCTCACGGTTGAACCGGTTCCATTTCTCAATGTCCTGAAACCCCGGGCCTTCATCTTCAACAATAATATGGGCCTCCTCTTCCGTAAAGCGGTACCAGATTTTCACCATTTTTTCGGGATCAGATTCATTCCCATGTTTCACGGCGTTCTTTATTACTTCGCTGATCTGCTGTTCAAGGAGATTCAGTTCCCGTATTACCGCAGGTGCCTTCTGGACAACAAGCAGGGTAAAGTAGCGTATCTGCTGGAAGTCTGAAGGAAACTCTTTGTAGAACATCTCCTTCCGGTTGAATAGGGGGCTCGTATCATCAATGGCGATATATTTTGGTTCGATCATCAGGACTCTCCTGCAGTGCTGTGTTCAGGTGATAGAAACTTGATGGCTTCTTTACAGTTTTGTTTAATGGGAAAGTAGTTGGTTAGTTTGGTCAGCTCCATTACTTTCAACGGGGTACCCTGTACGCTGCACAGGGCAAATCCAAGCTCTTTTTTCTGAAACATATTATAAATCGACAGGAGGCTTCCCACTCCGCTGGAATCGAGGTAGCTGACAGCTTCCATGTTTATAATCAGATTGGTAATGCCTTTTTCAATAATTCTATTCGAGAGTTCCGTAAGCTTTACGGTGTTGTACAGATCAAGTTCTCCGCTGATATCCAGAATATAGATATCGTTATAGCGCCGTAGTTTAAGTTCCATAATCGTGCCTCTATTTAATTTTCAGTATAAGAAGAGTCTGGTCATCATGGTTGCCTGCATCCTCTTCAAAATGTTCAATATCTTCACGTAATGCCTGAAGAATCATCTCTGCGGTAAACTGGTGATTGGTTTTCAGCAGTTCCTCCATGAATTTTACCGAATACTGCTGTCCCGCGGGATTCATGGTTTCCACCACTCCGTCGGTAAAGGCAAGCAGCAGATCTCCGCTGTCCATCTGCAGCAGCCGGTTGCTGTATAAACTGTTGGGGTTAATTCCCAGAGGCGGCTGGTTTGACTGCACCCGTTCAACGGTGCCGGTTTCCAGTCGGTAAATCAGAATATGCTGGTGCCCCGCGCCGGCGTAGTCTATGGTTCTGTTTTCCGGATTAAAATTAAAATAGAGAAGGTTGGCAAAACGATCGAGATTAATACGCAGGGTAATGGCTCTGTTCAGCTGACTGACAATCTTTGCAGCATCATGTTTTTTACCACCGATTATATTGGCCACAGTTCGGATAATGGTCATGGTTATGGCGGCAAGAATACCTTTGCCGGCAATGTCGCACATAATAAAAGCTGTATTATTATGCTTCCCCGAAAAAGTATCCCAGTAGTCTGAATGTATCCCCTTTGCGGATCGGGAGAAGACAGCATAATCCAGTCCGGCGGAAGCTGCTTTTTCTCTGGGTGCAAGCTGTTTCTGGATATCTCCTACAAGCACAGTTTCCGCTTCCAGCAGGCCGTTTTCCCGGGACTGAATTAATGAATAGACGCCGTCGGTTATTGTTCCCGCATGGTTAAGGTACTCTTCAAGAAGATCCCTTGATGGACTCTTTTCAAACGCAGTTCCGGCATTCAGGAGAATGATAATAAGGCCGAATACCTTTTTTCCGTTGGTTAAGGGCTGCAGAAGCAGCTTTCTCTGATCCTGTCCGCTGTTTTGAATAATTGCCCCTGCTCCGCCCTGCAGGCATTCTGTCAGTTCCTCGACCGGCTGAAGCAGTATGTGCCCTGTTGCCAATGTCTCCGGGCTGTTTACTGTACCGCCGCTGTTCAGCAATGATACCGGTAATTCTCCGGTCACCGCAGAAGCGTGGAGAGTTCCCACGGCGCCATCCTCGATGAGCAGCACCGCACCGGTGTCTGCCTGAATAACCCGGAGAGCACCCTGAAGCACTGCATGGTAAAAGCTGTGGTTTTTTCTGTGCAGAGATTGGAGGGTATCCATTGACTGCAGGGTAAGGTGATCCAGCTGTACACTCTCATTAAGCTGCTCTATTTTACGCATCAGGTGACGGGATTCTCTGCGGACTTTTCTGTGAAGAAACAGAGATAGAGTCATGAGCAGCATGGGGGATAGAATCAGGCGGTGTGCCGGACTTCCCGGACCAAGTAAGGCTGCAGCGGCAGCAAACAGAATCAGAGATATTATCCCCGGAAGGAAATCTTCCGGCATAAGAATTTTCAGGGAAACTGCGAAAAATAGTATGCCGGCACCCTCAAAAATCAGATACCAGTCCAGTGCCTCTGCCATACCTGAAAGTTCCCTGACCAGAAAAATGGCGGCGGCAATAATAAAGTATGCATAACCCCTCTGGCGATGAAGGGTGGAAACACTGATTCCGTATAGAATCAGCCCGAAGGATATAAGCCCCCGGAACAGATACGGTAAGGGAATGGTTGAAAGCATAGGGCAACGTAATTGTCCATTGTTAGATAATGATTAAAGCTTTGTTTGGAGATATCGCGAAAAATCGGGAATTATTTTCAGTTTGCTGCCGCTGGAAAATCTATCTTCCCTGGCTATGGCAAAAGTTCCACGTTTTCAGAGGTGCCCTATAAATTAGAAAAAGGTTAATAAAGCTGGTTTCCCTTGCGCAAGAAACTTTCTGATTTTACTATTCTGCGGGATGAGCCGATTTCAGGCTCTCACTTCTACAAAGAGACAGCACTGGAATGGCGGGAACAACATTAAAGCTGGAAAAGAGCACCTCCGGAACCCTCAGCGATTCCATGGTTCTTTCCGGCAAATATCTGCTTACACATATTGGCCAACGGTATTGCACCAGCAGGCGTATTCCCCTTCGCGATCTGCGTCTGCATTCAGGTGTATCCGGAACCGGGTTCGCCTGGAATAATTTCAGGCCTGTTTTTACCCAGCAGCTTGTTTCTCATTCTCTCCTGTCCGATGTTGATCTGGAACGTCTTGAGTTTATGAGCAAACGTTCGGAGCTGATCAAGGCAACTACCCATATTTCGCGTGGTTTTCTTCAATGGCGGTTCAAGTTGGAGATGAAGAACTTTGTAGAGAACACCAGTGTGATTAAATCCCTCTACAGCAGTCCTGCGGCAAAGCGGATCAGTACAGATAAAATCGCCGCTTTTCTTAAAAGCCGGAAGCAGGAAATTCTCCTGCTTCAGCAGCATCTGTTTTCTACTGTTTCAGCTTTAATGGATAAAAAGAAGCCCTGCGCCGACAAGCTGCGGACGGAGCGGAAGCAGAGTCTGGGAGTTTTTCTTGCCAGTTTAAGTGGTGAATCCTGGTTTTTCCTCACCCTGATATTCCGGTCCAGGAGCAGTGATTTCTTTATGTCCATGCTTGCAGATTATCTTCTGCTTTCCATCGAACGGCTGGAAATTTCCGACTATATTTCACTGCTGCTGGTTGAGTTTGTGCAGCATGCCGAACGGGCCCATCTGGTAAACCTCGGGGAGCGCGACCAGTATGTCCGAACCCATCCTGAGGAGTTGAACCGCCTGCTGGCGGATCCACGTTTCCGGGAAAGGCTGATTCAGCGTGCAGAACGAAAAAGCGAACTGGTGAATGTTCATTATGGTTTTTCCGCGCCGGAACAGACCGGCAATGAACTCTTTTCCATTTCCGTACGGAATAAAGGTCTTATCGGATATAAATCCCGGGCGGAAGTTGTAAACAAGCGGAGTAAACAGTTGGTGAATACCCCGCTGAAGCAGTTTCTTAAAGAGTCGCAGTTCGGTGCCGGCACCGACAGTATGGCCGCTTTGTATGTAACCAGCCTTGAAAATGCCTGCAGCAGTGCAAACATCTGTTTCGACTCCCATGTCTGCAGGGATGAACGCAAGGACGAGACAGTTTCCCGGATCAGCTTACATATGTAAGGATCTGTACCAGTTTATAGTCTCTTCTATGCCTTCCTTCAGACCGGTAACCGCAAAATTGAACTTCTCTGCAAAGGCTGAACCATCCACCACGTAGGCTTCTTCCTTCTGATAGAGCATTTCCGGCAGTTCCCGGATTACCGGATCAAAGAGTCCCAGTGCTTTCAGGACAAATCCGGGGATGCTTGAGAAATTGCCTTCTCTTCCAATACGTTCTGCAAACATGGCTGCAATTTCCCGGGTGCTGGTGGTTTCTCTGTTGGCAACAATCCATGGACTGCCCAGAGCCTCTTCTGTGTGTGCGGCCAGAGCCAGGGCGCGGCCGAAGTCTTTTACGAAGGTGTAGGTGTGGGGACTGTCCAGCTTGCCGATAAAAACTCCTTTGCCTTTTTTAAAAAGCGGATTCAGGAAGCGGTCTGTTCCGAACATGCTCTGATCCGTCGCTCCCGGACCGTAATAGTCGGATCCCCGGACAGACGTCCATCTTAGCCCCCGGTTTTTTGCTGTGGTGACCAGTTCTCCGTGCAGCCTTTCCCGGATTGCCCCCTTTTTGGAAGGGGGATCAACCGGCGATTCTGTGTTTATGACGGAAATGCCCCGTTTATACATATAGAGGTTTTCGGAGAGCGCCAGTACCGCATTCTGCTGCAGAGCTGCCTCAATCATGTTTTCCTGTACCACCGGAAGAATGCTGTTCCACTGGTGGTAAAGTGGATTGACGCAGTGAAAAATATGAGAAGCCCCTTCTGCCGCGTGTAATACCTCTTCCCTGTTGAGGGCATCGACCTTAACAATCTCCAGTAAAGATGCATAGGCAGGATCCTGTAGTTCTCTGGCGACTGATCTCCGCAGAGGGGAAAGATCTCCGCTTCTGTTTGCCATGCGGACCTTGTGTCCCTCTTTTATCAATGATGCTGCGGTGTGCAGTCCAATCGGCCCGGTTCCAAAAACAACCTGTAAACCCATAAACATGCTCCTTAATGCTCTCTGTTTGTTGTTGGCGGCGCCAACATTGAGATGAATATACCTCCTAAAGTAGGCGGTGTCAACATTGTTGGCAAAGTTTACATTGCCTATTCAGTTTTTATGTTTCTCTGGTTATACTGTAGCTATGTCTGAGACACAGCGGTATCATCATGGAAATCTGCGGCAGGCTCTGATCGATGCCGGCCTTTCTGCTCTGGAAGAATCCGGGCTGGATGAACTCAGCCTGCGGGCTCTGGCGGAATCTCTGGGGGTATCCAAGGCTGCACCCTACCGCCACTTTAAGACCAAGAATGAACTGCTTGCGGCCCTGGCGGCAGAGGGCTACCAGCTTTTGGCGGATCTTCTGGAGAACAGTGAAGAGAAGCTTCTTAAGCTTGAGGGTGCTGAGGTTTCCCGGGAGATGTACCGGATCTACGGTGATTTTGCCCTGTCCCGGCCGGAGCTCTACCGCCTTATGTTTTCCCGTCTTGGTAACAGTCTGCATTCAGAACGCTGCCGTCTGAACGGGGAGCGTGCCTTTGCCAGCTTGGGCCGGCTGGCTTCAAGAATTCAGGGAACTGCTGAGGATCCGCGAAAACTGATACTCTCCCTCTATGCTTCCCTTCACGGCTGGGTCATGCTCCTTATGGACGATCTTATTCCCCCCGAAGTTGGTGTGACTCCGGAAAACTGGCAGGCCTTCGCTCTTCTTCCACAAGAACAATGAAAGGATAATTTAGATGCATCAGGGTTTTTTCGAGAAATACAATATTGATCCCCTTCAGTTCGACCGCAGCGGTCTGCGCTGGAATGAGCTTGAGTCCATATCTGAACATTACAGCTCAGTCCGCAAGGATCTGGAGGCAACCGCCCGTTACACGGTGGATAATATCCTGAGCTGTTCCCTGGTGCACTCCATCAACTACCGCATCAAGGACAATGAACATCTTCTGGAGAAGATTATCAGAAAGTGTGTGGCCGACCCCGAGCGCTGCATTACCCTGGAGAATTACCAGCAGGAGATATCCGATCTTATCGGAGTCCGGGTTCTCCATCTCTTCAAGGAGGACTGGAGCGGCATCCATGAGTTTATCAGCCGCTCCTGGGAGCTGGCGGAGGCGCCGGTTGCCTATGTCCGCAAAGGGGACAGCCGCAGAATTGTGGATTTCTACCAGGAAAACAACTGCCGTATCGAGGAGCATCCCCATGGTTACCGCTCTGTCCACTATCTGATTCAGTCCGGCAGCGGCAAGCGTTCATTTACCGTGGAACTTCAGGTGCGAACTCTCTTCGAGGAGGCCTGGGGGGAGATTGATCATGTTGTCCGCTATCCCTATCACAGAAACAACGAGCTGCTTGTCCGCCTTTCATCCATCCTGAACCGTCTTTCCGGAGATGCCGATGAGTTAGGTACCTACATGCGTTATCTCAACCATCAGATGCAGACGACAGAAGAGATTCACCGCAAGGAGATTGAGAATAAAAACCGCCTTATCGACTCCCTGAAGGAGAGTATTGAAAATCTCAAGATTGACTCCGCAGAAAAGCATACCCTTACCAGTACCCTGAATGCCCTTGAGGCTGAGCAGGCGAATGCGGCCAGGGAAGAAGAGAGTTTTATGTGGCTGAACTCTTTTCTGGAGACTGATCTCTTTAAAAGCCTGAGTTCCCGTATTAATGAGATTGTCTCATCAGCAGATTTTGATCCCATCGAGGTCAGTGAGGAGGATATTGAAATCCTTGGAAATGCCCAGGGAGAGCTTTTACAGATACTGGGAAACAAAGAGAAGATGCAGAAGTTTCTGGAAGACAAGCATGTGCAGACCCTTATGAATCAGATAGGCGATGAAAGCTGATGGACGACCTTTTTTCCCCCGACGCCCTGATCAAACTCGCCAACTTCCGTATGCCCTTCGGCAAGTATGCCGACAGGCTGCTGCTGGAGATTCCCGAAGAGTACTACATCTGGTTCAAGGAAAAGGGCTTTCCCGATGGGGATTTGGGCCGGCAGATGGAAGCCATCCTTGATATAAAGTGCAACGGCCTTGAGTATCTTCTGCGACCCCTTGTTAAGCCCCGCCGGGATTATTAAGCTTACAAAATAAATAATCTATAGACTTTTTGATCATTTCTCACTATCTTCACTACATACCCCTGGGGGGTATGTCTGGAGCTTGTATGGATAGTCCTGCGAAAATAGTTCAATTAGATATTGAGGGAATGACCTGCGCATCCTGCGTGGCTCATGTTGAGAAGGCGATAAAAAAGCATGCCGGTATCGATATGGCGGCGGTCAACCTTGCAACAGAAAAAGCGACGGTAAGCTATGATCCCGCAGAAGTGGATTTGAATACCATTATTCAGAGTGTTTCCGATGCAGGCTACTCTGCTGCGGAATATTCCGGCGAAGAGAGCGATGAAGCTGCTGCGGGAAAAAAGCGGGAAGCCCGGCTGCTTGGTATGGAAACCCTTGCTTCGCTTATTCTCAGTGCTCCCCTTGTTCTGGCTATGGCTGCAGGTATGTTGAGAATCGAGCCCCTGATGTTTCTTCACAATCCGCTCCTTCAGCTTCTCCTGGCAACTCCGGTGCAGTTCTGGATCGGAAGACGTTTTTATATACCCGCGTTCCGGTCTCTCAAATCCCTCAATCCGGGGATGGATGTACTGGTCGTTATGGGAACCTCCGCGGCCTATCTTTTCAGTATTTTCAATGGATTCTTTGCGGCTTCCCTTGGAATCGAGTCCGGAGGGCTCTATTTTGAAGCCTCTTCCGTAATTATTACCCTGGTGCTGCTGGGGCGCTTTCTCGAACAGCGGGCAAAGGGAAAAACCTCGGAGGCTCTTAAGAAATTAATGGGGCTGCAGCCGAAAACCGCCCGGGTGGAACGGGACGGCGAAGTTATTACAGTTCCTGCGGCGGATGTGGAAGCCGGTGATATTCTGCATATCAAGCCCGGAGAAAGGTTTCCCGTGGACGGTTCCGTTACAGAAGGCCTTACCACAGCCGATGAAAGCATGATAAGCGGTGAGAGTCTTCCGGTAGATAAAACCATCGGCGATAAAGTACTGAGCGGGACAATAAACGGTTACGGTTCCATCCGCTACCGGGCCGAGCAGGTGGGAAGCGAATCGGTACTCAGCCGGATTATAGCTGTTGTGGAAGAGGCCCAGGGGTCGAAAGCACCCATTCAGAAGCTTGCCGATAAAATTGCCGCAGTATTTGTTCCTGTGGTTCTGGGCATAGCTCTGCTTACCTTTCTTGTCTGGTGGCTTTGGGCCGGAACATTTCAGGATGGTCTTATTGCGGCAGTTGCGGTGCTGGTTATTGCCTGTCCCTGCGCTCTCGGACTTGCCACTCCCACGGCGATTATGGTGGGTACCGGGGTTGGTGCAGGCCGGGGAATTCTGATTCGCAACGGTGAAGTTCTGCAGCAGGCCGGCCGGATAGATACGGTTGTACTGGACAAGACAGGCACTATCACCATGGGAAAACCCAGGCTGCAGCATGTGTATGCCGGCGAAGGAGCTGAAACCGGCGGACTTCTGTCTGTTGCAGCATCGCTGGAGGCACATTCCGAACATCCTCTGGCTCTGGCGATTGTTGACGCTGCAGAGAAGCAGGGCCTGAACCCTTCTTTTACAGCAGAATATTTTACCGCAGTTCCGGGAAAGGGTATCCGCGGCAGTGTGAAGGGTGTTGAGTATGTAATTGGTACCGAGCTTTTTATGGCAGATAAAGGTATTGATTGTGAGGCGTTGAAGGATAAAAAAAAGGAGTTTGAAGCTCTTGGGCATACGGTTATCATACTTGCCGATACCTCTAAGGCTTTGGCTCTATTTTCAATTTCCGACAGTATCCGCGATAAGTCAGTAGCGGGCATTGCCGCTTTAAAAGACATGGGTATAAGCGTTCACATGATAACCGGGGACAACCGGCGTACCGCGGAGGCCATAGCGGCTGAAGCGGGTATCGATAACATCCTTGCCGAAGTGCTTCCGGAGCAGAAGGCGGAAGAGGTTAAAAAACTTCAGGCCGAAGGCAGGGTTGTTGCCATGGCAGGGGATGGTATTAATGATGCCCCTGCACTGGCGGTTGCAGATGTGGGAATCGCAATGGCGGAAGGTACGGACATTGCCATGGAGTCGGCGGATATAACCCTGATGCGCAGTGACCTTTCAGAAATTGCTGTAACGATTCTCTTGTCAAGAAAGACCATGTCCAAGATCAGGCAGAACCTGTTCTGGGCGTTCTTCTATAATTCAGTTGGAATCCCTTTTGCCGCCCTGGGGATGCTGAACCCGGTTATTGCCGGTGCTGCCATGGCCTTCAGCTCCGTCTCGGTGGTGAGCAATTCCCTGAGTCTCAAACAGTTTAAACTCCGGAATAATAGTTCCCGAGCCAGCAAAGGTAGGAATAGTCATAAGGAGTCAAATATGACCGAAATAATTACCGTGGATGGAATGTCCTGTAATCACTGTAAGATGAGTGTGGAAAAAGCTGCACTTTCCGTTGAGGGTGTAAGCGCCGCAGAGGTTAACCTGGAAAAGAAGGAATTAGCCGTCTCTTTTTCTGATGGAGCGGAGAATATGCAGGCGGTACGCACGGCGGTGGAGGAGGCGGGCTACTCTCCCTTATAAAAACTCTGACAAACTCTGGTAAGACCGTGTAAGAATTTGACAGATCTTCTCTTAGCGAATACTCTTGTATAGTGAAGTCTATACAAGGGTTGGAAAGTATTGGAATCAAGTAAGGCCGATAAGGATAAAACAATACTCCTGGTGGAGGATGAAGCCCTCATTGCCATGAGTGAAGCCCAAATGCTTCAACAGCGTGGCTACTCAGTCCTGCAGGCCTACAACGGCGAGGATGCTGTACTTAAGGTCCATGAAAACCAGGTAGACCTTATTCTGATGGATATTGATCTGGGCAAGAACAGAATGAACGGAACCCAGGCGGCCCGGAAGATCCTTAAAGACCATACCCTCCCGATTGTTTTTCTCACCAGTCATACTGAAAAAGATGTTGTTGATCAGGTAAAGAATATTACCCGTTACGGCTACGTTATAAAAAACTCCGGCGAGTTTGTTCTGCTGGAAGCCATTACCATGGCGTTTGAATTGTTTAATTCCCATCAACGGCTGCATGAGAGTGAAGATCGTTACCGCACCGCCTTTATGACAAGTCCGGATGCAATTAATATCAATCGTATCGATGGTCTCTATGTTGACGTGAACGAGGGCTTTACTTCTCTCACCGGTTTTACCCGGGATGAAGTGATAGGCCGGAACTCGGCGGAGATAGAGATCTGGGCTATTCCGGAAGACAGGGAACGGTTGATTAAAGGTCTTCAGGAAACGGGCTATGTGGAGAATCTTGAAACAATGTTCCGTTTAAAAAGCGGTGAAACGAGGAAAGGGCTCATGTCGGCCCGGGTTCTGCAGATGGACGGCCAGCCCCATATTCTTTCCATTACCAGAGATATCTCCCGCCGGCACGAAGCAGGACAAGCTGTAGATACTGAGTAACCTGTTTCGGTCTGTTGTCCTGCCTGGACAATACTCTTAAGCTGTTTCCGGTGCAGACTGTTGCATCTAAAGGCCCTGTTTTTCAGCAGCAGGTGCGTAAGAATTTGACAGATAAGTAATTAGCCTGTACTCTTTTATAAAGCTAAGTTCATACAGGCGTAAGTAGTTGGTTAACACTGCGGAAAGTAAAAAAATCCTTCTCGTCGAAGATGAAGCAATTATTGCACTGAACGAAACTGCAATGCTTGAATCCCACGGCTATTCTGTTGTGCATGCATACAGCGGAGCAAAAGCTGTTCAGAAGGTTCATGAAACCCCTGTAGACCTGATCCTGATGGATATTGACCTCGGCCTGGGTTTGATGAGCGGAACTGAGGCAGCTCAGGCAATTCTTAAAGAACATGACATTCCGATTGTTTTTCTTACCAGCCATACTGAAAAAGATATTGTTGAAAAGGTGAGAAACATCACCAGCTACGGATATGTAGTGAAGAATTCCGGGGAGTTTGTATTGCACGAAGCCATCATCATGGCTTTCGAACTTTTTAATTCCCACCGGAAACTTCACGAAAGCGAGGAAAAATACCGGGCCGCTTTTACCACCAGTCCTGATGCCATATCTATAAGTACACTGGATGGAGTCTGCATTGATATAAACGAAGGGTATGTCAGAATGTCCGGATATACCTGCGAGGAAGTTCTCGGCAGAAATGTTGAAGAACTGGGAGCATGGGCGAACCTTGAGGACAGAGCAATGTTTGTCCGCATGCTGAAGCAGGATGGGGTGGTCGACGGTTTTGAAACCGGGTTCTGTCACAGCAGTGGAGAAATTATAAGGTGTTTGCTGTCAGCACGGATCCTTGATCTTGGCGGAGAGCAGTATATCCTCTCAATCGCCAGGGATGTTACGGAATACCGGAAGGTTGAAGCCCGGCTGAGTGATAGTGAGAAACTTCACCGGTCACTGGTGCAGGCAAGTTTTGATGCCTACTTGCGGCACGATTTCAACGGACATATCCGGGAAGTGAATAACGCCGCCTGTGCAGTAACCGGATATACCCGTGAAGAACTTGAATCCATGCGGATCTCCGATCTCGATGTCTACTTTTCTCTGGATGAACTTCAGCGTGGGGCAGAATATATCCGGAAGTGGGGCGGAGCTGTTGCTGAAAGCAGGCATAAAAGAAAGGATGGATCGGAATATACTGTATCAATTGTTGTTACCTGTCTGCCTTACGAAGGAGAGGATCACTTCGTATCCTTTTTCCGGGATCTTTCCAGATAACAGGAATTATTATTTTCTTGTCATAAGCGCTTAGCGGGTTTAGGCTGATGTAAGGAGTTCCTTATGATCCAGACAAGCGGGCGTATAAACCTTCTCAAAAAGCAGATAATCGAAAGCATTCCCACCGTAAGCATTGAGCGGGCGCGGATTATTACCCGGGCCTATAAAGAATATGCGGACAAACCTGTTGTGGTTAAGCGTGCCCTGGGGCTGAAGAAAGTCCTTGAGGAGATGACCATCTATATTAACCCCGGGGATCTTCTTGCTGGAAACCAGTCGGAGAGCCTCCGCTGTCCGCCGGTCTATCCGGAAAACTTCTGCGCCTGGATGGCCGACCGGGAAGAGATGGACATGATGGAAAAGCGGACCCTCAATCCGCTGAAAATACCCGAATCACTCCGGGGAGAGCTGGAGGAAATGGCGGAGTATTGGCAGGGGCAGACCCTGGTGGACCGCTGCTACGCGGTCTTTCCGGAAGACATAAAAGATGCACGAAAATCGCTGCTGTTTTCGGTCTCCCTGGAAAAGAACGCCATGGGACACTGCGTGCTGGATTATCCCAAACTGCTGACCCTGGGTTATGCGGGGCTGAAAAAAGAGATAGAAGAGAGGCTTAAGGATGCTGATCCGGATCAGCATGATTTTCTCAGTGCCGCGGCAATTGTCTGTGACGGCATTATCGCCTTTTCCAACCGCTACGCGGACCTCGCGATGGCCGAAGCCGCAGCGGAACAAAATCCGGTCAGGAAGAATGAGCTTATAAAGATTGCCGATGTTTGTCGTAAGGTTCCTGCCGCGCCTGCGGAAACATTCCATGAGGCCCTGCAGTCGGTCTATCTGGCTCATACGGTCAACATGATTGAGACCAATGCCTACTCCATGAGCTACGGCCGCTTTGACCAGTACATGTATCCTTTCTTTCGCTCTGATATTGATTCAGGCAGGGAAACGGAAACCACCGTTCAGGAGCTGATCGACTGCTTCTGGTGCAAGACCAACGAGGTTATGCATGTGGACGATTCGGAGATGGTCTATTTTCACGGCGGCCATCCCTTCGGACAGCATCTGACTGTAGGGGGAGTGAGCCGCGCCGGTGAGGATGCGGTAAATGAACTCTCCTACATGTGCCTCGATGCCCATGAAAATGTAGGGCTCTATCAGCCCGACTTCAGTGTCAGGTTTCACCGCGGTACCGCAGACGCTTTTCGCAGGCGGACGGCGGAGGTTATTAAACTCGGCTACGGTCTGCCCCAGATTTTCAACGATGAAGTAATTATCGAATCCCTGGAAAACGACGGACTGCCGAAAGACGAAGCCCGGGATTATACCCCTACAGGCTGCGTGGAATATGCCACGCCGAAATGCTGGATCCGTGCGCCCGGCGGCTGGTTCAATGTACCCAAGGTTCTGGAGCTTGCGCTTCACCAGGGGCGCTGCGGTGTTACGGGAAAGCAGATAACCAGGGAGACGAAACCGGTTGAAGAGATTCTCAGTTACGATGAACTCTATGAAATATTTACCGAACACTTTCGTAAGGCGGTGGCCCTGCATGTGGAGTGGAGTAACCTCATCGACGGTGTTCATGAAACCACCATGCCCCAGCCCTCGGTCTCGGTGCTTACCGATGACTGCATTGCTTCCGGCAGAGACGTGGTAAACGGCGGGGCCCGCTATAACTTCACCAGCCCCCTCCTGGTAGGAATAGCCAATATTGCCGACTCCCTGGCAATTATCAAGCGCATGGTTTTCCAGCAGCGGAAGCTTGGTCTGCCGGAGTTAGTTGCAGCCCTGGACAGTAACTTCGAGGGCCATGAGATTCTGCACGCCCGGCTCTTGAACTTTCCCGAGCGCTACGGCAATGACATTGAGTTTGTGGATGCCATAGCCCGGGATATTTCGGTTCTCTTCTGCGATGAGTTTGAAAAATACATCAATACCCGGGGAGGAAAGTTCCGGGCAGGATTCTGGTCGGTAACTGCCAACTTCAACCTGGGTTCCAATACAGCGGCGACTCCCGATGGAAGAAAGGCCTTCGAGCCCCTCTCTGATTCAATCTCTCCCAATGCAGGCAAGGATCTTACCGGCCTGACGGCGTCATTCAACTCCGCGGCGAAGCTCGATCAGCGCCGGGCATCAAGCGGTACGGTGCTGAACCGGCATATTTCTCCTGCGGATATGGAGGGGCCGGGAAAGCTGGATAAGTTTATTAACCTGGTGGAAGGATATTTCGAACTGGGCGGCACCAACCTGGGATTCAATATCATCTCCCGGGATACCCTGGTTGATGCCCAGGAGCACCCCGATAACTATGCGGACCTTATGGTTAAGGTTGCAGGTTATGCCGCCTTTTTCACAGAGCTCGGCAAAGGCTGTCAGGATGCTCTGATAGAACGGACTGAACACCACGTATGAGTTCCGGCTGGATATTCAAGATCCAGCGGCACTGTATTCACGACGGCCCCGGCATCCGTACCACGGTATTTTTCAAGGGCTGCCCTCTATCCTGCCTCTGGTGTTTTAACCCCGAGTCCCAGAACCCCCGGCCGGAAGTGGTCCACTCGCCGGATAAGTGTATTGTCTGCGGTCTCTGTCTCAAGGAGTGTCCTGTGCCGGGCGCTCTTCAGCCGGATGTTCATGAACCGGAAGGACCAATAGGCAAAAGTAAAATCACCCACAATAAACAACTCTGTACTGATTGCGGCAGCTGTCTGGAGGTGTGTCCCACCGGGGCTTTGAGTCTCATCGGCTATCAGATATCTTCAGAGGAAGTAGTGGAGACTGTTCTGCGGGACAGGGTCTTTTACGAAAAATCCGGGGGCGGCGTAACCCTTTCCGGCGGAGAGGTTGCTCTCCAGCCGGATTTTGCCCGGGAAATACTGAAGGGCTGCCGGGATAAGGGGATTCATACCGCCATAGAAACCTGCGGCCATGCTCCCTGGCGGGAAATGGAGAAGGTGCTGGAGTATACCGATACGGTACTCTACGATCTGAAGATTGTGAATTCTAAGAAGCATCTGGAATTTACCGGGGTGTCCAGTGAGCTGATTTTTGCAAATATGCGGAAGATAAGCGATGCTGGAAAAGAGCTTGTGCTGCGGCTGCCGCTGATACCGGGCCTGAACGACGGGGAGGATGATCTGTCCGCCGCGGCTGAGCTTATCCTCAGTCTGCCCGCCTGTGCCGGGGTACACCTGCTCCCCTATGAGCTTTTAGGGGTGGACAAGTATAAAAAGCTCGGCCGGGGTTATGAGCTGGATAAGATACGTCCCCCGGGGGAAGATTTTCTGGAGAAAGTGCAGAGCTTTTTTGCTGCCAGGGGGATTGATGTGCAGATCGGGGGATAGGCCCTCTTTCTCCGTGTTTGTTACATCCCCGAAAAAAACGTCAGATACGGTCTGCCTTCAGCGAGTCTCTTCACATACACCGCCAGTTCCAGCAGATGATAGTCCCCCCACATCGCTGATTCCCCGTGAGGTACAGCGCTGCCTTCGGGGATGTAGTCCCAGCCGTTGGGGCGGTGATAGACTGTATGAATCAGTATCCCTTCGTGGTCCGGACCCTCAGCAAGGTAGGGTCCTGTAAACAGAGTCTCACAGACCCGCAGTGCCGCTGCGGAGTACCGTTCTCCTACCGGTGAAGCTGATCCCATATAACGGCCCAGACGAAAAAGGCCCTGGGCAGAGATTGCTGCGGCGGAGGAATCCACAGGTTCAAACCGATTGAAGGGGTCCGCCGGTTTATCGAGATAATCCGGCAGACTAACCAGTCCCGGGGCACCGGTGTCCCAGTAGCAGATGCCGTCGGTGGGTGTCTGCTCAATATAGAAATCAGCAGCTGCTTTGGCAGTCTCCAGGCAACGGTTCAGGGCCTCTTCTTTGGTGCTCATCCCCGGAACCGCAGCCTCGACAAACTCATCTTCCCCCCGTGTATCAAGCCATTCCAAAAGTTCTGCATAGCCCAGGAGTACCCAGGCATGTCCCCGTGTCCAGGTGGTGTAGGGGGAGTAGCCCTGCTGGGTCGAGGGGCAGCGGTAGCTGCCGTTGGATGTATTGAAAAGCGATTCGTGGGCCACCCGGCCGCGGATATCATAGCTGTCCCGGCGGGTTCCGAAATAGACGGTAAAGCGGGAGGTTGTTTCCATGTGCTGAAGAAGCCGTCTGAAAAGGGATATCTTCTCATCCTGCTCGCCCATCAGAACATGGCCGAATTGATGAGCCAGTGCCAGTACCCGCAGGGTGCGGATGGTATCGGCAAATAGAGAATGTCCGCCGTTGAAGGAGTAGATATAGCCGAGGCCGTCGGCCGCCTGAGTCCAGCGGGAGGCCTGTACAGCACCGGAAATCATAATCGCCGAGCGGTACATCTTTTTTTCCGTTTCCGGAATAGAGATCAGCCCTTCCCCGGCAAGGCGCAGCAGGTTCCCGTAGGTGCTGACAGTGTTAAACCCGTGATCATGGACGCCGGTGTGGGTAAGGTGGGGTGTCATACGGCTAAGGATCTCTGCTTTGCCCCATTGAAGCATATCCTTCTCTCCGCTTGCTTCGTACAGATAGAGGGCATTCCCAAACTGAAATCCCTGAGTCCATTCGGTCCATCCCCGGGATGTATATTCTCCCTGTACAGTAAATACCGGTGTTCCTTCAGAGGGATTCTGCCTGTTTATCAGCCTTCTGGTCGATTTAAGGCCTGTTTTGATTACTTTTTCTGTTCCCGCTGCGAGGTCGTCCAGGGCCGGGGGATTGATGGTATGTATCATTCCGAAACCTCCTGAAAGATGAACTGCTTATATAGTTTCACCTTCTACATATTGGACAGGAAGAATTTCCTGCATCGGGCTGTTATCCTTGTCTATAATTGCTGTATTCAGCCATTCTCCGGCTTTTACTCCGAGTTCGGGAATGGAAAGATTCATGGTACTTATTTTTCTTTCAATCATTTTCAACAGGGGAGAGTTGTCGAAGCCCGTCAGGGATATCTCTTCCGGAACCCGTATATTTCGTGCAGTAAATGACTGCAGAAGGGAAAGGGCGAAAAAATCGTTAAAGGCAAAGACTGTGTTGAATCTGTTCTGCTCTATCCAGGGAATGGCTGTGGTGCTGATGGCCTGAAGATCATCAACAAAATAGAGATTCTCTTTTCCGAAGGGAACAGCATGGGAGGCAAAGGCCTTCTCAACTCCTGCAAACCGCTCCAGAGAAAGTTTCTTCAGACTGCTGAAGGCAATGTAGCAGGGGCGGATATCTTTTCCTTTTTTCTCGTAAACAAGATTCGCAAGGGACCGCATTGCGTCACCGGTGTCATAGCAGACAAAGGAGTGGTCCGGGCTTTGTCTGTTCAAAAGCACTACAGGAATCTCCCGCTCGTTAAGGGCATTTGAGAGCTCTTCTCCGGGGGTTGTGAACGCGAAGATACAACCGTCGATATGGCCTGTTTTCTTGAAAGAGAGAAACTCCATATTTCCGTCATTTATACGGGTGGTAATATTAAGCCTGACACTGCCGAATCCTTCCTGAATGGAATCGATCAGTTCGGAAAGGTTGTAGAAAAAATGAATAAGGGTGTTTCCCGCCCGGGGAAGAAACAGATGAATATTCAGGATTGCCCGGCTTACCTGCTTTTTTATTGCCCTTCTGCGGTAGCCCATCTCTTCCGCAGCCTGACGGATCTGGCGGGTGCGTTCATCGCTTATAAGGCTTGAGTTGTTAAGAACCCTGGAGACAGTGCTGGGTGAAATATCAAGTTTGCGGGCAATATCATATACAGTAACGCGTTTCGCCATTCTGCCGGGTACCTCATATTCTTGCTTATCAGCCTTTTTATATCATATTTCAGCAATTGTTGCATGCAAATTATTCAACTATTTTCTTGACAGAAAAAAGAAAGCACCTCTATACTTGTTTTGTTGCATGCAACATTAACCTATAGGATGTATCGGTGGCAGATTTTAAACGTTTTAATTTGAACAGTCCGGAAGATTTAAAAAGAGAACTCTCAGCATTATCACTTGAACTGCCAATGAGTGAAAATATTGGCCTTCTTGGCGACACGGTGCCCCTGGGACGGGCAGAAAAAAAAGAAGAAAGGCAAATGGCAGCTTCCCAACCGCTTTGTAACCCAGCCAATGGAAGGATTTGATGCACTTGAGGAGGACTCATCCCCTTCGGAGCTTACCTTTCGACGGTACAAACGCTTCGCCGCTGGTGGAGCGGGACTTATCTGGTTTGAGGCCGCTGTAATATGCTCCGACGGCCGAAGTAATCCCCGTCAGCTTATGCTGACGGAAAAGAATCTTGATACCTGGAAGCGCCTGGTGGACGAAACAAGGCAGGCTGCCATGGACCGGTGGGGACACGAAATTGTAACCGTACTGCAGCTTGCTCACTCCGGACGCTGGAGTAAGCCTGAAGGCCGGCCGAAACCGGTTCTGATCCACCACAACCCGGTGCTTGATGCTGCGGTGGGCAGCAGCGCCGAGGATGCCCTGATTAATGATGATGAGCTGAAGCGTCTCAGTGATCTGTTCATCGAAAACAGCATACTTGCTACCCGGGCTGGTTTTGACGGGGTGGAAATGAAGGCCGTCCACGGATATCTTTCCGCGGAACTGCTCTGCGCTCATACCCGGCCGGGGCGCTACGGCGGCAGCTATGAAAACCGGACCCGGTTTGTAAGGGACTGTACCGAAGGCATGCGTCAGGCAATGAGTTCCGACCATTTTGTAACCGCCAGGCTTACCCTGTACGAACCATCGGCTTACCCCTACGGATGGGGAACAAAGACAGAGACCGGTTCGCTTGAAACAGATTTTTCCGAGCCCATCAGATTTGCTAGGGAACTGGCAGCCCTTGGGGAGATGCCGGTGTTTAACTATTCCCTGGGGTATCCCCGTTTCCAGCCCTATATTACCCGTCCATATAACAATCCTATTGCCGGTGATTCCGTCTCTCCCGAGCACCCCCTGGAGGGAATTGTACGATTCCAGAACGCCGGCAGGGATCTTCAGGCCGAACTTGGTGAGGTACCGCTGGTGACCGCCGCCCTGGGCTGGCTCCAGCATCTGATGCCCGTTGTTGCTGCAGGGCTTGTGAAGCAGGACTGGGTTCGTCTGATAGGCCAGGGACGGCAGAGTTTCGCCTATCCGGAATCGGTGGCAGATATTCTTACCAAAGGGAAAATGGAGCCCCGCAGATGCTGCATTACCTGTTCGCTCTGCTCCCAGATAATGAAAGACGGTCTCGGCCGAACAGGGTGTCCCGTTAAGGATGGGGAAATTTACCGGAAGGAGCTGCAGAAAGGGCGGGCGGCAGCAAGGGCGCGGGGTCTTAAATGAAGAGTCAAAATTACCGGCGGCAGCTTGACCCGGTCTCAGTTGGAAAGAGCAGTATTGCCTGTTTCTACTATCATACTCTGATAATAGGCAGCGGCGGAGCAACCCTGAGTGCGGCGGTGAGGCTGAAGAGAGCAGGAGTGAGTGATATCTGTGTTCTCACCGACGATCTTCAGGGGGGAACATCCCGCAATACCGGTTCGGACAAACAGACCTACTATAAACTGTCCGATTCGGGAAGAACTCCCGATTCTCCCTACAGCATGGCGGAATCTCTTTATGCAGGCGGTGCCATGCATGGAGATATTGCCCTTATCGAAGCCATTGGATCGGAGAACAGTTTTTATAATCTTGTCTCTCTGGGAGTTCCCTTTCCCCATAACCGGTGGGGGGGCTATACGGGATACAAGACTGATCATGATCCTCAGACCCGGGGGATGTCTCTGGGACCGTATACATCAAAAAAAATGGTGGAAGCCCTGGAGTCAGAATGCCGCATACTGGATATAGAAATCAGGGACAGGCATGAGTGTGTACGGCTTATCCGCTCAGGCGACAGGATTGCCGGAGCAGTTATTCTGACAGCAGCAGCCCAGTCCGGTGCCGACAGGGATAACCCGCAAGGAAGACTGAAGATCTTTCTCTGCGACAACATGGTTTTCGGCCCCGGGGGACCTGCGGGGCTCTATGAGGCATCGGTGTATCCTCCGCGGCATACCGGTGCCATAGGCCTGGCTCTGGAAATAGGGGCGGAGGCGGTAAACCTCACCGAATCCCAGTACGGTATTACCAGTACGGAATTCCGCTGGAATCTATCCGGAAGTTTTCAGCAGGTTATACCCCATTACTACAGCCGGGATCCGCTGACGGGCAACACATACTGCTTTTTAAATGACTATTTTCCTTCCATGAAAAAGCTTTCCCTGGCCATTTTTCAGAAGGGGTATCAGTGGCCCTTCGATGCACGCAAGGTATTTGACTACGGTTCTTCGCTTATTGATATTCTGGTGTATCAGGAGTCGGTCATCCGGGGGCGGGAAGTCTTTATGGACTTCAGATGTAATCTGCAGGGGGATAAAAAGATCGGCCTGTTCAATCCAGCTGGTCTGGCTGAAGAAGCCGCACACTACTGGCGCCGTTCCGGGCTGACCGGGGAAACCCCGGTGGAGCGTCTTAAGCAGATGAATCCCAAGGCGCTGCAGCTGTATAGATCCCATAACATCGATCTGTATTCTCAGCCCTTAAAGATTGCAGTATCGGCCCAGCATAATAACGGCGGGCTTGCGGGGGACATCTGGTGGGAGTCTACAAATATCAGACACCTCTTTCCTGTAGGTGAGGTAAACGGCGCCCACGGGGTTGCCCGCCCCGGCGGCAGCGCTCTTAATTCCGGACAGGTTGGTGCCCTGCGGGCGGCGCAGAAAATTGCCAATGTCTATGGGGAAAACAGTCTTGACCTGGACGAGGCCCGCTCCGCTGCAGGCCGGGATGCGGGCTTGCTGTTGGAGACTATCGGGGAAATCCTGGGAACCGCCGCAGACCGGGAGTCTCTCAAGGCCTTCCGCCGTGAGTTCCGGATGCGGATGAGCAGTTCTGCCGGGCTCATTCGAAGCCCAGGCAAAATTGATAAGGTCTGCAGGGATGCAGCGGTTCAGCAGAATAATTTTAAGCGACTGCAGGTGGATGGTGTCCGCCTTACGACAGCCCTCCGGCTGCGGCATCAGGTAATATCCCATCGGATTTATCTGGAAGCAGTTCGTCATTATCTCTCTTCAGGCGGAGGAAGCAGGGGCTCCTTTCTTGTTGCCCTTGAATCGGATGCAGCGGAGGAAGAAGGTATTCCCCTGGTTCCGGAGATCGGTTTTATCCCCGGTATCCGTCCTGAGAACCCCGGTCTGCGGGATAGTCTGCAGATTATCAGATTTAACAGTGACAGCGGTGAGCTTGAGTTCTCCTGGACAGACCGCCGGTCTGTTCCGGAAGAAGATGACTGGTTTGAGAATGTCTGGGCCCGTTATAACAGCGGCGAAATCTTTACATAAAAAGGCGGAATCCTGATGAAGAAGGCAGGTAATGCGGTACTGGTTACCGGAGGAAGTCGGGGTATCGGCAGGGGCATAGCGGTACAACTTGCATCTGCGGGTTTTTCGGTGGCGGTAAATTTTGCCGGAAACAGGGCTGCTGCGGAAGAGACGGTAAAAATCTGCCGAAACAATGCGCAAAATACGGAACAGCAGTTTGACCTGTTTCAGGCGGATATCTCCCTGGCAGAAGACCGGGAACGTCTTATAGATGAGGTAGCAGCCCGCTTTGGGAAGTTGCGCGGTTTGGTAAATAACGCCGGGGTTGCGCCTCTTGAAAGGGGAGACTTGCTTGATCTCAAGGAGGAGTCCCTGGACAGGCTGATAGGTATAAACCTCAAGGGGGCATTCTTTCTTACCCAGTCTGTAGCCCGCAGGTGGACAGGGGAAGAAGAGCCCGGAGGGCGGAATATTGTGTTTATTACCTCCGTCTCTTCTGAGATGGTCTCTGTAAACAGAGGCGATTACTGCATGACAAAATCCGCTCTCTCCATGGCGGTTCAGCTCTATGCCCGGCGTCTGGCAGCAGAGGGTATCGGAGTCTTTGAAATCCGTCCGGGAATAATCCGCACCGACATGACCGCGGGAGTACAGGAAAAGTATGACCGGCTTATAGCTGAAGGACTGGTACCGCAGAAACGCTGGGGAACCCCGGAAGACATCGGCACTGCTGTTGCCTCCCTGATGCGCGGTGATTTCGGCTATGCAACTGGTTCTGTGATTCATCTTGATGGCGGCCTGCATATTCCTGAGCTGTAGACGGATCCATTTTGACGGTGATGTTACCTGTTTTGTGCGGAAATTTTCTAAAGCGGGGGGGCTGAAGTATGATTCTTACCGGGTTCACTGATGAAGTATCGCCGGATTTTAGCAGGCAGGTTGACGCCTGCCGTGTTCTGTCATGGGACTGGATTGATCTGAGAACAGTTGGCGACAAGAATATATGCCACCTTGAAACAGGTGAAATGGAAAATCTGCTGGAGGTTTTACGCGATTCAGGCATTCGCATCGCATCCTTCGGCAGTCCAGTGGCCAACTGGTCCCGTTCTCTGGATTACCCCTTAAAAGATGAGATCCGGGAGCTTGAGCATGCTGCCGGGCTTATGCGCATGGCTGATGTGAAGGGAATCAGGATAATGAGCTACCAAACAGATGCCCCAATACCCCTCCATGATCCTGTTAGAGATAAGGTTTTAAACAGACTGAAGGAATTGTCCCGGGTTGCCGGGAACGAGGGGATTGTCCTGCTTCATGAAAACTGTGAAACCTGGGGAGGTCAGAGCCTTGAGCACACTCTCTTTCTTCTGGATAACATCCATTTACCGGCTTTTCGACTCATTTTTGACACTGGTAATCCTCCTGGCTCACCGGACATCCGGGGAACGGTTCCATTTAAACGACAGAACAGTCTGGAGTTTCTGAAAGCTGTTTATGAGGCTGTAGATATGGTTCATATAAAGGATGCGCGGTTCAGCAAAGAGGACGGTACTGTCTACACCTGGCCTGGAGAGGGTGACGCCGGACTGTCCGGGATTTTTTCATGGCTCAAAAAACAGGAATACTCCGGTCCGTTCTCAATAGAGCCCCATCTTGCTGTGGTCTACCATGACGAGTCCGTAAAATCGGATGAAAAGAAGCGGTGGGACATGTTTATTGAATATGCCCGTAGAAGCAGCAGGCTGCTTAAGGCTGCCGGCTTTACGTGACAAAAGGATGCTCTGTAAAGATTTATCTTGACAGATTCGAAATTTGCTCCCTATAATGTTGCATGCAACAAAAAACTTTTGCATGCAACTATTCTGTTTGTAAAAGTGAAAACGCGGGAAAAAAAAGGAGAGGAGAAATGAAAAAAACTGTTGTTGTTCTGCTGGTATTTTTTATTGCTTTAGGTCTTTCTGCGGAAGGAAAAAAGGAATCCGCCGGAGGCTATGAATGGCAGCCCGGCAAACCGGTCAACCTGGTTGTGCCCTGGGGCGCTGGAGGCTCAACCGACCGTTCTGCACGTACCACAGCTGGTATTGTTGAGGGACCTCTGGGCCAGAAGATTGTTATTGTAAACCAGGCTGGTGCTTCCGGGTCGGTAGGAACCAAGAATGTACTTGATGCTCCCAAGGACGGACTGAAATGGGTGGCCGGAGCAGTTAAGGATCTTGGTGTGTATAAGGTTCAGGGAATGATTGATACAACCCTGGATGACTGGCACCTCTACCTTAATGTAGCTATGCCCAATGTGGTTGCCGTAAGTGCTGACTCGCCTTACAACGATTTCGGTGAGCTTATTGCTGCAATGAAAGCCAATCCCGGAAAGATGAAAGTGGCAACCGCCGGTGTAAACTCCGCCGGTCATACCGCCATTGAGCTCATTAAAAAATATGCCGGAATTGAGTACACCCATGTAACCTATGATGGTGGAAACCCTGCGGTAATAGCCACGGTCGGCGGTGAAGCGGATGTTGTAACCCAGCTTTCTGTTGAAGAAGTTGACATGCTTAAAGCAGGAAAACTGAAGGCCCTCTGTGTTATGACAGACAAACCCCTTGTTGTAGATGGAATGTCCGGAGAAATTCCTCCCATTACCAACTGGATAAAGGATTTTGCATCTGCCCCCATCTATTTCGGTATTTTTGTACCCAAGGGAGTACCTGCAGAAGTTACCAATACCCTGGATCAGATCTGGGAAGATACGGTAATGGACTCTGCGGAGCTGAAAGACTGGGCCGCCAAAAATGCGGTTGTCTTTGACCCCTGCTATGGTGAAGAGGCTCTGAAGAAATCCTTCCCCATGGTTCAGATCAGTGCATGGCTGAAAGTTGAATCCGGTGATGCGGTGGTAGATCCTGCCAGCATTGGAATCCCCAAACCCTGATTATTGTGCATCCGGTCCCTCTCTTCCTCTCTTTTCCCCCTTTTTAGAGGGGCGAAGAGAGGGACATTTCTACTAAAACAGGAAAAATCATATGAACGATCAACAAATGAAAAAGGCGGATTTCTTAACCTCAGTTGTTCTGCTTGTTTTCGGAACCGGCGTAACCTGGATATCCTTTACCATGCCCCGTCTGGAAGAGAAGGGCATTAACCCTTACACAGCCCCTGGAGTAGTCCCTGCAATACTGGGCATTATTATCCTCTTTCTGGCTCTTGTTATGTTTATCAGAACAATAAAGCAAGGAGATTTTCTCCCCGTCTTTTCCGGCGGCGATCTGAAATCCTTTATCCTCAATGGAGGAACCCTTCGCCTGACTGTCGCTCTTGTTCTCAGTCTTATCTATGCCCTGGGAATGGTTGGGAGGGTCCCGTACCCCCTGGCAACCTTCCTCTTTATCTTTGCCTTTATCCTCTGTTTCGACCTGAAATTTGATGCAATTCCGGGCAGTAAAAAAAGAATAATACTGGTGGCCTTTATTGAAGCTCTCATTACAGCTGCAGTTGTAAGTACCGCTTTTCAATATCTCTTTCTCGTCGATCTGCCTTAAGGAGTTTCCTCTATGTTTGAAGGACTTAGAATGTTTCTGGAGAGCCTTGGTGGATTCTTATCTCTCAAGATTCTTTTTGATGTATTATGGAGTACCCAGTTAGGCATTATCGTAGGAATGCTTCCCGGCCTGACAGCCACCATGGGTGTTGCCCTTATGACCACCCTCACCTACAAGATGTCCGCCGATAATGCGGTGCTTATTCTTATGTGTATGTACATCGGCGCCATATACGGCGGAAGCCGGTCGGCAATTCTGCTTAACATTCCCGGTACCCCCGCCAATGCGGCTACTTCTGTCGATGGTCATCCCCTGGCGCGGCAGGGCAGGGCTGGAGAAGCAATCGGGATAGGCACAACCGGAAGTTTTCTCGGCTCTGTTGTGGGCATGCTGATGCTGGCTCTGTTTACCCCTATTCTGGGAAACTTTGCCCTCGATTTTCAGTCCTATGAGTTCTTCTGGCTGGCTATTTTCGGCATTATTATTTCCGGCAACCTGACTGCTCCCAAGGATCCTCTTAAGGGATGGATTTCGGGCTTCCTCGGACTCTTTGTTGCCATGATAGGCATGGAGGGTATCCACGCCCACATCCGTTTCGCCTTCGGCAATGTTAATCTTTCCGGAGGAATTGATCTGTTACCCGCCATGGTCGGCGCCTTCGGTATGGCTGAGATTCTTTCTCTTATGAAGAGTCCACGGTCTGAAGTAATCAACACGGAGATAAAAAATGTCCTGCCCCGGCCGAAGCAGATTCTCAAATACAAGAAGACCATCCTCCGCTCAGGGATTATCGGTACCTTTGTCGGTGCCATCCCCGGGGTGGGTGAAGATATTGCCGCCTGGGTAAGCTATGATTTTGCCAAGCGGGGAAGCAAGGAGAAGGAGCTCTTCGGCAAGGGAAGTACCGAAGGCCTTATCGCCTCGGAAACCGGGAACAATGCAGCTGCTGCCGGGGCGGTTATTCCGGTACTTTCCCTGGCTATTCCCGGTTCTGCCCCGGCTGCGGTACTGCTTGCAGCCATGTTTATTCATGGTATCCGTCCGGGGCCGCTGATTATGATCGAGTCTCCGGAGTTTGTGTATAAAGTTGTGGCCATGGTTTTTCTGGCAACCTTTGCCATGTTTATTCTTGGGCTCTCCATGGTCCGTACCCTGGTGAAGGTTCTGCAGGTGCCGAGGACAAAACTGATTCCGGTAATATTTACCCTCTGTGTTATCGGTTCCTATGCCCTTGCCAGCCGCACCTTCGATGTCCGGGTAATGATATTCTTCGGTGTTCTCGGGTTTCTTATGCGGGAGATGGAGTATCCTGTGGCTCCCATGATTCTGGGAATTATTCTGGGGGGGATTCTGGATAAAAACCTGCGCCGAGCCCTGGTAATTTCCGACGGAAATTTCTGGCCTTTCGTAACCCGTCCCATATGTCTGGTGCTGATGGTTTTTATTCTCTTTGCCATCGTCGGCCGTATGAACTGGTTTATAAAATTAAAAAATGCCCTGTTTGCAAAGCTGGGGCGGGGAGAACGTTCAAATGCATAAAAAATCCATTAAGGCAGGAATTCTGGGAAGCGGCTTTTCTGCAAAGTTTCATTACGAAGCATTGTTGCGGGTATACGGTGCAGATATCGAGGTTGCCGGTGTTTACTCACCTAACCCGAAGAACTGCGGCGGTTTTGCAGAAGAGCGGGGATTGAAGGCGTTCAGTTCGGCGGAGGCGCTGATGGAAGCCTGCGATGTGGTACATATCTGTACGCCTCCTTCAACCCACGAGGATTTAGCCGTAAAAGCTCTAAGACTGGGAAAATATGCCATTGTAGAAAAGCCTTTTACCGGATTTTTTGGTAAGGGCGTGGAGAACTTCAACGGTGATACCTTCGACCGTGAGTATGGACTCAACCAGGCCATGGAAAGTCTTCAGCGTGTTCTTGAGGCGGAAAAGAGCAGTTCCGCCAGGATTCTTTACGCTGAGAACTGGGTGTATGCTCCTGCTGTTCAGAAGGAGCGGGAAGTGCTGGAAAAAACCGGCGGGCAGATTCTCTGGCTCCATGGACAGGAGAGCCACAGCGGTTCACACTCCGATTTCTACGGTGACTGGTCATTTTCCGGCGGCGGATCCATTATGGGGAAATCAGTCCATCCCCTGACGGCATCACTCTATCTGAAGAGCGTTGAAGGCCGTGTCCGGGGGGAGGCGATTCGACCTGTAACGGTGAGTGCAAGAACCCATGCCCTTACCAGGCTGGATAATTTTCAGAACGACGGATTCCTGCGCACAGGCTACAAGGACATAGAAGATTTCGGTGCCCTGCATATTACTTTTTCCGACGGAACTGTGGCCGATATTTTTTCCTGTGAACTTATCATGGGGGGTGTCTATAACCATCTGGAGGTAAGCGCAAGCAATCACCGAACCATCATCAACATCAATCCCAATACTGCAATGCAGACCTACAATCCCAAAGCATCCCAATTTAACGACATCTATGTGGTGGAGAAAATCGGGACAAAAGAAGGCTGGGCATGTACATCTCCCGATGAGGACTGGTTTACCGGCTATCAAAACGAGATGGAGAGCTTTTACCACAACGCCCTTGAGAACACGGTACCGGAATCGGACAGCAGGCTGGCTTCAGATACCATTGCGGTGGTCTATGCAGCCTACCTTTCCGCGGAGCGGAAGGGGCAGGAGGTGAAAATTCCCTTGATATAGGGCTGTTTATATTGGAAAATACACAGAGAGCACACCAACCCGGGAAAAACGATTTTTATTGACCGTTAAATATATAGAAATTACTATATAAGTATCAAATTGGAAAAAAGGTAACAGTCAGATGAAACCAATGGTTTCTGTTGCCCTCCTGGCCGGCGTGCTCTTTGTTACTCCCTCCGCTGCACTTGATTTTCCCACAGTGTCCGGACAGGTCGATGCAACCTTCGATGTAATTGCCGCACAGATAGAGCTTGAACAGGCGCAAAAGAGTGTTCAGCTCCAGCGCTATCCGGAGGATTATTCTCTTTCTCTGAACCCCACAACAAAGGTTACCAGTCTGGTTGATGGTGATTTTGGGGAAGAGGTAGCGGTAAGCGCCAATATCCAGATTAAAGCGCCGGTGGGCATGTCGGCCCTGGAAAAAGAGAGGCTTGCTTTTGCCCTGGACTCTCTAGAAATCGCTGATACTTCTCTGTCGATTGTGCAGTTCCAGGCCTATGAAAAACTTTTCAGCTTGTACCAGGCAGCCTGGCTGCTTCAGCAGGAACAGTCTGTAATAGAGCTGGAACTCGGGGCGGCTGAATTATACCGGGAAACCCTGCTTGAACAGTTTCAGGCGGGCCGGGCCAATATGGCAGGTTTATCCTCCGCGGAGGAGGACTACGCCGAACTGGAGAATGCCCTTACCCAGAACCAGCTGGAACAGCGCCTTGCCTGGTTTGCCCTGGTCTCATACGGCCAGATGAATCTTGAGCCGGAAAAGCTGGACAGTTTCAGCCTTCAGACAGAAGAGATCCCGGAACCCCCGGAACTTGCAGTTTGGCTTAAAGAGAATCACCCCTCGCTTAAAGGTGAGTATGTAAAGGTCCGGCAGCTGCAGCAGACCATGGAGCGGCTTGAATCTCCGGATATCGGCGTTGGGATCAAGCCCTTCTATACCTATGAGGACCATTCCGCTTCTTTAACCTTCGATCCCTACAATCCGGGATTTACCGGTTCCTACAGTTTTCCCCTGCAGACCTTCGGAGAGATTCCGTCCGGTTCGGGAAGCTCGGTGAGTACCTGGAGCACCGGCCTGACTGTGGAGTTTTCCATTGGGTCCAACAAAAATGATTCTCTGGAAGCAGAGGTTCTATCCCTGGATCTTAAAACCGCTGAGAGCAGAATTGCCTATCTTACGGATTCCCTTAATCTGAGTCTGAGGTCTGCATATCAGAAATACCTGCGCAGTCAGGATCTTCTGGAGCAGGCCAGGATGAATCTCCTCCGCAGTGAAAGCAACCTTCGCCTTGTAGGTGAAATGGACCGGTCCGGCAGAGTAACGGTTTACGACCGGCGCGAAGCTGAGGCTGTTGCCGCCAGAGACCGCTGGAAGATTGAATCTGCCCGGATCGAAACAGAAAAGGCCTGGCTGGATCTTCTGGATCAGGCCGTATGGTTTGATCAGGTCTCTATTCCCGGGAGGGTGAACAATGAGTGAAAAACAGAATTTCTTAAGCAGAATCTCAGCGGTTTCAGTCGACCGTTACCGAATAGTCTATCTCCTTATGATCCTGCTGGTTATGGCAGGATTTTTTTATTACACAATCCTTCCCCGGGAATCGAAGCCCGAGGTTGTCTTTCCCAAAATCAAGGTGAACGTAAATTATCCGGGAGCATCTCCGGTGGATGTAGAGGCTCTGATTACCAACCGGCTGGAGGCTGTGCTGTCTACCGTGGAAGATGTGGAGTTTATGACCTCTTCGTCCCTGGCAGGAAGGTCGGAGATTCAGCTTGATTTCTTTCCCGAAGCAGACATAGCGGAAAAGCTCAACGAGGTAAACCAGGCGGTCTTTTCCATCCAGGATTTTCCCGATGAGGCTGAAGCGCCGGCGGTAAAGGTCTCTACCACGGCCAACCGGGCCTTTATGGTTCTCAGTCTGAGCGGAGATCTCAGCCCCTCGGAGCTGAAAACAGCTGCCGACTCCCTTTTTGATGAGCTTCTGAGTATAAAGGGAGTTAACGATGTGCGTATGTCCGGAGACCGCAAGGAGGAACTCCGGGTAACGGTTGACCCTGCCAGGCTTGCCGAGTTTAACCTGACCATGGACAGTCTTGTTCAGGCTATTCGGCTGCGCCATAAAGATACCCCCGCCGGAGACGCTATTCTTGACGGCAGTCATTATTACATCCGGGTTATGGGAACCTACAACGGGGCAGATGAATTGGGGCGCACCCTGATTAACCTGCCCGGAGGGGGAACCATTTTTCTTAAGGATCTTGCTGCTGTAGAAGAGACCTACGAGCCGGTAAAAACCTATTCGCGCCGATCGGTAAACCTGGGAACTGACAGCGCAGCCATGAAATCGGCTATTACCCTCTCCCTCTACCGGGATGGGGGCACGGACATCATCGGACCCAGCCAGGCGGTGAAGGATCTTATCAGCGGCGATAAGGCCGCATCTTTCCCGGAGGGGCTGGATATTCAGGTGATTCAGGATGATGCTGTTACAGTCCAGGAAGATCTGGATGCGGTGCTGGAGAATGCCGTCTCCGGTCTGCTTATTGTTGTGCTGGTTCTCTTTCTCTTTCTGGGGTTGAGGGAAGCGCTTATAACTGCTCTGATAATTCCCTTCTCCCTGTTTATTGCATTCTTTGCAATGAACAGCATCGGTATGACTTTTAACACCATGACCCTGCTGGCCATGATAATCGCCCTGGGTCTGCTGGTGGATAACGCAATTGTGGTAATGGAGAATATCGCCATCTACCGCGAACGGGGTCTTTCCCGCTACCAGGCTGCCCGGCAGGGAAGCGCCGAGGTTGCACCATCTATTTTCGCCGCTACTCTTACCACTATGGTTGCCTTTATTCCCATCGCGTTTATGGGCGGACGCATTGGTCTTATTGTAAGCGTAATTCCCGTGACCATTATTTTTATCATCGGGGCGTCCCTGCTGATTGCCCTTACGGTAACTCCAACCTTAAGTTCCCGGATGCTGAAGAAGGTCCATAGTTCGCATAGTGAACCCCGTCAGTTCTCCCTTGCCCGGGAACTTACGGAAGGGTTTATTGTTCTGGTTCTTTTTTCCGCTGCTTTTACCAGCAAGGGCCGGCCGGGGCTTTTGTCCCTTACGACGGGTCTGGTAATGGCTGTAATTCTCGGGGTTAGAATTTTCTCCCGTTACAAACAGGTCAACCTTTTTGACAAAATCGCGGATCTATACCGGCAGACCCTTACCCGGCTTGTGTCGAAAAAACGCAACAGGGTGCTTGTTCCTCTGGTTACCCTGTTTGCCCTTGTTGCGGTTCTGTCCACACTGCCTCTTGGTTTGTTGAAGATCGAACTCTTTCCGGTAATGGATGAATCGTCCCTCTATATTACCCTCACAACTCCCCAGTACAGCACTCTGGAGGACACCGACCAAGCGGCTCGCAAAATAGAAGCGTCAGTCCTGTCCTTAAGCGGCATAAGTTCCATTTACTCGGAAGTGGGCGTAGACAGCCTGCGGGAAGCTGAAGTGATCCTCAATCTTAAGCCCCGGGAGGAACGCTCCTGGACCACCAAAGAGATGGTCTCCCAGCTGATGAAAGAGTTTCTGACCATTCCCGGTATCAAGGTGACCATCGGAACCTCCGCCGGAGGCAAGACCGCGAACAGTCCCGTACAGATACGGCTGACAGGTACCGGAGGGGATATAGAGTCTCTGTACTCCTCTGCGGGAGAAACCTTGAAGCTTCTGGCACAGGTTGAAGGCATCGGTAACCCGGTTACCGATATTGAGCCAGGGTATCCGGAGGTTCAGGTTCTTGTCCGCCAGCTTGAAGCCGCCGATCTCGGCCTCGATTCAACGACGATAGGAAATCTGGTAAAGACCGTGGTCAACGGACAGACCGCAGGAACTCTCCTTGCGGGAGAACAGGAAATTCCCATCCGTTTTACCATCACTGATGACAAACTGGATTCGGTGCAGGATCTTGAAAAGATTATTGTTACCCTGAAGGACGGCAGCCGGGTTCCCCTGACTCAGGTTGTCTCAATCGCCGAAACAAGCGGTATCGGCACCATCCGGCACAATGGAGGCGACCGGGCGGTGATGCTCTATGCCCAGCTGCTGCCGGATGCAAACCTGAAGGATATTGTAAACAGCTTTGACAGGATCGCCGCAGAACAGGGTCTTCCCGGAGGCATCTCTTATGAGTGGTCCGGAGATGCCGCCGATCTTGACTCCTCTTTCAGTGAGATGACGGTAAACCTGATAATAGCCCTGCTTGCGGTATTTCTGATTCTCACCATTCAGTTCGATTCACTAATGCAGTCTCTGGTAATTCTGCTCTCAGTTCCCATGTCGGTAATCGGCGTCTTTTCCGGGCTGCTATTAACGGGTAATAATTTCGGCCTCTATGCCTTCATGGGGGTAATTGCTCTTGTGGGTATTGCCGTCAACGATGCCATCGTTCTGGTTGATACGGTCAACCGAAACCGCAGCGGGGGCATGGCCATGCTCGATGCCCTGACGGATGCAGGCAAAAGCAGGTTCGGCCCGGTACTTGCCACAACCCTGACCACCATCGGCGGAATCCTTCCCCTGGCATTCAAGGATGAGAACTTCGCCCAGCTGAGCATTACCCTGATTTCCGGACTTATCGCGTCCACAGTGCTGACCCTGGTGGTACTTCCAACTATCTATTCCATAGTGGAGGAGTCCAAGGTCCGCTTTAAAAAAGTTATTCCCGTTTTTACCGAGGAGGAAAAAGGATGAACCATAAATTAACCATACCCATGATAATTCTTACCGGACTTCTGTTTTTTACTGCTTCCTGCAGTCAGTCCGAACCGGCAGCATCTTCGGATACAGCTAAGGCTCCTGCTGCAGCCCCGGCAGTTGATCTCTCTGTTCCCCCTCCCGGTTCAAGTGCTGACCAGGCCAAGTGGGATTCCTTTACGGCTGAGAAAAAGCAGGAGTCCTGGGATAAGTACCTTGCATCTCTGGAAGCTGCAGCCCCTGACTCTGCGGCAGCAGAAGCTGCACCGGTGGAGGAAAAGAAACCCGGGAGCCGGGCCAGTGTAGTTGCGGTAGCGGTGGGAAAGTTAACCAGAGCTCCCATGGAGGTTTTTTACTATAACCTCGGCGAACTGCGGGCCGGGGGCGAAATGCGCATCAATCCCCAGTCCACAGGAATAGTTGCTTCTCTGTATGTTAGGGAAGGTGACTTTGTCGAACCCGGTGACCTCCTCTTTTCCCTCGATAACAACGATCTGGTAAAAAGCATGGAGCGTACCTCGGAGAAATGGAACACCGATCTTGAACTTGCGGAGATAAAGCTGAACGAGGCCCTGGAGAATTATGAGACAACCAACAGCCTCTACGCAAAAGAGCTGGTCTCCCGGTCGGAGTTTGAGAAGGCAAAACAGGCCTACGATGAAGCTCAGCTGAATTTTGAGAAAACCCAGCTGGGGAAAACATCGGAGCTTGAGAATCTGCAGGAAAATCTGCGGACTACTCTGGCGATAAGTCCCGGAAGAGGATATGTCTCGGAGATCTCCTTTTCCCGGGGAGAAACGGTTAACTCTGCTGACTACGTGGAAATTATTGATATTGAAAAGATAGCAGTGAGCATAAGGGTTCCGGAAAATATTATTACCAGAGTAAAACCGGGCCAGCAGGTTTTTGCCAAGAAGGCTTCGGCCCCGGATTATGTGCTGGAAGGCACTGTCAGCTTTGTCGGCCTCAAAGCGGACAGTAACCGCAGCTATGAGGTCGTAGCGGAGTTTGACAACAGCAGCCAGAAACTGCTTCCGGGAATGCTTATTGAAGCCCAGATCAAGCTGATGCAGTACAGTCCCAATTTTGTGGTTCCCAAGTCCAGCGTGGTTATGGAAAGCGCCGGGCAGTTTATTTTCAGGATTAAGGATAACGCAGCAGAAAAGGTTCCTGTGGAACTGGGCCGTACCCGGGGCGAGCTGATACAGGTAAGCGGCCCGCTGAAAGAGGGTGATGTTTTTGTTCTTTCCGGCCAGACCTATCTGCAGAAGGGAACGTCTGTTACCGTCTCAGAGGAGCGGGAATACCTGCCTGCCAGGGCGGAGCTTTAGGCAGATAAGTAGGCCGAGATGTATTACCTCATAAAGCTTGCAGTTTCTGCAGTTATTATTGTGCTTGTAAGTGAAGTGGCAAAAAGAAGCTCCCTTTTCGGTGCCCTTATTGCCGCTTTACCTTTAACTTCCCTGCTTGCCATATTCTGGATGAAAATGGAGAAGACGGAAGTCAGTACAATTTCCAGTCTTTCATACGCAATTTTCTGGCTGGTAATACCTTCACTTCTCTTCTTTCTTATTTTTCCCATCCTTCTGAACAAAGGAATTGCTTTCTGGCTGAGTTTTACTGTGGCTTCGGTAAGTACCACTGCTGCGTACCTTTTGCTCGTAAGGATTTTAAAACTCTTTGGTATTGAGCTGTGATGGAACTCTCCAAAGGCGGGGCAAAGATCGTGAGCTCCGCCTGTTCGGGGGAAGAGAGTATTCTGTATGCCCTTTCTATAAAATGGTAATTACCAGCATCATATATACCATCTCCCTGCGGAACCGTTATACTGTTTACCTACAGAAGTTACAGGGAGATGAAAAATGAGTAGCAGAAAGATCGTTCTTATTACCGGTGCAAGTCAGGGTATCGGAGCCGCCGTATCACGTGCTTTTGCGGAAAGCGGATTTACCGTAGTCCTGGCCGCCCGCAGGGAAGATAAACTTAAAGAAGTGATTGCAGGTTTCGGCGAAGCCGGGAAAAACTGTCATGCTGTTCCCTGCGATGTATCTGATCCTGTCTCAGTGGACTCCCTCTATGCAGCCATACAGGAAAAGCTGGGACGTCTGGATGTAGTATTCAACAATGCCGGTATCAACTGTCCTCCCGACCTTGTGGGGGACGTTGAGTTTGAAAACTGGCGTAAAGTACTGTCGGTAAATCTCGATGGTTCTTTTCTTATCGCCCGGGGAGCTTTCCGCCTTATGCGGGATCAGAACCCTCAGGGCGGACGGATTATCAATAACGGTTCCATCTCCGCCCACGCACCCCGGCCCGGGCAGGCTCCCTATACTGCATCCAAACACGCCATAACCGGCCTGACCAAGGCGATTGCTTTGGACGGACGGCCCTTCAATATTGTCTGCAGCCAGATTGACATCGGCAATGCCGCATCGGCCATGACAGCCAGTATGGCCAACGGTGTGCTTCAGGCCGACGGCAGCATGAAGCCGGAACCTACCATGGATGTAAACGATGTCGCCCGTACTCTGGTTCACATGGCATCCATGCCTCTGGAATCGAATATGCTCTTTACCACCATTATGGCAACCAAGGCTCCGTTTGTCGGCCGGGGATAAGTAAAGAATATTATGAGTCTGGCACACATCGAACTGCAGATCTTTGAACTGGGGCTGCTTGTCCTTGCAGCCTATTTCGGCGGACGGATTGCCCGGAAACTGCAGGTCGGCGAAGTTATCGGCCAGATTCTGGGGGGCATTATTGTCGGCCCCCACTTTCTCTACCTGGTAAGTCATTGGCTGCAGGGACATCCGGGGCTATCTGCATTGCCACTTTTTGTCCCGGTCTCCCGCTTTTTTGAAACCCGCTTTACCGATTACGCTTCAATTATGGAAGATGCCCACTTCTTTGTATTTCTCTTTCTGGGGATTGTGGCCTTTTCTCTGGGTGAGGAACTTCACTGGAACCGGCTGAAGCAGGTGGGCATCCGGGCTTCTATAATCTGCATTATTCAGGCAGTACTGACCTGGGCACTTCTGGCCCTGGGATTCAGGTTTATATTTCATGCCCCCTGGATTGTTGCCATGCTTATCGGTTCAATAGGAATTGCAACGGCACCGGCGCTGACCTTTATATTAATGTCAAAGTTCCAGATTGAGGGAAGGCTGAAAAACCTGCTGGCAAACATAGTTGTGCTTGATGATGTTATCGAAGTAATTGTTTTTTCCATTACCCTTGGAGTTGCCGTCGGCCTGCGGGAAGAAGGGCACCTTTCACCGTCCCATGTTCTCGCCGAAGTGGGCACAGAGTTTGGACTTGCCCTGCTTCTGGGAGTTCTGCTTTTTGCAGTACTGCGCTTTGCCATACGCAGCTACGACCGGGATCATGAAAACAGTCCTGAGCATGCGAACCGGGAGGGCTCACTGCTTTCCACGGTTCTTTCCGATCACCCGACTCCTTCTGTGGAAATCCTGCTGATTATCATTGGTGCTATTGCCGTAGTTATATCAACGGCCATGCATTTTAACCTGCCCTTTCTGGTGGTTGCGGTAGTGGCGGGAATCCTTATTGCCAATTATCACACCAATGCCCTGTTCGACTCCCTCAAGCTCAAGGATGTGATGCCTCTTTTCAACCTGCTTTTTTTCGGCATTATCGGCGCAAGTATTCAGATAGAAACCTTTTCTCTGGACACCATCTTTCTGGTGCTTGGCTACTTTGTTCTCCGTGCAGCGGCAAAACTCGGGGGTAACTGGATCGGCTGTAAAATAACCGGTCAGGATTTAAAGGTTACCGCCAGTATTCCCAAACTGATGCTGCCCCAGGCGGGAATGGCTGCGGTTGAGACAATCCTGGTGTCCCGGGTTCTCGGAGGCCCCGAGGGAGAAATGGTGTTCAATACCATTGTTCCCGCCCTTGTTCTGTTTGAACTTGTGGGCGCCTACCTGTCGGAAAAGACCCTTATACGCTGGAAGGAGTGGACCACCGGAGAATCGGATGCCATCCGCGGAATTGAAACATCCTCCGGAGAGAATCAGCCACAGAACAGTCAGATGCAGCCGCCTATCGATCTGGATACCCTTATGCCCATACCCCTGCAGAGAATTACCGCAGAAGGGGACCTCTCTAAAACGGGTATTATAGATGATCTGATCAACTCGCTTGCTGCAGAGGGTTTTATAGAAGACAGGGAGTATACCCGCAACGCCATTATCGAGCGGGAGCAGCTTGGTTCGACAGTTCTGATAGATGGTATTGCCCTGCCTCATTGCCGCAGTGAATCAATCGATACACCCGTGGCGGTCGCCTGTACCCTGGATACACCGGTGCTCTGGCAGCTGAAACCGGAGAAAAAAGTGCAGCTTGTGTTTCTGATTATCTCGCCCAAACAGAAACCCGATGAGCACTTGAAGGCGCTGCAGACAATTTCCCATGCCCTGAAGTTCGGCAGATTCAGTAATATGGTTACGGTGCCGGATTAATAAATTGGTTTCTCACTATTTCCGGTTATTAAATTGACAGATTTTATTAATATGTTGCCATTTTTTGTGATACCTGTACGTAGTAAATCAAGTCAATAAATAGAAAATATTCAGAATATCGAGAGTAGACAAAGCATGTAATACTTTTTTCAGCTTTTTGATCTGACAATACAGATCCTGATTGAGTTGGAGGAGTATTTGAAATCTTTTCTTTTACATTCCCTGGATGCAGTTTACTTACGATTATTAAAATTTATTGAATTTATAATTATGCTTTTCTCATCAATTCTGATACTTGTTGTCTTTAGCGGGGTTATAAGCAGGTATTTTTTAAATGCCTCACTGGCCTGGTCAGAAGAACTTTCACGGTTTTTATTTGTATGGATAATGCTGCTTGCTGCTGTTTTGGTCAATGAAAAGTCCGGCCATATGCGCTTTGATTATCTTGTTCAGCATGTCCCCCGGAAAGTTGCATCCTTCATAAGAATAGTGGCTCTTTTAATAGTTGCTTTGATTTCTCTTGTACTTATCCGGGGAGGCGTAACTATAACACTGGAAAGTACAGATTGGCTTTCGCCTGCTCTCCAGGTCCCTTATGCAGCAGTTAATTGTATCCTTGTAATTTCATTTACCTTGATTCTTTTTCAAACAATTCGGCGGCTCATTTCTCAGATTATCTCATTCTACAGCGATGTACGGAAAAATTCTCAGGCATAAGGGAGCTATTTAAATGTTGATTCTTTTTCTTGGCGGATTATTTACTCTGATTGCAATAAATGTTCCCATCGGTTTTGCTTTGATCGGAACATGCATTTTGTTAATGCTCAATATGAGCGGATTTGCACCCCAGACAATTACCCAGGGGGTTTACAGAGGCATAGATAATTTTCCGCTTCTGGCAATACCTTTCTTTATTTATGCCGGGGAGGTTATGAATGTCGGCGGCATTTCCAGGAGAATAGTTAATTTTGCAGATGCTGTTCTCGGACATATTGCCGGAGGGATCGGGTATGTCGGCATCCTCTCCAGTATGATTTTCGCTGGAGTTTCCGGTTCTGCAGTAGCGGACACTGCAGCTATGGGATCGATTCTTCTCCCGGTTATGAAGAAGAATGGCTATGACGTACCTAAAAGTACGGCCCTCATAGCAGCTTCCGGTTGTATCGGACCGATCATTCCTCCCAGCATACCTATGATTCTTTATGCGGTATACAGCGAAGTATCGGTGGCAGAGCTTTTTCTTGGGGGAATTATTCCCGGAGTTCTCGTAGGTGGAGCCCTCATGGTTGCGTGGTTTCTGCATAGTAGAAAAATGGGATATCCAAAACGTCAGCGAACACCGCTTAAGGAACTGTTTCAGAAAACGCTTGATGCTTTCTGGGCAATACTTCTGCCATTTATCATTATCGGTGGAATTATTGCCGGTATTGTAACCCCGACAGAGTCTGCTGTCATTGCTGTGGTTTATGCTTTGATAGTTTCATTATTTGTCTACCGTGAAATGAAAATAAGCGATATACCAGCAGTTCTGGTAAATGGGTCAAAGATTGCAGCAACAACTATGTTTGTTGTTGGAGGTGCCGTTGCAACCGGGTATTACATCACCATTGCCCGTATTCCGGAACTTCTGACCCATCTTATTCTATCTTTTACTACCAATATTTATGTAATTCTCCTGCTTATTAATATTTTACTGCTTCTTGTAGGATGTGTGCTTTCTGTTGGTAGTGCAATTCTTATTCTGACACCGGTTCTGGTTCCGATTATTCTCTCTTTCAATCTGGATCCCGTCTATTTCGGCGTAATTATGGTTGTCAATTTGTGCCTTGGGCTTATGACCCCTCCTGTTGGTGCAGTTATGTATATAGGGTGCAGTCTTTCAGATATATCCATGGTTCAATTTGTCAGAGCGGTATGGCCATTCCTTCTGGTTATGGCGGCGGTTCTGATTTTAATTACCTATACACCGGGTCTTGTTATGTTTATTCCTGGACTGCTTTGATGCAGATGAAACTTGGAATGGCAAATATATTTTATCAGGAGAAAAGAATGAAAAAGGGAGTATTAGTTGTTTTAGCAGCAGTTGTTGCCCTGTCCTTGGGAAGCTGTATGAAATCCTCAGAAGTCAGTATTCCGAAGGATTCAGCATCGGCTGCAGCTGCGGGAACAGAGCAGTCTGTTATTACTATTCGTGTCGGATTGGGAGGTCCGAAAACACTTCCGTCCTATAAGGCTATGGAGGAAATCCTTGTAAATGACCTGGGTGTTAAAACGAACGGACATCTTAAGTTTGAACTGTATCCTGCGTCTCAGCTGGGAAGTGATGTTCAGGTTATCGCTGCTGTTCGTTCAGGTGTTCTGGAAATGGCTTCATGCGCTACTGCACCGCTTGTTGGTCTGGTTAAAGAATTTGCAATCTTTGATACACCGTTTCTTTTTACCAGTGCAGACACTGCTCATAAAATCCTCGATGGTGATATCGGAAATACCATTGTAGACTTGATAGGAGAAAAAGATATTTATCTGCTTGGCTGGTCTGAGTTGGGTTTCCGGCATCTGACAAACTCAGTCAGAGATGTAAGAACACCTGCTGATATCAAAGGCCTGAAAATACGGACCATGGAGAATCCCATTCATCTTGCCACCTGGCGGGCGCTTGGCGCCAACCCGACTCCGATGCCTATTTCTGAAGTGTATACAGCCATTCATCAGAAGGCAATTGACGGACAGGAAAATCCTGTAGCTGCATTTTTTGGATGGAAGATTCATGAAATAAATAAGCACATTTCTCTTACCGGTCATGTGTACTCTCCTCAAACCTTTATCTTCAGCAAGAAAATACTCGATACACTTTCAAAGGAAGATCAGGATCTGATCCGGGAATATGTTAAGAAAGCCGCTCTGCGGGCCCGGGAAATAAACCGTGAGCAGGAAGGTGACTACCTTAGCAAAATCAAGGATTCCGGAGCTACGGTAATTGAACTGACTACTGAAGAAAAGGCAGCCTTTCAGGAAGCAACAAAGACAATCTGGAATACGGTAGGAGATACCGTAGGGGCAGATTTTATGAACAAATTGAAATCTGAGTTGGCAAAAGCCAACGGATAATTTTTACAGGTGCAGTGGATTTAATTCCGCTGCACCCGATATTTTTCAAGCAAATCACTTACGAAAGGTCAGAGAATGAGTGCAGATATAATCATCAGGAATGGATATGTTATAGATACCTTCGCCGGTGTAGAGGGTATCAAAGATATTGCAATAAAGGGTAACAGGATTATCGATTCATCAGCGGATGAAGCGGCTTCGGCCGAAGTCGAGATTGATGCAGCCGGTTGTATTGTTTCCCCCGGGTTGATCGACCATCATCTTCATATGAACTATGGTGGGAATGATGCAAGTGTACCTTCTGATGTATCTTTATTTCCGTCGGGAGTTACAACAGGTGCTGATGCGGGAAGTACCGGTGTCTCGTGTTTTGAATCATTCAGAAGAAACATCATAGGCAGAAGTCTCCTCCGAATAAAAGCCTATATTAATGTCTGTTCTGCCGGGATGGCTACGAGGAAATATCCGGAAAATATCGATCCTCAGTTCTATGACTTTGAGAGGATTCAGGAAATTGCAGAAAGGTATCCCGATACTTTTGCGGGACTTAAATTGAGGGTCAGTGAGGAGCTAAAAAGAGAATTCAGCAGGGATCCGGTGGAGGAAACAATCCGGATGGCAGAGAAGCTTAACTGCCGGATTGTTGTGCATGTTACTAACCCATTTCTGGAATCAGAGAAACTTGCTGAGCTTCTGCGTCCCGGTGATGTTTTCTGTCACTGCTTTCATGGCAAAGGAAATACCATTATAGCTGAGAGCGGTAAAATCAAGAAAGGGATACAGTCTGCTGCGGAAAAAGGATTGATTTTTGATGCCTGCAACGGACGTTATAACTTTTCCTTTGATGTGGGGAAAAAGGCGATAGACCAGGGATTTTTCCCCCAGGTGATCAGCACCGATCTGAATACAATGGTTTTATACAGGCATCCGGCATTCTCTCTTCCTTTTGTTATGTCAAAATATATAAATATGGGAATGGATGTCCCGGCTGTTTTCAAAGCCTGTACTGAAACACCAGCAGAATTGCTGGGGATGTCCGGTCAGATTGGAACACTTGCAGCCGGCTCAATCGCTGATGTTGCAGTCTTTAAGCTGGAAGACTGTGCGGTGAAGTTTTATGATGATCTGGATAATTCATTTGAGGGGAATAAGGTTCTTGCTCCCCAGCTGACAATAAAGGATGGTACCATATTCTATCGGGATCTCCGTTTTTCAAATGAACTTAACCGTTGATGGTTTGATACGGGTGTAACATTCCGTTAGAATGCGGTCAGGCTCTGATAATGTGATAGTGGACAGTTTCAAAATCAAGTACAAACCTCTCAGTGTATTCTACCGGACTTTGGTCATCCTGATACTGGTAATGATCATCCCTATGGTGATGGCTGTTTCCATTATTTCCCGTTCTGTTATTTCCGCAATTGAGCAGCAATCCTATACATCAAATATTAATCTGCTGCAGAAAACCAGTAAGGTTGTTGATACAATCATGCTGCATACCGACCAGGTCCTGCAGCAGGTGTGCAATGATCCGGATATCATCCATATGGTAGTAGCGCCTGAAGACAACGGCATGGAAATGTATGGAGATACAATCGCCGCATTGAGGAAAATACAGTTACTGAATGAGTATATTCATTCAGTCTATTTATATCGGGCCTATGATGATCTTATCATAAGTTCGGATGGCGAGGTTTCTACCGGGGATGAATTTTTTGATATTGGATGGAGGATCCCTTTCCGGCAGATATTTGTAGGTACCAGGCAGATGAAAAGGCGAACCATTCAGGAACCTTCTGAGACTGCAAACTGCATTACGTTAATCCGGAATATTCCGTACAGCTCCTGGAGTAAAATCGGAGGTATTATAGTAAATCTTGATGCGGATAAATTGTATGATCTGATTGCTTTAAGCCATGACGATCCAGGTGAAATCTTTGTTCTGGATCGCGATGGCGATTTCCTGCTTAAGCGAAAATCTATCAATGAAAGTTTTAACAGATATCTGGCCTTCAACTCACTGATGAAATTCAATACCGGTTACCAGGCGGTATATTCAGGCGATGAAGAAAAACTGATTGCATATATATCTTCAACTCTCAATTACTGGAGATATGTATATGTGGTTCCTCTGATTGAACTACAGAGAGCCGTAAAAAGCATCTCGCTGCTTATGTATGTTGTCATGATCGTCTACATCTTCTTCGCTCTGGGAGTTTCATTTCTTGTTTCGAATGGATTGTATCGGCCTGTAAAAAAGCTGTTGAATACCTTGCAGATTGGCGAACTTGGCACAATGCCAGGAACCGGTAATGAATTCGATCTGATTGATACTGCGTACAAGGATGTTATCAACAGGAATGTTGTAATGAAAGAGGATTTTAAAAAAATTGAACCCTTCATCAGAGAACACTTTTTTCTGGATCTGATTAAAAAGCAGATATTTGCACCCGGAGAAATTCAGCAGAAAATGGATATTCTCAATGTATCCTTTGAATACCGAAACTTCATAGCAGTTATTGCGGAGGTTGATGATTATAAAAGCTATATACAGAGCGTTGATGAACAGGATGTTAAGGTCCAGATGGCCTACCTTATCGATCTTCTTAACGATCTGGTCGCAAGTTATTATTCAGGACTGTGTTTCGGACTAACTGAGAATAAGGTTGTTATTATTTTTAATCTTAATCAGCGTTCACTCTCGGCTATGATTCAGCAGGAAATGTATGATTTTGTCATGGAAACCAATAAGCGTATTTCTCATGAGTTTCCGTTTTCCCTTACTTTCGGAATTGGAGAGATACATGTGGATGTTGAAAATATATGGCGGTCATTCCATGAGGCGGAGAAGGCGCTGAACCATAAGCTTTTTGTTGGAAGAAATCAGACAATTTTTTTCAGTGATATTGCAGAAGAGATAAACGGTATCCGGTATCATTTCTATGAAAAAAATATTGCCCTTATGAATCTTTTGAGTACAGGCACAATTGAAGGGGTAAACAGTATTATTGATGAAATAATGGAAATGCCCAGCACCACTTTAATGTCATACACCGATTTTCTGCGGGAAATCGGTACGATGCTCCACCTGTTTACCGGCTTTCTTGTGAAAAGGGGAATTCCTGTTGATAAAGTATTTGACGGCAGAAAAAGTCCATTTGCGGAACTTGAAGGAATGGAAACAATAGATGATATAAGAATATGGGTTAAAGGGATCTGTGCAAAAGCTGCTGAGGAAGTTTGTCGGGGGCGGGACACAAAAGTCGATAAATACTCCAGTATGATGGTCGAATTTATCAAGGATAATTTTCATGATGACATCACCTTATATGATCTTTCTGTACATGTTGGATTGAGTACAGCGTATACAAGTAAAATATTTAAAGATACGGTGGGCAGTAATTTCACTGAATATGTAAGTACCCTGCGTATAGATGAAGCAAAACAACTTTTGTCGGAAAACAAACTTTCAATAAAAGAAATTGCATACAAGGTGGGGTTTAACAGTATTTATACATTCCTTAGAACCTTTAAGAAATTTGAGAATATTTCACCGGGACAATACAGATCCATCCTGTAGGGAAGAATGAAGAAAAAAAGCGTTGTATACATTTTTGTGCTGCTCGGAGTTCTCCTTATTATTCCTCTTTTTAATCGGTATTTTGAACTGCGCAGGAAGGTCCCGGAAGTTGTTTCAATCCCTGTGATACGGCACAACGATTCCCCGTCTGTTGATATAAGAGTTCTAAAAATTGCTCACCAGTTCTCAGAGTATTCCCCGAAGCATCTGGCGATCATAGAACAGTTTATTCCTCTGGTACAGGAAGGCAGCAGAGGGAAAATTGTCGTGGAAGTATATCCGGCAAATCAGCTGGGAGATGAGGAGATAATTGTTCAGGGGCTTTCTTGTGGGACTATTGAGATGGCTGTTTCCGGGCAGTCGCTGCTTGAAGAGGAATTGTCGGATATAAAGATGAGCGATGAACTGCTTGCAAGAGTTTCTTTTTTTACCAGAGATGCCGGCTACAGGTGTCTCTATTGGAGTTTCAACGGGTTTAAGCAGTTATTTCTATTTGACAGCCCATTAGGTGAAAGTGAACAGACTTTCCGCCGGCTCGATCCGCATGATGCCAGGGTGCGTCACTATACAGATCTTCTGTTTAGCTCTGCCGATCTGAATTTCTCCTTTGAAAGCGACCCGGCAGAAGGAGCCGTCGGGAAGGGGGCGCTATTTCTTTATGAAGGAACGCTTCAGGAAAGTATGTATGCTTCTTTCTGGGATAGTCTTAAAGCTGTAATTCTCAGTAATCATCAGACAGACATCCAGATGTATATGGTGAGTGAGCGGTTCTGGAATACATTATCCAATCCCGAAAAAGAGTTGCTGAATAGCGCAGTACGTCATACCGAGCTGTACGAGACTGAACTTCTTCAGAGGTATGAGAGTGATATACTCAAGGATTGGGAGGAAAACCAGGTCTTTATTTTGCCAGTTATGCCTGAATCACCGGATCCTGAATAGGTGACAAATCAAAGGGTATTATCCATCCCTTTTGCAATTTCACATCTTCTCCGCTACACTTCATCATATTCACAATGCAGGAGGAATTTATGGAATACCAGTTGGTGGCAATTAAAATTGACCAGAGAGAAGATGCAGCAACGGCGGTGCAGAAAGAACTGACCGCATTCGGCTGTAATATTAAAGTGCGCCTGGGGCTGCATGATCTGCCCGAGGGTGCCTGTGATCCCGCGGGACTGATTGTCCTTCAGGTTGTGGCAATAGAAAGCGAGCTCTCCGGATTTCTTTCCGGCCTCAACGGAATTGAAGGCGTTTCTGCAAAGTCACTGACAATCTGATTGACAGCTGCCTCTCTAGACTGTATTTTATGTGTACACATATAACACATAAAATACTGAGTCAGGGAGGCGGCATGAATATTACCTTATCCGCAGACAGTGAATTAATCCGCAAAGCCCGGGAATATGCCCGGCGGCATAATTCCTCCCTGAATAAAATGATACGCGGGTATCTTGAAAAGATAACCAGTGAGATGGATTTTCAGACAGCCGCAGAAGAATTCAGATCTATCTGCTCAGAACATGCCGGGGAGTCAGCTCCCGGGTACTACTTCAAGCGTGAAGATGAATACTCCCGTCATGGAAAGGTGTGATGGGGAAGGTTTTTATCGATACCAATATTCTTACCTATGCCAATGACCGTCGAGATCCGGTAAAACAGCAGGCTGCCATGCAGCTTGTCTCAGACCTGATTGAATCGGGAGATGGGGTAGTCTCAACCCAGGTTCTGCAGGAATATGCAAATGTTGCGGTTTCAAAGCTCGGACAGTCCGAGGATGTTGTTCTTCGACAGATATACCTTCTGGAAAAGCTTGAAGTAGTGCTGCAGTCTCCGGCAATGATCAGGCGGGCGGTGGAAATTCGCAAAACCTACAACATCAACTTCTGGGATGCATGTATAGTAAGTAATGCTGAGTTTGCGGAATGCAGTACTATTATTTCAGAAGATCTCAACACCGGTCAGTTCTATTCCGGTATCCGGGTTGTAAATCCATTTTCCGAATCCATATAAAACAGGGAAAACATGCCTACATCAGTTAAAACACACTACATCGGGCTTCTTGCCGGAGTTCTCTGTATCAGCTTCTCTGCGGTCTTTGTAAAGCTTGCGGGGGTTGAGCCTACCTTAAGCGCTTTCTACCGCTGCTTCTATTCGTCTATAGTTTTGTTTACCATTGGAATTATCCGTGGAGAGCACAGGAAAGCCCGCCGGGTTTGGGTGATTCCTGCTTTGCTTGGCGGTTTGAGTCTGGCGACGGATATGATTATCTGGCACAAGACTATCATCTATATCGGTGCGGGCCCTGCAACTATCCTGGCAAACAGTCAGGTGGTGTTTATGGGGCTCATCGGTTTTCTGGTCTTAAAAGAGCGGATCTCTATCTGGTTTCCTCTTTTTATTCCCTTTATTTTCTACGGAATGTATCTGACTATTCCCGACAGCCAGATTATGGTCTCCCCCGGGCTGGGTTTCTTTCTCGGAATTCTTGTGGGGATTTCCTATACCGGCTTTCTTTTTGCCCTCCGCTATGCAAAGGAGAAGTCAGACGGGGATTATCCGGAGATTTTTTCCCTGGCGGTCTTTGTGGCTGCCACCGGTTTCTTTGTGGGGCTCTGGGGCGGCGCTGTTGAACACCTCGATTTTATTGTCACATCCTGGACGAGTCAGCTCTACCTGGTACTTATTGCCCTGGTTGCCCAGAGCCTCGGCTGGATTCTGATAAAGGCAAACATAACCCGGATTCCATCCCACCAGGGCAGCCTTATGCTGCTGGTTCAGCCCATGCTGACCATGTTCTGGGGCTTTCTTATTCTGAGTGAACCACTGACGCCTGTACAGATTACCGGAATGGTCATGGCCCTCGGGCTTATTGCGCTGTATCAGCTGAAGCTTGCACCGGGAGAGTAGGAAATTTTACCATTCCTAATTGAACAGCAAAAGGGTATACTGTTTTTATGCCTACTGTATTGCAGATAGATGGATACAGGTTCTTTTTTATTCCAGTGACAGACCGGAGCCTATTCATATTCATGTAGAAAAAGGAAATGGATCGGCGAAAATCTGGATCTCTCCTGTTCGTCTCCAGTACAGCCATGGCTTCAACAGCAGAGAATTAAATCAAATTCTTTCGATAGTGCAAGATCATCAGAATGTTATAATGGAGGCCTGGAATGAGTTTTTTGGTGACTGAAATTGAAATTTCTAATGCTGTAAACGTCGCAATTGATGATGAAAGGCTTTCAGTTTCTCTGGATGATGGCAGAACCATTTCTGTTCCTGTCAGCTGGTATCCCCGGCTATTGCATGGGACCAATGAAGAGCGTAACAACTTCAGGTTTATCGGCAACGGAAGCGGAATTAACTGGCCGGACCTTGATGAAGATATAAGTGTGCAGGGATTGCTGGCGGGTCGGCATTCAGTTGAAAGCCAGAAGTCTCTGAATAAATGGCTGGAAAAACGAACAACCCGGGAAGTTTCCGGTGATTAAGTATTGTTGCCGATTATAAACTTCGTAGTTTTTAGTATACATTTTACCAATGAGCGCAAACGTATTCAAATCACTTAAACTCTTCCGCTACAACAAGCAGGCGAAAAAAGCCTATATCGATATCAGTCTGGATACCTACCGTGAGATTTACAACGAATGGGATTTCAGTCCCCAGATTAAGAAAGATCTCGATGGAGATTTGCTGGAGTTCCTGAAGGGGAGTGCCGAGGAGATCCCGGATAACTACAAGATAGAAATTGTCTGTCATCTGCCTGAGAATATCCGCAACCCGGAGCGGGAGCAGATCAGTACCGAAAGCTTCAGGAATATATTCCGCTATAATATCCGCCGCCTCGATTTTAAACTGAAGCGCAAAAACAAAGAGATGGCCTTCTATGCTGTTGCCGGTTTGATTCTTATTACCCTGGGAAATCTCGTCTCCAAAAGTGCGATTCTTCCGGCGGAAATTATCGGCGAAGGCTTCTATATCGGCGGCTGGGTGCTCTTCTGGGAGTTGTTCTCCAGTATATTTTTTAATCATAACGAGTTCAGAAATGAACGGCAGGATTTAAAGCGGCTCTATTCTGCGGATATTTCATATCATTATATCCAGGGGAAAGAATAATCACTGTTCCTGCCCGAGGGAGAGAGATATCAAAATTGACATCTCTCTCCCCGGGGAGTAGAATCCAGTTAAATGTCTGGAGTCAGAAACCTAATACGCCTGCTGATGATACTCGTTTTTTCATCCGGTCTGGCCCTTGCCGCTGAAACCTATACCCTGGTTGTGGTTCACAGCTACGAAGAGGATCATGTCTGCGGGTCTCCCCAGCATGAGGGGATCGTCTCTGCCTTGAGGGATGCAGGTATTTCTGAATACCGGGAGAATCTTAAGGTAGTCTCCTGTTTTATGGATACCAAACGTCGCAATAACACGCCGGAGCTGATTGCCCGGGAAGCGGCGGCAGCCCTCAGGCTCATAGAAGAGTCAGACCCGGATATTGTTGTAACCATAGATGACAATGCCTTCAGGCATGTGGGCATACAGCTTCTTGGAACCGGGATTCCTGTACTTTTTTCCGGCGTTAACGGACAGATTGAAGACTATATCAGCCAATACGGCATAGCATATTCACGGGATGTTCCGGGCAAGAATATAAGCGGAGTATACGAGAAGCTCCACCTTGAAGATGCCGTGCGTGTCCATTCGGTTATCTTTCCCGATTTTCGCAAAATCAGATTCTTCGTCGATACCTCACCCACCGGCCTGGCCATTCAGAAACAGATTGAACATGAGCAGGAAGGTTTCGGGGCATACTGTCAGTGGGATATGAAGATTGCCCATTCCTGGGAAGAGTACCGGCAGTTGATTGAAGAGACCAACCGGGACCCCTCCATCGACGCAATATATCCTGCAGTAACTCTTCTGAAGGACAGTGGCGGTACCACCTATACTGCAGAAGAGCTTATTCCCTGGACGGCACAGCATGCGGCAAAGCCGTCCCTGGCAATAAACTTCAGCTATGTACGGTTTGGAATTTTCGGCGGCGCGGCGGTTGATTTTGTTGCCATGGGGTATCAGGTGGGCGCCATGGCTGTGGATGTTCTCCGGGGGAACCCGGTGGGAACCCTGCCCATTCGTGATGCCGATAAATACGCTCTTGCTTTTAACCTTAAACGTGCCAAAGCTCTGGGCATTGAGGTCCCCGTAGATATTATTATGGAGGCTGACGAGCTGGTGCTTGATGAATAACTCCGTTAAGCAGCGCGGACGGCCTTTTTCCCGCTTTGTTGCCAATCTTCTCTTTGTGTTTGAGATTGCAATCCTCGCTGCTGTTTTTGCTGTTATGTATCCGGGGCTTTCCGCCGGGTATGAGCAGGACTACCTGAGCAGTCTTAATCTCCAGCTGGCAGAACTGAATCAGATCCTCCAGAATCGTCAGAGTCAGATAGAACGGGAACTAACGGAGTTGACCCTGAGCAACTCCATCCGGGTAAGCCTTATGCTCGGTATGGATTCCCAGACCAATGAATTCATGCTGCAGCGCTATAACAAGCTCAGCGGTGTTGAACTGTATATCCAGCAGGGAAAACAGTATTTTCCCCAGGGTGTTCCGGATCTGGAACGGTATCAGGCAATTTTCAAGGCCCTTTCGTATCAGTCCGGTATATCGCTTCTTCCCATGCAGCGGGTTAACGGCGGCCCGCCTGTGGTCCTGGCGTCTGCACCTATTAAGCGGCAGGAAACAGAGCTTGGAACAGCTCTGGCTCTCTATGATCCGGCAGAGGATGAAGAGTTTCTTGACCATTTTGCAAGAAAGAAATTTTCACACCTGATTTTTACCGATGATGAAGGAGCTCTGGATATTATTACCGGAATGCCTCTGGATGTGGAAATTCGTAATGGTGTTGCAGTCAACAAGGCCGCCCCAACTATTGCAGGGTACTCCTCTGTCTCCAGAGTCATGCCCTGGAAGGAGTTTCCGGGAATTTTTCTGGTCTACAGCATGGCCCCGGTGGATAGGCAGAAGAGTGACTTCCTGCGTCTGTTTATCTATCTTTCCGTGGCAATTCTGCTGCTTACCATGGTTGTTGTTGCAATAATAAACCGCAATATAAACAAGCAGATTCGACGGCTGGCAAATGACGCATTCAGTCTGGCTACCTCAGAATCCTCCGACAAGCTTCTTGTTCAGAACCTTCATTTTGATGAGTTCAATACCCTGGCGCAGGCATTTAACCAGCTTCTGGAAAAACGGAAGGATGCCGAAGCCCGGGTTAAGCAGGTCAATGAGCAGCTGGAAAAAAGGGTGGTAAAGCGGACATCTCAGCTGGCAGCGATGAACTCTCAGTTGAAGCATGAAATTGATGACAGAATCCGTATAGAAGGAGACCTTAAGCAGGCGAAGGATCTGGCCGAAGAAGCCAGCCGGCTTAAAAGTCAGTTTCTTGCCAATGTGTCCCACGAAATACGTACACCCCTGCACTGTATCATCGGGTTCTGCGATATCCTGCAGCAGCAGGATCATGATGGTTCACTGAATACTCAGGTGTCAGCTATTCTTCGGGAATCACAAATGCTTCTGGCAATTATCAATGATCTTCTGGATCATACGAAAATTGAAGCGGGTAAAATGGTTCTTGAAAATGCCCCCTTTTATCTTCCGGATCTTCTGTTCTCCGTAATTACCAGTGCAGAGAGTCAGGCGGAGGGTAAGGGGCTGGCTCTTTTTCTGGATTACCCGGAATCCCTGGATGCTGTCTTTTCCGGCGACCGTCTGAGGCTTCATCAGGTGCTGAATAACCTGGTTAATAACGCGGTCAAGTTTACCCACACCGGCTCGGTCCATCTAAAGGCGGAAGTAGAATCTTCCGCTGATGAGGGGCTCACCGTCTGTTTTTCCGTAATAGATACCGGAATCGGAATCCCCGAAGAAAAGCAGCAGTCCATCTTTAACAGTTTTACCCAGGCAGACGGCAGTACAACCCGTAAATACGGGGGTACCGGCCTCGGGACAACCATTGCCTTCGATCTTGTTCAACTTATGGGCGGCACGTTAAAACTGCACAGCATGGTGAATAAAGGGTCGGAGTTTACCTTTACCATATACCTTCCCTTTGCGGCGGACCAGGAGAGGGTTCTGCTGTCTGCAGACAACAGCAAAGCTGATTCTGTCGGCCGGAAACTTATCCGCGGAGACGCTTATACCCTGCTGCTTGTGGAGGACTACCTGACAAACCGGCAGGTTGCGCTGCACCATCTGGAGAGTCTCGGCTACAGTGTCGAAACCGCTGAGGATGGTATCCAGGCCCTCGAAAAATGCGCCACCAGGAGCTATGACCTTATTCTTATGGATCTGCAAATGCCGAGGATGGGTGGTTCCGAAGCCAATCAGAAACTGAAACTGGGGGACGGCCTCAATTCCAATACTCCTGTTATTGCCCTGACAGCCAATGCTGAACAGGATATTGTTGCAGTTTGTAAAAGCGAAGGCTTTGCTGATGTTATACTCAAACCGGTAAGGAGAACTCCTTTTCTGCTGAAAATCCAGCAGGTTCTCCAGGGCGATGCCGGGGACAGTGAGGGTTCCATCTCTGTGAATGAACCCGAAGGCTTCTTCAACTACCCGGCTCTTCTGGATGAGTTTGATCATGATGAAGTACTTGTGCGGCAGTTGCTTACAGAGTTTATGCGGGAGTCGGGAGAGAGCCTTGAAAAAATGTCGAAATCCCTTGCGGAAGAGAATCTTGAGGCCTTCCGTTTTGAGGCTCACCGCATAAAAGGGGGAAGCCGCAACATGACAGCCGCAGGACTTGCCCGGGCTGCTGAAGGTGCTGAAAAGGCGGCCAAGGCAGGCGATTCTGATTCTGCCCGGGAGTTTGCCGGGACTTGCACAGAAGAGTATCATCGGCTGGTTTCCTATCTGGGGTTTTAAACCGATTCTGCTTTTTTTCCTTTTTTCGCTGTCACAAGCCAATTCCACGAAAACAACCGGCATGTATTCATCGACTGCGTCAGGCCGTTTCCGATCTGACAGCCTGACTAAACTTGACTGTCTGAATAAGGGAATGTACCTTTACCGGATGAATAAAAAATTGAGAAAAACGAGTCATTCCTTTCATGCAGGATTTACCGGAACTCTGCTGATTACCGGGGTATTTACCAGTATCATTGCCACAGCTCTTATGAATAATGCATCTTCTCTGGTGAATGATTTTAACCTGGTTATAGCGAGTATTGTCTTTCAGCTTCTGACTGCTCTGGGTGCCGTGGGAATTGCCCTTACCCTGTTCTACATGAGAAAAGTCCCGGGGCTGCAGTCAGTGCGGTTGCATTTCGCAGTATAGAAGCTGTGTTTTATGCACTTTCCGCACTTTTTCTTACAGGACTCCTTGGTAATGCTCTGAGCGGCGTATCTGAGTCTTCTTCCAGCCTTTTCTCTTTCATATGGAATTTGCGGGATGCAGCAAATTTTATCGTCGGAGTCTGGTTTTTCTCCTTTGGATCTACTGCATATTACTTTGCCCTGTATAAAAACAGGATGATTCCTGTATGGCTTTCCATTTGGGGCGGAATCGGGATTCTTCTTGTCTTCAGCACTTCTTTGGCAGTTTTGATCATCGGTCCACCGTATACAATCAGCGGCCTTCTGAGCCTGCTTGCTTTGCCCATTGCCCTTCAGGAGATTGTACTTGGGATATATCTTATTGTTAAAGGATTCCAGCAGGAGGTAAAAAATGACGGATAAAGAGTTAAAAGTTGTGTTTCACATTGATGAGCCGGAAAAGTGGAAGCTGTTGCTGGGGAATGTTCAGAACCTGATCAATGCAGCAGAGGGGTTTGAAGCGATAGCTGTTGTTGCAAACTCAGCAGCCGTAAAGGGTTATCTCAGGGATGATCCGGGTTTTGGAAACCGAATGCAGAAACTCGTAGATCAGGGAGTCCGTTTCTGTGCCTGTAATAATGCGCTGAACGGGTTGAATATAAAGTCAGAACAGCTTTTTTCCTTTGTCGAAATAGTTCCCGCAGGGGTTAAGGAGATTGTCGATTTGCAGATGCAGGCATACGCTTATATAAAACCCTGATTAAGCTGCTCAACCCGAATTTTCTTTTTAATTATTACCTGCATTTTTTAGCATTTCCTTACCGGTTTTACTATGATTTGATCAGAGGATCATGGGAAAAATCGAGGTAGAACACTTTTTTACTCATTGCTGTCGGCCGCTTGGCCGATACCTTCTTGTTTCCCTGCTGTTTTTTATAATCCTCTCCTGTTCTCCTTCATCTCCGCTGGTAGGAACTGCACAGACTGAACAGCCTCTCAATAATGAGTTTATCGCCCGGCTGACCCCGGAAGAACAGACCTGGCTGAAGAACCATAACTCTTTTTCCTTAGGGATAATGAATGCCTGGCCCCCTATGAATTTTGTAAATCCCAATGGTGTCCCCGACGGCATAGGGGTTGATTATATTCAGGCTCTCAATCGCCGGCTGGATTGTGAGATTACTCTGGTGCCGGCTCCCTTTGCTCAAAACCTTGAGGCAGCGAAAGCACGGAAAATTGATGCATTAATGGATGTGACCCCCAAGCCTGAGCGGGAGGAGTTTCTTTACTTTACCGGGGAATATCTGAATATTCCCCATGTTATTGTGGCGAGGATTAATGGGCCCCGCTTTGCCTTTGAAAAGGATCTTTCAGGCCATACACTGGCTCTGGAAAAGGGATTTTATAACGTAACCTACTTCAGCCAGAAGTATCCTCACCTGGTAATCCAGGAATACCCCGATACCGCCCGGGCTCTGGGGGCTGTTTCCCGGGGCGAGGCTGACGCCTATGTAGGCAACCGGGCAGTGGCTGCCTGGATTATGGAAAAAGAGCTGATTACAAATCTGCAGTTTATGGGCAGGGCAGATAAGGAGGGCTCTGTCCTTACCATTGGCGTCCGGAAAGACTGGCCGCTTCTGGCATCAATACTTGATAAGGCTCTGGAAGATCTGCGCCCTGCCGAGATCCATGATATTCACCAGAACTGGACTGGATTTTCATCTCAAACCACCCGGGACGACAGCGGGCCCGAAGTTTCTGAAGGCACCGGAGGGTCCGAGCTTCTGACTTCAGCGGAAAAGGAGTGGCTGGAAGCACATAAAGGGATAACTTTGGGCATCGGTGCAAGCTGGCAGCCTTTTGTTTTTGAGAAGAGTGACGGCAGTCTTGAAGGCTTTGATGTGGACTACCTGGCAGCCATTAACCGTCTGACCGGCGCTGATATTAAACTTGTCGCCGGTCAATGGAAAGATATTGTCCAGATGGGGGAGGGCCGGGCGATTGACGGACTGGCTGAATCGGCAGTTACACCCCAACGGGCTGAAAAATTCAATTTTTCTACAAGCTATAATATTACTGAATATGCGGCAGCTACAGTCCCTGAAACTGCTGCTGAATTTCGCGGACCATCTGATCTGAAAGGAAAGAGGATAGCCCACCTTAATGGAAATATCTGGACAGGAAAAATACTTAATTCAATTGACCGGGTGCAGATACTCGAGGCGGATTCCGAGACAGAAGCTTTTAGGCTGGTATTGCAGGATAAAGCCGATTTCGCCCTGATTCCGGTACATCAGTTTGGAGCTCTCCGGGAAATTTACCATCAGTCACTCTCATTTGCCTATGTATTTACCCAGGATGAGTATGTGCTGAACTCTGTGTATTCCATCCGCAATGACTGGCCGGAACTGGTGACAATACTCAACAAGGCGATTTCTGCAATCAGCATTACCGAAAAACAGCTGATGTATGAAAAATGGATTCCCGCACCCACCGGTATCCTTCAGGCAGCATCGCATAATCATCTGCAGTTTCAGATAGGCCTGTTTCTGCTGAAGAGTATCGGCCTTGTTTTCATTGTAATGATGGCTGGCATTTTCATCGCCTGGATGGTAAAAGGCAGGCCGAAACAGCTCTCCATTCGTGATTCAATGTTTGTTATATCTTTTATTTTTGCCTCCCTTATTGTGTCCAGCGGTGTCTTTGTGCTGCTCCTTTCCCAGACCCACGAGCATGAAGATGAGATTACCGATAGAAATCTTGAGTCGTTGAACCTTGCCTTTGAATTGAAACAGTCTTCGGACGATCTCACCCGTTTTGCCAGGACCTACACAGTTACCTCCGACCCCAAATACGAGTATTTCTACAGAAAAATTGATGCGATTCGTGATGGAAGGCAGGCGCACCCTGCTGAGTTCAATTTGTTTTACTGGGACTACATATCTGCAGACCTGCTTGCCTTCAATCAGCAGGGTTCTACTTACAGTATTGAAGAGCAGATGAACTCTCTTGGTCTTACGGATGAAGAAAAGTTCAAGCTCTATGAAGCCAAAAAAGAGTCTGAAGCCCTTATGCATATGGAGAATACCGCCATGAATGCGGTAAAGGGGCTCTACCGCGATTCCAGCGGCCAGTTTACCATCAATGCTGATCCCAACCCGGCTATGGCCAGGGAACTGCTGCACAGCCAGGAATACAACCAGGCAAAAGCCCGGATAATGACTCCTATTGACCAGTTTTTCTCACTGCTTAAGACAAGAATGGACCGGGATGAGAATCAGCTGCACACCCGCAATCAGGGGGTTATATTCGGCATAGCCCTTCTGGTCGGCATAACCATCGCCTTTTCCATCTATATTTTTTACCAGATGAGACTCCGGATTATTCTACCCCTCTCGGCGGTGGAAAAAGGGGTTAAGGAAGTAAAAAAAGGTAATTTCTCACATGCCATTGAGATCAAACATCATGATGAAATCGGTTCCCTGGCAGCAGTCTTCAACTCAATGTCCCGGAGTATTGAGGAACGTACCTCCCGCTTGACTGCCACCATAGAGTCCACCACTGACGGTATTCTGGTGGTAGATCTGAATCAGAAGGTTACCTCCTATAACACCAGGTTTCTGGATATCTGGAATATCGACAGGACCCTCGCCGAGGCAGGAAATGATGATGAGCTGCTTGCCCAGTGTGTAGTTCAGCTGAAGGATCCCGATGCCTTTATTGACAGTGTGAAGCAGCTGTATGCACACCCGGAAGCAACAGATTTTTCCACCCTGTTTTTGGGTGACGGCCGTATTCTTGAGCGCTATTCCCAGCCCCAGAGAATAGGTGAAAAAATTCTCGGCAGGGTATGGAGCTTCCGGGATGTTACCGCAACCCGTATGGCGGAGCAGGCCCTGAAAGAGGCCAAGGACGCCGCCGAGGTTGCCACCAGGGCAAAAAGCGATTTCCTTGCCAATATGAGCCACGAAATACGCACTCCCATGAACGCCATAATTGGTATGAGCAATCTGGCCCTTAAAACTGATCTGAACGATAAACAGCGGGATTACCTTTTAAAAATAGATCAGTCGTCCAAGGCTCTTCTGAATATTATCAACGACATTCTGGATTTTTCAAAGATTGAAGCGGGGAAACTGGAGATCGAGTCGGTTCCCTTCTTCCTGGATGATGTGCTTGAGAACCTTACCAGCATGGTAAGCGTCCATACCAGGGAAAAAGGCCTTGAGTTTGTCTATAACATTGTTCCGGATTTTCCCCAGAAACTTGTTGGAGATCCCCTGCGTCTTGGACAGATATTGCTGAATCTGTGCAGCAACGCGGTGAAATTTACCGAAACCGGCGGCGTTGTTGTCTCTGCGGATGTTGAGAGTCGGGATGAAAGCGGCCTGATTGCCCGGTTCAGTATTCGCGATACCGGGGTCGGCATGAATCCGGAACAGCAGAAAAAGCTGTTCCAGTCCTTTTCCCAGGCAGATACATCTACCACCAGAAAATACGGCGGCACCGGGCTGGGCCTTGCAATTAGCCGGAATCTTGCGGGATTAATGGGCGGCGGTATCGGAGTAACCTCTGTTCCAGGCAAGGGAAGTACCTTCTGGTTCACCGTACACTTGGGGCTGCACGATAAATCAAAACCGGATAAGGAGAAATACTCAGTTCTGGCTTCAGACTTGAAAGGTACCAGGATCCTGATTGTTGATGATAACGAAGATGCCCGAAACTCTCTTAAAATGATGTGCGAGAGCTTCGGCTTTGAGGTTATCACGGCGGTAAACGGATTCGAGGCTATAAGCATGCTTGAGGCACCCGAAGAAAAAGAGACTCCCCTTGTTCTGATGGATCTCAAAATGCCGGGAATAGACGGCTTTGAGACTACCCGGCGAATAATCGCAAGTGAGAAAGTGAAAGTAAAACCGACGATTATTATGCTCACAGCATATGGCCGGGAAGAGCTTATGGTGCAGGCTTCAGAGGTGGGTATAGAGGCTTTTCTGGTTAAGCCCGTAAGCCAGTCCCTGCTTTTTGAAACCATTATGGCTACCTTCGGAAAAGAGATTAAAGTTCGTTCTCAGCGGCTTCCCGGGCAGACTGTTCTGCCGGAGAATTTTGACTCCCTTCGGGGTGCCCGTATTCTTCTGGTCGAGGATAACCAGTTGAATCAGCAGGTTGCCCGTGAGCTTTTGGAGGATGAAGGCTTCCATGTTTTTCTTGCTGAGAACGGCCGGCTGGCGGTGGACGCGGTGGCAGAGGCGGAACCGGATTTCTACGATATTGTTCTTATGGATCTTCAAATGCCCGAAATGGACGGTTATGAAGCCACCCGGGAGCTGAGAAAAAATCCAGAGCTGCAAAAACTCCCGGTCATTGCCATGACCGCCGACGCCATGGACGGTGTGGCAGACAGGGTTCTTCAGGCAGGTATGAATGACTATGTATCAAAGCCTATCGAACTGGAAAACCTTTTCCATGTGCTCTCTTCCTGGATTAAGCCCGGCAGCCGGGAGCTGCCAGAAGGATATACTCCTCCGGATTTCGCAGCAGGGGATTTACCGGAAAAGCTGCCGGTGATTGATGGAATTGATACTGCTGATGGATTAAGCCGGGTAGGCGGAAACCTTAAGCGTTATGTAAAGGTACTGGAACAGTTTGTGGAGAATCAGGGACAGGTGGAATCTGCACTGAACCAGTCGGTGGAGAAAGAAGACTGGGAAACTGCTGTTCGTCTTGCACATACGTTAAAGGGAATTGCAGGAACCATCGGAGCATCGGAACTGCAGAAACTGGCGGCAGAACTTGAAAAGAGTTTAAAAGCGGAGACCCTGACTGTTTTAGATGAGCAGATAAGTGCGGTGGGAACCATGGTGGCAGAAACCGTAGCTGCTATATCGACAGGTCTGCGGGATGTGCCGGATATGGTTCCGCCGAACCATGAGAGTGAATCCCTTAAGCAGCTTGCGGACAGTCTGAGGGAGCTTCTCCTTGAGGACGACTCAAAGGCGGCTGATGTAATAGAGCAGATGATTAACGCCGCAGAAGGATTGCCCCTGGCACAGCAGCTTGCCGCAATTCAGGCGGATATTCGGGATATAGAGTACCAGGGGGCACTGGAAAAACTTGATGAACTTGAGATAAAGGATCTGGAGGATTGATATGGGCAAAGTACTGATTGTAGATGATACTGCAGAAAACCGTGAGATTTTCAAAGGACTCCTCGAAGCGGATCATACTATTTACCTGGCGAAAAACGGTGAGCAGGGAATTCAGCTGGCCCGTAAACGGGAACCGGACCTTATTTTGATGGACGTAATGATGCCGGTTATGGACGGGTATGAAGCATGTAAAGTACTGAAAGAAGATGCTTCCACCCGGGATATTCCCCTGATCTTTCTTACCTCCATGTCCGAGGAGGAGGATGAGACCAAAGGACTCGGCCTTGGGGCGGTGGACTATGTAACCAAACCTGTCCGACCTTCAATATTGCGGGAGCGGGTCAAGAATCATCTGGAACTGAAACATTCAAGAGATCTTCTCAAGCGGCAGAACGAGGTGCTGGAAGAGCGGGTACTTGAGCGCACCCGGCAGATGGAAGAGCTTCAGGATGTAACCATGGTTGCCATGGGCGCCCTTGCGGAATCCCGGGATCCGGAGACGGGCAACCATATCCGGCGGACCCAGCACTATATAAAAGCCCTGGCCATGCATCTGAAGGATCATCCCGGATTCGGGGGATTTTTTGAACCGGGAATAATCACCTCCCTCTATAAATCTGCTCCTCTACATGATATCGGCAAGGTCGGTGTTCCCGATGAAATTCTGCTTAAGCCAGGCAAGCTGACTCCTGAGGAATTTGATATTATGAAGATGCATACGGTCCATGGCCGTGATGCAATTGCGGCGGCCGAAGGTTCCATGATAGTAGCCGATGATTTTCTTATCTTCGCAAAAGAGATTGCCTATATGCATCACGAAAAATGGGATGGATCGGGCTATCCCCTTGGGCTCAAAGGTGATGATATTCCTATCTCAGCCCGGCTTATGGCCGTTGCCGATGTATATGATGCTCTTATAAGCAAGCGTGTTTACAAGCCGGCCTTTCCCCACGAAAAAGCTGTTTCCATAATTGCAGAGGGACGGGGCTCCCATTTTGATCCGGACATGACCGATGCCTTTATGGAAATACAGGAAGAGTTCAAGCAGATTGCCGGTAAGTTTACCGATAGTGAAGGAGCACTAAAGTCATAAGTACTGCATTCAGGAACAATTCCTTTTTCTTGCGTAATATAATTCCTCATGAGAAAATAGATGTACTGCTATATATGAGGGTAGTACATGCATTTTGATCATTCCACCTTGGAGTTTATTATTGAAGGCTCAAACCTTGGAACCTGGGAGTGGAATGTTCAGACCGGAGAAACCGTCTTTAACCGGCGATGGGCGGAAATTGTCGGATACAGCCTTGAAGAACTTGCCCCGATATCAATAGAAACATGGAAAGAGCTGACTCATCCCGAAGATCTGGAAAAAGCAGGGGTTAAACTGCAGGCCCATTTCAGGGGTAAAGCAGAGTTCTATGAAATGGAACTCCGGATGCGTCACAAGGACGGTCACTGGGTGTGGGTTCTCGACCGGGGCAAGGTTTACACCCGAACGGAAGCAGGTGATCCGGAATGGGTCTACGGATCACATCAGGATATTTCCATGCAGAAAGAACTGGAGTTTCGGCTTAAGCAGAGTGAGGAAAAGTTCCAGAAAACCTTTATAACAAATCCTGCAATATCCGGCTTGAGTGATATAGAGACCGGCTGCTATGTAGAGGTAAACCCGGCATTTTATGCGCAGCTTGGCTTTGAGGAAGGTGAGGTTATCGGCAGGCGGGCAACAGACCTTCTCAAACTGGACCCTGGATTCAGGGAACCTGCATTAGCGCAGATGAAGGAAAATGGTGCTGTGTATAATCTGGAAACTTCCATTACCAGAAAAGACGGTAGTGTCATGGACGTTCTTGTTTCAGCCAACATCCTGGAACTGCAGGGCCGGAAATACAATTTTACCACCGCCATCGATATTTCCCGGCAAAAGGAAGCGGAAAGAGCGCTCCAGAAAAGTCTGGAGGAAAAAGAGCTTTTAATGCGGGAGATGAACCACCGCATCAAGAATAATCTTCTTCTTGTTTCATCGCTCATAAGCCTTGAATGTATGAACAGCCAGAAGGACGCGGATCTTGGTAATCTGAAAAACCGCATAGATGCCATTGGCCTTATTCATGAAACCCTTCTGAAGGATAAAGACCTGAAAACGGTAAACATCCGGACATACATAGAAAATCTGTTGGCAAATATTTTTGAACATTTTGTTCAATATTCTGTCACGGTGAATAATGATGTGGAGCCAACGGAGATTTCCACGGATAAAACAATCCCCATCGGCCTTATTGTAAATGAAATTGCCACAAATGCAGTAAAGCATGGTCTTCAGGAAGGAGACCACGCGGTATTTAATATAAAAATGGCCAGCCCCGATGAGGATGGTATGGTTGAATTGCGGATATCCGATAACGGCGACCCGCTCCCGGACAATCTCGATTTTGAGCATCCCCGGAGTACCGGTCTGCAGCTGATCCAATCATTGGTTATGCAGCTGGGTGGAACCATTCAGCTTACCCGGTCGCCCCATGCGGAATACCGGATATATTTTTCTCTATAGTGGGTGCTTAAATATTATAAAAACAATCAGCTATAGACATCCTGCTTAATTGACAGTATCTTTTGGTTATACCCCCAGGGGGTATGTGAGAGGTGCAATATGAAGCGAATTTTTACCACAATCAGATTACGCTGGATCAAATATCTTGAAAAACTTGCCAAAGTGAATGAGGAGCTTTACGGCAATAAGCGGCTGGATTGCTGTGATATGAACAAAACACGGCACCCGGGTGCCTGACGCAGTGTATCCCTGTGAAAGACACAGTTAGATACGTGAATCTGCTTATAAGCCTTCTGCTGCTTGCAGGAAGTTTTCTGTGGGCAGATTCCGATTCCACGTCTTTACCTGTTCCCCCTCTGATAAATGGCAGCTCTGTCACCCTGAATATACAAAACGGCAGTCTCCAGCTGCCCTTTGGTACCAGTGATACCCTTGGTTTCAATGGAAACTATCTCGGGCCGACAATCAGATTTTCCAGAGGAGATTCCGCGAATATACAGGTTAATAACGGCCTTAATGAGGATACAACCGTTCACTGGCATGGTCTTCATGTTCCGGCGGAGTACGATGGCGGGCCGCATCAGATTGTCAAAGCCGGAGAAAGCTGGAATCCGGAATTCCGGATTAACCAGAGCGCTGCAACCCTGTGGTACCATCCGCATCTTATGGGAAAAACGGCGGAGCAGGTATACCGGGGCCTGGCAGGAATGTTTATAATTGATGATTCATATTCGGATTCGCTGCCGATTCCCCGGGATTACGGAGTAAACGATATTCCCCTGATACTGCAGGACCGGAGGATTGACCGGAGCGGAAAGTTCTCCTACCAGCCCTCCCGGCCGGATGTTGTCCATGGGTATACCGGCAACATTATGCTGGTTAACGGTGCGTATCAGCCTGTTCTCGATACATATCAGGGAACCTACCGTTTCCGGATTCTTAACGGATCAAACTCATCGGTCTACCGTCTGTCATTTTCAGATAAAATTCAGTTTACCGTAATCGCTTCGGATGGAGGCTTTCTTCCCCGGTCTGTTTCGGCCTCTACTCTGATAATCTCCCCGGGAGAACGCTTTGAGATTCTTGCTGATTTCCGGAAAAACGGAGACCGGACACTGAATGTGGAAGTTCTGGGAGGTCCTGCATACACTGCCATGACGGTTCGTACCGGTTCCGCGGCAGGCCGTTATTTTCCCCACCCCCGGAGGTTCGACTATGTTCATCCGGATTACTCAGCGCCGGGCCTGGCCATGCGGGAATTCAATATGGAAACCCGGATGATGGGCTCATTTACCATAAACGGGCAGCAGATGCGTATGGATAAAATAAACTTCAGCCTTAAATCCGGCAGCGAAGAAATCTGGACTGTACGGAATGTAGGTATGGGCATGATGAATATTGTTCACTCCTTTCATGTTCATGATACCCAGTTTACTGTTCTCTCTTATAACGGGCGCAAACCCGATCCCCTGTATCAGGGGCCCAAGGATACTATCCTGCTTTCCCCGGGGGACGAAGCTGTTATAGGGGTAAGCTTTCGTGATTACACCGGCGTCTATATGTATCATTGTCATCTTCTGGAGCATGAAGACTCGGGAATGATGGGCCAGTTTCTGGTGGAGTAGCTGGGGTTTGATCGTTAATTGCAGTATGGACTTGTTATTGCAATTGATAATTTGTAGTGAGATGAAAAACTGAAACCTCCCTAATCGAAGAATAGAATCATTAAGTTCAAATCTCAGAATGTTATCTTCTTTGATTCAATAATGTTATTACAAGAAAACATTGTTTTTAAGTGATAGTGTTTACATAAAGCTCGCTGTGATAAAAGTTCTCTTCATAAGACTATTTACTTGTTATATATTCAGAGGTCATCTATTGAGTTTGAGACTTAGTGGTTTTATGAAAACATGGATCAGTGAATTATCTCCTATAGCCTGATCAATTGCTATTAGTTGTATAATGTGATCACCCGACCAATCCATTTGATAAATCATCTTTAGATTAGTTATTCGGACAAGACGCTTTTTGAGATAAAGTTGTAAAATTTGGTATATAGATTTTTAAAAATTTCTTTTTAAGATCAAAAATATAGTCATAAGTAACTATAGAGTTTCGCATTTGTGGTTTTAATGATCAATAAAAAGACTGCCAATCGTTCATGCAAAATGTTTAGGATTATGACACTTAATTAATTTAATCATGGATATAAATTTTAATTGACAATGCCATAGGGTGATGTATAATGAATTTACTTGTACAACAAGTGACTTAGAGGTAGTACAACCAAAAAATTTTTGGGAGATATTGATGAAGGGCGAGAAGATAAGAGCAGGAGAACAAATTTTTACGTATTTGAAGGACGAAATACAAAATGGGAAAATATCTCCTGGTGATAAACTCCCTTCGGAAAATGAAATTGCAGAAAAATATAATGTAAGCAGGAATACAGTTAGAGATGCAATCAATAAGCTTGCGGCTCTTGGCATTGTTGAAACATTTCATGGAAAAGGCACTTTTATTAAAGAAATAAAGGTGAATGATGAGATAGATGGTTTAATACCGCATTTTGTTAGAGAATCCAGTGACTATTTATCCATGATGAATTTACGGATTGCAATAGAGACTCAGGCAGTTTATCTCGCTGCAGTCAATTCAACTTATCAGGATGTTGACGCAATAGAAGCCATCCTTTTAGATCTGGAAAATCATCGTGATGATCTTGAATATTATTCTAATAAGGATATGGATTTTCACAATAAAATTATTGAATGTAGTGGGAATAAATTGTTTTACTCAATGCTTCAGATTGTAAGGCGTGTTCTAGATGATGTGATGATAGATTTCATTGTTGACTTTGGAAACTATGAAAGCATTTCAGCACACAGAAAAATATTTGAAGCAATTAAAACAGCCAATCCGGAAAAAGCTAGTAAGCATATGCATCAGCATCTGCAGATAGTTGTTAATCGCTATTTCTATATTTTCAAGCAGGAAAAGAAATAAGAGCTAAAAGGGATGGCGTAGAGAATGAGTATGAATACACTAATTGAATTTCGAAATATAACGAAAAAATTTCCTGGTGTTACTGCCTTAAATAATGTCAGCCTATCACTGGTTAGAGGTGAGGTTCATGTTTTACTCGGAGAAAATGGCGCAGGAAAATCTACACTTATGAAAGTTTTATCAGGTGCTATTACTCCTGATATGGGAGAGGTTCTTCTCGAAGGGCAACCCATTATAAATAATTCTCCTATAAAAGCACAAGATCTTGGTATATCTATGATATATCAAGAGTTAAATCTTATCCCAGAGTTGTCTGTAATGGAAAATATCTTTTTAGGTTCAGAGGAAAAGGGCAAATCCAATTTTCTACTAAATAAAAAAAGAATGTATAAGAAAACAGTTGAGCATTTGTCAGAGTTGAATTTAAAAGTGGATCCGAGAATTCCGATTAAAGAATTGGGTGCTGGGACACAGCAGATGATAGAAATAGCAAAAGCCATTTCGAAAGATTCAAAGGTGCTTGTGCTGGATGAGCCGACTAGTTCTCTTACCGATTCAGAAATTGTTGAATTGTTTAGAATTATCAAAGTGTTAAAAAATCGCGGTGTCGGGATGTTTTATATTTCACATCGATTAGAAGAGATTTCTGAAGTTGGTGACTCAGTCTCAATTCTACGTGATGGTGAGAAAATCAGCAGTAATAAAATTTCTGATTTAACAATGGATGAGATGATTGAGCAGATTGCCGGTAGAAAGATTACTAATCTTTTTCCGCATACGAGGAAGAAGCGCGGCCAATGTGTTCTTGATGTAAAGAATTGTTCAGGCGATGGATTTACTGATATTAATCTTCAAGTATTTTCGGGAGAAATAGTAGGGTTGTCAGGGCTGGTCGGTGCCGGAAGGACAGAGCTGGCCAGAGCGATTTTTGGAATTGATGATTACTACCATGGTGAAATCCTGGTTGAAGGCAAGAAAGTAGTAAAGAAAAATACACGGAAAGCTGTGCGACAGGGAATTGGACTTGTTCCGGAAGATCGAAAGGAACAAGGGCTATCCCTACAGAAAAGTATAAGGGAGAATTCTGTTGTAAGCGTACTGAAAAAAATTCATCAAAAAGGATTCATCAATGTTGGGAGAGAGAAAAAGATATGTCATGAATATGTAAGAAACCTCTCTATCGCAACCCCATCAATTGAAAAGCTTACGGGATTTTTAAGTGGAGGTACACAGCAGAAAGTTGTTATCTCAAAATGGCTTATGGCAGGGTTAAAACTTTTCATTTTCGATGAACCAACACGAGGAATAGATGTAGGTGCTAAGAGTGAAATCTACAGCATTATGGATGGACTTGTTGAACAAGGTGCTGCAATACTAATGATATCTTCAGATCTACCGGAAATACTCGGGATGAGTGACAGAGTGTATGTCATGTCCTCTGGGAACATTAAAGGAACTATGGATATTGAGGACGCTGATCAGACAAAAATACTACAAATTGCATACTCACATAAAGGAGGTAATTAAATGTCAGACTTTAAGATTCAGAACAAGCTGATAGTTCATGTCTTACGAATTAATCGAAGAATGCCAAATTCGATTTATATATTTATTGTTGTGTTTCTTGGGTTATCAATGAGCGTCAACAATTTTTTCTCAGCAACTAATTTAGCCACCTTGTTGGAGCAGACCTGTATTCTATCATTACTAAGTGTTGCAATGTCACTTGCAATCATTTCTGCTGGAATAGATTTATCTGTTGGTGGGATTGTGTCATTTGCCGGAATTATTATGGCTTTGATGGTAAGCAGTGGGATCAATACCGTATTCGCTGTGATTGTGGGAATTTTTGCAGCACTAATCTTTGGTCTGCTGAATGGTTTGATAGTGGTTAAAATGAAAGTCGTACCTTTTATCGCTACTTTTGGAATGATGGGTGTTGCACAGGGAATAGCAAATCTTCTTTCTAATAAAAGGGCAATCTATTTGAATGAAGACAACGGGAATATCATAATACATTTTCTGCAGAACAAGTTGATCGAGATCAATATTGGAGATGGCGCCTTTAGTATCAATATGATTGTCATCATTACAATTTTATCAATAGCGTTGATCATATTTATTTACAAAAAGACTCAACTGGGTTTGTACCTCTATGCAATAGGAGGGAACAGAGAAGCAGCAAAACTTTCTCATATACGAGTAGATATGTGGAATATCGGCGTTTATGTAATTACCGGATTAATAGCTGGGATAGCCGCATTACTTATGGTGCTTCGTTTAAACAGTGCTCAACCAACTGCAGGTGATGGCTTGGAATTTCAAGCAGTTGTGGCAGCTGTTCTTGGAGGTAATGATCTTAAAGGAGGAAAAGGCAGTATTGCTGGTGCTATACTTGGAGCATTTTCTGTATATGCGTTGAAGAACGGGTTAGCATTGGCTGGTGTTAACAGTTTCCTGATCATGATAATACTCGGTGCTGTTCTTGTTATTGGAATGGTCTTAAATACACTTGCATCAAATCACAATTTTTCTAAGAAATATGTAACAAGGGGAATGGAATGAAATCCTCAAAGATCCGACTTGGAATTAAGTCTGCCTTATATAACTTTTCAACCTTATGGATATTACTTGTAATACTTATATTCTTTTCGGTTACAGGCCGGGGATTTGTTAGTGGAGGTAATATTTCAAATATTATCAATCAGGCTTCGTTTCTTTGTATTATAGGTGTTGCTCAATTAATTGTGATTCTGGCTGGTGGAGTTGATCTTTCTATTGGCTCAATTATGGCACTGTCTACAGTCTTATGTGGACCGATGTTTCTGGCGAAAAGCAATACATTTTTTCTTATTCCTGTTCTTCTTACATTACTATTTGGAGGTCTCGTTGGACTCATAAATGGCCTAATGGTTACCAAGTTAAAAATACCTGCATTTCTTGCAACCTTCGCAGTTATGTATGCCGCACGCGGTGCTGCATGGTTGTATATAGGTAAAGGTGTCTACTATGGAATAAACAAATCAATAAGATACTGGGCAACCGGATGTCTTTTTAATATTGGTAGTTTTCGGGTCACCGTACCTATACTGGTTGTTCTACTCTTTCTGGTGATTATGTCTTTCTTTCTTAAGAAAACGATTCTTGGACGGGAGATATATTTTACTGGTGCAAATAAAACTGCAGCATGTTTTGCTGGTATCCCTGCACATAATATTATTATCTGGTCACATGTATTGAGTGGGTTGATTTCCAGTTTTGCAGGAATAATGTATGTTGCAAGAATAAATGCTGCCGATGCAAATCTTGGTGTGACATATCACTTTGATGCAATATCGGTTGCCTTGATTGGTGGAGCAGTTTTCTCTGGTGGTTCAGGCAGTGTCTGGGGTGTTGCCGGAGGAGCTCTGATAATTTCAATCATTCAAAGTGGAATGAATAACTTGAGAGTCCCTACCGAACTTCAGACTGCCTTCCTTGGTTTGGTTATTATTGTGGCTGTATTTCTTAATCAATACTTACAAACAAAGCAAATGTCTCTGGAAGATAAGCAGATAGAGAAAGCATGAATATTTTAACTCCTCTTCCTTAAGGGAGAGATAAAATTCAGGAGGAAATATGAAATCACGTGTATTGGTCGTTATGGGAGTGGTGTGTCTGTTACTTGGCTTGCTTGGCTGTAATGGAGGAGTGGAAAGCGGCAGTGTAGTATCGCAGGCACAGGAAAGTGCAAAGAACTACAAAATCGCATTTATTGTTAAGAGTCTTCAGTCCCCATTTTTTATCAATATGATGGAAGCTGCAGAACAGGCAGATGAGGATTATCCGGAAATCACTGTGGATGTAAGTGCACCTCAGACACCTTTCAATATTGATGAACAAATTCAACTGGTAGAACAAGCAATAACAAACAAAGTTGATGCTATTGTTATTACACCTTGTGATTCGGTTGGTATAGGACCTGCAATCAAGAAGGCAAATGAAGCCGGAATCATTGTAATTACGCCTAATACGAAATCAGCGACTGGGAAAATTACTGCCTTTGTTGGTGTGGAAAACTATAATGTTGGATATGACCTTGGTGTTGCCTTATGTGAAAAACTAGATGGAGAAGGAAATGTACTTCTTATGGAGGGTAAAGCTGGGAATTCCACCTCAGAAGAGCGTGCCAAGGGGTTTAAAGCAGCAGTTCAAACATACTCCAGAATAACTTTGCTTGATAGCCAACCGGCAGACTGGGAACGGGCAAAAGGTATGACTGTTATGGAAAACTGGCTGCAGCGTTATAAAGAGATCGATGGTATTTTGACTCTTACTAAAGATATGGGTCTAGGTGCAATTGAAGCGATAAAGGCTGCCGGACGTGACCAGGAAATTGTTTCGGTTACTTTTGACGTAGATGATGATGTGCTGGATGCTATAAAAAATGGAGATCTTTATGCTTCTGGTAATCAGAATGAGAAAAGTCAGGCTTATGTTGCTGTTACAAGTGCATTATTTACTTTGAAAGGGTATAAAGTTGACGATTCCCAGATTCTTCCCATTTCAATTGTGACAGCAGAAGATATTTAAACATGGTGTTGATCTGCGGGAATAGTCTCAAAAAGATATTCCTGCAGACACAAAATACTTCAATAGGAGATACAAAAAATGAGCTTACTGGATAAATGGATTACAACCGAAGAACCATCAATATTTTTCGAGAACACAGAAGTCGGACAGTTGAAGAAAAAGATATGGGATGCTTCTGAGTGTGAAATAGAAGATATCTTGCAGGAATACGATATCCCTTCTGACCCCGAGCTGGGAAAACCCAATACATATATACAAACGACAAACCGGAACCTGGCAATTGAGAAGAGGCGGAAGAACGATATAGTATTTATTCCAGTCGGATGTTCTGAAAATCATGGTATCCATGCCAATACTGGTCTAGATACCTTTATGGTGACACAGATAGTGGAAGGTTTGCGGCGTTATACAGCAAAAAAAGGGCATGAGTGTAATATAGCATTTACACCATTGAATTACGGGGGGCATCCACATCACCATGTTGGCATGCCTGGTACTATTATTATGCCTCATGAAGTTGTTGTTGAAACTCTAATCTATACAATGCTTGGTTTATGGAATGATGGATACCGAAAGATTTTACTGATAAATAATCATGGTCATCTGTGGATGCTGGAGTCAGCGATTCAGGAGTTCTGTAAAAGATATCAGCTTCCCGGTATTTTCAGGGTAATAGACTGGCATCGTGCAATCCGGGAATTCTTTGTACCGGTTGATCGTGGGGACAGTTTTGAAACAACCTTTATTCATGCTGATGAAATTGAAACATCCATGGCGTTATTGTTGTTTAAAGGAATGATCGATATGAAAGTTGTTCAGGATGCATGGCCAGTAAATCTGCTTCCGGGTGGTCACTTGGATGTGTCTGTTGACACATATCGAAGACCGTGCAGGTGGTCGGAGGGCGAAGGTCATTCTGCAATAGAAATTAAGGGAACTCCTGAAGGAGTGGTCGGTGCACCCAGTAAAGCAGATCCTAAAAAGGCAAAACGTCCGATGGCTGCAATACTTAAATATCTTACTCTTTTACACGATCAAATTCTTGAGGCATATCCGGCAGGAGAAGTTCCGTCTGTTGAGATGACAACGTTGAGAACTGAAGAGGAAATGGAACCTTATCTGCGTGAACCTCTTTCGGATGGCTGGAAGTCTGTATATCAGTTGCCAAAAATTGGCGCATTTGAAAAACTTTAACACGGTGTCAGTAGTAGTGCGAATTCTGGAGGATTATTTCTATGTTTGAAAAACTTGAGCACACTGCATTAAGTGTTGAGGATATTGAAAGATCACTGAAGTTTTACTGTGAGCTTCTTGGGTTTACGGTTCTGAAGAGATTGGAGCCAGATCCTGCGCTTCCTCAAGGTAAAGTATTAGATTTACAAGAAGATGCTGGAGCAAAGATTGCACATCTTGAATTGGGTGGTGTAATGCTTGAACTTTTTCAATTCGTTAAACCTCTTGGTAAGCCGCTTCCAAAAGAGTTTACTCAAGCAGATCATGGGTTTACACACATTGCATTGAAAACTCAGGATACTAAGGCTGCTTACCAGTACCTGGTTGATAGAGACGTGGAGTTTTATAGTGAGCCAGTAGAGTTTAGGCCTGGGGTTTGGATATGTTTTTTCCGTGGGCCTGATGGAGAAACTATAGAATTACGGCAGACATAAATTATACTCTTATTAGTCACCTCATAATCAAAAAAGGATAGAATCAAAAATAGTCTATCCTTTTATTTATGTACGAATACTGACGATTTTTATTCATAATTTGAGATTGGTCTTAAACGATAATCTAAGATGTTCTCCGGAATGATGGGCCAGTTTCTGGTGGAGTAAGTGGAGTATAAAAATAGATCCCGCTACCCTTTGTACTTGTTTTATGTACCGCCGAAAAAATAGGAACAGCCTATATTTCTATTGGATGTGGGCGTAATGTAAGGTTTACCCAGATATTCTCCGGGAGTAAAAAAAATTGCAGTTGCGGGCCCTGTTTGTGCTACTATTCAAATATGCAGTCGGATATGCAGGAGAGCCGGAACAGCCTTGATCTCCACTTGATTGATAACGCTACGGGAAAGCTTCCCGAGGTTATCGGCGAGATCGATGATCTGGTGAAGATTGCCGCTAACGGGGATCTTCCCATGCAGGACAGGATCGAAGCCTATGAGGATATTATCGCCTCCGAGGTCGGGGATACCGCCATGCTCCGGGCCAGGAACATAGAACGTCAGTTTAACTTCCGTCAGCTGTTTCTCAAGTTTGAGGGATCAAATCCATCGGGTTCGCACAAGGACCGGATAGCCTTTGCCCAGGTGAACGATGCCCTCCGCCGGGGGTATGAAAAGATTGTATTTGCCACCTGCGGCAACTACGGTGTGGCCCTTGCTTTTGCTGCATCCCTCGCGGGGATAGCCTGCAAAATCTATATCCCAACAGCCTATCATCCCCAGCGGATCCCTGAGATGAAGACCTGGGATGCAGAGATTGTCCGGGCAGGTAATGACTACGAAGAGGCGGTGTACCTCTCCAGCAGGGAAGCCTTTGACGGGGATTATTACGATGCCAACCCGGGCGGGCAGAATACAGATCTTCAGCTGAAGGCATACGGGGAAATCGCCTATGAAATTTATGATGAACTGAGGGATGCTCCCGCGGCGGTGGCAGTTCCGGTCTCCAACGGTACGACCCTGACAGGTATCTACCGGGGATTTGTGACTCTTTACCGGCGGGGAAAAACTTCCCGGATACCGAAAATTATCGCCGGGTCCACCTCCAACAAGAATCCTATAATTGTCTCATTCAAAAAAAACCTGGACTCCTGTGAAGATCTTAATCCGGCAAAAATTAAGGAGTCTCCCATAAACGAACCTCTTATAAACTGGCATTCCATCGACGGCACTATGGCTCTGACCTCTATACGCAACACAGGTGGCTGGGCATCGGATGCGCCGGATAAAAAGATGGCGGAATATGCGGGCTATATAAAAAAACATGAAGGCCTGTCGGTTATTCCCGCCTCCACCGCAGGGCTGATTGCCCTTTTGGAGTGGAACGCAAAAGAGGCGCTGCCGGGGGACCGCTATGTAGCAGTCCTTACGGGAAGGAGATAAGCATGAAACCCGAAGGAAACGCGGTTGTCTACTGCGAAGGGGCATTTACAACAACCTATGGAAAAACCGCCCATGGACTGGTGCGCTTTACCGAGCGCTACCGGGTGGTGGCTGTAATAGACAGTACCTGCGCCGGCAGAGATGCCGGTGAGGTCCTGGAGCATAGGCCGAAAGATATTCCCCTGATTGAATCTCTTGAAGCTGCCTTTGATCTTGCCGCGGAGCGGGGGCTTCCCCTGACCCATTTTGTAATCGGTCTTGCTACCGACGGGGGATATGTAACGGATGAAATCCGTGCCGCAGCCCGGGAAGCTCTGGAAGCAGGCTTGAATGTCGATTCGGGACTGCACGACTATCTTGGGGAAGATGAGGCCTTAATGACACTGGCTGCATCGAAAAAAGTACAAATCCGGGATATCCGCAAAGCCCCGGCAGATGCAAATCATATGTTTTCGGGTCGCATAAGTGAGGTAGGTGCTCTGCGGGTTGCCCTGCTGGGCACCGATTCGGCTGTCGGCAAGCGCACCACCGCCTGGAAAATGGCCCATGGGCTGCAGCAGAAAGGCTATTCTGCGGAGTTTATCGGAACCGGGCAGACTGCCTGGCTTCAGGGCGCTGAGTTCAGCATTGTGCTGGACAGCCTGATAAACGACTATGTCAGCGGTGAGCTTGAGAATGTGGTTCTGCGGGCCTGGGATGCAAAGCAGATGGACTTTGCCATTATTGAAGGACAGGGAAGTCTTATGAACCCCGGCTATCCCGGCGGGTTTGAGATACTGGCTGCCTGCAGACCGGACTGCATCATTATGCAGCATGCTCCTGCGCGACTTGAGTACGACGGCTTTGCCGGATATCCGGTTGATTCAATTGAAGATCAGATATTTCTGGCGGAGTTCCTGTCAAAAAAGAAGGTAGTTGCCGTTACGGTTAATGATGAGAATATCTCTGTTGAAAATATTGATCAGGAATGTGAAAAGCTCAGGGATCGAACCGGCCTTCCGGTAGTTGCTCCTCTGCATCATAGCCTTGATCCTGTTATTTCTTGTCTGGAAGAACTCCGTCGGGCCAAATGAAAATAACCTCTGTTGAACTTATCCGGCTCTCTATGGAGATGGCGGAGCCGTATCAGGTGGCCTACAACACCTTTACCAGGGCGGAGAATATTCTTATTCGGATTACCGCCGGAGGGATAGACGGCTGGGGCTGTATTGCCCCCGACCCTGATGTTACCGGTGAAGATCTTTTGGAAATTCACGGGACAGCAGAAACAATTCTGCCCGGACTTTTGAAGGGTGAAGATGCCATGCGCCGGGCTTTTATTCTGAACAGACTGAGAAAGCAGACTCCCGGCCTGTTCAGCCTTCATTCTGGAGTTGATATCGCCCTCTGGGATCTGCTGGGAAAAAAGGCGGGACTGCCGGTTTGGAAGATTCTCGGCGGTTACCGGGAAAAGATAAAAACCAGTGTAACCATCGGTATCTGCGGAGTGCCGGATACGATCAAACAGGCGGATGCGTTTCTTCGGGAGGGCTGGCAGATACTCAAAATTAAAGGCGGATTGAATGTGGAAACTGATATTATCCGCCTTCATGAATTGCGGGGAAAATACGGGCAGAAGCTGCGTATCCGCTTTGATGCCAACCAGGGCTATTCCCAGGAGGAGGCCCTGTACTTTGTTGAAAAGACACGGGAGCTTCAGGTTGAGCTTTTGGAGCAGCCGACCCGGAAGTCCCGGCCGGACCTGTTGGGAATTGTTACCCGGGGATCGGCAATCCCCATAATGGCCGATGAAAGCCTGGTCTCTCTGGTTGATGCCTTCCATCTGGTAAAACATGGGCTGGTGGATCTGATGAATATAAAGCTGATGAAGACCGGGGGAATTACCGAAGCAGTACAGGTCGATGCCGTTGCGCGGGCTGCCGGTGTGGAGGTTATGGTGGGATGTATGGATGAGGCCGCCCTCGGAGTAGCTGCAGGGCTTCATTTTGCCCTGAGCCGTAAAAACATCCGCTTTGCCGATCTGGACGGCCATTTCGGCCTTAAGGGCGATCCCTCTGCCGGACTCATTGCAAGCAGAAACGGCTATCTGTACCCATCCAACAATCCGGGCTTCGGGTGGGCCGGGTTGTAGTCGCCGGATATCAGCGGCCTGTATTTTTAGAACTGTAATCCGTCAGTTCCATTACTGTTGTAATAAAATAGAGAGGTATGTTGTGTTCATCACGCCGGAATACGGCACTCACTTCCCTGAAATGCTATAATAGCAAAAAAAATAAATATCCAGTATAAATCACAATAAAAATCAGACCTTCCCATCTTTCCAACTTTCGCCCTTTGCCTGTAAAAATGAAAGCGAACAATAAAATGCTTATGAAAATATTCAATAAAGCGTCATAAAATGTATCTCTCAAAACAGGCAGTGGATTCACAACCGCAGTTAATCCTAGGATAAAGAACACATTAAATATATTTGAACCGACCACGTTGCCTATGGCAATGTCTACATTCTTTTTTCTGACTGCAACTATTGAAGTTGCCAGTTCTGGTAATGATGTTCCTATGGAAACTATGGTAAGTGCGATAACTCTTTCAGAAATACCTAAATTCCTCGCAAAACCGGATGCTGAATCAACTACAATTTTTCCACCAAATATCAGGAGAGAAAAGCCCAAAGCCAATAGCAGAAATGTAATAGGTAGCGAATAGTCTTTTACTTCTATATCTTCTGCAATCTCATTATTTAAGGTCAATTTAATATTGTATGAAATAAATACTAGAAAAAACAGCAATAGAATAATACCGTCAACTCTTGAAATAATTGAGATATCTGACTTGTCTATCACCACATCATTACCTAATACAAAAATCACCACTGCAGCCAATAAACAAAGCGGGATTTCAATCCATGTTGTGTTGGTTTTTACAACTAGCGGGGTGATAACTGCAGAGATACCCAATATTCCTAGAATATTAAAAATATTGCTGCCTAAAATGTTCCCCAGTGCAATATCTGTATTATTATTAATCGCAGCAAATATATTGACTACCAATTCCGGAGCTGATGTTCCAAACGCTACTATTGTTAATCCGATCACAATGTTTGGTATATTCAATCTTTTAGCAATTGCTGAAGCGCTATTTACCAAAAAATCGGCACCAGAAATGAGTAAAGCAAATCCAATCAATATAAAAAACACATTTAGCATATCATTTGCCTCAAAAAATAATTGTTCTAGTTTATTATACTATTCTCGAGCTATAGTTGGCGAGAGCTGAAGCTATTCATTACATCTTCCTGTATCTTATCTGCCGAAATACCAGGGAGGCCAAGTACGATATACAGTTTCCATGTATAACAACATCTTCTATTCCGGTGGCTCTCTGCTTCTCTTCACGTCAATATACCTCACATGAGGTATTTTCTTCTGCTTTTCCGGATCATAAAATAATGCGGTCAGTAAAAACGGAAGGAGAAATGTATGCTTACAAAAGAAGCCATCGGAGAAAATATTGTTATTGCAGAGATAAAAACAGACTCGTGTATTTCCAATGCCGAAGGGAAGTTCAATGAGCGGGATCTTGCTGTTGCCTTTACCGAAGCTCTGCAGAAACAGCTGGAAAAACGTAAGTTCTCTGTCGGTTCCGGCGGGAAGGTCGTAATTGAGGGCGAACTTACCAAGGTTGATATCGGTAACCGTTTTATCCGCTATATTACCTTAAGCTTTTCCGGAAAAGTTCATGTGGCATTCAAAGGAAAGGTTATGCAGGATGGCAATGTCCTGCGCGAGTTTGATATAGAAGTTCCCCATACTTCAATGAGCTGGATTCATACTCCCCGGTTTCTCTGCACCCAGGCTGCCAAAGGCTGTGCCTTAAAGCTTGCCAAAATGTTCGAGAAATAAGCCATGGATTCCAGGCCCAAAGCTCTAATAGAACTTAAATCCGGAAAGATTCCCAGGGAACAGATTGTCAGCCAGGCGGTTGAAATGGGTGCAGATCGGGAAGAGGCGGAAAGGCTGTATCTGCAGCTGATGCGGAAAAAGCACAAGCTCTACTCCCGCTTAACCTTCTGGGGCGCCGTGGCTCTTGCGGTGGGGCTGCTAGTCTCCTGGGTTGGCACCAGTTCGGACGCCTATATCTACTTCTACTACTGGGGCCCCATAGTTGCGGGAGCCCTTGTGTGCATAAGCGGGGTTGTTCTCAAGCAGAAACTGCGGGCGGTGGAAAGAGACTGAGTTTTCAGAGAGCTAATCCTTATACGTTGAAAACGGTGTAATACCGTTCAAACTCGGACAGAGAGCTTGTTTCCAGTTTTGCACAGATATTCTTCCGGTGGGTCCGGACGGTGTGGTAGGAAATCTTCAGCAGTTCGCCGATGGTTTTCGACTCCTTGCCGTTTACCACCAGGGAGAGTATCTCTTTTTCTCTTTCCGTCAGAGATTGATAGCGGTGGTAATTCCTGTTGTAAAACTCGTAGCTGCTTTCAATTATTGATGTAATAAATGACTCTTCGGCGAGGGTCTCCAGGGGCTGACTGAATGAGAGTACCTTATCCGGTCCGTAGAGTTTCGAACTGGTATAAAATAGCTGAAACGGCAGTTTCTTTCGGGGGTAGTGGAGCCTCTGCAGGTGGCTGTACAGGCGGTCTTTATTTTCCGGCTGGAGAAAAAACTCACGCTTTTTTAAAAAGGTATGCTGGCTTTTAGTGTCGGTTATCTCTTCCAGAAATGCGGGGCCTAGGTTTATTATCTCATACAGGTCACGCTCGAAAATATCCAGGGCTTTATTGGAAAGATAAAGAATCCCTCCGTTTGTATTGCTGTTGAGGTGAATGTATCCGGGAATCAGTTCTCCCATCTCATCGAAGCTGACAATCCCCTTTTTCTCAAGAATCTCGCAGTAGCTTAAATCCATCCGCGCCCGGGCAATCATTTCAGCTTCGGTATACTTTTTCATGCTGCGCAATACTATCACATTTATTACGTTTTTGTAAAATCAAGACAGGCTTGTTCGGATGTACTGACTGGAAGAAACAGGAAAACTTGCAGATTTGAAGCCGATTCCCTATATTTATAGGGTGAAAACAGAAAAACAGCTGAAAGTAGTAATTTTATCTATTTTTTTCCTGCAGATTCTTTTGAGCTCCTGCACTCCCGGCAAGGATAGTGAAGCAGGGGGTTCTTTCGGAAATATGTCGCCTGAGAATCCTCAGGTGCTTGTGGTCTGGAACCACGAATACCCCACCTATAATCAGGCCATGCGGGAAAAATGGATTCCCGAGTTTGAGGCATCCCATCCGGGGGTTACAATACAGTACGAAGTTTTTCCCTATTCCGGAGATATTGTCACCTTCGATACCAAGCTGCTGACCTCAGTTTCCGGCGGGACCGGGCCGGATGTCTGGTCCATGGCAAGTCACAATTTTTCCCAGGCCGGATATATCGATCTTGGTTTGATTTTCCCTCTGGATCCTGCGGTTTTCGGATACGAATCAACCGAAGAGATGGTAAAAGACTATCCTCCCCGGACTCTGGATGTTTTTTTGCGGGATAACAAGCTCTATGCCCTTATTGGTGAATTGACCAGCCTCTCTCTGTTTTACAATAAAACCATGTTCCGGGAGACCGGGATTCCATATCTGCCGGAGGACCGTCCGGTAAGCTGGCAAACCATAGCGGATATCAGTCAGCAGCTGCTGGAGCTGAATCCCGAAACAGGTACCCCGGAGAAGATGGGCTATCAGTTCGGGTTCTTTGCCAACTATCCAGCCCTCGAATGGTACATCCAGGATTTTTATCCGGTCATGCGGCAGTTCGGACAGCACGAACTCTTTCTTGACGGGGCTCCTGCGGGAAATACCCCGGCCATGATAAGCGCCCTGCGCCTTTTTTATGATTTTACCCATACCTATAAAGCCTACGATCCCTATTTTGTCACCAACTGGTTTGAGGATTTTGCATCCGGCAGGGTGGCAATGGTAACTGCAGGATCCTGGTATCCCTCGGTTATTAAAAATATCAATCCCGAAATTGATTTCGGCTGTGTGCCTCACCCGGTTACCAATCTGGATAATACAGATACCTATCATTCCATTATGTATTCCTTCGGATGGGCGGTGAATGCCGGAGCAGAACCGGAACTGCAGAAAACCGGGCAGGAGTTTATTGCCTTTATTCTGGGCAAAAAAGGTGAAATAGAGCAGGCTAACTGGTGGCTTGAAAATGTCGGAATGTTTCAACCCCGAATAGACTTTCTTGAGTCGTCTGATTTTCTGCGGGTTGTGGCTGAAGATCCATGGATGAAGCAGTTTGTTGATATCTTCGATAGCTTTTCGGTGGACTATTATCAGCATTCGTCCAGTGAAGAAGGCAGAGCACTTGTCCGGGCTATAAACCGGGTGGTGTATAACCGGATGCAGCCACGGGAGAGCGCGGATCTTCTGCAGAATGAGCTCCTGCTTATGCAGTAAATACGGTTGTATCGTGTGACAGAATATCTCTGGAAAAAGTGGAATAATCTCTCCATCGGCAGCAAGATAAGTCTCTCCTTCGGTGTTGTTCTGCTCATTGTTATCCTTGAGTTTTCAATCGGTACAACCGGGCTTATTCGTATACAGAAGGTTGATGATACAATCTTAAGCGCCGCAACAAGTCAGCGTCTGGTTCTTACTGTCAGCCGTAACTGGGAGAGGGTTAAACGGTTCAGTGCACTGTTTTTTCTTCAGTATCCGGAACTCGGGCCAGACCGGAGTTTTTCCATGTTTGCCCTGCCTGCGGGCAGCAGTATTGATGAGATTATCCGGGATATGGTGCAGCTGAAACAGACTGCAGAACAGGCAGAAGCCTCACATTTTCTCAGCAGAAATATTGGACTGATAAACAGGATCCTGGATAATACCGACTTGTACCTGCAGGGATTCAAGCAGGGATCAGCTCTGGTGCGCCAGTCCGCAGTCGACGGTAACGGTAAGTCACTGGCGCGGGTAATTAAGGAAAAAGAAGATACCCTGAAAAATCTTGATCAGGATATTGAAGCTGAAATAGCTGCATTGCTGGCCAGTTTTCAGGAAGAGGTTCGTAATGCCGAGCAGCGAATCTCGGATATCCGCCATCAGACAACACTTATGTTTGTGGCCATGATTATTCTAAGTATTCTTGCAATCATTTTCATCTCTCTGATCCTGAGGCAGAGTATTACCCGGAAAATAGTTGGTTTAACCCGGGCAGCAGAGACCCTTGAAGAGGGAGATTTGAGCATCGTTCTGCCGGTAAGCAGCAATGATGAACTGGGTCGTCTCTACGGAACTTTCAACACCATGGCCGGAAAACTTCAGAAGATATTTACCCGTCTGACGGTTTTGCATCAGGCCAGCTACAATGTTTCCGATAACCTTGATGAACAGCATGTAATTGAGGTTTCTCTTGAAGCAGTACAGAAAATCTGCAGTCCCGAATTTGCCTGTATATGGCTGCTTGAAAACGGAACCCCGGTTGTAAAGGGCTGCCGGGGAGATTCCGGGCGGGGAGAGAAGCGGTCCCCCTTTTTGGATTTTCAGGATGACAGTATACCTCTTGATGCCCGCTGCTGGGAAAGTGAGGTTCGTAATGTTGTTAATGAAACTGATACCTCAGCTGAGGCGGTGATTCCTCTTGTCCTGGGAGACCGCTTTCTCGGGGTGCTGCATATTCAGTCGGGGAAACAGGATTTCTTCAGTAAGGATGTAGTTGAGATTCTTGAGCTGCTTTCTGCCCATACTGCGCTGGGCATAACCAATTCCCGGCGTTTTGATGAGAAGGACCGTCAGGCCAGGATCGATCTGCTTACGGGTTTGAACAATCGCCGGGGAATGTACGAATATGGAACCCGGGATATCCAACGCTGTTTAAGGTTGGGGCGGCCGGTCTCGGCTATTTTCATGGATATAGATTTTTTCAAGCAGTTTAATGACCGGTACAGCTATGAAACGGGAGATCTTGTTCTGCAGCGAGTTTCGGCAGTTTTTAAGGAGAGTATGCGCAGTATCGATATCCTGTCCCGTTTCGGAGGGGAAGAGTTTGTTGCCATACTCCCGGAGCTGGAACTGAAAGATGCGGTTGAAGTAGCCGAGCGTCTGCGCAGGACGATAAATGAGCAGAAGATATATTCAGATTTTGGTGAACTTTCCATAACAGTAAGCCTGGGCGTTGCCGCAGCGGGAGAAACTTCCGGGGATTTTCCGGGAACAGATGCTGCTGTATATCTGGATAAACTGTTGGCAGAGGCCGGACTGCTTCTGCACAAGGCAAAAGAGAACGGCCGTAACAGAGTGGAGTCCGGAATAGAATAGTTCGTAGACTGAGTTCAGGCAGGGTTACTTCTTTCTTGAACCAATATATTCAAGCCAGTAGGGAATCCCCCGGGATGAGGCAAGTTTATGCATTTTTCTGAATCCCCTGCCGTAGTCTTTGTGCCGGTCTTTAAAGAAACCCTGCATAAGGTAGGCAGCTTCCGGTTCTTTCCTGGTTCTTAGAATCAGCCAGGCTGCAAGGTTGCAGCTTCCTTCCACCAGGGCCGGGGAGGCGTCGGTTATTCCCCTGCTGTAAAACCAGATATGCATAAGTTCATGGGCGCAGGTAGAGATAAAGCTGACACGGGGGAGCCCGTTGAGCAGAAATATCTGCAGGTCAAACTGCCGAATTTTCCCGTTGAACAGGCTTCGCCTGAACCGTGCAGTTCCCTGTTTTTCTCTTCCTGTTCTGTCCAGGCGCTTAAGATCCAACCGGTCTATCAGGGCGAACCCGGGTTTGAAGGGCTTAATCACAATACCCATCTTTTCAAGGCCGGTGTAGGTTTCCATAAGAATAGTCTTCCCTTCCGCTACATCCTTCACAGCTGCCTTATCGCAGAGAGCACAGATAGCCTGTCCGTCGCTCAATGTTTTTCCGCCCCCGGTGCTCTCTTTGCTGATAAAGCGTCCGCAATAGGGGCATGCCGGGGTTTGCCGGTAATGGGCGGCACATACGCTGTTACCCCAGTAATCCCGGTAGTATCTGCCTGTGATGGTATGATTGTTGTGAATGCAAACGGGGTTCATGCTCTTTGAGAGTACAATAAATCATCTATAATAGCGAATTCTCCTAATCCTAACTAAAAAACTAAAAAAACATTGACAACTGGAAAAACCACTGTTTAAATAGAAATATATCAATATATAAATACTTAAATACACGAAAATTTTGGCTGGAAATGTAAAAAAAACGGGCGATTTTCTTTCGCTTTTGTTTTGCTGGAACTACGATTAAGGGTGCTTAACGCTCTGAAAACTTGAGAATAGTCACTTTTTATATATATGGAGGATATGTGTGAAGGTTAAAACTGCCCTTGTTTCTGTTGTACTGGGGCTGCTTCTCTGGCTTGGCCTTAATGGCAGGCTGGATCCGGCAATTCTTGCTGCCGGTGCCGTGGTGGTGCTGGTTACAGCGGCATTCCATGTCAACTCAGCGGTGTTTGGAGAGTTGAAACTGACACCAAAGGCGCTGTTTGCGCTTATTGCGTGGTTTATTGTTTTTATTACAGAACTCATCAAATCCAACATTGATGTGATGTTCCGGGTAATAACACCGGAAGTAAAAATCAATCCTGCCATTGTAGAGGTGAAAACCAGGCTTACCTCACCCCTGGGACGGCTTGTTCTGGCAAACTCAATTACCCTTACTCCCGGAACCCTGACAGCGGACATTAAGAATGACAGCCTTTTTATCCACTGGATTGACGCATCTTCCACCGATGTAGAGGGAGCTACAAAGGCAATCGTCGCAAAGTTTGAAAAATATCTGGAGGTGGTCTTTGGCTGATCAAATACTTATGGCCGCGGTCCTGATCTCTCTGGTTAGTATCGGGATTATTCTTATCCGTTTTATTATGGGGCCTTCTGTGCTGGACAGGGTGGTTGCCTTCGATACCGCCGGTATCATAGCTATCTCCCTGATCGTTCTATTGGCTCATATACTGGACCGCTTTATTTATGTAGATGTTGCCCTGGTTTACGGGCTCCTCAGTTTTATCGGTGTCCTGGTTGTTGCCAGGTATCATGAGAGGGGGCTGTAATGGAGATGGCAGGTGCTGTTTTTGCTCTGATCGGGTCGATAATTTTCTTTTTCAGCGCTCTGGGGCTTATCCGTATGCCGGATTTATATAACCGGATACAGACAGGTACCAAGGCGACAACCCTGGGAACCATAGTGTTGTCCATCGGAATCGCACTTCTTCATCCGGAATGGACCTGGAAACTGATCATTCTGATTCTCTTCATTGTCCTCACAAACCCCATATCCTCCCATGTGGTTGCCCGGGGTGCCCACTACAGCGGACAGGAAATGACCGGGAAGACTGTAGCCGATGCGCTTTCAAAAGAGGAAGAAGAGGAAAAGAAAGAAAAGGAAAAGAAAGAAGAGAAAAAGAAAGAGGAGGTGAAGGGATGACCATTGTTTTTGCAGTAGTGGCGCTCTTTACCCTTGGCACCGCTTTCTATGCTGTGGCAGTAAAGGACAGAATCGTTGCGGTGCTGTCCGCCGGGGCTTCCGGACTTTTTGCCTCTATCCTCTTCATCATGATGGCCGCCCCCGACGTGGCCATGACGGAAGCGGCCATAGGCAGCGGTCTTACCACCTTCATCTTTTTCTTTGCCCTTAGAAAAGTAAATGAAGGAAAGGTAAAAGGAGGGCAGAAAAATGGTTAGAAAAGGCTTTGTTCTTCTTATGATCATTGCCCTGGGCTTTATGCTCTGGGATTTTGCCGGGAACTATGCAGGTAAAGATTCCCTGCCTGAAGTTTCTGCTCACTATATAGAGAAGGGTCCCCGTGAGCTTGGTGCGGTTAATGTGGTGACTTCCGTGGTTGTCACTTACCGGGGACTGGATACCCTGGGTGAGGTTACCATTTTATTCGCCGCAGCTGCGGTGGTCGGCCTGCTGCTGCATCTGGGGGGCAATGAAAACCCCCGGCGGCGGGAAGCAAGCGAGCTTCTGAAAACCGGAAGTGCCCTGTTGTTCCCTCTTATTCTGCTTTTCGGTGTGTATGTTTTTATCAATGGTCACCTTACACCGGGAGGCGGGTTCCAGGGGGGCGCAATAATCGCTTCCGCGGTGGTGCTCTCTGTTCTGGCGGACCCCAATAAAAAAGCAGGACACACGGTCCTCTCTGTAATTGAGTCCCTTTCCGGACTTGCCTACGTCGGTCTTGGTGCCGCCGGAGCCTTTCTGATGGTAAACGGCTTTCTGGATAACCGTCTTCTGCCCCTGGGCGAATATGGATCGCTTGTCAGTGCCGGACTTATTCCGGTCATTTACTGCCTCGTAGGGCTGAAGGTCGGCTCGGAACTCAGTTCTGTGGTTATCGGATTTAAAGGTGAGTCGGCAGACAAAGGAGGTGCAGAATAATGATTGGCACCATCGCAATTTCCACCGGTTCCCTGCTGATTCTCATCGGACTCTGGTGTCTTCTGTCCAATAAAGACATGATCCGCATGATTGTCGGATTCTCCATCTTTGATCTGGGTGTACACGTTGTCATGCTCAGCATCGGGTATATCAATGGAGGAACCGCCCCGATTATCGAAAGCCTTTCTGATACCGGTACGACCTATGTAGATCCGGTACCCCAGGCTCTGGTGCTTACCGCTATTGTAATCGGCCTGGGCATTACCGCATTTATGCTTACCTATGCGGTAAACATGTACGAAAAGAAAGGCAGCCTCCATATCGACAAATATGAGGAGTTAAAATGGTAAACCCCATCTATCTTATTGTCATTGCCCTGGGTACCGCCTTTCTCCTCGGGCTCTTCAGAAAAGCGGCGCCCTCTCTACGCTCAGGAATTACCCTGCTGGCCCTTGCGGGTATGACGGCGGTCTCCGCGGCCTGGGCCTATGGAATACTCTTTGCCGGTGCAGAAGGCATCCAGGTATTCACCGCCGGATTCAAGCCGCCCCTCTCCATTAATCTTTATATGGGCAGAGCCGAAGCGGTGCTCCTGGTACTGGTAAACCTTACGGCATTCTTCAGCATGCTGTTCCTGGCAAAAGAGGTGAAGAGCACCTCAAGCTATATGCTCATGCTGCTGATGGTTTTTGTAACCGGACTCAACGGCGTGGTTATGACCCGGGACCTCTTTAACCTTTTTGTGTTTATCGAGATTGTCAGTATTGCTTCCGCCGGTCTGATCCCCTTAAAGGGCAGCCTGAAACAGCTCAGTGCGGGTTTCAAGTTCGTTATCGCCGGCGCCCTTGCCAGCGGTTTTATGCTCATCGGCATAATTTTTGTCTACTACTCCACAGGCTCCCTCAACCTGGATGTAATCGCTTCCGGTATGACCCCCGCTCTGGCATCCGCCGGCTTCGTGGGGATTTTCCTGGTCTTTATCGGGGTTGTGATGGAGCTCAAACCCTTCCCGGTTAACGGCTGGGGTCTGGATGTCTACGAAGCATCTCTTCCTCCGGTAGCAGCCCTTGTAGCCGCGGGAACCGCCAGCGTCATGTTCTATGCCTTTACCAAGGTTATGGCCCTTACCGGCGGACTCCTCATCGGAGCCGCGGTTGTTATCGGTGCTCTTACCTTTGTGGGAATGAACGTGCTGGCTCTAAAGCAGGATAAAGCACAGCGGCTTCTTGGCTATTCCTCCATCAGTCAGATGGGCCTGCTTCTTATGGCCTATGGTCTGCTGCGTCAGACAGGAAGCGAAAATGCCGAGCTGATTGTCTTCGGCCTGCTTATTACCCACGCCCTGGCCAAGGCTGCCCTCTTCTGGCTCGCCGGGATTGTGGAAAAAGAGAATATAAAAGAGTGGGCCATTATCCGTAAGAACCCCCTGGCTCTTATAGCCATGATTATGGCGGTATTCGGCCTTACCGCCTTTCCGCCCTTTCCCTCCTTCTTTGCCAAGTGGGAGCTGGTAATGGCACTGGCAGCCAAAGGGGGCTTCGGTTTTATAACAGTGATTCTGGTAGGGTCCTTTCTGGAAGCGGTCTATCTATTCCGCTGGCTGGGATACGCCCTGAAGCTGGACTTTAATCCTGGGGAAGAGGCCAACACCTCTGCTCTGTCCGCCCTGCCTTCACTGCTCTTCGGCCTGACTCTTGTCGGGCTGGGGTACCTGATGGGTACAGACTACGGTCTTTCCTGGATACCTCTGGCTGCGGTTTTAGGCTTTCTGGTTATCGATAAGATTGACTCAAGAATCAAAACCACTCTTGCTCTGGTAATAATCGGCGCCTGGGGCTATCTGAACTACGAAAGCTACCTGGGGGATCTGTTCAAGACAATTTTTGCCGGGGTTTTTATCGGCGGAGCATTTCTTACTACTCTATCAGGCTACTATTACAAAGGGCGCAGGGGGGGATTCCACGCCTCCACAATGTCCATGTTCTTCGGCCTCTTTATGCTGCTCTCTGCGGAAACCATGCTTCAGTTTTTCTACGGTTGGGAGTTTATGGCCATCGGTTCCTACTTCCTGCTTATCCGGGGAAAGAAATCCATGCCCCACGGCTACAGCTACCTCATGTTCAGCATCGGCGGTTCCTTCGCCATGCTCATGGGCTTCGCCATGGCCTATCTCTCCAGCGGTTCTGCCGGCATGGATGCCCTGTTTCATATCACCGTGTATCCCGCAGTGGCCTACTCCCTGATGCTCATCGGCTTTATGACCAAGACCGCCACCATGGGATTTCATACCTGGCTTCCCGGAGCCCACGGCGAGGCGGTTGCGGATATTCACTTCATGGCTTCAGCTATTCTGCTTAAGGCAGGAGTTCTGGGAATGATCTATGTACTGTTGGGTATGGATCTCTCCATGTCCTACAGCCGCTGGATACTCATGACCATGGGCTGGCTGGGAATATTGAGCTCCCTCATCGGCAACGTCAACGCCGCCTTCCAGGAGAGCGCCAAGCGGCTTCTGGCCTGGTCCAGTATCGGACAGCTCGGGTACATTGTGTTCGGCCTCTCCACCATGAGCCATATGGGATGGCTGATCGCTCTCTCTCTTTCCATTACCCACTTCCTGTACAAGGGTATTCTCTTTCTGATAATCGGTGGAATCTCACTGAAGCTCGGAACCCCCATGATGTACAAGATGGGCGGCCTGATCCGGCGCATGCCCTTCAGCTTCCTTGCGGTGCTGATTGCCATTATTACTCTTTCCGGTATCCCCCCACTTGTGGGATTTACCGCCAAGTGGATTCTCTACAATGTAACCGTGGGTAACGGTCTCTATTTTCAGGGCGTTATCGCCTCTTTCGCAGGCCTTGTGGCATTCCTCTACCTGTTCCGTCTGATTTTCTCAATCTTTCTGGGACAGCTGAAGGACGAGCATCGCAAGGTCGGGGAGATCAATATCTGGTTCCTGATCCCTGTGTATCTGCTTATCTGCTACATCATGGTTGTCTCCTTCCTGCCGGGTACTCTTCTCGGACCCATCGGGGACAAGCTTATGGCCTTCTTCCCGGATAATCCCATTATCTGGACCGGCTATCTGGCCAGTTCCGAGTTGGGCTACTTCAACGGCACCATGATTATGAATGTCTTTATGACCCTGTTTGCCATCAACTTTCTTATTCTCTTTTTCTTCAATAAAAAGCGGGCCCAGAAGGTTGAACAGTTCAATATTGTCTACGCCGCCGAGAGGCCGGCACGGCCGGAAACAACCCACTTTGCCTATAACTTCTTTGCCCCTTACAGAAGGGCCGTCGGGGTACTGGAGTATCCCTTTGTGACAAAGTTCTGGAACGGCCTGAGTGATATTCTGCATGCCCTTGGAGGCTTATTCCGCAGGGTATACACCGGCAACGGCCAGACCTATCTGCTGCAGATGGTGGTTTTTGTTGTGGTCACCTACCTGCTGACCAAAGGAGGAATGTAAGATGGAGTTTCAGTACATACACATACTCTATGCAGCCATAACCATCTTTATAACCATTAACTATGGTCTACTGCTGCAGGGAATAATCGGAAAGATTTATGCCCGGGTAGGCAAGCGGCGGGGAATCCGCATCTATCAGCCCTGGATCAATATTATCCGCCAGTGGGTAACCCGTTCATCAATTCACCACGGCATAATGTATTATCTGGGGCCGGTTTTCCGCTTTACCGGCGGAGGAGGAATCCTTATCTTCCTGCCCCTGGTCTACGGCGCTCCGTTGTTCTCTTCCTTTGTGGGAACCGGGGACCTGCTGCTGGTGCTCTACTTTATGTTCATCGGAACCCTGGGCATGGCCCTGGGCGGCGGTGAGGCGGGGCATCCCTATTCGGCCATCGCCGTAACCCGCGGACTCTCCCAGGTAACCGCCGCGGAGGTACCGCTGGTACTGGCCATTTTCTCCATCTCAATCCAGTACGGAACCATGGATGTGATGAAGATTGTCGGAGCCCAGCAGGGAAGCTTTCTTAACTGGACCCTCTTTACCAACCCCCTGGCAACGGCGGCGGCAATGATCGCCTTTCTGGGATCCATGATGCGGAGCCCCTTTGATGTGGTTCTTGCTCCCCAGGAAATTCCCATCGGACCTCCCACGGAGTATCAGTCCCAGTTTCTGGCCATGCTTATGACCAACCGTACTATCTTTCCCGTGGCCAAGACGGTGTTCTACGTGAACCTCTTTTTCGGCGGAGTTGCCCTCTATGACAATTATCTGCTGACCTTTCTGGTTTTCTTTCTCAAGACCTTCCTGGTCTATATGTGGTCCGTATTTGTGGGAGTCTCCTTTCCCCGCTTCCGGGTGGAGCAGAGTATCCGCTTCTTTCTTAAATGGCCCCTGCTCATCGGGGCGGCTGCGGTAATTGCGGCCCAGATAAGGTATTGATTATGGCAAAGATGAATTACAGCAAACGAAAAGCCGATCTGGAGCGGCGGACCGTCACCGGACCGGAGGGTGAGGTATTCGAAGTTGATCCCATGAAGGATTACTTCTGCGAGGCTCCTCCAAAGGTCTATAAGCCCTCCAAACTGACCCCCCTGGAAAAGTTCTACAACTGGTGCCGGGCGGAGTCCATCTATATTCTCGGCTTTGGAACCGGCTGCGGCGCAATTGAGATGCGCCCCCTTATGAGCCCCATGTATGACGCCTACCGTTACGGCGTTCACTGGCGGCCCACCCCCAGGCAATCCACGGTATTTGTCATCGGCGGATACGCCTCGGTAAAAACCATCAAGCGGATTGTCCGCAGCTACGAACAGATGCCCGGGCCCAAGTATGTTCTGGCGGTCTGCAGCTGCACCATTAATGGCGGCATGTACTGGGATTCCTACAACACCATCAACCGGCTGGATCATTATATTCCGGTGGATATCTATGTTACCGGCTGCATGCCCCGGCCGGAGGCAATTCTCGATTCTGTAGAGGCCCTCAAGAAACGAATTAAAGAAGGACGGGCGGAAGGGCAGAACAAGTATGCGGAAAACTTCGAATGGTACAAGGCAAACCAGAAACAGATTATCAAGGACTGGGATATGCCGGACTACAACTGGTAAGGAGGTTAATGGATGGAAACGATTATTGAAAATATCAAGAAACAGTTCAGCCTGTCCGACGTCACCTCCGCCCACGGGTACTTTATTACCTGTGAAAAGAAGGATGCCGTCAGTCTGCTGACTTACCTGAAAAACGTGGAAGGCTTTAAACACCTGGTGCTGATAACCGCGGTGGACTGGATCGAAGACGGACGCTTTCAGCTGACCTATCTGCTGAATAATCCGGTAATGAAGAAGGAGCTGGGGGTCCGGACATTTATCGAACGGAGTGTCTGGCCGGAAGAATCCGAAATGGATACCGCCCACCATCTCTGGCCGGCTGCCAAGACCTACCAGCGGGAGCTGCATGAAATGTTCGGTATCGATTTTCCCGGCAGTCCCGAGATCAATGAACCCCTGATTCTTGAATACTGGGATGATATTCCTCCCTACAGAAAGGACTTCGATACGAAGAAATACTCTGAAGAGACCTACTTTCCCCGGGAGGGCAGAAGCACCAATGATCCTGCTGAGTACATGAAAGCTAAGCTCTATCCCCGGGAGGGGGAGAAGACAAAAAAGGGGGATGCCTAGCATGGGACCCTTTTTTAGTCGAATAGCGGTAGAGTGTTTTCCGCATCAGCGGAAAAGTACTCGAGAGCGATATAAGGAAAAGAAAGATGCTTGATTACGGCGAAAAGAACCGGGAACTCTTCCCCGAAACGAAGAGCGACGGCACCATCGATATAGATCTCTCTTCCGGAAAGTTCACCAAGCTCTGGCATGGACCCAACCATCCGGGAATTACCGGAAATATGTCCCTGGAGCTGACCCTGTTAGGTGATGAGATTATGGAGTCCAAAACCCATGTGGGCTATCTGCACCGGGGGTTTGAGAAGCTGATGGAGCGGCGCCGCTTTATCAACAACTTCCCCTTGGTCTGCCGGGTATGTGTACCGGAGCCGGACTTCAATGAGTACTGCTATGCCGCGGCCCTTGAAGAGCTTGCCGGGGTTGAGGTCCCGGAGAAAGCCCTGTGGATCCGCACCCTGATTCTGGAAATGGCCCGGCTGCAGTCATATTTAATGTGGATCGGCGGACAGGCCGGTGCCTTCGGTATGGGCATGGTTGGACAGTGGACCTTATGGGCCCGAGACCGGGTACTGCAGATGTTTGAGGAACTCACCGGCGGACGCATCTATCATATCTTTATTCTCCCTGGCGGTGTGCGCAACAATCTTACCGAAGGCTTCAAGGGCCGGATGCTGGAGACCCTCAATGACGTGGTTTCCATACTCAACGATGTGGAACGGGTTCTCTTCAACAACGCGGTGTTTAAAAAACGTGCCGTAGGCCTCGGGGTGATTGATCCCGACTGGGTGGATGAGTACGGCATAACCGGCCCCAACGCCCGGGCGGCGGGTGTCCCGAAGGACGTGAGAAAAGACAACCCTTACGTAAAATATGCGGAGCTCGATTTTGAGCCGGTAACCGGCACGGACTCGGATGTCTATACCCGGGCCCGGGTCCGCTTTGATGACTGCCTGATGACCGTGGATCTTATCCGTCAGATTCTGGACAGGATCCCGGAAAAAGGTGAGTTCAAGGCAAAGATGCCCAGTATGCTCCACTGGAAAATCCCCGCCGGCGAAACCTATAAAAAAGCGGAATGTACCCGTGGTGAGTACGGCTACTACATTGTAACCGACGGCTCCGGTTATCCCCGCAGGGTCAATGTCCGTGGGCCTTCATACACCCATGCGGTAACCCTGGCAGAAAAGATGCTGGTCAACGCAAACCTTGCGGATGTGGCGGGTACCCTGGTATCCCTGCATACCTATCCGCCGGAAGTGGAGAGATAAGATGGGAAGTTCACCAAAATTCAGTTTCAAAGATGTTCTCTACCCCTTTACGGTCTGGAAGAACATTCTCAAAGAGCCGGTAACCCTTAAGCACCCGGAAAAACGGGAGGGATCCGACCGCTACCGGGGCTTTCATACCAACGATATCACCAAGTGCATTGGCTGCGGCACCTGCGAGGAAATCTGCCAGAATGCCGCCATCGACCTGGTCCCCTGTGAGGGAGTCGAAGCAAAGCCGGGAGATTCCGGCCTGCGTCCCCGGGTGGACTACGGCCGCTGCTGCTGGTGTGCCCTCTGTGTTGATGTCTGTACAACCAACTCCCTCGGAATGTCCAACAACTTCCGCTGGGCTGTAGAAGGCGAGAATCAGGGAGAGGGCAATGAAGCCAACGGCACTCCCGATGACTACCGCTTTATAATCGGTGCGGAGGAGAAGTCCTGGGATAGCGCGGAAAAGGGCTATAAAAAGCCTGAGGATTACGATCTGACTCCTCCCGAGCGGGTTGCCATGGATCATCTCTCCGTGGATGAACGGGCTGACTCCTTTATCGAAATGATGAAGGGCTATTCGAAGGAACAGGCCCTGAAAGAGGCAGACCGCTGCGTTGAGTGCGGTCTCTGCACGGCCACCTGTCCCGCCCACATGGGAATCCCTGCCTATATAAAGGCCATCCGGGAGGATGATCTCGAAGAAGGTTTAAGAATTCTCTATGAAACCAACCCCCTGCCGGAGGTCTGCGGCCGTATCTGTACCCACAAATGCGAGACCGTCTGTTCCATCGGTCATAAGGGCGATCCCCTTTCAATCCGCTGGCTCAAGCGCTACATCGCCGACAATGTACCGGCGGAAAAGTACAAGGAGATTCTTGGAACCTCAAAGCTTGCCAAAAACGGCATGAAGGTGGCGATTGTAGGATCCGGTCCTTCCGGCCTGTCCGCTGCCCACTATCTCTCCCTGATGGGCTATCAGGTAACCATTTTCGAAGCCCTGCCGGAAGCAGGCGGAATGATGCGCTATGGAATACCGGAATACCGGCTTCCCTATGATCAGATCGACAAGGATATAAACTATATTGTCTCTCTGGGCGTGGAGATCCGTACCAACTGCAAAGTCGGTAAAGAGGTTTCCCTTGAGGATCTGCACCGTGATTATGACGCTGTCTTTGCGGGCACCGGTCTGCATCTGGGCCGCTCCACCCGGCTGGAAAACTCGGACCATAAAAAGGTGCTTCAGTCTATCGACCTGCTGCGGAAAATCAGTCTGGGAGAAGAGGTTCCCGTACCGGAAAAGATCGTGGTAATCGGCGGCGGAAACGTAGCCATGGATATTACCCGCTCTCTGGCCCGCTTCCAGCGGCAGAAATACGGCAAGGTGAATATTGTCACCACCTGTCTTGAGCCCGCCGACGGCATGCTGGCAGATGACGAAGAGGTTGAAGAGGCCCAGGAGGAGGGAGCTATGATTACCCCCGCCTACGGCCCCCAGCGGATAGAGATTATCGATGAGGAGAATGTAAAAGGGCTCCATGTTGCCAAGTGTCTGGCCATCTTCGATGAGGAGAAACGCTTTAACCCCTCCTTCGACCTGAATGATACCCGCTTCTATGAGGCGGACATGATTGTTGAGTCCATCGGACAGGCCTCGGATATTACCTACATTCCCGAGCAGGTAATGAACGATCTGGAACTCAGCCCCCGCCGTCAGGTTGTGGCCGATCCGGACTGGCAGGTAAAGGGTGTGCCCTGGCTCTTTGTGGGAGGCGACATTGCCAAAGGCCCGGATGTTATTACAGGAATTTCCACCGGCCATCTGGCGGCAGTAGGAATTGACCGTTATCTTCAGGAGGGTAAAAAATGAGCGAAGTACAAATTTCCGATATTCTTAAATACTCCATAAAAATTGAACACGAAAGCATGCTCTTTTATCAGGATGCTGCTCCCGGAGCACAAGGAGAAGAGGTTAAGACTCTGCTTACTGAACTGGCAGATGAAGAGGTAAAGCATGAAGCACGTCTGAGTAAACTGCTGGATGAGCTCGAAGACGGCGCTGCTGCCGGCTTTGATCACAACTCCATGAAGAAGCTGATCCAGACCAGTGAGATTCCTTCGGGCGCTGACGAAGAGGCTGTACTGACAGTTGCCCTGGAGCGGGAGGTGAACACCAGGGATTTCTACGGGCAGGTTTCCACCCTGACTAACCTCGATGCCAATGTTGTTGATGTCTTTGATATGCTCTACAAACAGGAATCGGGACATGTTTTAAGAATTTCAGGACTGCTGAAAAAGCTGTCCTGATAGTCAGTTTTCTTCCACTGAAAGAGCTTTCGTACAGACATGCGGAAGCTCTTTTTTATTGAATGTACACGTAGCTTTCATGTATGAAATAAATTATCATTATTTATGGTTAGCTGCAGATGATAGAAAGCTTCAGTATTGAATACAATAAAAGAGGTGACCTTGATCCTCTGAAATACCGCCTCGATAAATATTCTCCGAAAAATACACTTATTCAGGTTTTTTCCGGAAAGCCTGATCTGGCGGATATTGAAGAGGTTCTTGAAGACATTACCACCACCTATCCCGGAGTTCCTGTTATCGGGACAACTACTGCCGGTGAAATAATGGACGGGAATGTTTCAGATGGAAAGATTATCATCAGTTTTTTATTGTTCAATGATACTGCAGTTCAGTCTATTTTTATTAATCAGAATGATGATCTTGCCCTGGCCGGGCGTACCATTGGCGAGGCCTTTGCTTCCCTTGATCCCCGGGCTGTAATAGTCTTCGGCTGTGGTATTAAGGATAAGCGCACCATTGACGGATCTCCGCTGATTGCCGAACTTCAGCGCAAGCTGCCGCAAACAGTCCTTGCCGGGGCGCAGGCCGGTGATAATGGTGCAGCCCTTTCTACCTTTGTGTTTACCGAATCGGGTATTACCGGGAATGGAGTTGCCGCAGCAGCTCTTTCGGGGGAACATCTTATTGTCAACAATCAGTATGATCTTGCCTGGATACCCATAGGCAAGAGCCTTACCATTACCAAAGCCAAAGGGCGCCGGGTATATACCATAGATAACCAGACTCCCTATGATCTGTACAAGCATTATCTTGGACAGGCCGTAGCAGATGGGCTTCCCCTTTCTGCGGTAGATTTTCCCCTTATGATCGAAAGGGATGGGATAACCATGGCTGTCCATGCCATGGGAGTAAACGATGACGGCTCTTTCGACTATATTCACAGCTTTCATACCGGGGAACAGCTTAAATTCGGGTTCTGCCATGCCGGACTGCTTGCTCTCAGTGCCCAGGAGACCTATGAGCACCTCAGTGAGCAACCGGTGGAAGCGGCATTTATGTACAGCTGTGTATCCAGAAAATGGATTCTCGGTGAGGATATTGATGTTGAGGTCTGCCCTGTAGGACAGATAGCACCCCTCTCCGGTTTTTTTGCCTATGGAGAATATTTTTCTCTTCCGTCGGGAAAGAGCTTCTTTTTCAGTCAGACAATGACGGTACTGGGGCTGGCGGAACAGGACCGCAGTATTCCTCCCAATATTGAAAATGGCCAGTTCTGTCCCGATAGAACCGAATCCCGTCAGCTGAAGACTTTAAAAGCTCTTCACCGTCTGGTGGAAACTTCAGCCCGGGAGATAGAAGAGATTAATACTGAGCTGTTCCAGCTTGCTCAGAAGGATTCCCTTACCGGATTGTATAACCGCCGCTATCTGGATGCTCAGTTTGCTCTTGAAATAAAACGGGCCGGCAGGACCAGAAAACCACTTTCGGTAATTCTGATGGATGTTGACTATTTTAAACTCTACAATGATACCTATGGACATGTGGCCGGCGATAACTGCCTGCGGGGAATGGCTCTTGAGGTAAAGAAAATTCTGAAACGGCCGGTAGATCTTTTTGCCCGCTATGGGGGTGAAGAGTTTATCTGTGTTCTGCCCGAAACCGACGGTGAAGGTGCACTGCACATAGCTGAACAGATACAAAAAAGCATACAAAACCTATCCTTCATTCATAGTGAGTCAAAGGTTTCGGATTTTGTCACAGTCTCCATGGGAATTATCACCGCCCGCCGGGTGGATAACAGTATGACCCAGGACTTTTTTATCAAAGCCTGTGATGCAAAACTTTATGAGGCAAAAGCTGCCGGAAGAAACTGTGTTATGTCAGGTGAATTGTAAACTGCCCGCAACTCAGCGTTACTTCTCAATCCGGTTTCTTCCCCGGTTTTTGGCAACATAGAGAAGTTCATCCGCCCTGCTTACCATTTTAGACGAGCTTTCTCCCAGATTCTCAGCAACGCCGCCGCTGATGGTTATTTTCCTGTTGGTATCAAATTCCCAGGTAACTTTAGAAACCAGCTCCCGCAGTCTGTCTGCAAGATCATATGCTTCTTTCAATCCTGTTTCCGGAAGCACAACAAGAAATTCTTCTCCTCCGTACCTGCCGATAATGTCGGTTTCTCTCAGGTTGTTTTTAATAACCTCCACAGTTTTCAACAGGACAAGGTCGCCAATCTGGTGCCCGTAACAGTCATTTACACTTTTAAAAAAGTCGATATCAAATAAAATGATGGAGAGACTGTTGTTATATCGGGTACTTCTCTTCACTTCTTCTTCGAGATACCCGCTGATGTACTTCTTGTTGAAAATCATGGTCAGGCCGTCTCTTATTGAGATATACCTCAGGGATTCCAGGGCCTTTTCTGCAATTGCTTCTTTCTCTTTCAGCCGCTCCGTCATGACATTAAAATAGTTGGTGACATCTCCCATTTCCGAGCCTATGTCTGATTCCAGTTTCTGTATCCCGTCTACTTTACTGTTTTCGATGATTTGTCTCATTGAGTTTGAAAGTTCAATGACGCTGGAGCATGACCCGTGTTCCGCGATATTCAAGCCGATCTTCTCATGCTCCGGCGAGACCCTGACCGGTATGAATCTTTTTATTCCCGCAAGGATAAGAAATGAAAGTCCAAATCCCCAGACAAAGCAGGTAATGACTCCGATACCCTGAATGCCGATCAGTTCGAGTCTGGTGTGGCTGAGTTCGGTAAGGATGCTGTTTTTTATAAAGACTCCGGTGGCAATGGTACCCCATACACCGGCAAAAGCGTGAACAGGAACAGCGGAAACAACATCATCAATACCTGCTTTTTCAAGCAGGTTCGTACCGTAGTAGACAATCAAACCGGCGACGATTCCGATTACCAGGGATGCGCCGGAGGGAACATAGGCACATCCTGCGGTGATGGCAACCAGCCCTGCAATCACCCCGTTGATGATCATCTCCGGTTCCGGAAGCCTGCTTTTACCCATGGACATGCTTAAAAACATGGAGGTTATTCCCCCGAAGGAGGCTGCAATAATAGTATTCAGTACAATCTGTGCAACCCCGGGATCTGCTTCCAGAGAACTTCCGCCGTTAAAGCCGAACCAGGCGAAAAAGAGAATAAAGGTACCCAGATAGGCAAATACAATATTGTGCCCCTGAATTTTCTGGGGAGTACCATCGGCAGCAAATCTACCCGTACGGGGACCGATTACAATCGCGCCGGCCAGGCCCACCCAGCCGCCGATGGAATGCACAACGCTTGATCCTGCAAAATCGAGAAAGCCCAGATTCTGCAGCCAGCCGGCCTGGTTTTCGTAGAAGAGTCCCCCCCAGGCCCAGTGGCCGAAAATAGGATAAATAAGCGCTGATGTAATAAAGGACATTATCAGATAGGTACTGAATTTTGCCCGCTCCGCCACAACTCCGGAATCGATGGTTGCCGCGGTACCTACAAAAACAGCCTGAAAAGTAAAAAAGGTTGCTTTCCAGCTGTCATCATTAAAGGAGGTGAAAAAATCAGAAATACCCACAAGGCCGAGAAAAGATCTGCCGAACATCAGTCCGTACCCGATAAACCAGAAGGCGGCAATGGAGAAGATAAAGTCCGTAAGGTTTTTGATGGCGACATTTATTGAGTTCTTCGCTCGTGAAAGTCCTGTTTCCAGGGCCATGAATCCTGCCTGCATAAGGAACACCAGCATTGCGGAGACTAGAACCCAGAGGATGTCGTCAAGAGATTTGCCGTTTGAAATACCTTCTGTAATTCCCTGGGAAAAGAGCGGATTCAGTAAAAGCAGCAGTGCGGGAACAAGGAGGTATCGCATTCCTTCTCCTCAGTGGAAAATTGGTTTAGGCTTGGTTTATGTTAACTTCATCGGGGGAGTTAAGCAGCAAGCATAGATTAACATAATTACATTGCAAAAAGCGTACCATATACGTGTTGATATATTAATTCATTTATAGATAAGCATTTATAACCATTCTGTATAGCTCAGTGGCTGTTCGGTGGGCGTAAAGCTACAATTTTGAGGTTCCGGAATATTGTTTTTTACTTTCAGGTAAAAACTACAGGGTAATTCTGTCTCCCGCATGAAATACGGTAACCGGCAGTCTGTCGCTCATATGTTTAAGGGTCGGGAAATCGATGCAGTGCATGGGATAGAAGAACTCCATATTCTTTTTCTCAAACCATGATACAGTCTCTACGACTGTTTCCCGGTTGTCATCAAACAGGTGCATGCCGCCGATAACTCCTCTCAAGGGTTGACCGGTAACCTCTTCCGCCTGAATACAGATATTTGCAATACCCGAATGGGAACATCCGCTGATAACAATACAGCCTTTATCTGTTTTCAGAGCCAGGGCGGAATCTTCCCGCATGGGATCATCGTTATGCATTCCACTTTCGAAGGGGGTTTTCCTGGGGATTTGTCCGAGAAAAAACAGCCCGTCACCTATTTCAAGCGCTTCGGCTGAGAGTTCCAGGGTATAGCGTTTCTCTAAAAGGGCTTTCAGCCCGGCCGGCAATTTTTCCATAAGTTCCGGATGGGCGTACAGCTTTGTGCCGGGAGAGGGGGTAAAAAATTCCAGGCCGTCAGCATGATCCCAGTGGTGATGAGACAGGGTAACTCCGTTTACTGAAGCCAGGTCTGACTGCATATGTTCTGCATTCTTGAGAAAAAGTCCGGAGGGTCCGCCGTCGAGAAGGATGTGCTGCTTCTGCCAGTGTATCAACAGGCTCAATCCCCATTCCGCCTGACAGGTCCGGGCATGTTGTCTGCCTACGGTATTTTCCATCAGTATATCTACAGTCAGAGTGTTACTCATGCTTTTCTCTCTCCAGTGTGGATGCAGTTATTGATTTATAGTATCATTATTATTAGGCGAAGGTATAGCGTCGATATGGGGTGGATTATTGTTGCTCCCAACCTAAAAATCACGGTCTTCTTTTTCGTATCAAGGGGCATACTTGAACAGGGTTATTCAGTATTAAACACGGTGCAGCAGTTTCTGCCGTTTTTTTTCGATTCGTACAGACCCAGATCTGCCCGTTTAATAAAAGTCTCAATACTGTCGTTAGCATTCATCTGGGTAATACCGAAACTGGCGGTAATACGAAGGTTTTTAAGAATATCGGATTTTTCAATTAATATACGAAGTCTGTCCGCTACCTTCCGTGCGTCTATTGCCTGGGTGTACTGAAGGACAATGATGAATTCCTCTCCGCCGTATCGTACAAAACAATTTTCGCCGCGTATTGATTCGCTGATAATTTTAGATACCCTCACTAACACAATATCACCGTAATCATGGCCGAAATTGTCATTAACTCGTTTGAAGTAATCAATGTCCAGCATAATGAGACTCAGGGGAAGCTTTTTTCTTTTGGCCAGAGGCATAGCCTGTGATAGATGCTCAACCAGAAAGCGTCTGTTGAATACACCTGTAAGGTCATCTTTTCTGGTTAGTTCAGCGATTTTTTTATTGGCTTTCTCCAGCTGTGCATTCTTTTTGCCAAGTTCTCTGAGGAGGTTATTTGTATCGTTTGCAATACTGCTGAACGACGAAAGTGCATCTGTTTCTTCTGCATTCACCAGCTCTGATGCAATAATAATTTTCTGATCTATTTGTGCAGCTACAATTTTAAATTTTCTACAGTCTGGTTTGATGGGAACGTCATACATGGACAGGATGCGGCCGGTTTTCAGGTTACCCATAAATTCAGTTTTGTCGATCTCAAGGTAGGCGAAAATATCCGTATTGTTCAAATTGCTATTGTGAACGATTTGTTTAAAATATTTATTGGAACAGAGGATCTTAAAATCAACATCACATACACAATAGGCTACCAGGTTCAGGTTGTTGAATAATTCGATCAGTCCGCCTTGGGTCTGGCAGAATATACTATTCATTTGTGTGGTCCGCAATTTCGTCCGCTTTGTTACGGGCATCTTCAAAACTGTATGCTATGTAATCTGCGTGGACAACTGTCGCAAGTTCCGGGAACTGGCGAAGGAGGTATCCCCCCAGAAAAACAGTGATCCTGCTTAATTCCTGATCCTCTTTTATGTGGTTTACCAGATCTATTACCTGATCAAGATTAAATGCCATTGTTATGGAAATCCCGAGAACATCGGGGGAGAATGATTTAAGTATCGCGATTACATCCTTAGTTGGTGTATTTGCCCCCAGATAGTGAACATCCCACCCGTCGAGCTCAAACATGTTTGCTATCATCCATGCGCCAATCTCATGAAACTCATTGGGTGCGGAGGTTATTAACATTTTTCCCTTCACCGCGTCCGGTACCTTCACATGCTGATAAAATGATGCAAGGATCCGGGAAACAATCGCGGAGGCAAGGTGTTCTTCTGCAACCGATATTTCTCCAAGCTCCCACTTCTTTCCTATCTGATACATAACCGGCTGGATCAAATTAAGATAGAAATCAGCAATATCAGCATCCTTGGCCAGATAGTCATTAACAATTGAGAAAACATCCTTCTGTCTTCCGGAGATAAGTGAAGCTAAAAGTTTTTCCTGAAGAGGGGGCAACTGTGTAGGCCAGCTTTCTGTTTGTAACTGTTGAGAGAGGGCAATTGTTCTGGAGTGCTTTTCAATAAGCAGTTCATAGATTTTTACCAGTTCTTCTTTATCAAGCCCGGTTAGGGTTTGTTCTGCTGCAAGTCTCCAAAGCTTAAAGGCTGCAAGGAAGTAGTCATACCTGAATCCCTGATTATGGTACGCTCTGTATACCCAGGGCAGGGTGTGAAACAGTAAAGAGAAGTCTCCCAGCAGCAGTACCGTATTCATATAGGCAATATGATTTCTCTGCTGATCCAGCATGGTGGGGATGTTTATTTCACCGCCAATGAGAGCCGCAGTCTCAGAATTGTTCATCATCATGCTGTTAACTTTCTGCAGCAGCAGGTCTTTGTTTTGTTTTACCGTCTGTTTAAGACTTTCGGTAACTATAATGTTGTTTATATCACTCATGGACGCGTTCCAGCTTTCTATTATAGGTGATGGATCATGAGAAATCAAAAATTCTGCAGGTGTAAGATTTCAGGTGCTGAGCTTGAGAATCCTCATGGCTCCCTGGACTACCAGAATAAAAACAATAGTACCTACAATCAGATCCGGAATTCCTGTATTCAGGAGATATACCAGAGACCCGGCAATAATTACCCCCAGATTGATAATTATATCGTTGGAGGTAAAAATCATACTGGCCCGCATATGTGCTTCACGGCTTTTAGACTTTTGCAGAATGTACAGACAGGCAGAATTTGCAGATAGTGCCATAAGTGAAAGGATGATCATGGCCAGAAACTCCGGCATCAATTCAGCGGCGATAAATCTTCTGATAACTTCTGCCATTCCAATCAGAGCCAGAATCAGCTGAAAAATCCCCGCAAGTCTGGAAATACGATTCTTAAGAATCAGTGTACCGCCTACAGCAAACAGGCTGATGGCATAAACAAATGAGTCGGCCAGCATATCAAGGCTGTCTGCAACCAGGCCCATGGACTGTGCGATCAATCCGAATACCATTTCAAGGATAAAAAAGGAGAAATTAATTATCAGAACCTGCCATAAAATTCTGCGCTGATTATTTTCCTCGGCAAACTGGGGCTTTTCAACCTCTTCAGAAGCAATCATCCTTCCGCCAAGATTCAGATCGAGTATTGAAGAGGAAATCTCTGCAAGTTTCCCTGTGTGATAAACAAAGATCCGTCGCTGGGCAATATCAAAATCTATATGTTGTATTTCATTAAAGCCTTCCAGTTTTATTCGAATCAGATTTTCCTCGGAAGGGCAGTCCATTTTTTCTATGCGATATTCTGTTTTCTGCATTACATCCTCATATATACTATCCTAGCTGCTTACAATGTTACCGTCATTTCGCAAAAGTATGCTTCTACCACATGATAATCTCGGTTTTATCTTCTTCACTTGCAATATTAAACTGAAAGTAGTACTGAAGCCCGTTCTTCGAAGCCTGTGTTATATCCGGAATAAACAGGGATTCTTCCTGTTTCAGGTTTGCGGTTTCAATATCAAGGGAGTAGATTAAATGGTTTTCATCAGTATCGTCCATTTTGGTTTCAAGGGGAGTGATTGTCAGTACTCCGTTTCGGTTCAGCCCGCTCTGCAGATTCAGGAAGCTGGAAAAATAGAGTTTTCCTGCTCTCCAACCGATCAGCCCGACTGTTCCCGGATATACATTGGTTGACATAATGGTATCTCCATCACGGCTTACCTTTATATCCGGGTGACCTTCTCCCGATGCATCCGTCGCCCAGCTTCTGCTTTCGGGATCATAGTCGACTGCCCAGCGCTGATCGGCCGAGCTGAACCGTATGTAGTCGAACCGGTAATCCGGTATAAACGAGAGGCTTGTAAAGTCAAAACAGGCAACTCCCTCCGGGCATTCTGCACATTTTTCTGCAAGGATAATTAAACCGGAGTCGTCGACGGTCCATTCCACATCCCGGATCTCCAGGTAATCCGGTACTGTAACCTGAATAATACTCTTTAGGGGTTCCGCTTCAATTATACAGATTCCACTTCCAGCCTCGTTCGTTGTGACCAATGCAAGCCGGTTCCCGGTGTTGGCCCATGACCAGGTCTGAAGTCTACCTTCAACAGTAATTCTGGCGGGGTATTCCGGTGTATCTGACAGAAGGGGTGTCTGAGTAAGTGTCAGCAGGAAAAAGAAGCTGATAATGTGGTTCGATCTGATCATATTGAAAGTTTTTCCTCTGGAAAATTAACCTGTTTTGTCTCTGTCTAATATAAGCTTCCAGCTTCATCTGGAATAGAGGCAATTTGACAAACCTGCTGGAAGCATTAAGCTTAGTGTAATAACCCGTACTGCGGGTTGTCCTAAATAAGGAAGCACAATTGTCCGGAAGCAGGGAAAACATTAAAACATTACTTCTTGTAGAAGATGAAGTTTTAATCGCCATGGGTAAACAGGTAGAGTTGGAAAGGTATGGATATCAGGTGGTTCTTGCGAATACCGGCGAGAAGGCTGTTGCCCGTGTTAAGGACGATCCGGCCATCGACCTTGTTCTTATGGATATAGATTTAGGCCCTGGAATAGACGGAACAGAATCAGCTGAGTTGATTCTCAAGGACCGGGAAATTCCAATAGTCTTCCTCTCAAGTCACATGGAACCGGAAATTGTAGAAAAGACCGAGATAATCACATCTTACGGTTATGTAGTGAAAAGTTCAAACATTACAGTTCTTGATGCTTCCATTAAAATGGCTTTCAAACTTTTTGACGCCAACATGAAAATTGAAGAAAGTAATGAAAAGCAGAAAACCATGCTGTCCAACATTACGGATGTAATCAGTATTATTGACGCTGAGGGAAAAGTTCAGTATATCAGCCCCAATATTCAAAAGTGGTTTGGCTGGTCTACGGAAGAGATGACAGGATCAAGTGGTTTCCAGAATATACACCCCGATGATCTTCAGCGTGCACAAGCTGTGTTTGCTTCAGTTGTCAGACAGCATGCTGCCGTAAAAACAATTAACTTAAAATACAGATGTGCAGACGCATCATACAAACCTATAGAACTCTCATGCCTGAATCTAATGAACGATCCGGCTATAAACGGGGTTCTGATAAATTACCGGGATATTTCCCAGCGGATAAAATATGAAGACAGGAATACTGCAAATCTTAATTCACTGATAAATAATCGCCAGGAGTCTATCTGGTCTATCGATAGAGATTATAACTACATTATCCTGAACGATTTTTTTAAAAAAGCGTATTATGATGTTTATGCTACCTACCTGATAAAAGGTACAAATGCTCTGGATGCGCTTCCTGCCGACCAGTTGGTGTTGTGGAAATCAATGTACGATACTGCACTATCAGGCGAGTCTGTTGTCTTCGAGTTTAAAAATCCGAAAGATCAGTTATATCAAGTTTCCTTGAATCCTATTATTACAAATAATATTGTTACCGGAGTAACCGCATTAAGTGTGGATATTACTGAACAAAGAAGGATTGAAGAACTTGCATTAGAGAGTAATGAAAAATACAAATTAGTGTTTGATAACAGCATGGACGGTATTCTTTTTACGGCTCCAGACGGTTCAATTATCTCGGCAAACACCAGGGCTTGCGAAATCCTGGAGAGTTCCGAATCTGCGCTTATAGAGAAAGGACGCGGAGGGGTTGTAGATGTCAACGATCCACGGCTGCCCGGGGCTTTATCCCAAAGAGAAGAGCTGGGGTATTTTAACGGTGAACTCTCCTTCCTTCGAGGGAACGGTGAGGTTATTCCCGTAGAACTTACGTCCTGTATTTTTCTCGATCGTGAACAAAGAAAACGAAGTTATATTTCCTTCAAGGAACTCAGTGAGATAAAAACAAAAGAGAGAGAGCTTGAGAAAGCACTTGAAGAAAAAGAGTATCTGATGAAAGAGATGAATCATCGGGTAAAAAATAATTTATTCATGGTCTCTTCGCTTCTGAGTATGAAAAATTTATCACTGGGTGAGCAGGTCGATCTGTCAGATATAATAAGTCAAATTGATGCAATTACAATTATACATGAGAAGCTTTCCTATCAGTCGGAAAATATTGATCAGATTGATTTGGCGGACTATATAGAGGAACTGCTTTCATCGGTTTTCTCTCTGAACAATGCTCCTGTTCAGGTTGAGCAAAGAGTTCCGAAATTTCTAATAGATGCGCGCTCAGCAATAGCTATTGGACTTATTGTAAATGAGCTCGCAACTAATGCAGTAAAACACGGGTTCAGTAACAGTTCCGACCCACGGTTTATTATAGAATTTAAACAAGCCCTATCTGCGGAAAAAAGGTTTGTGTTAACGGTGTCTCATACCGGAGATCCTTTCCCTGACGATATTGATTTCAGTAATACTCAAACACTTGGATTAAGGTTGATATCCGCTCTGGTGGAACAGCTGTCAGGAGAATTTGAGTTGAAGCGACGGCCACATCCTGAATTTACTATCCGCTTTCCTTTAGAAAGATCGTAAGATCCTTCAGCGGTATAAATACACTCTTAAATCTAATAATTAAACCATTGCCACAGTCTATTTATGCTACTATATGTGAGCATCATTGTGAGTTTAGTTCAACATCGCAGCATAGGGAGGCGTTTATGCGTGCACTGGTAAAGTTTAAAGAAGGCTATGATGGTCTTGAGATACGGGATATGCCGATCCCGGTTCCGAAGGCTAATGAGGTTCTGGTAAAGGTTCATTCCTGCGGGGTCTGCGGTACGGACCTGAAAATACAGGAAGACGGTTTTCCCTATACACCTCCGGTAATCATCGGGCATGAGTTTTCCGGAACCATTGAATCTGTCGGTTCCGCGGTAAACGGCTGGGCTCCCGGGGAGAGGGTAATTGCAGAACAGCATTTTCATCATTGCGGTAAATGTGAGTACTGCCTCACCGGCAGGCGTCAGTTTTGTCCTTCGAAGAAATCTCCCGGATATTTTTCCGACGGTGCTTTTACTGAGTACATTGCGGTGGAAGAGTCCCTTCTTCATAAAATTCCTGAAAACCTGACCTTTGAGCAGGCCGCCCTGGTTGAGCCCATGGGTATTGCCGCATCTGCAATTCTCGGTAAAGCCGGGGTAAATCCCGGAGAGTTTGTAGTAATTCTGGGTACCGGGCCCATTGCCCTACTTGCCCTTCAGATGGTGAAGGCTGCAGGAGCATCCCATGTGGTGACCACCGGGCTTGATGCGGATGAAGATTCCCGCTTCAAGGCGGCCCTCGCATTCGGTGCTGATATGACCATAAATGTTCAGCGGCAGGATCCTGTAGCTGTGGTAAAAGAGACTACCGGCGGTAAAATGGCCGACCTGGTTATCGACCTGTCCGGGGCTGCACCGGCGATTCTCTCCGGATTCAACATGCTCAAAAAAGACGGCCGCTTCTGTGCAATCGGTCTTCCCCATGGAAATGTGAACTTTCCCTGGGCTGATGCTGTGCTCAAAGCGGTTACGGTCTTCTTCAGTTTCAGCTCCGATTTCCGCGCCTGGGAACGTTGTCTTCAGATGATGTCGGATGGAAAGATAAAAACCGACGGATTTACCGATAACTGCTATCCACTGGAAAAATGGTCCGAGGCTCTGGATATGGCCAGAAGCGGAAAGGCGCTGAAGGTGATAATTCAGCCGAGTTGAGACCTTCGGAATATTGCTGCAAGGTGTAAGCCCGGTATCATTTACCGTAACAGGATTACACCTTGCATTTAAAAAAGTCAGAAAAGAAAGATAGACTGCTTACGCTTTTTCTCCCCGTGCCAGCCGTACATGGGAGTCGGCCATCTCGTAACCGGCTGCCTGGGCACAGGCGGTATTCAGATCCAGGGCAGTAACTGCTGCGGCACAAATCTCCGCAAGACGCATTACATGATTATTATCCTCGGGACTGGTTCCGCATCCGGCGCAGTCGATCAGCGAGAGGGCTTCTTTCGCTGTTCCGAAGGCTGCTCCTCCGCCGATGGTGGCCACTTCAAGAGAGGGGAGAGAGGCGGTAAAGCGCAGATTGTCTCCAATCTCCTCGGCCTGAATAAAGCAGCTGGAAGAGGTGATTACCTGTGCAAGATCCTGTCCGGTGGCGGCAAAGAACGCCGCAATGGTATTGGCGGCATTTACATTAAAACCAGTCAGTGTACCGCTGAAAGATGAGCCAAGGTAGCATTTATGAAAAACCACCTTCTCGACACTTCTCGGGGTAACACCTTTCTTGAATACCTCGGTAAGGACCTCTGCGGGAACTATCACTTCAGTCTCAACGGATTTTCCCCTGCCGTTTAACACATTTATATGGGCAGCTTTTTTGTCGGTGCAGACATTGCTGCTGATGGTTACCAGCTTCCAGCCTTCTTTCCGCTTCAGAACCTCACGGATAATATCGGCAGATGCCTTGGTAACCCCGTTCATACCCATGGCATCTCCGGTTTTAAATGACAGGCGCAGAATAACCTTTACCCCTATCTGATAGGGATCGATTTTTATCAGGTTAACAAAAGGGTCTCCTGCAAAGCGTCCAAGATCAGCTGTCAGAGTGCTCTGATTCTGCTGTATCTCTTTGACAAATTTATCGGCTTCGTAAATATCCGGTGCTTCAATCATGGGTGCCCGGGCCATTGAATCTTCCCTGACCAGGGTGGTAATTCCGCCGGCTTTATTTATTGCCTTTATTCCGCGCTGAACTCCTGCCACAAGGGCTGCTTCGTTGGTTGCAAGGGGAATATAGTATTCACCGTCGGCATACCTGCCTTTGATTTTCAATGGGCCGGCAATCCCCATGGGGACCAGAGCGGCTCCAACCTTCATTTCTATACCGGTAAGGAGTGAACCCTCTGCACCTGCCATGGCATTATCTATACGGCTCTGTTTTATCAGGGAAAGATTTTTCCCTGTCCTTTTTTCAACATCTTCACAGCGGATAATACCGGCAATATGACAGGCGTCATTTATTTTTGTTGCATCGCCTGCAAACAGTTCTGTGAAAACGACGGTTTCCAGTTCCCGGCCTTTTATTTTTCCAGTGCTGAAACGCTCAGCAATTTGTGAATAATCCATTTTTGATCTCCTTTTATCTACGTGAGCGCTTATACAAGCGAACGGGCGAAAACGCCGCATTCAGTTATTTTTTCTGCATCAATACCGGTTTCAATTCCCATGCGGTGAAACATATCCACAATGGTCTCTGTTGCAGTGTTTCCGGTGGCCCCGGGAGCAAAGGGGCATCCCCCCAGGCCGCCTACGGATCCGTCAATCACGGTAATCCCCGCTTGCATGGCTGCCAGAATATTGGCGAACTCAATACCGTTTGCCCGGTGAAAGTGGGCCGCTACGGATGCTTCAGACAGGGCTGACTTGACTGCCTTGCATACTTCATAACTGCTGGCGGGGGATGCCATTCCGGTAGGGTCTCCCAGGGATATTTCATAGGAACCGTAGGATTCCAGCTCCCGGGCAATATTAACCAATGTTTCCACCGGGATTGCTCCCTCCATGGGGCAGCCGAAAGAAGTTGCTATGTATGAACGTACCCGCAGCCCCGCCTCGGCGGCCTTCCGGTTTATCTCCTTTATCTGGGCAAGGGAATCGGCCATGGGCATATTGAGATTTTTTTTATTGTGGCTTTCGCTGGAACTCATAATGGTGATAACTTCCTTGAGCCCCGATTCAATAGCCAGTTCCAGCCCTTTCATGTTGGGGATAAGGGCGTTCAGGAGTATTCCCTTACGCTCTCCGATTGCAGCTACAACCTCTTTGGCATCCTTCATCTGGGGAACCCATTTGGGAGAAACAAAGGATGTCAGCTCTATTTTCTGACAACCTGCATCGATAAGCTTCTCAATCAACTCCAGTTTGCTCTCGGTGGGTACAAACTTTTTCTCATTCTGCAGTCCGTCCCTGGGGCCAACCTCAAAGATTTCAAGCTGCTTTGGATAATTCCAATCCGTCATTCAATCCTCCTGTTTTACACTAATCTTCCAGACCTATATTGAATCTCATATGATTTATGTTTTTCCGGATACAGCGGATAGATTCATCCGTGTGCCTGAGTTTAAGAAAGCTGATAAGTTCGTCATGATCTTTCATGGCTGCATGGTTTTTTTCATAAGCCAGTAGCTCTGTCTCCACAAGTCTGATGAGCTGAACGAATTCCCCTGTCCGCTCCAGCAGTTCAATGAGGAAGTCATTTCCGGAACCCTTGGCCAGTTCGTGGTGAAACTGAAAATCAAGGCGGTTGCATTTTTCGTAGTCTTTGTCTGCAAGGGCTGCTTCGAGTTGGCGGTTTATCTCTTCCAGATGGTTGATCCGCTCCGTATCCGCATGCCTGATGAACTCTGCAACGGCTAACGACTCGAGGTTGAGCCGTACATCCAGAAGATCACTGATCTCCCGGCGTGACATGCGCCGGCAGTAGCTGCCTCTTTGGGGTGTGGATTCCAGAAGCCTCTCTGCTGTCAGTCTGTTTACCGCTTCTCTCACCGGGGTTCGGCTGACATCAAGTTTTTTTGCCACCTCTTCTTCTACTATCTTCTGCCCCGGAGCGTAGATTCCCTGGAGAATCATCTGTTTTAACTGCCAGTAGATTCTGTCTTTGAGGCTGGCAAACTGTGCTGTATTGGAAAAAGGTACGTTAGCCATATGAAATGTATACATTGTGATGGGGTATCTGTCAAATTAATTAGAAATTACCGGAAATTAAGGAGTAAGCCCTCCAAAACAGGATAAAAATGTATACAAATATAACCGGGATATCTTCTCCCGGAGAAATTCAGATAATGCTCTCCCCGGGGGATATGGTTAAAAGTACAAGGAAATGCCCGAAGCTGGAGAGCCCTCAGAGATGAGGGCTCTCAGAATGTGAAGTGTAGGTTGTTCTATAGTTGCGTGAGGAATGTTGTGTACTGGTCTTTCTGCTCCGGAAGTACGCCGGCTTCGATATTCTGCGCAAGGTAGGCAAAGAGCTGTTCCCGGTACTGCTGGTCAACCTCCTGCATAATTGCCGGACCATAGACCGAAAGGTTCTTTTCAAGTAAGGCATAAATATCTTCCGGCAGTGCAGCTGTGTAAAGGGTAATAATACTGCCTAAAACCATATTCACTCCGCCAACCTGTGCCTGCTGCAGTCCTTGCAGGCGGGTCTGGTAGGTGTAGCTTTCCGGATCAAGCTCTGTCAGATACTCCCGTGATGCCTGCAGAACGCCTGCAAAGAGATGGGCGAGGACTGCGGTCATCTTAATAATCCGCTCGCTTGGTACAGGATTTGTGAGACCCTCCTCTTTTTGCAGCAGAACATTGAGATTGGTATAAATGGGAAGAATAAAATCCAGACCGGCTTCAGCCGATTGCGATTTGAGCTGCTGATCAAAGATTTCCCAGTTCAGATATATCTCATCCAGCAGGGTGTCGCTGATTCCCACTGTTTGGTTTTTATCAGCCAGATCCGTTTCTATCTGGAGTGCTGAAACAGCTTTGTTGATGTCGAAAGGATTCTCCTGAGCAATCAACGAAACCGATGCACAGACAAGTAAGAGAAGAGCTATTGTAGTTGTTTGTTTCAAATTCATAACAAGGATGGTATCATAATAACCAATAGATTATCAAAGATCAGAGCAGTCGTATCGAATCTCTCATAATATCTATATCATGTACCATTTCGTCCCGGGCCAGAGCTGAGAAGCCGTTCTCCAGAGCACGTATTATTGCATAATGATACCTGGTATTAACCATGCCGGGATTGCTGTTGGTTTTTTGACCGATTGCCTTGTATGCCAGCCAGTGATACCGGGCAATTCTGCTCTGTACGCTCCTGTATAATTCAAGGAGATATTTGTTTCTTGAGGCGTTAATAATTACCTGATGGAACTCACAATCCAGTTCTGCATATTTTTGACATGATTCGTCTGTGGTACTCAGATATCTGGCGTGTAGTTCGTTCAGCTTGGTTATCTCTTTCTGTGAAATTTCTTTTGCCGCAAGAAATGCAGCTTCCCCTTCTATTCCTTTTCGCATGGCACAGAGGTCAAGACAATCTTCAACACTCATATAGGAAACCCGGGGCATTTTACCTGGTTCCTTCTCTACCAGTCCGTTCATATGCAGCCTTTTAATAGCTGAACTAACGGGAGATCGGCTTATTCCTGTATCACGTGCGATCTTCAACTCATTAATTCTGGAACCGGGATTTATCTTCAAGGAAATTATATCATCAAACAGATGTTCATATACAATCTGGTTTATCGGGGTGAAGGGGTTTATATCCAGTTTTTTTTGCAGGTCTTCCCGGTTCATAAAACCTCCAGAGTAGGCGTAATGGTACATATACAGGCAGAGCATTATAAAGCGGGAAATGTATAATGGACAGGTTTTTCAGCAGATCATAATGATTTTTAACCGAACCGGAAAGAGTTTTTTCTTCCCGGTTCGGCATAAGGAACTGGAGTCAGCTTTTTACAGCTTTTGCATAGGCTATCGCCGAGGACATAAGAAAGCTCATGTCCACGTGTACAACTGCATCGAATCCTTGTGCAAAAGTTGGCTCTATAGCTTCCATCGCCATTGCGAGACCAAGGCAGAATTTGCCCGAATCTCTGCAGGCCTTTGTTACACGCTCAATAGCTGAAATAAAAGTCGGATCTTGAAACTGTGCCGGTTTTCCCAGAGCAATAGAAAGGTCATAGGGCCCGAGGAAAATCCCGGCTACACCCTCGAGGTCGCAAATTTCCTCAATGCATTCAAGAGCTTCAACAGTTTCGCATTGGGGAATAATCAGGGTCTCTCGATTGCAGGTTTCAAAATATTCTTCAGTGCTTTTATACCCGGGCATCATACCAAATGCATTTATGCGGCTGGCGCCGAATCCTCTCTGTCCCATGGGAACGTACTTCGCATACTCTATTACCTGCTGTACTTCTGCTACAGATTTTATAAATGGAACCATTAAACCCATCGCTCCGATATCAAGCATTTTAAGTATGGATGAGCGGGATGCATCTTTGACCCGGACTATAGGGACAATATCACGCCTTTCTGCAGCGAGAATAAGTTTAACTGTACTTTCTACATCTGACGGACCATGCTCTGTATCTATAATTACAAAGTCCAGCCCCGCAAGGCCCAGGCTTTCAATTACTGCACTGCTGTCGAGGATGGAGAAGGCGCCAGCCATTTTTTCTCCCTTCGAAAATTTCTCAAGTATTTTATTATTCATCAATTGTTGTCTCCTTATTTATGGATTGATGTCGGAAATTATAGGGCTATCTATTTTCATGTGTCAAAAAATATGCGAACTGGCAGGATTACAGGTAAACTGTATATGACAAGAATCACTATTGCTGTACTGCTTCATTTATGAACATAGTTTGAAGCATGGTGCTGATTCTGTGAAACAAAATTATCAGTCTGCTAATCCTGTCTTAATAAAAACAGAACATTAATATTGAGTTATAAATTCATGCGTGCAATTATTACAACCTTTCTATTTGCGTTCTCATTTTATCCATTGTTTACTGTTGAACTGGATTCAAGTGTTGTCAGCCATTATGCGGTAGAAGCTCTTATCCAGAAAGAGTGTATCTATCTGGAGACAGAAGGCAGAACCGAAATGCCCCTGGAAATGGTCAGCAGCCTGATTGAGAGGCCGGAAATTTTCGAAATGATCGGAGATGCCTATGAAAGTATGCAGACTGATGAAAAAGATGCAGAATTCAGGGTAAGAAAAGTAGGCGAGGGAAAGTATACCTATGTAAGCCGCAAGAACCAGGAAACCGGCATCGAAGAGGTTGCACGGGTTGTTGTGCAGCAGGAAAAAGCCCTTGTGGCCTATCTGGGTGAAGGACGCCGGTTTTTCGGAGCATTTCAGGTCCTGGTGCAGGTAGAATTAACCCCTGCCTTTGACGGCGGAAGCAAGTACACTGTTTGTGTTTATGCCTATCCTGATTCCGGTGCTGTGCGGTTGTTTGCAAAAATACCGGGTGTGGAAAGTTACTTCAAAAGAAAAACCACCGAAATTACCGAGCTTGCCCTGTCTATATGTGAAATTCTTTATGGGCAGGAGAATGCGGGGTAGGGCATGAAGCCCCTTTTGATCTGTTATCCAATAAGATATATATTAGTAAACAGCTAAAGATATCCGGAGGATGATGGTATGAAAGAAACGGTGAGCAATATACAGTCGTTGGGGTTTCAGTGGGCAACCCGTGATCCTTTTCTGTTCTGTGCTCATCATTACGATCATTATCCGGCCGGGAATGAGCATCAGGGACCGGCTGCCTCCCTTGCCGGCAGAAGTATCGGGCAGGACTTTACTGTAAAAGACGGCTGGCGGATGTATCACGGTGAACAGGTCCCGGGCTTTCCGGAACATCCCCACCGCGGTTTTGAAACAATAACTATAGTTCTGGAAGGCTTTGTTGATCACTCCGATAGCCATGGTGCCGCAGGGCGCTACGGTGAGGGGGATGTTCAATGGATGACCGCCGGCAGCGGTCTGCAGCATTCGGAAATGTTTCCCTGTGTGTTTAAAGACAGACCCAACACCCTGCATATCTTTCAGATATGGCTGAACCTGCCTGCTAAAGACAAGTTTGTCGATCCCCATTACACTATGCTATGGTCGGAAGATATCCCGATACGTAAAGAGACAGATGATGAAGGCAGGGAAATTTCCATCCGCATTATTGCAGGAAGCCTCCACGGGGATTCCGCTCCGGCCCCTGCTCCGGATTCGTGGGCTGCGGACTCTGAAAACCATGTTGCTGTCTGGCTGATCACCCTGGCCCCCAACGCTGTCTGGACACTGCCGGAGGCCTCCGCGGAAACAGCACGTACCCTCTATAACTATGAAGGAGACGGCTTGGCCGCTGAAGACACTGAAATTCCTGTTAATCACTCCTTTGATACAATTTTCGAACAACCAGTCTGCCTCAAAAACGGAAATAAGGAGAGCCGGATTCTGCTGCTCCAGGGTAGACCCATTAAGGAACCGGTCGCACAGTACGGGCCCTTTGTTATGAATACTCATGAAGAAATAAATCAGGCAATAAGCGATTATCAGGCCACTCAGTTCGGCGGATGGCCATGGACTACCAGGGAGCCGGTCCACTCTCCCCATGGGATACGCTTTGCCCGGTATGCCGATGGCACAATCGAAGAAAGGCAGTGACAAACCCCGGTTAATCAGCTGTTCAGTCGCCGTGTATACAGTTTGTGGAGGTTCCAGCAATGAGTTCTGTTGATGAATATATAAAGAACCAGTCGGAGACTGTCCGTTCTGTTCTCACAAAAGTGAGGGCCATGGTGCTCTCTTCGGCGCCCGATGTGCTTGAGGGGATAGCCTACGGAATGCCGGCCTACAAGCTTGCCGGCAAGCCGCTTGTCTACTTCGCTGCACAGAAAAAACATCTCGGTTTCTATGCAACTCCGTCAGGCCATGAAGCCTTTGCTGACCGTCTCTCAGGCTATAAGCACGGTAAAGGCTCTGTTCAGTTTCCCTTCGATAGCCCGATTCCCTATGATCTGATACGTGAAATGGTGGAATTTCGGGTAAGGGAGAATGAGACGCTATAGCTGTCGGATAGTTCCTTAGTTGATGGAGGGTAGATTTTATTGTCTATTCTCTAATGAATTCCAATCGATTTACCAGGCTGGAAAGGAATTTCCTGTTTTCATATTTGATTATATAATGTATATTATGATTATATACGTTTGGAGGGGTTTGTGGACTTTTCCGGCATTAATGGTTTTGAATGGGATGAAGAAAACTTCTACAAGAATATTGGAAAGCATGGTGTTTATGATTCCGAGGCGGAGCAGATTTTCTTTAACCATCCATTAGTAATCAAGCGGGACCATAAACACTCCCGATCAGAAGTTAGATACTATTCCTTGGGTCGGACAAATCATGAAAGGCTGCTTTTTGTCGCTTTTACTATTCGATCTGATAAAATCCGGGTAATTTCTGCCAGGGATATGACGAACAGGGAGGTTAAGGTATATGAAGACCACAAAAAAAGAACTTCCTATATTTAAAAATGAGCAGGAAGAACGTGATTTCTGGGCCGTTCATGATTCTGCAGATTTTATAGACTGGAAAGAAGCTGAGACTGGACGCTTTCCTGATTTAAAACCGACCACCAAAGCCATTTCCATCAGGCTTCCTCAGTCTCTAATAGAAGATCTGAAAATCCTTGCGAACAAGCGGGATGTTCCCTATCAGTCGCTACTCAAGATATTACTGGCGGAGAAAGTTGATGATGAGTTTGGAAGAAAGAGGGTAGGATAGAGATGGCTGAAAGCTGAGTGGTGTACTCAGCTCTCTTTCTTCTCCAGATAGTAGTTGTAATCCCCTTCAAACACTGTCATCTGTCCATGATCAATCTCAAAAACCCGGTTAACCAGGTGTTTAAGGAAGTAGCGGTCGTGGCTGACTATAATGACGGTGCCCTCAAACTCCTGAAGTGCTTCCAGCAGAACTTCCCGGCTGGCGATATCAAGGTGGTTTGTCGGCTCATCGAGCATGAGAAAATTGATGGGTCTGGCAAGCAGTGAGGCCAGCATGACCCGGCTTTTTTCCCCTCCCGAAAGGACCGAGATCCTCTTCTCTACATCGTCGCCGGAAAACTGAAAGGCCCCTAAGAGGTTCATGATGCTGCCTTTGGATTCGGTGGGCAGCAGAGCAGAAATTTCCTCAAAAATCGTGTTGGAGGAAGTCAGGCTGTCTCCGGAATACTGGCTGAAATAGCCGGGGGTAACAGAGGCTCCAAGTCCGCAGTTCCCAGAACTTGCTTCGGTCAGCCCTGCAATAACTTTGAGAAAGGTGGATTTACCGGCGCCGTTGATTCCGGTGAGGGCGATCTTATTTCCCCGTTCTACTGTTCCTGAGATGCCGCTGAATACGGGGTGGACCCCGCCGTCGTCAAGGGGCCAGTCTTTGGCAAGGTCTTCCATGGTGACCACCATGTCGCCGCTCCGGGGGCAGGAAGGAAAGTTGAACTTCATTACCCGTGGTTCCGGAGGAACAACGATCCGCTCCATCTTTTCTATCATCTTTACCCGGGACTGTACCTGGGCCGCATGGGAGGCCCGGGCTGCAAAACGGGCAATAAACTCCTCTTCCTTGGCAAGCATTGCCTGCTGCCGTTTCTGGGCGGCAACAAGCTGTTCCCGTCTAATTGCCCTCTCAGTAAGGAAGAAGTCGTAATCCCCGCTGTAGGTCTGAATGGTTTCGCCTGCGGCCTCGATGGTACGGCTGCAGATGCGGGTCATAAACTCCCGGTCGTGGCTGGTCATCATCAAAGCGCCTTTAAAGCTTTTGAGCCACTCTTCCAGCCATAGAATGGATTCCATGTCCAGGTGGTTGGTGGGTTCGTCCATTAAGAGCACATCCGGGTTGAGCAGCAGCACCCGGGCCAGGGCAATGCGCATTTTCCAGCCGCCGCTGAAGCTTGCCATATCCAGCTGCTGACGGCTCTCGGCAATTCCGAGGCCGTCGAGAATAGCCCTGGCTTCAGTTTCAAGCTCGTAACCGCCGAGGTTCTGAAATTCCATCTGCACTTCGCCGTAACGGGCCATGAATTTCTCCATGTCTTCATCACTCATCTGCCCCATGGCCTCGGTATCGCCCATGGCATGTTCCATCTCTTCCAGCTGCAGGCCTAACTCATAGACTTTACCGGCCCCCTGAAGCACTTCCTGAAACGCGGTTCTTCCGGCGCTTTCGCCTACATCCTGTGAGAAGTAACCGATTACTGTGCCGGGATCAACCGCGACAACGCCGTCGTCAGGCGTCTCTTCCCCGGTAATAAGACGGAAGATGGTGGTCTTGCCGGAGCCGTTGGGGCCTACCAGGCCGATCCGGTCCTGGGGGCGGATAAGCAGGGAAGAATCCCTGAAAAGGATGCGTTCGCCGTAGGCAACGCGGATACCGGACATATTGATCATGGAAGGGGGCTCCTGACTGTGGGGTGAATCGGGGTGATTGTACTGTGTCGGTTTAGGGAGTGTCAATTTGGAGGTTCAGAAGCTGAAGGGGATAGTTTGTCATTTTCTTTCTGCCGATTCTTACTCTTCAGCCAGTGCGTCCAGAGCGGATTTACGGAACCCCCTGAAAATCAGGAACAGGCTCAGGCCTATCTCGAAGAGTCCCCCGGGCAGGGAAAGCAGCACACCTATGCCGGTTCCGAAAAGCTCAGAAACCATACCGGCGATAAAGATGGCATATCCCGCAGCGCCCCAGATGGAAAAGAATCGGGGTACGATTTTTGAGCTGTACAGCACCGAGACAAACAGAAGGCCGCCGAGCCCCCAGATGGCCATGCTGATATAATAGCAATACAATCCCGCCTGTATCAGAAGATTTCCCAGGGTTTCAAATAGAAGCCCCGCGGCGGGTCCGGCATTGGCGTATTCCGCACTCAGGGGAAGCAGGAGGAGCGAAAAAACAGTACCGACTACAGCCATGGAAGTGGCGGCAATTGCTGCACTCAGGTATCCATAACTCAGGGTTTTATTGAATCTTATCAGAATCGGCATCATAACAACCGGCAAACCTATGTTTACGAAGGTATGGACAATGGCTATCAGTATGACACCTAACACCAGGGTACTGCTGTTCTCATGGATTTGTGTAAGAAAGTCCGGGGCATCTGTGACAGAAGCGATAAGCCCGCTTCCAGTTCCATATGTAAGAAAAGCGACGATAAAAAATATTCCGAATATTCTGGCGGTAGATCTGTAGTTATTCATTCTATTCTCCTTGGTTGGTCGGGTTTACCGAAATTATGGTTATTCCCAGGTTGTGCATCTTTTTGAAAACACCGTGAAGAGCGGCCTGATCGGAAATCGGGCCGTGCAAACAGCTGTTCCCGTCATCTGTACGGGTTATGGTCAGCCCATCAAAATGGTTCTCCCAGTCCGTATTCAGAAATCCTTTGATCTGTATTGAGTAGTGATCCGGTTCATTCATTTTCATGTTCACAAATTTAATGCGGGCGAGATGAAAAAAAACCACAGCAAACTGTAGTTTGACTGCGGAATGCTGTAGTTTTGGAAAGGTTTAGAGAGAGAAAAAGGGGAGACGGCAACCCCAAGGTTACATGAGCCTCAGTTCCCGGGCTTTCGCAATAGCCTGGGTACGGTTTCTGACTCCCAGTTTACCAAAGATATTTTTGGTGTGATAGAGAACAGTGTTGAGACTGATGAAGAGCTTTTCCCCGATCTCTCTGTTTTTCAATCCCTCTGCAATGAGTTCCAGTATTTCCAGTTCCCGGGCACTCAGTATTTCAGGAACTGCAATTCCCTTGTCTATCCCATCTGATTGCATTGCAGATTTAAAAGCTGCTGAAAGCTGCTCAGCATAATCAGGGTGTATTCCCTGAATTACAGCATTTGAAATCAGTTTTGCCATTTCCCGGCCTTCATCAAGAAAGGATCTGATAAAGCCTTCCTGTTCTGCCAGATGCATGGCATCTGCCAGATGGTCCACTGCTTTGTCGGGTGATCCATTGGCGGAATGCGACAGTGTCTGAAGTATTATAATCCTGAGCAGTTCATCCTGATATCCTGAAGCTTCCATCTGAACTCTCAGGGGATTCAGGATGGCCAGGGCGGCGGACGGATCTTTCCGGTGAAGCTGTACCCGGGCAAGCGAAAGCGGTAGGGTATACCTTTCTGCCAGTTCATTAGCTCCTTCGGAATTGTCCTTATGGAGCAGGATCAGAATTTGCATCCCGGCGATTTGGGGCATTCTGAACTCAAATTGATTCCGGCGGACATACTTTTCTGCTTCAATCAGATCCGATTCCGCGGCCTTCCAGTCATCTTTTGCTATCCCGATCCGGGCGTTGATAATTTTATACGAAGCGAAGGAGTCAATACTATCTGTGTATCTGGTCATTTCCAGACCCCGGGATGCATACCGGGAGGCGGTTTCCAGATCATTCCATTCATAGTGTATTCTCGCCAGTCCCAGAAAAGCCTCGCAGGCGATGGTATGGGGAGGATCGCCGGCCAGGCGGATTCCCTCTTTGTATGTCTCCGCTGCCTGCAGGAGCTGGTTATTCGACTCCAGGATCTGCCCCAGGGTTATGGTGGCGGCAGTGGTATACAGAGAATCACAGCCTATGGCAATGGCTTCCCCGTAGGCTGATGCTGCAGCCTGCCGGTCCCCCTTAAGGTGGAATACGAAGCCTGATGTCCAATGAGCAATGGTGCGGAATATTCTATTTCCGGAACCCAGATATTTTTTCGCCAATTGTGATTGGGTAAAAATAAGCTCGGCATCATTCTGAATCACTCCCAGGGTCGCCCGTATTGCGGCTATGCGCCCTGCAAGATCCATTGAGTCATCCCCGGCGGCTTGATTGTCCGATACTGCTTCCGCTGCACATAACTTCTTTTCAACAGCGGTATGCTGACCCGCAAGCAGTAAAGCTGAGGCATATATTACCCAGAGGATCGGATTCTTATCCATTTCGGTACTGGATACAGTCTCCAGCCATTTCAAAACATTGGGAGCTGCTCCCCGAAAGTAGAGGGGGACGTCCCCTGCTTCAACAAGACCCATCGCCCGAACTGTGTCATTCGCAGCAGCGGCATATTCCAGTGCTTCGATTTCGAGGCCGTTTTGCTCAAACCATTCACTTGCCCGGAGATGTAAGGAATGAGTTTTGGGCAGTTTCCCTTGTCTTGACGATTGTGCTCCGGTTTTCAGTTTCTGACGCAGCAGGTCGGCGAACAGGTGGTGATACCGGAACCAACGCCGTTCATTATCCAGGGGAATCAGGAATAAATTGCTTTGTTCGAGCCGATTCAGGATTTTCTGTCCCGAAGCAGTATCATCGCGGGTAACTGCATCGCACAAAGATCCGCACAGACGATTGAGAATGGATGTCTGTAGAAGAAATGCCATGATTTCTTCTGATTGCCGGCCAAGCACTTCTTCCATCAGGTAGTCCAGTATGAATCTGTGGCTTCCGGAGAAGGAATCTATGAAGCTGCTGACATCCCCGAGACCCTGCATGGATATTGCGGCTAACTGCAGACCTGTAATCCATCCTTCGGTTCTTTTTTCCAGCCGTGCAACATCAGCGGCGCTGATATCCAGGCCTGCTTTACTGTTGAGGAATTCAGATGCCTCATCTATGGTGAACTGAAGGTCTGCGACACGGATTTCTGTCAGCTGACCCCCGGCACGCAATCTGGCTACGGGTAAATCAGGATCCTCCCGGGTTGCAATAATCAGATGCATCTGCTGCGGCATGTTTTCAAGCAGGAAGGCAACTATGGTAGCGACATCCGTGGAATCAATTACATGATAGTCGTCAAGAACCATTACAAAATCACTGTCTATCAAACTGATTTCGTTCAGCAGAGGGGGCAGAACGGATTCTGTATCCGGTGGTTGCGGCGACAGAAGCATTGCCAGCAGAGCGTCGCCCAGGCCCTCAGCAATAGTCTGCAGTGAGGAAATAACATATGCCAGAAATCTCCCGGGATCATTTTCTCCCCGATCCAGGGATAGCCAGGCGACAGCGGGATTTATCTCTTCAATCCAGTCACTGAGAAGAGTTGTTTTCCCGGAACCCGGAGACGCGGTAATAAGTGTAAGGGCTCCCTGGGTACCCGAACTGAGTTTCTGAAGGAGCCGGGGACGGGAAACGATTTTGGATTTTACCTTCGGGGTAAATAACTTTGTCTGCAGAAGGGCAGCAGGCATATGTCGAGTATACGGGATAGTTCATTTATTGGTAAGTAACCGGTTACGTGCGGAGGTATCCATTATTGGAAAGAAATTACAGGAGTTAACAGCTGCCTGTATGCACCGGACATGTATACAAATACTGAGGTCTGCGGAATATGTCTGACAGACCAGTAAAAAACATTCCCTGACCCATCCTTCCTAACAGAAGCAGTTTGATAAGGAATTCCAATCAGTTTGGAATTCACCAAACATAAATCAGCATATGCACATAATCCATGATAAACTTTTGTTATCAGATCTTAAATAAAGGAGTCTCATGGGTTTATGAAGAAGTATGTCTGTTCCATCTGCGGTTATATCTATGATGAAGCATCCGGTTATCCGGAAGGGAACATTACTCCCGGGACTGTATGGGCAGATGTCCCTTCCTCGTTTGTCTGCCCGCTTTGCGGCGCTTCTAAATCTGAATTTAATGAAAAGAAAGATGAGAGTACAAAATTGTCTGCTTCATCAACGGCAAACAGCTCTGCTTCCCTTCCGGATGACATCAGCTATACAGCCGCAGAATTATCTGCCGTCTTTTCCAATCTGGCAAAGGGCTGTGAGAAGCAGTATTATCCCGGGATGGCCCAACTCTACAATGAGCTGGCATCCTACTACAACAGCAAATCCGGAAATTTGGGCCGTCCGGAGTTTGATAATCTGCAAGCCCTTCTTCAGGATGATCTATCAGCACATTTCGCATCTGCCAATGAAGTGGCCGGAAAGCATCATGACCGGGGGGCTCTGCGCTCGTTGAAATGGGCAGAACAGGTTTCACGGATGCAAAATTCCCATCTGAATAAGCTTGAATCTGGTTCGGCAGATTTTCTTAAAGAAACCAATGTCTTTGTGTGTGATATCTGCGGGTTTATCTATGTGGGTGATGAGAAACCGGAAATATGTCCGGTCTGCAAGGTTCCTAGTATAAAGATGACACAGGTCAGAAGGAGCGCTTGATATGCATGCAGTAAGAAATATACGGCTCTGTACAAAAGACTGCCTGTGCCTTTACGTTTGCCCCACCGGCGCGACGGATACAGAAACAGGTCAGATTGATGCAGAAAAATGTTTGAGCGGCTGCCGTTTGTGTGTGGATGCCTGTCCCTCTCATGCAATCTCGCTGGTCCCCGAAACGTTTCCTGTGCAGCAGAAAACATCAGATGAGGTTAAAAAAGCCCTGGGAATACTATCCAAAAGTAAGACAGAACAGGAGCTTATAGCATTTAAAATTGGTAAAGAATCCGAAAACCCGATGGTCAGGCAGCTGGCCACTGCGATTGGAATGTCCAACAGAATTATGGCGGAGGATCTGTTAAGAGAAGCAGGCTTCATGCTTCCCCAGAGTGATAATGCGAAAGTATTACTTAGAAAATTATTGGCCGAAAACAGGGACAATGATTTACCCGAAGAAACGGTGAAAAAATTAATTGGTCTTTTAGATACAAACAATACAGAGGAGAAGCTCATGTCTAAAACCACAGACAATTTAATGGAAGCCTTTGCCGGAGAGTCTCAGGCAAACAGAAAGTATCTTGCATTTGCCAGGAAAGCAGAGAAGGAAGGGTATTTGAATGCCGCCAAGCTGTTTAAGGCGGCCTCCGATGCAGAGACCATTCATGCACTTAAGCATTTTGAGGTAGCGGGAAAAGTTGGTTCCACCATGGATAATTTGAAGTCTGGAGTAGACGGGGAAACTCATGAATACAAAGAGATGTATCCGCCCTTTGTAGAGCAGGCTGAAGCGGAAGGCAACAAAGATGCAGTAAGAACCTTTACCTTTGCAATGAAAGCGGAAGAGGTTCATGCCGGATTGTATCAGGAAGCCATGAATAATCTGGAAAGCACGGAAGAGGTTTTCTATTATCTGTGTCCTGTGTGCGGGAATATTGAGAAAGCTATTCCCGGAAAATGCCCTATCTGCGGTGTTCCCGGGGAGAAATTTATCAAGTATTAAATCATTTTCTGTTATGTAAATATAGGGGTGTCTACTCGGGTAGGCAGCCCTGTTTATAATTGTTGTCCTGAAGAAAATTTGGACCTACGCCTGAAACCCCGGACTATTACCTGAACTATGTGCAATCCGTTATGTAGTATATCGAACCATTTTATACTGTCTTGAGGCCCGTTTATGAAGGATGTCATCCAAATATACCTCTGGACTTTTCGATTAAAAGTATCACTTTTTCAGGACGCTTTTGGATGTATCTTGTTGTACTCTTCCTGATGTTTTTCCTTCGCAACATCAAGGTCATATAGCGACTGAAGATTTATCCAATACTCAGCAGATGTCCCAAAAAATCTGGACAAGCGAATTGCTGTGTCTGCCGTTATCTTGCGGGTACCGTTTATAATTCTTGAGATCCTCATTGGATCAACATTGATGCCCTTTGCCAATTCATACGCAGTTATTCCCATGGCATCAAGAAAATCTTCCTTGAGTACTTCGCCTGGAGTGGTCAGCTCAATCAGCTCATCGCAATACTGTTTATTTTCATTCATCTCACAGCTCCCTAATGATAATCACAAAATTCTACATCAAATGCATGCCCATTTTCCCAACGGAAGCATATGCGCCATTGATCATTAACCCGTATAGAATGTTGCCCTTTGCGATCACCTTTTAAAGCTTCCAGTTTATTGCCTGGAGGGATTCTCAGGTCCTCAAGAGCAACGGAGCTCTCAATATTCCGCAGCCCTTTCAAGGCTTTTTTCGCCAATTCCGGATGCATACCTTTTTTCAACCTTCTGTTGAAAATGGCTTCTGTATTTTTATCAGCGAAACTTTTAATCATGGTACATTATAGCGCTGCAAGCTAATAGCGTAAAGAGCTATTGTTGTGTCCCGTGCGGAAAGGTGATCTGTCTATTAGTGTTCAATCTTTAAGGCTCGTTGCGGACCTCTGTTCGGGATGAACTTCGAAGGTTAAAGTCGGCCGCGCCGTGCCGGATAATCGGGCTAATCGCGCCGTGCTCATTCAGGAGGTTCAAGTACTCTTTATCTACCAATAAAAAAAGGCCACTCTCTATTCGAAAGTAGCCTTTTCCCATTGCCATGCACATGCTCTAACGTAATTTCCTGCGGAAATCACTGCCGCATGTTTCGGTTTGCGAATCCGCTTAATAGCGGCGGCTGTTTCCCCGACTTTCTGCTTCGTTGACACGTAAATTACGGCCACCAAGATCTGTTCCATTAAGGGCGGAAATAGCAGCAGAAGCAGCGTTGTCGTCTGCCATTTCAACAAATCCAAACCCTTTTGATCGCTGTGTGTCCCGATCTGTGATAATGCGGGCAGAGGTTACTTCACCGTACTGTGCAAAAAGCTCGCTCAGTTCGGTCTCTGTGGTATTCCAACTCATGTTACCAACATAAATGTTCTTAGACATAATAGTCTCCTGTTCCGGAATTCTCCGGCAAATTTGATTTTACGGAATGAATATTGAATATTTGAAACGGAAATTGAAGATGGGAAACAATAGATTTGGTTACTAAAAAATCAATATTTCGGTTCTGCATACAAAAATATCAGACTGTAGATTTTACTATATGTGGTTTCCCGGGAAGTGTCAATAAAGGGTATTTAGCCCTTGCATTGGCATTTTCCTGACCTGCCCATGCTGTCGGAATTTCCTGTGCAAATCACTGCTGCATAATTGGGTAGGCGAATCGCTTGCCCTACGCAGGTCAAGTAATTTTAATATTACGTATCTACACTGCAACATCGTGGAAATTCATTCCCAAGGCAGCCATCGCTTTGAAATAGGTGTCGATATTGCAGTTCTCTCCATTCTCGATTTTACTTACCTGTTGCTGGGTAAGATGAGCCAGACGGGCGATTACTCCTTGTGATAACCCTTCTTCCTCGCGTTTTCGAGCAATTGCTACAGCCAAATCCACTCTTAGTTTTTCAGCTTGAACACGGCTGTCAAAACCGGGATCGTTTTTACGGAGTGAATCCTTGAAATCGTTGTATTTCATTCTGTCTTCCTTCTTAAGTAAGCAGTTCTAATATCATCCGCTTTCTTAATCTCTTTCTCAGGAACCTTGGAAACATTCTTATAAAATGGGTGGGTAAGCACTATTCGATTCTGAAAGACAAAAAAGTACAGAATTCGAACCTGATTATGAGCAACCTTAATCCTGAGCTCATGAATCCCATCCCGCAAAATATCAGCATATGGACGTGGGAGGAGAGGTCCCATCTCCTGCAGTTTATCAATCCAGGCAATTATCTTATCCCTGTGGGATTCTTTCTGCTTTAGTATCCACCTTTCTAATTCGCAGAAACCATCCTCGTTTGAATAGAACTCAATATCCCACTTTAGTTTCATGAATACAAATCTACATCTAAAATGATGTAAATGCAAGTGTGAGGATTGGGGCTTACGGTTTGAAGTACTTAGTGCATGTGCAGGTAGGATATGGGGTTGATGCAACTTCCATGAGGACAGTATCTATATGCCATAGCTTTAGGTCTTCATGGAAATTTTCGGTGTGTGTTTTCGTTATTTACTGCGTAAATCACTGCCGCAAGTTTGGGCTGCGATATCGCTTTGCGAATCGCTGTGCCCGCCCTTCATTCGCTGGCGTCCGGCATCCCTGCCGGACTTCCGGTGCTAATCGCACCGCGCTCATTCCGGAGGTTTAAGTTCTCTTTATCTGCCCAAAAAATAAGGCCACTCTCTGACGAGAGCAGCCTAATTTCTTTGCCCAGAAGAGGACTGAAGTCTCTGGTCATCGGCATCGTGCCGATTCCCGCCGACCCGTCCCTCATTCACTGGCGCTCGGCGTCCTGCCTCGCTTCCGCACCTAATCGGTGCGCGTTCATTCAGGGGTTCAAGTTCTCTTTTTCTTGCCAATAAAAAAAGGCCACTCTCTATTCGAGAGTAGCCTTTTTCTATTGCCCAGAAGAGGACTTGAACCTCCACCCGGAAACCCGGACTAGAACCTGAATCTAGCGCGTCTACCAATTCCGCCACCTGGGCTTAAAGCGTGGACGCATAGTATGCAAAATGATGGCTTTTGTCAATATAATGTGACGCTCATATATAAATACAGTTTTGCATGAAAAAACTTGGCTTGGCATCTTAAAAACATAGTGATGGAAATACGACTCATGTCTGCTTTTCTCCCGAAATGGAATCGCCAATTCCAAAAACGCAGAGAATAGTGATCTTTGGGAAATAACATGCCATGATGCGATGATGTCTTGATGTAGCGCAATTTACGTAATATCTTTATTTTATGCGGACCACGATAAATATAGACGATGATATTTATAAAATTGCTCAAAGTCTTGCGGCGGAAAAAGGTATTTCCATGGGGGCTGCAATCTCTCTGCTTGCGCGGGACGGGTTAAACATGTCGCGGGATGTTACCTATACCAAGGAGTCAGGCCTCCCGGTTTTTCAGGTTGCAGAAAACGCGGAAATAATAACATCGGAAGATATTGCCGCAGCTGAGGATGAAGAGTGATATTTTTTCCGGATGTCAATGTTCTCATAGCTCTGGCCTGGCCGAACCATTTACATCACAGTGACGCCCACCGGTGGTTCAGCGATACCATAAATGGTACTGAAAACAGCTGGGCAACCTCACCTCTCACTCAGACAGCGTTTATACGTATATCTTCAAATCCACGAATAATTCATGATGCGGTTCCGGTAAGGGAGGCACAGACAATTCTGGATGCATATATCCAGCATCCTGCACATGTTTTCTGGGCCGATACCCTGGATGCTTCAGTATTGGCAAAACTCCCGCCTTCAATGCTGCAGGGCCACCGTCAGGTGACAGATGCCTATTTGCTGAGTCTTGCATTTCAAAACAGTGGAGTTCTGGTGACTTTCGACAAGGCTATAGTAAATCAGGCAGTTGGAACAAAATATACTTCATCGGTTCAGCTGCTGCAGAACTCCTAAGTAAGGTTGTGGCTTTCCCTGCTCCGAAACTACCGTCTTTGATGACGCAACAGTACGGTATGAACGGATTCGACTGTCTTCCTATGTCACCGGCGCCGGATTAAAAATCGCCAGATCGTTCTTCAGGCCGAACTTCTCCGCCGCAGTAACCTTTCGTCCGCTGGCGGTATCCAGAAGCAGGTTGAAAAGCTCCCAGCCTATCTCTTCAATGGTGGCCTCGCCTAAAACAATGCTGCTGGAATCAAGATCAATCAAATCAAACCAGCGGTGGGAAAGGTCCCTTCTCGAAGAGACTTTCAGAACCGGTGCTGCCGGCAGGCTGTACGGGGTTCCCCGTCCGGTGGTGAATATCTGTATACTTATGCCCGAGGCAAGCTGACAGGTTCCGCAGAAAAAGTCGCTTGCAGGGGTTGCTGCAAAAACGAGACCCTTCTTTTTGATCAGTTCTCCCGGCCCGATAACATCATCGATATTCATTGAGCCCGATTTGATAACCGATCCCATGGCTTTTTCAACAATATTTACCAGTCCGCCGGTTTTGTTTCCCGGGGTGGTGTTGGCGCTGCGGTCCACTCCGCCTGTATGAAGGTAATTATCATACCAGTCGAGTTCGCTGATAAGCTTGTCAAAGGTCGCTTTTTCTTTGCACCGGGAGGCCAGCACCGGAGCTGCGTCCCGAACTTCCGATACTTCGCTGAATACTGCCGTAGCTCCGGCCCGTACCAGCAGGTCTACAACAAATCCGACTGCGGCATTTGCGCTGACTCCGGAGAATGCATCGCTTCCACCGCATTGTACTCCCAGTCTCAGGTCGGAGAGGGGGCACTCAACCCGTTTTCTTTTATTGAGTTTTTCCAGATGTTTTATGCCCAGTTTCACAGCGGCATCCACCATGTCCATGTAGCCCTTCAGGGATTCATCCTGGAGTATCATGGTAGAGAGAGAGTCTCTCGGGGTTCCCGCTTTCTCTACATGAAAGGCTTCGAGATTCTTCATCTCAAGCTTTTCACAGCCAAGGCCTATCATCATAACCTCGCCCCCCAGATTGGGATTAACAGAGAGGTTTTCCACCTGGCGGATGGGGATAAACGCTGCCGGGGCGTTTATGGCAACACCGCAGCCGTAGATGTGATTCAGGCCGACGATATCATCTACATTGGGAAAGCGGCTTAGGTGCTCTTCCTTTAAAATACGGACTACATGGTTAACAATACCGGAAACACACTGCACACTGGTGGTTATTCCCAGGATATTACGGGTGCCCACGGTACCGTCCGCATTGCGGTAACCCATGAAGGTGTAGCCTTTTAGGGGTTTGCAGGGTACCGGCGGAGGCTGTTTCCATACCAGGTCTTTCAGTGCCGGAGAAGGGGGCATTTCTACAATCTTTTCCTGAACCCAGCGGCCGGCTTCGATGGATTCCAATGCGGTTCCAATGGCAACCCCGTAGCGGATAATTCTTTCCCCCTTCGCAATAAAGCGGAGTGAGATTTTGTGTCCCTGGGGAACATCCTCTATGAGGGTTACTCCCTCTTTTTCCAGTTTTTCACCGGCTTTCATTCCGGTACTGCCGACGGCTATGGCAACATTGTCACCGTCATTGATTTTTATAGCCTGTATCATGCTGATTACCCTCGATGTTTGACTTAACAGTATAGGCTTTTATGAAAATTACGTAGAGAAACTGACTTTTCTGAATAATTCAACAGGGACCGATTTTCAGCCCCTGTTGAATATTAATCTTAGCGTACCAGACAGGGCTTCTTGTTGTCAAAGGTCCAGCCGGGTATCAGAAACTGCATTCCGATGGAGTCGTCCCGGGCACCGAGACCTTCCTTCATATACAGTTCATTGGCTATTTTTACCTGCTCCATATCGATGTCGATACCAAGACCGGGTTTGTCCGGGATGGCAATGTGGCCGTCTTCCATCTTCATCGGTTCTTTGGTAAGTCGGTCCATACCTTCCTGCCAGATCCAGTGGGTGTCGATTGCGGTTACCCTGCCGGGAACTGCCGCCGCCACCTGGGTAAACATTGCCAGAGAGATATCGAAGTGGTTATTGGAGTGGGATCCCCAGGTGAGCCCGAAGGAGTCACACATCTGTCCTACCCGCACAGAACCTGCCATGGTCCAGAAGTGGGGGTCTGCCAGGGGAATATCCACACTGTTCAGTGCCACCGAGTGCTGCATCTGCTGCCAGTCAGTGGCGATCATATTTGTAGCGGTGGGAAGCCAGGTGGCTTTACGGAACTCCGCAAGGGTTTCCCGTCCGGAGAGGGTTCCCTCCGCACCGCAGGGGTCTTCACAGTAGCTCAAGATACCGTGCATATCCTTACAGAGTTCAATTGCCTCTTTCAGATACCAGGCGCCGTTGGGATCAAGGGTAATACGGGCATCGGGAAAGCGCTTTTTCAGAGCCTTGATGGCTTTGATCTCTTCTTTTCCCTCAAGTACTCCGCCCTTCAGCTTGAAGTCTTTGAAGCCGTACATCTCGCTGGATGCTTCGGCAAGATGTACAACCGCGTCGGGGGTCAGAGCCTCTTCCCGGCGGATGCGGTACCATTCATTGCTCGAATCTTTTTCCCGTACATAAGGGAGGTCTGTTTTGTCGGGGTTTCCGATGTAAAAAAGGTAACCTAAAATCTTGACCCTGTCCCGCTGCATACCGTCTCCCAGCAGGGAGGCCACCGGTACGCCCAGGTATTTGCCTAAAAGATCAAGAAAACATGATTCAATGGCGGTAACCACGTGGATGGTTGTGCGGAGGTCAAAAGTCTGCAGCCCCCGTCCTTCGGAATCCCGGTCACTGAAAGATTGATGTACCCGGTTGAGCACATTCTTGTAATCACCCAGGCTTGATCCTATAACCAGTTTGCTGGCATCTTCCAGAGTTTTCCGGATGCTTTCCCCTCCGGGAACCTCTCCAATTCCGGTTTCGCCCTTATCGGTGGTGAGAATAACTATGTTTCTGGTAAAGTAGGGCCCGTGGGCCCCACTTAAATTTAGAAGCATACTGTCTCGTCCCGCTACAGGGTAAACCTTCATGTCCGCTATAACAGGCGTTACACTCATAATTGTATCCTTCTGATGTACTGATTACGCCTTGCGGGTAACTTCAGTGTTGGCAAGCTTTTCGTAGAATTTAACGATGCTTGAGTGATCCTCAACACCGCATCCGTCCTGCTTGATAGCCTGCATAATTTCCATGGAAAGTGCTGCCAGGGGCAGTGAACAGCCAACGGCCTTGGAAGTTTCCAGCGCGTTGTTCATGTCTTTAATGTGGAGATCAATCCGGAAACCGGGTTTGAAGTTTCTGTCCATCATCATGGGTGCCTTTGCATCCATTACAGTACTTCCGGCAAGACCGCCGCGGATTGCTTCGTATACAAGCTCGGGATCAACTTCTGCTTTCTTGGCAAGAACCATAGCTTCAGAAACTGCTGCAATATTAAGAGCTACAACAATCTGGTTACACAGCTTGGTGGTGTTACCGGCACCTAATTTTCCCACATATACAACAGAACCGGCCATGGGCTCGAGGATCTCTTTGTACTTGTCAAAAATGTCTTTCTTTCCGCCAACCATTACTGCGATGGTTCCGTCGATAGCCTTGGGCTCTCCACCGGATACAGGAGCATCAAGCATTTCCATGCCTTTCTCAGCCAGGGCTTTTCCGATTTCCTGGGAAGCCTGGGGTGCAATGGAGCTCATGTCGATAAGAACCTTTCCGGGAGCAGCAGACTCGATCAGTCCGTTCTCTCCAAGGGCAACAGCTTTTACGTGGGGAGAGTTGGGGAGCATGGTGATGATAACATCAGTTTTTGATGCTACTTCAGCGGGGCTTGCAGCAGATTCCGCACCTGCAGCTTCCAGTTCGGCAACGGCATCCTTGTTGATGTCTGCCACGAGTACTTCATATCCTGCTTTAAGCAGGTTTTTGGCCATGGGGCGGCCCATAATTCCGAGTCCGACAAATCCTAATTTCATCTTCTTTCCTCTCTCAATAAGTAAATAAGTTTATATTTTCATCAGCCTGCTGATTAAAGCATGCCGATCTGCACAAGAATTTTCTCCGCTTTCTTTACGGTTTCGTCACTGACGTATTTAACCGGGCGGATGGGGTTGCCTGCTTTAACCCCGAGGATGTTCAGCATAACCTTCATCATTACCGGGAAAGTTCCCAGTCCGTAGGCATCACGCAGGGGCATCAGCCGCTTCTGGGCATCAAGAGCACCGAGGTGGTCGCCTTTCACATAGTTTTCGTAGATATCAACAACCAGACGGGGCGCTACGTTTGCGGTTCCTGCAACACTACCGGCTCCGCCGTGACAAAGGGTCGCATAGATGTAGTAGTCGATTCCGCCGAATACTGCGAACTCAGGTCTGTTGGCCGCGGCCTCGATGTATTTAATGGTGAGGCTGAAGTCCATTGAGGTGTTTTTAATTCCCAGGAAGTTGTCAATTGCCAGAAGTCTTTTCAGAAGACTTGGGGTAATGGTGTTGTTGGTTTTTCCGGGGTTGTTGTAAAGCATTACCGGAAGCTTGCAGTTATCGGTAATGGCCTTGAAGTGGTCGAAAAGTTCATCCTCAGTAGGGGTAATGAACATGGGAGTAAGTACAGAAAGTGCATCGGCTCCTACCTCTTCGGCCATCTTTGCCAGGGCAATGGATTCCTTGGTGGTAATTGCGGAAGCTCCGGCGTATACGGGAATTTTTCCGCCTACGTGGTCAACGGTAACTTCAACCGCTTTTTTCTGATTGGCAAAGTCCAGTCCGTAGAACTCACCGTTACTTCCGTTTACGAAAACACCGTGAACTCCACCGTCCATGACATGCTGGATAACCTGTTTCAGGCCTTCAGCATCAACATTTTCGTTTGCATCGACAGGGGTAATAATCGGGGGCACAATCCCGTGGAAAGAGATCTCTTTACTCATAAATAGCTCCTTTCAGCTGACAGCTGTAGATATGAGACTAAATATGGTGATATAGCATGAAAAAAGCTATGTGTAAGAGGTATGAAAGGAATGCTGAATATTATGCAGTTTGCACAATCAGCATCTGTCCAGATAGTGAGCCAGTTCCCGTAAGAATTCCCGGTCGGACCGCCGGTCCAGGGGATCAATATTCAGCAGGGATTTCAGCTTTTTCAGCCGGAAGGTAATGGTGTTCCGGTGTACATGCAGGGCCCTGCTGGTATGCACCAGGTTGTAGTTGTTGGCTTCAAGGGATTTTATGGTTTCCACCATTACCTCCTTTTCATCCCCGGGAAACAGAGAGTGGAAGGAGGAGAAAATATCCTTGTACAGCTTAAGGGTAACCGAGTTGCGGATGTAATCCTGAATATGGTCCAGAAAGAACGTGACTTTCTCATAGTTGCCGGACTGTGGCTGGATAGCCAGCTGCTGAGCATGCATATAGGAGGTCCGGAACTGATCTATCCGGGCCTGAAGGCTTCCGGCAAAGTAGTTCAGATCCTTCTGTTGAGGTATCTTTTTAACCTGCTCTTCAATCTGCCATATCCAGGAAAAAAGCTGTTCCCTATAGTCCTTGACTGCCTCCGGAGTTTCCCCTTTCAGGTTCTTCAGGACAAGCACATCATCATTCCATCCCCGTATGGCAATGTCTCCGCGTTCCAGCAGTGTTCCCTCTTTTAAGGTTTTCAGCAAGCTGCCTCGGTTCATACCGTAAGGCGAACGGATCAGAATAATGACTGTCAGAGGTGAAAAGTTAAGGCTGTAACGGTCGCAGAGTTCCAGTGCTTCATCATGACTGTACTCTTCATCAAAGAGGCTGTAATGGAGGAATTTTTCCGCCTCATCAAGGCTGTCCCGGTTTTTCGATGCCTGGATCTCGTAATCGAGCATTGTTTCCAGGGAAGATTTCACAAATCCTGCAAAGGAGTTAACATTTTCCGGATCGCCGGTAACACAGATCACTCCTATATGTTTTTCTTTATAATCAACATACATATTGATTCCCGGTTTCGCTCCGATATAGTCATCCTTCGGGGTAACAATGCCGGAGTCCAGGGTTCCGTGGAGTAGTCCGTAGGCAACTTCATGAAAATCGCCGATACGGGAATCGTCCTTGCTGGCTATTATAATTCCGTCGTGGTTCATAATATTTACGTTATAGGGGAGGTTTTTTACGGTTTTCTGTATGAATTTCTGGGCAAACTCCGGACTCAGAATAGCCACGGTAACTCCTTAATCGGAACTTCTCCGACAAGGTTAAAATATAGAGAATAAAAAAGGTATTGTAAAATCCTGTCGAATCCGGTTAAAAACCGGAATGGGCGTGAGCTGCACCGGTTAGCAGGGTTTCCACGGTGCTGCTTTCACCGGCTGATATTGTTTTCATCTCACGGTAGATTGAGTGCAGCTTATCCACAATTTCATCAAGCTCCCGTGAATTGTCATCAACTTCTCTGCTTTTATCCTGTATCAGGCCGAGAGCCTGCTGAACCTGTGTTGTGCCGGCGGTCATTTCTGACATTGTCTCCGCCAGTTCCTGAAAGCTCAGGTTGAGAATCTGAATCTTATCTATCAGTTCAGTGATCAGCCCGTTTGTTTCGCTGGACTGATTCTGGGTGGCGTTTATGTTCTGTTCAATGCTCTTCAGATCCTGGGCAATAATATGAGCGTTTTTACCTGACTCTTCAGCAAGTTTGCGGATTTCCGATGCCACAACGGCAAAGCCCAGACCAGCTTTTCCTGCATGTGCAGCTTCGATGGCGGCATTCATGGCCAGAAGATTGGTGTTGGCCGATACGGAATCTATGGTTGTATTCACCTCACGGATTTTCAGCATTCCCCTGGTTACATCTTCCACCTGGGTGAGTGTTCTCTGCATGGCTTCGGCTCCGGAGTCGCACCGCTGCTTAAGATCCTTCAGTATTTCCTGACGCTTTTGCACGATGGAGTTGATGTTGGTAATTGAGGCAATCATTTCGTCTATAGCAGAAGAGGACTGGGATACTGCATTAACCTGTTCTTCCGAACTTGAATGGTTTTTCATTGCCAGTTCAACTACGGCCTGCATAAGCTGATTCGCCGAGAGTATTTTTTCTTCAAGCACCTGTGCGGTTTCGTGAATATTGGATTTTGCCTTTTCTATGACAGACATTTTGTAGTGATGGCAGTTTTCCGGATTATTCAGATTATTGAAAATTGCTGTTGCCATTTTCTCGCAGCTGCCGTACCCGCAGGAGGAACAGTTATACAGGTCTTCTTCAGTAGACTTTTCCATTTTATTATAGATCTTCCAGAGCTGTTTGCTGTCAGGTATCTTTATAGTGATCATGCTGGATTTATTCTGATAGGTACGGGTATATAACTCAGGCTTCCAGAATTTCTTTAGTATCCGGTTTACCTTTTTTGAACTTTGTTTCCTGTTTTTCCCGGAGCCATATTTAATCTTCATCTGTTCTGCTCTCAGGCTGACAGCGTGTTCCAGAATGTCTTCAGAAGTATCTGTTGAGGATGTACCGGTACCACCATTGCAGCCTTTATCGCAATTGAGACAATCTATAATCAGGGGCTGTGCTCCCTTTTTAAGGGATTCCGGAAGTTCCTGGAAATAGCGGTATATCTGCTGAACCCCCTCTATCTTGCGGATTCTGGGGCTTAATTCCGGTATCTCCCGTTCGATGGTTTCTCTTAATCCCCCGGGGGAGGAAAAGAGTACCGCTCGCTCTGCCGGAGGGTTGGAGAACTCAATTTCAGGGAATCTTTCCAGGGCTATGTTCTTGTTTTTTAAATAGGCTTCAATTGAGGCGAATGTTAAGTTGTAGTCGCCAGTTTTTACGGCATCAAATTCATGCCGTTTGGCAACACATGGCGAAAGAATTACAATTTTGTGTCTGGCATATTCTGGATAAAACTGCCGGACCATCTTCATGGTATGAACCATTGGGCTGTCTGAAGGAGCAAGGTAGTCGAGAAGTTCCGGTTGATACATTTCAAGGTAATTCACAATTGCAGGGCAGGGCTGGGCAATTACCATCTTCGGACTGTTTTCTTTTATATACCGTAGATAGGAATAGACGGTGAGTTCTGCTCCGAAGCTGACATCAAAAAAAGCGGCAACGCCCAGGGAGTGCAGAAAGCCGTTCAAACGCAGAATGTTTCCCTGAAATGATGCTTCTGCTGCAGGGGCGACAATGGCGATCATTTTCTGTTTTTCAGGCTGATTGAAAATGAACTCATCCCAGTCATCCACGGCTTTCCTCGCACCATGAGTGCAGGCCTTAATGCAGGCCCCGCAGGCAATACAGGCTTCATGGTTAATCTTTACTGAATCGCCACTGGCATCCTGACAGAGTTTTATGGGACATACAGAAATGCACTGGTGACAATTTATACATTTTGCTTCATCAACCTGAATCAATGGTCTCATTTTTTTCCCCCTACTTCCTGCTTTCGCTCTATAATCGGAAGCAATTGGATCCTGTTTTAGGAAATATTCAGCCAGTCGACCGACATGGGGCTGATTCAAGGAGAATACCAGTGAAAAAACTAATGATCTTTCTGTTTTATGTTCTTTTCTTATCCGCTGCCTTCAGCCAGTCAAAAGAAGAAGATATTGTCCGTCTGATGGAGATGACCGGATCTGCCGACATGGGGATGCAGATTATGCAGAACATGATTACCCAGTTCAAACAGATCCTGCCGGAAGTTCCAGTGGAGTACTGGGACCAGTTCATGGACAAGGTGAGTCCAGAAGATATGATAAAAATGGTTGTTCCCATCTATGATCGTCATCTGAGCCATGAAGAAATCAAGGACATAATTGCTTTTTATGAGACCCCTACCGGCCGAAAGCTTATCCAGCAGCTGCCTCTTATCACTGCAGAATCCATGGCTGCCGGTCAGGAATGGGGTCAGCAGCTGGGAATGGAGATTCAGAACCAGCTTATAGAAGACGGGCTGCTGAATATCTGATCTCCTGAGGCACTACTCAAGCAGCTTCGGTTCATCCTGTTCTATCTGCCGGTACCCGTAGCCGGCTTGATTTATTTTGAAGAACTTCATTACTGCTTCCAGGTGACCGGCCTGATGAGCCAGTTCTTCCGAAGTTGCCGCTAACTCCTCCGATGAGCTGGCATTCTGCTGTATAACCTTATCCAGATCCATAATCGCCATGGATATCTGTTCCACCCCGGTCTGCTGTTCCCGGTTGGCGGCGCTTATCTCCTGTACCAGTGAGGTTGTCTGCTGAATGTTGGGAATAAGGGCGTCCAGCATATCTCCGGCTTCGGTGGAGGTTTTTACCGTGGCATTGGAGAGTATGCTTATCTCTCCCGCAGCGGTCTGGCTCCGTTCCGCAAGACGGCGAACTTCTGCCGCTACAACTGCAAAGCCTTTTCCGTGCTCTCCGGCCCTGGCCGCTTCGATGGCGGCATTCAGGGCCAGCAGATTGGTCTGCCTGGCAATCTCTTCTACGATGCTGATTTTCTCCGCAATATTCTTCATAGCTTCCACTGCACTTACAACAGCAGTTCCGCTGGTCTGGGCATTATCGGAAACCGCATTGGCCAGTTTTTCGGTTTCCGACGAGTTGTCCGCATTCTGCCTCAGGTTGGCGCTCATCTCTTCGATGGAAGAACTGACTTCCTCTGCCGCCGCCGCCTGGTTGGTGGCACCGTTGGCAATATCCTGAGCAGCGGCTGAGAAATGTCTGCTGCTGGTGGAAATACTGATTGCCGCGGTATTTACATCACCTACAATGGATCCCAGCTGGCTCGCCATGGAATCCAGCGCCCTTGCAAGCTCTCCTATCTCGTCCCGGCGTTTCATGTCCCCCTGTTCAACATGAATATTAAGGTCTCCCTCGGAAATGATCTTGGCCAGTTCTACGCCGCGGATAATGGGCCGGGCAATACGCCTTCCGAAGATAAAGCCCGCCGTCAGGCCGACAAGCGCCAGTACCAGGCAGAGTATCAGAAGCATGGTTATTATGCTGGATGAAAGCCTGCGGGCCATGGTTTTTATTTCATCGTTGGGAATCCCCACATAAAGAATGCCTATCAGGTTTCCCCGTCTGTCCAGCAGGGGGTCATAGGCTGTGAGGTAGGATTTTCCCAGAATTACCGCTGTGCCGAGGAAGCGCTGTTTCGATATAATCGGAGTATAGGCGGCACTCTCTTTGCCCAGAAAAGTTCCTACCGCCCGGGAGCCGTCGTCTTTCTTTATATTGGTTACGATGCGAATAAAGTCATCATCCCGGGCCTGGAAAACCGTGGCGGTAATGCCCAGCTTTTCTCCGAAATTATCGATAAAATCAAAATCTTCAACCGATGAGCCGGACTGGCTGACAATTCGTCCTGCAGAAATAGACGGTGTACCGTAGCGGTTGAAGAAAAATGATCGAAAGGATTCTATATCCCCCTCAACCTTCATTTTTAATGCGGCATGGGAAACATCGTCAGCCAGTTTATTCAGACCGTAGTGCGCAATAAGCAGCCCGGCACCTGTTATAGCCAGAACAATGACTGCAATAAAGAGCATAATCTTGTTGGTTATCGATTTCATATCTTCAAAAACTCCTGGTTTGTGACCTCTTTTCTCAGGTTCAGCTTTAATCTTAGGAGGACCGGTGGAGGAGTGCAAATTTTTATGATACCGTTGCGGCATGAATCGTCTTTTTGTTCTCGGCACCGGAAATGCCATGGCCACCCGCTGTTATAACACCTGCTTCGCCCTAAAAAGCGGCGATGAATACATCCTGGTCGATGCCGGAGGCGGCAACGGTATCCTTGCCCGGTTGCAGGCAGCAGATATTGCCATTGGCAGTATCCGGCACCTGGTGCTTACCCATGAACATTCGGACCATCTCCTCGGAGCGGTGTGGATAGTCCGGGCCGTAACCGCCGCAATACTTGCCGGTAAATACAAGGGTAACCTTAGCGTCTGGTGTCATGAAGGACTCGAGAAAGCCCTGCGGGATATCTGCGGTCATACACTGCAGCCCAAGTTTACCCGGCTCATAGGTGAAAGGATCAACTTTTCTATTATCAGCGATGGGCATAGCGCAAAGCTGGGAACACAGCAATTCACCTTTTTCGATATTCACTCAACCAAAGCGCTTCAGTACGGATTTTCTGCTGAACTTGAGGGCGGGGTCCGGCTGACCTGTCTGGGAGATGAGCCCTATAACCCTGCCTGTGAGAAGTATGTACGAGGATCGGACTGGCTGCTTTCCGAGGCCTTCTGTCTCTATAAGGAGCGGGAAAAATACAAGCCCTACGAAAAGCATCACAGCACCGTCAAGGAAGCCTGCGAACTTGCGGAAGAGCTGAATATCCCCAACCTGGTGCTCTGGCATACCGAGGACGACAACTATACCGACAGAAAGGAACTGTACACAGCTGAAGGCAGAAAATTCTACAGCGGGAATCTGCTTGTTCCCAGGGACGGAGAGACTCTGGCTCTTATTAACGATAAATAAATATCAATTTATTGAAATATATTTCGTTTTGGTATATTTCTATTCACAGTACATTCAACACAAGGCTGTGCATAATGAAACTCTATCAGAAAATTTCACTGGCCATCTGTATTCTTGTAACCTGTCTCTCCCTTTCACTGGGAATTACTTTTCTTGCCGTTTCCAGTAATGTCGTACGTTCTGTAGCTGAAAAAGGGCTGCGGGGCCAGGCAGATTCCGGAGCCCGGCTCGTAGGGCAGCAGGTGGGCAGTCTCCTCGCCGCCATGCATATTATTGCCAACCTGGAGTTCTCCTCCCTGGAGGTGGATTCCTCCAAAAAGGCCCGTTTGACGGAAGAGCTGAAACGCCTTCACCTGCTTGATTTCGGCGTAGTGGGGAAAGACGGTGTTGCCCGCTATGTCAAAGGAGAAACTTCTGCAGACCTTTCCGACCGTGAATATGTTCAGCAGGCCTTGCGGGGTGTTTCTGCTGTTTCTGACGTAATTATCAGCCGGGTAACCGGCAGGCCGGTTGTAATGTTTGCCGTCCCGATAATTCAGAACAGTAATATCGCCGGCGCACTGATTGCACGGGGAGACGGAAATATCCTTTCAAGTCTCATTGATAATGCCGGATTCGGTGACAGTGGGTATGCCTATATTCTGAGCAGTAAAGGCGTTATGCAGGCTCATCCCGATGAATCCCTGGTTCTTGAGCAGTACGCTCCCGTAAAAGCCGCCGAAAGCGATCCCGGAGTTCAGGGCCTGGCCGATACGGTGTCCGCAATGCTTACCGAACCCAACGGTGTCGGCAGTTACAGTTTCCGGGGCAGTACCATGGAGGCAGGATACTCTCCTGTCGGACTCAATGGTCTCATTTATGTACTCACGGTGAAGAGAAGTGAGCTTATGCATGAACTCCGTATTCTGCGTACGGTCATTATCTTCGGTACCCTGGCGGCCATAGCAGTGGGACTTATTCTGGGAATGATCCTCGGTCGAACCATTGCCCGGCCTATCCGCAAAATGCTGCCCGTATTTGAAGAACTTGCTACCGGTGATCTTACCGGCAGGCTTGAGATCACCTCAAAAGACGAGCTGGGCCAGCTTGCCCACAAGTTCAACAGCTCCATCGAAGACCTCTCCCGTATGATACGCCTTACCGGCAGCCAGACCAATCAGCTTCATGCCGATTTCGGCCTGCTCGCCCGGGACATGTCCGAAACTGCGGTCTCAATCAACCAGATAAGTTCCGGTATTCGGGGCATAAAAGACCAGACCGGCCGGCAGCTCTCTCTTATAAAGCAGAATAACGAGGCTGTCTCAAACATCAGTCACGTGGCGGACGAGTTGAACAGCGTTATAGATACCCAGGCATCTTCTGTTGCCGAATCATCTGCTGCCGTGGAAGAGATGGTCTCCAATGTTGCGTCCGTCGCCTCCATTCTCAAAAAGAACTCCAATGAAATTGAAGCCCTTACTGTCGAAGCGGAGAAGGGCCGGGGAGACATGCAGGCCATCAGCGAAGTGGTCTCGGAAATTGAGAGAGACTCCGAGAGCCTTATCGCAGCGGTTGAAATCATTCAAAGCATATCCAGCCAGACAAACCTTCTCTCCATGAATGCCGCTATAGAGGCTGCCCATGCGGGAAAAGCAGGCTACGGCTTTGCCGTTGTTGCCGCGGAAATCCGCAATCTTGCCGAGACCTCTGCGGAACAGGGAAAAAAGATCAGTAAAGTGCTGAAAAACCTTAAAAAGCAGATTGCCGATGTCTCGGTCAAAGAGGCCGGATCCCGGGCACAGTTCGCCAGGATCATGACCATCATGGAGACAGTAAAAAATCAGGAGACTATTATAACCCAGGCCATGGATGAGCAGATGGTGGGAAACAATCAGGTCCTTGAAGCCATGCGGGAAATCAACGAGATCACCTCAATGGTAAAGGAGGGCTCAGGAAACATGCTGGACGAAAGCTCCTCCGTACTTGCCGGTATGGATAACCTCTCCTACCTCTCCCAGGAGATCGGTACCGCCGTAGACCAGATAGCCGCAGCCTCCGGCCAGGTGGACACCTCCATCAGTCAGGTAAACAGCATTACCCGGGATAACGAAGAGAACGTCCGGCATCTGGCGGGGGAAGTTTCCCGCTTTGCCACAATTGCCGAGGAACCGCTGAATACCTGATCCTTTCAGCCTTGTCCGCAGGAGGGAATGGGGGTATCCTTTCTCAGCATGAATACTATCCGTATCCACTTCAGGCTGCCGGCCCTCCTGCTTGTTCTTTTTGCGTTTGCCGAAGCTTTGCTGATCTTTTACGGACCCATCCGGCTCACCCGCACCCCCTCTCTTATGGTTGCTCCCTTCCCCTATACCCCCTCAAACCTGAGTGAGGACCAGAGCCGGGAGCTTACCGCAGCTATCGAAGGAGCCTTTGCCTCCACCGGCAACAGCAGCGTAAAGCCCCAGTATCTTGTTCAGGAGTATCTTGCCCCGTCAGAACGAAGCCTCACTGAAATTACCAATCAGGAAGATGCCCTAAGCCTTGCAAAGGAGCTCGGGGTCCTGCGGCTGGCCTATCCCTATCTCTCACGCTACAGTGGAACATGGACCCTGCACCTGACTCTTCTTGAGACAACCGACGGAGAGCAAATTGCCGCAAAGAGCTTTCAGGCGGACTCTCCGGAGTCCCTCATGGATGAACTTGCAGGCCTCGCTTTTACGGAAACCTTCAATCTTGAAGTTCCGGGATTCACCACCTTCGACTACACCTTTTTTCTGTTTCTCGCCCTGGAGCTGCTGCTTGCCCTGCTTATCATGTTCCGCCCCTCTCGGTTGTTTAATCAGACTGTTATCATAACCGGTGGTACCCTTTTTCTCTTTGCCTGGTTCTTTGCCCGCAACGCCAACATGGATTATGTCCAGCGCTTCGTGGCCCAGGGGGGAGCTCTCAAGATTGCCTCCAGTACCGCCCGGCAGCAGGCCGAGGTGGCCCTGCGCTTTCTCCCTCTCTTACTGGTAAACTTCTTTCTCTATTTTTCCGGCGGCCCCGCCGCAGAATTACTGCGTAATTCAGCGGCCCGCCGGGCTATCCGTTCCAATTCCTCGGGCCTGCGCCCCTCCGGGATTTCCACTTCTATCCCTGCCGCGGCAGTCGGTCTGCTGCTTAACCCTCCGGTGCTGGCAGCAGGAATTGTCTCAGGAGTGCTCTACGCCCTCTCCTTTCCCTCCCTGCTCAGACTGAGAGGCATTCCCCTTCTGGGTTTTTTCGCCCTGGTGCCGCTGTTCCTCGCTCTCCGCAGGCAGGGGCTTGAAAAAAGAGGGGAGGCTGCGGCGGGAATCATGGCCTTTGCGGCGGTTCAGGTGGTGCTTATCAATTTCTGGCACTCCACTTACTCATACGTCTCGCTTCCCTTTACGGTGCTTCTCTCCCTTGCCCAGTGGCTGATCTTTCTTCCCCTGTTCGTATTTCTTTTGCGCAGAAAAAGCCCTGCCTGGATAATCCTTGCCCCTTCGGTAATGGTTGCCTTTGACTGGTTTCGGGGAATGGGCTTTCTGGCCTATCCCTGGGGAATGCTGGGGACAGTGGTCTACTCCTGGCCGGTATTTATACAGATCGCCTCTGTTACCGGTATCTGGGGGCTCACCTGGCTTATGACCGGAGTAAATGCTTCCCTGGCCCACCTCCTTTCTGGATCTTCTCACCGCAGGCAGGCGGTCAATCTGCTGGCAGTCTCCTTGCTGCTGCCCCTTGCCTTCGGCGCATTTCGTCTGCTCGTATCGGAATCTCCGGTTCCGGATAAACGCATCCTGCTGGTGCAGCACAATATGGATCCACGGAAGTACGACTATGCCGAAAGCCTTGATGTTCTCACTGAGATTACAGAAATGGGTCTTTCCGTTTCGGCAGAGGCGGGGAAGCAGGTAGATCTTGTTGCCTGGCCGGAAACAGCCTTTGTTCCGGATATCCGATACTGGATGCGTGAAGGCAACGCCGGACGCCCCCGGAGAAAGCTTGCAGAAAAGCTCTTTGCTTCAGTGGACCGCTGGCAGGTTCCCCTTTTAACCGGAAGTTCTGATCATACCCGGCTCCCCGGAGAAAAGGACCGGGATTACCCATCCATAAGCTACAACTCCACCTATCTAATCCGGCCTTCTGTTCCGGCAGGATCAGCTATCGGCGATGATGCCGGGAACAAGGAAGAAGCTCCAGAGAGCAGGATTGTCAGTATCTACCATAAAATGAAGCTGGTACCCTTTACCGAGTACTTTCCCTTTAAGAAAGAACTTCCCGAAGTGTACGCCCAGCTGGACAAGTTTGATGTCTCCGACTGGACCCCGGGAACCGAATATACTCTCCACAACCTGGACGGAACACAGTTTGCAACGCCCATCTGTTTTGAGGACATAATGCCTGACCATGTACGGCGCTTTGCCTCCGCAGGAGCGGAGCTTATTGTAAATGTATCCAACGACTACTGGTCCCTTTCTCCGGTGGAGGGGATGCAGCACGGCGTAAACGGCATGTTCCGGGCAGTGGAAAACGGCATTCCCGCAGTCCGGGCAACCGCCTCGGGGCTTACCATGTCAATCGATCCCTACGGCCGTATTCTCAAACAGGCTCCATTTTTCCGCCCCTTTGGTGTGCTGGCAGATCTGCCTCCGGCACTTCCGGGAAAAACCCTCTACACCCGCTTCGGTGACTGGCTGCCGAAGCTCTCCTTTCTGCTTCTCCCCGGTATTCCGGTGTTTGAGATTGTGAGGAGGAGAATGCGGCGAACTGACAGGGATGGGGAAGATAGGAAGGATAGGAAGGATAGAGAAGAAGGAAAAGAGAGCAAGGAAAGAGGAGAAAGCTCCGGGAGTGAAAAGTGAACTGGAAGCTGATACCCAGGCTGCTGCTTCCGGTGGCGGCGGTCGTTCTTGTTCTGCTTGTTCTTCACCGGGGGTATACTCTTGAAGAACTCACCGGTGCCATCGAAAGGCTGAAGGAGAGTAATCCTCCGGCAGCCGGGCTGCTTACCATCGGGGGATTCTGGCTCGGAATGATGTTTTTTATAACCATCCCCCTGCTCATAGTCAGCGCCGCTGCCCTTCATGGACCCCTGTTTGGAATATTCTACTCTGTGGCGGGGCTGCTTTCCGGGGCAGCCGTTTTTTACGGCATCGGCCGTTCCCTTCACGGTGCAGGGAGCCTTGAGCGGTTTAAAATGGTAGCGAAGGTAAAAAAGCAGTTTGCCCGAATCCAGCCCTACGGCGTTTGGGCAGTTGCCTTAACCCGCATGGTTCCCTCCGGTCCTTTCCTGGTGGTCAACCTGGTGACAGGCATTCTGGGTTTTACTCCCTTTCAGTTTGTATCCGGATCTCTTATTGGTCTTCTGCCCTCAATTATTGCTTTTTCTTTTTTCGGCAATGCCCTCATCCGGGGAATAGCCGAAAGGAATCTCAAAACGTTGCTATTCGCAGTCCCCGTGTTTATTCTTTATGTCAGTGTCATTCTATGCATTGTCTGGTTTGTGCGCAGCCGTAAGATGGGACGGCAGGCGCCCTCCTTGCCTGAGCAGGGAGAAGCCGGTCCGGGAGAGACTTGAAGCTCAATGCAGGTAAACTGAAAGACGCAGAAGGAATTAGAAGAGAATGCAGAACAGGAACTATTTCGGGTTTCTCTGGCATGCCGTTTTTCTGTCAATAACCATTACATTCACCGAAGTAAACACAGTTATCCCCGCTATGATACTGCAGATCGGCGGAAGCGAGCTGCAGATCGGCCTTGCCGGTGCGATTATGATAGGAGTTCCTCTCATAGCCCAGTTGAACTTTTCCGGCTTTCTCCATGGCAGAAAAAGAAAAAAGCCCTGGCTTCTTTTGGGTATCTACCTCCGGGTGCTCTCTCTTGTTCTTATTGCGGTAACTGTACTGTCTGTAGGAAGTCTCGGAATAATTCAGGCACTGGTAATAATCTATGCCGAGCTGCTTCTGTTTACTGTAAGTGGTGCCTTTGCCGGGGTATCCTATCTGGATCTTATCGGGAAAAGTTTTGATACCCCCATGAGACGGCTCTTTTTTACCCGCAAGCAGATTATCTCAAGTGCAGGTATTCTTGTTTCCGCACTTATAACCCGGCAGATTCTTGCCCGCACCGGCTACCCCGTAAACTATGCGGTACTCTTTTTCGCCGCCGGCGGAGTACTTCTGGCAGGCAGTTTCGGATTCTGGCTCATCGGGGAGAAACATGGTGAGAATAATGGAGGGCAAAAGAGTGAAGCCCAGGGCTATCTGAAAACCCTTGCATCCCTTCCGGGGCTGCTGAAAGCAGACCCGAATCTACGAAACTACCTCTATTACCTGAACCTGGCGGGTATTCACATTTCCCTTATTCCTTTTTATATCTCTCTGGCCCGGCTTCGCTACACCCTGACTCCGGCCCTTACGGGAAACCTTATGCTCTTTCAGATTGCCGGAATGGTGGTTTCGAGCTTTATCTGGCCCAGGCTGGTTAAAACCGGAGGTTTCAGGATCCTGCTGATTATCTGGTCCGGGCTTTCGGTTGTTCTGCCTGTTCTGGCTCTTGTTACCGCCTGGTACCTTCCCCTGCCGTTTTATCTGGCCCTCTTTTTTCTAATAGGCGGTCTGGTGAGTGTGCGGAGTATCAGCCGGGATGCGGTTACTGTAGAACTCTCCACCGAGGAGAACAGAGTTCTCTATACCGGAATAATCGGTACCCTGAATTTATCCACGGTTGTTTTTCCCATCCTGCTCGGCAGCTTTATTTCCCTCTTTGGATATCCCCTGGTCTATTCTGCAACCGCAGCGGTATCTCTGGTCTCTTTTCTTTTTCTATACCGTCTGGTCTGCCCGGTTGATCAGGAAGAGGTTTAGTCTCCGGGTTTTAGTTCTCCCGGCTTTTGTTTTCCCGTTTGGGGAAAATAAACTCTTTGGGATCGTCATTAAAACTGCGTTTCTGCCAGCCCTCATTCTCCAGAGAGTGGGGATCTCCCCCGGTTTCCCGGGCAATACGCTCCAGGGGCAGTTTCATGTAAGTACCGCTGCAGCTTGCGCCGATGGACCCGTCGGGGAGATAGAGCTCTCCGGTTCCGGAAAAACGGCGGCCCCTGTTTTCAGCCAGCCGGCCCCGGGCGGTAAGCACTGTCTCCGTGGGAATCGGCTTATGGTAGCGAACAGTCAGTTCCACCGTAACACCCCAGATTTCAGGTTCCAGGGAGCTGATGGCCCTTCCCACCAGTTCGTCCAGTACCGCTCCGGTTACGCCGCCGTGTACCCTGCCGGGGTAGCCGTTATGGGTTTCCGGAATGGTAAACACTGCTGCGCTTTCCCCGTTTTCGAGCTCGTAGAACCGTGCACTTACACCGGCTGAGTTATTTACTCCGCAGATAAAACAGTTGTAACTGGTTTCCTGGGGAGCCTTTACTTTAATTGTTTCCATCTCTGTCTGTTTCATATATCTACTTAAATCATAAAAAAAGGGCGGGTACAAGTTACCCGCCCTTCATGCAGTGCGCTTTATCAGCCTAACTTCGCAGCGATTTCTGCCAGACGTTTACCCTGGAAGCGGGCACCGGCAAGCTCATTCTCGCTGGGGAGCCGTTCTCCCTGGCCGCCGGTAATGGTGCTGGCGCCGTAGGGACTTCCGCCGGTCAGTTCATCCACGCCCATCTGCCCCTGGAAGGAGTAGGGGAGGCCCACAACCAGCATGCCGTGATGCATAAGACTTGCAGCGGTGGAAAGAATAGTGGATTCCTGTCCTCCGTGCTGTGTTGCCGATGAGGACATCAGGGCCACCGGTTTGTCGATCAGGGACCCCTGAAGCCAGAGCTGTCCGGACTGGTCCAGGAAATTGGCCCACTGAGCGCTCATGCGGCCGTAGCGGGTGGGAATGCCGAAAATAAGACCGTCAGCTGAAGCAAGATCATCCATGGTTGCAAGGGGAATATCTGCAAACTGTTTCTGAGCTTCCAGGGCACCCATTGCTTCAAGAACACCGTCGGGAAGGGTTTCAGGAACCCGCAGTATATTCACTTCGGCTCCGCTTACTTCGCCGGCACCTGCTGCAGCAGCCTGTGCCATCTGATACATATGACCGTACATTGAATAGAAAAGGACATTGATTTTCATATACACCTCCAGGTGTATCGGCCTGATTTCCGACTGCTTATTTTTCTGCAGAGGAGAGGCTTAATCCAAGTTTTCGGCAGAGTCCTGCAAGGGTTGAAAGCTCCTCAGAACTAAGTCTGCCCATCACCTTGTGGATGGCCTCAACCTGTTTCGGAAACAGGTCTTTTATAGTATTTTCTCCCTCGGGAGTAAGTGCCACGCCGACGGCGCGCCTGTCCCCGGCTACGGGTTCCCGCTTTACAAGACCGTCCCGCTCCAGGTTATCGATTACCAGTGTCAAATTCCCTCTGCTCTTCAGTATCTTGCCTGCTATCTGGCAGTGAGTGAGGGTTCCTCTATGCAGCAGAGCCTCCAGAACGCCGAACTGGGTAATGGTCATCCCCTTGGGGAGCACTGCCTCATTGTTCAGTGCTTTTGTCAGGGAACTGTGGGCCCGTTCAAACTTTGTGTAGGCATCCAGATAAGGATCCCTGTTCTGTTTCTCCTCTGTTTTCTGCTGCATTATTCTCTCCAGATATAGTTTGATATTAAACTATATCATATAAAACAAATATATAAATATTATAAAAATAGTCAACATAAAAAGCCTTAAAAATTAAGAAAAGAGATAATATCTTGACTTATTGATAAGAGTTATTTATATTAATGATAACGATAATCAATAGGAGGCATGATATGCCGGGATTTGATGGAACAGGCCCTATGGGCTATGGATCTATGACAGGTTGGGGCCAAGGCCCCTGTGGCCGCGGCAGACGGGGTTTTGCCGGACGCAGAGGAGGTGCCGGGTACGGTGCAGGTTCAGGCAGAGGACGCCGGGGCGGCGGATTCGGCTGGCAGGCAGCACCAATGGGTACTGTTAATGAGCAGGACAATGCTGATTACCTGCGCCGCAGAGCGGAAGTCCTGGAAGAGGAGCTGGCAGAAACCCGCCGGGTACTGTCGGAAATGGAAGCAGACTCTCAGGAATAGAAACTTGTGTCTTGACTGTTTAGCTATTACAATTTCAAAAAGAAAAAGAAGATGGGCATCTCTTGAAACCTGGTTTTTTCGCCATTGTTAAAGTGCAGTAAGCTGAGATGCCCTGATTGCAGTATTCAGGAGTGCTCATGACCATTCATCTTCTGTATGATAACCAGTCTGTCCGGTCCGGAATAGAATCCGGATGGGGATTCAGTTGTCTTGTAGACGGGCGAATCCTTCTGGATACCGGTGAAGCAGGTCCGGCACTTCTGAATAATTTGAAAAAAATGGAGATTGCCCCGGAAGAGATTGAGGCCCTGGTAATCTCCCACCCCCATTGGGATCATACCGGCGGACTGGAGGATCTCCGGGAGATGCTGCCTCATGTTCCAATTTATCTTCCTGCAGGCGCAGTTGAGAGCTTTCCCGGAAAATCTTCTCTCAAAAATGCTGAGCTTGTAATCTGTAAGGATCCTGTTCACATCGGTTCGGTCAAAACAAGCGGTACATTTCTCTGTTCTTATAAGGGAATGCCCATGCCGGAACACGGGCTGGTAGTCAGTTCCCCCAAGGGTGTCAGTCTTATAACCGGATGTGCTCATCCCGGTATAGAAGCAATGGCAGAAGCCGTTGCTGAATCCCACCCTGAAGAGACTCTCCATGCGGTATTCGGCGGTTTTCATCTTATGGATCAGGAAGCGGATCATATAAAAGCCGTCTACTCCCGTTTACGGCAGTTAGGCTTTACCCGCATAATCGGAACCCACTGTTCCGGTGAAACCGCCCGGGAGCTGAGTGACTATAAAACCGGCGGCGGTGACATCTTTTCCCTCTGAACAGGTAGACCATCTCCGATAAATCACGCTATTTTCGACAGCATGAAGCAGCAGAACGATACTCTATTTCTTTTTTTAATGGTCCTTGCCATGTTTCTCTGGGGGGCAAGCTGGGTTTCGGGTAAGCTGGTTACCGGAGAGCCTGTTGCATTTGACCTTATTGTATTCTGGCGCATGCTTATCTGCTTCATCGGCTTTGCTGCATTCTATCCGGTCCGCCGTTTCAGGCTGCGTCTGACACCCGGACAACTTGTTCCGGTTATTGTCAACGGCTTCCTGATGGTGCTCTACAACTATCTCTTTTTTACCGGAATCAGCCGGGGACTTGCCGGTAAGGCCGGGGTCATCGTTACCTCGCTGGCACCGGTAATTACATTCACCATCGGGTTTTTCTTTTTCCGGTTCTCAATCCGGAAGATTCAGGTAACAGGTGTTTTTCTCGGGCTTCTTGGCGGGGTACTGCTGCTCGAGCCCTGGGCCATCAGTATGAGTGAACTCTACTCCAGCAGTTTTATCCTGCTTCTGGCGGCGTTAACCTGGGCTCTGATTACCCTCATAAGCGGTAAAGCCATGGAAAAGGGCGTCGGCTCTTTCAGCTACAATTTTTATTTCTATCTCACCGCCTTCATCGGTAGTACCGCACTCTCCCTGGATAATCATCCCTTTGATTTCAGTCAGTATTCAACCGGTTTCTGGGGGAACATACTTTTTCTGGCTGTTTTCGCCACCATCGGTGCCACCAGCATCTACTTTTTCGCCACCAGCCGTATCGGGTCTGCCAGAACCTCCGGTTTCCTGCTGCTGGTTCCTGCATTCGCCCTTGTTCTCAGCTGGATTGTTCTTGGAGAGGTTCCTCAGGTAACTACCCTCCTTGGCGGAGGTGTTGCGGTCTCCGCGGTCTATCTGATCAACTCAGTAAAGAGCGGCCGGGGATGATTTTCGGGCCCTGCCTGCGGGGGCCGGTGTAGCAATACTTTCTGTATTTCTGTAGAATACGTTCCTGCCGGAGGATTATCCCTTTTATTCTTTTACCTTTTTATTCTTTTATCCTTTCGGCCAACTTTTAGTACTAATCAGGATGCATATGATCTTCGGTAAATGGTATCAGCAGCAGGCCTTTAACCATTTTGTGCGCGGCAACTTCGATAAAGCCGAACGCTGGTTTCAGAAGCTTCTTTCCTCAAAACCCGGAACCGTCGGAGTCCGGCACAATCTTGCCCTGGTTAAGCTCGCCATGAAGCGCCATGATGAAGCGGTGCAGCTTCTCAATGATGAGCTCGACCGTTTCGGCGGCACCTACGAGCGCTACCGCGGTCTTGCAGATGCCTACTATCTCTGGAGTCATGCAGAGGAAGCAGCCGAAGCGTACCGCAAGGCTCTGGAAATGGGGGTGGAAGGCAAAGACAGGGTTTTTCTGACAACCCGCATTGAAATTTGCTCCGATGAAACCATGTTTGCCTCCGCCATGGAGGGGCTTAAGCTTTTCAACGATGCCAACGATATGCAGAGAAGCGGTCACTACGAAGAAGCCCTTACCCTGTTCCGCAAATCTGTTGATCTGGATCCCAGTAATTTCATTGCCCACAATAATCTGGGAAGTCTTCACATGAATTACGAAGAAGACTACCCGGCGGCCATAGCGGAGTTTGAAGCCGCTCTGGCCTTAACCGAACTGCCTTTGATACAAAAAAATCTGCAGATGTGCAGAGATAAAAGAGATAAACAAGCGAAGGAAAGGAAACACCATGCAAATGATTGAAGATGTTAAATCCATTTTTTCCGCAGCCGTCAAACGGGTCGATCCGGCCCTGATGGTTGAAGAACTGGTTACTGTAGCAGGAAACACCCTGACTATCCGTACCGAATCGGAGTCAGCGGAGTACGACCTGTCAAAATATAACCGTATCGTCGTTATCGGTGCCGGAAAAGCCAGTGCAAAGATGGCTCTGGGACTGGAAGCCTCCCTGGGAGACCGGATTACCTCCGGCCTTGTGGCGGTAAAGACAGGACACACGGAAACCCTCAAATACATTGACCTCATTGAGGCGTCCCACCCCATGCCCGATGAGAGCTGTGTAGAAGCTGCAACAAAGATCGCGGAAATCTGTTCCGCTGCAGACGAAAAGACCCTGATTCTCAACCTGATATCAGGCGGCGGTTCCGCACTGCTCACCGCTCCCTATCAGAACGATGCCTACAACATTACCCTGGACGATATTCAGGCTGTTACCGGCCTGCTGCTTGCCTGCGGTGCGGTAATTCAGGAGATCAATGTTATCCGCAAGCACCTGTCTGCTGTACAGGGAGGCCGTCTGGCAGGATTCGCCGCACCGGGAACCATGGTCAGCCTGATTCTTTCCGATGTTATCGGTGATCCTCTCAATGCCATTGCCTCCGGTCCTACCGTTCCGGATCCCACCACCTATAAAGATGCCATGGGCATAATAAAGAAATATGACCTCGGGGCGAAACTTCCCGCATCGGTGGCGAAGATTATGGAAGACGGAGTTGCCGGTAAAGCGGAAGAGACCCCTGGCGAAGATTCTGAAATCTTTAAGAATGTTCAGAATATTCTTATCGGAACCAACATCTCCGCTCTCTACGCAGCATCAGAAGAGGCTGAGCGTCTTGGATATGCTCCGGTTATTCTTACTTCCCAGCTTTCCGGAGAAGCCAGGGAGATTGCCAAAGTTTTCTCCGGCATGTGCAAGGATATGACCCGTAACCGGCTTGCCTTCAAGCGCCCCGCATGTATCATTGCCGGCGGCGAAACAACCGTTACCCTCCGGGGCAAGGGTAAGGGCGGCCGTAACCAGGAGATGGCCCTGGCCTACATGATTGAGTACCTGGATAATCCTGAAGGCATGGAAAATACGGTATTTCTCTCCGGAGGAACCGACGGAAACGACGGCCCCACCGATGCTGCCGGCGGTATCGCTCATCTGAGTGTTATGAAGAGCATGGTGGAGAAGGGACTTGATCCCCTGGAGTACATCGGCAACAGTGATTCCTATCACTTTCTGAAAGAGTCCGGCGGACTGCTTATGACCGGCCCCACCAACACCAACGTCTGCGATGTGCAGATTCTGCTGGTAAAATAGACGGAGTAATTCGTGTTCAATAAAAAACGGGACGATATTATCGAGCTTGCCAACAGGTTCGAAGCAGAACGGTTTGCAGCTATTATGGAGCAGGAGGAGATCCCCTGCTCCATAGTTTCCCGTCATTCAACGGTCTACGACGGAATCTTCCAGCTTCAGGAAGGCTGGGGCTTCGCGGAGATTCCGCCGGAGTATCGTGAAAAGGCTGCAGCTTTACTGGAAGAGTACCGGAACAGCGCTGAAAAGGGGGAGTAGCTCCCTTTACGGCTCCATCCAAACCGTTTATAGTTAAACAAGATCGACCGATAGTTAAAAACAGGATATTTATATGTGGTTAAAAGTGCACCTTTTGTCGATCAGCGTCGGTTTCGGTGCTGCAGCGACCCTCACTTTTCTACTCTTTACAACGGCAATACTTTTTTTCGTCTCTCATAAACACAGCTATATCTACTATCTTCTTCTGCAGGCGGCATTTCTTCCCTACCTTACAGGCTTGGCGGTCTATGTTTCCGGCGGTGAAGATGCCTGGGTTCTGTTCTGGTTCAGGGTTTGTGTTGCCGGATTAATCCTGCCTCCCCTGGCACTGGAGTTTTTCCTCGGATCCCTGGTAAACCGTCAGAGTCCTGTCCGTCAGCTGTTTATCGGTCTTTCGGGACTTATGCTGCTTCTTGTTCTTCTGATACGGCCGGATTTGATCGCTTCCGGAGAGATCAGTATTCATCCTCTTGGTTTCTACTCGGTGGACAAAGGTCCCCTCTTTCCTTTTGTCGCCGCCTACTCGGCACTCTGTCCTCTCTTCTCCATGGGTCTGTTTATCCGTACAGTCCTTGCGGTCAAAGGCTTGTGGAAAAGATATTCAATGATTCTCTCCGGACTGGCGGTGTGGATTGCCGCAATGCTGGTGGAGGCACTTATTTCGTTCAGAATCGTCTCTTTCTATTCTGTGTCATGGACCGGCCCGGTCGTTATGGTTCTCGCTATCGGACTGCATATGGGCCTTGAGGTTGACCGCAGTTTCCGTACCAGCAAAGCAAAAATGCGGGAGAACAAAATTCTCAGACAGAAGCTGAAGTTTGATCCCCTTACGGGTCTCTATACCAGGGATTTTTTCAATACAATTCTGGAAGTGGAAGCGGATGCCTGGGCCCGCAAGCCCCAGGAGAACAGTATTCTCTTTATTGATGCGGATAATTTCAAGGGAATCAACGACCGTTACAGCCATGCCGGCGGGGACCGGGTACTGACTCTTATTGGTGAGATTGTCGGGGAAAATGTACGCCGCTCAGATCTTCCCGCCCGCTATGGTGGAGACGAGTTTATAATCCTGCTGCGGAACTGTACCCGGGACAGTGCCAGAATTCTTGGAGAGAAGATTATCGGAGACTACCGCCGCAGGCTGCATGAGGAGTATCCGGATATGCCCGAAGGATTTACCGGTTTGAGTATCGGGATCTCATCCTCCTCCTTCTGGGAGAGCGGACGCAGAGATCTTGTGGCTCTGGCGGACGAGGCTATGTACTGCTCCAAGAGACATGGAAAAAATCAGGTGGTGGTGGCCGAAGCGGGCTGACCTGGTTAAAAAAGTTCCAGCTGCTTTCCCAAAACAATCTCATCAAAGTTTGTATTCAGCCAGGGAAGCACCCCGTCTGCAATCGGTTTTATCTGCTTCTCAATATAATGTGCGTAGTCTATGGGGCCGGTACAGAGTTTTACCGGAACCGGACCTTCCGGGGTAATGAAGTACTCTACGCGGCGAATGTTGCGTGTGCCTTCAGGATCCAGCATCCGTGCAGCCTTAACATGGGGCGGTACGTTCTTTACATAGCCTTCTGCTCTTTTGGTAAGTCTGCGGCGGTAAATAAGTTTATCATCCCGGCTGCCGCTGTTAACGGCTTCCACCTCGCTGAGAATCCAGCGGGGGATCTCCTCTCCGCTGAAAAAACGGCGAAAGAGTTCAAACTGAAACTCCCGGGCAAGCTCGGTCCAGTCGGAGCGGACATATTCCATACCCCGGAACTCAATTTCACCTGTATCCGCGAGCCTTCCGGCATACCGTTTTCGGGCCCCTTCGCTGCTTCCCCGCATGGGGGGAAGAAAAAAAACATCGTAGTGCTTCTCATATTCCAGTTCCAGATATGATTCAACCCCGTACTCTTCCCCAAGCAGCTTAGTCAGATATTCATTTACGGCGGACACAATTTGTACTGCAGCTTCATCCGCCCGGGGGATCTCTTCCTGCCTCAGCTGCACAAAAACGGAGTCGGTGTCACCATAGAGAACCTGGTAGCCCGATTCTCTCAGGCGGGCGGTGCTTGTTTTCAGCACCCATTGTCCGGTGCCGGTAATGGCCGTGGGCAGCCTGGGGTCGTAGAAGCGGCAGCCAGGGGTGCCCATAACCCCGTAGAAACTGTTCATCAGGATTTTTACCGCCTGACTCAGGGCGGCATCCCCGGCCCGCTTTGCTTCCGCCCTGCGCTCAAGGAGTTCCGCGATAACCCCGGGGAGAATGCTCCGTTCCCGGTTGAAACTGATTCCCGCCGGAGTATTCCCGGGGTTTTCGGAAGCAGTAAGCAGGGAGAGAGGATCTACGCAGAAGGTTCTTATAATGGAAGGATAGAGGCTGCGGAAATCGAGAACCACCACATGGTCGTAACGTCCGGGTTCGGTGGTGAAAACATAACCCCCTGCAGCCTGTTCCGCCGCATGGATGTCCTCTGTATCCGGGGCCGCATAACCCTGACGGTGCATTTTCGGCAGATACTGAAACTCAAAGGCCGCCACGGACATGCTCACCCTGTCCAGCCGCAGACCGGTAAGCAGGCTTCGGGTCATGTACTGTTCTGTCAGGACCGTTGCCTCGAGAATACGGCTTACCAGGCGGCAGTCTTCAAAATTGTAAACCACCAGAGACTGCAGATCCTCCGCGAAGAGCCGCATAATCTCGGCGACCTTATCCTCATCGGCTGAAATGGTTTTTCCGGTACCCAGCACTGTATTTGCCACGGTCTCCAGGGAGAAATCCGGAAAAGTGTGGAAGCCTCCCCGCATTGCCTGGGGGCCGTCCATCACAATCCGTCCCCGTACTTCGGCGGAGCGCATGCCGGACTGCTTCTGAAAACACCTTGCGGGCGATCCGTCCCGAGCAATTCCGAAGCGGATTCCCAGCCGTTCGCAGGCTCGGTTGAGCATCTCCAGATCGAAGCCGATTACATTCCATCCGGTGAGAAGATCCGGGTCAAAGCGCTGCACTGCAGCTGCTGCTCCTTCAAGCATGCTCTTCTCGCTGCTGTATGATACGGGAATAAAGCCTTCTCCCGGCTGTACCCTGTTGTGTTCATCAAGAACATGAACCTCTCCTGCCTCACTTCCGTCAGAAGCGGTGTAGTGGAGGCCGACGCAGAGGATCTGCATATCCGGACTGGTTTCAATATCCAGTGAAAGGATGGAGAGAACCGGCCGGTACTCTCCGCTGCGGATCGCCGGATCGGTAATTATGCGCCGGGGGCCTGCGGCCGCCGCGCCGCCCCGGTATTCCAGGCTTCTGCGGATAAAACGCTCCATAAGAAACCGCTCTTCCGGCCGGATATCCGATTCCAGGGGGCGTATTCCGGAACTGCGAAGGCTGCTTTTCAGGCTGTTCAGCTGGCGCATGCCGCTGCAGTAGACAGCATACAGAGGGTTGCCGTGAAAATCTGTAAGTTCAACCCTTTTGGTGCGCACCTCATGGCGCTCTAAAAGGTCTTCGCCCCGGGGCAAGTCATCTTCCCTCAGAAAAAAAAGGGGTTCCTGCCGGGTAAAGCGGAGGGTCAGGGGGCCGGTATCATCAATGCAGTGAAGCTGAATTTCACAGCCGTTTTGTCTTTCAAGGCACTCTTCGGTGAGAATGTAGCAGTACCTGGGGCTTTCCGCTGGCATATCCATAAGATACCCTATCCTTCAGCAGATATGATACACTTCCTGTGCCATGAATATTCTGAAAAACGGTTCCATAGATCTTGAGCTTCTGCACAGTCTGGAAGAGAAACCCGAACTCTTTACTCCCGGTGATATCACTATCTGGACCGATCCCTATATTTCGGAACATATTCTCGATGCCCATCTGGATCCGGATTCCGATGATGCTTCCCGCAGGGAGGAGACCATAGATGAGGTGGTTGAGTTCATAGCCGGCCGCTTTCCCTTTACAGAGTTTCCCCGTCTGCTGGACCTGGGCTGCGGTCCGGGGCTCTACGCGAGTCGTCTTCATGATGCCGGTTACCGGGTTACCGGCATTGATTTCTCCGCGGTCAGTATTAACTGGGCCAGGGACGAGGCTGAAGAGTACGGCTGGGATATTCAGTATCTGCAGCAGGACTACCGATCCTGGCAGCCCGAAGCAGAGAGTTTCGATATGGTCCTGCTTATTTTCGGTGATTTCTGTGTTCTCAGTCCGGAAGACCGGACAGTGCTGCTGGAAAAGGTCCGTTACGCCCTGGTTCCCGGCGGCGTATTTCTGTTCGATGTGTTTACCGAAATGTATCTGCCCCATCCGGATGAGCGGGGCTGGTTCACCATGCTGGAGGACGGCTTCTGGCGCCCGGACCATAACCTGGTTTTTGAAATCAAACACCGCTATCCCGAGGACTCGGTACATCTGAACCGCTATCTCATTATCACTGAAGATGGTGAGGTCCGTACCTGCAACATCTGGCACCGCTGGTTTGGCCGGGCGGAGATCCGCAAGCTTTTGAATGACTCAGGTTTCGAAGTAGCGGAGATGTGGGCGGACCTGAAAGGAACGCCCCTGAAACCATCTCCGGAATGGATAGGAATTGAGGCCCGGTCAACCCGGGCCCGCTGAATCAGCCCTTTTCGACCTTCTCTACAATTGTTTCAACAATCTTCTGCATTGCTTCCGCTGCAGGACCTTCGGTATTGTGGATAAATGCTTCGCCGGAGTCACCTCCCAGCATAATCCGGGGATCAAGGGGCAGGTCTCCCAGGAAGTACTCTTCAAAACGTTCTGCTGTGGCCTTTCCGCCGCCCTTGCCGAAGATGGGGGTCATAGTGCCGCACTCGGGGCAGACAAACCCGCTCATATTCTCCACGATTCCCAGGATCGGAACCTTGAGCTCCCGGGCAAAGGTAATGCTCTTCATTGAGTCAAGGTTGGCTACCTCCTGGGGGGTAGTGACAATTATGGTTCCTGTCAGGTCCGGCAGCAGCTGACAGATTGTCAGGGGTTCGTCTCCGGTTCCCGGAGGGGTATCGATAATCAGGTAGTCCAGTTCTCCCCAGACGGTATCCTTGAGGAACTGCTTGATCAGGTTGAGTTTTATGGGGCCCCGCCAGATGATTGCCCGTTCCGGTTCAAAGCCTGCAAGTGCAAGGCTGACTGCCTTCAGGTTGGGGCCTGCAGGGATGGGCTCGATTCTGCGCTCCTCTTCCGAGGAGTAGAGCTTCTCGTGATCAATGCCGAGCATTTTCGGTACATTGGGTCCGTGAATGTCGATATCCATAATACCGGTACTTTTGCCCATCTTCGCCAGACCGAGGGCAAGGTTTACGGAAACCGTGGATTTTCCGACTCCTCCCTTGCCGCTCATAACCATAATTATATGTTTAACCTTGCTGAGATTTTCCCGCAGGGCCCGGGTTTCTTCTGCCTGTTTCATCAGGGGATTTTCTTTTTCCATGGATGCTTCCGCCTTTAGTTGAAAATAGATATCAATAATACGGTGATGCCATAATCTGGTCAATAAGCAGGATCTGAGAGTTTGTCTTTCTTTACCGGTACCAGTAACTTTGTATATAAGGAGGCGCCTATGAAAACAGTCCTGCTCCTCCATGCTGCACTTATAGCTCTAACTGCCTGTATCTCCGATCCGGTTCTTCAGGAGTTGAGCGACTATACACCAGAGCCGGAATTGAGCCCCACCCAGGTGGTCTATATTCAGGTAGAAGCTCTGCGCCATAATGATGATCGCGATAACGGTATAAAGATTGCCGCCCGGTTCAATTCTCCTGAAAACAGGATGATTCTTCAGGAGAACGGTTCCTTTGCCGAAATCCTGCGGGGGGAAAGCTTCATGCCCCTGCTTTTTCCGGTCCGGATTGTCTACTATCGTGCGGGAACAAAAGACGGATACTACTTTCAGCCGGTAGAGATCTCCTCAAACGAGGGGAGGGTTATGGTCTATCTCTTTTATCTCTCCCTCCAGACTGAACCGCCCTATGAGGACTGCTGGATGGTAGACGGTGTCCAGTCTTATGAGCTGCAGCCGGGTGCTGAAGATTCTCAGGAAGGAGTCCCGCCGATAAAAGAACTGGGAAGCTCAGACGGAATCCTTCAGAGTTAGAGAATCTTAGTTAAAAATATCCTAGTCGAGACCTTCCAGTTCTTCGATCCAGAGCCTGGCATCCGCATCTGACGGCATGCGCCAGTCTCCACGGGGAGAGAGGGATATGGTTCCCACTTTGGGGCCGTCGGGAAGACAGGAACGCTTGAACTGCTGGGAGAAGAAACGGCGGTAGAAGCTTCTCAGCCATTTGAGTATTACTTCTCTGGAGTGTACCTCTGCAAATACGCTGTAGGCCAGGAGAAATACTTTCCGGGGGGCGGTTCCGCAGCGGACGGCATGGTAAAGGAAGAAGTCATGCAGTTCATAGGGGCCGATGGTATCCTCGGTCTTCTGGGCTATCTCTCCGTTTGCATCCGGGGGCAGCAGCTCCGGCGAAATGGGTGTGTCCACAATATCATGCAGGACAACTGCTGCTTCTGGAGTCGCCCAGGTTTCCGCCGCATAGCTGACCAGAAACTTCACCAGGGTTTTCGGTACTCCCGTATTAACAGCATACATGGACATATGGTCTCCATTGTAGGTACACCAGCCCAGAGCGAGTTCCGACAGGTCTCCCGTACCAATGACAATTCCGCCTACCATATTGGATTTGTTCATAAGGTGCATGGTCCGCTGACGGGCCTGGACGTTTTCGTAAGCCGTATCTTCCGGGCGTCCGGAGTGGTTCAGATCCTGCAATTGGGTGGTGCAGATATCCCCGATGTTGATGGTTTCAAGGGGTACTCCCAGGGCCTTACTGAGTTTCTCGACATTCCCCAGGGTTCGGCCGCTGGTTCCGAATCCCGGCATGGTGTAGGCCTTGATACCGGAGATATCAAGCCCCGCCTCCCGGAAGGCTTCCACGGTAACCAGCAGGGCCAGGGTTGAGTCCAGGCCGCCGGAGAGGCCGATAACTACATTTTTACAGCCGATATGCAGGAGCCTGCTGGCAAGGCCGGCACTCTGTATTGCAAAAATCTCTCTGCAGCGGGCTTCCAGATCCGCCGAAACCGCCGGAACGAAGGGGTTGCGTGCCAGTCTTCGGTTCAGTTCCCCCGCAGATACCTGCGGAAGCTTTACAGCCACCTCTATGCGCCGGTAACGTGCTTCTGCAAGGTCCGCTCCCTGGCTGAAGGTGGTGGAATTAATTCTCTCGTGATTTATAAAATCGATGTCTATATCTGCTGTAAGCAGGGTACCTTCTCTGGAGAAACGTTCGCTCTCGGCTAAAACACCGCCGTTTTCCGCAATAATGCAATGTCCGCCGAAAACTGTGTCGGTGGTGGATTCACCTACCCCTGCAGAAGCATATACGTAGGCGGCAAGACAGCGGGCGGACTGCTGGCGAATCAGTTCTCCCCGGTAGGCGGCCTTGCCGACCAGCTCGTTGCTGGCGGATGGGTTGAAAATTATCTGCGCCCCTGCAGTACTCTGGCTGCCGCTGGGAGGAGCGGGGGACCAGAGATCTTCACAGATCTCGATACCGAAGGTAATATCCAGGCCTGAATCCGGGGATAAACAGCTGAACAGCAGATCCGATCCAAGGGGGATGGAGGTTCCGCCATAACGGATCTCCTCATTTTTAATCCTGCCTCCACCGGCAAACCAGCGGGACTCGTAGAATTCACGGTAGTTGGGGATAATTATTTTGGGCACAGCCCCATGGATTTTGCCGCCGCCGATAACCAGGGCACAGTTGAGGAGTCTGCCGTTAAATCGCAGCGGAAGTCCTATAATAAATATGCCCTGTATCTTTTTGGTGGCCTCTGCCAGGTATACCGCAGCGGTTTCCGCCGAGCGTAACAGGGAGTCCTGCTGAAAGAGATCGCTGCAGGTATAGCCGGTTATTCCCAGTTCGGGAAACACGGTTATTCCAACCCCTGCTGCTGCACTTTCCTTCATCAGCTCCAGGGTGTTTTCACAGTTGAAAACTACCGCGCCGGGTTTTACCGGGGGAACCGCGGAGGCTGTACGAATATATCCAAAATCTGCTAATGATTCTTTGATGGCTGCCATGAATGCATGATAGGATGGTGGGTGCCGGGAGGTCAAGTTTCCGGAAAGAGACAGATTTATGTGGTACCCTGTGGAGTGTTTCCTTTTTTTCAGACATCTGATAGTCTGTTTGCCAACCTTGAGTCGGCCTATGGCCGAGTAGCAAAGGAGTCGTATTGATGCAGAACAGGATTTCTCCTGAGAACCTACAATATTTTTTATCTTTATATACCAGCATGTTTACAGCCCGGGAAATAGACCGGATTGAAGAGAGTTACACCCAGCGGGGAGAAGCCTTTTTTCATGTTTCCGGCGCGGGACATGAGGCCATAGCTGCACTTGCGCAGCATCTTACTCCCGAAGACTGGCTTCACTGTCACTATCGGGATAAATCCCTGATGCTTGCCCGGGGCATGGATGCATCCATGTTCTTTCATGCACTCTTCAATAAAGATGCTTCCCACTCCCGTGGGCGCCAGATGAATGCTCATATGAGTGACCCGGCACTCAACATCCTCAGCCTGGTAGGCCCTGTGGGCAATTCGGGACTGCAGGCAGCCGGTGTAGCCCAGGCTGTGAAGGATAATGCAGGCAGTCCGGTTGTTCTCTGCTCTCTGGGGGATGGAATGAGCCAGCAGGGGGATGTGCTGGAAGCTATTGCCCATTCTGTCCGGGCTGAGCTTCCGGTTCTCTATGTAATTCAGGATAACGGTTTTGCCATATCCACCCGTACCGGCGGCAATACCTTCTACCGTACTCCCGACGGACTGGCAGACAGCTTTTACGGTATCCCCATTACCCATTTCGACGGCCGTAACGCGGTGGAAGCCGACCGGGTTTTTAAAGAGACGGTTGAAAAGATGCGCAGCGATCGCCGCCCTGCTATTCTTATAATGCAGGTGGAGCGGCTTTCCAGCCATACCAATGCCGATGATCAGCGTGTTTACAGAAGCGAGGACGAGATTGAAGCAGCCCGCAGTACCGGTGATCCCGTGGCTATTTTGCGGGGACTTCTGCTTGAGGCAGGTGCTTCTGAGGATGAGTTTGAAGAGAAAGAGGCAGAAATACGCAAGGAGCTCGAACAGGCTGCCAGAGAGAGTCAGCTTGGACCTGAGCCTGCGGCGGTTCACGACGCAGTTAAGCCCTATCCGGAGAGCCTGAAGGCGGTTGGTGAGATAAGTGCCGTCGACGGTGAGGGTGATCCTCATACAATGATTGAAACCCTGAGGGAAACCCTTTCTATGCGGATGGCCGATGATGAGCGGGTTATCCTTTTCGGTGAAGATATTGAAGACCCCAAAGGCGACGTTTTCGGCGTTACCCGGGGTCTTTCGCAAAAATATCCCGGCAGGGTGATCAACTCCCCTCTGGCCGAAGCTTCCATTGCGGGAATATCCGGCGGACAGGCTCTGGCGGGAAAACGCCCGGTGGCTTTCCTGCAGTTTGCCGACTTCCTGCCCATCGCCTTCAACCAGATTATTTCCGAGCTGGGAAGTATGTACTGGAGAACCGACGGCGGCTGGGAGACGCCGGTAATTGTAATGATCTCCTGCGGCGGCTATAAGCCCGGCCTGGGACCCTTTCATGCCCAGTCCATGGACGGCGTTGCGGTACATACCCCGGGTGTTGATGTTTTTATGCCCTCCCGGGCGGATGATGCGGCGGCCCTTCTGAATGCAGCCTTTGCATCGGAGCGGCCAACCCTCTTTTTCTATCCGAAAAATCTGCTGAACAGCCGTGATTTTGCCACAAAAAAAGATCCTGCCCAGCTGCTGCTCTCTCCCGGTAAAGCCCGGACTGTACGGGAAGGTTCTGATATTACCCTCATCGGCTGGGGAAACACGGTGGTGCACTGTACCAGAGCTGCTGAATCCCTTGCCGCGGCCGGTGCTTCTGCGGAGGTTATTGACCTGAGAACCCTTGCTCCCTGGGACAAGGAGGCGGTTATTGCTTCTGCGTCCAAAACCGGCAAGGTAATCGTTGTTCATGAAGACAACCACAGCGCCGGCATGGGAGCTGAAGTTATCAGTACCATAGCGGAAGGCTGCAGTACTCCGGTGGAATGCCGCAGAGTAACCCGGGGCGATACCTTTGTTCCCTGTAACTTTGCCAACCAGCTTGAAGTTCTGCCAAGTTACAGCAGGGTACTTGAGGCTGCAGTGGATATGCTGGGCGGTTCTATTGTCTGGAAGAAAGAGGAAGATGAATCCGGCGAGCTCTATGGTCTTGAAGCTGTGGGCTCCAGTCCTTCCGATGAGGTTGCCACCATTATTGAATGGTTGGTGAAAGAGGGTGACTCCATTGAGGAAGGTCAGGAAGTTGCCGAACTCGAGGCGGATAAAGCCATGATCACCCTGTCCAGTCCGGTAGCCGGTGTTATCAGTTCCATCGATGTCCCCGATGGTGAGTCGGTGAATGTCGGTACGGTGATTGCAAAAGTCCGGCTTCCTCAAGGGTCGGTACGGATCAAACCTATTACCCGGGAAGAGCCGGGCACACCCGAAATCAGCGGCCTGAAAACCGGCCCCGCTGCTGCAGGTCCGGTGATGCAGACCGGAGCAGTGGCAGCCATTGCCGGTGTCCGCAGTTCTCTTGGCGGCAGATTGGTCTCCAATAAAGAGATTTCTGAACTCTGCCCCACCTGGAGTGAGGCAGACATAGTAAAGAGAACAGGTATACAGGAGCGTCACTGGGTTGGAGAAGGGGAGAATGCTGTAACCCTTACCACCGATGCCGCTTCGAAGTTGCTGGATGATATGAACATAGGTGTGGAAGAGATCGATCTGATAATCTGTTCCACCACAACTCCCTTTATGAATACTCCTGCTCTGGCAACCATGGTACAGTATGAGCTGAATAAGAAATATGGAGCCGACTGCAGCTGTGCTGCCTACGATATAAATGCCGCCTGTTCAGGCTATGTCTACGGCTTGCAGATTGCCTATGACTATCTGGCCCAGCGGCCGGCTGAGAAAGTGCTGGTGCTTACGGCGGATGTACTTTCCGACCGTATAGATACCGCAGATCCTTCCACTGCCCCGGTATTCGGCGACGGTGCCAGTGCAAGCCTTGTGGTTGGATCAGGACTGATCGGATCAATAGGTAAACTTGAAGTTAAGCGGCCGGTGCTCTCTGCAAAGGGTGAAGACGGATCACTGCTGCGCATTCCGAAAGATCCCTCGGAACCGGTATTTATGGAAGGGCCAGAGGTTTTCCGCAAGGCGGTTTCCGCCATGGCAGAGATTCTCAAGGATGCCTGCAAGGTTGCAGGAGTCAGTCCGGACGAGCTCGATCTGGTTGTTCCCCATCAGGCAAACCAGCGGATTATCGATGCGGTACGGCAGAAGCTCAGGGCGGATAAGAGCAAAGTTTACAGTCTTATTTCCGGCATCGGGAATATCTCCTCTTCAACCATTCCGTTCTGTCTGGAACGGCTGCTTGAAGAGAAACCGGAAACTGAGCTTCTCGGCCTTACAGCCTTCGGCGGCGGGTTTACCTTTGCCGGCGGAGTGTTGAAGAAAATCTGATTATTCTGAAGCTGCGGGCTGGAGATTCCGTATTATGCGGATCTCCTGCCTGGTGGCTCTGTGGCGTATTTTGAAGAAAAGTGTTTTGCTGCGTACATCGTAGACCCATCCGTCGCTGTAGCGCTGAAACTCCGGATCACTCTTCCATGGAATTCCATGCATCTGAATCTGGTCGAAGGGTTCAACATTAAACACCGCAAAATGGTGAATTCCGCCCTGGGGAAACTGAAATGAAAGCACCGAGGTATTTCCCGGCTGAAACCGTACATTTGCCGCGGTGGTCCACATCCACTCCCGGCCGGCACCGAGGTCGATAACCCTGGGTGTATAGGATGACTCCCGGTACATTCTCAACAGATTCTCAAAGGTTTCCGGCTCCAGTACCGAAGCAGATTCCCTGGTGGCAAACTCTGTCATTTCGTAGCCCGCAGGCATTCTGCCGTACTCACCGGAGGAGCGGACTGCAGAAAGGAGCAGCCCGTATCCGATGGAGCGGGTAAGGGAGTCTTCGCTTTCATGCATCAGTTTCCCTGCCTTGACATTAACCCGGGTATCGCTTCCGTCTGCCAGGTGGATGCCGTAGCTGTCATCACCGGTGGGGCAGATTCTGGGCAGAAGAATTTCCCGTATAAGAAATCTGATTGCAGGGTTGTCAGTACTTCCCCGGTTCAGCAGGAACTCTCCTGCATTCAAGGCAAGAATCAATGCCCTATCGTCAGCGGGCTCTTCCAGGATGACTTTCTCGGCGGTCTCTTCCAGAGACTTCAGTGCTGCAGTTGCTTCGGGTGTTCCGGAGGCGATGAAAATTTCCAGCAGTTCCGGATCGGCAAAGACATCGGGGCTGCCGTCCACCGCAGCAGAAATGGTTTGTATGGTAAAGCTCCGGACTGAATCGCCGAAGGATTTCAGCGGATCAACCACGGAACCGAGATAGAGGGCGCTGGTTCGGTCTATAAGCCGTGGACTGCCTTCGGCAAGGCGGTTTCTGGTCTGCAGGTAGGTTCCCCGGTACAGGGATTCCAGCAGCATGGCAGACGCGGTGGTCCCTTCTCCGGGGGCATCTGCGGCGTATTCCCAGGAGCCCGCTGCTGCAAGCCAGCGCTCTTTGTTCCATCCCTGCCAGGCTGTTTCTGCCAGCCGGGCGAGGGCAGACTCGAGGGTATCTTTATTTCCGGGGAAGGGATGTATATCGAACCAGACCCGGATAAGGGATTCATCATCTTTGGGATTGAGAAAGCGTACTTCCTGAGGCTCTGCTCTTCTGGGGATTGAAACCCTAGAGTCAGTTACCCGGGTGTAAGGACTGAAGGACGCCACACCTCCGGAACTTCCGGTACGGGATGCCCTGAGTATCGGAAGGCCGGTATGGACGGAGGCTTCCGCTCCTGTCCAGGGCAGGCGAATACCGCTGATGGTCTCATCCTTCACTGCGCTGAAGTCGACACTCATGGTGTAGCCGGCACTGTCTGTATCAGATTCGTTTATGGTAAAGCTTATCCCCGACAGAAAAATAATTTTTATGGTACTGCTTGTCCGGTCAATTTTTGTTATCGAGGCCTGAGACTCACTTCCGTCGGCATGCACCAGCACTCCTGCGCCGTTTTCGGGAAAATCCAGAGAAAAGCTGCGGTACTTGAGGGTAAACGAACGGTAGGCTGCACCTTTTCCGGGCAGCAGACCTCCTGCGACCCCTGCTGTCTGCCGGGCGGAAATGCTCATCTCTCCCAGGGTATATCGTACCGGACGGGTTTCGCCGAATTCCCGGTAGAGAAGACCGCCGATAATGAGAGCATAGACAACAAGCACAAGATAGTAGGCCGGTTTTACCCTGGTTTCACGCATGGGCCGATTGTATCAGGGCCGTGATTGTGAGGCAAGGTGGATTTTTATTTATCCCGTGAGCCGTTGAGCAGCTGGTAGGTGAAGAAGAGCCGGGCAAGGGATGTGGATACCGTCTGTAAATCAGCAGGTTCCCTGCTGAGAGAGACGGCCTCCGGAAGGTCACTCAGGCCGAATTCCTTGAGAACCCTGCTGCACCAGCTTACCAGTTTTCCGTGTTCTGCCCGGAGACAGAGTTCCTTAAGCTGCTCCGCCTGATCGAAGAAGGGCTGGAAGGAGCGGGCTTCTTCCATTATCAGTCTGAGACCGGCACCGGATTCACCGTTTTCCCTGCTGTAGATCCAGTCCAGTCTGGGGTTGTATTCATCCAGTGCTGCTGCCAGGGAGAGGATATTCTGCTGATGATATACACCACGTTCTGCAGGCACAATCTGAAACAGCCTGCTCAGGTACCGTGTCCGTTCTCCGGCTACCGAAAGAGCAACCATAATATCGAGAATAGCCCGGGTCGGGTGACCGGGAATGCTGAGTACTTTTTCGAGCTCCTCCGGGTTTGATGGATTTCCTGTCCGGGCCAGAGACTTGGCAGCAGCTGCAGATATCCTGGGATCCTTGCTGGAAAAGAGCCGGTTCAAAGCATCAACTCCGGCACTGTCCGGATAGGCTCCCAGGGCAAAAATCGCACTTTGCTGCTGGGGTGACTCTCGGTTTTCCGCTTCCCTGATAATAAGGGGAAGCAGTCCCGGGCGGGGATTGGTAAAAAGGGATATAAGAATCTGCTCTTTTTCCGGGGCAATGGGGTTGTCCAGTATCTGCCGCAACTGGGGTTCCGCGTGGGGGGTGGGCGCGTAGTTCAGTGCGGTGAGGATTGTCTGCCGCTTTACCGGGTTATCGGTAAGGTGGAAGTTGTATATATCCATAAAGGTTTTAAAGTTTCTCGGAGAGAAGATAATGTTCGCGGTTTCTCTCATCCCCAGGCTGCCGTAATCCCGCACCGAAAGAACCAGAATCAGTGAAAGCCCGCAGTAGGCGGCCCCGGCAAAAAAGGTGAGGGTATACGAGGAGCCTACAGGCAGGGATATCTTCTCATTCAGGTCGATCAGGATACCGCCAATGAGGCCGGTGAGAAAGGCAAAGAGGGCAGTGAGAAAGTTGAGGAGCGACATGAAGCTGATCTTGTCGTGGGAGGGAATCACATTAAGCACCAGCCGGGCAACCAGCTGGTAGGTGGCGGCCTGCAGAAAAGTTGTTGCAAAACCGAGGAGAAGAAAAACTCCCAGGGGAGAATTGTTCAGAATACCCCAGAGCAGGAAGGTAATGCCCTGGCCGATAAATGCTGCCAAAAGCAGGGGCTTTGAGCCTATGCTGTCCATAATGGGGCGCAGAAAAAGGCCGCTTACCATCATGCCGAAGGTTCCCACCACGGAGAAGAGAAAAACCATGTTCTGGGGGTAATCGGCAACCACCCGCAGAAAAGGAACAGCAAAACCGATAAGAACCGCCGCAGAGAGGCTGAAGCAGCGGATAAGAATAACCAGAATCTGTTCCCTGTTTTTTACCGCCCGGGCAAAAACCTTGATAAGGCTGTTTCCCTTCTGGTAGCGGCTCTTTTCTCTGAAAGGTATCTTCATTAAAAAGAGGGCTGCAATGGTATTGGCGAATATACCCAGGCCGATAAGAATCAGCAGACCGTTGAGGTTGTTGAAATAGGCGAAGGAGGTAAGACCGTAGCTGAGCAGCTGGCTGACCAGACGGGCGGACTGGTTGCTGATAAAAAGCTGGGCGACAAAGCGTCCCCTTGTTTCGGTGGTTACCAGCATCTGCTGTACCGGTTCCGCCATGGAGGCGCCTATTATACGGAAAATACAGAATACCGCGTAGACTGCCAGGATGATTGCAACAGCCGTCTGCCCCCGGGTGAAGAGAACCAGAAAATAGAAAAGACTGGCGGCTCCCCGGAACATCCAGGATGCGTAAAACATCTTGTTCAGGTTGATTTCATTGCTTATACGGGGAAGGATCAGCACCACCAGCCCTGCAATATGAACGGCGGAAGAAATAAAGCCCAGCTCGGTGTTGGTGGGATTGAACTGCAGCGCCAGCAGATAAATGATGGTTTCCGCAAGGAATCCGTATCCGAGGCCGTTGAATAGTGCATGTCCCAGCATAAGCCGGGAGCCCCGCTCCCGCTCTTCCCGGGTAAGGAAATCAGTTATCATTCTAAGAGTATAATCTATCCGTGGAGCCGTTGCATTGCAACGGCTCCACGGATAAGAATCAACTAATTAATGCAGGGTTACCTGCAGACCAGCGACGAGGTCGGTGGCAGGGTACTCTTCAGGATTGGACCAGTCGATGGTATCCGGTGTGGATGGAGTGACGGCATGCTGGGTAATGTAGCCCAGTTCGCTTTGCAGGTTTCCGATATTAACATTCATCCCGGGAATTTTATTTTCGCCGAGGTCATAGCTGTTAGTATACTCATCGGGAGTCCAGCCGATGCAGTTTGATGGAAATGTACTTCCACTACTGCTGGTTAGGTCAATATCTGCTATCTTGTACAGCAGTGCTGGTTGATTACGGGAATCACTGGTGAACCAGTCATTTTCATCAAAGGAGTGGTCAATTTCAAAATAGACATCAAAAACTTCCGGAGAACCATCAAGGTATATATCGATGGCAAAGTCTCCGGTTTTTTGGGTTGCTCCACTTACGGCATCAATCTCGTCAATATCCTGTACAGTACTGCCCCGTCTGTTTGTTTCCCAGAATGGCAGGAGCGTTCCGGTCAGATCCTGGGTATTGACGTGATTACAGATATATATGTTGCTGAAAAAGTCTGAACCGTCCTCCATCCAAACCGTATAAATTTTGTCGCCGTGTATGGATCCTGTTTCGCCGTCTGTAGCACCACGTTCGCCCCACTCGGTGCCATCGGTAAAGTTTATGGTTATTTTTGGCGCAGTTGAAAGGTCAAGCTCTACTATATTTGAGTAGCTTGAATATCCTGCTGAATTATTGGCACGCACACGATAGTAGTAGTGGCTGTCTCCACTGATTGTGTTGTCTGTATCTGTATAGCTTGTTTCACCTGCAGCGGTGGTAAAGGTTGTTACAGTTGTGCTGAAATCGGCAAACTCAGAACGTTGAATAAAAAATCCTTCTTCATTGTTTGAATTATCGGTCCATGAGAAATGAATGAATGGGTTCAATAGTGCTGTGGTTGTTCCTGAAGTTTCAGCTGAACCCCATGCAATTACCGAGGTTAGGACAGGATCTGAAGGGGCGGCAGGCAGTACTGATGGATCGGCAGAAAGGTCGATCTCTGCGCTTGCCGAATAATCAGATGCACCGGTGCTGTTAGATGCATATACCCTTACATAATAGGTTGCATTCGAATTGAGCCCTGTAAGATCAAGACTTACTTCATTTTCTGCAGTACTAGTGGTTGAAGAGGGACTGAATGTGCTGCTGAGACTGTATTCAATTATAAATTCATCTTCGCAGTAGGAATTATCTGTCCATACAACCCTACAGCTGGTATCTGAAAGACGGGTAGCAGTAACTCCGGAAGGAGCCTCCGGGGCTGTCGTGGGAGTGGTTGCCGCATCAGGAGATTCACAGGCGCTTATAATGAGCAGAATTAGAGATACGGTACAGAGAGCTTTTGTCAGATTCTTCAACATTGCTTTAATCCTGTTTTAATAACTGTTGATCCGGTGATCCTGCCGGGCAATCGAAGGTCATTCTATGATAAGCAGAGTAAAAATTCCATTAGGGAACTTCGATTCCGTACGGAAACATGATATGGGCAGCTCTAAAAACTACTCTTTTCTCCATATCCTGCGTCGTCAAGATTTCCCGCGGTCCTCAACTCTTGTTGCAATAAGAGTTTGCGGGCGCTACAAAATCTATCCTCCTTGCCTATGGCAAAAATACCACGTTTTTAGAGCTGCCCTTTACTTTATGACCCTGCCAATAGAGAATCTCGTACCGATATTTTTCTGCAGAAAGCTGAGCAGATTCTGGTTGATGCCGTTCTCCCAACCGAATCCGGCTCCCCTGGGAGAGAGAAACAGCACTGATCCTTTAACTGCCCAGTACATGCCCCATTCGGTAGTGGTGGGGTGAGAACTGTGGAGCCCCCCGAACCAGTAGTATCCTCCTCTCAGCCATGCAACCCGGCCGTAACTGTCAAAGTCTCCGGCAGATTTGAAGTCTGAAACATCCGGCAGACGTGTTGAAATATCAAGAGTGTTAATCATGCAGTTATCCTCCTTGACTATGGTAGAAACACCAGTTTTAAGAGGTGCTCTTTATCTATTAACGCAGCCTGACGGAAAAATCAGGCACAAAAAACCGGGGGAAAAGAGCTCTTTACGCTCTTTTGACCGGAGGACCGGCAAACACCGGAGAACAGGTCGCTAAGAAATTTTTTTGATTTTTTATTTTTTTTTACTACACTGGAATTCAGGGTGAAGATATGAAAATTTCGTTTCTCTGGAAGATATTCTTTATAGTCGCATTCTCTTATATCGTACTGTTCGGAATAACCGTTTTTACCATGCATTTTACTACCAATATGGTGAGCGATCTGATACAAACCAGAAACTATGAGTCCATGATGAAAGAGCGGAAGGCCTCAATTAAAAGCCAGGCTGAAATCATGCAGTCAATTCTGAACGGGTTCCTTGCTGAAGGCACTGCCGGGATGGATCGGGAAGCTAAAATGTTTATGGTCCGCAAACTGATACGTGACGGCAGTTTTGGGGATAACGGTTATTTTTTCGCATACAGTTATGACGGGCTTCGCCTTTCCTACCGTCCGGCTCCGGAAACCGAACTGGAAACCAATTTGTATGATGTTCAGGATGAGCAGGGAAGTTACCTGGTCCGGGATATGATCGAGGCCGCAAAAAGGGGCGGTGACTTTACCACTTACTACTGGAATAATCCGCTGAGCAATCAGGTGGAACCGAAGGTGGGCTACTATTTTCCCATTAGCTTTGACGGGTATCAGCTGTTTGTCGGTGTTGGAGAATATGTATATGCAATCCAGGCGCAGAACGAGCAGTTTGTAAAAACTTTGACAGGCAAAATGGCCAGTCTGTGGATAGGGCAGATTCTTATGTTCGGCCTGTTTTTTATACTGGCACTGTTGGTTCTCTATTTTGTTTTGCGCAGGTTTGTCCGCCCGCTGCGCAATATGGCGGATATTTTCACCAGAATAGCAACCGGGGAAGCTGATCTGGCCGCAAAGATTAACCTGCGCTCTCGGGATGAAATCGGCACAGTTGCTGCCAGATTTAACGATTTTATCGGGAATATGCGCAAGATAGTGCTGGAAACCCGGCAGATTGTGGAGAGTACTATGCAGATAGAGGACTCTCTGAGTAGCACCACCGGGAACACCAGCAGGTCCGTGGAAAGTATTGTCCAGAATATTGAAAGAGTCCGGGTTCAGCTTAACAGCTTGAATGAGATCGTCGCTGGTTCGGCTACAGCTGTGGAGCAGATTCATGCAAATGTTACAACCTTTGATAATCAGATCGAAAACCAGGCCGCCATGGTTGAGGAATCAACTGCTGCCATCAACGAAATGATCGCATCCCTTGCCAGTGTGGACAGCATTACCCGCACCAAACGGGAATCCATTTCTCATCTGTCAAAGACCATGACCGACGGCCGCAACCAGCTGGAGAATACAAAGAGTGATTTCGCCAAGGTTGTGGCAACCATGGACGAGATCAACGAAATGGCCACAATAATAGGATCCATTGCGGATCAGACCAATATGCTCTCAATGAACGCTGCCATTGAAGCAGCTCATGCCGGAGAGTCTGGAAAGGGATTTGCAGTTGTGGCAGAAGAGATCCGCAAGCTGGCAGAGAATGCCGGAGACTCCTCTACAAGAATTGCCAATCTGGTAAAGCAGGTTGCGGAAGGTGTTTCTGCCACGGGGCAGAATGTGCAGGATGTTGATCAGATTTTTTCTCGTATAAACGACGAGATTGACTCCACGGTAAATGCCTTTCAGGAGATTGAGTATTCCATTTCCGAGCTGAATACCGGGGGCAGTCAGGTTCTTGAGGCTTCGCAGGAGATCAATAACGCGACAATTCAGATTCGTGACGGCTCCGGCGAAATACGTTCCGGCGTGCAGACCATGATGGAGTCCGCCGAGGGGGTTCGAACAGTCTCCGGTGAAGTTGCGGATGATATGGGTAAGATTAACAGCGAGTCCGAGGATATCAGGCATGCGGTGCAGGGGATTGTGGACATTACTACTGAGCTTGCCAAAATTGTTGATGTGCTGAATGCGGAGTTCGGGAAGTTTAAGGTTTAGAGGTTTCCATCAGGTTCCACTCTGTATTATCCCGATGCTCTGGGCGTAACGTACCAGTTCCGCGTTATTGTCCAGGGCAAGTTTTTTTAAAATGGATGACTTGTAATTTTCTACAGTGCGGTGGCTGATAAACAGCGATGAGGCGATGGTTCGGTTTGAGTGTCCTTCTGCCAGCAGGCGGAAAACTTCCTGCTCCCGGTGGCTTAAGGAATCGTAGTCGTCGTGCCGGGTTTCGATAATATTAGCCGGTCTGCAGATGTATTCCGGCATCAGCAGTTCTGTAATATGGCGGTCAAAAAAATATTCTCCCCTGTTGATCAGCTCCAATCCCGCAATCAGTACTTCCGGTGAGGATTGTTTGGTGAAGTATCCGCTTGCACCCTGTTGCAGGGCCTGCTGGAAATAGTCGAGCCGGGCAAACATGGAGTGAACAGCAACCTTGCTGCGGGGGGATATTGTTTTCAGCTGGGGCAGCAGATCCAGTCCTGATTCTTCGCCCAGGGATATATCCAGAAGGCAGATGTCGGGCTGATGGTGCTCCATGAGGCCTGATGCTTTTTCTGTACTCCCCGTTTCTGCAACCACAATAAACCGGTTGCTGGCTCTGAGAATGGATTTGATTCCCTCCCGTACCGCACTGTGGTCTTCAATTATAAGGACGCTGACTCTTTCCATTTTATTATTCCTTTATGTAATCCTGAATACTCAGTAAGAATTCTACTGTTGTTCCCCTGCCCTGTTTGCTGCTGATGGAAATATGGCCTCCGAGAATGGCTGCCCTTTCCTGCATTCCCCTGAGTCCCATGCCGCGTCCAGTACTCTCTTTCTCCTTTTCTGTATCAAAACCGGTGCCATTGTCACGTATGCTGATTTTCAGGTGAGGAAAGGAGAGCAGGATGCGAAGTTCCACAGCCGATGCCCGTGCGTGTTTACGGATATTCTGCAGAGCTTCCTGAACAATTCTGTATAGATGAATCCTCAGGTCATAGGGAAGTTCCATGTTGCGGATGCCTGTCTCGGAGTAGTCAGCTTTCCAGCCTGCCTCTCCTGCAAGATCCGAGAGGAGACTTTGAATCCCCTTGCCAAGGGGCAGTGATGCTGCTTTTCCCGGACGGATATCATAGCTGAGCCTTCGTATTTTTTCGATGGCGGAATCCAGATGAGTTTCCCTGTTCTGGCGGTTCTCCTCCATGCGCAGGAGATAAAGCTTCTGGGCAATATCATCATGAAGATCCAGGGCAATTGAGTGCATCCGTTTCTCATAGTCACTGATCAGATATCGGGAAAGCTGGTGCGCCCGTTTTTCTGCAACCAGAAGCTGCCTGTTGCGGCGGGAGTAGGTAAAAACAAAAAATACGCTGGTAAAAAGAAGGGCTGATATAAACAGATTGAGGTTCTGAAAATAGCGGGACTGCTGAATAATAAAAGAGTTGAACTCCGCCGCAAGTTGATTAAGGTTTTCGGTAAGTGTCCGGGCACTATCTCGTGGATAGGGTATTTCATCCAACTTGAGAGAATACCAGGTTTCAATCTGCTGCCTGGATTCCTGAATACTGTGTAGAGTATCTGCTGTATTATTGTTCCAGAGACTCAAAAGGGTGACGATCCGTATATTTCCCAGTTCTTTAATTGCTTCGTTTGTCTTCATTATCTGCCTGCGGAAATCGGAAGAGTCCTCTCCGGCAAAGATATAGAGCGCTTGCTCTTCACTCCAGGCAATCTGGCTGTTGAGCACTGCATTCTGGGATCGGTTAATGGAAAGTCGGGATTCGTTCAGGTTCCATGCGATGAAAAGCAGTGCTCCTATTGAGAAAGTAATGCCCAGTGACTTTAAGATAGTCTGCACAATTTTCGATCCATATACTATAGTGGTACCGTTACTTTAATAGCTCAGGGGTGGAGTGTGCAAGACAAAATAATCCGGAATACCTGGCTGAACCGGCTGCGGAATTATATTCTTTCCAGCAGATACCTTCCTTTCCTGGTAATCATACCGGCCGCTTTTTTCAATGTCATGCTGCAGCGCCTCAACGTGGGACTTTCCCTGCCCTTTTTCCTGGACTCTATTTTTACTGCCATAACTGCTGCCCTGTTCGGTATTTTCCCCGGTGTGGCTACCGGGATTATTACCAATCTATTTATGGAGATTGACCTCGATTTCGGGGGCCTTTACTGGCAGTGGGGGCTCTGTAATGCCGCTACCGGATTCATCGTAGGTGTTGCCGCGAAAAAAGGGTATTTTTCCAGCTTCACCTATTTTCTGATTACCGCCGCCGCCGTAACCCTGGCAAACTCCCTTCTCGGGGCTGTTATTGCTGTTTATGTTTTCGGCGGAGTAACCGGTTCCCCTGTGGATTTTATAGTCATGGGCCTTGCTGCCGCCGGAAGGGATATCTTCTCCAGCGCATTCCTTGCCCGGCTGATTACCAACCTTGTGGATAAATCCATTGCCGTGGGTATTGCTTTCGGGGTGTACCGCTGGGTTCGGGGTGGTTTTTACCAGGCTCAACCACTATTTTAAAAAGGTGGATTTTTAAGTTGCACTGATTTTTCTTCGCAATAATGATTAAATTTCCCAGTTTTCAACACGGAGTCCGGGGATACCGGAAAAGTCCTTATGATTCAGGGTAGCCAGAATGCATCCCTGGCTCAGTGCGGTAGCGGCGATGCAGAGGTCGATTACCGGACGGGTTCTGCCTGACCGGATGGAATCCGCCTGTATTTCAGCAAAAATCTGTGCTTCGGGAAGAGAGAAGTCCAGAATAGGGATGCGGTCTTTCAGTATAAGTTCATACTTTGACTTAAGACGCTTACTGTCTACTATCTGTATTCCCTGCAGCACTTCCATCTCGCAGAAAACTGAAATACAACAGGCGGTATCACCTGTGTTTTTCCATTTTTCAATAACACTGTCCAGGGGCCTGCGTTTGAGTGGCTGGCTGTAGACCGATGTATCAAGCAGATATTTCATGTGTCTGATTCATCAAACGGATTAAGGTAAGGGTTTTGTGTTCTTTCGGGGAGCTGTATTTCTTCGCAATCTTCTTGTGAGGCGGTGTATGTTTCCCAGGCCTCCCAGACTTCTGATGCGGGTATGTTTTCCTGTTGAACAGGCACAATTCGAACCAGCGGTTTGCCTTTCCTGGTAACCATTACGGTTTCGCCATTGCGGGCAACATCATCACAGATTTTTGAGAGACGGGTTTTTGCTTCGAAAATACCTATTTGTCTCATATGTTAAAGTTACTGGTTGGCTGGTCTGTTGTCAATGGTTTCGTCAGGGGAATATGGAGCAGGAGAAGGACGTTTTTGGGTCTATTCGCTGTTTTAATTATTGAAAAAAAGCCCTGCTTACGGGCCGGTAATGCTGCGGGTTATGTCGGGAAAAGCCTTCAGCAATTTGCGGTCTGCAGTATAGAGCGGTACTCCAAGTCCTGCGGCGGTATCCACAAACTCGCAGTCATAGGCAGAACAGCCGCTTTCCGCTGATAGTCTCAAAACATTGCCTGGTACCGGCTGAAACTCTCTTCCCTTCACTAATTGAGCAGCTTTATTAAAGATGTCGATTGTCTCGTCCGTTGTGAGAATACCTTTTCGTACATACAGGGTAAGCACATTTCTGAACTCACTCTGCCAGAGCATAGGGGCCGCCCATTCACTATCCTGCAAATAAAGAGTTTCAACTGCTGTGCTGAATGGAGATGACAAAAACAGATAGGAGATAACATTTGTATCGACAACAATCATTTGCGGCCGCTGTTTTTAGCTTCGTTCAGCAGTTCTTCTGTAAGGGGTAATTCGGCTGTTCGTGCCCGGTAGGATCGGGCAGTCTCCAGTACTGTTTCCCGGTTTGTCTGACTATGTCCGATTCCTTTTTCTATATAATAGATAATCTGACTGTTCAGGCTGCGGTGGTCTTTTTCTGCGGACTGTTTCAGAGCTGTGTAGATGGGATCGGGGATGTTTTTCAGGGTGATGTTTGCCATATTTGGCTCCTATAATTTTGACATTGGAACCTATATGGTGTAATTATGGTTCCCCTTGTGTTTGCTGTCAAGTAATTCGGTAAATCCGGCGTGTTAGCCATGGCGCTTGTGAGAATCTCACAGTCAAATTGTGAGGTTCTCCTATGTTTTTTAAACATGAAATAACCAAAAATAAAATGAAATGCTTTATTTGGAGGTTGTATGAAGAGAATACTACTGTTTTTTGCAGTTGCAGTACTGGTTTTGTCCGGGTTTTCCTGTGCCGGCGGCGGTGCCGGGGGAGGAGATACCAGTACAGATCTCTGGAGTGATGCGGGAACCACAGATTCCAGTATTAGTCTGAGTAACGAAGATTTGAATCTTTCGGCGTCTGTATCATCGATTCTGTCCGGTTTTGCTCAGGATATCGGCAGTTCCGATGACCGGGTTTACTTCAGAAGTTCTGATGTAGAGTTCTGGTCTATCTCCGGGATTGACGATTTGGACACGATCTGTTCTCAGAAATATAAAGTCGGGAATTCTGCTCCGGGAGAAGGGTCTTTGGAATATGACCTTGGTGATCTTCAGGAGTCTGTTGTTTTTCGGCCTTATTCACGGGTTGCTACTCAACTTGGAGCCGGGTTGAATGAAGACTGGGATACGAATGTTGCCAGCTATAAAAGTGACGGAAACACTAATATCAATCTTGCGAGACTTGATATTGGGGATGGAACTATATCGTTTATTATTAATGGTGAGCGTACCGGGGTCTCTCACAGCGATGGTTCCGGCTCTTCCTGGATATATACTCCTGAAGAAATTGAGGCACTGTGGAATGACGGTGACAATGGTGGCCAATACACCTATGAAGAATATCAATACTACCTGGAGCTGGCTGAAAATTACAGTGGTATAGATGCTAACAGTATTTTCTTTGTGGATGAGCAGTTTCTTTCGGAGCCATTTCTTGCGGAACGTGAAATTCAATACGACATTGTTGACGGGACTTTAACAGCATCCGATTTCTCAATAGCCACAGATGAGTTCAATTTTATTAAACGTCTTTTTTCAAACAGCAATGAGGCACAGGACGAAGTAACAGAGTCAACGATTGATGTAGATGGTGCTCTGCTGGTTCCCACGACTCCGGTTGATATCAGTGGTTTTGATCCTTCATCGGAGGCTTTGAAAATTGTAATTTCATGGAAAATGGCCAGTGCTGTTCGTGGAAGCAGTGATGGTTACCGCATGGATGACCGGATTGGCGGGACTTGTCTGGATTTTGATGTTGAACTTGTGATTGAGTAACTGTCTTTTCTGTCTGGCATCTTTGCTTCAGACAGCATTTTTTAAGCAGTTGGCGGAGTCGTGTAGCTACAAAGCAAATTCCCTTATGTCTGCGGTGGTTGAGCGTAGTCGAAACCACCTGTTTCGCTGCGGGGATGCGGTTTCGACTTCGCTCAACCACCTGTTTCGCTGCGGGGATGCGGTTTTGGCTCCGCTCAACCACCGCATTTATCAGGTGAGTGTTGTCAGTCGTCCTCACTCCACTAAGGTTCTGTCTGTCTTTGTTTTTGTGAGAATCTCACAGTCAAATTGTGAGATTCTCCTATATCTCTACCCCTGTCTTTTCGCGAAAATAGAAGCAAATGGTTCGATTATCCGGAGTTCGTCTATGAAAGTACATTCCGATCCATGTCTGCAGAATCTCTTTCGCGGCTGGCAGGGCGCGGCGCCTTCCGGGGCGGGGGTTATCTTCCTCGGCCTCGATGCCAACTGGCCGGATCCCCTGATTAACCTTGGTAACAGGATTATTGATATCTATGAATACCTCGAAGACGGTGCTGCCTGGTGGCACCGGACGGGGCTGCACCATCCTCTGGCGGATATGAAGGATGTTCCCGGATATTCTTACCACAGAAACTTCCGCAAGCTGGAAATACCGAAGGAGATGGCGGAGGAAATAAGCTTTGTGGAACTCTACGGGTATGCAACTACCGGGAATCACAATGAAGGGCCGGTAAAAATTGAAACTGTGGCAGACTGCTCCGATGAGCCGCAGGAAATACCCGGGGCAAATGTTTTAAACAACTGCTGTCATCATAGAAACCTGGAACGCTGGCTCTGCCGGGACGATGTCCTGGTGTGTCTGCCTTATGGTCAGGTGGCGAATCTTGCGAAACTGGTTCCCTGTATGGCGGAAAAACTGCCTGCTCCCGGTGAGGTTTTGCGGAATGAACTGTGGCGCCGTAAAAACATCTGTGTTCATACCCATTTATCCGCAAGTTCGGGGATTTCTGATAAACATATAAACGAGATTTCCGCCCTGATTCATTCGTGGATAACCTGGCGGATAAATAAAAAGATAGAATCAACGCTGCAGGAGTTTTCAGCTTCCGGGCGGTAAAAATTGTATGAGGTGCAAGTTCTTTCTGTTTAGCCACCGCGATAGTAAAGCAATAGAGATATGCGTAGCGCTGAATTCGCATCACCGTGACTGGAACAAAGTGATCAGTTTGCCGCAATAATCATTTAAAAAGTTTGCAGCAGTCCGGATAATCCGCCAATAATAAAGTAGTACCATCAAAAGTATCTATCCGGAAAATCAACACTGGTGAGAGGATTGAATGCAACGTTTTGTAATACTGTTTCTGCTGACTGTTTTTATTTTCTGTCCGATATTTGGAGATGACACCCAATCTCGAACCGCCCTGATAATCGGCAACTCAAACTATGCATCTTCCCCCCTGAAAAACCCGGTGAATGATGCCTCCGCAATGGCGGAACGGCTCTCCACCCTCGGATTTGATGTTACCCTGAAAACGGATGTAAGCCTTTCCGAAATGGAGTCTTCTGTACGGCGCTTTGCGGCGGATCTGGAAAAAAATAAAGGCGTGGGGCTTTTTTTCTACGCCGGCCATGCGGTTCAGGTGGACGGCTACAACTATCTTATTCCCCTGGGCCCCGGGATAGAATCGGAAGAGGAAATCAAGTTTCATGCCTATAACGCAGGTCAGATACTGGAGAGTATGGAGGGAGCCGGGAACGGCGCCAATCTGATATTTCTGGATGCATGCAGGGATAATCCCTTTGCCGCATCTTTCCGCAGTTCCAGCCGGGGACTCCGAATGGTGGAAGCTCCTTCGGGGTCTCTGATTGCCTATGCCACGGCGCCGGGTAAAACAGCTGCAGATGGGGAAGGTTCCAACGGAGTGTTTACTGAAGCTCTGCTGAAACACATTGAAGAACCGGAAATCGATGTGGAGGTTCTGCTGCGGGATGTCCGGGCTGAAGTGATTGAAAAGACAGACGGGAAACAGACTCCCTGGACTTCGTCATCCCTGATTACTCCCTTCTATTTTGCAGATTCCGCCCTGATCCTCTCCCGCATAGCTGCCCGTAAAGAGGCGGTTTCCGCAGAGCTTGTTACGATCAACGGTGAGATTGAACGACTTACCAGGGCACGCAATTCTGCTGTCTCGGATTCTGAACGCAGAAAGCTTGAGCTCGAGCAGAATGCCCAGGCTGCAAAACTGGAAGCCGCCCGTCTTGAGGCTGAACAGCTGCAGCAGGAAGAAGCACGGCAGAAGCTTGAGGCGGAGCAGCGGGCTAAAGAAGAGGCTGCCAGAACCCGGGCCCTGGAAGAGGAAAGGTCTCAGCAGGCGAATCTTCTCGCGGAAGCTGAGCAGAAGCGGAAGGAGATGGAATCCCTGAAGCAGGCGGGAGAAGATCCTGATCTGCTTCTGGATAACATCCATTCCCTGGAGGAGGCGATTAAGGATATTGAACGCTCCTTCAATTCGGCCTGGTCTGCAATATCCCGTGAAATATCTTCTACTTATCAGCTGAAAAAAGAAGCTGTTGATACCATTGAAATGGACCCCTGGGAGAGTGATGCGGAGTTTAATGAACGCATCGGGAAGCTGAAAAACAACCTCACTACCCAGGAGCGTAGTGAGCTATCCAGTCGCCGTGTTTCCCATGATAAAAGCCTGGAGGAACAGCTTGCAGACCTGAAGCGCCGTCTGTCAGAGGCTGTCCGTTCTCTGGAGACAAAACGCTGGACCCTTTCCGGCAGCGAAGTAAATCTGACACCCTATGATTTTAACCGGGATACCAAAGAGTGGGCATTCTGTGTTGAATCGCTCGAGCGCTCGGTGCCCTTTAAAACTGTTCTTTCAGTCTCGTTGGCCGAAGCGGAAGACCTGCGTACTGCGTATCAGATTATTGATACTGCAATTAAAAGCTCTGCCCTGTCGGGCAGGATAGAATATGCCTACGATCACCGGACTGAGTATTCCGGTTCTGTTTCCATGTATGATCTGCAGGTAAAATCTGTACGAATAATTGATCTGCTGGATAACAACAGCATTGTTGTTCAGGATAACGCCTCTACAATTATCAGCACCTTTGGAGGTATTGATCAGCGGAAAGAGCCGCTAAACCGGTTTTCCAATATACGATTCTGGTGCAGTGATACTCAGCTTGATGTCTATTATAAAGGTGCCTTACTTGGTACGACCCCCTTCAGTACCAATCTGTTTCTGGAGGGACAGTATCCACTGCTGTTAAAGACAAAAAACGGAAAGACTCCCGGAGGCACCCGGGTTGTACAGGTTCCCGGAGGATCAAATAGAAGTGTCCAATTGGAAACTCCCTTTGTGTATGTGCAGGGAGGGTTCTTCAAGATGGGGGACCCCCGGGGATCTGCGGATGAAAAACCGGAGCATAGTGTATATGTTTCTTCTTTTATAATGGCCAAATACGAACTTACAAAAGGCCTACAGCATGAAGTATTGGGAAGGTATGGCTCGGTGAGCGAAGCAGACCGTGAAAAGCCTGCCACCTATATTTCCTGGATTGATGCTCTTGAATTCTGCAATAAACTGAGTAATCAGGAAGGGCTGGAACCTGTGTATACCGTCAATGGCAGTTATGTGCATTGGGATAAAGATAAAAACGGTTACCGGCTGCCAACAGAAGCTGAATGGGAATATGCTGCCAGGGGCGGTGCGTTGAAGGATGATGTAAATTACTCCGGCAGCAGTGATTTAGGCATTGTCGGTTGGTATAAAAATAATAGTCACGAACAGCTTCAACCCGTGGGGCGGAAGAGGCCCAACGGCTTGGGGCTCTATGATATGAGCGGTAATGTCTGGGAGTGGTGCTGGGATCGATATGGAGAATATACTTCTTCCACCGCTTCGGATCCTCAGGGGCCCTATTCCGGTGACAGCCGGGTACTTCGAGGCGGGGATTATAATCAGAGTGCCTCCTATTGTGATGTATATAACAGGTACGATAAAGAACCGGGAGAGCGGTCCACCACAATAGGCCTGCGGCTGGTGCGGAATGCGGAGTAGCTTAACCTGACACGTTCAGAACATGACTGGAGCTGTCGGTAATTCGTCGAGCTGCAAATGGCAGTTCTGCGTGTAAATAGAGAATAAATTTTTTTAATCAATCTTTTTCCCACTGACTGAAATATATGCCGGAGTACGGAACCAAAGCTGCCGTGGGGAGACGCAATATATCAGGAGAAGATTATATGAATATAACAGATGTGAAGGAAAGTATTAAAGCATTAAAGAATCCGGATCTTGATATTGGCGTTCTTGAGAAAAAGATGAGCGAAATTGCTCAGTTTTTTCATACAAACGGGGCGCCGGATAATAATGAAATCTTTTCCTGGTTCGGCGACCTTGTTCCACAGTATGCAGTGAGTGACACTGACAGCTGCACCAGGCTGAAGGATATTTTCGGCGAAATATTTTCCCGACGGGGATCACGGCGGGAGCGCAGGCTAAGGCTTCGTGAGCTTGAGGCTCTTCTCGATTTTTATCGCCGCTACAGTTCCGCCTCTACGGCTCTATTTGAATGGCTTAACGAAAACGGTGAGGGCGGGTTGGATATCAGCAGCCTGAATCACGAACTCTTCAGTATAGAAGAGGGAACAGAATCAGACCTGCAGGCTGGTTTCCTTTCTCTCCTGGCAGAACTATCACCCCGCTTTTCTGTAGAATGGATAGAGCAGATGCAGGCTCTGCCTGTACAGGGGAAACTCACCCTCCTTGAGCTGCCACCGCTTGAGGAGCTGACCGGCATACTGTTTGAGCTTCAGAATAGAGCTCGAAGGGAGGGCTTACTTGCTTTGGAGGATGTTCTGGAGCAACTGCCGCCGCTGTTAACCGCTTTTTTCCGGCTGGTAGTGGACGGGACACCCCCGGACCTTCTCGATTCAGGTATGGACCGATATTTTTCCAGCCTGGAACGGCGACTGAATGAGTATCAGGAGATTGTTGCCGATGGGGCGCAGATGGTTGCGAAAGGGATAAACCGGATGGTAATCGAAGAGCTCTGCCGGAAGCCTTCAATGCTCAACCTGTTTTCCAGTCCCGATGAGGCTGCTTCGATGGAGGGCGGCGCCAGGAACGGTTCTGGTTTGAATAGTGAACAGGATTCTATCATCAATATTCTGATTTCAATGGCAGATGTCACACGGAGGGAAGGTTTGCTGGCTCTGCAGTGGTTCCCCACAGAGGGGCTGCCCGATGCATTAATAAACCTGCCCGAAATAATCCTCGAGTGTGCTGATGATTCAGATTTGTTAGGCTATATGCTCGCCAGGATCTTCTCTCAACTTAAAGATACTCTCTTTCATGCCAAAATGATTACCACCAGTATGATCCGGATTATCTATCAGGGGGAAAGCCCGTCTGCTTCGGAGGATCTTTTTAAGATTATCTCCGGCAGGACTGAAGGGACAGCCGGATTTTCCGGTATAGCGGATATGGTGGTGGATTGTGTGCGGAACAGTGAGCAGCCTTTTCAGCTCCTGCTCCATCTGCAGGATTACTGTACTGCTGCAGCCGACTATGCGGGAGCACTGCGGCGTTTAAGCCATATGGCAGAGGATAAAGAACTAACGGCACTTTTAACAGCGCAAATTGAAGAGCATGGAGCCTCTTTTCCCTCTCTGGTAAGAGATAGGAAAGCCCAGCTAATTTGTATTAACGGTGAAGAAGAGGCTTCCCTCAGGCGTATAGAAATGCAGATTAATACGTATAAGATTGAACAGGATAAACGTGATGCGGAAAAAACACCCGCATTGGAGAATCTTCATCTGATTGCAGATGCGGAAAAACTGGAGCAGTTTTCCCTTTTTCTACTGGAGAGTTATGCCCGCCGGCAGCAGGAGCAGGAGAGAGTTTTTTCTGAGTTAAGGAATGCGGAAAGAGCCCGGATACAGACCGCCGCCGGAGAGATCTTCGGCCGGGAATTACCGGTTTTTGAATTTACCGGTGAGGATACAGAAATTACCTATGCAGAAAAACTCTTTCCCCGCAGCCGTGTGGGGATGGCGGCACTTATTCGTGATCGATTTTCCGATGAGGACGTGCAGAATCTTCTGGCAAAGATGACTGTGTTTAATGATGTTCTGCTGCTGAATGATCGCGATATGCAGAAGCTGCTGCGGGAGCTAGCCATTGAAGATCTCGCTCTTGCTTTAAAAGGGGCCGACGAAGAGGTTGTTGAAAAGTTCTACAGGAATATCTCGCAGAGAGCAGCCGCCGTCCTTCAGGAAGAAATGGTGTATATGGGTCCTGTTGCGGTTACGAAGGTTCGGGAGGCTCAGGATCGCATACTTCAGATTTTGCAGAAGCTTGAAGAGCAGGGTGAAATTACACTCCCCTGCCCGGAAGGTGAAGGATGGGTGTAGTGCCCTGACAACGGCGGAGTCAGGGGATGCCATTTCGACTCCCTGAAAGGTTTTGAAAACTTCTATACATTCACATCAAACCAGAACGCCGCCGCTTCCTGCTCAATCCCGGCTGTCATCCCACGCCATATCGCGCCGTACTGCATCTTCTCCGCGGCAAACTCCATGTTCAGTTCATTTGTCAGCCGGAAGACGCGGTATTCTCCGGGATCATGTTCACCGGTCAGGTTATTGCGTATTATCCTGGGTACATACAGCGGGGCGTCGCCGTCAATAAGGTGATATTCGCCGTACCCGGGAATCCCTGGTCCTGCAGCGCTGTCATTTGCCCTGAAGACTGTATCCAGAATGGGTTGCAAGGTTTCATCCGGCAGTTCCTGCTCCATCAGCCACTCATAGGCCATTCTGTTGGCTGCAGCTTCTTCAAGCCGGCAGAAGTATCCGGCCTTGTCCGCATGCATGTGGCTGCAGGCATCGTTGCCAAGCACTGTTTCCATAAAAGTGTGGAATAGTTCATGCACTGCAATTGAGCGTATAAGGGGCTCTATACTCTCTCTATCCAGGCCTTGTCTGTGAATCAGTTCTATTATTCTGACTGCATTGAAGTATATTCCCGAGCGGTGCTTACGTTCATTGTCCAGGGAGCAACGCAGCAGATAGCAGGCGAAATAATCGGCGGTTTCTTCCGGGCCGGTTTTATCAAAAACTATCGGTTCCCTGCCTGCAGGTTCGCTCTTCAGCCGGTTGAGTATGGTTCCTATCTGGCCGGTAGATTCTGCAGCCCGTAATTTTCTGGGGTCCGGGCCTTCAAAAATTTCCCGTATCATCTGGTGCTTCCGGCTGGGGTCTTTTCCCGGTTCCGGGCTGCTCATTTGTTCAGCTTTCTCTGCAGATAGAGCCCGGGCTTTCTCCAGGGACTCTTCCAATGCGGAACTTCCGGCGGTGCTCTGTTTAAAAAGAGATACCACCTCCGACAGACTTAAGGGCCCCGGCTGGCGTGGTGATACCGGGGGCTGTTCCGGCTTTTCCGGTTCTGCCGGAATAAGCGGTTCTGCTGCTGCCGGGTCTTTTTGCCCGGGTAAATCAAGGGTGCTTTTCATGGTAAAGGTGGTCAGCCCTTTTATGTCTGGAGGCGCTTCGGGAGCTTTAAGGTCTGCCAGAACGCTGTTTTCTTCTTTGAATCCAGCAAGAAAACCAAGGAGTTCATGGTCTTCCTTTTTTTCAGCCTCCTCTCTCAATGCTTTTGCCAGTCTGTAGGCGACGTTTGGAGGTTGACAGGCTTCTAAGAGGCCTGTCAGTCCGTCGAGGTTGAAAAATCCGCCGTCCTTTCCATCTTCACCTTTTTCTTCCTGAATAAAGGATTTGAGAGATCCGAAGTTGATTCGGAACTTCCTGTCCTCCTCGGAAATGTCTTTTCCACTGGCAAAGGGGTTGCTTGTGGCTGGATTGTCCTGCAGGGTGGCTCTCATTTTGTTCTGGCAGGATTCAAGTGAGTAGCCCGTCCGTTCCGCGGTGAGCAGAATATCAGTGCCTAATAGCTTTACATAGGTGCTCTGATGATCAAGAAGCTTTGTGACAACCTGGAGCTGGTTCTGATTAATTTTTTTCTCACTGACTATTCTAAGCATCAGCGGGGTAAAGGCTTCGGTAACTGTGTGGTAGGCAGACGGTTTGTGCAGACTTCCGGGAAAGGGTCTGCTTAAAAATTCTATACCCGATATAAACGGATCGGGAACTGCAGTACTGCCGGATAGAATGAACTCCGCAAGCCCGAGCTGAAGCAGGGCAGCCTCTTCGTAGGTATTGTTTTTTAAGGGCGATTGATTTTGAAGAATCCTAACCAACGGCGGGTTTCTCCGGATGGTATCACTGTTGAGATACAGGCCCGCAAGCCGAATAAGATGATTTCGCAGCAATGGCGAATCGCCTGTAAGCAAGTTTGAGAACTCAGTCAGGGGGATTGGAAAATCTGCACCGGTATTTCCGGCAACGGTAAAAACCCAGTCCAGTTCGGTATCGCCGATCCTGCCGGACACAAGCAGATCAATCCAGCCCCGAACCCGGCGCTTAACAGTTTCAGTTGTTTTTATTCCGGCGGTATAGGCTTTGCGGGCAGCGTTGAGAAAGGATGTGTAGTTTTCGCAGCGCAGCTTAAGCACATCTTTCCAGGACTCTATTTCCGGGTAGATCCTTAAAGGGTCGTTCCAGCCGGATATGGCGGCGAAAATACGGTCCCACACCCAGGAGCTCTGTTCTGTTGCTTTTGCTGTGCGGATAAGCTCTTCAATTTTGTCATCCATGTCGGAAGCGGAAAGCATAAGGTTTATGGCGGCCCAGTATTTCCTTCCCCGCAGCCGTTCTTCCTCTTCGGTTTCCGGATGAGCACAGAAGCGTACCAGAAACAGCACATCATCATCGGTTTCCGCTTCTCCGAAGAGGCCGAAAATCTCTTTGCTGATCTCTATGGATTGGGCCGCAGTATAGTAAAGGTTCAGCAGCGCCTTTTCGCTGAGAAGGTCGTTTCCGGCAAAAAGACAGGCTCCCAGAAATTCTGTAATATTTTTTTCGGGTACGGATTCGCTTTTCCCGGTGTTGTAGATTTCCTTTTGGATTTCCAGCAGTTTTTCTTCGTCCTTCTCAGTGGAAAACCCGAGGCTTGCAAGAAGCTCAATTGCCGGTTCTCTGTTATTCTCAGGCTTGTCCGGGGAAAACTTTATTAATGACATTGAAGCCTCCTGCGCCATGAATTATAGTCATATAGTTCCATTGGTAAAATAGTCGGGGAGCATTCATATTTACGGCAGAATTTTAGATACAGCAAAGAGTGAACTCCTTACCGCCGATGCCGACTTTGATGCACTGCTTAAAAGGCGCGCTCCTGTGTCTGATCTTGCCGACTGTATCCGTACACGTTTTTTTCCCGTTGCATTTCTGTATGCCCATACAATTCTCCGCCGCAGATTCTCCGGAGAAGAACTCTATGACCGCTCGGCGGAGCTGGCGCAGAAGGGGATAAATGATCAGCTGCACAGGCTTGCAGCTGGAGAGTTCAACTTTGCCGGAAGAAGTAAATACTCTTCTTACCTCTACGGCATTCTTGTAAAAATGGTAAACGCCCGGGTCAAAACTCCTGTCCCGATTATGCGAAAAGGATTCCCCGCCCATGAGGTGTATCAGATGGCCTTTGGCGGATGGTCCGACCGGGAAATTCTGTCCGAGATGGTCTTTAACCGTGGAGCGCAGGAAGCTGCAGTAAAGAAAGCCATTGCCGACACACGGAAATACCTGGCGGAAAAGAGTCCCAAAGAATATGATGCGGATATTACCCTTGAATCCTACGATGCAATACTCGAGGAGCCTGCCTTGGGCAGGGAACCGGGAACCCGGAGTTCTGCCCTGGATGATGTTATTCATGCGGAAACCTATGAAGCTCTGCATGATGCCATAGATTCCCTGAACGATACCGAAAGGCAGCTTATCGAAGACCATTTCTTTATGGAGCAGCCCCTTAAGGAAATCGGGGCAAGGCTTTGTATTACAAATCCTGTGTACGAAAAGAACAAAGCTCTTCAGAAAATGGGCAGCAGTCTGAGAGACCGTCTTCCGGAATAAACTCCGAGAATCCCGCATCATGCAGCTCCGGAGAAACCAACAGGCCGGGAGATTCCGCCCTGTTTTTCTTTCACTTCCTCTTCGAGTTCATGTATGGCCTCTTCGATAGCGGGCTTGTCGATGCCGGAGAATAAGAGACGCTCTGAGGCTGCCTTGAAGTCTCCGGGAGTGAGCTGAAGAAGGGAATCAAGCCTTTTTACGGTTTCCCTGTCTTCAGTGTCTAAAGAGCATTCGGGAAAATACTTCCTGAACAGGGTCATTCGTCCTTCCCGGTCCAGAGGATGAAATTCAACCTTGAAGGTGAAGCGCCGCATTACCGCGGCATCCAGGATTTCTTTGAGGTTGGTGGTGCAGAAGAAGAGACCGTTGAACTCCTCCATGCAGGTTAACAGTTCATTTACCTGGGTTCGCTCCCAGGAGTTGCGGGCGTCGTTCCGGTCCGCAAGAAAAGTGTCCACTTCATCGATGAGGAGAATGCTGTTTGACTCCTCCGCTTCCTGAAAGGCATCCCGAATATTTATCTCTGTTTCGCCCACGTACTTGCTTAAAAGGTCGGAAGAGCGCCTGGTTATAAGGGGCAGTCCGCTCGTTTCTGCAACATGTTTTACGAAGGCGCTTTTTCCGGTGCCGCTGAGACCGTACAGGAGGGTGCTGATTCCCCGGTTTATACGGCCGTCCCGAAAACCTTCGGCGGCAGTTATCAGGCGTTCCACTGGGGTGCTGGTGTTGAGGGCGGAAAGTTCATAGCGGGATTCTCCGCTTTTTACCGGGCTTATTTTTCCGCCGGTAAGACTCATGTGCCGTTTGAGGAGAGTATCCAGGGTTTCCCGAACCACGGCTTCGCTCATCTTCTTTCTTCCTGCAATACTCTTCAGGCTCTTCAGTGCTATGGCAATCAGTCCCGGGGGAGCTTCGTACCGCCCTGCGAAATCAGCAGCCATTTCATCGGAAATCAGGTGTCCCGCCGGGCTGGATTTAATTACGGAATGCCACTCCTTCAGGCGGTGAGAGGCGCTTTTTGTTTTGAACTCCATGGAAAAATTGAACCGCCTGAGAACCGCTTTGTGAACAGCGGAGATGGAATTGCTTATCCATACAACATGGGCCTTGTAAGCCTCCATGACTGTGATAATCCACGCTTTATCTATGCCGTCTATTTTGAACAGGGACTCTGTATTCAGCAGAAAGTCCATCTCGTCAGCAATTAAAACTGCCTGCTCCCGTTCGGCCTGGATTATTCCCATGAGCAGGGCTGCCCGTTTTGTTTCTGTATTATCATCTACCGGCATGTTCAAAATAAAAACCTTTCTTCCCGATTCTCCCGCAAGGGAACGGGCAAGTTCAGTCTTTCCTGTTCCCGGTTTTCCATGAAAAAGAATGTGAGCAGGAACAGCCGAAGAAAGCAGTCTGGAGAGTATTTTTATATCCTGTCCGGGGATGGAGAAACTTTCGAGAGAAAATCTTTCACCCGTATCACGGCTGCTGAAAAGTCCTAATTTCAGATCCATGTTTTTGGTGAAAAAAATCTGCTGAACCTGGTCAATAAGGCCTTTTTCAGTAAATTGCTGAGCGTTACTGTTCTCTAACAGCCCGCTGGACCCGATGCTTCCCTGTGGTTTTGTCCGTTTCATTAATTCATGGAGGGGCAATCCTGCAGCCCGGGCTGCCAGGTCATTACTCAGGGAGGTGCGGCCGTTGTTGAAGATGTTATCCAGAATACTTGAATGTTTGTAGAAATAGAGAAGGGCCAGGATCGAGAGGTCTTTATCATCAAAGCGAAAAACTGACTTGAGCTGTTCAAACTGCCGGGGATAGGCGGATACCTGTTCACTGTACCGGGGAGTGCCATCCCAGATATCTATGAGAATTTTCATTGTGGCAACTGCTGAGAGTTTACACTGTTTATCTCTCCACATATCATCAATGGTGTCTGCTATGGAGTTCGGTGAAGAGAGGTTGCAGTTCATTAATTCTGCATAATCAATCTCCTCTTTGCCCTTGTAGGATGATACGGTTTTAACCAGTCTGCGCCTGTCAGAGAGGGGCATCAGCTTGAGGTAGTCTTCCAGAATACTCATGTCCATTTTAAATGCACCCAACAGGTTTGACATGAAGTAGCGTATTACCGGTGCAAAGCGCTGCATGGCGTTGGTGATCCTTCGACGTGTTCTCTGGTTTCCGGTTGCAGTCATTATTCCTCCTGAATATCTTCTGTTCTCTTTAGTGGGAAAAAGCGGCTGAGAAAAAAACTTTTTCCGGGTTTTTTCAGAAACCCAGCATGTTCCGTTCCCAAAAGGGGCTGAAAACTCTCTTTGTCCATGAATCTGAATGATGCTGAAGTCTGCGTCCGCAGACGGGGCAGTTTCCGTTTTTGCCGTAACAGCTTGAACAGCGGATAATTTCAGGGTGAAAGCTGCAGCTGTAGTGCTCGTCGTTGGCGGTGTCGATCTGTGTTTTGCAGTCGATACAGGATTCGCTCATGTGTTCCTCCATTCTTGTTCATCTTCTGTTGGTGGGAAAATCTGATGGGGGAAAAATATTTTTTCAGGCGGTGATTAGGTGGAGAAACGTGACTGAAAACAGAGAGCTTGATTATTGCGGTAGTTGAGCGGACATGTACTGAGTAGAGCTTGCACTGAGCGCGGTCGAAGTGGTCGAAATCACATCACGCCGGATCAATGACCTCAAAGAATCCGAATTCCTCAAAATCTTTTACATTCCTTGTATGGAATTCCTTTACGCCATTCTCTTTCAGGACAACCGCCAGCTTTGCATCAAAGCACCTCCGTGGAGGAAACTGCGGGTTTTTCCACAGGGTATCCAGACTTTTCATCATATCCGGCTCCCAGGCGCAACGGAGCCAGCCGCTTTTGTTGCGGTACCAGTCCACAGCACCGGCAGCTTGTTCCGCATTAAGGGGTTTTTCCAGCACCGTGCTGTTACGCAGCAGCCGGTACAGTTCAAACCAGACCTGGTCAGCTATTATCCACTCCCGGGGCCGGCTCAGAGCCTTTTCTATCAGTGTGCGGCAACTATCGTATTCTCTGCAGTCGCTGTTCAGGGCATAAAACAGAACATTGGTGTCGAGGCTTTTCACTATTTCCGGGTTCCATCAGTTCTATCTGTGTAGGCAATATCCCGAAGAGTGGAAGCATCAGCCGTGACATGCCCGCAGGAATACACCGGCGGAGCTTCATTGACGGTACTATCTTCTGCACCATAGCGGGAAAGCCAGAGATCGACAGCGCTGCGTATGAGTTCGCTCACCGGCCGGTCCTGGCTTTTTGCCATCCGCCGTAACCGCTCAAGCTGAGGTTCAGGAAAAAGTATCTGCATTCTTTCCATGTATACAGTATATTGCTGTATGTCACAGTCGGTCAAGTTTTGCAGACAGGCTCTTTCCGCTAAACCATCCTCACTTCTGTTTCAACTTTCGGTACAGCGTCGCTTCGGATATTCCCAGGAGTGCAGCAGCCTTTTTCCGGTTGCCGCCGGTTTGCTCGAGAGCTTCTTCTATTGCTTTCTGCTCGTAACTGCGGATGGAATGGGCAGATTCTGCACTCTCTTCCGGTTTGTCGAATGCCTGCTCCGTGCTGGTGATATTCTCCGGAAGATTGCACAATTCTATGCGGGCGGTGGCGGAAAAAACTATTGCCCGGCGGATTACATTCTCCATTTCCCGTACATTACCGGGCCAGTCGTAATTTATCAGATATTTTAAGGCTTCTGCTTCGATATCCGTTACCGGATGATGCTGATTTTCTTCTCCATAGAGATCGATAAAATGACGGACAAGCAGGGGAATATCGTCGGCTCTGTCTTTGAGGGCGGCAATATTTACCGTAATGGTACTCAGGCGGAAGTAAAGGTCCTCTCTGAAGGTCCCCTCTTGTGATGCGGCAAGAATGTCCCTGTTACTGGCAGCCAAAAACCGTACATTAACGGAGGTTGACTTGCTGGCCCCCACGGGCCGAATTTCCTGTTCCTGAAGGACTCTAAGCAGTTTTGTCTGAAGAAGCAGAGGCAGCTCTCCTATCTCATCGAGGAACAGGGTTCCTCCGTCAGCCTCTTTAACCAGACCGTCATGGGCCTCTGTGGCCCCGGTAAAGGCACCTTTGCGGTAGCCGAACAGTTCACTCTCTATGGTACTTTCGTTAATGGCGCCGCAGTCCACAACTACAAATGGAGCATCCCGGCGGCTGCTGTGGGCATGCAGGGCCCGGGCGACAAGCTCCTTACCGGTGCCGGTATGTCCCTGAATAAGCACAGATAAATCGCTTGGACCGACGGAAAGTATGGTTTGCTTCAGGCGCATCATTGATTCCGAGTTTCCCACCAGCTTTCCGTATTCAAACTGGCTGAAGAGGATTTTCCGCAGTTCCGCAGTCTCCTTCTCCAGTTCCCAGATTTTTCTAAACTGCTGAACCCGGGAAACCAGCATTGCATTGGATACCGGCTTTTCCAGCACATCGTCTGCGCCGTTCTTTATCAAAGAGACTGTATCCTGAACGGTGGCATTCCCGGAAATCACGATAACATTAATGTTCTGATCAATCTCTTTGATTTGTTTCAGAACCTCGTGGCCGGTAAGCTCCGGCATCTGTAGATCCAGAATTACCAGATCCGGGGGCTGTTCCGATGTCTGCCGTAGAGCTTCCTTGGGCTTTTCAAAGCAGTGAATGGAATCAATTTCCTTATGCAGGGTGCGCTTGTAGGCATTTAGGATATTAACTTCATCATCGACGCAGAATACCGTAAAACCGCTGTTTTCCATAAAATCTACCTTCTATATACAATCATATAGGGAGATAGATTTTTTGCAAGTTTTATCCTTTTCGCAGAGCCAGCAGAAACTGGTCCACCGATTCTTTCAGCTCAATAAGTTTTTTTATCGGATAGTCCATGTTTTCTATCAGTGTTAAGGGTACGTGAACTGCCCGCTCCCGCAGATTTTTTCCGCTTTCTGTCAGGCCGATGGCTACCTTGCGCTCGTCTGTTTGTTCTCTTTTGCGGGTAATCAGGCCCTGTTTCTCCAGGCGTTTAAGCAGCGGAGTAAGGGTGTTTGTATTAAGGAGCAGTGCTTCGCTTATCTCTTTTACTGTAGCGGTTTCCCTTTCCCAGAGAACCAGCAGTACAAGATACTGCGGATAGGTAAGCTCAAGCTTCTCCAGCAATGGCTGATAGTGCCTGGTTATGAGCCTGCTCACGGCATAAAAGGGAAAACAGAGCTGATTTTCCAGTTTCAGCAGGTCTTTCTGTTCTTCCATTGGCTATCCTTGAGCAGTTTGCGAATTGCCGGTTCAATCTTCTCCGGTGCTGTTACGGGTGCAAAGCGGTGAACCGGATTCCCGTCCCGGTCTATAAGGAATTTGGTGAAATTCCATTTTATATTTCCGCCGAACCAGCCGGGAAGAGCATTCGTCAGGTATGAAAACAGGGGATGGGCATCCGGCCCGTTTACCTTGATTTTTTTAAAGACCGGAAAGCTCACTCCATAGTTAATCAGGCAGTTTTCTTTGATCTCTTTCCCGTCCCCGGGTTCCTGATTACCGAACTGGTTGCAGGGGAAGCCGAGAATTTCCAGCCCCTGGTCCCGGTATTTTTTATAAAGGCTTTCAAGCCCTGCGTACTGAGGGGTAAAGCCGCATTTGCTTGCGGTGTTAACAATCAGCAGAATCTTTCCTTCATAGCTGCTCATGTCGATCTCTTTGTTCTGCAGGCTGTCTGCTTTATAAGTGTAGATTGGTGATTTCATGGAGGTAATATAGTAAGGTGGAGTAATGTAAGTCAAGCAAGATAATATCGCAAGCGATATAAAGTTGCGCTTTATTTATGATTAAGGTAATATCCACTTTCTCAAGTTGTATTTTGAGAAGTTTATTATTTGAGGTTTAATGTGAAGAGACATCTCATTTCTGCTGCTTTTCTATGTTTAGCTGTGTCTACATTCTTTTCCTGTGAAGATGCCGGTACAAGCGGAGACGGTGGTGGTTCCACGGGAACGCCCACTACCGATCCTATTGTTGATATAACCTTTTCCCAGATCGGTTCTGAGCTGGATGTTCCGGGGCGAAGTGCCGTGGATTACATTGGTTCGGATCTCGCTATTGACGGTGACTATGCGATTATCGGTGCCGGCGGTATGGATTCCAACCGGGGTGGTGCCTATATCTTTGAGTATGACGGCAGCAGCTGGTCTCAGATGGATTTTTTGCTTTCCGATGATATTGGTGCAGGAGACATCTTCGGTGGCAGAGTGGATATCAGCGGAGATTATGCAATTGCCGGTGCATCCTGGGAAGACGGAGGATCTTCTGCGATTGATAAAGCCGGCAGTGCCTATATCTTTGAGCGCAGCGGTTCAACCTGGAACCAGGTTATACAGCTCTTTGCAGAAACAAAAGGGGAAGATGACTACTTCGGTCATGATGTGGCAATCTCCGGGGATCTGGCTGCGGTAAGTGCATACTATGATGATGGGGATGACGGCGGCAGTCAGGATAATTGCGGCGCTGTGTATATCTATACCAGAGAATCCGGCAGCTGGGTACTGGATGCAACCCTCCGGGAGCCGGTTGTGGAAGCGGGCTGTACTTTCGGTTATTCCCTTGATCTTGACGGCAACTACCTGGTGGTAGGAGCTAAATATAAGGATCAGGGTACCGATACCAACGCCGGTGGAGTCTATTTTTATGAGCGTGTCAGCGGCGTCTGGGAGCTTAAAAGCTCTCTTGGAGGGGCCCTTGGGCTTGCCGCCGATGATCATCTTGGAGTCCGTGCTGCTATAGATGGCGATACCGCAGTTGTAGGAGCAACAGGGGTTGATTATGATTCCTCCACGACTAATTCGGGTGCTGTTTATATTTTCAATAGAGCATCGAATGGGACCTGGACGTTTACACAGGAACTTTATACCACCTATGTTGATACTAACGATAAGTTTGGCGACTCTGTTGCGGTGAGCGGGAATCTGATTCTTGTGGGTGCACCCTGTTACTATTACTCTACATACCGGCCAGATCAGGGACTTGTTTACCTCTACAAGAAAAATTCCGATACCGGCACTTGGGCTTATGAAGCCAGGTTTCAGCCTCCCTATGAGGATAGAGATGATGATATTCTGCAATTAAGATTCGGCCAGGGAGTAGCCCTTGATGGTGAGCACGGCATGATAAGTCTTCCCGGTAAGGACTTTGACGATGATGACGGAGAGGATCCGGCTATTGTCGATGCAGGAACTGTATACGTCCTCGCAGAATAACCCGTTAACAGGGCCGGCAGCCGCCGGCCTCCTTTATCCTTGCGGACATCCTGTTCAATAGTGTACAGTTTCACTCGATCATGTTAATCCGTAGAGGTAGTATTGTGTTGCAACCCGTGCGTCGGCTGACTGTATGCCTGTTTGTTACTCTGCTCAGTTTTCTGATCCTTTTTTCCTGTACCACTGCAGGAAAGGCTTCTACAGGCACCGGAATGGCGTCTACTCAGGAGCCTGAGGTGAGTCTTGAGGAAGAGACCTTTCAGGGGGTCAGCTATTATGCCGCCACCGGGGATCCCGGTGCTGCCATTGCTGCCTTCGAAAAGGCTAAAGAGGCGGATCCGAATGATCCTGCAACCCGGGTTCTCTATTCCAGTCTGCTCCTTGCTGTCGGTCAGTTTGCCGAGGCAAAGGCGGAGCTTGAAGCAGTTCTCGCCATTGATCCGGAAAATACTGATGCCCTGTATAATCTTTCCCTTGCAAACGGCGGTCTCGGCAACGAGGATGAACGCCGGGCAAATCTCGAGAAAATCATCGAAATCGACCCTGCGGAACCGCGAGCAAATGCCTCGCTTGGTGAGCTCTACCTGAAAGACGAAAAATATAAAGAGGCCCAGGACTACTTCAAACGCAGTATTGAGTCGGACCCGAACAATTTTGTTGCCCGCAACGGCTACGGCAATGCCCTGCGCCGGACTGAGCAGTATGCCGAGTCCATTGAGCAGTACGATGCCGCCGCCGAGCTCGATCCGGACTACTCCTTTGTCTATGCCGACCGGGCCAGGTCGAAGCTGAGACTGGGTGATTCCAACGGTGCGGAAAAGGATCTGGGCAAGGCCATTGAAACCCTGCCGGACCACTACTGGCACTATATCGACCGCGGTAAAGTCCGGCTGATTGATCTTTCCCGCACAATAGATGCACTGGACGATTTTTCCAAAGCCATTGAAATCAACCCGGATCTCTTTTTTGCCTATGTTTACCGGGGAGGAATCTATATTGATCTAGGCCGCTACGATGAAGCCCTTTCCGATCTTGAGTTTGTACATTCCAACCGGCCCGATTATTATCCGGTCTATCCCGATCTGGGGATGCTCTATTTTCTCGACGGCCGCTACGCTGATGCCAGGGACTTTTATATTAAGAGTGTAAAAGAAGATCCTGAGAATCAGGGCATGCTGCTTATGACCGGTGCTGCCTGGTTTATGGAAGGGAAAACAGCCGAGGGTGTGGATTATTTCAAGAATATTGTGAATACCTTTCCCCGGGAGAGTGCCGCCTACCATGTAGCGCGGACCTTTACAGAGCCCGGGTATGAGTCAACTGCTTTGCGGAAAGTTCAGGAAGAAAAAGAGCCCTATCTGAAAAACCAGATGCTCTTCTTTCTGGCAGTATTCTACCGGACCCATAATCTGGGCGGCCTGGCGGATACCCTTTTTCTTGAAGTGGCCGACGCAAATATACTCTCCCTGAGAGAGACAAGAATTGCACGAGAGTTTATCGCCTCCATGGGAGTGACCAAGTGAGTGATGTTTTTGTAAGTGATACCATAACCCGGGTACGCCTTAAAGATAAGGAAGTTGTACTTATTGGAACTGCCCATGTTTCATCGGAAAGTGCAGATGAGGTGGAGAAGGTTATTCGTGAAGAAAAACCCGACCATGTCTGTGTCGAGATTGATGAAGGCCGCTTTGCGGCGATGAAAAAAACCAATACCTGGGAGAGTATGAACATTGGACAGGTGCTCAAGCAGGGAAAAGCCTTTCTGCTGCTTGCCAATCTGGTGCTCACCTCTTTTCAGCGCCGTATGGGTATGGACCTGGGTATTTCTCCCGGCGAGGAGATGAAGCGGGCCATAAGCGTCTGTGAAGAAGAAGGAATTAAGTTCTCCTTTGCCGACCGGGAGGTTCAGACTACCCTGCGAAGGGCCTGGGCAAAATCCGGCTTCTGGGGAAGGAACAAGCTGGTAGCAGCTCTTTTAAGTTCCGCTTTCAGCAGTGAAAAACTGAGTGAAGAGGAGATCGAGCAGCTCAAGGAAAAGAGTGCCCTTGAGGGTATGATGGATGAATTAGCTGATTACCTTCCCTCGGTAAAGGCTGTTCTCATAGACGAGCGGGACCGCTATCTTGCCACAAAGATTTTTACCTCTCCTGGCAAACTGAATGTTTCGGTTATCGGTGCAGGCCATGGCCCAGGAATTATCCGGATACTGCATGAACTTGATAAGGGCGAAATAAGTACCGGCCTGGATGATATAAGCACGGTTCCTCCCAAGGGGAAGATCAGCAAGCTTTTGCCCTGGCTTATACCGATACTGATTTTTACCATTGTGGGATTCGGCTTCGTCAACGCCGGCTGGGAAAATGCCCTTTCCATGATCTGGCGCTGGATTCTGGTTAACGGAACTCTCTCCGCGCTGGGAGCACTTATCGCCCTTGCTCATCCGCTGACTATTCTACTCTCTTTTGTTGCTGCTCCCATTACCTCGTTGAATCCGACTATCGGGGTGGGGATCTTTGCGGGACTTGTTGAAGGATTCCTGCGTAAACCCAGGGTAAGTGATTTTGAGTCACTCCACGAAGATATTCTCTCAGTAAGAGGATTTTACCGAAACCGCTTCACCCATGCATTGCTGGTGTTTCTTCTCAGTTCTGTAGGGAGCGCCGTAGGAACCGGGATCGGACTTCCTTTTATTACATCTCTGATCAACGGATAAGACGGAAAAATATAGTGGCAGGAGATTCGGCCCTCACACCCCGACTGGGGAAAGAGGAAATCCTCAGACAGCAGGAGAGTCTGCGTACCAGCTTTCCCCTGGAAGAGGTGTTCTCCCGGCTCGATCTTATTGTCCTCCTCTTAAACCGGCAGCGCCAGATTGTCGAACGCTATCCCGCTGATGCATTCGGCAGAAGCGAAGGGCTGGAAGAGACCCTGGGTATGCGCCCCGGAGAAGCCCTGGGCTGTGTTCACAGTGTTTCAGGTCCCGACGGCTGCGGTACCGGCAAGGCCTGCCGCCTTTGCGGTGTTGTTCAGGCGGTGGAAGAGTGCTTTGAGGAGCAGATCCCGGTTAAACGCCGCTGCATGCTCAGAACCGGCAAAACTGATACCAGGCTGGAAGGTTCGGAGTATCAGGTTACAGCCGTTCCTTTTCCCTGGGCGGATAATCAGTTTGTGCTGCTCTATTTTGAAGACCGTTCCCAGGAAAACCGCCGGCTGATGATGGAGCGTCTCTTTTTTCATGATGTGCTCAATACGGCTTCCGGGCTCAAGCTCTCCCTGGAGCTTCTGGAAAAGAAGAATATGCCCGCTGATATCCGGGAGGATGTAAGGAAGCTTATAGGTGTTTCACAGTCGCTGCTCAATGAGATCGGTGATCAGAAGACCCTGGCCGGCGCGGAAAACGGCACCCTTCAATTGCGCCGTGATTTTATTCATTCCACGGAAATGCTCGATATGCTGTGCAATGAGTTTGCCGGTATGGCGGAAAAAAGCGGTGTTATTCTCGAGGTAGCGCCGTTTTCAGAAGTATTTTCTCTTATAAGCGATGCGGGGCTGCTGGAGCGGGTTCTTGGCAATATGGTTAAGAATGCCATAGAAGCCTCCGGTGCGGGTGAAGTTGTCACTCTTGCCTGCAGTGATGCTGCGGAGGGCTCCCGCTTTATGGTAAGGAATCCAGCGGTCATCGATGAAGAGGTGGCTCTGCATATTTTTACCCGTTCATACTCCACCAAAGGAGAGAACCGGGGCCTGGGAACCTACAGCATGAAGCTTTTGGGCGAAAGCTACCTGGGTGGTTCTGTTGCTTTTACCAGCCGGCCTGCCGAGGGTACAGAGTTTTCCATTACCTTTTCCAAATAGTACAAATGCTACTCGATAAGTATTTTTTCACACTGTCGGATTAGATCCTGTTTTTGGCGAAGTGTATAATAGGCTGCAGTTTTTGATGCACCGTATATATTGGCAGCGTAGAATCCCCCGGTAAGACAAGCTGAAACCCCTGATCCAAAATGCGGGATATCTGTTTCCTGTTCAAAAAGAAAAAGGCCTACAGTAGCAAGCCCCATTGAAAGATTCATGAGAAAAGCCTGGATCCCATCTACGGGATGTTTGCTGTAGATTTGCCCTGTTCCCGGAATAAGGGCAGACAATGAACCGCTGATTAGAGGGCTCTTTGTTTTTAACGGCAGCTCTGTTTGCAGAATTGTTATTGCTTTGTCGGTTATTGTCTCTGGTAGAATCCCTTTGGTATTCTGCAGGCGCTTGAGGGCAGCCTCATACTCTGAAGAAATTAACAGCAGCATAACTTCTAATCCTTCTATTGTCGCAGAGGTTGTATCTGCATCCCTTGTGGTTCTCGCAATGTATTGATCAGCCATCACGAAATTATGCAGGCGGTAGTAGGAGAGGGCGATAATCTCGTAGGCTTGTTGTTGCTCTTCATAATTTTGTGTATTTATTTGCAGAAAAGAAGCTGCCTGCTGAATTGCATCATTGTAGAGCCCGGCTTTATAGTAGCATCTGCTTATCATAAGACGTGCATGTGCTTTTTCGGTTTGATTATCGCTGTAGTACTCGATTTTCTTCCATTCGCTTATAGATCTGTAGTAGTCCTGCTGAGTAAACAGGTGCTGAGCGTATTCAATATCCTGGGCAAATATGTTTATTGGCCCTGTTGTGTAGAATACAGAAAGAACAATAGATAAAATTAATTTCTTCATTTTGCTTTATTCCCGGGAAGATAATAATCATCATTCAGTTTCAGTATATTTCCTTCTCCTGCGTAATAACTGTAATTTGACCATGCGGAAGGATTTTCCCGATAAAAATACCGATCAAGAAACGCTATTGATCCCCGGAAAATATCTGTACGTTCCACTGCGGAGATTAAAAAGGACGAGCATGATGTTTTAAATGGGCAACGGGCAATAGTTGAATTTGATATTTGGTGATGGTATATCTCCTGAAGCGACCAAAGAATCGATGAAGATTTTTTTGTGTCATTATCTGCTTTAGAAATATCTAAATTTGCAGTGCCAAATGGATCCGTGCTAAACCGTGAGGGGCCGGGAACCGGGGATCCGAATAGTGGTAGTGAGATGGAGAATACAATCAGAAAAGCTATAAAAAAAGGACGCTGAGTCTGGGAGACCAGCGTCCATCCTGTTATTTTCACAGTGGTGTTTTATCCTGCTTTTGGGAGGAAGGGTACAGCGTGGGACCGTAGTTGTCCGGATGCATCAAGAGCGTGAAACACAAGGTATACAGTTTCTTCCGTGTCGGCTTCTACGGTGACCAGTGATACATTAATTTCGTTAGGCTCCAGTTTCCACATGGCACCATCGACAGCATCTACGACAAGGCCAATGATTCCACCGCAGAGTATGTTTCCTATCGTCCACATTTCAAACTCTTTTGTAATCTGTACAATCTGATCCTGATATCCATCGATGGTAACTTTGACGGTATACTCGTTCTTCTTTGGAAGAGAAGTCGTCACCGGTGAGTATCCATCAAAAAAGACTTCACCGCTTTTTGCTGTGATGACCACATGTGCAGATGGATTGGATGTTACTGATACATCTTCTTTGGTTCCCTTTACAATGGAGGCACAACCGAACAACGTTATTACTGTTAGAATAATTGACAATGCTAAAAGTGTTTTTTTCATATTTACTCCAATTAAAATATGTGTACATCATAAATAGCCGGTGTGTTTAATGCAAGATCTTTTTTTGCTATAAGCCAAAAGATTTATTTTACATATACACTGCTTCGATATCCCCTTTGACAGCTTTTCTTTCTCAGTGTAATAAATAAGGAAGATCTCTATATATTGAAGATAAAGAGCAGTGTTTCAGGTATGCCTTGAGACAGGCAGGGAGGTATCCATGGCCAGGGTTATGATTATAGGTGCAGGCGGTGTAGGTACTGTTGTTGCACATAAGGTTGCACAGCATCCGGAAGTATTCAGCGAAGTGATGCTCGCCAGCCGCACAAAATCCAAATGCGACGATATTGTCGCCGGGGTTAAGGAAAAGACCGGACGGGTTATAGCAACTGCCGCCGTCGATGCTGAAGATGTTCCTGCGCTTACGGCACTTCTCAAGGATTTTAATCCCGAAATAGTAATAAACGTAGCCCTGCCTTATCAGGATCTCACTATAATGGATGCCTGTCTGGCCGCCGGGGTCAACTATCTGGATACTGCCAACTATGAGCCCAAAGAAGAAGCCAAATTCGAGTACAGCTGGCAGTGGGCATACCAGGAGAAGTTTCGTAATGCCGGTCTTACCGCCATTCTCGGCTGCGGCTTTGATCCCGGTGTAACCGGTGTTTTTACCGCCTATGCCGCAAAGCACTATTTTGATGAAATGCACTACCTGGACATTATCGACTGTAATGCCGGGGATCACGGCAAAGCCTTTGCCACCAATTTCAATCCGGAAATCAATATTCGTGAAGTTACCCAGAAGGGAAAATACTGGCAGGATGGCAAATGGGTTCTCACTGAACCTCACGAAATACACCAGCCTATCAACTACCCGGGAATCGGCCCGAAGGAGTCATATCTTATTTATCATGAAGAGCTGGAATCTCTTACAAAGAATTTCCCTTCTTTAAAGAGAGCCCGGTTCTGGATGACCTTCGGCCAGGAGTATCTGACTCACCTGCGGGTAATTCAGAATATCGGTATGGCCCGGATTGATCCGATTATCTACAACGGTGTCGAGATTGTTCCCATCCAGTTTCTTAAAGCCGTACTTCCCGATCCCGGCGAGCTTGGCGAAAACTATACCGGCCAAACTTCCATCGGATGCCGTATCAAGGGAGTAAAAGACGGTAAGGAAACCGGCTATTACATCTGGAACAACTGCAGCCACGAAGCTGCCTATAAAGAAACCGGAGCCCAGGGGGTGAGCTACACAACCGGGGTGCCCGCCATGGTGGGAGCCATGATGTTTCTGAAAGGTCTCTGGAAACAGCCCGGGGTGTATAATGTGGAAGAGTTTGATCCCGATCCCTTTCTTGCCCAGCTGGCGGAGGATGGTCTGCCCTGGAACGAGGAACATAACGGCGACTTGGAGCTGTAAGCTCTCAGTCTTCTTAAGAGGTTAAGAGGTTAAGAGGTTAAGAGGTTAAGAGTCCTGCTTTAAAAACGCAGCAGGACTCCTGTTCCCAGTACAAATACCCTGTCGGTAACCGTGTAATCAGGATCACCGGCATCCTTCACGTCTTCCGAGGTGCTCCAGGTCTTCATGGTATAGGCACCGAAAAGTTCCACCTTCATTACCGGTGATACATGGTAGATGAAATTCAGGTAGGGGTTCTGTTCGTAGAGCAGGACCTCTGAAAAATTCAGGGGAAAATAGAGGCCGTACTGAAGGCCGCCGGTCCAGACAGGTTCTCTGTTCTGCATATAGGTATAGTTCAGTCCCGGGCGTACCAGCAGGGTCTGGTGATTGTTATAACTGTTCCAGGTCCAGCGGTTTTTCAGCATAAATACCCAGTTTTCCCCCGGCAGCGCCGGTACCAGAAAGCGCGGGCTCAGGTCGATACTTAAAAGATGTTCCAGTCTGTCTGTTGTGCTGTCCCACCACCAGTGTGTGGGAGTTCCTATCCAGTCGTCGTCGTGCAGGGCCCCGGCCTGCAGGGTATAGAAGAGTCCGGCTTTAACATTCGGGTGAAGACGGTAATAACCTCCCAGCATTAATGCCCTGTACTGCAGGTCTCCCTCTTCAATCTTTGCCGTCAGGTTAAGCATGGGTTCAAGATTCCCAAGATCGGTTGAGGCATTAAAACGGAACTGATAGTCCAGCTCATTGCTGCGTTCCGCCGGTGCTGCTCCCAGGGGCATTGCTGTTATTGTGACTGCCAGGACGAGAAGGATGAAGAATCTGCTTTTCTCAGTCATAATCAATATCCAGCAGATCCGAGTAGGCCCCGGAAAGATCTGTGTTATCAATAACGGCCCCGGCTTCTGGGTCGGTATTCCAGTTTAAATCTTTCGTCCATGCATAAAATTGGGGCGGGGTAATGCGGTTTCCGTTTAGAATATTCACCCCTTCACCTGCCTCTACCAGAACCTCTGCGGCAGCTGCCGCCACCGCCACGGTTCCTTCATTTACGCAGAGCCAGATATCCGGGTCAGTCTCAACCGCCCTGCCGTAGGCAATAAAGAACTCGGTTCCCCGTACTCCCGCTGCGATTGACGGGGTAGTCACGGAATAGGAATCGTTGTTGAAAAGCTTTGCTATGCGGGAGAATATTCCTCCTTTCTGCAGATGAACCTCAGTTTTTGAGCTGAGGGAATCCAGTCTGAGAACTGAGTTTTCCTTCAGTTTTATACGGTCATTTCTTGTGGAAGAGATGATCAGCACCGCATCAGCTCCAGTGGACACTATATCTCCCTGTTCCAGGGGTGTACCGAAATCAGCGGGAATCATACGTGTGCCTCTGCGGATTTCTGACTCTCCTTCAAGGTATTCAATTTGCCAGGCCTGGGGGAGTAAAGAGGAGAGGCAGAAAAATGTGAAAAATGTTATAATGGAAAAGGTTTTCACGGTTTTTCTCCTGGAACAAATATAATAAAAACAGTCATAAATAAGGGAAAAATCTTGTGCTTATCTGTGACCTGTGTTTGTTGACCGTTGACAAAAGACAATAAAGGACTATAGTGAACAATAGAGCCCATTTGCGGCGAAATATAGGAGTTGTGCCATGTCGTTGCCGGATTTGATTACCCCGGACAGTGTTGTTCTGCTGAAATCAGAAACAAAGCGTTCTGCCCTTGAAGAACTTGTTGCGGAGGTGCCGGAAGGGGCATGTGCATTATCCCCTGCAGATATTCTTGAAAAGCTGCTGGCCCGGGAAGAGCTTATGAGTACCGGTATCGGCCTTGGTCTGGGTATTCCCCATATACGCACGGCGGAGATCCATAAGCCTGTTCTCAGAATAGGCATCCAGCCTGCAGGCATTTCTGATTACGCTGCCATCGATGAGGTTCCGGTTCAGATTCTTTTTATGATTCTTATGAACGAAAAGCAGCAGAGAGAGCATCTTGCCCTGCTTTCCGAGATTGTACGACTTATGAAAAAAGAGGGACTCCACGATTCTCTTGTAAAAGCGGAAACAGCCGCCGATGCTGCAGCTGTTCTCCTGTCAATGCTTAGTTAATATTCACAGAGGTTGGAAAATGCACGTACTCGAACTTATTCATGGCAGGCTGCATGTTGAAGAACTGAATGCCCTTCTTTTTGTGGGAATAGCTCTCTTCGGGGGTACCATCGGGGGGCGGCTCTTTCAGCAGCTGAAGATTCCCCAGGTAATCGGGTACATAGTTATAGGTCTGATTCTTGGTGAGTCGGGACTTCATTTTATGACAGCCTCTGTTATGTCCCGGTTTCAGCCCATCAACTACATTGCCCTGGGGCTTATCAGCTTCAGCCTCGGAGGTGAGCTGAAGATGGATATGCTGAGAAAAAACGGCAGGCAGTTTACCTATCTGCTCTTTTTCGAAGCCTTCGGAGCCTTTATTCTGGTTTCCCTGGCAGCATATCTGCCTTTGTCGATGCTCTTTCCTTCCGCCTCAGCAGTGGCAATAAGTCTGCTTTTAGGCAGTATCTCCGCAGCCACCGCTGCTGCAGGAACCACCGATGTACTCTGGGAATACCGGGCAAAGGGTGAGGTTACCAGTACCCTCTTAGGTATTATTGCCCTGGACGATATCCTTGCCCTTTTTCTCTTTACCATTCTTGCCAGTGTTCTCTCTCCGCTTCTCGGCTTCGGCGGCGGCAATATTCTGCTTACCCTTTTTCATCCTGTTTATGAAACCCTCGGTGCAGTGCTCCTCGGGATGCTTGCCGGAAATGTTCTTATCTGGCTTTTGAAAAAGTATACCGAAGAAGAGCGGATATTTGTTTTCGCCATGGGAGCTATCTTTCTGGTTCTGGGATTCTCCCGCTTTCTGGAAGTGGATATGCTCATGACCGCCATGATTATGGGGGCGGTTTTTGTAAACAAGGCACCCCGGAAGAGTAAGGTTGTTTTCGGTCTGATTGACCGCTTTTCAACTCCCATCTATGTGCTCTTTTTTGTCTTTGTCGGTGCAACCCTCAAATTCAGTGCCCTCTCGCTTTCGGTCGCACTGCTGATTGCGGTATTTATTATTGCCCGGTTTATGGGAAAGCTTGTAGGAATCAAGGCCGGCAGCCGCCTTGCGGGGGCGTCGCAGAGTATCAGTAAGTATCTGCCCTTCTGTCTGATGAGCCAATCCGGTGTTGCTGTAGGTCTTTCGATTATTGCCGCACAGAAGTTTCCCGGCGTTGTGGGGGAAACCATCCTCATGGTGGTTACCACTTCCACCTTTATTGTTCAGCTCCTCGGGCCAGCCATGATAAAGTTCGCCATTCAGAAAGCCGGCGAAGCCGGCAGGAATGTAACCGAGGAAAACCTCAAGGAACAGTTCCACCTGTCGGATGTGTTAGGTGAGGAAAACCAGTTTGTTAAGGAAGGGACTCCCATTCAGCAGGTAATCCATCAGTTTGCTTCAGGTCGTTCCAATGAAATCGGAGTAGTTAATGCCAGTGGGTTGCTTACCGGTGTTATTACCTTTGAAAACCTTAAAGGAATTCTGGCTGCACCGGAGATCAACTTCTTTCTTCTTGCGGTGGATGTAATGAGTCCCGTCCCGCTTTCTGCTTCCCAGGAGATAAATCTCCGTGAGGCGGAAAGGCTTATGCGTCAGAGCGGTGTCGACTATGTGGCTGTTATTGGTGAAGGAGCCGAGACCCGCGGCATGGTTGAGCAGCGCATGATCGACGCCTTCGCCCGGCGCAAGTACCTGGAGCTGCAGGAAGCCTGAATTCAGCTCACCTCAAATAGATCAGGAAAAAAGCGGTGCTGCTATTCCGATGATCAATGCCGCGGCATAGGCGAAGCTGAAGGTTATAAATATTTTCGAGATACTTCCCATGGAGGGGCCTTTGGTTTCGTGGGAGAAGCCTCTACTGTACATCCCGCGCAATGTCGGAATGATAATAAAAAGTGACAGCCCCAGGGGAATAACACCCGGAAGAGGTAAAATGCCCCTCTGTCCAAGTCCTGCTGCAAGCAGCAGTCCGAGGCTTATATAAAGAGTCATTACCCAGGGGGCACGCTTTGATCCCAGCAGAATAGCCAGGGTTCTTCTGCCCGCCCGTTTATCCCCTTCTATGTCGCAGGCATTATTGGCAGCAAGAATTGCGGCGATCATCATCGAGGGAGGAAGGGATACCAGGAATCCTTTCAGGCTGATATCACCGCTCAGGATATAAACGGTAATCAGAAAGAAGACACTTCCCAGAAAGCCTCCAGCGAAGAGCTCCCCCAGGGGTGTCCGGCTTATGGGGTAGGGGCCTCCGGTGTAGAAGAATCCCACCGCCATGCAGACTGCTCCTGCAGCAGCAACTTCCCAGCCTGCAAGCCACGCAATTATTCCTCCGAGAATTACCGCGGCGGCATAACAGCCTGCGGCGGCTATGAACGCCTTCTCCGGCGGTACATTCTCATGCACCAGTACCTTGGCGGTTTCCTGATTTTCCTGTTTATGGTCAACAGCATTAAGAAAATCGAAGAAGGTGTTGAAAGCAGTAGTCCCCATATCTACCGCCAGGGCAGCTGCAAAGGTAAGCAGCGCAAGGTACCAGGGAACTGTTCCGTATTCGCCCAGGGCATAGAGCAGGGCAAGAAAAAACGTGGAAATACTGACAATCTTTGTGCGAATTTCCACAATGGCAAAGAACTGGCTTATGGTCATGGCTTAATACTACAACAGCAGGTAATTACTTGTATATGCGGCTCCTTAGGTCTAATCTGACAGATATGGATGCACTGAATTTTGACTATGCACAGATTCCTTCACCGGCCTATGTGCTGGATGAAAGCCTTCTCCGCGGCAATCTGCAGACTATTTCCGCTGTGGCGGAACAGGCCGGGGTAAGGATTATCCCGGCTCTGAAGGGCTTTTCATTCTGGCGGGTTTTTCCTCTTGTTGCTGAATACGTAAGTGCTGCGGCAGCCAGTTCTCTCAACGAGGCCCGGCTTATCAGGGAAAATATGAATCTCCATGCACACACCTACGCGCCGGTTTTCCGCGGGGAAGATTTCAGCGAAGTTCTGAACTGTTCTTCTCATATAACCTTCAACTCCTTCTCTCAGGTTCGGCGCTTCCTGCCGCAAATAGCTGATTTTAATGGTCAGCAGGAGCGCCGGGTCTCCTGGGGTATCCGGGTTAATCCGGGGTTTTCTCCGGTGGAGACGGATCTCTATAACCCCGCCTCGTCAATAAGCCGTCTGGGGATGCAGCGGGATGAGGTTGACCGTCTGCTCAAAGACCTGGTTCCCGAAGGGCTGCATGTGCATGCACTGTGTGAATCGACAGCTGCAGATACGGCCGAACTGATAGGGCATGTCCGGGAAAAGTGGGGTGATCTGCTGTCCCGGGTTTCCTGGCTTAACCTTGGCGGGGGGCATCTTCTTACCCGTAAAGGCTACGATCATAATCTGCTTATTGCTTCTCTGAGAGAGTTGGGGGAGGCATACCCGAACCTGCAGATTTATCTGGAGCCGGGCAGCGCCTTCGCCTGGGAGACCGGTGTGCTCCGGGCCTCCGTTGAGGATGTAGTCTGCCGGGGCGGTGTGAATACTGCTATTGTGGATGTCTCCTTTACCGCCCATATGCCGGACTGCCTGGAAATGCCTTATCAGCCCCGTATCCGGGGGGCACAGATTGCTGCGGGAGGGATCGGCCCGGCAGATTCCGGCTGGCGTTGCCGTATCGGCGGTAACAGCTGCCTTGCCGGGGATGTTATGGGAGACTGGTTATTTCCGGATCCTCTGCAGGTCGGGGACACAATTGTATTTGAAGATATGATCCACTACACCATGGTAAAAACAACCATGTTCAACGGCGTTCATCACCCGGACATCGGTATAATTGACGAAGTTGGAAAGTATCGGGTTCTCCGCAGTTTTTCCTATTCCGATTACCGGGACCGGCTGTAGGTGGCATCGGTTCAGCTCATAGGAATCGACTGCGCCGTCGCACATGAAAATACCGGTCTCTGCCTCTGCCGCTATGAGGATGGATTGATTCATGTTCTTGAAGGAGTGAGCGGGGCAGAACTCAGCCCTGCGGAACATGTTGCCCGGTGGTGTACTGAAAATCCGCCCCTGGTCCTGGGGTTGGATGCTCCCCTGGGCTGGCCTTCAGCGCTTGGGGACTGCCTGAAGTCCCATGCCGCGGGAGGCTCTCTCCCGATTGCTGCCAACTCTCTATTCCGCAGGTATACCGATGATTTTACCGCTGCTGCAGCGGGCAAGCGTCCAATGGATGTCGCCGCTGACCGCATTGCCCGAACGGCAAAAGCAGCCCTTGATCTGCTTGACGACCTGAGGAGTCGAACCGGCAGAGCGCTTCCACTGGGATGGCACCCCGGGCGGATTCCCGGTGATGCTGTGCTTGAGACCTATCCTGCCGCGTGGCTCAAGGTAAACGGCCTGCGCTTCCAGGGCTACAAAAAGAAGGAGCAGCGGAAGGAACGGGAAGAGATTCTTGCCGCACTGGGATCAAGGATTATTCTGGAATGTCATGATAGTCCCTTTATTGACGATGCGGATATTCTCGATGCACTTCTCTGTACTCTGGTTTCCGCGGATTATCTTGAAAGCAACGTTTACCCCGTTCCGCCGGAAAAAGCAGAAACGGCCCGAAGGGAGGGCTGGATCTGGCTGCCGGAAAAGGCGGTTCTTGCCTGAAACCCTGCAATCTGATAATCTCCGGTAAAATCTTAATTTTCTTTTATTACGGCAAAGAAAAAACACGGCCCTGCAGGTAGTCCGGGCGGCCGCAATGCGGTCCAGTATCCATCGCAAGATGTCCGTCTTTGTCTCGGGAGAGATGTGTCTCCGGAGGCAGGATAGTATGCAGGTTGTTACAACAGTTTTTTTTGACGGTCAATTCTGGATAGCCCTTATTAAAAAACAGGACTCTTCAGGAACCATTTTTACCGGTAAATACACCTTCGGGCCGGAACCGACCAATCCCCGGCTGCTTCAGTTTTATCTCAATGACTATGTCCATGTTCCCTGTTATCCCGGGGCACCCCTCAAGGAGAGGTCTGTTCACTGTCTGAACAGGGGGGATTTAAAGGCGGGAGGTTCCGCTCTTGATCAGTGGAAGGTTCTCCATCAGGCGGAACTTGCCAGCAGAAAACAACACAAAAGGGAAAGACTGAAACTTGATGAACGCCAACGATTTGCGCTGCGTCAGGAAAAGAAAAAGCGGAAAAGACGGGGCCGGTAAAAATTCTCAGGCAAATCCCGCAATTAGATCCCGGTAGAAGTAGTAACTGTCTTTGGGAATACGCTTAAGTCCGTTTTCGTAGTCCGTGTAGATTATTCCGAAGCGTTTGCTGTAGCCGTGGGCCCACTCGAAGTTATCCAGCAGGGACCAGGCGAAATAGCCTTTCAGGGGTACTCCCTCCCGGCACAGTCTGCTGCAGGCTTCCAGGTGCCCTTTCAGGTATGCGACCCGTTCCGGATCATGGCAGCGGCTGCCGTCCCTGTTGAGGGTATCGTCAAAGGCGGCACCGTTTTCGGTAATATACAGATCTATCGGCCCATAGGTGGTATGTACCCAATTAAGCTGCCGGTAGAGCCCTTCCGGAACAATTGACCAGCCCATGGCGGTTTTTCCCTGGAAAGAAGGTGCTACAGCAAAGCCTTCCGGTTCTCCTTCACTGTGTGCAACCGCGTCCTCCCAGTAATAATTCAAACCCAGAAAATCAATGGGGGAGCTGATAACATCCATGTCACGTTCCTTTACCGGCATGCTGACTGCGGGATCAGTCTCAAGATGGCGCACAGGATAGCCTCTGCCGAAGAGCGGATCCAGGTAGATTCTGCTCTGGCCGTCAAAGCTTCTGTCTGCAGCGTCCAAATCTTCCTTATTGCGGGTTGCAGGTCGTGGTGTGCTCAGGTTAAGGGTTATACCGATTTTTCCGGGGTAGCCTCCCTGTCTGAACTCCTGTACTGTCATGCCGTGGGCGAGATTCAGATGGTGTACCGCATTGTAGGCAAGCTGGCGATCACGTTTTCCGGGGGCATGTTCCCCGTAGAGGTAACCCAGATGGGAAGAGCACCAGGGCTCGTTTAAGGTAATCCAGCTGGAGACCCGGTCGCTGAAGCTTTTAAAGCAGAGGTTTCCGTAATCCGCAAAGCGGAGGGCGGTATCCCGTTCCGGCCATCCTCCGGCATCTTCAAGCTCCTGGGGAAGATCCCAGTGGTAGAGGGTTATTACCGGTTCTATGTTGTGATGTAAAAGAGTGTCGATAAGACGCTGGTAGTAACCGATTCCCGCCTGATTGGGGCTGCTGCTTCCGCCGGGAAGAATCCTGGGCCATGAAAGACTGAAGCGGTATGCCTGAATGCCCGCCTGGTGCATAAGCTGAATGTCTTCTTCAAAGCGGTGGTACTGGTCGCAGGCGGTGTCGCCGGTGTCTCCATTCTTTACCGCCCCCGGAGTACGGCAGAAGGTGTCCCATATGCTCATGGTTCTGCCGTCCGTGTTAAAGGCGCCTTCCACCTGGTAACTGGCGGTTGCGCATCCGAAGAGAAAATCCCTGCTGAATTCCATAAGGGCCTCCCTGGTTGGCGGGTATAGAGATCAGTATATCATGAAGTGATTATATCGATGAGTCCGAAGGCGGGTTCTTCGTAGGGATGGGCATTGCGGAGGGCTTCAAGTACCTGCTGTTTCAGCTCTTTTTCCAGAACCATTTCCACTTTCAGTTCTTTTTCCCGTTCCAGGGTTCCCGGGGTACCCAGAAAAGGAGTGCTTCCTTGTTCCGGAAGAAACTGGCCGGTTCCTTCAGTCTGCCAGGCGCAGTGGCTGTAGTTGCCGATTTTTCCGGCACCGGCGGCAAAGCAGGCCTCCTTTACTTTTTCCGCATGGTTTTCGGGAACGTAGAAATAGAGCTGATACATTATTCTGCCTTCCCGGAGGGCTGTTGTGAAAAGAGGCCGGCCAGAATCTCTTTCAGGCCTCGTCCTTTCTTGCCGGATTTCCCTGCGCCGATATGCGCACTGAAGCCGAGCTTTTCCGCTGAGCGGATACGCAGTTCCGGCTGGGGTACCGTGCGAACCTCTCCGGCAAGGCTTATTTCGCCGGCGGTAACGGTTTTCGGCGGTGCGGCAAGACCGGTACGGGCAGAGTAGAGGGCCACCGCCAGGGGAAGGTCGATGCCCACCTCATCCAGGCGGATTCCACCGGCGACATTTACGTAGAGATCCTGATCGGAGAAGCGCAGTCCCACATGCTTTTCCAGTACCGCTGCAATACGGGAAACCCGGGTTGCGTCTATTCGATCGGCGTAGGTCCGGGAGAGCCCGCTCTTGGCCGGGACTGTCAGGGCCTGAATTTCTACAAGCAGCACCCGGCTTCCTTCGTATACCGGGGCTATGGCTGTGCCCGGGGGAAGGTTTCCGTCTCTTTCCTTAAGAAAAAGGGATGCAGGATTGCTGACTCCCTGAAGGCCGCTTGCTTCCATGGAGAATATCCCCACTTCGTTTACCGGACCAAAGCGGTTCTTCATTGCCCTCAGCAGCCGGATTCCTCCTTCCGCCTCTTCAAAGTAGAGTACGGTGTCAACCATGTGTTCTATTACCTTGGGGCCGGCAATATTGCCTTCCTTGGTTACATGGGCCACCAGGAAAACAGGGGTATTGTGCTCCCTGCACCAGTCGACTATCTCATAGCTGCCGAATTTTATCTGGTTCACCGTACCCGGCACCGGTCCTATCTCTGCTGAAATAAGGGTCTGGATGGAATCCACCACAACCAGGGCGGGTTGCATTTTTTCAAGTTGTTTCAGAAGGGCTTCGACACCGGTCTCACAGAGAACCTTTATGCGGTCTCCATCGGCACCGATTCGCCGTGCTCTCATGGCAATCTGCTGTGCCGACTCTTCTCCGGATATATAAAGGACAGACCCGGAACACTTTACGCTTCGGGATGCCTGCAGCAGCAGGGTTGATTTGCCGATTCCCGGTTGTCCGCCAATAAGAATGGAACTGCCGGAAACTATGCCTCCGCCGAGAACCTGGTTGAGTTCCGGAATCCCGCTGTCTATGCGCTCTTCCGCTGTATCGGGGATGCCGCTCAAGGATTGGGGCTGGGCACTTTTTGCAGGGGAAGTTCCCTGCCGTCCCGGCTTTTCCGGTGCCTGGACTTCCTCGTTCATGGTGTTCCACTCGCCGCAGGAAGGGCAGCGTCCCAGCCATTTTGATTCAACTTTTCCGCAGTTTGAACAGACGAATTTAGGTGATTTTTTTTTCATCAGTTAGAGAAGTGGTAGCGGATACCAAGGCCTCCATCAAGATCGCCGGTGGTTTCGGGAAAAAGTGCAATGCCGGGAACGAGTTCGAGAAATAGTTCCAGCTCCGGCAGGGGATAGAACGTGACTCCAACCGGCAGCCGCAGGCCAAGCCCGATATCGCTGTCCTCTTTGGCGTCTTCTGTGAACAGCCTGAGTTTTGCGCCGCCGCCAACGTACCAGCCGAAGGGCTTGTCGATTTCGCTTTCGATTTCCGGGAGTCCCTGTCTGAGAAACAGGTAATCGCCATGGATATGAATATAATTGCGGAAAGACCAGGCTGTACCGAGAATGTACCGGTTCTCATAGGAAAAGCTGAGACCTGTGGGTTCTCCCAGGACTATTCCTGCCCCTACATCTGCAGCGTAAAGGGAGGCTCCGACACTTAAGAGTATCAGGAAAATCAGTACAACTCCGGTCTTGCGCATATTCAATCTCCTTGCATCTGTTGCTGTTCTATAGAGGAAAAACTACTGAAGTTTCAGCAGTTCAACAACAAAAACAAGAAATGAGCTGGGAGGAATTACTCCGGGGTAGCCCTGTTCTCCGTATCCGAGATGAGGAGGAATAACCAGGCGGCGTTTTTCACCGATTTTCATGCCCCCGTCTGCCAGAATTCCGTCTCTCCAGCCGGGAATTACCTTGTCCAGACTGAACTCCGCCGGATCACCGCCGAAGCTGCTCTGTATAACAGAATCGTTGAGGAGTTTGAGTTCATAATGAACGGTAACGGTAGATCCCGCTTCTGCCTGAGCGCTTCCGCTTCCCTCTTCGAGGACTTCAAAGAACACTCCCGCATCGGTGGTTTTCAGGTCCGGCCACTTTGAGGTTATCTGCTTGAGCAGACCCTTCTGTGCTTCTGCCATCTTTTCCTTTGTCCGGCGTTCATTGTCAGCAATCATTGCCTGAAAGCTCTCCTGGGTAACGGTGAAGGCTTCTGCCTCTTTTCCGATTCGCAGGATGGTGATTGAGCTGATTCTGTCTCCGGCGGTAATGCTGTTTACCACATCCATTCCATCTACCACGTAGCCGAAAACGGAGTGGCGGTCATCAAGGTGAGGTGTTTCCTTGTGGGTAATGAAAAACTGACTGCCGTTGGTGTTTGCACCGCTGTTTGCCATGGAGAGCACCCCTTCGCGGTCGTGGCGGAGTTCGGGGTCAAACTCGTCGGGAAAGCTGTATCCCGGTCCGCCGGTTCCGGTACCCTGGGGGCATCCGCCCTGGATTACGAAATCATCTACCACCCGGTGGAAGTTCAGACCGTCATAGTAGGGACCGTCGGTTTCGTCATTGTCGACGGTACCTTCCGCGAGGCCCACAAAGTTGGCTACCGTCATAGGAGCCCGTTTGTACTCCAGTTCGCAGTAGATGGTTCCTTTTTCCGTATTGATTTCGGCATAGACGCCGTCGGACAGTTCGGGCTGGGCATTAAGATTGCTCATAGCTATTACTCCTGAGATAAAATAAAAAACAAATGCTGAAAGTCGAAAACGCCCGGGCAGCGATGGTCTGCTGTCCAGGCGTTTATGCATAAGCTGTGCGTGTGGTGTTGTCATGAGGGCTAATGCTATCATGGAAGCATTGCCTCTACAAGGTCAAAAAGAAGTCCAAAAAAGGAGCCGGAAAACCGGCGATTTACCTGTTATCAATAATCCTTGCCATTACAACCCCTTCAATATTTCTGAGTTTTTCAAGCAGAGTGTCTGAGGCCGGGGTTTCTATGTCGATAATATTGTAGGCATAGTTGTCCCGGTGGCGGTTGATCATTTCGGATATATTCATCTGCTCTTCAGCCAGCACAGTGGTTATCTGTCCCACCATGTTGGGGATATTACGGTTTGCGATAACAATCCTGGTATCCGTTGTGGGGGGGAGGGAGCAATCGGGAAAATTGACGGAGTTTTTAATGTTTCCCGTCTCCAGGAAGTTGATAATCTGGTTGGCGGCCATTATAGCGCAGTTTTCTTCCGCTTCCGGAGTTGAAGCTCCAAGATGGGGAATGGGAATTACGTTTTCGATTCCCAGAATTGAGGCATCGGGAAAGTCCGTAACATAACGGTCGACAATTCCTTCGTTTATGGCTTCAATCAGATCGCTGTTGTTTACCAGTCCGCCTCGGGAAAAGTTCAGGATTTTTACCCCTTTCTTCATGCGGCCGAAGCGTTCTTTATTCAGCATTCCCCGGGTCTTGTCGTTCAGGGGGACGTGAACACTGAGGTAGTCGGAGTTGGCAATCAGGGCTTCCAGACTTTCCGCTTTGCGTACCGTGGGAGAAAGCCCCCAGGCGGCTTCCACGGAAATAAAAGGGTCGAACCCGGATACCATCATACCCAGGCGTTCCGCATCATTGGCAACATCAACACCGATGGCACCGAGACCGATAATGCCCAGGGTCTTTCCCTTTATTTCGCCGCCGGTAAAGCGCTTTTTCTCCTTTTCAACCAGGGAAGGAACCTCATCGCCCTTGTCGGCCAGGCTCTGGGCCCACTGCATTCCGCGGAAAATCTTGCGCGAAGAGAGAAAGAGCCCGGTAAGGGTCAGTTCCTTGACGGAGTTTGCATTTGCTCCGGGGGTGTTGAATACAACAACTCCCTTCTCGGTACAGTCGGCAACGGGAATGTTGTTGGTCCCCGCCCCGGCCCGGGCAATTGCCCGTACTGATTCGGGCAGCTCTAAGGCATGCATATCCTGGCTCCGGACTATGATGGCATCGGGGTTGATAAGCTCCGAGGCTATTTCGTAGTCCTCCCGGGAAAACAGTTCCAGTCCTCTGGGGGAGATTTTGTTAAGGGTCTGAATTTTGTACATCATGGTCTCCTTTCTGATGTGTAAATAAGGCCTGCCAGCATACGCAGTTCATCCAGAACAGATATCTGACGGACCCTGATGGTTTCCGGTACGGCAACGGGGCTGCTGAAATTGACAAGCCCCTGGATTCCTCCCTCTATAAGACGGTCGGCGGTAATCTGGGCCTGCTTTGAGGGCACCGCAATAATACCCAGCTCGATGCAGTTCTCTTTTACATATTCCGCGATTCTATAGGACGGCAGAAGGGGTACATCTGCGGTCAGTATTTCCAGCTTGTTGGTGTCGCTGTCAAAACCGGCGCGGATGACAATTCCTTCAGAACTGAATCCGGGGTAGGCGAGCATTGCCTGTCCCAGTCTTCCCAGTCCCACGATACAGGCGGTCCGCTCTTTTTTCAGACCCAGGGTCGCGGCGATGGCTTTTTTCAGCTCCCCGGGAGCATATCCGGATGAGCTGAAACTGCCCGGGGGGAGGTAGCCGAAATCCTTACGAATAGTATGGGCCGATTCTCCCAGCCGTTCTCCAAGCTGTGCGGAAGAGATGCGGGTAATTCCTTCTGTCACCAGATCGTCAAGCAGGCCGTAGACGGCGCAAAGGCGCTCAACTGTTGGTGTAGGAATGGTTCCGCTGTTCATCTGCCGCCTTTTGAAGTTCTCTGTGAAAAATTTCACAGTAAGATAGCGATATCCTATCTTGTACGGCTTTGCTGGTCAATAGATATGGAGATAAATCTTCAGAGTTTAGCCTTGAGCAAATTGACGGGAGCAACCGCTTAAGCTACATTGATAAAGATGAAAAAACGGGCCATGAGCACTGTTGAAAAAAAGGAGAAGGAAAAGAGGATTCTCGCTACCGCAGGCGACCTTTTTCGGGATGGTGATTTTGATTCAGTCAGTATTGCCAGTATTGCCCGGGATGCGGGGATTGCCAAAGGGACAGTCTTCCTCTATTTCAGTTCCAAAGAGGAGCTTTTTCTCACCCTTACCGAACAGTACCTGCAGGAGTGGGTTGGTGATGCCGGAACCTACCTGGTATCCTCAAGCCTGCAGGGGGCTATGGAGCTGGAGGCCGCGGCTGAAATTTTTGCCGCCAGTCTTGGTGCAAAAGAAGACCTTCTCCGTCTTTTAGGGATTCTTCACAGCAGACTTCTGCCGGTCTGCAGCCGGGAGCAGCAGGATCACTACCGATCTGTCTGGATAGAGACCATTACTTCCCTTGAGTCTGTGTTTTCTCAAGCCTCACCGGCGCCGAAGTCGAGAAGCTGGGGTGAAATTCTTCAGGATCTCTATGTTCTGATTCTCGGAGTTCAGGGGAGTCTTTATGTCCGGGAAAACGGAATCTCCCCTGAGAACGGTTTTGTTCCCCTTTTTCGCAGACTCAGCCTGGAGTATCTCAGGGGCCTCGCTTCCGGTGTGGCAGTAAAGGACTGAAATTAAAGGTATGTTAAAGGAATTCCGCACACTGTTTCCGTACTTCAGAAAGTATGGACTGCAATATTTTTTCGGGTTTATTTTTCTGATTATCACCGATGCGGGACAGCTCTATCTTCCCCGGCTGACGGGAAAAATTATAAATCATATTTCCACCGGCAACGTGGTTCTTTCCGTGGTTGGCGGCATGGTGCTGCAGATGATAGTCATCGCCCTTGCCATAGCGGTGGGCCGGTTTTTCTGGCGCTACTTTATCCACGGAGCATCCCGGCGTATCGAAATGCTGGTGCGCGCCCGGCTTTTTTCCCATATTGCCACCTTGTCTCCGTCATTTTTCAACCGCACTTCCACGGGAGATCTCATGGCCCGGGCAACGGGAGATATGCATCATGTACGGATGGCCTCCGGGATGGGATTTGTAGCCCTTTTTGACGGCCTTTTTATGACTCTTTCCATACTGATTATAATCTTTATCAATTTTCCCTTTGCAGGGCTTATCGTTCTTGCTCCCTTTCCGCTTATTCCCATCATGGTCCTTGGAACCGGCAGGCTCATTGGAAGACTCTTCAAGCAGGTTCAGGAGGGGTATGCAGATCTGTCTTCCCATGTACAGGAGGCTTTGAGCGGTATTCTGGTTCTCAAAGCCTTTGTCCGGGAAGAGTACAACCTGAGTAAATTTGCACAGAAGAACGAAACCTATAAGAGACGCAACCTTGTGCTTGTCCGTCTCTGGGGTTTTCTCTATCCCCTGGTAGCCTTTATCGGGGGGGGGGTCACCATCCTTCTTCTGCGCTTCGGCGGATTCTCTGTGCTTACAGAAGAGATGAGTACCGGTGATTTTGTTGCAGCCATGGGCTATTTGAGTATGCTTATATGGCCCATGCTGGGGATGGGTTTTACCGTGAATATTCTGCAGCGGGGCGGTGCCGCCCTGGCGAGGATTAATGCCATTCTCAGGGAAGAACCGGAAATAACCAGTCCTGCTGATGGTATTGTTGAGCCCGCATCCGGGGATATTGAGGTAAAGGATGTAAGTTTTACCTATGCCGGATCCTCATCTCCGGCAGTAGAGAATGTCTCCTTTACGGTTCCCTCGGGGACCACCCTGGGAGTGCTCGGCCGCACCGGCTCGGGGAAGAGCTCTCTGATCCGGCTGCTGCCGAGACTGCTTGAGCCCGATTCAGGGACTGTTCTTATCGGCGGCAGGGATATAAAAAGCTATAACCTGGCAGCACTGCGGTCATCCTTCGGTATTGTGCCCCAGGAGACCTTTCTGTTTTCCGCCGAGGTGAGTGAAAATATCGCCTTCGGAGTGGATGATGCTCCCAGGGAAGAGATCGAAAAGGCTGCCGCCGCATCCACCATCGACAGGGATATAAGGCTCTTTCCCAAAGGCTATGAGACTGAAGTCGGCGAGCGGGGGATTACCCTTTCGGGAGGGCAGAAGCAGCGGATTGCCATCTCCCGGGCCCTTCTGACCCGGCCGGAGATTCTTATTTTTGATGATGCCCTGGCGGCGGTGGATACCGAGACGGAGGAGCAGATTCTGAAAGGCTTTATCGATCTTCGGAAGGGGAAAACCAATATCCTGATTTCCCACCGGGTATCAACTCTCAAGTTCGCCGATACCATTATAGTCCTTGACGAAGGAAAAATCACCCAGAAGGGCAGTCATGATGAACTGATCCGGCAGGATGGTTTCTATGCGGAGATAGCCGCTCTCCAGAGACTGGAGCAGGGGGACCGGGTATGAGGGGTATGGGAATAGGCCACGGCCCCGGCGGCAGTGAGTTTATGAAAAGCTTTGACTGGAAGATCATCAAACGGCTTTTCTCCTATCTGAGATCCTATCGTCTGCTGGTACTGGTTGCCATGCTTGCTCTAACTGTTTCAACGGTGGTGGAGCTGGCCGCCCCTGTGGTACTGCAGCGGACCATCGACCGCCATATTACCGGGCGCTATCTCAGACTGGATACCTCACTGACTGTTGAAGATGCCGGTGTCCGGGATCTCTACGGTGCCGAAAAGGGAATAGTCCCCGGAAGGGGCAGTTCTCTCTATCTTTCCGAGGATATTGTTTCTGCAATTCCCGCAAACAAGAAGGAGAGCCTGATTGCATCCGGTGCTCTTTCTGAGACCGGATGGCTGCTGCTGTTTCCCGAAAGTTTTCCCGACATTGAGAGGGAGCGGGGGATAACTCTTTTGAGGCAGAAGGCTCCTGATGTCCGGGCAGAAGGCGATTTTTATGCCATAACCGAGAACGACTATTCACTCTTCTCTGCAGATGAGAAGCTCCTGCTCCGCAGCCGTGACCGGCTGGGAATTGTGCACAATGCCTGGTTGTATCTTGTCCTGCTTGCAGCATCGCTGATTTTCTCTTTTCTGCAGAATTACTTTATGACTGCCATGGGGCAGAATGTAATGAGAGACCTGCGTCTGCAGCTTTTAAGGCATCTTATGAAGCAGTCCCTCTCCTATCTGCAGAAAACCCCTGTGGGAAGTCTGGTTTCACGGCTTACCAGCGATGTTGATACCATTAATGAACTCTTTTCAACGGTGGCCATTTCGCTCATAAAGGATATCAGCATGATGGCCGGGGTTATTGTTACCCTGTATTTCCTGAATGGACGTCTTGCTCTTATAACCCTGTGTACCCTTCCTCCGGTTATTGTTTTTACCCTCTATTTCCGGGTTAAAGCCAGGGAGGCCTATCGGCTGGTACGGGCCAATGTCTCCAGTGTTAATGCCTTCCTTTCGGAGCATATCTCCGGTATGGAAGTTGTGCAGATGTTCGGCCGGGAGCAGGCCTCCCGTGAAGAGTTTGACCGCAGAAATGAGGAACTGTACCGCGCATCCCTTAAGGAACTCTACGTAATAGCACCTTTCCGGGCCTCAATCGATTTTCTCACCACCGTCTCCACCGGGGTTATTCTCTATTTCGGTGCGGGAATGTTTATGGAGCTTTCCGTTTCTCTGGGGGTTCTGATTGCCTTTATCAGTCTGATCCGCATGTTTTATCACCCGGTTATGGACATCTCCGAGAAGTTTACCATTATCCAGTCCGCCATGGCCGGCGGTGAGAGAATTTTCTCAATACTGGATACTAAAAACGAAATTCCCGACGAAGGAGACGAAAATCCTGCTAGCGTTGCAGGAGCCCTGGAGTTTCGCAATGTGGATTTTTCCTATGTCCCCGAAGAGAAGGTTCTCAAAGGCCTCTCTTTCTCTGTTCAACCCGGTGAGACCATTGCAGTTGTAGGCTATACCGGTGCGGGCAAGACAACCATTGCCAACCTGCTAACTCGCTTCTGGGATATTCAGGGCGGAGAAATCCTTGTTGATGGCAAGGATATACGCACTCTGCCTCTGGCGGATCTCCGGAGTATTATTCAGCCGGTACAGCAGGATGTTTTTCTGTTTTCCGGAACCATCGAGGAGAACATTACCCTGGGAGCACCGGTGCCAAGGGAAAAGGTTGTGGAAGCAGCCCGTATGGTAAACGCCCATCAGTTTATTAAAAAGCTTCCCGACGGCTATGATTCCATGCTTCAGGAGCGGGGCAGCAATCTCTCCACCGGGCAGAAGCAGCTGATCTCTTTTGCAAGAGTTATAGCCCAGGATCCGCGCATCCTTATTCTCGATGAAGCCACAGCCAATGTGGATACCGAAACAGAGCAGCTGATTCAGAAGGCCCTGAAGGTGCTGCTGGAGGGGCGGACCAGTCTTGTTATAGCTCACAGACTCTCCACTATCCGTAACTCAGACCGTATTCTGGTACTCAGTCAGGGCAGACTGGTTGAGTTCGGCTCCCATGATGAGCTTATCGAACAGAAAGGACTCTATTATAACCTGTACCGCTTGCAGTACAGCGGTACAGTATAGCCGGCATTGATATGAAGATTTTCCGTCTTTCATCGGATGATCCTTTTGCCAATCTTGCGGCGGAGCGGTATATCCTGGAGAGCTGCAATCCAAACGAGGAGCTGCTGCTTCTGTATGTAAACCGGCCCTGTGTGGTTGTCGGCCGTTCCCAGAACCCTTTTCAGGAATCCAGCCTCAGCGTGCTGGCTCATAAGGGTCTGGACCTTGTGCGGCGCTATACCGGCGGGGGTACTGTCTATCATGATCGGGGAAACCTGAATTTCGCTCTTATCCGGCCCCGCCATTCCTTTGACAAGTATGAGAACTCCCGGCAGATTCTTGCAGCACTTAAATCTCTTTCCATAGCGGGAGAAGTTACTGAACGTAACGATCTTGTAGCCCGGGGAAGGAAATTTTCCGGATCCGCCTACCGGCTGATGAAAGACCGGGCTCTTCATCACGGAACCCTGCTGGTTTCTGCAGATCTTGCTCTTCTGAGGCAGGCTCTGAAGCCGACTCTTCCCGGAATAAGCGGAAAAGGCGTTCCTTCTGTTTCCTCTCCTGTGGTCAGTCTGTCGGAGCTTTCACCGGGGCTTGCACCTGCAGAGGTGGCAGCTGCCCTGATTGATTTTTTCGGCGGAGATTCTTGCAACGTCGGTCCCGACCACGAGTTCTACGCCGAAAGCGGCAGCTTTGCTGCTGAACTGCACTCCTGGCAATGGCGGCTGGGGCGTACGCCTGCCTTCACCGTACCCCTCTCGGTGGACGGATCTGTTTTCACTACCCGGGTACAGGGCGGTCTCATTGATCCGGGGGCTGATCTCCCCTACGGGGCCGGAGGCAGCCGTCTGGACAGCCTTGTCTGCGGTGATTACTTCTCAGATTAGACCGGACTGAATTTTTTGCTGAAAAGTATAAAAAATCGGGAACTTTATTAAGCTCCGGAACGACTAACAGACAAATACCTTCGGAGGTAATAGATTATGAAGAAGATTATTTTTCTGGTACTCCTCGCTGCAGGATTTATGTCGGTATCACAGCTTTCTGCTCAGTCTCTGGTTGAGGAGGCAGTTCTTCTGCGCCTTGATTTGCCTGTGGCTGTTAAACAGCAGATAAAAGAGCTGGTCATGGAGCAGGCACAGTTGGAGCGGGAGCTCGGAGCAGATCAGAAAATCCTGCAGGCACGGCTTGAACGGATGCTGATTAATGAAGACCCTGATATGAATCAGGTTGAAAATATTTTACGGGAATCTCTCTCGCTGAAGCTGAAAGAAGAGATGGGCCGGATAACCAGGACTCAGGAGATGCGCAAGCTCATGGGTGAAGAGAAATGGACCCTGTTTCTACGCACCCGGGCGGAAATCCGCAGCAGAATTGAAAACCGTATTAACGATAGCAGGAGTGCGGCAGACCGCAGCAGCAGGACAGAAAGCAGTTCGCCAGGTTCCGCCTCTTCTGGAGGCAGCGCAGGTTCAACAGGAACAGCCGGAAGACGGTAGTATTCTGTGTCCGATCGGGTCTGTATAGAAAAGTATATATCCCAAAACGACGAAACAGCATTTTCAACGTTGATAGAACGCCACCGGCCGTTTATCCGCAAAGTTATCTTTGCGGTATTCGGCGGCTGGCCGGAAGAGGCGGAGGAAGCGGAGCAGGAAGTTTTTATTGACCTGTCGGAAAACCTGCACCGCTTCAGAGGCGATTCTTCCTTTTCCACTTACCTTTACCGGCTGGCGAAAAACCGGGCCATTGACGGCCTGCGGAAGATACGCAGAGGACGAAGCAGATTTGTGACTCTTCCGGAGATTTCAGGAGGGGAAGATCCTCTGGATATCAGTATCCGTAACGAGGACCGCCGTTTTCTATATGCTGTTCTTGGGCAGCTGAAGGATGAAGAGCGAATGCTTATTCTCCTGAAGGATATTGAAGGATTCTCTCTTGAGCAGATTACAGAGATGACCGGGTTCCCTCCGGGAACGGTGAAGTCCCGCCTGCACAGAGGCCGTAACAGGATGATAAAAGCAGGGGAAGAACTGATGAAAAAGCGGAACAGGCCCACCGGCTCAGACGGCTTCAACATCTTCAGAAAAAGGAGCAAGCCATGAAATGTGCTTACTGGAAGAAAATTCAGAATGCCATGGATCATGATGATGAGCTCTCTTCTTTCGCACTCCATCTTGAAGAGTGTTCATTCTGCCGCCGTCGTGTTGAGCTCTACTGGAAGTTTACAGGGCTGTATGCGGCTGAACTCTCAAATCCATCAGGTGCTCTTTTTCAAGGGGTACGCAGAAATCCTTCCCGGCATCCTTTCAGGTGGCTGGCCGCGGCAGCGGTTTTTTCGCTGTCCTTGTTCTTCTCCGGCTTGTATCTCCCGGGATACCTTGAGGTTCGCAGTCTGCAGAAAGAGTTTGCCATGGAGTTGGCCGCTCATGCCTTCGAGGGGGGGCTCATGGAAGGTTCTGACACGGTTGAAACCGGCTATTCTCTCCGGTGGTTTTAGAAACAGCATTTTTCTGTGAAATAGTAAAAAGTGAGGGCTATAGAAAAAGTATAAAAAAAGGGGCTGCCGGCTGAGGCAGCCCCCGAATGCGGGAGAAATGGAGAGTATGGCTTTTGACTAAAGCCCGGAAACCTTAGGGTCAATGGATGATACCCTTGACTTCCTTGATATAATTATAACTAAAAAAGTCATAAAAGGCAAAGTTTTTTTATAAAAAGTATTGGAAACTTATGGAACTTCAGTAAATACTGTTGTTACGAAAGTATGCGTATATCTCCTCTCTGGTCTGCAGGTGTTCTTACTCTTTGTTTTCTCATTGTCACCGGTACAGGTATATACCTGAGGTTGGATGATTTTAACAGAACTCCGCTGCCGGTCCCCCCGGGAGCTCCGGAAATCTATACCCTTAGCTTTGCCGGGGATATCATGGCCCATGATGTCAATTTCCATCTGAAACCCCATGACCGGATATATCGGGATGTGGAACATCTTCTCCGGAATGATCTGCTTACCTTCGGTAACCTTGAGTTTCCCGTTGATCCATCCAAACCCTATCAGAATTATCCTCTTTTCAATAATCATCCCGAGTATGTGGAGGCTGCCATCGATGCAGGATTTGATGCCTTCTCGGCAGCCAACAATCACACCGCCGATCAGGGGCCTGAATCTATACTTGCAACCCGATCGGTACTGAACGGGTTTCAGGGCGATCGTGGTATATCCTGGTCCGGTATCCGGGGCAATGTGAATGATCCCATGGTTCCTGTTTCCATCTATAAAGAAGGTATGCACATTGGCTTTCTGGCGGTTACCCTCTTTCTTAACCGTCAGAACGGGGGAGAGCTTGTGTACCTGGTCAACTACAGAAGCCGCGAACGGCAGGATACTTTTTTTAACTATATTGAATCCGTACGGCCTGCCTACGATCTCCTTGTACTCTCCGTTCATGGTGGCGTTGAGTATCGGGAGTCCCCATTGCCCTACAAATCAGAATTCTTCCATCGTCTCAGTGATGCCGGGGTGGATATTGTCTGGGGGCACCATCCTCATGTGCTTCAGCCATATGAGCTTTATTCCAGAAAGAACGGCAGCACCGGGGTAATTATTTACTCGGCGGGAAATTTCATTTCCGGCCAGACCTGGCGGATGCCTCCGGTGGAATACCAGCCGGAAGATCCGCCCCGGGGAGAAACCGCTCTTTTTCAGGTTCGCCTGGTTAAACGGAATGGAAGAGGGCCGGAGATTTGCGGAGTTTCAGCGCTGCCTCTGGTAAATTACCGGGATCCGGGATTCGGCATGGTCGTAAAGGGCTACGAGGATATTCTCATGGATGATGAAATTCCGTCAGATTGGAAAAGTTTTTATCATTCCCGCCGTGGATCAATTGAAAGTGTGCTTTTCAGGATTGAGCAGCATAATCAGGTTCCGTAGCGGCTGAGGTAAAAGGGCAGATAGTCTCCTGCGGTAATTTCCTCGCAATTCTCAATGGTCCAGTTGTACAGATAAGTCCAGCAGGACATTGGTTCACCTGCTTCGGTAAGCACTGGTATCTGACGTCTGATATATTCATTGGGCTCACTGAAGCCGGTTCCGTATTCTTCGTATTTATCCAGCAGCGGCAGTGTTTCTTCCGGTTTCTTCAGCAGGTAGATCTCCCCCTTTATTCTGTATCCCTCGTCTGTTATAAGGGCTCCGGGAAAGCGGTCTATTTCATAAAGTCGGCCGGTAATCCATCCGGAGCCGAAATAGGCCGAATTTTCGGTAATGTTCCTGCTGAATGGATTATTGAAACCCTTTCTCAGGGTGCCGTAGGTGAAAATGTAGTTCTGCTGCATATGCGCGACGAGTGTAGATGGAATTTACATTAATGTAAACAAGATTTACATAGGATACGAAAATGTCGGAAAATAAAAAACAGACTACGCAATAGATGTTTTAATGCTTGAATTGTAGGATTTCCTCCCGGTTTAAAATATAAACATTTGTTTTTTGGTAAATCTTTGAATATAAAAGAATTACTGTGCGGTTGAGTCCTGGTGCAGGAGAAACGGTGTAAATGCGGGGATCCTTGGCATGGTTGGTGCATATAAAGTTCTATCTGATTCAGGGAAAGAGGAACAATGGACGCCAGTGCATATATACCGGAACAGCCTTTCTGGGAGTTGTCAGCAGAGAATTTTGTCTCATGCTCGACTATGAACTCCGGTATACTGCTGCAGTACTACAGTTTCGATATGCCTGAAGATCAGGGAGCTTCACTTCTGGCTGTACCCGACGGTGTGGTTGACATTATCTTCCGCTGCTGCGGTTCCAATCCATGTGCACTGGTCTATGGTTCGGTTCTGAAAGGGAAAAAGATCACTTTTATGAAAGGTGCAAAGTACTTCGGTGTCAGGTTTCTGCCCAGTGCAGCTGAACCGGTTCTCGGCAGCCCCCTGGACCAGTTTACCGACCAGAATGTACTTCTGAATGATATTCAGGATGGTGCAGATAAGCTTTTGGATCAGATCTATAATGCTGAAACCTTTCAGGACAGAGTGGGACACTTTGAGATGTACCACTACGAGAGGACCAGGAAGAGTAAGCCTGTTCCCGGCCTGGTTCATGAAGTTCTGCGTAAAATCAACTCTTCCCATGGCGATATCCGAATTCAGGCTCTGGCAGATGAAACCGGATATTCCGCGCGGCACCTCAACAATATGTTTAAAAAACATGTGGGTGTTTCTCCCAAGTTTTACGAAAGGGTGGTTCGCTTTCAGCGCTGTCTGGATCAGCTGCGCAATCACCGCACCGGAGATCTTACCGAGCTTGCCTATGATGCGGGATACTATGATCAGGCCCACTTTATCAACGAGTTTAAAGAGTTTTCCATGAAAACTCCCACGCAGGTTCTCTGCGGCTGAATTGATTCCCGACATTCCTTAACTTCTCATCTCTCATTGTAAAAATATACAATAAAATTCAAAATATGCATTAAATATGTAAAAATAATATGCGAAAAATAAATAAATATGCAATTAGTTCCGTTTTTTCCAATTGGATTTAAAGTGAGTATGGTATTTACATAGTAAGAAAGCCTTCTGCCTGAGTGCCACCAGGCCGTGGATAAATGCTTTCAATTTATTAATAGCGCTCGGAGGAGAAGCACTATGAACGAACTGAAGAAAACCCTTGGGTTCTGGTCCTGCTTTGCAGTTGGAGTTGGACTGGTTGTAGCGTCAAGTACGCTCGTAACCCTTGGGCAGGGTATGGGAATGGCTGGTGCCGGATTTATTTTTGCCATGCTGGCGGCCTGGTTTCTACAGCTGTTTTCAGCCCAGAGTTTTGCAGAGCTTTCCTGTTCGATTCCAAAATCGGGCAGTTTGAGCTCCTACGCACGGATCGCAATCGGTCCTCTTGTTGGTATGGTCAGTCTGCTGACCGGTTATATTCTTATGAGTATGGCCACTGTTCCCGCGGAGCTGGCAGTAGCCGGCGCGGTGTTTAACGGAGTATTCGCCCCGTTCTTTTCACCATCACTCTTTGCACTCATTCTGCTGGTTGTGCTTACTATTCCCAACATCATCGGTGTTGATATGTTTGCCAAACTGCAGCTGGTCCTGACTTCCATCATGATCGTGTCCATGAGTGTTCTGGGACTTATCGGTCTGCTCGGCCTGGGTAATCCTGTTCCCGAGATTCCAAGTGCATCTTTCAACCCCATGGGATGGGGAGTCCTCGGACTGACTGCCCTTGCAATCTGGCTCTACATCGGTATCGAGTTTGTAACTCCCTTTGTTGAGGAGATCAAAGATCCTGCCAAGAATATCCCCAGTGCCATGGTTATGGGACTTGTGGTTATTATCGGTGTAAACCTTCTCTACGGATTTGCCTCTATCCGGTATCTTCCCCTTGATGCTCTTGCAGAGTCTGATTCACCCCATGTTCTCGTGGCTGAAGCAATTCTCGGAAAAGCTGGTATGATCTGGATTGGTATCGTCTCTATTGCGGCGACTGCAAGTTCTGTAAATACCTTTATCGGTGTAATTCCCCGTATGCTCTACGGAATGGCCCAGGCTGGTGAAATGCCTTCCTTCTTCGCCAAAATACATCCGAAGTTCAGAACACCTTATGTAGGTATCATTTTTACCGCAGCTGTATATGCTGCACTGCTGCTTGTTGGTATCGCCGGTATTGAACAGATCCTTATTCTGATCATGTCTGCCTGTGCCTGCTGGCTCCTTGCATACGTTCTTGCCCATGTTGTAGTAATCATCATGCGGAAGAAATACCCCGAGCTCAAACGCCCCTACAAGACTCCCCTGTATCCGCTGCCCCAGATTATCGGATCCCTGGGAATGCTGTACGCCATCTGGCAGATCTATCCTGAGCCCATCACCAAGATGACCATCTACTCTTATGCACTGGTGATGATCCTCATCGCGGTAGCTTTCTCTGCGGTATGGCTCAAGTTTGTAAAGAAGGTTCCCCTCTTTAAGCCGGTAAGTCTTGCTGAAGAGATGGGCGAAGAGTTCGCTAACGAACTTCTCGGGAAATAGCTATGAAATTGAGACAAAAGATCGATAAAGCAGCATCTGATCAGCTGGAAAGAATCCTGACCACCTTCCCCAAAAGCTGGGGAACAGCGGACAGGGGTGATGATCTGATGGAATACAGGTTTGATTCTTTTTCTGACGGAGCAGAGATGGCTGTGGCGTATGACGCAAAAAAGCAGCTTCTTGGCGGTGTCTTCTCCCTTGTTTTTACCTTGGGGTGTGCAAACACCTCAGGTGTAGAAAGTGGAAAAGCGAAGCTTCAGTATAAAGGCAGTTTCATTAAAGGTGATGCCTTTTTCTCCGCCGGAAAGAAATCAGACTCACTGCTCGCTGAGGCATTAAACAGCTACCCTGATTTAATGAAGATACTGAGCGAACTTGATCTTTTGTCCATGAATGTGTCCGCTGATAACGGCACACTGAAGGTTGAGCTCTCCCCGCTGGGGGGAGCTTACACCTACACGATCTTTCCTCCCATGAAATATGGGGGACTTCTGCCGGATACTGATCTTGAACGGATCCGGCAGGTATTGAATATTTTCGCGGCTGGTTTTTCTGATAATGCCAGACGGGTTGCAGGAGCAGAATAATGAAGAAAGCAGGTTTGTTGCTACTTTTATTTACACTAAGTATAACCCTTGTCTTTGCAGACAACAGCATACTGGTAGGCAGCGATCTCGGGGAGGTGATTCTCTGCTCGCCAAACCCCGGACGGGTCGCGGACTATCCGGAGATGCATGGAGACGCAATCTATGCATTGGGTGCCTCTCCGGATGGCAAAATTGCAGTTTCCGGCGATAAAGACGGAAACATGGTTATCTGGAATACCCAGACAAAAACAGGAACAGAAATCGCCCGCGCCCACCGCAGTACTATCCGGTCCATCGCTTTTTCCGCAGACGGATCATTCTTTGTAACCGGCGGAAAGGACAGAATGGTATTTAAATGGGATTCCAGAACCGGTGCAAAGCTGGAAGAGTTTAAAGGGCATAAAAGCTATGTCTATGGGGTTGCGGTAAGTCCCGACGGCAGCCGGATAGCTTCAGTTGGTTCAGACAACCTGCTGATGCTCTGGGATGCCGATACAGGGCGGAAGCTCGAGAAGAAGCGGAATGCCCATTACAAGGCAATCTATGCTGTTCAGTTTTCTACCGACGGACGACGTATTTTTACCGCCAGCGCGGATAATTTTATCCGCGTGTGGGATGCTGCCTCACTTGATAACATTACTACCCTGGAAGGTCATGGAAATGAAGTGACAGCCATTGCTGTCAGTCCCGACGGAAAAATGCTGATCAGCGGAAGCAGGGATGAAAAGATTATTGTCTGGGATACTGCTTCCCTGCAGCAGAAAAAGTCCATCAGTTTTCCGGGAAATATCTACACCGTGGGAATTGATTTTTCCAAAGACGGCAGTTATGCCTCTGTAGGCGACAGCTCGGGAACAGTGCTGGATCTTGATATGGGTACGCTTTCGGTTTCTCAGACAGCTGAAATTACCCCCATGAAATCCCTGATACGGCTCTGGTAGAAGAAGATAGGAGATAAGTATATGAATTGGAATGAGCTTGCACCTAAAGTAAAGTTTTCTACCCTGGGCAGCGGGGCGGATCTTAAAAGCGAGTATCCAGATTTTTCCGTATGGGAGTGGGGGACCGGTCGTTATGGAGAAATCCTGGGCGGAATGGAAACCGACATTAACGGTGGAAAAATAGTCGTTGCCGACTATGAGTACGAGTATTCCAAACAGATGCATGCCCCTAAAGATGTTGGTGGTATGCGCAGAGGGCTCACTTTCTGTATTCTCACTCATGAAGGTCTTTCTCTTCCCGAGATCTATCTTCGGAATGAAGCGCCGGTACAGAAGGTTTTCAAACGGGCCATGGGAAAACACGATATCTACTTTTCGGAAGATCCGGAATTCTCCGACCGTTTTGAGATTCAGGGACCGGAGCTGGAGGTTCATCAGCTTTTCCGTCCCGAGATCCGCAGCTATTTTCTCCGTTATTTTGAATACTCACCCTTGAGAATGGAAGTAAAGAATAACGGGATTCTTCTTCACTTCGGCATGATGATACGCCCTGAGGACAGCAGAATGCTGATTTACAGTGCCGTCAATATTGCCAACTTCTGGATGGATCAGATTGTAAAATATGAGATTCCGCCGGAGGTCTTTTTTAAAGGCCAGATGTAGACAGTAAAATTTTTTCAGGGATGACAGCTCTGCACGCGGTATGCACGTGCTTGTTTTGCCGGCACCTGTCATCCTTTCTGATTATTAATTAAACAGCTTTGTACCCCTGATAAGAGAATAACGTTTTACCAACCTTGTTGAATAAAAATACGTATTAAGCCGGACAATCTCAGCTAATTGGAATAATTATAAAAATATTTCAAATAAAGTTGCATATTTTTTAGTTCAGTTCCGAAATTTCCAATTTTGAATACTGTCCCCTGTGGTATCTATACACCAGTAAGGGAGAACTTTTATTTCCAGCTAATGGAGAAGGAGAGATACTATGATAGCGGTTAAGGATCTTGAAGCCAAAAACGCACCCAGCCTTGAAACAATTAAAGAAGCACTTATTTCCAAAGGAATAGAGACAGTTCGTCTTGAGTATATCGATATGCAGGGAGTAAACCGCGGTAAGGTTCTTCCGATTGAAATGCTCGACGAGATTTTTGAAGACGGAATTGCATTTGCTGCGGCAATAATGCAGATCGGCTTTGACAACAATGTTGCCGAAGTACAGGGTCTTTCCGGCAACTATGACGATATGAAGATTTTTGCCGACCCATCCAGGGTTTTTACACTTCCCTATCAGGAAAAAACAGCCCTGATTCTGGGGGACAGTTACTACCATGGAAAGGCCATGAAACAGTCCCCCCGCTGGTTTCTGAAAAATGTAATAGCCGAATACAACAAGCTCGGGTATGAGCCCATTACAGCATCGGAAATGGAGTTCTTCCTCTTTAACAGAAATGAGGACGGATCTGTTTCTCCCTACACCAACGAAACCGGCAACTGCTACACCAGCAATGTACGGATCGATCCCAAGGGTTTTTTCACCGAGCTGACCTCCACGCTGAAGCACATGGATTTCAATATTCTTTATATGAACCATGAGTTTTATGCAGGCCAGTATGAGTATAACTGGAGGCATTCCGATGCCCTGCGCTCAGCCGATGAGACCGCCATGTTCAAAGGTGTCTGTAAGGATATCGCAGAGCAGAAAAACATGATCGCCACCTTTATGGGCCGCCCGAAGAATGACAACGGCGGAAGCGGCTGCCATTTCCATCTGTCCCTGAATGATATCAGCACCGGCAAGAATATTTTTGACGATCCCGCCGGAGCAGAGGGCATGAGCGATGTAATGCGCCATTTTGTTGCAGGAGTACTGAAGCATGCACCTGCAATGGTTTCATTCCTTGCACCTACCATCAACTGCTACAAGCGCTTTCAGCCCAACTCATTTGCGCCGTTCTATATCGGCTGGGGCTATGACAACCGGACTACTTTTGTCCGTATACCCGAAGAGCGGGGCAAAGCTACCCGTGTTGAAGTGCGTGCAGGCAGCGCTGCGGCCAACCCCTATCTTGCTCTCGCGTCAATTCTGGCAGCTGGTCTGGATGGTATAAAGAACAAGCTTGAGCCTCCAGCCATAGTAACCACCGACCTCTACAACGATGAGAGCCTTGAACGTACCACTGTTCCCAGAAGTCTCTTCCGTGCTCTCCGTGAGCTTGAGAGTGATGAATGGCTGAAGGAAATTGCCGGTGAGGCGCTTATCAACAACTTTGTAGCAGTCAAGGACATGGAAGTTGAGACTTTCATCAATACTGTGCATCCCTGGGAATGGGATTTCTACTCGTACCATATTTAACGGCACACCAGAAGAAGGAGACTTGAAACTATGTGCGGAATAGCCGGAATCATGACCCGGGAGGGTATGGTTGTTTCTGAAAAGCTGCTGGACATGCTGGACCTGATTCAGCACCGCGGCCCCGATGCAGCGGGCATTGCATATTTCTCAAAAGGTGCGGCAACGGATGTTCGTATTTCCTATACCGGCGAAGGCAAAAAACAGGAACTTCTTGAAGTCCTGGGAATGCTCTGCGCCTACACGGTGAAAAACGAGTTTACCAGCGGCCCGAAATACGGCTTTATTGAAGCTGATATTATCCCCAACGCCGGGAATTCCCTGAAAGATATTCACCGGGAAATCAATCTGCGTGAAGGACTGTATGTTCACTCCATCGGTTCCGATCTGAGTGTTTACAAGGATGGCGGTACGGTAAAGCGTCTCCGTGATGTTCACGCGATTCATGCCGGAACTGCAACCCATGGTATCGGTCATGTCCGTATGGCAACTGAGAGTGCGGAAGATATTAATGCCGCACACCCCTTTGTTTCTCCGTTTTTTCCGGAACTGGCAATGGTGCATAACGGTCAGTTTACCAACTACTTCAACCTGAGGCGCTCTCTTGAAACAAAGGGTGCAATCTTCAAAACCCAGAATGACTCTGAGGTTGCAAGTCACCTGATTGCATGGGCAATGCAGGAAAATGGAGGCGATCTCGAAGCGGCTCTGAACTATGCCCTTGAAGAGCTTGACGGTGTCTTCTGTATTATGGCCGCCACTGAAAATCAGATGGGGATTGTTAAGGACAAGCTGGGTATCAAGCCTCTTCTTTTGTTTGAAAAAGACGGTGCCACCCTGCTTGGTTCCGAGCAGATTGAGTTTACCACCCTGTTCCCGGATGTATATGCCGAGGAGCTGGAGCCCGGTGAGGTGAGAGTATGGAATTTATAAACGCCGAAGGCATGGACGGGAAGGACCTTAATACAGAGCTTAAAAAGCTCCTGTCTTCCACCAAAGAGATAACCGTCAATCACTCTCATTCCATGCACAACATCGGTACCGGAATGACCGAAGAAGGTACAGTGATTGTGGACGGCAGTACCGGATTTTATGTTGGCGGTTTTCTCGAAGGAACCCGCATTGATGTTTTAGGTAATGCCGGATGGTATGCCGGAGACAACATGATGGGCGGCGAGCTTATTATCCGTAAAAATTCCGGCTGTAATGCCGGAGCCTATATGGGCGGCGGAACCCTGGTTATCTACGGCGGAGCAGGCAGCCGACCCGGATACGGTATGAAAGGCGGCACCCTGCTGATCTGCGGAGATGCAGGACGCTGGGCAGGGCAGATGACTCTGGGAGGACAGCTGATCATCCTTGGAAAGGTTGCTCCCGGTATCGGTGAGTCCATGTACAAGGGCGTTATCTATGTCGGTGATCCCGATGTGGAGAATAAGCTTGGAAGCAACTGCTTTGTAGATGAACTGACTGCGGATGAAAAGATCAGTCTTGCGGAACTGTTTGCCAAGTATGAGGTTGAAGCAGATCCTGCGTCACTCAAGGCTATTCGCCCGTTGACTTCCGGACGTCATAACTATGTTCTTTTCAGTCCGGAACTTGAGCCGGAAAAGGCAATGAAACATCTCGCAGGGAGTGGAGCAAAATGAGTACTGCTGCGGAAAAACCAACAGAAACAAAGAAAAAGGCTATGGGTAAGGACGTCCAGCGGGGCGTCTGGAATGCGGAAACCATGGCGGAGATCAGGTACAAGGCCGAAAACGGCAATCACCGGATAAGAGGCTGCGGTGCGACCCGTGCCCTGCCGACTTTCGATGATCTAACAATTCTTCCCGGTCAGATGACCAGGATGACCATTGATACCTACCGGGAGAAATGCGACACCCGGACGGTTCTTGGAAAGAGAGCCAAACGGCCGCTGGTGATAGAGACTCCCATAATGATTGCGGGAATCTCCTACGGTGCCCTGAGCAAGGAAGCCAAGATTGCCATGGCCAAGGCCACAATGAAGACCGGTACGGTTATCAGTAACGGTGAAGGCGGCCTGCTGCCTGAAGAGCTTGCCAACTCCTACCGGCAGTCCATCCAGGTTCTGCCCAGCCGTTTCGGATTCAGCAAACGTAATATTGAAGTTGCGGATATGCTTGAGTATCTGGTCGGCATCGGTGCGAAGCCGGGACTTTCCGGTCACCTTATGGGAGCAAAGATCTCCCAGGAAGTAGGCGATTTCCGCCAGCTTCCCCCGGGTATCGATCTGCACAGCCATCCCCGTCACGGAGACGCCTTCGGAGCGGATGACATGATGGTAAAGATGGATCAGCTCCGGGAGTTGACCAACGGCGAAGTACCCATTTTTCTGAAACTTGCTGCTGCCAGGGTCAAGGACGATATAAAGATTGCTGTAAAGGTCGGCGTGGACGGAATTATCCTGGACGGTATGCAGGGCGGAACCGGTGCTGCACCGGTAATGGCCTCCGAGCATCTTGGTATTCCCACCATGCCTGCTCTGGTTCAGGCGGTACAGACCCTGGAAGAGATGGGAGTCAAGGACGAAGTCAGCCTTATCGTATCCGGAGGAATCCGCAACGGTGCGGATTTGGCGAAATCTCTGGCTATCGGTGCGGATGCTGTTGCCATCGGTACAGGTGCCATGGTTGCCATGGGCTGTAACGTCTGTCTCCGCTGTCAGGCCGGTCAGTGTGCCTTCGGAATCGGTACCCAGGATCCGGAACTTCGTAAACGGCTGGATATAGAAGAGGCCAGTGAACGGGTTGCCAACTATATCAAGGGAATGACTGCAGAAGCCATAGTGCTTGCCAAGGCGGCAGGAAAAACCAAGCTGAAAAACCTGGAAAGGGAAGACCTCCGCGCACTGACTCTTGAGTCGTGTGCAATGACCGGGATCCCCCTTGCAGGATCAAACTACACCTTCGGAACACCCTTCGGATTCTGTTAGGAGTTTGCCATGAGAATCGAGAACCACCCAATTCTCGGGGACTTTGAAAAAGGCCCCGAGGTGGAATTCATCTATAACGGAAAGCCCATGAAAGGTTTTGCCGGGGAACCAATCGCCGCCGCGCTGCGTGCGGCGGGTGTCATGAAACACCGGGTTACCTCCCGCAAACATAAACCCAGGGGTATTTTCTGTGCCATCGGGCGCTGTACTGACTGTGTGATGGTGGTTAACGGAAAAGCCAATATCAGAACCTGCGTTACTCCCCTTGAAGCGGGGATGGTCGTGGAAACCCAGTACGGAACTCTGCCTGCATCGGAAGCTGCAGTGGAAACAGCGGGGGCTGCAAAATGAGACGCATAGGTTTAGCCGTGGTCGGAGCCGGTCCCGCCGGTCTCTCTGCGGCTATAGAGGCGGCCCGTCATGGAGTTGATGTTGTCGTATTCGACGAAAACATGAAGCCCGGCGGACAGCTTTTTAAACAGATTCATAAATTTTTCGGCTCCAAGGAGCATCGTGCCAAGGAGCGCGGATTCCGCATAGGTGAAGACCTTTTAAAAGAAGCCGAATCCCTGAATGTCAAGGTTGAACTTAACTCTATTGTAACCGGCATCTATGAGGGCCTTGAGCTTGTGGTTACCAAAGGCGAAACGGTGGAGCATATCCGTGCCAACGGTATCGTGATCGCCACCGGCGCCAGTGAGAATATGATTCCCTTTCCCGGATGGACCCTTCCCGGAGTTATCGGGGCCGGGGCTGCACAGACCATGGCAAACCTTCATGGTGTAAAACCCGGAAACAATGTCCTCATGGTAGGTTCCGGTAACGTAGGCGTTGTTGTCGGCCTGCAGCTGCTTCAGGCGGGATGCTCTCTGGAAGCCCTGATTGATGCTTCTCCCCGGGTTGGCGGATACGGCGTTCATGCTGCAAAGATTGCCCGGACCGGCGTTCCCTTCTATCTGCGCCACACCATCAAAGAGGTATACGGCGAGGAGTCCGTGGAAGGTGCTGTGATCGTTGAAGTTGATGAGAAATGGCAGCCCATTCCAGGCAGCGAGAAAGACCTTAAGGTCGATACGGTCTGTATGGCTGTAGGGCTTTCTCCCATGTATCAGCTGAGCAAGATTGCCGGCTGTGAAATAGTCGAAGACCCGAAAAAAGGCGGTTTTGTACCCAAGTGCGATCTGTACGGTGCAACCACTGTGCCCGGCATATGGGTTGCAGGTGATGTTGCCGGGATAGAAGAGGCAAGTTCCGCCATGATCGGCGGTAAGATTGCCGGTGCGGCTGCTGCGGAAAAGCAGGGATACCTGGAAGAGGCCGAGTTTCTCTCCCGGGTGGAATCCTTTAATGCCAGTCTGGGGCAGCTCAGGGAAGGACAGTTCGGCCATAAGATGAAGGGCAAGCCTGTTACCCATACAGAAGAGGGTATCGAGCTTTCCGGATCACTCTTGAGCCGCGGCTATGTGGCGGACGAAGAAATTACCCGTTTCCCCGGTGTGCCTGATGAAAAGAAAAGAGCCCGGGGGCTTACTCCGGTTATTGAATGTACCCAGAATATTCCCTGCGACCCCTGCCGGGATGCCTGTTCCAAGGGCTGTATCCGTATCAGCAGCAACATTGTTGATCTTCCCAGCCTTCAGGAGGAAGTGGTCTGTACCGGCTGCGGCATGTGTGTTGCCGCCTGTCCCGGGCAGGCAATCTTTCTGGTGGATGAGACCTACAACGAAGAGGAAGCCCTGGTGGGAATCCCCTATGAGTTTCTCCCCCTTCCCGAAGCAGGTGACACAGGAGCAGTGTTCGACCGTTCCGGAACACCGGTAGGTACCGGAAAGGTGGTGCGGGTGCAGAAAGCAAAGGTTATGGACGGAACCTCGGTTCTCTGGATTGCGGTACCGAAATCCCAGTCCATGACCGCCAGATTCTACAAGCCCCTCACATCGTTAGTTAAGGCAGAGGTTTAATATGGCAAAAAAAAACAGACGTGTACGTGCCTCCGGAGAATATATTCCCCGGGATGATGATGAACTGATTCTCTGCCGCTGCGAAGAGATAACCCGGGGGGATATCCGCCGGGCAATCCATGCGGGGCTGCGGACCATGAACGAAATAAAGCGGGAAACCCGGTCGGGAATGGGACTCTGCCAGGGCCAGACCTGCACCAAGATTATCCGCGGCTTTATAGCATCAGAACTGAAATGTTCCCCTTCGGAGATTGGTCTCCCCACTCCCCGGACTCCGGCCCGTCCGATTCCCATGACAGTACTGGCCGCGGACGGAATGGGCAAGGAGAGATAGACGTGAGTAATTCAGCAGAGGTTATTGTACTCGGCGGCGGTGTAATCGGCTGCGCCATTGCATACAACCTGATTAAAAGAGGGGTTAAGCCCCTGGTTATAGAGAAAGACGAGATTGGTACGGCAGCATCCAGCAGGAACGGAGGCGGTGTCCGCCAGTCTGCCCGGGACCCCCGGGAACTTCCCCTTGCCATGTATGCGGTTCAGAATATCTGGCCGGGACTTTCCGATGAGCTTGGCAGTGATGTTGAATACTGTCAGGGAGGAAACCTCCGTCTTGGAAAGACTGAAGCGCATGTGAAATTCCTTGAGAACATGGTGGAAACACAGACAAAAGAGGGACTCGAGCTTGAAATGCTGGATAATGACCAGGTTCGGGAGATTCTTCCCTACGCCTCGGAGTCCATTATCGGCGCAAGCTGGTGTCCCACCGATGGTCACGGCAACCCCATGCTCACCACTCTGGCTTATTATAAAAAGGCTCTGGAGCTTGGTGCGGAGTTTATTGTCGGGGAAACAGCCCTGGAAGTAACCATGAAGAAAGGCCGGGTAACCGGAGTCCGTACTGATCAGGATATCTATGAAGCCCCGGTTGTGGTTAATGCCGCAGGAGTGGGTGCTAGGGACATAGCCCGCAGCGTGGGACTTGATATTCCCATGCAGCCCCGTCTTGTTGAATGTCTGGTAACCGACCAGCAGCCCCATATCTTTGACCAGATGCTCGGGACCGCCGGAGCGGACTTTTACGGGCATCAGAGCAAGCATGGTTCCTTCGTCTTCGGCGGAATGACCGGCTGGGAGCCCTATGAACTGAAAGACCTTAACAGTATCACCACCAGCAACACCGCCCCGTGCTGCTCCCGGGCGATTCTGGACTACTTTCCCTGGATGGAAAGATCCAATGTTGTACGGGCCTGGTCGGGTTTTCTGGCGGTGGTTGCAGATATGGTGCCGGTAATGGGCAAGGTTCCTGAAGTACCGGGATTTGTATTCGCCTCCTGTTTCTGCGGCCACGGCTACGGGATTTCCCCTGCAGTGGGCCAGCTGATAGCGGAGCTGATTGTGGACGATGAGCCGGAACTTCCTCTGGATGAGTTCCGCTTTGACCGGTTCCTGCCGAGAAACTGATACACCGGATTCATTTCCCCGGAAGGATTCCTTCCGGGGAATTAATACTTTAAAGCGAATGGGAGAATTAAATGGATTATAAGCGGGAAAATTTTTCATCAGGATCACCTCTGGAAGAGAAGCTCGGCTACAGCCGTGTGGTAAAAGCCGGACCTTTTATATTTGTGGGCGGAACAACTTCCGTTCAGGCCGACGGAACTGTTTACGGTGAAGGAAGCATGTACGAGCAGTGCAAGTTTATCTTCGAGAAGATGATCAAATGTCTTGAAGATGCCGGTGGAAAAAAGGAAGAGGTTGTTCGGGTAAAGATGTACCTTACCGATATGTCTCTGGCAAAGGAAGCGATTCAGGCTTACTCGGAATTCTTTAAAGAGATTAAGCCCCTGAATACTGCTGTAGGAATCGACACCCTGTTTCGTCCTGCCCAGCTTGCCGAGATTGAGATGGACGCCATTCAGGGCGCTGTCTGCTGAAAAATTATAATCCCTTAAGGGGTTGTGTTTAACGGGTAAAAGTTTTGGATACGGAACCTTGGTTCCGTATCCATTTTTATATTAATCAGTAACTACGTTATACTTTGTTACCTCTATGACTGCCATTCGCCCGGGTCCTGAAGTTGTCTCTGTAAGTATCCCGATAACCTCTATTATCCCTTTGCCTTGCTGTTTACGTAACTCCGACGATAGCTCTCCCTGCAGTTTATAAACAGTACCGTTATTGAGAGTAAGAGCGGGAAAGGTAAATGGCTCTGATCCTTTAACACTGAGGGTGCCTGCAACTGTAATTACATCCCCCGCTGTTGGCTCCAGCTGTTCATGTTGTCCGAATGCAAAAAGCGAAACCGAGAAAAGGAGCAGGCTGAACTGTAATAGACCCCGCATTATTTAATAACCATCGTCATGCGTGTTCCTTGAGGAACGTTTACGTTCCATGAATAAGTACCGGTTGATGGTGCGGATCCTGCATAACAGTAGATATTGGACTGGGCAAGAGAGTTGTAATATCCAACGTATCCGGAGTCATCGTAGAAATATGGTCCGTCATAGTTGTCACTGGAATAATGATAGTTATTGAAATCGATGGAACCCAACTGGTAGGTAATGCTGTTCAAGGCGGATTCTTCCCAGCTTGACCCAATGTTGTAGTGAAGATCTGTTCCGCTTAAGGAGCTATCATCATCGGAAAGCACTACTGCTACTCCCCACTTTATCAGCAGACTTTCCATGGTTTCTGCTGGACTGCCTGTGTCGGTTATTGCAGAGAGCAATGCCTGTGAGTCTATACTGGAATTCTGTACCATTGACCGAAACAAATCCGCCCCGCCGAAATTCCTGGCAAGATAAGCTCCGAACGAGTATGCATGGGAATAGCTGATTAAATCATCAAGAAGCCCCCACTGAGTAAGGGATGCTTCGTTCCAGTAGTTATACAGCGGGAGCCGTCCTGATATGACGCCGGTAGTTCCACCATCGGATGGATCATCATAGGCGATGCCCCTCGGGCCGTCAGCGCTTATTTTATTGGCTACAAAATCTTCGGTAACCAGGGAGCACATTTCATTTAGCCAGGTATCTGTAGGTTCGACATTATTAAGTTCCTGTTTCTGGTAGAAATGAATCATATGCTGGAATTCGTGGGCCAGGGTAGAGATACACTCCTGGGGCCAGTAGTCGGTAATCTCCCATGTGCTGTCGTCTTTTTCGGCTAATAAAGATGAATCCAGGCTGAAGCGGATACACTCGTCTGAATCTGCGTAGGTTTCGGCAGTGTAATTATGCAGAGCATAGAAATAGCCTACGATGCGGGATTCGTTTTGGCCGGGTACCCCGTCACCCTCAATGTCGTGGAGAAAAATAACGATGGTATCTGTTTCACCTATCATAACCGGATTTCCTGTGTTTCCCCACTCTTCTCCGTATATACCGGTTACCCAGTCATAGATATCGTTGTCTAAACCTGCTGTCAGGAAGGCATTGCAGAGGGCATCCACCATTTCCTGGGTAATGCCCGAGGAGCCCCATTCCTCGTCTTCAACCCACACCTCCAGGGTCTTTGCTCCGAATGTTGTATCACTGCTGCCCAACTCTACAAGTCCCCTGAGGGTGGCGGGGACGGCAGTTTCTATCACATCGTCCTGAAGAGTATTTGTATCTCCAATTGCGCTTGCAGAGATAGTTACCGGATTGGTGTAGATGCTGCTGCTGAAGTTACTAACAGATTTTTTAACTGAGCTCATGAAATCTTTATACTTTTCATCCAGTTTGCTGGATCCGCGGAGAGCAATAATTCCATCATTTTCAGTGCTCTTTTTATTCGAGGCAGAGTCTATACTCTGAATACTGCTGTTCAGTGGTGATCCTGAACTTTGAGATATATATGGCCGTGAACTCAGGTTGTAATCCGAGTAATTGGTAAAGATAAAGTAAATATCGTCTCCGGCTTGGATCGATGAGTTTGTATAGGTATAAGATCCGGTATCAGTTAAAGTTTCTACTGTATAGTTGGTTCCAGCAGAAATTGATATGGATGAGTCTGGATCCGGAATATTCAGAGACTCTCCACCGCCTCCCCCACCGCTTGGACAAGCGCTCAGCAGCAGTAGTACAGTAATAACAGAGAAAAACTGTAAATAAATTTTTTTCACATTTTAATCCTTATCAGTTGCTGATAACAAATATACCACCCAAATCTCAACCCGTCACCCTCGACATAAACCGGTTCGCTTCTCCTGGAAAAATATGCTACCATACCAGAAACCCCTTCAAAAAAAAGGATTCACCATGCTGCTTGGAACATTAACAAACGTTGCCGCTGTTGTCGCCGGAAGTCTTCTGGGGCTGCTTATTAACGCCCGCCTGCCGGAGCGTCTCAGCCGTATTGTCTTTCAGGCTATCGGACTGTTTACTCTTGTTCTGGGCTTCAGCATGGCGCTTAAATCGGACCGCTACCTTATTATTATTTTCAGCCTGGCTGCAGGGGCAATCAGCGGTGAACTGCTGGACATCGATGCCCGGCTTAACGACTTAAGTGAGCTTTTAAAAAGAAAGTTGAAGATTTCCCACGCTCGTTTCACCGAAGGGCTGATTACTTCATTTTTTCTCTTCTGCATGGGGTCCATGACCATTCTCGGTGCCTTTGAGGAGGGGCTTGGCGGGGAGCCGACCCTGCTTATGACCAAGTCTGTTCTCGACGGATTCGGCTCAATCGCTCTGGCGGCATCTCTGGGAATAGGGGTTCTCTTTTCGGTGGTGCCCCTGTTTCTCTTTCAGGGTGGGCTGACCCTCTTTGCCGCCTGGCTTCACGATTTCTTTACCCCGGAAATGATCAATGCAATGAGCGGTCTTGGAGGCATTCTGCTTGTGGGGCTCGGGCTCTCAATTCTGGATCTAAAAAAGATAAAGGTGGCCAACATGCTGCCGGCCCTGCTTTTTATTGTAATACTTGCTTATATCTTTCCCTGATTGACAATCTCAATCATCAGGTAGTTTAGAAGATCCTCATCAAGATCCAGGGCGTACTCATTGGCAGTGTCCCGGATACTTTCCCAGGCTTTTTCCGGCAGCTCTCCCTCGGTGGCACCGTACTCCATATTGAAGAGCTCAATTACCTTGGTGAGCAGAATCACGGCTTCCTGAAAATCCTCACGGTTCTCCATATCAGTTAGATTGAAAATATCCGCAAGATCCCAGAAAAGATCCTCATCCATATTCTCCGGCAGAGCGGGGAGGGCGGCCAAGAAATCCTGAAAAATCTTCTCGTTTCGTGTTTCCGGATTTTTTTCATCCTTGAACAGTTTCAGCATGTGCCGGTAAAAACGGTCTGCTTCCATGGTATCCTCCGGGTATTAAAGGTATCAGACAAAAAAAGGCATCTGCCGCAGCAGAATAATCCATACAAACATGGTTCCCGCGCCGATTATATGAGTCAGGGCTACCGACTGGGCCATCAGCTCCGGTGCTGTGTTATAGCGGTTGGCAAGGCTCACGGAAAATACCCCGACGGGAACTATATTCACCAGCATAAATATGGTCAGAGTTTCAGGCTTGAAACGTCCTGTCTGCCAGAGCAGCAGGGACAATCCAAGAAGTACACCAGGGACAAGTATCAGCCTTATCAGTGCTATCAGCAGGTTCCATACATCCAGGCGGAGCGCCTTTATTCCTTCTCCTGCTATCCGGGAGCCGGCTACGATCATGGCTATTGCCACAGTCGATGAACCGGTAAGCTCAATCGAGTTCACAACAAAGCCGGGAAGCGACCTGTTCAGGCCGGTCAGGACCAGGAATATAGCAATAAGGGTAACGATGATAGTGGGATTTCCAGCGAGGGTTTTAAGGGACTGTCCCAATGACTGTTTATGGTCCCCCCTGAGTACGGGAACGCAAAAGGTCCAGAGCAGCAGGATTATCCCCAGGTTGTGAACGAACAGCAGCCCCGCTCCCCGTTTGGGCAGGAAAAGAAGGGCAAAGGGCAGTACCATGAAAACGAAGTTATTCATCATACTCTGAAAAAGAAAGCTTCGTCTCCGTGCGTCACGGTAGCCTGTTAGGCCTGCAGCGGCATAACCGATTGCAGCGCCGGTCAGGATGGTGACCATCGCCAGGATCGGCAGCATGAGATTTTCCAGAATATCGGATCGGGTGAGGGTTCCGGTAATTGAAGTGAAAATGAGGGCGGGCCAGAAGATATCCACCAGAAGGACACTGAGATATTTCTCTCCGTTATTGTCGATGATGCCCATTTTGCGCACGGCGCCGCCGAGGAACATAAGCAGAAATAGGGTAAGCAGTTTGTTGATGATAATTGGTGCTATTGAGCCGGTCATAAGGGCACAATAGCAGAGCAGTCATTTGCTGGCAATATGACTGCTCTGCTATTTTTCCGGGAAACTGCGGGAAAGTTTCATCACCAGTCCGGGGTTATTTTTCAGGAAAAACCGAATATTCTCCTGCTTTATTCCGTAGAGTGAAACTTTCGCTCTGTTTACATAGCTGCATGCTTCCGGCTCCTCCCGATGGATAGCAGCCATATCGCCGATAAAGTCACCTTTTGTTAAGGTTCCCAGAACAGCTCCATCTTTCGTAACCTCAACTTCACCTTCGCGGATAATATAGTTGAAGGTTGCCTGTTCACCTTCCTTCAGAATAGTTCCTGGTTTATTGATCTCCCTTGGGATAAGAAATGATTCCAGCAGCGTCTTCTGACTGCTGGTGAGGACTCTGAAAAAAGCTGAACTTGAGAGGATATTCCAGGTTTCAGCATCCCTCACCTTTGCCAGACGCTTCAGGGTTTTTTCCAGCTCCGTACCCTGAATAAAACTGAGAAAACGTTCGCCCTCTATGGTGTAGAGTTCCACATCGGTTTCAGCAAAGACATCTGCCGACCGGGGCTGCTTGTTCAGCAGGGCTACTTCGCCGAAATAATCGAAAGCACCGTATATCTTCCGCTGTTCAAGATTCTTGCCGGGGACAGAAATGTTTCCTGACTTTATTATGTAGAAGGAGTCTCCCGGGGTTCCTTTCTCTATAATCCGGTCCCCTTTTGCATAGCTTGCTTCCTTGACCATGCTGATAAATTCCTGGGCTTTGCTTATAGGCATATTCTGGAAAAAATCGAGGTGATGAAGCAGTCCGAGAATGTGATAATACTTCTCCACCTCCGGAGCTTTTACCTCCAGGGTCCGGGTATGCTCTATCCCGAATTGACAGAGAGTCAGCGGGGTTTTTTCCGGAAAGTCTTTGCCTGCAATGTGGTAGACCATGGTCCTTTTTCGCACATCATCCGGAAGAGAATCCAGAAAGCTGATGGGGGTGTGCAGGGGTGCTATTCCCGATTCATGATAAATTAAATCAGCCTCCCAGGGAAAGCTGGAGAACTCCTGAAACCTCTTTTTGCTTATTCTCTTTTCTGCGTACAGCTGTTTATGTATTTCCGGGTCGGCATTGTGATCGGAAGAGTAGACCAGGGATTTTCCCATAAAATCAACTTTGAATCCAACTGTGGGGATGGAGTGCAGGGAGTAACGAAAGGTAAACCGTCCGCTGTGAATATATTCAGGCTCGTCGATACGTATAGGCTGGAAATCAAAGAGCTGCCTCAGGAAATCGCCGGTAACCCCCGTAAGAGCGGAATACTTGCGCAGGAAACTCTGGATAATGGTTTCTGTTGTATAGACAGTTATTTTTCCCTCTTCAAGAATTTTCTGCAGGGTCCCCGCATCGTGATCCGCATGACAGTGGGTAAGAATTATGCTGTCGATAAGTTTGGGGTGAACATTGGAATCGATAAGCCATTCGGTGGTGTTTACCGGCGGGTCTATCATAATTCCTTTTCGGTTGAGCCAGAGGATAAAACCGGAGGTGTTTTCCTTCGGATCAAATCCGTGGCTTGGTCCCAGGCAGGTCATGCCGAAAAGAGGCGGTTTATAGGGTTCCGGCAGTCTCGAGCCGATGTCGTAGGTTGGGTTGTAATCTATACAGCAGGGAATTTCGCCGTATTCTGCAGTGCTATCATAAACCCGGAAGGTACTGTGGTCTGTTATCTCTATTTCAATTTCCCGCAGTTTCAGTCTTCCCTTTTCAAAGAAAATAAAACCCACCAGCTGTCCCAGCTGCATTTTCCCCCTGAAGAAATCCATCTCTTTTTTCAGTTGAAAGATCTCTTCTTCCGGAACCCAGGGGGCGAAGTCTGCGGAGATGTCCAGATTTTCCGGGCCGAATATTGCTTCTTTAAGGATTGTTGCGAAAGAACTCAGCTGTTCTCTCTGGCAGAGAATATATGTTTTACGTTTTTTAAGAAAAAAGTTGTAATAAATGGGAAACTCTACTTCAGCAACGCTGATTCCTTTTACCCAGTTGAAGAATTTATCGGGAAGGACAAAATACTGGGGAACTCCTTCCGGCAGGGACATGGTATCCTTGATGGTTTCCGGAGGAGATCCAAACTGGATATACCCGGCAGGAGTCTCAACAACATACCCTCCTCTGGGTAATTCCAAAACACTCATGGCATCTCCTTTTCTCTTACAGGCAGTTCTAAAAACTTCTTTTTTCCCATATTTTCCCGGACTATTGGAAAAATACCATGTTTTTAGAGGTGCTTTTATACTATCGGCTATGCGGGCCGTTCAGATAAGCCGCCAGCAGTTCTGTTTCCGGGTCAAACAGATGCTGCAGGAAAAGCATCGCTGCACCTTCAGTCAGGTCAGGACTTCCTTCCTTAATTGATACAACTACTGTTTTCCCTTTTGTCCGGCGGCGTATTTCCTCCGCTGTGATTCTGGCGGTCTCTTCCGGCAGGCCGTAAAGCATAGCCTTATTAATGCTGCCTGCATCAAGTATAAACCCTGCGGCTGAATAAAACTCATTCAGGGAAACTTCAGGGAAGCTGCCTTCTTTTTCGCTGAGCTTCCAGGGACCATCGCCGTTTATGGAAAGGGATACCTCTATTCTGCCCGGGATGGGTTGTTTCAGATTAAAAAATGCCAGCCTTTCCTGTGGAGTTTCCTGTGGAGATAGTGCGAAAAGGCAGGCTTCTGGGCCTGCCTTTATGGTGGGAAATTTTTCAAGTTCTCCGGATTCATTGCTGCATATCCCGCAGCCCGCAAGCAGCTGCTCATTCTTCAGGGCCGAGAGCAGGAGTGCGCTGGTTTCCGGGGAACGGGAATCAGGGAAGGTTGAACCTTTGCCTTCAATGATGTTTCCTTTCAGACCGTAGAAGCGCAGGCAGGCTGTATTAGTTGTCAGGTCTATGCCTGCAACAGCTGTAATCTCTCGATTCAAATAAAGAAAGATCTGTCTACGCCCGCCTCTACTGCTTATATCCCCTTCACCTTGTATTACTACGATCTCTTTTTCTATCAGGAGAGAGGTGATTTTAGATATAATGCTCTTGTCTAATCCGAGGGTGGTACATATTTGTGTCCGGCTGAGGGGGCCATGCCTGAGCAAAGCCTGCAATATGCGGGAGGTTGTATGCAGTGTGGCGCCGCTGAAGACATTATTATTCATAGTCTGTTTATTTTATAACATATTTTTCTAATTATTAGCTTTTCACTTTCTTTTTGGTTTTCATCCTACTATCATAATGAAGGAACTGAAAGTTTCAGGAGTAAAAATATGAAATTGCGAACCAAGTTCCTTCTGCCTGTTGGAAGTGTTGTGCTTGTTGGAATTCTTCTTATTTCATTGATTACCGTTACCCTCTCCCGTAATGCCCTTCAGGAAATGGCTGATAATACCGTCAATCAGGTAGCTTCTACACTTGATCGGACCTTGACCACCTATGCGCAGAGGGTTCTGCATGAGATTGATCTCCTTTCCATGGAAGCGGGGCAGGTTGGCGCCGATGAAATGGAACTCTTTCTTTCCCGCAGTATAGATAAGCTCGGCTATGGTGAGACTCTATCTCTTGCCGGTATGGATGGGATTATCCGGGCCAGCTCGGATTCTGACGGACGGGGTATGTCAATTGCGGATCGCGGTTATTTCCGTCAGTCGTCCAGGGGCGATACCCTTTTGTCAGAGGTTATCGTAAGCCGTTTTTCCGGGGTTCCCGTATTTGTTGCATCCGCACCGGTTCTAAATGGCGGAACTGTTTCCGGTGTTCTGCTTTTCACCCTGCCGGTAGCATCATTCAGTGATGAACATATTTCTCCTGTTGTTGTCGGTACAGAGGGCTATGCCTACATGACCGATTCGAAAGGGCTGGCAATTGCACATCCAGGTAAAGAACAGTTAATGAAGCTCAATGTAGCTCAGTATGACTGGGGGCAGGAAATACTTGCCAGGAAGTCCGGCCAGATAGGGTATACCTTTCAGGGGATAAAAAAGCAGGTAGCCTTCAGGACCAACGGGGAAACCGGCTGGGTACTGGCAGTTACTGCCAATGATGATGATATCTATGCTGCAGTTAAGCGTATTGAGGGGCTGAGTATTATTCTTACTGTTTCAGTTATTGCAGTGGTCCTGATTATTCTGCTCCTTGTTGTCCGCTCGGTACTCAAGGGTGTGCAGGAAACAGTGGCTGTTTCTCTGGATGTTGTGGACGGACGACTTGATACAGCCATTTCCCACAGGCTGCTTCAGGAAGAAGACGAAATCGGTGAGATGAGCCGGGCCCTTCAGGGAATGCTTGATGCCTTCCGGGAAAAGGCCGGGGTAATCGCCGCCATAGCCGACGGTAATCTTGATCAGAATCCGGGTCTTCTCAGCGAGGATGATACCCTGGGTCATTCACTTATAACCATGGTGAATTCTCTTAATGAGCTGTTGGGGCAGGTGACTGCATCGGTTCATCAGGTAAAAGCCGGAGCTGCCCAGGTTTCCGCTGCCAGTGTCTCCCTTTCTCAGGGGGTTACGGAACAGGCGGGAACCATGGAGGAGGTCTCCTCCGCTCTGACAGAAATAAGCAGCCAATTTGAAATGAGTGCTTCGAATGTCGGCGAGGCGCGGAGGCTTGCCTCTGAAAGCGAAAGAATTGTCTCCGATGGTGCCAGCCTGATGAGTCAGCTGATGGAGAGCATGCAGGGCATAGAAGAGGCCAGTGAGAATACCAGAAAGATTGTAAAGGTTATTGATGATATGTCCTTTCAGATAAACCTGCTCAGCCTCAATGCAAATGTGGAGGCTGCCAGGGCCGGAAAGTACGGACGGGGATTCAGTGTGGTGGCAGACGAAGTCCGTAACCTCGCCCTGAAGAGTTCTGATGCGGTGAGCGAGATCACCGGTATGGTAGAGGATGTCCTAAGCAGGATAAAGCAGGGAGTCTCTCTGACAGAGCGGAGCAGCAGGGAGTTTGATGAAATCAACGCCGGTACAGGCAGGATCGCCTCAGTCCTGGAGGAGCTCAATTCAACCATACAGGAGCAGGTTGATGCCCTGAAACAGGTGGATGTCTCCATGGAACAGATAGAAGAGGTAACCCAGTCGTCATCTGCTACCGCCGAAGAGAGTGCCGCCGCTGCTGAAGAGCTGGAGGGCCAGGCAAACATGCTGAATGAGCAGGTCAGCCGCTTTCGATTGAGAAACGGACATGCCCGGCTTGCTCTTCCCTACAGTAGAAATTGATGGGAAAGTATCTCACCGTTCTGCTTATCGTTCTTGCCGGACTTGCAGTTATCGGACTCGGCGGGTGGTTTTATTATTATATTTTCAGCAGTGCCGGGTTCCCTGTAATCTTCAGGATACTGCTGGTTCTCGGGATTTCCGGTCTTATGGCAGCCCTTATTTATGCAGGGCTGGAACGGTTCAGAGAGATAGATGAGGAGGACGATGATGATCTTGGTAAATACTGATTATGTCAGCGGTAAGGAGCTCGAAACCCTGGGAATGGTGAAAGGATGCATTATTCAGTCCCGCCATGTGGGAAAGGATATTCTCAGCGGATTAAAAACCATCGTGGGCGGTGAACTTACGGCCTATACAGATATGATGAACGAGGCCCGGGCAAAGGCGACTAAACGAATGGCCGAAGAGGCCGAGAAGCTTGGTGCCGATGCCGTGGTGAATATACGCTACTCCTCGGCGGCTGTTATGCAGGGGGCGGCTGAAGTTTTTGCCTGGGGAACAGCGGTAAAATTCAAATAGATCTGGTATAATTTTATACCATGGTAAGGATAAAACAGGTTCTGTTGTTCCTGGCGGGGGCTATGTTTTTTGCCGCCTGCGCAGGTATGCCGTCGGGGGGGGGCCGGGAAGATGTATCTCTGCTCGTGGTTCTGTCGGAGATCGGCAGCCCTACAGATGCTGTTACGTTAACCGTTCCCGGAGGAACGGTCAAAGTGAAACCGGGAGAAGATGGTGTCGGGTTTGTAAAACTTGATGCCGGACCTGTTTCATCTGAACATGGCGTGCCCTTTATCATCTCCGGTAGATCTGTAATCCTCTATCCTGAAGTCTTTGATAAAAATGGTAATACCCGGCCTGTCCAGCCCTCGGATCAGCAGCGGGCAATGAACTCACTTACAGAATATGTCGGTTTTGAACGATGGTTCGGCGGGGAGTATGTCAACTTTGGTCCCTACAGGCCGAAGCAGTATTTATCGGGAGAGTATTTTCCCCTGAAGATTGAATCCTCACCTGCAGGAGCAGCAGTCTCTATCGATGATGTTGTCTGGGGAGAAACTCCCCTCGAACTGGAGCTTACAGCCGGACGGTATCTGATCGAAATAAGCGCACAGGATTATCTTCCTTTCCGAAAGATCGTTGCCGTAAATAAGCCTGAGTCATTATCGCCTCAACTGGAGCTTCAGAAGAGTGCCGGGAGTCTAAAGAAAGACAGCTTTCGTATTATGGTAGCCCCTGTTCGCTTTTTGAGTGGAACCGAAGACCCATATGGAGATGTCATCCAATCTGCCATGGAGCAGAATTTCAGTGATGACTCCCGCCTGGAGATTCTACGCGATACATCCGGATTCAGCGGGGATGGGGCACGTGACTTTACCCCTGCAGAAGCTGTGGGTGCTGACCTGCTTGTGTTCAGCAGCTATGCCAGCGACGGAGAGACTTTATATCTTGAAGCGGTTCTCTATGAAACAGCTTCCCGCAGGGTTCATTATGCAGAAACCTATATTTCAGAAGCAGGTTTTGCTGTTTTCGATTCCATCGATGAAATATCCCGCCGTTTTTCAGATGCAGTGGGTAAAACTCTCCCGGAGGCAGGAGAGCCCATTGTAAACAGGGAGGAAGAAGTCACTGCAGAGATGCTGGCATATGAACAAGGCCTTTATCAGCAACGAATGGTCGAAAGCAGGATGTCCCGCCGGAATCTTGTCAGTATAAAAGCAGGAATGGGCGGATTTACCGATGATCTTGATGACGGACTGGGTGGTTCAGTGGGCTACCGTTCAAACAGCCTTTTCAATAACTACCGTCTGGACTATCAACGGATTCTTTCTCCCCACATTTCCCTGTCGGTAATGATGCAGTTGTATCTACAGACAATTGAAAGTGACGGGAACGGCGGAAATATCAATCCCAATGTTTCCGTTATTGCGGGGCCGGAGTTTACCTTCCGCAGTGAAACTTCGGATGTTTACTTTACACCCGGCCTGCTCCTCGGTTTTGCCCCGGGATTTACAGCCTACACCACGGTAGATGTGGATTACGCTCCCCAGTTCTATACGGGCTTCGAACTTGATGTGGGGTACAGGCAGTATCTTTTCAATCGGCGCAGTGACAGGCCGCTCTTCTTCAATACGGGAATGATGTTTGATATTGTGGAATTTGCCTATGGTTCCGGACAGGATTTTCGGATTGTACCGATTCGGGGAAGTGTTTATCTGGGGGCGGGGGTCTCGTTATGAGAATCCGTACTGTGATAACGGCAATTTTTCTTGTCATCTTCTCTTCATTGCTCCATAGTCAGGAAAACCTCATTCTGCACAGGGTCTATATAGCTCCGGTGACAGTTTCGCCCGGGTTCTCTCCGGACGGGCTGTTTCTTAGCGCACCGGAAACACTATTTAATCTTATTAACACCCGGCAGCCGCTTATCCGGTCTTCCGAGGAAGAGGCCAATAGTATTATTCGCACGGAGATTCTGCCGGCAGAAAATGTGGAGTCGGCGGTTGAACTCCGGTTTACGCTGCTGCGTAATGATGAGGCCCTGCATGTTTCTGTCGGAGTATTTCAGGATGGTTTTAATTTTGAAGATTACCGGAACTTTCTTGAAGAGTGCGTAGGCGATTTTGCTCCTGAACTTGGACGGGTTGAACCGAGGATTGAGCTTATCCGTCTGGAGACTGATGCGGATACCCGCAGACTTCTTGACCAGCTTATCTATGCAGATGCACTACAGACACCCTTTGAAGCAACGCTCTGGACAGGTATTTTGTCCAAGAACCCCGACGGGGAAGATGGGAAACCCCTCTATCTGCATTTTCCACTGCACTATTACGGTGAATTCACCTGGTTTCCAAATCAGGGCCATCATGGACTGACGGCGTCGCTGTTTTTCGAATACTCCGATTATACCTACCATGCTGATTCTGTAATAAACACCGACGAACCCGGCCGTTCAGATAACCTCTATCTTCTCCCGGGTATAGGCTATACCTATCGGACCAGCGGGGAGTTTTCTGCCGGTTTTTACTCCGGCCTGAATGTCGGCGGGCTGCGGATACATGCCAGGGAAGACCTCACCTGGGATGGCGGGCTTTCTCTTCAGGAAAATGAGAGTGAGTGGGTTCTTATGCATTATCTTGTTATGCGACCCTATGTTGCCTGGGCTCTCAATGAATCCTGGACGCTGAAGACCAGTTTTGCCCTCTACATATCTTTATTGCAGCTTTTTCCCAACCCGCTGCAGACTGATTATTATCGTGCAGGGGATCCCGGGGCAGAGATTCAGTTTGTGAATCTCGGTGTAAGTTACCGTTGGAGATAGGCGAGCATCCGTTTCATTCGAAGGGGCTGTAGAAAACTGCGTACACCGGAATCCCGCCGTTGTTGAGCCGAAGTTTCAGTGTATCTGCGGGGAGGGATAGCCCGGGATAGAGCTTTCCTGGAATAATAAATGTCCCCGATGTGCCTGTCTCTTTCATTTTACTGATGAGCTTTCTGTACAGAGAGTTTCCTCCCCTTAACCGTTCGCCGTAGGGCGGGTTGGTCACTATGAGAACTTCTTTCCCGGATTCTGGAAAGCCATGAGGAGAGAAAGCATCTTCGCAGGTAATTTCAGGGTTTGTATTTGCCCTGCGGCAGTTTTTAACGGAAATTTCCACGGCATCACGGTTTATATCCGAGCCGGAAACGGTAAATAACGGGGCCGTTTCCTTAAGTTCAACCTGTCGGAGGAGGTACTGAAAAGAGGCTTCCCGGTAGTGCGGCTGGTGCATAAACTGAAACTCACGCCTGCCTCCCGGGGCCCTTCCCGTGCTGATAAGCCCGGCTTCTGCCGGAATTGTTCCCGATCCGCAGAAAGGATCGTGGATTCTCTGCGGATAATCATCATTTGCTGATCTCTTTTGCCACTGTTCAATGCTCCAGAGGATAATACCGGCGGCAAGGTTTTCCCGGATGGGGGCTTCTCCTGTCAGAATCCGGTACCCTCTGCGGTGAAGATGCTCTCCGCTGAGATCAATCTGTATCTCAACCCGGTTATTGCAAATCTCAAGCTTAATGCGCTGTACGAAATCCGTCTCTGCCGGGCTTGCCTCCGGTGCTTCCATACTCAAGTCTGTAAACCTCCGGGCTATAGCTTCTGTCAGGGTTTCCACGGCGTTGCCTTCGTGCTGAATCCTGCTTTTTCTAACCGTAGGCTGTACCCGTAGTGGTGCACCTGGAGACAGGTAGAGCTCCCAGGGCAGGGTGGAAGCTTTGCGGAAAAGTTCTTCCCTGGCTCCGGCGGAAAACTCCGGCAGTGTCAGCCAGATTCTTGCTACTGTGCGGAGATAGAGATGGGCAGAATAGGCTTCCTCAAGTTTCCCCAAGAATCTTATGCTGCCGGATGAATCGATGACCGATTCTATGTTCAAATCAGAAAGTTCCCCTCTGCAGACAGGAACCAGATCTTTCGGTACATCGATGCTGTAGCTATGTTTCTGAGACCAGATATGCCGTTTTATGCGCTTTTCCAGATTCACTCTTTCTCCTGAAACAGCGGCTGGTAGGCACGGGTAAGATTTCCTCTGATCTTCTTCCATATGTTTTTCCTCATGGGGAGTATTCTGCTTATCAGCTGGGCCAGGCGTACTGCTGCCAGTAGCAGAGGGTTCCGCTGAGGAAAATCGTAGAAGCCGTTCTGTTTATAGTATTTGTGGTCTGCCTGAAAAACAAAGCCCAGGGGACCATATATTTCATCCCGGAAGAGTCTTTGCCCGGCGACTCCGAGAAAGTCGTGTTCCCTGAAGTATCCCGCCTCCGCCTGTTCTATACTGAGGGCTGTCGCAGCTGAAATACTGTTAAGAGTATTTTCCGGATCTTCATCGCTGATCATGCCAATGAGGTTTGTGTAGTGGATCTGCAGCCAGGCCTCCAGTACCCTGCGGCCGGTATGCATCCCGCTTAAGGGTCCTTCTGTAAGAATAAGAATCTGCTTTCCCCGCAGACTGGGCTGATGGGTTTTGAAGAAACTGCGGTCCATGACGGTCTTGAAGCCCGAAGAGAGGAAGCGGTCCTTTACCGGGAATGCAAAGATGATAATATCTGATGTGAGCATCCTCCTGTACAGCGGGATAAAGTCATCCTTCCCGTCATAGCTGCAGATATTGTCGAAGCCGCAGCGTAGGCAGCCCATGCAGCTACCGTTGATCCTATGTTCCGCCAGGTCAATGGTTTCAAGGGGGCCGCCGTAGATTTCACGGAAGTGTTCCATCATCACAGGAAGACTGTCTCCCGTCTCTCTGCTATTGGTCAATATAACGGCTCTTTTCTGTGTTGCCAGCGGTTTCGCGGGGTCCGCCGGGGCAGGTCTTCGGGAATGAGAATCCGTGATTGGAGGGGTATGTCCGGGAAGCGCTCGCTGTTGTGAAATGGAAGAAAGAAAATGGGAACAGAAGAGGGTGAACTGCTCTCTTTTTTTTGAATCCAGCAGATCCCGCATGGCGGCTGCATGGGAGTAGGTGAAACGCATCCCCAGATCGTCGATAATTTCCCGCATATAGCTGTGGGCTGTATCGTCATAGAAGTGTATTGAAGTCGAAATTGTGGCGGCATATTTGCCGCGGAAAAGTTCTTTCCTGCTGTTTTCAAAAATCAGTTCAATAAACCGTTTATACCCCGCATGTACCAGGAGAATATAGAGCGGGAACGCCCAGAGTACACCGTCACATTTCTGTATGCTGTCAAATACCCGGTTTATCTCCTCCGGGTTTTTCTCGAGGGCCTTTATTCTCTGAGCAACGTTGAAGGTCTGGTACTCATGTTCCGGATGCAGCTGCTTCAGGTAGCGGACATACTGCATGGTTACGCTGTCGTCCCCCTTGGGGCTTCCGTTGAAAATACAGATTTTCATTGTTCTGTCTCCTCTTTGATATTTATGTGTTCCAGAATATGGGGATTATTTTTCCGCATATGTTCAAATGCTATTAATGCTCCTCCGGTTTCGTGGAGCTGCTGTCTCAGAAAAATAGTACGCTTTTCTTCCGGCAGGCTTTTCGCCAGACTGTTGAGCCCGTGGGTGAATATCCACATCCGCGAAAGGAGAGTGCGGATCTGATCTTCTGCCAGGCCCTGAAGATGGGGATCTTTGCGGATATGGTTCAGCATGCGGAGTTTATCGGGTACCAGATTGTCCGGAGCAAGGCTTGTGCATCCTTCCAGGTAGAGAGCCCGGAACAAACCAGGGAACTCATCTGCAAAGCGCAGGTATCCCAGACCTATTCCCAGGAAGGGTTCCTCTTCACCGGCAAAACGGATAATAGCATCCACAGCAAAATCTTCAGCCTGTGAGATGAGTTCACTCATTAATTGTTCCCGGGAGCTGAACACTCTGTAGACCGGTTGGGTCGATGCACCGAGGCCGGCGGCTATCTTCCTTATTGTTACACCTTCCCTTCCCTCCTGCCTGAGAATGCAAAAGGCTGCTTCCAGAATTTTCTTACGGGTAAAACTTACTTTCGGGGGCACAACCAACTCCGATAAATAACAAGTGTTATTTATTAATTACACCCTTTCTTCCGGGAATGCAAGGCTTTTTTCAGGATTAACGGAATTCCAACAATTTCCAGGGTTTTACCCTTACTATAGAATTTGATATACTACTGATATACCAACTTTCTTTAACTGGAGAACTAACATGCAGAAAGCAGTTGTACCTTTCGGCAGCAAGCATATTGAGGTAAATCTTCCCGACGATGTTGATATACTCGGCATGGGAACCCCGGTGGCCCTTGATGCCCCGGCAGAGAAAATTCAGGCAGCTCTGGATTCACCTATCAACAGCCCCGGCTTTGATGAAATAGTAAAGACTAAAAAGGCCGCCAAGGCTGATGCAACGGCTGTAATCGTCATTTCCGACAACACCCGCCCTGTTCCCTATACCGGAGAGCAGGGAATCCTCTGGCCTCTGGTGGACCGGCTGATGAAAAACGGAGTTGCCCCGGGCAATATAACGGTACTTGTGGCTACCGGAACTCATCGCGGTCTTACCCGTGAAGAGGTTGAGCGGATGATCGACGGCAGGGTTTTTGAAGCCGGCTGTCAGCTGATAAACCATGACTGTAAAGACGACGAAAACCTTACCTACCTGGGAACAACCGCCCGGGGAAGTGAAATCTACATTGATAAACTCTATGTGGAGAGCGATATTAAGATCCTCACCGGCCTTGTTGAGAGCCATTTTATGGCGGGGGCCTCGGGCGGTCGGAAATCCATCTGTCCCGGTCTTATCGGAGAAGAGAGTACCTTTGTTTTTCATGGAGCACCCATGATGGCAGACCCCAACAGTACCGACCTGAAACTGGAAGGAAATCCCTGCCACGAAGAGTCCTTTGAGGTGGCGTCCAGTGCCGGAGCAGACTTTATTATCAATGTAACCCTGGATCACAGCTTCAATGTTACCGGTGTTTTTGCCGGTGCCCTAAAAGAGGCCCATGAAGCAGCCGTAGAGCATTTAAAGAGTTATACTGCTGTGCCTTATGAAGGCGAGTATGATGTGGTATTTACCCATGCCGGATTTGTAGGTATCAACCACTACCAGGTTGCCAAGGCAGGCTGTGTGGCCGCCCGGGTCATCAAGGACGGCGGACATGTCCTTATGGTTGCCGACAATGCGGATACTGACCCTGTGGGAAGCCTTGCATACAAGACTGTTCTTCAGCTGCTTACCCTGAACGGACCCGACGCGGTAGACAAGATTCTGCTTTCTCCGGACTGGAAGTTTATCCCCGAGCAGTGGCAGGTGCAGATGTGGAACCGTCTGTTCAGAAAAATCCCTCTGGATAACTTCCATTATTACAGTCCCCAGTTTGGCGATGCACAGTATGCGCTCAGCCCCGGTGGAAAACTTGCAGACCTCGCCGGTGTATCCGGGGAAGGTTCACCGGAAAGTATCCTTCCCGATATGATCGGCAAAAGCATTGAAGCCTTAAAAAAAGCTCATAAAGGCCCCGATCCCTTAAGAATTGCGTATCTTAAAGACGGACCTTACGGTATTCCTCTGTAGGGCTATTTCCTTTTTGAAGGAGGCGCTATGAAGATCGAGATTTCTGTCGGCGGTTATGAGTTGGAAGGTGAGCTTTTTGATACAGAGCTCGGGCGCGAGATTGCAGAGATGCTTCCCCTTGAGGGGTATGCATCGGCATGGGGCGATGAACTCTATTTTTCCATGGATATTTCCTACGATCCACTGGAAGGTACCGCAGATATGGAAATAGGCGATCTTGCATACTGGCCTCCGGGAAATGCTTTCTGTATTTTCTACGGACCCACCCCCGCAAGTACCGGTTCCAAGCCCCGGATGGCCTCTGAAGGCGAGGTTTTCGGGCGGATTACCGATGATGCCACCATTCTGGAAGGCAGCGGGGGAGGGAAGGTCGAGGTCCGGGCTATATAGCCGGGACCTCTTCCACCAGACTGGTGGTTACTTCCGGCGCTCCGGGGCCGCCCATGGGTCCTTCATAGCGGAGAAAGCGGCCGTCACTGATTCGGTACCAGAGTTCCGCCTTCCACATGAAAGCAGGTACATTCTTTACGGTCAGCCGTACCCGGACTGTCTCTTCAGATCTCCCGTTTATAAGTAAGGTTTCCTCTTCCTGCCGGGTCAGTACCCAGTTTGAAAGCTCCATGGTGTCAGGGCGGAGCATAACAAAAGCTTCTTTTTTCGCCCCCGAGAGGACAAAGCAGCTGTATTGATGGTTCATGGTCTGATACCATTTCTGTCCCGGTTCCAGCTCAACCCTCGTGTCGATCCGGTTTTCTCCGATGTTTCCTTCAACATGGATCACCTGCCCGCTTCGTCTGGCAGTCAGGCTGCTGTTTTCCTTCAAGTCCTGCAGCTGCCATTCCCTGGTATTCATCCGACTGTCGCAGACAAGGCGGGTAACTCTGCTTTCAGTTTCAAGGGAAAGAACAGTTTGAGATTGCCCCTGTTCAATGGACCAGATTATATTCTCCGTTTCTTCCGCTCCTTTCACGGAATACTCCAGGCGGGTCTCGGCAGAAACAGTGCCGAGCAAGACGCATAAGATGCTTGCTGTAATCAACATTATAACGACTCTTTTCATATCCAACTCCTGTCTCTTTAACTGATGATATGCATGGAACTGTTACCGGATAATTAATAAAAATGATTTTTACAGTATACTTATCCGTATGCAGGCAAAAACAGCCCTTCGGCGGAAAATGAAGCAGGTGCTTAAGGATCTTTCCGAAAACGAAAGACATATACAGGAGTCTGAGGTTCTGGAAATGGTCGCAGCCGGTACAGAATGGGCTTTTTCTGAATGGATCTTCGGCTACCTGTCTATGAATGGTGAGTTTAATCTGGACGCTCTCTTGGACAGGGCTGTCAACGAAGGGAAAAAGATCGCCCTTCCCCGGGTAGATGGCAGTGAATTGAGATTTATTCAGGTACAGGATATGCATACCGCCTGGGAGATTCACCCCTACGGTATGAGAGAGCCCCGGGATGAGGGTTTATATGTCGATCCGGCACTTTGTGCGGAAGATGGTCTTCTAATGCTTGTTCCCGGCCTCTGCTTTGACCTCGAGGGCTATCGCCTTGGGTATGGTGGCGGTTTTTATGATCGCCTGTTGTCCGGGCTCCGCCCCTATAGTCGGGTAAAGAGCGCTGCCTGTTTTTTCCGGCAGCAACTGGTGGATGCAGTTCCACGGGAAGCTCACGACCGCCGGCTGGACAGGCTGTTCTTTACGGCAAAATAAAAGCCGCTCAACCCGTTATCCAGGGAGCGGCCTTGTTTCTTTTGCTGTTTCTTGACGAAAGTCAATATACTGTTAAATGTATATGAGAAATTTAATATTGTCAACTATAATACGAGAAAATAGAGATTTTATCGTAAATGGAATAATCAGCTTGTTTCCCTGACTGATTCTGTAGATTCTGAAAGAAGCAGCACCATGGAATGAGCCCTCACGGGGTATGTATTCTGATTATCAAGTTCCGCTGCACTTCCCATCTCGATAATATCCGGAACAGCAGCGGTATCAATCTTTCTCTGCCATATTTTACCCGATGGAGGTTCGGGAATGGTAAAAACCGTATCCTCTGCTTCGGCATTAAACATCAGAAAGAAATCGTTATCGTCCCTGTCTGCCTTAATTTCCGCCTTGCTTCCGTCAATTAATACAGATAGAAGATTGTCCCTGCATGACCAGTCGAAGGGACGGCACTTTTCATTCAGCCAGGTAATGTCCGGAAGACCGTTAAGGCTGATATCCTGCCCGGAGAAGAACTCTGAACGCTTAAAGGCCGGATGTCTGCGGCGGAACTTAATCAGCTCCGTACAAAAGCGGTAGATATCACCGTGTGTTTTCGTCAGATTCCAGTCGAACCAGGATATCTCGTTATCCTGACAATAGGCGTTGTTATTTCCCCGCTGGCTGCGACGGAATTCATCACCCCCCAGAAGCATCGGTGTTCCAGTGGATAAGAGCAGTGATGCCAGCAGGTTTTTAACCTGACGGTTTCGCACTTTTTCCACTTCAGGGTTATCGCTTAATCCCTCGGCTCCGCAGTTGAAAGAGAGGTTGGAGTCATTCCCGTCCCGGTTCTCTTCCCCATTCATGAGATTGTTCTTGCGTGTGTAGCTGACCATGTCATTAAGGGTAAAGCCGTCATGGGAGGTGATAAAGTTGATACTGTGGAAGGGTTTACGCCCGTCGGAGAGGTACAGGTCGGAACTGCCGGAAAAACGCATGGCAAGAGAGGCTGTTTTTCCCGGCACGTTCCCCCAGAACTCACGGAGATCATCTCTGTAGCGGTCATTCCATTCTGCCCAGCGGCCGCCGGGAAAACTTCCCACCTGATAGGCTCCGGCAGCATCCCAGGCTTCTGCTATTACCTTGGTGTCTCTGAGTATGGGATCTTCCGCAATCCGTTCTATGATCGGGGGATTTTCCAGCAGTCGTCCGGTCTGGTCCCGTCCGAGGATTGAACCGAGGTCGAAGCGGAAACCGTCAACGTGCATCTCCATTACCCAATAGTGAAGACAGTCAAGAATAAGGGTTCGGAGAATAGGGTGGTTGCAGTTCATGGTATTGCCGCATCCGGAGAAGTTCTTGTATCCCCTGCGGGATTCGTCCAGAATGTAGTAAATACTGTTGTCCAGTCCCCGGAAGCTGAAGGTCGGACCTTCTTCGTTTCCTTCCGCAGTGTGATTAAAAACTATATCCAGGATAACTTCGATTCCTGCAGCATGAAGTTCCCTGACCATCTCTTTGAACTCATTAACCTGGGCGCCCCGGCTGCTGTCGTGGGCGAAGACTGCTGCGGGGGAGAAGAAATTTACCGTGCTGTATCCCCAGTAGTTCCGCAGTTCTTCCCCGGTTTCCGGATTGGTTCTGGAAAACTCATAGGGGTTAAACTCCTGCACCGGAAGAAACTCAAGGCTGGTTATGCCCAGCTCCTTGAAGTAGGGAATCTTTTCTATTACCCCCCGGTAGGTGCCCGGAGCTTCAACCGATGCGGAACTATCTTTTGTCAGGCCAGCCAGATGAGTTTCATAAATTATACAGTCCCGCAGGGGGTAGTTAAGAGGTGTGTCACCCTTCCAGTCAAAGTCATCGTTAACAACCACGCATTTCGGCATTTTGTCGGGATCCCAGCCAGTCCATGGGCCCTGGGAGCTGAGAGCTTTTGCGTAGGGATCGATGATGCGGGTATCCGAAGAAAAACGGTGTCCTTTCTCAGGATCAAAAGGGCCGTCAACCTGGTAGAGATAAAGCTGTCCTTCTGCTATGCCGGGTATATGGATATGCCATATATCACCGGTGCGGTTCTGGCTTCTGTCCAGGGTGTATCGTGCTGAAGGAGCCTTGTCTTCAGGCTGATCAAATAGCAGCAGTGTTACGGCATCGGCATGGCGGGAGAACAGATTAAACTGGGTCCCGCAGTTTGTAATATTTGCTCCCAGGGGAAGCGGATGTCCTGCCTCGGAACAGAGTGGGTGCTGCATAAATGTTCATTACCTCGATACACAGTATACACCTTTATATAAGGAAAAATGGAGAAAATTGTTTCTGTGTTATTGCCTACACCATAGCTTAAGTATACATTTCCGACAAGAAGTCTCAGGTTAAAAATATGTCAGTGTTTATCAACAACGGTTTGACAATACCGCTTCTCCGGTTTTACCATTGCATATGGCAACCGCACATCTGCTTGATCTGGATCGAAAACGACTGATCAAGCATCACCAGATTTACATCCTCGGCAGTATAACCATTCAAAATCAATTAATGCGGGATCTGTTTCAGTATGAAATGCAGCTGTATCCGGGACTCAGTCCGGATATCAAGGCTTTTCCAGTCTCCTCCAATCTTAATGGAGGGCGCAGAATCCTCATGATTGACTGCCTTGAGCGTGATACCGATGCCTTTCTGTCCAGCCGGGAACTTTCTGACTGGATCCTTCCCAGGTTTCAGCTCGTCGCCTTCTATAATCTGAATCCGCGTTGGGGCCGTGAAAGGGAGAGTATCAACCTGGGGGTAAAAGGGTTTTTTTACCGTACCGATACTGTAGAGGTTCTGGCTGAAGGCATTTTTACCCTGTACACCGAAGGACTCTGGATTCCCCGGGGAGGTCTTTTTGAACCTCTGGAGGATGAAGAGGATGAGGATTCACTCCCGGTTGATGGTGGTATGGATATATCTGATTTCTTTCTCACCAGGCGGGAGATTCAAATTCTCAAGAATCTTGGCGCCGGCCTGCGAAACCGGAATATTGCAGAAAACCTGGGAATCGAAGAAGCCACGGTAAAAACTCATATCTACAACGTCTACCGGAAAATCGGAGTCAAAAGGCGGGCAGAGGCTGTTTTATGGGCTGTGAAACATCTGCATATATAAAAGGCCGTAAAATTTATGGAAAATTTAATAGCTCCAATAACGCTAAAAGATATTTATAGTGGCTTTAATGTATGAAAAAATATACATAATTACGCATAAAGTTGTAGAAAAAAAAGTAATAATTCAGCAAAAAGTCGTATATGTGTATCAATAGAAACATGGTATTTTTTGACCGTACAGAAATAGTACATCTGTTCATTGACAAGTTAATCCAGCGGACAGGCTTTTACAGGCAGGTTTACAGCTGGTTTGTGTGAATTTTAGTAACACAGTGCTATTATTTAAAATAGCAGACAAATTAAGGTGAAATTATAAAATTAATATAAATAAGAGCATGTAATATTAAAAGTGTCATAAAAGTGTGGAATTGAATAAGTACTGTGAATTATCAAGTGTTTAGAAATGATAAGTATTTTTGAGTAATAAAAGAGTAAATAAAAAAGAATAAAGAATTAAAGAATAAAGAAATAAGTTAAATAAAGAAGAAAAAGTTTTTAGATAACAAAAAGATCTAAGAAAAAAAATGAAGAAAAAAAGGTGTATTGAGAAAATTTCTGTAAAGTAAAAAGGTAAAAAATGCTGTTTCTTGTTGAAAGGCTCCCCTGTTGCAGGGGGGTCTTTTTTTTATCCTTTTGGATAATGTTATTGGTGTTGGTTAGCTTGAAGCAGTTTTACGGAAGTTGCTGGGGCTCATTCCAACAGTTTTGCGGAACTGTTTGTTGAAATACTGAGGATCGCCCATACCTATTTCATCCCCGATGCTGCTCACCGGGAGGTTTGTTCTTGAGAGAAGTTCTTTTGCCTGTTCTATACGCCGCTGGTGCATATACTGGTTGATGGTGACACCGAAGCGCTGACGGAACAAGGTAGATAAATAGGTTTGGCTTACGCCCGCCTCTTCGGCTATCTGGGGAATTGATACCTTGTCTCCCAGTGAGGATTCCAGTCTTTCCAGCATCCCGTGGAGGACAATATCAGATTTATGCATTTCCCCCCTGGTCATCCGTGCCATACGCATAAGAAATGAGTAGAACCGGGCGGAGGCGATCTGCTTATTCAACATTTTTTCTTCGGGATCCGAGGCTGGAGCATTGAAGCCGGCGGCTATCCGTCCGCATTCTTGGAGAATGGGATGATGCAGCCCTTTCATGGATGCAAGGAAAGGCAGTTCAAAACTGCCTGCGCCATTCACCTCGGGCAAAAGAAATCTGAAAGCCCACTGATGCCCCTTGGAACTTCCTCTGAAGCGTATATCCGGTTGTGCCGGCAGACAGGTAATATCCCCCGGGGAAACTTCATATTCACAGGAATTCAATAACAGTTCTCCAGAGTCGATATGGACATATAGACAGTATAGATTTTCAGGGCCACGGGGCAAGGAGGTTTCCATGGTATCCACCGGCTGAAACCCGGCATATACAATTTCCGGAAGACCTTTATAGGGAACTCTTATGTTTTTAATACACATACATTTTCTTACCTTGTTTATATATTCAATGTATCAAATCCGGGTAAAATTGTCAGCAAAATTTTGGAAAGAACCCTTTTTTCTGCAGGTTCCTGCGGAAAATCTCCAGGTTTTCCCGACGAACCAGGATTTTCATCCCTTCTACCTTTAGAAAAAGATTCTCAAATTCCGGGCTTCCTGTGAGTATCCCAGTCAGAGTCTGGTCTTCCGGCAGGTCAATCAAAGCCCATTCCGAATCAACCGGCAGCTGCAGTACCCTGTATCTCAGCCGGGTAAAGAATTCTTCCCAGGAAGGCGGTAGTCCATCAATGGCGGCTGCCTTGAGATCGTCGATAAGCTGCTCAAGTTCCTCATGGGACCCGCACAGGGTGGCAATTTTACCAGCGGAGATATGAAACTGGCCCGGTGCTATCTCATCGCCGCATTTTTCCAGAAGACTCCTGCACCGGGGCGAATCACGCTTCAGCAGGGCAAACAATCCCTCATCGGAGAATCCTGCACAGCCTGTTGACTTCCATTGCGGTGCGTTCCGGCTTATACCAAATACATATTTTCCCCAGGGAGTCAGCCGGATATGGCTGATCCCCTCCCATGGACTGAAATTTTCAAGCCAGGGGTGGTATCTGACTTCCGCCAGCCCGAGTACGATTACTGCTGCAAGATAATTTACAATCAGGGGCTCTATACAGGCCTGCCTCTGCAGTAGAGGGCTTTCCAGGTAGCGCTGTTCATCCCGGGTCCCGCTGTCGCCTAAAAAGTTACGGTATTCACCACGGGTTTCATAGTAGATGTAATCTGCGCTGTAGTCCGGATCCAGGCAGCCTGCCACCTCTGGAAGCCGGGAGCCTTCCATTATGAGCTCCTCTGTACTGAGCCACTTCTCTCCCTGCTGCTGTTGAAGGAAAAGATAGAGGTCGGCCATGGCTGCGGTAAAATCGGGTATTTTTACCTTGCTGTGTTGTCCATGCTGTCTGAAATAAAGGTGAGGAAGCAGCAGTTCCCTGTTTTTTCCGCTGTTTCCGGCAAGAAACTCATGAATTTCTTCTGCTGCATCTTCAGCACTGATTCTTGTTTCGGATGCCTTTTTGTGTTCTGAAAACAGATGTAGATAGATCTGCCCGGGCCAGTTCTGCCAGACAGGGTCGTCGGGGAAATCTTCCGGGAGCTGTACCTCCGGGAGACTGCCGTGGGCTGCGGTTTCTGCATATTCGATGAAGAGGTTTTCGTTGTTGAGGATTCCGCTTTTCCCTTCGGAGGCCTGTTTTTTCAGCATTTGAACAAGTTTATCCTAGAATAAAATCGAGGTCATCCCGGGTCAGGCTTTTGAGGGGGCCCGAGTCGGCATGAATTACCGACTGGAACAGTTCCCGTTTTTTCTGCTGCAGCTCCAGTATCCGCTCCTCAATGCTGTCTCTGGCGATCAGCCTGTAGGCGAATACCGTGTTTTTCTGGCCTATCCTGTGACAGCGGTCGATGGCCTGATTTTCCGCTGCCACATTCCACCACGGATCAAGGAGGTACACATAATGGGCAACGGTGAGGTTGAGTCCTACACCACCGGCCTTGAGGGTCATGAGCAGGACCTTTTTACTACGGTCCTGCTGAAACTGCTGTACTACCGCCTTGCGGTCGGCGGTGGACCCGGTGAGAAACAGGTATTCCACCTGCATTTCATCAAGATCAGAGGCCAGTGAGTCCAGGGTCTGGAGGTAGTTGGAAAATACAACAGCCTTGTGATGGTTTGCGAAAACATCACTGAGGCTTTCTGTCATAAGGCTGCGTTTGGGGCTGCGGATAATTCCCGAACTGCGGCTCTCCGGAGCGCTGGCAATCTGACGCAGTTCGGAAATTGCCTGGAGAATGTAAATCTGGGATTCCGCAAGACCGTCCCGCTCCACCTTTTCCTGTACGCTGCGGAAATAATATTCCCGCCGTGATTCATACAGGCTGCGCTGGTCATCGTCCATCTCCACCATTAAAACCTGTTCAACCTTTTCCGGCAGATCTTTAGCCACCTCGTTTTTCAGCCTTCTCAGAAGAAAGGGACGGATTTTTCTGCGCAGATCTTCTGCTGTAATCTGGCAGGAGTCTCTCTGTATTGGATTGGCGTAGTTTTTCTGGAATTCTTTTATTGTTCCGAACATCCCCGGGTTGAGAAAACGGAAAAGGGAGTAGAGTTCCATCAGGTTGTTTTCCAGTGGGGTCCCGCTGATGGCGAGCTTATACTCACCGTTCAAAAGCAGAACTGCCCGGCTGATCCGGGAGGTAAGATTCTTGATATTCTGGGCTTCATCGAGAATGAGATAGCGGAATGAACGCTTTCTCAATTGCTGAATTTCATTGCGCACTATGGTGTAGGTGGTGAGGATAATGTCAGCTTCCCCGGCTTTCGACCAGTCCCTGCCGGCGCCGTAGTAGGCATAGACCGACAGGCCGGGGCAGAATTTCTCCAGTTCCGCCTCCCAGTTGAATATCAGTGATTTGGGAAGGACTATCAGAGAGGGCATTCCCGGGTTTGAATGAACAGCAGAGAGCAGTGATATGGTCTGAACTGTTTTCCCCAGGCCCATATCATCCGCAAGACAGCCGCCCAGTCCGGTTTTGTAAAGATAGTAGAGCCAGCGGTATCCCTGGTCCTGATAGTCTCTGAGAGTGCCGGTGATAAGCGGCACCGGTGCCGGCCGTTTTTCCAGTGATTCAAATCCGCGAAAGACTCTTTCAGGTTCTACTGCGCCCGGGCCGTTCAGGGGTTCATCTATCAGGTCCTGAATCAGGGGCAGGTCAAAGAACGAGAGGGTTACTTCATCACCATTAATGGTTTTGAGTATCCGTTTCAGCCGGTTGAGAAACTTCCCGTCCAGTATAGCCTTGCTGCCGTCATTCAGCTGAATAAAGCCCCGGTCGTCGTGTATCTCTATAAGTTCATCCGGAGAAAAGCTCTCATCTCCGAGGTTTACCCGGCACTCCCCTCTCAAGAGGTCGGTACCGCCGCTTATACGCATTGATACCCTGGGTTGGGGAGTTAGGATCTTGAAGCGGGCGAGATTCCCGGTTCCATAGAGCAGCACCTGTTTTCCCAGAGCCGGGAGATCCATCTCGATAAATGCTTCTGCAAGTCTGGGCCCCATGCTGATCCTGGACCCGTCCACAAAGAAGCCGTCGGAGCCGTTCAGAGACTTCTGTCTGCGTTGAATCCGTCGACGCAGCCGTGAAATATAGGGACCAGGGTCCGGAAGGGTAACCGTTTTGAGACGAATAGTTTCTGCGGTGTGGTCTATTTCGGCAGCTATTCCCGCATCGTAGCTGGTAAAAAAATCGGGAGGGTATCCGGGGTAGGTGAGTACTGCCTGAATATGCAGAAAGCCTTCCCTGTCCATTTCGTGGAAAATGATTCCCTCCTGGAGTTCTGCCTCTGCATCGTCTACTACTTCGTAGCTGCAGAAATCGAGGGGCATCCCCGGGAAGTGGGTATGGGCCAGGGATATGTACCGGGGGAGTTCATCTGCAGTGAGAATGGTGCATAAATGGCGGAGACTGCGATAGCCCGGACCAGGGGATGCTCCGCGGTAAAGGAACTTTCCGTCAAGAATGAAATTTTCTGCAATGCCCCTGGGGTTGCGTAGAACTGTTCCGCCGCCGGAAACAAGCTGCCCTCTGTAGGGATTTTCTCCGCTGATGGAGATCCCCACGGTTTCGTCGATTACTTCGACAGGAGACCCGTCGGGCAGTTCCAGGCATTCTGTGGCAGCTGCGAGGCTGAGGATATACGGGTAACGGCTCAGAGGTATGCCTCCGGCTTTTTCCTTCTCTTCCCAGCCCAGCTGCATCTGCCGTGCGTCACCGATTTCCGTCAGAGCTGCAAGCAGGTCTCTCCATGGTCCCGAGTAGCTGCGGGGAGAAGGGAGCGGATCCGGCCTGGTGCCGTCATCACTTTCTACGTACAGAATTGCATCGCCGCCAAGGGCATCCAGCACGCAGCGCAGGCTTCCTTTAAGCGCAGATGAGGAAGAGGCGGTAGAGCCGGCGGAGGCAGTTGTTTTCAGGCGGAATGCTTCAAATAGGTCGCTCATTTCAGGACTGGTATCCTATCATGCCCCGGGGCGGCTGGAAAAGCACGATGCTGCAGAACTTTTCCCGGTACCTTCATCGTGTTGCCGTAACCGCTTGACAGAGAATAGGGGCAGTATATACTCACCTCATGGATTCGTGGTACTTCGAAGAGCTTACATCAACAAGTGTTTCATCCCTGTTTATTCGTCTTATGCGTGACTATAAACGCTGTCTCAATAATGAAATGACCGGCTGCAAAGGTTATACAGACAGTTCTCTGCCGGTAATGCTTTCCCTCTGGGGCCTGGGGGGATATCTCTCCCAGCCCGGGAGAAGTGACGTTATTGAAGACGACGGCGAGATGTTGCCCTTGTCCCGCTGGTTTGTGAGTGCCCTGGAAAACGGGGTGAATCCCACCTATCCGGGCCGCTGGAGCGGAACGGACAGTAAAAGTGCCAGGCATGATCCGCTTGTTACCGCAGGAGTGGCCTTTTCCGCCTGTATCTGCAGAGCCCTGCTGTTCCGCAGGCTTTCCTCTACCTCGATTCAGGATTTTCAGCAGTGGCTGGAAAATGAGTCCCGGGGTTCGGCTCGTAAAAAAAGCTACCAGAGTCTTGGAATCGCCCTGAGTCACGCATCTAGAAAGTCCATGGGTTTTGATTATGATGAAAGCATAATCAATACAGCCTTCGAAACCATGGAGCGCTGTTTTACCGATAACGGTGGCTTCCGGGATCCCGGTAAGGATTCCCGCCGCTTTGATGACTCAATGAGCTACGGCTATATTACTTTTCTCTCCCTTCTTTTGTATCTCCAGGGTGGGAAAAGCAGCCAGTACTATGAGCTCTGGGCCCCCCGGCTGAGAAAGATTCTGCGGGATTATGTATATCTTTACAGTCCCGACGGCTCTACCCCCATGTACGGTGATGTTTCCGCAGGCAGCCTTGCCCGGCTTGCAGGACCGGTGGCAGGGTATCTTGCGGGAGTCTGGCCGGTGAAACCGGGAATCCTCCGGCGTATGATACGGCTTCACCTCAATTACCTTATGTCCCGGGGAATCCTCGATACAAAAAACGGCAGAATAGTTCCCGGAACAGGAGATCCTGCCTCGGGGCGTCACCTGCAGTCCATGCAGACTCTGGGGCTGCTTATGCTGATTCCCCAGGATGATCCATTCTGGAATGCCCGGGAAGAATCTCTTCCCATCGAGCGGGGAGACTTTGTTCATTACATTCCCTATGCGGGCTGGCTTATCCACGGAGCAAAACAGGACGGGAATATTCAACTCATAAACGGCGGGTCGGCAATTCACAGCAGAGAGGTTGCGGATGTAACCGCCTACGGCAAGTTTGCCTACTCCGGACGCATCGGCTACGTGGCAGATGCAGATCTCTCGCCTCTGGTTTACTGCTGTGATAACACCCTGTCCGCCAGCAGTGATAAAAAGGCCTGGAGTCATCGCAGCGCTCTCTCTGCTTCAAAGCTGATTGGAGACAGGGTTCTGCTTTCAACCTATACCTTGCCGGTGGAACATGCAAAAGGGCATTCCGGACCTCTCAAGGTTGATACGGTAATTATTCCTCTGAGAACCGGGGCGCAGATTCGGATTCACCGGGTTAAAAACAGAAGTCTGGGAAGCAAGGCAGTTCATCTGCGAGAAGGAGGCTATGCTCTGGGGGTAATGCCCGGAAGCGATGCCAGAACATCCGCAACAGGACAGATTGCCCGGGCGGAGAATGAAAACGGCTTTTCCCTGGTACGCATTCTTGCGGGTTACAGTTTTGCCGCTATATCTCAGGGATACGAAGGCCGCCGTAAAGGGCATACCGATGCTCCGGCCTTTCTGCTTCCCAGGGTGGAGACTCTGCTCAAATCCGGGGATGTGGCCTATCTGGCCGTCTACCTCCATGCCGGAGTCAATATAAATATTCTTGAATCCGGTGATTCCATCGAGTTCAGTCGCAAAGGGGATCAGATCTCCCTGAACGCAAAGGGAAAGTCATTTTTCGAATATGATTTTCAGTCCTGATAGCCCTGAGGGATTAATATTAGTACCTTTGTCATATTAAATCGTGCCCACCGGGAGATCATTTATGGCAAATGTTGAGCATGCGGTTGTTGGAGGGGGCTGCTTCTGGTGCCTGGAAGCGGTATTCAAGCGGACAGAGGGTATTCAACTGGTTGTCTCCGGTTATGCCGGAGGGAAAACAGTCAATCCCACCTATGAAGAGGTGTGCAGAGGCACCAGTGAACATGCCGAGGTGATTGAACTCACCTTTGATCCAGACATTATCAGCTACCGGAAAATCCTGAGAATATTTTTCAAATCCCACGATCCAACCACCCTAAACCGCCAGGGCGCGGATGTTGGAACCCAGTACCGTTCGATTATTCTGTATAACAGTGAAGAGCAGCGTATCCAGGCAGAGGATGAGATTAACCTGGCAGGAGAACTGTATGAGGATCCGGTGGTAACGGAGCTCACGGAACTGGAATCTTTTTATCCCGCTGAAGCCTATCACCAGAACTATTACGAACTGAATACCTCCGCAGGCTACTGCAGGGCTGTAATCCGTCCCAAGCTTGCAAAGCTGGGGCTGGAACTGGAATCGGTTTTATAAAAACTTTCCTTGACCATTCCCCTCTGGCCCCGGTAGCATGTTAGAAAACAGTTAGCACCGGAGGGTTTATGGATCCAGACAGCATACCCAAAGAGCTTCTGCCTCTTTTCGGCAGAAGAAGTATACGGCGTTTTACCGAAAAGCCGGTAAGAAAAGAGGATATTCAGCTTCTGCTTGAGGCTGCCATGGCGGCTCCGTCTGCGGTGGCCCGGGATCCGTGGCGTTTTGTAATAATTCGTGAAAAAGGAACCCTTACCCTGATGAGTGAGGGCCTTCCCAACGGTAAGCTTCTTGCTTCTGCACAACTTGGAATTGTTGTATGCGGCGATATTGAATCTGCCCATAACAACCTTGAAGGCTATATGGTTCAGGATTGCACCGCTGCCCTGGAGAATATGCTCATTGCCGCCCATGTTCTGGGACTTGGGGCCTGCTGGCTCGGAGTATACCCCCGGCCGGAGCGTCAGGAGTGGATTACCGGTATTCTTGAGCTGCCCGAACCGATCATTCCCCTCTCTATTGCAGCCATAGGATACCCCGATGAAACCAAGCCTCCCCGTACCCGTTTCAATGAATCGTATGTGCATCATGAGTTGTGGTAAATCCCATATATGAGACAACATACCCTATATGGGACACTTGGCAAATGGTTAAATTTCTGTTTATAGTTAAATATTGACTCATTACTAAGGAGGGTATGATGATTAAAATACGACCTGCAAATGAATGTAAATATGCGTGTCTTTCCCTGGGAGAGATTATGCTGCGTCTCGATCCGGGCGACGGACGTGTAAGGACTGCCCGTTCTTTCCAGGCATGGGAAGGCGGCGGAGAGTATAACGTAACCAGAGGCTTGAGAAAATGTTTCAATCTGCCTACAGCGGTAGTTACCGCCTTTGCGGACAACGAAGTGGGGCACCTGGTTGAGGATTTTATCCTTCAGGGCGGTGTGGCTACGGAATATGTAAAGTGGGTTTCCTACGATGGTATCGGACGGTCCGTTCGTAACGGTATCAACTTTACCGAAAAAGGCTACGGTATCCGGGCTGCACTTGGTACTTCCGACCGGGGAAACACTGCTGCCAGCCAGCTGAAGGCCGGCGACATCGACTGGGAACAGATCTTTGGAAAAGACGGTGTTCAGTGGTTTCACACCGGAGGAATCTACGCGGCTCTCTCCGAGACAACCCCGGATGTTGTTATCGAGGCTCTGAAGACTGCCAAGAAATACGGAACTATTACTTCGTACGACCTGAACTTCCGTCCTTCTCTCTGGAAGGGAATCGGCGGCAAGGAAAAAGCCCAGGAAGTAAACCGGGAAATTGCAAAGTATGTTGATGTAATGATCGGTAATGAAGAGGATTTTACCGCCAGTCTCGGTTTTGAGGTTGAAGGCGCCGATGAAGATCTTACTGTACTGCCTATTGAAGGCTACAAGAAGATGATTGAGACTGCCATCAAGACCTATCCCAACTTCCAGGCTGTGGCAACTACCCTGCGGACCGTACACTCCGCCAGTGTCAATGACTGGGGTGCCCTCTGCTGGCACGAAGGTACTGTTCATGAAGCTACTCACCGGGAAAAACTCGAGATTTATGACCGTGTCGGCGGTGGCGACAGCTTTGCTTCCGGTCTAATCTACGGGTTCCTGAAGCACAATGATGCTGCCCAGGCGGTAGAGTACGGTGCCGCCCATGGCGCACTTGCTATGACCACCCCCGGGGATACCTCCATGGCAACCCTCAGCGAGGTGGAACGTCTGGTAGGCGGAGGCGGAGCCCGGGTTATCCGGTAATCCGATTTTATGCCTGTATGAAAACGCCGCGGTCCGCCGCGGCGTTTTTTATTGATGTCAGGCCCGGCTTTTACTATTTTGGTCATCAGGAGGTTTGCTTTATGGCAGACAAGAACGACAAAGTTACCGAAAATACCCAGGGTGCCTGGTATGTGGATAACAAATGTATCAGCTGCGGACTGTGTCTTGGAGAGGCTCCGGAGGTCTTCAAGTTTAACGATGATGATAAGGCATATGTTTTCCAGCAGCCTGATGCGGATGATGCCGCTGCAGTCGCTGCAATGGAAAGCTGCCCTGCAGATGCTATAGGAAACGACGGATAAGGGCCGTGGCGGCGGCTATAGCCGCTGCTGTTCCTCGGCTCTGGCAAGAATAAACAGAAAATCACTCAGACGGTTCAGGTAATTCTGCACTCCGGATAGATGTATGGAACCGTCGCGGCGAATGCAGCGAACCACTGCCCGCTCAGCCCTGCGGCAGACACTTCTGCCTATGTCTATTTGAGATGAGAGTTCAGTTTTTCCTGGGAGAATAAACTCCGCTTCGATGCGGGTTTTCTTAAGCAGGCTGTATTCGATCTTCTCAATATGCTCAATATCTTCCGGGGTCAGTTTTGAAATAGTATGAAACTGTTCAGATGCCCGGGGTGTTGCAATCTCCCCTCCGGCGGTGATCAGGTTTTTCTGAATAACTTCAATATCGGCTATGGTATTTCCGGAAGCTCTCTTTCTGAGCCCGGTTTTGATCAGCCCCAGCCATGATGAGAGTTCGTCTATATCGCCCAGGGCATCGAAGATGTGTTCGTCTTTTCCCCGGCGTTCCCCGTTATACAGACAGCTGTCGCCTCTGTCGCCGGCCCGGGTGGTTACCTGTTCAAATTCAAGCATATGCCATTACTATACCGTTTTTTTCCCTTTCCGGGCCAGTGTTCCGGCTGCCGGCGGGCTACTCCCGGGCAAGGAGAAATCCGTCCATCTCCTCATCTCTTTTAACCAGAAAATCCTCCAGTGCGGAATCGGGCATCTTGGCAAAATCGCCGAAGGTACTGGAGGTATTTATATCGATATCAAATCCGCCGGAAACATAGGTGGTTGGGTAGAAGGCCAGCCTCTTTTCCGCGTGAATGCCCTTTTTCATAAAGGTCTGTACCCCTTTACGGATGAGCCGCAGTTTGGTAAGAGCGTCCTCTCTGCTGCGGATGGACCATACCCCGAAGTGGATGGGCTTTTCTTCCACGTTCAGGTCTCCCAGGAACTCTCCTCTCAACAGCTTGTCCCGCTCTTTTTTCAGGTAGGGTACAAAATCCAGATGCTCTGCCAGTTTGCGGTCGGTGGCAAAGAAATTACCCGTTTCCGGGTCGGTTGTGAATATTATAACGTTGCGGTAGGCCTGGCCGTAGCTGCGGAAGAGGGAGGCCCAGAAGTTATCCGGGTTGACCGCTTCTTCCAGAATCTGGCTGCGCCGGTAGATCTCCCGGCTTATATCAATAAGCCAGTTTCTGTACTGAATAACATCGCACTTGAGAGATCCTATCTCCTGTTTCAGTTCGGCTTCGGTTTTAACTCCCTGGAGGTAGCCGAGGATTGTACGGTAGATATCGCGGATATTATGGTAGCGGCTGAACTGGGTAATAAGATCGAACATGAATATCTCAATCTTGCGGATCTGCCATATATAGGCCACAACCTCCCGGCGGGGGGTGTCCGGCAGGACTGTTGCCACTTCCCAGAGATCTTTGAACTCATTGTAGCGCCGGTTCATCTGGACATACCAGGCGGTAACGGTTTCCCGGTTCATATGGAAACGGATACTCCAGGAAGTCCCCTGACCGAGGATGCTCGAAACCTCAATGTTTTCAGCACCGAAGGTTGCATATATCTGCTGTGTTCCGATGCCTTCACCCGTACGTTTGCCCTTGGTTGTTTTCCCTACAAAGCGGGGAAAACCCTGTTCGTCCTTCTCCAAAAGTTCCAGGGGGATTCCCATGCCGTTGTCGGCAATGGTCAGGTTGAGAAACTCACCGGTTTCCCGCAGGGAGATATCGATAATCCCTTTACGGTCAGCCTCTTCAATGGCATCCAGGGCATTGGATACAATGTTGACCAGGGCCCTGCCGATATCGATGTAATAGCCCTGTATGGTGGGGGCTCCGGTATCAAGATCCAGCCTCAGTTCGCAGCGGATATCAGAGCTCTGAACATAGGGCACAATCCGTTCAAATATCAGGGCCAGCAGATCAACATTATGTACGATCTTCATGTTGTCCCTGAAGGCATTGAGAATATTGATCAGGGTTGTCGATTCCCTGTTTATATTTTCAACTATTTTGCCGCTGTTCTCCGAGCCAAGGGCTTCCACCATGGAAGAGATAAGCCGGGTCACCTTGCGGGCGTCATGACGTGTTTTACTTATCTCTTCCGGCGCCAGGTCCCGGTGCTGTCTGAGCCCTTCTATCTGTTCCAGAACAACCGGCCCGGCTGCTATAAGCCGGTGGTAAACGAGTTTGCGGTAGGCGATGGATGTTTCCATCTGAAAACCGTACTTCTGGAAAAACTCAATGGTATCGATCTGTTTTTCCCAGATATGAATATGGATGGCAGATGAATCGGGGATATCTTCAGCAAGCTGCTCGATAAAGCTTGACCCGATACCCCGTCCTCTTCCGAAGGGGCTGGTTACAATCTTGTATATAAGAAAATCCGTTTCGGCAGGATCGGAGTAGACCAGCATATAGCCGAGTATCTCGCCTTCTTCCACCCATACATAGCTGTGCTCATAGTCTTTCCGTACCGCAGGGTTATGCACAAAGGGGGAGGGGATTACAAAGGTATCGATGTTAAGGAGGGGATTGCGCATTACCCGTTCTTCAATGTCGGGGTTCATATTGAGAATAAACTGATACCTCTCAATCTGCTGCATATACTATCCTTAAGGTTATGCCTGGTCACCAACGGGGATGTCTTTTTCCACAACCTCGGATATGGTGCTTTTCCGCTTTTTTCTGAAGCGCCGGTGATACTCTTCTTCCACTTCATCCGCCCTGTTGGCGGTTCTGCGTACCCAGTCCAGACGGAGTTCGGTGAGTTCGCTTTCGGTCAGCTGCCATGGGAGATCGGATTCCCGCAGCCGTTGGGTCAGTTCGTAGAGAATTACCGCCACTGAAACGGATATGTTGAAGCTTTCTGCGAATCCCGCCATGGGGATGGTCAGAAACTCATCGGCAGCCTCTTTTACCAGGGGGCTGACTCCGTCCCGTTCGTTTCCGAAAATAAATGCGGCTTTGCCTTTGGCAAGATCAAATTCCGGCAGGCTCACCGCCTTCGGTCCCGGAGGCACTGTGGCAATAATGCGGTAGCCGCTGTTTTTCAGCTCCTGCAGCGCTTCGGCAGTGTTGTTTTCCTTTTCCTTGTGGCGGTGAATAGTCAGCCAGCGGGTTGTTCCCAGGGCAACATGCCTGTTTATGGTGGGGAGTTTATTGTTGTTTTCCAGAAAATGAACATCCTGAATGCCGAAACACTCACAGCTTCGAAGCAGGGCACTGGCATTCTGGCTGTAATAGAGGTTCTCTGCTGCCAGGGTAATATATTTCGTCCGCTGTGCGGATACTTCCAGGATTTTTTCCAGCCTGTCGTCGGTAACATGGCGGGACATTAATTCAAAAAGTTGTGAATCGTCTAACATGAGGAGACTACTTTTACATAAATGCAGGGAAAAGTTAAGCAATTACCCCGAAGCAGGAGAAATAATTACACCCGCTTCGGGGAATCACTTTATGGCTCAGTGAAAACAATTGAGTTTTCAGTTGGGCCCTGATTAGAAACGGGGAGCCCGTTCTTTTTCGATTGCTTCGCGTACTTTAAGCTGGCGTCCGTCCAGATCAGCACCATCCAGTGCTGTCAGTACTGCAGATGCTTCCTCGGCTGAACCCATTTCGACAAAGGCAAAGCCCTTGGAGCGGCGGGTTTCCCGGTCGGTGATGATACGAACCGAGGTAACGGTACCGTACTGGCTGAATAATTCACGAATGCTGTCTTCGTCGGAACGGTAATTGATATTTCCGACGTAAAGTTTACTGGACATCTATAGGCCCTCATGGAATGATGAAAATAGGCATCTACCCAAAGGATAGTCGTCATGAGACGTACGCCGAAAAAAAGATTAGAGTATTGGGTATAAACTGTCAATTTCTTTTTTTAAAATCAGGACATATCCGGGCGGGTTTATGGTGAATATTGAGTATCTTGCAGGGCTGAAAGACAGAAATCTTATGAATGAGGGAATCTGTGTCGGAGAGGGCCGATTTGTAGTGGAACGGATGCTTGCACAGGGGCTGGAACCGCTGGCAGTGCTGTCCGTTCCGGGGATGGCCGACGGACTTGAAGATACCGCAGGAAGCTCTCTCCCCTTAAAAATTGTATCACAGCCGGAGATCGGCGGTATTGCGGGTTTTCCCTTTCACCGGGGGCTCATTGCAGCCTTTCGCCGTCCCGAATTCCTTCCGGTGGCAAGCTTTACATTTCCCGCAACGGGCCTGATCCTTGTTCTGGATGCTATTACGGACCCGGTGAACCTTGGGGGTATTCTGAGAAGTGCAGCGGCCTTCGGTGCTGCGGCAGCAGTTTTGGGACCCCGCTGCGGTGATCCTTTTTCCCGGCGGGCCATACGGGCCTCCATGGCGGCCTGCTTTACCGTGCCTCTTATTGACGGGGCAGAGCCGGCAGCGGTTGCTGCTGCTCTCGGGTCGGCCGGGTCGCTTATAACCGGTGCTGATCTTTGCGAAGGAGCTGTTCCCCTGCCTGAAATGCAGGCAGCTCCCCTGCAGACCCTTATTCTGGGTAATGAGGGGCATGGTATACGGCCTGAGTGGCGGAGATGCTGTTCCGGATATGTCTCTATTCCCATTCTCGATACGGTGGACTCTCTCAATGTGGGCGTAGCGGCAGGGATTCTCCTCTGTCATCTTGCTGATTTACACGGCCCTGTGGTATAAAATTTCACAGAATGTCGTTTTTACCCTTTGTTATGGCGGTTTTACCCTCTCTTTTTCTGCTGGCCTACTTTGTTCATCTGGATAAAGCCCGGCCTGAGCCGCGGGGAGAGATCTTAAGGGCATTCTTTCTCGGGGTTTTCTCAACCCTGCCTGCGATTATTCTTGAGTTTACTGCGGAGATCTTTCTCCGTCCCTGGATAATCAGCCCCCTGGTTTATGCCATGGCGGAAGCCTTTCTTGTGGCAGCCCTCTGTGAGGAGGGTACCAAGCTTTTCATTGTCCGCTCTTTTATCTATAAGCGTGCCGATTTTGATGAAGTCATGGATGGTATTGTCTATACCGTAGCTGCGGGATTGGGATTCGCCTGTATGGAAAACCTGCTGTATGTAGCCTCCGGCGGTATGACGGTAGCCCTGGTCCGGGCCTTTACGGCAGTTCCGCTGCATACCATCTGCTCCGTTCTGCTGGGATACTCCATCGGTATGGCCCGTTTTGTGCCAACCGCTTCAGAGGAGCAGAGCCTGATGTTCCGGGGCCTCGCTGCAGCAGTTCTTATGCATGGTGTGTACGATTTCTTCCTTTTTGCCGCACCGGTCCTTGGCGGGCTCTCAGCATTCATGGTGTTTCCACTTCTTTTTGCCGGAATCTTTATGGTGCGCAGACGGGTACGCAGAGCTCTGGCCTTCGACGTCAGATGATTTTTTTCTAAAAATGTAAGGGCTTTCCTTGACGGGGTAATGGTTTCTGCGGTTATTATTATCCATAAGAGTACAGACTGTATTCTTTCTGAAAAAAGGAGAAAACAATGATTCAGGATCGTATTGCCAACGGAAAGCTCTATTCATGCATCGGAAAAAATTTCGCTGAGGCTTTTGCCTGGCTTGAGACGGTAAAACCGGAAGATCTGACAGTGGGCCGGGTTGATATCAAGGGGGATGAAATCTTCGCTCTTGTTCAGCAGTATACCACCAAAGAGCTTTCCCAGGGCTTCCTTGAAACTCATAACAACTATGCTGATATTCAGGTTGTTCTTAAGGGCAAAGAAAGAATGGGCTACTGCTATAAAGAGGGTATGACCGTTACCCAGCCCTATTCTGCGGAAAAAGATGTGGAGAAGTATGAAATGAAAGAGTGTACCCATCTTCTGGTACCTGCTGGAAACTTTGCTGTTTTCTTCCCCGAAGATGTACACGGACCTCAGCTTGCCTATGACAAGCCCGAAGAAGTGCTGAAGATTGTTCTGAAGGTCAAGCTGTAAAGCAAACCGGGGACATTTCGGGATTTCCTTCAGTTCCTGTGATATCTTGCACTATCGAAAAATGCTGTTATAGTTAAGAAAAGGGAGTGCAGGATGACACAAAGTACGGAAATTGCCGAATATCTGGAAGAACTGCAGCAGCTGCTTTTTTTCCGCCCTCTCAGTGCAGACGAGATACAAGACTTTGTAGGCAAGGGTGAAATCCTTGCCTGCGAATTTGATGACCGCATAGTCAAGGAGGGAGAGTTTGATCCCTCCTTTTATGTTGTTATCCGCGGTTCTGTTAATGTGATGGTGAAACAGAAAAGCGAAGAGGTTTTTATCTGTGCCATCGGTGCCGGTGATGTGTTCGGCGAAGCTTCAATATTTTCCAAAGTAAAAAGAACCGCAGCGGTAATTGCTGCGGAGGAAACGGTCCTTCTGCGGATTCAGCGCCCCAGTATGATGAGCTTTATCAAGGAAAATCCCCGCGGCGGGAACAAGGTTCTCATGCTTATTATTTTCAGCCTGCTCCGCAAGCTCCGTGGTACGAATCAGGAGCTTGCCTTTGAGCGCAGGCTGGATATCAACCAGGACGATGTTGATGCCCTGGTTGATCAGTTAACAGGAAACGGCGGCTGATTCTCAGCCTGCAGCCGCTGCCTCATTCACTATTCTTATAACTTCTTCTCCGCTTATCTGTTCTTCAGCCATGAGCCGTTCTGCCACCTGGTCCAGGGCTCCCTGGAATTTTTTCAGCAGATTGTTGGTTGCATCATAGGCTGACATAAGCAGATTGCGGATCTCTTTGTCCACTTCCCGCATGGTTGCTTCGCTGAACTCCCTGCCCTGGGAAATCTGTTCTCCCAGAAAGACATTGGTGTGGTCCTGATTGGCAGTAAGCAGCTGCAGAGTCTCTCCCATACCCCATTCGGTAACCATCCGGCGTGCCAGCTTTGATGCCTCTTTCAGATCGTTGGCGGCTCCCGATGTCTCTTTGCCGAAAATCAGCATTTCAGCTGAACGTCCGCCCAGAAGTACCTTGATACGGTCCGACAGGTAGCCCTTGTCGTAGATGTACTTCTCATCCTTGGGCATCTGTACTGTTACCCCCATGGCGTAGTCCCTGGGGATTACTGTCACCTTCAGTACCGGATCGGTATTGGGCAGTGCCGCTGCAGTTACCGCATGACCTGCTTCATGGTAGGCAATTACCTTCTTTTCTTCATCGGTAACGCTCAGATTCCGGCGTTCGAGACCCATCATAACCTTGTCCCGGGCTTCTTCGATCAGGGCCATGCTTACGGTCTTTTCCCTGCGCCGTGCGGCAAGAATTGCAGCTTCGTTCAGCAGGTTTTCAAGCTCGGCTCCGGAAAATCCGGGGGTTCCCTGGGCAATCTTGTCCAGATCGATATCCCCCTCAAGGGGTTTGCTTTTTGCGTGTATTTTCAGAATCTGGGTTCTGTCTTTGGTGGACGGCAGACCGATTGTAATACGCCGGTCGAACCGTCCCGGCCGGAGCAGGGCAGGATCAAGAATGTCCGGACGGTTGGTTGCGGCAAGAACAATGGTTGAATCGTTCTTTTCAAAGCCGTCCAGCTCGGAGAGCATCTGGTTCAGGGTCTGTTCCCGTTCATCGTGTCCGCCGCCAAGGCCTGCGCCTCTGTGTCGTCCCACGGAGTCAAGCTCGTCGATGAAGATAATGGAAGGTGAATTCTTCTTGGCATCTGCAAAGAGGCTGCGTACCCGTGATGCACCTACTCCCACAAACATCTCCATAAAGTCGGAACCGGAAATGTGATAGAAGGGTACATCCGCCTCGCCTGCAATGGCCCGGGCTATAAGGGTTTTTCCTGTACCGGGAGGGCCGACAAGAAGAATTCCCCGGGGGATCTTGGCTCCCATGGCAGCATAACGCTCCGGTGATTTCAGGTAGTCTACAACCTCCTGAATCTCCTCCTTGGCGCTTTCCAGCCCGGCGACATCGTCAAAACGGACAGACTGTTTTGATTTCTCATACAGCTTCGCCTTGTTTTGGCCTACATTGAAGATGTTTCTTCCCTGACTGTTCATTCCTCTGAACATGCGCATGCCGATCCATACCAGCAGAACAATAGGAAGCAGGTTAATCAGGATTGAAAGAAATGAGAATTCCTGAGGGGGTTCGGTATTTACGTTTACATTGTTGCTTTCCAGCAGGGACATAAGCTCTTCATCGCCAAAGGAAGGGTAGTAGGTGGTGAAAGCACCGATATTGCCCATACCCTCAATGGTCTGCCCTTTTATGGTTACCTGGGTAACGGCGCCCTCCTGAACCATGGTGCGGAATCGGCTGTAGCTGATCTGATTGTCAGCCCCGCCGCGCCCGAAGATGCTTATAACGCTGGGGATCAGCAGGAGAAGGAGTATTCCTGCAATAAAAGGATTAAATCTGAATTTACCGTTGCCAAAAGGGAAGGGAAAATTGCCGTTATTCTCCTTATCCTTCCCGTTGCGGTCATTTTCTGGTGTTTGCATATTGGGTACAAAGGTAGCCTTAGAATACGCCGTAGTCAACCATAGAATCCCCCTGCCCAACCTTGAGATTAGCTGGGAAAAAGGGGTAGTATGGATAAATCTTCCCTGTTTCTGGTTTAAGAGGTTGTAACATAATGGGAATACTCGAATTTGACAGTGTAAGTCTGGAGCTTGACGGCAACCGGATTCTGAATAATCTAACCCTCGATTTCTGGGAGGGCCATGTTCATGCTGTTGTAGGCCCCAACGGCGCAGGCAAATCGACCCTTGCCATGACGGTTATGGGGCTCTCCGGCTATGAACACTTTACCGGTGATATCCGCTTTAACGGCCGGTCCTTAAAGGGGATGACCGTGGATGAGCGGGCCCGCCAGGGGATTACCCTTGCATGGCAGGAGCCTGCGCGCTTTGAGGGAATAAGTGTGGGCGCATATATCGGTGCGGGAAAGCCCGGGGCGACTTCGGCCGAAATAGATGAAGCCCTGAATCTGGTCGGCTTATCGCCTCTCCGATACCGTCCCCGAAAAGTTGATAAGACCCTTTCCGGCGGAGAGCGTAAGCGTATTGAACTTGCCTCCATTGCACTTATGAAGCCGAAAATTGTGCTTATGGACGAGCCTGACTCCGGTGTCGATATTGAAGCGGTCAATTTCATATTCAAGGTAATTGAACAGCTTAAAGCCGGGGGAACCACAATCATTCTTATTACCCACAGTCCGGAAGTGCTGAAGCATGCGGACCACGGCTTTCTGCTGTGTCATGGACAGATGATGGATAAGGGTAATACCCAAGAGATGCTGGCCTATTTCAGCGGCAAGTGTATTCCCTGTAACCATAAAAATGCACCCGAACTGACAGAGCTTTTTCCCGCTGATATTTCTGCTGACACTAAAGGATCTTTATAATGAGTACCAATCCCGCTGTAGATAAACTGTTAGCATCTATAAATTCCCATAAAAAGGTTCTGGAAGGAGCTGCCCATCTGGAACTGGACGGTAATAAAATCGTTGGATCCGGAACGGTAAACGGTTTTCATATGGAAAGCGATACCGACGGCGATGGACTGATTCTGCGGATCCGGGTTGAACGGGGAATCAGGCTTGCCAAACCGGTGCATCTCTGCTTCGGCATGCTTCCGGAAGAGGGAGTTCAGAAGATTGACATGCAGGTGGATGTGGAGGATGAAGCGGCAGTCTCTTTTACCGCCCACTGTACCTTTCCCAATGCGGTGGATGTGCAGCATCTGATGAATGCCCGGCTGAATGTTGGGGTTAACGCGAAATACTCATATTTCGAGCGCCATGTGCATGCCGAGTCGGGTGGGATCCACACCGTGCCAAAAGCGCTGATCACCCTTGCGGAAGGGGCTCAGTTTAAAACCGAATTTGAGCTGTTAAAAGGCCGGGTGGGGATTATGGATATAGACTACTCAGCCATAGCCCAGGCAAAGAGCATGCTGGATATGACCACCCGGGTCTACGGCCGCGGGGACGATAAAATCAAGATCCGGGAGGCCGCCACCCTGGAAGGAGAAGGCGCCACCGGGGTGCTGGTAAGCCATCTGGCGGTTCGGGGAGATTCCGAGGCAGAGATCTACAGCGATCTTACCGCTAATGCTGCTCACTGCCGCGGCCATGTTGACTGCAAGGAGATCGTTCAGGACCGGGGTAAAGCCCGGGCTATCCCTATTGTTGCGGTGAATCATCCCCTGGCGCATATAACCCATGAAGCGGCCATCGGTTCGGTGGACTCAAAACAGCTTCAGACCCTGATGGCCCGGGGACTTGATGAAGAGGCGGCGACTGATCTGATTATTCAGGGGCTGTTGAGCTGATTTTGCAGGCATTGATCCCGAAAAAAGATTTGCTGTTCTATAGCGGTTATTTTTTATCCTATGTGTCTATGTGAGTCCAGTCGTATGGGCTATATTGCCAGTGGTCGTCCATAATTGCTTATAGGGCTTGAATATGGTATCATTAGCCGTGATGACCAAGTCTGTGACTGTTAAAAAACTCCACGAAAAATCAAAGCACAGGGATCGTGATTTCTGGTTGTCAAAAGATCCAGTAGAGCGGTTAAATGCCGTCGAATTCCTCAGGAAGCAGTTTTATGCTGAATATCCCGAAAGACTTCAGAGAGTTTATACAATTACTAAACTCAAATAATGTCCGATATCTTGTTGTCGGCGGATATGCTGTCGCTTATTACGGCTATCCGCGATATACCGGCGACATAGATTTCTTTCTTGAATGTACTGAAGATAACGCCTCAGCTGTAATCCGGTGTCTTGAAGAATTCGGTTTGCAATCACTTGGAATAAGCAGAAAAGATCTTTTATCGCCCAATCAGGTAATACAGATAGGATATCCGCCGTTAAGGATCGATCTGCTAACAGCCGTCGATGGGGTATTATTTGAAAATGCATGGGATAATCGCGTAATTGTAGATCTCGAGGATCTTAAAGTAAATTTTATTGGCAAAGATGATTTGAATACGAATAAAAGAAGTACCGGAAGGCTTAAAGATCAGGCGGATGCGGAAGAGTTGATGTAGACTGGCCTCGGATTCTGTTCCGGCTGTGATAGAAACATTGCCGGAGCTTTCACGGGAGTGTATATTTTTCCCATGAAAGGTAAGCGGACGCGCATTACCATACTTCCGTTTGTCTTGGGGTTCTTGTTTTCCTCATGCGGCAGCGGTGCTGGTTCTCATGTGGATACAAGCTGGGCTGACACTAAAGCCGGAGCGGCAGTATCGCTGACTTTGACCGATGAGTGGGAAACGCCGGAATCTGTCTCCATTGCCACCTCAGGTTGGGAAGACGGCATAAATGTAAGCCGCGATGGTCTGAATCTTTACGCTACGTACATACCTGCGGATTTTCTCTCCTTTACGCTGTCCGGCGATTTTGTTGACCAGCTTCCCCTCTATCAGCGGGGGCCGACGTATGCCATGGACTTTGACGGCAGTAGTATCGGTGTGGACTATACTTGGCTTCACAGTGATATTATCTATGCCCACCGCTCATCCACGGCTGAAGACTTCGGCTCCTGGCAATTGTCCAGTATGGCCCGGGCCGTTTTCAGCGAAGGGGCTGTTACTCTTGTGCAGGATGGTTCCGGTGATATCGATATTATGGCTTTTACCAGTAATGAGGATTCTGATACAGATGATTTGGTGGACGAATTGAATAATTTCAGGACTATTTCAGATACCTCTGCTGACCCTGTTTCGTCCGGGGTTAATGATCCTTATTTAACACCAGTTGATACCAGTCTCACACCGCCATTAGTTAATTCCAGATATACCGAGGACAATCCCCATCTGGAGCGGCTGGACGCAAGCACCCTTGTTCTTTTTTTTGACAGCCCCGATCGCCCCGGAGGAACGGGAGACATTGATATCTGGTATTCTACCAGCAGCGACAATGGCGCAAACTGGACAACCCCGTTGCCGGTTACCTCAATCAATACCGTATCAAAAGAGCATCAGCCTCATCTGTTCCACGACGGCAGCAGCTGGTGGCTCTACTATTCCGCCTATCACAGCGACGGGAAGCTGGCTATATTCCGGGCACAGCAGCAGACGGCAAGCTGGGATGACTGGGGCTCTCCTGAACTGGTTATCTCTGCCGGTAACACCGGCGGGGTGGGGGAACCAACATTAACAGATGATGGTGACCTCTTTTTTGTGGTGATTCTGGATAATTCTGAGGGATCATCCTATGACCGCTATGATGGAGACCCCTGGATGGCAATCCACAAATAATATATTGGTATTTTTCCCGTATATCCTTTCTGGTCGCATACTTGTTCCCCGGGGGTATGCGCAGAAATTTGCCGGATGAACAAGATTATTACGTAATTGTAAAGATTACATGCGCTGGTCAATTATCTTTTTTCCGGATAACGAATTAATAATACCTTCAATCTGTTCAATCCCGTTCGGGTGTGATAGCTTTATTGCTGTTACCCCAGGTACCCGGAGTCTGCATATGAACTCAAAAACCTTGTCTCTTTTCATTCTTATGGCGTGTACCGCCTTTTCTGCCTTTTCTGATACTTCCGATCCTCTTCTACGGCTGAATACGGAGATGCATACAGCGCCTATCAGGGCTATCGACACAGATGCTGAATACCGCTTTGTTCTCACCGCAGGAGACGATAGAGTTGCACGCCTGTGGGATGCTGCTTCCGGCCGTCTTCTGAAGATTCTACGACCTTTTATTGGAGAAGGTAATGATGGACGGCTTTATTCCTGCGCCTTGTCTCCCGATGGGACTGAGGCTGTCGTGGGAGGATGGACCGGCCCTAGCGGGGATAAATCCCTCTATTTTTTCAATACCGCTTCGGGTTCTCTAACCCATAGAATTGACGGCTTTAAAGATGTCATCAACTGTCTGAAATACTCTGATAACGGACGCTATCTGGCTGCTGGTTTGGGTGGATCTAATGGCGTTTCTGTTATCTCTTTGCGGAACCACTCTGTTTACAAGCAGCTGGATGGATACAGCGCTCAGGTAAAGGGGTTATCGTTTTTCAGTGATGGGCGTCTGGCAGTTGTCTCCTATGATGGAGGAGTTCGTCTATACGACCGGCAGTTCGGGCTGGTGAAAAAGGTTCAGCTTGATAAAGAAAGCAGCCCCCGGGGTGTTGCGGTTTCTCCGGATGACAGCCGGATTGCCATTGCCTACTATAACAGCAGCAAGGTGGAAGTATACGACGGCATGAGTCTGAGACTTCTTTACACTGCAGACAGTGATGGAATAGATGAAAATGACGGCATGGTTAATGTTGCCTGGTCTTCTGACGGGCGCTATCTCTATGCTGGCGGGCGCTACTCCAAATCCTTCGACGGAAAATGGTGGAGGGTTGTGCGCCGATGGGATAATCAGGGCCGTGGCATCTATGAAGATTTTCCCGGCAGCGGAAACACCATATGGGGACTGGTTTCCCTGAATAATGGGAACCTGCTGGTTGCAGGACACCGGCCCGACTGGGCACGTATAAATAACGCCGGCGAACAGAGCCTTTACCGGGAGGGCATGATCCTCTCATTCCGACCGAAAAGCTTTGACAAGGATATGCTGTTAAACCCGGATGCCAGTAAAGTTACCTTTAAGCCAATGTCTGTCGATCCCATGACATTTTCCATTTCCGAACTCAGTCTGACGGAAGGCAGCTTTGAGGGGAATGCTTTCCGCTCCCAGGTGGGCGGAATAACGGTGACGGACTGGGATAACGGTGAAAATCCCCGCATAAACGGAACCCTTGTAGAAGGTTTCTCAAAATCTGAATTATGCCGAAGTGTCTCGGTTTCCCCCGATGGAGATACGGTGATTCTCGGAACAGGCTGGTACTTGAGGGCCTATAATGCGGAAGCAGAATTGCTCTGGAAGATTCCTTCACCCGGTGAAAACTGGGCGGTAAACTGCTCTGCCGATGGAAAAACCGTGGTTGTTGGCCTTGGTGACGGGACTCTCCGCTGGTACAGACTTTCCGACGGCAAAGAGCTCTTAAATCTCTTTGTTCATTCTGACTGCAAACGCTGGGTCCTCTGGACACCCTCGGGTTACTATGCCTGTTCTCCTTCCGGAGAGGACCTGATCGGATGGCATATAAACCATGGCCGGGACAGATCTGCTGATTTCTTCAGTGCATCCCGTTTTTCAGAGCGTTTCTACCGTCCGGATGTTGTTGCCCTTATGCTGGAAACTCTTGATGAGGACCAGGCCATAACCAGGGCTAACCGCCAGCGGAATATCCGGACAACCAACGCGAGCATTGCATCCATACTTCCTCCGGTTCTTGCTATACTTTCTCCCTCCGAAGGAGCAACTCACAGTTCTTCAACTATTCAGCTGCGCTATTCCGTACGAACTCCAAATAATGATCCTGTTCAGGAGGTGAGGGCAATGGTGAACGGCCGCCCGGTGGAAACTTCCCGGGGATTGAAGCTTGTCGCCTCCGGTTCCAGCGGAACTGAACAGTCTATAAATATTTCTCTTATGCCGGGAGAAAACTACATCTCCCTCATGGCAAAGAATTCAACCTCATGGAGTGATCCTGCCACTGTTATGGTGAAGTACCAGGAACGGCAGCAATCATTTGTGGCAAAGCCGAAACTCTATATTCTGGCAGTGGGGGTTTCGGATTACGCCAATCCTGATTACCGTCTTAATTATGCCGCCAAGGATGCCCGGGATTTTGCTGCAACCATGAAGGCCCAGGAGGGAGGGATTTATGAGGATGTTGAAATAAGGCTCCTCACCGACAAGGATGCAACCCAGGATAACGTTTTTGACGGTCTGGACTGGATACGGGGCCAGGCTACGGCTCGGGATGTTGCCATGATTTTTGTGGCGGGCCACGGGATTAATGATAACTCAGGCCGCCTCTATTACCTGACTCACGAGGCGGATGTGGACCGGCTGCGCCGGACCAGTGTTGCCGCCGATGAGTTTACCCAGACTATTCAATCCATTCCCGGCAAGGTTCTCTACTTTATGGACACCTGCCACTCCGGCGGGGTGAACATAGCCTCCCGCAGAGGGATCAATAGTGTAGATATGACGGGAATTATCAACGAGCTCTCTTCCGCCGAGAGCGGAGCGGTGGTTTTTGCCTCCTCTTCCGGAAAGCAGTACTCCCTGGAGGACGCAAGCTGGGGTAACGGTGCCTTTACCAAGGCCCTTATCGAGGGGCTCAAGGGTGGTGCGGACTACACCGGAAGCGGTAAAATAACTATCAATATGCTGGATCTGTATATTTCCGAACGGGTAAAGGAACTTACCCGGGGGCAGCAGACGCCGACCACTGCCAAACCTGACACAGTGCCGGATTATCCGGTGGCGGTTAACGAATAGATTTTAGAGGATTTTTTGTTTAGAAGGTGATGACATGCGAATTAAAAGTATTAGTGTAAGTATTCTTGTTCTGTTTGTTTCAGTACAGCTCTTTTCCCTGCCCCGCTGGGCGCGGGAATACGGGGCGGTAACCCCCTACAATACGGAGGAAAACGTTACCGGATTCGGAACCTCCGAGTACGGTGATGACATCCCCATGGAGGCGGCAAAGCTCCGGGCCGCAGACGACCTGATCCGCAAGGTGAAGGTGGAGATAAAGAGTAATATAACCCTCACTGCCAATGATACTTCCGGCCGCGGATCTTCCGGGATGGATCTGGTGACCACCAGTACCAGTGTACTTCAGCTGGAAGGTATCGAATACGAGACGGAACGGGACGGCAGCACCTGGTATGCCCTTGCCCATATAAGCAGGGATTCCATTGCCCGCACATACAAGCAGAAGGCGAAGGAGACTGTAACGGATCTTGAGGCAGGTCTTTCCCAGTGTGATTCCGCTTTTAACGCCGGAAAAAACAGCGACGCCTATGACCTGGCAGTCAATCTTCTGCCCTTGTTTGACCGGCTTAAGGATGAAGCGGGCATCTACCGCTTTGCAGCGGCCGCATCCCTGCCTGCAGAAGTTTACGGACGCCGTATCAGCAACGACGGCAAGGCAGCCTATGAACTGGCACAGCTGAAAAGCCGCATCCGGGACCTTTCCGGTTCCGATGCCGCTGATCCGGCAGATGCCGTGCGGCGGATTGCCGCCATGTTCGCCGAACAGGGAATTTCGGCCTCGGACTTTACCGTCGCTCCTTTCCTCTTTCAGAATACCGACTTTTCCAGCCAGTTCGGCCAGTACATGGGCCAGCGCCTGCGGAGCGAACTGCTGAAGCGGCTGCCGCCGGTACGGGGCAAAGCTGCAGTTGCTGTACAGGGCCGCTACCTGGTGCGGGAGGGCAAGGTAGAGCTTTCTGTCTCCGCCCGCAGTGTGGACGGAAGCTCAAGCGGATCCGCCTGGGCGGAGTTTCCCGAAGTCAAACTGCCGGGAGATCTGTCGGTGGAACCCGGCAACTACGCGGAAGCCATTCAGGACATGCTGCAGCTTGCCGACGGGGCCCTTGTTGACGGCGGCTTGAGTATCGAGGCCTGGACGAACCGCGGACGGGATGCGGAGAGCCTGGTTTTCGGCGACGGGGAGGAGCTTGAGCTCTATTTCCGGGTGAATCAGCCTGCCTTTATTCAGATTACCTATGCTCTTGCTACTGGAGAAAAGGTGCTGCTGGATGAGAGCTACTATATCGGCGATGACAAGGTAAACCGGGTGGTTAAATACCCTTATGCCTTTGAGGTATGTGCTCCCTATGGAGTTGAACGGATGATTATAAGTGCCTTCAGCAAGGAACCGCCGAAACCGAATGTAATAATCCGGCTTATTGACGGTGAGGAGTACGAGGTTTTTACCAGTGCAGCTGCTGCTGTCATGCAGACCCGGGGAGTTCACCGTGTCAGGGAAAAGGATGACGACGGCATGAAGACCGGAGAAATGATCCTGACCATGACCACCGTGCCGAAGCTGGCCGATTAATAAAGGTTCCGGATAGTTTCTCATGTTCAAGCTGGATGGTCTTGGAAACATACGCAAGGTCCGTTGGACCGGTCTGCGTCCGGGGGTGGTGATCCTTTCGGGGGTCTCCATCAACGATCATCCCATCCCCGAGCTGACGGGCTTTCCGGTGCTTACCGAATCTTTAATTTCTGATCTCTCCTCCCGTTACCAGTTTCTTGCCGGCCGGGAGGTTGTTGTTGCCGAGGCGGTCTATAACTATTCACCCTTTGAGTTTGCCGATCAGCTCCGGCATTCAGAAAAACAGAGAAACAGCTTCAACCGTCTGCGCCGGGATTTTGAAGAGACGAAAAAGATGGTCCTTCTCAATATGGGCCTGGACCTTCAGACGGATGTTCCCGTAATCGGGTCTGACCATGTTGACCGGGAGTACATGGTGAAGGATACCTACAACTCCTTTTCCTATCTTTATGGGCTTGGAGAGGACCTGGATGCGATTCCCTCCTTTTTTCACCGCATGGACTTGAGCCTTTCCCTGGCCGACCTGGTTACCAACCGGCTGCAGGAGAAATTCAATGTCCCCGATGACAGCGAGGTGGTGCTGCATCTGGTGGTTGATTTTTCAAGAAGCATGGACTCCATGGGCAAGCTCGATCTGGTGGTACAGACGGTTAATGCTTTTTACAGCTTTTACTCTGAGCTTCTTGCCAATACCACCATAAAACTCTACACCTTTTCCGATGAGTGCCGGCCGGCCCGGTATCCGCTGCAGGAGGCAGGAGTCCGCCGGGGAAACACCGCCTACGGCTCTTTTATGAAAAAGGTTCTGCACCTTAAGGAAAAGGAAAAACGCAACAAGATAATCCTCTTTACCGACGGAGTGCCCACGGACCGCAGTGAAGCACTGAAGATGGCGGAGCTGATAAAGAAGAACTGCCTGGACTATACCCAGATCATCTTCGACATTAAAGAGGAGAGGCGCACCGAGGTTGTCTATGCTGACGGTATGGTTGTGGACGCCGTTGACAATATGGTGGAAGAGCTGTCGGCGGGTATGTCGGAACGGGTCCTCTCCGACGAGGATCTGGACGCAAAAATGAAAGGGATCTTTGATGACTTTACCGAAGTAGCTGAAAGCTGCGGCGGTAATCAGATCATCCTTAAAATAAATGAACTGCTCAATCTGGTAACGGTGGAATGTTATGACCGCTATCTCGGTCTGTTAAGCCTCGCCACGAGAGCAGAAACTGTCCAGGTTGAAGAGACCCGGACTGATAAGCCGCAGGTAAAAAAATGGAGCCCCCCGCGGGTGTAAAAAAACAGCAGGAGAAAAAACATGAATAAGCTGTTCACCATTGTGTTGTCCTTCGTAATATTCTTTTCTTTATCCTTAAGCATGTCCGCCCAGGACTGTGTCAGCTTTGTGGAGGTTCAGGAGAAGACGCAGTTTGTGCTGGTTGTAGACCGCAGCGGCAGTATGGCCGGCGATCCCCTTCGGGATGCGAAGCAGGCGGTAATAAACTTTATTAACAGTATGCAGCCCGGAGATTCGGCGGCCCTGATTACCTTTGAAGATCAGGTGCATGTGAATCATAACTTTTCCTCCGACCGGGCAAGCCTGGTGCAGGCTGTACGGAATATTGAGACCGGCGGCAGGACCCGTTTTTACGATGCCGTGGCAGCTGCCGCCCGTATGCTGAAAGGGAAAAGCGGCCGTACGGCGATTCTTTTTCTTACCGATGGTAACGACAACGAAAGCAGTTTTTCCCTGAATAATATACGGCAGATGAATATCGGTGAACAGAATGTCGTTTACGGCATTGGGCTGGGGAATATCGACCATAATGGCATAAGCGCCCTGAGTACCGCCACCGGCGGACAGTACCGGGCAGCCCGGGGATCGGGTGAACTCAGTTCTTTGTATGCTGACCTGCAGAAACTCTATTACACCGAATATCGGGATACCCGGAACAGCAGCGGAGGGTACACGGTTACCTCTCTTCCCGGCGGGAAAAGTGTCTACTTTGACGGAACCCTGGCCGGTACAACACCGCTGAATATGGACGGGATCAGTCCCGGCGAACATGTGGTGCAGGTGGAGTTTGAAAACGGCCTGTGGGAATGCCGCAGTCAGTTAAAAGCGGGAACCAAGGGTTATATTACCGCCCGGTCTGCCGACCTTCCTGGTATTTTTTACATTGAATCATCTCCCCGGGGTGCGGCGGTTTTCATTGACGATACCTACGTGGGGCTCACTTCCATGATACCTTCACCTGTGGTGAATGGTTCCCGGGATCTTTCCGGACAGCTTCAGGTTAAGGATCTTCCCGAAGGTAAGCATACGGTAAAAATTATAGCCGCCCCGGATCTTGAACTCTCCGCAGCCCAGGAGATGGTGTTTGATTTCGAAATGCGCAAGGCAAGCCGTTATGTGATTGTTAACGTGCTGGGAGGAAAGGCCCTGTTTGCCAACGGGGAACGGAAGCAGCGAAATATTGGCGATATGATTGAGAATGCCTTCAGCGACCCTATGTTTAATGACTAGTCCAAAAATTAGCTTAATGACTGATCGGATTGGAAGAGGTAATGTCATGACACGAATAAAGATAGTCGTACTGCTGCTGATGCTTGTTCCGGCAGCACTTACCGCCCAGCAGGCCCAGGGGCTGGACCCGGTCCCCGGGGCACTGAATATCTCCCTGCCCCAGGCGAATCCCCGGGGCATTGTCTCCGCAGCCGGAGCTGCTCCCGGAGACGGTGAGACTGCACAGGCCCTGCCTGCAAAGGTTGACCTGCAGCAGTTTCTGCCGCCGGTGAAAAACCAGGGGCAGATCGGCAGTTGCGCCGCCTGGGCCAGCGTCTATTACGCCAAGACAATACAGGAGAACCAGGAGCGCCGCTGGGGTGCGGATAATGCGGACCACCAGTACAGCCCTCTTTTTACCTACAACCAGATTACCAAAGGGGTAAATGAGGGCACCGCTATTCAGGATCATATGGTGCTGATGGAAAAGCTCGGGGCTGCCCCGTTCAGCAGTTTTCCCTACGCGGATAACCTCAATGTCCAGCCCGATGCTAAGGTACTGAAGGCGGCGGAAAAGTATCCGGCTTCGTCTCACAAGAACCTGGATACCTACGATTACACAACAAAAACCTGGTCGGTAAAGCTTGAGTCCGTTAAAGCTACCCTTGCCGAGGGGCTGCCTGTTGTGGGGGGATTTCAGGTCTATGAAAACCTGCACAGCTACCGGGGCGGTATTTACAACAAGGTAGCCGGGGCTGCTTCCGGCGGTCATGCGATGTGCATTATCGGCTATGACGATTCTAAAAATGCTTTGCACCTGGTTAATTCCTGGGGAACATCCTGGGGAGACCAGGGCTTTCTCTGGATGGACTACGATCTGTTTGAAGAGCTCTGCACCTACGGCTGCGTGGTTATGTATGACACGGTTATTCCCGTACCTGATAGCATTCAGGCTCCGGTGAATCTTGAAGGCAGCAGGGGGGTATATAAAAACCGCATAGAGCTCTCCTGGACTGCCGTGGATGGGGCGGAACTCTATATCGTCTACCGGGTGGATAACGCCGAGGGAGTTCTGAAAGAGGTCGGCCGGACCGATGAACCCGCCTGGATCGAAGAGAATCTTCCCCCCGGGGTGACCTATGTCTATGCCGTAAAGGCTGCGAAGAAAAAGGGCTCCGGTCTGCTTGAGAGCGATTTCAGTGAGATAGCCGAAGGATGGACAGTGGAAGAGAAGTTTCCTCCGGGAATCCCCTCTAATCTTACCTTCGGATTTTTTATGGGAAACCCCGTTCTGGTTTGGCTGCCCGTGGAAGAGGCTGAAGGCTACAACGTCTACCGCTGGTCCGATGCTGAAGAGGCCTTTATGCTGTTAGGCAGTTCAAAGGATTCGGCCTTTATGGATTCCGGGTATAAAAATCTTAATGAAGCAGGAATTATCTACTATATCGTGCAGGCCTATAACGCCAACGGCGAGGGCTACCCCACGGAGAGCCTTGCGGTGCTGAAGGAGATAGCCGAAGAGAAGCCCGAGGAAGAGATTATCGAAACCGATACCCTGAAGGATGATATTCCCGCAGAAAAGAAAGAGGCCTTCGACGGTGATTTCTACCGCACCGATTACTTTGATTACGAGTACACCGTGAAACAGTTCCGGGAATACTACGAGAAGGAGATGCAGGCCTTCCGGGATTTTCAGAAGAACGAAGCGGACAGCTTTGAGGCCTGGAAGCGGCAGCACAGCCGGTAGTAAAAAACGTTTAATAGAATCAGCTGAAAACTAACGGAGTACATCATGAAAAAACTGATTACAATTTTACTGACATTCACCACTCTCATATCCCTGTCTGCTCTCCCTGAGCAGGCAGATATACCTGACTGGTATCTTAATCCCCCGGAACCCGAAAATAAAATCGTCGGACTTGGCGCGCATAAAGCGGATAACCCCGGCTCCTCGGTTATTCTCTCCCTGGTTCACAGCCTTGGGCAGATATCAACTATTGCTGCGGCAAAATATGAGAATGCAGAAACCACCTACGATAATGAAGAAGGGCTTCCGGATGTCAAGTTTGAAGAGGCTGTTCTCAAAGGTAAGGCTATGGTCAGTATAGGGACGTGCATTATACATGCGGTTTACACTGATTATCTCCAGACTACAAGCAATGAGGAAGGTGAACAGACTATCTCTTTTGCAGAGTTAATTGAGAAAGTCCTTCTGCCCTATAAAGGAGGATATGTCTGCCTGACCAGTACGGTGCAGGACAGTGCGGTGGATGATGATGCAGATCATAAACAGCACAGTAATATTGAGCCCGATTTTTCTCCCCGGGATTTTTACTATCAGCTTATGGCCATTCTCGAAGAGGCCGGCTGTGAGATTGAGAAGTATTTTGCCGAGGATGGTACGGTGTATACCAAGGCTGTAATAAGCTGGGATGCGGTGAAGGCTCTGGCAGAAGAGAGTTGAGGAATTATCGAATAGTCTATGCTCTGAGTGTAAAAAGTAAAAGTGTGAATACAGTTAATGGCTTAACAACTCGAACACTAAAAAAGTTGTAAAACTGGTGAGGATTTAAATGAGAAAAATAACACTATCTGTACTTATGTTCCTGGTCACAACTTTATTTTTTAGTTGCGCTTCTACAACCTCATTGTTGCGAATTGATTTAAACGGTCCCGATATGGAGTTTGTATCGGAGAAAGAGAATTCTCCTGAAATTTCAACAGAAGTAAACAGCTATTTTGAGGGAAAAAGCGTCTATAGTTTTAACAACCAGTACAGAGCTGTCTGGAAAAATGAATATTGCTTTATAGAGAACTTCGATACAGGTGAAAAATCCCGAATTTTTACTGTAGGTAGAGGCGTGACAGATATTGTCTTTGCCCCGGATAACCATAGCTGTGCAGTCCTTTGTTATGGGGGAGATTTACTTGTCGTAGATATAGAAAGTCTTAAGATTATATCGGAATTAGAAGTTGATACTGAAACATTTAGCCCTGAAAAAGTTGTTTACTCAAACAATGGTAATGTTCTCTGTTTAAGGTACACTAATACGTTCTCTTTCTGGAATACAGAGACCGGGGAGTATTTAAGTACCATACAGCTTAAGAGCGGACCTTATACTTGTGCTATAGATGATATTTCCATGGAAATTCTGGTAACAAAGCCGTATACCAAAGCTGGTTCTCACCGTTTTGACGTATATAGTATTCTGACAGGTGCTTCTGTCAGAACATTTAATATAAATCTCGGTCGTATTTATCCATATGTGGAAAGCTCTATTGTTTTCTCCGGTGATGGCAAAAAAATAATCAGAACAGGTTCTACTACAGACGGATTTAAACAACGCACACGGGCACTGACGTGCTACGACGCCAATAACGGAGAAAAGATATGGGAACATGGAGGATCCGAAGAGGCTCCATTGAATATTGATGTTGTCCCGGACTCTTTTCCGAGTGAGTTTAAACTGCAATGTAGTGGCAAAGAAACTGTTTCTGTAGTTTCATCTTCTTCATATTTTTATAAGCTGTCCGGCAATGACAGTGCTGTTCCGGGAGAAGAGCAGACTCGTCTTTGGGAGATATCTATTGCAGATGGTTCTATAATTGACTCTTTTCCCGTCAACAGCCCGGGTTCAAAAAGTTCAAACAGAGAAATAGTGTCCGACCAGAACAAAATAATTGATGCATCAAATGCGGGAAGAATGTTTTCGAGCGAACCGGGCACACTCAAGTTTTCTCAGAATGGGGTTTATTATACCTGGGATATTGAAAAAGGCAGTTTGAAGTCTGTTCTTGATTCGAAAGACCTTGCAGATGGAGTTACCTGTTATGGTGTAAACAGTATCCTGAGCCTGGGTGTTATCGGCGTAGCGAATCAGGCATATCAGTATGAACTCTGGAATTTTGATCTTGCCAAGAGGATTGCCGCAATAAACCTTGAAGACTATGCCGATGCCGGGTTTTGTGATCCTGAACATATAACCAGTGTACACGTAAGCCCTACGGGAAAGTCTATTCTGTTCTTTATCAAAAACTATAAAGACCCTGACTATGTTTTAGTATGGGACATAAACAGACAGCAGAAAGCAGTTTTTCTCCAGGGAGAAAACTGGCATCACGTCGGATATCGAAGTGAAGAAATTATCGGATGTTATGACTCATATTCTGACAGTGCTCCTGAATATTTTAATCTTGTATCAGGCCAAAAATCCGCAGCCTTTAATTTAAAGAAAAGTAATGAAACAATTCATGTGAAGAATGAAGGCGATCGTTTAGTATTTTACTATTTCAATGATAAACATGATGAGGCAGAAATTGATTCTTTTTCTATACAGCCTTTGAGAAAATTAATGGGAGAAAGACCTTTCAGTATTCTTGATTACCATCCTGAGAATCATGCTGTCAGTGTTATTCAGGATAAGACTCTTGCAATGTACAGTTTATCTGAGCAGGCACTTATCTGGAAAAAAGAGATTCCTGGTTTGCTGAAAGATGATCATCTGTCGGTGTATTACTTAAAAACCGAGTCCGGACTGGCAAGAGTCGATCTCAGTACAGGTCATATTTATGACTCTTCTGATCTCGGCACTATGCATGAATATATTATCAAGGGTACACCAATTGGTATTAAGCTATGGGAAAACAAGTATGCAAGTTGGGAAATACCTGAGAATGAACTGATAAAAATTGTTACCACCACCAACGGCGAGTGGTTTGTCATTACCCCCGACGGCCGCTTCGATTGCTCTGCCGGTGGAAAAGATTTTATCAAATTCTACAAAGGTGAAGAAGAATACGCATCGGATCAGCTCTGGGATTCTCTGTATACTCCCGGGATTCTGGCACTTGCTGTCTCAGGAGAATTAAAACCCCGGGAAGAAGAGTCAATCATCTCCACTCTGGAACAGGCTCCTGAAGTAACTATCATTTCCCCGGAATCAAAAACGACGGAGGCGAACCAGGCTGTTGTAAAGGTACAGGTTGAAGACAGCGGCAACGGTATCGGCGATGTCTATTTATATGTAAACGGAAAAACCTACAACCGCTCCACCCGGGGGCTGAAGATTGCACGCACCGGGAGCACCTACGAGTTTTCCATACAGCTGATTCCCGGAGAAAACAGAATAAAGGCGGTTGCAGAAAACGGCAACGGAACCATTGAAGGCTGGAGTGATGAGGTTGTTATTACCTGTACTCCTCCCGAGCAGATACTGCCTTCACTGCATATACTCTCCATCGGTGTAAGCGATTATCAGGACCAGGGAATCCGATTGAATGCTCCCGATGATGACTCCCGAATGATAGCGAAAGTGTTTTCCGATCTTGGTGAAAATCTATATGGGGATGTTACACAGACGGTTCTGGTAGACCGGGATGCAAGGCTGAACGGGATACGGGCAGGCTTTAAATCAATGCTGGAAACTGCAAACCCCGAGGATACGGTAATAGTATTCTTCGCCGGTCACGGATTTACCGAAAATCAACGCTTTTATTACCTGCCCCAGGATGCAGATATAACTGACCTCCCTGGTACGGCCTTATCAATTGATGAAATAAGCCGGCTGACCCAGGAGATCAGTGCTTCCAAAATAGTTCTTCTCTTCGACACCTGTCAGAGCGGGGATGCCGCCATTACTCTTAGTCAGATTGCCATGTCCCGCGGTTTTGATGAACGAAAAGCCATTGCCGATCTGGCAAAGCAGAGCGGTATTATGGTATTTGCCGCTACGAGCCCCGGCATGAATGCCTATGAGATTTCCGAACTGGGGAACGGCGTTTTTACCTACAGCATTATCAAGGCTATTAAAGAAAAGAAGGATGCAATTTCCCGGGATTCCTATGTGACAATAAACAAGCTCATGTCCGAGGTTGATTTTCTTACCCGGGAAATCAGTTACGAGTACCTGGGATTCTCCCAGAATCCGATCCGGTATAACTTCGGCCAGGATTTCAGTATTGGTAGATTGAAGTAATCTTATCTGGGTGAAGCGAAGAGAGAAGATAAAAACATGTCTGAAACTAATGAACAAAACCACTACGAACTGTTATGCCGGGAAGCGGAAAATCCCGGCTTTACCGACCGGCCCTTTGAAGATTTGATAAACTTTTATGTTTCCCTTTCGAACTACGTTAAAAGAAACGGCCTTCTTGCCATGGAGGAGATTGTAGAAAAGCTTCCGATGGATTATGCCCAGGGCTTTCTCTGGGAGGTGGTTTCCGGAGTAGATCCGGGGATCATGTTCGGCCGGGGTATGGAAAAGGCAAGGGCAGGCTCCGATGGCGAGCTCTCTCTGAAAATTGCCTTTCATCTCTTTGCCGCCCTGCTGCTCCAGAACGGAGTGGGCGGCGGGAGCCTGAACGAAAGGCTGCAGGCTTTCTGCAGTCAAATTACCCCGCCGGTCTCTGAAGCGGATTTTAAGAAAATCGAAGACTACATACGGGCGCAGCACGGGACTCTTATGATCCCCGTGGAGCATACCGCTGCGGAGCTTCTTCGCGGACATACCAAGGAGTACGACCGGGCCCGGGAACTTCTCTCTTCCGTGGAAAAAGAGAAGCTTGGCAGCGACAGCCTCTACAACCTCGCCCTGATCAATTATCTTGATAACGATGACTGGAGCATTGCCATCGGGCTGGAATATGCCATTGCCGCAGCAGAGAAGGGGCACCGGCAGGCGGTCTATACCGCGGGACATCAGCTTCTGACCGGGGTTCCGGGGTTCTCGGAAAATATGAACGGCCTGGTAACTCCCGCCGATGAGAAGACCGCGATTATGGGCTACACCCCCTATCCCCGTGATGTGGTAACAGAAAAGGATATTCCCCGGGGAATTGAACTGCTCGAAAAGGCCGCCGGGCAGGGCAGTGTTAATGCCTGCATGACCCTGGCAGAACATTATGGGGCTGCTGGTAATGCTGCACAGACATTTGCCTGGCTCCAGAAGGGCGTGGACAACGGGTCCGAGAAGGCCGCGGAGATTATGGGCGACTCCTTCAGCGGCCGTCCGCTCCGGCATCCTTTTACCTGTCTTGTGATGGACCCGGGCAGCCTTACGGATGACAACTACAAAGGGGCAATCGGCTTTTATTACAAGGCCTACAGAAACCTTCCCGATCTTATCCCGAGAATACTGGAAACGATTTTTCTCCACCTTAACCCCGGTGCATATCCGAAGCTCCTTTCCGAACTCTACAAGTATCTCAATGATCCCTTCGACTTCGATACTGCCCTGGTGCGGTTTTTCAATGATGAGGAGCATGAGAAGATTGCGGCGGAGGATATCCTCGGGGTGGCATACTTTGGAGGTATCGTTCGGCCGGATCTGGAAAAGGCCTTTTTCTATCTGAACCGGGCCTACTCCGAAGGCCGGAAAACCGGGTACACCGTCTACCTGCTTGCACTCTTGTACCTGAAAAAGGATGAAGGCTTTACAAGCTACGATCCCGTAAAAGCACATTCCCTCTTTATGGAGGCGGCGGACCTTGGCCATCTCCCTTCCGCGCAGCAGGCAGGATTCAGCTGTTTCTCCGGAATGCGGGCATATCTGCCGGCAAAGTTCGCGGAAGATCCGGGGGCGGCTGAATCGGAAGCGATGTTTGCATCCCCGGTGACTGATGCGGAACTCAACCTGAAGGATCTGGAGAAGGCGGAAAAATATCTGAAACAGGCTGCAGATAAAGGGCATCTCTTTTCCTGCCTGCGTCTGGCGGACCTTTATGCTTCGCAGAACAACCCGGCAGAGGACAATGTCTACCGCAGGAAGGCCTCCTGGTTCGGGGACAGCAATTCATCCCTTGCGGTTTCTCTGGATTACGCCCGTAGGGGCTTTGCGGAACATTATAACGACATTGTTCTCTACTGCACCATTGCCGCCCTGCAGCAGGATTCCGGCGCCTATTACAGCTTTGTTTCCATGCTGGAAGAGGAAGAGACGGTGACCCTAGCCGATGCTGATCTCAACAGGTTTCTCGAAATGAGTGCCGGGATAAAATGCAAGTACTGCGCTCTTATGCTGGGCCTGCGGCTCTATGCAGGCGTCGGGTGTGAGCCGGATGAGTCCGCTGCCATGGAGTATCTTGTCCGGGCTGAAGATTTCTCGGCATATGAAAATCGAAACGGATATTTCAACCAGCTGGAGATCGACAGCCTAAGGGCCCTGGCGGAGATATACGGAAATCCGCAATCATCCTTTTATGATGCGGCAAAGCCGGAACCCCTCCGGCAGAAGGCTGATTCAATGGAAGCGGAAATGAAGCAGTCTCAGGCCTTTATTGATGATCTGCTTATGCCCCGGCCGAATACGGACAGTGAAGATTAAGGAATAAGATATGAAACGAACATTTTTTGCAGCACTGTTTTTAACTATTCTAATGGCCGTAACGGCTTTTGCACAGAACAAGACGGCCCTGCTGATCGCTAACGGGGACTATCAAAACTTCTCCTCCCTGGCAAACCCGGTGCCCGAGGCCCGGCAGCTCAGAAGCGCTCTGCAGCGTCTTGGATTTCAGGTAACCCTCCTGACGGATGCTGATAAAGAGGAGATGATTATCGGCCTGCGGAACTTTCAGCGTTCCGTTAAAAGCCGGGGCGGTGTCGCCTTTTTTCACTACGGCGGCCATGCGGTGCAGGTGGGGGGTAAGAACTACCTTATTCCTGCAAATGCAGATATTCCCGATGAGGATTACGTAAGCCTCCGCGCCATGGATGCGGAGGAGATTATGGTCAGCCTTGAGCATTCCGGAAGCGACAGCAATATCGTTATTCTCGACTCCTGCCGCAACAATCCGCTGCCAGCAGGTTCGGGCAGAAGCGCGTCCCGCGGTCTGGCGGTTGTCGGGAAAGAGCCGCCCAATACGGTGATCGTGTACTCTGCAAAATCGGGACAGGTTGCCCGGGACGGTGTATTTACCCCGGCTCTTACCAGGGCTCTCACCTCTCCGGGATTAAGCATTCAGGAGATCCTGATGCAGACCCGCCAGAAGGTGTATGAACAGACCAAGGGTGCCCAGATTCCCGGTGAGTACAACCAGCTTTTTGAACCGGTATACCTCGCCGGCCGCGGTAGTTCAGGCGGCGGAAACAATATAAGCTTCGGCGCGGTAACTGTGGAACCCGGTTCGCTCACCATAAATGTAGTTGAAGCGGGCACCCTGGAAATCAACGGACAGTCCGTGCAGATACCCTCCGGAGGCAGCATTCCGGTGAATGGACTTGATCCGGGGAGTTACATTCTTTCTATGCAGTATGGAAATGGACTTCGGGAAACTAAGACTGTTGAGGTTGAGAGCGGGATCAGTAAGAGTATTGCCTTCAGTTATGTGGTTAGAACGTCTACGGTTAGCCGCATGTCTTTAGACGATAGCTTTGTGCTGGTAAAAGCTGGAAGTTTCACCATGGGGTCACCATCCAATGAACCTGACAGGAAGGATAATGAAGCACAACATCAGGTAACCCTGACCCGGGATTTTTACATTAGTAAATACGAAGTAACTCAGGGATTGTGGAAAGAGGTAATGGGAAATAATCCTTCCGAAGTAAGTACAGGTATCGATGTTAATTATCCAGTTAATGAAATCAGCTGGATTGAAGCGGTGGATTTTTGCAATAAACTCAGTCGCCGACAAGGCCTCAATCCCGTTTATAGTGGTTCGGGAGATAGTATCCGCTGTGACTTCAATGCCAACGGCTACCGGCTGCCCACGGAAGCAGAGTGGGAGTTCGCGGCGCGTGGTGCTCAGTCGTTAGAGAGCTATCAGATTTATGCGGGCTCGAATAGTTTGGGTAATGTTGGCTGGTTTTACAACAACAGTGGCGGTAAAAACCATGCGGTAGGGCAGAAGTCACTTAATCCCCTGGGGCTTTATGATATGAGTGGGAATGTATTTGAATGGTGCTGGGACTGGTATGGCAATTACAGTGGAACGGTAATAAATCCAACGGGAGACGAATCAGGATCTTACCGAGTAACTCGTGGGGGCAGCTGGCTTCAACGCGATAGGTTCAACCGTTCGGCTTTTCGAGACTTTCGTAGTCCCTATGCGAGTGCTGATGATGTTGGCTTTCGCCTTGTTCGCACTGCAAATTAGTAACCGGATTAAAGGAATAAGCCATGAAAAAATCAATAACCATTTTCCTAATGCTTCTAAGCCTCCTTTCCCTCACCGCCGAAAACCGCTACGCCCTGATTATCGGTAACAGCGAATACGCTGATTTCGGCAGTCTTCAGGAGCAGCCGGTAAACGATGCGGCTGACATCTCCGCCTCTTTAAAGCAGCTTGGCTTCGAGGTAACCACCCTGCAGAACGCGAGCCTGCGGGATATGAAGAACGCCACCCGGGTTTTCCGCAGCAGGCTCCATGATGACGCCGAAGCGGTGGGCCTCTTCTACTATGCCGGCCACGGCCTGCAGCATGACGGGGAAAACTACCTGATACCCTCCGATGCGGTAATCCCCGACGCGGTGGAGCTGGAGTACGAAGGCTATAAAGTCAGCTATCTCATGGACCAGATAAGCGCCGCCGGCAATCAGCTGAATATGGTGATCCTCGATGCCTGCCGTGATTTTCCTGCGGCCTGGACCCGGTCTGTAAGCCGGGGACTGACGGTGGTGGGAAACCGGCCGGCAGGCAGCCTGATAATGTTCGCCACCAGCGAAGGTGATGTGGCGGATAACGGCTCCGGCAGAAACGGCCTGTTTACCTCCGTTCTGCTGGAACACCTGCAGACCACGGGTATTGATGTTGAAGAGGTTTTTGAACGGACCGCGGCAGGGGTACAGGAAAAGAGCAATGGAAAACAGATTCCTGAAGTGTACGACAAGTTCACCGGGGATGTGTATCTTGCGGGAATAGTGAATCAACAGGAAAAAGATGTTCCCGGTTGGTTTAACAATCCTCCCTGGTTTGATGATGCCATTAGCGGTGTAGGCAAGCACAACTCGGATGAGTTGGGGGCTGCCATTCTTTTATCCCTCGTCCATAGCCTGTGCGATATTTCCAACCTGATGAATGCGAAGGTTGACTCGAAGATCACGGACTATACCACTGAAGAAGATGGTGAAATACAATTTGTGGAAGCAATTACAAAAATGACCTCTGAAACCAGCCTCGGGTCGATCAACATTCAGGCTCAGGAAACAGATTATTTTCAGGAAGCAAGTTCATTGAAGGGTACTCAGACTCTTTCAATTAAAGAAAAAACAGCACAGGTTGTATTCAGCAGCAGTGGCACGGTTTACCAGATACTCAGTGTATCTCAGGACTCGGAAGAGAAGGGTGAGCCCAAACATGTTGATGCCTTTGAGGTTAATCCCGAACTGTCTCCCCGGGACTGCTACAAGCTGCTGTTGGCTCTTGTTGAAGATGCCGGGGGAGAAGTGCAGAAATATATAGCCGGAGACAAGACGGTGTATGCAATGGTAACTGTGGACAAGAACAGTCTGACAGTGCCGGAACCTGAAACCCCTTAATTAACCGAATAACTGAGCACCGGCCAGTAGGACCGGCGGCCTTTGTATTCGATATAAACTGAAATCTTCAAGGTTCCTCTTTGGGGTGTAATGGTACCGGAAAAAATATCCCCGTTTTTTTTCAAATAAGAGAATGACTTGTTGTTCCCTACAAAAGCTGCCTGGTCAACTCCGGGAACCCGCAGCTGAAACTCAATCTCTTCTCCGGACTGCAGGGTTTTCTGTATGGGCGCATTCACTATTTCAATTTCAGCATCGTACTGATCATAACTCTCGGGAATCCCCATCCCCTGACTTAAGCTTGCCTCCATTACTGCTTCTTCAACACCCAGAGCATAGAGGCTTTCAAAGAAAAAGGATTTATAATATTTCCGTACAACATAATCCGTCATGGAGATTGGCTCTGCAGTCAGCTGCCACTCTTCCTCTTTCGGCAGGTGGGTCCACAGAAAAAGTTCCGGAGAACAGTCAAACCAGAAGGCGCTGAAATCCCATACAAAAGACCTGTTCGAAACATGACCGGCTCCCCAGGTTGAATCCATCAGGCGCCAGCTGCCGTCCACAAGCACAGCATTCCAGGCATGGTTGGTGCGGCTGAATCTGCTGCGGTCCCTGTAACCGTAGCCTTTCGCGTAGCCCGATATCAGCCGGGAATCAAGACCAAGGCCCCGTGCCAGGCTGTTAAAGAGTTCCGCGTATCCCTGGCATACGGATTTACCGGTTCTGAAAACTCCGCCCGGATTTGTAACGGCACGTCTGCCGGAAAAGTATGCAGATGCATCGTAGGCGATGTTTGAAGTCATCCAGATGTAAACCGCCCGGGCTTTTTCCATGTCGGTTTCAGCCAGGTTTGAAAGCTGAGTGATAGTCTCTTCAATACTCTCCGCTTCGTGAAGCTCCCGGACGGCGCTGTCGAGATCAATGAAGGAGAGGTCAGATCCTGAAGTATCAGCATCCGATACCGGAGAATCTGCAAGCAGGAAAGGAAACAGGGATATTGATAAAAAGACTGCAATGCATATCAGTTTTGTATGGATTGTTTTATACATTTCGGATCCTTAATATTCGAACATGGAGTAATTATATAATAGTGCTATAGAAAAAGTGTTTTCAGTCCCGGAAATCGGGAAAAATCCCGGTCGGTAGTGACCCACTCGCAGCCGTGTTCAATAGCCAGAGCAGCAAAGTACGCATCCGGAATCAGGTTCCCCTTTGCCTGAGCTTCCGTACACAGCTTGCTGAAAATATTCCAGTGCCGTTGTTCCGGACGGACTGTAACGGCATTCGGCCGTGAACGTATTGCTTCAATAAAGTTGAGGGCGTTCTCTATGGAATCAGGGTTTTTGAATATCTTCGGATGGGTAACAATCCGCAGGAATCCGCTCAGTGCCAGTTCGCAGATTCCGAAATCCGACGGTGAGTTTATGGTTTCCTGAAGCCATTCGTAAACCGGCTTATGGCGTTCGGTGTCGGTTCTGAATGCGTAAACATAGATGTTTACATCACACAGGACCATTGTTCTTTTCCATTATGTCATAGAGGTCGGCTGAGTTATCCAGATCGATTCCCCCTGCAACTCCTCCGGTCTTCTCCGAGACTGTCAGGGTAATCGGTTCAAGTTCTTCCGGAGCAGGATAGCGCAGGAATTTTTCCCGCAATGCCTGCTCAATAATCTCTCTTAAGGGTTTATGTTCCTTCAGCGCCAGGTCTTTTGCTTTCTGAAGAAGAGCATCATCCAGATCCATTGTGGTTCTCATGCATATAAGCATACTGCCGGGGCATAAATATGTCAATTTTGGGGAATCGAGCCGGTAAAAGCTATTCTGTTCACTGAATTGCCTTAAGCAACCTTGAGAAACAGTGCGGTAACAACCCCGATCTGCCCTATCCAGAAGAGAAACATCCATTTGATGTTGTTGGCAGCAGACTGGTGCATCTCAACTCTTAAGGTACCTATGCTTGTGTTCATTTCTCCCCGCAGACTTGAGACCTCTTCAGTAAGTTTCTTATCAAACCGCTGTTCCAATGATGCAAGATCAACCCTGATGGCTGAGACCTCTTCCACCAGCTTCTTCTCAAACCGGCCTTCAGATTCGGTAAGCTCAACCCGGATGGCAGAAGTTTCTTTCTCTAGCTTCTTCTCAAACCGGCCTTCAGATCCTGCAAGATCAACCCTGATGGGAGATATCTCTTCCGCCAACTTTCTTTCAAACCTGAGTCCTGCAGTTTGGATAACAGAATTTTCCGTCTCTTTCTCCTGCTCGTTGAGCACGGCAATCAGCGCGTCGGAGCCTTCGTCTCCGAGCTTCTCCCGTAATGGTTTCGGTATGGATATTAATGGCATTCTCTGCTTCCTTACCATACTGATACCGTGTAAAGTATATTCTGATTTCATTCAGCGGTCAAATCGGGCTCTTTTGATCTGGGTTCTATCAGTAGTTTCCTTGTTTCAAAAGCCCCGATGGCCTAAAATAGGAGAGAAATATATACCTGCATCTTTATAGCTGTGACTGAAAAAGTGTACTTGCAAGGGGGATCCCATGCGCCTGAAGATTTTTCTACTGCCCATACTGATTTTCATAGCCGGTCTGCCGGTTTTTTCCCAGAACAAAACTGCCCTCCTGATAGCCAACGGTAACTACAAAAACTTCTCCTCCCTGGCCAACCCGGTAACCGAGGCCTCACAGCTTAAGGCCGCTCTGCAGAATTTGGGGTTTCAGGTAACCCTGATCACCAATGCCGGCAGGGAGCAGATGCTGGACGGTCTTATGGACTTTGAGCGTTCCGTGAAGCAGCGCGGTGGCATCGCCTTCTTTCATTACGGCGGACATGCCGTACAGGTGGCGGGCAGCAATTACCTTATTCCGGCAAATGCCGATATCCCCGATGAACGGCGGGTCAGTACCCGGGCGGTGGACGCCGAAGAGATCATGGCCACCCTGGAGGCCTCCGGGAGCGATACCAATATTGTAATCCTGGACTCCTGCCGCAATAATCCTCTGCCGTCAGGCAGCGGACGCAGCGCCAGCCGCGGGCTGGCGGTTGCCGGCAAGAAACCGCCCAACTCCATTATCGTCTACTCCGCCGAGTCGGGTACCGTCGCCCGGGACGGCGTGTTTACTCCAGCCCTTATCCAGGCACTCTCCATGACGGAAAAGAGCTTTCAGGAGATTCTGATGCAGACCCGCCAGCGGGTTTATAACCTGACCAATGGAGCCCAGATTCCCGGAGCCTATGACCAGCTGTTTGCACCGGTCTATCTTGCGGGGATACCTTCCGGAGAAAACACAGGCAGGATAATTCCGGATGGAAACAGCAGTCCCCCTGCTGCTACGGCAAGCCGGCCGCAGGTATCCGAGGACTTTGTGCTGGTAAAAGCGGGAAGCTTTACTATGGGCTCACCGTCTTCTGAAGTTAACAGGGGTGCTGATGAAACTCAGCACCGGGTTACCCTGACCCGAGATTTTTACATGGGTAAATACGAAGTGACCCAGGGGGTGTGGCAGGAGGTGATGGGGAGTAATCCCTCTGATACGTCAAGGGGGATCGGGTCCGGTAATCCTGTTAACAAGGTAAGCTGGTACGACGCGGTGGAATTCTGCAACAAGCTGAGCCTGCGTGAAGGATTTACCCCTGCCTACAGCGGTTCAGGAGACAATATCCTCTGTAACTTTAATGCAAGCGGCTACCGTCTTCCCCTGGAGGCGGAGTGGGAATACGCCGCCCGGGGCGGAGTGCGGGCGGGAGGATATAATATTTATGGGGGAAGCGACAGTATCGGAAGTGTCGCGTGGTCTGGAGTCAATAGCGGGAGAATCACCCATCCTGTGGGGCAGAAACAGGCCAATGAGCTGGGGCTGTACGACATGAGCGGTAATGTGTGGGAGTGGTGCTGGGACAGGTATGGTAGTTACAGCGGAAATGCAACTGATCCAGGCGGTAGTGCCTCGGACTCCTTACGCGTGTTGCGCGGGGGTAGCTGGAGCGACAACCGCGTCGATTACTGCCGTTCGGCAAATCGGGCCAGCATCCTTCCAGGTGCCCATTACAGCAATAATGGCTTCCGCCTTGTCCGAACGGCGCAGTAGAGGCGTTTATTTATATGTGGATCGAAAATAGAGCCTCTGGCTAAAGAATAATGTTCCTGATTTTCTGAAGGATAATCCGGGAATATTTAATGACATGTTTAATCTCAGCTTCTTCAGGCAGCTGATAGTTAGCATGGGGATATCTGTTTTCAAGATAATATGCAGTCGCAATATCCAGGATATCCAGTTCTTCATCAGTTAATTTCAGGGTTTGCTGAGTTTCTGAAAAGATTTCCATCAGGTCATGGCTTTTACGGATTTTCCTGTTTTGATATGCCAGAAGGGATTTCAGACTTTTCTCCAGTGACTGCTGCAGCAGAAAGCTGATGGTATCCGAGAAATGCCCGGCATTATGAAGCATTTCCGCCGCGGTTAAGTCATGTTCCGCAAATAACAGCCACTCTTCAGCAGCTGGTTTATTTGGCATACAAAACCTTTCCGTTCTGCAGAAGGTCAACCTTGTAGAAATAGTCCTCCCGGTTGTAGAGGTCATCTTCCGATATGGCAAGAATATCGATTCCGATATGGTTTTCGAGAATAAATGTCCGTAAAGCTTTTCTTGCCTGCAGTCTAACTGAGTTTTGTTCGGTGGTCAGGTTCTTCTTGACAATGCATAAATCTATATCGCTTTCTTCTGTTGCGCTTTTATTTGAATAGCTTCCAAAAAGGATGATCTTTTCCGGATCCAGAGGCTTTAATCTTTCCACAATGTCAGAAAATGAGATATCCATCGAGTTAACTATAGCGGCATTGCAGTGATGGAGCAAGTCTTCTGTTTTTCCCGTCAAATCCCTGATGCGGTCGTCCTGCGGCATGATGTGTGAAAATTAAAAATTCAATTTCTAATTCTTATGAGCATTCTGTAATTAACCAGTACTATTAATGATGCTGTCATCAGAACTACTGGTAATTCACATCTCCCGCAGATCAATGCCCCGCATATTCCCGATAATCCCGTCTGCCTTGCAGAGGTAGGGAAGGGTGCGGGGATCTTCTCCCAGCATGGCACTCCCCACTGTATCCACCGCCACCGGATCAAATCCGGCAAGGATTGTATTGAATTCTTTCGGTCTTCCCGAAAGATGGGATCCGGTGAGCCCTGTTACGGCATCAACGATTGAAAGATCAGGCTTCTTATAGTGGCAGATATCGACGACCGAGAAGTCGGCTGACGGCAGATGCAGCTGGGATTTATTCCAGGAGCCATTGTAGTATCTTCCCGGTGCAATGCCGAAGAGGTTCTTCATGGCGATGGTGGTGCGGGTAAAGCTGTGGCACTTCAATATGGGGATTGATACCAGGTATGCATCGATCAGGATTTTCGGCATGTGAAAGGTTTTTAAGCTGAACGCTTCCGGGTTTTTCAGGGTTACGGTTTCTGTGTCATTGAAGTCAAAGAGTTCCAGACCGTAGCTGTCCGCCAGTTTTTTATAACCCAGTTTTTTATAGACATTGGGGGTGGATCCGTAGCCGCAGCCTTCTCCGATGGCGATTTTTGCACCGGTTTTCTCCTTAAGATACAGATAAACCGCTTCCACCATCTCCACCGGGGTGGTAACCGGCGGCGGCGAGGAGGTTGTCAGGTTGGGTTTCAGTATAATCAGGCCGTTTTGAGGAAGTGTGTACTGCGGTTCTGCAGCGAAAAGTGAGTCCAGGGCCTTTGAAACGGTTTCGCTATAGCGGGAAAACTGTGCTTTAATTACTGTCGACATGGGAATACTCTTGCAAACCTGATAGGAATAGTCGATTGGTGGTTTTATCCCTTCGACTCCGTTCAGTGCGAAAACCATTTACCTTATATAAGCGGTGGTTGAGCGTAGTCGAAACTACCTTTGAGTAGTGAGATCTGAAGTCTTATGAAGCGAAAGTCATTACTTCACTGGAGAAATTCAGTGCCGCAGATATATCGTCCAGAGAAATTTGCGGATAATCTTTTATAATCTGTTCCGCGGTTCTGCCTGCCGCAAGGTCTGCAAGAATATTGGCAACTAAAACCCGGGTATTTTTGATAACAGGGTTACCATGGCAAATAAGAGGATTTATTTCAATTCTTTCATTCATTACAGCTCTCCTTTTGAGCAATTAAGGTAAATATACCCCATTATTTCCATTGGAAAAAGTATCCTAGGGGTTCGCAAAAAAATCCCTTGCAGAAAATCATACCTTTAGGGTATTTTAATAGGCAAACGAAGGAAGAACGTAATTATCCACTCTTTTTAAATGCTACAGGAGGCCACGAAAATGATTGAGGTTGCAAATGTAACCCGTTATTTCGGTGACTTCTGCGCTGTTGACGATCTCTCATTTTCTATTTCCAAGGGAGAAATTATCGGACTGCTTGGTCCCAACGGCGCCGGAAAAACCACTACAATGCGAATGATAACCGGCTTTTTAAGCCCCTCTGCGGGGTCGGTAAAGGTTGCCGGAACAGATGTACGGCTTGAGCCGGAAAAGGTGAAAAACCGTATCGGCTATCTGCCGGAGATGGCGCCTTTTTACGGTGAAATGATGGTCTACGATTTTCTCAAATATGCCGCCCGTATGCACGGTGTTGAAGATGAAGGGCGTATTGCGGAAGTTGCCCGTATGTGCGCTCTGGAAGATGTAATGCACAAAAATATCGAGAATCTTTCCCGGGGATACAAACAGCGGGTTGGCCTTGCCTTTACCCTCGTACACGACCCGGACATTCTCATTCTCGATGAACCTACCTCCGGTCTCGACCCCAACCAGATTATCGAGGTCCGCAGGCTTATCAAGGAGATCGGCAAGACCAAGACGGTTATCATCTCTACCCATATCCTTCCCGAAGTGGAAGGTCTCTGTGACCGGGTAATGATTATAAACCGTGGACGCCTGGCTGCGGATGCTCCCACGGAGGAGCTGACTGCCCGTTTCGGATCCAGTGTTTCCGTAAAGGTTCAGGTTAAAGGCTGCACTCTCAAGGAGCTGCAGGACACGGTTTCTTCTCTCCCCGGAGTGGTAGAAGTTCTGCCGGTACACGAAGGCGAAGAGGGGCTTACCTCGGTGCTTATTTCCAGCGAAGGCAAGGAAGATCTCCGGCCCCTGGTGTTCAAAGCAGTGGCCGACAAGGGCTGGGCTCTCTACGAACTGACCCAGCAGAAGAACTCCCTTGAGGATGTTTTCCGCGGCCTTACCCAGGCGGACAGTGAGGGGGGTGCAGCATGAGAAGTGTCTTCACCATAACCTTAAGAGAGGCGAAGTCCTTTTTTCAGAGCCCCATGGCCTATATCGTAATCGGACTTTTTCTTTTTATTACGGCTATCCTCTTTTTTCCGACCTTTTTTATCTATGACCGGGCGGAGATGCGGGGATTCTTTCAGATGCTGCCTATTCTCTTCTCCTTTTTTCTCCCTGCGGTAACCATGCGTATGCTGGCGGAAGAGGTTAAGAGCGGTACCCTGGAAACACTTATAACCCTGCCTGCAGAACCTTCCCGGATTATCGCAGGCAAGTACCTGGCATCCCTTCTGTTTCTAACAGCCATGCTTGCTCCTACGTTAATCTACCTGATACTGATTGCCCCTGCGGGTAACCTCGATATGGGGCCTGTGGTGGGGGGCTATATCGGCGCGCTCTTTCTCGGAGCAGCCTATGCCGCCGCCGGGGTATTCACCTCGTCTCTGACCAATAATCAGATTATTGCCTTTGTCCTTTCTCTGGGGCTCTGCCTGATTCTTACCTATGTGGATAAGTTTATGATTTTTCTGCCCCCGGTGCTGGTAACCTTTCTCCAGTATTTCAGCGCGGGTTATCACTTTGACACTATCTCGAAGGGAATCCTCGACAGCCGCAGCCTTATCTACTTTGCATCCCTCAGTCTGGTTTTTCTTATCGGAGCTGTCCGGGGCGTAGAGGCACGGAGGTAGGAGCATGAAATTTTTAAACTATCTCGCTTCCGACCGCAGCAACCGGCTGCTTCTGCTTATTGTTATTATTCTGATCAACCTGGTTTCCCTGAATATGTTCTTCCGGGTGGATCTTACCGAAGGAGACAACTTCTCTCTTTCCGAGGTGAGCAAACAGACCATCCGTACCCTTGGCGAACCCCTGACGGTTTCAGTCTTTTTCTCCCGGGATCTTCCTGCTCCCTATAACAGTGTCTCCCGGTATGTGAAAGACCTTCTCTCGGAATATGACTCCGTAGGCAACAGTAACTTCAAGTACCAGATTGTGGACGTTGAGAGCGAAGAAGGAATGGACACAGCCGGCTCCTACGGTATGCGCTCCATTCAGGTTCAGTCCATCGGTTCCGATGAGTTTCAGTCCCGCAATGTCTATATGGGCCTGGCCATAAGCTATGCCAGTTCTGTAGAGCAGATTCCGGAAATTACCGGAACAGAAGGTCTTGAGTACCAGATTACCACCACCATTTCACGCCTGATAGGTACCGTTGGAGCAGCGGCTGCTCTTAGTGACAAGGTGGAAACCCTGCTCTATTACAGTCCCTCCCTGGCTGAGTTCAACATCAAGGGATTTGATCAGCTTGAAGGGCTTGCGGGAGAAGCCGTTGGTGTGGTTAACGGCGAAAACAACGGTATCCTCGAGCTTGAGGTCCGCAAGGTTGACAGCGATGCTCAGGCGGCTTCTCTGATGGAGCAGTATGGCTTCCCCAGGCTCTCCTACAAAGATAAGGTGAATCCCGAACGGATACATGAAGCAACCATAGGTCTGGTTCTCCAGCTTGGAGACCGCTTTACCACGGTCCCCATGGATATTGCTCCCCAGCTCTTCGGCGGCTACGCCCTTACCGGGGTTTCCAATCTCGATGCAAAAATCGGTGAAGCCCTGGAAGGCCTTTTAAGTGAGAACACTCCTGTGGGCTATGTTATCGGTCACGGCGAGCGGGATCTCAACGATCAGCAGAGTGGCGATGCTGTTTTCAGAACAGTAAACGAGAGCCTCTATGAGATTAGGGAAATCAACCTTGCTGAAGATGAAATTCCCCTGGAGATGTCCACCCTGGTAATAAACGGACCCAAGGCCGCCTACGATGAGAAAGAGCTCTATGCCCTTGATCAGTTTGTAATGGGCGGTGGAAGCCTGGTGGTTTTTCTTGATCCTTATCAGGTTATCGATCCCCGCCAGATGGGCCAGCAGGGCGCACCCATGTACCTGCCGGTGAATACCGGGCTTAACGATCTGCTGAAAAAATACGGTATTGAGGTTAAGCGTAACTATGTTCTGGATAAGAACTCCTATAAGGCTCAGCCCGAATACGGCGGAATGCAGCTCTATCATGTACCAATCCTTGCGAAAGAGAGTCTGAATCAGGATCATCCGATATCAAAGAATCTCGGCCAGGTGCTCTTCCTTTCTGCTGCAGAGGTTCTGCCGGTGGAAACACCTCCTGCGGAAGCTGATATTACTGTTCTGGTAAACAGTTCGGATGAGGCATGGCTGATGGAAGGTGACCGGGTGGATCTGAATCCCAACACCATGTATCCCCCGGGGGACTCCGATCTCAAGCAATTTCCTCTTATGGTCCTTTCTGAAGGACGCTTTACCAGCTTTTTCGATGAAGAGCCGAAAACCGAAGACGCTGAAACTGCGGCTGCCGCAGCTACCGACATGAGTGCCAGCAGGCATATTCAACGGAGCATCAGGCGGGGAAAAGTCATTGTTGCGGGAACCTCCGAAATAGCCGGACCTCAGCTGCTTGATCCCCAGGGCCGCGGACCCAATGCCGTCCTGATTCAGAACATCCTGGATTACGCCAACGGCAACGAAGAGCTGCCCCTTATCCGCAGCAAGGGATTCAATCTCAATTCCCTTGGACAGACAGATCCGAAGTACCGGATGTTTGCAAAGGGATTCGCCATGGCGGGACTCCCGGTTCTCACCATTCTTGCGGGTATCCTTGTCTGGCGTCTGCGGGAACGGCGCAGGAAGGTTGTACAGAAAATGTTCAGCCGGAATGAGCAGTAGGGGAGGAGAGATATGAAAACTACACTGAGTAAAAGCAAAATCATCTATCTTGCTGTTATTGCGGTTCTGGCGGTAATCCTTCTGATTCAGCAGATTGCCGGCCGGGACATTACCCCGAATATTCCCACGGTTAATGCCGCGGTAGATGAAATGACCATCTCCAACGGCGGGGAAACTATAAAGCTGTCAAAATCCGGTGATACCTGGCTTGCCGGTGATGAGCAGTATCCCGGTGATTCAGAAAAAATCGCCGGACTGGTGGAAAAGATTACCGGTATCAAGGCGCTGGAAAAGGTCAGCTCCTCCGGTTTCTTCCGACCCTATCAGCTGGAAGATCAGGAGGCGGTTACCGTTTCCATTCTCGAAAAAGGAAAAGCTGTACGGACCGTTCTTATCGGCAAGGCCAGTCCCACCGGACGTCAGAGCTATCTGCGCTTTCCCGAAAGCGATGAGGTCCTGCTGATTTCGGGGAACCTCCGCCGGGATTTTGAACTGAGTCTCGATGATCTGCGGAACAAGCTGATTTTTGCACTTGATCCCGCTTCTATCCGCAGGGTGGTTCTCAGCGGCCCCGAAGGAGACGCTGAAGGATTTATCCGCTCTGAAGAGGGCTGGACCACCGACGGCGGTGATATGCTTGACCAGGAGAAGGTGAGCACCTTTGTGCGCAACTTTGAAAGGTTTACTGCTGTGTCGTATCCCGATGCGTCAGCTGATACCGGCGAGCTTCTGAAGCTTATTCAGCTGGAAACAGACAGCGGTGCAATCTCTGTGGAGATTATTGCGGAAAATGAGCAGGGCTATACAGCCCGCAGTTCTGCCTCGCCGTTTATTTTCCAGCTGCCCAAATACCGCGGTCAGCAGATTATGAAAACAACAGCGGAACTGATGCCCGGCGATCAGTAATAGTCGTCGTAGTCGTCATCGTCCAGAACCAGGTATTCCCGGACAAGCTCCCAGATGAGGTTGTCGCAGGGGGTACCTGCCTCACCGGAGGCCGGAAGGCCTCCGTGGGGATCATATCCGCAGGAGAGAAACCGGCTTTCAAGGTCGGTATCTTCCGTCTCTTCAATCTCTGAGCGCAGGGCTCCTTCAAACACACCGTACAGAAGATCATCCTCCAGAGCATCATTCAGGGCGTATTCATCCCGGAAGGACTGGAAGTCTTCACCTCCCTCATGGCCGTGGCTGCTGAACATTCTCGATGCAAGCAGTTCCAGGGTCTCTTCAGTCCATCCATAGCTCGTAAGGGCAACGGAAATTCCGTCGGTCTCCTCGGTGTCCTCAAACATGTCGAAACGGATCAGGTTGTCCAGATATTCCCGGTAGAGATGAATCCACTCCCGGTTGGCCCGGATAAGAGCGCAGAAGGCGTAGGTTCCTAAAGGTGCAGTCCCGGACTCCATATACATGGAATGGCCCATTTTCTCTAGAGTCTCTTCGATGAGCCCTGGAATGTCGAATGCCGCGGCGGCATGGAAGAAGCTGTGTGCGCTGGTAAGGGTTACGGGCCTGCCCGAAGGGGCTTCAATGTGCCATGCCGGAGGCGGAAGTTCGGTAAACTCACCGTTTTCGACGGTGCCGAACTGCAGCTGAAGGTAGTCCTCCTCATCGCTTCCTCTTCCAGGGCCTTCCCCCAGAGAGTCCAGAAGATCCTGAATCTCCTTGAGAACCGCGGAGACACTTTCCATGCTGTGGATATCTACGGAAAACTGTTTTTCTGCCATGACCTGCCCCCTGATTCTAGTATACACAGCGAATCCCCGGGAGGAAAGAAAAGTTTGCTTTACTTTTTACCTATATGTATCCGCATATCCAGAAAATCACGCTCCTCATCGATCATCCGGTACCAGGTGTATTTCTGGTTTTCCTTCATCATCTCCTGAAGACCAAGCTCTTTCAGCTGGGCATAGACTGCCTTGCTTTTGGCGGCTTTAAGAAAGAGATCCCGCTGTTCAAGGTTGAGAAATTTATTGATCATCTGAGGAAAGTTGGCTTCCAGGTGGTTATTGAACTGATGCTCAATGACCTTGTATTTATTCAGGATCTCCTCTGCATATATGGGCAGAATCGGGTCGACGGTTCTCAGCAGGGGAAGATAGGCACACAGAAGATCGAGAATGGCAATGGGACGCTTATAGTTGTTTCCCGAGTTGTAGAGACTTACCGCTTCCCTGCACTGCGACAGAATCTCATCCCGGGATGTTCCGTCTATTTTTATTGAGCCCGCCAGCTCAACCACCTTTGCAATCGCCTCAATGAGGGCAACGAAGATATTATCCCGCCACTGGCCTTTATCCAGGGCATCATAGAGTTTAATAAAGCTTCTCTGGTAGGCAAGCCGTTCCTTCTGGGTATCCTTGAAAAGCAGTTCGTACACATTCAGGTCCATACCTTTAAAGCGGAAGCGCCCGAGGTTGAAATAATGTACTGCGTTGAGAATATCATCCTTGTTTACGATACGGATTTTCTTCAGCTGGTGGGTGACGTGGTTGGTAAGAAGAATCTTTGTTTTTTCCGGGTCCAGAGTATTGGCGAAGCTCTGCAGTCTGGCCGCGGTGTTGATGACGTCGCCGGAAATATCTCCGTCCCGGGTTATAACCAGAGGGGTAAAGCTTTTCCCGCCGGCAATGCCTCCGGAGACAGTCATGTCCGGAAGGATGATTTTGTTTACCACCCGGCTTTCCACCAGTTTCCGGCTTTTGATAATTCTGCGCCGGGAAAAGTAGTCGGTAATGTTTACTGCCGTGGAGGTAATGCTTCTGGCGCTTGCGGCAACAAGAATAATGGTATCCCCTTCGGAGCGCCAGCTTAAAACACCATAGTTTTTTGCTATCCGGCGGATATCATCCTGTATGCAGTCGTCCAGAAGCTGCAGCATGGAGAGATTGCGCCGGTATTTCTGGCAGAACTCGGAGTAGCCGTGAATATCCAGAATCCCGACATATACTGACGAAATAGTAGTGTTGCGTTTAAGGTCGCCGGTGCCTTCAATTCCCTGAAAGGGGATAACCAGCTCTTTCCACAGGTCCGGGTAATCCTTGAGGCTCACCGGGGCAAACACCCCCCAGTTAAGCTCTTTGATAAGATGAAAAATTTTCTTGTATACACTCAGGTTTGACGGATTCATGGGCAGGTAGTGCACCATGTCCATCAGCTGGGTAAAGGAGCTTAGACTCCGGGTTATAACTTTATTGTAAAGGAATTCAAACAGCTCGTAGGGCGATGTTGAAATCCTGTAGTCCTCAATTCTTTTCATGTCTGTTTTATTGTACGTCCTGGAAAGAAAAAAATCCTTTCCGCAGGATCAGTTTTTTCAGGAATTACCTTTCTGCCGGTTAAAAATCCCTGTCCTCTCTACAATTTTAAACCATACGGCCCCGGAAAGTCCAATAACACCGATAATTACCGGCGCTGCTGTAAAACCTGCCGCAGCTGTAATAAAGCCTGCCGCCAGGGGGCCTGCGAAAACGCCGGCGTCGGTAAAGAGCCGCCATACTCCCATAAACTCTCCCACCTCGTTCTCCGGGGCAAGCACCGCGCTGTAGACCATATTGATTCCCGATCCGAATCCGTTTCCAACACCGATAAGTACGGCTACGATTAGAAGCGACATAAAGCCGCTGCTCAAGGGGACCAGAATCAGGCCGAGTGAGAATACCGTTATGCAGAGTATGGCGCCCCGGTGAATCCCGAAGCGGTCGTAGATATGACCGGCGGGATAGAAAAAGAGGGTGTCCGCCAGGCCTCCCACGCCCATGATAATGCCAATCTGTTCAAGGCTGAGACCCAGATGCTCGCCGTACAGGGGAAGCAGCACAGGCCGGGCGGAGCGGAGTATTCCAAGAACAAGAATCCCGAGGCCGGCGGTGAGAAGTATATGCTTGTAGCGCAGCATGGCGGCTATTACATTCCGCCGTTCTCCTTTGGTTTCTTCACCGGGGATTCCCGGCACCTGCAGGAAAAGAATCAGGGATGAGAGCAGAACAACCGCTCCTGCCAGCAGGAAAAGGGAGCTGATCCCGAATCTTGCTGCTATAAAGCCTGCAGCAAGGGGACCGAGGAAGGAGCCGATCCTGATCAGGCCGCCTACGTTTGAGAGGGCCCGTCCCCGGGAATCTTCCTGAACCAGTGTTCGTATTATCGAAACCTGAGAAATCTGCCAGGAGGCTCTGGTTGCTCCGTAAATCATCAGAACGGGAATCAACAGGATAATGCTGTGGGCAAGTCCTGTAAGAATGAAGGTGATTCCCATAGCGCAGGAGCTGACTATAAAAAGTGCTTTTCGGTCAAACCTGCTGATTAAGCGCCCGGCGGGAAGATCGAAAAAGATTGTTCCCAGAGTGGGCAGCGCCGCAATTACACCGGCCAGGGCATGGCCTGCGCCGATCTCAAGGGCGTAGAGAACAATAAAGGACTTTGTCAGTCCTTCAGCGAGAAAACAGAGAAATCCCGGGAAGTAGATGGGAACAATAAGGCTCGGGAGACTCTGCTCTCCCGGAATCATCTCCTTCAAAGCCATTTCTTCCTTTTAAAGTAGAGGAGCATACCACCTGCAACAGCGCCCATCGCCAGAAGTGCCAGGGGGTAGCCGAAGGGCCAGGCCAGTTCCGGCATGTTGCTGAAGTTCATACCGTAGATTCCGGCTATAAAGGTCAGTGGAATAAAAATGGTGGCCACAATGGTAAGCACCCGCATAACCGCATTGGTTGAGTTGCTCACCTTGGCCTGATAGGAGTCGAGCAGCCCCTTAAGGCTCTCTTTCATCAGCTCCACCCAGTCCATTATCTGGACAATGTGGTCGTGAATATCCCGGTAGAAGATCTGCACTTCCTCGGATACGCTCTGAATCTGCCCCCGTACTATTGCTGAGACCGCTTCACGCAGGGGCCATACAGCCCTGCGCAGGGTCAGCAGTTCCCGGGTCAGTTGGTGAACCTGGTTTGAAGGGTCGGGGCCGTCATGATAGAGCACCTCTTCCTCAAGCTCTTCAAATTGATTCTGCAGTGATTCCAGTACCACAAAATAGTTATCCACCACGGCATCAACCAGGGTGTAGGCCAGATAGTCGGAGTTCATGTCCCGAATGCGGCCAAGCTTTTTCTCGAGCCTGCGGCGCACAGAATCAAAGACGTCTCCGGGTCTCTCCTGAAAGGAAAGCACATAATCTTCTCCCTGAATCAGACCCACCTGCTCGGTTTTTACCAGGTTATCCGCTTCATCCCAGGTGAGCATATGCAGAATTATCAGAAGCTGACGGGTGTATTCCTCTGCTTTTGCTCTCTGGGGGGTGTTCTGCAGGTCTTCCGCTGCAATAGGGTGAATAGCGAAACTTTTCGCCACCTTTTTCAGCAGGGGACCATCATGAACTCCGGTGATATTCAGCCAGAGGACATGTCCCTCCTTGCGGAGCTCTTTAAGTTCCTTCCGGCTTACGTGCTTTTCCTCTTCTTCGATTTCGGCCGAGTAGCGGTACATGGAAATTTCTGACGGCGGCAGGTCTGGTCCGTTGTCTTCCAGTATGACGCCGGGATGCATGCCGATGCGCCGGCTGAAATTAAAGCGTTTTCTTCTCATCTGTTCTGCTCCTCTTTTTTTGCGGGGCCGGTTTGCCGGTTTTTTCTGCGGGAGAAGAAGCGTGAAAGTTCTTTACTGAAATGGGAAGCGGACTTTTTTGTTTCCCGGCTGCCTGCATTATAGAAAAGAGGGCGCTTTTCGGTATTGAAAACCATATAGACAACCAGGTTACTCTCACCCAGCACGGGGTAAACGGTAATCGGGTAGTCCTTGCCTTCAATTTCTGCAGGCTGAAAGTCTGTCTCAAATCTCCGTTTCAGACTCTGTACCTCAATATTATCCCAGATGTCACTTACGTTACGCCCTGTTAACTGATGCTTTTCCTTCTCCAGAATTGATAAAAGCGTTTTACTGGCATAACAGACCGTTCCTGCACTTGTGGTAACCAGAAGAGGAAAGGTAGCGCTTGAAATAATCAGATCCAGCAGTTCTGCCTGCCCGGCAATTTTGGTTCCGAGCTTCTCGTTGGTCTCAGTCAGTCCGGCATAGAGGCTTTCAAGCCGTGGACCAAGCTGTCCCAGCTTACGGAAATCTTTGTCCTTACGCAGTTTTCGGTAGCGGCTCTGTTCTATGAGCCGGTCCAGCCGCTTTTCGATCCGCACTCCCCGGTAAACCACCATGCTCCAGACCGCTAACAGAAGTGCCAGTTCGCAGAGGGCAAAAAAGAGAATCCGTTCTGCCATGAAGCGGAGTGTCTCCCCGTCGACGGAGGTCTGACGGGTAAGCATGCTGTACGAGAAGGTCCCCAGTATTACAATCGCAGCGGCTGCAATAAGCAGGGGGAGGGTGAACCATCGGTTTGTCGGTACTCTCATCTTTATTTCACCCGGCCCTATAGCTCGTTAAAGGCGCTGATTTTATCGTTTTTACCGAGAATCAGCAGAATGTCCTGTTCTGTGAGAACCTCGGTACCATCGGGAAACAGAAGCCGTTCCTCTTTCGTTGGATTGCCTATTTCGTCAATCTGGTAGTCCGGCCTGCGGACGGCGATTATGTTTATCTGCAGCCTCTTGCGCAGTTCCAGTTCTTCCAGGGGCTTTCCGATAAACTCCTTCGGTACCCGGACTTCCGCAATACTGATTTCGTCAGAGAGGGGTACATTATCCAGAATGTCCGGGGCAATCAGGCGGTTGGCGAGCCTGGTGCCCTCATCAATCTCAATATTGATTACTTCATCGGCTCCCACCTGGATAAGTACCTGGTGGTGAAGCTCGTTCAGTGCTCTGGCAATAATATAGGGAATCCCGAGTCTTTTCATAATGGCGGTGCTGAGGATGCTTGCCTCAAGATTATTTCCAATGGCAACAATAGCGATATCAACATCCTCAAGATCCAGTTCGTGCATTCTGGTTTCGTCGGTGGAATCCATATGGACCGCCTGGGTTACTGTATTCTTTACCCGCTCAATTAACGCCGGATCGGTATCCACGGCGATTACTGTTGCACCCTTGTCCTCAAGAACTTCACATAAGCGGCTTCCGAATGCGCCAAGTCCGATTACCAGGTAATTTTTGGTCGTGTTTTTCGCCATTGTATGTTTCCTTATCCTTTGGTTGTAAATATCACTCTGTAGGTATCCACCTATCCGATGGAAATTTCTGCCGACGGATATTCAATCTCCACTGTCTGTTTGCGCTGTCCCGCTGCGGCAAGTACGGTCAGGGGGCCTATTCTGCCCAGAAACATCATGCATATGATAACCAGCTTTCCCGGAACTGACAGGGAGGAGGTTATTCCCGCTGAAAGTCCTACGGTGCCGAATGCAGAAACAGCTTCAAACAGAATATGCATGGGCGGAGCATCTTCAAAAATCATTAAAAGAAGTGTTCCCCCGGAGACGGTGATGAGGCCGAAGGCTGCAATGGTAAAGGCCCTCATAATATTTGCCTGGGATACGGTGGTGCGGAACAGGGTTGCACTCCGTGATTCCGTCAGCTGAGCCTTAAAATGGGCGGCAATTGCTGCCAGGCTGTTAACCTTTATGCCGCCGGCGGTACTGCCTGAAGCACCTCCGATAAACATCAGAAAGCACATAAACAGATAGGTGCCGGCTCCGAGAGATCCCAGGGGCAGGGTGTTGAATCCTGCGGTTCTGAGGGTTACGGACTGGAAGAAAGCTGTGAGGTACTGTTTTCCGGTTGAAAGGGGACGAAGCACCCCGTTGTGTTCCAGCCCGTAGAAAAAGAAGGTGCCCACCGCAATTAAAAGAGCTGATAGTAAGAGTACCGTACGGGAGTTTATGGTCAGCCGTTCCCTGTCCGGTTTCCGCCTCAGGGAATCAATAAATATCCGGCCGATATTGGAGTGAACGCTGAAGCTCAGACCGCCGGCGATAATCAGCCCGACGATTATAAGGTTTAGTGCAAAGGAACCGCTGAAGCTTTCCAGGCTGTCGCTGAAGAGGGCGAATCCGGCATTACAGAAGGCCGATACCCCATGGAAAAGTGCTCCGAAAACCCGTCCGCCGAAGGGGCCTGCTATACCGGGTACAAAAAGGAACAGAAGCAGGGCTCCGGCAAACTCCATGCCGAAGGTTGTCAGGATAATCATCTTTACCTGTTTCTGGATTGAATGCATATCATCCTGACTCAGCATATAGGCGGCAATGAGTTTTTCTTCCCGCGATATTCCCCGGTGGATAAGAAAAAAGGAGAAGTAGGAGAGGATCATTATTCCCAGTCCGCCGATCTGGATCAGGACAACAATTATCACTTGGCCCCAGAACGAGAAGGCCGTGGCTGTGTCGACTACAATCAGTCCGGTAACGCAGACTGCTGAAGTTGAGGTAAAGAGTGCATCCAGAAAACTCAGGCCGGACTCTCCCGCAGCAGTAAAGGGCATCATGAGAAGCAGCGACCCCGCGAGAATAACCAGCAGAAAACTTAAGAGGATTGTCTGGGCAGGTTTAAGGCTTATTGATTCAAGCAGGCCGTGGAGCCTGCGGAAACGGGTGAGTACCTTCAACACCAGGAAGGTATTTTTCAGAATAACCGCAGAGAGTGAAGGTTCAAGCTCTGCCGGGCTGAAGCTGTACAGTATAAAATTAATTTTTGCATAGAGAAACAGCAGAATAAACCCGGCGGTAAACCCGAGAGCAAAGGCATTGTTTCTGGCATAGATTATTTTATAGGGGGCAGCCTGAAACCCCCGAACAGTTTCAAGAATGAGCAGGAGTACAACACTGATATCCAGCAGGTTGATTATTACTAGCAGGGGTACTGTCTGTTGTGCCTGCTGCTCAAGAAAGAGTGAAATTATACTCAGAATAACCGGCAGCAGTGACCAGGTGTTTTTCATATGATATAGCGTAAGTATATCCTTCCCGGTGATCTGAGAAAAGGTACAAAAAGAAATTTCCCAATACCCGGACTAAGCGTTTATACTGAACCAGAAAACAGAATTAACCCAAAGGAGCCCCCATGAAACCCCGGTTCTGTTCCATCGGCAGCATTAATATGGATCTTGTCGTTCAGGTTGACAGGTTTCCATCTCCCGGCGAAACCCTTACGGGCAAAACCTTTAACACCTTTCCCGGCGGTAAAGGTGCCAACCAGGCGGTTGCTCTCGCCCGGCTCGGGGCGGATGTCCGTATGGCCGGAAAAGTGGGAGATGACAGCTTCGGCGAAGAGTACATTGAACATTTTACTGCGGCAGGGGTTGATATCGCCGCGGTGCAGATGGTTTCCGGCTGTTCCACCGGGGTTGCGGTCATTGAAGTTGACGGTCAGGGAGAGAATCACATTGTTATTGTTCCCGGAGCCAACGGAGAGGTGGACCGGGAGTATGTCCGGCAGATTCTTGATTCCCGGGGGGATATTGATATTTTTCTGCTTCAGCTGGAAATACCCCTTGATACGGTTGCCTTTATACTGCAGGAACTGAAGCAGCGGGGAAAGCGGGTTGTTCTTGATCCGGCCCCCATGCCGGCAAAAGAGGAGTTCGATAAACTGATTCCCTTCCTCGATATAGTGACCCCCAATGAAACTGAAATAGGACTGCTTACCGGGGTGGATGTCCAGGATGTAGAATCAGCAAAGCAGGCGGGGGACATGCTGCTGGACCGGGGTGTGCATACGGTGATTATTAAAGCCGGCGGCCGTGGGTCCTATATTGTCACCCGGGAAGGTGCCCGGCATGTTCCCTCTTTCAAGGTTGAGGTTGCTGACACCACCGGAGCGGGTGATTCATTCAATGCCGGTTTAGCCTACGCCCTCGGTGAGGGCATGGCAATTAATGATGCGGTACGCTTTGCATCCGCCGTGGGAGGCCTGGCCTGTACCGCCTTCGGTGCCCAGAGCTCAATGCCGGATCTTGCCTCTGTTAAAAAACTGCTGGATAGCTGAAAGGCCTGCCTAAAGGCTGTCCCGGCACAGGGGCATGCTCATGCAGCGGGGGCCGCCGCGGCCCCGTACCAGCTCGCTGCCGGCAATCTCTATAACTTCTATGCCGTTTTTACGCAGCAGATTATTGGAAACAATATTTCTCCGGTAGGTGACCACCGTTCCCGGAGCAAGAGCCAGGGTGTTGGTGCTGTCGTTCCACTGCTCCCTTTCCGCGGTAAGCCTGTCGCCGCCTCCGGTTTCAATCAGCCGTATGGCCGGCAGTTTCAGACTCTTTTTTAAGGCATCCTCAAGATCATCCTCGGGGTAAATCTCAATGCTGTTATTTGCTCCGGGAGTGAGCCGGAAGATCTTTAAATGGCTGTTTATACCGGGAAAGATAGTAAACGCATCCCGGTCCACCATGGTAAAGACCGTATCCAGATGCATATAGGCCCGGATAAAGGGAATCTGGATTACCAGAACTTCCCGGACCGATGAATCACCTTCAAAAAGCCTGCCTGCAAGAAGCTCTATGGCTTCCGGGCTGGTACGGGCGCTGCAGCCGACGGCAACAACTTCGTTGTTCAGGATGAGAATATCTCCTCCCTCGAGGCTGTCCGGTTCATTGTGGGCATACCACTGTTGTATGCCGAAAAAGCGGGGGGTATGTGCAACTATATGGTTAAGCAGCATGCTCTCCCGCTTTCTCGCCCGGGCCTTCATGCTGTTTATGGAAATTCCATTTCCAATGACGGTTGCATAGTCTCTGGCAAAATAGAGATTGGGCAGAGGGTCCAGGTAAAAAGGGTAGTCATCTTTTATATACCAGGAGAGGCGCTTTTCGCTTCTGGAGTGGGTAATTGTCGATTTGGGCAGTCCCGCCAGAAGTACGGACGTCAGCTGCCGGGGATTAAGCTCAAGAAGATATGCTTCAATATCCCGTTTCAGTTCTGTCGATGTTGTCCGCAGCTCTGCAAGTACCATGGAAATAAGTTTACGGTTTTGATCCGGGGACGATAATGACTCTGTCAGAAGCCGATCGAAATAGAGGACTTCAACATCCCGGGAAGTAAGTTCCGCTGCAAAGGCATCATGCTCCTCCTGCATACGCCCGAGATAGGGGATATCCTCAAAGAGCATTTCGTCCAGATATTTGGGGATCAGCTGTTCGAGCTCTGACCCCGGGCGGTGAAGGAGGATTCTCTTTAGACGGCCTGTTTCAGATCGAACATTCAGAAATGGAGTATCCGGTGATTCCATAGCTTCTCCTTGTTGCAGCGTCTTTAATATTAGCAGAAAACAGCTATCCTTGTGCTTCTTTTCCCCTTGCTCCGGCACCGGCTATCTGTGATAATCTGAACTTAGTATGAGTAGTTTGCCCCTGACACAGGTTCACCTGAATCTTTCAAATCTTGATTATAACATCGACCTTTTATCCGGCCTCGCTGGAGGTACGGTTTTGTGGCCCGCCGTAAAGGCCAATGCCTACGGGCACGGGGCTGTCCCTGTTGCAAGGCGCCTGATTGCAAGCGGGCTTGATACTCTTTGTGTTGCCCATGCTGCCGAAGCCCTGGAACTTAAAGATGCGGGAATTGAGGCGACCTTTGTTATCCTTTCTCCCGATCTGGGGGGAGCTGCGGAAGAGGTTGTAAAAAACGGTTTTGAGCCGGTTGCGGCGACTCCTGTTCAGCTTGCTGCCCTCTCAACGGAAGCTGTAAAGCAGAATCGGACAGTCTCTGTTCACCTTAAAGTTGATACCGGAATGGGGAGAGTTGGCTTCTCTGCGGAATCTGCCCTTGATGAAGTTAAGAATACTCTGTCCCTGCCGGCCATTTTTGTAGCAAGCGTTATGAGCCACTTCCCCCGGGCGGATGAAGTGGACAAGGAATATTCCCGAAGTCAGCTGACTCTTTTTAAAAAGCTGGCGGAAGAATTACAACGAATTGGAGTTCCCCGGTTTCATATTTCCAACAGTGCGGCGATATTTGATCTTCCCGAAGCCCGGTTTGATATCTGCCGGCCCGGCATTTCCATCTACGGCCTGCGGCCTTCCGGTGGCATTCTGAACTCCCGGGTAAGGGATCTGAAGCCGGTGCTGGAGTGGAAAACCGCCCTTACCCAGATAAAAACCGTTCCTGCAGGAACTGGTTTAAGCTATGGCCATACCTTTATCACCACAAAAGAATCCAGGATTGCCAGTGTCCCCGTGGGCTATGGCGACGGACTGATGCGGTCTTTAAGCAACCGCATGGACTTTATTGTCCGCGGGGTACGCTGTCCCCAGGTGGGCACCATCTGTATGGACCAGTGTCTTATTGATGTCAGCGCCCTGGGCAATGCAGTGGAACCCGGCGATGAGGCGGTGATCATCGGAGGGCAGGGCGGCGAGGTTATCACCGCCGACGACCTGGCTGAATCCCTGGGTACTATAAATTATGAGATCACCACCGCCATCAGTGCCAGGGTTCCGAGGATTCCTGTCGGGAATAGCTAATCTCCCTGGTTGCGCTTTATCTTCTTTCTGCTTAAGGAGAGACCGCCGAATCCGGAGATGATCGCAATATAGAAGCCGAAATCGTACCACCAGCCGGTATTGTTCTGTTCGTAGATACGCACGCCGCCTTTAAAAATGCCGACCATAAGCGACAGCGGTGCCACCCATCCATGCCAGATACCCATTAAAAACCCTGCAGGTTTTTCAATTTCGGCGATACCCTCATCGGGAAGGCAGCTTGAAAGGGTAAATAGTACTGCAAGCAGTAAAAGTGCGACAGCAAATCGTTTCATTTCTTTTTCTCCTTGTCCTCTCTGTTTAAAATGCTCTTATTCACATTGATAGCCTTTAAAATATCGGCGTATTCCTTCAAGGCCGTTTTTCCCGCCGGATGAAGGCGGTATACGCCCCGGTCTATCCGTTCAAACCAGCCGTAGTGGTTGTCACGCAGGATTGCGCCGGCTTTGCTGCTTCCGCCCAGTTCTTTGCACCCCGCCGGGGAGAGATCTCCGTTTCTGAAGAGCAGGTCTGCCAGTACCAGGGCCTCTTCCCTGTAGGCTGTTACAACCTTTCCCCTGGTGCCGCCGGGAGTATGGTCGCCGCTGCGTCCCTTCAGTTCCCGCAAAATCGACTGCCGCCTGCGGTTATTCCGACGGCGCTCATGTTTTCCAGGGTGGCATATAATCTCCACCCTGGTGCGGTGTTTCATAAAGCGTACCAGAATCAGCCCCAGTTCGAGGCGTTTTATCAGCTTAAGGTTGTTGCGGATTCCCGCTGGGGGAGAACTTCCATCGGTTGGCAGGGCTATATAGACCCCGTCTGCCGCCTCCTGCCGTTCAACTGCCTGGGTAATGAGCTTGAGGGAAAGGGCCTTCTTCAGCTCCACTGCTATGAGCTCATCGCCGTTGACCGCAGCAACATCGCAACCTGCAGCTTCTCCCATTACGGTATAACCGAGATTTTCCAGGTATTTTTTTACCGGGGGGTAGAGATCTGTTTCGCTGAAAGCGGGAGGGTTTTTCATGCCTGCTTGTATTCTACCCGCTTATTCCGGGGAATAAAAGCGGATATGCGGTATACTCAACAGGTGAAAGACTCTGAGGAGGGCTTCCGATGAAGCTTCGGATTGCTGTACTGATTTTGAGCTTATTCTCTATATGTATAATACCCCTTGCCGCAGAGAATTCCGGATCACCGGTCCCCCTGGGAATTTCATTCCCGCCCCTTGCCAGCCGGGAGCAGCTGGAGCTTACCGGGGAGTACCTGACTGACCTGGGAGTACACTATGTCCGCATGTCTCTTGACTGGGATCTCCGGGAGCCGGAAGAAGGGAGATACAGCTGGGGCCCCTTTGATGCTCGTATGGATTTCTTTGCAGACCTTGGGGTTATTCCCTTTATCACGCTCAACAGCAATGCTCCCGGCTGGATGAGAGATGCTCTGCAGGCTGATAAGAAAAACGATCGCTCCGCTGCTCTGGGAACGGAGGACAATGAGAAGCTTGCGGAATTTGTCAGAGTGTTTATCCGCCGTTATCAGCAGCGAAATCCCGGCCTTGTCCGCTATCTGCAGTTCGGCAATGAGTGGCAGGGTGAATGGTGGTATGCCGGCAGCGGACTTGAATACCGGGCAAGCCTGGAGGCGGTATACACTGCCGCAAAAGAGACTGATCCGGACATTACTGTAGTTCTCGGGGGCTTTGCCTGGGGCTCCGCCGCGGCTCTTGCAGCCTACGACGGCAGGATAGACTCCTACTGGGGCGATAACAACAAGATTGTTACCGGGGACGAACTCCGCTGTATGGTCTCAATGGAAAACCCGGCGCAGCCCGGAGAATCTCCCCTGGAAAGAGTCGATATTGTTCTTGCAAGTGCCGCCTACGACTGGGTGGATGTGCATATGTACGATCAGCCGGAGCTGTGGAAGGCTGGATACGATGCTGTAATCTCCCGGCTGCGTGAGGGCTTTAAGGGCAGAATTGTCTCAACCGAATTCGGCGGGCCTCACCCCTTCCGGGAAAAGCGCCTCAGTGACGAAGAGCATGCACAGCGAACGTCCGCCTATATAGAAGGGGTCCGCAGTCTGGATCTCGCCATGGCTCTCCATTTCCGCCTTGTTCGCACCGGCCAGCCCCTGCATGCGGATTCAGGGCTGGTTAAAAAGGGTCTCCTTGGATACCGGAAGCTTCCGGCTTATGACATCTTTAAAGAGGCGGTTCGGGATAATCAGTAACACATTTCCACTCTTCGGGGCTTGTGAAAAACTCTCTTCATCTTCATTTTTTTCTCAATTTAAGGTATTATAGCTGACTTCTTTTTCAGGCAGGTTTTTGTGAAGGATTATTATGCTATTCTCCGCCTCCCCCGTGATGCCTCGACGGATATGGTCCGCAAAACCTACCGGCGCCTTGCCAAGGAGCTTCATCCGGACTTGAACGACGGTGATAATCCGGAAGAACATTTTATTATTCTCCGGGAAGCCTACGAGGTCCTCTTCAATGAGGAGACCCGGGCTGAGTACGACCGTGCCTACGATGTCTACTTCGGGGTTGAGGAGTTCAATTACCGTATTTTTCTTAAAAGCCGCATGTGGGACAAGGAGAGCCAGGCAAAGCTGATCTGTTACGACCTGCTTCACGATCTGGAGTCCGAGGCTCTTGAGGTGTACGAAGAGGCCTTCTCCGGAGAGATCGAAGAGATCCGGGGATATCTGGAGCGGGAAGACTTTATGGATTACACCTTCATCATAGCAGAAGAGTATATGCAGAAGGATATGCCCGTTAAGGCTTTTCAGATTCTCCGTACCATTGCAATTGAAGAAGAGAAGAAGCCCTATTTCAAACATTTCTACCCTGAAGTACTGGCCCATCTTAACCGCATTGCCCGGGGCAAACTTTCTGAGGATGCCGATGATGCTCTGCGTCTGAGCATGATGAAAGAGATGACCGAACTGGAATACCCGGCCAAAGAGCTTGCCAAAATAAACAAGACAATTGCCGAAATTTATGTGAAGCGGGGCGACCTCTACATGGCCGCCCGTTATTATCAGGATGCAGCAGATTCGTATGAAAAGCTTCCCGGCATGGGCCGTCTTAAAAAGAAAGTGGAAGCCTTTTTATAAAACCGGATCAGTACTGACTGTAGTAGATATTGCTCCACCCGACGGTATAAGGAAAGGTTGTATATTGGGTGCTGCTGCAGATCCCATACCAGTCACTCGAAGCGGGGCTGCTTGCAGACCCATCGCCGTTGGTATCTCCTTTTCTGCTGTCATCCCTGTATGAAGTAAAAGCGACACCGGTTCCACTGTGATTAATCAGCTGTGAAGTTCCGTCTGCAAAATCAAGCATACTTCCGCTCTCGAATTTGAGTACAACGTTGTCTCCCAGGGTAAGGCTCGCTCCGGATGTAATCCACCAGTCTACATCATCTATTACATAGGCCACTTCGTCCTCTTCCCAGATAATATCCGATGTTACATGGTCAATTGTGTTTACAAATATGCCGTTGTATTCATTGGTCTGACTGGTAATATCAGGCCGATGGAAAGAGTTTGTTCCTGCGAGACTGAACTGGTCGCTGATGGAGAGGGGAACGGAATTGTTATAAAACAGACAGTTGGTAATACTCGTGCCGGAACCGGCATTACTTGCATCCAGAGCTCCGATTTCATAATACTCGCTGCCTGTGTTATTGATAAACGAGCAGTGATCAAGGCTGGTGTTGTCGCCGTAAATGTAGAGAGCTGAATAGTAGCTTGAGTCACCGCTGTACAGAAAGTCGGAGTACTCGAAGCTGCAGTCATCCACACCATCCAGGTAGACAATTCCCCAGTCCTCAACATCCGGACTTGTGGCGGAAGCATCACCATTGGTATCTCCTCCATGGATGTCGTCGTAATAGGAGGTAAATACCACGTGGGCTGCGGCTTCCCCCTGCGACACTATTCTGCCGCCGGAGCTGACGGTCAACCAGGGGCCGTTTGCGGGATGAAATTTGACGATGACATCCGGTTCTATGGTTAAGGTGCATCCTTCTACATCAAAGTTCCAGGTGTTGATGAGGTAGACATTACCGCTCTCCCAGGTGGTGTCCGTGGAAATATCGTTTTCAACAAGAATTACAGGCCATGGATCTGAGGATGTTCCCGAACCGGAACCGGAATCTCCCGGGGCACAGGATGCCATAATCAGTATGACCCCGCTCAGACAGGTAAATACTTTGATACTCTCTATCCACTTCATGTATTATTCCTCCGTATTTGATATGCGCAGGAATTTACCACATACGAGGTGGTTTCTCAGATTTCGCCATTTTTGCTGCCCCTATTAGCCATCTGGCCAATAGGGAAAACAGAAAAGCGGACTTATAGTGGTCGGGACTATCTATTCCCAGCAGGAGGTTTTAGTATGACCAAAGTTCAGGAAATTCAAAAAAAATTGTGTATGGAGGAGCAGGGTATGGCATTTACCGATGCCGTCTGGCATGAAATTGTCGAGCATCTGGCGGTTTCGTTTAATCTGGATGCAGAGATGCGGGAAAAACTCGAGGCCAAAAACACGGCAAGGTTAATCGGCGCAATTCCTTTTATCGGCGAGTGTGATCACCCCTTTAAAACGGCGGTTCAGCATGTGGCTATCTACATTCTGTCCATTCAGGAGGGAACCAAGCAGTATTTTCATCATACCCAGGCAGATGATGTCAGCCTCGGCAGCCGTCTTCAGCCTATTATGCAGTTCTCCGGGGGAAATCCCGTACTGCTTACCCGGGGAATGAATCTCTTGATGTTGCAGATGGTTGCAGGGTATCTTCGTGATGTGGAAAAGGATATGAAGAATACCAAGTACAATCCGGTTGCTGCAGGCGTCTGGAATGCGGAAGAACTCATTGAGCGTCTTTCTCAGGAGATAGAGAGTGTACCCCATGTTGAAATGGATTCAATCATGACTGTCGGGGAATCGATTCGAGGTTATTGGTCTTTATGAAATTACTACAGAGGCGAATAGGTATTCTATTCGCCTCTATTGGTCTTTTTGTATCCATCACAAACTTAATTTCATTAACAATTGTTCATAATTTCATATATGCGATAACTGACTACAGAGTTTTTACCCTATTTGGGTGGACGGCTATCTTTACTCTGTCTATTTTTCTTCACCAGACTTTATCAAAGTGGATTCACACACTACTTCCCCTCTTCATAGGATCTATAGCTGTATTCGATGATTATGAATCGATTTATGGACTCGGTTTGTTTTTATTAGGGTTGATAATAGCTGTAAAATACAAAATGCTGAGTTCTCATACTATATTGAAGTTTACAATCTTTTTAATCTATGTGTTTTCAATGATCATTTTCGCAGCGCAGATAAATGATTCAGAACATGCTGTGGTTAAAGGGATTGATGCTATTCTGTACTTACTTCTTATGGGGATTTCTCTCTACTCCATCTACGCGGATGAAATCCGTAAGCATGTTGCCAACTCCCGGCGCCAGACGGAATATATAAAGCGCCTTAAAAAAGATCAGGAAATTGAAGCCCGGGAAATGGCGGAAAAGATGAACGAGCTGAAGCAGGAAGTTGACGGTCTACGCAAGGCTGTTGAGCCTTTTGATCTTTCATCAAGGGATATTACTCCTGCGGAAGAGAGGGTGCTTGAGGCCCTTGTGAAGTACGGAGGAAGTAACGTGGAATTGTCCGAACGGCTGGGAATTTCCCGTTCCACCGTAAAGGCCCACCTTGCCTCCATTTTTGACAAACTCGGCGTAGACACCCGCTGGGCGGTTATTGATCTCTGCAGATACAATACCTGGGGCAGAATAAGTGCCGAATCCCATTCCTCTGCAGGTTAACCTGCGTATTATTTAATAAATTCATAATTGTCCCACCGGCCAGTTGCGGTATTTTCTGTATTGGCCAACAGGCTAATTGACGGTTCATGTTTTTGAAAACAGACTGGACAGAAACCAGCCGTGGAGCAAGGATGTGACACACCTGAACAGACTTTATGTCATTTATGATCATGAGCATGATGATAAATACTGCAGAAAACTTCAATCAGAGCTTACTTCTGTCTGCGTTTCTGCAGACGCACTTCTTTCTGACACTATCAACAAAGATACCGCCGGGCATCTCAAAGAAATCTTTATGAAGGATATTTCTGTCTCCCTTGTTCTTATAGGCAGGAATACCTTCGAGTCACCCAGGGTCGATCTCGAACTGTATGCTTCCCTGCTTGATGTGGATGAGATTCCTCCGGCAGGGCTGCTCGGGATTGTTCTGCCGGATTGTCCCGGATTCAAACACAGTTCAAACTGGTCTGAACAGTTTCTTCCTACCCGTTTTAAAGAAAACTATTTTTCCGGATATGCAGGACTGATCAACTGGCCCGAAAATCTTCAGACAATTCTGGACGAGGCGGAACGTGCCCGCGTACGGAAAAGTATCATTTCGCCCCGGAATCAACAGGAACTTTTATGCTCAGGTTCCGGTATTTCATATAACTCATTTCCGCATTATCTGTAACACAGCAGGAGAGTGGTTTGGCTATTGGAGATATGTATATGAGTGGTGAGGTTTCCCCTGTCAAGGCAATTTATATGTGGCACCAGAATGCGGATGGAAGTACTGATCCAGAACCGCAGGAAGAAGAACGATACGTCACCCTGGGAACGGGTGATCTTCTGCCTGAAGTGTCCAGCAGCAGGCGCCGGGCATTCTGGGTCATGGTGAGGTACTGTCTTTAACAGGTGCTCTTCAGATAACCATTCCTTTTGCATGGTAAAAAGCTGCTTCTATGTGTACATTTGACTGGTGAGATTTCATTCTGTGGAGCAGTGTTTATGATTTCCCTTAACGAGGCATTAGCCTCTTTTACAAATACCCAATTCCCTTCCGGTCCGGAGTCTGTTCCCCTGGAAGACGCAGCGGGGCGTTTTCTCTATGAAGCTGTAGCGTCCCCTCAGAATGTTTCCGGATTCAACGGCGGCAAGCCCCAGCTTGAAGCTGGTACCGAGTTCCTGTCCGGGGCGCTCCTCGGGCCTGCCGAGTTAAGTCTGCTGGCGGCAGCGGGGTTTTCCCGGGTAATGGTCCGCAGTGTCTGTACTGTTGGTATTTATGCTGAAAAGCCCCGGCTCAAAGCAGCCGCCTCTGCGGGTATTCGCAGGGCCGGAGGCTGGACGGAGAATCTCGATATACAGAAACAAGTGGAGGAAAGCCCTTTTCCTTTTTCACTTTGTACAACAGAATGTTCTTCGGGTTCTGCCTTGGGCGGTGCTTCCATTCGTGCAGATCTGCCGGCACCCTGGGAGCCTCTGTTTAAGGGCCTCGATCTGAGCCCTGTGGACAATGCCGCCTGTTACCGGCACTCCGACGGCAGGGTAATTTTTACCCTGCCCGACAGTGTTCTCGCCTGGCAGGTTTTTGTCGAGCTTATTATCCGTCCGCTGATTTATGCAATGAACGGCGCAGACTACCAGCCTGCTTTCTTCACAGGAACTGCCGGGGAAGATTTCCCCGAACTGTCCGGCCCGGGCTGTATTCCGGTGGTCAGCACAGACGGGAAGTCTTACCGGGCTGCAGGGCTTCCGGAAGAGTTTTACAACTGTCTTCCTCCGGATTCTTCTGGCTTTCTGTTTGTTTCTGCCCCGGGCGAAACGGCAAAGGCCGGGGATTTGGTTAAGGTTATTCCCTGGTAGCAGATGAGAGCATGCAGGTTCGGTTCCGCCCGGCGGTCTTTGCCTGCATCAGGCTTCGGGTAAGGTTTTCCATAATGGATTCTATAGATTCCGGCTGGTCCATCCCGTCCAGCATGGCTATGCCTATGCTCACGGTGGCGGGTATGGCTTTGCCGTTGCTGCCTATTTTCTGAAATTCCACTGCACTGCGTATTTTTTCTGCTGCAACCTGTACCTTTTCCGGGGCAGTATCCGGCAGAATAATCAGAAAAGACTCCCCTCCATAGCGGCCGGCACTGTCATATTTACGGATGCATCCGCGTATTGTTTCCGCCGTCTGCTTGATAACGAGATCCCCGGTTTTTTCACCGTAGGTGGAGTTGAGAATGGAAAACTGATCCATGTCCGCCATAAGAACACCGGTCTGCTGTTTTTTGCGGCAGGCCCGGGCTATCTCTATATCGAGAATCCGCATTACTGCTTTCCGGTTTAAGAGCCCTGTAAGGTTGTCCCAGATTGACTGCAGTTTAAGGGTTTCCTGGCTGGCTTCGGTAAAACGGGCAAAGAAAAATGCTGAATAGGCAATTGCTGCGAGGTTTACCACCATGTTGGCGAGATTCAGCAGGGTGGAAACAGAGTTGCTCAGACTGGTAACAGGAGCCTGACGAGTTGAGATGGTATAGAGAACTATATAGGCGGCGGCGATAAACCCAATGCCGGCAATTTTAGAGAAGGGACGCCAGGTGGAAAAAAAGAGCAGTGCTGTAATGGTAAAGTAATAGTAGAACATTCCCGAAGTGCAGCCGAAGGCCAGCACAGAATAGGAGGCATGGTACAGAATGGCTCCGCAGAATATAAACCAGCTTAAACTGAAGCGGCCCTTTTTATAGATATAGAGGCACAAACTGTCTGCGGCTATACAGATAATATTGTTGATAACAACTGTGGTATTTCCCAGCAGGATAAAAACAGGCAGGAATGATATATGCCCGATAAGTCCGAAAAGGAAAATATAGGTTCCATAAGCATACTGCCGCTGTATTTCAAGGGGATCCTGAACTGTTGAAATATGTCCTTTTTGCATATAGGTGAGTATAGAGCAATTGGAATAATATGTCAGATATTTATTTGCAGCCACTTTTTTCCTTTGAGAAGCTCTATTTTTTCGGAGTTGACAGGTCTTTAGTGGTGCTATAGCATCAACCTGGTATGGCAGCAGATAAAGAGTGGACAGAAGATGTTCAGGCAGAAACAGGTATTACCACCGCAGAGAGGGTATACCGTTCTCTTCTCAAAATGATTATTTCCGGGGAGTTTGCCCCTGGAACGCGGCTTGCCCGCAGGAAAATGGCCGAGCTTACCGGAGCAAGTCAGATACCCGTTCTGGAGGCTATGAAACGTCTGGAGCAGGATGGTCTGGTTGAATACCGGCCCCAATGGGGTTCTGTGGTTACTGTTCCCACGGCTCAGAAGGTTAAGGCCATGTATGTACTCCGGGAGGCAATAGAAACCCAGGCGGTGAGAATTCTTGCCATTACTCTGAAAAGGGAAGATGCAGAAGTTCTGTATGATCTGGCAGAAATCCTCGATACAACCCCCTATAACGAAGAGACCCAGCAGGCTATCTATAACGCACACTATGATTTTCATATGAAGCTGGTTGAGCTTACCGGCTATGAGACCCTGGCTGATGCCATGCGCAAGGCCAGTCTTTTCTGGCTTCTGTGGAACAACGTTAAATGGAGACGGGGCTATAAGGCCGAGGTCAAGGTTGACTGGCACAAACGTCTGATCGATGTGATTCTCAAGGGAGACCCCCGTGAGGCAGATGAAGCAATGCGGGAGCATATTCAGGATGTCTTTTTCCGGATGGTAAAATCTTATGGAGAGTCCGAAGTTCCTACGGTATAATCAGAACTCCTGATTGATACGGAATTTCAGCACCTTTGATGTTTCTCCCAGGGTCGCCGCCAGCTTGGGGAGATCCGCAGCGTGGGGAAACTTTACAATGTAGCGAATCATGGTTTCCCCTTTCTCTTTCGAATAGGCAAGTTCGGTGTTCTTGATCTCGCCATGAAATCCCGCCAGAATCCTGTTGAACTTTACAGTCTCAAACTGTTTTCCCTTAAGCCATATGTTTACCGCCCGCAGTTCGCTGTGACGCATGTACTTTTTTTCAAAGCTGTCCAGCAGTTTTAGGGTGAAAAAGAGGAGTACCGTAAAAAAGGCGGATGGAAGTATAAAACCTGCCCCGGTTGCCAGCCCCAATGCCGCTGTCGCCCATATGGATGCTGCAGTGGTCAGCCCCTGGATGGTTGCGCCGAACCTCAGTATTGCCCCTGCTCCCAGAAATCCTATTCCCGAAACAACCTGGGCGGCAATCCGTCCCGGATCATTGCTCTCTCCGGCTACATAAATGGAGAGGATCATCAAAAGGGAAGCACCGGTACAGATGAGGATGTGTGTACGGAGTCCTGCCGGGGTAGTGTGCCCTTCCCGTTCAGCCCCGATTATTGCACCGGCAATAAACCCGACCGACAGCCTTATGAGAATAATTGAGAGGCTCAGGTCTCTGGTGAAAGCAGTGAATAGTCCGTCCATGGTGGGGGTTCCTCTTCCTTTTAGTTTCGATTACTCAGTTTGTTTCTGAAACACCAGAAACCGGTACTGAATAAGTCCCTGTTTAATCAGTTTATGCAGAATCTTTTTGCGGTCATCCCTGTTTTTTTCAAAAAGTCCGGGTCCGCTTACCCATGGGGTAAAATCTTCGGCAGACAGAGTTTCAAAACCGCTTTCTTCAAGGATACCAATCCAGTCCGGTGCTGTTTCCAGACCGCCTCCGGCCTGGTCAAAAAGCTCTTTTTCTTCTGCAGAGAGGGTTTTCTTCTCCTTTGAGAGAAAATAATCGCAGAGTATAAAGCGTCCCCGGGCTTTCAGGCTTTCGGCAATATAGGGCACAATGGCGATAGGTTTGTTTCGTGTGGAGAGGCTTTCCACGGCATAGATAATATCCATGTCCGGAAAGAGCCGGAAAACCCTGGGATCTGTGTAATCCGCTTCAAAGATACGGACCTGCTCCTGTAGTCCGTGACGGAGACTGAGGTCATCGCCTTTCTGTTTATCCTGCCTGCTTGCGGTAACGCCGGCATAGGAGGCGTCCGGTCTGGCTACGGCGAGATCGAGCATGATCCCACCGGAGCCGCAGCCGAGGTCAAGGATCTTCTCCGCCGAAAGGGCGGCAAGATGTTCATCAATGCGTTTATTTATGTATAAATCCGCCTGAATCTGCTTTTTAACACCCGGTGCACGGACAGCATTATGCCGGAACAGACGATGAATTTCCCTGGGGTTTATGGCCATTTTTTACGCACCTCTTTTATTCGCCTCTTGTTGTATTTTCGGTTGATTTTTCGTATGAATTTTCATAAAAACCTCATGTAACTGTAGTATTACACAGTTTTATTGCTCCGCAAACCCGGATTTCTCCGTCTGCGCTTTTTCTGGAGGGACAATAGAAATTATGCATCCAACGTGGTACAAACAGGTAAACAGGATAGTGCTGACTGATGAAAAAACTGTTATCCAATACAAATATCTATAAAATTCTTGAAGAGCTCGGCCGTTTTACCCTTTTTGTGCTGGATGTTTTCCGCTGGACCTTCCACAAGCCTTTCAGGGGCAGACAGTTCATTTTTCAGATAGAACACATGGGGGTGGCGTCAGTTCCGATTATTGTGCTGTCCGGTATGGCCACAGGCATGATAATGTCCCAGCAATTTATAAATATCCTTGATATGTATAACAGCGGAGCCTTTGCCGGCGCCGGCGTAGGTATTGCCATGGCCCGGGAACTTGCTCCCATAATGACTACCCTTATGCTTATTGCCAAAAACGGATCGGCCATAACCGCGGAAATCGGCACCATGAAAATTACCGAACAGATTGATGCCATGGCCACCATGTCGGTAAGTCCCATCCAGTTTCTGGCGGTTCCCCGGGTCTGGGCCTCCGCAATTGTTTTTCCGATTCTCACCGCACTATCCAATCTTGTAGGTGTTTTGGGAAGTTATATTGTTTCAGTCCATGTAAAAGGAGTGGACGAGGCAGCCTATCTCCATTACCTTTTCCGCCTGGTTGATCCGGGGGATATTTTTGCAGGACTTATCAAGGCCGCTGTTATGGGGCTGATCGTGGGGCTTCTTTCCTGTTACTACGGGTTTAATGTACGGGGAGGCGCAAAAGCCGTGGGTGATTCCGCCACTAAGTCGGTTGTCGCCTCCTCTGTAAGTATTCTGGTTGCCGATTATATCCTTGCCGCCATACTTTTAAAGGTGTTATAGCATGGAAAGGGATATAATTCTTGAGGTGCAGGGGCTGAAAAAAGCCTTTGGAAGCCAGCAGATTCTCAACGGAGTGGATATTACCTTCCCCCGGGGGAAGATAACTGCCATTCTCGGTCAGAGCGGTACCGGCAAAAGTGTGCTTATGAAGCACCTTATTGGTATATTTGAGCCTGACGAGGGACGGATTCTGGTCGATGGAGTGGACCCTTTGGTGCTTTCGGAGTCTGAAAAGATAAAAATCCGCCGCAGAATCGGCTATCTCTTTCAGGATGCCGCTCTCTTTGATTCCATGACGGTGGAAGAGAATATAGCCTTTCCCCTGGTGGAAGTAATGAGGATCAGGGACCGACAGCAGATAAGCCGCCGGGTCAGTCAGCTTCTGGACTGGGTTAAGCTTCCGGGAATAGAAAAGAAGATGCCCGACGAGCTATCCGGCGGTATGCGGAAGAGGGTCGGTCTTGCCAGAACCCTGGCCTGTGATCCGGAGATCATGCTTTTTGATGAGCCCACCACCGGACTGGATCCTGTTCTGGGTGACAGTGTTCATAAGCTGATTGAGCGGGTAAACCGGGAACTTGGTATGACCTGCATCGTTATTACCCATGACATCGCCGGTAGTTTCAGTTTTGCCGATAAGATTGCATTTTTATATGAAGGAAAAGTAATGGCCCAGGGAACACCTGAAGAGATGAGCCGGGTTGAACATCCGGTTCTTAAACGTTTTCTCGAGTTTTCATTTGTCTGTGAAAGTGAAGTTGTATCCTCGGAAGGAGGAGCATAAGTGAACAGATTGGTAAAGATAGGACTTTTTGTCCTTTTAACCGGAACCGGCGTAACCTTTTATGCTCTACGCTCCGCCGAAAAAATTGATGCCCCCGATACCTACCGGGTGCAGGCCTATATTGAAGATGCCTCCGGCCTTCGCGAGGGTACTCAGATCTGGGTGTCCGGTGTCGCCGTGGGCAAGATCCGGGAGATTCAGCTCGATCAGGGACAGGCTCTCTTAAGTATGGATCTCTCCTCGGAAGTTCCGGTATATCAGAATGCGGTTATAAAGAAACAGACTCAATCCATGCTGGGAAATGCGGTGGTGGCTCTTAACCCGGGAACCCCCGAGGCCATGCCGGTTTCAACGGGAGGGATGATTCCCAATGTTATTCCCGGAACCACCATGGAGCGGGCCTTTGACTCCGCCGAGAAGGTTGCCAAAGAGATGGAGACCTTCATGATCGGCCTGAATGAGTTTATGGGAGACCAGGGAGGCTACAAGACCCTGCAGGAAATATTGACCCTCTCCCGTGATACCGTTGCCAGTACCAGCAGAATGGTTGAGGCCAATATGATTCTCCTGCAGCAGTCTCTCAGAAATATTGCCGCCATTACCGACCGGCTGGAAGGTGTCAGTGCATCAAGCAGCGCGGATCTTGCGGCGGTGCTGCAGAATACAGCCCGCATTACCGCCCGTATCGATGCCCTGCTTGCCCGCCAGGATGAAGAGCTTGCCGACGGCATCGGCTCTCTGCAGGAGAGTATCGGCCATTTGAATGCAAGTCTTGCCAGTCTTGAATCGATTACCGCAAGGGTGGAGCAGGGCGAAGGCAATCTCGGCCGCTTTATTCAGGATGATACCCTTTATACCAGGGTGGACAGGGTCACCCGGGATGTCGAGGAGTTTGTTGATTCCGCCCTGGGAAGCGAAGTGCAGGTAGGCTTCAGATCCGAGTATATGACTCAGCAGCAGGGTCTGAAAAATCATGCAGATGTTCGCCTGGCTTATCCGGATAAGAATAAATACTACAGCCTCGGTGTGGTCAGTTCTTCCCTCGAGGAAGGGGATTCTGATGATCTGCGGCTTTCCGCTCAGATGGCCCGCAGCTGGGGGCCTGTAACTCTGCGGGGCGGCGTTATTGAAAACAGCATTGGTGTGGGCCTTGAATATGCGCCCCTGCGTCAGTTGAGTCTGGATTCCGAGATCTTTGAACTCAGCAGTTCTTCGCCCTATCTGAGAGGCTACGGAACATTTTTTCCGGTATTTGACCCCTCCCGGAACAATCCCCTTAACTGGCTCTATCTCTCCGGGGGAGTGGATAATGCCCTCTCCAGCGACAGGGACTACTTTCTCGGTCTGGGAATGCGTCTCACCGATAACGATCTGAAAGGGGTTATTCCCTTTGTTCCTTCGCCTTAAGAACTGCTTGAACAATAGCGTCCAGGGGCTGTTTCTCCCTCATCATGGGGCTGATAATTTTCTTGCCGATAAACTCGGCCCCTGAAAACTGTACTGCTGCGACTGTTCCTTTTTTGGAAAGGAAGCGGCAGTAGTCAATGTTTTCTCCCGGTTCCAGTACCTCTGATTCAACTTCCGGATCGTCTTCAAGATCTGGGCTGTACCAGAGGCTGTAGAAATGTCTGCCGTAAATATCCAGTTTGAGTCTGAAAGGAGGCAGTTCCATTGAAACCTCTTCTCCGGCCATGGCTTTTCCGGCGCACTGTCCCTGGTATTCGGCGCCGTGCCACATTCCCCAGGTGAAGGGGTAGAGCGGCTCGGTTACGTCCCCGGCGGCCCAGATATCCGGGTGAGAAGTTCTGCAGCTTCTGTCTATTACGATCCCTTTTTTTATATTCAGCCCTGAAGTGGAAAGCCAGCTGGTATCCGGCGCAATGCCTATGGATGCGACAACGGCATCATACCCCGTGGAGATCTGCTCAGGGGACAGGTCTGCGGCGTCGACAAAGTATATTCCTCCTTCATGCAAGGCATTTCTGATCATTTCTGCCATGGTGCTGTCGCAGCTGCCGCTCAATACCCGGGGTGATTTGCCGGAAATATCCACCGCTTTACCCATTTTGCGGAACTGTTCCGCCATTTCAACACCCTGAATTCCATTTCCCGCAACCAGAACCTTTTTCCAGGGAGCGGCAAGGTTGTACAGTTTCTGTCCCTCCAGCTTTTCCCGGAGGTAATAAACCGGTGTATCCATCAGGTGCGGCAGGGGCAGAGGTCTGGCCCCAGTGGCTATACAGAGCTTTCCGAAACCGATTTTTCTTCCGTCTGCGAGAAACAATGTATTGATTTCAGGAGCAAGGTCCGCCGCAGGAGCTTCCAGATAGAGTGTTATGCGGTTTTCGGCATACCACTCCCGGGGGAAGAGCAGGAAATCATCGTCGCTGTAACTGGAAAAAAGCTTTTTGCTCAGTTTTGTTCGCTTGTAGGGAAGCATTGTTTCCCTGGAGACTATAAGTATGGAGCCTTCGGAGTCGTATTCCCGGATTGTCTTTGCACAGTTGAGGCCGCTGCACGATGCTCCGGCAATTACATAATCAAAATAGAGACCTGCCAATTAATGCTCCTTGAAAATCGTTCGGACTAAAAATAACTATAATAGTCAGAGAAGTGTATTTCCATTCTCTTTATTTTTCTGAATTTAATAGACTGCATTCCCATATTTTGTTAGTATTACAAAGTATTACTTTTTAGGGGAAAGCAAATGAAAAAAGAGAGTGTTGTAAGCTTCAAAGCGGATGAGAAGCTTGCCGAACTGCTTCATGCACTGCCGAACCGCTCGGAGTTTATCCGGCGGGCCCTTTTGTCAGCTCTGGATTCCACCTGTCCCCTCTGTCAGGGAACCGGTATTCTTTCGCCTTCTCAGCGTGAGCACTGGGAGGCATTTTCCGCCCACCATAAAGTGGCACGCTGTGCCGACGGCTGCGGAGAAAACATCCTTTACTGTGATTACCAGCAGCATGCTGAGTAACAGGAATATGAAAGATATGAAACATAAAAGAATCAGTATTATAACTGCCATTACCCTTTTGCCTCTGCTCGCTTTTGTTTTAATCCTGGGCAGCTGCAGCAGGAATAATTCAAGCGATGACGCTTCAGGTAAAATCAGTGTATTTGTCTCTATTCTGCCGCAGAAAAGCTTTGTGGAGAAAATCAGCGGGGGCAGAGTGGATGTGAAAGTGATGGTTCCCCCGGGAAAAAGTCCTGCCACCTACGAACCGACTCCCCGGCAGATTGTAGATCTTGGTGCGGCGAAGCTCTTTTTCTCCATTGGAGTCGCTTTTGAGAACGCATTTATTCCCACCATTCAATCTTCTCTCCCGGGTCTGCAGATAGTTCCTACGGATGCGGGAATTGAAAAGCGCCATATTGAAGGCCATACCCACGATGAAGAAGCAGCGGAAGAGGATTCGGCAGAAGATGAGCATGATGAGGATGAGGAAGAAGCTCCGGATCCGCATATCTGGATGGATCCGCTGCTGGTAAAGATTCAGGCGGAAACAATACGGGATGCATTGATCCGGATTGATCCTGCAGGAGAAGATGTTTACCGCAGAGGGTTTGCCGATTTTGCTTCAGAGCTCGATTCTCTCCATGCGGAACTGACGGATCTTCTTGCTCCCTTTGCGGGAGAAACACTGTTTGTATATCACCCGGCTTTCGGCTATTTCTGTGACCGTTATGGCCTTGAGCAGGCTGCCATTGAGACCGGCGGAAAAGAGCCCTCTCCCGCCCAGCTGGAAGAGGTGGTGGAACATGCTCTGGAAGAGGGGGTTCAGCTGATATTTGTGCAGCCAGAGTTTCCCGAGAAGTCTGCCCGGGCGGTTGCAGATGCCATTCATGGAGCGGTTGTACCGGTGGCTCCTCTCTCTGAGGATTATTTTGCCTCCATGCAGGCCCTTGGCCGCGAGGCTGCCGAGGGGCTGAAGCGATGACTGCCATACAGCCCTGTTGTGTGATAGAGGCCAGAAACCTTGGCTTCGCCTACGACGAGCAGAAGGTTTTGAGCGGAGTAAACTTTACTGTCAATGCGGGCGAAATGGTTACCATTGTCGGGCCTAACGGCGGGGGCAAGAGTACTCTCCTCAAGCTGCTACTGGGTCTTATTGAACCTACAGAAGGAGAACTGCTGGTGATGGGCCGGGACCCGAAGGAGAGCCGTGCCTCCGTCGGATATGTGCCTCAATATGCAAAGTTTGACGAGCGTTTTCCCATAACCGTCGAAGAAGTAGTTCTCTCCGGGCGTCTTCACCGCCGCTTTGGTTTCTACCGCAAGGAAGACAGGAAGCATGCGCTTGAAGCCATGGAACGGGTGGATATTGTTAATCTGAAGGGCAACTCTTTTACCGCACTTTCCGGTGGACAGAGACAACGGGTGCTTATTGCCCGTGCCCTTGTGGGGGATCCCCGCATTCTGCTCCTGGATGAACCAACAGCCAATGTTGATGTTTTTATGAGTGAACGCTTTTTTTCTCTGGTGGCGGAGCTCTCCCGGGAACGCACGGTGATGCTGGTAACCCACGATACCGGCTATGTGTCGGGGCTTACGGACAGGATCTTCTGTGTAAACCGCAAAGTTGAAGAACATCCTGCGGAAGAGGCTGCCGGGGGGCTGGTTCATGCATCCTATGGACACAGTGTGAAAACCGTACGGCACGATATCAAGCTTGGTTCTGCCGAACATACCGGAGCTGCACATGGCTGAGTTTTTTGCTGCTCTTTCGAATCCTGCCGTTCCTTTTATCCGTTATGCCCTGATTGCGGGAATTGTCTCGTCCGCAGCCTTCGGGATGGTCGGGACATTTGTGGTTGTTCGCCGCATAAGCTATATTGCCGGTGCTGTCAGTCATGCCGCTCTTGCCGGTCTTGGCGCAAGCCTCTATCTCAAGGTTGTACATGAAGTCTCCTGGCTGAGCCCCTTAACCGGTGCGACCATTGCAGCTCTGTTGGCTGCCTGGATTATTGCAGCGGTAAACCTTTACGCAGCCGAGCGGGAAGACACCATAATCGGTGCTATCTGGGCGGTAGGTATGGCTATAGGTCTGATTTTTATATCAAAGACTCCGGGCTACATGGATCCCATGAGTTATCTTTTCGGAAATATTCTGCTCATCGGCCGGGGAGATCTGCTTCTCATTCTGGGGCTGAACATTGTGGTGGTGGTTCTTATTATTCTCTTCTATCCACAGCTGCAGTCTGTCTGCTTTGATGAACCCTACGCCCGGACTCGAGGTGTCCCCACGGGGATCTTTACTATTCTGCTGGTAACCCTGACGGCGGTGACCGTAGTTCTGATGGTGAGCAGTGTGGGCATTGTTATGGTCATTGCCATGCTGACTCTGCCTGCTGCGACCGCCGGACTTTTCTCCCGGCATCTGTGGACCATGATGATTTTCGGTGCTCTGGTTTGTGCCGCTGCCAATGTCACCGGCCTGGCAGTCAGTTATTCTCTGGATATTCCTGCCGGCGCAACCACCATACTTGTCAGTGGATCCCTCTATGTTCTCAGTCTTGCTGTCAGATCCGGGCTGCGGAGAATCCGCAGAATCCGGGCATAACAGCCATATTCCTCCTTTTACTGGACTTTTTCCGGTTCTTTCAGTAGCTTGTATCCATTATACCCCCGGGGGGTATAATGGAGGCATCAATGGGACACGACCATCATGATCATCACGGCCATGATCACCACCATCACCATGGATCGGGGGGAGTCGGCGCGGCTTTCTTTCTGAATCTGATTTTCGCTATTATAGAATTCGCCGGCGGTCTTTTTACCAATAGTGTGGCAATTATGAGTGATGCCCTCCATGATCTGGGAGATTCAGCAGCTCTGGGCTTTTCCTGGATTATGGAACGTCTTTCACGGAAGGGGTCTTCCGATAAACTGACCTTCGGCTACCGCCGTTTTTCTGTTCTCGGGGCCCTTTTCAGTTCTCTGGTGCTTATATCAGGCTCTGTTTTTATTATCAGTGAGGCGGTTCAGAGAATACTTCACCCTGAAGAAGTAATGCCTGAAGGTATGCTTCCTCTTGCTATTATAGGGGTGGGGGTAAACCTGATAGCCGCTGTCCGTCTGAAGAAGGAAGGTGGCGATCACCTTAATCAGCGGGTTATTATGCTCCATCTGCTTGAGGATGCCCTGGGCTGGATTGCCGTACTGATTGTAAGTATTGTGCTTTTTTTCGTAGACATTCCTGTTCTCGATCCGGTTCTCTCTCTGGTTATAACGCTTTTTGTGCTCACCCGGGTGTTTCCCCGACTGCTGGAGTCTCTGCGGGTTTTTCTTCAGTACAGCCCTGAGAATCTTGAACTGCAGCAGATCCGTACCGCCATCCGGGGATCTTCGGGTGTTGCGGATGTCCACGATACCCATCTCTGGTCCATAGACGGTAGGGAGCATATCTTCAGTGCCCATGTGGTTTTGAAAGATAATATGAATCTGGCAGAGATGGAAAAGATAAAACAGACGTTGAAGAACGAGCTTGAATCTCTGGGCGTCAACCATAGCACCATTGAGTTTGAACTTGTGGATACCGTCTGCAAGAGTTGTCGCGAGTAAGGGCTAAATCTCTTTATAGCGATTGTATATTTTTCGTATTTCCGGCATTGCCTCAAGAAAAGCCTGATGAACCCTTGGGTCGAAATGGGTGCCTATGGAGCTCTGGATTATCTCTAGGGCTTTACTGATGGGGTAGGCTTCTTTATAGGGTCTTTTTGATGTAAGTGCATCAAAAACATCCGCCAGGGCGATAATTCTCCCTTCTATCGGTATCTCTTCTCCCGAAAGGCCCCTGGGGTAACCGGTGCCGTCATATTTTTCATGGTGACTTGCGATGATATTCTCGGCGGTATTCAGCATGGTTAGTTCAAGAATGTTGTTTATTCCCTTATTCATGCTCCGGATTACTTCAAGACCGATTGTTACGTGCTCTTCAATAATCTTGCGTTCATCCAGCTCCAGGCCGCTGTTTTTCTGAAGAATAGCATCGGGTACGCCGATTTTACCGATATCATGCAGAGGGGCAAACCAGAAGATCTCCCGTATGAGCATGGGGCTGACGTTTGAATCAGACTTTGTAAGTTCCCGGGCAATGACATAGGAATATGATGACATCCGGGTAATATGCAGGGAGGTTTCATTGTCTTTTCGTTCCATCAGTGAAACAAAGGCGCTGGTTGTCTGGGCTACAATCTGCTGGATAATGTAGTGGAAGAAGAGGTTCTGTTTCAGCAGGTTTAAAACCCTCTCTGCATATTTTACATGCTCTTGAGTAAAGGCGTTCTTTTCCACCGAGGAGAGAAAGAGAAATCCCAGAATATTACCCCGAATTTCAATAGGAATTGTCAGGTTCGACTGAACTCCCTCCTGAAGAATCAACTCTGTTGCCAGGGACTGGTGAACGTGTTCATAATAGTGAACAAGATCATTAATTACACGGGATTGTCTTGTTTCCAGAATCTCCCCAAGGGAGGTCTCGCTTATAAGGCTGACAAAACCCGGTTCAAGGTATGCAGATTTGAGGTTGGATGAAGCTGATTCGGCAATAATATGATCACTATTGTCTATAAAAGCCACAGCAAGTCTATCACAGGGGACACTCTTGGATAGAATAGCCCGTACTTTGGGGATAAAAGCTTCAAGCGTTCCGTACACCGGGTGTTCTGATAGTTCGAGATTCGACCGGTGTATTTCTTCTATTGCCCCTGCCGCATTGAGAAGATCTAGCTCCTCCTGCCAGCGGGGGGAAAATTTGTCTATTCTTTCCTCGGAATCAAGCAGATTTCTGATTGAGCCCATCAGTTCTCCTGTTCTGAGTACATATCTGCTGTATTCGCGGTGTATCTGAAATGTCAGGATAAGCACAAACAGAAGCAGGAATGTCAGAATACTTCCAAACCCTATCAATACCATATTGTGTATTCTCTGAAGGGAGTAGTATCTGCTGCTCAACTCTCTGGCCAGTGTTCCCAGAGGATTTATCAGTAAGTATTTCTTCTCCGGGTCAGCATTAGTCTGCAGTATCCTTAGTCCGGATTCAATCTCATCTGAAAAACTTCCTTGCGGGAGCCTCTCCCTGGCGCTTGTAACGGCGCGGTTAAAGTTTGCCCGGGTTTCCGGAGTTCCTGTCCTTGTCACCTCATGGGTCGCGGCGACCAGCTGATTTATCGTGCCCAGTTGGGTTCTCAGATTATTTGTGGAACTTCTTGTCTCTTTTTCCACAAAAAAGAGTACCACAAGAGTTACCAGAAAGAGCCCGGCCAGCACAGACAGTAAAATCAGATGATTTTTTATATAGCTGCGGAAAGATTTCATCTGCTTAAATTATAGAGGTAGTGAATTCGTACTTCAAGTAGCTTTTCTGCTGCTTCATTTTATACTTCCATTCCAGAGGGATAAGTGTATATAATAGGTAATTATTAGGCACTCAATAGAGATCATCCGGGATCTTATGCTGTTTAAGGAGTAACCATGAAAGTTTATGTCTTTTTATCCGTAAAGGCGGTAATATCGTTAATCTTTGCGGTACTGTTTCTTTTTCTTCCCGAAGTATCCGCCGGCTGGTTCGGTCTGGAGATAGCCGGAGCCGGCAGTATGCTGCTGCAGCTTGTGGGAGCATTTTTTCTGGGAATTGCGTTGATCAGTTTCTTCTCTGCCCGCAGTGAAGCTGCTTTGACTATCCGCAATGTTATGCTCTCCTTCAGTATCCTTGATACCCTGGCTTTCTTTATTACTCTTTTTGGTCAGCTGAATGGACTGATGAACGGAGCGGGAATTCTTTTTATAATTCTCTGGGCTCTGTTTGCGGTAGGAGCGTGGGTTTATTATTTCAAAGGCAGTCTCAGCGTTTAATCCGCAATCCGCGGGGCAGTAACAACTGTATGTATGTAACTGCTTCGCGTCCCGAACTTCTTGCCCCCGCGGGTACCCTCTCTGCCGCACTGGCGGCTTACTCTGCCGGCGCCGATGCAGTTTACTGCGGTGTCGGCAGATTCAACGCCCGTGAAATGGGGGTCAACTTTTCCCTCGAAGACCTTTCCCGTCTCTCCGCCCGGGCGAAATCGCTGAACCGGCGCTTCTATATTACCCTCAATACCCTGATTAAAGAGCATGAGTCTCAAGCTTTTATCGAGACCCTGGAAGATATTCTCAAGCTTGATCCGGATGCCCTGATTCTGCAGGATCCAGGTGTCGCTGCCTTTCTTTCCCGCAATTACCCTCATATAGAACTTCATGGATCAACCCAGATGGGCATCCACAACGCTCCCGGCATTCTATCTGCTGAAAACCTTGGCTTCTCCCGGGTTATTCTGGAGCGGCAGCTTAGCCTTGATGAGCTTGCCCTGATAATGCCGCAGTCAAGCCTGGAAGTAGAAGTGTTTATCCACGGCGCCTTGTGCTGTTCCCTGTCCGGGCGCTGTCTCTTTTCCTCCTGGCTGGGAGGATGGAGCGGTAACCGGGGGCGCTGCAAGCAGCCATGCCGGCGGCGGTATGAAATGGAATCATCTTCCGGAGGTGGCGGTGCAGAATCCGGAGAAAAGGGATTTATCTTTTCTCCCCGGGATCTCGGCTCCCTTGATCTTATCGATGAGTACCGGAGGCTCGGTATTGCTTCGTTGAAGATCGAGGGGCGCCTGAAGCAGCCGGATCATATTTACCGGGTGGTAAAAGCCTACCGTACCCTGCTTGATGCGGAAGAGTCGGAAAAAGCTGAGGCCCGGAAGGAAGCGCAGTCGCTTTTAAATGGAACCTTCGGCCGGGAGCTCTCCCGGGGATTCAGCAGTGCTGAGGATATGAAAACCCTTGTTCAGCCGGATTCGGCGGGAATCTCCGGCCAATATTCAGGAAAAGCGGTGGGGGCGAAAAAAGGAAGTGTTACGGTTCTGCTGGAAGCCGCAGTCGCCCTGGGGGACAAGCTGCGAATTCAGCCCATGGAAGGCGGGGAGGGCGCTGCCTTTACGGTCCGGTCCATCCGCACCGGTGGCGGCCGGGTTCCCTCTGCAGAGGGGGGCACAGAGGTTGTCCTGGAATGTCCCCTGCCGGTAAGGGTTCCGGGAAATGTATTTAAAATAGGCGAAAGCAGAAAAGGAATGCGCATTGAGGGGGGCAGTCTGCCTCTCTATGTTCGCAGCCGGAAGGTTGACCTGGACATAGTTGTCGACCTCTCCGGACTGAAGGTAAGCGCTGCGGGACACCATACCTGGGATGGAGGCGGACCTTTCAATCCTGCATCCCGTGCTCCATTGTCCCGGGAAGCACTGGAAGAGCAGTTCCGCCGTACCCGTAATGAAAGGCTTGAGGCAGGCCGTGTAGAAATACAGATTTCGGGTAATCCCTTTATTCCTGCCAGTAGTCTGAAGCAGCTGCGCCGGGAGTTCTGGTCCTGGCTTTCTGAGATTTATTCTAAAGCAGAGCTGCAGACAGCAGAGAGCAGTATACGCTGGGGAGGTTTTTCTCCGGCGGACTGCTCCGGAGAAGTAGATGCACTCCAGGTAAATGGATTAGCTGATGCTGAGAACCTGCAGCGCCAGGGAAAAACGGGCCGTCTGGTAGTGCCTGTTTTCTCGCCGGATACCGGGAAGGTTCCGGACGGGAACCTGGAATACGAACTTCCCCCCTTCTGTGCGGAAACCGACCTTCCTGAGCTTGAAGTACGCCTGAAGGAGCTTTTGACGGCCGGATGCCGGCAGTACAGGCTTACCTCGCTGTTTCAGTTTCCTTTGCTGAAGGGTGTGCTGAAAGAATCAGGGATATCTCCCGATGAATGCATGCTTACTGCAGCCTATCCACTGCCGGTGGTTAACAGCGAAGGCGCTGAACTGATGCGGCGTTGGGGTGTCCGCCGGGTACAGGCCTGGCCGGAGCTTGAGAAAGCGGCTGTTCTAACTCTCAGGGATTCTTCTCCCCTTCCTCTGGAGGTCTACCGCTTCGGCAGGCCGGTTCTGCTGGTTACCCGTGCTGCTATTCCTGCGGAAGGAAATATCAGGGATGACCGGGGTAACGGCTTTCTCATAGAACCTGCAGACAGCCGGGGGATTACCCGGATCTATCCCCGGGAGGTAATGTCTCTCCCGGCAATCCCCGGAACCTGTTCATGTTTTGATTACCGCATGGCCGGTGCAGAAGAGTCCGGCGGAAGCAGCTTCAACTATTACGGGGATCTTGTCTGACCTGCTGTTCCAGGGCGATCAGTACTCCGACAACATGCTCCTGCTTTTTCGCCGAGAGCACCTTGCGAACATTTTCGCCCTCTTTAAAAAGTCCTGCCATCTTTGCCATAAGCCTCAGGTGAATTATCTCGCTGTCCGTAAAGGGGAGCATAAAGAGGTAGGTAAGGCTTCCGTCAAGTGATCCGTAGTCTGTTCCTTCGGGGCATATTCCGATAATAATCTGGGGTTCTGCCGATTCGTTTTCCCGCGGGTTGCGGGCATGGGGAAAGGCAATGGACCCGATTGCGGTGGTCATCATCTCTTCCCTGGACATTAGAATATCAAGGTATGCTTTTTCGTCCCGTATCTGGTCCCGTGAAATAAGCGGGGCGATAAGCTGAGTGAGGATTTCCCGCTTGCTGCCGGGTTTTATGTTCATAATCACCTGATCAATCTGGACCAGCCTGGAAAGGGGTACCAGGTCGTGCTGCTCTTCCATCAGTTTGGCGATGTCGTTTTTCGGCACTACCTGCATGTTGGAAAGAATCCAGTCGTCTATCATGGAATGACTGAATCTCCACTGGCTGCCGATCTTTACCGCAGGGATCTCTCCTCTGTTGATCATCCGCATTACTGTTTTCTCTGCCACCTGCAGATATCCTGCGACCTCACTGAGGGTCATCAGTTTGCCTTCTTCCCCGGACATCCAGGTCCTCCTTGGTCAAGCTGCTACTTTCGGTACTGTTCAGTGTACAATAAACGTCAGTAGCGGACAATGGTGATGTTTTCCTTTTGTTTTTCTTTTACCTGGAAGTTCCCTGTGGTACAATCCCAACCCGATGAGTACTTCCGCCTCCGGGCTGTCCACAGAAATCAGGATCCTTTCATCGGATGCACAGACCCTTGGTCGGGAAGCTCCCGGTGGAGTTTCCCTGGTGGTTACTTCACCTCCTTATCCTATGATCGAAATGTGGGACGCCTCATTTTCTTCCCAGCAGAGCAGTATCGCCGGATATCTTGCTTCCGGAGAGGGTGACAGTGCTTTTGAGGCTATGCATCAGATTCTGGATGGTGTGTGGAGGGAGGTTGCGGAACTGCTTCTGCCCGGAGGCATCGCCTGTATCAACATCGGAGATGCCCTGCGTACGATGAACGGGGTGTTCCGGATGTATCCCAATGCCGCCCGCATAAGCCGTACTTTTTCCATGCTCGGGTTTCATGCGCTTCCCGGAATAATCTGGCGTAAAAGTACTAATGCACCCAACAAGTTCATGGGATCCGGGATGCTTCCCGGCGGGGCATATATGACCCTTGAGCACGAACATATTCTCATTTTCCGTAAAGGAAGCCGCCGTATTTTTTCCCGTAACGATGGGCCGTTACGCAGACGGAGCGCATATTTCTGGGAAGAGCGTAACCTGTGGTTTTCCGATATGTGGGATCTTGCCGGTTCCCGGCAGAGAATGGCGGAGAGCAAAGTCAGAGACCGCAGCGGAGCTTTTCCTCTGGAACTGGCATACCGGCTGATCAATATGTATTCCCTCCAGGGCGAACTGGTGGCGGATCCTTTCCTGGGAACAGGAACAACCGCCTTTGCGGCCGCCGCAGCAGGCCGCTCATTCGTCGGAACTGAACTTGAAGCGGATATTGCAGAACAGATTCCCGGGGAAATATTAAGCCGGTTTAACCCGGAGAATGACAAAAATGAAGGCAGTTCAATTAACCGGCGGCGCCTTGATGCTCATGACGGGTTTATCAATGCCTACAGGGAACGGGGTAAACATCCGGGTTATCTGAACCGGGTATATGGATTTCCGGTGATAACAGCCCAGGAACAGGATCTTGCACTGCCGGAAATATCGGCACTGGAGCAGGACGGCATGACTGTCCGGCTGAATTACTCCTTTTCCGGAGTTTGAGATTTTTTCTTTTTCAGATGTTTCGGGGTCATTCGGTCCCGGGCTATGCGAAAGGCATACCGCATAATTGTTTCCGTTGAAACATCCGGGCCGTGTTTGCGCTGCATAATCATGACAATCGCTTTCAGGGCATCTTCGGTGAGAGAGAGATAGATAAAACGGTCCCGCTCTTCCGGGGTCATATCCTCCCATTCTACCATTCAAGTACCTCCGGGTAAGGCAAATTAAAGGTCGATTCCTATGGTATTGCGCACCAGAACACCGATACCGAAGGATATGGCTGCAACACCGAGACTCAGCACTGCCATTTCGGTAAACCGAGGCCAGAATTTCAGATCTTTGGCGACGGCTACGTAATAGTTGAAGAAGAAGATTATCAGAATAGCGATTATCATGGTTGCCGTAAGACAGAGAATATAATTTCCTATAAGCAGATAGGGCATGATCAGTAATGCTACGGTAAGAATGTAGGCAATACCGGTGTAGACGGCAGATTTTACTGCATTGGAGTTTCCTTCAGTTCTATTGGAGAGATATTCCGAGGCGGCCATGGAGAATGAGGCGGCAATCCCGGTAATAAGCCCCGCCACGGCAATAAGCCGGGTATTCTGCAGTGCAAAAGAGAGGCCCGCCAGGGCTCCTGTCAGTTCCACCAGGGCGTCGTTCAGTCCCAGTACAATTGACCCGACATATTCCAGGCGCTCTTCCTTGAGCATTGTCAGAAGTTCCTGCTCGTGTTTGTCCTCATCGGCAATGATACGCTTTGCCTCCGGGACTTCCGTACTCATGGCATCGTAGATCTCCTGAGCCTGTTCTTCTCCCTTTTCCATCAGTTTCAGGGCAAAAGTCAGCCCCAGAATCCTTGCTATCACCACAAAAAAGAAGACCTTGAACCATTTCGGCTTTGCTGTTTTGCCGGTAAATTTTTTCAGGAAATCGTGATGAGCCTGTTCTTCGTTACCTATTTTCCTGAGGATATCCGCATTGGGGTCTTTTTTCAGGATCTTTGCCAGATGTGTATATATCTGGTGTTCTGTAACCTCATTCCGCTGCATGGCGAAAATACGGGAATTAATACTGGTATCCATACCGGCCTCTTTATCTTTTGTCTTATCATGGTCGTTCTGTACAGATTCACTCTAAATCATATAGGGCGGGGGCTCAAGATGAAAATTCAAATAGAGGGCAATTGAAATTAGTGCAAATGTTCAGTCTTCATCCCGGCTGCGATGGTCAATATCTATGCAGAGGATATACTCTTCCTCCTGCCCGCCGGTAAAACCCCGGCTGGCGGTTATACAGATATCGCCGGTTGCCTTGGAGATATAGGGCTCGGTTATGTAAATTGAAGCGAGCTCTCCCCTGCGGAGAATGTATGTTTTCAGGCTGTGGTCGGTCCCGGCGGGAGCAGGTTTAAACAGACGATGCTCCTTTTTGGTGAATCCGCTCTGCACAATAGTGGGGGAAACCTGCTTTCCCCGGCTGTCGACAATGTAGGCACAACGGGCAAAACGGGTGGATCGCAGGGAACTTCTCAGGATAGCCGGAAAATCTGTTGTTTTCTTTCCCTGCAGCCGTTCGGTAAGACGTTCAGCCAGTTCCCGGTGTGTTTCCGCCAGAAGCTGTTCATGCTCCCTGCGCTCCCGGGCTATGGCTGCGTAATGTTCCGCCAGTGAAAAGATTTTTTCTTCCGGCAGTTGGCTGTACTCCTCTATTTTCAGGGGGCTGCTGAAGTATGAACCCTGGAGCAGGTCAACACCAAGTTCCAGGCAGGCAAGGGCATCGGACTCGTCTTCCACTCCCACTGCCACGGTAAGGGCTCCTACCCGATGGGACAGCTGAATAAGGGCTTTACAGAGTTCCTGTTTATGGTAGCCTCTGCCGGTTCCGTTAACCAGGGTCTGGTCGATTTTGATGATATCCGGCTTGAGCATCGGGATGCGCGAGAGATTGGATGTTTCCGGTGATTCATTATCCAGGGCTATAAGAAAACCCTGCTTGCGGTGATAGTTAATAAAAAATGAGAGACTGTTTATATCTTCAATCTCATTTTCGTTTATTTCGAGCACCACCTGGTCAGGGCTTATACGGTTCTCCGTCATCATATCCCGCAGGTATTCAGAGTCGGTGATTCTGTCCAGAACCGCATCGCTGGATATATTTAAAAACAGCAGCGGGCTGTTTTTTTGAGTCGAGGCAAGGCCTGCATAGGTGGAAATGGCCTTTTGCCGGCAGTGCCGGTCAAGTTCCGCGGCCCGCCCCTCTTCCCGTGCCCGGGTAAAAAGCTCTGCAGGCGGAATTTCTTCCGCTGATATGCCTGCGTATCCCCGCGAGAGTGCTTCGAGGCCGATAATAGACCGTTCCCTGATTGAGTAGAGAGGAAGAAATTCCGTCTCCACCCCAACGCTGGTTTGCAGCCCATCCCGTACAGATAAAGTGATGCTCATGGCATAAATAGATATGCAATTAATATGCCATCATGAAACACATTTTCAGCATCGATATAAGTGTCTTTCTGATAAGGAGATACGGAAATATCTATTTTATGGTCTATTTTCCGCTTTTTTATCTGCTACAAAAAGGTAGGCAAAAGAGCTCGATGCAACATTCCTGTGGCAGCAGTTTCCGCTGTACCCATTGAGGGGCAGATATGGTACAATTCAGCAGCATAAATATGATGAAAAGCAGCGATATCAAAGAACATGTAGAACTCATCAGGGAAGTGTTCAGCTATGTTCACCGGTTTTCCGGTGCGACCTTTGTTTTCAAGGTTGAGTATGAGGTAGCGGAACATCCTCTTTTTCCGGTACTGGTGAAGGACCTTGCTCTCCTTCACGGTATGGGTATCCGCACAGTAATTATTCCGGGAGCTTCCGGCCGCATTAATGAGGTTCTCGGGCGTTACGGCATTGAAACCGAGGTTCATGACGGTATCCGGATTTCCAGTCCCGAGGCTATTCCCTTTATCAAGATGGCGGCTTTTGACGTTTCCAACAAGATAATGACCCTTCTGGCTGCCAACGGCGCCAATGCGGTTATCGGCAACTGGGTCAGGGCCCGCAGCATGGGTGTTCTCCGGGGGGTAGACTACGGTTCCACCGGGGTGGTTGAAAAAATAGATACTGTTCTGGTCAACAGGATTCTTGACGAGGGGCTTATTCCCATTCTCCCCTGCATCGGCTGGAGCAGTGTAGGCTCACCCTATAATATCAGCTCAAATGAACTCTCCCGGGTTACCGCTTCCCAGCTGAAGGCTGAAAAACTTTTTCTGCTGCTGCCGGAGGAGAGACTTCAGGGGCAGGATTTTTCTTTTCCCGAAGGTGCCACCTATACCCCGGAAGGGCGGATTTCCCGCTTCGATCTTAAATCCGCCGAATCTTTTCTAAAGAGTAATGAGAACAGCAGCGACCGCCGTCTTCCCTATATTCGGCTTGCCTGCGATACCTGCCGTAACGGTGTGCCCCGGGTGCATATTGTAGACGGCCGTGTGGAAGGGGTGATTCTCAAGGAGATTTTTTCAAATCTCGGTGTGGGAACCATGGTCCATGGTAATGACTATGATTCCATACGGCCCATGGAGGTTGAGGATATTACCGATGTTCTTCGCATAATGGAGCCCTTTGTTTCCAGCGAAATCCTGGTTCGTCGTACCGGTGCGGATCTTGAAAAGAATCTGAGAGATTTTGTGGTCTACGAAATGGACTCTTCCGTACACGGCTGTGGTGCCATGCATCGCTACCCGGATGGTTCCGGCGAAATTGCCGCCATTGCGGTAGACGGCCGTTATGACCGTCTCGGACTGGGCTACAAGATTGTTTCCTATCTTGTGGAAACTGCCCGTGTCGAGGGCTTGAAGAATGTTTTTGTTCTTACCACCCAGACCTCGGACTGGTTTGAGCGCCTCGGTTTTGAAGAAGGCGGTCTTGATTCAATCCCGGCGGAAAAACGGGAACGCTATGACCGTAAACGGAACTCACGGATTTATGTAAAAAATCTCGAATAGAGACCTGAATAGATAACGAGAGATTATAAGAGATGAAAAGAATAAGAGGAGGATTTGTATGGAAATAACTCCCGAAAAGCTCGCAGCTTACATTGACCACACCCTGCTGAAAGCAGATGCCCGGGCAGAACAGATTGATGTCCTGTGCAGTGAGGCAAAGGAGTATAATTTCTGCTCCGTCTGTGTAAATACCAGCAGGGTTTCCCGCTGTGTGGAAAACCTTAAGGGTTCATCCGTAAAAGTCTGCTGTGTTGTAGGCTTTCCCCTGGGGGCCATGAGCACTGAGGCAAAAGCCTTTGAAGCAGAGCAGGCCGTAGCTGCCGGAGCCGGTGAGGTGGACATGGTTATAAATATCGGCCGCCTCAAGGACGGGGAACTTGCCTGGGTGGAAGATGACATCCGCAGGGTAAAAAAGGCCTGCGGTACCAAAGCACTCCTCAAGGTGATAATAGAAACTGCTCTGCTTACAGAAGAGGAGATAGTACTTGCTTCAGAGATTGTAAAAAAAGCCGGTGCCGATTTTGTTAAAACATCTACCGGCTTTTCCACCCATGGGGCGACTGTTGAACATGTGAAGCTTATGCGCAAAACCGTAGGCCCCGAGATGGGGGTAAAGGCTGCGGGGGGGGTACGTACCTATGAGGATGCCCTTGCCATGATAGAAGCGGGAGCCACCCGGCTCGGTACCAGCGGCGGTGTACAGATTGTTCAGGGCGGCACTATAGAAAAAGGAACCTATTGATTATTTCCTATACCCGAACTATGGGGTCCGTGGATCCGGTCTCGTCTATGCCGGGTTCATGGACTCCATGAAAGCGGCGGTTTATTGAAAAAACCGCTGTACCAGCAGATTTAAAATAGTAGCAGCTACAACAATCAGAAAAAATATCCGGATAAACCCGGTTCCCCGTCGTATAACAAAATGCGTCCCCAACCAGGCTCCTGTCAGCTGTGCGCCTCCCATTACCAGCCCTAAAAGCGGCATTATTGTTCCCGCCATTGCAAAGAAAGCCAGAGAGACAATATTGCTGGTCAGGTTCATAACCTTGGTAGTGGCAGTGGCTTTTTTCAGGTTCATGCCACCTATCAGTGCCAGAGCCAAGGTCCAGAAGGATCCCGTGCCGGGTCCGAAGAAGCCATCGTAAAATCCTATGCTGAGTCCAAGGAGAATAAACATCGGCAGAACGGGCAGCCTGCTCTCCTTGTCTGCTTCTCCCAGTTTCGGGCTGAATATCATGTAAATAAATATTCCCAGAAGCAGAACCGGCAGTGCCGTGCGGAGAAAGCCCGCATCCAAATGCTGGACTGCCAGGGTTCCGATCCCTGCACCGATGAAGGTTGCAAATATGCCTGTTTTCACCCGTCTGAACGAGACCAGTCCGCCGTGACGGTAGCGCAGAGATGCGGTGAGGCTGCCGAAGCTGGCCTGCATTTTATTGGTACCCAGGGCAAAGTGGGGAGGGATTCCAGCTGAAAGCAGCAGGGGCAGGGTGATAATTCCTCCCCCGCCGGCAATGGAGTCTACAAAACCCGCTAAAAGAGCACCCCCGGCCAGAAGCAGGTAGTGCAGAAGCCCAAGGTCGGGAATTGCTCCCGGGATCATTCCTTTTCTATTACCACAGAAACATCTTTCGCCAGTGCCAGGCCTGCCTCGGCTTCAATGGCTTTTATAATTGCCGCCGGTACCGGGCAGGCTGCGTGTTTGAAATTTTCATCCGCAGCCTGATACACCGGGGATGCTGAAAATTTGGCAAAGCAGACCTGGTATGCATCAACTGTCTTCAGCGCTTCATTCAGTGCCGTGATGCTGGGGCATACAGATTCAATCTCCAGGTTTACCATTTGCCCATCTTCGCTTACCGCTTTAATAGTTGAGATCATTCCACAGATCCCGGGATGTACCTTAACAATGGTCATATTAACTCCAGTACACGTGAATATTCCAGCTTCATCTCAACTATAAGCTGGTTTACTTTTTCTTCTGAGTGCAGTTTAAAGGTGTTTATAACCTCAGCGGACATATGGTCAAGGAGAGCATGTTCTCTGTCGAGATCATCAAGAAAATTGGCGCAATAAACGGTGTAAACCAGCTCTTTGTCCGCCCCGCTGCAGGCTTCTGGATTATGGTGGTACCTGATTGTATTAATTATACCTTGAGGAAAATCCCAGCTTTCTGCCATCTGGGCTCCCACTTCCGCATGGTGGGTTCCCAGGGCAAAGCGTTCAAACTCCTCGGCGGGCATCTTTTTCTCTACACTGAAGCGGCGGAGTTTGTCAAAGAGATCGGGAGAAAGAAAATCGACCAGAACCCTGCCCAGGTCATGGAGAAGACTGGCTGAATAGACCGTCTCGTAAATACCTTTCAGGTTATACCGCCGGGCCAGGGCTGCGGCAAAGACGGCGACGCGGTGGCTGTGTTCCCAGAGATCTTTCATTTCGCCGTAGCGCTCTGTTACCAGGGAAACCGTTCCGTAGGCTGTCACCAGATCGCGTATACCTTTCAGTCCTACCAGTTTTACCGCTTCCTGAATGGTCTGTACCTTCCGGTTAACTCCGAAGGAGGCGGAGTTTACCATTTTCAGCAGCTCCGCTGCCATTCCCGGATCCGCACTTATACTGCGCTCGATTTTTGCGAAATTGATCTCGGGGTCTTTAATCATCTCCTGGAGTGCGCGCATGTTCTCATCAAACTGGGGAATAAGTTCCAGCTCGCTTTCTATCCGTTCTGTCAGCTCTTTAAGCTGTCTGACGAAAAGATCATGTCTGGGAAGTTTTATTGTGGCTACGGTTGTTTCGTTAATACCCCTGATGGAAAACGCATGATTATCAAGACCTATCTTCCGGAGCATGAGTACCAGCATTACCAGGCCCAGCCCTGCTCCTTCGGATGAATCGAGGACTGTCTGAAATGCCTCCTCAACGGAGTCGAAGGTGTTTGACCGGGAAATCCGTTCCCTGATTCTTTCCTCTTCCTCGGGTGAAATAAGCACATTGTTGACAATGGTAATGTAGAAATGCTCCTGGTCTACCTCAAAACTGGTTCGGACATACAGCCCTTCATTTTTAAGCTGCTCCTCATACTGCTGTATATTGGTGTAGACCTCGTCTTTGAAGCCCTCCATCCCCGAGGTGTATTCGTCGTGGTTGTCCAGGTTAAGGCCGCGGTTTTTAAAGTAGATCCGTTTAAGATTGGCTTTTTTGCCGTTTTCCACCAGTTCCCGGACGGCATAAAAAAATTGAAAATAGTAGTCCTGTAGATGAATTCTGCGGAGGTAGAGCTCAAGGATTTTGCCGATGCCTTCGATTGAGGATGCCGATGCTTTGTAGGCGGTGAGGCCTACGGGCTCGTAATTCTGTATGGACTCGATAATCTTCCGTATGTCGATTGCCACCGGAGCTCCCCATCCTTGTCTTTTTACTGCTTATTCTATCATACAGTATATTCAGCTGTATGCTGATGTAAAATGTTCGGGTAAATAAAAAAATGTTATGCTTGCAAACTCCAGCTAAATCTATACATAAATGTGTTTCCATGCTAATACTGCGCAAATACGTTGATATGCAGAGAAAAAAGAGATAATAAATACACACAAGGTAAGTAAATGAATAAAAAACAGCTGTTCCCTCTATTGATGTTCTTCGTACTGTCCGGGATTCTCTCCGCTGAAACCATTGTAAGTGTCGGTATTGGGCTGGATCAGACGGTAAAAACGTGGACCGGCGGGACCTATGACCAGGTCCTCACTGCCACCAGCACCTGCGGCAGCGTCTCGTTCTATTCCGGTGAAAGATACGGGGTTCTTGCCGATGTCAGTATTGCTGTACCCATGCTGCTGCAGCTGGACCAGTATGGTGCCAGTAACACCGAAGAGATAGACTCAGGGGTCATCCTTGATATACTTGCCGGCCCGGGAATGTATGTTGTAGAGGGTCCTGACACAGCCTTTCTTCTATGTGCCGGGCTGCATGTTGTGTATGAAGAATATTCTGCTGCCGGAATAGATTACCGTTTTCTTAGTGCCGGATTGGGGCTGGATGGTCAGCTGCACTATACACTGACGAAAAATCTCTTTCTGAAAGGTGGAATAGAGCTGGCCTATGATCTTTTTAAGCTGCATGCTGATCCATCTTTTGGAAGCCTCACCTATTGGGGAACCTTCAGTATTGTGCCCTCATTAGGGGCTGGACTCCGGTTCTGATTCTCAGCTGTACCGCTGTACAGCTTAAGGTCTTCGGTATAGCCTGTAGGGGTGGATATCTACGAACTGAAATTCTTCCTCGCTGCGGCGGAATCTCTCCATTTCGGCAGGGCAAGTCAGGCCTGTAATATCAGCCCCTCCGCTCTGAGCCGCGCCATTATGCGCATGGAAGATGAGGTCGGAGAACCCCTTTTCAACCGGGACCGCCGCGGAGTTCAGCTGACTGAAGCCGGCAGGCGTTTCCGCGAATATGCCCGCAGCGCCGTGCAGGGCTGGGAGGAGCTCCGCCGGGGCGTTCATTCCGCGGAGCTCACAGGGGAAATACGTATCTACTGCTCGGTTACTGCCTGTTACAGCGTGCTTCCTTCCATCCTCTCCCGTTTTCGGGAGGCATACCCGGGAATTCATATAAAGCTTCAGACCGGTGTAGCCGCCGATGCGGTAGGTACGGTCAGTTCAGGCGATGTGGATATGGCGGTAATAGCCCGTCCCGATTCTCTGCCTTCAGGCCTGCTCTTCCGGGAACTGACAACCACCCCACTGGTATTTGTCGCACCCCGTCAGGATTGGGAGTTTCGGGAGGCCCTTGATACGAATCCTGTCCCCTGGTCGACAATTCCCATGATTCTGCCGGAGAGGGGGCTTATGCGTATGCGGGTAAACCGCTGGTTCCGGGAACAGGGGGAGACTCCCAGGGTTTATGCCGAAGTTGCCGGTAATGAGGCGATTCTTGCCCTGGTAAGCCTTAACTGCGGTGTAGGGGTGGTCCCCCGGCTGGTTATCGAGCAGAGCCCTGTGGCAAGAAAGGTGAAAACTCTTAAGGTAAAACCGCCTCTCACAGCCTATTCGGTGGGAATGTGCGCCCGCAAAGGCAGTCTTCAGACAAAGGCTCTTCAGGCATTCTGGGATATCGGGAGCGGGGAAGCATAAAAAATGCCGGTCTCCTGCATAAATGCGGTTAACCGGCTATATATTATGCCGGTCTCCTCTAAAAGAGGTTAGCCGGCGTTCCATATGTTGGGGTAAGCGCTTCTGTTCATGGAAGGCCTCCTTGTTCCAACGTGGTATAAGTGCATCATAACAATCCGGGATTTTAGGTGTCAATAGGCGCGGCTTTCCTGCATCGTCGGCACGGGGGGGGGTACCAGTGCACTTTAAGGCCTCGCAGTTTCTGTGATAGCAGTAAATGTTGTATTTTGAGGAATTTAATCCTCAAAATAGTGGGTATTAAGGAGTTTGTGGATTCGAATCCACAAAAAAAGGGCGGCAAAACACGCCGCCCTCTAAAAAAGCATAAAAAATGCTATCTGATAAAATTCGTCTTTGCCTTTGCTTCCTGCTCCGGATATGGCACAGTAGCTTTTGCTGTATCCAGACATTTTACCAGCCAGGCCATGTTCCGGCCCAGAACCCGCATTGTCTGCAGTCCTTCTTCATCCTGCTCTGTCTGTTCAGCCTTGATACCATGGGTGCCATTCCAGTAATTGGAGGTTACCAGGGGCATCTGGGCGTAGGTCAGGTATTTGTTCAGCCGGTCGAAGGCGGCGCTATTTCCGCCTCGTCTGCAGTTGGAGATCGCCGCTGCGGGTTTGAAGGCATAGGGTGTGGTTTTCATGTAGAACATGCGGTCCAGAAACGCACAGACTGAGGCATTGGGACCGGCAAAGTAGACCGGTGAACCTACAATAAGGCCGTCTGCTTTTTTGAGCATATCTATTGCTTCGTTTACCCCATCGTCGGTGTATTTGCAGTAGCCGGTTTTTACACAGGCCGAGCAGGCGGTGCAGCCCTTTATTCCCTCTTTGCCTATATGCAGCATGGTTGTTTCAATGCCGGCTTTTTCAATTTCTCCTGCAGCTTCCGTCAGGGCACGATGGGTGCTCCCGTTTTCGTGGGGGCTTCCATTGATCAGTAGTACATTCATTCTGTTTCTCTCTCCATTTGATTCGCTGTTCGTTTTTCTATTCTTCTCTGACCGGATTCTTGAGAATACCGATGCCTTCGATCTCGATTTCAACGGTATCACCGTCTTTCAGGGGGCTGACGCCGGAGGGAGTGCCGGTTGCAATAATATCTCCCGGCTCAAGACTTACATTTTTACTTATGTAGCTGATAATCTTTGCCACGGAAAAGATCATCAGACTGGTGTCCGAATCCTGTGCGGTTTTTCCGTTTACTCTGGCTGTAATTTTCATTGTCTGGGGGTCTTTCATCTGCTCCGCAGGGACAATTACCGGACCGATGGGGCCGAAGGTATCGAAGGATTTTCCCCGGAACCAGCCGGATTTATCACTTTTCTGTATATTACGGGCCGAAACATCATTAAAACAGGTGTAGCCGTAAACGTGATTCAATGCTTCCTCTTCAGGAATATTCTTCCCTCCGGTACCGATAATTACGGCAAGCTCCGCTTCGTGGTCTATTCTGAGGTTGTCAAAATTGTAACTTTTAAGAAAACGGGGAATAACAATCTCGTCACCGGGTCCAATAAGGACATTGGGGGTTTTTGCAAAAAGTACCGGTTCCTTCGGCAGGTCCAGGTCTGCATTCCCCTGTTTGTTTCCAAACTCCTTTTCGAACACGTGACTCTCTTTTACATGTTCCAGGTAGTTAAGCCCCACTGCGACAATCTTTGTGGGATTGATGGTATACGTTTCGTTTGTGCCGGAAACTGGCAGAATTACAGCCATGATAACCTCCTTATGGCGGAAAAATAACCGAAATTTAACATTTCTCTTTTACCCTTTGTGCGATGACAGCAGATGCAGAGAAAAGAATATTCCTTGTAGATAGTACCAGTCCTTTTTTTGTAGGTAAACTGAAGTCCACCATAAACTGGTCAAAAGTTCCCTACGCACGTCTGGAGAACCAGGGAAAAAAGGGCATAATCCGCAAAAAAACCTGGAAGGACATCCGGGATCGTTATGGAAAATACCTGAAGAAGATCAAAGCCTATGGATTCAACTCTGTATCCCTGGATGAACTGTGCTATATGCTTGATTTTCCTTTTTATCCCGATGCGGTACGCAGCAATATTTTCAGGTATCGCAAAAGGCTGGGGCAGCTTATTACCCTTGCGGTCGAAAACGGTATCCGGGTGTTTATTACCAGCGACATAATGTTTTCCAATCCGGACCTGAAACAGAATGTCCCTTCCGATTTTGAGTCACAGCTCAGGCTGCTCAAGGTCTCTGTTGAGAGTTTTTTCCGCATGTACCCCGATGTTTCCGGAATAATCTTCCGCATGGGCGAAGCCGACGGGGTGGATGTTAAAGGCTTTTTCCACTCAAAATTGCTTATCCGCACCCCTTCCCAGGGTAACAGGCTTATCCGGGAGATGCTTCCCGTGTTTGAAGCAGCCGAAAAAACGATGATCTTCCGTATCTGGTCTCCCGGCGCCTACGCAATCGGGGATATCATGTGGAACCGGAAAACCCTTAACCGGCTTATCCGCGGGATTAATTCGGAGAGTTTTATTCTTTCCCTCAAATACGGGGAGTCGGACTATTTCCGCTATCTGCGGCTCAGTCCCAACTTCCGTGGCCTGCAGGTTAAGTTCATTGTGGAGTTCCAGACCCGGCGGGAGTATGAGGGATTCGGTTCCTACCCCTCTTTTGTGGGCTGGGAATACCGGCAGTTCCACCGGAAAATAAAGGATCACCCTAACTTTTGCGGTATCCAGGTGTGGTGCCAGACCGGTGGCTGGTCCGGTTTCCGCAACTATACCTTTATGAAGGGCTCATCCATCTGGAATGAGCTGAATACCTGGGTAACTATCCGCATGTTCCGTTATAATCAGGGAATAAAAAAATCAACTTCCAAATTTCTCCGTCGTTTTATTCTGAAGGACAGAAAGCTGGCAGGGGAAGAACTGAAGCAAAAATCCCTGCAGTTCCGCCGGTTTCTTAAGCTTGCTGACTTCCTGGTGCTCAGGGTGCTGTACATCCGGGGATTTGCAGCTCAAAGGCGCTATTTCTTTCGCATGCGGGTTCCTCCCCTGGTTCATGTATTCTGGGATACCATAAGTGTCAGCCCGGTAATGCGGATTCTTATCCGCTCCACAGGCGCCCGCTGTGAGCTGAAACACAAAAAGGTACAAAAGGCTCTGGCGGAAATGCAGAATATTGCTGAAAATCTTAACCTGAAATACGACGGGGAGTATCATAAAGATCTCTTTACCGTGTACGCCTATGCCCAGGAAGCTCTTACTGCCGATGATCCGTCAGATGCAGCCGCACAGCTTTCAGTGCTGTCTCCGGCTTTCAATGCAAAATATGAGGGTTTATGCCGTATTTCACTGCTTCCCCTGAAACGCTCTGTTGGCGGTCTGTTTGTGCTTCAGTTTGCAAAGACCGCCCTGCGCGGACGTTCAGCATACAGGCTCATCGACCGCATTCTGTTCAATTCCCTGCTGCGGCATTTTTATGTGCTGCTTATACGGCTCAACCGTAGAAGGCTCCCGGGGGTGGTTAACTCCCGGGCAATGAGTGCCGAGGATCTTCTATCCTGAGAGCATCTATATTGGGGAATTTATAGAGATTTTTAAACAGCGATGAGAATTCTGCACCAATTTGGTGATTCTGAAAGCAGAAACGTTGACATGGGAATAGGATTTAAGTACCGTAAAACGTATATCAACTAGCAGGATCACAAGGAGTGATGCAGATGAAAAAGATTCTTCTCGCCCTTCTCATTGTAGCTGTGCTGTTTATGGCCGGCTGTCAGAAGAAAGAGGCTCCCGCGGCGGCTGCCCCCGAGCAGGCTGCACCGGCAGAGGAAAAAGTTAAAGCCGGCTTTGTTTATATCGGACCCGCCGGTGACTACGGATGGACTTATGCCCACGATCAGGGCAGACTTTATGCAGAAAAGGAACTCCCCTGGCTGGAGACTGTTACCGTGGAAAGTGTTCCCGAGGGAGACGCTGTACGGTTTATCGACCGCCTTGTTCAGGAGCAGAAAGTGGATATCGTATTCACCACCAGCTTCGGTTATATGGATGATACTGTAGCTGCAGCTGCAAAGTATCCCGACACCACCTTCTTCCACTGTTCCGGTTTCAAACGGGCTCCCAATCTGGGAACCTACATGGGCGATATGTATCAGATCTACTACATGAACGGTCTTATGGCCGGAGCCCTGACCAAATCCAATAAAATCGGCTATGTTGCGGCATTCCCCATTCCCGAACTCTTCCGCCACATGAATGCCTTTGCCCTTGGAATCAAGGAAGTTAATCCCGATGCAGAAGTTCATGTAAAGTGGACCTATGCATGGTACGGTCCCGATGATGCCCGTGAAGCTGCCGAAGCCCTGGTTGCCGAAGGCTGTGATGCCCTTGCCTTTACGGAAGATACCCCCACGGTTATTGAAGTAGCCCAGGAGCATACCGAGAAAGGTGAAATGGTCTATGCCTTCAGCCACTACAGCCCCATGCAGCAGTACGGCGAAGACGCGGTTGTTTCCGGTCAGCTTACCGACTGGGGTGTTCTCTACAAACAGATGCTTGAAGACTACAAGGCCGACAAGCTGGGAGACATGAACAACTACGATCTCCTCTGGCTTATGGATCAGAATGCCGTTGAGCTTGGTGCATCATGGAACGAGAAAATCAATCCTGCATTTGTGGATGAGCTTAAGGGCATTTCAACAGACAACAAGGATTTCGGTTCAATTTCTGTATACGATCTGGTTATGAAACGTTATGACCAGATGAAGACAGGTCGGAATGATTTTGATCCTTTTACCGGACCGATCATGGATCAGGATGGAAATGTAACTGTTCCTGAAGGTGAAATTGCATCTATTCCTCATCTTTTTGCGGAGATGATGTACCAGGTGGATAACTTCGCCACTCCCGTACCCAAGAGCTGATTAGGGTTCCTGGTTTAGAACATACAGGCCCGCCCGGGATTAACCCGGCGGGCCTTTTTTATGGCACAGAGAGAAAAAATCTGGTAGGGTTAAGGCTGGCCGAAGGGAGGAGTCAAGTGGAACGGATCCGGACGCTGGAAATGCGGGATATTGGAAAAAGTTTTGTCGGAGTGACCGCCAATGAAGATGTTTCGCTTCATCTGAAAGCCGGAGAGATTCTAGGGCTCCTGGGGGAGAACGGTGCGGGGAAAACCACCCTCATGAATATCCTCTTCGGTCTTTACAAGCCGGATGGCGGCACCATTTTCATAAATGATGCTCCTGTCAATTTTCGCTCACCCCGGGATGCCATGAATGCAGGCATCGGCATGATTCATCAGCACTTTATGCTGGTGCAGAAGCATACGGTGGTTGAGAACGTTATTCTGGGAATGGAGGATGTACCCTTTTTCTTTCCCCGGAAGCATGTTAAGGAGCGGCTCAGACAGTTCAGTGAACAGTTCGGCCTTTCCGTTGATCCCGATGCACCGGTCTGGAAACTTTCCGCCGGAGAACAGCAGCGGGTGGAAATTCTCAAAGCCCTTATTCGTAATGCGGATCTGCTGATTATGGATGAGCCTACTTCGGTGCTCACCCCGGCTGAAGCAGATGAGCTTTTCGAAATACTTAAAAAAATGAGTGCCGAAGGTCATTCGGTAATACTTATCAGCCATAAGCTTGATGAGATTATGAAGATCTGTAACCGCGTGGAAGTACTGCGCAAAGGCAAGGTTACCGGGCAGGCTGAGATCAAGGATGTTACCACCGAAGATCTTGCCCGCATGATGGTGGGCCGTCGGGTGGCCGATTCCTTTCCCAAGGCGGATGTTGCTCCCGGCGAGATTGTTCTTCAGGTAAACTCCCTGAAGGTGAGTAACGATCAGGGGATGCCCGCAGTAAAAGGTGTCAGCTTTGCGGTACGAAGAAATGAGATATTCGGCATTGCCGGTGTTTCCGGTAACGGTCAGCTGGAATTGGTGGAGTGTATTACCGGGCTGCGCAAGGCCTCTGAGGGGCAGGTTCTGCTTGAGGGCGCAGATGTTACCAATAATTCACCCCGAAATCTGCACGACCGGGGAATGAGTCATGTTCCTGAAGAGCGGATAAAGTTCGGCATTGTTCCCAACCTGTTTCTCTATGAAAATGCCGTACTGAAGCACCATCATGTGCCGCCCTATTCAATACGCAATATTATGAACTATCCCCGTATCCGGACCCATGCGGAAGAGCTGGTAAAGGGGTTTCAGGTTTCCACACCCTCAATCAACGCACCCATGAAGAATCTTTCCGGCGGAAATATTCAGAAGTTGATACTGGGGAGGGAAATCTCTTCCAATCCGGTGCTTATGATTGCCGCTCATCCTACCTACGGTCTGGATGTGGGGGCTGCCGAATATATCCGTACCCAGCTGGTTCAGCGCAGGGATTCCGGCGGTGCCATTCTGCTGGTTTCAGAAGATCTTGAGGAACTGTTTATGGTCTGTGACCGTATTGCGGTTATTTATGAAGGAAGGTTTATGGGGGTAGTTGAGCCCGGCAGTTGTGATTTTGAAAAGATCGGTATGATGATGGCCGGTGCAGGTTCCTACACCACCGAGGAGGCCTGTGATGAGGATTGAAGTAGTCCCCCGGGAGCAGGTATCCCGGACACTTGAGATTACCGTTCTTTTGACATCTCTCCTCGGAGGGCTTGCCGCAGTGGGGCTGGTCTTCCTCATAAAGCAGATTAACCCGTTTTTCGCGCTGGGAAGCATTTTTTCCGCCTCTTTCGGCAGCTTCTTCGGTTTCAAGGAGACTGTCACCAAGGCGATTCCCCTGATTCTTGTCGGTTCCGGTCTTGCTCTGGCCTTCCGGGCCAAGTTCTGGAATATCGGTGCAGAGAGCCAGATTCTGGCCGGCGCCATCTGTGCCACCTGGGTTGGGCTGCACTGGGGGCCGGCTCTTCCGGCGATTCTTATCATACCCATAATGTTTGCCGCAGGTTTTGTCGGCGGCGCCCTCTGGGGAATGGTTCCTGCCATTCTGAAGATACGCTTTGGCATAAACGAGGTAATCTCAACTTTGATGCTCAATTATGTGGCGGCAGAGTTTGTGAAGTTTCTGGTTGTGGGACCATGGAAGGGTACCACCAAGTACGGCTATCCCTATACCGATGACCTTCCGCCTCAGGCTATTCTCAAGCTGATTCCCTACTCAAGGATCTCGCCTTTTCTGGTGGGACTTGCCCTTGCGGTGGCCTGTATTCTGGCCTTTATTATTTTCCGTACCCGTTTCGGCTACGAGGTTCGGGTTATCGGAGAGAACCCCGAAGCTGCCCGCTATGCGGGGATAGATTTTTTCAGAACCAGCCTGCTGCTTATGGCTATTTCCGGCGGTATTGCGGGCCTTGCGGGGACCGGAGAGCTTTCGACCATACATCATCACCTGAGTTATCCCGAAACCCTGAGTGCGGGTTATGGTTTCTCCGGTATTATTGTTGCCTGGCTGGGAAGGCTTAATCCGTTACTGGTAATAATTTCGGGGTTTTTCCTGGCCGGAATTGTGGTCGGCGGGGATGCGATCCAGATGTCCCTGGGGCTGCCCGCGGCGACAGTACAGATTTTCAACGGTCTGATTCTCACCTTTCTTATTACCGGAGAGTTCTTCCTCCGGCACCGCTTGCGAATCAGAAAGAAGGTAGGCTGATATGGAAGAGATAATTATCTCCATTCTTATACGTACAATTGTTGCGGGAACTCCTCTTCTGCTGGGAACCATGGGGGAGGTTATCTGTGAAAGATCGGGTATTCTCAATCTCGGTGTCGAGGGAATGATGGCCATGGGGGCTGTTACCGGGTTTATTGTTACCTTTCAGACACAAAACCCCTGGCTGGGTATGCTGGCTGCTGTCGGTATCGGCGGTCTGCTTGCATCCCTGCATGCCTTTGTTTCAATTACCCTGCGGGGAAATCAGACGGTTTCCGGCCTTGCTCTTACCATGCTGGGAATCGGGCTTTCCGGCCTCTGGGGAAAGCCTTTTATCGGTAAGCCTCTTACGGTAAAAATGTCCGCGGTAAAAATCCCCCTGCTGTCAGATATTCCCGTTCTGGGCAGGGTGCTGTTTCAGCACGATCCCTATTTTTACTTCTCCGTTATTCTGGGGCTCCTGGTCTGGTTCCTTTTACGCTATACCACCATTGGTATAAACCTCCGTTCGGTGGGAGAGAATCCCCGGGCGGCGGAAAGTCAGGGGATCAAGGTCTGGCTGTATAAATACACGGCGGTTATTGTGGGCGGCATGTTTGCCGGTCTTGCCGGGGCCCACCTGTCCACGGCCTACAGTAAGTCCTGGATTGAGGGTATGGTGGCCGGCCGAGGCTGGATCGTAATTGCTCTGACCATTTTCAGCCTCTGGGAACCGCCCCGGGCGTTTCTGGGTGCCTACCTTTTCGGGGGAATCTTTGTTCTACAGTATATGCTGCAGTCCAGGGGAATCAGTCCCAATCTGCTGGCTATGCTTCCCTATCTGACAACTCTTATTATCCTGCTTGCCTACGGCTTTACCTCCGGAGGGCGCCGTAAAATGAATGCCCCCGCAACTCTCGGGGAACCCTACAGGCCGGGAGAGCGTTAAAGGATTATTTTCAGGTCTGCATTTGCAATGCTTATGGTATCGTGGACGGCAACTTTATAGTATTTGTTGGGCTTAATCTTTTTTCCATTGATGAAAGTCCCATTGGAGCTGTGCAGATCACGGATGTAATAGTCGGCCTTGATCTTGTGCAGCTCCGCGTGGTAACGGGAGACCAGCTGATTGTCAATAACGATGCTGTTTTCCCTGTCCCTTCCGATTGAAGCCTTTGCCACCAGGGGAATCTTTTTCCCCTGGAAGAGCAGGCAGTAGTTTTCACCTTTTTTAATCTCTTTAAGGCGCTTGCCTATGGGAGAAGTGCTGTAAATGGTCTCGTCCATTCAGGCTCCTCGCTGAAGTTATAGGGAGGCCGCTGCTTCCCTGTCGTGGGCGTCAATATCCTCTGCATCCCAGGGGTAGACCACCCAGTGGTCTTCAATCTCTTCTCCGAAAAATATCTGATTGATCTCTTCCGGGTAGGTTCCGTTTTTCTGTTTCAGTTTATTGTGAATAACCGCAACAGCTATCTCTTCGGGGTCGTGGGAGAGCAGTTCCCGCAGGCAGTATTCCAGAGTAACCCTGGAATCATCAATCTCATCCACTAAGAGAACTTTCTTGCCGGTAAGCTTCTGTTCAACTTCGTCAATCCATTGAATCTTCTGAGGACTCTCGGCCGGCTTGTTATCCGGGCCGTAGAGTTTAAGTCCTACCGTTAAAATAGGCAGGTCAAGATAGGTTTTGAGTATCCGGGCAGGAATAAATCCTCCGGTTCCGATAGCAACAATAAGGTCTGGATTGAATCCGGACGTCTGGATTTTCTTCGCAAGTTCCTGGACGGACCTGTGAATATCCTGATAGGTAAAATAGAGCTTTGTAGGTGTATCCATTACCTCTAAACCATAGTCCGGACTGGTGAAATTTACAAGGGAAAGAGCTTTTCTCAATGCGATATTTATACCAGCGGGTTTTCTCCCTTGCCGTTCCCGCTTCTCTCTGATTATACTACTTCTTTATTTCGAACTTTCGACTTTCTTTCGACGTATCAGTCAGGGAGGTACTTATGCCGGTTAATCTGCGGGGACGCAATTTTATTACTCTCAAGGATTTCTCTCAGCAGGAGATCCGCTATCTACTCGATCTTTCCCTTGATCTCAAGCGAAAGAAGCGTTCCGGTATACCGGGAGACCTGCTTTACCGTCGCAATATAGTTCTTCTTTTCGAAAAAACTTCCACCCGTACCCGCTGCGCGTTTGAAGTTGCCGCTTTTGATGAAGGCGCCAGGGTAACTTTTCTAACGAACAGCCAGATGGGTAAGAAGGAATCCATCGAGGATACCGCCCGGGTTCTCGGGCGCATGTACGACGGAATAGAGTTCCGCGGTTTTGAGCAGAAAACAGTTGAAGAGTTGGCGGCCAATGCAGGGGTACCGGTCTGGAACGGCCTTACCGATATGTATCACCCCACTCAGGTTCTTGCAGACCTTATGACCATGGAAGAGCTTATTCCCAAGCCCTTGTCAAAGATGAAGCTTGCCTATGTGGGGGATGCCCGCAATAATATGGGTAACTCGCTGATGATCGGCTGTGCCAAGATGGGTATCGATTTTACCGCAGTTGCACCCAAAGAGCTTTTTCCCGAACAGTCTCTGGTTGATGAGATGAGGGAACTGGGAGCCGCAACGGGCGCCAAGATTGAACTTTCCGAGGATATTCCCCGGGGAGTACTGGGGGCCGATGCGGTATACACCGATGTCTGGGTTTCCATGGGAGAAGAGGCAAAGTTTGCCGAAAGGATTGGTCAGTTGAAACCCTATCAGGTTACTGCGGAAATGATGTCTATGACGGGAAATCCGGATACGCTTTTTCTCCACTGCCTGCCTTCCTTTCATGATCTTCAGACCGATACAGGCAAACTGGTAAAAGAGGAGTACGGACTGGACGCCATGGAGGTGACCGATGAGGTGTTTGAAAGCGCCAATTCAGTTGTTTTCGATCAGGCGGAAAACCGGATGCATACCATCAAGGCCGTGATGGTGGCTACCATCGGAAACCTATAGCTCTACCTTATCCGGATCAAAGCCTTTCAGGCTTTCCATTACCGGTTCGGGATAGTCGGTAAAAATGCCCCGGACTCCCAGGCGGAACAATTCCTTCGCCTTGTCCGGGTCGTTAACCGTCCAGACCTGCACAGGAATTCCCGCTTTTCCCCAGCTTTGAACCAGCCGTTTGTCTACCACCCGCAGATTCCCGTGAAACTCCGGTACCTGAAAAAGTCTGCCTTTCAGAAGACGGCTAAGTCCCGGTGCTGTCAATGACAGGGGCGGCCGGTTGAATACTACTGCGGTACGCACTTCCATGGGGGTCATGGAGGTTATACATTCCGGCGCATTACGGCGGAAGCGTTTGAGTACCGGGCCGTTGAAGCTGCCGGTGATTATCCGTTTCCAGGCCCGGTGCTGTGCCAGAATCTCTGCATATCTGTCGGCTATTTCGGTGTTGCGGCTTTTCAGGTCGATGTTGAATACTCCGTCGGGAAACTCTTCCAGGAGTTCTTCAAGAGTCATAATGTAGAGTCCGCGGTTTCTGAAGGGAAAACCGGATGCTTCGTTGTGGCTGTACCCGGCATCCAGGCAGCGAAGATCTTCAAGTGTAGAATCCTCGATCCTGATATTCTTTTCTGTATTACGGCCGGTATATTCATCGTGCCAGAGGACTATCCTGCCGTCCGCGGTCAGGTGGGCATCTGTTTCCACCATGGGGCAGCCGATCTCAAAGGCGCTGCGGAAGGCAGGCAGGGTATTTTCGGGAAAGCGGCCTGAATTGCCCCGGTGGGCGAAAATTCCTGTACGCAAATTAAGGATATCTGCTGCTGTCACTGTTGTGCTCCTGGATTAAGAGTATCGCCGGTGTAGCAATATTGCAACAATGGGGTAATTGTTTGCTTGAGGGCTGAAAAAAGCCATGGTATACTTCCGCAGTGCTATGTTTGTATACGAAATAGTATTTTAGTGGAGCAATCTCGTTGAAAAAGAGCTATACCGTTTCTCCCGATATCATGAATGCAGCAGGTGAAGTTTCAACACATGTCAAAAAACTTCTGCAGCAGCTGGGAGTTTCCCAGAAAGATGTCCGCCGATTTTCTGTTGCCCTGTATGAAGGGGAGATTAATATGGCTGTGCATGCCGGCGGAGGCACCGCGGAGATAGTTATAGCCACCGACCGTATTGAAGCTGTCTTAAAGGATAACGGGCCGGGGATTCCCGATATTGATCTTGCCATGCAGGAAGGGTTCTCCACTGCCAGCGAGTATGTCAGAGAACTTGGTTTCGGAGCAGGAATGGGGCTTCCCAATATGAAGCGATCCACAGATCTGTTTACCCTGAAGTCTGTTCCCGGTGAAGGTACAACAGTCAGTTTTACGGTTATTCTCAATGGAGGAGCTGAATGACCCGTCACTCGGTAACTCTGCTGGAGGAGCGCTGTAAAGGCTGTACCCGCTGTGTTACCTCCTGTCCCACAGAAGCTATCCGGGTGAGGGACGGAAAAGCTCATATTATGACAGAGCGCTGCATAGACTGCGGGGAATGCATCCGGGTTTGCCCCCATCATGCCAAGACGGTCCACTCAATATCTGCAGAAGAGGCCCTGGCTCTTCCCAAGCCGGTTGCCCTGGTGCCTCCCAGTTTTTACGGACAGTTTAAACGGTCAATCCCCACAGGAGCCCTCCTGGGGGCACTGCAGTCAATAGGTTTTGTAGATGCTGCAGAGGTTGCCCTGGCGGCAGAGCTGGTAACTGAGGCCACTGCTGAAGTGCTGGAAAAAGGAAATATTCCCCTGCCGGTAATTTCGTCTTCCTGTCCTGCCATTGTACGCCTTATGGAGGTCCGTTTTCCGGCACTTCTGCCCCATCTTGTCCCTCTGCCTTCCCCCATGGAGGTTGCAGCCAGAATGGTGAAAGAGAAATACGGGGACGATGCTTCGCCGGTGTTTCTTACCCCCTGTCCGGCAAAAATAACCGACAGTAACCATCCTCTTTTTTCCAGAGATACCGCAGTTGCTGCAGCTGTTCCCGTCCGGGATATCTTTGCTTCCGTTGTGCGGGAAATCGGCGATGCCTCAATTGCTCCCCGGGCGGGTAAAACCGGTATCCTCTGGGGCAGAAGCGGCGGAGAAAGCCGGGGAGTTGCCCCCGGGGAAGGGATCGCCGTTGACGGCCTGCGTAATGTAGCTCTGCTGCTGGAACGGGTGGATAAGGGCAATGTTGAAGGTATTACCTTTATCGAGGTAATGGCCTGCCCCGGCGGCTGTGTAGGCGGTGCGCTGCAGGTGGAAAATCCCTTTATCGCCCGTCCCCGTCTTGTTTTGAGAGCGGAACAGGCCGGTGAAATTCCGGAAGCCCGCATGCCTGAATTCGGTCATGATATTGTGGACGGTGAAGTCATGGTAAAAGAGAACCCTGTAATGGCTCTTGATGATGACCCCATGCAGGCACTGGAAAAACTGGAACGCCTTGAAGCGCTTTCCGAAGATCTGCCCTCCCTGGACTGCGGCTCCTGCGGAGCCCCCAACTGCCGGGCCCTGGCGGAAGATATTGTGCAGGGCAGGGGCAAGGACACGGACTGTGTTTTTATTCTGCGGCAGAAACTGAGGAAGCTTACTGAAGAGATGCTTGCTCTGGATGATCAGCGCTGGCTGAGCAGCAAGAAAGAGTAGTTTAATCCGTACAATAATTTCGCATCTCTTGAAGTAAACAGCCATAATTTTTGGTTCTTTTCTGTATGTGCATTAGTTTTGACAGCTTATACCGGCTTCCATCCGACCCTCACCCCCGACCCCTCTCCCAGGGGGCGAGGGGGGATAGAAATAGGAGGTGAGGTTGCACTACCGTGATGGGATGAAAGAAGCAGCCGGTATGGAAGTTCCCGGCTGCTTTTATAAATATCGAAGAGCGTACAATGAATATTATATTTGAGTAAAATCGCTGCTGTAAGTTTTGGTTACTGTAGTGTTGCCGTCTACAGTAACCGATGTTTCGAGATAATAGTCACCGCTTGAGGGGCCTGATTCGGTTCCGCTGCTATCCTCATCGCTGATTATGTAAATATCATATGAAGTTCCGCCAGTGCCGGTCCATGCTGAACCTGTTGTTCCTCCGGCTCCATCACTTGCTTCAAGTGTTACAGATAAAGTCCCGCCTGTTCCGGTTCCGGAACCCGCTGCCAGGAAATCTGCTGTCTGGGGATCGGCGCCATCAGCAAAAAGACCGAAAGTTACGGTAATACCATTAGGGCTGGTTAAGATTTCAACGGTTACTGTACCGTCTTCGGCTGTGGATCCTGATGAACCTGAACCACCCTCACTGCAGCTTGTAAAAAACAAAAGAAGTACAATCATTAGAGGGAGGATGATTTTGAAAGGACAATTTTTCATAAGTCAACTCCTATTAATTGATGAGTAATTATAAATGAGAATTGTTATCATAGCAAATTAATTGATATATTGAAGACTGGCTTTGCAGTGATTTCATACTTTTCTAATCAGATAGTTATTGTATAACCACTTATATACAGTGATGTTGATAGGTGTTAATTGCACTCTCTCCCTTTTTTTTAAGAAGGGCCGGGGTGAGGGGGAGCGCCGGAAAGTATATTTCTATATATTAGAATACCTTTTCAGCGGAATCCAGAGAGAATGATTATTTGCAAAAATTGTATAAAAAGTGCTTTCACTAACAGCGCTATCTGAGCAGCAAGAAAATAACCAATTTTTACAAGAATCTCGGATCTTTTGAAGTAAACAGCCGTAATCTTGGTTCTTATCGGTATGTGCATTAGTTTTGGCCGCTTGTACCGGCTTTCTTCCAACCCTCACCCCCGACCCCTCTCCCAGGGGGCGAGGGGGGATAGAAACAGGAGGTGAGGATGCACTACCGGGATGGGGTAAATAAATCCTACTTGCTGGATGCTGTGCGGGTATTACGCAGGAGGGAGACCGGAGCTGAGAAGTTGGCCTGGCAGGTTTTGAGAAACAGGAATATCAAGGGGCTTAAATTCCGAAGGCAGCATCAGATCGGCTCATACATCGTTGATTTCTATTGCAATGAACTCAAGCTGATAATTGAACTTGATGGTGGAATACACCTGGATCCGGAACAAAAAGAGAAAGATCGTCATCGTGATGACTATTTACGATCCAGCGGTTTTACTGTCCTACGTTTTCCGAATAATACTGTGTTACAGAATATAGTTGGCTTTATAACGGCGATAGAAGCCTTCACTTCTCAACCACCCTCTCCCTCTGGGAGAGGGCCGGGGTGAGGGGGCGCGTCAGAAGCTGAGGACTTACCCTGGATGATCAGCGCTGGTTAAGCAGCAAGAAAGAGTAGCCTAGTCCACACACCCGGGTATTTTCTCGCCCATCCGGGGAGGCACTTCAGCCTTGTTTCCGTTACAGTCCACGCAGGCAAAAGTGACAGTGGTGCTGAACACCAGGGTTTCTTCTTTCGCCCCGGGCTCGTCAGACCAGACATCCACGTTATAGGTTAGGGATGTTCGTCCATGTCGTATTTCATTTACATCAAAGCGAAGAATTGATCCTACAGGTACGGGGTGGCGGAATTCTATCTTGTCCATGGCCCGGGTAACCAGCTGGCATCCGGGGTACTCCTTGGCTGCCACCAGCCAGGCATATTCGTCCACCCATTTGAGCATCTGACCGCCGAAGAGGTTGTCGTGATGGTTCAGGTGCTCCATGCGTACAATTGTATAAGTTTCCACATGCCTACTATACCGCTTCTGCTCTTCCGGGGCAATTAATTTGCATCCTGAATCTCTATGAGTATTATCTAGGTAAGGGGGCGGTTTGTGCTGGCAGATTTAACAGGTTTTTTACGCGACTGGGAATTTGATGGCGAGAATACGGTGCGCATGCTTACGACCATTGACGGCCGGGAGATTATGCAGGTACGGCTGCCTCTGGGAGTGGAGCAGATCGAGCTCGAAGGGAGGCCCGACGGGATCTGTCCCGATGGGTATGATACGGCCCTGGATCTCTGCCGCTCCCGTCTGGCCCAGTCTGAAGGGGAGGGGAATTCCCGGGAGCTGACAGCGGATGAGTTTCTCCTGCTTCAGGGCGAAGGGATGCTCTTTTATCAGCGCTATCTGGTTCTTTTTCAGATTGGAGAGTACAGCCGTACCGTCAGGGATACGGATCATAACCTTGCTCTTTGTGACTTTGTTGAACAACACTACCCTGGAGAGGACAGGGTTGCCCTGCTTCAGTACCGCCCGTATATCCTCCGGGTTAATGCAGTTTCCCGTGCAATGCTTGATTTAAACGACGGGAACGCCGAATCAGCAAGAAAACGACTTGAAAATACGGCGGAAATCGTCAAAAATATGAGCGGCGTTGCAAGTCCCATTTTTGAATTTGAAAAGCTGAGGGCAATTCAGCATCTGAATGCTATACTGGATCAGATACAGGAACGTTCCTTAAGTAAACGGGATCTGCTGGAGCGGGAACTGCACGATGCAGTGGAACGGGAGGAGTACGAACGTGCCGCCCGTATCCGTGACCAGCTTAAGGAACTCGGCGACCAATAGCTCCAGGCAGCTTCAAGGTAGAAATTAGAAAGCGTGAAAAAGGTTTATAAAGAGATTATCTCCGATATTATCAACTCCGTCCGTGACCAGGATTTTGCTCCGGGAGACCGACTGCCCCCGGAAAGGGACTTTGCCGAGAAGTTCGGGGTTTCCCGGGCATCCGTAAGAGAAGCACTTCGGGTTATGGAGATTGTGGGACTCATAGAGACCCGCAGGGGCGGTGGTTCGTATATCACCGAGCTGAATATTATTCCTTTTCTCAGTACTCTGGCGCCGTTGTTTGTAGAGAGAAAGGGCCTTGCGTTCGAACTGCTGGATCTTCGCTTTCTCATGGAGCTGAAAGCTGCGGAGCTTGCGGCCATAAAGATGACTCCCATTAAAGCCAGCTACCTGATGGAACCGATTGAGCGGATGAAACGGGCGGTTATTGAAGAAAAGGCCGATCTCAGTGCCAAAGCGGACATAGAGTTTCATGAACGTATCTTTGAGATTGCCGATCATTTTGTGCTGCAGCGGAGTGCCGAGTTCGTAACCACCCTGCTGGAGATCAGCATCAAGGGGCGGCGCCATCTTGTTCTGGAGCGAGCGGAAAATCCTTCCGAGCTGTATGATCAGCATAAAGAGATATACGATGCCATTGTAACCGGAAAGCCCGAAGAGGCTTCGGACCGAATGAAAAAGCATCTTAATCTGGTACTGGAGCTCTACCGCAAAGAGCAGTAGAGCCCGGTTTCCGTCTATATCTTTTTAATAGCCTGTCTGCTATTCCTCTTCAGCAAGGGGTTCCATAAGCAGAATTCCTTCCGACTTCATCAGGGAATATATCATTGCGGCTCTGTTTAATTTCTGAAGTTGAGCCAGTGATTCCATATTCTGAAGCGGTGCAGACAGGGTTTCTGTCATGCGCATTGAAAAGGGAACATCCCGGTAGGAGTAGTCTACCAGCATGTATTCACCATTGATTCCGGATTTCTCAGCGGCGGTCTCTATAGCGCTGAAGAGACCTCCTAACTGGTCTACCAGTCCCCGCTCCAGTGCCTGGCGCCCTGTCCATACTCTTCCCTGGGCATATTCGTTAACCTTCTCCTTCTCCATGGATCTGCCGTCGGCCACGGTCTGAAGAAAAAGATCGTAAATATAATCTACTGATTCCTTTATTCTCGCAGTCTGCTCCTCGCTGAAAGGAGTAAGGGGATTGAAGAAGCCTGCGTTTGGTGCTGTTTCCACAGTATCTGTTCTGACTCCGTATTTCTCCAGCAGCCCGCTGAACTCGGGAAAAGCTGCGTACACGCCGATTGACCCGGTTATACTGACCGGGGAAGCTATAATGGTATCTGCGTAGGCAGCAATGTAGTAGCCTCCTGAAGCACCGGCGCCTGCAATGGATACGATTACCGGTTTGCCCGCCTCTGTGGTCAACTTTACTTCCCGGGCGATAATATCCGAGGCCATTGAGGATCCCCCGCCGGAATCGATCCGCAGAACCACTGCTTTTACAAAGGGGTTCTCCCGTGCAGCCCGGATTGCAGAACTCAGACTGTCTGCTCCAATAGTTGATCCGGGAATTCCCTGGCCGGGAACAATCAGCCCGACTGCATAAATGAGGGCAATCTGCTGAAAATAGGGTTCGCTCCAGTCTTTCCTGTAGGGCGGCAGGAAGTTTCCCCCTGTTATGACCGGATGTTTATGAAAACCGGTCAGTTTGTCAGTAAGCTCATCCGGGTAGATAACGCCGTCAATAAGACCGGCTTCCACTGCCTGTGAGCTGACAAAGTAGGGCCCCCGGGCGGCCAGTTCTTTGATGGGGGCCGATAGCTTGCCCTGCCGACCGCTGCTTATAAAACCAAGCAGGGACTCATAGATGTCACTGTAGAAGAGCTCCAGCACTTCCCTCTCTTCAGCGGTCATCTCCGGCTCGGAAAAACCGTTCATGGCTGTTTTGTAGGGGTGGGATCGGATGTTGTGGACTTTTATGCCGAAGGCATCCAGCAGGCCCTTGAAGTAGAGTTTATCTGTACCTATTCCGGTAAGGTTAACGGTACCCATCTTGTTCATGTACACCGCATCCCCTGTGGCGGCGGCAAGTACATAATTTTGAAGGCTGATATTCTCAAAATAGTAGACTATCTTTTTGCCTTCTTCACGAAAGCGGTTGAGGCTTTCTATGAGCTCGCTGTACCCGGCCCAGCTCAACTGAAAGTTGGCATTCTTTAATACCAGACCTTTTATGGCCGGATTATTCTTGAGCTCTTCAATCTCTTTCAGTACTTCATACAGGGTGGGATTCTGTGCAGAAAAGAGAGAGAATCCCCGGGAAGGTTCTTCGACAATGATCTTGCCTGGATTGAAATTCACATAGGGGTCAGTTACCGGGAGAACCGGGGTAGTGTAATTTCTACCTCCCAGGTGTACATATGCATAACCCCTGGTGTCGTTGTCTGCAATGGTTCCGAATCTGCTGATCCCCATACTGTAACTGATTCCGGCACTGATCTGGTTTGTCCCGGTGTTATAGCTTGCCTGAAGCTCAACTCCGGGTACCAGGCTGCTGGTTGCACCGATAATCGGTTCTGAGAATCCATCTTCCCAGGGAAAATCCATACTCAGGCTCAGAATCCCCGGGTTTTTGTCCAGTGAGGCAAAGGGGCGCAGGCCGAGGCCTGCCAGCCCGTACATTCCGGAGGTAAAGAGTTTTTCAGCAGTCCCTGCAAATGAGAAGTAATCCGATGGTCTGCTCAGAATGCTCAGGCCTCCCGCCGGTGCTCCTATGTCGCTGTTATCCCAGGAAAACCGGAATCCTGCATAGGTATTGGGGAGGATCTCTGCCGCACTGAGAATATTATGGTTGAACGAGGTGTCCTGCTTGTCAAAATAGTAGCCCAGGCTGCTGCCGGAGAGCTGAAAAACAAAATCGGAGAATAACTCCGGCTCTTCTCCGTTTTCTGAATCAAGCTGATAGGGCTGAATATAGGCTATTCCCCCTGCATTCCCGTAAGCCATGGCGGCTGGGTTGATGCGTATGCTGAGAAAGTCATCGCCGACGGCACTGCCTGGAAAATCAACGGCGTAAACAAGGGATATAATTGAAAGAAAGAGAAGAGTAAGGGGGCTCTTTTTCACCTGGGACTCCATTTTTTCGTATAGTCTTTAAAAGATACGGTCAGCCTTAACGGGGGGTCAAGAAAGAGTTTCTGTTCCGGAAGGAAAAAGAATGGTGAACACAGATCCTTTTTCAATTTCGCTTTCCACGGTGATGGAGCCTTTGAGAATATCCTTTACGGTGGAGGCGCTTATGTGCAGACCGATCCCGGAGCCGCCGGAGTCTGCCTTGGTGGTAAAGTAGGGATCAAAAATCTTGTCTTTTATCTCTTCGGGAATACCTACGCCGTTGTCTTTAACGCTTATAAGGACAGTATTGTCATTGGTTTTCTCGCCCTGGATGGTTATTATCCCTTCTTCCCTGCCGGAAAATCCATGGATAATGCTGTTCATAACCAGATTGGTAATTACCTGGGAGAGTGCTCCGGGGTAACTGTCAACGATAATCTCCGGCTCACACTCAATTAGCACTTCTGCACAGGAGCGTTTAATTACCGGCTTAAGGCTGGTTACAATTATCTTAAGATATTCATCCAGGTTAAACCGTCTCAGCTTTTCGCTGCTTTGATCCACCGCAACCTGTTTTATATCGGTGATAAATTCCCGGGCACGGTCGAGGTTCCTGTTGATTATGGACATAGCCTCTTCGGCAGTATTGAGGAAGGTTTCCAGATCTTTCTTGGTAAGTCTGTTTTCGCGAAAGTTGCGAATAATGGTCTCTACTTTACCCGCCATATGGGTTCCGGCAGTGTAGGCTACTCCCACGGGGGTATTGATTTCGTGGGTTATTCCTCCCACAAGAGACCCCAGAGATGCAAGCCGCTCTGATTCAATAAGCTGTGCCTTTGCATTGGAGAGTTCATCCAGGGAGTAGTCCAGCTCCCTGGTCCGTTCGGCAATCATGCTTTCGAGTTGGTATTGAAACTGCTCCAGCTTTACCTGGGCTGCCCTTTTTTCACTCTCATCAATTGCTATACCTTCAAAATAGCCTGGCTCTCCTGTTTCTGTACGTACGACCCTGATCATTACGGAGGCAGGAAAAATGACCCCGTATCTGTTCTTCAGGGAGACTTCAAATCTTTCCATTGAGTTTGAGTCTTTCAGCACTTCATGAATCTTATCAAACTCTTCGGTGTCGGCAAAATTCTGCTCTCGTGCGTTGGTTATATCGTTGATGAACTCTTCCGGATCTTCGTAGCCGTACATTTCCGCCAGGTACTGATTTGCTTCCAGATACTGCCCTTCTCTGGTTCCGCGGAAAATTCCTACCGGGAGGTTCTGGAAGAGTTCGTGGTAGATCTTCCCCGCTTCTTTGAGGGTTTCCATGGTCTCTTTTACCATGGAGATATCCGTTACGGTAATCAGCCTTGCTGCTTCTCCAGAACCATGCGGGTCTGGAATATTTACAATCCGTACGATACAGGGGAAGGAGGTCCCGTCTTTTTTCCTGTGAACAGTTTCAATCTCGCCGAATCCGTTGTGTTCAAGAGAATAATAGAGATCTCTGCCTACCCGGTCATACTCCTCCTGACTGTCAAACATCAGCCTTGATTCAATACCGAAAAACTCTTCCTGGGTATAGCCGTAGAGCTCCAGTATCGCCGGGTTCCCCCAGAGGGCTTTGCGTTCAATGGTGAGGCATGTGGGAAGAGGAATAGCGCGGAGGAGTTCTTTTTTTGAGGGAAGTTTTATGTTTGTACCACTCGGCAGAGCAAAGGCTGATGACTCCATCCACTTCCGTATAAGGGGTATAAGCAGTACTGTAACTATTCCGGTTAGAAGCAGGCCGATTCCCAGTCCGGAAAAAAATGATGAATTCAATATATCCTCACCTTCTAAACTATCGAATATTATTACTGCCGGGTCAAGAATTAAATCTATTTTCTCCATCTGCTCTACAGATTTGTCGAACTATGTTTGCAATGCTACGAAATTGTAGGTAAAGGTGCTGCTGTGGATGATGCTAACCTATGTGAAGTAATGACTTAGGGTATTTGGTACGCTTCTTGCATATTATTAGCATGCGCATTTCCTCGTCATCTTCCACCGGCAAGGTTCTGGTGGTGGATTCTACCCTGCGGGATGGTGAACAGGCTCCGGGTATTGCTTTTTCGTATGATGAAAAACTTGCTCTGGCCCGATTATTGTATGAATCCGGGGTGGATGAGATCGAAACTCCCATTCCCAGCGGCGGTGAAGATGAGTTTCGCCTGAACCGGGAGCTGAACAGCCGGAAAATTCCGGCTCTGACGTTCTGCCGGGCAAGGAGAGAAGATATAGATGCTGCAGAAGCGTGCGGAGCACGGCGGGTACATATCTCTTTTCCGGTTTCAGACAGAATGCTCAAGATTTTCGGTATGAATCATGGCTGGCTGCTGGATACTATCGGAGAAACCGGACGGCTCTGCTCGGACCGTTTTGAATTTTTCTCCGCAGGCATGCTGGACGCGAGCAGGGCGGGAATGCAGCGGTGTCTCGGGTTTTCCGAAGCTGCCCGGGAAGCAGGCTTTATGCGGATACGGTATGCCGATACCCTGGGAATTCAGTTCCCCGGCGAAGTTGCGAAAGTGTTTGCCAGTCTTTCATTTGTCGGTCTGCCCCTTGAGTACCATGGTCACAACGATTTCGGCCTGGCCCTCGCCAATGGTCTGGCTGCGGTTGAGGGTGGCGCGGCAGCAGTGTCTGCAACTGTTCTGGGAATAGGAGAACGGGCAGGGAATCTTGCACTGGAGGAGTTTGCCACGGCTCTGCATTTTTCCGGAAAAGGCAGAACCGGAATACAGCTTGATAAACTTATTCCTCTCTGCAGAAAGACTGCGGAATTTTCTCATCGTGAAATCCCTTCGGACAAACCTATTGCGGGATCAGCGGTATTTCAGCATGAATCAGGTATACATACAGCGGCATTAATCCGGGATGAGTCGATTTTACAGCCGTTTTCACCCGAGCTTGTAGGGGGGGGCGGTTCTACTCTTGTTTTCGGGGCAACTTCAGGGTCTCATGCTCTGGAAGAAGCCTTCACCTCTTTAGGGATTGAAGCCGGTCATGAAGATATTCTTGGTTTTCTGGTCTGGCTGCGTTCTAAAGCGCGCCAGGAAAAACGATCCTATTCTGTAAACGATTTGGAGCATCTATATGGCGACTACAAGCAGCAAAAATGAAGCTGCCAATTTCTGTACCCACTGTGAGGTTCAGTTCAAGGAAATTCTCGAGCTTCTGGAGAATCTCAATGAGACAATTCAGAAGGATGATGATATTGCCAATATCGTAAGTGATACCCTTAAGGTTCTGTCTCAGCATAAACAGTTTGTCCGGGGCAGTGTTACTATTTTCGACCGGAAAAACAGCAAGATTGTAACCAAAGAGTCATTCGGGCTCAGTTCTGAGGAGCAGAGCCGTGGAATATATACCCTTGGCGAGGGGATAACCGGAGAAGTTGTGGAGACGGGGAAATCCATTCTTGTCACCAATATTTCGGAAGACAGCCGTTTTCTTAACCGTACCGGTGCCCGCCGTAATATGAGCGGCGAATCTACGGCTTTTATCTGTGTGCCGGTAAAGTCGGTCAGAGAAGTTATCGGTACCCTGAGTATAGAGCGCTTAACCTCCGAGAGAACCGAGCTGGAAAGGGATCTGCAGTTTCTCCAGGTAACCGCCTCCATGATCAGCCAGGCTGTACGATTGTACCGCGGCCATTATGAGGAGCATCAGCAGCTTATCAGCGAGAACCTGCGGCTTACTGAAGCACTTAACGGCGGAGCCCGGCCGGGCAATATTATCGGCGAGACTACCAATATGCGGGGGCTCTACTCCATGGTCCGCCGTGTGGCCGCAACCAATGCCACTGTCCTGATCCTTGGAGAAAGCGGTGTTGGAAAAGAGCTTGTTGCAAAGGCCATTCATGATGCCAGCAATCGCAACGGCTCTCCTTTTGTTACCCTCAACTGTGCCGCGCTGCCGGAAAATATCATTGAAAGTGAACTTTTCGGTCATGAGAAAGGTGCCTTTACCGGTGCTGTTTCGGAGCGGAAAGGGCGGTTTGAACTGGCCGACAGGGGAACCATTTTTCTGGATGAGATTGGAGAACTGGGGCTGAATATGCAGGCTAAACTTCTGCGGGTACTGCAGGAACGTGAGTTTGAGCGGGTCGGCGGTGTTAAAACCCTGCATACCGATGTTCGTGTACTGGCGGCAACCAACCGTGACCTTGAGGAAGAGGTAAAGGCCGGCAAGTTTCGGGAGGATCTCTACTACCGATTGAACATCATCCCCCTTACCGTGCCACCCTTAAGGGAGAGAAAGGCGGATATTCTTCCACTGGTAAATCATTTTATCGAAAAAACCAACCGCAGAAACGGTCTGGATATAAAAAGAATCTCCACGCCGGCTATTGATATGCTTATGGCCTACCACTGGCCCGGTAATGTCAGGGAACTGGAAAACTGCATTGAACGTGCAGCAATTCTTTCCGAGGACGGGGTTATTCATGGACAGCATCTGCCTCCGACGCTGCAGGTTGCATCACCGGTACACCGGGAAGGTGTCAGTGAAGGATCTCTGCAGCAGCGGCTGGATGCAGTGGAATACGAGTTGCTGGTGGACGGACTCAAAGCGACAAAGGGGAATCTTTCCAAGGCTGCAGAAATGCTGGGTCTTACCAACCGTCAGATAGGAATCCGCATGCGCAAGTACGGATTGAGCTTCCGGGAGTTCCGGGGCTACTGATCTTTATTGATTCAATCAAATGCCGTCCCTCCCGGGGGCGGCTTTTTTTTACCTCCATGTACAGCGGTTTAGTTCCCGGTAAAGTGAATTTACATAAAGGTAAATTCAGTGTCTGGATATTTTATTGGAATGTTTGCTGTTTGCTGTTTGTAAAACATTATATTATAACGAATTAGAAAATATATAATTTTCACCGGTATTTTTGGCACGCCCCTTGCAGTATAGGTGATGTCCCCCAGTGAGGCGGGATGGAGACTATGCGGGAGGAATCCTATGAGAAAGATCGCTATCTACGGTAAGGGCGGTATCGGAAAATCTACTACTACACAGAACACTGTTGCAGGCCTGGCAGAGATGGGCAAGAAAGTCATGGTTGTAGGCTGTGACCCCAAGGCGGACTCTACCCGCCTTCTACTTGGCGGACTGGCCCAGAAGACAGTTCTCGATACCCTCAGAGAAGAGGGAGAGGATGTTGAACTGGAAGATATCCTGAAAGAAGGATATGGAAACACAAGTTGTGTTGAGTCCGGCGGACCGGAACCCGGTGTAGGCTGTGCCGGTCGTGGAATTATTACCAGCATCAACATGCTTGAGCAGCTTGGTGCCTATGACGAAGACAAAAAACTTGACTATGCCTTCTATGACGTACTTGGAGACGTTGTATGCGGTGGATTCGCAATGCCTATCCGTGACGGTAAGGCACAGGAAATCTACATTGTTGTTTCCGGAGAGATGATGGCCATGTATGCGGCCAACAACATCTGCAAAGGTATTGTGAAATATGCCGATGCCGGTGGAGTTCGTCTCGGCGGGCTTATTTGTAACTCCAGAAAAGTTGACAACGAAGCTGAGATGATTGAGCAGCTTGCCAAGCAGCTTGGTACCCAGATGATCCACTTTGTACCCAGAGACAACATGGTACAGCGTGCGGAGATTCACCGGAAAACGGTAATCGACTTTGATCCTGCCCATGGTCAGGCTGATGAGTACCGCGCACTTGCCAAGAAGATCGACGCCAACGAGATGTTCGTTGTTCCCACGCCCCTTGAAATCGAAGAGCTCGAAAAGCTGCTTATCGATTTTGGAATTGCCAACTAGGTTCAGGGGAGGAGAGTTATGGCGCAGATTTTAGTTAGATCAATTGTTCGTCCGGAAAAATCCCAGGAGGTTGTGGATGCCCTTCTGGAAGCGGGATATACCGCGGTAACCAAGGTTGATGTTGCAGGCCGCGGCCGTCAGCGTGGACTTAAAGTCGGTGAGGTTACCTACGATGAGCTTCCCAAGACGATGCTCCTCACTGTAATTCCTGAAAAGGAAAAAGACATGGTACTGCGCACTGTAATGGAGAGTGCCAGGACCGGTGAAAGCGGAAACTACGGAGACGGTAAAGTCTTTGTTTCTCCCGTTGAACAGGTTTACACCATCAGCTCAGGCTTCCTGGAAGAGTAGGAGCGCAGCTGATGATGAAGGAAGTAATGGCTGTCATCAGAATGAACATGATGAACAAGACCAAAGTGGCCTTAAGTGATGCGGGGTTTTCCTCCTTCACCGCCACCGGCAGGGTGCTGGGACGCGGTAAAGGAATGGTGGATTATACCATTATGAAGGGAGCTGAAGAGGGATATCCCGAGGCTCTTGCTCAGTTAGGTGACGGTCCCAGAATGATTCCCAAAAGGATCATTACCCTGATCGTACCTGAAGAAAAGGCAAAACTGGCGGTTGATACCATTATTGGTGTTAATCAGACAGGTAAGCCCGGAGACGGTAAGATTTTTGTTCTGCCTGTTGCAGAGAGTCACCGTGTCAGGACCGGAGAATCGGGAGTCGCTGTACTTTAACCGTACACGACAGAGTATTGTGCAGGCGGCTGCCGGATACCGGCAGGCCGCTTCCATTAGAGGGAAAGGAGCATAAGACCTATGTCAGCTCAGAAATTTGATCATGATGCGTTTACCGCCGAGGTTACTGCAAAATATCCTCCCAAGGTAGCGCGTAAAAGAAAGAAGGCCATCGTTCCCAATACGGGCGATCCTGCAAACACCCCTGAGATTCAGGCCAACGTACGGACCATCCCTGGCATAATCACCCAGCGTGGTTGTTCCTATGCCGGATGTAAGGGTGTAGTACTTGGGCCGACCAGGGACATTGTGAACATTACCCACGGACCTATCGGTTGTGGATTCTACTCCTGGCTTACCCGGCGTAACCAGACAGCCCCTGAAGGGCCTGATGCGCCTAACTATATTCCGTACTGTTTTTCTACGGATATGCAGGATTCAAACATCGTTTTCGGTGGTGAGAAGCTGCTGAAACAGGCGATTCAGGAAGCCTATGACCTGTTTCATCCCAAGGGAATTGCGATTTTCGCCACCTGTCCTGTTGGACTGATCGGTGACGATATCCATAACGTTGCCAAAGAGATGAAAGAGAAGTTCGGCGACTGTAACGTATTCGCCTTTTCCTGCGAAGGATACAAGGGTGTCAGTCAGTCTGCAGGTCACCACATTGCCAACAACCAGCTGTTCCGGCACCTGGTCGGAAACGACAGTACTCCTGTTGAAGGCAAGTTCATCATCAACCTGCTGGGTGAGTACAACATCGGTGGAGACGCCTTTGTTCTGGAAGAGCTGCTGGACCGCTGCGGGATTACCCTGAATGCGACCTTCTCCGGTAACTCTACCCTGAAGCAGTTTGAACAGAGTCATATGGCTGATCTGAACGCGATTATGTGTCACCGGTCCATCAACTATGTAGCGGAGATGATGGAGGAAAAATACGGTATTCCCTGGATAAAGGTTAACTTTATCGGTGCCGAATCTTCCGCCAAGTCCCTGCGCAAGATTGCCGAATACTTCGGTGATGCTGATCTCAGCGCCAGGGTTGAAGAGGTTATCGCCGAAGAGATGGCGGTAATTGAGCCCATAAAAGAGGCTGTGAAGCTGCGGAACCAGGGCAAGCTTGCCATGATCTTCGTCGGCGGTTCACGGGCCCACCACTATCAGGATCTGTTCACCGAAATCGGCATGGATACAGTTGCTGCGGGTTACGAGTTTGCCCACCGGGATGACTACGAGGGACGGAAGGTTATACCTAACATCAAGATTGATGCCGACTCCCGTAACATTGAGGAGCTCAAGGTCGAAAAAGACCCTGAAATGTTCAAACCCCGGAAGTCCGAAGCCGAAATGGCCGAGCTTGCTGCCAAGGGCTATGAGTTCAAGGACTACGAAGGAATGATGGCGCAGATGTCCGATAACAGTGTTGCCATTGATGATATCAGCCACTACGAAATGGAAAAGGCTATTGAATACTACAAGCCCGCCATCTTCTGTGCCGGTATCAAGGAGAAATATGTAGTGCAGAAAATGGGTGTGCCCATGAAGCAGCTGCATAGTTATGACTACGGCGGACCTTTTGCAGGATTTGCGGGAGCAATCAACTTCTTCCGTGAAATCGATCGGGCTATCAACAGCCGGGTATGGTCACTGATAGGTGCTCCCTGGGAGAAGGATCCTTCCCTCCGGGCCGCTTTCAACACTTACGTGGAGGATTAGACCATGTTATTACGACACACACCGACAGAAATTGCTGAACGGAAAGCCCTTACTATAAATCCGGCAAAAACCTGCCAGCCCATTGGTGCCCTCTATGCGGCGCTGGGTGTTCACGGCTGTCTTCCCCACAGCCACGGTTCCCAGGGGTGCTGTTCCTATCACCGGTCTACCCTGACCAGACACTACAAGGAACCTATTATGGCGGGAACCAGCTCCTTTACTGAAGGATCTTCGGTTTTCGGCGGACAGGCCAACCTGCTTACCGCACTGAACACCATGTTCAGTGTATATGAGCCGGAAGTTGTGGCGGTTCACTCAACCTGTCTTTCAGAGACAATCGGTGACGACCTGCCCCAGATTATCAAAAAAGCCTTCGATGACGGAAAAATCCCGGAAGGTAAAAAGGTAATCTATGCAAATACACCCTCCTATGTAGGGTCCCATGTAACCGGATTTGCCAACATGGTTGCCGGAATTGCCCGGGGATTTGCAGTAGATGCCGAAGAGAAGATGAACCAGATCAACGTTATTCCCGGCTGGGTTGAGCCCAGCGATATGCGTGAGATCAAACGTCTTCTTAAAACCATGCAGGTTCCCGCGGTGGTTTTCCCCGACACATCTGATGTCGTTGATGCCCCCATGACCGGCAAGGCTGTTATGTATCCCAAGGGCGGGACAACCCAGGAAGAGCTTGTTTCTACCGGTTCAAGCTTTATGACCCTGGCGCTGGGACCATTTGCTTCCGAGACAGGTGCCCAGGAGCTGAAAAAGCAGTGCCGTGTTCCCTACGAAGTTATGGATCTGCCCATCGGTATCCAGGCAACCGACCGCTTCCTGCTGAAGGTTTCCGAGCTTACGGGGCATCAGGTTCCCGAAAGCATCAGTGATGAACGGGGCCGTGCTGTGGATATCATTACCGATATGCAGCAGTACTTTTCCGGCAAAAAGGTAGCCATTTTCGGTGATCCTGATCAGCTGGTATCCCTGACAGAGTTCCTGCTGGACCTTGATATGAAACCTGTTCATATCGTTTCCGGTACTCCCGGAAAGGCTTTCCAGGAGAGAATGTCTGAAGTTCTCGGAGAGAACGAAGCCAATGTACATAACGGTCAGCGGGCGGACATGTTCCTTCTGCACCAGCTTATCAAGAATGAGCCGGTGGACCTGATAATCGGTAACACCTACGGCAAGTATATTGCCCGGGATGAGGATATCCCCTTTGTAAGAATGGGATTCCCGATCCTCGACCGTATCGGCCACAGCTACTTCCCCACCGTGGGATACGCCGGAGCCATGCGGCTGATGGAAAAGATTCTTGGAGTGATGATGGATCGGCAGGATCGTGACTCTTCCGAAGAAACTTTCGAACTGGTTATGTAGCAACTATTTGCACTTCTTTACAGAAGATGCAGCGATGTTAGAGCGAGGTATTTAGATATGGGAACAATCCGGAGCAACGAAAGCAGTGCCCTTGTGAGTGGACGGGAACGCCAGGTTCTTACCGTCGGGAAGGACAGACACTCAATGAAGTGTGAAGCTCCTTCAACAGCCGGCGCAGTAAGTCAGCGTGCCTGTGTATTCTGCGGCTCCCGGGTTGTTCTCTATCCTATAGCCGATGCTCTGCATCTTATCCATGGTCCCATCGGATGTGCCGCCTATACCTGGGACATCCGGGGGGCCAGGAGTTCCGGTCCCGAACTGCACAGACTGAGTTTCTGTACCGATCTGCGGGAAAAAGAGGTCATCTTTGGAGGGATGGACAAGCTTGAAGCCACCCTCAGGGAACTGATTCCCCGCTATGCCCCCAAGGCGGCCTTTGTGTATGCCACCTGTATTGTGGGAATTATCGGTGACGATGTGGAAGCTGTCTGCCGCAAGGTGGAGAAGAGTGTCGGAATTCCTGTAATTCCCGTACATTCCGAAGGTTTCAAGGGTACTAAAAAAGACGGCTACAAGGCTGCGTGTACCGCTCTGGAACGGATTGTCGGAAGCAGCACTGCTGCTCCGGCTGAGGGAAATACCATCAATATAATGGGCGAGTTCAACCTTGCCGGGGAGACCTGGATAATCAAGGACTACTACCGCCGTATGGGTATTGATGTTGTCTCCGTCATGACCGGCGACGGCCGGGTGGATGATATTGCCAGGGCACATACGGCCAAACTGAATCTGGTCCAGTGTTCCGGCTCTCTCACCTATCTGGCGAAACGGATGGAAGAGAAATATGAAACTCCCTTTAAACGGGTTTCCTATTTTGGACTTGAAGATACCGCAGCGGCCCTGTATGAGGTTGCAGACTTTTTCGGTGACGATGAAGTGCGGGCTAAAACTGCCGAGCTTATCCGCGAAGAAGTAACAAAAGCGGAAGCAAAGATGGCTGAATACCGGAAAGTACTGAAAGGTAAAAAGGCTGCCATCTATGTCGGCGGCGCCTTTAAAGCCTTTTCTCTGATCAAACAGCTCCGCCGTCTTGGCGTGGATGTTGTTCTGGTGGGCAGCCAGACCGGAGGACCTGAGGATTATGAGCGTCTTGCCTCAATGTGTCCTCCCGGAACGGTAATTGTGGATGATTCCAATCCGCTTGAGCTCTGCAAGTTCCTTATTGAGTCCGATGCCGACCTTTTGATCGGCGGTGTTAAGGAACGGCCCCTGGCGTACAAGCTGGGTATCGGTTTTTGTGATCATAACCACGAGCGGAAAATCCCTCTCGTCGGTTTCGAAGGTGCGGTGAACTTTGCCGCTGAAGTAGCCGGTTCGGTGAATACACCGGTATGGCGTTTTATCCGCTCCCGTTCCAGGAAGATGGAGCAGGTAAACGAGGAGGATCGGGCATGACTGTAAACCCCTGCCGGCTCTGTGCACCCCTTGGTGCGGTAATGGTTTTTAAAGGTTTCCGCGGAATGATGCCGATTCTTCATGGCTCCCAGGGCTGTGCGACCTATATACGGCGCTATATGATCAGCCATTTTAGGGAACCAGTCGATGTAGCTTCGTCAAGTTTTACCGAAGAGACCGCCATCTTCGGAGGCCAGGCTCAGCTTGTCACAGCCCTGACCAATGTCAGGGAGAAGTACAACCCTGAAGTTGTCGGAATTGCATCTACCTGTCTATCAGAGACAATCGGGGATGATGTTAATCTCTTTATAAAAGATCTGGAAAAAGAGGGACTGCCCCTGGTTACGGTGTCCACACCCAGTTATCAGGGTTCTCATGTGGAAGGGTTCCGGGCAACCATTGCGGCTGTACTGAAACGCTTCCTGGGAAAATCTGCCCTGGCTCCGGTGAGCGATTCCTCCGACGGCCGCATACTGATGATTCCCGGTATGGTCAGCCCTGCGGATATTCGTCACATGAAAGAGCTGGCACGGGCATTCGGACTGAACCCGGTGTTTGCTCCCGACTATTCGGACACCCTGGACGGCGGAAGCTGGGATGCCTATCACCCCATGGCTCCCGGCGGTACCGGAATCGAGGAACTGGGAAGCTTTGCCAAGGGATCCCCCTGGCTCTCAATAGCTGCCGGTGGGCTTAAAAATGTTGCAGGAGAAGCTGCTGCATCAATTCTTGGTGCAGACGGTCATACCCTTGCGTATCCTATTGGTGTTGAAGCCACCGATGCTTTTATTTCAGCCCTCAGAAGCTATGCTGATCAGAGCATCCCCGAATGGATAGAAGAAGAGCGCGCCCGGCTTCTGGACAGCTATGCGGATTTTCATAAATACCTGGCCGGGCTGAAGGTTGCGGTTGTAGCCGATTCCGATCTGGCAGACGGGCTGGTCCGTTTTCTGAAAGAAGTGGGAGTAAGCATCAGCTTTGCAGCGGTTCCCGATTCCGCCGATGCCCTGATCAAAAATCCTGCCAATGAGGGAGAGAGTATCTACGGCGGAGTTGATTACGACACTGTGGAAACCTATCTGAAAGAGAAGGGAGCCGACCTGGTGATTGGTTCCAGCAAGGCATATCCCGCCTCGCGCAGGCTGGAAATTCCGCTTGTACGGGTTGGATTTCCTGTTCACGACAGGGTTGGAGGCGCAAGAATCCTCCATCTTGGCTACCGCGGCACCCATCAGCTGCTGGATCAGCTGGTTAATACTGTTCTTGAAAAACGACAGGCAGAGTCCACCGTGGGCTACGCTTATCAATAATGTACGAAATAAACTGAGGAGAACCTTATGAGCTATCCATTACCTGAACATGGCCATCCCTGTTTTGACAAAGGATCCTGCGGAGTCTCGGCACGGGTACATCTTCCGGTAGCCCCGGAGTGCAATACCCAGTGCAACTTCTGCAACCGCAAATATGACTGCCCCAATGAGGGGCGTCCCGGAGTCAGCAGCTCAATCCTGCGCCCGGAAAATGCTGTGGCCTATCTCAAGCAGGTATACAAAGAGGTTCCCCTGGAAGTTGTCGGCATAGCCGGCCCTGGAGATCCCCTGGCGAATCCTGAGAAGGTATTTAAAACCCTGGAGCTGGTTCGCGAAGCATATCCTGATGCGGCTTTCTGTATGGCCACCAATGGTATTGCCCTGCCGGATCATGTGGAAGATATAAAACGGGTAGGTGTCGGCTTTATGACAGTTACCATCAATGCGGCTACCCCCGAAACCGGAGCCAAGGTCTACCGCTGGGCCCGGTACAAGAAGAAGGTCCTTCGGGGGGAAGAGGGAGCCGCTAAAATCCTTGAGAATCAGCTGATGGGTATCCGTATGCTCAAGGCTGCGGGAATTACAGTCAAGGTTAATGTGGTAATGGTTCCCGGTGTCAACGATCACGAGATTGAGAGTATTGCAGAACTGGCCAGGCTGGTAGGTGCGGATGTAATGAATATTCTTCCCATGATGCCCGTCGAAGGTACCCCTTTCGGTGAGATCGAGCCGTCGTCCTCTGAAGAGGTGACAGCTGTGCGCAGTAAAGCCGGGGAGTATGTAAAACAGATTTCCCATTGTCAGCGCTGCCGTGCAGATGCTGTGGGAACCCTTACCAACGGTCTTTCGCCCGAGAAGGTCGCGGATATGCTCAAGAAGGCTGCCAGGCCTGCAGAAAAGCGGACCAGGGTTGCCCTTACCAGTAGAGAGGGAGTTCTGGTTAATCAGCATCTTGGTGAAGCAGACCGCTTTCTGATTTATGAACTGAAAAATGATGAAGCAGTTCTGGTTGAAGAACGGCCTGCACCCGATTCAGGAACCGGAGATATCCGCTGGCGCACTATGTGCGAAACCCTGAGTGACTGCGGCTGGATAGCTGTTTCCGGCATCGGAGGAAAGCCGAAAGAGGTGCTGGAGGAGTCCGGGGTAATGCCTATTGTTATTTCCGGGATGGTTTCTGAAGTAGCCGAGAAGCTTTTGAAGGATGAGGATGTATCTCATCTGGCGGTCAACAACTTCAAATGTTCCGGTGGTAACGGACGCAGCTGCGCCTGATTACCTGATTAAAGTGTACAGGCTGACCATGGAGAATGCGCTGTGATCGGCTGGTAAATAGATAGAAGCACCTTTGGGTTTAGAGTGCATACATAGTACTTAAAGGTGCCTTTAAGGAGAAATGGATGGAGAAACCGGGAAAACACATTCTTGTCTGTGGAAGCTTCAGAGCTTCCGGTGAACCTCAGGGGGTATGTCATAAAAAAGGCGCCCTCGGTCTTATTCCGTATATTGAATCTGAACTTGCTGACCGGGGGATGTCCGATGTGGTTGTATCCATGACCGGCTGTCTTAAGGTCTGCGACCGCGGTCCTGCCATGGTTGTGTATCCTGAGAATACCTGGTACGGCGGGGTGGAATCTGAGGATGATGTTGACGCCATCCTGGATGCTATGGAAGAAGGTGAAGTAGCTACAGACTACGAAATGAGCTGATCACCCGATCTGTCTCTTCATGGAGGCTTTCCTGTGCATATCAGAAATGCCCGTCCTGAAGATATCGGAGAGCTGGCCGAAATGCTCGGTCAGCTCTTTTCTATCGAAAAGGACTTTACTCCCCGGCCGGTGCTGCATGCCACCGCCTTGAGTATGATTCTCGATGACCTCTCATATCGCCTGGTGGTTGCCGCCGATCCGGATGACCATCCGGTTGGTATGTTTTCTCTGCATATTCTCATATCCACCGCAGAGGGAGGTCGTGTCGGACTGATTGAGGATGTTTTTGTCCGGGAAGACTATCGCAGGCGGAGTGTCGGCAGGGCCCTGATGAATGAGGCTGACCGGATTGTTAAACGAGAGGGGCTTATCCGGCTGCAGCTTCTGGCAGACAGAGATAACAGTCCCGCCCTGGACTTTTACGACCGCCTGGGCTGGAAGGAGACCTCCATGATAGCCCTGAAAAAAATGATGTAGTTTTTTGTTTCTATTCTTCAGTTCCGTTTGAAGTTCCTCACCAGCTTTTATTATACTTCATTAGAGGAATGCGAGAGTCGGGCAAAAGAAAAATCCAATTTCTCCTGATTGCTGTCCCTGCAGTTTTTATGATTGCCGCGTTGGGTGCAGTGCTTTTCCTCTTTTCACGCTACCGTTTTTTCTCCAATTTCAAGGAAGCCGTTGATTTAAGAGAGCTGGAGTGGAACCGCTTTATGTGGACCACTCAGCTTTTTATAGTAGATGAGACAGCAACCAGCAACATCGATCGCTGGAAAATTCACAGCAGCGAGTACAGGTTAAAGGTAGAAAAATTTTTCGATTCCGGAGAAACCCGCAAGGCAGTTCACCTTACACCGGAGCTGGGAACCTGGCTGAACAGACTCAGTTCTTTTCACGACCAGATATTCATAAAGTTCAGGCGGGTTGAGGAGTCCATTCTTCAGTTCAATGCCCTGGTCGAGAGGTACCCGGAATACAAAAACCGGCGCATCAGCGATCTGATCGATGTTGATAAAACGGCGCAGGAAAACGGCGAAATTGCCTTTGGCGCATACCGGGTTTTTGATGCGGTGAATAACGGGTTAATGCTCTCTTCTCCGCCTTTTGCACAGTCTTTTGACTTTATCGCTAATATTCTTGAGGAAAAGATGTCCGGGTATTCCCATCTTTTTCTGGGGGCCCTGCTTCTTCTTCTATTGTTTGCGGTGATGCTTAATATAGAGGTTATCTATTTCCGCGGCGGTCAGATCCGGGCGGAACTGTCTGCCCGCCGTGCCTCTGAAGAGGCGGCTCTGCGGATGAAGCAGGAACTTGAGTACCGGGTCGAGGAGCGCACCGCAGAGCTGCAGGATGCCCTGGATGAGTATACCCGTATAAATACGCAGCTGACTACCACCAATAACCGCCTGGAAGATGCCATGCACACCATCAATGAGGCGCAGGATCTTATGGTGGAACAGGAAAAGCAGGCGGCTCTGGGGCGGCTGGTGGCAGGGCTTGCCCACGATGTTAACACCCCCCTGGGGGTAAGTCTAACGGCGGCTACCTTCTTCAAGAACCGGCTTGAAAATATGCTGGCTTCCGGCTCGGCCGAATCTGAGGCGGCTCGAAATGAGGTGAAGGGCTTGCAGGATTCAGCTGATCTGCTTATTCGCAATATCCGGAAAACAGCGGATATTGTCCGCTATTTCAAACAGCTTTCCCTGGACCAGCAGGGAATTCTGAACCGCCGCCAGTTTGATCTGATGGAGTATCTTTCCTCTCTTGGAAAAACCCTTGCGGCACAGATAAAAGAGCAGCGGTGTCTCCTTAACTATGAACTTGCAGATTCATTTATTCTGGACAGCTATCCCGGTGCCTTCAGCTATGCTGTTTCCAACCTGATAACCAATGCGGCTCAACACGCCTACAGCGGCAAGGTTGTCAATGGACAGATAGACCTGGAATTTGAACTGAGAAAGGAAAAGGATATTTACATCCGCTGCAGGGATCATGGCGATGGAATCCCTCCGGAACTGCTGAAAACAATTTTCGATCCCTTTTTTACCACCCGGAGAAGCTACGGTTCAAGCGGTTTGGGGCTTTCAATAGCCTACAATTATGTTACACAGGTATTGAAAGGCGATCTGACCTGTACCAGTGTAATTGGAGAGGGTACCGTTTTTACTATCCATGTTCCGGTGGAAAAGGATGAAAACAGCTATAGAACCCTTTAAGCTGTTTATTCCTTAACCTGCTTCCATAACTCTCAATGAATGTACCAAACCCGCCGAATTTCTAGATATCTTACTAACTTTTCAGGAGGATATGATGAAACGCATTGCTGCAGCCTGTGCCATATTGCTGGCATCCTCATTACTCTTTGCAGGTCCGTCTTTTACTGCTGCCCTGGGGGGCGATTTTTTTAACTACGAAAAGAGTTTTCTCGATATCAGCGGAGCATATATCGTGCCCCTGCAGGATGATCTTGAATTGAACATTGGTGCCGGCTTTGGAATTTCCACAGAAGAGAACAATGGTGAAACCGAGGCTCTTTTTTACATTCCCATGGATCTGGGCCTGAACTTTATTTTTCCCGGAAAGGGCAATATCAGCTACCTTGTGGGTGCAGGGGTCACTCCCCAGTTTGTAATTACCGATGAGCGGAAAATGTATATAGGGCCCTCAATCAAGGGCGGGGTGAGGATACGTACTCATGAATATATGCAGTGGATTCTTGAACTGCAGCAGGATCTGCTCATCGGACCGCCGGACTGGATTAATACAGCAACCCGCTTTCGCACAGGGATGCAGTTCTCCTTCGGCAGTCTGACCCCTTAAAACTGTTAGAGGACCTCTTCCATTACATAAAAGTAGCTGTTGTCGGTTCCGAATATAAGCCACTTTCCGGCTATTACCGGAGCCGACAGAATATCTCCATCGGTCTCATATTCCCACAGTACAGATCCATCCTTTGCATTCATACATACCAGCAGGGACGGGTATTCCTTCTCAATGCCCGGGCTGTCCAGAGATCCTCTCAGGCCCAGGTAGAGCCGGTTGCCCGCAACGATGGGTGCCGACGATGCGGGCTGCAGGAACTCCCTTCTCCAGGCATCGTCGCCGTTTTTCGCATTAAAGGCACGTATTACATTATCCCCGGAGGTGTAGATTACAAGGTTTTTCCAGAGGGAAGGGGCCATGTAATCCAGCAGTTCCAGGGAATCCCAGAAAAGATCGTAATGATCAATATCCAGCCAGCGCGGCAGCAGGGCTTCCTCTTCCCGTATCCAGCGGGTTTCTCCTGTTTCCGCATCCAGTCCGTAATAGGTTAAAAGCCAGCCGTCGGAAAAAAGCTGGCTTGTTCCGTAGTGCAGGGTATCTCCTTTTTTCCCGGGGAAAGAGTACCATGTGGGGGCGCTCTCCCGGGTATCCACAAACCAGAGGTACTGCCTCTGCCGTATATCATAGGCTCCGAAGCTGTGGGGGTTATCTTCCGGTCCCGGAGCGAAGTACATTACGTGGTCCTGAATCTGAAAGCTGTGGTAGAGCCATACGGGGTTGGGGATCTGGTGCTGCAGTTGTCCGTCAGCGGTGAAAAAGTAGCTGGCCCCCACATCTGAGGTAAAGACGATGCCGTCTTCGTAGCCGATGACTGTTGAGTTGACCGGGCTTCCGGTGTCAAAGTCCCAGCGTTTACTGCCTGTTTCCCGGTCAACGGCATACAAAAAACCGTCGGAAGATCCGAAATAGACGGTTTCTGCATCTGCATAGGGGAGGCTGTTGATTGGGCTCAAGGTCTTGAAGACCCAGCGCATATAGCCGGATTCCACATCCAGGGCATAGAAGTTGCCGTCATTTGAGCCGAAGTAGATGGTATCGTCCACTACCACAGGAGGATTAAAGGTCCGTTTTTCTCCGGGCTCATCCTGAAGCTTGAGTTTCCACTTTACCGCCAGGGGAGGGGTAATGCTCTCGTCGGTATACCCCATACTTTTGGTCCCTCGAAACATTACCCAGTGGGCGTTCTGGCTGCAGCCTGTCAGAGTTAAAAAGACAAACAGAAACGACAGTAAGTATAGGGGAAAAATGGAAACGGGGATGAGTCTCCGGACTGACATTTTCATAAACTGCGTATCCCCTTCAATGTAAACATCCGTTTTATGGCGCCGCCTATTCCCCGGCGCCGGTTTGCTCTTGCCACCCGGTAAAGCTCTTCTATCAGTTGATTTTTCATATACCGGCGGGAATCATCGTCCAGCCGTTCCCGAAACCTCAGTTCCTGATACAGCCGGGCAAACTCTGCAAGTTCCGGAACGGTGGCTGTATATTCTCCGGGAGTTTCACTCTTTCTTTTTAAACGGACACCCTCGTTGGCCAGCAGTATGACCAGAAGCTTTTCTGCCGCCAGCAAGCCTTCCCTGCCGTCCCTCAAGCTAATCCGGCGCAGGTACAGTTCCCGGCCGTACCTGTATGAATAGATACCGACTATAAGCAGCAGTATCAGCATCAGTGCTGTTTGACCAAGCAACCTCCAGGGTACCGCAAATTCACGGCCCTTTATGGTGCGGTCTTCAATGAGGGGTATCACCACATCCTGGGAATTCGGGTCGCCCCCTGCTTCGGGGGGAATGGCAAACTGGGTGGTTTCAAAATCTATCCAGCCATAATCGGGCAGATAAAACTGGGTCCACGAGTGGCGGTGGGCACTGGTTACCAGGAACAGCTCTTCAAGGTCGAACTGCTGCAGCAGGGGAATGTTCTGCTGCAGATGATAGAGCCCCTGCAGGTGGGAAAAGGTCTGCAGCCCTTCCGATGCCAGATATCCTGTAACAACCCTGCTGGGAATCCCTGCCATTCTGCCCAGGATTGCCGCAGTGTTGGAGAATTCTGTGCAGTCACCGCTGCGGCTGATATCGAGAAAGTAGCCCATGGCATCAACCGAAACATCCTCTTCAAAACCGATCTCATATTGATACTCCGAGAATCCTCTGAGAATCTGAATAATCTTCTCTCCGGGACCCATATCGGGCTGAAGCACAGCATCGAGATAGGCCTGAAAAGGGGCTGCAGCTGTATCGTCCAGAGTAATTGACAGGTAGTCGGATAAATCCCTTTTCTCTCCCGGGCTGTAATCCCGTGCGTTAAACCATTCATAAGGATCCGCGGCGGATACAGCGGAGATGCTTGGATACGAATAGGTAAAAGGAAAAACAGAACGGTCATAGATGGTGGGTTCTGCCGAGAGGGGCAGATAGGCCATCAGTCTGTCTGCAATGGTGGAAAGGACAAAAATGTCCGTACTGTAGCGTTCCTCATCCCAGGGAATATCAGAATTGTTCCATGTTTCAAGCAGCCTGCGGGAGACGATTCTGTTCAGGGGAAAGTCCTGTTCCATCTGGAATCCCCGGACAGAGTCAAAATGGCTGTAGTACCCTTCAGCCAGATAGGTTTCTGAAAGCGGAGAAGCCACCACGAGAACAGCGTACTGATTGCCCCCTTTCCCGTCACCTTCACCGTCTCTTCCGGCTTCTCCCCATTGGTCCGCTGGAAGCCCGTAGAGTCCGGGCTCTCCATTCTGCATCCTGCGTCGGCCAAGTTCAGTCTCGCCCTGCATCCCGCCTCCGGGGGAGCCGTTTCCGTCCAGGGGTTTCGGTTCCGGCCGGGGAGGTTCGAAGAGCTGGTTGAACACAATGTTATGGCTGATAAAATCGGGAGGGACAAAAATTATGGCTGCGATAATGAGGGGAATACCCGCTCCAGCCAGGAGCAGGATTTCTTTTACTTCGCCTTTTCTTTTTTTCTTGCTTGTCCGGGGCGATCGTACAGCCCGCATGGTTACCAGAAAATGTCCGGCCAGGGCTGCAATTCCGATAAACATCAGGCTTTGCGGGAGTCCACCGGCAGATAGTTCCGGGGAAATCCCCCGGGTAAAGTTGATCAGTCTCAGATACACTGCGGCAAGATAGAGAATTTCCGGCACCGCCGACCAGCGCCAGCGGAATCGGAATATAAATACCGTGGAGAGAAAGCTCCACACCCCGGCGGCGGTAAATATCAGCAGGTCGCCGGAGCCTGCGAAGATCAGGGCCATTCCTGCCTGAATAATTGCCGCAACAATTAAAGCCCGCTTCCAGGAGCGTCCTTTACGGGTCAGAAAAAAGGCGGTCAGGGCCTGAGCCGGAATAAGCAGAAAATAGAGGCCCAGACCATATATGTCATAATTGATCACAACGCCGGGGTGATACCACGGGAGTCCCATGGCGGTCAGAAAAAGAATCAGCCGGAGTATGAGGCTCAGTATCATTCTGCTCCTCCTTCAAAAATCCGGACAGCCAGGATCTGGTTGTTTTTCCCCCGGGAAAGTTTTCTTTTCAGGCCGGAATGTTTCCGGAAGGTGTTTAACAGCAGGCTGATCGACGGCCGGTCCTCGCCTTTAAAGCAGGGGTAGAGGCTCCATCCAAGTGTCCCGTCGGCCTTGGTTTCACTCTTGCCTGCGAGAGATGCGGAATGGAGGATAAACTCCGTTTTCGGGAATGCCTGATACAACCGGGAAAGCCCTTTATCCGGCGGCAGGGCAAACAGATATACCCGGCCTTCCGGAGGAAGTTCCGGTATTCGTGAACCCGGTTTGCTGAACCAGGTGTCTCCCAGGGTGATGGAAAAGTTTTCTATATCCTGTTCATTTTCAAGAATATGCAGATCCGTATTGAGATTTACTTCTATCCTGAAATCAGGATGATGTTCGGTAATGCTGAGAATAAAGCTCATAACAGAAGATTTAAGATACTCTGATAGAACCAGAAGGAAAGGATCCGCCTGGGTCTGGTCCGAGTATAAACGGATACAGAGACTTATGGTTACCGTCTCTTCCTGTGCCATGGGGGAGATCCTGGTGTACAGTTTTCCGCCTCTTCCGGAAGATTTCCAGTTGATATCCCTGAAGCGGTCGCCGGGGACATATTCCCGCATATAATAGCGTTCCACGTCGCTCTCTTTCATTCGGTCTTTCTCTTCGGATCCCCGTTCGGCCACCCGGTATTTCAGGGGCTGGTTAATGATCCCCGGCTGTACCGGGAGGCTGCGTGTCTGTACTGAGCCGGAGCGGCTCCGGGTCAGGCCGAAGATATCTTCAACGGTAAAGGTCACTGAAGCATGAAAGGTGCCGCACTGGGGTAATGCCAGAGGAAATAGTTCTTCTTCTCCCGGCTTGATTCGAAGAGTCTGAAAGTGGCGGGAAAGTATGGTACTGCCCTGGACGAGGGGGCCTGTAAGGGTTGCCCTGAGTCGGAAGAATGGAAGAAGCCTGACTGATGCAGTCTCAAGGCTGTGGGGTGCTGCACCTTTGCCGGCAAATAGACGATGCCTGGTGTGCCAGACCAGCTGGTCGTCATCTATCCGGGATGCCTGGATTTTTGCGGCTGCTGAAAAAAGGGTAATAAGTCCCAGACCGGATATGGAAATCAGATAGCCGTAGGGGTTGCCTGTGGCGAAAGAACTCCCCAGAACAAGGAAAAGGCCTGCTGCTGCCGGAACGCCAAGTATGGTCAGGGGAAAATAGCGGGAATACAGTTCGGCTGCTCTATTCATAAAACAGCTCCGGAGCTAAAACGCTGCCTTCCGGCCGGGTGCGACCGGTGTTGCCTTGAGAATCTCCCTGAGCACTGTATCTCTGGGGCGGTCCGGATCGTGAAGGGTTATTCTGTGGGCCAGAGCAGTGGTAAACAGCTCTTTAACCGTATCCTGGGAGACAAAATCCTGTCCCCGGAGCAGGCTTAAGGCCCGGGCAAGCCGGGAAAGCTTAACCCCGGTACGGGGCGAGGCCGGGGTGGAAATTTCCGGATGTACCCGGGTTGCCCGGATCAGTCGTACTATATATTCCGCAATGTCGCTGTGAACGCTTATTTCGTCCACCATTGCCTGCCAGTGAAGCAGCTGTCCGGAGGGTGTTACGGGTTTGAAGTTCTTCCAGCCGTCGGTTCTTCCGTGTTGCTGGAGAATTGATATTTCATCCTCCTCGCTGGGAAAGCCCAGGGAGAGCTGGATCATAAAACGGTCCAGCTGGGGAGCCGGAAGGGGAAAAAGGTGGGCACCTTTGAGGTTCATAGTGGCGATTATGAAAAACGGGGAAGGAAGGGTGTAGGTTCTGCCTTCAACTGAGACCATCTGCTCTTCCATTGCCTGAAAGAAAGACCCTTGGGTTTTCGGTGTAAGCAGATTTATTTCGTCGCAGAGAACAAAATGGGCAAATATGGGGCCCTTGTTAAAAGTCAGTTCGTTCTCTTTGCCGCTGATTCTGGTATAGCCGATAATATCCTGGGGCAGAAGATCAACGGTAGACTGGATTCTCGAAAAGGGGTCCATGGCAATTGCGCCGGAGGATACGTTCTCTTCTTCCCATATAATGGAGCCTGCCAGGGCCCGGGCCAGGGATGTTTTTCCCACTCCATGGGAGTCGGCCAGTATTACATGTCCACCTGCGATTTTTGCTGCCAGCAGGTATTCAAGTTTTATACGGTCCATGAAGATGACGGAGCGGATATTCTCAAAAAGAGCTTCAATCTCTTCGGGAACTGCCTGGATTGACGCTGCAGGGGAGGAAGTTGAAACTTCTGAACTCATCACATTTCCTGTTTTCCGCAGTCATAAGCCGCGGTTATTTTTCCTTCGTTTATGCTGGTTAATGTACACAGACGGAGACGAAAAAGAAAGGGTCCGTACCCTTTTGGCGTTCTATCTGTAGCTCTACATCTGCATTTCAGGAGAGCTTTCGGAGCCTCTTTATAAAGAAGAGGGGGTCATCCTTGACGGACTTTTCCAGCTTGTCGAAGGATTCCTTGTCTTCCGAGGCTGCCCCGGAAAGTACCAGAGTATTCTGTCGCCAGCGGAACCAGAGGTAATGCTTCTGGGTAATATTGCGTATTTTTGCCTGGTAACATCTCTGCTCAAGATACCTGTCCAGCTCTATATGGTTTTCCGTGCCCGTAAGATAATAGAGGTTATCCTGAGTTATATACATAACCATGCGCTTGAATCCTTCTGCAATAGCATCGTCATGACGGAATCCTTCTGTTTTTAACTGAAACGCCCCCAGCCTGACGTCATAACCCATCTTTCTTAATGTGCCGCGAAACTCGATGATCTCTTTGCGGACCTGATCCACAACATTGGGATCCCGGCGGGATGTTTCCAGCTGTCTGCGCCATTTTCTTAAAGTGTTTTCGTAGCGGTGAAATACCTTGGTGGAGGAGAGAAAGATTGTTGTGTCTGAAAGCAGCCGCCATGCAGATGAGAACCTTTCAGCAAGGCTGTTCATCAACTGGTCGACTTTTTTTCTTGCCATGTACCACCTTCTACCCCATAGTATACACATGCGGCTCCTTGTTATCTCTGATATTCATGCAAATTTCACGGCCTTACAGGCAGTTTTGGCCGATTCTGCAGGAAAGTGGGATGAGGTTATCTGTCTCGGTGACATTGTCGGTTACGGCCCCCGGCCGAATGAGTGTATTGAGACCATTGTATCTCTGCCTTCGCTTGCTGTCCCGGGAAATCATGACTGGGCAGCAATTGGCAGAATTGATCTTGATTTTTTTAATCCCCATGCCCGGCAGGCCGTGGAGTGGACCCGGGATCAGCTTTCCTCTGAAAGTCATGCATGGATCTCTTCGCTGCGGCCTATGGTCATTACCGGTGATATTACCCTGTTTCATGGTTCTCCGGTTGAACCGGTAACCGACTATATTCTTAACATTGTAGATGCCTATGGAGCTTTTGATCTTCTGGAAACATCCATAGGGCTCTTCGGTCACAGCCATATTGATGCAGCTTTCCGCCGCGCTAAAGCGGGCTCCATCCGCAGCATCTCCTCCAGGAAAAAGTTCAGAATGAACCGTGACTGCGGATATCTGCTTAACCCTGGAAGTGTGGGGCAGCCCAGATCCGGTGACCCCAGAGCGGCATATGCAATTTTTGACACCGAAAAGCTGAAATGGGATCCCTTCCGGGTCTCTTATGATATCAAGAATGTACAGAAAAGGATGCATGATCGGGGGCTTCCCGATTATCTTATACAACGCCTTGCTGTCGGCCGTTGACCCGGCTTATTGCGGGAACCAGATGCGTACCCTGCCTCCGGGAGCGTTGTCGATGCTGAATCGTCCCTGAAGCTGCTGGGTGAGGGTTTGAACAAGGATCATTCCAAGAGACTGCCTGTCGTTATCCTGAAAGTTTTCCGGAAAACCGGGCCCGTCATCCATAACCGTTAGCAGATTCTCCCCATCCTCCGAACGGAGAGTGAGGTCGAGATTGATAGGCTGTCCGGGAGTTCCTGCATATTTCACCGCATTGGTTATCAGTTCACTGATCATCAGTGCCAGAGGTACTGCTTTGTCTATGGAAATTTCCATGGGCTCAACGGTATTTCTGATTCTGAGGTCGGGAAAGAATCCTCCGGTCATATTTGCCAGCCGGGGAAGGAATGCGCTCATTTCGACGGTTGCAAAAGAGTTGGCCAGATACATCATCTCATGAACACTTGATATGGCCAGAATGCGGTTTTCCAGTTGTCGGGCAAACTCCTGCAGGTCTGTGGTGTTGCTTTTTTCAAGATGCAGTATGCTGGTAATTATCTGCAGATTATTTTTTACCCTGTGGTGTATCTCTTTCAGAAGAATCTCTCGTTCTGACAGGGCTTCACTCAGCCGTTTTTCTGTTTCGTCTCTTTCTGTATTCCGTTTGTTCAGGATTTCCACCATGTTATCCATGGCCATCGCCACTTCCGTAATTTCCCTGGTTCCTCTCTTTATGCCTGTACGAACAGAGAGATTGCCCCGTTGAATTTCCGAAACAGTGGAGGTGAGAATCCTGAAGTTTCTTCCCACGGCGAGATGGCTTAAGATCCCGGCGATAAGAATGCTCAGTGCCGCCACTGCAGTAATAAGCGCCGTGTTCCTGTAGAGAATAAGCATGGCAGGTTTTTTTACCGCTTCGTCTGGTATGCCTAGGACCATAGTCATGCAGGCGTCTGCCTCACCGGATATGTAGAGCCGTTTGTAGGTGTATGTTCTGGCAATCCCGTCTGACCCGGTTGTGTGCAGGCTGCCGCTGTTTCCGTTATCCTGAAAATCCTGCCAGGCCGTCGCTTTAATCTTCTGCCCCACCTGATTTGTCTGTGTGTCCGGGTAGTAGAACAGGCGGATCCCATTGCGGTCGAGAATAGACATCATCGAATCGGACGGCAGATTCAACCGTTGGAAAAGAACGCTGTAACTGGAGAGCCGGTAGACGGCTGTCAAGACACCGATTACCTCTCCGCTGCTGCTGAGAACTGTCTGGGCATAACTGAAAGCCGGTTCCTGGTCTGTCCTGGTTAAAATGTATTCGCCAGTGGTAAACCCCATTCCGGAAAGAGCCTGTTTTACATGAAGCCGCTGGGAGAGATCGATACCGCTGGAAAGCCGTGAAGATGAACGTACAATACCTGCAGTGTCGGTAAAGGCAAAGTTGTTGTATTCGGGGTTCGCGTTAAGAATTTTCTGCAGTATCAGAGACTGGGCGGGGTAGTCACTATTCTGAAATACCGGCTGTACCGCCAGGGTGTTAAGAAGCTGGCGAACCGAGTCGGTTACGGTTGTCTGGGTCATGGAGAGGGTTTCAATCTGCCCTTTGGACGAGTCTCTCATCCATTGCTCTTTGTCTACCGCATGGTCCCAGCCGGAAAAAATAATAATTCCCAGAGCCGGCAGTGTGGCTACTGCTGTAATCAGCAGAAAGAGAATCTGGAATGGAATATGTCTTTTTCTTTTCATATTAACTCTTTCAGATACTGAGACGATACCATTAATTATAGAGAAAAAGTACAAATTGGAAAGATCCATCGGCTCTTTTCTCTGTTCACCCCAGAAAAAAAGTTGAGATCAGCGGAACGTAGGTAATCAGCAGAACCAGTATCAGCAAAATTAAAAAGAAGGGCAGAACGTTCCGGTAGATCTTCAGAAGCGGCTCTTCAAAGCGGTAGGATGCAAGAAAGAGATTAAGGCCTACAGGCGGCGTAAGGTAGCCAAGTTCAAGATTTGCCAGAAAAATTATTCCTAAATGCACCGGATGAATACCGAATACCTCTCCAAGGGGGGTAATCAGGGGGACCACAACAATAATTGCGGAAAAGATGTCCATCAGGCAGCCTGTAATCAGCAGCGCCAGGTTCAGCAGTATAAGAAAAACATATTTTGAGCTGATGTTGAGGGTAACCCAGTGGCTGAATCGCATGGGGATTTCCGCATCTACCAGGTAATACGACAATCCTTTAGCCATAGCCATTATGATCAGAATCCCGCCGATTATAGAGATGCTTTTCATGCTGACAGCAATGAGGTCTTTAGGGTGAAGATCGCGGTGAATCAGGGTTTCGATAATCAGGGCAAAGACTGCTGCCAGAGCCGCCGTTTCCGCGATGGTGGTGATGCCCCGGAAATAGGCAACAAGAACTGTCAGCGGCAGGAAAATCTCCCAAACCGCTTCTTTGAGGGAGGTTGTTATCTCTTTTATGCTGAAGTCCCTGCGGGGCATACCCCGGTGGATGGCGGTAGCCACTCCGGCTGCCGAAAGTGCAGAAACCAGCAGCAGCCCCGGAAGCAGGCCGCCGACAAACATGTCCCGGATGCTTACCTGGGCGACTACGCCGTAGAGGATAATCGGCAGGCTCGGGGGAAAGAGCAGCCCGATACTGCCCGAGGCTGTGAGCAGGCCGGTGCTGAAATTCTTTGAGTATCCGCCGCTTTTGGTCAGCATAAAGGAGAGCAGGGCTCCCAGGGCCAGGATGGTCACCCCCGATGCTCCGGTAAAGGTGGTGAAAAATGCACTTACGGCTACGGCAAGAATGGCCAAGCCTCCGGGGAGCCATCCTAACAGTGCCTGAAAAAGCCGGACCAGCCGCTCTCCTGCCCTGCTTTCGGAGAGAACAAATCCTGCCAGGGTAAAGAGGGGGATCGCCGGCAGGCTGCTGCCTGTAAGAACCGTATAGGCTTCATTGGGAAGTATTTCCAGAGGTGCGCCTGCACCGGCAAACAGGAGGTATCCTATACCTCCGAGAACGATAAATATGGGTATCCCCAGAAATGCTGCCACGGTCATTACAAGAATCAGGGGACCGGACACTACTGCCATTCCGGCATAATAGCTATCGAGGAAGGAGTAAAAATCCATGGGCATATCCGGCCAGTAGAGGGAAAGGATATTTACGGCCGCTGGAAAAGCGAGGATGATACCCGGGATTATGGCTGTGCCGGCAAGTATTTTCCCCCTGTTTCCCGGTATGGAGCGGAGTGAGAAAAAGGCCATTCCAATAAAGCCTGCGGGCATGACCGCTGTAATAACCTGCACCGGGAAAATGCCTGTTCTGCTGTCCGGGTCGAAGCCCAGCAGAATAAACGAGAGTGCGGTGAGGGCAAAGGCGCTGATAAAGAGGACCGAGATGAAGCCTTCTGCGATGTTGAGAATGGAGGCTGTTCGCCCGCTTAGAAGATCAACCCCCGCACGCAGAGAGAGATGCTTGTCTTCTCTGGAGGTTATTACGCCACCCAGAAATGTTATCCAGAGCACCAGGTGATACATGTAGTCTGACGCTCCGGGAATGCCTGTGCTGAACAGCTTTCGAAGCAGAGTTTCCAGGAATGGAATAACAGTAAGAAGGAACAGAATAAGGATTGAGAGGATAGTCAAAAATGAATGATCTTCTCTGCCTGTTTCCCCCGGGCCGGGATTGTTATTCACTTTTTTTTGTGACCTTATGCTGTTGATGGAAGGCTTATTCATCTATGGTCCGGTATTGCTTCAAAATGTCTTGAATCTGCTCATAGAACTCCGGGGAGACGCTCTTTCCGAGCAGAAACTCAAGCCCCTTTGAGGCTTCACTCTGCCACAGCTTTTTATCTTCTTCCGATGCATGATGTATTACCAGACCATTATCTTGCATAATCTGAATTGCGTCGGCTTCGAGTTGCAGTGTCTCATGAGTCAGCTTTTCCGTTTCTTCTCTGGCTATCCGGATCAGATCCTCCCGGTATTTGGCCGGAACCCTGTTCCATGTGCGGGTGGATATTACAATGCTTCCCAGGACCGGGCAGATAGGCAGGTCCAGCATGTTGTCGGCTATGCCGAAGATCTGATAGGCAGCAGCCCCCACGGGAATTGTGTAGCATGCTTCAACCATTCCGCTGGAAAAAGCGGTAAGAATTTCATGAAAGGGTACCTGAACTATATCGTAGCCCAGATCCTTCCAGGCCTGTTCGTTGACCGGGTTCTCCTCCCCTCCGGCCATTTTGACTCGTTTCAACTCATCCGGACGGTAAACGGCTTCTCTGGTAAAGAAGTAGCTCCAACCAGCACTCGCCCAGGTAATAACCTTAAGGTTGTGATCCTCCATCTGTTCCATAAGCCGTGGTTCAAGATGCTCAAGAACATAGGCGAATTCAGCCTCATTCCGGAGTAGAAAGGGTACCGCAAGGGCCGTTATGTCCGGGACTACCCGCATCAGACCGATGCTGGAGAGGGCTGCCCCCTGCAGAGCATTGAAGTTCATTTTGCGGATCATATCCTGTTCCGCCCCGGCGATTCCTCCGGGGTATATCTTCATCTGGACCTCTCCCCCGGTGGCCTGCATCCATCCTGCGGCAATGGCCTTGAGGGTGTTGTCCCAGGGGGATCCGGCCGGTGTTGTGCTTCCCAGTTTAATAACCAGCGGTGCAGAAAAGAGTCCAATGGATAGAGATAGAAACAGAAGCCCGAATGAAGCTTTGCGGCGGATATTCATGGCTGAACCTCCTCGGATTCCGGTAAAAAGAGAAAGAAGTCATCTATATGCTCCAGATACCATTGTGCTTTGTTCTGGACAATGATATTTACCAGGCGGTTTTCCGGTGCCTCATCGGGATCAATCTCCAGAGCCTGATGGAGAAGTTTTTTAAACTCTTCCGGATTCTGATTTCGGATAGAGAGACTTGATGCAAGCGATACAAAGGGTGATGCGTTTCTTCCTTCCGATAATGAGACGGCCCTGTCGAAATGGTCTCGTGCTTTTGATTCCCATTTTCCCGAAGCATCAGGGGGCATTGAGGCATACAGAAGCAGATAGAACTCATCAATAGCGCCCTGGTTGAAGTCGGGATCAAGTTCCCGGGCCCGGGCCAATATGGCTGCCGGCTTTTCTGCCTCTATGGTAAGGGAAATCCGGAACACATCTATGGAGATTGCCGCATACCAGCCTGCTGCGGTCCAGTAGAGTGGGGGAACATCGTCTTTGGTCATTTTGTTCAGGAAGTCGGGATAAGTCTCATCTTCAAGTGCCCTGCTGAATCCAGGATAGACTGTATCCAGGGACCGTATGCAGTAATCTCTTCCGCGGAGGTACATGTTCCGTGCCCTGTTCATCATCATCTGCTGCTGAAGATACTCTTCCTGGGGAAGCATGGATGCCGGGGTCTGTATGAAGGCGTTGGCATACATGATAAAACCGCTTCCCGCCGTGAGGAGGAGCGCTGTGTGGTCCGGTGTGTTCTCCAGAAGACTTTCGTAGAGTTTCAGGGTAAAGGGAAGCGCGTCAGCTATAAGCTGGGGGTCGTTGTCTCCGGTAAAAACGGTGCTGCCCGTAGGGGTTGAAAGGGTGTCTGCAAGGCCTTCAACTGCCAGTTTCTGTACAGAGCAGGAAGTGAAAATGAGGATTAAAACAGGTAAGGCAAAGTATTTGATCTTCATTTACTGCCTTTCTCTGTTAAACTTAATCCTCCTGTTTTCTGTTGTCAAACAGTGGAGAGTGGAGCAGGTCTCTACAGCATTTCTTCGATGGCCTGAATGCGCTTGTCCAGCCGCTGGGGGCTTATTTTAATCCTTGTTCCCAGCTCCTGGGCAAAGAGCTGCACTTTATACTCTTCCACTGCCCAGCGGTACTCTTTCAGTGCCGTTTTGCGGGCAAAGCTCTGTCCTCCGCTCTTCTTTGCATCATCCATGGCATCCTTGTACCAGACCAGGTAGGGTATAAGGCTTCCGGCCTTTTCTGCATCCGCAGCCGGATTTTCCGCGCCCCTCATAATGCGGGTCTGCAGGGCTTTGAGAAAACGGGGAAGTTCCCGGATCTCATCTGCGCTGTAGCGTTGATAGTAGTCCCCGGGGATCAGGTTCTCCAGTTCTTTTCGCCGGGTGGAAAGGAAGCGCTTGAGCCCCGGACGGCGGCTCTCCTTCTCTTCGAGTCTGGCAAGGGTGGTCCGCACCTCGGTGTAGCATTCCAGAACCCGGATGGCCGGGTGATACAGTTCTTTTACCGCAGTATAGAGCTCCGGCTTGATGGAGGCGGTGAACTGTTCATACTCCTCCCGGGTGCGAATATTTTGCTTGAATATGCGGGTGGTTATACATTCCCAAAGGCCCCGGTTGAAGGCATCCAGCCCGCCCAGGGGCAGAACCTTCATCTGGTCCTGCTTTGTCAGCATAAATTCGTCCCTGAATGTTTTCAGAATATCCGCAAAGGAGCGGTATATCAGCCGGGCAAGGCCCTCCGGGTGCACTGCGGCGGCTTCATCGGCATTCAGATAGAGCCGGAGGGCCACCCGCCCTTGTTCCGGAGTAAGAGCAGGAAAGGCCGGAAGCCCGTCGACACCCTCCACCCGTTCCGGTATCTCCTGAAAATCCCATACGCGGATCTCCTCTATCTCCCAGGAATCCTTCAATTTTTCCAGGGAGCTTTCCAGATGCTTTGAAGGGCCGGTACTGGTGAGTACTTCACTGTCTCTGCCTTCGGTAAGCCTGCCGCCACGGGCATCCACAATGGTAAAACGCATCTTGAGGTGGGGAGGCAGGGAGTCTTCATCCCAGGCTGATTCCGGAATAAGCATGCCGAACTCGCTGTTGATATACCTGCTTAAAGAGCTCGCCAGCCGTTCCGAGGTGGTCCGGGGCATATCCGCCGCGATTCTCGATGCTGTTTCCGCCACCGGTGCCAGACGCCGGCGGAACTCTTTGGGCAGGGTCTTCATCATTGCTGTAAGTTTTTCTTCAAAAAGACCCGGTACCAGCCATTCAAAAACCGGGGTGGTCAAATCACGGCTGATTCTTTCGGGAATCAGGGCGGTTATACCGTCATCCGGTCTCTGGGGGTCGAAGACATATTCCAGCTGTATGCGGTGTCCGTTTATCTCTGTTTCCGAGGGAAAGTGGGCAAGAACCTCTCCATCCGGGTTGTAGAGCATTATGTCGCCCCGGGTGAGTTCCAGCAGCTTCTGCCCTTTTTCCTGTTTATTAAGGAACAGTTCCAGGGATTTGAAGTCGAAAACCTCGGAAGGCAGCCGCTCCCGGTAGAAACGGAAGATTTCTTCATCGCCGCAGAAGATGTCTCTTCGCCTCAATTTCTCTTCCAGTCTCAGGACGCCCTGGATGGTATCCAGATTTCGTTTAAGTACCGGAAAGAGGCGGTGTATGCGGCGTTTGTCGTAGCGGCCGGGCATGATACCTTCCCGGATAAAGATATCCGAGGCCTCCACCGGCCGTATGGGTCCGTAGGGAACGGCTCTTCCTGCATCGATCAGCAGGCCGTAAAGCCGGACCTGCTCCACTGCACGGACTTCCATCTGTTTTTCCGCCCACTGGGCTCCATGATAGCTGTAGGTGCACTGCTGGGAAGCAATTCGTTCCAGCCAGCCGGGAAGAATCATGCCGCAGCCCCGGGCGTAGAGCCTGCTGGTGCGGACCATTTCCGCCGCAACCATCCAGGCGGGTCCTCTGCCGAAGAGCCCTGAGCCGGGGAAGATCATGGCTTCCCGGTTTTTCGCGGCGGTGTAGATATTCTTCTCTTTCTTCTCCGCTATATTGGAGAGCAGTCCTGTCAGAATGGACACGTGCAGGGCTGTATACCAGGGAGAAGGCTCGCCTTTCTTGACTGGCTTCTGTGATGACTTTTCTGCTGTTTTCGGCAGAACCGGCTGCTTCAGCGAGTATCCCTGCTCTTTGAGCAGGGAGGTGATCTGCAGGTGAATATCCCGCCACTCTTTCATGCGGCGGTAGCTCAGGTAGTTCTGCTTGCAGTATTTACGCATCTTGCCCTGGCTGCGGGTCTGGCGCCAGACATTGTGATACTCTTCCCAGATGTTCAGGGATGAGACAAAGTCGGAATCCTGGTCGAGATACTTTTCATGGATCGAGTCAGCCTTGCTTTCCTCGTTCTGCGGACGTTCCCGGGGGTCCTGGATGGTCAGACCTGCCACAACAACTGCGGCATCCCGGAGAATATCCTGTTCTGCCGCCTCTATAAGCATGCGGGAAAAGCGTGGATCCAGGGGCAGACGGCTCATGAGCTGTCCATGGCGGGTCAGCTGGAGCTGGCCCCGGGTGGACTTTTTCAGGGCATCCAGTTCCCTCAGCATGCCGATACCGTCGTTCAGATGCCTGGTTGAGGGTTTATCGATAAAAGGGAACTTCTCAATATCTCCCAGGTTTAAGGAGACCATTCTGAGGATTATATCCGCCAGATTGTCCCGGAGTATCTCCGGTTTGGTAAACTCGTCCCTGCTTAAATAATCTTCCTCGGAATAGAGGCGGATGCACACTCCCGGGCGTACACGTCCGGCCCGGCCTTTACGCTGATCAGCGGATGAGCGGGCCACCGGCTGAATAGGCAGAGAGGTTGTGCGCGATGCGGGAGAATATGCGGAGATTCGGGCAAGGCCTGTATCTACAACATAGACGATGCCGGGTATGGTTATGGATGTTTCCGCCACGTTGGTGGCTACGACAACCTTCCGTCCCGGGCAGCTTGAGAAGATACGGCTCTGGGCGGCAGATGTGAGCCGGGCAAAGAGGGGAAGCACCGTAAGCGAGGGCAGAGAAGCGCGTTCAATCAGTTCGCAGGTTTCCCGGATGTCCGCCTCGGTTGGCATGAATACCAGGATGTCGCCTTCTCTGCTGGTTCGGCAGATCTCTTCCACCGCCCCTGCTGCCTGTTCCACGTATGAGCCCTCTTCGCTGTTTCGCAGGGGATCGTCCCGGTAGATAATATCCACCGGATAGGTTCTTCCGGAAACTTCGAAGATAGGCGCATTTCCGAAGGCCCGGGAAAATTTGGCTGTGTCGATTGTTGCTGAAGTTATTATCAGCTTCAGATCTCTACGCTTTTTCAGCAGGGTATTGAGATATCCAAGGATCAGATCGATATTAAGGCTGCGTTCGTGGGCTTCGTCAATAATCAGGGTGTCGTAACGGTTCAGGAAGCGGTCTCCCTGAGTTTCCGCCAGGAGTATCCCGTCGGTCATGAACTTTATGTAGGCGGCGCTGCTGCCCTTTTCCTGAAAGCGGATCTTGCTTGCCACCAGGCTGGTTTCGCCGCTGCCGGTATCTCCCAGTTCTTCGGCAACCCTGGAGGCAAGGCTGACGGCGGCTATCCGGCGGGGCTGGGTACAGCCTATCTGTCCGTCTACTCCGCGGCCTGCTTCGAGGCACATCTTGGGAATCTGGGTGGATTTTCCCGAGCCGGTCTCCCCTGCCAGGATAATAACCTGGTTTTCTTTAATGGCCTGTACTATTTCATCCTTTCTGGAGGTGATGGGGAGCTCTTCCGGGTAGCTCGGCACCGGGAGTTTTTCAAGGCGTATTCGGCGGAGTTCCACCGATTCGGCAATCTTTACCCCTGCTTCGGCGATCCTGCTTTCGTTGTTTTTGCAGGATTCCAGCTCCCTCCGCAGCCGGTGCCGGTCGGCTGCCATTGCATGATTCAGGAGAGAGCGCAGCTGCTGTATTGTTTGAGCCGGTTTATCCGGGGTACCTGTCTCTGTCATGGATGATCTACTAGAACAGCTTATGCAGGGCGGGTCAAGAGCCGCTGCCCGCTTCAGCGGGCATCAAGAACCGTCGGAGGACGATGCTGCCGGGGTTCTTTTACGGTAAGAAAAATTCCAAGGCTGACGGCCGATGCGGCAAGACAGGTCCAGAACAGGATTCTCAAACCATAAATTTCAGAAAGCACTCCCAGGGGGATAATTACCAGGGAAGATATACCCACGACAAAACCCACAATACTGATATAGAGGGGGATCTCATGATCCTGTCCGAACTCCACCACTATGGCAGAATGGGAGACGTTATTGATACACAGGGTCAGGGCTCCCATGACTATGGCAACAAGGCCGGGAATATAGCTGTCGGTAAAGAGTACTGCCGCATTGCCTGCTATAAGGGCCACCGAGCTTATTACATGATTGATCAGATGGCCCCAGCGGTCTGCAAGAATCCCCAGAACAGGATTGGCCAGGATAAAGGTTGCGGCGGTCACAATGGTAAAAAGCCCTGCCTGGCTTTCGTGAAGAGAGTACCTGCGGATAAGGTGAAAAGCAAAATAGGAGTAGCTGGTAAAAGCCAGGGTTACAAAGACCCTGCCCCAGACATAGCGGCGGAAATCCTTGTCATTTTTCAGTATGCCCATAAGATGCATGAAGAATTCCCCGAAGGGTTCACTGGAAAACCGTATTCTCCGGCTCGGTGGTTCTTTATAGGCTCCCAGAGTGGGCAGATAGAACATCAGAAGAACAAAGCCGATGACCATGAGTACCGGAAAGTTTGCCGGAAAAGGGACTGCCTTGAGAATCCAGCTGATAAGCCCGCCGCAGAGGAGCCCGATGAGATAGCTTCCCAGGTTTCTCAGGGCAAAGAGCCTTCCTCTCAGGTCTCTGGGGATGGTTTTTACGGTCATGTCAAAAAAGGCGGATATGGCAAGTCCTGTGCCCGCCTGGGTTATAAACAGGGCGGTCATAAGATAGAAGATTACCAGGTTGGGGCGGGTACGGCCCATTGAATAGCCTATCAGCGCTGCGATAAGCCAGGGGATACGCTGGAAAAGTCCCATAACAAGAATGTAGGGCTTTTTAAAGCGCATACTCTGAATGTAGCGGGCTACAAAGAGGGAGGGGAAGTACATGCCCAGATTTCTCAGTACCGGAATCAATGCAATAACAAAAGCACCGCCGCCGAGCTTCTCTATGTAGACGGGCAGTATGCTTTCGGGAGAGATAAAGATCATACCGGCAAAATAGGATATGCCGTCCAGAGTGTTGAGGAGAAAGTTTCGTTTAAGATACCGTGACTGGATATCCATTCTATGTTCCCGGATCGCCTTTCAGTGGGGTGTTGAACATCATTGTAGCAGGAAGGACTCTCCTGTGAATAGTTCATCTGACGAAGGAAAACCATGGTAAAATCATTGTATGAAGAGTCTTGCCTTTGGAGAAATTCTCTGGGATCAGTTTGACAGCTACCGTCATATCGGCGGCGCTGCTTTTAATTTTGCCGCCCATCTTGCCAGGCTGGGAGCAGAATCCCGGCTGGTCAGCTGTCTGGGCAGTGATGACTCCGGAACTGAAGCCTTAAAGATCATGGACTCCTACGGGGTTGGGCGGGAGTATATGAAAATATCCGACCGTTTCCCCACGGGTACAGTTTCGGTGCTGCTGGAGGACGGTCAGCCGACGTATACCATTCACGAAAACAGCGCCTGGGATAATATTGCTCTTGGTTCTGCTGATCTTGCGGTATTGTCGGAAAATCCGTGGGACATTCTCTATTTTGGAACCCTTGCTCAGAGGAGCAGCTTAAACAGAATTACTCTTCAGAAAATCATGGAATCCATACAGACGGAACATATCTTCTTCGATGTGAATATCCGGCAGAACTACTATTCCCGGGAGATTCTGATGGATTCTCTTAACTGGGCCACCATTGTCAAGCTGAACGAAGAAGAGGCCGGGAAGATAGGGGGGCTGCTGGAGCTTCAGTTTTCTGATGAAGAGTCTCTGGGAGCCCGGCTTGCAGAAATGTTCAATCTGAATGTGCTGATTATAACCCGGGGAAAAGAAGGAGCAAGGATCTTTTCTTCGGGAAAGACTGCTCTGGTTGCTTCCGAACCGGTTGAACTGGCAGATGCTGTGGGTGCGGGGGACAGTTTTTCCGCGGCTTTTATGTATGCATATGTAAAAGGCTGTGATGCCTTTGATGCCGGACGATATGGGGCTCTCCTTGGGTCTTTTGTGGCATCTTCCCGGGGGGCGGTTCCGGAGTATTCCGACACTATCCGGGCTCTTTTTCGGGGTCTTTAGCCTGGTTTCCCGTATATCCACTTTTTGCTGTTTATTTTTCTTCGTGATTCTTTGATCTCTTTTTCCCTCTGACCATAAAACTTTCTTTCATCTTTCAGCTAAAACGTATAGGCTGTTTCCGGGTCTTCCCTGCAATGAATCTTATGTTCCGGAGCTTGGCGATGAATCTTCAATCATACATAAAGAATAATATCCCTGTTTTTACTGCAAACAAACTTTCAATCATTGAAGATCCATCGGGTATTGTTAAAGTTACCGGACGGTATCAGGATCATTACAACCATAAAAAAACGGTTTTCGGGGGTACTATAAGCACCTCCCTTATGATCAGCGGCTGGTGTCAGGCAATGCTTATTGTAAGCCGCCATTTCAATACACCCTATGGAGAATCCGCCGGTTTTGTTGTAAAGCATCAGGAAGTGGATTATCTGCGTCCGGTACGTACCGACTTTGAGGCTTGTTCCATTCTTCCTGCCGAAGACGATATTCAGCGCTTTTTTTCGGAGCTTGAAACGGCGGGGAAGGGGCGGCTGATTCTCTGTTCCTCAATGTTTGAGTGCGGCGGCACGGAAGTGAAGGCCCGTTTCAGCGGCGAGTTTGTTGCTTTTGCCGACATCTGATTTCAGTTTTTCCTCCTGAAACAAGCTGTTTTTTTTCTCTTTATTTTTATCTTCTTTTGGTAGAACTATCTCTGCTGTAATTGCTAAAATAGAGATAATTGGATTAATTGTTGGACCAAAAAGCGCAAATAATATATTGCAATATATTATAGTCGTTAAAAGTGGGTAAAAATCAAAAAATATGCCGGATATTATAGAAAAAATTTGACAATAAAATATTATGACCCTACAATGGCCCTAAATAAAACATTTTACGGATTATCTGTTTTATCTTGGCTGGATCGGCTGATGTAAAGAATCCGGAAGTTGTTACGGGATTTACTGAATGAAAGCACTGAAATTTGTTGAAACAAGAAAAGGCGAATATGTAACAGCCGAAAAACCTCAATGCGGGGATAAGCAGGTTCTTATCGAGGTAAAGGTAGCGGGGATCTGTCACAGTGACATTATGTCCTATGAGGGCAAGCATCCCTGGCGGATTCCTCCGGTTATAACCGGCCATGAATTCAGTGGTGTGATTGTTGAGGCTGGTCAAAATGTTCAGGATTTTTCAGTTGGTGACCGGGTTGTTGTTGAGCCGCATATAGGCTGCGGTGAGTGTGAGTACTGCAGGAAGGGTGTATATAACCTGTGCAACACCAAGCGTTTTATCGGGGTCGGGGATTGGTCCGGCTGTTTTGGCGAGTATGTAATTGCTGAACCCTCCATGTGTCTGAAGATGCCCGGTGGTATGAGCTTTGAAGAGGCTGCTGCACTGGAGCCTTACTGTGTTGGTGAGCATGCTGTGGATCTTGCCGGCAGCGGGGCCGGGGAGTCTGCCCTCATTATCGGCGGCGGCACAATAGGGCTGATGACCTTATTGAGTCTGAAAAACCGCGGGGTTGAGAAAGTTTATGTTTCTGATATCTCAGCGGAAAAACGGGAGTATGCTCTAAAGGCAGGAGCTGCCGGAACGGTAGATCCCATGACGGAAGATCTTTTTGATAAGATGATGGCGGATACAGAAGGCGCAGGGGTGGATAATGTGTTTATCTGTGTGCCGGTTCCCCCTGTTCTTAATCAGTCCCTTTCGGTGGCAAAGAAAAAAGGCAAGGTTGTTGTCATTGCCGTTTTTGGAAACCCTGTAGAGATAGATGTAAAAAATGTTCAGGTAGGAGAAAGATCCGTTCTCGGCAGTAATATGTACACTATCCGGGATTACCGGAATGCCCTGGCGGATTATGAGGCTGGAAAGCTGAACCTCGGAAGTATGATCACAAAAACTATTGGCTTCGACGAACTGAACGGTGTTATTGCTCGCCTCTCTGACGGGGAACTTCAGAATGAGATAAAGATACAGGTTGTGTTTTAGGACCCCCTGAGGGGTCTATTTATATTGTTTGCGTTTCTTAAAACAAGGAGGACTATTATGTTTAAGAAAATCGCTCTGGTACTTCTGGCTGCAGCTCTTTTTGCCGCAACCGGTTTTGCCAATGGACAGGGTGAAGACGATGTGATGGTGATTAAAGCTGCTCACTCCATGCCTACAACCTATCACTATCATGATGGTATGGTTGCTTTTGCCGAAAAAGCCGCAGAGCTTTCAAAGGGTAAAATCAAAATCGAAGTGTATCCTGCAGCACAGTTAGGTGAAGAAGTTTCCACCATGGAACAGTGTAAGATGGGAGCTATCCCAATTGTTCTCACCGGTGTATTCGACTCCTATGTTCCCAAAGCAGGTGTTTTCATTCTTCCCTTCCTGTTTGACAACAGTGCTCATACCGATGCAGTACTGAACGGACCGGTTGGAGAAAAGGTTTTCGCTGGATTTGCTGATCACAACATGCAGGTTATTTCTGTATGGGAAAACGGTTTCCGCCAGATAACCAACAATGTACGCCCCATCAACAGCGTGGCTGACATGAAAGGCCTTAAGCTGCGGACTCCCCAGAGCCCCGTATGGATGCGCACCATGGAAGAGTTTGGTGTAACTCCTACTCCAATGCCCTTTGCTGAGGTTTCAACCGCAATTGTACAGGGGCTTGTAGACGGACAGGAGAATCCCCTGCTGCATATCAAGGCAAATAAAACCTACGAAGTACAGAAGCACCTCGCGGTTGTAGATTACATGTATGGACCTGCTCCGCTTCTGGTAAACAAACCCTGGTTTGACAAGCTTTCTGCAGAAAATCAGTCAATCATCAAAGAAGCTGCCGCATATGGTAACAAGGTAATGCGCGATGTTGCAGCTGAAAGAAATCAGGGTGCAATCGACTTCTTCAAGGAAGAAGGTCTTCAGGTTACCTATCCCGATAAGGAAGGTTTCCGCGCTCTTGTTACTGGTCTTTATGAGGGTGAGTGGGCCGAGAAATTTGGTGCAGATCTCCTCAAAGAGATCCAGAATACCAAATACTAGGATTATTTAATAAGAAACAGCCCTGCTTCAGGCAGGGCTGTTTTCTGTAAACAGCTTTGTACGGGCAGGTTATGAAAAACGGACAGAATTCAGGTATGGACAAACTCAGGCGGTTTAATGAAAACGCCCTGATTGTCGGGATTATAGCAACGATTATTGTTATTACCCTGCAGGTTATCAGCAGGACATTTTTTTCAAAATCTTTTTCATGGGTAGAGGAAGTCGGAAGGGCTCTCTTTGTCTATTTCATTTTCGGCGGTGCAGCCCTTGCATACAAGCAGGGACTGTTTATCAGTGCGGACTTTATCAGCAATTTCCTTCCGAAAAAGGTGAATGCCATTCTTTCTCTGATCATGGATCTGATTACGGTTATCTTTTTTATTGTAGTGGCAATTCTCGGCTACAATTTATTTACTGCATCCAAGGGGCAGCTTACACCTGCTCTGGAAGTGGAAATCCGCTGGATATACCTTGCGTTTCCAATATTCTTTGCCCAGATGGCTTATTTCGCAGTGATGAATATCATCTCCAGGTTCAGGTCAAAGTCTGATGCGGAAGGGGGCAGGTCATGGTTGTAACTGTACTGCTTGTTACGTTCTTTGTTACTGTTTTTACCAATCTGCCCATTACGGTTGTTCTCGGGTTCTCTTCTCTGGCTGCCATTTTTGCCTCCGGTACCTATCCGCTGACGATTATTGTTTCCCGAATGTTTTCGGGAATTGATTCATTCACTCTGCTGGCCATTCCCATGTTTATCCTCGCTGGAAAGCTTCTCAATGAGAGCGGAGCAACCCACCGGATCTTCAACTTTGCAAACTCCATGGTGGGGCATATCCGTGGAGGTCTGGGGCATACCAATGTTGTTGCCAGTATTATCTTTGCAGGGATTTCGGGTTCAGCGGTGGCCGACTCCGCAGGTCTGGGTCGTGTAGAAATTGAGGCAATGAACTCCAAGGGGTATGATCCCAAGTTTTCCAGTGCTATTACCATAAGCAGCTCGGTTATCGGGCCGATTATCCCTCCCAGTATTCCCATGGTTGTCTTCGGCGCCATGGCGGGAGAATCGGTAATTAAGCTTTTTGCCGGAGGTCTTATTCCGGGGCTGTTTACCGGATTGATGCTTATGATAATGGTGTATATCGTGGCCCGGCGTACTCCGGATTTTCCCGTCCTCGAGAAGGCCGGTATGAAAGAGCGTCTGACAACCTTCAAGCAGGCCCTGCTTCCTTTGCTCGCGCCGGCCATTATTCTCGGAGGTATTTTTTCAGGCTTCTACACCCCCACAGAGGCTTCTGTTGCAGCTGTTGTATATGTAATTATCCTTGAAAAGTTCGTCTATAAGGAACTGACCTGGAATGATTTCCGCCGTATACTGCTGGAAACAATTGTCGATTCCGGAGCTATTGTAATTATTATTTCTTCTGCAAGTATCTTCGGCTGGCTTATGGCAATTGAACGCATTCCCAATATGCTGATAAACGGACTGATGGGATTTTCCAATCATCCCTACCTGGTAATGCTGCTTATAAATGCAGTGCTCCTTTTTCTCGGCTGCTTTATAGAAGGCCTTGCGGTAATGATGATTCTGACCCCGGTCCTTGTGCCGCTGGTAACTCAGCTCGGATTCAGTCCCATCTACTTCGGGGTACTGATGATACTTAATCTGATGGTAGGTACTACCACGCCTCCGCTTGGTATGAGCCTGTTTGTAATAAGTAACATGACAAAGATACCGGTCTCGGAGTTGAGCAGATCGATGCTTCCCTTTTATTTGGCCCTGGTGGTCACTCTGCTTGTCTGTCTTTTCTTTCCACCGATAATAATGCTTCTGCCGAATCTTATTTAGTCCGATACGGCTATCCCGGTACCTGCCTCCGTATCGGGATGAGGTATTTCCAGAGGTTCTGCCTGCGGGTGGAACCTCTGATTTTACACATGCTTTTGTGTTCACTATTTTACTTTTGCTGCTGTACTGGTATAATCACCTCCGTTGACATCAGGGAAGCTTTAAAATATGAGTAACAAGAAAGATGAAAACCTGACCCAGATGGTCTCCAAAAGCATTGTTCAGATGATAACCGAGCATAAGATTGCTGTTGGAGAAAAGATCAATAAGATAGAAATTGCTGCGGCTCTGGATGTCAGTATGACCCCGGTGAATGAAGCAATTAACCGTCTTACCGGGCAGGGAATTTTTGAACACAGGAAAAACCTCGGATACTATCTGAAGGAGCCGACTCTTAAGGATCTGGAAGATTTTTATTACGTCCGTGCCGGACTGCAGGCTATTGCGATTTACAATTATATCAAGCGTTGTTTTAACCCCGAGGATGCTTTTCTGTCGATCTTTGACCGGTTTCGTGACGGGATTCCCCGCGGAGCTGAAAAGGAGTATATGCAGGCGGATATTAATTTCCACATGGAGATTATCAGGCATTGTGGGAATCCAGTTCTGGTAAAGATATATGAGGACAGCCACTTGCCCTACAACGCCTATGTCCGGGGGCTGCTCCGTGATCCCGGGGAGACCCTGCATGAGCATTTTATGATTATCAAGGCCATCAAGGAGCAGAAGGCGGAGTTCGCCCGGCAGCTGATGGTTCAGCATCAAATGGCAGTAGCAGAGAATATCGAAGCAGTCCGCAAGGATCAGCGTGCAGATCAGTTCTGGGCAGAGGTGCGGAAATTCAATGTAGGCGAGGTTGACATTTAACCCTGTTCGGGTGTATCAAGAATTAATCTTAAAGAAAAGGAGTCCGTAAACTATGACTAAATGCAGATTTACTGTCTGGTCAGCATATCGACCGGTGTTTACCGCCTGGTACGGGTTTACGGATTTATCGGAGAAGGGACTCTAGTTTTCCCTTCAACGAGTATATACGCCGCAGCCCGTAAGGGGTTGCGGCTTTTTTTTAGGATGAAAAGTGGATATGAAACTTTTCTCGCCTTGAAAAGGCCGCCGGGATTTTTTCCCTGCGGCCTTTTTTGTTTCCATCGGAACAGGAGGCAGACCGTGGAACACAATTTTTACGAGGCATGGGCTATGGGCAGAGAGCGGCAGAAGGATCTTCTGGCAGAGGGGCATAGAAGACGGAGAGCTTCCTCCGTGGTTTCTCCTTCCGGGAGGTCGGGACTGAGGATGCGTGTAGGCGCAATGCTTATTGCCCTCGGGTTAAAACTGAGCGGGATCGATGAAGAATCAGGAGCTTCTGACCAGTAGGTTGCCCGTAAGCTCAAGAAGCAGGTTCCGGGTAAGCCCTTCCCTGAGTCCGGACGCTTCATTTACGGCCCGGCGGGTATAGTTCTGTGCCAGTTCCCCGGCCAGAACTATGCCCCCCGCGGCCTCTATGGTTTCGGCCGCCTTTTTGAGGGTCTCGTCCTGGTATGGAGGTGTGCTGAGGATCTGCTTCAGCTCATCTCCGGCGGAACCCCTGAGGGTGTAGATAACTGGAGCGGTGAAAATGCCGTTTTTAATATCCCGGGCCAGGGGTTTTCCGGTACTGATCTCGCTGCCCTTTAAATCAAGAAGATCATCTTTAATCTGAAAGGCGATTCCTATGTTATAGCCGTATCTTCTGAATTGCTGGATCTCTTCCGGGCTGCAGCCGCTATGGCTTGCCCCCAGATAGAGGGAGGCGCCTATGAGGGCTGCAGTCTTTGCTGCAATCTTCCGCTTGTATCTGCGCATACTTGCCGAAAGAGAGTACTGGTCATGATTCTGGTTGATCTCTCCTTCGCATATGCGTTCAACCGCACGGCTGAAGCGTATTCCGGAAGTTTTCTCTATAAGATCTTCCATGAGGCCGAAGCTGCGGGCAAAAAGGTAGTCCCCCAGAAGCAGTGCTGTTTTTACCCCGGTGCTTATGTGCAGGGTTGTGCGGCCTCTTCTGGTCGCGGCTTCATCAAGAATGTCATCGTGTACCAGAGTGGCAAGGTGCAGGAGTTCCACCGCAGCAGCCAGCTGATAGAGGTCGTCCTGATTCTCCTTTCCATACCAGCCGCTTAAGAGTACAAGGGCGGGGCGGAGCATTTTACCTCCGCCCTCTATCAGGCTGGAGATGCTGCCGGCAATCAGGGGCGAGCTGTGCTGTGCGGTATCGGCGAGAATCTCCCGGACCCTGTCCAGTCCTTTGTCCAGTTCCGGGCTAATCCACAAGCTATTTCCTTCAGCCATGAGGAGCCTTAGGCTTTCTCCTTCTTTTTCCGTATTACCGGTTCTCCTGCATAGAGATGATATTTCTGTACAAGCTTTAAAGAGCGCCACTGTCGGTCAACAAAAGGGAGTACATAATGGTCCAGGCCGAAGGCTCGTCCGGCACCTCCCAGCATTACAACTGCGGCAAAAATAAACCAGAGCTGGCTCCAGCTGAACATCCCCGAAAAGATGAAAACAAAGCACATGATAATGGAGACACCTGCAGCGGGAAAGGTGAAGAGTCCGCCGATAAGGGCAAGGCCTATAAGCACTTCTGTTGCCACAACCATGGACTGAAAAAGCTGAAAGGGGATATGGGATGCAACTGCATCCATAAAGGTCTGCCTGAACCAGGTTACAAAGCCGGAATCGTAGGGGATGATTGTTTTGGCAGTATCCCAGACCAGCCCGAATGCATCCCCGGCAGCATCCGCCGCGGCGTGAACCGCTCCTTCTGCCGCATCCGAAGCGGCACTGACCGTATCCGCTACGGCATGCACTGTCTCTTCCGCCATATCGGTGGCTGCACTCACCGTGTCGGCTACTGCTTCGACCACCGGCTCCGCCATATCGCTTGCCGCACTTACCGTGTCTGCTGCAGCCTCTGCAACAGGCTCAGCCATATCACTGGCTGCGCTGACAGCTTCGGCGGCAGCCTCAGCCGCGGGTGCTGCCATCTCAGAGGCTGCACTGCCCGCATCGGCTGCGACTGCAACACCGGCCTGTACAACTCCGTGGCTGAACATCCAGGCTGATTTTGTCCCTGAGGCGAAGGATAACCAGCCTTCGCCGATTTTATTGACCCCTTCGGTGAGCCACATCAGGCCCAGCCAGAGGCGGAGGGGTACTGCCCAGAATCCCTGGGGCCTGTAGGAGAGGTGATTGTGCAGGAAGGTTCTGCCGTCTTCCATGTGCAGGAATTCGTGCTTGATATAACCCCAGCAGGCGTTTATTCCGGCAATGCCGAAGAGGTAGTGAAGGTTTACCAGATGCTTGGTGGCCATTGCCATCATACCGCTGGTTTTTAATCCCATGGCATTTGACACGCAGTACCTGCTGCCGATTGATACCATGAATCCGTGGTAGTTGGATTTGAAGGGCTTTTTCTTTCCGCCCTTAATGGCTGCGGCTATATTCTCTGCCGCTGTCTCTCCTGTCTGCATGGCAGTTTCTACAATCTGGGGGAGAACCTTTCCCTCTTCAACAAACCACATATTGTCGCCTACGGCAAATATGGCCGGATCATCAGCGGTCTGCATGAATTCGTCCACAAGAATACGACCGCGTTTGCCAACGATATAGGTTTCTTCCTCTTCAAAGCGGCATCCGCACATACCGTGGATTCCCTCAGAGCTTGCGAAAGAGCATTCGCCTCTGGCGGTGTGTCCTTTTTCCAGGGCTGTACGGCTGGTGAACTCGGAACCATGAATTCCGCAAGTCCATACAAAGGTTTCTGTGGGGAGGGATCCTCCATCCTTAAAAATCACCAGGTTCTCTTCTGCGGCAACAATAGGTGAGTTCAGGCGTATCTCAACGCCTTTTTTCTTCAGGTATTTTTCAGTCTTCTTTCTGAGGGGTTCTTCAATTATGGGCAGTATTCTGTCCATGGCTTCGGCGATAACAATTTTCACATCTGCGGGATCAATATTGTACCGGCGGCACAGCACATCCCTGCGTTCCATAAATTCACCGGCAAGCTCAATTCCGGTAAATCCGGCGCCGGCAACCACAAAGGTCAGCATCTGCTGCCGGGTTTCCGGATTCGGTTCTTTGGCGGCCAGCCGGTACCGTTCTTCGCAATGCTGCCGTATGCGGATCGCGTCTTCCAGAGACCAGAGGCTGAAGGAGTTTTCCTGAATTCCCTGAATGTCAAAGAACTCCGGAGCGCCACCGGTTGCAAGAACCAGATAGTCATAGGAGTAGGTTGCCTTTTCGGAGATCAGCTCTTTTTTTTGGGTATCCAGTCCCTTGATAACATCGGTTACCATGTTAACCCGGGATCCTGAGAAGATTCTGTCATAGGAGATCATAACTGAATCCGGATCTACTCTGGATCCGGCAACCTCATGCAGTTCTGTCATCAGGGTGTGGTAGGTGTTTTTGTCTATAATGGTGATTTCAACCTCGGGGTTTTTCTTGAAAATTTTCCCGAGTTTCATTGCGGCGGTTATTCCGCCGTATCCGCCGCCCAGAATAACAATTCGTTTCATATGCAACAGCTCCTTCGAGTAATTGTAGTCAAAGAAATAGCTATACTGTGTTTACATGAAACGTTATTCGGTATTTATTTACTCAATTATAGAAGAAAGAGGTCCGTGAGTCAATGTAATTGAGAAAAACAGTCAGGTTATATCGGTGTTTTCAGCTGAAAATTTCCTGTATCAGGTCATTGTACCGTTCTGCGATCACATGGCGTTTGATCTCCTGCTTCTGAGACAATTCATCGCCTACCTCAAAGGGCTTGCTTATCAGTCTGAAGCGGTTGATTCGTTCAAATGCCTTGAAACCGTTCTTTCCGCACACCAGGTTCCGTATTTCAGAATCAATCAACTCTGTTATTTCGGGAGCAGCAAACAGATCTTCCTGGTTCATGACGGTAAGATTTATCTCTTCAGCATACGATTGCAGGGAATCAAGTTCCGGAACAACCAGGGCTGCAAGAAAGCGCTGGTCCTGGCCGAGCAGCATGGTCTGGGAGATGTAGGGAGATTCCTGCATTTTCTGCTCAATCGGCAGGGGTTCCACGTTTTCACCTCCCCGGAGCACGATGGTATCCTTTACCCGGCCTACAATGGCAAGTTCATTATTGCGGGTAAGCATCCCGAGGTCGCCGGTATTCAGCCAGCCGTCTGTAGAGAGGATAGAAAGGGTAAGCTCTTCCTGCTTGTAGTAGCCCCGCATTACCTGGGGGCCTTTTGCAAAAACAATACCTTTGCTCCCTGGAGGCAGGACATTGCCTTCTTCGTCGCGAATTTCGATAAGAGTTCCCGGAAAAACCGGACCAATAGTGCCGGGAACCGGATGCCACTGGGAACGTACTCCCAGTACCGGGGCGGTTTCGGTGAGACCGTATCCTTCAAGAAGCAGGACCCCGGCGGCGGAAAAGAATTTATCCACCGACTTGGGCAGGGCTCCTCCTCCGGAGATTCCCGCTACAAAGCGTCCCCCAAGCTTGGCTTTAATTTTTGAGAATACCAGCAGGTCTCCCAGAGCTTTTACCGGGTAAAGCAGTGCAAAGGGGACAATGGCGGTGAGAATATCCAGAACACGTATGCGGCGGTGAAATGCGGGGAGCCTGCCGTAGAGACGGTCTCTGAAGCCTGTCCAGGTACCGGCGGCGGAGACAAAGAAATAGAAGAGCAGTTTCTTGATGCCCCCTTCGCTGTTGATGTTCCGGTAAATTCCTGCCTGAACAGCTTCCCATATTCTGGGTACCGAAGCCATCCATGTCGGTTTTATTGCCTGCATATCGCCAAGCATAATCTTTCCAACAGGCTTGGAGTAGGCAAGAGCAGATCCCCATCCGGTGGCCACGTACTGCATGATACGCTCGAATGAGTGCCAAACGGGAAGAACACAAAGCCAGATATCCTCAAGGCCTGTGTGGAGGAGCTGGGGAACATTTTCTACCTGATGAAGGAAATTGCCGTGGGTAAGAACTACCCCCTTGGGTACTCCGGTTGTTCCGGATGTGAAAATAAGGGTGGCTACATCATCACGCTGTCCGGCTTCTATGGAACTCTCTACCGGGGCCGGATCTTTTTCGAAAAGCTTCCGCCCTTTTTCCATAATTTCCGCAAAGGTGTGCAGCTTTGCTCCCATCCATGCGGAGGCCTTTTCGCCGGAATCGAAGATGATAATATGTTTAACCTGGCTGAGATCTTTTTTGTGGGCAGTCAGTTTTGCAAGCTGTGCCTCGTTTTCGACTATTACCACCCGGCAGTCAGAAAAGGAGAGAATGTAGCTGATCTCTTCTGCGGTAGAATCACAGCCCCGGGGTACATCTGCTGCACGCAGAGCGTGAACAGCTATATCGCTTATAAGCCACTCCTTGCGGTTTTCACTGATCAGGCCGACATGGTCTCCTTCCTTTACTCCCAGATCCTGTAGACCTGCTGCCATTGCTTTGAATTCTGCGGCAAACTCCCTGAATCGGGTCGGGTGAAACACCCCTTCGGCATCCTTGCTGTACTGAACAGGAGCATCGGGATGTTCGGATGCGAAATGCAGAATCCGTTTTGGCAGGGTAGCAGGTGTTTCCATGGGAACCTCCGGGGGTGTTTTTCAGACTAATGATTATGCTATCACGGCTTATTCTGTTTGGAAAGCTTTGATTCTATTAATGGTAGACTTAAAGTTGGCTGAAGTATTTTAGAAAAACACTGGATATCATTCTGTGAAGATCTTGAGCCGCAGCTTCAGCTTCACGGACAACAATCTGCTGTTGCTCTGATAATTGGCCGGTCGTGTTCAGTATATTTAGGGCGCTGAAAATAATCTGTAAGGGATTGTTGGTAAAATGACTGATTTCATGCAGCGAATCACCTTTTTTTTGAGGATTGATACTCTCCATGTTGGAACATAAAAACAGAAGAGAATTTTCGATTGTAAATACACCTCTAAAACTATTTAAACTGTCTATGCATGGTAGTGCGCGAATATTGTTATTGAAGAGTGTTTCTATACCATCTAACAAGTCGGTATCTGTTCTGATAAACTTCCTTTCTTTAACACAATCACCAGATAATACACGTTTTCTTAAAGCAATATCCTTATGGGTAAGTAATCCGAAGTATTTTGAATCTTTTAAGACAACGACAAACGAATTCGCTTCGAGGATTTTCTGTGCTTTTTTAACAGAGTCAAGATAAAGTACAGTGGGGTAATTGGTGATTACTACATCACTGACCTTTGCGTCCATCTATAGTTCAATACCGACAAAAGATTTCTTTACCGATAAATCAACATTAATTGCTTCAATTTCATCAATATAAGGAAATACGTATTTCCCTAAAACCTCTGTAAGTTTATCTATATCTATGCGTTTCAGAATTCTGTTGGACACGAATATTATTCCGATATTAGGAAACTCTTCCATGTTTATATCAAAAGAGGAGAACTGACCGGGGGCAAGAATTTTTAAGGATTCAAAGATACCAAGTTTTCCATGCTGATAATGGCTGCCTAAAACAAGAATATCAGTAACAGGAGGTAACTTTATTGCTTCGAAACTTAATCTAACTTCATGTTTTTCCTGCATGGAAAAGCTCCTTTTTTAATGTGCATATATGATATTATAAATGCTTATTACGGATAAAACAATAAACTGGTTTTCGTCACAAAAAAAGAGCCGCTTCGATGAAGCGGCTATACATACGGGGATTACAGAATGTGTTCCAGGAAGCGTTTGGTCCGTTCCTCTTTGGGGTTGGAGAAAAGTTCTTCCGGTGGAGAAATTTCCACGATCTGGCCGCCGTCCATAAACACAACCTTGTCTGCTGCGGCTTTGGCGAATCCCATTTCGTGGGAAACCACCAGCATGGTCATGCCCTCTTTGGCCAGATCCTGCATTACATCCAGTACTTCCTTGATCATTTCTGGATCCAGTGCAGAAGTGGGTTCGTCAAAGAGCATTACCTTGGGTTCCATAGCCAGGGCCCGGGCAATGGCTACCCGCTGCTGCTGACCACCGGAAAGCTGCTCCGGCCAGGCCTCTTCCTTGTCGGAAAGACCAACCTTCTCGAGAAGCTGGCGGGCTTTTATTTCAGCATCCTGCCGGGATATTCCCTTCACGGTACGGGGGCCCATGGTAATATTGTCCAGTACCCGCAGATGGGGAAAGAGGTTGAAGCTCTGGAAGACCATACCTACCTCTTCCCGGATTTTACGGATATCTGCTTTATGTCCGGTAACCTTGTCATCGTCAATCCAGATATCACCTTCTGTAAGATGCTCAAGGCGGTTTACCGAGCGAAGAAGGGTGCTTTTTCCGGAACCCGAGGGGCCGATAATCAGGACTACCTCTCCCGGCTGGACATCAAGACTTGCTCCCCGAAGGGCCTGTACGGTGTTGAAGGTCTTTACTGCGTTTTCTATGCGTATTCTTGGTTTCATTTTGTCTTCATCCTGTCTTCCATTACGGCCACAAGCTTGGAGAGGGCCAGGGTAAATACAAGATAAACCAGAGCCACGATGGCATAGGTTTCCAGGGAAAGAAAGGTTCTTGCCACATATTCTCTTCCCCGGCGGAGAATATCTCTCAGGGCAATTACCGATACCAGGGAGGAATCCTTTAACATGGCGATGAATTCATTTCCGATGGCCGGGAGGATGACCTTAATTGTCTGGGGCAGGATTACCAGCCTCAGAGCCTGTCCCCGGGAAAGACCCAGCGCAAGGGCTGCTTCCATCTGTCCTTTTGGAATGGACTGAATTCCCGCGCGGAAAATCTCACCCATATAGGCTCCATAGCAGATGGAAAGAGCAATAACTGCCGCAATTTCGCCTTCAAGGTGAAACCAGCGTCCCAGGGCGAAGTAGATAAAAATCAGCTGTACCAGCAGGGGTATCCCGCGGATAAGCTCAATATAGATACCCGCAACAAGGTTGAAAAACCGCATTCGGGAAATCTGTCCGAGACCGGTAAAGAGGCCGATAAAAACGGAACCGAGAATAGCGAAGACTGTGACGGTAAAGGTAACGGGAATACCTTTGGATACTACCTTGATAATCTGTCCGTAGGACTCATCTGCAAAAAGAAAGAGTCCGCCCAAAAGCAGTATGGAAAGGGTGAAGGTTATACGCCAGGAATCAAGAATACGGCGTTCGCTCTTTACAGGAATGAGGGCCCCGTCGGTTACCTCGATGCGGGGCCCTTTTGCCGGCTGGTCTAACGCAGCCATTTTTTAATCAGTTCATCCCGTTTGCCGGACTCAATAACCTTTTTCAGGCCGGCATTGATTTTCTCCAGAAGCTCAGTATTGCCCTTCTGTACAGCGATTCCGTAGAACTCTTCGGTAAAGGGTTCTCCGACAATCTTGAGTTTGCCTTTGTAGTTGTCATTTGCCAGAACATAGTCGGCAGCAACAGGTGAGTCACATACAACACCATCCACATTGCCGTTCATCAGATCTTCCACTGCAAGGCCGATTTCATCGTATGTTTTACGTTCAACCCCTGCTACTGCTTCAACGGCAAAATCTCCGGTGGTACCAATCTGTACACCAACGGTCATTCCCTTCATGTCCTGCAGGGTAGTAACACCGTTAAGTGCGGATTTTACAATCAGAATCTGTCCGGCGTTAATGTAGGGATCAGAGAAATCCATGGTGTTCTTACGTTCGTCGGTGATGGTTACGGAAGAAATGATACCGTCGTAGGCGCCGTTGGCAAGGCCTGCGAAGATTCCGTCCCAGGCGGTATTCTTGATTTCATACTTAAAACCGCCAGCTTTGGCAATCTCTGCCATAAGGTCGATGTCAAATCCGACCATATCGCCGTTTTCATCGATGAATTCCATGGGAGCCCAGGCAACGTCAGAGGCGATGACTATCTTGTCCTCTTTCTTGCATCCGCTTACTGCTACGAGCAGAATTAGTAAAATTGTAATAAACAGGGCACTTCGTTTCAACATTCTTTGTTCTCCTTGAGAATCAGTTAATTTATATCAAGATAGGGTATTTCCTGTTAGGAAGTCAATAAAAAAACCGCTCTCCATGGCAGGAGAGCGGCTTTAATTCGGGCAAAATTCGGTTAGTCGGCCGACTGGGGTTCCGCTGCCGGTGCCGGCGGAGCGGGTTTCAGATCCGGGCGCAGGATCTTTATATCCGATGCTTTCTGGGCGTTTACCAGAAACTCTTCGAAAACCATCTGCTGCTTTCTCGGCTGCAGCTGTTCCATCAGCGACTGCCGGGCCTGGTCAAAGGTGGGCAGCCAGGGCTCTTTTTTGCCTTCCACCTTTATAATGTGGTAACCGAAGCTGGTTTCAACAATGCCGCTGATCTCTCCTGCATTCAGTGCAAAGGCAGCCTCGGAAAAGGGTTTGACCATTTTATCCGCGGGAAAAAATCCCAGATCTCCTCCGTTTACGCTTGAGGGGCCTTCGGATTTTTCCTTTGCCAGTTCTGCGAAGTCCGCACCTCCCGCCAGTTCCTGCTGAATGGCTTCAATTCTGCTCAATGCATCTGCCTTCTGTTCCGCTGTAGCATCCTCTGCTACTTTTATAAGGATATGCCTGGCATGTACGGTTTCCGGCTGGGTTATCTGTTCGAGGTTTGCGTTATAGGCCCTGCGCAGTTCCTCTTCGGTAACTGCGACATCCCGAATTACCTCCTGCTGGAGAACAAAGACCTGGAGGCTCTGGGTAATCTCCTTGCGCAGCCGGTCCATGGTGTAGCCTTTTGCATTAAGCTCCTGCTGAAAGGCTTCTTCCGTGGGATATTTGTCTTTTACTTCCTGCATTTCCATATCCACCCTGTCGGGGTCGACGGAAAGGTTCAGTTCTCTGAACTTCTGTAAAAGCACATACTTGGTTATCATTGCCTGGAGTACCTGCTTTTCCAGTACGCTTTCCTGGTCGGGGGTAAGTGTTTTGCCTGTCTGCAGGGTGTAGTTCATCTTGTTATTATCCATCTGGGCATCGAATGCCTCTTCGGTGATGGATTCGCCGTTAACTGTGGCTATGGCTCCGGTGTTAACCGAAAGTGAAGAACGTCTTTTCTCAGGTTCTTCATCTGAAGAAGAAGCCGGTTGTGCTGCGGCGGTGCTTTCGGGTTTGGCCGGAGTTTCTGCTTTTTCTTTCTGTCCTCCCGCGAAAATCGGGACAGAAAGGGTGGTGAGCAGAAGAAACAGGCTTAGAGATGTACGTATCATTGGTCGCGAAATCATTATCACTCCTTTATTTCACTCCTGTATATCGGTCATATATTAGACCCTAGGACTATAGCTCATCAGGACATTTTTGTCAGGCAGAAGGTTTATACTTGACTATGCAGGTAATAAATAGCGAATTTTATATATGGCCTCGTGTTTATTTCTAGGAGGAGATAGTCGTGAAAAGATACCTGAAACACGCAATTTTTCTGCTTCTGTATATGAGTTTGGCAGTCAACCTGCTGGCAGATACCTCATGGCTTCCGGGGTACCGGGTGTATGGTGAAGATGATTCAGTGTCGTATCCGGTTCAAATGACAGACCGGGAATGGAAAAGCCGTCTATCAGAGGAACAGTTTTATATTCTACGGGAAAAGGGCACCGAATATGCGTATACCGGGGAGTATGACAAATTCTATAAGAAAGGTACCTACTACTCGGCAGCTACCGGCCAGCCTTTGTTCCGGTCTTCTGCCAAATTTAATTCCGGTACCGGCTGGCCCAGCTTCTTTGCCCCTGTAGACCGGAGTGCGGTAGTTCTTATTGAGGACAATTCCCTCTTTATGCAGAGGGTAGAGGTTGTAGACAGCCTGAGCGGTTCTCATCTGGGGCATGTTTTTCCCGACGGACCTGCTCCCACGGGGCTGCGTTTCTGTATAAACTCGGATGCGCTCATCTTTGTCCCTGAAGGGGAGGAGCCCCCTGAGCTGATTAACAGCGGCCGCTGACACGTAAGCTGCAGACGGACAGATATTTCTTGCCGAAGCGCATCTTCAGCGATACCATTAATAGTGGAGCTACCGCTGATTGTGCACCTGTCATGAATGTGTGAATGGAGGTTTGGCATGAAAAAGATACTGATTGCATATGATTTTTCCGACCTGAGCGGTCCGGTACTGCGAACAGCTTCAGACCTTGCAAAGGCCTTCAACGCTTCTGTACTGCTTCTGCATACTGAACCGCCCCGTACCGGCTATATCTATTACTCTCCCGGTTATACCTATCATGGAATTCTCGGTTTCGGCCTGGAGGAGACGGTGATGCAGGAGATAGAATCGGAGCAGCTCAAACACGACCGGCAGGCTCTGGATGTTCTTGAGAAGCAGCTGGAGAAAGACGGCATAGCTGCGGAATCGCTGCTGTTGACCGGAGATCCCTCTGCGGCGATCCTGGATACGGCCCGTGAACAGGAAGTCGATATGGTAGTCGTGGGCGCCCATTCCCATGGTGCTTTTTATAAATTTCTCTTCGGCTGTGTTGATGCGGATCTGGTTCAGAAAGCCCCCTGTCCGGTGCTTATTGTGCCGGAAACAGCGGTCAAAAAGCAGTAGACCCATCGCTTGTAACGAATCAGGCTTTTAACTACAATGCCTCTCATATCGCCTTCCTTAAAAATGAGAAGAATGAGAGGAGTTCTGTATGAGCGACGTGGAAAGCAAATCCAATTTTATCTGGGATGCCATCGATACGGATATTGCTGCCGGCAAAGTAAAGGATAAGGTTATTACCCGCTTTCCGCCGGAACCGAACGCCTATCTGCATATCGGCCATGCCAAGGCCATTTATATCGATTTTGAAACCGCCCGCCGCTATGGCGGACACACCAACCTGCGCATGGATGATACCAATCCTCTCAAGGAGGAGCAGGAGTACATCGACGGTATTCAGGAAGATGTCCTCTGGCTGGGCTATCAGTGGGAAAACCTTACCTATGCTTCCGACGTTTTTGATACCATGTATGAACTTGCCGAAATGATGGTCGAAAAGGGCCTTGCCTATGTTGATGATCTTTCTGCAGAAGAGATTCGTGAATATCGCGGAACTCTGACGGAGCCTGGCAAGGAGAGTCCCCACCGAAACCGGACTCCCGGGGAGAACATGGATCTGTTCCGCCGTATGCGGGATGGCGAGTTCAAGGACGGTGAAAAGGTTCTGCGTGCAAAAATAGATATGACCTCGGGCAATATTAATATGCGCGACCCGGTTATGTACCGGATTCAGCATGCCGACCACTATCGTCAGGGTGGAAAATGGTGTATCTACCCAATGTATGACTGGGCCCACGGCCTTGAGGACTCTTTTGAGGGGGTAACCCATTCTCTCTGTACCCTGGAGTTTGAGGATCACCGTCCTCTGTATGACTGGTTTCTTCTCCAGCTCCCGATACACAAGCCGCGGCAGATAGAGTTCAGCAGGCTGCAGATTACCCGAACCCTGCTTTCCAAGCGTTTTTATATTCGTCTCATGCAGGATAAACTTATCTCCGGCTGGGATGATCCCAGGGTTCCGACGATCCGTGGTCTGCGCCGCCGCGGGTATACCCCTGAAGCCATCAAGGCCTTTGTGGAGATGATCGGTATATCAAAATCCCACAGTGTTATCGATTCGGGAATGCTCGAATTCTGTCTGCGGGAAGATCTGAACCGGCGTTCTCTGCGGCGGATGGCGGTGCTGAAGCCGGTGAAGCTTACCATAAGCAACTATCCCGAGGATCAGGTTGAATGGTTCGACGGGGAGAATAATCCCGAAGATCCGGAAGGTGGAAGCCGAAAGATCCCCTTCTGTCGGGATCTCTATATTGAAGCAGAGGATTTTATGATCGATCCTCCCAAAAAGTTTTTCCGTCTCGGTCCGGGCAGGGAAATACGGCTGAAGCATGCCTACTATGTCACCTGTACGGACTTTACTCAGGATGCCGATGGAAATGTTACAGAAATTGTCTGTACCTACGACCCTGAGAGCAGGGGAGGATGGTCTGAGGACGGGCGCAAGGTAAAGGGAACCAGTCACTGGGTAAGTGCAAGGCATGCGGTGGATGCCGAGGTGCGTAACTACTCAGACCTTTTCAAGGTGGAAAAGCCCTGGGAAAATACTGAAGACTTTGCTGCGATAATGAATGAGAACTCCCTGGAAGTACTCGAAGGTGTGAAAATCGAACCGGAACTGGCTGCGGCTGCGGCTGGATCTGTCAATGGAAGCATTGAAGGTATCTTTCAGTTTCTCCGTCAGGGATATTACACCGTTGATCTGGATTCAACTCCCGACAAGCCGGTTTTCAACCGGACTGTCGGGCTGAAAGACAGCTGGGCAAAGACGCAGAAAAAGGGCTGACAGGGGGTTTTTATTCCTGCTCTTCTTCTTTTGAGTCTTTTCTGCTGTCTGTTTCCTGATTGGCTTCGGAGAGAATACCGAGTTCTTCTTCGCTGAATACCTGGCTGGTATTCAGTATGATGATAAAATCTTCCCCGATTTTGCCTATACCTTTAATAAAAGCGGCATTGATCTGGGTGCTGAACTTCGGCGCCGGTTCAATGCTGCTGTGTTCAATCTCTACAACTTCGCTTACGGAATCAACAAAGGCTCCAACCTGAATCTCTTCACCTTCGTTAATTATCTCCAGAATTATTATGCTGGTGTCTTCGGTCTGCTGGGTGGAGGGAAGTTCCAGTTTCAGCCGCAGGTCGATAACGGGAACTACGCTTCCCCTGAGGTTTATTACACCCTTCATAAATGCAGGCATCCTGGGTATCCGGGTTATCCGGGGAACCTCAAGAACCTCCCGCACACCCTGTACATCTACTGCATAGCTTTCGTTTTCAAGGTTAAAGGTAAGGTACTGATGGGAAACAGCTGTTTGTGTGCCGGACATGGATTGCCTCCTCTTACCATCTATTATGATTCCAAAAGTCAGACTATGCAAATTCCGGCGGCATTTTTTCTCCGACTATACGGCAGTCTGCGCCTGTTTTTTGTTCCGGTCGGCAATAAGCCTGAGTCCTTCCAGTATCAGCCATGGTTCAACCAGAGTAATACTTTCTGTCAGGGGGGCAATAACCGGCGCTCTCCCTCCGGTGGCGATTACTGTCGCCTCTCCGCCAAGTTCCAGGCGTATACGTCGGATAAGCCCTTCCACGAGGCCGGCATACCCGAAGAGAACTCCTGAGCGGATTGACTGGGTGGTATTTTTGCCGATTGCCTTTTCCGGAGGCTGGAGCCATACCTGGGGAAGCTGGGCAGTTGATGATGAAAGGGCTGCAGCAGCAGCCTGAATCCCCGGAGCAATGGCCACGCCAACCAGTTCGCCCGGTTTCTGAACCGCCGTAAAGGTGAGAGCTGTTCCGAAGTCGACGACTATGCAGTTGCCGCCGACCCGCTGGTAGGCGGCAACGGCGTTACAGACAAGGTCGGTGCCAACTTCAGAGGGGTTGTCGGTGCGGATTTTAATGCCGGTTTTTACTCCGGGCCCCACAATTATAGGCTCTCTTCCGGTAAGGGCTTCAATCACTTCACGGAGTTTTTCGGTTAACAGGGGAACCACCGAACTGATAATGGAGGTGTCGATGGCCTCCCGGGGGATGCCTTCTTCCCTGAGAATGTCCCGGAAAAGCACGGCGTATTCATCAGGCATCTTGTTGTGGTCTGTGTGAATTCGCCATTGGCCGATCCAGCCTGAGCCTCCGAAGAGGCCCAGCACTATATTTGAGTTTCCGATATCAACAGCAAGCAGCATGCCTGTTATTCCTGTTCATCCGGCAGGTCCGGCAGGGAGGATTTTCCCTGGCCGCTATCGATTCGTTTCCATGCGCTCACAACCGCAAGTGAAATAATTGCCGCTGCCCCTGCTTCCGCTACTCCGTTGGTGGCGGCCACTCCGGCAGCGACAGACCAGGGTAAAAAGTTGAGCAGGCTTAATGCACCCAGAACCAGTATGGTGTTGGTCAGGCTGCCGGCGATTCCAGCGGCAATAATCCCGGGTACAGGGTATTTCTTCAGCAGATTCCATACTCCCCAGGCGGCAACTCCGATCAGAAGCCGGGGAAGGACGGAGACCAGGGGATTCTGGAACATCAGATCAATCGGCCCCTGGGGGGCGATCATTGCCCTGATCATGCCGAAAAGACCGAAGACGAGGCCGATTATGGTTCCCGCAATGGGGCCCTCGAGAATTGCCCCGATGATAACCGGAATATGCATGGTAGTGAGGGATGCCCCGGCAAACCAGGGGATAAACCCCAGGGGGGTCATTGCCAGAACGATGGAAAGAGCACCCAGAGCTCCTGTTGTGGCAATAGAACGGGTTTTTGAAGTCATATGTTTCTCCTTAAAGGCAGGTTTATTTGAATAGTCTCCATGAGACTTTTATCGGTTCCGAGGTAGTGAAGTACAAGGGCCAGGGCAAAAACGGTAAAACATACACACAGGCAGATATTGTCCAGGCGGGTGATTGATTGGTTTTTCAGCCGTGTTCGTGTTCTCTCTTCCCTGAATCCCCTGAGGTGGATGGATTCTGCCAGGACCTCCGCTCTGTGCAGGGTGCTGAGGAAAAGGGGTACCATAAGAGGAACAGACGCATAAATCCTCTTAAAAGGATTTGATGAGCGGAACCCGAGGCTTCCCCCCCTGGCGGTCTGGGCCTTTATCAGCCGCAGGCTCTCTTCCCGAAGGATGGGAATAAAGCGGAAGGTGAGCATTGAAACAAGGGCAAGTGAGCCGGTTTTAAAGCCTGCTTTCTGCAGGGGAGTGAGCAGTGCTTCCAGTCCGTAGCTTATCTCTGCGGTATTCATGGAGGCGGTAGTTATGCCCAGAAGGGTCATGAAGCAGAGAATCCTGAGGCTCAGAAGGATCACCGCGGGGATATCCGTATAGTAGAGGATCGGTTCCCCCGTCGTTCTGGGCAGAGTCAGGGCGTGAATAAGCAGCACCAGCAGTAAAAACGGGAGCACCGGAACAAGGGGCTTCAGCAGCGAAGCAGTACTGATACACCCTGCAGCCGCGGCAATAATAAAAAACAGCAGCAGCAGTGTGAGACTGCTTATGGATGATGCCATGCTGATTACAGCAATTCCTGCAATCAGAAGAATAATCTTCACTCCTGGATGAATCCTGCGCAGGGGGCCGCAGTCTCCGTGGAGGGATCTGAAATTCAGTCCGGAACCGAAGGAGCTGAAATCTTTCATGATAAACTTCTCCCGGGCTGTACTGCATCGAAAATCAGCTTTCCCATTTGATCTGCATTCATTCCGGCATCAAACCCTTCCAGTGAAATGCCCTGTTTGAGCAGCAGGTTTCTCAATTGAAAAATATCCGGGGGAAGAATAGATGCTTCCTCCAGGAGCTCCTGCTGCAGGAAAAGTTTCCGGGGAGGCGCTGTGGCGATAATACGGCCCCGGGAAAGCATAACCACCATATCCGCTTTCAGGGTATGATTCATGTTGTGGGTTGAGAACAGTACGGTTTTTCCCCGTTTCTTCAAGGTCTGTATCAGCTGCATAAGGCTGTCGGCGGCTGCAGGATCGAGTCCTGCAGCAGGCTCATCAAGGATCAGGATATCCGGGTCCAGGGCAAGCACCCCCGCAAGGGCGGCCTTGCGCCGTTCACCCCCTGAGAGAGAGAGGGCCTGGCGGTCTTTGTATTCACCGTAGGGGAGCCCGGCGGTTTCCATGGCACTTTTTACCCTCAGGGCAAGTTCCTGTCCTTCCAGGCCGTAGTTGGAGGGCCCGAATGCCACATCGTCTCCCACATAGGTTTTGAACAGCATATCCTCCGGGCGCTGCATGGCCATGACTGCCTTCTGACGCAGTATGTCCAGATCCTTCTCTTTAAGACCTTTTCTGTGCAGCGAAATACCTGCAACCTCAGCCTGGCCCTCTGTGGGCAGAAGAATGGCTGCAATAAGCTGAAGAAGTGTTGATTTTCCGCTGCCGGTGGTGCCGATAAATGCGGTAATTCCGCCTGCGGGAATTTCAAGGTTTATATCCTGAAGCGTCAGGTGAGAATCCTCTGTGTGGTAGCGATAGCAGACTTTGGAAAGATGAATAACGGTGCTCATTACTCTGTCTCCCCGCCTGAAGCTATCAGTGCAGCCAGTTCTTCCAGGCTTGAGGGGTGCCGGGTAAAAGAGAGCCCCATGCTTTCCAGTGCCTCGGTAATTTTCAGGGTAAAGGGCTGATGAAGATCCCTGCGGATGCGGAAAACTTCTTCCGGCTTTCCATAGTTGCTGATCCGTCCCTTATCCATCACTGCCAGCCGGTCTGCCGCAAGGGCCTCTTCCGGGTGGTGGGATATGCTGAGTACTCCGATATTCTGCCGGGTAAGCCTGCGGCAGAGTTTATAGAAATTCCTGCGGGCCTCAGGATCCAGCATGGAGGACGATTCGTCAAAAAGAATATACTCCGGCTGCATGGCAAGTACCCCGGCTATGGCCAGGCGCTGCTGCTGACCTACGGAAAGAGCCCCGGTTTCCTGTTTCTCCATTCCGGTAAGGCCCATGGCCTGCAGGGCTTCCCTGACTCTGGCGGCAATCTCTTCTCTGGGCAGTCCCAGGTTCTCCGGTCCGAAGGCCGCTTCATCATCCACTTCGCCGGCTATCAGCTGATCTTTCGGGTCCTGCCGGACCAGGCCGACCCTGCTGCTTTCGGGGGAATCTCCGGGATTCATTTTATTTCCGTTGATAAGGATCTCTCCCCCGGAGGCGGGGAGCAGGCCGGCGATGACCCGTGCGAGGGTAGATTTGCCGGAACCGTTTGAGCCCATGAGAACACAGAGTTCCCCCGGTTTCAGACTGAAGTCAAGGTCTGTGAGTACTGTCCTGTCGGACCCCGGGTAGCGGCAGCTGAGATTGCGCAGCTCAAGCACGGTGGATACCTTTCACAAAGGCCGGTGTGAGATTTTCGAGTCTGTTGGTGCAGGGTGTAATCCCCTGTATAATCATCATAATCCTTCGGACGTCTCGGTCGTCTTATCTGATCCAAGCGTCACGCTGCAAAGTTAACGAACCTTCCATCTTTGGTCAAGGTCAATTTTGAGGCTTTGTGTATTGCAGGGCTAAGGTGTAATTGACCCGCCGGGGTTATACCTGTACCTTTTTTTACAGGATTTTTTACAGGTTTGCAGGATTTTCTGCTGTGGTTTCTGTGGAAAATATTTTAAGGAGAATATACGTATATGGAACATCCCGGGCAGAAATGCACTCACTCAGTTCATCATTCAGAGGCATTTAAAGCGGAGCTGATTTCCCGTCTGAACCGTATTCGGGGACAGTTAGGCGGAATCAGTCGAATGATCGAAGAAGATGTCTACTGTGACGATGTCCTCAACCAGATATCCTCCGTCACTGCGGCAATCAGCGGGGTAAAGCGTAAGCTTCTCGAAGCTCATATTCGCACCTGTGTGGTTGAGCAGCTCCAGGAAGGTCGGGAAGAAGTTGTGGATGAACTTATGACCACCATCAAGAAAATGGTATAGTCTTCAGCCATGCTCTTCGGTCAAATGTCAGGCTGGAAACCAGATCCTGTAGCGGGGGGTTGGCGCCTTCTGCAGTGACATCGTTCCATTCAGCTCAGCTATCATAGACTGGATAAGACGCATTCCGAGCCCTCCGGAATTGAGGGGATCAATGTTTTCGGGGATAGGCTCTCCGCTGTTTTCTGTTATGAGCAGATAGCCCCGCTTCCCGTTTTCCCTGGCTGTTTCCAGAGTAACTGTATACTTTATTTTTTCGCTTTTCTCTTTTTGTACTGCATGTTTGCAGGTGTTGGTGGTTATCTCATTAAGAATCAGTCCAAGGGTTGTTGCCTTTTTTGAAGAAAGGTATGCGTCGGCGAACTGCAGCTTGAGTTTAATGCCTTCACAGCCGAAGGCGTGGAGAGCTCCCCTGGCGACTTTGCTCAGGTAAGGGCGGATTTTTACCTTATGGGGTTTGTGCTGGTGGATCAGCTGTTCATGTATAGACTGAATGGCATCCACCTGGCAGCTCAGGTCGGTCAGAATGTCCGGATTTCCAAGCTGCATGCCTTTCAGGGAGATAAGACTAGAAACTATGGTCAGGTTGTTTTTAACCCGGTGATGCAGCTCGTTGGTCATTGTTTCATGGTGCTCAAGCTGAATTTTCAACTGTTCCTCAAGGTTCTTGCGTATGGTTATATCCTTGATAAAAAGGGCTACCTGGTTTTTGGTATCTTCTTTTTTTGCCAGGTGAATAAGCAGCTTTTTTCTATCTTTCTTACCGGGACTGATGGAATTGATAGAGTAGGTAAACTCCTTTTTGTCCGGAAGGTTGTTGAGTTTTATTGCCTGAATAAGCCGTGCATTGCGTTTGAAAAGCGAATCTATTGAGTTTTTCTTTATTTCCTGGGGGCTGGTATTGAATATTTCCACGGCTTTCTGGTTTACGTGCAGAATCTTCAGCGAGGCCGAGTCTGCAATCAGCACGCCGTCCGGATAGAGATCAATGGGAAGTATCACATTCTCCTTGGCTATGTCCATTTTTCAAGTCACACTTTGTTTAAGATGCTTTAATTATAGCATTCCCCGGAAATATCACAAGAAAATATTAACAAAATTGAGATATTCTTGGAAATTGGGATATCTGCACACAAAATTTTTATCACCCGACACTCCTCTTGACCCGGAAGGCGGCTGAATTGTACAAAAATCAGATGGAAGACCTAAACTCTGATAATCAGGCTGATATTAAAAGCCGTATTCTGTATGAAGATAATCACCTCATTGTTATTAATAAGCTTCCCGGAGAGCTTGTACAGGGCGATAAAACCGGGGATGATCCCCTTCCGGTTCTGCTTGCAGCCTATCTTAAAAAGCGGGATGGAAAGCCCGGGAATGTCTTCCTGGGAGTCCCTCACAGGCTTGACCGCCCGACCAGTGGTGTTCTTGTGTACGCAAAAACATCCAAAGCACTTTCACGGATGAATAATCTTTTCCGGGAAGGCAGGGTAAAAAAAACGTACTGGGCCCTGACGGGAATAGCCCCGGAGGAGTCCGAGGGTACTTTTGTCGACTACCTTCTCAAGGACAGCAAAAAGAATAAATCTTTTGTGGTTGCCGAGGGGCGAAAAGGGGCAAAAAAGGCGGTTCTTCACTACCGGCTCCTCGCTTCCGGAGACCGCTATCACCTGCTGGAAGTTGAGATCGACACCGGACGGCATCATCAGATCCGTTGTCAGCTTGCTTCCAGGGGAATGATCATCAAAGGGGATCTTAAATACGGTTCTTCCAGGTCGAACAAAGATGGAGGAATTTCCCTCCATGCCCGGCATATTTCGTTTACCCACCCCGTTGGCGATGAAGAAAAGCTGGTCAGCTGTACAGCGCCTCCCCCGGCGAAGGATAATCTCTGGAACTGGTTTATTGATTATCTGGATAAAACCGGCGCTGGCGGAGATTGAGAAAGCTGGCAGGGCATAAAAAAACCTCCGCGAAATGCGGAGGTTAATAAACGGGAGTGACGGGACTTGAACCCGCGGTCTCCGGCTTGACAGGCCGGCGCGATAACCAGCTTCGCCACACCCCCGTTAAGGTCAGCAGAAAATAGCTGATATCCGGATTTTTGTCAAGCAGAACCATTCTCTTTTTTTTCTTTACCCCCAAGAAAGGCGGTGAGAGCCTCAATGGGCATTGGTTTGGCGAAAAAATACCCCTGTATTACTGGGCTGGAGTGCTGTTCCAGAAACTGCAGCTGTTTTTTCGTCTCAACTCCCTCGGCGATAATCTTGAATCCGAGACTGGTTCCAAGGCCGATTACCGAGGTGACGATTGCCTCAGCCTCGGCTGATTTATGCAGATCCATAATAAACGAACGGTCTATCTTCAGGGTATCGATTTTAAAGCGGTTCAGATAGCTCAGGGATGAGTAGCCTGTGCCGAAATCGTCAATGGCCCGGTGGAATCCAAGCTCTGCAAGCTGCTGAATCTTGCTGATTGCCGCATCAACATTCTCCATGGCGGTACTTTCGGTTATTTCCAGTTCCAGCAGGTTTGGAGGGAAGTTTTCCTCTTTTACGGCTGCCACCACGGATTCTATAAAGGATTCCTGACCGAATTGTACGGCAGAAACATTGACTCCCAGCGTGAGGGGATGCTCCATTTTTCTGTTTAACTGCCCGATTTCTTTCATCGCATTGCGTAATACCCAGGTATCAATGGCACTTATCAGACCGCACCGCTCTGCCACCGGAATGAATTCTCCGGGAGAAATCCATCCCTCTTCCGGATCCTGCCAGCGGATAAGGGCTTCGACCCCACTGAAGCGTTTGTCCTGCAGGCTGTACTGGGGCTGATAAAATATATGCAGGTGTCCGTCGACAACCGCCCGGCGCAGCCGTTCTTCCAGAATATTTCTGCGGTGGTTTATCTCTTCTATTTTCTGGTTGAATACAGTAATGCTGCCGTCCTGTCTTTTTTTTGACCTGTACATTGCCATATCCGCGTTCTGCATCAGCCTGCTCGGATTTGTACCATCTTCGGGGAAAAAGGTAACTCCGAAGCTTGCCCGGGGGTAAATAACTTTCTTGTTGAAAAACAAGGGCTCCTCCAGGGCCTGCTGAATCCGTTTTACCGCCTCCATGGTATCTGACTGGTCGGCAATAACCGGCAGGAGTATGGTGAACTCATCTCCTCCCATCCGGGCAACGGTGTCATCCTCTCTGACGGAGGCTGTCAGCCGTTTGGCAATCTCCTGCAGATAGATATCGCCCACGGAATGCCCCAGGGTATCATTTATCTGTTTGAAGTTATCCATGTCCAGAAAGAGTACGGCGCCTTTGGTTTTGTTCCGGTTGGAAGATGCCAGGGCAAGATCGAGCCTGTCGATAAACAGTATCCGGTTGGGAAGGTCGGTCATTGCATCATGATAGGCCATGCGGTGGAGTCGGGCTTCGTTCTGCTTGAGGTCGGAAATATCGTGAAAGATACTGATGTACTGTACCGGTTCCCCCTGGTCATTCTTCAGGGTGGTTATGGTCAGCCATTCCGGGTAGGAATGACCGTCTCTGTGGCGGTTCCATATCTCACCGCTCCAGCTTCCTTTGTGTAGAATGGAGTTCCACATCTCTTCATAGAACTCTTTGCTGTGATGTTCCGACCGGAGAACTCTGGGGTTTTTCCCCAGCACCTCATCTTTCGAATACCCGGTTATCTGGGTAAAGGCCTCGTTTACCAGGGTTATACTGCCGTCGAGATCCGTGATGGCTATGCCTTCAAGGGTGTTGTCGAATACGGTGTCCGACAGCAACTGAAGGGTTCCAAGGCTTTTGCGGGTAAGTTCCCCCTGTTCGAGTTTGTCCAGAAAATGGTTGAAGTGTTTTCCCAAAGCCTGAATTTCTTTCAGGTCGGAGTTCCAGCTGTCTCTGGTGTAGTCACCCTTTATGCTGCGGTCCAGGCTTTTGATTACCTGATTGATGGAAGACTGGATGGACCGGCTGAACCTGGCTGAAAGACTCAGAAAAACTGCGCTTGTTGCCAGCAGAAGCAGTACCAGCAGCAGGCTCAGCTGCCAGATGGGCTGATTAACTTCTCCCATCAGAACCGATGATGTAGCCGTGAGCTTTATGTTCGGAATATGTACAAAGTAAAGGAGCCGCAGTTTTCTGTTTCCGTCGCCGGCAACGTAGTGGAGATGTCCCTCGGGGCTGCTGTTAATCTGTTCAAGGATAGTATCTGAAAAATCCGGTTCAGCTTCAGATATGGGGGTTATTCTGCTTATGCCCGGGTGAACCAGCATATTGCCTCTGCTGTCCATTATGGATATACGCTGTCGGGTGTCCTCGGTAAGATAGGCGATTATTTTCTCCAGATGATTCCGGTCTATAAGATTGGGGAAGTCGTCGGGATAAGCAGTCACTGTTACTATCCAGTCCCATTCGGGGATATAGGTCATGTACAGGACTTTATAGCGGGCTTCCAGTTCCCCCGGGTTGCGCCAGTAATAGGCCAGAAATCCCTGCTGTTGTTGTATCTGCTGCTGCACAAAATCTTCAGTGCCGATGTTTACCCCCTCCAGGGCTCTGAATTTGTGAATTAAAACATCTGCATTTGAGTTAAGTACGTAAAAATATCCTTCCCTGCCAATCTGGTAATCCCGGAGAATCTCTGCAGCAACGGTTTTTTCCTGTTCTTCAGACAGTTCTGTATGGGTCCGCAGTGTGCTGAGTTTGTTACGGAAGTCCATGATGTAATTTTCAAGCCGGTGTTCCACCTCTATCTCAACCCAGGTGTTCATCAGCTCCTTGATTTCTCTGGTATTTGCCCGCAGGGAAGCGTTGATTCTCTGGTTTATTACAAGAGACAGAACCACAAGCAAAATAACCGAAACGATAAGCTGTATGCCCAGGCTGGTGAGACCGTACCAGCGAAAGAGTTTCTGGTCGAGACGAATTGTTCTGTTGTAGTGGTGCATTCCTTTTTCCATCTATGCCTGTTCTATCCCTATTTGAGTGTAGTCAGAAATTTTGACTCAGGCAAATATTTGTTTACAGTCTCAAGTTATAATTTAAGAGGGTACGGCTGAATTTTCTTTATTTCTTTTTTACTTACCCCTCCTTGCCTTGCCGGGGTAACTCCCGGTAAGCTTGGAGCAACAGGAGAGTGAGCCCCATGGATCTGCACAGCACACTGGAAAATGTAAAAGGCCTTATGAGAAGGGTCGGTGAGTATCAGAAGAAACAGTTCCGCACCTTTCAGCACGGAAGTGGTGACGAGAAAACTGAAAGAGAGTATGTCTCTCATGTCGACATTGAGAGTGAAAAGATGCTCCACGAAGGTCTTACGGAGATTTTTCCGGAGGCTGCATTCTACGGCGAGGAGACCCTCAAGGACCGGGGAGAATACACCTGGGTGGTTGATCCTCTGGACGGCACCATCAACTATCTTTCCGGGATTGACCACTGGGCTATCTCTGTTGCCCTTTTAAAAGGGGATGAACCAATTCTCGGGGTTGTGCTTAAGCCGTTCAGTGCTGAAACCTTTTGCGCCATTAAAAACTTCGGAGCATTCTACAATAATCAGCCTCTGAAGCAGGTTCTCCATCTGCCCATGAAGATGTCGCTCATCGGCACCGGCTTTCCCTTCCGCTCCCCGGACACCAAGGGTCATTTCTTCCCCTGTGCCGAAGAGGTTCTCTTCTCAAGCCGGGGTCTGCGGCGTATCGGCAGTGCTGCTCTGGATTTGTGTAAAGTTGCGGCAGGATTTCTTCAGGGCTTTTTTGAGGTTGATCTTGAACCTTACGATGCGGCTGCGGGGCTGTTGATGCTTCAGGAAACGGGCTGTCAGGTTACCAATTTTTCCGGCGGACCCTATGATCTGTTCGGGTCGCGTACTCTGGTCGCAGGCTTTCCCGGCGTCCATGATGAGCTTCAGCTTATCTGCGCAAAGCACTACGCCGGGATTATTTAGAGGTTTTAAAGGATTCCGCCGTGGAAGTAGAGTTCGTAAATTCTTGCGGTGTCAAAAATAACGTACTCTTCTCCGCGAACCTGTTCAAATGATCCGGTCCAGGTGCAGTAGTAACTGAAATCACCTTCGGCAAAGCCGTTGATTCCCCGGTACGGATTCTGTTCATCGATGCGGGAAAGGGCTTTTCCCAGGAATTCAGGGAAATCTTCGGGGATTGCATCTTCCAGAAGGCAGCCGTAGTAGTTCATTCCCCAGGAGGGGCGGTCTCCCTGCCAGACAATCTCCTGGCCGATAAAACGTTCCTGACCGAAGAATGAATCCAGATAACGGAATCCCCCGTCTGAGTAATGAAGATCTTTCGAGCTTTTTCTTGTGGAGGAGACCGGAATCATTCCGGATGCATAACAGTTTTTTTTCGCTTTTATAAGAAAAGAAATCAGATCGTCCATTACTACTCCTTGTTATGTCTACAGTATAGTATCCCTGACGATTTTCTTCCACCTGCTTTCTTCGATTGTGGTTAAAAACAACAGTTCTAAATTTAAGGCACTTCTAAAAACGTAGTATTTTTGCCATAGCCTAGGAGGATAGATTTTATAGCGCCCGCGAACTCTTGTGGTAACAAGAGTTGAGGACCGCGGGAAATCTTGACGACGCAGGATATGGTGAAAAGAGTAGTTTTTAGTGGTGGCCTTTTGAGAATGATGCATCCATGGATACCGGATTTCTACGGAAATTGCCACATTCCGGGCAATTTTCCTTTACGAAACCCTTGGGCAACTCCTTTGGGGGAGGCAATTCTTCTATATCAATCTGTACGATTGCTATAATTAAAATTGCTTGGTTAAAAACAGCCAAATAGACGCGGGAGTGTTTTTAGGTATACACTCCCGGACATGAGATCCGGTGTACTGAAGAATGATTCCCTGCTGCTGTTGACTGCCATGATTTGGGGCTTCGCCTTCGTGGCCCAGCGGGTGGGGATGAAGACAATTGGTCCTTTCACTTATAATGGAGTCCGTTTTGCTCTGGGAGCAGCAAGTCTGCTGCCGCTGCTGTTTATTCGCAGGGAGAAGCGGTCGGTAAACACTGCTCCGCTGTTGCGGCGTCTGCTGATCGGCGGAATTACCGGTCTTTTCCTGTTTATTGCGGCATCCCTCCAGCAGGTGGGGCTGCTTTTTACCACCGCCGGGAAAGCCGGTTTTATTACCACCCTCTATGTGGTGTTTGTACCTCTGTTTGCCGTTGCCCTGGGACGCCGTACAGGAACCGCCGGATGGGTGGGGGTTGCCCTTGCTGTGGCAGGGCTTTACCTTTTGAGTGTTGAAAAAGGGTTCCGGGTTTCCCCGGGAGATCTTTTTGTTCTGGGAAGTGCAGTCTTCTGGTCGTTTCATGTCCTCTATATTGACCGCTACGGCCGGACTGTTGATTCAATAGAGCTTTCGGTTGTTCAGTATGTAGTCTGTTCAGTTCTTTGCCTGGGGACTGCTTTCATTCAGGAGACTCCCTCTGTTGGAGGAATCCTGGAAGCTGCAGTGCCGATCCTCTACGGGGGGATCTGTTCCGTGGGAATTGCCTATACCCTTCAGGTGATTGCCCAGAAACATGCCCCGCCGTCTCATGCGGCGATTATTCTGAGCCTTGAAGGCGCCTTTGCTGCCCTGGGGGGCTGGCTGCTGCTGGCTGAAGTACTTGATCCCCGGGCCCTTGCGGGATGTCTTTTGATGTTTTCTGCCATGCTCGCCTCCCAGTGGGATGTTATCTGGGGGAAGAGGGCAGATCACAATTAGGCTGTTCTTTTTGTTTGGCTCTTTACGGGGTGGACTCTGCAGAGAAAAGTGAGCGGATCTTTGTGAATACCTTTCTTAAGAGTGGGTCTTCTCCGGACTCATTTTCAATACGCTCCGCAGCGCTGCTGTTTCCCTCTTCCAGATATGATGCATACTGTTCTGTAATGGAGAGTGCTTCGCTTCGTGCTTCGCCGGCTCTGTATTCGGTAACCTTACGGGTGTACTCATCCAGTCCGGGGAAGATTCCGCTTATTTCGCTGTCTCTGAAGAAATCCTGCAGCACCTGCTCCGCCTTTGTATAGTCCGATGCGGAGACATTTCCCCCGAGGAGGGAGTTCAGGTTGGCCTGATAGGCGGTGTAGCCCTTTGCCAGGGCGGTATAGCGGTCGTCGCCCTGCCTGCGGGTAACCACATCCACCAGCTCTACCACGGCAGCATCAAGATCCTTTTCCAGCTGTTTGCGCTGTTCCTCCGAGCGGGAGAGACTGGTCTGAGCGGTACTCAGTTCTTTTCTGGAGGTGGACAGCTGGGTGGAGAGTTCGGATACCCTGGTATTAAGGCTGGCGATGGTCCTGTTTTTCTCGTCAACAGTTCCGCTCTGCTCTGCTTTAAGTTCCGCAAGCTGTTCATCGGAAAGAGATCCTTTAGATTCCTCGAGGGCTGAAAGCTGTTCCCTGGCTGCTGCAAGCTCTGTCTGCGCCTGATTCAGCTGATCTTCGTACTCCGCCAGCATGGTGCGGCCTTCGGAAATGAGGGCTTCCTGCTCTGCAATACGGGTATCCCGGTCTTCTGCTTCGGTTTTCAGGGTTTCGATTGTTTCCAGCAGTGCAGCTGCTTCTTCGCTCAACTCCTGGTCTCTGGCCGCAGCTTCGGCTTCGAGTTCTGCTATGCGGGTTTCGTACTCCGCTTTGAGGTCATCTATCTCCCGGCGGCTGTCGGCGGTAAGACGGTTCTGGTTGTCTGTATATTCTGAGGTAATGGTATTTTCTATCCGCTTCACAGCTTCAACCAGCCGTTCGCTTTCTCCCGGAACTGCGGCAGCTGCAGCCAGTCGGTAGCTGCTCAGAGCCTGGTCTGTTGCACCGGTTTCCAGAAACTCCTGCCCCTGGGCAAGCAGTCTGTCCGCCCGGCTGTTGCGGGCCTCGGTTTCCAGAAGTGCAAGGTTTTCAACAGCCGCCTTTATGGAGGGCAGGGCAGTGATGGCCTGATTGTACAGCTCTCTGGCTTCGTCTCTGCGGCCTTCAGTTTTAGCTGTCTCCGCCTGGGCAACCAGGGCTCTGGCGTTCAGCAGCCGCTGGGCTGTATTCACGAGGTCGCCGGTATCTGCGGATTCGGTATTCAGCTCTACTTCTATTTCCCCTTCCAGGGTATCCAGAATAAGCCGTTCCACCCCTCTCCGTTTGGCTATGCGGGGAAGGTTGTCAATTTTCGGATCATCCAGCAGGGTTCTTAATGAGGCAATTCCGGTCAGGGCTGCTTCATACTGCCCATTTTCCATGCTGTTCATGATGGACTGGTAGAAAGCGAGGATCTGATCGGTAACCAGGTTCTCTGTTTCCTGCAGCCGGGCTATCTCTTCGAGCCGTGCACGGGCGTCGCTTGATTCTGCGGTAAGCGCCTGACGTTCCGCTTCATAACGGGCGGTAAGTTCCGCCTCCCGTTCGGCGGCGTCGGCGGCAAGTTTCTCTTTTTCAGCGTTGGTTTGAACCAGAATCTGCTGAGCAGCATCCCTGGAGCGTGCCAGCTCTTCCTCTTTAGCCCGCAGGGCCGCCTGGGATTCTATACGGTACTCTTCTATTTTTGCCTGCAGTTCCTGCTGTTTCTGTATCTCAAAATCTCTGAGCCGGTTGTCCAGCTCTTCCGGGGTAATATCAAGCTTCTGCAGCCGGGCCCGCTCCACCAGCAGGGCTGATTCCATCTCTGCCCGGAGTTCAATCTCACGTCTTTCCAGGGCAGTCTGAAAATCGGACTGGAGGTTTTTACTCTGTTCTTCTATCTTGCCCAGCTCTTCCTGGATCCGGAGAATCTCTTCCTCTTTTGCCGCTATGCGGGCATCGGATTCTCTCTTCAGTTCTTCTATCAGGCGGCCTTCGGCGCTGGCCACTGCGCTGACTTCCAGGTTCATACTTTCCTGGCGTGTTTCAAACATTCGGGAGGAGAGATAAAAAGTTGCTCCCACGGCGGCAATAGAAAGGGTGATGATGATTGTAGGGAGCCAGAAGCTCCGTTTAAGAGGATTCAGTCTGAAGATTTCGTCAGAAACGGTAATCTGGTTCTGCTTTACAACTTCCTCTATCTCCGCAAGAATTTCGTTCCGTTCTTCTTCCGAGGCGAAGGTAAGCAGGTCATCCTGCTGGGGTGTGTCTGTAAACGGCTGATCCGGACTGCTCATGATCTCCCTTGTTCCCTTTCCATTGGGCTTTCTCGGGTACGGTATTGCTCTCCGCGCATATATACCCGGTTCAAATATCGGCAGGGCCCTTTATAAATATTAGGCAGCTTTTGCGCGAATGTGTATTAAGTAAACAGCTTTTTACGCCGAATCTTTTAGTACAGGTGTAATTTCAAGGTGAGTATACGCGCAAAGATTATCCTCATAGTTGTTCCTCTTTTAGTGACGGCCCTGCTGATCAGCAGTACCATAAGCTCGTACTCGGCCCGCAGCGGTATGACCCGTATAGCCATGTCCTCCATGGCATTCAAAGCCCAGGAACTGAACAAGTATATGGAGAGCCAGTGGAATCTGCTGGTAACCAATGAGCTTTCCGAAAATAAAGAGTATGTGGATGTTGCCCGCTCCGCCATGGAAGCCTATGCTGCCTCGGTGGTAAGTACTCCCACAGAGCTGATTTTCGCCTTTCCGGTTTCCACTGATTCCGGAGAAATGAATCCGGAACTTTCAACAGGTGAATTAGAACTGACCGATGCCGACAGAGCGGCACTGCAGGCTCTTGCTCTTGAGGATAAGCGAGGCTGGCTTGAGTTTTCATTAAACGGCAATCCCCGGGTAGGGCATGCTTTCCGCTTTTCGCCCTTTGACTGGATGGTGATTGTCTCTGAAGATTCCTCTGCGTTTTATAAGGAAGTTACAGAGCTTACTACCCGCAACTATATGGTTCTCGGCGGATCTATAGTTATTTCTATTATTATCCTGCTTATTGTTACCGGTGTTATTACCCGGCCTCTGACCCGGGTGGCGTCCACCATGAAGGAAATTATCAACGACAGTGATCTCTCCCGGCGGGTTCCGGTGGAGTATAACGATGAGACCGGGGATCTTGCCAATACCTTCAACATAATGGCAGAGGGGCTGAACAAGGCCTCGGAAAGCGTTAAAAGCCAGGCGTTGAAAGCGGTGATGGCCCAGAAAAATGAGCACAAGATCCGCAATATCTTTCAGAAATATGTTCCCAAGGATGTAATAGACTCTATTTTTGATAATCCCGAGTCAATGCTGAAAGGGGATAACCAGATTGTCGCCATCCTCTTCTCCGATATCCGCTCCTTTACCACCATCTCCGAAGGCTACATGCCGGATGAGCTGGTAAATGTCCTTAATGAGTACTTCGAGATTATGGTTGATATTATCATGGAGCATGGGGGAATCATCGACAAGTATATCGGTGATGCCATCATGGCCTTTTTCGGTGCTCCGGTAAAATACAAGAATGATGCCCTCAATGCGGTTGCGGTTGCCCTGAAGATGCAGGCAGCCCTGCGTGTTTTCAACCGGAATCTCGAGGAAAAAGGCAAGCCCAAGTTTATTACCGGAATTGGAATTAACTACGGAATGGTTACGGTGGGTAATATCGGCAGCCAGAAGAAGATGGACTACACCATTATCGGAGACATGGTAAACCTCGGCTCCCGCCTGGAGGGCCTCACTAAACCCTACAAGCAGGACGTAATATTTTCCGAAAGTGTCTACCGCAAGGTAAAGGATACCTATCCCTGCCGTCTGGTTGATAAGGTTCAGGTAAAGGGAAAGACCGTTGGAGCCAATATCTACACCGCCTATGAAGAGGTGAATGTCCGCCAGGAGCAGGCTCTGAAGATTCACCATGCCGCCATGTCCCGTTACTATGCCCTGGATTTTACAGGAGCCCGGCAGTACTTTGAAGCGCTGTTGAAGATTGTTCCCGATGATTATCTGGCCGGAATGTATCTTGAACGCTGTACCCGTTATATTACCGATCCTCCTCCTTCCGACTGGAACGGCGTGGAAATTCTAACCAGTAAATAGCCGGCTTCCACCTTAGCCTGGGAGGGCCTGATCCGCGGGTTAAAGTTTTTTCCGTTATGGGTTACTGTCTTCAGGACTGCTTGTCTCTGCTTCTTAATCATCAGCACCGGCTTGCGTTAACTTTTTCTGAAACGGACAGATGCCTCAATGAAATATACCATCGACCTTCATACCCATTCTATTTCATCAAACCATGCCTACAGCACCCTGCAGGAGATGGCCGCCCATGCCCGGGATACGGGTATTACAACCTTTGCTCTTACTGATCACGGGCCCGCTCTCCCCGGCGGGGCTCATGAGTATCACTTCGGGAATATGAAGATCCTGCCGGAAACCATTTACGGCGTCGAGGTTCTCAAGGGTATCGAGGCGAATGTAACCAGCGAAGAGGGGGAGATTGATCTTGCAGGTGAAAGACTTGAACTTCTTGATATCGTGCTGGTTGGTTTTCACCGGGACAGCGGGTATAACAGCATATCCGTTGAGAAGAACACCGAAACCGCAGTTAAGCTCTTCGCATCAAACAAAGTCGATATTATGACTCATCCGGGTAACCTGGAGTATCCTGTTGATCTCCATGAACTTGTGGCAGCTGCAGGCAGGTACAATGTAGCCCTGGAGATGAATAACAGCTCCTTTGTGGCCAGCCGCAAACATTCCAGCGATAACTGTAAACAGCTATTGTCCATAGCCAAAGAGGCGGGCATCTATATTTCCCTTGGCAGTGATTCCCATATCTCCTTCGATGTTGGACGGCTCGATATTGTTGCCGGGCTTGTTGAGGATATCGACTATCCCCGGGATAAAATACTCAACACAAGCCGAGAGCTACTGGCGGAGTTTCTTTCCATACGGCATTCAAAAAGCAGATAAAGTTTCAGGATAACTTTTTTACCTTCTTAAATTTCCGGACAGAGGCTTGCATTAATATGTTCTAACTGTTAAAACAGGTAAAACAAGCAAAAAAGAGGTGATTATGCCGGCAGTGCGGGAATGGTCCGGAGAACCGAAGACCAAGGAAGAGCAGGTATACGAGCAGTTAAAGGAGCTCATTCTGAAAGGGGAAATTCCCGCAAAGGAGTTTCTTTCCCAGAGAACTCTGGCTGCAAAGGTTGATGCGGCGGTGATTACCGTACGGGCGGCCCTGCGACAGCTGGAGAGTGACGGTCTGGTTGAGAATGTGCCCCGCTGGGGGGTCCGTCTTCCGGAAGAGACCGAAGCCACCCTGACGGACCGCTACTACATGCGGACTCTCTTCGAGTGCGAAGCGGTACGGCAGCTTGTACGCAGGAGGGACAGTCTTGATCCTGCGCCCCTGCTTGAGCTCGCCCGGGAGTGTGATCGTATTGACCTTGATCCGGAAGGGGATGCGGAAGCCTTCGGTAATGTCCATTATGCCTTTCACCGCGAGATCGTGGCTTTAACTGAATCGCCCCTCATGAGCCGGATGTTTGAGCGGATCAACCTGAAAAACCTCTTTTTCTGGAATGCCTATCACACCTGGCATGGAATTGATTCCCGTCATCTGGGCGACCATGAGGCCCTGGTTAACAGTCTCTTTTCTCTGGATGAAGCGGCTGCCGCAGAGCTTATGGAAGCACATGTTCAGAGGGGACTCTCCTTTGAACTCAAAGGAATAAATGCATAAAACCCCGGAGAAGAACGGACTTCGGGATAATTTAAATTTCTAAGGACAGTTATTATGAGCATGGAACAGACATGGAGATGGTACGGACCGGAAGACCCGGTAACCCTCAACGATATCCGGCAGGCGGGTGCCACCGGAATTGTAACCGCACTGCATGATATCCCCATCGGGGAAGTGTGGCCTGTTGAGGAGCTTGAGAAGCGTAAGCGCATGATCGAGTGGGACGACTCGGTAAGCCCCGCACGGAACCGGGGACTGAGCTGGTCGGTTATAGAGAGTATTCCCGTCCACGAGGATATCAAGCTCGGTCTTCCCTCCAGGGAGAGATTCATCGAACAGTACAAGCAGAGCATCCGCAATGCCGGCAGTGTCGGGGTAAAGACTGTCTGCTATAACTTTATGCCCATTCTGGACTGGACGCGGACGGATCTTGAGTTTCAGCTTGAAGATGGTTCCCTTGCTCTGCGTTTTGATATGGACGAGTTTGCCGCCTTCGATCTCTATATGCTCAAACGCCCGGGGGCGGAACAGGAGTGGGATGCAGAGCGTCAGAAATCTGCCCTTGAGGCCTTTGAGGCCATGTCCGGGGAGGACAAGGCCCTGCTTCAGCACAACATTATTGCCGGCCTCCCGGGAGGGCAGGAGGGCTATACCCTGAAGCAGTTTCAGGCAAAACTGAATACCTACAGTACAGTGGATGATGCCGCCCTGCGGGAGAATCTTGCCTACTTTCTTAAAGCTATAGTACCTGTGGCCATTGAGGCGGATGTAAAGCTTGCCATCCATCCCGATGATCCTCCCTATCCTTTATTCGGTCTTCCCCGCATAGTCAGTACCGAGGATGACCTGCGCCAGATTCTCAGTGTCTATGACACCGTCTACAACGGGTTTACCCTCTGCACCGGCAGCTATGGTGTGCGGGCGGATAACGATCTGGTGCATATGGTGGAGAAGTACGGAACCAAGCTTAACTTCGCCCACCTCCGCAGTACCCAGCGGGAGGCTGACGGAAGCTTTTTTGAGGCAGCCCACCTGCAGGGAAATGTGGATATGTACCGGGTAATGCGGGCAATCCTCAAAGAGGAGAAGCTCCGGATTGCCCTGGGCCGGCGGGATTCAAGCATTCCCATGCGGGCGGACCACGGCCATACCATTCTGGATGACCTGAACAAGAAGACCAACCCGGGCTATTCGGCCATTGGTATTCTCCGGGGTATGGCGGAACTCCGGGGTCTTGAACTGGGACTCGAACGGAGCGGGGCTATCTAGTTATCCAGGTTCTCTCCTCTTTTGACTCTTCTTTGACTCTTCCTTTTTTCTGTGGAATACTCATGACCAATGGGAACAGAAACAAGAATTGTAACCACAAGCGGCGGCCACAACTGCGGCGGCCGCTGTCTTTTTGATGTTTATGTGGAGAACGGCCGGGCCGTAAAAATCCGGGGATCTGAACGGACCTTCGGTCCGGACAATCTTAAACTGACCCCCTGCAGCCGGGCTGGAAGCTACATTGAGCGGCTGAATCATCCCGACAGGCTGAAGTATCCCCTGCGTAGAACCGGCAGGCGGGGAGAGGGCAGTTTTGAACGGATCAGCTGGGACGAAGCCCTGGATACGGTTGCATCGGAACTTACCCGTATAAGCAGCAAGTACGGACCCCAGTCGCGGTGGGTAAACTACGCCACCGGTTCCCTGGGAAAGCTTGCGGAGCGGATGTTCTTCAAGCGCCTTCTTGCCCTTACCGGGGGCTACCTCGACAGCTATAACACCTATAGCAATGCCTGCACTGTACAGGCCACACCCTATACCTACGGAACAGCGGTAACTGCCAGCTCCCGGGATACCTGGTTTCATTCAAAGCTGATAATTCTCTGGGGCCATAACCCTGTTGAGACAATCTTCGGTACCGGAACCGGCTGGTACCTGAAAGAGGCCAAAAAGCGGGGAGCCCGCATTATAGTCATTGATCCCCGGCGTTCCGACTCTGCTAAAACCCTGGCGGACTGGTGGATTCCCGTTCGGCCCACCACGGACAATGCTCTGATGGATGCCATGACCTGGGTAATGATCACGGAGAATATCTATAACAGAGAGTTTGTGGAGAAATTCTGTATAGGCTTTGACGAAGAGAGTATGCCCGAAGGTATAGCGGAGGGGCATTCCCTTTCCGCATATGTTCTTGGAACCCATGACGGTGTTGCCAAAACTCCCGAGTGGGCCGAAGCCATCTGTGGGGTGCCTGCGGATGATATAAGGAAGCTTGCCCGGGAGTTTGCTCTTTCAAAACCGGCTGCTCTTGTGCAGGGCTGGGGACCTCAGCGGCATGCCTACGGCGAGCAGCCCGCCCGGGGAGCAACGGTGCTGGCGGCAATTACCGGAAATGTCGGGATCGACGGGGGCTGGGCATCCGGGGCTGCTCAGGGACGTCGGGTCCCCCTTGCATCTGTGGTGCCGGAGAACCCGGTTAAGGCTTCCATTCCTATTTATATCTGGCCTGACGCCATAGAGAAAGGTACCAGCCTCGGCGCAGACGACGGCCTGGTGGGGGCTGATAAGCTTGATTCAAATATCAAGTTTATTGCAAATCTGGCGGGGAATATTATTGGCAATCAGCATTCCGATATTAATGCTACAGCTGAACTGCTGGCAGACGAGAGTAAATGTGAGTTTATCCTGGTTGCCGATGAGTTTATGACCAACAGCGCCAGACTTGCCGATATAGTTCTTCCAAGTACCAATTTTATGGAGCGCATTGATATTCTCGAGTCGGGCAACCAGGGGCGCTACGCAGTATTTCTTGAGAAAATAGTAGAGCCTGAGTTTGAACGGCGTACCGGCTACGACTGGATAGCCGAAATCGCGGACAGAATAGGTCTGGGCTCTGAGTTTCGGGAAGGGCGCAGCTATGAGGACTGGGCTCGATATGTTGTGGCGGAAACTCAGAAGAGGGTCCCTGACTTCCCGGATTTTGAAAAATTCCGCAGAGAGAGCATCTATTTTCCCGAATCAGGCGCCCCTTATGTGGCCTTTCGTGAGCAGATAGAGGACCCTGCCAACAACCCCTTTCCAACACCCTCAGGAAAGATCGAGCTCTTTTCAGAGCGGCTGTATAGAATGAATAAGCCCGATGTTATTCCGGCAGTGCCCAAATATGTTCCCGCCTGGGAAGGGCCGGAGGATCCCCTGATAAAGGAGTTTCCCCTCCAGCTTATCGCCTGGCACAGTAAGCGCAGTGCACATTCCACCTTTGCCAATCTGGAGCGTGCCGAAAAGGTGGTCGCTATGCATGTGAGCATGAACACTCAGGACGCCGCAGCCCGGGGTATTGGTGATGGTGATCTGGTGAGGATATTCAACAGCAGGGGTGAAGTCCGGGTTCCTGCTAAAGTGAGTGATGATATTATGGCCGGCGTTGCCGCACTTCCTCAGGGAGGCTGGCCCCGGCCGGACGCCTCGGGAGCAGACCGTGGGGGATGTATCAACACCCTGACTAAATATCAGCCTACTCCCCTGGCGAAGGGAAACCCCCAGCATACCAACCTGGCGGAGATTGAGAAGGTGTAATATCAAAAAGGAAAATCATATGAAAAAAGAATGGAACCAATCCGAAATTGTTCTCTACACGACCCCCGAAGGGGATATTAAAGTAGATGCCATTTTACAGAACGAAACCATCTTGCTTACCCAGAATGGTATGGCGGAATTATTTGGAGTGCAAAGACCGGCTATTACAAAACACTTAAAAAATATTTTTGACACTGAAGAACTGAATGAGAAAGTGGTTAGTTCTGTTTTGGAACATACCACTCCTCATGGTGCAATAGAGGGAAAAACGCAGACAAAAGAAGTAAAGTATTACACACTTGATGCCATTATAGCTGTAGGTTACAGGGTTAATTCCAAACGTGCCACGCATTTCAGGATTTGGGCAACTGATATTCTGAAGGAATATATCATTAAAGGCTTTTCCATGGATGATGTACGCTTGAAGAGCTGGAAATAAAGCTCCTTTCAAATAAAAAGGGTTTAAACGAATAATTTTGATATTTCGTGATCCCTACAAGGAATGAATCGGCCGTTCCCAGGCGGCCATGGCGGCTTCTTTAACCGCTTCGGCCAGGCTCGGGTGGGCGTGGATGGTGCGTGCCAGATCTTCGGCACTGCCGCCGAACTCCATCAGCACCGCCGCTTCATGAATCAGCTCCGATGCATGTTCTCCGGCTATATGCACCCCTAATACGGTATCATCCTTTTTACGGGTAAGAATCTTCACCATTCCTTCGTTGTTGCCTGCGGCTATTGCCCTTCCGTTACCGGAGAAGCGGAAAATACCTTTTTTGTACTCTATGCCTTCTTTTCTACACTGCTCCTCGGTCTTTCCAACCATGGCGGCTTCGGGATGGGTGTAGAGGGCTCCTGGAATAAGGGAGTAGTTTACCTTTCCATATTTACCTGCAAGCATTTCCACACAGGCTGCCGCCTCTTCGCTGGCCTTGTGGGCCAGCATGGGGCCTGCAATGCAGTCACCTACGGCAAAGATTCCCGCAGCACCGGTTTCGTATCGGTCTGAAACCGTAATACGGCCGTTTTCTGTTTCTATGCCCAGGGCTATGGTGTCGATTCCTTCCCAAACGGGTTTTCTTCCCGCCGCAACCAGCACCTTGTTGCCTCGAAATTCGCTGAAATTGCCGTCGGCTGCCTGGGCTTTCAAGTTGACTTCTGAATTACCGCTGTTGCCTTCGAGGATTTTTACTCCGCAGTGGAACTCGATTCCCTGTTTTTCCAGACTCTTCTGTACTGTTTTGGCAATATCCCTGTCCCAGCCGGTAAGTATCTCCGGCATGGATTCGATAATCTGCACACAGGCGCCGAGTCTGGACCAGACACTCCCAAGTTCCAGCCCTATTACCCCGGCTCCGACAATAAGCAGTCTTTCGGGAATTTCGCTGAATTCCAGGGCATCTGTGGAATCTACTACTGAAGTGTGATCAAAGGGCAGAAAGGGCAGTTCTGCAGGCCTGCTGCCGGTGGCAATGAGAATGGAGTCCGAGCGGTACTCTTCAGATCCGACTCTGACTATCCCGGGTGTGCTTACCTCGGCGCTGCCCCGAATAACATCAACCTTGTTTCCTTTCAGCAGGGAGGCAACTCCCCGGGTGAGGCTTCCTACAACCCGGTTCTTACGGCTTATCATGGCTTTGACATCAATTGACGGGGGCGCGCAGACAATACCGTGGTCTGCTGCCTCCTTCTGAATCTGCCGGAAGAGGGCGGAGGAGCTTAAAAGGGCCTTGGAAGGAATACAGCCCACATTAAGGCAGGTTCCTCCCATGGTTGCCGCTTTCTCCACCAGCAGAACCTTCATTCCCAGCTGAGCAGCCCTGATGGCACCAACATAGCCTCCCGGTCCGGCTCCTATAACAATGAGGTTGTAGTTTGTGCTCATCGCTATAGTTCCAGCAGGAGCCGCTGGGGATTTTCCAGCTGCCGTTTTATGGATGTCAGAAAACCAACAGCTTCTTTTCCGTCGATAATGCGGTGGTCGTAGGTAAGGGCAAGATACATCATGGGACGGATAACCACCTGATCGTTCTCGGCAACCGGACGCTTCTGTATGGTGTGCATTCCCAGTACTGCTGTCTGGGGCGGTGTGGGGATCGGCGTAGACAGGAGCGAGCCGAAGATGCCGCCGTTGGTTATGGTAAAGGTTCCTCCGGACATATCGTCCAGGGTGAGTTTCTTTTCCCGTGCTTTGTTTCCGAAGCCGGCAATAGCTCTTTCTATGTCTGCAAAGCCCATGGCTTCGGCCTGTTTCAGTACAGGAACCACCAGACCGCGATCGGTGGAAACCGCAATTCCCACGTTGCAGGTTTTATAGAGGATCATGTCCGTACCGTCGATGGACGAGTTTACCCGGGGAAAGTCCTTCAGGGCACGGCAGGCGGCCTTTACAAAAAAGGACATGAATCCGAGCTTTACCTTTTTTGAGGCAAGAAATTCCTCGCCCAGGCTTTTGCGGATTTCCATAACCGGTGCAAGATTCACCTCGTTGAAGGTGGTAAGGTGGGCGGATTCCCGTTTTGAGGCAACCAGATTTGCCGCTATGCTCCTGCGGATCCGGGACATGGGCTCCCGGGTGTATTCAGTACCGGTTTTTGCTTCGGTACTCTGTACTGCCGGTGCCGGGACATCCGGTGCGGGCGGCGGTGCCGGTGCAGATAGAGAATTTTCTTCAGGTATGGTCTCTTCAACATGGGCGCACATATCCGCCTTGGTTACCCTGCCGTCCTTTCCGCTTCCGGAGATCGTATCAGGATCAACACCGGTCTCCGCTGCCATTCTCCGGACTGCCGGTGACTGATGTCCCGGTTTACTGTCCAGGGCTTCTGCAGGTGTTATGCTGCCTATGACGGTACCCGGTGTAACTTCAGTATCCCGGGGTATGAGAATTTTCAGAATACCTTCAGCCGGCGCCGGCACCGCCATGGTCGCTTTGTCGCTTTCCAGTTCGCAGAGCTCGGCCCCTTCCGTTACGTTGCTTCCGTCTTCAAAAAGCCAGCTGCTCAAGTAGGCGGTGGAAATGGATTCTCCCATTTCCGGAACGGATATATCAATTTTCATTTGGCGTGCTCCTTGAATGCCCCGGTAAGTATTGCTTCGTGTTCAATGAGGTGCCGGGAGTAGCGTCCGGCTGCGGGGCTTGCTTTTGCCGGTCTGCCGGCATACTCAGTCTTAAGGCCGCTGATTTCTTCCAGATATTCACGGATAAAAGTCCAGGCTCCCTTGTTTCGGGGCTCTTCCTGTACCCAGCGGATAGTGTGCAGCTTCGGCATCTGTGCAAGTATTCCTCTCAGCCCCTCTGCGTCAAAAGGATAGAGCTGTTCAATTCGCAGCAGGGAGTAGTCCGTGTCATTGATTTCTGCAAGCCTGTCTGCGAGATCGTGATAGATTTTTCCACTGCAGGCGAGCAGTATGCCCGCATTGCTGTTGCCGTCGTGTATCAGCGGTTTAAATCCGGGATTCTTGAAATCATCCAGGGGAGAGACCGCCCGCTTGTCCCGGAGAAGGCTCTTGGGGGTCATGACTATCAAAGGTTTACGCCAGTCCGCTTTTGCCTGCCGACGCAGGAGGTGAAAGTACTGGGCCGGGGTACTGCAGTTGCAGACCTGCATGTTTTCCTCTGCACAGAGCTGAAGAAAGCGCTCCAGGTAGCCCGAGGAGTGTTCCGGCCCCTGTCCTTCAAAGCCGTGGGGCAGGAGCAGCACCAGGCCGGATGTCTGCTGCCACTTTGTTTCCGATGCAGCAATATACTGATCTATAATAACCTGGGCTTCATTTACAAAGTCACCAAACTGGGCCTCCCAGAGTACCAGCACATTGGGCCTTGTAAGGGAGTAGCCGAACTCGAAACCCAGTACAGCGAATTCCGAAAGGGGGCTGTCGTATACCCGGAAAAACTCCTGGTCCGGGGCAATGTGCTGCAGGGGGTAATATGGCTCAGGCGCCTCTTCGGTATGGTTCCACCAGACTGCATGGCGCTGGCTGAAGGTTCCCCGGCCGGAATCCTCTCCTGAGAGCCGTACCGGACAGCCTTCGCTTACCAGAGAGGCAAAAGCAAGCTGCTCCGCTGTAGCCCAGTCTATGGCTGTTCCTTTTTTTATCATCTCCCGGCGGCCCTGAATAATTTTCATAAGTTTCCGGTTGAGGTTCAGGTCCTCCGGTACATCCGTAAGTCTTTCGCCCAGTTCCTTTAACCGCTTTTTGGCAAGCCCTGTTTTTGTTCCCCCGCTGTGAGTGTAGGGCTTCAGGGGAGTCTCAGGCTTAAAGGTTCCGCTGTTCTTATCTGCTTCTTTCAGGTACTCCCGGTACTCAGCAAGAAAAGAGTCCTGGTCTGCCTGAGGATAAATTTCCCGGTCTGATAAAATCTTGCCGTAGTGAGCATAGACGCCTTCGGCGGCTTTAATGCGGGAATACATTCCCGGATGGGTAAAGGTCGGCTCATCGGATTCGTTATGGCCGTGAACCCGGTAGCAGATAAGGTCGATAACCACATCGAATCCAAATTTCTGCCGGTATCTCAATGCAAGATCCATGGCACGTACAACCTGTTCCGGGTCGTAGCCGTTGACGTGAAATATCGGGACCGGCTGCCCTTTAGCCAGGCTGGTGGGAAAGAGGGTTGACCGGGAATCGGACCATGCCGTGGTAAAACCGATCTGATTGTTGACTACCAGATGGATAGTTCCTCCCGTGGTATAGCCTTTGAGTTTTGCAAGATTCAGGGTTTCCGCCACAATCCCCTGGCCGGAGAAGGCGGCATCACCGTGAATAAGCACGGGAATAACCTTCTTCCTGCATTTATCCTGGAGCCTGTTCTGGAATCCCCGTGCCTTTCCCTCTACAACGGGGTTTACTGATTCCAGATGGCTGGGGTTTGAGGCCAGATGCAGTACCATTTCCCCTTCGGGAAAGGATATGTGTGATTCGTAGCCCAGGTGGTATTTCACATCGCCGGAGAGCATGTAATGCACCGGTTCGGGGGTGCTGCCGAAGGTTCCGAGGATTTCGTCCATGGGTTTCTGCATGGTGTGGGCAAGTACATTCAGTCTTCCCCGGTGACTCATTCCCAGAACAATTTCCTTTACACCCTTTCCGGCAGCTGAGCGGGCCAGAAAATTGAGGGCCGGAATAAGGGCCTCCGCTCCTTCCAGGGAGAAGCGCTTCTGACCGAGATACTGGCTGCCCAGGAAGCGTTCGAACTCCTTGGCCCGGATAAGATCCTGCTGAATGCGAATCTGTTCTTCCCGGCAGGGCTCCCACAGCTCAGTGCGGTGTTCCAGCTTCTCCATCAACCATGTCCGCATGCTTCTGTTCTGGATGTGCATAAACTCACTGCCCATGGTGGAACAGTAGATACTGTGGAAGGTCTCTATCAGCTCTTTCAGGGTCTTTACGGGACTTTCCAGAAACTGTCCGCCGTAGAATGTATCATTCAGGTCGGCTTCTGTGAGGCCGTAGGTACCCGGATTCAGATGGCGCTGTACCCCGGTTTCCACCACCTGTATATGGCGCATGGCACGGGTGAGGTAGCCTTTCAGGGGGTTCACATCCGCATACAGGTAGCCTGCATGGCGGAATGCTGAAATAAGACGGTTAACCCTGCTCTGGTTCTGCTGCAGTGAATTCTGTGTCTCCGGGGTGATGTTTTCCGGAAAACAGGTTTCCATTCCGGGGATGTCCGATTCGGAAAGGACGCCCTCCAGGTATGCAATATTTTCCGGCGCAATGGTCTGGTTTTTCACCGCTTTGCCTCGTATAAAGATTTAGCTTTGAGAAAGTCTGCTGCGGAGCAGGGCGGGTATCTCTTCGGGAAGATCGGCAACATCAATCCCCGCAGCTTTGAGGGCGGCGATTTTCGCCTCGGGAGTTCCCTGTCCGCCGGAGATGATGGCTCCCGCGTGACCCATCCGTTTTCCCGGAGGGGCGGTTCTTCCGCAGATAAAGGCTGTTACCGGCTTTTTCATATTGGCGGCGATATACCCGGCGGCTTTCTCTTCCGCATCTCCGCCGATTTCACCGATAAGCACAACACCCTTTGTGACCGGATCCTTCTCGAACATTTCAAGAAGTTCGATATAGCTCGTCCCGATAACCGGATCTCCTCCTATGCCGATACAGGTGGACTGACCCAGTCCGGCCTGAGTCAGGCTGTATACCACTTCATAGGTAAGGGTTCCCGACCGGGAAATAACACCGATACTTCCGGGAGAGTGAATCTTTGCAGGCATAATCCCTGCCTTGCAGAGACCCGGGCTTATCAGTCCTGGACAGTTGGGCCCGATAAGACGGGCACCTTTTTTCTGCACATAGTAATAGGTTTCAAGCATCTCATTTACCGGCACCCCTTCGGTGATGCAGATAATAAGGGGAATTCCCGACTCCGCTGCAGCCCGGATAGCGGAGCTTGCGAATCTGGCGGGAACAAAGATAACCGAAACATCAGCACTGGTGGCCCTCCGGCACTCGATTACACTGTCGAATACGGGTATTCCGTGAACGCTCTGTCCTCCCTTGCCGGGGGTTACACCGCCGACAATGTTGGTGCCGTCCTTTTTCATGGTAAGGGCATGAAAGGATCCGTCCCTTCCGGTGATGCCCTGGATCATTACTCTGCTTTTCTGGTTGATTAGAATGCTCATGCTGTACCTTTCTTCTTTCCTGATGTTGCAGGACCGGCGGATTGACTGAGTTCTACAGCTTTTTTAACCGCCGTACTGAGGGAATCCTCCGCTGCAAGTCCTGCGGAGGAGAGGATTTCCCGCCCTTCCTGGTCGTTGGTACCGATAAGACGAATTACCATGGGAACTGTCAGATCAATCTTTTTACGGGCTTCTATAATTCCTTTGGCTATGTCGTCGCAGCGGGTTATCCCGCCGAAGATATTGATCAGAATGGCGTTAACCTTCGGATTTCTCATTAAAATGGTAAGGGCGGTAACTACCTTCTCCGGGTTGGAGCTGCCGCCCACGTCCAGGAAGTTGGCGGGGGATGCGCCGTAATACTTGATAATGTCCATGGTTGCCATGGCAAGGCCCGCGCCGTTTACAATACAGCCGATTTCACCGTCCATGGAGACAAAACTCAGTCCTGCCTCTTTCGCTTCTGTCTCATCCGCAGAGTATTCTTCAGGATTTCTTAGATCAAGCAGTTCGGGAATTATCTCGGCAGCGTTGTCGTCGATGGTTATTTTACCGTCCAGGGCAGAGAGAGATGAGTCTGCAAGGCAGGCCAGAGGATTGATCTCAACCAGGGAGCAGCCTTTATCGAGATAGAGGCAGTAGATTCGCCGGATAATGTCCACTCCCTGCATGGTCAGGATGTCGCTCTGGAAAATCTCTCTGCAGGTATGCGTCAGTTCTTCTTCATCCAGCCCTTTGTGCGGGTAGACGGGAACTTTCAGTATCTTCTCCGGTTCTTTTTCCGCAAGTTCCTCGATGTCCATCCCTCCCGCTGCGGAGAGCATCAGGGTGAGACAGTTTGCGCCCCTGTCCAGAGTCAGGCCGAGGTAGTATTCCTGAACAATTTCGGCCTTGGGCACTACGAGCAGCCGTTCGACGGTCTCTCCTTTAATATTCATTCCGATGATTGTTTCAGCGGCTTCCTCTGCCGTTTCCGGTGAGTCCGCGGTTTTTACTCCCCCCGCCTTGCCTCTGCCGCCGGTGAGAACCTGAGCCTTGATTACTACAGAACCGCCAAGGGCCTTCGCTGCAGAGACTGCCTCGGCGGGGGTTGCGGCAACAATCCCTTCCGGGTGGGGGATAAGGTAGCCCGCAAACAGTTCGCGGGCCTGATATTCATGGATCTTCATCTCTTCTGTTCTCCTACTTGCATTTGTGCCTTTCTGCCTTGATCCCTTCTGCTTCGGGCAGTCCGTTTTACTGCCGCAGCCGCGGCGGCTTGTTCAGCATTACCGCAAGAATTGATTTATCCGTCTGCTCCATGCCGTTATGGCTGATCTGCCGTGCGTATTCTATGGTGTCTTCCGATTTGTCACCGATAATGCCCGACTCGCTTCCCACTGTTTTATCGGAAATTGCAAGTTTGGCACTCATTGCCGCCGATTCCACACAGGAGTAGATCTTGAGGGCACAGGTCTTCTTTGCGCCGTCGCAGATAACTCCCATAAGGTTGGCGAACATAATGTTTATAGTGTTTTCCACCCGGTCCAGAGAGCCTGTAATTAGATAGACATAGGCGCAGGCGGTGCCGATGGCGGCGGTAAATGCCCCGCAAAGGGCGGAAAGGCGTCCCTTGTGGTAGGTAAGGTAGAGGGCCACCATATGACTCAGGGCCAGTGCCTTGATTGTTGCGGTTTTATCGCTTTTGAGAAAATCGGCCATTACCTGTACCGGTACTGTTGCGGTAATTCCCTGGTTTCCGCTGCCGGAGTTGATTACCACCGGCAGGGGGCAGCCGGACATCCGCGCGTCGGAGGCGGCAGAAGCAAGGACCGCGCCGTACTGGAATGCTTCTTCCAGGGTGGTGATATTACTGCTGTCCGTGGTGTTCATTGTTTTTCCCACGCTCAGGCCGTATGACTCTCCAATGGAGTGTTCTGCAATAGCCATGTTTGTCTCTGAAACATTCAGCAGGAAGCTGCCTTCGTTTTCAGTCAGGTTGTCTACAAAGGCAAGGATATCCTGAACTGTCCAGCTCTCCGGATATACCCCTTCTTCGTCGGCATCGAGACCGTTTATATCCTGCTTTAGAAGAATCTCGCCGTTTTTAACCTTCTCCACCACCATATCGTGCTCTCCGGCAATGGTTATTCTTGCACTTTCTTCTCCGGAGGTAAGGGTTGCGGAGATATAGACCGGCGGAACATCTGCTGCAAGTTCCAGGCTTACCGGATGGGCTTCTTTAAAGGAAAGTATTTTATCTGCAGTGTTTTCCGGCAGGGTTGAAAGAATGTTCAGACCCATGGAGGAGTCCCCGAAAAGGACGCCAAGTAAAACGGAGGTATCTGTGCCGGTAAGGCTGCTGTTTGGTATTCCAACACCCATTACATTTTTAATTATATCTCTGCTGGCAAGAATTGCTACAGAATCGGGCTCTGCTCCGAGGAGATCCCGGGCAAGTGCGCCGGTTAGAGCTGCGGCTGCAGGCTCGGTGCATCCCATGGCTGTCTTCAGCTCCTTCTTCAGGAGTGAAAGGTATGTGTTGTGCTTGTTCATGAAGCGGAGACTAACACGCGAAAAATTGGATGTCCAGTATTTTATTAAAAAAATATTGAGCAATCAACAAAAATTGTTGAGGCAGTATTGCACTGATTGAAAAAATAATATAAATTGCCGAGAGATCTTCAATAATGGTAAAATTATGTTGAGGATTCGATAAAAATAGGCCCGGAAGGTTACAAATGCAGGAATGGACGAAAAGAAAGCGCTTGGAAACAGTACTGAAAGGGGAACTTGCAGACCGGCCCCCTGTTTCCGCCTGGCGTCATTTTACCGAAGTGGAAAATGACCCCATTGCCCTGGCCGATAAAATGCTTGAATTTCAGGCTCAGTACGACTGGGATTTCATTAAAGTTAATTCCCGGGCAGTCTATTACCATGAGCCCTGGGGAAACAGATACGACAATACTCAGTACACCGATGTAAAACCCCTGTTACTGGAAAAGGCCATTAACAGTGTTGAAGATCTGGCAAAGATTGATGTGAAACCCGGAGATTATGAAAGCTTCGGTGAGCAGATTGTCTGTGCAGAGCGTATTATGAAGGGGCGGACTGAAGATGTGCCTGTTCTCTACACCCTTTTTACCCCCATCGGCATTCTGCTGAATCTCTGTGGAGAGCGGAGTATCGGACGCTACCGGGAGTCTCCCCGGGACGAGAGCTATATGTTTACCCTTTTAGAGGAGAACCGGCCCCTGGTTCACCAGGCGCTCCAGAATATTACTGATACTTTCACCGATTATGTGGCAAAGCTCATGGATACCGGCATAGACGGTCTTTTTTACGCCGGTCTGGGTATGGCCAGGGAAGGTTTTTTTACCATGGAAGAGTGGGAAGAGCTGGTGAAGCCCTACGATCTGCAGATCCTTGAAAGCATAAAGGATAAAATCACCCTTTTTCATACCTGCGGTATCTATGGAAACCCCGAGCGTTTTGTAGATTTTCCCATCAGTGCTCTCCACTGGGCCCCCAGTGCCACCGGAAACCCGCCCCTTAAGGGCAGCGGTGAATGGCTTAAGGGAATGATTGCCATGGGCGGTGTGGATGAACGCCTTTTCGGACAGGACAAGGCGGAAGAGATCGGAAAGCTGGCTGCAAAGGCCATCGAGGAAAACAGGGATCAGCCCTTTATCCTTGCTCCGGACTGTTCAGTCTCTATCCGGACTCTGGACAGTGAACTTAAAGCCTTCAGGGATTCGGTAAGGTAGGCTCCCATGATCAGTGTCTCCGGATTAATTAACTATCTGGAAACAATTAAACCGTCTCTTGTTTATCATAACCGGTTTCTTTTTGATCACCCGGAAACCGCATTTAATGAATATGTTTCTTCAGCGCATCTCATGCAATGGGCCGAAGAAGAGGGCTTTGCGGTAGAGAAATATGCCGTACCCCTAAATACAGCCTTCAAGGCAACCCGCACTGTAGGCCGGGGCGGACCGGTTATCGGCTTTATTGCCGAATATGATGCCCTGAAGGATATCGGTCACGGCTGCGGTCACAACCTTATTGCAACCATGAGCTTCGGAGCGGCCCTTGCCGTTGCGGAGGCTGCGGGAAAAACCGGTCTCGACTGCACCATTGTCATAGTGGGGACCCCGGCGGAAGAATCCGGGGGGGGAAAGATCCTTATGGCTGATGCAGGCTGTTTTAAGGGCATCGATTTTGCCATGATGATGCATCCGTCGGATAAAAACATGGTGGAGGATTTTTCCTTTGCCAATGTTATCTACTCCTACGAGTTTACCGGGAAACCTGCCCATGCTTCAGCGGCACCCTGGGAGGGGAATAATGCCCTGGAGGGGCTGCTCCAGACCCTAAACCTGATAAACGGTTACCGTTGTCAGTTCAAGGATTATTCACGGGTAAATCCCTGGATTATCGAGAGCGGCAATGCCACTAATGTAATCTCCCCCCATTCCAGGATGGAGATAAACATCCGCTCCAACGATCTGGACTATCTGGATGAGCTTATTGAGATTGTCCGCCGCTGTGCAGCAGGCAGTGCTCAGACCTACGGTCTTTCCCTTGAAACAAATAAGGTGAGCCCCCGCTATGCTCCGGTAGCCAACTGCCCTGTTATTGAGCGGGTTATGCGGAAGCACTTTGAAAGTATCGGGTGGAATGTAGAACCCAAGGCCCGTGATCATGGCGTGGGATCTACGGATATGGGCAATGTTACCCAGGTTATTCCCGCCATACACGGCCATATAAAACTCGGACAGGGACTGAAAACCCATACCGCCGAGTTTCGGGATGAGACTCTGACACCTTCCGGGATAGAGACGCTTGTTACCGGCGCAGCGGTAATGGCCGCTACAGCCCTGGAGATTGCTGGTTCGGATGAAAATCTCAAGGAAATGCAGCATGCTTTTCTGGCCCGGAAGGCATCGCGAAAGTCTGAAAAGAAGACTGCGCAGAAGAAAGCCCCCCAGGAAAAAGCCCAGGAAAAAGAAAGGAAGAATTGATGAAGAAGAGAATATCCGCACCACTGATCATTCCCTGCAGGGATAAGGAACTTATAAAAGACGGTTATGTTGAGTTTGAGGACGGGATAATAACCGCTGTCGGTTCCCTCTCTGATCTTAAGGGCAATGATGGTGTAGAGACTGAACATTATGAAGGTGCTGCCATTATGCCCGGGCTTATCAACTCCCATGAGCATCTGAATACCAAATCGGCCTATACCTCCTGGACCATGGATGTTATCCGTAACGAGCCCATAACCGCCCAGACAATCCGGGCGGTGCGAAACGCGGCGGGAATGCTCAATGACGGTATTACCACCATCCGTGAGTGCGGCTGCCGCGACCGTATAAACATCAGCCTCTCAAAGGCATCCCGGGAAAAATGGGTGCAGGCTCCCAATATTATTGCCTGCGGAAGCCCGATCTCCATGATCGGCGGCCATTGCTATTATTATTCCCACGAGATCTCCGGACCTGTCGAGGCCGTTGCTGCTGTACGGACGGAGCTTAAATATGGCGCCCACTTTATCAAAGTCCATGCCACCGGCGGTGCGGGTACAAAAGAGGGCAGCCCCGAATGGCGGCAGCTCTCCCTGGAGGAGCTCACCGCCATTGCCAATGAAGCCCATGCCAACGACAAACGGGTCTGTTCCCACTCCATCGGGCGTGAGGGGTGTAAAAACACTATACTTGCAGGGGTGGACTCCCTTGAACACGGCCATTATCTGGATGATGAACTTCTGTCCATGATGGCGGAACGGGGAACCTATTATGTTCCCACCCTTACCGGGTACATTCCCCTTGCCCGGCATGGCCTTGAACTTGGCCGGCCGGCATGGATGGTTGAAAACGCCAAAGCCCTGCTGGAGAAGCATCAGGAAGTGATGGTCAAGCTGAAGAAATATCCGGAAATTGTGGTTGCCACCGGATCGGACAGTACTGGGAGTGTTGCAACTGAAATAGAAGAACTGAACAATTCCGGCTTCGAGCCCATGGACACTCTTCTTTTTGCCACCCGCAACGGAGCGGATGTCCTGGGGATTCTGGATAAAACCGGCACCCTTGAAAGGGGAAAAGAGGCGGATATGATTGTTCTTGAGGGTAATCCCCTGGAGGATCTTTCCGTTCTTAAACGGGTTAAACATGTCATAAAAACCGGAGATTTTATCCGGTAATTATTGTTACCAAATTGGGGCGACTCAATTTAAAATAAAAACCTTGGGAGAGGTATTATGAAGCGATTTTTTGTTTTTGCTTTGCTTGTTGTAATGATTTCTTCCCCCCTGCTGGCCGGCGGTCAGGAAGAGGGCGGTGCCGGAAAACCGGTTGAAATCAGATTCGGTCATCAGATGACTCCGGAAAGTACTGAAGGACAGGCCTATCAGTATTTCAAGGAGATGGTTGAAGAGAAAACCGGCGGTTCTGTTATTATCACCCTGTACCCCGCAGAGCAGCTTGGTGACAGTAAGAGTCAGATTGAAAGTACTCTTATCGGTACTCAGGATGTTGTCGCCACCGGAGCTTCGCTCTTCTCACGCTTCGATCCTATCTTCAGTGCTTTTACTGTTCCTTTCCTTTTCAAGGACAATGCGGCATTCAGTGAAATGATGCAGGGATCCATCGGAAAAATGCAGCAGGATGCCCTGGTTGAAGCAGGTCTTGTACTGGTCAACCCTTCCAGAAACATGATGCGCGGACCCTACCGTGTTATGGCATCCAAGGTTCCCATCAACAGTGTTGATGATATCAAGGGCCTCCGTTTCCGTACCTACGAAAACAAGATCTACATGGGTGCATGGTCCGAGCTCGGAGCAAACCCCATTGTTATTCCCTGGGGCGAGGCCTATATGGCACTGATGCAGGATACTGTACAGGCTGTTGTTTCTCCCATGAGTCTTCTCTATTCCATGAAATTTACTGAGGAAGCCAAGTATGTGACTGCAATCAATGAGTACACTTCCGACTGTATCTGGGCCATGAACAAGGCAAAGTGGGACACTCTTTCTGCGGATCAGCAGGCTATCATCACTGAATGTGCCGGCCTGGCTGGTGAAAAGCTTACCGAGCTTGATGCCGCCAATATCGATGCCTCTATTAAAAAGATGGAAGAAGAGAACGGCGCTGTTTTCTCTACTGTTGACACCGCACCTTTCCGTGCGAAGCTGATGGATTTCTACCGGGATCTTGAAGCATCCGGAAAGCTTCCCGAAGGTTTTGTAGCTTCTGCTCTTGGTGAGTAAGTTGAAAACTCTTCTGGAAAAATTATCCAAACTGCAGCTGGGGATCGCTTTTGCGGCCCTGGCTGCCGTTATTATCATTAATTTTCTCGAGATATGCATGCGCTACTTTGCAGGGCAGTCCATGGTCTGGATTCAGGATTACAGTCTGCTGCTGATGGTCTGGATTATATTCCCCGGTGCGGGGGTTATCGCCTACCAGAAGCGGGATGTAACCATAACCATTCTTACCGACCATCTGCCAGAAACTTTCGGCAAATACCTGGAAATAGCTGTATGCATTGTTGTCAGTATTTTCTTTGCACTGCTTGGGCGATACAGCACGACTCTGTTTCTTAAACAGGGAGGGCAGACTACGGTTACCGCCATGATACCACTGCGTTTCTACTCCCTTTCCCTTGTTGTTACTTCTTTCTATATGGCGGTTGTTTATCTGCATAACGCCGTGGATTTATTCCTGAAAAGAAAAGGCGGCTGAGACTATGGAATTAGGTCTGATATTACTAGGTTCTTTTCTCCTCATGATGGTTCTGGGCTTTCCCATAAGCGCCTCCATGGGTCTTTCGACTCTTATGGCCATCTTTACCAAACACTTTAACCCGGAAATCCTTCCCCTGCAGCTGCAGAGCGGCGCAGCCAACTCAACCCTTATTGCGATTCCCTATTTCCTGCTGGCGGGAAATATTATGAATTCCGCAGGCATAAGTCAGAGAATTTTTGACTTTGCCAATGCTCTCATCGGGTTTATGCGCGGCGGTCTGGCTCAGGTTAATGTACTTGCAAGTATGATATTCTCCGGTATCTCCGGATCCTCCACTGCCGATGCCGCCGGTCTCGGTCTGATTGAAATAGATGCCATGAACAAGAAGGGATACGACAAGCCCTTCTCCGTTGCCATTACCCTGGCATCTTCCGTAATAGGTCCCATTATTCCTCCCAGCATCAGCTTTATTATCTTTGCCATGCTGGCGGAAGTATCGGTGGCTAAACTTTTTGCCGCCGGTCTTATTCCCGGAATCATTGTGGGAATTCTTCTGATGATAACCAACTACCTGATTGCCAAAAAGGGTAAGATCACCATACCGGAACCGGAACCTTTCCGCATGAGTGAGGTTGGCAGAACCTTCAAGGCAGGATTCCTTGCAATTATTGCTCCGGTTATTCTTTTGGGTGGAATTCTTTCAGGTATTGTAACTCCCACCGAGACAGGAATAATTGCGGTTATCTACTCTATTCTGGTGGGTCTTATCTACAGGGAACTGAGCCTGAAAGGCCTGACCGATGCGGTTAAATCCACCATTACCGCCACGGCGGTTATCATGTTTATGATCGGTATGGGTAAGTCCATCGGCTGGGTTGTTACCATTGAACAGCTCCCCCAGCAGGCTTCAGCAGGACTTCTTGCACTGACCCACAACAAGTATGTAATGCTTGTGGGGCTCAACATATTCCTGCTTATTCTGGGAATGTTTCTGGAAGCAAACACCATCAAGCTTATTATGGTGCCTCTGATGCTGCCCATAATTGATGCCATGGGTATCAGCCGGCTGCAGTTCGGTGTAATTCAGACTCTCAATGCCCTGGTGGGAATTACCACACCTCCGGTGGGAATCGGCCTGTTCGTTATGAGCTCGGTGACGGGAATGAAGATAACCGAGATTGTTAAAGCCTTTAAGCCTTTTTATGTCACCCTGCTCATCGCACTGTTAGCGGTTACCTATATTCCCGCTCTCACCACCTGGCTGCCGTCGGTGCTGTTTTAGTTCATGGGCACCTCAAAAACGTGGTATTTTTACCATAGCCGAGGAGAATAGATTTTGTAGCGCCCGCACCCTGCACCAAAATTGTTTTGGTGCAGGGGAGGACCGCGGGAAATCTTAACGACGAAGGATATGGGGAAAAGAGTAGTTTTTGAGTTGCCCTAATAATTGGAGAAGAACGTATGAGTATTTTTGAAGCCGTTATGCTGATCTGCTTCGGTGCCGCCTGGCCGCTGAACATCTATAAGTCCTACAAAACCCGTTCAACAGTGGGTAAAAGCCTCCCTTTTATCCTGGTAATCTTCACCGGATATATCTCCGGGGTTACCCACAAGATTCTGTATAACCGGGATATTGTCCTGGTGCTGTATATCATTAATCTCCTGATGGTTTTTATTGATATCCTGCTCTATTTCAGAAACAGGGCGCTGGATAATAAACGGACAGATGAGGTTTCCCCGTAGCCTGGCTTGTTTTAATCAGGAACAGTGTAAATAGATAACCCTGATGAAATGGTATCCAACCACTGTGCCCCGGCGGTACAGTGGTTTTTATTGAAAAGTTGAAAATCCAACAAAAATTTAAAAAAATACCGAAAAAGCAACATTTTTATCCGTTTTCAATTGCATCTTGTTTGTATCCCTAGTATTATAGCGAAGAATCAACAAACAGGTTGGATCTATATTGAAGATTCAACAAATATTTATCGATTTTACTGAAAGATAATAAGGGGTGCTATGAACAGGGATAAGCTGCAGCAAATGATATCCGCTACACGGCTCACAAAAAAAGAGAGTCTTGTGGCAGAGTATTTAATCAACAATCTCAATACCATCTGCTTCATGTCTGCATCTGAACTGGCCCGTACCCTTGATGTCAGCGATACTACGGTAAACAGAACGGTTAAAACCCTCGGGTACAGCACTTTCCTGAGTTTTCAGGCCAAGGTACAGCAGTCAATGCTTAACCAGTCCAAGGAGTCATTCTTTCTTCCTCCTTCCGAGCGTCTTAACCAGGAGATACAGGACAAGTCGGTCGAGCAGTATGTGCTGCGCCTTTCCGAGGTGTTTTCGGAAAATGCCAACAGTGTCTTTGAGAGGAACTCCCAGGAGACCATTGAAGCCGCAATAAACATGCTGCTTACCAGTAAGACAAAGTACATCTGCGGACAGCGTCCCACCATCTATCTTGCAGAGCGCTTCGGGGTAGTCTTAAGGATGATTATTGAAAATGTCCGCATAGTTTCAGGCAGCTACTCCTTTGAGCAGGTTCTGGATATTACCCCCGATGACTGTCTGTTTGTAATTGATTTCAACCGCTACAGCAAGAATGCAGACCGGCAGATTCAGTATGCCCGGGAGAAGGGGAGTAAGGTGATTCTGCTTACCGACCGGCCCACAGCGCCTTTTGCCAGGTTTGCCGATGTTGTGCTGGTGGTTAATGTACTGGGCTTGAGTTTTTTCAACTCCGGCATTGCACCGCTCATGCTGCTGGAGTATATCTGCTCCCGTCTTACGGTGCTTCAGGATAAGAAGGTTAAGGAACGGCTTGCCGGTCTTGACCCCTATTTCGACAGTTTCAGGTTGCAAAGCTGACTGTCTGACAGTCGGCATAATTATTTTTTGGAGGAACAATGAAACGGTTTCTTTTATTCAGCATGATTTTTCTTCTCGTATTTGTTGCTGCAGGCTGTGGTTCTAAAAAGGAATCAGCAGAGGCTGCGGCTCCGGCGGTCAAGGAAATTACCTACGCCAATGCGGCGGATATTTCCACCCTGGATCCCCGTAACGCCACCGGTACCGATACCGCGGCTATTCTTGCACACATGTTCAGCAGTCTGTTAAAGACAGACAAGGACATGCAGGTTGTTCCCGATCTGGCGGCGTCCTATGAAAATATCGACTCCACCACCTGGAAATTCACCCTCAAAGACAATGTTACCTTCCACGACGGTTCCAAACTTACCAGCGCCGACGTAAAGTACACCTTTGACACCATTGCCGACAAGGATAAGAAGTACAGACTTGCCTCAGACTTCTCTTTTATCAGTATCGAAGTTATTGATGACTACAGCTTCTTTCTTAAAACGGCAGAGCCCTTTGCCGACCTTCAGATCCGCCTGAACTATGTAAAGATTCTTCCCAAGGCCTACCTTGAAGAAGTGGGTGATGAAGAGTTTGCCAAAAACCCCATTGGAAGCGGTCCTTTCAAGTATGTGGAGCGCCTGAAGGATGAGCGGGTTGTAATCGAAGCCTATGACGGCTACTTCGGCGGCAAACCTGCCCTGGACAAGATTACCTACAAGATTATTCCCGAAGCAGCTTCCCGTATTGCTGCACTCGAAGCGGGTGAAGTAGACATTATTGGAAAGGTTTCCACCAGCCAGGTTCCCCGGCTTCAGTCTCTGGATAATATTGAGGTTGTGGGCAATCCCACCACCCGGGTTATCTTCCTCGGCATGAACAGCATTGCAGAAGGTCCCCTGCAGGATGTTCGGGTACGTAAGGCACTTAACTATGCGGTAGACCGGGATCTTATTATTGAAGGTGTTCTTGACGGTTACGGCAACAAGCTTGCATCCATCTCCAACCCCGAATTCTTCGGCTATGATGCCTCAATTGCAGGTTTTGAGTATAACCCTGAAAAAGCAAAAGCCCTGCTTGCTGAAGCCGGCTATGCAGACGGACTCGACCTGGATTTCTCTGTTACTACCTCCTACCTGAACGGTACTGATGTTGCCCAGGCGATTGCCGCACAGCTTGCCGAGGTTGGTGTTAATGTCAATCTCCAGCAGATCGATGCAGGGCAGCAGCGTGAGCAGATTATCAACAAGACCATATCCGGCCTCTATATGTTCGGAATCGGCGGTCCCTACTGTACCATCGACCTTGTTGCCAAGCTCTCTTTCTCCACCGGTGAGCGTTATTCAACCTACTCAAACCCCGAGTTTGACGCCCTGCGCAAGAAAGCGGCGGCAACCATTGATGACGCGGAACGGGCAGCTCTTCTCTCTGATCTTCAGCAGATGGCTATCGATAACGCTGCTGGTCTCTTCCTGTATCAGCAGTACGGACTTCTGGCCCAGAACAGCCGTGTCCAGAACTGGTCACCCAGAATCGATGAAATGATCGTTCTGATTGACGCAGACGTAAAATAAACTTCTTTATAAAGCCGGGGAGGCATATTCTGCCTCCCCCGCTTCTGGAATTAACTTATGCGGAAATATCTTCTTAACAGATTTCTCCAGTCTCTTATTGCTATTTTAGGCATTACCATGGTGGTCTTTTTTGTCCTCCATCTGGCCGGTGATCCGGTTGATCTGCTGGTTCCTCCCAGCGCATCCATCGAGGATATAGAACGTCTTCGCGCAGAGATGGGCTTTGATGATCCCGTAATGGTTCAGTATGCCAGGTTCATGGCTGATATGTTCCGCGGCGACCTGGGAATGTCCTACAACTATAACGAACCGGCTCTTACTCTGGTCCTGGAACGTCTACCCGCAACCTTGAGTCTGACCGGTGCGGCACTCTTTATTTCCCTTTTGTTCGGCATTCCCGCTGGGGTTATCTCTGCGGTAAAACGGAATACCAGAACCGACGCCGTGATCCGCTCTCTCGCGCTTCTGGGGCAGTGTCTGCCTGCATTCTGGCTGGGAATTATTATGATCCTGCTTTTTTCCGTGAAACTGCACTGGCTCCCGACTTCGGGCAATGAATCCTGGAAGTCCATAATTATGCCGGCCTTTACCCTCGGAGTATATACAGCGGCGACGGTAACCCGTCTGCTGCGATCAAATATGATTGAAGTTTTGAGTAAGGAATATATTGATACTGCCAAGGCAAAGGGGCTTGCACCGCGTATGGTGATAATGAAGCATGCCCTTAAAAATGCCATCAGCACCGTACTCACCGTGCTTGGTATGCAGGTGGCCTTTCTGCTGGGTGGTTCGGTAATAACCGAGACTGTTTTCGGCTGGCCCGGTATCGGCAGACTTGCGGTTCAGTCCATTACCAACAGCGATTTTAATGTTGTACTGGTAATTGTTATTCTCATGGCTTCCGGTTTTGTGCTGATCAACTTCATTGTTGACCTTCTTTACAGCATTATCAATCCCAGAGTGAAGCTTCACGGTTAGGACGGTAGTATATGTTACGCAGTTTAATTGACAGTAAAACCGGTCTTATCGGGGTGCTTATACTCATCGGTGTGGTACTGATGGCCCTGTTCGGAAGTTTCCTCACTCCCCATGATCCGGTAAAGCAGGATATCCTCAACAAGCTCCAGCCCCCGGCATGGAGCGGAGGAACGGTGGAACATCTGTTCGGCACCGACCAGCTGGGCCGGGATATTCTCTCCCGTATTATCCTTGGAAGCCGGATAACTCTTATTGTTGCCTTTTTCGGTACCATTGTTGCAGGAATTGCCGGTGTAATTATCGGCTCCATTGCCGGGTATTATGGTAAATGGGTGGACGCAGTAATTATGCGTATTGTGGATATACAGCTCTCCTTTCCCTTTATTCTGCTTGCCATATTTATTGCGGCAGTTCTGGGGCCGGGTCTTGAGAATATTATTCTTATAGCCGGTATTAGCGGCTGGGTGCGCTATGCCAGGCTTGTGCGGGGAGAGATCCTTGCAATCAAGGAGATGGAGTATATCGAGGCGATCCGTTCTGTTGGCGGCTCGGATATGAGGATCATCTTCAAGCATATTCTTCCCAATGTGATGAGCCCGATTATTGTAATCGCCACCCTGGAGATGGCCAGGATTATCCTGATGGAATCCGCCCTGAGCTTTCTCGGTCTGGGCGTTCCCATAGAGATTCCCACCTGGGGCCGTATGCTGGCCGAGAGCCGCACCTATATGGTGACTGCCCCTGCCATGGCCATAATTCCCGGAGTCTTTATAACCCTGTCGGTCCTGGGGGTAAACCTTCTGGGTGACTGGCTGCGGGATTATCTTGATCCCAAACTGAATGTATAGGAGGGACCCATGAAGGAGTCCTTGCTTAAGATAGATAAACTTAATGTTACCTTTGATACCCCCAAAGGGCTGGCCAAGGCGGTTAACGGAATCAGCTTTGATCTTGCGAAAGGGGAGAAGCTCGGTCTGGTCGGCGAGTCGGGTTCCGGAAAGAGTGTAACCGCCAAGAGTATAATCCGCCTGCTGCAGTCGCCCCCGGCTTCCATTGAAGGTCAAATAGCCCTTGCCGGGGAGGAGCTGCTTACCAAGCCGGAAGCAGAAATGCGTAAATACCGGGGTAATAAAATCTCCATGATATTTCAGGAACCCATGGTAAGCCTGAATCCTCTCTTTACTGTTGGGAATCAGCTTATCGAACCCTTAAAGCTGCATAAGCAGTTAGGTAAAAAGGACGCTGAAGCAAAGGCTGTAGAGATGCTCCGTCATGTAGGCATTCCTTCTCCGGAGCAGCGGATGAAGCAGTATCCCTTCGAGCTTTCCGGCGGTATGCGTCAGCGGATTATGATTGCCATGGCTCTGTTGTGTGAACCCCGGGTACTGATTGCCGATGAGCCGACAACGGCTCTGGATGTTACCATCCAGGCCCAGATTATCGATCTTCTCAACCGTATAAACCGGGAGTTTGGTACTGCCATTATTCTGATAACCCACGATCTGGGGGTTGTTGCCGAAATGGTGGATACCGTTGCGGTAATGTACGGAGGCTATATTATGGAAAAGGCTCCGGTGGTAGAACTCTATGAGAAACCTCTCCATCCCTATACTCAGGGTCTGTTGAATTCTGTTCCCAGCATGAACGATGACCGGGAAGAGCTTAAAACCATTGAGGGTCAGGTAAACAGTATTTACAATCAGCCTGTTGGCTGTGCCTTTCATCCCCGCTGCCCCCTGGCACATGAGCGCTGCCGTACTGAGGTTCCACCGGATGTTTTGAAAGACGGCCGGTTGGTTAAATGCTGGAATTATGCAGCTGAAGACAAACGGGATGCAGACGATGCAAACAAAGGAAAGGGGGAATAGCATGGCGAATCAGACACAGGATCTGCTGGTTCTTGAAAATGTAAAAAAATATTTCCCCGTACACGGTAAACCGTCGGAGTTTGTAAAGGCCGTTGATGATGTCAGCATCCGGGTTAAGCAGGGCTCTGTTCTCGGTGTAGTCGGAGAGTCGGGCTGCGGGAAATCGACTCTGGCGCGGCTTATAATGCGGCTTATTGAGCCGACATCAGGAAGTGTCTTCTTTGAGGGTAAAGAGCTGACCGCGCTGCCCCAGCGGGACCTCCGGAAAATCAGGCGGAATATCCAGATTATCTTTCAGGATCCCTATGCTTCACTGAATCCCCGGCAGCGGATCGGCAATATGCTCAAGGAGCCCTTGAAGATTCACCGTATTGCTGCGGGTGAAGCAGCTGACCGGCGTGCCCGGGAGCTGGTGGAAATGGTCGGAATGAACGCTGACAGTCTGGACAAGTTTCCCCACGAGTTTTCCGGCGGCCAGCGGCAGCGTCTTTGTATTGCCCGTGCCCTGGCGGTGGAGCCGAAACTGCTTATCTGCGATGAGTGTGTCTCCGCCCTGGATGTTTCCATTCAGGCGCAGATTGTAAACCTGCTGAAAGACCTTCAGAAAAAGCTCAATCTGACCATGATATTTGTTTCCCACGACCTCCGGGTTGTGAAACATATCTCCAGCGATGTTGCTGTCATGTATCTGGGGAGAATTCTTGAAACAGCTCCCAAGCATGAACTCTTCGGCAATACTGCTCATCCCTATTCGAAGGTCCTTCTGGGGGCGGTGCCTGTTTGTGATCCCACGGTGAAAAAGGAACGCATTTTTCTGCAGGGAGATCTTCCCAGTCCGATTCATCAGCCTTCGGGATGCAAATTTCACACCCGCTGTTTTAAGGTGCAGGATGCCTGCAAGGGGCAGGAGCCGCTGCTTGATATGATTGCCAAAGATCACTATTGCCGTTGTCCCTACTGGGAGAACTGATTTTTACTGGAGAATACCAACATGACCAAAACAGAACGCATTAAAACAGCCATAGAGGGGGGAATCCCCGACAAGGTTCCCTATTCAATCTGGTCCCATGTACCCGGGATCGATATGATTCCTGAGAAGATCTCGGATTTTACCGTTGATTTTTATAAAACCTACAATGTGGATTTTATAAAGACCATGAACAACGGTATGTACTGTATTGAGGATTTCGGCTGCACCGTTGATTATTCGGAGATTGAAAAAGGCGGGGTTGCTAAACTTGTCTCTTCCCCGGTTAATTCAATTGCCGATTATGCAAAGATCAAGCGGGTGGGACTTGACTCAGGGGCTCTGGCCCGGGAGCTGGAATACCTCAGGCTGCTGATGGAAAAGCTCGACGGTGAAGATGTTCCGGTTGTCTTTACCATTTTCAGCCCCATTACTACGGCGGACAAGCTTGCCGGGGGGAAGCTTGTGGAACATATCCGCAGCGGCGAAACTTCTCTGATAAAACAGGCCCTTGCAGAAATTACGGCTACCACGAAAGCACTGGTTAAAAAGGTTACAACCAGCGGCGCCGCTGGAGTTTTCTTTGCCTCCCAGATGAGCAGCTATGATGTAATGACTGAAGAGGAGTATGAAGAGTTCGGCAAGCCCTACGATATTGAGGTTCTAAAGGCTTCCGAAGGCTGGTTCAATACCATTCATGCCCACGGGGATAATATTATTTTCAATATTCTCAAGGACTATCCCGTCGAAGTTTTCAACTGGCATATCGGAGAGACCCTGCCCGACCTTGAAGAAGGCCTGGACAGGACCGGTAAATGTATCATGGGGGGTATTCAGCGGATGGATATTACCAACGGCAGGCGAAACGAGATTGCGAACCAGATTTACCATGCCATTAAGAGTACCCATGGGCGGAACATTATCCTTACCCCGGGCTGTGTTATCCGCTATCCTCTGGAGCCGTCCACTCTTGGCTACATTTCCAGAATCAAGCAGAGTGTTGAATCCTCTCTCGGTTTGGGTACAGCGGCTCATCAAGGAGCAGGAGGAAAGGCATGACAGAAACGCCGGTTATAGAACTTAGGGGATCCGAGTATGAACAGGGAGTGCAGCATGGGCGTCAGCTTAAAGAGATAATTCTCTACAATCTCGAACGGACCCGGGAAAAGCTCATCGACACCCGCTGTGATATGCAGCGCTACGAGGCATTTTTACAGAAGAATGCCACCTTTTATAAAGAGAAGCATCCTGAACTTTTTGAAGAGATGAAGGGTATTGCAGAGGGCTCCGAACTGCCCCTGGATGATATTCTTATGCTGAATATTCCTGCCTATTTTATGACCGATTTCTTTGCACAGGAATGCACCATGATTATGGCCCGGGGCAAAGCGACAGCCGACGGCTGCACCTATGTCATCAAGAACCGGGATATGAGCATGGACATTCAGCAGCGCTCTTTTCGCCGGGTTTATCCCGACGGGCTGGTTATTGTTGAGGTAAACGGAGCAGGAATTATTACCTATCCTGCCGGGGGCTTAAATAACCGCGGGCTGACGGTAACCACCACCGGCTTCTGGTCAAAGAAGGCCGCTCCGGTGCTGGATGATGTTGAATCCCGCCATATTTTTATGAACGTACAGCTTCTGCTGAAAAACTGCTCCACCGTGGATGAGATGCTGGAGTATATAAAGCGGGAGCCCTGCATGAACGGTCTCAACATAATTGCCGCGGATAAAGAGAAAGCTTGCGTTGTGGAGATGACCCGTGACCGCCAGGTTATTCAGTGGGATGACGGCACAGGTATTCTTTACCGGTCCAATCACTACTTTTCAGACGAACTGAAAGAGCTGAATCCGGAACCGGAACAGTACCCATCCACCTACAATCGCTCCCGGCTGGTAAAAAGGATGCTTGATGAGCGCTACGGAAGAGTCCGCTTTCAGGACCTTTTCCGCATCCTTTCCGACCATACCGATGCTCCCAACTGCCTCTGCCGGCATCCTGAAGGGGAAGCAAAGGGAAAAACCGTTTCCACCAGCCTCTTTGTGCTGGAGGATAATGAGGCATGGACCACCCTGGGATACCCCTGTATGAGTCTTCGCTACGCAACACTTGAGGAGAAATAATGAACAGCCCTGTCCATGAATATGTACAGCAACGACTTTCAAGACTGAAAGAGTCCATGATAGAGAAGGGGATTGATGCTGCATTTATCATCAAACCCGAGAATGTTTTTTACTACAGCAATTTCAATCCCGTTCTGAACAGCCACCCGGCGATTATGCTGGTAAAGCTGGAAGGGACGGCCCAGGGGGAATCCACCCTTTTAATTCACGCCATCCGCCACGATCATGCCCGGGATGAAGGTGCCATTGACAATATAGCCCTCTACGGCAAATGGGGGAGCCATAAAACCCTTTCCATGGATCCTGTTGAGGCGGCATCAAAGATTCTCGGCAAGGTGGAGACTCTTGGTATTGAAGAGGAGAATATCTCCTACCGTTATTTTACCAGACTCACTCAAGCACTGGGCTGTTCTAAAACAGTAGACATTTCCGGTCTCATAAAGAGTGAGAAACTGATCAAGGATGACCATGAAATCAGCTGCATGCGCATTGCTGCAAAGCTGGTTGATATCGGGGTCGAGACGGCCATTGTAGAGATTGCCCGGGGGGCCAACGAAATAGAAGCCTGTACCGAAGGGCAGTATGCCATGCGCAAGCTCTGGCAGACCCGCTATCCGGAGCACGAAATCAGCGGCTTCGGAACCTCAGAAGGCGGAATGATCGATAGTCTCGATATGTGGTCCCTCAGTAATGAGAGGATTGCCTACGGCTGCGACTGTCCCCGGGCCTATACGCCGAAGAAGGGGGATGTGGTGCTGCCCATGGCCTGGGCCAAGGTGAGCGGCTATCATGCGGAAAATGAGCGTACCGTAATTATGGACAGTCTCTCTGAAGAGCGGGACAGAGCCTACCGGGCCATGCTTGCAGCCCGGGCAGAGGTTTTTTCCATTCTGAAACCCGGTACTCTCTATGAAGATCTGTACAATGCCGCCGCGGCGGTATTTACCGAGTACGGTTTTGAGGAAATTCTTCCCGGAAGAATCGGCCATGGCATCGGGAATTCCGGTCATGACTATCCTTCCCTTGCCAGGGGAAATACCATTCCGCTGCAGAAAAACATGGCCCTTACTGTTGAGCCCGGGCTTATGACCGATACCCTTGGCGGTATGCGCCATTCCGACTCGGTTATCATTACCGAAGAGGGCTACGAATCGCTTACGGAACTGCCCAACGGGACTATCCGCATTGCCGACGGTACGGTAGAGTATCTGTAATTTCCAACTTGTGACCGGGGGGATTCTGCTTATGGAAATGCTGGACAGAGTTAAAGATATGATCTGGGGTAGAAAAGATTCAGGTATTTTCAGGGAGATTCCCACCGGCTTGTCAGGGAAACTTTTTACCAGTCCTATGCCTTTCGGTGCCTATGACAAGGGTAACCGGCTCATAAAAGCCTATCACCGTCACGGGGTGAGCCATGTCTTTTCCCTGGTTACCGATGCGGAAGTTGAGAAAAAGGCACGGAAAAACATTTTTAAAGAATATGCTTCAGCAGGGATAGGTTGTTCCCGCTATGTTATACAGGATTTTCAGGCTCCCGAAATCAAGCTTATGCAGGATCTGGTGGCCGAAGGTGTGGACCGTCTCAGAAAGGGAGAGAAGATTATTATCCACTGTCATGCCGGAGTCGGCCGCACCGCAGTTGCTGCTGCCTGTATCTACATGAAGGTTAAAAATTGTTCAGCCGACAGCGCCATAGACCATGTAAAAGCCGACATGATGGTGAATCTTACTGCAGAACAGAAACGACTGATTCATCTCTTCGGAGAGCACCTGTCAGTTAAACCCTGGGGCGGTAACGGAACTCAATCCTAAATAAATCCCCGGGCGCAGATCTCCGTTCAGTTCAAAGCGCAGGCTGAGCTCTCCTACAGGAAAATTTGCAATCAAACCGGTACTGCCTCCGTAATACCAGTCCGGTTCGGTGCTGCTCAGCTCCATCCCCGGAGGCTGCAGAGCCGCGGCATTGGCAGTAATCTGAATAAATATCTCCCGGCCCAGCAGCAGAGGAAGTCTGCCGATCTGTTTGCGTATATTCAATGCTGCTGTAGCATAGGCGCCTGCAGCTATTTCACCGGGCAGGTAGCCGTGAAAGCCCGCGTTCTTTCCGAGGAAAAAATACTCCGACTCTTTCGGTGAATCTGCAAGGTTGATACCGCCATCCCCCCGGGAGGTGATAATAAGCCCCGGCAGGATTGGCAGGAAGCCGTTTCCGTTCCAGCTCACCGAACTGATCAGACGGCTCCCTTCTTCCAGGGCTGTATCATTTTCTATTCTCAGGCTGACCCCTGATTCGGGGTTTACCGGATCGTCCAGGGTATCCAGGGTAAAGGAGGTTCTTCCTCCGATTCTGCTCCAGCCTTCTCCGGGCAGAACATTTTCGCCAAGCTGACGATTAAAATAGCAGTACTCGGCGTAGGGCTGCAGGGTAAGATGGAAATACACACTTGGAGCCAGGGTGAGCAGCATATCTCCCCCTGCCCGGGTAAGGGAATAAAAGCTGTCCAGGGTGCTGCCGTCGTAATAATAGACTGGTTCCTGCTCCAGGTAGCCGAATACCGAAGCCAGCAGGCTGTTCTGATTGGTAGTCATGTATCCCGTACGGATAGACCCGGTATTAGATACACTGATAAAGGTAACCAGCCCCGATACTCGTTCTCTACCGAAAGGTTTGATCAGAGCGGTTTCCAGCTTTCCACGGTGGAGAGTGCTGCCGGCAAAATACCCAGTATATTCCACCCCGAAACCAACCAGCACATCGGGAAGCTGAATGCTGGCAATATCAGCTTCCAGGGTGTAGCCCCCGGAAGAATCGGGCAGAAGCCGGTAGGAGCAGCGTTTAAATCTGCCGCTGTCATAAAGATCCGCAAAAATATCCCGCAGCCGGCTGTTGGATATTTCCCCGGGGATCAACTCGTTCAGCTGTGTTAGTATTTCCTTTGTATAAGGGTCTGAGTCTGCAAGAATTATTTTCCTGATTTTCAGCATACCTTTCCCCGGGTGGGGGTTCCGGTTCTTTTTCAGATCATCCTGAAGGGCGGCTATTTCTGTCAGCCTGCTCATAACGGCTTTTCCCGCAGTATAGCCGATCTCAATCAGCTCAGCGCCCTTGTCAAAATCTGCCATGGTATATCCGGACAATTCCGGGCGGATTACCAGATTGGAAATATCTTCATCGGAACCATAGGCGTCGGTGAGCAGCAGCTCTGTTGACTGTTGAGACACAGCAGAAAGGGTTGTTAACTTGTCCGCTGTGGGCTGAAGGCTTCCCAGAGGAACGGTAATAATTACATCTGCTCCCATTTCGACGGCGGTAATGGCCGGCACGTTATCGACCCAGCCGCCGTCAATAAGGTAGCGGTTCCTGTAATGAACCGGTGTAAATATTCCGGGTACCGCCATGGAGGCCCGGATGACTGTCTTAAGATCGCCGTAATCGAAAACAATCTTTTCTCCCGTAACCAGGTCGGTTGAGACTGCCCTGAAGCGGCGGGGCAGGGTATCGAAGTCCATCTCTACCGGATAGGCGTACAGCAGGCTGTCGAGAAATTCCAGCACATGCTGGGCATGGGAAATTCCCACATCGGTTACAATGTTATCCTTGTAAAAGGGGAGTACCACCGGAAATGCGGTACGCAGAAGGCGCTGCTCAAAGACCATTTTATCCCGGCTGTAGTTATCAAAAAGAATTTCCTGCCAGTCGCTTTCGAGAACCAGCTTCTTCATCTCCTGCGGTGAATATCCCGCAGAGTAGAGGCCGCCGACAATGCTGCCTATACTGGTCCCGACAACAATGTCCGGATCGACCCCGGCCTCTTCCATGGCAAGCAGCACCCCCACATGGGCAAATCCCAGGGCTCCGCCGCCGCCGAGAACCAGACCGATCCGGGGAGCTGAAGTTTCTGTCTGCTGTTCCGGCAGGGTCTCTGAAAACAGAGGCCATACCGGAACTGAGAAGATAAACAACAGGAAAAATAAAACTTTATGGATAGGGAAATTTCTGGTCTTCAAAATTTGAGTGCACCTGTTATCCCAGAAATTTTCTGATAATTCTTCCGATGAAACCCGAGGTTTTGCGTGAAATTCCACGGCTGACTTCCCTGCTCACCTGATTTTTTACGGAATTGAGCAGATTTTCCGGGGATAAATTCTGTTTGATACTTCCTCTGCTGCTTTTTTCTTCGTTAACTGGCGCAGAGGCTCCTCCTCCCTGAGCGTATGACCATGCCGTCATGGTTTTCCAATCAGCGGTACTGCCCAGATAGGCGGTAAACATTTTTTCAATTGTGTCACCGGATACAATACTATCGGCTTCGTAATGACCTGTAGGGTCCTGGTACTCAGCAATAAAGCCTGTATCTAACAGGGCACACTGAATATAGTTCTCCCCGTCAGAGAGGATAAGGAAGTTATTATCATCCGACAGCGACTTAAGCTGCTTGATCAGATCTGTTTCATCCACATTCTGCATTTGTGTTCCGTTTGCGGTTTCAATCTTCATATTTCTCTCCCTCTCTTGGTATACCTTATTGTACCACGTCCCACCCGGTAAATGTGGTACAATAAGGTAATGGGTATGAGGTGGTCTTTTCCCGGTATAATTTTCTTAATGACTGCCATGCATCTTTCTGCCGGAGGTGTCTCGGAGGAGGTCCATACCTCCTTTAAGGCAGGTCCCGGATATGAGGTGGATGGGGATACCTGTTTTCTGCTTACCTACCACCTGTACAAGGTCCCTGAGGGGGTGCGCCGCTTTCCTGACGGCGGCATTTCCAAAACTGTTTTTCTCGGTACATATCTGATGAAGCTTGATAATGGAGCCGCTGTTATAGAGAAAGAGTTTCCGGGCGACCCGGTTCCCATGAACAGGGTTCCCTATGCATGGAAGGAAACTGTCGGCAGCGGAGTAAAAGCGGATGGCTATGACATGAATGTCACCAACAGATTGCTTCGTAGCGTAGGGCCTGCAGCCTGCGGACTCCCTTCGCCATTAGACTATATGGATAAAAAGAGCTCTTTGTATCTGCGTGATCTTGTCTCCCTGAAAGGAGATCTCCAGTATAGAAAAGAGATAATCCGAACCATGGTACCAACTTCCTCGGAGGCCGAAGATCTTCTTGATCAAATGGATTCCTACGAGAAGAGACTCGATGGCCTTGAGTTGACCGAATACCGGATCTTTGCAGAGGTTTCCCGGCAGGCATTGAAAGAAAAAGCGGGAATGGAGGAATAGTTGTTATGAAAAAGGTGTTCAGCTCTCTGGTGTTACTAATGCTTCTCTCCAGTCTTTCGGCAGAAGACAAGGGCTGGGAAAAGCTTGAAATCTCTCTGGACGAATCGGTCTGGGCAAGTTCGGTCCTGACTGAAACTCTCGGCGGAAAACAGATGAGCTACGGCCCTGAGGCTCTGTTTGACAATGATCTCTCTTCTCCCTGGGTTGAAGGGGCGGAAGGTGACGGCATTGGGGAGTCGGTTCTTATTACGACGCAGCAAATAGTCTCCCGGCTGGAACTCAATAACGGGTTTGCCTCGTCTTCACGTCTGTTTCTGCGGAATAACCGTATAAAGCGGCTTTCTGTCTCTTTTGTTGCCGGATTAACGGCCCCGGGCCTGGTTACAGAACGGGATTATTATCTCTATTTCACCCGGGAACAGCCTCTGGATCAGGTGTTTGCTCTGGAGGATACTCCCGAAATTCAGGGCATAGACCTCTCTTTATCAGAATCTGAGCAGGCTGATTTTTTTGAAGAAACAATCCTGGCATTTTCTAAGGACTATCCCGATTTTTATGCCATGATACTTAAGGATCTCGGTATTCCTCCGGAGGAGGGCGATTCACTTATGTACCGGAAGCTGATCATGGAGATGTACGGTTTTTTCGGTATCCGCATTGCCATAGCGGAGGTCTACCCCGGAACCCACTATAACGACACCTGCCTTGCGGAGCTTGAACTTGAGTTTGAAGACTTTTAGGACTGGTAAGAGTTTTACCCCTTCCCTTCAAGAAGCTGACTAATGCTCTCCACCAGCAGGTCATGATCATCGAAATGATTCGGCAGGCCGGAGATGCAGATGGAGCCGATCATGCCGCTGCCGTTCAGCATGATGGGATAGCCGCCTCCAACGTCGGCAAAATCATTGGGGTTGATCTTTCTGTCTTCCAGGGTTTTATCCTTCATCTCCAGCCAGTAGCGGAACCGCAGGGTGGACATCTGCATCAGTTCTACACTGCGTCGTTTACGCTGCAGCCATAGAGCGGTATCTGCTCGGACACCGTCGGCAAAGAAGCGGAATACCAACAGACCGATGATGGTAATTTCAATACCCACCGGATCCGGGTACCGTTTGCTTTTTTCGTTGAGGATCAGTCCGAGGTTGAGAGCATCACTGCGCGAAAATGCAGTAAAGGTAAGCTTTTCCTCCTCATTCTGAAGTTCCAGATACCTCTTTTCAGCTTCTTTATTCATGGCTTTCTCCTTTTTTTCCGGTCTTCATTCCGTCCCTTTATTTCGTTCGCTTGCGTCTGAGCTGCGTACACTTCTCTCGCTGATCGGATAGACACCTTTTTTCCTTTATTGGGTCTATTGCCCCAATTGCCCCAAATGAAGAGATATATAGGTTTTTCCCCTTTCAAAGCGACTGCTGCTGGGAATGAGAGTGCCGTCCACATCAAGTATTGTAACATTTTTGTTTCCCGGAACTTCAAAGCCTGTAAGGGGATGCACGCTCTCTTTCTTCTGGTTCAGTCTTATGGTAAGGGTGTTTCCGGAGCTCTCGGCTCCGATGATGCGGACAGTACTCCGGTCCCGCCAGAAATCACCGAACTCACCCATTGCTCCCATCCATGCTCTTTTTGCGGCAGCGTGGGCCATTAGTGCCTCCTGAGCCTCAAGCTTGAAGCTTCTGTTGCGGGTGTCTGAAGGATGTACCAGCAGCACAGTGATGGAGTTGTTGTCGGCGTTGGCATCATGTACCTTTTTCCATTGAGTTACGGCGTCTTCAATGGTGTCTTCTGTAAGAAAGTCCAGGGCGTCATCCAGTGTTACCGGAATTTCAATTATCTGCGATTCCGCCGATCCAGGGCGGCGTTCGGTAAAAGCAAAGTAGGGGAACGAAGTAAGAACATCGTTTGCGGAGAATGACGAATCATATGCATAGCCGGAGGATTCCAGGATCTCGATAAGCTCCGGCGGAAATGCCAGGTATCCCGCCCGGAAGGTTCCGGTGTTCTGTCCGCGGATGTCCCGGTCCAGAAGCTCCTTGCTTACCCGGGCCTCGCCGTTTATGGTAATGCCCTTCTGCGGATGGTAGTTTGCAAAATTCACATTCGGTGTGCCCGCCGGGGCTCTGGTAAAATCATAGGAATGGGCTACCGTATGACTGCCGATCTCATGACCCCGTCGGGCAAGCTCTCTTACGGCTTGCAGATTTTCGGGCACTATGTAGTAGCCGATATCCGCTGCATCGGTAAAGTATTTTGTATTGATAAAATAGGTTCCCCGGGCGCCGTATTTCTCTTCCAGAGCGGCAAATTTCAGGGAGTCCATAAAGGATGTCTGGGCGTCAATATCGTGGCTCAGAAGCAGGGCTGTACTTCTTGCCTGGGGAACTGCACTAATGGCAACAGGCGACTTTGCATATCCTTCATACAGGGCTTTTACCAGGAGCATGATGGTATCCGCTGAAGGTTCAACGCTGTTTACAAAAAGCCGCTGGGCTTCGTAATCACCTCCGGTCTGGGGCAGCATTACTGTCTCTTCAAAGCTGACACCCAGGAAATAGGCAATCCCTCGGCCATAGTAGTTTCTCACAAGGGCCGCACTGCCGTCGGGGAAGCTGGCCAGAACGGCTCCCATGCCATCTGATTCTGCCCCATGAGACCATATTACTTCATTATAGGTGTTATCGTAGCCGTTGCCGAGGCTGATGGTCTTTTCGTTGGGATGATCTATATAGGCTAAAAGAGGATCATCATAAAATGTATGAAAAATAATTCTTTCCCGTTTTTTTGTGGAAACTATAGAGTTAATTCCCAGAAGCGGGTAGAGCCTGGAACCCGCCGGGCCCGGAATCAACAGAATACCTCCATCATCAACAAACTGGTAAAGAGCGTTCTCCCAGGGGGCCGTAAGGCGGTTATTTGCCGGGCCTGCCGCCATGACGGCTACATCGAAGTCTTGCAGTTTTTCCGGAGCGGAAACAGTGCTGTGAGGAATACCCAGTATCTCGGGAATCCGGCGGAGGGCATGTTCATCAATACGTGCTTTTTCGCTCTTCTCTCCCACCGGGGAAATCAGAGCAAGGCTGTAATCCCCGGGAGGCATACTCCATAACAGTGCAGCAGGAAGCAGCAGGACTGCGGCGACATACAGCAGAAAGGTTGGCCGGGTCATCTGGCGCTCCAGAAAAGCCGGTTATCTTCACTGTCCAGGATCAGTTCTATTGCTATGACCAGCCAGGCGGTGGATGCCACCGAGGGCCAGGTGGAAAACTGATGGGGCACTTCAAGGGTGGAGTAGGGGATTCCTCCATCAACTGCAATGGAGGCTGCAGTCCGGATGATTTCCAGGGGTGACCGGAAATCTCCTGCTTTTACCAGAGCAGCTGCCATTCCTAAAGCACCTTCGGGCCAGTTGATGTCCATTTCCCGCCAGGTAAGGCCATTCTTTCCGAATATTGCCGCAGTCACCGCAGGGTTTTCATATACCGGGTCATCCGCATAGGGCCGGTACTGGCCGGGCTGTTTATTGGAAAAACGCTCCACCCCGGTATTCAGGGTAGTGTCCGCTTTTTCTGTTTCCCCCGCCGCCCGTAAAAACATGGAGCCCCAGCTGGCTGTGTCCAGTGGCAGTACGGTGTCTCTCTTTCCCTCTTTTTTAATTCCCTGAATAATCTGGGATTTTTCACTGTCCCACATATTCAGCAGTCCCTGGTATGTAAGGGAGGCTGCAGTCCGCCAGCGCTCTTCGCCGGTTAGATCTGCCAGCCCGGAGAAGAGAAACCATGCATCTATATTGTGTTCAGCGCTGACCCACTCAAGGGGAGCGTCGGAGTAGCTGGTCTCAACGGTTCCGCCGTTGTCCTTAAGTATATGTGCTCCCATGCCGCCGGTTACCAGGCCGAAGCGGGGATCGTTCCGGTCGATTATCTGGAGTGACTGAAGATGTCCGGCCACTTTCTCGGCCAGATAGAGGATGCGTTTGTTTATGCGGTCTGAAAGGTCCACCTCGCCGTCGGTACTCCGGCGTTTCTGCAGGTAAAAAACGGCTGCATAGCCGGCCCATGCGGAAGCTCCGCTGCGGACGGTTGCTTCGCTGTGGTCCTCTTCGGAGGGCCAGTTGTTATGCAGGTTAAAACCAAACCAGAGACTTCCGTCTCTGCGAAGCTGCCGTGACAGACTGAAAAGCAGGTCTTCAGCCTCCCGGTAGCGTTCGCACATGGTAAAGGCAATTGCCGTCAGGGCATCATCGTAGGTATAGGATCTTCCGCGGACGTAAGGGTAGGCCGGGTCGTTTTCATCAACGCGGTAGCTGATAATAAGGTTGCGGCGCTGGGGAACTGCTTTATCCAGCATACTGTTTGGTGGAATCTGTGCTTCAAGCCAGGCAAGTGCCTGATCTCTATAGCTGGTAAGCTCTTCCTGTGTATCCGCCGGGACGGCACTTAGATGTACAGCAAATCCGAATCCAGCAAGCAGCAGGCCGCAAATTTTCCCCATATTCATTGTTCTAATGTACAACGCAGCAGGGGAAAATACGAGGGGATTTTCCGGGTAGCACCCTTGCTGCTAATGGGGGATAATAGAATGCGGAGGCAGTATATGGAAATGACAGATCTCGGCCCTTTACGGGTTTCCCGTTTTACCCTTGGAACCTGGTCTTTTGCAGGCGGCGGAATATGGGGAGACCGGCAGAAGCCGGAGTCCATCCGCATTGTTCACCGGGCAATGGCTGCGGGAGTTAACCTGATAGATACCGCCGAAGGCTACGGCGATGGAGCAAGCGAAGAGGTTGTGGGAGAAGCAGTCGCGGGGCGTCGGGGCTCTGTTTTCCTGGCTACTAAATTTCTTCCCCAGCGCATCAGCAGGCCTGAGGATATTCGAACCATGTGCGAAGCAAGCCTCAGCCGCCTTAAAACCGATTATATTGACCTTTATCAGCAGCACTGGCCCTTCGAGAATCCGGACTTTTCCGCAGATGATGTTCAGAAGGTTGTGGAGGACCTTATTGCAGAAGGAAAGATCTGCCACTTCGGTGTCTGCAATTTCGGACCCGGGGATCTTGAAGCAGGCACGCTGCCGCTGATAAGCGATCAGGTAGCCTACAGCCTGGCATTCCGGGCTATCGAGTTTGAGATGCTTCCATACCTGAAAAAGCGCGGGCTGGGGGTTCTGACCTACAGTGCTCTCATGCAGGGGCTACTGTCGGGTAAATATTTGTCTCCGGAAGAGTTCCCCGCAGGTAGAAAGCGGACACGCCATTTTTCCGGAGCTAACGAGGCTGCCCGGCATGGTGAGGCGGGATACGAAGATCTTACCTTTACCCTGATCCGCAGGCTCAAGGAAATTGCTGCCGAGGCCGGGCTGACCCTGCCTGCCTGCGGCACCGGTTGGGTGCTGGCCCAGCCGGGAGTAAGCTCGGTGATAGCCGGTGCCGGTACGGAACAGCAGCTTGAAGAGAACCTGAAGCACTTTGATACAGCCTTGAGCGGGGATGTTCGTACAGAGCTGACCCGGGCCTCGGAAGAGCTGAAAACGGCAATGGGGCCCAATGCGGATCTCTGGCAGGGGCAAAGCCGGATAAGCTGATTTTTATTCATAAAGAAAATCATGCCGATTAAGTTGAGAAATCCATGGGTTTTTCAAATACTATAGGTATGAAAGGAAATTTAAATATTGATACCACTAAAATGGAGGCCGCAGTTAAAAGGGCGGACAAGCTGCTCTATGCCTGTAAGCATAACGGGCGTAATTGCCTTCGTCTGGGGTGACAGGACTAAAGGGTTGATATATCAGAATGGCCGTTCTTGACATTCCGTTTGCCGGAAACAACAATTTAATTATGGTTAAAAGAATTCTCAGCAGTTTGTTTCTGAAACAACCGGTATTTCTGTTTTTAACTGTTTTTCTTGTCCTGGGTTTTCCTCTAACTGCGAAAGAGCCGGTAAAAATTGTTATTATGGAAACAATGCCCGTTCCTGCTCTGCTGGAAAATGTAAATTCCTGTTTGCGGGAACTTGGAAATCTGGGATATACCAATTCAACTACGCAAATCATACATATTAAGGCAGCAGGAAGCCGGGAAAAGGCGGAGAATGAACTATCGAAGCTTTTAGATACTTCCAGGCCGGATATTATAATCAGCTTTGCCACCCTGGCAAGTTTAACAGCAGTAAAGCTTACCGAACAATCCGGCATACCTGTTGTCTTTGCTCAGGTTTCAGATCCTCTAGGTTCCGGTATTGTCTCGTCCATGGATGCCCGACCGGAGTCTAATGTTACGGGAATAATTTTTACTATTCCCCGGCGTGTAAAACTGCGCCATGCCCTCTCTGTTCTTCCGTACTCTCCATCGGCTGAAAAGCCTCTCCGTATCGGGTTTATTCACTCCTCATACCCATCATCCATGGGTGCATTTCGTGAACTGCGGGACGCAGCTGCGGAGATTGAAGGGGTTGAAATAATTTCCCGGATTATTCCGTATGAATCTGTTCCGTCCGGTACTGTTGCGATGCTTCAGGAGCTCAGTCACTACGCCCGGGAACTTGAACCCCTGATAGATTTCTGGTGGGAGCCTACCGGTGCGTTGGGAGAACTTGAGGAATATCATGAGACTCTCATGGGAGTCAGCAGTAAGCCTGTGCTTTTTGCCAACACAGTAAAGAGCGTCGAAGGCGGAGCTGTTATGACTTTGATCCCGGCCCTGGGTTCTGCCGGTGCGGAAGCAGCCCATCTGGCTCATTCAATTCTCCAGGGAACACCCGCCGGCAGTATCCCCATACAGTCTCCCCGGGCTGTAACAGCTGCATTCAACAGAGATACCATTATGAAGTACGGACTGATTATTTCTCCGGGATTGCTTTCCCTTGCAGAGGGGAATATCTACCCGAGGTTGGATGAATAGCCGTGACACTCTATAAAAAAATAGTAATTACCGCGGTCTCCCTGCTGGTAATAACCATCGGAAGTGTTTCTGTTCTGTATGTGCGGACTATGCAGCAGCTCTGGTTTACTGCTGTTTCCCTGTATACCAGAACTTCTCTGCATGACTACATTGAGGGCTATCCGAAGCGCCTGGTACAGCTCCTTGAGGATTCCGGATTTTTAGGGATTGACTCTTTCGAAGAGTCTTACCGCAAAGAGGCGTATTCCGCTATTGGAGAAATTCATAACCTGCCGGACTTCATTGCGGGAGAGTCGATGGAGTCCCTGAGAATCCTTATTTACGATAACCGGAGAACCGCTATAGTCGGCAGGAAAGCCATTTCTGAATTTCCCTGGATCGTCCCGTTTTTTGAGCAGCCTGAACTTCCTTCTGAAGGGGAAGGTTCCAGGCAAGGCTGTTATTTTTCCTATGCATATTTTGATTACTGGGACTGGTATGTAATTGCCTGTATTCCCAATACCTACCTGGTGGATACGGTCAGCCTGGTTGTACGGAATACGGTTATGATAGGTATTTTTATCTGGTTAATCCTGGCGGTAATTCTCAACCTGCTCCTGCAGAAGATTCTCCTCCAGCCTCTGGCAAAAGTCGAGAATAAAACCATGGAGCTTGTTTCCCGGGGGTATGAAATTGAGGTTCCCTCCGGGATCAAGGGTGTTTTTGACCGGCTTTTATACGTGGTTGATGTTGCCGGGCAGCTGCTGGGAGAGCAGCGGCAGGAACTGTTTAATGAGATTGAACAGCGCAAAAAGGCGCAGCATGACCTTCAGGATCTGGTGGACGAAAAGGAGCGTCTTGTACGGGAGATCCACCACCGGGTAAAGAACAACCTGTCCATGATTTACTCAACAATTGATCTGGAACAGAGAAGAATCAGCAGTGATGAACAGCGGGAAATTCTAAATGTTATTCAGCGCAGAGTCCGCACCATGGGTCTTATTCATGAACAGCTGTACCGCTCCAAGGGGATGGAAACCGTTGACTCCGCTGCCTATTTCAGCTCCCTTGTTGAGTATCTGCGTAATTCATTTTCTTTTAAAAACGGACAGCATATTCAGATTTCCGCAGAGGTCGAAGAGCACCAGATGAACTACACTGCAGCCAGAACCTGCGGGCTTATAATAAACGAGCTTATTACTAATGCGATCTCACATGCCTACCCGGAAAAATCGGAAGGGCATATTCAGGTTTCGTTTAGGAAAGAGAGTGGAGAGAGCTATTGTCTGAGGGTTTCTGATGACGGTACAGGGATCAAAGAGCCGGCAAATACCGGGGAAAAATCCTCCATGGGTGTTATATTAATAAACGGATTTGCCGCCCAGTTGAGCGGGGAGGTAGTCTATGAAAGGAAGAACGGCACTGTCTGTACGGTTCGTTTTCCATCCGGAGGGAGTGAAGCTTGACCGAACTATCCCCCAATGTACTTGTTGTTGAAGATGAGGCTCTGATTCGAATTGCCACAGTAAAAATGCTGCAGGATGTTGGGGGAGTTGTTCTTCAGGCTGGGGATCCTGATAATGCCCTCAAAGTTGCACTCACAGAAAAGCCTGTGTGCATTGTTCTTGATATTAACCTGGGGGCAAAAAAGAACGGAATAGAACTGGCCCGGGAGATTAGGCAGCATTATTCCCCGCACATCTTTATCTCCACCGCTTATGAAATTGAGGATTTCTGCTCAGCCGAAGAAGCCGGCAGTTTTTCCAAGATATTTTCCAAACCTCTTTCAAATCAGGACATCGAACATATTGTAAGCTGCTGCAGCAGGCCTTTAAGCTGAATCTTCAGGTATGTCTCCTGGAGAGTTAATATTGAGAAAAACCCTGGCGGGATCTACTATTTTTTCCATCTCATTTTCGTTTATGTAATCTACTTTCATTGTCTGAATAAAGTCTCTCATTTTGCGCCCTCCCTTCCTGATGAACTCATAAAGAGAGGGCAGCAGATTTACTGAGTAAACTGCACAGAGGGGTTCCGGTCGCATACGGTACAGCGGGATCGCCGCATCGTATCCCTCCTGCCTGTTGAGCAGCAGCCGTGCAAGTTCCGGTGAAAAATTGGGCATATCGCAGGCGGTAACAAAGGCTGATTGGTGCTGTGCTGCGGAAAGTCCTGCATAAAGCCCGCCCAGGGGGCCGGCGTCTGGAATACTATCCTCTATACAAACGGTTCCCTCTACAGCGTATTGCCGTCTGCGGGCAGAGACAATAATTACTTCCCGGAAACAGGGGAGCATCTTTCGGGCCATATGCTCTATAAGGGTACTGCTGCCAAAGGGAAGCAGGGCTTTGTCTCTGCCCATGCGGCTGCTTCTTCCTCCGGCAAGTAGTATTCCGGATGCATTGATCATACATATATAGTAGCCGGAAACCACCTGACTCTGAAAGGAAAATCCGGCATAATGGCTGTATGAACAGTTTTGCAAAGATAGTATTTTTCGGCTCCCTCTGGGGGCTTACAGAAAGCAGTCTCGGCTTTCTTCTGCATATGCTTTCCAGGTTTCTCCCTATACCCGGCATTGCCGGTTTTATTATGTTTCCCATAGCTTCTGTTTTTATGCTGGCCGCTTACGGCAGTACCGGAAGACTTTCCGCCATACCCTCTGCCGCACTTGTTGCAGCCGGCACCAAACTGCTTAGTCTTCTGCATCCTGCAGTTACTCCGCTGTTTGTTGTAAATCCGGTTCTGGCAATTCTTGCGGAAGGAGCTGTGCTGTGGTTCGCAGCGGCGGCTTTCGGGACCGGTTTCGTACAGTCCGGGAAGATGTCTGATGCCCTCTCCGGCGGTCTGATTGCCGCTGTCGGCTGGCGGCTTCTGTTTCTTCTGACTATATTTCTTCTGCCGGTACAGAAGGGGATTTTAAATAAAGGGCTTGATGCTTTGTTGATCTTTATTCTGCTTGAAGGGGCTGTCAGCGGACTGTTTCTGGGAACGGGACTCTGGTTAAGAAGCCGGATACAGCAATTTTCAGTTTTCAGCAGGTTTGAACTCAAGGTTCATCCAGGGCTCTCTCTGCTGCTTTTTGTTGGAACAGGTATGCTTCAGGCGGTTCTTGGTGCCTGATTTATAAAAGTGTCTCTGTTGAAGATGGAACCCATATATCAAGTAAACTTCTCAGATTATATAACTGCAATTTTTTAGACTCGTTCTTTTATCCAGATGTTGAGGCCCAGGGAAGCAGCTATGCCAAGGGCTTTTCCCAGTTCCACTGTCTCTTTTCCATTTTCAAGGTCAGAAATAAAGCGGGTACCTGTTCCGCATAAAGACGCAGTCTCAATCTGGGTATATCCAAGCTCTTTTCTCCGTTTTTTCAGGAGGGCACCGAATTCTGATGCATTTTTGATTCTGTTCTCCATCTGTTTAGTCTAATCTTACCGTACGGGAAAATCAACTCAGATTAATTAAATATATTACTGTACGGTAATATGTTGAGTTAATAACTGAAATATTACCGAACGGGAATGTATTGTGTTGGTGAAAATAATCTTCCCAAGGGGTATCCCAGATGATATGCTGTGGACTTTAAAGAAAGACAAGGAGTACTCCGCCATGGAAGCTTTGACTGCACAGTTTAAGGAACGCTACGGCGATAATGATATTCGTAAGATTCGATCCCCCTTGAGGATCTGTCCCCTGGGCGCACACGTGGATCATCAGGGAGGGCTGGTTACCGGTATGGCTCTGGATTCTGCGGTGAATCTGGTCTACAGCCCTTCGGATGACGGCTATATTCATATTCAGAGCATGGATTTTCCCGATGAAGAGTATTTTCATGTTGATCATGTTCCGGACAAGCTTCCCGGTTTCTGGGGCAACTATATCCGCGGAGCGGTGCTCTCGCTGAAGCGTAATCATATAATCAAAAACGGATTTAAAGCATATGTCAGCGGCAAGCTGCCTATCGGGGGCTTAAGTTCCTCCGCCGCTGTAACCACCGCCTATCTTATGGCTATGTGCGATGTTAACGGCATCGAGCTTTCCGGTCCGGAGCTGGTGCAGTACAGCCACTGGATTGAGACGGAGTTTATCGGTCTTAAAAACGGCATTCTCGACCAGTCGGCCAATATTCTCAGTAAAGACAAAAATCTGCTGGTGGTGGACTGCCTTTCCGGTGATCATGAGCTTCATCCCCAGTCGGCGGATCTTCCGGAATTTGAGGTGGCAGTAATCTATTCCGGAGTCAGCAAGGCTCTGATCGGTACAGATTACAATAACCGGGTGGATGAATGCCGGGTAGGCGGCTGGCTGCTGCAGGAACTCGGCGGACTTGCGGTTACGGGACTCTCTGATATTCAGCTGCGTAATATCCCTGAGGAAGCATTCAATGCGCATAAAAATGAGGTTCCCGGCCGTTTCCAGCGCCGTCTTACCCATTATTATACTGAGCAGGACCGGGTCCGCAGCGGGATTGAGGCCTGGAAAGCGGGAAATCTGAAGGAGTTCGGCAGGCTCATGACCGAGTCCGGCGAAAGCTCGGTTCACCAGTACCAGTGCGGCTGTGATGAGCTGACCACCATCTTTAATATTCTTAAAGAGTGCGAAGGTGTCTACGGTGCCCGCTTCAGCGGCGCAGGCTACCGGGGAGCCTGCATCGCCATTATCGATCCTGCCTACAAAGATTCAATCAAACAGAAAGTGGACGAGGTTTATCCGGTCCGCCATCCCGAGTATAAGGATATCTACCGGGTAAACTTCTGCAAAACCACCGATGGAGCTTCCAAGGTATGAAAGCACTCCTCCTTGCCGCAGGATACGCAACCAGGCTCTACCCTCTGACAAAGAACTTCCCCAAGCCGCTTCTGGAAGTTGCGGGCAAAACCATAATGGACCGCATTCTGGACAAGATTGAGGCGGTGGATGAAATTGACACCGTCTATGTTGTTACCAACCATGTTTTCCGGGATCACTTTTCCCGCTGGGCCGGTGAAACTGATTCCTCTAAGAAACTGGTGGTTGTGGATGACGGCACCTCCACCAACGAAACCCGGCTGGGTGCGGTTGGCGATATACGGCTGGTAATAGAACAGCAGCAGATTCAGGATGACCTGATGATCCTTGCGGGAGACAACCTCTTTGATTTTGCCCTGCCCGATTTTGTTGATTTTTTCTACACCCTTGCAACGGACTGCATAAGCTGCCATGTCATAGACGACGTGGAGCGTATTAAACGCACCGGAGTAGTGGAACTCGATGAAGAGAGCAGGGTAATGGGATTTCAGGAGAAGCCGGAAGAACCGAAATCCAACCTGGGGGTTCCTCCTTTTTATATCTACCGGGAAGATACCCTGCCATTAATAGGAGAGTTTCTCGATGCTGGCAACAACGGCGATGCTCCGGGTCACTTCGTCCCCTGGCTGCTGAAAAAAAGGCCCGTCTGCGCCTACCGCTTTGAAGGTACCCGCTACGATATTGGAACCCTTGCCAGCTACGAAGAGGTGAAGGCGGTTTTTGCGGGGCGGTAATTTTTCGCTGAAAGCTGTATATTTCGTATATGCAGAGTAAGATAATTTTCCGTATTCCCTTTATGGGCTTCCTGCTTTTTATTCTGATGGTGCTCTTTTCCTGCGGAGGCTCCTCAGGAGCCGGGGATTCCACTATCCTTTTCAATGCCCGGCTTATGGAGTCCGATGACTTCTTCACCGGCGCCCACTGGAACGATCCCCATGTTCTGCATGACGGCAGTCAGTTTGTAATGTATGCTTCTTCTGATGAGCCCGGGGACGAGGAAGGATATGTAAAAATTTTCATGTTTACTTCCCCGGACGGCAAAAACTGGACTATCAGCAACTCCGGGAATCCCGTTTTTGAGGCTGGCAGCTTAGGGCAGTGGGATGAACACTGTGTCGAGACCCCGGCGGTGGTCTATTACAACAGCGAGTATCATCTGTTCTATACCGGCTATGATGTGCCCTATAACTACACTGCAGATGACGGTAACGGTGCCGGCGACGGGGATACCGATTGGGATAATGATGTAGCGGCCAAGCATTTTCACATCGGCCATGCAACATCTTTAGACGGAATATCCTGGACACGGGATGGTGACAATCCCATTGTCAGCCCCACAGATCCTTATGCAGCTCCCAATCTCGATTTTAATCAGTCTGTTGTGGGTGAACCTGCCCCGGTGGTATTTGACAACAAAATCTATCTCTACTTTACCGCAGTCGGAGCAGCTTCAGAGGTGGGAACAACCTGGCAGACCATAGGCCTTACAGTTTTCAATGGCACAGCCTGGGACTCTCCCCGGCGGGTACTTACCCCCGATTTAACGCTGTACCCGAGGACCAGCGGAGAGGAGTACGCCGGCTATTCAACCCCCAATGCTCTTGTAATAGACGGCTCAATTCATCTTTTTTACGATGTGGTTATAAACGATCCCTGGACCCAGGTGAAGATACATCACGCAGTCTCTACCGACGGTGAGACTGGCTGGGTACAGGATTCTGCACCCCTGCTGCAGCGGAGCGACTATTTCTGGACCGAATCGGAAATCCGCAGCCCTTCAGCAATTGTCTATCAGGATAATCTCTATCTCTATTTTGCCGGACACTATTTTGACGGCCCTGTTTTTAATCTTGGAATAGGCCTGCGAATTTATAACGGAGTGCCTTTTTAGAGTAAGACAGCTTAAGGTCTATTTTTATTCTACAAACCTCAGGGCGTGTAACTCGCCGAAACAGCGGTCATCCTGGTGGTATCTCCAGAGAGCGTCAGGTCGACGGTGACTACTGATCCGTCCAGGCTTATGGTTCCGGAGGCTGTACTGGTGGAGCTTACAGGATGACCATCTTCATCATAGGTAACTTCAACATTAACAGTGTAATCTCCGTCAGCAATCGCTGCTCCGCTGCTGTCGGTAAGATCCCAGGATTCCGATGTATAGCTTCCTGAACTGCCTGGAAGAATCGACGCGGTAGTTATGCCGTCCAGTACAAGCTCTGATGATGAAGTTGTTGTGCCCGGTTCGCCTGCGGCTGTTTTCCATAATGTACACACATCATTAGCATATCTGTGCCCTAAAATAACATAGGTTTCATTTGCATAATCGGTTCGGCCGCCATACTGCTGTACCGTATCTATATAGTTTCCACTGTCGTCACTTACCCAGATATAAATTCCTCTGGACCGTTCGGAAGTGGGAAATGTGAAATCGAGGCTGAGCCCGGACTGCTTATATACATAGTTATCAGACACCGCAGGACTTTCGCATGCTGTAAATAGACTGATTAGCAGAACCACACCAAGGAGGAAGAATTTCATTTAAAACCTCACTGATTTTGATCGAATTTAATATAAACCGTAATAGACATTTAATCTTGATAAAATTACTATTATTTGGATTAAAAAAGGCGGTGTGTTATATTTGCACCTGCAAGATAAGGAGTAGACATTGACAAGATCACGGCTGAACTACTGGGTAGATGTCTTACTGCTCATGGTTACCTTTATTACTTTTGTTACGGGCATTATTAAATTTCCCGGCTTTCTCAGGCTTATCCGGGTTAGTCCCCGGGATGTTCCCATCGATCTGATAATGCTTATCCACGACTGGTGCGGACTCTCTATCGGAATTCTTGTTCTTGTACACCTGATCCTTCACTGGAAGTGGATGATCAATATGACCCGCTCACTGTTTCGCCGGGAGGAAAAATGAAGAAAATCGTATTTTTTACTGCAAGTCTGGTACTTTCCATGGTCTGTCTTTTTCCTGAAGGAGAGGCTGTGAGCTTTGATGAAATCGATGAGGCTGAAGAGGTAGAAGCACCTGCACCGCTCATCCGGGCAGGTGGGCTCAATTTTAACCTCTACACCGATTTTACCCTCTACGGAGGCTTGAACGAAACAATCAACGCGGGAGAGAAAGAGTGGGAACCCTTTCTTGAGTTCGGCCAGAACCATTTTAATGTAATGGGTATGGTCAGTAATGATCAGTTCAGTGCGGTATTTGATATTTCCACCGCCTCCCGCTTTCTGGAGTTTACCCTGGATAGGGAGAATACTGCCGTAACCCTTGGACGTATTTTCATTCCCTTCGGAAGTGCCGATTATCATCATATCTATGGCGGCCATCCCGATGAGGGCAGCCTGTTTCTGCCTTTTTTCTGGACGGATTACGGAGTTAAAGTAAACCAGATTATTAACGATTCCCTGAATTTTGATTTCGGCATTACCAACGGATTCAGAACCTACGCCGGTGCGCCTGTTTTTACCTCTTCTCCGACGGATGAAAATAATCTGATGAAAGCCCTTAATCTGCGGGTCAATTTTTCTCCAGCCTTAAATACCACAGGCAGCTTCTCATTGATGTTCGACTCTTTTTCCGATGATGATGCCTACCTCTGGGAAGATTCAATTTTAATGTACGGTGTTGATCTAAGTCAGCGTCTCGGGGCTCTTACCCTGAAAGGTGGCGCAGCCCTTGGAGAAGTGAGGATTCACAGTGAAGGCCTGGATGAGTCTCTTCTTCTGCCCCTTACCTATTATCGCATAGGCTGGTATGCCGAAGCTTCCTACCGCTTTGATGCCTTCACCCTGCGCCTGCGGACAGGTGGGGTAGATCCAGACTCCCGGCAGCTTGATCAGGATGATGCATTGAATTTTAATACCGGCATTATTGTGCCCTTCGGCCCGATGGAGTGGCAGACGGTTTATCTGATCAACTATCCTCTTGGGGGTGCGGTATCCGGGACCAGTACAGGTCTGTATCATCAGGTCTTAACCAAGTTTTTAATACGTCTTTGACCTGTAGTGTAGTAAGTCAAAATTAGGAGTTACCATGAAAAAGAGTTATTTACTGCTGATTTTTGCTGTGATTCTTCTTGGTTCTGCAACGGCAAAAGATTTTATGAGTACCGGGACCGCCCTTAAAGAAGTTATGTCCGGTCAGGACAGTTTGTTCAAGGAGGAAATAGCTCTTACCCGGGACCAGGCCAACGATTTTAACCGCCGTTATGATTCAGATTACCGCAGAAATGAAAAATTTACTGTCTATTACACAAAAGACAGCAGCGGCAGCATAACTTCCTACGGTATTGTTCTTGAAGATATTCTCTGGAAGTATGTGGCCAGTCATGAATGGGCCCTGGGATATAATTCAGACGGAACGCTGCGGGGAGTCCGTATAATAAGCCTGACAGATGAATACTCATTTCCCCTTGCAGACCCAAGGTTTCTGAATCAGTTTGATAACCTGAGCCCGGCCTCTATTGATATGCCCGGAAATGTGGATGCCGTTACCGGCGCGACCATGAGCAGTGAGCTTCTTGTGGAAACAAGCAGAAAAGCCTGGGAGATAATTCAGCTGCTTGATTGAAATTCAACATTGTTTGCAGCTTTTTCAGTCTTTCAAGTGCTCCCTGATTTTCTTAAGTTCCGGGAGCACTTTATTAAACGCTTCAAGTACTGCAGGATCGTAGCAGCCTTCAGATTCCTCGCATATCAGCTCTGCCGCTTTTTCTACCGTCCAGGCTTTTTTATAGGGTCTGTCGCTGGTAAGTGCATCGAATACATCACATATTGCAACGATACGGGCATACAGGCTTATTTCTTCCCCCTTTAACCCGTCAGGATATCCGCTGCCGTTCCATTTTTCATGATGCTGCAGGCAAATTAGCCTGGCCACCTGCAGCAGCCTGGCTGGATGATCGCCTATTATTTTTGCACCGATAAGGGAATGGGATTTCATGGTTTCCCATTCGTCGGGATCAAGCTTTCCCGGTTTTAATAAGATACTGTCCGGGATGCCTATCTTTCCGATATCATGCATGGGGGATGCATTCAGAATCAGATCACACTCTTCTTCATTCAGTCCCATCTCTTGTGCAATAAGAAAGGAGTACTGGCTGACCCTGTCGACATGCAGCCCTGTTTCATTGTCCTTGAACTCCGATGCTATTCCCAGCTTTTTTATTATTTCAAACTGAGTTTCCGCAACTTCCCGGGTTTTATTTTTGACTTCCCGAATAAGCTCCCGGCGCTGGTTGTACAGGGCAAGGTGCATTTCAACTCTTAACAACACTATGGCAGGATTTACCGGCTTGGAAAGGTAGTCGACAGCGCCAAGCTTTATGCCCAGCTCTTCATCAACAGGCTGGTTGTTTGCGGTTATAAAAATTACTGGAATATCATTTGTAAGAGGATTATTCTTCAGCCTTCTACAGACCTCAAAGCCGTCCATTTCCGGCATCATAACATCTAACAGTATAATATCCGGCCGCGCTTCCTCGGCCATGCTCAGGGCACGTTTTCCATTCAGGGCAAAGAGGATAGTGTATTTGCCGTGCAGGATTTCATGCAGGATATCAATATTTTCCGGCGAGTCATCAACAACCAGTACAGTCAATTTTGCATCATCATTCATGGGTTTGCTCTTTTACTAAATCTTCCAGCATTTTCAGGGCAATATCAAATTCATAGCGGGAAATAACCTCATTCATTTCCTGTATGCTGTTTCTCATAGTTTGGTCGGATGTATTCTCAAGCATCTCAGAGGAAAGAAGCCGTGCCTGAGTGTCATATTTTTCAAGCATTTCCTTCAGTTGTTCCGCCTGGTTTCTAAACCTGTCAGCATTAAACTCTTCAGACGATTCTTTACCGTCCTGAGAGTGAAGCAGGCTGATAATTTTATCTGCTTCATGAAGAACAGTATTCAGCTCTGCTTCAACTTTTGCGGCCATTTCCCGGGAGGCGGAGAGGGCTGAATCATTTTTAAATGTAATCTCGATGTTTTTTGCGTTTTCTGAAAGTGAAAGTGCTCCTATATTTGCGCTGCTGCCGGCGAGGGTATGGGCAAGAAGAATAATTTGCTTGCTTTCATTCTCTTCCAGACTGTGCAGAAGCTGATCCAATGTTTTTGTACTGTTGGTGGAAAACTTTTCCAGGACACCGGCGTAGGCCGATCTGTTGCCCATCATTCTTGCAAGACCTTCCCTCACATTAATGTGGGTATACTCATCAAAAGCGGAAAGGTCCAAGCCGGTATCTTTTTCGGGAGCGGAGAGCTCTTCCCTGGATTCCATATTTACCCATTGGGTAATTACCCGGTGCAGATCATTTGTATTAAACGGTTTCGTCAGGAAATCATTTACTCCTGCCTGCACTGCTTTATCTTTTGCTTCAGAAAGTGCATCCGCACTGAGTGCGATAATCGGCAGGGTCTCCAATTTAAGCTCTTCCCGAATTAATCTCGTCGCCTTATAACCGTCACATCTGGGCATCTGGAGATCCATAAGGACCAGATCAAACTCCTGCTTCTTAAGTGTCTCAACAGCCTCATATCCGTCATTTGCTATAGCTACGGTAATTCCCCAGTTTTCAAGGATATTTTTGGCAACATCCTGGTTGACTTCATTATCCTCAACCAGCAGTACCCGTATGCTGTGCATGGAATGAAGTTCGACTGCAGGATCAGTCCCGTTGAACGACTCCCTGGTGGTGCCGGAAATAGTGCTCACTATGGCATTGTAAAGAGTAGAGCGTGAAATAGGTTTTAACAAAACCTGACCGAATCCTGCCTCTTTGGCTTCCTTGTGTACATTGATGTCATTGTACCCGGTAAGAAGGATGGCCTTTGTCTTTTCAGTGGGCAAGTTTAGAGGTTTTATTTTCTCCCAGGCTTCGATACCGTTCATTTTCGGCATCTTATAGTCCATTATAATCAGATCAATGTCGCTTCCCTCTTCCTTCGATCTGGCGAATAGTTTGACTGCATCAGAACCGGATTTTGCCTCTACGAAATTATAGGAAAAGTCAGCCAGGTTATTTTTGATAGCCTCTCTGATAACATAATGATCATCTACAATCATTATTTTCTGAAGACCTTCAACCTCTGTCAGTTTATCTCTAGCCGGGGTTGAGCAGGGTTCCTCCTCACACATCTGAAATCGTGCGGTAAAGCTGAATACGCTGCCTTTTTCCGGCTCGCTATCCACTGTAATGGACCCGCCCATCATTTCTACCAGGTACTTGCATATGGTCAGCCCCAGGCCTGTACCGCCGTATTTTCTTGTTGTAGATGAGTCGGCCTGGGTAAATGCCTGAAAAAGTTTTTCCTGCTGTTCGCGGGTCATCCCGATTCCGGTATCCCTGACGGTAAACCGGAGCATGACGGATTTACCAACCAGATTGGCTAATTCCGCTTTCAGTTCAACTTCTCCCTGGTGGGTAAACTTGATTGCGTTATTCATCAGATTCATGAGTATCTGGCTTAAGCGGAGAGAATCACCTTCCAGATTTACCGGTACGGAATTTTCCCGGATAAACAGTATTTCAAGTTCTTTTTTGCCGGTATTGATGCTGACCATTCGGGACACATTGTCCAGGAGTTCATCCAAATTAAAATGCACCGAGTCAAGTTCCATTTTCCGGGCTTCTATTTTAGAGAAATCAAGAATGTCATTAATAATCTGCATCAGGTTCTTTGCAGCATGGGAAAAATTCTTTACATATCCCTGCTGCCTGGTTGTCAGTTCAGTATTGCCGAGTAACGAACTGTATCCGATAATTGCATTCATGGGAGTACGGATTTCATGGCTCATGTTTGCCAGGAAATCGCTTTTGGCCTGACTGGATTCTTCCGCTTTGGCGGCAAGAATTTCTGCCAGCTCTGTCTGCTGCCGGAGGGTGTTGTTCATCCGAAGCAGTTCTTTTTCTGATTTTTTCCGGTCCGAAATATCAATAAATGATTCAAGCAGAGCAGGCTGATTTTTGTATTCAAAGGGAGCAATGGTTTTCAGAATACTGATAGTTTGTCCGCTTTTCAAGGGAAAGGTTTTTTCTATGTTGGAGATTACAGAAGGTGAATTGATATGCGGGCAATATCTTTTCTTGCTTTCTCCGGGTCCCTCACAGTCGGGGCATATGTATTGGCTGCACGGAGTACCCAGGACCTCTTCAACTCTTGCCTCAAACATTTTGGCAGCGACGCTGTTTATAAATTCCACCTCTAAAGTTTCTTTATTTACAATCGCAATTCCAACCTGAATATTTTCGAGTATCTGTTTCAGTTGTGCCTCACTGCGAATCAATTGCTTTTCTGCAAGAATGCGTTTTCGGAAAATAAATAAAAACAGGGCGGAGATAATGGTAATAAATATTACAAAGGCGGCAATTATAAGCAGGGTTCTGGTTTTTATACGTCCGAACCAAATATTCTGATCGATTGAAAAAATTACCCCGTAACGGCTGCCGAACAATGACACCGGGTAATATGCGGAAAAAACATCTACCGCCTCATCTATATACAAGGGGTGTTCAATAAGTCCGTAGTAATTGTTCTGAATATCCGCCGTTATTGTAGCCTGGTATTCAGTATCGATAAGTTTTCCCGAATGGTCCCCGGGAAAATATATCAACTCGCCGTAATCATCAATGCACCAGTACCAGGACTGCCGTCCCGTGTAAAAATGTTGACTCAGTTCGCTCTCTACTGCAGCCGTAAAATCAAGATCAAATTCGAGAACAGAAACTATTATTCCGTCTTCCCGAACGGGGTATCGGTACACAAGGCCTTTGCTTGTTCGTTCTATCTCGATCTTTTCAATCAGGTAAACATCTTTATCCCGTTGAATTATCCCGGAAAAGGTAAAGTAATTTGTGTCACTCTTGATTAAGCGTCTCAGGCGGGTTGAGTCACTAACGGTAATAAGGGAGATTATATTCTGATATTTTGAATAGAACCTGCGGATCTGGTTAAAGATATCCACGTCTACTGAATCTTTTTCGAGTATTTTATAAAAGGGAGTAACCGTGGCCTGATATTTCACCTCCTCTTCAAATCCTACTATATAGTTCTGGAGGTTGATACCGCTTATTTCCGACTGCTTACTCAGCATCTCATTGGTAAGTTTTTTCTGGCTGCTGAGTATGCTGTTGAAACTCATACTGACAGAAATGAGAAGAAAAAGGATAATCAGAAAAATTGCAGCCAGTGCTATTCGCTTCAACCAGTTCTCTCCAGTAGTTATTGCACCAGTTTGAGAATTTTCCAGTCAAGTTCCGGAATCGGTTCTGTGATGATCAGGTACTCTTTGTCGGCAACGGTCAGGGCGACTTCTTTTTCTTTCTTGTTATAGACAGCCTCTGCCATCAACCGTACTTCCCTGGTTTTGCTTTTCAACAGATTGAAATCATTTTCCCGGTAGGTATCCTGCCGGATGGTTTCCAGGTATTTATGATTTTCAAGCACAGGAAGGCCGAAGAGGGTCACCATGGCATCTTCGATAGAGACAACTGTGGCGGTTGAGTCCAGGATAACGATTCCCGGTTCCTGTTTTACATACCTGTCGGTGATTGTATTTATGGTAACATCCATGCCCGGGACTCCTTCCAGTTTCCCGTCTATGTATACCGGTGCAATTACCGATACCATCCAGCCTCTTCCTGCGGGGTCGACATAGGGTTCGTTCACCCAAACAGCCTCTTTTTGGGGATTGTGTTCCAAGTCGGCCAGATAATAGAAATTGAACGCGGGAATATCCATTTTCGGTTCGTACTGGGTAAGTACATCAAAATAGGGATAGATCCTGTTGTAGGAGTATTTATCATTATAGTATGCCTGTATTACTTCCTGATAATTGTCGGTTATCTGCATAAGCACTGCATCCATGGGCTCCGTAAAGTAGACAATATTCTTTATCTCTTCATTTACCGGAACAACGCCGGAAACAAACACTGCCGATTTTCCGTCGTTCACCGGTTTATAGAAGACGCCGTTTTCGTACAGCGCGTAACGTGAAGGGTCAACCATTGCCAGATTTTCTGCAGCTGTCTCCGGTGCATACAGCTTCTGAATCTCTTCAGCAAGGCTTCCAACCTCTGTTCGAATCTGCCGGAAATCATTGTTTATCTGCTCTGCTATACTGACAAGCTGCTCAGACGCAGCCTGTTTCTTTGCCTCAAGCTTACCGCTGCCGCACGATACTATGAGGGCAAATGACAGTGAAAGCAGGCCTGATGCTATTATCTGTACTCCAGCACTTCTGTTTCTGTTCATTGGAATGCCTCCTGTTTTCAGTGGTCAGGCAGGTTCTCCACCTCTGTAAAAGTATAGTTTTGCTTACGCCAAAATGCGAATTCTGATGCAAGAAAATGAACTGGCTCCGACTTTGGATATCTGCAGGAAGATGAGAGTTATTTTTTAGCGACAGAAGAGTATTTCTCTTGAGTTCCAAAGGGTATCTGTGTACCATGAAAAAGATTGATGAACGTTGATGGTATTTGAGTAAGGCTTGATAAAACAAACAGAATGGATTGTGTGTATGAAAAAAAATTCCGGTTTACTTAGTTTTCTGCCGTTTCTATTTCTTTCTCTGGCCTTCATTCTGTTTACCAGCTGCCCGACTCCCATGGGAATCGGCGGCACTGTTATTCCGCCATATTCCATTTCTGTTGATAATGTTAACCCTGCGGATGGGGGAGAGTATGTCGTTGCTGATGTAGATTCCGCCATAGCCGGGACTACCGTGACTCTTACCGCCCATGTTAACTCCGGAAGGATGGTGACCCTTGCGGTCCCCAATGCCACCGTGACTCCCTCGGTAATAACCGTAGATAACAGTACCGCAGTATTTACCATGCCTGCCAGTGCCACCGAGGTTACTGCGACATTCAGTGCGGCAGCTGCAACCTATACGGTAAGCTATAACGCCAATGGTGCAACAGGCGGGACAGCTCCAGTGGATCAGACAAAAATTGAGAATGTTAACCTGCAACTGGCATCCAATAGCGGCAGCCTGGTTAAAACCGGCTATGACTTTGATGGCTGGAACACCAATTCTGAGGGAACCGGAACTGATTATGCTGTCGAAGCTACCTATTCAAACAACGGAAATATTACCCTGTATGCTAAATGGACGGCGAATACCTATACAGTAACCTTTGATGCCGGAGCAGGAGCGACGCCAAGTCCGGAAACAAAAGACGTAACCTACAATTCAACCTATGGAACCCTGGCAAGCACCAGCAGAACCGGCTACACCTTTGGCGGCTGGTGGACCGGCTCCGGAGGAACCGGCAGTCAGATTACCTCTGCCTCTACGGTTGCAATTTTATCGGCTCAAACGTTATATGCCAAATGGACAGCGAAAACCTATACCGTTACATTTGATGCCGGAGACGGAATAACTCCCAGTCCGGAAACCAAAAGCGTAACCTACGACGCTGCCTATGGAGTTTTGGCAACTACCAGCAGATCAGGATACAACTTTGCCGGCTGGTGGACCGGTGCCGGCGGTACCGGCAGTCAGATTAGTGATATTTCTACAGTGACTACGGCTTCAGATCATACTCTGTATGCAAAGTGGACGGATGCAGCGTTACCAACCTATACAGTTACCTTCAATGCCAACGGAGCCGACAGCGGATCGGTCCCCTCAAGTCAGACGAAGACAGAAGGTATAGACCTGACCCTTGCTTCGAATACAGGGAATCTCGGCCTTACAGATCACAACTTTGAAGGCTGGAATACTTCATCCGACGGAAACGGTACTGACTATGCCGAAGGAGCAACCTACTCAAGTGATGCGGATATAACCCTTTATGCGAAATGGGCAGAGGTTCCAACATACACCGTAACCTATGATGCCAACGGAGCCGACAGTGGAACGGTACCATCGAGTCAGACGAAGACTGAAAGTATAGACCTGACCCTTGCTTCGAACACAGGAAATCTCGGGCTTACCGATCACACCTTTGAAGGATGGAATACTTCATCCGACGGAAACGGTACTGACTATATCGAAGGAGCAACCTACTCAAGTGATGCGGATATAACCCTTTATGCGAAATGGGCAGAGGTTCCAACATACACCGTAACCTACAATGCCAACGGAGCCGACAGTGGAACGGTACCATCGAGTCAGACGAAGACCGAAAGTATCGATCTGACCCTTGCTTCGAATACAGGGAATCTCGGCCTTACAGATCACAACTTTGAAGGCTGGAATACTTCATCCGACGGAAACGGTACTGACTATGCCGAAGGAGCAACCTACTCCACTGATGCAGATATAACCCTTTATGCGAAATGGGCAGAGGTTCCAACATACACCGTAACCTATGATGCCAACGGAGCCGATAGTGGAACGGTACCCTCGAGTCAGACGAAGACCGAGAGTATAGATCTAACCCTTGCATCGAATACAGGAAATCTCGGCCTTACCGATCACACCTTTGAAGGCTGGAATACTTCATCCGACGGAAACGGTACTGACTATATCGAAGGAGCAACCTACTCAAGTGATGCAGATATAACCCTCTATGCCAAATGGGCAGAGGTTCAAACATACACTGTAACCTATGATGCCAACGGAGCCGATAGTGGAACGGTACCCTCGAGTCAGACGAAGACCGAAAGTATTGATCTGACTCTTGCTTCGAACACAGGAAATCTCGGGCTTACCGATCACACCTTTGAAGGATGGAATACTTCATCCGACGGAAACGGTACTGACTATATCGAAGGAGCAACCTACTCAACTGATTCGGATATAACCCTTTATGCCAAATGGGTAGAGATTCCAACATACACTGTAACCTATGATGCCAACGGAGCCGACAGCGGTACGATCCCTTCAAGTCAGACGAAGACCGTAGGTATAGATCTGACCCTTGCGGATAATACGGGAGGTCTCGGCCTTGCTCTTCATTCTTTGTCAGGCTGGAACACTACTGCAGAAGGAGATGGTGATCACTATGAGCTTGAAGGAACATACACTGCTGATGCGGATGCAATCTTATATGCAGAGTGGACTGCCGATTAGCCATATTCCAGCAATTCACCGCAGTGCGGAAAAGATATACCGTCGCAAGTTCTTTAAGACAAATCCAGCATTAGACTGAACCGTGTTCCCTGATCACTGTAGATTTTTAAATCACCTTTCAGCTCTCTTGTAAGCTGTTCAACAATCTTCAGCCCCAGCCCCTTTCCTGTTTCAATGTCGAAGGCGGTGGGTAGACCTTTCCCGTTATCGGTAACCTCAAGAAGGAAATCTTCGTTTGCTTCCTTTGTAAAAGTTACATTGATATTTCCATTTGCAATACCTGCGGGGAAGGCATACTTAAGAGCATTTGTCACCAGTTCATTTACCATCAGTCCAATGTGCATTGCATCCCTTGGTTTAAGCTGTACTTCTGCAATATCCATATTGATCATAATGCCGGATGTATCCTTCAGCATACTTTCCTGTATCTGAGTAAGCAGTTCGGTAAAATATTTAAGGGCGTTAATTTCATTAATCCCCTCTGCTTTATACAGATCATCATGAATATTCTTTATCGATGTGATCCGGTTACTGATTTCATGAAGGTTATCCTTCACTTCCTGATTATCACTTTCATGTATCTGCAGGGAGACCATACTCTTCAAAATGGCAAGATTATTTTTAACCCGGTGGTCTATCTCCCTGATAAGGAGCGTCTGGTAATCAATAAGCTCTTCTAATTCTGCTTTTTTCCCCCGGAGAATAAGTGAAACCATGTGGTATTTGATCAAGGCAACGCTGATAACAGCAGAAAAGAGAACCAGCACAGTAATTACCAATATGACCAGTTCCCATGTATAGGTTTTAAAAAATGAATCTGGTTTGTTTATTATTGAATATTCCCCCTTCTCTCCGGGAGGTTTCAGGCCGTACCTCTTCAATACCTGCCAGTCCCAAATAGTGGCCATTGTATCATAATCCTGCTTATAGCTACCGTGGTTCAGGTAGTCGATGCCAGCCTGGTACATCTCACGGGCAACTCTGTTTGCGCTCAGCATCGTTCCTCCCACGGTTCCGGCTCCCAGAAGGGAGTCCCAGAATGTGTATACCGTAACTGGACTGTTTTGCGTAATCTCTTCAAGTACATCACGGGGGATAAAGGTTGTGCCGGTTGTGTCTCTCATAACCAGGGTATAGAGAATGATGCTCTCGTTATTGATCCCTGAAACGGTATCAAGAAGTTCTTCCAGGGAAAAATCTGAAATAACAACCAGCCTGATTTCCGTGTATGACTCAAGAAACTGTTTAACCGCGGGGATAACCGGTGTAGTTGCCTGGGTTCCCCCATTAATAAGGAAAATAGTCTTGAGCTCCGGATTCTGTTCCCTGGCGAGTAGAATTGTGCGGACGGCGGCGGTTGCAATATTACTGGTTAGATATAAACTGTTCCCTGCCCAGGTATTTTTTACAAGATCACCGCCTCTATGGATTTTTGGGACTTTCGGAAAAAGATCGATGTTCTGTTTCAATAAATGAACAGCTTCAGTCCCTTCGGCGATGATAAAAGAAAGATTAAGTTCAGAGTATTTGCCCGCAAGATAGCTCTTCCATACATCGTTACCCAGGCGGTCTTCCGGGAAATTCTTGTTCATAAACTCAAAATAAAAACGGACATTGGGAAAGTTTTCTTCCCTTATGCTTTCAAAAGCTTTATTAATTGCCGTCACCCAGGGGAAATCTGCACTGCGGGAGTGGAGAACAAGAATTTTATGCCGCTCTGCCTGGGAGAACCCGGACAGGGTCATAAATATAAGCAGAATAAACGTGTATGCTTTTTTTCTCATGGGGCTAATTGTATGAACTTAACTTCAGTCCTGCAAATCTTTTTCTTGCTATTTCAGAGCTACCCGGTCAAAATATACAAAGATCTAAGAGAAGGATTTGTTTCTCCCCATCTTCAGTTCAATTCATCCAGCCTATGCCTCCACCTGCTCTTTTTTTCTTATTAACCGCGCGGCGCCGGAGAATGACCCGGCAGATTTATCAGGAGGACGTATATGAGAGAAAAAGGACGCTGCCCCGTAACCGGTGCTACCAGCCACAGTGCTGCAAAAGGCACATCGAACAAGGACTGGTGGCCCAATCAGCTTAATCTGAAGGTTCTGCATCAGAACTCACCTCTCCTTGATCCCACCGATGAAGGGTATAATTACGCCGAAGAGTTTAAAAAACTTGATCTGAAGGCAGTCAAGGAAGACCTCTATAAACTGATGACCGATTCAAAGGAGTGGTGGCCTGCGGATTACGGCCATTACGGCCCCCTGTTTATCCGTATGGCCTGGCACAGTGCCGGTACCTACCGTACCAGTGACGGCCGGGGCGGAGGGAATACGGGAAACCAGCGCTTTGCACCCCTGAACAGCTGGCCGGATAATGTCAGCCTGGACAAGGCCCGCAGACTTTTGTGGCCGGTTAAGCAGAAATACGGCCGCAGGCTCTCCTGGGCGGATCTTATGATTCTCGCAGGAAACTGCGCCCTTGAGTCCATGGGATTTAAAACCTTCGGTTTTGCCGGCGGCAGGGAAGATATCTGGGAGCCTGAAGAGGATGTCTACTGGGGGTCGGAAATGGAGTGGCTTGCCACCAGCGATAAGCCAAACAGCCGCTACAGCGGTGAGCGGGACCTCGAAAACCCCCTGGCAGCGGTTCAGATGGGTCTTATTTATGTTAACCCCGAGGGACCCGACGGCAACCCGGTGCCTGAGAAATCCGCCATCGACGTTCGGGAGACCTTTGCCCGCATGGCAATGAACGATGAAGAAACCGTTGCCCTGGTGGCGGGCGGGCACACCTTCGGTAAGTGTCACGGCGCCGGGACTGCAGATCATGTCGGTCCCGAACCCGAGGCTGCCCCCATGGAAGAGATGGGCCTTGGCTGGAAGAGCTCCTTTAAATCGGGAAAAGGGGGTGACACAATCACCAGCGGTATAGAAGGCGCATGGAAACCGAATCCCACAACCTGGGATATGGGCTATTTCAAGGTTCTTTTTAAGTATGACTGGGAACTGGTAAAGAGCCCCGCAGGCGCACACCAGTGGCTGGCGGTGGATGTTGATGATGAAGATATGGTGGTAGATGCACACGATCCAAAAAAGAAACACCGCCCCATGATGACCACCGCGGATATGTCCCTTAAGAAAGATCCGGTATATGAGAAGATCGCCCGCAATTATCTGGAAAATCCTGATAAGTTTGCCGACGCCTTTGCCCGGGCCTGGTTTAAACTTACTCACCGTGACATGGGCCCGAAATCCCGCTATCTGGGACCGGAGGTTCCGCAGGAAGATCTTATCTGGCAGGATCCGGTACCCCCGGTGGATCATGAGCTTGTTGATGCCGGGGATATTACGAAACTGAAGCAGGAAATCCTTGCTTCCGGTTTATCCATTTCCGATCTGGTTTCCACCGCCTGGGCATCGGCTTCAACCTTCAGGGGGTCCGATTTCAGGGGTGGAGCAAACGGCGCCAGAATAGCCCTTGCTCCTCAGAAAGACTGGGAAGTAAACGAGCCAAAGAAACTGAAAAAGGTACTGGCTGCCTTTGAGAAAATCAGGGAAAAGTTTAACGGAAGTCAGCGGGGAAATAAAAAAATCTCCCTTGCGGACCTTATAGTGCTTGCTGGCTGTGCTGCTGTTGAAAAGGCTGCTTCGGCAGCGGGGAGCAGCGTAACCGTACCTTTTATGCCCGGTAGAACTGATGCCGTTCAGGAACAGACAGATGTGGAAGCCTTCAGGTATCTGGAACCCTGTGCGGATGGCTTCAGAAACTATCAGAAAACACAATACAGTGTATCCACGGAAGAGCTGTTGATTGATAAGGCGCAGCTGCTGACTCTGACAGCTCCGGAAATGACGGTTCTTATTGGCGGGCTGCGGGTTTTAGGGGCAAATTACGAAGGAACCAGGTATGGAGTATTTACGGACCGTCCGGAAACCCTTACCAATGACTTCTTTGTAAATCTTTTGGATATGAATACCCAATGGAAGCCAATGGGGAAGGGGGGAGATCTTTTTGAAGGTGTAGACCGGACAAGCAAAAAGAAACGATGGACCGCCACCCGGGCGGACCTGGTATTTGGATCCAACTCCCAGCTCAGAGCCCAGGCAGAAGTCTATGGGTGTGATGATGCCAAGGATAAGTTTGTAAAAGATTTTATCCGGGCCTGGAATAAGGTAATGAATCTTGACCGATTCGATATTGAATGATTTCCTCCTGTACTAAGGGTATATTCATGAGGGGAGCATTTTTCCCCTCATGGATTTGTGTATGAAACGAGTGTTATTAATAACTGCAGGAAATCTGTCTTTATCCCTTGGTATTGTTGGAATCTTTCTTCCTGTTCTTCCCACAACCCCTTTTCTTCTTTTATCTGCAGCCTGTTATATGAAAAGTTCCCGAAAGCTGTATGACTGGCTGCTGAACCATCCCGTTCTTGGCCTGTACATACGTTCCTATATCAAATACCGGGCAATCACTATGCGTGCAAAGGTAATATCTATTATAGCCCTGTGGATTGTACTTGGGGCATCGGTTGTATTTTTTGTTTCCCTAACCTGGCTGCGGATACTCCTGCTTTTTATAGGCGCCGGGGTGACGGTGTATCTGCTTCATTTCAGAACACTGAATGATGAGATTATCCGGCAGGTTGAAGAAGGTTATGGGAGCAGTGATATTCCCTAAAATAATTGATTGACTGGCAAATCTGTTTTTCCGAATTTCTCTTTTAGTACTCTTCTCTAAGTAGTAAGGTGAACGCTAAGGAGACAACAGGTGAAAAAACTTCTTTGTATTATCCCGATCTTGCTTATATCAGCAGCTTTCTGTTTCAGTCAGACTTTGGACGACGTATCCGGCTATTATCTTTTTGAAGATAAAGAAGCTGAAGAAATATACCTGAGCCCGGTTGTAAAAACCGATGACAACACCTATCAGATGTACGATGTCTATATTTATAAAGACGATAATGGCGAGACTGTGGCGGATGTAAACAGCATGGGAGAGCCCTTTTCTCTAAATGATAATAATTCCGCAGCCGTTTTTGCCTACGACAACAGGTATGACGAGACCTTTACTGAAGAGGCTATGACCGAACACTGGACCAGCATGGAAGATGGCACGGAAGGGGACCTTGTGTTTATGCGGAAAACAAAGAAAGAAGTAGAAAAACTGCTGCTGTCCATTTTTAAAGATAAAAATGAAGTGGCGGGGATGATGTATCCTCAATTGGCAGAGGAGTAATTCTGCGTGACAAAGTAACGGGAAAAACGTTAGTATGCTTTAAGAAAGTTTTATTTATTGGAGATTATAAATAATGAAAAAATCAAAAACTCTCTCTTCTCTTTTTCTATTGGTATTGTGTTCGCTCATTTCTTTTTTCTCGTGTGAATCCGGTTCTGCAGGGTCCGAAAGTTCCGGCCCCAGAATCATCTTTGTAGGCACCGATGTTGTCTATGATGCTGTTGAAGACGATGACATAGGCTATGCCGGGTACTGGGAAAACGGCAGTAGAACCAATTACTCCGAAGAAAATGTAGAGGCTTCCTGTGCCTTGTACACTGGTGGTTCAATTTATGCAGCCGGGATTAAGTATTATAATGGCAGTGATGAGCGGGCTTGCTACTGGGTTGACGGTGTACTTACCCTGCTTGAGTCGATTCCTGATCCTGAAAATGATGCGACCCTCTCTTTTACCGCTACTGCCCGGGACTTTGATGGTTCAGCATACGTAGCCGGAGGGATGGGCTACGGAACATCTACAGGGGTTGCCTGCTACTGGGTAGATGGTGTTCGTACAAAACTCGAAAGTGCCGGGAATGATGGGCTCTTCCTCTCTGATGTTATTGTATACGATGGAGATGTGTATGCATTCGGCTGTTTCTATGATGAAGGTGATAAAAGCGGTTACTGGAAGAACGGAGTCCGGGGTGATCTTTTAACGGAAGCAGACACCTGGGGTTCCGGGTTTGCGCTGCGGCCCTGCACTGTTGATGGTTCAATGCTCTATATGCCTTGTGAGAACGGTTACTTCGTTTTTGACATGTCAAACGACACTTACAGCTTTACAGAAGTTGCCGATGCTCACTATCTCAGCCGGGTCAAGAATATTTCCGGTCATATTTACGCCGTTGGTACCAACAGTACTGCCGGTAACGGCGATATGGCCTGTCTCTGGATAGATGGTGTAGAAGAATTCGAGGAGACCACAAAATCGGAAGCCTATGATGTGGCCCTTGTTGATGATGTTGTCTATGTCTGCGGAGTATATAAAAATGATGATGATGACGAAACAGCCTGCTACTGGAAAGACGGGGTACGGGTATCCTTGACAGATACCTTGTATACCGAAGCAACATCCATTCTGGTTATTGAATAATCATGTTTTTACAGATGAGGGGGCTCTGTTGTTGGAGTCCTTCATCTGTTTTTTCTATGGAATGGCTGTAATATCCGCTAGTGTTCCTTCACAAAGGGGCAGCAGATACTGTACAGCCATTTCAAGCTGAATGCCGATTTGGCCGCCGCTGAATACTATTGTGTCAAACAGTTCGGCGGATTCATCAATAAATGTGGGAAACAGTTTTTTCATTCCTAAAGGAGAACAGCCGCCGCGGATATACCCGGTGGTTGGAAGCAGATCCTTTACAGGGATCATCTCTATTTTCTTGTGACCCGCTGCAGCAGCAGCCTTTTTAAGGTCCAGCTCCTCTGCCACTGGAATAACGAAGACCGCATATTCCCCGCCTGAACTCCGGGTAACCAGGGTTTTAAAAACCCTATCCGGTTCAACACCGATTTTCCCTGCGGCAGATATTCCGTCAACGGCGCCGTCGGCAGCATCATATGTATGGGTTTTGTAGGTAATCTTCTTCTGATCCAGAACCCGCATTGCATTTGTCTTTTTCAATGGTTTTCTCAGGTTGTCATTTTATTTATCAGAATAGTGGAATCGGCACTGAATAATGGTAATTGAATCATCATCGTAAGTGTAAACCAATACATCTTTCTTGTTGATATGCCGGGAGAAGTAACCTGAAAGGTCACCCTTTAAGGATTCGGCTCCTTCTTCCGGCGTTCGTCGTGCTGCCTTTATTAAATTATTAATCTTCTTAAGTGTTTTGCGGTCCTGGCTTTGCCAATATTCATAATCTTCCCATGCAGACTCATGCCAGTTGACCCCTCTACTCATCTATAGGGTCTCGCTTGATAACTCTCCCGGCCTTAACATCTTCAACGGCCTTCAGCAGGCGGCTGGCGTTCTCAGGTGTACTAAGCAGGTGGTTGGTGGTTGTCCAGCCATTGTAATCTGCAAGGGACATCACCACTACATCCCTGCCTTCCTTTGAGGTGATGACAGTTTCTATAGAGGTATCTACAACGTCATCAATCAGTTGCCTGAGATTGTTCCGCGCATTGGTATAGGTTGTTATTCTCATGACATCCTCCTATTGCAATATACCGTATGTTCAGGATTCTGTACAGCTTTCTGTGTAGGATGTTCCCCTATTCATTCTCCAGACTTATTCTGTTCGGCTATCCTTTCTATCCTCTTCGCGTAGGATAAGTTGAGGATTTCTGCCACAGGAATAAATTCCCATATCGTGAGTCCGGGGAAGGGGGGGGACGTGTTCAATAAGTAGGGCTTTGGTCGACTTTTCTGCTGATTGCTGGCAGTGGTAGTTGATAACTTTAAATGGGGGTTTATGGCTTTCAGCGAGTAATCTTGCCGCATACAAATCATGTTCGGCATATTCGAGCCGTTCCCTGGTTAGCGCCTTCATTATACCGCAATTCCCTCTGCCGCGATTATATGTTCCAATGATCCATTTTCCAGGCTCCGGGAGACGTAATCAGGTTCGGAGAGGACAAATATATCCATGGCCATGGAAAGGTACTTTCTGGCTTCATAGACAGAATATGTGAGATTTTATAGCATCTACTATCGAGATCGGGGTAAAAGGAGGGCATTTTATTGAAAACTCCTTACGTAAATAACGTTTCTATAAATAAAGAACCGTTGTATAAGGAGTTTGCTTCAGGGTGTCTGCAGGGATTTCGACAGTAGTTTAACTGAAATTTAATATGGCAAAATAATTAGAAATATGGAGTTAATATGATTTACCGAAGTTTTATTTTGACAGTCATTTGTATCAGTACCTTATTAACGGCATGCACAGGCGGGTCTACCTCAGATTCAGGATCAGCGGTAAAAGATCAAATAATGCTTGTTTCAGGAAATTGGGGCGATGAATCTCTTATAATTACCGACGATATCCTGGGATATGATGATGGAGATACCGCTTCAACCCGTGCTATCATCGGAGATCAGACAACAATATCCAATCCAGATATTGATTCAGTTGCTGTAGATAAAAACAGGGCTGTTATATACCTTAGCGATGCAGGTACCGATGAAATCAGTGTTTTTGAGAATATGGGATCTGCTGAAGGAAATATTGCACCCGACAGGACAATCAGTATTTCAGGTGAGACCTTCAGGGCAGGGCTAGCAGTTGACTCAGAAAGAGATATCCTTTATGCCGCAGATGCCACTTCAAAAATCTGGATAATAAAGAATGCAAGTACCCTGGACGGGGATGTAACGCCGGATGCAGTACTGTCCTATGATGTTATGTCGTTATTCATTGACGAGACAAACAACAGGCTCTACGCGGGAGCGGATTACTCCGCTGGAAATAAAATATATGTATTTGATGGGGCAAGTGCCCTTGCTACAGGTGCAGCGGCAGACAGAACAATGACTTTTTCTGACAATTTTGATCCTACCGGAATATGGGTAGATTCTCAGTCAAACAGGCTTTATACATGCGATAATGTTGACAGCGGAGATGGAAATAACCTTTTTGCTTATGAAAACGCGTCTACTATGGACGGGGCATATAATGTTGATACCGATTCTGTAGCAAGAATAGAGGCGCAGTGTATTTCGTTGATGGTCGACTGCTTTGACAATCTTTATGCATGGCCGGGCAGTGCAACCTATGTAAGGATTTATTCCAATGCAAGCAGCCTCAGCGGAGACATTACCGGGCCAGACCGAACTATCTACGGTGTTGTAAACAATGGCTACGGCATGGATTATCTTGCGTACTGATGTGTTTGGTTAGCATTATTACAGAATAGTTTTATAAGTGCTGATAACACGTGAAGGGCTGTCTTCTTGAGGAGCAGTCCTTTTTTTTGTATGCAGGGCGTAGGTAATCGCTTTGCGAATTCCTGCCTAGGGTTCCGGCAGTAATTCCTAAGGGAACCGCCGTGGATAGGACTCGATTCTCCGGCCTTTCAGGCCTGCGAACAACGCGATATCGCTTGCCAAGGTTCGAGTCCTGAGTAGGACATAAAAAAACCGAACCACTTGGGTGATTCGGTTTGCTTTAGCAGGCCCTTCGTAACCGTCAATTAAACCCCACCTTATGCCGACATCAATGAATGCCCTACAATCCTCCCTTAATGGAGGAATCGCATGGTCAAATATAACCGGGAACAGCAGTGTGAACATCTTAGAAATTGGGAAAAAAGCGGGTTAAGCGGGCAGGAGTATTGCCGGCAGCACGAAATACCACCCACAACGTTTTACAGCTGGAAAAAAGCCGAAAGGAAACGTGCCGTACAAACCGGAATAGGCTCTGAAACAGCAGCAGCCCGGTTCATACCAGTAAAAAGCTCTTTTCATCATTTATCCGAAAAAGAAACCATAACCATAAAGTTGCACGATATTGTTATTACTCTGCCGGTAACAGCAAATCATGACCAGCTAAAAGCAGTATTAACAGCCTTGAGGGTTTATGAATGACCCCAGATTTATCAGCCGTACAGATATTTATCCGGCCAGGCATCACTGATATGCGTAAAGCAATCAACGGCTTAGTTGTCATGGTGCAGGACTATATGAATGAAAATCCGTTAAGCGGCAATCTGTTTCTGTTCTGCAACCGCGAACGACGAATCATGAAGGCATTGTATTGGGACCGGAATGGTTTCTGCCTGTGGCAGAAGAAACTGGAAAAGCATAAATTCCCCTGGCCCGTAACTGAAGAAGATGCTCTTGCCATTACCCCGGAACAGCTATCGATGCTGTTGAAAGGCATCGATTTCTGGAATGAACATACTACTTTGGAATATTCCCGTGTTTCTTAAAGCATTTTAATGGTGTAAAGGAATTTACAGAGAAAGAGCTGTATGCTAGAATTTTTTTCAGTATGGATGTTGCAGCCCTTCCGAAGGAAGTACAAGACTACATTCACTCTCTTGAGACAGCAAACAGTTCCTGGGAACATCGCTACGGTGCCTTGGAGGAGCAGTACAAGTTGCTTCTTCTTCAGAAATTTGGCCGTAAAAGTGAAAAAGAACAACAGGATGAGTATCAACCGCTGTTGTTCGGGCTTGAAGAGAATGGTACTTCGGAGAACGATGCATCAGAGACTTCCGTACCAGTTCAGTCCCATCCCCGCAAGAAATCCGGCAGAAAACCAATTGATGAAAGCCTTCCCCGGGAAGAGATCATCATTGATATTCCCGAAGATGAAAAACAGTGTGCCTGCGGCCATGCGCTGGTTCGTATCGGCGAAGAGACCAGCGAGCGCTTACAGGTAATCCCCCCGAAGATGTGGGTAGAACTGATTATCCGTCCCAAGTATGCCTGCAAGAACTGTGAAGGCTCCGGGGATGAAGAGAAGCCGGCAGTAAGGGTTGCTGCCCCCCCTGCAAGTATCATCCCTAAAAGCATTGTAACGCTTGGATTGCTCTCCTTCATCATAGTGAATAAATTTGTAGATCATCTGCCCTATTACCGGCAGGAGAAACGATTTGAGCGGATCGGCATCCACATAAGCCGTCAGAACATGAGCAACTGGCAGCAGATGACGTATGAAAAGATTGAACCTTTAATTGAGACTCTGAAAATGCATATCCGGTCAGGGCCGGTCATCAACATGGATGAAACCCCGGTCCAGGTACACGGAGAACCGGAACGCCCAGACACGGCGAAATCCTATATGTGGCTTGCCCGCGGCGGCCCTCCGGAAAACCCGGGATTGCTTTACTCATACCGGGAAACCCGCGGGTCCCGACATATTAAAGAACTTCTCGATGGATTCAGCGGCTTTTTACAGACTGACGGCTATGATGCGTATCGTACAGCCCTGGCGGGGAATGAACAGATAGTCCATGTCGGCTGCATGGCCCATGTTCGGCGAAAGTTTCATGAAGCTGCAAAGGCCTCGAAGAAAGCAGCAAGTGCACAGGAAGCATTGAATGCCATCAGGAAACTGTATGGGATTGAAGAGCGTCTTCGCAGTATGGAATTGCCCGAAGACCAGTTTGTTGACCAGCGCAAATCTCAGGCGGAACCGGTTTTGCAGAAGTTTAGAACCTGGCTTGAAAAACGCAGTCAGCAGGTTCCTCCTTCGTTATTGCTTGGGAAAGCAATTCAGTACACCTTGAACGAATGGGAGAAACTGGTACACTACCTTGATTCGCCTTATCTGACGCCGGACAACAATAGCGCGGAGCAGGCCATCCGGCCATTTGTGCTGGGCCGAAAGAACTGGTTATTTTCCGGTAGTCCAAAGGGGGCTGAAAGTTCCTGTGCCATGTATTCACTGATTGAGACAGCCAAACAAAATAATGTGAACCCGAACGACTACCTGAGACGCGTTTTTGAGGAAGCTCCACTCATGAATGAATCTGATAACTGGGAAAAATTGCTGCCATGGAATATTTCCCTCTGATTTTTTTCTCTGGGTGAGGTTTAATTGACGGTTACGGCCCTTCATCAGCTCTCGGGCTTTTCCTCTGGAAAACCCTGCCGCAGACTTGGGCTGCAAATCCTGTATCGGATTTGCTACGGACAGGACTCTTCTCGTCCTGAGGAGGACATAAAAAAACCGAACCACTTTCGTGATTCGGTTTGATTTAGCATAAGATTAAAAATGTGTGATGAGTTGACTCGCCTTCCTCTCAGCGGCGTCGTGCCGCTTCGTTTCAGGCCGCCTCCGTTCCTAAATCGACGTCCTGTCGATTTGCGCTCCAGGTATTCGCGCCGGAACTCCGTTTCGAGTCCTGTCTTATTTTCTAACAAAAAAAGCAGACCGCATGAATGCGATCTGCTTTTTTTAGCAGGGACAGGACTCGAACCTGCGACCTCCGGGTTATGAGCCCGACGAGCTGCCAACTGCTCTACCCTGCGTCGTTGTGGGATGTAATGTATTCTCATTCACATAAAATGTCAACCCTAAATTGTGCTGAACATTTGAATAGTGATATTTCACAATAAAGCCTTACTGTTTTTGGCAAGTATTTACTTTTTTATGATACTATGTGAATACTATTCCACTGTTTGACAGCCGTTATTTCGGCTATTATTTTTAGAATCAGGGCTGTCGTCCCATCCTGTATCAACAGATCCGATAGAGGGTGTCATGGGCCAGCAGGAGATACAATGAATAGAGAAAAGGCCGAAGGTGCATTTCGTAACGATGCCGCGGCGAAAGTAACCGGCCGCGCACAGTTTGCGGATGACTATGTCTTTCCCCGCATGGTGCATGGGATCCCGGTGTTTCCGGACCTTCCTCATGGCAAAATCATCAGTATTGATACCACTGCCGCTGAGAATGCGCCGGGGGTTATCCAGGTTTTTACCTGGAAGGATATACCGGGGAAGCTCGACTACGGACAGATCAACCACGACCTGCCTCTCTTTGCCCATGACAAGATCCGTCATTACGGAGATGTCTATGCTCTGGTTGTCGCTGAGACCCGGGAACAGGCTCTTGAAGCCTCCCGGCTGGTTACCATCGAGACAGAGCCTCTTGAGCCGGTTTTCTCTACCCGAAACGCCCTTGAAAAAGAGTCTCCTGTCCTCAGGGGAGATACAAACTTAATCGAACATCACAAGGTCCGCAGAGGCGACCCCGATGCGGCACTGAAAGACTCTGATCTTGTCCTCAAGCGAAAAGCTGATACAAGCTGGTTTGAGCATGCCTACCTTGAACCGGAAGGGGCGGTATGTTTTCCCCGGCAGGATGGGGTTCTTGAGATTTACGGCAGTCTGCAGCATCCCGTGAGCACCCGCCGCTTTATCTGTGCTTATCTGGGCATGCCATTTTCGGATGTTGAAGTGTTCAGTCATCCTGTAGGCGGCAGTTTCGGCGGTAAGGATGACACCGCATCCCTTGTCTGCGGCCGGGCAGCCCTGGCGGCTAAGCTGATCGGGCGGGCGGTAAAGATTATCTACGACAGAGAGTGGAGCTTTCTGGAAAGCTACAAACGGCCTGCCTACGAACTCGATTACACCGTCGGCTTTAATAAAGAAGGCGTACTGCAGGGGGTAATCTGCGATATTCTTGCCGATTCCGGACCCTATACCTCCACAACTCCATGGTCAACCTGGCGTTCCACGGTGCAGAGCTGCGGGCCCTATCAGGTGGAGAATGTCCGTACCGATGTCCGTGCGGCGGCGACCAATAATCCGCCCACCGGAGCATTCCGGGGATTCGGATCTCCCCAGGTTAATTTTGTTATCGAATCCATTATGGACGAAGCTGCGGAAGAGTTCGGCCTTTCGCCACTGGAAATCCGCCGTCGCAATATGCTTACCCAGGGAAGCTCAACCATCAACGGGCAGGTACTCGATACCCACCGGGTCAGTCTTGGAGAAGTTATGGCTGCAGTGGCTGATGATATAGGCTATGAGGAAAAAATTTCCCGCTGCAGTTACGGCAAACCCGGCGAAAACGGCATGTTGTACGGCATCGGTCTTGCCATCTCCTACCGCGGTGCCAGTGTCGGTGCGGAAGCGAAGGATTTCTGTTCCTGTGTAATTAACTGTCAGTATGACGGATCGATTCTGCTCGAAACAGGAATTCACGAGAACGGTCAGGGGGCTCAGTCGGCCATGATGCTTGTCCTTGCCCGGGAACTGGGAGTCTCTCTTGGAAGAATCCGCTACACCGAAGCCACCACCAGTCAGGTGCCTGAGGGAGGAACCACTGTTGCCTCCCGGGGAACCCTGATGGGAAGCGCTGCTGTGGTTGATGCAGTCAAGAATCTGAAAAAAGTCATTGGTGAGGTTATTGCTCCGGAACTTGGCACTTCAGCGGAAGAGCTTGTTTTTACCGATGACCGTATTTCATCTCCCTCAGCATCCATTACCTGGGAGAAGGCCATGGCGGTAATGCACAATGCCCGGGTCTATCCCTTTGCCTTCGGCAGCTTCAAAGCGCCGGCGGTTACCTGGCATCATGAAGACGGCACCGGTGAGCCCTACTTTACCTATGTTTACAGCTGTCAGGCGGTGGAGCTGGAGGTCGACCCGAAACTTGGCAAAGTCAAAGTTCTCAATGTGACTGCTGCCCATGACATAGGCCGGACAGTAAACAAGGCTATGCTGGAAGGGCAGATCTACGGGGGAATTGTACAGGGCATGGGAATGGCCCTCTATGAAGACCTGAAGGTTGTTGAGGGGAAGCCGAAGGCTCTCAACTACAATAACTACCGGATTCCCCGAACAGTGGATATCGGCGAGATCAAGGCCCTGATCGTGGAAAACAAGGATCCCACATCTCCCTTCGGCTGTAAGGGAATAGGTGAGCCTGCGCTGGAGCTGATTTCTCCGGCTCTGAGTAATGCTCTGTACAGAGCAACCGGAAGGAGGGAATATTCCCTGCCGATTCCGGTAAAAAAACTGCTTGCTCCGGGAGATAATGCATGATTATTGAGGTTAACGGAGTCTCTGTAACCGTGGATGACTCAAAAAAAGATATGACTCTGCTTAAATTCTTAAGGGAAGAGCTTGCCTTAAAGGGCACAAAAAACGGCTGCGGCATTGGCAGCTGCGGGACCTGCACTGTGCTTGCAGATATGAAAGCAGTCAGGTCCTGTGTTACGCCCCTTTCCAAATGTGACGGGAAAAAGATCATCACCATTGAGGGAATGGCTCTACCTGATGGAACTCTACACCCTATTCAGCAGGCATTTCTTGATGCCGGAGCTATACAATGCGGATTCTGTACGCCCGGAATGGTTCTCAATGCCCAGGCACTGCTGTACAAAAATCCAACTCCCCGCCGGGAGGAAATCCGGGAAGCCTTTAAGAATGTTCTCTGCCGCTGTACCGGGTATCAGCAGATTGTTGATGCCGTTGAACTTGCGGCAGAGCGGATGAAGCAGCCCTGATATCTATGGCAATCACCATAGTTACCGGGGAAATTGACTCAGGCAAAACTGCCTGGATGCAATCCCGGGCGGAGGCAGAGGGGCGTGTGTCCTGGCTCTCTGTTAAGGTATTTGCCGAATATGAATTCATCGGCTACGATCTGCACATGACTCCCACCGGTGGCACCATTCCCCTGGCAAGGGCGGACTCCGCCGGCGGGGCTCCTTCCGACTGGTTCCGGTTCCGCCGCTTCTGGTTTAATCCGGAGGCCTTTACCGGAGCCCAATATTTCTTTAACCGGCAATCTGCAGCAGACAGCACCTTCATCCTTGATGAAGTGGGCCCGCTGGAAATGGAGGGTAAAGGATTCGCACCTCTCCTGGAAAAGCTTCTAAAAAGCGGTGCTTCACTGATGTTGAGTGTCCGGCCTTCACTGGTAGAAGAGGCTCAGCGGAGATTTTCTTTTGAAGCCCATGAGATAGTGCGGCTGCCCTTATAACATCTGCTCCAGCCTTGCCAGATCTTCAGGAGTATCTGCATCGAGATAGATCCCGGGATCATCTACATCGACCGTTTCAGGCTTCAGGGGGGCTATAATCTCCATCGCCTTGCGTCCGGGGTCTCCGGCGGCAATCATGCCCCGGGCTTCCTCATTGAGACGGACCGGATGCCCCCGTCTGCCGGAGCATACCGGGTAGGCGGGTGTCTCGGTATTTCCGCTAAATGCCATTTTGCGCCAGGTATCGGGCTGCAGCAGTGCCAGGTCTCCCAGGCTGACAAGTACTATACCGGGATCGGCTGCCAGCAGACCTGTCTGGAGTGAGCTGAGTCTCCCCTGCTCGTAGTTACTGTTGGTAATCAGACGTATCCTGCTGTCTCCGGGAAGAATCCCTTCAAGGGGAACTGCTCCCTGAACAACAATAAGCCGGTCCAGTACTTTCAGGGCTGAACGGACAGAATGGAGTATCAGGGGGATGCCGTGAAGGGTGATGAGCTGTTTGGGAGTCCCCATACGTCTGGATGTCCCTGCGGCAAGTATCATTCCCTGAAGTACGGCCCGTTCTTTATTCATATGTCAATAATACCTCTGTACATTCAAAAACTGCAAGCCGACGGGAAAAGGCGGATTCAGTTGACTCCACGGATCGGTGGCCGTACTATGAGAACAGCTTTTAATCAAAAGGATGGTCCTGTTCATGAAACTACTTTTGAAAAACATATTTCTATTTCTGGTTCTTACAGGAATGGCATTTTCTCTGAGCGCCGAAGCCGCTGAGGAGGTGCAGTCGACCTATACCGTTACCGATGCCCTGGGCCGGGAGGTCTCTTTTCCTGAAGTTCCCTCCCGTATGGTGCTCACCGGAAAAGCGGTGATTATGCTGGTGGATGCCCTGTACCTTTTTCCCGATGTAAGCGACAGGGTCGTCGCTGTGGGAGTTACCGATCAGGGACTGGGTGACTTCTTCAAGGTTCTTGATCCAGATGCAGAGGCAAAGGTCAGGCTGGGTAAGACAACCGGACCGGAAGAGGTTCTTGCCCAGAATCCGGACTGTGTACTGCTGAAATCCTATCTGCGAGATTCCCTCGGCAAGCCCCTGGAGACGGCAGGAGTTCCGGTTATCTATCTCGATCTGGAAACCCCCGAACAGTATGAACGGGACCTGCGCATTATCGGCGATCTCCTTAATCAGGCAGACCGGGCGGAAGAGGTAATCGGATTATACCAGGATAGAGTAGAAAACCTGCGGCAGGTTGTATCCTGCATTGCCCACCCGTACTCGCTGCTTCTGAATGTCGGAACCCAGGGAGGTGATACGGTGTTCAGTGTTCCTCCTAAAGGCTGGATTCAAGGAGATCAGGTGGAACTCGCCGGGGGCATCCCTGTCTGGTATGACGAAGCCCTCAGTCCGGGATGGAACAAGGTAAGTTTTGAGCAGATAGCCGCATGGAATCCCCAGTCCATTGTGCTCCTCTCTTACCGGGGGAGTACTGCCAATGTCGTTGAAATGATGGAAAGCGATGCTCTCTGGCAGGATATTCAGGCGGTTAAGGATGGGCGCATCTTCTCCATGCCTGCAGATTTCTACAGCTGGGGGCAGCCGGACAGCCGCTGGATTCTCGGTGCAGAGTGGATAGCCACAGCGTTTCGGGGCGGAGATTTCGGCAATGGATTTGTCCGGAATATCTACAGCTTCTTTGAAGATTTTTACGGAATGTCTGCAGAAAAGGTAGATAGGGATATTCTTCCCCTGCTTCCGGATCCGCTTTTTTGATATCAAAAAGGCTGCAGCGGAGAAGGCTGATAATCCTCGGCCTTCTCTGTGGCGGGGTACTTGTTTTCTCCATGCTTCTGGGGAGGTATCCTGAACCCGGGATAATCTCTATCCGGAAGCTCTTTGAGGAGAATCTTGCCCTGCGTATTTTTCTCCGCCTGCGCATTCCCCGGGTCCTTGCCGGCGCCCTTCTGGGGGCTGGTCTGGCCATGGGGGGCGCTGCGTTTCAGATGCTTTTCCGTAACCCTCTGGTTGAGCCGGGCTTTCTCGGAGTTACCCAGGGTGCTGGCTTCGGTGCTGCCCTTGCCATCCTGCTTCTCCCGGGAGTTCCCGGGGCGGTTCAGATTTCGGCGGTTGCCTTTTCCCTTCTTGGTCTTACCTTGAGCTATCGGGTTGCCAGCAGGCTTCCCTTCGGCGGCTGGATTATCCGCATGGTTATTTCCGGGCTCACCGTATCTGCCCTGTTTACCGCAGCAATCGGGGTTATCAAGTATATGGCCGACCCCCTTTCCCAGCTTCAGGAGATGACCTTCTGGATGATGGGGGGACTTGATGGGGTAACCTGGTCAAGGGTTATCGCCATGATTACCACCTCACTACCGGGGATGATTCTTATACTCTTTTTTCGCTGGAGGATTAATATCCTGAGTCTGGATGATCTTACGTCCTACTCCATTGGCGCTAATCCCTCCAGGGAAAGACTCCTTCTGCTTACCGCAGCTTCAATTGTTACCGCCGGTGTCACCGCTGTAGCCGGCATCATCGGCTGGGTGGGACTGCTGGTTCCCCATATCGCCCGCCGCCTGGTAGGTCCGGAAGCAGCTGTTTCCATACCCGCCTCGGCGATGATCGGGGCTATAATGGTTCTTGTATGCGACGATTTTGCCCGCACTCTGATGGTATTTGAAATTCCCCTGGGAATTCTTACCTCTCTTTCGGGAGCCGGAATGTTTCTTGCCCTGCTCGCCTTTGGTAAAGTGAGGTTCCACCGATGACTGCCGTCGAGATCGATAATCTCGGTTTTGCCTATCCCGGGGAAGCGACACTTTTTGACGGGTTTTGTCTGAATATTGCTCAAGGCCGGGTTACCGCACTTTTAGGCCCTAACGGTTGTGGAAAAAGCACCTTGCTGTCTCTGGTTCTTGGTTATTATCATCCCTCTAAAGGTGAAATCAGGCTTTATGGAAAGCAGTCTTCCGCATATTCACAGAAAGAGCGGGGCAGGCTTACAGGCTTTGTTTCCCAGGCCGGCAGGCTTCCTTTTAATTATTCTGCCGGGGAGTATATTCTCCTTGGCCGGGGTGCCGGGCTTTCCCTTTGGGAAAAGCCTTCAGGCAAAGATATGGAACAGGCTAAGGCTGCGGCGGAACGGGCCGGTGCGGCTGATTTACTGAAAAAGAATGTGCAGGAGCTTTCGGCAGGAGAACTGCAGCTGGTTCAGATTGCCCGGGCCCTTGCCCAGGAGCCCCGACTGCTGCTTCTGGATGAGCCGACCAGTCATCTCGATCCATCTAATGCACTGAGTATATTCAGACTGATACGGCAGCTGGCCTCTGACGGGGTAACGGTTCTCTATTCTACCCACGATCCGCTGCATGCCCTGCAGGCAGCAGATGATGCCTGCCTGATGAAAGAGGGAAAAGTGCTTGCAGACGGACCTGCCAAAGAAGTGCTGACTGCTTCCAATTTGAATACCCTCTATGGGGTGGAATTTCAGGAAGCAGAGTACCGGGGCCATCTCCTGCCCTTTGCTGGATTCAGGGAACCATAATAGTTCCGGCTTTTCCTTCTATTGCCTCTGCCAGATGTTCCGGGTTGGTAATTACCCCGGGCTTTCCGGTGGCGCTAACAAACTCAATCATGGCTTCGATCTTCGGCAGCATGCTTCCTTTGGCGAACTGGCCTTCATCGATATATTTACGGGCTTCCGCAAGGGTAATGGTATCGAGAGAACGGCGTTCCGGGCGGGTGTAATCAAGATAGACATGGTCTACGGCGGTGGAAATAATAAACTCATCGGCACCGATGCTTCTGGCAAGAAGGCTTGCTGCAAGGTCCTTGTCGATTACCGCCTCCACTCCCATGTAGTGATCCTGATGATCCTGAATAACCGGGATTCCTCCTCCACCAGCTGCAATGGTTATGGTTCCACTGTCAATGAGACTGCGGATTACATCAAGCTCCAGAATTTCCAGCGGACGGGGAGAGGGGACCACACGACGCCAGCCCCGGTCTGCGTCTTCCATTACCGACCAGCCGTCCTTCTGCATATGCAGCTTCGCTTCCGCTTCAGACATAAAGGAGCCGATGGGCTTTGACGGATCCCTGAAGGAGGGATCATCCTTGTCCACCATTACCTCGGTAACCACTGTTGCAACATTGCGGGTCTGGTGCAGTCCTCCCAGAACATTGCGGATAGCGGTTTGAATGTTGTAGCCCAGGGCTCCCTGGGTATCAGCGACACAGCTGTCCAGGGGAACCATATGCAGTTCCTTTTTGGCAAGCTCAGCCCGGCGCAGAATAAATCCCACCTGTGGGCCGTTGCCGTGAACGATGGCAATTTTATGGCTGGAGGTAAGAAGGGAACCCATATTCTTTGCGGTAAGGTAGGCTGCTTCGTACTGGGCCGGGACGGTTACGTGGGTGGAGTCGGTTATAAACGAGTTACCACCCAGGGCGATTACTACGGTTTTACTCACCTTTTCAATGTAAACCCTAAACAGCGGTTTTGGAAAGAAAAAGATAGTATTGACCACGTAAATGACAGCAGCGTTGCCGTATCCGGTTTGCAGGGGTATATTGAACGCTCAGTCGAAATCTAAGGAACCAATTGTATGCTGTTCGACAAGGTGTTGGAGTTTTTAGCAGACTGGCTGTCCCGCAGCGGGGATCATACCTTCTGGTCTTGGGTAATAACCATCATGTATTTTATTACTGCTGTTATGGCATTTGTCTATCTAAGGAAGATCAGGTTAAGTCAGATTCCGGATGACAGGCAGAAGCTTTTTCTCTGGACGGGGATTTTCATTTTTCTTCTGCTCATGGGCATTAATAAACAGCTGGATATTCAGACTCTCATATTGATGAGCATGCGCTATGTTATGTGGCGATTCCGGCTTTGGCATTACTGGAGAACCTTTCATTTTCTGATGTTCTACGGCCTCGGGTCACTGTTTCTGATATCCGGGATTCTGATGACAGTAAAATCGGGGAAAGCCATGCTCAAGAGCCTGGCCGCTGTAGCCGGTGTTCTGGTGGTAATGCTGTTTGTATTTATGCGGGCAAACTATATTTTTATGCAGCATATTCATGCCCTTGAGCTTGCCGGCATCGGGCTGATTTTTATCGATCTGGTAATTAAAATGATCTTTGAGCGCCGCAGGAACAGCAGCCCGGTACAGGAAAAAATATAACAATACGCGGCCTCCTGGTTGACAGGAGACCGGTTGATTTTTCAGGTATCAGTTAAAATAGATGGTGAGACCTATTCTGGGACTGATAAGGTATATATCAGTATCAATTGTATTATCTTCCCCAGTTATTGAGCCTGATGTATAGTCATAATCCACTTCTGTCACATAACGGTATATAAGGCCCGTTTCCATGCTGAGTGCAACGGAAGAATTAAACATATATTGCAGACCTAAAAGTGCCTCAGCATTAATATATTTGTATTCTCTCTTATCCGTTATGGTTTCAGTGCTATCGTAATCTTCACTCTTACGATCCGTATACCCGAAACCTGGGCCGGTATAAAGGGTTAGCCCAGGTCCAAGATCAATGAAGTATAATGCATCAATTGAGGCACCCAGGAAAAACTCCTCTTCAGACTTGTATTCGGGACCGCTTCCATATACGTCTTCTTCATTCGTTGAGTGAAAACTGAATGTAACACCTGGCCGGACAGCGATATTGGGTGTTACATGTACGATCGCACCTGTTCGATAGATGTTCTCGAAGGTTAGGATAGATTCTCCTGCAAAAACAAAATTCTGAACAAAAAGCCCTGTTTTGTATGGAGTGATTGCTGAATCCTCTTCAGCTGAAAGTGAAGAAATAGAGATAATGAGAGTGATACAGACTAGTAGAAAGATGTGTGTTGCTTTTTTCATTGGTTGCTCCTTTTTAAATTATATTGATTATCATTATACCACTTTTTCTGTAGATTTCAGTTTACTCCTCTATCAATGCTTTCAGAAACCCGATTCCCGTATAATCGGCAATCTTCGCCAGGGTAAGATCTCCCGGCATGCTGATTTTTTCCATAAATCCTGCATTCCGGGAAGTTTTCCGCAGATAACCGGGGAAGATTGTGCTGTGGACATCCCTGTGTGCCCCTTCGGCAACCAGGTAGTCGGCAACAATTGTGGCCTGCTCTTCAAAGGCCAGGGTCAGCAGGGTGCGGCCCCAGACATCATGGGATTCAAGGTCGAAATCGGGCATTTCTGCAAGAACTCTTTGAAACTCCCCCAGGTCATCGCCAAGAACGGCGTAATAGAGTTTCAGCATAATTAAATCGGCATCGTTGACCATCTCCTCATCGAAAGCGCTTTGCCGGTAGCGGTCCATGAGGTCAGGATCGGCCCCGTATTTCAAGAGGAGCAGTCCTATTTCAATACCCCGGAAGGGGCCGACTGCATCAAAGAGCGGGGTTTGCTGTACCCGGTTTCTGCAGTTGGGGTCTGCTCCTGCAGCAAGAAGGGCATCTACAATCAGAAAGGATGTTTCCCGTGTCAGCATGCTTGTCTGTTTGACTGCAGTAAGTAGTACCGGGAAGCCGTCTGCTGCTTCTGTATCGGGGTCAGCGCCATCCTTTAAAGCTTTCAGCACTTCGCCGTAATTCATATAGCGTACGGCATTGGCCAGTGCCGCATCCGGCCCGACTGCCGCAACTGCTCCGGTTTCTTCCAGAAGAGTTCGGACTTCACTGCTTTTTGCCAGGTCCAGGGCGGTTTCTCCATTTTCGTTCTGCGCGGAGGCATCTGCACCGGCTTTCAGCAGCAGCTTGATACATTCACTGCTGTTTGCTGCAGATGCAGCCATAAGGGGTGTTGTCAGTCGGATTGTCTCTTTATCGGCCTCTTTATTCGGGTCGGCTCCCCAGTCAAGAAGCAGGTTTATCATATCAACGTTTCCCTGAGCTGCGGCGGATATAAGCGGGGTAATGCCGTTGGTACTCTGCTCATCAACTGAAGCGCCGATTTCGATGAAGAATTTCACTGTATCCAGATTTCCCTCTCCCGCGGCAATATGCAGCATGGAGCGGTATTCTCCTATGTTGTAGAACACCAGCTCATCTGCATCCCGCAGATGACTATGACGGATGGTATCGGTAATAAGGTTTATGTCGCCGGTTTGGATAACATCCCGCATTATACTGTTGTAAAGGGCATTACGGTCGGGGCGTGCTCCCTGGGTCAGGAGATAGCGGAAGAGTTCATAATGTCTATTCTCCAGGGCCTTCTCCAGAGGCTTAACCGGGCCGGAATCGGTTTCATTAACACGTGCGCCTCCGCCTATAAGAAGTTTTACCATCTCCATTCTCCCGGCAGCAGCGGCAATCTCAATGGGATAGATTCCTTCAGCACCGGCTGCATCCGGATCTGCTCCCTTAACGATCAGAACACCGACCTGGCTCAGGTCTCCTGATTTTACCGCGTTTATCAGATCTTCCGCCCCGAAGGAGTGGTCCGATGGATCGGAGGCCCCATACTGTTTCAGGAGTTCCTGTATCTCCTGACTGCCATCGGGAACCAGCTCCAGAGGGAGTTTATTGTCCGCGCTTCTCATGTCCGGTTCGGCACCATTCTCCAGAAGAAGACGTACTGCGTCAGTTTGTCCGGCTATTACGGCTTCTCCCAGGGGAGTGGTATGGTCAACGTTGATATTCGGTGAAATCCCTGCATCAACAAGCCGCTGAATATATCTGAGACGTCCCAGATATGCCGCCTTGTTCATGGCGGCATATGCGCTTTTTTCTATTCCGGGCCGGACTGTATAGCCCGTAAGCAGGGAGAAGAGGTTGTCATCCTGTTTCTCCACAATATTTGATAAAGCGTAGGTTCCCAGGTAATCGGTGCTTAAATCAGCGCCCTTTTCCAGCATAAGCCTGCAGAGGTCCGGAAATTCCCCATTAAAGTTCCTGTATCCAGCTCGAATAAGAGTATTTAGGGGGGGATCCGCATCCCGGGTGGTTGATCCGTAGCCGGAAGCTTTTGCCGCCAGTACTGTGTTCACTTCTTCCGTTTCAAGGAACATCCGTAGTATTTCAGGCTTTCCGAAGGATATGGCACAGGCGAGGGGAGTGTCTGTTACTCCCGCACCTTTCCCGCATGCCTCGGCAATCTTTACTCCTGCTTCCATGAGAATCCGGATAATTTCAATATCTCCCTCATTGAGAGGTTCCTGCCCGATTAAAAGGGAGGAGAGTGCGGGAATGTTTCGGGGCGCTTCATTGGGGTCCCAGCCAAGATCAAGAAAATAACGGACTGCCTCCGGATTGTGGGAGTCGGCGGCTGCCATATATGCCGGGGAAGGGTTGTCTCCACTTACTGCAAAGGGGTCATACTTTTCCGTCTCTATCAGTTCCCGGATAACCGGCATGTATCCCCCGGCGGTTGCGGGATGCAGAATATTCTGCCACTGGAATTCCAATGCCATATACTCTTCCGGCCGGGTTTTGGCGCGATAGTATTCTATTATCTCTTTATTGCCGGTTAAGAGGGCATTCCAGAAGGCCTTTGTGTAGTTATATTCCACCTCGGGATAGTCGGCGTAGATCTTCCGGGTAACATCAAAAAGGCCGTAATAGATGCATTGGCGGGATACCGAGTCCGGATCGAATTCCGCGCCTTTTTCCATGAGGTAGAGCAGGGCTTCCGGGCTGCTGAAACTCATGGCAACGTTGAGGGCTGTATTGTCCCAGGGATCGGGAGTATTTATATCCATTCCGTTGTCCAGGCAGAGTTGAATTATCCCGGGGAGGTTGCCCTCCGCCGCCGCGTGCAGCAGGCCCGGCCCCTGTTTATTCTGTATAAAGATATCTTCCCCGTGACTCAGGAAAAACCGTACCAGTTCTGCATTGCCCGCCCGGGCGGCTTTAAGCACTAATGGATAATCGCCGCCCAGTAATTCTTCCGGGAGGGATTCAGTCCAGGATTCTGCCCGGCTTTTAAGCTCCTGCAGAGCCAGATCGTCAAACCCGAAGTAGAGGGTTGTATCGATTGTATCTTTATCGATAGTTATTGAAGCACCGTTCTCAAGCAGCATTTTTACCATAGCTTTGTTGCCGGCAGACATTGCCAGCGCGATAGGCCGGTTGTTGATAGCGAAATCAATGGAATAGTAATCTTCATCACCCGATTCCTCTCTCAGCAGGTTCTCCGGAAGTAGGTTCGGGTCGGCACCTTCTTTCAGCAGTTTTTCTGCCGCTGCAATGTCTTCCCGGGCCACGGCATACTGAAAGTCAAACTGCCGGTTTGCGGCGTCTCTATCCAGGGCGGAGAGATGTATAAGTGGTATAAATGAGAACAGCAGTAATAGGGCTGAAATTATCAGAGATTTGAAATTCCTGCTGGTGACAGATGTTGTGTCCAGATTGAGTTGTTTCACATATAATCCTTGAACATTGCTTATATTGTTTTTTGTGTTCCGGTGATCCTACCGTATCGGGACAATGCCTGCAAGCAGTGTGGACAATGTGAATAAATATGAATAAATTAGAATAATGGTAATGATGAAAGGAGCAATGCAGCATGGCAAAAACAATTACTCTTCGCATTGATGACGATACCTACAGGTTATTTAAATCTGCTGCTGAAGGTGAACGGCGCTCGATTTCCAACTTTATCGAGTATGCGGCTATCGCTTTTTTGACCGAAGAGAGTTTTGTTTCAGACAATGAGATGGAAGAAATTATGAACGATAAAAACCTTCTTTCATCCCTGGACAGGGGCAGAAAAGAGATAGCTGAAGGAAAGTATAGAGTTGTCTGAAGAGTTTGTTATTGCAGAAACAGACAGTTTTCAGAAAACGATTAAGCTGCCTGAATTTAAGAAACTTTACAAAAAGATTACCGACTATGTGTATCCTCTCATTAAGCGTAACCCCTATTACGGGCCCAATATAAAACGTCTGAAAGGTGACTATTCGGACTTCTATCGCTACAGGATTGGCAATTACCGCCTGTTTTACACTATCAATGGATCAGAGGTTATCATCTACATTATTGATATTGTGCATAGAAAAAATGCCTATAAGTAGGCATTGCATATTTCAGTTTGCTTTTTACTCCTGACTGAATGCCCTCAGCATCTCTTCCAGATACCAGGACTCAAACTTGCTGTTTTTAATATACCCGCAATGTCCGCCGTTTTCCTGAAGAATAAACCGCACTGAATCGCTCATGGCGGCAGTTGAAATATCGGTATAGGGAATTATGGGGTCATCCTTTGAGGTAAGCAGGGTAAAGGGCAGGGTTATTCCGTCGAGGTATCCCTCTTTGAGGGTATATCTGCCGAAGTAATCCTCCAGGGAGGTATAAGGGGTGTACTTCAGGAGTTCTTCGGTCATGGGAATGCAGCCATTCATGGAGAGGATCTTGCTGAAATCGTAGAGTTCCGGGTAGAGGCTCTGTTTTAAGGCCAGGGACTTTTTCCATTTTTTGAGAAAGTAGCCGCGGATAAGGGGAATGGTATCTACCCTGCGGGTGGAATCCAGGGGATCGATTGCCGGGTTAACGGCGAATATGTGTTTCAGTCCGGTGAAGCCTTCATGGGAGGCACGTTTTGCAACGCGGATGCAGAAGTTGGCCCCCATGGAGAATCCTGCAAGGTAGGCGTCCAAGGAAGGGGCATTCAGCCGGATTATCTCTTTTACTGCTGCCCAGGCTTCGTCGATAAGGGTTCCAAGAAAAAAGCCCTCATTCAGGTGGTGGCTCTCACCATGATCCCGCATGTTCAGCCGGAATACGTTGTAGCCCCGGTCGAAAAAGTAGCGGCCCGTACTGATCATGTAAGCAGATTTGGCGCTGCCCTCCCAGCCGTGAAAAAGGATTATTAGTCCTTTTGCGGGTAAAACTTTCTGCCCGGAAAGGAATCCCTGAAGGCGGATACCGTTGCCGGCATCTATAATCTCTTCAGTGCTGCATCTCTCAAAATCAGTAATACCCCTGTTCCTGAATTTCGCGCTGTTCAGCAGAGTCTGTCTCATAGGGCCCTTGATGTACCAGGGAGGGGTGAATGGAGTAGATGTTTTTTGTATCTGGCTGTTTTTCATACTGTTTCTTCCGCCTGCAGCTGCAATAGTATGAGATAGGAATAATCTCTGCAAGGCAGGTGGTTTCGACTACTTCGACAATGCACAGCATAACTCTGCTCAACCACCAAGTAAAAATTGACGAAAGTGTACCCTGTGGCTATAATTAAAGCATGATAACCGTTGGAATCAGAAATCTACGCAACGCACTCAGCAGGTATCTGGATCTTGTAAAACAGGGCGAGAAGGTAATTATTACCGATCACAACAGGATTGTGGCTGAAATTGTTCCGCCCCAGGCGGGACAAAGTGAATCTGAAATGCTGCAGAAATACCTGTCCGAGCAGATAAAATCCGGTGGTGTTATTAAGGCTTCCGGCAATTTCAGAATTGAACCAAAAGATGCTGCTGTCCAGAAAGATTCAGACCTGGAAAAAATCTATACCGAAACACGGTCAGAGAGAGTATGAAAACCGGGTATATAGATACCAGCTTTCTCTTGTCCATTATTTTTAAAGATGAAAACTATAATGCATCGGTTGAACATTGGAACAATACGGAGTTCAAATACAGTTCAATCTTGCTGGAAATAGAATCCAGAATTAACCTGTTCAAGTATTGTATTAAAAGCAGAGCGAATGAAGCATTATATACGGAAAAGCAGCTTGAATTAAACAATCTCTTAAGCAGCATAAATCTTAAACTGATAGATAACGAGATAAACCTCGAAATTAAAAACAACGATGCCCTGAAGCGAGCCCGGTCGCTGGACAGTATTCACCTGGCTACTGCACATATAATAAACAAACTGGATACAGAAAAGATCCTTTTGTGCAGCTACGATAAAGAGATGAGCACAGTAGGCAGAGAGTTGGGTATGAATATCCTCAGTAAAGGATGATTAGCTAACCGCAGGAACTGCAGGAGGAGCACTTGGACGGTGTGCATGCCGGCGGTTCTTCTATGTCGCCAATGCTGCCGTCGTACATCAGCACGCTCCACCAGAAGCCCAGTTCATCCAGCATGGTGTTCTGCTCTTCTGTGGGGGATTCGGTTTTAAGATGGTTCAGGGATTCCTCGAATTCATAAAGCTTGAAGTGGAAGCCCGATTCCTGAATCGCATGCAGTACTTCCAAGGATGAGCCGTACTTGTAGAAGGATTTGCGCAAATCGTTATTCTTTACAATCTCTTTAATGAATTTCTCGGCATCGATTAATGGCATACAGCGCTCCTTCCTTTTCTTTGCTGACTTAAGATAACACTATTAAACAATGCAAGGAGCGTACCAAATATTCTAAACTACAAAAAAGGTTTGTAATTCTTTTTATTGTGGGTAATTACGTGCCTGCTTTATTTTTCTTTGATACTGTGAAGTGCAAAAAGAAGCGCACCATAATGTAAACTCATGCCTCTTTCTTACCTGGAAGTAAAAAAGGGACCAAAGCCAGTTTGACCCCGGTAGTTTCCTCAGGTATAGTCGCTAATAATGAAATCGTTAATAACAATAAAAACTGACAAGACCCTTTCCCCTGCAGAAGAGCGGTATCTTCGCCGCTTTGTACTAGGGAATCTCATTGCAAAGTACATTATTCTTACCAGTCAGGCCGCCGGTTTTGTCTTCATTATATATCTTGTTCTGGAATGGCTGATCCCGGGTCTTACAAATAGTTTGTCTTTCAGGGATTTTGATTATCTTGCTGCGGCTGGGAATATTCTGGCCCTCCTTTTATTCCTGATCTTAATTCTGGGCTCCGGGTTGCTTGTGCTGGGCTGGCATCCCTTGCGAGCGGGTTATTCCATAATGACTTTACATGCCGTTGTCACCCGGAAAGGGAGGTCCCTGCAGTATGGCCCCCTTATTGCTCCGCCGCCATGGCGGAAGTACTTACCTGAGCAAAGCCCCATTCCCCTGAAGGTTGCCGAGTTCAACGGATTTTCTGATCTGGGAAGGCGGGCACCGATTCTTTTAGGAGTTCCGCAGCTTGGGCTGGACATGGATCAACATGCGAAACTGGGACTGCTTAAATACCGTAATACCCTGTTCCCCGGTGTTGCAGCTGTCGTAAGTATTTTCGGGATGCTGGCAGCATGGATCGGGGAAGTTGACCGGATGGGATTCTTTGCAGGAATTGAGATATCCCTTGCTGCCTGGGTAATGAATGACACTGTACATAGAGCTTTTGCAGCCTTTTCTGTCGTCGGTGTCTGGTCGGTTTTCACCTTACTTTTTGTCATCCCGCGTAATCTGATAATCCGTTGCCGTATTAACAAGGAAATTGCGGGACGGTCAAAAAAGAAGAGCACCTGGTATAAGTAGTTTTTTAAGAGTCCCCTATGGTAAATTCAGGAAATTATTCCACCGAACGATGGCGTTCCAGCCAGAAAAGAAATGAAATGAGCAGGGCGTTCATGGCCAGAAACAGCGGAAGGGTATCTATGATGCTGATGTACTGCGTTGTGCTGCGGACATACCAGCTGGCATCAATTGAATAAAGCTGGGGGCATGGTGTGCCGGCTCCACGGCACTCAAAAATGAAGGCTGCATAGAAAATGTTGCTGAGAATAAGTGCGGTAAACCCGTGAACCATATATCCTCTGGCAATTTTACGGGTTATCAGAACTCCCAGAATCAGCAGGCAAGCCTGCAGTAGAAGATGGATGGATGATATCCCAAGATGGTTGGCTCCGGCAAATGAGAAGATCTGCGGCAGGGTTACGGCTGCAGAGAGAAGGCAGAAGAGAGTAAAAAACACAGTTGCTCGAAAAAACGGACTATTTCTCATACACACTCTTTAAATAATTTTCAAACAGACTTGAATCCTATAATGGAACGATATAATGCGCAAGAAAAAAAATTAATCTGCCATGGACGAAAACGGGAAAGTGATCGTAATATGGTCGGGCTATGAAAAAACATTATCTTCCAATAAGCGTTCTATTATTTGCTGCTTTACTGTTCAGTACCTGTACTTCAAGTGCAGTTAACACCCTTCCCGATCCACGCCAGATACAGGCGGTTACAAGTGGCGAGCTTGGCCTTTCCTCGCCGGTAAGGATTGTTTTTACCAAAGCACTGGGCGAACAGGGAACGGTGCCTGCCGTTAACCCTCTGCATATCCGTCCCCGGGTGGCCGGTTCTGTTGTCTGGGAGGATGACTGGACCCTCAAGTTTACCCCCGAGGAGTTATACCGGCCTGATACCGAGTACCGCATCTCTTTTTCTGCTGAGTCCGGTCCTTTTTCGGAGATCAAATCCTTTGAGTACGGCTGTCATACCGTATCGGATTCGCTGCTGCTTGAAAAAGAGACCCTGCGCATACCTGATCCTTCGGTTGCTGAGTCAATGGTGCTTTCCTGTGCTGTTACTGCAGCTGAGGGACTGACCGCCGATGCCGTGGCAGAGAAGATCGAAGCAAAACTTGACGGCCGTGTACTGCCGGTGTTCGTCGCTCCTTCCCCCGACAGCGACGGCTACAGCCTCAGCGTTGACGGTATTGTAAAGAGCGGGAAGAGTGCTGATCTTGTTCTTTCCTGGAGTGAGAAGCAGGGCGGCAAAGTGAGAAAGCTGCAGAAGGTTGTTACTGTTCCCGGAAGCAGCGATTTTTCCGTTCTTTCAATTCGGCCTGTGCCCGAGCCGAATGAGCATATTGAAATAGTCTTCAGCCAGCCTCTAAATGAAACACAGCCTCTGGAAGGGCTGGTTTCTGCCATGGGACTGGAGAATCTGACGCTCAACCGTAAATCAAACATAGTCAGACTCTATTCGAACCGGAAGCTGCCTAAAAGCGCAGAGGTGCTGGTGAGCGAACTGGTAATGAGCTCCGGCGGTGTCGCCCTGGGTTCGGATAACCGCAGCACGGTGCGGATTCCCAGCCAGAAGCCGCTGGTCCGCTTTGTCGGCAACGGGGTAATTATTCCCACCAGTCAGGGAACCACCGTCCCTATTGAAACGTTGAACCTGTCCGCCTTTATGGTGGAGGCCGTAAAGATTTACGGTGACAATATGCGCCAGTTTCTGCAGATTAACGACCTGGACGGTGACAAAGAGATGTACCGGGTTGGTGATGTTATCTGGCGCAAGGTTATTCAGCTGGACTGGGATGATGAAAATACCGATCGCTGGGTCCGCTACGGACTGGATGTTTCGCCCCTTATAAAGGGAGATCCCGACGGCATGTACCAGCTGCGGGTAACATTTCGCAGGCCTCATATAAAATATCCGGGCGCAGAAGGTGCCACAGCAGAGCCTGTTACCTGGGATAATCTTTCCGCCGGCGAATCCGGGGAGTCCAGCTTCTGGGACAACTGGCAGCCGAACTACTCCTGGGATTACCGCCGCAACCGGAATGACCCCAACCATCCTGCCTACTACCAGAAATGGAATGATCACGACATCAGTGCCGCTCGGAACGTGCTGGTATCGAACCTCGGGCTGATTGTTCAGCAGGGTGCGGATGCTGATGCAATGGAAATCAGCGCCACTGATCTTCGAACAGCAGAGCCTGTACGAAGTGCCGAAGTTTCCATCCTCAATTATCAGGGCAGGGTGCTGGATTCCGCCCGAACCTCCGGCAGCGGAACTGCTACCCTCAAATCTCCTGCCGAGGCTTTTCTGGTAACCGCCTCAAGGGGGAGCGACAGAGCCTATGTTAAGGTGAATGACCAGTCCGCCCTTGAAACCAGCCAGTTTGATGTCAAAGGTGTTAAGCCCCATAAGGGCGTTTACGGCTTTATTTACGGAGACCGTGGAGTCTGGCGGCCGGGAGATACGGCCCACATGAGTTTTATGCTCCATGACCCCCAGAGGGTTATACCCCATAATCATCCGGTAGTAATGGAATTGTCCGATCCCCGGGGAAGTGTCCGGGAGAGCCGGACAGTTACCGACAACGAAGGCGGTCTTTACTATTTCCCTATAGATTTTGCCGCCGATGCCCAGACGGGTAACTGGACCATGAGGCTTCGGTTGGGTGGGCAGGTTTTTGAAAAAACCGTAAAGGTTGAGTCGGTTATGCCCAACCGTCTTAAAATTATGCTTGATCTTGCCTCTGCAGGAGGCGCCGGGGAGGCTTTAAGCAACGGAATCCTCTCGGGAACCCTCTCTTCTGTCTGGCTTCACGGTGCAATCGCTTCAGACCTGAAAGCCAGTGTTGATATGAGTTTTTCTCCCGCACAGACCAGTTTCCCCGGCTACAGTGAGTATGTCTTTGATGATCCTGTAGGTCAGTTCTTCTCTGACCGGGAATCGATTTTTTCCGGCAATCTTGATGAGGATGGAAAGGCTCAGATACGCAAATCCGTGCGTATTAACGATGCTCCCGGAAGACTTACTGCCACAGCCAGCACCCGGGTGTACGAAACCGGCGGCAGCTATTCCAGTGAATATGTAAGTTTCCCCTTTGATCCTTATGATCAGTATGCGGGAATCAAGGTACCCAAAGGGGATGCCGCCAGAGGCATGCTCTTAACCGATGAGGATCAGAGAATAGATATTGCCCTGCTGAACAAAGACGGCAGCCGGGTTTCCAGCGGACGGGTAAAGGTTGAATTGATTAAACTCAACTGGCGCTGGTGGTGGGAGACGGATGAAGAGAATCTTTCCAATTTTATGCGCCGCCGCTCTTATACGGTACGGCTGGAAGATGAAATTGATATAAGCAACGGCCGTGGATCCTGGACATTCCAGCTCCACTACCCCGAGTGGGGCCGTTACCTTATCCGGGCCACCGACAGGTCTTCCGGCCATGTTACCGGTAAAATTGTCTATATTGACTGGCCCGGCTGGGCCGGCAAGGGGCAGAAAGAGGGGATGGGCAGCGCCTCCATGCTGGTTCTCAGCGCTGACAAGACTGCCTGCACCGTGGGAGAAGAGGTGACTGTCAGTTTTCCCAGCGATGGCGACGGTAAAGCCCTGGTAACCATCGAAGCGGATCAGCAGATTGTTGAGAGCCGCTGGATTGATACTTCTGCAAACACTACGGACTACACTTTCCGTGCAGAACACAGCATGGCTCCCAATATTTATGTCCATGTCCTCTATGTGCAGCCCCATATGCAGACTGTCAATGACAGGCCCATTAGAACCTACGGTGTGGTTCCGGTGACGGTTGAGGACCCGGTTACGGTAATTTCTCCGAAAATTATTACCGATGACGTATACGAACCCGGCAGCCTGATCTCCATCCGTGTTTCTGAAGAACACGGCCGTGCCATGGCTTACACCCTTGCGGTTGTGGATGAAGGTCTTCTGGGTATTACCCGTTTTCAGACTCCCGACCCCCGGACGGAAATATTCCGCCGAAGGGCATCGGGTATGAAAACCTGGGATATTTATGACTATGTCGCCGGTGCCTACTCGGGAGAACTGAACACCTTGCTGGCAATCGGTGGTGGTGACGAGGGGGCCGGTGCCGGAAAGAAGAAACAGAACCGCTTTGAACCGGTAGCCCTGTTTATTCCCCCTTCATCCATAGCCGCGGGGGAAACAAAGGTACATCAGATCAAACTTCCCCAGTATGTCGGGGCAGTAAGGGTAATGCTTGTGGCGGCCGACCGGGGGGCCTATGGTTCTGTGGAAAAAGAGGTGCCCGTTAAAAAGGATCTTATGGTTGTAGGTACCGCCCCCCGGGTGGTCAGTCCCAATGAAACCTTTGATATTCCTGTCTCTCTCTTTGCCCTGGGAGAGTCCATGTCCGGTGCAAGTCTTGCCATAGAGGTTCAGGGGCCGTTTTCCATCAACCAGAGTTCGAGAAAGCTTGTTGCCATTGAAAAGCCCGGGGAGTATGAAGAGAGCTTTTCCGTAAGGTCCGCCGACAGCCTCGGGTTCGGCTCTATTGTAATAACCGCTAAGGGAGGAGGGCACACTGCTGTCAGCCGTATTCCCCTTGAGGTACGCAGCCCGGCACCTGAGCTGCATCAGGTGGCGGTTCAGGATATCAGCCTCGATCCCGACAGTTCAGACAGCCGGTTTATAGAGTTTTTCGGAATACCCGGATCAAACACCCTTACTGTGGAAGCGGCGGCTATTCCGCCCATGGATCTCTCCCGCAGGCTTGAGTATCTGATCCGCTATCCCCATGGCTGTATTGAGCAGACAGTGTCATCTGTATTTCCCCAGCTGTTTCTGTCGGACCTGACCAACCTCACCGAGGCTGAAAAAAGCAGTGCCCGCGCCAATATTGAGGCGGGCATCTCACGACTGGCCGGCTTCCGTACAGCTTCGGGGGGATTCTCCTACTGGCCGGGACAGAGTGAAGACAGCCTCTGGGGAACCAACTATGCCGGCCATTTTATGCTAGAGGCTAAGGCCCGGGGATATGCGGTGCCTGCAGATCTTTATGAAGGCTGGGTAAGCTTTCAGGCGGCAAAGGCCAATGAAGCCTATCCCCGCCGTGATCAGGATAAAATGATTCAGGCCTACAGGCTTTATACCCTTGCCCGGGCGGGAAGTCCCGATTTCGCTGCCATGAACCGGCTGAGGGAAACCGGGAACCTGCCGGAAGCGGCCCGCTGGCGGCTGGCTGCGGCATACGGTATGGCAGGCCTGAAAGAGGATGGACGCAGACTGGCGGCCGGTGCGGGGACGGATGTCTCTTCCTATATTGAGTATTCAGGCACATTCGGTAACCGGGACCGGGACCGGGCCTTTATTCTGGAAGCCCTGGTGGAACTCGGCCAGCGCACCCAGGCGGCCCGGCTTGCCCGGGAAATCTCAGGTGTAATGACCTCGGACAGATCTCTCAGCACCCAGACCTGTGCCTACGGTCTGCTTGCCATGGCCAAGTTCGGCATGGACGATGCAAAGAACGAACCCCTGACGCTGGAGATAGTCTGGGACGGCGGGCGCCGTCAGTCCTTCTCCACGGACAAGCCGGTTCTCACCATTCCCATAGCTCCTGGAAACAGTCTCAATGGAAACCTTGAAATACGCAACAATTCGGGACGAAGAATCTATCCCCGCATACTTACCGGAGGGGTACCCCGGCAGGGCAGTGAGCAGGGGGTAAACCAGGGGCTGGTAACCAGTGTCCGCTACAAGGATAAAGATGGAAGGGATCTTCCGGGGGACCGCTTCTATCATGGAGATGAAATAAGAATAGAGATCGAGGTTTACAATAATACCCGTACCAACTACGAAGAGCTGGTTTTAAGCCATATGCTTCCCGCGGGGTTTGAGATCTTTAATGAACGTCTCTCCGGGGATACCTCTTCCCGGGCTGAGTATGACTACCGGGATATCCGGGATGACCGGGTATATACCTATTTTGATCTTGAGGGGCGGAAAAGAAAAACCTTCACCCTGTATGTAAATGCCGGATATGCCGGAAAGTTCTACCTGCCGCCGATACTGACCCAGGCTATGTATAATCCGGATGTTCAGTCGGTTGTTCCGGGGCAGTGGATCAGCATTGAATAACAGCTTTCTCAAAAAGCTGATGGCTGCACCCCTGCTGGTTCAGCTACTGATTCTGCTGATCTGGTGGGCTGCCTTTCCGGCAGAGCTTTTTCCTCCCCGGTATTCAAGGGTTCTCCTTGACCGGGAAGGGGAGCTTCTCTCCGCCCGGATTGCAAGCGACGGGCAGTGGCGCTTTCCCTCCTTGTTAGAATCAGGATCAGTCCTTCCTGAGAAATACCGGCAGGCTCTGATCCGTTTTGAAGACCGCCGCTACTATTCCCACTCCGGTATCGATGTTCCGGCACTTTTCCGTGCCTTCCGGGATAATCTGGCAGCCGGGGAGGTTGTCAGCGGCGGTTCCACCATTACCATGCAGGTAATGCGTATGAGCCTGGGGAATCCAGGGCGGACATTGCTGCAGAAAGGTTATGAAGCACTCCTTGCCCTGCAGGCAAACCTGCGTTTCAGCAAGGATGATCTTCTCGCAGTCTATGCCTCCAACGCACCCTTCGGCGGGAATGTGGTGGGAATTGAAGCGGCTTCCTGGCGCTATTTTCACCGGGATCCCTACAATATCTCCTGGGCCGAGGCGGCCCTGCTTGCGGTGCTTCCCAACAGTCCCTCCGCCATCAATCTGGAAACCGGCAGAGCCCTGTTAAAAGAGAAGCGGGACCGGCTTCTTGAAGGACTTGCCGAAACGGGCATTATCAGTCAGGAGGATCTCCGCTTTGCAGAAAGCGAGCCGGTTCCTTCCGCCCCCTATCCTCTGGATGATCTTGCGCCTCATGTGATGGATTACTTTTCCGCAGAAGATGGGGGCTTCCGCAAATACGGGGGCAAAATTGTTACCACCATAGATCGAAACCTGCAGATAAACGCCGCGGATATCCTGAACCGAAACGGACGGCTGTTGAACAACTACGATGTAGAGAATGCGGCGGCCCTGATGGCTGATACGGCAAGCGGAGAAATCCGTGCCTATATCGGAAATCTGACCTATCCGGGAGTGCAGGACCGGCATGTCGATATTGTTTCCTCTCCCCGCAGTACGGGCAGTCTCTTAAAGCCCTTTCTCTATGCGGCCATGATGGATGACGGGATGCTCCTTCCCCGGCAGCTTGTGCCGGATGTTCCCGTAAAGATCGGCACCTATGTGCCGGAAAACCATACCCACGAGTTCCGGGGTGCGGTGCCTGCGGATCAGGCCCTGATTCACTCCCTTAATGTTCCCATGGCTCTGCTGCTGCGGGATTACGGGGTGGACCGTTTCTACGGTGTTCTGAAGGAGCTGGGAATGAGTACCCTCTACAGGACTGCCGATGGTTACGGTATTACCCTGATCCTCGGAGGAGCGGAAGGGATCCTCTATGATCTGGTTGGTATGTATGCCGGGCTTACCTCCGCGTTGATTCCCTCCGGAGGAGCGCTGCGGCCGCCATATAAAACCCTGCGTCTGCGGGAGGGGACTCCCGACTATGTAAAAGACAGTGCTGCAGTAAGCTCAGCCGCCTGGTGGCTGACCCTGCAGGCCATGCAGCAGCTGGACCGCCCCGGCGAAGAGGGAGCCTGGGAATCCTACTCCTCCGCCCGCCGGATAGCCTGGAAAACCGGAACCAGCTACGGCAACCGGGATGCCTGGTCCATAGGGCTTACCGCAGATATGACTATAGGTGTATGGGCAGGAAATGCCAGGGGAAATGGTAATCCCGCATTGAAAGGCTCCGAGGCGGCGGCCCCGATTCTCTTTGATCTTTTCAATCTGGTTGAACAGGAGAAAGAACTGCATAAACCGGCAGGCTTTATTGAGGTCGAAACCTGTGCCGAGAGCGGTTATCTTGCAGGTCCTTACTGCACTGACCGGGAATATACCGCAGTGCCGTCAAAACCCAACCGGGTATGCCCCTACTGCCGTATTGTTCATACCGACGCCGACGGGTTGTATCAGGTGGACAGCTCGGTCCTTTCCCCGGACCGTATTGTCAGCACGCCCCGCTTTGTGCTGCCCCCCCAGATGGAGTGGTACTATCTGAAACGGAGTGCAGATTACTCCCGGCTGCCTCCGCTGCATCCGGAGCTTGCACAAAATGGAGCCGACGGCAGGCTGGTTCTGGTGAACCCGGCCCGGGGAGATACGGTCTACCTGCCCCTGGATTTTGGTTCAGGACGGGAGAAGCTTGTGTGTGAGGCCTTTCATTCCAATCCGCAGGAAATGCTGTTCTGGCATCTCGACGATGAATTTCTGGGCAGTACAAGTGGTTTTCATACCATAGAAATAAGCCCGGGCCCGGGGGTACACTCTGTGACGGTTATGGATGGGGAGGGGTACTATCAATCCCATACCATAACAATTGTACAGGAATAAACAGGTCCCTCTGATTCAGTCTGACGGTAGAGAGTGAAACATTTCCAGCTTGCAATATGGAAAAGACATACAAATTTCCAGAGTTTCTTTCTCTTTTATCCGGTATTCGCCTTCAAGCTGATCTTCTATCAGGCTTTTAATTATAAGCAGGGCGGTTCCTTCCGGCAGGTTCATTGTTCCTTTTTTGAATGAATCTCTGAATGCACCCTCAAAACTGATTCTCAGTGCAATGCCGGTCTCCGATTGTTCATGCTCCAGGGAAATGTGGTATTTCTCTCTCTTTTTTCCCATGGTTATTTGGGAAATGAGATTACGAAAAACCTCAGTCAGGGCTATTCCTAAGGTAAAAGACTGATTGATCTCCAGAATCAGGGCCTGGTCGGGAAGATCCAGACTACAATCATTTCTATCGATATTCCGGTCTCTGCGTTCAGCCAGGAACATTCTGGAAATAAAAACGGTCATATCAATGCTGTTCATGGTTTTTGAATGCAGCAGCAGCCCTTGAATCTGAGCCATTGTCCGAATACGGGAATTGAATCTTTCTATAAATCCTGTAACTTCCTGGTTCGTATTTTTTGGTTTGTCTATTGCTGCCAGGCTCTGAATAAACTGCAGATTGTTATTGACCCGATGATAAACTTCCTGAAGAAGAAACGTCCTCTGCTGCAGTGTTTTTTCGAGGACCAGATTCTGAGTGTTCAGTTCTCTGGTCCGTTCCCGCACAATTGATGAAAGGTCGATATTCGTTTGTTCCAGCTGCCGTCGATTTTTCAGCAGCTTGATCTGGGATTCCAGACGGGCGAGCAGTTCTCTTTGATCAAAAGGCTTACTGATATAATCCGCCCCTCCGGCCTCCAGGGCATCATCTATTACCGTCTGATCTGCAGATGCGGAAAGAAACAGAATTGGAATTGTCGCATAAACTGGATCCGCCTTAAGCTGCCGGCAGAATTCTATGCCGTCTATTCCCGGAAGGGAAATATCCAGCAGTATCAGGTCTATTGAATACTCATGCAGAATGGTGAGGGCATCGGCTGCGTTGAAGGCGGCGGCTATCCAGTGGTCTTCCTTATGCAGGACAGTGTTCAGCATAAACAGGTCGTCCCTGCTGTCATCGACAATAAGTATTTTCCAGCGGTGTCTGCTCATTGGCCGGATGCTTCCTTGTTAAGGGTATTTAACAGTTTTCTGAACTCATGCTGTAATACCTGAATACGTAACGGGTCGAAGGATGCGACAGCAAGGGTGAGAGCATGTGTCCAGGGGAGCAGCTGGGGAGCATGGTGTTCTTCAGCAAGCAGTTCTATTTCTCCTGCTATTTCGAGATATTCATCTACCAGCAGATTGCTGCCGATTTTATTCAGTCTGGGCAGGTAGCGTTCTTGCAGTATGGTAGAAAGCTCCAGGGATGAAAATTCTGCCGGAGCCTGATACGGTATCTCATCATTTTCCGATCTGGTTATCGTTTCGAAGGAGAGTATTTTTTTCAGCTCGTCTATAAGCAGGGCAGGGGAAACAGGTTTAAGAATAAATGCATTACATACAGGTTCCAGACGTTCCCGTTCTTCTCTGTCAGTTGAGGCTGTAAGCAGGATAACCGGCACCGAGGTTGTCTCTTTCCGGTTCCTGAGCCAGGTGAGCAATTCCACTCCATCCATGACCGGCATTTTTATATCTGCAATTATGAGATCGGGTGTAAAAATTCTTAGAATCTCCAGTGCTTCCTGTCCGTTGGAAGCAGTTCTGAATTGAATGGGGCTTTCATGCAGATAGCTCTCTATAAGCAGGTTATTCGCCGGAACATCGTCTACCAGCAGGATGGATGCCGGTTTAAAACGAATGGATCTGTAGTTTATATCAGGTTCTGCCGTGTCTGCTGCAGTTCGGGCAGGTTGGACTTTGTGCAGTACAAGGGTAAATGTACTGCCGGAGTTGGGTGTGCTCTTAAGGTGTATTTCTCCATTCATAAGGCCGGCGAGCTGCCTGCATATGGAGAGGCCCAGCCCTGTGCCTCCGTACGATCTGTTTTGCAGGCTGGTACTCTGCTCGAAGGGCCTGAAAATACGCTCCTGCTCGTCGGGAGTAATGCCTATGCCGGTGTCCTGGACATTGACTGTGAGGATCCCCTCCGCATAATCCACTGAAAGTGCAACTCCGCCCTTCCGGGTGAATTTAATGGCATTAGCAATCAGATTAATGATGATCTGCCGTAGTCTCTCCTGATCAAGGATAAGCAGTTCCGGTATCTTTTCTCCGATATTTACGGCAAACCAGAGATCTTTCTTCGCCGCTGCCGGAGTATAGATATACCGCAGCTCCTCTATGAGTGCCGTAACATCTGTCGCTTCGGGATGCAGCTCCAGCTTGCCTGCTTCAATCCTTGACAGGTTCAGCAGGCTGTTTATCAGGGACAGCAGGGAGTTTCCGCTTGAATGTATAGCCTTGAGGTATTTCTGCTTGAGGGGGTCGTGTTCATCCTGCCTGAGTATTTCGGTAAAACCCAGCACCGCATTCATGGGTGTACGGATCTCGTGGCTCATGTTTGCCAGGAAAACTGACTTGGTTCTGTTGGCGGCTTCTGCAGCTTCTTTGGCTTTCTCCATCTCCTCTGTATACAACTGCTGAAGGTAGGCGGTCCGATTCCGTACCCAGACCAGATAAGAGCTGATTAATAGAAAAAGCACAAACCCTGCCAGTACCGGTAAGGTCAGCAGCCTGTTGGCGCTGCTGAGAACTGAAGAATCCAGGAAGAGGATGCATTTCCAGTTTTCTGCAAATTTGACACTGTATGATGTGGTCTGAAGATTCAGGGATTCCTGATTAATGGTGGCGAAGGTGAAGAGTCCCCTGTCGGTTTCTATCTCGCCGTAATCATTATTCAGAATTCTTTCTGCCGCCTCCGGATAACGGGTTGTCAGGGTTGTTGTCTGTTTGTCATCAAACATAAATCCCCATTCATCTGCAGGTTCCGGACCCCTCAGCCAGTAGCCCTGGTCGTTAATCATCCAGAACTGAAGATCTCCCAGGGCGGCTGAATTATCAATTCTGTCCATCAGATTCTGTCCGAGGTAGTTGAGAATCAAAATCCCCCTGGACTGTCCGTTTTTGTCAAACAGCCGGGTTGCGGTTCGTATCATGGGTTTTCTCGGGGTTTCAATGCAGCCATTCTCAATATTCAGATCGAAGGGGGAGATGTATACCTCATCCTGTACTGTTTTCATAGTATCGGTGAAGTAATAGCGTTCGCTTTTATCCTGTAGTTCTGATAACGGTACCACAACCGGACTTCCTCTGTTGAGGTTTATACGTATTTGCTCCATACCCTGATTGTCAATGATGCGGAACTGATCATATACCTTTTGATCGTGGATAAAGCTGGTCATATCTGCGGTGATATCCAGATATGCACGCTCATAATCTTCCGGTACAGGAGTGTAAAAATAGTGGATGTGATCGATTTTACTGAGAAAGTGAGTATCGGCGGTTATCTTTCTCAGCTCAGCTTCGATACTGTCGGATACCAGCTGTATGCTTTGCTGTTGTGTCTGTATTAATGCGGTTTTTTGCATTTTTTCCGGGACAAGTATTAACAGGAGGGAAAAGATTATCCCCAGGAGAACCACGGATATCATCGATCTTGCGGTTTGCAGGATAAGCCCTGTTTTTTCTGACTTATCAAGGACTTTCTTTTTCGGAGACTCTCTGCTGGTCACACTATGCTTCCTCTCTGATGCAGGTCTCCCTTGAGTCTAATGAACGGAAGGAGACATCGCAAATAATATTCAATCCTGTTATTGCTGGACATTTTCCGTAAAACTGATAAGATTGCCAAAAACCTGGAGATTGAAGCATGAATATTAAAACTGTGTTTTATGCAATTGTTGTATGTGTAAGTGTTCTGATTATGGGATGTACTCCCAAAGCGGATGTTGCTGTTTCGGACCAGCCGGAAGCTGTACCTTCCTTCAATGCCGTTTACGACCTGATTACCCAGATTCCCGCGGATGAGTCAAAGTCGAAATTCAAAACCGGAGATCTCAGACTGGTTTATGGAGAGAAAATCAGCTCTCTGAATGAAAGCGCCGAGGCGGAGACCTCCGGCGGCCAGGCTGTTACCTACGTGAAGATTCAGAATCAGGATGGTAAAGAGGCCTGGATTCCGCAGAAATGGTTTGTTCCGAACGGAAAGCTCGGCGTGGTAACCAGTTATGAGGCCGTTGTGTATAACTCCGCCAAAGTAATCGACCCTTCTTCGGATATAATCAGCCGGGGAACCCTGGTTGTCACTGTTCCCGATGAAACAGACAGCTTTGTCGAGTTTATTGCCTGGGATGAGGTTAAGGATAAATCCTACACCGGTAAGTTTCTGAAGGCAGAGGATATTTCTTTTAAAGAGATTGATGTTGATGCCGCCCGCTATCTGTTTCTTGCCTCTACCTTCGAGGGTCCCAATGCTGAGGTCCAGAAAAAGGAGCTGCTGAAAGCCGCTTACGATACAAAGAGTGCTGCCTTTATGAAAGAGATCACCAATGAAATGAACTCCATGAAAGGCGATGCTCCTGCAGTCAGCAGTACTGCAAAAGAGGATACAGCAATTAAGCTGCCCACCAGGGAGGTTGAGGATTTTACCTTCAGCGGGGTTCTCAATGACAGCAATGTGAATGTCCGGGATTATCCTTATGAGCAGGGCACTACTGTAGTCGCCCAGCTGAACTCCGGCGATGGAGTAGAAATCTCAAAAAGGACAGTCAACGCCTATACCGTGGGCGGTGTTACTGCAAACTGGTACTATATTTCCCAGCTTGACGGATGGATTTTCGGCGCATTTGTAGATCCAATGTAAGCCATTGGTTGAATGTTCATTACACAGGGCTGTCCGGCTGCGGGCGGCCTTTTTTTCTGCTTCTTTATTCTGCTTCCAGGGGAATAAAGTCAAACCGGGTAACATCAAAAAGCCCCATGTCGGTGAGCTTCAGTTCCGGAATAACCGGCAGGGCCAGAAAAGAGAGGCTCATAAAGGGATCGATTTTCCTGCTTATGCCCAGTTTTTCCCAGGCGATCCGGTTTAATTCTGCCAGCTGCCGGTTTACTTCGTCCCCTGTCCGGTTGGACATGAGTCCACCAATGGGGAGTTCCAGTGTTCCTGCAATGGTGCCTCCGGAGGAAATGGTCATGCCTCCCTGACAGCGGATCAGCGCTTCTGCGGCAATCAGCATGTCTTCATCATTATCCCCTATCACTATAAGATTGTGGGAGTCGTGAGCAATGGTTGTGGCCAGGGCACCGTTTTTCAACTGAAACCCTTCCACCAGTCCGAGGCCGATATTGCCGGTACCTTTATGCCGTTCTATTACCGCCAGTTTGGCGATATCCAGTTTGGGGCTGTAAACAAAGGCCCCGTCTTTAACTTCAACCTTGCGTACAGCTTTTTCCGTTATAAGAGAGCCCGGGTGCAGGTGAATTATATGGACCAGATCGCTTGTAAGGGGCAGCCGGAAACTCTCTCCGGCAAGCTCTTTTACCTGTACACTGCCGGATACGGTACGTATATCCGGTTCTGATACTGAAAACAGGGGGGTGAGATTCTCTGCTGCCAGCTTGCCTTTCTTGTACACCTCCAGGGGGGTAAAGCTGCGGAGGTTATCTACCACCAGAATATCGGCATCGTAGCCGGGGGCCAGGGCTCCTTTCTGTTTGAGTCCGTAGCCTTCGGCGGCATTAATGGTTGCCATCTGAATTGCCGTCAGCGGGTCCAGCCCGTTTTCAATGGCAAGGCGCAGGTTGTGGTCTATATGGCCTTCGCTGAATATCTCTTCCGGCTGTTTGTCATCGGTGCAGAAAGAGCAGCGCCGGGAGGTGCTGCCGTCCACCCCTTTGACCAGGGAGGAGAGGTTTCTTGCGGCAGAGCCTTCCCTGATAAGAACCCGCATCCCGAGGCGAAGCCGTTCCCGCATCTCCTCCAGGGTGGAGCATTCATGGTCGGTTTCGATCCCTGCCGCTCTGTACGCCGAGAGAGCCTTCCCTTCCAGCATGGGGCTGTGTCCGTCTATGGGTTTTCCACGATCCGCTGCTATCGCAATTTTCTTAAGAGTTTCAGAGTCTCCATTAACCACCGACGGGTAGTCCATCATCTCCCCAAGGCCAAGTACTGCTTCATCATCTATCAGCTCTGCAAGCAGTGTCGAATCCAGCACTGCTCCGGCATTTTCAAAGCCCGTGGCTGGTACGCAGGAAGGAAGCATAAAATAGACATTCAGGGGAAGGTTTCCGGAGGCGTTTATCATATAGCGGATGCCCGCCAGGCCGGCTACATTGGCAATTTCGTGGGGGTCGGCAATGACCGTGGTTGTTCCCCGGGGAACAACAATACGGGCAAACTGTTCCGGGGAAAGCAGGGAAGATTCAATGTGCACATGGCTGTCAATCAGTCCGGGAATAAGGTATTTGCCGTGAAGGTCCTTCTCTTCTTTCCCTTCGTAGGCGCCGATGCCGGCGATAACTCCCTGATCAACCGCAAGGCTCGCCTCTATTGTTTCATGGGTAAAAACATTAACAATCAGTCCGTTTTTCAGCACCAGGTCCGCTTTCCTGCGTCCCATGGCCACATCGATCAGCCGTTTTCTGTCCATGCTGCGCCCCCTCTGTCTTATATTAAGGATACTTCTCTCTTTCATGCTGCGCAATAAAAAAGCCCTTCCGGTAACCGGGAAGAGGCGGCTTGATCAAACGGGAAGGTTTGCAAAGTTATAACTACTTATTTGAGCCCCTATTCAGCCTCTATTCAGTCTCTATTCAGTCTCTATAGGGAGGGAAAAGCCTGAGAAAACTTGACAGCTTTTCTGTCGAGTTTTACTATGATTTTAAAAGGTTCTGCGGGAACACGATAAAGTTAAGCTGTCACGTGCAGTTGAACTGATTTTTCCTATTCTTTTTTTCAGGTTAAACCCAAAAAGAGTAGCTTTATCTGTATTTACAGATTGGCTATTCAGATCAGTTCTCTACTGTATGGAACTGTTAAAGGGGTGTCGTATGATCGTAAAAAACGGTCTTGTCGCTTTCTCCGGGGAAGATGAGTTTCTCCAGAAAGATCTCCGCCTGGAAAACGGGAAGATTGCAGAAATCGGCCGGGATCTCACCGGGCCCGATATTATTGACGCTTCAGGTATGCATGTTCTCCCCGGAGGCATCGATCCTCATGTTCACTTTTACGATCCCGGATATACAGAAAAGGAAGATTTTCTCCACGGTACCGCCGCTGCAGCTTCCGGCGGAATTACCACAATTATTGATATGCCCTGCACCTCGGTTCCGCCGGTTACCGATGCAGCAAGTCTAAAAAACAAACTCGAAATTGTGCAGCCCAAGGCTCACATTGACTTTGCCTTTTTCGGTGGAGTATCACGGCAGCTTTTTGATTCCGGATACGAAGCAGCCATGGCTTCCATCAGCCGTGATGTCATGGGCTATAAGGTATACTCAGTCTCCGGTATGGAAGATGTCTGGGGGGCCCTGGATCATTTCCGTTTCCGTAAAGTACTTGAGACTGCCAGAGATTTAGGCGTTATTATTCTTCTCCACGCTGAAGATGCGGAGTATGTGGACAATGCTTCTGAGTATTATAAGAAGGAAGGAACCTCTGCCCGTCAATGGTACGATGCCCGGCCCGAACTTGCTGAAGTTCTTGCGGTTTCCAGTGCAGCCCGGATTCTTAAGGAAACCGGCGGGAACCTGCATATCGTACATATCGGTTCCGCGGAAGCGGCGGCAATGCTGAACACCTTTCGTCCCGGAGATAAAGAGGCTGTGCTTACCGGGGAAACCTGCCCCCAGTATCTTGCTTTTAATCTTGATGATTTTCTGGCTCAGGGAGCGGCTCTGAAAATATCTCCTCCCATAAAACCCGATGGTAACCAGCGGCAGCTGCACGCATTTCTGAAAGACGGCACGCTCTCCTTTGTTACCTCCGATCATGCTCCGGGAACAAAAGAAGAGAAGGCTCCCGGTGACATCTGGTGCAATTCCGCCGGCATCGCAGGCACGGGGACCATTCTTCCCTATCTCTACTCAGAGCTTTTTACTGCAGGGGAACTGCGGCTTTCCCGCTTTCTGGAGATAATCAGCGAGGGAGCCGCAAAGCGGTACCGTTTTTTTGACCGCAAGGGATCAATCGAAATCGGCAAGGATGCTGATCTTGTCATGATCGATCCGAATAAGAACTGGACAGTACAGGGAGAAGATTTTCTTTCCAAAGGAAAAATTACTCCCTTTGAAGGCACCGTTTTCCGGGGCAGGGTGGAAAAGACCCTGGTTCGGGGAAAGGTTGTCTATGACCGCAGTAAGAACAGTGCTTTACATCAGGGCTGGGGCAGCTTTATCCGGCCCGCGAACTGAATATAAGGAGATTTTATGGGCGACAAGATGCGCTTGATACCCTTTGCAGAACTTCTGGAACGCATTTTCGAGGAATACCGTACCTCCCGTTCCATCTTTGATATTCCCGAGAGTTCCTGGTACCGCAAAACAGGCGATCGGAAGATACAGATATTCGGTGAATCATGCGCAACCGCTCTGGGGCCCGCTGCGGGACCTCATACCCAGCTGGCGGGGAATATCTTCAGTTCCTATCTTACGGGAAGCCGTTTTATAGAGCTCAAGACCGTTCAGATACTGGATTCTCTGGAGATTGAAAAACCCTGTATCGATGCCGCCGATGAGGGATACAACACTGAGTGGAGTACCGAACTTGCTCTGGAAGAGGCCTGGCGGGAGTATGCCAGGGCATGGGTTCTGCTTCATCTGGCGGATTATCTGTTTGATCTTAACGGCTCCTTCAAGGGGCGGTCTTTTATTTTCAACATGAGTGTGGGTTATGATATGGCGGGCATAAAAACCGAACCCATGCAGCGCTATATAGCCCGGATGAAGGATTCTTCCGGGGAGCCGCTTCTTGCAGAGTGGATTCAGGAAGTACGGGATCTGGTCCCGGGACTTATTGCAGGAACTTCACTGGAAGCAAAGGCCGAGGGGCTTGCCGGGTTTACTGTTCCCGGGGAAATCTTCCGCTCTGTTACCCTTTCCACCATGCACGGCTGTCCGCCTGATGAGATTGAAGCCATCTGCGCCTACATGCTTACGGAACAGAAACTGGATACCTATGTTAAACTGAATCCTACCCTGCTGGGGTTTGATACGGTAAAAGAGATACTCTCCGGACTCGGTTACGGTTATGTTGAACTGAACCGGGAGAGCTTCAGCCATGATCTCCAGTATGACCGTGCCCTGAGTATCCTGAACAGCCTTCGGGATCTTGCACAGAAAGAGGGCAGGCAGTTCGGCGTTAAGCTCACCAATACCCTGGCCAACCGCAATATCCGCGGGGTGCTGCCCGGGGATGAGATGTACCTCTCCGGCAGAGCCCTTTTCCCGCTTTCTATTACCCTTGCGGCCAGACTCTCTGAAGAATTTGACGGAACCCTGCCTATTTCCTATTCCGGCGGAATTACCGCTGCCAACGCAGAGGCTGTATTTAAAACCGGTATCCGGCCGGTGACCCTCGCGACTGATATGCTCAAACCCGGGGGCTATATGCGTCAGGGCCAGATAGCAGACCTGCTGGACGAAATGACCGATGCCGACTGGAAACGGGGTGCCATTGATGTTCAGGCACTCTCCTCTCTTGCTGTGGCATCAAAGAAAGACCGGACTCTGCATAAGGATTTCCGGGGCACCGATGAAGTTTATAACCCGGGGGAACTTCCCCTTACCGACTGCTATGTCGCCCCCTGTGTTACCGCCTGTGCCATAAATCAGCATATCCCCGAGTATATCCGGCTGGTTGGAGAAGGCCGCTATGGTGAAGCCCTGGAGTGTATCTATGAGCGCAACGCCCTTCCTTCAATAACCGGAAACATCTGTGATCATCAATGTCAGCTGGTCTGCACTAGGCTGGACTATGAGGGCTGTCTGAATATCCGGGAAATCAAAAAGATTGCTGTGGAAAAAGGATCCGAGGAATTCCGGCGCCGCTGGATACGTCCCGAGGTGAAACATAAAGAGCGGATTGCCGTAATCGGAGCAGGTCCTGCCGGTCTTTCCGCCGCCTATTTCCTGGCCAGGGAAGGATTTTCCGTAACCGTCCTGGAGCGGGAAGCCGACGCCGGCGGGGTTGTCCGCTATGTTGTGCCCTGGTTCCGTATAAGCCGGGAGGCCATAGACCGGGATATCGATTTTATCCGGGATCACGGGGTTGAGTTCCGCTTCGGCGTTGATGAGAAAATAGATATTCCTTCCCTTGAGGCGGAGGGATTCAGTTATATTGTGCTTGGACTGGGTACCTACAGAACCAGGAAGCTTCCCATAGAGGGGGATAACCGGAAGGTATATCCTTCCCTCTCCTTTCTTACCCAGTTTAACCGGGACGCCTCAAAGCTCGATATGGGCCGCAGGGTTGTTGTTATCGGCGCCGGGGATACTGCCATGGACTGTGCCCGGTCTGCTTTGCGCTGCCGGGGCGTGGAAGAGGTCTCTATTGTCTACCGCAGAGCCTTTGAGCAGATGCCTGCCAGCCGTGAAGAGTACGAGTATGCCCAGGAAGATCAGGTGGGATTCCGCTGGCTGCGGAATCCTGAACGCTTCGATTCAGACGGAACCCTTACATTGAGGGTTATGGAGCTCGGTGAGCCGGATTCATCCGGACGCCGGCGCCCGGTACCGACAGAAAAAACCGAAAGCCTTGCAGTAGACAGTATTGTCTATGCCATCGGCGATGATCCGGATGCGGAAACACTGAAAAGTGCCGGTCTGGAGCCCGATCCCTCCGGTATGGTTGAAACCGCAGAGGGAGGAGAAACCGGCCTTAAAGGTGTTTTCCTTATCGGTGACAGCCGTACCGGAGCGTCTACCATTGTAAACTGTATATCCGAAGGTCGGCGGGCTGCGGATGTAATCTGCCGTAAAGCGGACAGCGAGTGGGAACGCAGAGAAATGATCCCCTTTATGGATCCTGCAGAACGGCAGGAGGATATTCGGGTCAAGAAGGGCTCTCTTTCGCAGCAACCGGATCCCCGGTCCAGCTATGAGGTCCCCGAGTTTGCCGCCCGGGAGAAATCCCGCTGCCTTGAATGTGATTTTATCTGCAATAAATGCGTGGATGTCTGTCCTAACCGGGCCAATATTACCGTTGCTACCGAAGATCATCCCCTGTTTGCCGATCCTTTTCAGATTGTCCATGTGGATGCCTACTGTAACGAGTGCGGCAACTGCGGGCATTTCTGTCCCTGGGAGGGACGGCCTTACATGGATAAGCCCACTGTGTTCAGCACGGAAGAGGATTTTCGTAACAGTACCAACCCCGGCTGGCTCTGGATAGGTGAAGATCTGCAGGTCCGCTTTGACGGCGAGGAAGAGAAGCTCAGTCTTGAACAGGCTGAAAAGGAAGCTTCTGCAGATACCGACCGGGGAAGATTCTTCTCACTTTTTACTATTCTGAAAAGCTCAAGGCCCCATCTGTTCGGGCCGGTTGAGCCTGCTGTACCGGGAGTTCCAAGATGAGACTGTTAAAGAATGCCCTGCTGGTGGAGTTTGATCCTCCCCGTATCCGTGAAGGTGAAGATGTGCTGGTTGATGGTGACCGGATTGTTAAGGTCGGGCCATCGCTTTCTGAAGACGGGGTTGAAAAAACCGTCGACTGTACCGGCAAGCTGCTGTTTCCGGGGATTGTCTGCAGCCACAACCATTTCTATTCCGGCCTTTCCAGGGGCATTATGGCGGATATCGGGCCCACCCCGGATTTCGTCTCTGTCCTGAAGCAGCTCTGGTGGCGTCTCGACCGGGGCATAGATGAGCCCATCCTTAAAGCATCGGGGATGATCTGTTCTCTTGATGCCATCAGAAACGGAACCACTGCGGTTATCGATCATCATGCCAGTCCTGATTTTATCTCCGGTTCCCTGTCGGTGCTGAAACGCGCCTTTGAAGAGACAGGCCTGAGGGGAGCAACCTGCTACGAGGTGACTGACAGGCACGGACCTGATGCAATGCTTGAAGGGATAGAAGAAAACCGCCGCTTTGCTGAACAGATTGATGAAGAAAAAAAAGCAGGAACATGGTCGGGGCTTACAGAGGCTCATGTCGGTGGTCATGCTCCCTGTACGCTCCCCGATGAGGGGCTGAAAAGGATTGCCGATGTCTGCAGTTCCAGCGGCCGGGGTTTTCATTGCCATGTGGCAGAGGACCGCTGGGATGTTTCCCATTCACATATAAATTACAGCAAAGATATTGCCTTTCGGCTTGATGATTTCGGACTGCTGACGGATAAGACCCTGCTTGTACACGGGGTGTTTCTGAATGATCAGGAAGTTGATTTGATTAACGAAAAAGGAAGCTTTCTTGTTCACAACAGCCGGTCAAATATGAATAACGGTGTGGGCTATAACAGCCGCCTGCCGCTGTATAAGAATCTCGCCCTTGGTACCGACGGTATTGGATCGGATATGATCAGCGAGATTCAGACAGCTTATTTCAAGCATAAGGATGCCGGCGGTGCCTGGTGGCCTGGAGATTTTCTTTCCGCCCTGGCAGCGGGAAACCGGATACTGGAACAGGTCTACCGCAGGCCCTTCGGCCGGCTGGAGTCCGGCTATGCTGCCGATCTTGTGATTGCGGATTATCAGGCCCCCACACCGCTTGCCCCGGAAAACCTTGCAGGACACATGGTCTTCGGCATGGGATCTGGCATGGTGGAATCGGTCATTATCGGAGGCCGCTTTGTCATGGAGAACCGGAAATTTCCCATGTATGTAAGCGGTATTTATGAAGACGCCCGTATTCAGGCTTCACGGCTTTGGGAACGGATGAACTCAATAGAAGCGTAAATATAGAAGCCTGAGGGCTTATAAAAAGAGAAAATACAAGAGAAACAGGAGTTGGATATGAAGAACGCGGAAAAGATACTTAAACTTGCAGAAACTTACAGAGATGATACAGCAGAGCTCTTGAGCGAACTGATTAAGATAAAATCTTACAGCTCTCAGGAAGAGGATATCTGCCTGCGACTGCGGGAAATCTGCGGCACCCTCGGCTTCGATGAAGTCAGGATAGACGGTCTGGGAAGTGTACTTGCCAGAATAGGTTCCGGCCCCCGGGTAATAGCCTTTGACGCTCATATTGATACCGTAGAAGTCGGTAACCCTTCTATCTGGGAAAAGGATCCTTTCTCCGGAGAGATTTCCGACGGCTATGTTTACGGCCGGGGTGCTTCCGATCAGAAAGGCGGAGCTGCTGCCATGCTTACCGCAGGGCGGATACTCAAGGAACTTGCCTACGATGGTGATTTCAGTGTCTGGTTCAGTTTTACCGTTATGGAAGAGGACTGCGACGGTATGTGCTGGAAATACCTCATTGAAGAGGAAAACTTCAAGCCTGAGTTCATTGTCTCCACCGAACCCACAAGCTGCCGTATCTACCGGGGACACCGGGGCCGGATGGAAATGGTTGCCCGGATGAAGGGGGTTTCAGCCCATGGTTCTGCTCCGGAACGGGGAGTAAGTGCTGCTTACAAAGCAAGCCGGGTTGCTCTTGCAATAGAGGAGCTGAATGAGTCGCTTAAACCGGATGACGACAATTTCCTGGGCAAGGGAACTATTGTTGTGAGCCAGATGGATGTCCGCGGACCCTCCCAGTGTGCGGTACCCGATCAGGCAATGCTGTATATGGACCGCCGCCTTACCTGGGGAGAGGACAAGGAACTCGCTATCCGTCAGGTGAAAGAGGCGGCTGCAAAGGCTATTGGCGAAGACGAATCAGCCATAGAGGTTACCATGCCGGATTATGCCAAGCGGGGCTGGAAGGATATGGATTATTCCCAGGAGCTTTATTTTCCCACCTGGAAAATCGATGAAGATCATCCCCTGGTGCAGGGGGCCCGTAAGGCATACAAGAAACTCTGGAGTAAAGAGCCGGTCATCGATAAATGGACCTTCAGTACAAACCTGGTTGCTTCCACGGGGCGTCATAAAATTCCCGCCATCGGCTTTGGCCCGGGGGATGAAAATCAGGCCCATGCTCCCAATGAGAGAACCCGGGTGGCGGATCTTGAGGTCTGCTCTGCATTCTACGCCATGCTGCCCTTTATGCTGGAGGAGCAGAAGGGCTGATGATTACCTTCGGATGCCGCTGCAGTACCTGCGGCCGGGAATACAGCTTCAGTCACGAAACAATGCTCTGTCCGGTATGTTCTGCTGAGCAGGAAGCGGACCAGCCCTTAAAGGGAATACTGGAGTTTTCACTTTCCGGCTCCCCGGCTAAGGATTGGGATCCTCTGGATCTGCTGCCGGTGGAGCGGCGCTGGTTTCCTCCGGCCCCGGTGGGAAACACTCCTCTTTGGGAACCCGCCGGACTGCGGAAGGAGACAGGATTCAATAACCTGTTTATCAAGGATGACAGTCTTAACCCCACGGGGTCTCTGAAAGACCGGGCCAGTTACTTGGTGGCAGCCTATGCCCGCAGTGTCGGGATCAAGCGTATTGTGCTTGCATCCACCGGCAATGCGGGATCATCCATGGCAGGAATCGGCGCAGCTTCCGGCCTGGATATCCGCCTTTTTCTTCCTGCGGCAGCACCTCCTGCCAAGCTGATACAGGCCCTGCAGTATGGTGCTGATCTGGTCAAGGTCGACGGAACTTACGATAAGGCCTACGACCTCGCTCTTGAAGAAGCCGGTATGGACGGCGTCATGAGCCGCAATACCGGTCATAACCCCCTGACAATCGAGGGGAAAAAGAGTGTATCCCTTGAAATATTCAGGCAGCTCGGGAACCGGGTGCCGGATTATCTGTTTGTCTCCGCCGGTGACGGGGTAATCCTCTCCGGTGTCTACCGGGGATTTGAAGATCTGATGAGCCTGGGCCTTTCCGACAGGATGCCAACCGTGGTGGCTGTGCAGGCAGAGGGCTCCTCGGCAATTCACCGGGCGCTTAAATCCGGGGGCTTCCGGAAACCCGTACCGTCAACCACCCTGGCGGATTCCATCTCGGTGGATGTACCCCGGGGCGGCCTCTTTGCTCTGGAAAGGCTTCAGCGGCATGACGGCATTACCGTTACTGTTGCGGATGATGAAATACTTGATGCTCAGGGGCTGCTGGCTTCCGGAGCAGGACTCTTTGCAGAACCCGCTGCAGCAGCCGCCTGGGCGGGATTTCAGCAGCTTATGAGTGAGATAGATATTGATGCAAGTGTTGTTGTTCTGGTTACCGGCAGCGGTCTCAAGGATATTGACGGAGCCCGGAAGGGGCTGGAACAGCGGGGGAGAATATAGTGCAGAATGTTCATCCTATAAGTAAGTCCATACCGCGGCCGGACGGGAAGGAGAAGGCCGGCGGGGCGGCTGCCTATATCGCAGATTTTCCTCATCAGGATTTTCTCACCGCCCGGTTTTACCGCTCTCCTTTTACCAGAGGTACTATTACTGCTATCCATCTTCCGGAACTGCCGGATGGTTATTTTGCGGTGGATTACCGGGATGTTCCCGGGGAAAACTACATAGCCCTGATAAAAAACGACTGGCCCGCCTTCGCGGAGACCGAAATCCGCTACAAGGGTCAGATTATCCTGCTCCTGGCGGGACCGGATCCGGAGGTGGTGGATAAGCTTTTGTCGGGAATCTCCGTGGAGTACACCGAAAAAGAACCGGCGGTTACCCCCGATGACGGCCTTGCCTGCCGCGGCGGTGCCATGCATGGTGACAATAACATCTATGCCGACCTTAATCTTGTTAAAGGCGATCCCGACGAGGCATTCCGGCAGGCAAGCCGCATTGTTGAAGGTACATACGCCACGGGCTTTCAGGAACAGCTCTATATGGAGCCCCAGGGGCTCATGGCCTGGACCGAGAAAAACGGAAAGAAAGTTGTTGTCCAGGGCACCATGCAGTGTCCCTATTATGTTAAACACTCCGCCGAAGTTGTCCTTGGCGACGGATTTGATGTCCGGGTCATTCAGACCACCACCGGAGGCGGCTTCGGAGGCAAGGAGGATTACCCCGAGATTATGGCGGGACCTCTGGTTACTGCGGCAGTTAAAATAGGAAAACCCTTAAGGATGATCTTTGACCGCACTGAGGATCTAGCATACACCTCCAAGCGGCATCCTTCCCGCACAAGGGTTCGAACCGCCCATGATGAGTCCGGACGGATTACCGCCCTGGATTTTGACATTATCATTGACGGCGGGGCTTACGAGAGCTACTCCCTTATTGTCCTTCAGCGGGCGGTGTTCACCTCCAACGGCGTCTACAATTTTCCCAGCGCCCGGGTACGGGGCAGGGCCGTGGCTACATCCACGGTTCCTTCAGGTGCATTCCGGGGCTTCGGCGCACCCCAGGCTCTGCATGCCCTGGAGATGCACATGACCAAAGCTTCCCGGGAGTTTGGCGAAGATACGCTGAAATTCCGGCTTCCCTACCTGCTGAAAAAAGGTGACCCTACCATAACCGGGGGAACTATCCGGGAAGAGGTGATCCTTGATCAACTTATTGAAAAGGCCATGAATGTTTCGGATTTCCGCCGCAAACGGAAGCAGTACGCGGATGTTCCCGGGAAAGGAATAGGCCTTGCTCTGATGAATCACGGCTGCGGCTTTACCGGTGACGGCGAGCAGAAGATTATCAAGGCGAAGGTGAAGATCCGCAAGAATGCTGATGATACGGTGGATCTGCTCCTGGCCAATATCGACATGGGCCAGGGGCCGAGGACAACCATGCGCAAGGTTGCGTCTGCCGTCCTCGGTATACCCACAGACAGAATTACCTACGATAACCCCGATACCGATCTGGTTCCCAACTCGGGGCCGACTGTAGCCAGCCGAACCATGATGGTGGTGGGCTACCTTCTTAAGGAAGCGGCGGAGAAGCTGAAAGCAATCTGGCAGCCCGGGAAGCTTCAGGTGACTGAAGCAGACTACACCATGCCACCTGGAATGGAGTGGGACCAGGAAAAACTTTCCGGTGACGCCTATGCCGCCTACGGCTGGGGGGTGAATATCGTGGAAGTCGAAACAGATCCGGTAACCTGGGAAGTTAAAGTTAACGGCGTCTGGGCTGTCTACGACGTGGGTGTTCCCATCGATGACCTGGTGGTGCAGGGACAGATCCAGGGCGGCATGAGCCAGGCCCTGGGCTATGCCAGCTGCGAAAAGCTGGAAGTAGGCGCCGATGGTGCCTTTCGGCAGGCAAGCATGGCGGACTATATCGTGCCCACCAGTCTCGATTTTCCCCGTACCAGTGCCTATACGCTGAACAACCCTTACGAATATGGACCCTTTGGAGCCAAAGGGATGGGTGAGATGGTCCATGATGCCGGTCACGCCGCCTACTGTGCCGCGGTGGAGCAGGCAACGGGACATGAGTGCCCGGAAATCCCCCTCACCCCGGAAAAACTCGCGGAGATTATGCAGCATGAAAATTGATTTTACCCTGAACGGAACCCCGGTCTCTCTGGAGTCAAGCCCGGTAAAGCGCCTCCTTGATGTTCTGCGGGATGACTTTGACATGAAAGGTACCAAAGAGGGCTGCGGCGAAGGGGAGTGCGGAGCCTGCAGTATCTTTATCGACGGACGTCTTGCCAACAGCTGTCTTATTCCGGCAGCCCAGGCGGAAGGTGCAGAGATTGTTACCATAGACGGTGTTCGCGATACTGAAGCAGGCATACTGATTACCGAAGCCTATGCGGAAGCCCATGCGGTGCAGTGCGGGTTCTGTACCCCCGGTATGGTAATGGCCTCCATTGCCCTTTTAAAGGTAAATCCCGATCCCGACGAGCAGGCAGTGCGGGAGGGCATCTCCGGCAATATCTGCCGCTGCACCGGCTACGACATGATTATTGATGCCGTTCAGTTAGCGGCAAAGCGTGCAAAAGAGCGGGGTCTTGCATGGTGAACAGCAAGGTAGATGCATTACGCCCCGGATCCCTGGCTGAGGCGATTGATTTTCGCACCCGTACCGGTGCGCTGCCCTTTGCGGGGGGCACGGACCTGATGGTTCGCCGCAGGAGATACACCGGCACAGCAGGCCCTGACTTCAGCGGCCCCGTACTTTTTCTCGATGGAGTTCCGGAGCTTAAACAGGTGCAGATCAAAGGAGGCATTCTTGAGGCAGGTGCTGGTGTAACCCTCAGTGATCTGCTCGCCCGTAAAGAGCTGCCTCTACTGCTTCGCCGGGGTATCGAGCTTATCGCCGCTCCGGGACTGCGCAACCGGGCAACTCTTGCAGGAAACATCTGTAATGCTTCTCCTGCGGCTGATTCCCTTCCTTCCCTGTATGTACACGGGGCGGAAGTAGTTCTTACCGGCCCTTCCGGTGAAAGGACTCTCCTTCTCTCTGATTTCATACGCGGGCCGGGTAAAACAGTACTCAAGGATGATGAACTGCTTACTGCAGTGAAGATTCCCCTGCTGGATAAGGGGCGCATCTACTACCGTAAGGTGGGCACCCGCAAGGCCAATGCCCTTTCAAAGCTGTCCGCTGCAGGATACGTCAGAACCGTGGATGGTCTTATTGAAGATTTCCGCTTCGCCCTGGGCGCCGTTGCTCCCACAGTCGTTCGTCTGAATGAGGTGGAGCAGGCGGTGCGCGGTAAAGAGCTATCAGAACTCGATGCAGATACGCTGCTTGAACTTGCTGCACCTGCGGTTTGTCCCATAGATGACCAGCGCTCCACCGCTGACTATCGTCGGCAGGTGGCATTTAACTGTCTAAAAGAATTTCTTGAACAGATACAGAATAATAACTTTCCGGAGGAAACATGATTGACCTGACCCTGAATCCAAAACAGATAGAGAAAAACGCAAAACTCTGCGCAAAAAAAGGCATACTGCTGCCCACGTTCAAACAGATGGCCGACTCTTCCCTGATACCGGAAGAGATTAAATCAGAACTGAAAAAGATAGACCTGAACGAGGTCCATTCCCGCAACCTCTACCGGGTAAGCTGGGAAAATGAGCCCACCGAAAACGGCGGCACCTATGGCGGAGTCAACTGGATGGAGCTGCCTTCAGCTCTCACCGGTGTTAAAGCCCGGATTGTCGGTCTTGTGGGCAAGTGGTTTCCCACGGGCGCCCACAAAGTAGGAGCAGCCTACAGCTGCCTGGCCCCGACCCTGGTTACCGGACAGTTTGACCCGGAGAGCAACATGGCTGTCTGGCCTTCAACCGGAAACTACTGCCGCGGTGGTGCCTATATCTCCCGGCTGTTAGGCTGTAAATCCATAGCCATACTTCCGGAAGAGATGTCGAAAGAGCGCTTCAAGTGGCTGGAAACGATGGCTGACGAGACCATTGCCACCCCGGGCTGCGAGAGTAACGTAAAGGAGATCTTCGACAAGTGCCATGAACTGGATGCAGAAAGGGGAGAGCATATCTTTATTTTCAACCAGTTTGCCGAGTTCGGTAATCATCTCTGGCATCACGAAGTAACAGGACGGGCAATGGAGAAGGTGCTGAATCAGGTAATGAAACCCGGCCAGACACTGGCGGGAACCTGTATCTCTTCCGGCTCCGCCGGGACCACCGCTTCTGGAGAGTACCTGAAAACCCGCTTCCCCGGTGCAAAGCTTGCAGTCAGTGAAGCGGTGCAGTGTCCCACCCTTCTTTCCAACGGCTTCGGCGGCCACCGCATCGAAGGTATTGGGGACAAGCATGTTCCCTGGATTCACAATGTAAAGAACACCGATATGATTGTTGCGGTAGACGATGAAGCCACCATGCGGCTCCTGCGTCTTTTCAACGAGAAGGTTGGCCGGGAATATCTGGTACAGAAAGGTCTTGATCCTGCTCTTGTGTCGGTTCTGGATACTATGGGTATCAGCGGTATCTGCAATATGCTCACCGCTGTCAAGTTTGCCAAATACTACGAACTGGATGAAAACGATGTGGTAATGACGGTCTTTACCGACTCCGAAGCCATGTATACCTCCCGCCTTCAGGAGCTTACCGAAGAGCGGGGTCCATACTCCCGGGAAAACGCCGTAGCTGACTACGAGCTGCTGATGCAGACCGGAATCGATTCACTGCTGGAGCTGCGCTATGAGGACCGCAAACGGGTTCACAACCTGAAATACTACACCTGGGTTGAGCAGCAGGGTAAAACCTACGAGGAAATCAATGCCCAGTGGTACGACCGAAACTACTGGAAGAGTATTTACGAAACCCGGGACGAACTGGACAAGCTGATTGAAGAGTTTAATGAGAAGGTGAAGGGGTATATGTGAGGATTTTTCTCTCACTGAGTTTACGGAGGAGACAGAGTCGAATCCGGGGAGTGCTCTTTAGATTATAAGGAACTTCCTGGTCGACCCTCACCCCGGCCCTCTCCCAGGGGGAGAGGGTGTAGGAAAGCGGGAATGTATCTACGACAGCTCCCCCTCGCCCTCTGGGAGAGGGGGCTGGGGGGGTGAGGGTTGGTAAAAGCTTCTTGCTGGATGTAACTGGTGCTGAAAAGCCAATATCAGGATAAAGGCTACATGTGAGAGATATTAAAAGGGGTAGAACATGCTGTTACTGAAAAACTGTTTTCATCTTGTTCAGCGGGCGGACGAACCCGGGCTTTCCGGAGTGGATCTCCTTATAGACGGAAACCGGATTGCTGAAGTTGGGAAAAACCTGAAGGTTTCCGCGGGAGATTGCCGGGTAATAGATGCCTCAAAGCATCTGGTTATTCCCGGGCTTGTAAACACTCATCATCATTTTTATCAGACCCTTACCCGCAACCTGCCGGCAGTTCAGAATGCAAAGCTCTTTAACTGGCTGGTCTACCTTTACGAGGTGTGGAAATATGTGGATCAGGATGCCATTTACTGGTCTACAGCCCTTGCGACGGCAGAACTTTTAAAGACCGGCTGCACTCTTACCTCGGATCATCATTATCTGTATCCCAACAATGTTTCTGCCGACATTATGGCTACCCAGTTTGAGGCTGCCGGAGTTACAGGAATCCGTTTTTCACCTACACGAGGCTCCATGAGTCTCTCCAAAAAAGACGGCGGTCTGCCGCCGGATACGGTTGTGCAGACGGAAGATATAATTATGCAGGATTCGGAGAGGGTTATTAGAGAGTTTCATAACCCGGAGCCTTTGAGCATGCAGAAGATTGCCCTGGCTCCCTGCAGCCCTTTTTCTGACTCCGAACAGCTTTTAAAGGATACTGCTGCTCTTGCCCGGCAGCATGGTGTATTGCTGCACACCCATCTTGCAGAAACGGAAGACGAAAACGCCTACTGCGAACGGGTATTCAAGCGCCGGCCTCTGAAGGTTATGGAAGATTGTGATTTTGTCGGCCCCGATGTCTGGTTTGCCCACGGGGTGTTTTTCAATGATGATGAACTGAAGGTGCTGAAAGAGACTGGCTGTTCTATCGGTCACTGTCCTACCTCCAATATGCGTCTGGGCTCAGGTATCTGTCGGGTTCGGGATATGCTGGATACTGGTATAAATGTAAGCCTTGCAGTGGACGGCAGTGCCTCCAACGACTCTTCAGACATGGTTGGTGAACTGCGGAATGCCCTGCTGCTGCAACGGGTCGCCAGAGGATCGGATGCTCTGACTGCAGCGGAAGTTTTGAGGATGGGTACGGAGAACGGGGCGAAGCTGTTGAACTTTCCCGAGTGCGGCACCCTGTATCCCGGACAGGCGGCAGACATTGCCATGTTTGATATGCAGCGCATGGAGTATGCAGGGGCCTTGAGCGACCCCATGGCGGCGCTGATTTTTTCCGGCTACAATCATGGTACGGACTATACCATAGTCAACGGCAAGGTGGTGGTTGATAAGGGACGGCTAACCGGAATCACCGAAGAGGAGATCCGGGATAAGGCAAATGCTGCGGCGGAAAGGCTGTACCGTAAGGCGGATATTTGAAGAAATGAGGGGCTCTCTCAGAGGGATCAACCCTCACCCCGGCCCTCTCCCAGGGGGAGAGGGTGACAGGAGCGACCGGCCATCGGAACAGAAGCCCCCTCGCCCTCTGGGAGAGGGATTGGGGGTGAGGGTTGGTTAAAATATGGGAGATGCTTTTTAGAAGCACTGATATACAGAGGGATAAAAGGATATCTCATTTGTCCTTCATGAGATCGATATTGAAGATTGACAGCCCCCTCGCCCTTTGTCTTTTCAAAAAAAGAAGAGGGGGGGTGAGGGTTGGTTAAATAAATGGCCTGGATTTAACAGGCTTGATACCGGGAGCGGGTTATGATAATGGAGTTTAAACAGGCTTCATCGGTGGATGAAGCAGTCGGCCTGAAGAAGGACGGCTATATATTTCTGGCCGGGGGTACCCAGGTAAACAGCACCCCCTTCAAGATGCGACACGAGAGTCATAGACGGGAGAAGGTTGTCTCTCTTGCCGGCCTCGGACTGGAAGGGATCAGCAGTGAGGGCGGCGATGTTATTGTAGGGGCTACGACAACCCTGCAGGATATTGCCGACAGCAGTGAAGTTCCTCAGGCTTTAAAAGATGCAGCAGGTTTTATCCCTACCCGTAGTGTGCGGAACATTGCCACCATCGGCGGTAATGTGGGAGCAAAGAGGCCGGACTCCTATGTGATTCCCGCTCTTATTGCCCTTGGAGCCTTGGCTGAAACAGTAAATGGCAGTGTCAGTGTGGAAGAGTATGTCTCCACGGATGCGGAAGATCTGATCTTAGGCTTCCGGATACCGGCGGTCGATTCGGGAAAAAAGAGTGTCTGCCGTGCGGTTAAGGAATCACGTTCTCATGTAGCCCTGCCGGTGGTGAGTGCTGCTGTAAGTGCAGCTTCCGAAGGCGGAAAAGTATCAGAAATTATTATTGCCGCCGGCTGTGTTGCTGCAAAAACAATCCGGCTTTCTGCAGTCGAGGAGGGCATCCTTTCCGGTGCTGTATCTCTGGAAGGAGAGTTCCTTGAAACCGCTATTGCCGGAGCCCTGCATCCGGCAGAAGACATTCTCGGCAGCAGAGCTTTTAAAACCTACCTGAACTCGGTGCTTATTGCGGACCTTGTACGGGGCTGCATCCGTGAGGTGGTGTAATGAAGATCAGTTTTACCCTTAACGGAAAGCCCGTTAGTTTTGAAGGCGCTCCCGGCGAGTCTGCCCAGAAGTTTCTGCAGCGAAACGGTATTGCCTCGGTGCGGAACTCCGACGACGGCTTCGGTTTTGCAGGATCCGACAGTATCCTGCTGGATGGACGTATTGTTGGTTCAAATATCATAGTGGCGCCCCAGCTGGAAGGCCGGGATGTTAAAACCATTGAGTTTTACGGTACCAGCCGCACTTTAAGTGTTGTGCAGCAGGCTATGCTAGATTCCGGCTGTGTTCAGTCGGGCTATAACTCTCCTGCAGCAGCCATGATGATCCACGAGCTTCTGGACCGCAGTTCTGAGCCTTCAAAGGATGAGGTAAAAGACGCGCTGTCCGGACTGTTCAACCGGGCTACGGGATACGAGCAGTTTTTTCAGGCCGTTGAACTTGCCTCGGCCAGAATGAAAGACCCGGCCTATACAAAGGTTCAGGCTCCATCCTTCGGCCCCAATTACGATATTGTTGGTAAACCGGAACCGAAAAAGGACTCCGCCCGTATGGTGGCAGGAGACCGGGTTTTTGTAGAAGACCGGGTTGAGAAGGGTAGCTGTATCCTCAAGGTTCTCCGAAGTCCCCATGCCCATGCCTGGATTAAAAGTATCGATACATCTGCAGCGGAAGCTGTTCCGGGAGTGGTGGGTATTTTTACGTATAAGGATGCACCGCAGAAGGTCTACACCCAGGCGGGGCAGAACTTTCCCGAACCCTCTCCCTACGACAGAATGGTTCTTTCCCGCAAGGTCCGTCATATAGGAGACAGGGTTGCAGCAGTGGTTGCAGAGACCCTGGAAGCGGCGGAAAAGGCCCGTGATCTGATAAAGGTCCAGTATGAAGTCCTTCCAACGGTTCTGGACTGGGATGATGCCTACGATGACAGCCTGCCGAGAATCCATAACGGACCAATCGAGTATGTTGAAGGTGCTCCTGATGACATTGCACAGCTGAATGCTGATGTGAACAGTGAGGAGGAGCCGGTAATCTATCAATTCCCTATAGGGGGAAATCCGCGGAAGAACATTGCTTCCTCCATCTCCGGCGGTATCGGCGATCTTGAGAAGGGCTTTGCCGAGGCCGACGCGGTAATTGAGCGCACCTATACCACCACTCAGATACAGTGTACTCCCCTTGAGATGCATGTCTGCTATGCGAAGATGGAAGGTGACAGGCTTGTGGTGCATGCATCCACCCAGGTGCCCTACCATGTACGGAGGCTTATCTCCACTCTGCTTGATCTCCCGGAAAACAAGGTTCGCATTATCAAGGAGCGGGTCGGCGGTGGCTACGGCTCCAAGCAGGATATGACCATTGAAGATCTGGTAGCCTTCTGCGCCTACAAGACGGGACGAGCGGTTTTTCAGCACTACAGCCGTGAGGAGGAGTTTATTGCCAACTCGTCCCGAAAGCCCATGCGCTGTACAGTGAAGCTTGGAGCAAAGAAAGACGGCACCATGACTGCCATGTATGTAAAGGTGGAGTCAAACCAGGGAGCCTACGGAGCCCACTGCCTCACGGTTCCCATGAACGGTGTCTCCAAGAGTCTGCCCCTCTTTCTCTGCGACAATGCGGGATTTGATGTTGTGGCTCTCTATTCCAACCGGCCGCCCACCGGGGCCTATCAGGGCTACGGAGCGCCCAAGGTGAACTATGCGGTGCAGTTAGCGGTGAAGGAGCTTGCCGCGGAGATTGGTGTTGATCACCTGGAGGTTGTTGAGAAGAACCGGGTTAAAGAAGGTTCAATGCTTGAGATTCTCCGCTGTCTCGGCGAAGGCCGGGAAGGAGCTCCTGCACCGGCAACCACCTGCGGTCTGGGGCCGGCCCTTGAACAGGGAGCTGAGATGATTAACTGGTCTCAACGGGAAGAGAGCGGCGACCCGGATATAAAAATCGGTAAAGGGCTGGCCACAGTTCAGCAGGGATCTGGGCTTCCAGGCCTTGATTCGGCCAATGCCATTATAAAGATGCTTGGAGACGGAACCTTTCTGGTACAGTCCGGCGGTGCCGACCTGGGTACCGGTCTTGATCTGGTAAGTGCAAAGATAACCGCCGAGGTTTTAAAGTGTGATATGGAGATTGTTACCGTCCAGTCCGGCGATACCGATGCTGCCCCCTTTGATACCGGCGCCTACGCCTCAAGCGGTACCTACTTTTCCGGCGGGGCCACCCGCAATGCCGCTTTAAAAATGGCAGAGCAGATTAAAACCGAAGCTGCAGCAATTCTCGGCGAGAAGCCTGAAGATATTGAACTGCTGCGGCCGGGAATTGCCCGGGGAAAAACCGGGGAGCTTACCTACCGGAAACTTGCCTGGCATAGTCAGACAGGATCTGGCTGCGGTCAGCTGATATCGTCGGCAAGCTTTACCACCGACAAGTTCAGCTTTCCCTATGGCGCCCACTTCTGCCAGGTGGCTGTGAATACCCGCACTGGCAAGGTAAAGGTACAGAAGTATTATGCCCTGGAAGACTGCGGTACTCCCATAAATCCCGAGTACGCCATGGGACAGGTTTACGGTGCGGTGGTGAAATCCATGGGACATGCTCTGTATGAGGAGATGATCTTCGACAAGGAGGGCCGCTGCCTGAATACCGACCTGCGCAGCTACGGTGTGCCCATGATCGGGGATATTCCTGAGGATTTTAAAACAGTGCTGGTAGAGACGGATGATCCCTTCGGCCCATTCGGAGCCAAATCGGTTTCGGAGATCAGTGTAAACGGTGCGGCTCCGGCCATTGCCGCGGCAATTTATGATGCCGTCGGCGTATGGATGCGGGACTGGCCCTTCAGCCCCGAGAAGATTCTCAAGGCCCTGAAGAAAATATAATACGGAGACGCGTCAGGGATAGAAGCGAAAATCCCGTAGAGGCGTTCTATCAGAACGCCTCTACGGGATTGCAGCGGATAGCCCGGCCCGACCGAAAGGGAGGGAGACGCCCGGATGAAGAAGAAATAGAGAACGAGTAACGAGGAGAGGCTGTGAAACAGACGGTTTTAAAGCAGAAGCTGGCGGCGCTTGAGAAGCTTGCCACGCAGAAGATGGTGAACAATGATTTTCTGTTGACCTGGGAAAAAAGTGATGACGAGATTGCGGCGACCTTTCTGGTGGCCGAGGCGCTGAAGCTTATGCGGGAAGAGAATATTTCCACCCGGGCCTATGATTCGGGGCTCGGAATCAGCCTGTTCCGGGATAATTCCACCCGGACCCGCTTCAGTTATGCATCGGCCTGTAATCTGCTGGGCCTGGAAGTGCAGGACCTGGATGAGGGAAAGAGCCAGATTGCCCACGGAGAAACTGTCCGGGAGACGGCGGTAATGATCAGCTTTATGGCAGACGTTATCGGTATTCGGGACGATATGTACATCGGCAAGGGGAACACCTATATGCGTCAGGTGGCAAAGGCGGTGCAGGAGGGCTTTGACGACGGTGTGCTCGAGCAGCGTCCCAGCCTGGTGAATCTGCAGTGTGATATTGATCACCCCACCCAGAGCATGGCGGATACCCTGCATCTGATTAACCATTTCGGCGGCGTTGAGAATCTTAAAGGCAAGAAGGTCGCCATGACCTGGGCCTACAGCCCCTCCTACGGCAAGCCCCTGTCGGTACCCCAGGGGGTGATCGGTCTGATGACCCGCTTCGGTATGGATGTGGTGCTGGCTCATCCGGAAGGCTACGAGGTTATGCCCGAGGTTATGGATGTGGCGGCGAAGAATGCCGAGGCTTCCGGCGGCGGATTCAGCCTCACTAGCGATATGGGGGCGGCTTTTGATGGAGCGGATATTGTCTATCCCAAAAGCTGGGCGCCTTTTGCGGCCATGGAGAAGCGGACAGATCTTTACGGCAATGGTGATCATGACGGGATTAAGGCTCTTGAGAAGGAGCTCCTGGCACAGAATGCCGGACATAAAGACTGGGAGTGTACCGAGGATCTGATGAAGAAGACCAAAGACGGCAAAGGTCTTTACCTGCACTGTCTGCCCGCGGATATAAGCGGCGTCAGCTGTAAAGAGGGTGAGGTTGCGGCGTCGGTGTTTGACCGCTACCGGGTGCCTCTGTATGCCCAGGCGGGATTCAAGCCTTATGTAATTGCCGCGATGATTTTCTTAAGCAAATTCGGTGATCCCGCGGGCAAGTTGGGCGAGATGCTGAAGGCCGGACGGAAGCGGATTTTTTAGATTAGCTCTTACCTCCCCCTCGCCTGTTTGGGAGAGGGGGCAGGGGGGTGAGGGTAGGACTTAACGTTCTATAAAGCAGGGGATTATGCGCAATGCGGGTAATCCCCTTTTTTAATTGTAATTAGACTTGATTTGTTATTATATTGGAGTATAATCAAGAAATATATGTGATATATTTGAGTATAATCCAATGATTAGAAATTTCATCACCACGTATAAAAGGCTGATACAGCAGACACGCTATCCTCATCATAGATACATTTTCAGCGACTTTAATATTGATAATCGCCTGACCGGTTTAATAGGTCCCCGGGGGACAGGAAAAACAACCCTTCTTCTGCAGTACATTCAGGAAAAAATACCTGACCTGGATGAATGTATTTATGCGTCAATTGATAATATCTATTTCTCTCAGAACAATCTGATTGATTTTGTGAATGTTCTGTATGAGGAGTACGGGATCAGATACTTTTTTCTGGATGAAATCCATAAGTATCCCCGATGGAACCAGGAGTTGAAGAATCTCTATGATTCCTACCCGGATATAAAGATTGTATTTTCCGGCAGTTCGAGTATTGATCTGGTAAAAGGTACCTTCGATCTATCCAGAAGAGGTGTTATTTTCAGAATTGGGGGGATGTCCTTTCGTGAATATCTCTTATTTAACAATATTGCTGACACCGGGACAATTTCTTACGAAATTCTGCTTCAGAACAGATCGGAGTTCGAAAACCTGATTGCCGGAATTCCCAAACTGAAAGGCTATTTCAAAACCTATCTTGGATTCGGATATTACCCCTTTGTGCTTGAAGGAACCGAATCGTACAGTCAAAAAATACAGAGAATAATAGCCAAAACCATATTTGAAGACATTTCCAACCACTACAAGCTGAAGACAGAGAACCTGTCAAGCTTTAAGCGGATACTTGCCTACATGGCAACCATCCCTCCGGGAGAACTCAACAGGAATAGTATTTCCAGGAATATCGGCCTTGATAACAGGACTGTACAGAATTATCTCGAAATCCTGCAGGAGACCGGCTTGATTACATTAGTTTCCACCAACAGGGCGGGAAGTCAGATTTTGAAGCAGACAGAAAAGATCTATCTGGATAATCCCGACTTGTATGCATCTATTGCAAATGAAATAGGTTTTGAAACTAAAACAGGCACCATTCGGGAAATATTTTTAATAAATATGGCTAAAAACGCCGGTCTCAATATTCACATGGGCAGGATTGGCGATTTTGAAATTGACGGATCTTTGTTTGAGGTTGGCGGCAGAAAAAAGGATAGAAGGCAACTTAAAGAGAATTTGAATACTGGGTATATCGTGAAGGATGATGTTCTTTACGGATCAAGGAAAGAGATCCCATTGCATTTGTTTGGTTTTTTGTATTAGTTGAGAAACTCCCTCATAAATACACTGTTCACCGGCTTAATTGAAATTTATTTTCTTGCAAAGTATGCATAATATGCATATAGTATGAGCTGTGCCTATAATTCTGATAACAAAAAATTTGAAAATATGTATCTACCCTAAGGATCATGAACCTCCTCATGTCCATGTTATTGGTCCTGATTGTGAGGCGAAGATCAATATCCATACCTTGGAGTGTTTTTCCAATTATGGATTCAGTGTGAAGGATATTAAGAGGATTTCTGCATTTGTTGAAGAAAATCTTGACCTTATTATAGAAGCGTGGGAGGAGTATCATGGAGAAGAATAAGATTGATTTTTCTGAAACGGATAAATTATCTGATGATGAATTTGCCCCTGAGAATATTAAAGTACGTATAACCACATATATCGATAAGGACATTCTGGATAAGCTTCGGGAAGAAGCGGCTGAGTCGGGAAAAAAATATCAGTCTTTGCTGAATGAAAAACTGCGGGAGACAGTATTTGAAGAAAAATCGATAAAAGCTTCTATAAAAGATCTGAAGACACGGCTTGAGATTGTTGAGAGTAAAATTGAGGCAAGTTGATTTATACGTAACTATGTTGTAATTTGTTACGTGGAGTCTATGATGAATAAAAAACTCACCCTGAATGTAGACGAGTCTCTTATCGATTTTGCAAAAAGCTATTCAAAGGCAAGCAATCAGTCCATATCGAGTATCTTTGAAAAGTATCTTATCCGCCTGAAAGAAGGAAAAGAGAACATTGAAGTTTCTGAAGATGCCCGGGAACTGTATGGAATAATAGGCAATGAAAAGCTGCCGGATAAGAAAAAGATGAGGGCAGGCTTTTATGAAAAAAGTACTGATTGATTTGAATGTCATAATCGATTTTCTGAATAAAAGAAACGATCATGAAGCTGCCCTTGCAGTTTATGACAAGTGTGTAAAAAGGGAACTGAAGGGCTATGTCGGCTCCCATGAAATAACAACTTTAAGCTGCTTTCTGGAAAGAGAAAAATACGAGAGAAAAAAGAGGAATAGGATAATAAGTAACCTGCTGGACAACTTGAGTGTTCTTACGGCTCATGAGGAAATATTGCGCAAATCCCTCGTCTCTGAAATTAATGATTATGAGGATGCTGTAATTGACGCGTTAGCTTCACATGAAGGTGTAGATTATATTGTGACTGGAAATTTAAAAGATTTCAGGAAATCCGGGAACAGGGTATATACGGCCAGGGAAATTCTGGATGTAGTAAACAATTGAATTAAGGTTGAATTTCTCATTGCTCTTTCTTTCAGCTTGATGGCACAAAGTCAGGCATGGTAGATTGCGTTTAACCATGTAGACATGTGTTTGAATTATTATAAAGAGTAGGTAGTATGAAAAAAAGAGTTACCAGCGTTATGTTTTTCCTTTTTGCTTCTGTCAGTTTTTTCGGATATGACCTTCCCGAGCTGATTAACACTTTCTACGCTAACCCGGAAATGGAGTGGCGATTCTTCACTAGTGGAATTTTACGAGCTGATGTTTATGATGCGAAAAGCCATGATATTGTCAGGACAAATTTAGATTACTTAATAGAGATGAAAAGCAGGGTTCCGTTTCTGCATATAGAGAGTCTGGAGTATCCACTGTATTGCGGCGAGACTGTTCTTGCTCTGCCGGTACACGGGCATAACATCCTCTTTCTGCTTTATGTAGATAAATATGGAAATGTTAAGAGTGACTCTTTCAAGGGCCGGGCTGTGTATGATTTTTCAATTGAAGAGGATACCCTCTCGGTAAGTTCCGAATACCGTGATGATTCCGATTCGTTTCCGTCGGGTAATTTATTATCAACCGATGATTTCAAGCCCTGGGTAGAAGGCGTTCCGGGGGACGGCATCGGGGAAGAAATTGTTGTGCAAGATAAAGATGCTGCTTCCCCCCGGTACACCGGATTTATTATTTCCAACGGCTTTGTCTCGTATGAAAAGCCCCACCTGTTTTTATATAACAACCGGGTAAAGAAAATCCTCATCTCTGATCTCGACGGCAGCAGAGTGTTTGAAGTGGATCTGCCGGATTCACCGGTTCCCCAGTTTATACAATTTAAAGAAAAGTATACCGGAATAAAATTGAGAATACTCGAAGTCTATAAAGGTGAAAAATGGGATGATACCTGTATAAACTTTATTCTTCCGGAAAAAAGCACCTTTGGATGGTGATGGAATCTAATGCATGATTGAATACACACTTATAACCTTGTTTTTCATCCTGTGGTTCGGAGTTTTTTTCCTCCTTATCTACTCAATGTTCTACCACCGCTACCTGTACCGGAAGTATCTGCAGAACAGCAATATTGCGTATATCAATTCTCCCGAGAAGGATATAGAGGCAGTCTTTAAAACCCGCATCTACATACATGGCGGTATTTATGCCAAGCGTATTCAGCTGAATGTCGGTGAAGGGTGTATCGAAATCAGGCATAAACTGAGTAACCTGTATCTGGTGATTAATAACACCGATATGTTATCCGTGGAGTTTATAAAAGGCTTTTTTCCTGTTAATGGCCATCATGTGTATATCCGCTTTATGCAGAATGGAGATGAAAAGGCCCTGCTGTTTTCTTCAGTTAAAGCACGGAAAGTGTATGATTTAATTCTGTCGACTAATTAATGCCGGAACCAGGGTACTCCCAGCTTAAAATAATAGCGAACTACCATTGACGGAAGTTCATCGCTGAAACGGATGCCCATGTCTACACCGGCATGCATGGTAAGCCCAAAGGGAAATTTAAAAGGACTGTGGGTGTCATTTCCACGCTGCATTTCTTCCCGGGCATTCGGGCTGTAGGGGCGCCTGTCGATACCGAGAATATAGGTGTCCAGCTGCAAGATTATTTCATGATAGGGATCCATATTTTCCAGGCTGACATAAGGGTCGTATTGTCCGTACTCATAGCCAAGAATTAGTCGGAAGGATCCGTTTTGGTAAAAATCTTCCCGATTGGCAGATACTATATTAGCAGATAGCCAGTCTTCCATGAATTCCTTATCCCGAGCGCTTACATCATACATGTGGTTCATAAAATAGAACCAATCGGTTCCAACACTGAAACTGATTAATCGGGAGTTGTTAATTTCCCATTTAGGTGTGGCAAATATCATGAAGGGGCCTTTTGTTATGCGTAATGTAGGTGACACAAAGGACAGGTTATCTTCAGGAAATACATCATAGGAGAAAGAGTTCAACAAAGGAAATCCCAGATAAGAAAAACTTGAATAAGCCGGAATATTTCTGTTTTCCATGGTGAGAATATTGAACGTTCGGATTCGGCTCAGCTTGAAAACCTGAGTTTCTCCAAGGTAAAAGGATTTATCTCCGAATAATTTCGAAAGATCAAGAACATTTGCCTCATAGCTGGTGTAATCAATGTCATCAACTTGCGTTTGCATGGCTCCAAATTCCAGGGCATCCAGAAGAACAAGGGAACCATTTAAAGAGTAACTGTCTTCGTTAGTCAGAACCAGCTGGGGGTATGCTGCACGGAAGGCACTTTTCACAGCATCTTCATCCTCATCATAGCCGGTAAAGAAATCTTCATATCGAAGCAAGGCTTGTCTGTATTCAGCTGATAGAGAAACCGGTCCGATGCCAACCCTGTTCATCCTGTAATGCATATCCACATCCCAGGAGTAGCGGTCATATTCAATATAATATCTGTTACTGAAATCCGGGCCGACCATTAAAAATGACTGGGTTTCCAGATCGACCATCATATTTGAGAGTTTTCCACCCTCGGTAAGGTTAAATAAGCTGAAATAGTCTACGGCTTTTTCGCTGAGAGAGATCTGGGAGAAAACGAGGGTATTTGACAAGCACAGAAGGAACAGAAGAAAAAGGCCTCTTTTTTTCATATTAAACTCCTGTTTGTACTAATGGTAGAATGGTCTATATCTGCTGTCAATGAAAAAACCGCTATGGGCAATTTTTGTCTGGTACTTATAATTAGTATAGACATACTTTGCCAGGGGATTTGTACTAAGATTTTTCCCTGTGAAGGATTGCACAGTTTTTATCCGGTTTATGCAGAACGGAACCGAAAAAGCCCTGCTGTTCTCTTCTGTTAAAGCACGGAAGGTGTATGAACTTTTTTCGTGAACAACTGATCCTGTGTCAACAGAACTCGGGATATAATGTAGAGCATGGAAATACTTCCCGGTACAGTACATGACCTCCCGGATGATATCAGAAGCCTGCTAACTGAAGATACTGATCTTCTGGAAAAATGGAACAGCCTGACTCCTCTTGCACGTAATGAATGGATCTGCTGGGTTATAAGCGTAAAGAAACAGGAAACCAGGGAAAAGCATCTCCTCAGATTGCAGGAAGATCTCCTTGGAGGAAAGATAAGACCATGCTGCTGGCCCGGGTGTTCTCACCGCTTAAGCTTGTAATCAGAAATAACTTTTCCCAGAAAAGGGCCTTTCCCCTGAAGAAAATCAAGTACCCGGATAATATTCTTTTCTCTGCTCTCTTCGGTTTTTAACCTGTCTATGTAGCCTGATATCTCCTTTCTTGCAGACGGATTCATCCTGTAAAAGATTCTTTCTGCTTCCGGATTATTATGAAGGCTCTTCGTCAGAAATGCATTTGTCGGAATGGTCCTGTCCCGGGGATCAAACCCTACAGATACCGTAATTTGCTCTTCAACCCTCTTTGGGGAATCCTTGAGCATTTTGGTATTGATGTAGAGCCGCCATTCACCTTTGTACTTTATAAGGGTCTGCAAAAATGGGGTTCCATTGATCATGCCCGAGACGGGTATAGGGCTTTTTTCACATGCTGCTTCCGAGAAAATCCGGGCAAGTATTTCATCCGGTATGAATACAAAAGGGTTGATGCCGATTTTATTCAGTTTTGCTGTAAAGATTTTCTGATGCATACTGCCCCCTTATGCATGTAACGGCACTCCGCTACCGGAGTGCTGTTACTTTTCTGTAAACACACTCAATGTTTATGCTCAATTATACCTGCAAATTTATGGATATCATTAACATACACTTCCGGAACTGTAACGGCGGCAAAATGGCCGCCTGTGTCGTATTCGTTCCATGATACAATATTTTTATGATCCCTTTCTGCAAAGGATCGGATTGACTGAAAGTCTCCCTTAAAACCTGCAAAGCCGAGGGGTACGGTACTGGCGGTTGTTGAAAGGTTCGGGCTGTGGGAATCTTCAAAATATAGCCTGGCGGCTGACGCAGCTGTATTGGTAAGCCAGTAGATCATGACGTTGGTAAGGATAAACTCTTTTTCCAGCTCCTCTCCAAAAAGTTGTAGATTCCAGGCGAGCTGTCCCACCGGAGAGTCCGCAAGGGCATGGGCAAGGGTTTGAGGTTGTGTTGACTGGAGCATGCTGAAAGCGCCCATGTTATTCTGCCACCACTGCAGGTATTCCAGTCGGGAAAACTCATCTGGTGTCAGTCCTGCCATCTCTTCTGGATCGCCACTTGGAAATGAGAATATCTGGGTAACATGGATACCCGCTGCATGCTCAGGATCAACCTGACCCAGTTCAGGTGAAACAAAGGATCCTACATCGTTACCTGCAGCAATATAGCGGGAATACCCCAGACGCGCCATGAGTGCGGCCCATGCCTTTGCTATCCGCACTCTGTCCCAGCCGCGTTCTTTGGTAGGGCCTGAAAACCCGAATCCCGGCAGGGAAGGAATAATCACATCAAAAGGCAGTGCATCTGAATTCCCGAATCGTTCAGGATGTACCAGTCTGTCGATTACCGGCAGAAACTCAATAAAAGACCCCGGCCAGCCATGGGTAAAGATAATGGGTGTAGAATTACTTTTTCCGCACTTTGCATGCAAAAAATGAATATTCTGCCCGTCTATGGTGGTGGAAAACTGGGGATAAGAATTGAGCTTTTCCTGATTGCTGAACCAGTCGTACGTGTTCAGCCAGTACTCTGTAAGTTCCTTTACCCGGGATAGTTCAACGCCATACTCGTTTTTCACTCCAGGCAGTTCGTTGGTGAAACGGGTTCTGGAAAGTCGTTCTTTCAGGTAATTAATCTCATTCTCCGGAATATTGATGGTAAATGGTTTAACGGTGTTCATCCTGCTTCTCCTTGTGCTTCCGGTTGTTCTTGACAACCTGTTAAGAGAAAGATAAGGTTTAAATAGGACATAATTAGACCTATTTAAATTTTTTTGGGAAATAGAAGGTTTTAATGTATCACCCCACCGGCAGAGTTCTGGCAGTTCTTGAACTCCTGCAAATTCATCCTGGTATTAGTGCTTCCGACCTTGCGGAACGTCTGGAGGTGGATACAAGAACTATTCGCAGGTACATTGTGAAGCTTGAGGATTGCGGCATCCCCGTTGAAACAATCCATGGCCGACATGGCGGCTATAAACTGCAGCCGGGCTATAAACTGCCGCCTCTGAACTTCACCGGGGAAGAGGCGGCGGCTATTATGCTGGGGCTTGCAGGATTTTCCATCCTGCAGCAGGGGCAGTCAACTGAGGCTGCCGATAGCGCCCTGGCAAAAATAGGCAGGGTTCTTCCTCTGGAAATCCGGGAAAAATTAAATGCAGTTTCATCCATGGCAGTTATCGGCCCGTCAATACGGGATCAGGCACCGCCGCTGAAGCAGTTTATTCTTTTATCAACTGCCATAAGTGAACGGCAGGTAGTGGAAATTGAGTATTCCAGTGCTAAAAATTCAGCAGAAAAACGACAGATTGAGCCTCTGTATCTTGGCGGCAAGGATGGACTCTGGTATATCCTTGCTTTCTGCCGCCTGCGCAACGATTACAGGATTTTCCGCCTGGACAGGGTCAGTAAATTGCGTGAGACAAGCCTTGTATATAGACCCCATGGTTCATTAAATCCAGCGGAGTATTTCAGGAAACATATTACCGCCTATCCGGGGGAGTGGACCCTTGAAATTGAGTTTGCCATTGAATATGACTACCTTAAAAAGCGGATTCCTGAGCGCTACGGAAAGCTGGAAAAGATTACCGATCAAAAAACACTTTTCAGGGGACCGGCTTCCGACCTGGCTGCTGCGGGTAAGTATATAATTTCCTTGAATATACCCTTTCGTGTCCTGGCGCCGGTGGAGTTAAAAAGGGAGTTAAAGAAGATCGCGAAAGAAGTGTCAGAAATTGCGGAGCTGTAGGAAACAGGAAACCATGGAAAAGCATCTCCTCAGATTGCAGGAAGACATTCTTGGAGGAAAAAGGCGACCATGCTGCTGGCCAGGGTGTTCACATAGAAAATAATTGCAGATAGTGCCATCTCGGGCTCCACATCCATGTTCCGGTGATAGTTTATCCTATTCACATAAGTACAGTGTATTTGAAATCTCGTTCATCATTTAAGATAATTATCGTAGATGAAGCACCCGTCTCTGTAAGGCGGCGGGCTCTGAATAATCCGGGAGTGGTTGAGAGAACAGCGGGCTTACAATGAGGAATAGAATATCTATAGGCATTATCAACATTTATGTACTCATCTTCTCTCTTCTTCCATTCTTTATCGGAATTGGTTATTCAATTTACACCAGTCAGAATAAACGATACCTGAGTACGGTTATAAATATTTCCGGTTCTCAGAGAATGAGAACCATGCTGCTCTCGAATTACAGCCAACAGCTCCATCATGCAGCAGTTGTTGGGGATGGCAGGGATAACATAGATCCTGTTTCTCTGATTATCGAAAATGAGATGAGGAATTACGGTCAGATTACCGCTGCTTTACGCTATGGTAACGCTGAACTGAATATTGGCCAAAACCATTTTCTTGAAACAATTCAGGTAATTGATGATTTGGAATTCGCTGTAAGAAAGTATATCGAAAGCTGCGAGCTGCTTCTTGAGGCCCCGGAAATAAATGAAAATCTTCAGCCCATTACTTCAATGGCGGTATTTTTACGCGATAGATTTGATCTCCTTACCTCCCTTTTTCAGCGGGCTAATGACAGGCTTATTCGCAGGCAGTGGATAATAGATATCTCAATGATTATTTTTGCCTTTTTGGTAACGGTTTACGGCCTGATCATGACCAGGTCTATTTTCAGACAGGAGTCAGAGCTCAAACAAGCTAAAAAAGAGGCTGAAAGACTTGCAACCCACGATGCATTAACGGGGCTGCCGAACAGAAGGCTGCTGCAGGACCGGGTGGATACCAGTATTCTCCTTGCAAAAAGAAATAAGATGAAAATTGCTGTCTGCATGATGGATATGGATGCGTTTAAAAGCGTCAACGACACCTATGGCCATTTAACCGGAGATGAGTTGTTAAAAGAGACTGCACGCAGGTTCAGGGAAGTTCTTCGGGAACATGATTCTATTTACAGGTTAGGCGGGGATGAGTTTGTGTGTCTCCTGGTCAATCTGCCGGCAAAAGAGGAGTGCGGGCATATTGTACAGCGGATGCTCAACCGGGTTCGACAGCCTTTTATTTTGCCTGAAACTGTGCTGAAACCGGCTTTCAGTATGGGTGTTGCCTTCTACCCTGATGACGGTGAAACTTTCGGGGATTTGATACGGAATGCAGATCTTGCACTTTACCGGGCAAAGGTAAAAGGGAAAGGCCGGTTCAGCTATTTTGGTGAAGAGTAGTCTCAATAGAGATATATCCGTTTTCTTGTGCAAATTGCATTTCTGTAGCATGATACCATCATTGAAAATTTCTCATTAGAAAAGAAAAGAATACGGTATGGAAGAGCAGACTAAAATTCTAAACTACCAGGTTAACCTTCCCGTCCTCGGATTTCGCCGGGTTGCCGATAAATTTCGCTATGTCCCAAAAATCTGTATGCTGACTTTTGCCGGGCTCTTTTTTCTTGTTATCCTGTATGCATTTTTTAAGAGTAAACTGTATATTCCGCGGTTCGAAGTTTATTGTCTGGTTTTAATGTTTGTCAGTCTGGCGGTCGGATTTTCTTCAGTCAATATTCCCCGCAGCTGCCCGGAATGCAAGCGGGGTATGCACAAGCTGTTCCCTGACAATGAAGACGCCATCTATTCTTATAAGTATTACTGCGGTTATTGTAAAGTTTATATAGATACAGAGGTGTACAACAGTGATGGAGATTGATGTACCAGGACCAATGTACTTTCTGAAACAAGGATGACTAAAATGTATAACACTGCAATTCTGCTGTTTAACGGGGTAGAGGTCCTGGACTTTGCCGGCCCCTTTGAAGTGTTTTCGGTAACCTCGGAGCTGAATGATTATAAACTCTTCAATGTATTTACCATTACCAGAGACGGGCTTGGTGTTAAAACGATAAATAACCTTAAGGTCCTGCCTGACTACAGCATAAAAGATCACCCGCCCATTGATATTCTGATAATCCCCGGCGGGGCGGGTACTCGGGTTCTGATACAAGACCAGGCTGTTTTAAACTGGGTTGAGGATATGCATGCAGATACAACAATCACTCTCTCTGTCTGTTCCGGTGCGCTTGTGCTGGGGAAGTTAGGGTTGCTGGATAATCTGGAATGCATTACTCACCATGAGGTTATTCCGGTTCTTGAAGAGATTGCACCTGCCGCAGTTGTTAAACCGGAGAAACGGTTTATTGATAACGGGAAGATTATGACCTCCGCGGGGATTTCCGCAGGTATTGATTTGTCCCTGTATCTGGTTGAGAAGCTTTATGGGGCAGATGTTAAACGAAAAACAGTTGAGTATATGGAGTACGGTAACTGGCGGGAGTAAGTAAGCTTCACAATTCCCGCGCTTATTCGTAGCGGGTTCTATTCCGGCACCAGGGGACAGATGATAATCAGTATGCTCCCCTGATCCCGCTGTTACCGGAGATCCTACTGATTTTTACCAAGGCGTATGCCGAAGCTGTAAAATGCATTATCCGGGGCAGTGTGACTAACGTTGGAAACACGCAAATACAGCGGCTGGTTCATGTAGGACCCCCCACGCATATTCATTTTCAATTCGCCGTCTATATATCCATATGCGCCAAAGCAGAACTCCGATACATTTCCGTTCATATCGTAGAGGCCAAGTGCATTGGCACTCCTGCTGCCCACCTGACATGTTTCATTGTTTGAATTATTGTAGCCGATGGTAACGTCGTTTGTGTATTCTGTATCTCCATCACCATCATAGTCAACGGCACCTGATGTAACACTGTAGGGGGCATCGGCTCCGCTGGAATAGTCGTTGGGATAATACTCACCGCTTTCGCAGATAGTGCTGTCACCATCCGCATCGTTGATGTAGCGGGCGGCAAATTCCCATTCGGAGACGCTTAACAGTCTGAAACCGGTTGCAGCAGAAGCGGCTTCAGCATCATCGCAGGTCTCCGAGTTGGAATCACGCAGGACATTGCCTCCATAACGGTAAACACATTCGTCTGTACTGCCTGTTGCCGCGTTGTACCACTCGGTTAGTGCATTACACCAGACAATGGCATCCCTGTATGAAATGTTGGTCGCAGGTTCGTCGCAGTCTGCGGAGGGTACGGCGTTATCGATGCCGAGGCTTCCTTCACGTCCTGTATTTGCGAAACTGTACTCTCCTTCACCGGTACTGCCGCCGGTTCCGGCGGTTGCCCAAGTGCATACGGTATACCAGAGTTCATAGGTTACTTCTGTTTCTCCGACGAAACAGGGCTTATCAAGAGAGACTATGGTGGTATCGGTATATCCTGTGGGAAATGTTACATCTGCCGGAAGATAGACCATGGTGAAATTGACTTCGGTAGTTTCAACATTTACATACTGTCCCGCAGCGTCTGCAGAATCAAAGGTTTCCTCGGTTTTGATCATCTTGAACCCGTTTTCAAGGGGGGCAGCGTTTGAGCATGAAGTGATAATCAAAAGCAATGAAATTGCAGACCATACTGCAGGACTGATTTTCTTTTTCACATCTTCCTCCGAAAACATGTTTATTCGGATAGAATATGTCAGAGAATTAAATCAGTCGTCCGGGTTTTGAAAATCAGGACGTTTTGACTGTGGTTTTCCTGTAGTTTGAAGGGGTCTCCCCGGTCTCTTTTACGAAGGCCGAGTTAAAGGCTGATTTCGAGTTGAACCCGACTGTGTAGGCAACATCGAGTATTGTCAACTCCGGTTCTTCTGCCAAAAGCCGTTGTGCTTCAGTCAGGCGAAGCCTGTTTATATAGCTGCGGAAATTACAGCCGAGATAGTCCTTGAGAATTCGGGACAGCTGGTGGTTCTGTATGCCTAATAATGTACTGAGGGACTGAACGGAGATCCGGGGATCCCGGAATCCCTGGTCCGAGGACATTATATTTTCCAGCCTGGCGAGTAGGGATGGGACATTTAGTGAGTTCAGAACCGCTGCCTTCTTTTTCGGAGTCAACCGAACCAGAACAGTTTGCTGGGTGTACTCGGGATAACGGTAACTCATAAAAAAGAAGTAAATTGCATTGATCCCATTGGCCAGGACCGCCAGCCCCAGCAGTGAGTCGCTTTTTAAAACATGGCCTGCAAAGAAGACAGCAAAAAGTGCAAAGCCGAATCCGTAGAATATAAGTGTTGTCCGGAACCGGCCTTTCTGGCCGGCAGGTGCCTGTTTGCGTTCCCGGATTAACATAATAATGCTGATAAGCCCGTAAATAAAAAACTGCAGATCTCCCAGGGTATTGATTACCCGAATCCCGGGAATCTGAAAATGATCCGGGTTGAGCCCGGTTAGGGCTGCTGCAGAAACCTGACCGGTTGCATGAATGAATATCAGATAAACAAGAGACAGAAGGGCCGGAAGGTAGGGGAGAGTGTTATAACTGTGTACAGGCCTTTTTCTTCCCATAAGGCAGCGGGTATAGTTAAAAAAAAGTGGGCCTATCAGATAGGTTACCGGAACGTCCGCGTAGAGCAGCCATGGAAAAGGCTGAAGCCGATTATAACGATACAGGCCGTAATAGAGCCAGACAAACCCGAAGGCTGCAAAAAGGCCGCAGAGAGCCAGGTTTACTTCGGTCCGCCTGCGGGCAGTCATCTGCAGGCCTGCGAAGATAAACATGGTAATGCCTATGAACAAAAAAAGGTTGGTTGCCAGCTGTTCCATACTTTCCGTTGAAATAAACAGTAGTTTTTGCGTCTACAACAACTGAATCGTTGTATGCAAAAGAATTATACCTTATTGAAAGAGGAGAGGACAAGCTTATTAGAGCTTTCCCGCAGTACCTGCAGCAGGAGTTCCGGTTTTTATGATCTATCCTTTTCAAAAAGAATCAGCCCTCCGTAAAGCATTGCGTAATTTCATCCACTGCTTTATTCTTTTTTTTCAGTTGCGGGGAGTAGGAAATGAAAAAATCTGTATTGTTTATTGGTATAATTCTATCTTTAAGTGCTTTTCTATACGCCGGCGGCCAGGCTGAAACCGGGCGCAACCAGGCTTCTTCAGAAGTGGGGGAAGGACAGCTTCTGCCAATCGGCGCAGTTGATCCGGCTAATTACCTTCAGGATTTCATCTTTGAAAAATCATATTCTCCATCAGCACCAATCACATTTGATATTGATCTGCTCCGGGACAGGGTCTGGGAAAAAGGTGATGATATAAGTGTACGGATAGCCTTGATGTCCAACGGGGAAGATTATTTCAAGACTGTCTCCGGCAGTTTTATTCTCTATATTCAGAATCCGGAGCTGTTCAGTGATCCGGTGGTGAAAAAGTATCTTGAAAGCAGTCTGCTCCGCATCCCCGGTTTGTCATTCTTCTTTTTTGACCCCCTTACTGCAGCACTTATTGAAGCTGCAGATGCGAATGGGCTGAACTCCGCCATCAACCGGCTGAAGCGGCAGAGAAAACAGTATGCAAACAATGTTCAGCTGCAGGGGCTTTTAAGTGCAGTTGAATCAAAGTTTAACGGCGACCGGGTTCATGTGCTCTGGATTACCGATGAGAATATTATAGAGAAATCAACGGACGCAAGCTTTTTCAATTTCTCCATGAATGTTCTCAGTACGGGTAACACCACGTTCTCATATCTGGGGTATGGCGAGGTGCCAAACTGGATCACCCTCAATGCCGGCTTAATGAAGCATAACGGTAATTCATATTTCGCCTCTAACGGTGAGGAGTTGTGTCAAAAAATCGAAAAGGATATCGCGTTCTTTTCAAAGCCTGCGATTGAAGATATTACCGTGGAAATTGTCTGGTCCAAATATGTTTCTGAACAGGCAAATTTTTATCCCAAAGAGTTTTATCCCGAAATTAGCGGATTTTTTCCCACATCAAATAATTCACGTCCCTCGGTTTATCACCGCATCGGCGGCATGAACTATTCCGAAAATAAACGGTTTATTCACTATGTTAAAATCCCCGCCCTGCAGACACTCCTGGATACCAGCGAGTATCGGGAGCCGAAGGATGAATCGGGTTTTAAAATCGGGACCGTGTATGTCCGGTACTTTATTCCCATGTACAACAAGTATTTCTATGAGCAGAAGGATATGCGGATTACCTATAGCCCGGCGGAAGATATCACCGCTGATATGGATGGGTCTGTATTTTGTGACACCATAATTCAGAATACACCTCTGGTAATCCAGGAGATAGCCAATCTGGTAAACAGGAACGTAAACCGCAACTATCTTGCGGCCATACAGCTGGTACAGATACAGAAGAATCTTTTACTTAAAACCAGTCTTATCCGCAAAGACGATGCGGTTGGCGAGGATGTTGAACTATTGGATAAGTACTATCAGATTCTGTTTGAACAGGCGAAAACCATGAATCTGCTCCAGTAAGGAGAGATTTTTTTACACTATACAGCACGAGAAAAAAGCAGATAGCAGGGAACATCTCTCACTCTGTGGAAAGAGGTCTACATGAAACGACTTATAATTTTATTTGCAGCAGCGGTACTTTCAATATCCGCCTACTCCCAGGCTACGGTTTTCAAGGTGAGCAAGGGAGATAACTTCTGCTATATCGGCGGAACGGTACACATCCTTTCCGAGGATAATTATCCGCTGCCGGCTCAGTATGACGAGGCCTATGCCGATTCTGATGTGCTTGTAACAGAAACGGATACTGAATCGCTGACGGAGCCTGAAAATATGCAGACCCTTATGCAGATGGCAGTCTACCCCGGGGATGAAACCATTGAGCAGCATCTGGAACCCCGGGTGTACAAGAAGTTGGCTAAAACCCTGGCGGCCTATTCCATCCCGGCCGCGGGAGTTGCCAAGCTTAAGCCGGGGCTGCTTTCCAGTGTAATTACCGCAATTCAGTTTCAGCAGATGGGCTATACCGCGGAGGGGGTGGACAGCTTTTATTATAAAAAGGCAGTTGAAGACAACAAGGATGTGCTTTTTCTTGAGGCTCTGGATGCCCAGATTGATTTTATCTGCAGTATGGGCGAGGGAAATGAAGATGAGTTTGTCCTTTCCATGCTGGAAGACCTGGATAAAACACAGGAGTACATGGATGCCATGGTAGCCTCCTGGGAAAAGGGAGAGCGGGACGTGATCGAGGCATCCGCAGAGGAAATGAGAACCGCTTTTCCGGAAATTTATAAAACCCTGTTATCCGACAGGAATGCCGCCTGGATTGAGCTGTTTAAGACCTATCTGGATGATAAGCCGGTTGAATTTGTTCTGTTCGGGGCCATGCATTTGTATGGGAACGACGGGGTGCTGGAGCTGCTGAAGGCTGAGGGGTGTACGATAGAGCAGCTTGATGCATATGAATAATGTTGACTATGCATATGGTTGGCAGTAGTATATGCATACGAGGAGTATGAGTATGCGTACAACCTTGGATCTGCCTGATTCTTTGATTAAGGAAGCCATGGACTTAACTCACAGCAGAACCAAAACTGAACTCATTAAAACCGCGTTATTGAACCTTATTCAGAAAGAAAAAATAAGCGGGCTAAAAAAATACTATGGAAAGGTAGACCTTGATATTGATTTAGATGCCTTGCGAGACAGATGAGCCTTGTCCTTGTAGATTCTTCTGTCTGGATTTCTTTCTTTAAAGGTGAGGCTAATGCTCTTCCTATGATGGATCTGATAGATTCCAACCGGGTATGTACAAACGATCTTCTTTTATCAGAACTTGTTCCGTCACTGAACCATAAAAAAGAACAAGGTATTTCAGACCTTCTTTATTCCGTTATCAATTTGGATCTCAAAATAAACTGGGAAGATATCATTCAAATGCAGACCATTAATTTAATGAATGGTATCAATCGTGTTGGGATTCCCGATTTGATTATTCTTCAGAATTCGGTTCAAAATGGTGTTCCGCTTTTTTCATTTGATAAGCATTTCGGTTTGATGAAAGATCTGCATCGCCTTGAGCTGTACCAGAACTGATTCGCTCCCGATCCCGCTGGATTTTCTCCGGATGCTGTCGTAGATATTCTCCGATGTGTTTTCTGTCTATATTCAGATACCCGGATCAGCTCATTTTAACAACAAGCACACGAGCATTCTCTTCACCGGTATTTTTCATCCCTTTGGATATTCCCCCGGGGCATTCAGCAAGACTCTGGGGAGCAGCACTCACACTTTCTCCGTTGATAGTCAAAAGCACACTGCCCTGAAGCACCATAAAGAAGACATCTTCTTCTGTGGTATGCTCAGGGACTTCTCCGCCGGGCTTTATTTCTATTACCACCGCAACCGTCGAGGCGGAAGCGAAGAGTCTTCGTCCTTCTGTTAATTCTGTGGAGAGTACCGACGGTGCGGAATCAAAATCTATGGTATTTATCATGTTTACTCATACTCCTGTATTATTTCGAAAGAACTATTATATGAAAAAAATCTGAAACTTCAGCCTCTTTCCGGTCATATCCTCCGTAGATGCTGGTTCCGGTAAACCCTGCTTCTTTAGCTTTTTTTACGATACTGCTGCTTAAAAACGGATAATGCCGGTGAACATCTGTCATTGTTTCTCCGGTGGATTTATCCCTGATGGAAGTTTTAAACCTTAGTTTCTCTGAATCATCCAATGCGGCATATTCTCTGTGGAACTCAATGTTGGACGTTTCAAGCTTTGGAAAAGTAAATCCCGGTCCAAGGCTTGGGTTAGTATAGTTCAGTATCTGTATTAACATGGTTCCGTTTTTCTTCAGGCTGGAAAAAGAGGTTCGGAGGAAATCCTTTAATGCTTGCTCCCCATCAAGATATACAATGGTATTCCCGAAGCAGCAGATAAGATCATAGGTTTCTGGTTCTGACGCTTTGAGGAAGCTGAGCATATCTGCTGCATGGAATTGCACCTTGGTTTTCGCGGCAGATGTCAACTGAGCTTTGGCTGTTTCAATCATACGGGAATCGAGGTCTATGCCGGTTACTGTTCTTGCTTGGGATGAGCTGGATGGAGAGGCTATCTGATAGACAAACTCTCCGCTGGCACATCCGATATCAAGTATTTCCGGGGAAGTTTCCTCCTTAAGATATGTTTCTACAAAGTCCGCTTTTTCCCGGGAGGAGGGGAAAATATCTTTGTATTCTGCTGCCAGCACTTCGTATAGGCCCATGGTACAAGTATATTCGATGTAATCAATTATTTCTGTACCATATGGTACGGGGCGGCATGAGTAGGGTTGTTCTGTAGTGAATGGCTTGAATCTGCTTCCGGGCAGATCCAAACCATGTATTTCTGAAAAGTTATGTAGCGTATATGAACAGCTGATTCTCAGCTGCAGTATAGGAATAAAAAGGGCGCTGGAGATTATTCAGTGCCCTTTTTTAGAAATTACAGCTATTACAACTGCCCTTGGTGTAGAAGCTCTCAGATATTGAAGCCGTATCCTATCAAAAGCTGTAAAGCATTTACGTCAAACTGATAAAGCTTACTGTCAGAGGCATAGGTAAGATTCCGGCAATAGCGACCTTCCAGTTTCAGAACTCCGCCTTTTGCAAAGGGCAGATCATAGCCTAAGCCGCCAAGAACGTTGTAGACCATGGTATTGTCAGTTACTATAGATTCCTCAGAAGAAGTTCCCCCAACGCTGTGTTTTATCTCAAGATCACTCTGCGGAAGCTGCAACGAAGCGCCAATCAGTGCATATGCGCCATTAAAGGGAGAGTAGGCAATCTTCAGCATCAACGGTATTTCGACAACTTCCTGTCTGAATTCACTGTTAACGGTATACCCCATATAGGGATATTCAATGTCTTGTCCATACCTTGTATAATTCACCTCAGCAATAATCCCGATATGTCGGCTGAGCATGGTTTCAAGGTAGAGGCCGATCAGGATATTCGCAGCGGGTATTTCATCAACGGTGGTTGTATTATCGGTTTCAGTAGTATCAACCAGATAATCCCAGTTTGAACCGCTGTACCAGCTGCCATTTACACCACCCTTGACGCCGATGAGTGTGTTCTGGGCGAAAATCAGGGAAGGAAGAAACAACACAATCAGAACAATCACAATACATCTTTTCACATGAAACCTCTTTAGATTCTTTTTATGCACAGTATACTGAACCATCTCTATAATCAACTGAAAGGTATTAATAAAACAGGCCTCCCTCCCGTTATGGAAGGATCGCTACTGATTTTATTGGGCAGATCTAAACCATGAATTCCCGAAAAGTCGTGACTATTCGGGAAACGGCTCCCGAATAGTCGGCTGTTTTGTAATTTGGATACTGTTTTTATTGTACAGAGTTATCTCTCTTATCTCATCAGGCAGAAGTTCCAATCTGTGCTTCAAAATTTTTTTCCTTGACTTTGGCAATTTCGTCCCCTATCCTTAAACGCTAACTTTAATTTTTTGAGTTTCATTGTTTAAAGCATTGAGGAATATTGTATGCGGCGGCCGTGGTTCTGGGCCTTACTGGCGTTTATTGTTGTTATACTCCTTGCAGGTGTCGCAAGTTCTCTCCTGACGTATCAGCGGGTAGCCCGTCTCTCTGACCTGAAGTCTCAGATGGACGAGACTCTTACAAAGATGTCCCAGCTGGTTACTGAAACCTACTACATGCTTTATGACTCTGATGATATACGGACTTCCCGGGAACGCTGGAACGGCTCTTTATCGAGCGCAATTATGGACCTCGGGCGTCTTGCCCGGCATCCCGGTCTTGAGTTTCTGGATACCTCCATTGCCGGTGAAGTAGATCAGATCCGCAATGCATGGAACGGCGCCACCCAGAACTATTTTTCCAGTGATGAGTTTTTAATCAGCTTCCTGGACTCCGATATTGAAATTTCCACCTACGACAATATCAGCAGTATGCTGTCTCAAATTGCCGAGATTTCTCCCGGGGCAGAGTTCAGCTCCGATGATCAGATGGATATCTACCAGCTGAACCTTGCTTCAAGCCGTCTCAAGACAGGTAATGTTCAGCTTCGGGTGTTTATTACTTCCGGAGTGGAAGCCCTGCGGCAGAATGTTCAGGATGAATCAAACAAGGCGCTTAATCATACCCTGATTGTTTCCGGGGTTGTGCTTGTTTCCCTTATCCTGCTCATTATTCTGGTTCTTGTTTTCAGTCTGCGGATCCTGCGCCGGGCCAATATCAACCTGGAGGAACAGGTTGCCGGGCGGACCAGGTCTATTCAGAATCTGCTGGACTTCTCCGGTGTCGGCTATATTACCTTTGGTCCGGACATGACGGTAAACCCGGAAATATCCCGGGAGTGTGAGACTATCTTCGGCCGGTCCATTGCCGGTGATAATATAGCTCAGCTGCTTTTTTCGGAACCACAGGCTCAGCAGGATTTCGCCGATGCCATGGATCTGGTTTTTACGGGTACATCCCAGCCAGATGTAGTCTTTGATGTTCTGGAACCTAAAACTGTAATCGGCGAAAAGACCATTGCCATGAGTTTCAGGCTGGTAGATGGGGCCACTATTATGGGACAGCTTCAGGATATTTCTGAAAACGAGGCTCTTCAGCGGACCATTGCAAAAGAAAACACCCAGCGGGAAATGGTTCTCAAAGCAGTTACTGCCAAACGGTATTTTTTGAGTATCCTGGATGAGGCAAAAGACCTTTTTGCCGCTCTTGAAGCCTGTATTGTAGATGGTAATTTTCATGCCGATGAAGAGACCAACCACCGCATTGTCCGTGAGGTACACACCTTTAAAGCCAATGCATCTTTTTTACGAATGAGCCGTACCTCAAAGCTTGCGCATGCCCTGGAAGAGGTGCTGATTGCCCAGGGCATTCTCGGAGATGACGAGCCTCTTGGTAATGAAATAGCAGAGATGAAAAGCGCCTTTTCCGATGAGGTTGCCAGTGTGGTTGATATTCTCGGCCGGGAATGGCTTGAGGGTGCTGATAAAATCGAAGTGAGTCTTGATCTGCTGGAAAACACCAGTACGCTCATAAAAAATCGCTATCCCGATGATGAAGAACTGATTCATGCGGTAGATCAGCTTTCCTATCTGCCTCTTTCCAACCTTTTTATCCGCCTTGGCGATATGAGCCGTGATCTGGCGGCAACAAACGGTAAAAAGGTCAATGTTCATATTGAAGATAACAGTATCTCCGTTACCCCCCATCAGTATCATCATCTTTCAAATTCGGTAAACCATATTCTACGGAACATGATTACCCATGGAGTTGAATTCCCCCGGCACCGCGAGAAAGCCGGGAAGAGTCCCGAAGGCAGTATCAGAATTCACTCCACCCTGGCGGACGGTGGTATCCGCATTGTAATTTCCGACGACGGTGCGGGGCTTTCTCTCCAGAAGATCAGCGAGCGGGCCAAGTCTCTCGGCTGGCTTAAGGATGGAGCATCTCTTTCCACCAAAGATATTGTAAAAATGATTTTCCAGCCGGGATTCTCAACCGCCGACATGGTAACCGCTGTAGCCGGCCGGGGATTCGGGCTTTCTGCTGTAAAAGAGTCGATCTATGAGATCGGCGGGAAAATAAAGGTATCCACCGCCAGAGGCCGGGGAACTTCATTTATTATTGTTATTCCAGAAAAAAGGATGAGTAACTGATGAAAGCGGAGTACGCAAACGTTTTTATTCGCAGTGCGGTACATGTATTCAAAAAGGAACTGAATATAAACATGTCCCGCCAGTCTCTGGTAAAAAAGAAAGCACCTTTGCCGGGACTTCCGGTCTGCATAATTCTCGGCATAACCGGGCATGTCCGCGGACAGGTCGTCTATTCCATAGACCGCAGTTTTGCCCAGGATATTACCCATGCCATGCTGCCCAACAAGCTGCCCAACGAGCTGAAGAAGTATATAAACTCTGCAGTGGGCGAAATCGGTAATATGATTACCGGACGGGCCAGTATTGATCTGGCGGGGCAGGATGAGGTGATTAACCTTACTCCTCCTGCTGTCTTTTCCGGAACTCAGATTGAGTTTGACTTTCTGGAAATGCCTACTGTTGCTCTGCGTCTGCTGTCTGAAATGGGGACGCTGGAAATTAATATAGCCTTGATGGAGGAGGTTCAGGAATGATACGTGGATTAATCGTGGATGATGCCGCAATAATGCGGCTGCGGCTTCGGGAGATTCTGGAACCTGAGTACGATATAGTGGGTGAAGCCGGGGACGGCGATGAGGCTATTGAGATGTACGATAAGTACAAGCCGGATTTTATAACCCTCGATATCTCCATGCCCAATACCAATGGTATGGAAGCCCTTGAAATTCTTATGAAGCGGAATCCTCCCCCCAGGGTGGTTATTGTCAGCGCAGTCGGGCAGCAGCGGCTGGTTATTCAGGCGCTAAAAAGCGGGGCAAAAGACTTCGTAATAAAACCCTTCGAACCGCCCCGGGTGCTCAAGGCGGTGGAAAGGGTTCTGGCGGCAGCTGAAGTTCCCGGGTGAAACTTTCGATACTTATTTTTTGCCGCCTTTAATTCAGCAGCGAAAAAGACTGGAACACTGCAGAAATATCGGCTGCAGACTTGGCAGTCCCGGATAGACGGGCTTCTGCAATGTCACCGTAGAAGGAGGTGTTCGAGCTTCGTCCACCAATCCATATGGCTTCAACATTGCCAATTGTCCAGGTTTGATCACTCCTTGATGCAGCCAGCGTTCCGTCAATGTAGATTTTCATTGTAGATCCTGCGTATGTACAAGCTATATAATGCCATTCTCCATCCCAGCTGCTATCATCCGAAACAACTAAATCTCCGCTCCAGCTGGTCATGTTTCCCACATTAAACTGAAGGTGTGAATCCCAGTCGTATTTTATCGAGCATTGCATAAATCCCAACCAGAAAAAGTCACAATATGTTGAGTTTGCGGTATCTCCTCGCAGGATAAACTCGGCAGTAAAGCTTCCGGTTGGTATGGGCGAGACTGCTGAATAGCAATAATCAAGATCTGTATCGAAATTCATGATTCCACCCCACTGGGAATCGGAAAACCAGTTGGGGTCTGCTGTTTCTGCAGCTGATGTAGAGCCGCGGTAGAGTGCGTATCCGTTTCCCGAATCATCACTTACTGTTTGTCCCGACAGGTCATTAAAATGCCATAACCCAATGGTTGAGGCCTCAAGGTCGAATTCCGTTTTTGGAGGTGTGTTTGTTCCGGAGTCGCCATTGGAGCAGTTGTTAAGCAGTAGTGCTGTTAACAATAGCAGACTTGTTTTTAGTAAAAAATCTTTTTTCATAGTCTTTCTCCTGAAATTGTTTTGAAATCAGGTAAATCCCCTTCCAAACCGTATTTGAATTAAAAAGGTATGTATGAATCGTTGAAAGGTTTGTGCAGTATTATTACATTGTTCATTAACTTTACCTTATACTGTGATAGTATTTTACAGTAATTTGCCTGTCAAGATAAACATTAGCACAGTATGTAAAATCTCAATATGTCTTCTGTAATAGTAATATATCACTATGTCATGCTATATTCCTGCATATGGCAAACTCTTGTAAAACAGTAGCATTTCCTGCAGAATGGGCAGAGCAGGACTCAATACAGATCGCATGGCCCCATGGGGACAGTGATTGGGAACCCTATCTTGAAGAGGCGGAAGCCTGTTTTCTCCGTATTGCAGAGGCTGTTGCCTCCCGCCAACGGCTCATTATTATTACACCCGATACAGACCATGCGCGGGAATGCATTTCCTCTTTTACAAACGAAACACAATCACGCATCTCTTTTATGGAACTCCCCACAAATGACACCTGGAGCAGGGATTTCGGCGGCATAACTGTCTTCAAGCAAGGCAATCCCGAAATATGTGATTTTACCTTCAACGGCTGGGGCCTGAAATTCCCGGCCGACCGGGACAATCTTATAACCCGGCAGATGTTTGACGGTCAGGTATTTTCTCCAAATACCAAGTATGCTAACTGCAGGGATTTTGTTCTCGAAGGCGGGTCTGTCGAGAGTGACGGGATGGGAACCATTCTCACCACCAGTACTTGTCTGCTTTCTCCCAACCGGAATGCCCACCTTAATAAAAGTGCGATTGAGGAAAAGCTGTGTTCGGTACTTGGAGCTGACAGAATACTCTGGCTGGATCATGGATATCTTGCCGGTGATGACACCGACAGCCATATCGATACTCTTGCGCGCTTCTGTAATGAAGAGACAATCTGTTTTGTGGAATGTACTGACAGAAGCGATGAGCATTTTACGGAACTGCAGGCAATGAAACAGCAGCTTGAAAGTTTCCGTACCCCCGAGGGCCGTCCCTACCGGCTTGTTCCCCTGCCCATGGCGGAGCCTGTGTTTTATGAAGGGGAACGTCTGCCTGCAACCTATGCTAATTTTCTGATTATAAACGGCGCTGTTCTCTGTCCAACCTATGGAACTGATACGGATCTTCAGGCACTGAAAATCCTTGGAGAGATTTTTTCGGATCGGGAGATTATCGGAATTGACTGTTCGGTACTGATTAAACAGCATGGTTCCCTCCACTGTGTGACCATGCAGTATCCAAAGGGGACAATAAAATGAAACGAGAATCGGTACAGGTCGGATTTGTGCAGCAGCACAACACCGGGGATATTAAAGACAATATGAACCGCCTGTCTGCGGGGATCAAATCTGCTGCGGCACAGGGTGCCGAACTTGTAGTCCTTCAGGAACTGCATAACAGTCTCTATTTCTGTCAGGTTGAAACTCCCGATAACTTTGATCTTGCAGAGCCCATTCCCGGCCCGTCTACTGAGTATTACTGCAGTCTTGCCGCAGAGCATGGAATAGTTCTGGTTACATCCCTCTTTGAAAAACGGGCGGCCGGACTTTACCACAATACGGCAGTTGTATTTGATACGGACGGAAGCATGGCCGGCCGCTACCGTAAAATGCACATTCCCGATGATCCCGCCTATTACGAAAAATTCTATTTTACCCCCGGGGATCTCGGCTTTACTCCAATTGATACCTCTCTCGGTCGTCTTGGCATCCTGGTCTGCTGGGATCAGTGGTACCCCGAAGCGGCACGGCTGATGGCACTCGCCGGAGCTGAGATGCTCATCTATCCCACAGCCATCGGTTTTGAAAGCAGCGACAGCGAAGAAGAAAAGGAACGCCAGCGGCAGAGCTGGATTACCGTACAGCGGGGTCATGCGGTTGCAAACGGTCTGCCGGTAATTGCTGTCAACCGGGTGGGCTTTGAAGCTGATCCCAGCGGTGTCACCGGCGGCATTCAGTTCTGGGGCAGCTCCTTTGTGGCGGGTCCCCAGGGGGAACTGCTGTATCAGAGCTCAACAGATTCTGAGGATCGCGCGGTTGTGTCGGTTAATTTAAAACGGTCGGAAGAGGTCCGCAGGATGTGGCCATTTCTGCGGGATCGCCGTATAGACAGCTTCACCGATCTCACGAAGAGATTTATCGATTAATACCCGCTCCGGCAATTACAGTTTCAGCCCGGATAGTGTAAGCAGAGCAGGCTTGAAAATTTCAATTCTCTTTTTGTCCATCTCACCGGTCCAGGAAAGAACAATATGCTTTTTCAGTAAGAACAACGCTCCTCCCGGGGGAAGAACCTCTTTAAGAACATGGTTTACCTCATCTGTCCAGGCTGAACTTTCCACCAATTCAGGGTTCGGACTCAGCAGCCAGTTCCATTCTTCACCAGTTACAACCTTCAGGGCGCTGCCTGCTGCAGCCTCTGCCGCTCTTCCCATAAGACCTTCCTGTCTTCGCACCACCCAGAAACTGTCACCGGCGGCTTTGCGGGGGCAGATGCCCAGGGTGTAGCGGTTTCCCCGGTTACGGGCAACCCCGGGGATAAAATATCTGTACTCGCAAATTGTCAGTCCGTCTCCGGAATCGAGCAGGTTGTAAATATTGTGTTTTCCGCGGCGCAGGGAAAACAGCTCCTCCTCCAGGACCGGCAGTATTGGGTGCTGATCAGCTGATTTGGAAAAACTCCATCCCATCTCCGCCGCAATTGAGGCGAAAACAGCCCCCGACCGGAGTTTCCGGATCAGGATACGTATAAGAAGAACGGTCATGACTATAGGAATGCCGAAAAAGAGTGTTAAGAAAATAATCGATTCTATCATGCTTTTATTCTATCATCATCAGTGGGATAAGAGGATGGTTTTTCCTGTTTGCCTATAAGGTAAATGGGGAGTACATTGGGAATATCCCTGGGAGCTGCAAAAGATATGACACGCGGAAATAAAAAAATCGGATTAACTGAATTGGTGGCCATCGGAATCGGCGGTATGGTTGGGGGCGGTATATTTGCTGTTCTCGGCCTTGCAGTTTCTCTTGCCGGTGGGGGAACTCCTGCTGCATTTCTGATTGCGGGGAGTCTTGCATTGATAACCGCAAAGAGTTATTCCAGGCTCTCCCTTTCGTTTCCCGACCGCGGAGGTACGGTCAGGTTTATCAATCAGGGGTTCGGCCGTTCTGTATTCAGCGGAGGGATTAATAATCTTCTCTGGTTAAGCTATGTAATCATGCTCTCTCTGTATGCTTCCGCTTTTGCTTCCTATGCCGCCAACCTTCTGCCATTCTTCGGAAACGGAAGGGGTGCTTTTCACCTGTTTGCAACAGGAATTATTATTACAGCAACCATCATCAACTATGCCAGTGTAAAGGTTGTGGGGATTATTGAAGATTATGCAGTTGTAATAAAGCTTCTTATTCTTCTGGTTTTTACGGTTTTCGGACTCTATGGTCTTTTCTCCAGTTCGCATTTATCACAGCTTGCTCCGGCAAACTGGAAGAGCCCCCTGAGCCTGCTGACCGGAGGTATGGTAATTTTTGTTGCCTACGAAGGATTTGAACTGATCGCCAATGCCGCACCGGATGTTGTGAATCCGGAAAAGAATATACCCCTGGCCTACTCTGTGTCGGTAATTTTTGTTATATGCCTCTATCTGGTTATTGCCGTTATTACAGTCGGGTCTCTCTCTTTTGACACGATTGCCTCCGCCGAAGACTATGCTCTCGCGGAAGCGGCACGGCCAGTACTGGGACAGTCGGGATTTGTTCTCATTGGTGTTGCCGCATTGATTTCAACCTTTTCTGCAATAAATGCCTCCCTCTATGGCGGCAGCCGGGTAAGTTATGAAATAGCCGAGGATGATGAACTGCCCCATGAATTTTCCGGAAAATTATGGAACCATCCTGTAGGGTTACTGATTACGTCCGGCATAACCCTGGTGGTGGTTAATCTTATTAATCTTGAAAGTATCTCCACCGCGGGAAGCGCTGGATTTATCCTGGTGTTCTCCCTGGTGAATTTTACAGCTTTCAAGTACAGCCGGCAGTCCGGCAGGCCTGATTATCTGGCGGCTCTTGGTTTTTTTCTTGGACTTGTTTCGCTGATGAGCCTGATGGTTCAGCAGTTTATATCAAATTTTTTCGGAGCAGTGTTTTCGGTGGCAATTATAATCTTTTCTCTTGCAGTTGAATGGGGTTATAAATGGCTGGAGCGTATGCCTGAAGTAAAATGATGAGGTTATGTAATGAAAAGAATTCTTGTGCTTGTATTTGTGCTGCTTTCCTTTTCTCTTGCGGCCGAGGGGCTTAAGACTGCTGAGCAAACAGAAAGGTTTGCAGAAAAGCTTATAACCATGTTTTACGCCAAAGACTTTAAAGGCGGCATTGATGCTGCCCGTCCCTACTGGCCGCTGCCTCAGGGAGAACTCGATAGTCTGACAACCACCATTATCAGTCAGTGGGTTGTTGTGGAAAACAGATTCGGTAATGCTACCGGATATGAGCTGATCAAAAAAGAGAAGATTGGCAGCTCTTTTATTCGCTACTACTATCTGCACAAGTTTGAGCGTCATGCCATCTACTGGAATTTTACTTTTTATAAACCCGAAGATGTGTGGGTGATCAACACCATTTCCTTTATGGATGATCTTGAGATTCTGTTCGAAGCTGCAGATTAGAAGGATCGCCGCATGAATGCCGAATCTGAGAAACTGGTAGGGTGGGGGATTATCGGAGCGGGAATCATTGCCCGTAAGTTTGCCGATGCGGTCGTGTCAGCTAAAGAGAGCCGGGTTCTTGCTGTGGCTTCAAAGGATGCAAAACGGGCAGCCGATTTTGCAGCTGAGTTTGCCATTCCCCGGGCCTGTACCTACAGCCAGTTGGTAAACGATCCGGAGATCGATATTGTCTACGTGGCAACTACCCACAATTTCCATTATGAGTGCGCCCGGCTTGCCCTCGAAGCAGGCAAGCCGGTTCTTCTGGAAAAGCCCTTTACCGTGAATGCCCGTCAGGCGGAAGAACTGGCAGCTCTTGCCCGAAGCCGGGAGCTGCTCCTCATGGAAGCCGTCTGGGTGCGCTATCTTCCTGCACTTATAACCATGAAGCGGATGATCGCAGAAGGTGTAATCGGTGAGGTGAAGCAGGCTTCAGCAACGTTCGGTAATTTTGTATTGCCCCGTTTTGAGAACCGTCTGCAGGATCCTGCCCTTGCCGGAGGAGCAACCCTCGACATGGGGATCTACCCCATCAGCGTAGTCAGTTATATCCTCGGTGAAGTTCCCTCGGAAGTCAGTTCCATGTGCCGCTTTTCCGAAAGCGGGGTAGATGAGGTTGCAGACTATCTTTTTCGGTATCCATCCGGATGTCTGGCCCATATTTCCGCCAGTTATAAACTGAAAATGGAAAAGCGTGCCTGCTTTTACGGAAGCAAAGGGTATATCGAGTTTAATGATTTTCCATCCGGCTCCGGCTTTACTCTAAACCTGCATAATGGAACGAATGATATTGTTCAAACCGAGCGGATAGAACTGGAACAGAGCGATAACGGTTTTGTATATCAGGTGGCGGAAGCTGTCCGCTGTCTGCGTGAGGGGCTTACAGAAACCCCGGTAATTCCCCTGGATGAAACAATAGCCCTGATGTGGGTTATGGACCGGATGCGCAGGGAATGGGGACTTCAGTATGATTGTGAGTAAGGCAGGAGTCGATGATGAAAGCTTTTCTAAGGCCGCAGTATGAAAACGTACTCAAGATGCTGGAGGAGTGTATAGCGAAGTATCCGGATGATCTCTGGGCGGACACCGGATACCAGAACCCTGCCTGGCATGTGGCGTATCATGCGCTGTACTATACGAATATCTATCTTGCCCCGACGGAGGATGAAATCCGTCACTGGCCGGAAGAGCAGGCGGAACTGCATTACCTTGCCAGTAGTGCACATCCGGAGTATAGCGGGGTTTTCAAAAAAGCAGTTCCCTACAGTAGGGACGAGATGATCTCTTTTCTCGGTTTAATCAGACAGTACCTTTCCCAATACCTGCAGAACCTGGATCCCCATGCCCCCGCATGGCCGTCCTGGTACGATCAGCCCCGCGGTGAGTTTCATATCAATAATCTGCGCCATCTGCAGCATCATACAGGGGAGTTGCAGGAACGGATTAACAGCCGGAGAACTACAACCAATGAGTGGTTTTGAATTATTAGTAATATAGTCAAATAAGTTGAGCTCCTGCGCTGAAATGAGTATCTTCATTTATATACAAGGCAAGGAGATGTTCAATGATTAATGTTAAATTGTCCGCCCGGATAGCGGGAATCCTCTATCTGATTATTACCGTTGCCGCGGTAATAGCCCATTTCAAGGTTCCCGGAGCGCTGTTTGTTGACGGTGACCCTGCGGCAACCTTTGGAAATATTGAGGCCTCACCGTCAATGCTGAATATGGCAGTCGGGGCAGAGCTTGTGGTGCTTCTCAGCGAGGTTATTCTGTCGGTGCTGCTCTATTTTCTGTTTAAACCGGTAAGCCCCTTGCTGTCGGGTATCTCCGCTGTTTCCAGACTGACCATGACGGGGATTCATGGTATTAATCTGCTCAATTACTATTTCATATTTCAACTCGCAGGAAATCCCGAGTATGGAACTGTTTTCACCATTCCCCAACTGCAGCAGCTGACAAGTCTGTTTATCGATGCCCACGGATATGGATTTACCCTCGGGGTTGTTTTTCTTTCTCTCCATGCTGTGCTTTTAGGCTATCTTATTTTTCGTTCCGGCTATTTTCCTAAAGTACTGGGAATCCTCTTCCTCATTGCCTCTGCCGGTTACCTTATTGACAGTCTCTCTCTGCTCTTTGTCCCGAGCTATGCCGTTACATCGGGATTTATTGCAGCACCTATTGTAATTGCAGAACTGGCATTTCCTTTATGGCTTCTGATAAGGGGCTTGAATATGCAAAAATGGCAGGAGCTGCAATGAAATATGCGGTTCTTTTACGGGGAATAAACGTGGGCAGCAGCAGCCCCAGGGTTGTAATGAAGGATCTTCGCGAAAGACTTGAGCAGGAGGGCTTTTCTGAGGTCTCTACCTATATAAACTCTGGAAATATTCTCCTCGATTCTTCTTTAAGCCGGGAAGAGGCTGCGGAGAATATCCGCCGTATTTTATATGACCTTTCCGGAGCGGAAATCCCTCTGCTGATAAAAACCGTGGATGATATGCGGGCTATTGCCGGAGCACTCCCGGAAAGCTGGCAGAACGACAAAGAGCAGAAAAGCGACGTGGCCTATCTGTTCCCGGAGATTGATTCGGAGGATACCATAGAGGAGCTTCCTCTAATTCTGGATTACCTTGATATCCGCTATGTTCCGGGAGCAATTATCTGGAATGTCAGCCGGGAAAATCAGAACAAAAGCCGTTTAAGTAAACTGGCTGGACATAAACTCTACAAGTTAATGACCATACGTAATGTAAATACCGCCCGTTTTCTGGCAGAATAGAACATGTGAAGGCAATCAGCGACAAAGAACTCCTCTCCTGCTGGAATATGGTTTATAACATATCTCTCAATATGCTGCATAATCCTGCAGATGCAGAAGATGCTGTTCAGGAGATTTTTGAAAAAGCGGCAGAAGGGTTCTCATCTTTTAAAGGGCACTCAAAACTTTCCACCTGGATCTACAGTATTGCCAGAAATCATCTGCTTGATATCAGGCGAAAAGGCTTCCGGGACCAAATTTCCTTTGAACTGTTTGAACACGATGTAACTCATTTTAAACCCTATGAGAATGAGCTCGGTTTCAATGAAGCTGAAGAGAAGATCTATATTGAACAGATAAAAAACGGTTGTACCCTTGCAATGCTGCAGTGTCTTGATCCCGAAAGCAGGCTGATCTATATACTCTCCAACATTTTTGCTTTTTCCGGAAAAGATGCGGCGGAAATATGCGGGCTTCAGGAAGCTGCCTACAGAAAAAAACTCTCCCGGGCGAGAGCTGCTGTTTCAGGTTTTATGCAGAAAAACTGCGGTCTGCAGAACCCTGAAGCCTTCTGTTCCTGCGGTAAACGGATTCTCATTGCCCAAGAAAGGGGGCGGGTGCAAAAGCATTTTCCGCCTCCTTCTTTCAAGCTGATCCGGGAGTGTACCGCAGAATTAAACGATCTCGATGCCTCCTCTGTGATATTCAGAAACAACTGGTTTTATGAACATTCGACGGATTTTGCAGAAAAGCTAACCTCCCGGTTCAAAATACTTTCCAGAAACCCTGCCGGTTTATCCGATTAACAGCCCTTCAATCATTCCCAGTAAGCCTCCTAAAATAATAGTTGTCACGATTATCTGTGGGAGTGCTCTCTTGTCCAGTCTGAAAATCAGAAAACTTAAGGGAAGGAGAATCATAACGGCCAGGCATATTCCGTTCAGCCAGGGGATAGGAAAAATCACTGCCTTGTAAACAAGGATGCCGCTGACAAGCCACATGCAGAACGCGGAAAGGATAAACAGGGGGTCAAGTTTTTTTATAAGCATGGGAATACAATCAAGAATTCCAGCGGCTGCTCCTGCAGCGATGGCTATAACAAATTGGTTCATGAAGAACTCCTTGTGATGGTTGTACTATATTAGACGTTGTCTGGATGAAATTGTGACAAGAAAACTGTTTATTCAGGGAATTATCTGCTTTAATGAAAAGATGGAAAATTGGGATCATCTTTTAAGTCTTATCCTGTTTGTAATAATGGTTTTGTTTATCGTATATTGTAGAGCTGGATTGACCTCTTCAGAAGAAGCATCTCTGCAACTGCCGTCCATCCGGCAGCTGCGAAGTCTGACCTCTAGGGCGGTTAAAGGTCATTACATCATCTTTTTCATAATTCCTGTTTTGTTTTTTCTGCTGGGATTATCTGTTTTTGTCTTTCAGATACATCAATACAGCAAATATGGCCTTCTTGAAGAGACTTCAGGGTTCATATTTTCAAATCCTTTTTCCGGTAAGACTTTACAGGATATTTTTCTCCAGCTTTATTCTGACCTTCCCGGAGCCTGTAGTTTTTTCAGATTCTTTTCCTATTTTAATCCCCTGTTTGTTTTTATATTTCCACTTTTTGTATTGAAAAAGACTGGAATCCGGAGGGGGAGAAATTATCTTACAGCCTTTATTGTTACCGGTCTGATAATCGCCGGAGTTTTGATTTCAATCTATTTTAGTGACAGCCTGTTCGGGACTGTTCTAAAGATTCTTCATGTATGTCTGGATATAATGCAGCATTATTTTACTGCCTACCTTTATGGTTATCTCATGGCCATGCTTTTTACATTGCTTGAGGGACGGGATCCGGATATGGAGGCATGTCATTTCCGGGCGGATCGGGCCTTAACTTCGGTTTTTACTGTTATGCTTCTGTTTACTTGTGCAACTTCTTTCGAAACATATGTACGGCGCTTTATACCGTCTTTCAGCCCTGGATTCGCTATGAGCAGAACTCTTTTTACTTTTATTTTACAACTCTGGTATCTCATTCTTATCCCTAGGCTTATTCTTACAGGAAATTCAATCCGGCGGGAGATGTTTGAGACGGCAGTACTGGTAAAAAATAAAGGGATGGTTCTTGTTAAACCTTTTATTATTATGGTCATAATAAATATTCTGCTCACATATCTGTTCAGGGCATTTACGGTTACCTTCGCTGTTCCCGGGATTTTTCTGCTTATGCGTAAAGTTCTCTATTTTGTATTCTACTTTCCTTTGTCGATGTTCATGGTTAATTATCTTGTATCCTGTATACACGCTGTGAGTAAGGATGAAGGGACTGTAATAGCTGCGGATTAACATATTTCTCACAGATTCTGCCGGTGACAATCATCCTTCAGCAGTTTACAGTAATACATCACTTCCTACTCGCATTCGCCCTGATAATGGAAGTTCCCATGATGATGATTCTTCTCTCCCGAACCCTCAAGTACCGGCTAAACAGACTCCTTAATATGGTTTTCGGATTGGTTCTGATTCTAATCCAGGCAGGTTCACTGGGCGTTGGAGGGGTTACACTTCACTATGTTTTTTTCAGCGAAATTGAGATTTTTATCTGTCTGGTTATTGTTATAACCGCCGCAAGATGGAGACCGGAGCATGTGTAAAGACCTTATTTATCCATAAAATCTATAATCTCCAGTAAGTGTGCCGTGAGATCCATTCATTTTTTCTGCTGTTTTATTAATTACAGTATTCATTATTGATAGTTAACTCATTACACTCAAATTATTTAGTACCATGTCAACTAAATTTTCTCAAAAAATTTGACAAAGCATATCCCGTTACAAATAATTCTTAGTACGGATTCGTACTAAAAATCTATTTCTGTAGATCAGGAGGATTTGCATGGACAAAGAACAAGAAAAGGTTATCGAGGAAGCTTGGAGCAAAGAGTCGATAATGGATGTAGAGATAAACATCATTGAACGGATGATTGGTTGTAGAACCATTGAAGCCGTTGAAGCAGCAATAAGCTATGCACGCTTTCTGCGCTTGTCTGGACTGAACAATGATAATTATCCACTATTTTTACGCCTGCTTGAGGTGGAAAATCACTGGGTTATTGACTCCCTTATCGGAGACAAGGATCCCTTCCTGCTCCTCAGCTCAATTCACCCTAATAACTATGTGATTTTGAGCGCATTTAAACTGCTTACCAACTGGCACCCCGGGGGAATCTATCCGAAGACCCTGGCGATTATTCTGGGCGTTCTGCAGGCGAGCTACAGCTCTCCGAAAGACGGTTACAGGATCTACAACACCAGTATCAACGACGTTAACAACCTGGGAAAACACCTGAACAAGGAACTTGGACAGGATGATCCCAATAACCGTTGTATCCTGGATATCCTCGACCGTCTTGGCTCTCTGGCCGGAACCACTGAGAATTCCAGTATCGAGCAGATGGCCCGTCAGTCTAACAGTATCAGAACCTTCTTCTTCGACAAGAGGAAAAAGATGGAAGATATTATTCCTCAGGTACTGTTGGTCAAGTCTGACTACATCGCAAAAGAGATCGCCCCGGACAAGGTCTTCGCATAAGGGCAAGGAGAGCTTAATATGAAAGAACTTTTCGAAAAGAAACAAACATGGACACAGACCGACATTGCAAGCATTGAATACAGCCTCTTAAAAGGACTTATGGGCTGTAGAACCATGGAAGCCGTAGAGTCAGCATTGACCTATGCAAACTATCTTAACAGCATTGGAATTACCAGCAGCAATTATCCCATATTTCTGAAGGTCCTCGGAGTGCGTAATCACTTTGTTATAGATGCCCTTCTGGGAACCCGGGATCCCTTCCTGTTTATGAGTTCCATTCAGCCCAACTACTTTATTGTGGCTACCTGTTTCAGTTTTCTGGCGAAATATCATCCCGCAGAAATCTATTCAAAGACTCTTGGAATTATTCTGGGCGTTTTTCAGGCTGCCTTCAGCAATCCTCTGGATGGATACAACATTTATCCCCCTACAATTGCGGATGTTAACAGTCTTGGTAAGCACCTCATCGAAGAAAAAGGTCAGGATGACCTCTTAAACAGAAGTATCCTCGATATCCTGGATAAGATTTCCGAACTGGAAGGACAGGGTAAGGACGAAGAGATGGAAGATCTGGCAGTTCATGCTCATAACATCCGCAACAACTTCTTCGATTCCACAAAACATCTTGTACAGGTTATACCCGATGTGCTGCTTAAATCCGAAGTAAACCTTGATCCCGAGGTTGAACCCCGTAAACAGCAGCCCCTCGCAGATGTGGAAAAGAGTGCTCCTAAGAAGGCGGCGGCAGCAGCGGCTCCCAAGGAAGCGGCCAAGGCAGCTCCTAAAGAAGACGAAAAGGCTGAAAAATAATCACACGTCAGCAGCAGGACTGGAGGCTACGCTGCCAGTCCTGTTGTAGGTAAGGAGAGTACCAATGATGCGATGGGAAGAATCTGGTTGGGATCAGGAAGATCTTGATAAACTGGAGCTGTCCTTTCTCAACAGAATTTTCAAACTGGAAGAATCTCAGGGTGTTGCAGCTACTGTCACCTTTGCTCGGTACTTGAATATGGTTGGAGTGAATCCGGATAATTATCCGATCTTCTTCAGGCTGATTGCCATGAGGAATCACTGGATTGTGGATGCTATTCTCGGAAAAACAGATCCGGAAGAGTATTTTATCAATATCCAGCCAAATTTTTATATAATCCGGGAGTGTTTTCGGGGAATAACCGAAGTAAAACGCGGCGGTATCTATCCAAAGAGTCTGCAGATATACCTCGGTATTCTCAGGAGAACCTACAGTAATCCTCTTGAAGGATACCGTGTATTTCCTCTTGATACCGTTAACTGTAATAATCTGGGAAAACATCTTAATGAAGAAAAAGACCAGAAAGATCCTTTAAACCTGGATATTCTGACAATTCTTGACAAGGTTGCCTCCCTCATAAGTCCGGGTAAACCCGAAAGCGATGAGGCGATTATCAGTGTGGCAACGCAGGCGAATAATATTCGCGGCAAATTCCTTGATATGACCAAGTCTCTCAATGAGGCTATCCCTGATCTTTTGCTGGAAGTGGAAGATTATACGAAGCTGGAAATCAGTCCCGAATAATAACAAGACACTGCTGTACCAGCAGCACAACATTGAAAGCCCGGAGTGTAGTAGATGCTCCGGGTTTTTTTATGTCCATGTATTTTTGTTGCTGCGTCTGTTTCTTTAACTGTCGGGAGGAGAAGAGCAGCGCAGGTGTTAAATAGCAAGTTGAAATAAAGCTGAAGTTTTCGTGGGGTTCTTATTTTCTGAAGGGGCTGGTTACCCTGCGGATAACCTTTTTTACAAAATGTCTTAACCGGGCGAAAAAGCCCTGCTTTTCTGATATATCGGCGCTTGGCCGCGGTTGATCAACCGTCGGGGGCAATATGGAATCCTTATCTGCAAGCTCTTTTTCGGTGGTACTGCCTTGTTCAGTTATGTTTTCCGACAGATCCGGATTGGAGCCGCTGCCGGATACTGATTCAAGTCTACCCTGTCGCGTTGTTCCGGAATCTGAAGATTCCATGCCCTTATCGGAGGCATCTGAAACACCTCCGGGAACTGTATCCAAATTCCGGTCTTCCCGCTTTTTTCCTGCCCGGTTATGCAGGTCTCCTGTAATTAACTGATCTTCATCGGCAGTATGTTCTTCGGGATTCGTACGCTCTGTATTGATTTCGCCATTTTTATACGCGCTTCCCTCGCCTAATCCGCCTTCTCCTTCAAGGTCGAGAAACTCCCCGGTCAGATCCGGCGTTCCTTCGCCGAACAGATACTCAGCACCGGCTTCAGCTTTACGCTGGGCAAAGCCCGGGTGGCGGTAAGTCTCTCTGTCCTGCTCTCTGTATTCTTTATCAGGATTCTCTGCGGTGTTGCGCTTGGTATTTTCTTTCGGTTCTTCAGCCTTTTTGCCCGGTCTGTTTTGTGCCAGGGGTTTCGGCTGACCATTGTCTTGTGCACGTCGGTTCTTATCGATAGGCAGCATGGGAGCTGACCGCTTTTCTCTCTTCTGTTGAGTATTTTCGTTGCCCACCAGCCTGCCGGTAAGACCGCTGAAATGGTCCTGAAGCCGGCGAAGAACCTCTGCCACTCTGTTGCGGCGGGCTTCCTTATCGGTATCAGGTTCATGGAGGCTTCCTGTTATTCCCGGAGTACTGCCTGAGTCTGCTGGTGTTTTCCCTGCAGTGTTTGGCGGAAGAGGTTCCAGTTCATCCTCCAGGGGCATAAGCAGTTCCGGTTCATCGGAGGTACTGTAGCCGGGCTTATTCTTTCTGGTTTTTCCGGGTAGCTTTTTTCCACGTATAAGCCGCTGAAATGCGGAAACTACACGGCTGATAAAGCCTTCACGCTCCGGCGGAGGGGAGACCCCCTCGGGATAAAAGTTCCCGTCCGGTGATGGGGTATGCTGAACTCGTTCAACAGCAGGGCGGAGAAGGGGTACCGGCGTCTCCGGCGGTGTAAAGTCCTCTTCGCTGGAGATTGTTTCTCCACTGCGTATCCGTTTAAGAATATCAGAGAAGTCCCGTGCTTCCAGCCTTGCCTTGGCATGCTCATTAAGGTGGTCAATCAGCTCCTTCTCCGGGTGGATTTTTACTATGGTGTTAAGTGCTTCCTCTATGGATGCCACTGATTTCGGATTCCTGGCTGTTTTTTGGGCTATTTCAAGAATAGTTGCCTTCTGTTCAGGATCGCCGTCACTTTCCGGTACCAGCTGGAGGAGTTCCAGGGTAATTACGGATACCGCATAGAGATCCCGCCAGGGCCCTTCAGGGTATTTTTCCGCAGAAAGATAATAGGGTTTTATTTTCTGCACATACCGGCCTTCCGGAAAAGCATCCACAAAGAGGGATACCCCGATGTTGCGCAGTTTTATACGTCCATATTCAATGTTCGCGTCGGGAACAACTATTGCCCGGGGAGAGAGACTGTTGTGATGAATCCCCGCCTGTTCGAGGCTATAGAGTCCTCTCAGCAGAAAAATAATAATATTCATTACCTGGTCAAAGCTGACAATCAGTCCCTTATCCATCACCTGCCGCAGGGAGTATCCTTCTATCCAGTTAGAAGCCATAAACCGGGTATTTTCGTAGCTGCTGTATTCAAAAGGGGCAAGAATATAGGAGTTGTCAAAGTTATAAATACGGAAAAACAGATCCTCAAAACTCTGTAGAACCTTTGCCGGTGGGTCATTCTTGAGAAAGTTAAAAAATGAGATGGAAAAATTATTGGGAGAATACATGGCCTTAGCCCGCCATGTAGAGAAAATTTCATTCTCTCCCAGATTTTCCTGCAGCAGATAACAGTTATTAATCGGTTTTCCAATAAATTCCATAGTATCCGCTGCTTCAGGTTTTCTTTTTATAATAGTCCAGGAAAGACTGACCCATGCCGGAATATCTGTCGTCAACTTCCTGCTGCTTTGCAGTATCCCGCGGGGTAAACCACTTGCGAAAATACTCCACCAGGTATTCCATGCGGTACATCACATTGGCGGTAATTTTTTCCGCCACTTTTTTTTCATCATCAAATATGCTGCAGGAAAATACCTGAAGACAGATATCGTATATTTTCTCCCGGGATATGCTGGACATAAGGGTGAGTCTCTGGTCGAAGTCTTCGATGGAGAGGGCATTGAAATTGTCCGGTTTCAGCAGGGTCAGGAATCTGGTTTTCTCTTCACGGTGCCAGCCGAACTTGTCTTCCAGACCGAATATCTTCATGCCCTCTGTTTCAAGGTCTGCTTTGTTGTAATCTATTACCACGATAAAGGGTTCGCCGTCGGTATCGTGTTTGATCAGATAATTGTTGGGGTTGCGGTCCTCATCAAAGAAAAGCCAGCGGTTAAGCAGATCATTGGCCAGCATCTTAATGTAGGGCTCCTGAAGGTAGTTATAGCTTCCAATCTGCATGGCGCTTGGAATCTGTTTCGTGGCACGGTAGAGGGTCTCTCCGTGACGATAGACAACAGTTGGAGCAGCGGGAGTCTTCAGAAGAAAATCAATATAAAAGGCTATTTCCTGTATTTTATGTTCCGGCCCTTCTGCTGCTGATATTTCCTTGAGCAGCCAGGAGGCGCCGTCATCATCCAGTGCGCCGGTATATCCCCGTACCTTTGCAAAGAAGGGAACCAGTTCATCATCACCGATATCGGAAAGCTGAAGACTGCACATACTGGTAATAAGCTCTTCAATGGAAAGATCCAGATAGAGGGTCTCCCTGAAACCGGGATCCTTAACTGTGTCGGCAATCAGCATGTTGGTGTTTTTCTCAGACATAGTACTTCTCCGTCTTGGCTGTTACTGCATATTTCTCGCTAATGTTTCCGTTTTCAATCAGCAGGTATGGTCCCCGGGTCTGAAGATTGGTGTAGATAATTATGTGATTCTTTATGCCGATAATATCCCGCCAGATACCGGTAAGGTTGCCGGTATTCCACATGGGGTTGTGTCCCACAATAAAAGGTGTATCTTCGGGGAGATCCAGCTTGCTCAGCATCTTCCTGATATCATGCTCACCGTACTCTTTCAGATTCGGATTCCCCCGGAATTCATGGAGACGGTTCCACATAAGCTGACGATAGTAGTCTTCGTTGTCCTTGATATTAACCAGTTCATGGCGTGAACAGCCGTTCCTGATTGGCCCTGCATGGGTTATTGCATAGCCGTTACCGATTATAAACATGGGCAGGGCTTCAAAAAATTCCGAAACTGCCTCGACATATTCATCTCCCCTGTGCTCCTCCAGGTGAAGACGAAACTCAAGGCCCTGTTTTATGGCACTTTTTGCCAGCCGTTCTTCGAAGGTGTCATGATTCCCGCGGATATAGATTAGGTTGTGTTTGTACTGCAGGATCAGGTTGAAAACCTCTTCAAGTACCTGCAGGGACGACGCCATCTCCCGCATTTCACCGGTCTGGTCATTATGAACACCGTCGCCGATTATGATTATCCGTAATTTACCTGCATCAAGTTGTTTGCGGTTATCTTCATGCTCAATAATAGCTTTCAGGTTATCCAGTGCACCATGGAGGTCTCCGATTACTATAACCGGCCGTTTATCCTTTGAAAAATCGAGGAGTCCCCCCGGTCGGCCCTGGTCATCTTTGGCTCTGTCCGGGTTGCTCTCGACAATTTTTATCACTTTGCGAATCTCAACGGGGCTGATACTCATGGTTAATCTCCTGGATTAATTATTAGAGATTTTTCCGGCGAAATCAAAAAAATCTTCCGCCGGCCGTACCTCCCTGGATTCACGGTTCAATCTTACCAGGAGAACTTCTGGAATAGTGTCTTTCAGTGACTTTGTGTTATCGAAGAATGCATCCCGCATATTGAAGGCCAGACGGGAAATACCCGCTTTATGAGGTGTGTAATCCATCTGGCCCAGCTTTGTCATCCTGTCGAAAATCTCAAGTATAAGCGAGTTGGTTGCATCTAACTGATCTTTATCTTCATCCAGGAATTTTCCTATATTCTGCAGGTCTGCTACTTCAATCGGGTAGATGTCATAGCCTGTATCCGGTTTGTGGTAGGTATATTCAACGGTGCCGAGAACCGCCAGCAGTACTTTTTCATAGATCTGTCCCGGATGCCAGGATGAGATGAGCTCCAGGGCATGGCGGATAAGGTATGCATTCGGGCGTATGGATGAAAACAGGAGCCTAGGGTCCCGGTCTTCAAGCAGTTCATCGACAACCCATTTGTTGTTGGTCTCAATAATTTTTAAAAAGAGTAGATAGTTCCTTGATGTTATTCCCACATGGCCAAGATATTTGGCGAATGCCATGCTGGAACCCACCTGTATGGGAGAGGATACACCAAAGATTCCTTCCAGTATGATCTGTCGATTCTGCATGATAATTTCGTCGAAATCAAACGACAGGTAATCACCGCCCATTAATATCCCCAAAAAATCCTTCTGTTCCCTATCATATCCAAATAGGAGTATATAAAATAAGTATCATGGATATCATTCCTGATAGCAAGATATGGAATTCACTATTTTTCCGGGCTTTCCGGTAAGGTATATCAGTGAATAACAGCCCTTCCTGGGAGCAGCAGCTCGAAGACATCTACCAGTTTGCCCGGCTTCACCACTGGGTAAGCCAGCTGAATGAGCTGATTGAGCAGTTTGTCGGTGAGTTCTCACAAAATTATAATGAAATCTCCCGCAAGATACATGCCAGTCATCTGTCAGGGCAGCAGAACCCGGCGGACAGTCTTGTTTCTCTTGTTTTGCTGCATAAATTTCAGACACCGGTCCTCGAAATTACCGAGAAGCTGTTTCATCTGCTTTATGGAAAGCTTGACAGTAAGGATCAGCAGTTTCTTATTCTCCATTTTTTCAAAGGAATGCTCCCTCTTTCCACTGATGACAGTCATGAGATAATAATCCGCTCATTTATCTCCTATAAAAGGGCAATATTTCGTGGAATGCAGATTGAAAATCTTGTTTCCAACGTGAATCCCGCAGAAACAGCTCTGTTTTTTACGGTGCTGATCTGCAGAGTAGATGTCCACACCCAGAACCGTGCTTTAATAAACCTGCTTCTCTACAGAATTGAGGCGAGGCTCCCGGAAAATGTCCTTCAGGGGGTATTGGTGTACCTCAAGAAGCTCAGACAGGTTATATACGAGGTCTATACCCGGGGAGAGAAGGTTCTCTCCGATGAGTTGAATATTTCCGAAGAGCCTGATCTGCTTCAGATCGAAGATGATGCCCTCATGGATACCGCCGGTGTGTATGAGGCGGAAGAAGAGCCCCCTCATGATCTGTCTTTACCGGAAAAAGCGGCTGGATCGACGGCATCCGGTAAATCCGGCAGTTCAAGTCTTGAGCCTTCGAATGATGATTCAGGTGGACGGACTGCCGGGGAGAAGCCCGGAGGCATGGATAACCCCCGGGAAACAAGTGTCAGATCGCCGGAAAGTGACATGGCTGCTGATCGTGGGCGGGGAGAACCCACGAGGGGGCAGGAACATGTCCGCCAGGGGGAAGGCTTTGCGGCGGCTGCTTTTGCACAGGATACGACAAACCTGCAGACCCATGGGTCTGCGGATAATACGGGTTCTTCGGGAGATTTTGATGGATTAACCGCATCCGTAAATGGTCCAGCCTCCGGAGCACTGGACGGAGCGGTTCTCCAGGAACCGGAAACCGGTGACAACAATATATTTCAGGTGGCGTTTAACCGGAGCATCGAAAAGCTCCTTGATCTTCTCGGGGATGCTGGAGAGCTTCCAGTCGGGGAAGAGGCCCTTCTTAACGATGAAACAGACATGAAGTCAGAGGGTGGAACCGGGGAAAGTAACATGGAAAAGCCCCATGCCCACAGAGCTGAGCAGAAGGGGGCTCCTGCAGCTTCGGGTCCTGCACGGTCAGGACAGAAAAAGCGTTTCGGCATTGGAATCCTTATTTCCCTGGGCGCTATCGTACTGCTGTCTGTTGTTCTTTTTGTTGCCCTCGGACAAGGGCACAGTTCCGAGCCTGTCGCGGCCGCTCCGGCGCCGGCGGTAACTGCCCCTGCTGCAGAGCCGAAACCTGTTCTTCCGGAGATTGTCAGTGAACTGCGGCAGTTGCCTGATGAGCAGACTTCATCTGTAGCATCGGAAGGTATCGGGGGAAACAGTATCAATCCCGATATCAAGGTGGAAGATGGTAACTTTCTCTGGCGTGTGCAGGAGGGGGAGTCGGTCTGGAAGATGTATATCTTTGCCAGAGGGGGCTCTGGAATCTTTAAACTGTCCGTCGATGTAAGCTGGGGAGATTTTCTTGAAATGTTCAGAAATCTTAATCCCATGCTGCGCAATCCGGATGTAATTTATCCCGACAATCTGCTGCGGCTCCCTGGAAACGATGCTATATAAGCAGTCCGTGAGGAATAACCGACTCCAGTCCTTTGGTGGTATCCAGGGCGGCATCCCTGATTTTCGCCGCAACCAGAGAAACTCCGCCATATTCACGTGAGGGAAGGGCTGTAACAGCTTCCATTATCCCGGTGATAAACCGCTCCGCCGTCTCATCCTGCAAAAGCAGATATTTTGCTGTGTGGTAAAGCTCCTGGGCTGTCAGGGGATGTATTTTCATGCCGTTTGCAGGATGTGTGTAAACAGATGCCAGAGTACCGGTACAGGCATAAACAACCCTCCGGTCTGTTTCTCCGGCTCTCCGGCTGCTGAGCAGATCAAGAATCGATGCCACCAGCCTTCTGTCAGGTGTTACAGGCGAAAAGAGTGACTCCGGTGTTCTTTTTTTAAAAACAGCATCCAGAACTTCTTTATCGTTCAGGGACAATACCTTGAGGTACATGTGCAGGGTTTCAGCATTTACGGGCAGATTGGACAGGTATGCTGCAAAGCCTCTGGCGCCTTCTATGGCTGCCTGTGTTCCCGATTCAAGCATCTGATTAAGCAGGTCCGACTGATTCATATATGCTCCTTCCGGCCCAATCATAGTCTATCCCCGGAGATATTGCAAAAAAACTCTAATTCATACTATTCCGGATCTGTAAAGAAAAAAGTTTAAAAAAACGAAGAAAGTACTTGATAATTTTTTATCGATAAATTATTATCGTATTATCAATTCTGATTAGGGATTTATTCCCGGGAGCGAGAGCGATGAATAAATTATCGTATCTGGTTATTACAGTAGTTTTAGTTCTGGCGGCTGCAGGATGCAGCACCCGGCCCTTTACACCTGGCAGTTACATTGGAACAGCACCGGGTATGCTCGGCAATGATGTTGTTGTCGATGTTTTGGTAGATGCGTGGAGTATCAAATCCATCAAGATTATTCGATATAACGAGCCCTTGAAGGCATCGAGTGTAGCTTTTGAGAGTATTCCGAAAGCAATTATTGAGGGACAGAGCCTTGATGTAGCTCCGGTTCCTGGTGCACTTGGATCAAGCAGGGCAATTATCAATGCAGTAGCAAATGCACTGCATAGCGCAAGTTCTGATTATGGACTTGCAGGTTCAGAAAGGTTTTTTCCGGCAGCTTCTGCCGATGGGACAGTGGCTGTTCTGGAATAACAGGCCGTGTAGAATATCAGGCCCGGAGATGCGTTGCATTTCCGGGCCCTCTTTTTTTTGTTTTCTTTGTTTTTTCAGTTTAACTTTACTTTCTCAGACATCAGCCATAATATCTTTATTCATTCCAACAAAGGTTTCCACCATAATTGTTGTTGCCTCATCAATCAGCTCGGACTGCTCTTCGGCAGAGAGGCTTTCGGGGCAGGCGACAATGGTGAACACAGGTGATGTTTTGCTGATTGGACTTTTACTGAAGCTGAGACATTTGTCCGTTTCAGCATTCTCGGCCATTACGCAGCCTTCCCGGGTAATGGACGCAGGAACATCATTACGGAAACCGATACTGGTGTAATCAATCTTACGCTTCCCATCCACAAGGGGGCCGATGGATACAAGTGATCCTGAATAGGTCAGAGCCAGGGCTCCGCGCTCGTCGTCAGCGGCAAAGCTTCCGACTTCATCCATACCCATCTCGATCATTGATTCATCAAAGGCCTCTTTTTTCTCGATCCATCCGGCACCCAGCCGTGCAATGGTATCCTCGTCCGCTTCCAGGCCGAAAGACTCGGCAACTTCGTTAAGGTGTTTGTTGATAATTTCAGGCAGTTCAGTCATGGTAACGTCCATGGTATCCTCCGTTATTTCTTGAAATAAGTTACCTAATAGATATATCCTTTGATCCGTTTGCGGTATGTGCCGTTTGGTATGTTTTTTCAGATAAGCGGTGGTATAAAATAAGTATGTCAGTTTCAAGCAGCAGATCCGGTTCCCGCTGGTTCCTGAAAGGACGCCTTGCCGACGGGTCTCCCTGGACAATTCCCATCCGGGATCCCCGTTTTCTCATAGGACGCTCTGCGGAATGCAGTCTGATCCTCGATTCCATGGAAGTTTCCCGGCGTCATGCCTCGATCAACACGGCAGAAGGCAGTCTATATATCAACGATCTCGGCAGTCAGAATGGAACTTTCCTGAATGGTGCAGCCCTTGATTCCACCCGTCCGCTGGAAAACCGGGATATTCTGAAAATAGGCAATCATGAGTTTATGGTATGCGAAACTGAGAAAAAACGGGTGGAAGCGGTTCAAACCATTGTTGAGGAAGCGTGCAGTAACAGCTTTGCCGCACGGTTCGGCCTGTCTGCCCGGGAAGAAGAGATTCTATACCTGCTTATTCATGGCGACTCAATGCAGGAGATTGCACGGAAGCTTTATATTTCTCCGGGGACAGCCAAGAATCATGTCCTGAAGATCTATAAAAAGACAGACTGTCATTCAAAGATAGAAATTGCAAATGCCTACCGGGAATATACGGGATAGTCTCCGGGATTTATTCGTTGCCGCAGTGGTCAAACTCCATGCCGGTAAGCTCGCTTATGGTATGCATACTGGTCTGAGAAATCTCCGCAATATGGCCCAGTCTCTGGTTGAGATCATCCACAGCGCTGTTTATGGAAACGGCAGACTCGTCAACTATACTATTCAGCTCTCTGAGCTCGTAAATTGCTTCTACTGTCTGCCTGCTTCCGGCGGACATCTCATTCAACTGTCCTATCATCTCATGGAGAGCTCCGGTGAGTTCCATGAAGCCGTTAATCATAGTCCCGTATATATGCTCTGAATTCTCCGTACTTTCCACGGTATGACGAACTTCACTGGTTATTTTTGAAAGTGCATCTTCCACGTTCTGGGTGCTTTCTCCGGCAGCTTCCGCAAGTTTCTTTATCTCTTCGGCGACCACACTGAATCCTTTTCCAGCTTCGCCGGCGTGGGCTGCTTCAATTGAGGCGTTCATTGAGAGGATATTGGTTCTTGAGGCAACGTTCTCAATCATCTCCATCATTTCACCAATCTGGGTAATATGATTTTCGGTCTGGGTAATTGCCTGTATGGTCTCTTTGATCTCTTCTTCACTGGTCTTGGCCATATTGGCCATTTCTGAAATCGATGCATCCCGTTCTGAAGAGATTCTTGAGATATTCTGAATCCCGGCGGTCATCTCTTCTATGGCAGAGGAGAATTCAACCAGCGCGGCGGTCTGATTGTGTACACTGTTCACCACTCTGCCTGTGGCCTGCTGGACCTGCTGAATAATATGATTCAGGTTGGTGATCATGCAGTAGATGGTCTCATACTCTTTTGTAACAGCAGCCACTGCCTTCTCACGGTAATCGTGACAGTTTCCAGGCTTATTCAGGCCGTTGAAAATGGCTTCTGCCATAGCCTCGCAGCTGTTGTATCCACAGGAGGCACACTGCAGATAATCCTCTTCCTTTGTTTTTTTCATTTCCTTGTAGACTGCATCAAGCTGTTTGCTGTCCGGAATCTTGTAATTCTTCAAGAGGGCTGATTTATCCTGATAGCCCCGGTGGTAGAGTTCTTTATACCAGTACTTGTCCAGTACCTTGTTGACCAGCTTTTTCCGCTTCTTTTCAGATATATTCCTGGTAGAATAATCTGCCTTGGCTTCCTTCATGCGCTTTTCAATGTAATATTCAACTTCATCAATCGCCTTTTCCTGATTCAGGGTTCCCGGGCCGCCGTTACAGCCCATTTCGCAGTTCAGACAGTCGATGAGCAGAGGGTTCATTCCCTTTTTAAGCAGGTCCGGTAATTTTTTCATATATTCATAGACAATATCCGGCCCCTCTATACGGCGGATACGGCTCATAATTTCCGGTGTTTCGCGCTCCACGGTACGCATCAGTCCTCCCGGGCTTGAGAAGAGTACCGCTCGCTCGGCCGGAGGATTGATAAAGTCCTCTTCCGGATATTTTGCCAGGTTAATATTGTTGGTTTCGATATATTTTGCGAAGGACTTATAGGTAACATTAAAGTCGCCAATGCCGGTGTCGGCGAATTCCCTCTTTTTTGCCAGGCAGGGGGAGAGGGCAAGAATTTTCATATGACTGTATTCGGGGTAATACTCCCGGATCATCTTCATTATATGCAGCATGGGGCTGTCTGCAGGTGCCAGGTAGGGAATAAGTTCCGGCTGGAAGGTTTCAATATAAGAGACGATTGCAGGACAGGGCTGGGCGATCACCATTTCCGGCTGCGTATCGTTGATGTAATTAACATAGGACTTTACGGTCAGCTCTGCGCCGAAACTTACGTCGAAGATTGCCTTGACGCCCAGGGACTTAACCCAGCCGAAAAAGTTCTTATACTGCCCGGGAAAATTGGCGGCCACTGCGGGAGCTGCTATGGCAAGAACCTCTTCCCCCTTTTTCAGGGACTCCATCATCAGGTCAAAGTCGTCGCAGATATTGCGGGCGTCGTGCTGGCAGGCGGTTATGCATTTTCCGCAGCCGATGCAGAGATCGTGGTTTATTTCCACATGGTTACCGCTGCCGTTCATACAGGATTTTACCGGGCATGCGGATATGCACATATGGCAGTTAACGCATTTATCTGGATCAACACTGATAACCTGGGGCACCGTAAACATAGCAAATCTCCTATTCAAATCAAGCGTAGTAAAATGCCTCTGGGTTTGCAAATCCCGGGGAACTTTTGCTGCTGAAAATCAGTGTTTGGTAATGCTTACATATATGGTAAACTAAAGGTGTATGAAAACCGTGATACGCCGGAGGCTCTGGTGGATCTGTTGGAAGACCTGCCGCTCTGAATTATCTGTATTATCCTACCATTCAATCCCCGTATCTCTTGAAATTTTTGAAACCGGGTAAGCCCGGGAAAAGGTGGTTAAAAGCATATGAAAGCGGTGGAATGCAAAAGGTATGGCACACCGGAAAATCTTGAGATTATTGATGTGGAAAAACCGGTTCCCGGTGCAAACGAGGTTCTTGTCAGAGTACATGCCGCATCGATTACCTATTCCAATCTTATACTGATCCGCGGGAAACCCTTTATTGCCAGGATGATGGGGCTTGGACTGATGCGGCCGAAGTTCAGAATTCTTGGAAGCGATGTTGCCGGGGTTATTGAGTCGGTCGGGGCAGACGTCTCTTCCCTAAAGCCGGGGGACGAAGTTTTTGGTGATTTATCCAATGCTTCCAGGGGAAGCTTCGCCGAGTTTGTGTGTGCCCCGGAGAACGCCCTTGCCCTCAAGCCGGCCAACGCAGATTTTGTTCAGGCGGCGGCACTGCCGGAGGCGTCTCTTGTGGCCCTGCAGGCCCTTCGCGACCATGGGAAGATCCGTGCAGGGATGGAGGTGCTGATTTACGGGGCATCCGGTGGAATTGGATCGTATGCGGTTCAGCTGGCCCGCTATTTCGGGGCCCATGTTACCGCTGTATGCGGCCCTTCAAATTTGGAGGTGGTGAAATCCCTGGGGGCAGACCAGGTTATTGATTATACAAAAGATGACTTTGTCTCTTCGGGAGCCCGGTATGATTTAATTGTTTCAACCGCAGGCTACCGGCATATCCGGGATTATAAAAAGGCTCTTAACCCTGAGGGTATATATGTTTCCACCGGCGGCCATATGAAGCAGATTTTTCAGGCAATGCTTTTGGGTCCTCTGTATTCCGAGAAAAAGGGAAGAAAGCTTGGGAGTATGCTGGTTAAGATAAATGAAGGTCTGGATACAATTCGTACCCTCTATGAGGAAGGACATTTGAAGACCCTTGTACATAAGGTATATTCTCTTGATCAGGCAGTTGAGGCATTTACTGAATACAGCAAGGGGCATACCCGGGGAAAAATGGTATTTGCCATAAAATAGACCAATTTAAAGACGAACAAAGAAAGAGGAATTTTAATGAGTGAAAACGGAAAAAACGCCGGAAAAGAGAGCTGGGCAGTCGGCGGCGGGCTTCTTCTTGGAATGGGGATCGGTTTTGTATTTCTGCCGAAGTCGGTCTGGATTTTTATAGGTCTTACTATTGCCGGCCTTGGATTCGGTCTGTTACTTGCTTCGCTGTTGTCTGCATTCAAAAAGTGATGATTACAACAAAGAACCCCGATTTTTTTCTGCGACCTGCAAAGAAGCATGATGTTCCTTTAATTCTCTCTTTTATCCGGGAGCTGGCAGCTTTTGAAAAACTTGAGCATGAGGTGGAGGCCACGGAAGAGATTCTGGAAAACACTCTTTTTGGTGCGACACCCCATGGGGAAGTGCTGCTCGGGTACTACCATGAGCAGCCTGTGGCCTTTGCACTTTTTTTCCATAATTTTTCCACCTTTTTGGGCCGGCCGGGTTTATATCTTGAAGACCTTTATGTGAAAAAAAAATATAGAGGCCAGGGCCTGGGAAAGATCATGCTTTCTTATCTTGCAGTTCTTGCAAAAAGCAGGGGATGCGGACGTTTCGAATGGTGGTGTCTGGACTGGAACGAATCTGCCCTGGGCTTTTATCGTTCCCTGGGCGCAGTTCCCATGTCTGACTGGACGGTGCAGCGGGTCTCCGGAGAAGATCTTGATCTTTTAGCCAATAGCTTTGGCGGGGCCTGAAGTGTATATTCGCCAATGTACCCGGGATGATCTGGAAGAACTTATCCGCATAGGGCGGGAAACCTACTATGATGCTTTTCATTCTCTGAACAGAGCGGAAACCATGGATGCTTACCTGAATGAGTCTTTCGACCGGGAAAAAATTAAAGCTGAACTGGCTGAACCTGCGTCCCGCTTCTATTTCTGTTTTACCGACTCCGAAGCAGCTCTTCCATCAGGATATTTCAAAATCAACTTTCCTTCCGCCCAGACAGATTTGAACGAACCGGGGTCGGTGGAACTCGAACGGATTTATGTACGAGCTGAATATCAGGGTAACGGCATTGGCGCAGGTATTATGTCTCATGTTGAGAGCATAGCCCGAACTTCAGGTGCCTCCCGTATCTGGCTGGGTGTGTGGGAAAAGAATACCGCTGCCATCTCTTTTTACAAAAAATCAGGTTTTGTCATTACCGGAAATCACAGCTTTGTCATGGGCAATGAAGTCCAGGATGATTATATAATGACCAGGAAACTTATATGAAATTCCAGAAAAGTCCAGGTCTCATCCTGAAGCCTGATTTACGGGCAACAGTCGACACTGATCTATATGGCAGTATCAGATGTAATTCACCGGCAATGGAGAAAAGGTAATGAACCGGAAAAAAATCGTAACCTTTCTATTTGTTTTCTCTATGTTATTTGTATTTTCAGGTCTTTGCAGTGCCCTGGAGGTTAGTGCCGGCTATAGTCTCGCTTTCACTCTGCATGAACTTCCTGCATCTGAAATAGATCATGCATTCAATGATCTGCCCGGAGGAGGACATAGCTCTTTCTTCTTTTTCGAAATACCAGTAACAGGAATATTATATGCGTCCATGAGCCCCGGGGCCATGAATTATGAATCGGGAGAAGGACAGCTGCATGTACAGTACAATCTTCTCTCTATGGGAATAAAAACGGAAACCAGTATATTTCCTGTTGCCGGAGGTGGTCTGGGAGGATGTATTCTGACACTGACGGACGGCAGTGGAAGTTCTGGAGAAACGGTTTCCGGATACTACCTTAAGAATTCCGTTTTTATATGGACAGCCTATGCCGGCGCAGGTTACCGTTTCGAGAGCGGTATCGAGATTATTTTGGAGGGCCGCGGCTTTGGATTCTTTGATCCGGCACTGCTGCACCTTAACTCGATGAATGTGGGTACCCGTTTGACGGTGCCCCTTGGCGGAAAATAGTAATGGAGTAATAATGCTGCAATCCATATTCTCAACCATCCTGGGAGTTATTATTCCCATCTCAATTCCGGTACTCTGCGGGGTTGTTCTGACAAAGTTTAGAAATCTTCAGACAAAACCTCTTCTTACTGTTGCTCTCTATATAATGAGCCCGGCGATTATTTTTAAGACCCTGCTCAATGCTCAGGTGAGTATGGGGGATTTCTATTCTGTTCTGGCATTTACCCTGCTGAATGTTTTTCTCCTTTGGCTGACGGCAAAAATAACTGCCAGGGCTTTCAGGCTGAATGAAGCTGAAACTGCCGGTCTAACCCTGGTTTCTACTCTGACCAACTGCGTGAATTACGGACTGCCCCTTATTCTGCTCGCCTTTGGCGAAGCTGGCCTTGCCAGGGCGTCGGTCTATGTGGTGCTTATGATGATTATTACCCACACTGTTGGAATCTACTTTGCAGCCCGTTCTCAGTTTTCCGGAAAAAACGCCGTAAAGTCGGTTTTTTCTCTGCCCGCAGCCTATGCGGCCCTGGCTGCCATTATCCTCCGGGTAACTGGCTTTGAATTTCCATCCGGCGTTATGAAAGGCATAACACTTCTTTCCAACGGCTACTCGCCGGTGGTTCTGATTATTCTCGGCGCCCAGATGGTGGGGGTAAAAACATCCGGTCTGGCACGGGACGGGCGCATTGCCTTCACCGCAGGCATGCTCCTGCGCATGGTGGCGTCTCCCCTTATTGCCCTGCTCCTACTGTTTGTCTTAAGAATAGACGGACTGCTGCGGTCGGTACTGTTTATTGAAGCAGCCCTGCCGGTGGCGATTAATGCGGTTATTCTTGCGGAGCGTTTTGACGCGGCTGAAAAAACTGTTTCCAATACCATTCTCTGGTCGACCCTGCTTTCATTTGCCGTGCTGCCTTTTCTTATTGTCTGGGTGGCAGGGTAAAAGTATCCGGGGCACTTTGGGATACCCCGGGTGCAGTTTTTACCATCGTATGTAGTCGAAATAAATATCTCCTACCCAGTTGGTGGAATTGGCATAGTCCTTTTTGGACAGCTGGAAGCAAATGGTTGTGCATCCGGACCAGTCACTTCCTCCGGTGAAGGAAATGGTCTGCCATCCCTGGCCTTCAATGTCACTACCGTTAACACTGCTCCAGCCGAATACCCCGCCGCTGTCCGGGCGTTGCACTATCATCGAAATCTTGTATTCGTCTGAGATTGCAGACAGAGCAGCAGGGACAAAGAGCGAGATATATACTGGATCATCTGCCAGGTCCTGCGGATCTGATGAAAAGGATCGGCGAATCGTGGCTTTCTGATTTGTTGTCCCGGTAAATTCGCAGGTAACTTTCATTGAACCCGATCCGGTATAAGCCTGTTCTGTACTTTGTGAGATATCATCGGCTTCCAGCGGGTACTCATAACTCCAGCTCTCGAGATCTGATTCAAAATCATAAACTATTGCGAATGAGGGAGTAGTGTCTGTTCCGGCACTGCTATTTTGGCAGCCTGAAAAAAGAATCGCAAAAGGTAGCAGGATCATAAAAAGGGTAATCTTTGTTTTCATGTTGTCTCCATGTTTTAATAATTTTTCTTGATATTTACTGTGATAATTTAACACGCTTGGCCATGATTTAAAGGAAAAAAGAAAGGTTATTTAATTTCTGCAATTTAATACTTTCGGCTGATCCCTGCTTGGTTGTCCGGTTTCATTTCTGTAAATTGACGGTCTGAGAGACGGGACTATATATGGGCATCCCGGCCGGCATAAGTCTGGCGGCTTTCTATATTTTGCTCGGCCAAAGTGCAAGCTCATGGGTTGTTGGTGTTGAGGGTGATCTGGTAAAGCCTGAGGGATAAAGATCTCCTACAGGTAAACCACCAGCTCATCCAGGGGCTTTCTGTTTTTTGCCGGCGGTTCCTTGTCCGGATAGCCCACGGGTGTAAAAGCCAGGGGTTCCCAGTCGGAGCCCAGGCCGGCAAAATCCCTGGCTTTCTGCGGATCAAAAGCGCCTATCCAGCATGTCCCCAGGCCTAATGAGGCTGCTGCGAGTATCATATGGTCCATTACTATTGTGGCATCCACATCAGCATAATTTTTACTGTCCATTCTGGACCATGCATCTGAGGGGTTGGCATATACTCCCAGAACATAGGGTGCTGCTGTAAAGAACGAGCGGGGATAGATCTCTTTCAGGGTTTCCAGATGGTCGGTAGTTCTGATTACCACTACCTTGTAGGGCTGCAGATTACAGGCTGTGGGGGCGAGCCGGGCGGCTTCAAGGATTGCATCCAGTTTCTCCTGCTCCACAGGCGCATCGGTGTATCTTCGTACGCTGAAACGATTTCTGATTACTTCAAGACAATCCATAGGAACCTCCATGCGTGTCTCTTATTACACCTTTTCCGCCTGAATATGTCAAAGGGGGAGATTCTGAATGTAGCGGATAACTTCCCTGTCCAGAGGAAAGAGCGCTTTCTCCGGGCGGGATACAAGCTTTCGCTTTTTAAAATCCTCTTCCGGGATTGCCACGGTAACACCGAAGGGGGTTGGTATTTCCACGATCGCTCCCTTAACCCGGACATGAGTCCCGTCCAGCCCTAGAGCAGCTCTTCCGGATTCAGATATATCCCTGCGGTTTTGAAGCCGTTTTCTTTTCTCTTTCCAGCAGACAAGCCGGCAGAACCCGCAGACCGTGTAGTAAAACCAGTCAGGATTGAATACGGCATTCCGGTAGTCTGCAAAGCTGTTGTCCGGGTTTTCCATCTGGGGGTCCAGTTTCTGCAGAGCTATGCAAAGCGTATCGAGTTCGTTTTTTGTTGCTGGAAGTTTCTTATCCAGCCGGTAGGGACTCCAGTTTGACCATTTTTCTGATGAAGAGAGTCCTTCATAGCCGGTGCAGCCGATCCAGCAGCAGGTGTTCGGCTGCTTTTCAGCAATGTGTTCAACAAGGCCTGCTATCTGAACCTCTTTTCCGCTTTTTGCCGGCACCATTTCTACCGGGCAGACTGCACTGCACATGCGGCAGCCGTCGCAGGGATGTTCTGCATCGGGGATCAGGGCATCCGGCGTAAGCGGGGCTGTTGTAATGACACTTCCCAATTCCACCAGGGCGCCGTATTTCGGGGTCATGAGGTTCCCGCTCCAGCCCAGGCGTCCGATTCCGGCAGCCACTGCGGCGTACCGGTGAGAAAACTCCGGCAGGAAATCTGTCATCTCTGTAACATCAGCGGCCCCCGCTTCCGGCCGGTAGTTGTTGTTTATATCTACGTTGACAGATGAATAGCCTGCATCATGAAGAATCTTTACCAGGGTGTCCCCCAGTGTATAGAGCCGTTTTACCGCTTCCTTGCGGTTTTCACAGTGATTATTCCAGGATTCCTTGGTGAGAAAACTGTGAATATGTTCTTTCCTGAGAGGCAGTGCCAGAGCGATGACCGACTTTGCCCCGGGCAGCAGATATTCCGGATCACCCGAGGGAGGTGCATCTTTCAGGCGTGCGGTGGAAGTGAACCCCGCCAAACAGCCATGTTTCTCCGCGGTGGCCTTCACTAACTCTTCAAGTCCGCTTATCATGTGTTCATGGTTCTTTAAATAACCATGGATGTCAAGGCGTTGCAGATAAAGTGGGGAGAGAAACAACTGTATGGCATTAGCGGATAAGCTGAGCATAAAAATTATCAAGGCACCACTGGAGAGCTCAGAGAAGAGTGAGGTTATCCGTGAGCTTGTAGATGTGCTTCTTGAAGCAGGTCTTATAGAAGATGCCGAAGCTGCTCTTGATGTTGTAATCAAACGGGAAGAATCGGGCAGTACCGGGCTGGGCATGGGGATTGCCGTACCTCATGCGAAAACCGATATGGTTCCGGAATTCACCCTTGCCCTGGGTGTTGCTCCAGAAGGTATAGATTTTGACTCTCTGGACGGCCAGCCGGCAAAGCTTTTTTTCCTGATTCTTGTTCCCCCCAATATGCCCGGACCTCACAGTGATGCCCTTATGGAAATTGCCCGGATTTCTATGAACACTTCCCTGCTGAATACCCTCTGTGCTGCCCGGTCGGCAGAAGAGGTACTGGAGGCTTTTGCAGGTAGTTGATTTTACTGTTTCCGGTTTTTCTGGTTGGTAATCTTTCTTTTCAGGTGTAGTATTAAAAAAGTTAATGGAGTTAAATATGAAAGAAGTTGAATCCCGTTTGTCCCTATCAGAAATTCCCGGTCTTTCCGCTGTATTGGTTCTGGATGAAGAACCCTATCTGCAGGACTCTTCTGATTTCCGAAAATCTCTGAAAAATCAGCCTGCGTCCCTTGAAGTAGGGGGCAGTATTATTGCCCGTGGAATAATAAAGAAACACTTCGGTCAGCTTGATTTTGTCGTCCAGGAGGTCTTCCGGTGAACAAAAAAGGCATCAACCAGGTCACTGTTCCCCTTGAAGTAAACCTAGGCGGTCAGGAGCTTACCCTTGATCAGGCTTCTTCCATAAAAGCCGGTTCTATTATTGAACTTGATACCTGTGCCGGCGAACCGGTCGAGGTTCGGCTTGCCGGGGAGGCGGTAGCCCTGGGCGAAGTGGTTGTGATCGATGAAAGTTTTGGTGTGCGCATAACCCGGCTGCTGACAAAGGGCAGTAGTAATGAAACGGTCTGAGATTATCGGCGCAGCCGGGCCGGATCGGGATGTCCGTATCAAACGGTACGATTTCCGCCGTCCCGATAAGTTTTCCATGGAGCAGATACGCTCCCTTTCGCTTGTTCATGAACAGGCTGCCCGGGATCTTACCCTTCACCTGTCCGCCCGGCTTATGCGGGAGGTTGTTGTAAAACTCGAACTTGTGGATCAGATGACCTATGATGAGTTTCTCCGTCAGTTTTCCAAAGAGCCGGCCCTCTACTCGATGTACGGGGATACGCGCTCTGTGGTATCTTCGGTGATCCATTTTTCAAACACCCTTACTTTTGCGCTTATTCACTACCTCTGCGGCGGAGCCTCCCCTGTTCCTCAATCTGACCGGGATGTTTCCGACATGGAGATGTCTCTTTCGGAAGGTGTCTGTCTGCTTACAGCTTCCAGTCTGAAACGTGCCTGGAAAATTGTGGATATACCCTGGCCGGGTTTGCGTCAGATAGAGACAAATAAACTCTTTGCATCAATCACTTCCCCGGGAGAAATGATTGTATATGTCCGTCTGAGCATTAAATTTGAAGACCTTCAGGAGAACATTGATATAGCCATCCCCTATCTGTTTCTGGAACCCCACCTTCAGAAGTTGACTCCGGCCTACCTGTACCGGGATATAGCAGCGGATGCTTTGGGGAAATCTGCGATTCTGGGGAATGTGGTTCAACCCCGTAGTGAGTCTGTAATTGTTCTTCCCCGTATAAAGCCTGCGGATGTGTATAAACTGAAACCGGGGTCGCGCCTGGGTATTCCATTGCGGGGGAAAGGCAGCCGGCTGGTTCAGGTGCGTACTGGTGGGGTGATTGGTGCCGCTTTGCCAACAGTACCTGATCAAACCCTTAAACAGCGGGTTTTAGAAGAATCTCCTCCTCCTGCTTCTCCTGCGATAGATTCTCCGGCAAGAGAAACAAGAACAGTACCTGACTCCTTGAAAGAGGCTGAAGCTCTGCCGAAAGAGGCGGCTGAAGAGATCGCCCGGCTGTTGAAGTCCAGCCTGCCCCAGATGCAGGCCGCGGCTATTTCCCTGCTTTCGCCAGAGTGTGCAGCTGCGGTTCTGGCGCAGTATAACCCCGATACTGCTGCAGGGCTTTTTTTGCTTCTTTCCGGTATGAAACGGGTGGATCACAATATACACCGTGAGCTTGCGGGCTTCCTTTTGAAGATGCTTTCCCTGCAGGGAGATCCCTCCTGGACAAATACGGGTGGAGAGAAGAGGGCAGCGGAGATCCTTCGGCATACGGATGAAAAGATCAAAGCTGCTATTTCCCTGCTCAACAGGCAATAAACTATCTTGAAAAAGATCTATTTTACCTCTTGGAATGCATGATGGAATTTCCCTTGTACCCTTAAACCGGCAGCGGTGCGGACATGATATGCCGTCCTGAACATAATTCAGCCTGGATATTATGCTTCTGGTTCGGATCTCTCGACCTGGAAGTAAATATCTGTTTTCAGCCTTGCCGGAGGGGTAAAGCCCGGATTTGTGCGGAAAACCTCAATACTGAGGCCTGTTTTGGTGTATTCCGAGTCCCGGATATATTCTTCCAGCTGCTTATAGCTTTCCTGCATGGTGGCATAGGGACCAAAATGCCGGGTTGTTGCGTAGATACCTTCAGGCAACACTCCTTTTTTTGCCGCTTCCGATCCTTTTCCCTGGCGGAACACTGGAAAACCGACTTCAACATCCATGGGCGTCTTTTCTTCTGAGTGGTAGATTACAAAGGGTTTTCCCGCCGGAATTACAAGGTTTCTGCGTGAATATCTGCCCAGTTCCTTAAAAGCATCGGTAAGGAATTTCGGCAGTTCCTCCAGTGAGCATCTGGTTCGTATGGATATTATTTTCTTTGGTTTCAGCTGTACTATTTCCATTTGTGATTAATCTCCTGGTGATAATAGTGTCTACTTCCCGGACTTCAGCCGCCGGCGTTCCTTTTTGCTCATGTAGCGAACCTCCACACCGCCGAAGAAGATAAGTCCGGATATATGGATTTTAGGTCCGCTGCTGTTGTAGCCTGCGGTGGAGTTTTCAATCCCCCCGAAAATCGGAGTTCCGTTTACCTCGACAGAGGCGTTATCGGGAACGACAATCTCAACTCCCCCCATTACGCACAGCAGGTTTATCCGGGTTTCACTGCCTCCCAGAGGGCACTGGGAAAGATTCAGTTCTGTCCCTCCGAAGATGTTGGTCACCTTCAGGTTTTCAGGAACATTCCATACTCCTTTCCGCTCAGTTCCGCCGAATATGGTGGTCAGGGCGCTCCTTTTCGGTCGGCTTGAAGAATTTGCAGCATGTTCTTTTCCCGGAAGCGGAATCAGGGTCGATTCAACCGGAACCAGAGCCTGCTTCGAGGTGGCATTGATGGCAATGGAAAGAAGTTCTTCAAACTCCTCCTCATTCAGTTCGCCATGGGCATAGTTATACTGGAGTCTTTCCACAACCTGTTCACGGTACTGGTTCAGCTCTTCCTGTGCATCCGGCATACCCTTTCTCCCTGCAAAAAAGTAGACAACATCCGTCAGCTTATACGCTTGGGGCGAACGGGGTCAATGATGAACCTGGCCATGACAGATGGAAAGATTGTTTTTAATGGATATGTAATGGTTTAAAAATTATACCTGCATCCGGGGTTTTGTAGTATAATCCCTGCAAACAGATCAACCTGGAGAGTGTAATGAAAGCACTGGTAAAAACGGCAGTCGGTGCCGGTCATCTTGAATATTCAGACCTTCCCGATCCTTCCCCAAAACCGGGGGAGGTTAAAATAAAGGTATTTGCTTCCGGCATCTGCGGAACGGATATGCATATCTATCATGGAGGCTACCACTACGAGCCGCCGGTAGCCCTTGGTCATGAGTTCAGCGGAAAGATTATTGAACTTGGCGAAGGTGTTACAGAGTTTAAAGTGGGCGACCGGGTTTCCGCGGAAGCTCCCACGGCCCTCTGCGGAAAGTGCGAGTATTGCCGCTCCGGAGACTACCAGCTGTGTCTCAACCGCCTCGGGGTGGGCTGGGGAACCAACGGCTCCTTTGCAGAGTTTATTGTAGTTGAAGCTGCTTTTGTTCATGCCATACCGGACAGCATCAGCGATGATGATGCCGCCCTGCTTGAGCCCCTGGCCTGTGTCTGTCACGGGGTAAATGAACTTACCAGTATCTCGGTAAACGATTTTGTAGTGCTTTCCGGGCCCGGTCCCATCGGGCTTCTGACTCTGCAGGCAGCAAAAGCCGAGGGAGCAAGAGTCGCGGTTCTTGGAACAACCCAGGACAAGGCCCGCCTGGAACTTGCCCTTGAACTTGGGGCGGACTATGTCATCAATGTTCAGGAACAGGATGCCCGGGAGGAGATTAAAAAGATTACCGGCGGTACCGGTGCAGATGTGGTGCTGGAATGCTCCGGCAGTGAAGCAGCCTTCGATCTGGATCTTGATCTGATTAAAAAAGCGGGACGTTTTACCCAGATTGGTATTTACGACCGCAAGATAACCGCCGACATTGACAAGATGCTTCTGAAAGAGATCCGTTTTGTAGGCAGCTTCAGCCAGAAGTACACCTCCTGGGAACGGGCCATCGACCTCATGTCCCGGGGCCTGGTAAAGGTGGACAGGATTGTCAGCGCAAAACTTCCCCTGGCCGAGTGGCAGAAGGGTTTTGAGATGATCGAGAATAAAACGGGGATGAAGGTGCTTCTTGTCCCCTGAGTAAAAAACCGCTACTCTTTAGGCCTATGAAAGAGATACACTCAGCGGCGGTCATCGGAGCCGGCGCCTTAGGCCTTATGTACGCCGACCGGCTGAAATCAGCCCTCGGTGAAAATGTTTTTTTTCTGGCCCGGGAGGACCGGGCCGGAAAGATTTCTTCTGCAGAATACAGTATCAACGGCAAGTCCGCCTCGTTTCCGGCATCCACGCCGGAAAATCTTGATGGTCCTGTTGACCTGCTTGTTCTGGCTGTAAAAAATCACCATATCGATGATGTTCTGCCCCTGGTTAAGGCTGCTTCCGGACCGGATACAGTGCTGGTTTCGGTGCTCAACGGCATAGAAAGTGAAAAACGGCTGGAAGATGCAGTACCGGAATCAACGGTACTCTACTGTATTGCCGTCGCCATGGATGCGGTAAAGGAGGGGAACACCCTTAACTTTACCTCTCCCGGGCGTCTGGTTATCGGTTCAAAGGACAACAATAAAGATAATCCATCGCTGAAGGCTGCCGTAAAAGTTCTTGAGGACTCCGGGGTAAGCTGTGAGGTTCCCGACGATATTCACCGCTCGGTCTACTGGAAGTGGATGCTCAACATTGGTACCAACCAGGTTTCAGCCTCAATCGGGGGCAACTACGGTGTTCTCCAGACCAGCAGGGAAGCTCAGAATGTAATGAACGGCGCCATGATGGAAGCGGTAAAGGTTGCCCGGGCGGAGGGGATCGACTTAAGAGAAGAGGATGTGAAGGGCATTTATCCCATTCTGAACGGACTTGGCAGGGAAAATAAAACCTCCATGCTTCAGGACGTCGAAGCAAAGCGTAAAACCGAGGTGGAAGCATTCAGCGGTAAACTGATTGAGCTGGCGGAGAAACATGGTATTTCCGTTCCGGTAAACCGTACCTTGTATCAGGCCCTTACAAGCCTCGAAAGCCGTTACGGAATGTCACCTCCCTCCGGCTGCACTACATTATAGTCACCACTATTTCCCGCTCGCGCCTGGGCCCGTCAAACTCGCAGAGAAAGATATTCTGCCAGGTAGACAGGGCCAGGTTGCCGTTGATTACTGGGATTGTTTCTGACGGGCCTACAATTCCCGCTTTAAGATGGCTGTCTCCGTTGCCGTCCTGCCGGTCATGCTCCCAGACTCCGTTGGGAATCATCTTTCTGAAAAGACTGATCACATCCCGTTGGACGCTTTCATCCCAATTCTCCTGAATCATAATGCCTGCAGTTGCTCCCCGGACATATACATTGCATAAACCGGTTTCCATCTCCACTGAGGAGAGAATCTCTTTTACCAGAGAGGTGATATCCACAAGCTCCTCATGCATATGTGTTTCAACCCTGATTATTTCCTGATATCTCATGCCTCCTCCTGCTGCGGGTGGTATACGCTGATTCTGCCAGTATCATACCGTTGTTTCAATGACCGTCAGTAATGCCGGGCGATTGCGTTTCAAACTATATGGGGTATACTGAAACCAGAATTTTACCGGTTCGGAGGATCTGATGTCGGAAAAGCTTGTTATGTTTCATGGATTTGAACAGGAAGAGGTTATCGGTTTAATGCGGCTTATCAAGGCCAATGTTCAGGCACCCCGGGAGATTGCCTTCTGTATGACCACGGAGCAGAATGCCGACTGGAAAATCCGGGACCTGATTGCCGATGTTACCGAAGAACATGCCTACATGATGAAGATGGAAGATGAAAAGGCTGCCAGACGCAATGAAGAATAGTTCGTCTTTCAAGTCGAAAATATGATTTGCCCATGGTGCTGAAGACATATTTCCATGACGAAGTTTTTTCTCTAACCAGGCCGGAGAGTGAAATTGAGTTTGTCGGCTACTCCCTGCCGTATTACCGGGATGTTCATACCCGCATAAAAGCTGGACTTTCATCCCCGCAGATTCCGCCTGTATCGGTCCCGTTAACTGAGTACGAATCAGTCCATACCCGGGACTACCTGGATAAACTAAGTAAACTCTCCACGGGGCACAACCCCGGTGGTGAGGATCTGGATGCTCCGAAACTGAGCGGTGAGTGTTCAGGTCTTTACTATGCCCTGCCGGGCTATGAATACGCCCTGGGAGGTATGTACCGGGCTTTAGAGGAGATGAAGGCGGGAAAACTTCACCGGGCCTTCTGTTCTTCCATGCCCGGCCATCATGCCCACCCCGACTGGGGTCACGGCTACTGTCTGCTGAATACCCAGGCGGCAGCCGCCCGGTATGCCGTGAAACTGGGCTTTAAAAAAGTTCTGATCCTGGACTGGGACATCCACCACGGTGACGGTACTCAGGATATCTTTACCAACGATCCAGATGTGTACCAGATCAGTATTCACAATGCGGCGGATCTCTACATGGGAGCTGTCAGGGTTGTGCATGAAGGCACGACAATAGCCGGGCAAAAAGCCGGACATTTGAATATTCCTGTATTTGAATCGACCCTGAAGGATGAGTTTTTCCGGGAACTGGAGCTTGAGGGAACCTATTGCCGTGGTCCTGAGGCAATCCCCCGCTTTCGGCAGAGCCTTCAGAGTCTGCCCTTTCAGCCTGAACTTATAATTATCTTTGCAGGTATGGACAGTCACCGGGATGACTGCGGAAAGGATATTACCGACTGGGTTGAAGATGATTTCAGATATCTTACCAGGGTTGTGCTCGATGCCGCATTTGAGTGGGGAATCCCTGTTCTGTCATCTCCGGGAGGAGGCTACAACGTGGATTCCGCCGTCTCAACCGCCCTTGCTCATTATGAGGAGCTTCGAACCTACCGGGTTTGATAATTCTCCGATACTTAAATCTTTATCATAATCCGTTTTTCCGTCTTTTCCATACTCAAATAGAGCCGGGGGGGCCACTCTTTCATCATCAGATGAAAAGCGGGGCTCATGGAAACACGGGAGGAGAATTCACCGCTGGTGAAGGTGAGATTGCCGGTGGTGTAGAAGCAGGCTGTACCGGTAATCCAGGCTTCTTCTTCCTCTTTTAAAAGTTCAATCTGGTACCCGTCAAATGGTTCGGAAGAGAGCTTTAACAGATAGACCTGTTCCCGGTTGTTGGGATGGGCATTCAGCTCCTTAAGCAGTCTCAGAATTATGCTTTCCATTCCGGTAAGATCATAGATTTCGTGGTCGTAACCCTTAATCTGCCAGTTGGATCTCCGCCGTGATTTTTTCAGGGTAATTTCGTGGATCATGTGTAAGCGTATCCGCCTTTTAAAAATAGTATTTAGCTGTTTGCCTATAATGGTAGCCCCGATTTTCGGGATTACCATATTGTTGTGGTAATTTCTCGATATCTTTGTAAAAATAGTAGTGATATTTGAAGGGTCGAACGATTTGCGCAATACAATAGTATTTATTAACGATTTGCGAAAAATGTTGCCGAATTCGGCACATCATGACTATATTCAGGTCAAAGAGAACAGATTAACAACCTCGCCGGCGAAACCGGACAGGCAGGGAGGCACCATAGATGCAATATAACAAAATGACAATAAAGACCCAGGATGCAATGCAGGCGGCATTGTCGGCGGCAAACTCAGCCGGTCATGCCCAGGTGGATGTTGACCACTTTCTTACCGCTCTGCTTGCCCAGGAGGACGGAGTAGTTCCTCCTCTTATGGACGCCCTGGGAGTAGATTCCCGGACTCTTCAGGCGGATCTGGACAGGCTTGCAGGATCAAAACCCTCGGTTCACGGTGAAGGCGCTCAGGTTACTATTTCTCCCGAGCTCTCCAGGGTTTTAAGCCGGGCAGAGAAAGAGGCGGACAGCCTTAAAGATGAGTTTGTCTCCACCGAGCATGTGCTCCTCGCAATGAGCGGCGCTGAGAACAGCACTGCAGATATCCTCCGCCGACACGGGGTAACAAAAGAGAGAATTATTACAGCCCTCAAGGCAATCCGGGGCAATCAGCGGGTTACCGATCAGGACCCCGAGGGCCGCTATCAGGTGCTGGAAAAATACTGTAAGGACCTTACCGCCCTTGCCCGCAAGGAGAAGCTTGATCCGGTAATCGGCCGGGACGAGGAGATTCGCCGGGTTATGCAGGTATTGAGCCGCAGAACCAAGAATAACCCGGTGCTTATCGGTGAACCGGGAGTTGGAAAGACTGCCATCGCCGAGGGACTTGCCCGGCGTATTGTATCCGGAGATGTTCCCGAGAGTCTCAAGAACAAACGTCTTCTGGCGCTGGATCTGGGTTCTCTTATTGCAGGAGCAAAGTTCCGGGGAGAGTTTGAGGAACGGCTGAAGGCGGTTATTCACGAAGTTGCATCCTCGGAGGGGCAGATTATACTCTTTATTGATGAGCTTCATACCCTTGTTGGTGCCGGGGCCGCGGAAGGATCAACGGATGCTTCCAACCTGTTGAAACCGGCCCTCGCCCGGGGTGAACTGCGCACCATCGGAGCTACAACCCTGGATGAGTACCGCAAGCACATCGAAGCCGATGCTGCCCTTGAAAGAAGGTTCCAGCAAGTGTATACCCCGGAGCCATCCGTGGAAGATACTATTGCGATTCTTCGGGGTATTCAGGAGCGCTATGAGGTTCACCACGGGGTACGCATCCGGGACGATGCCCTGATTGCAGCGGCAACCCTATCTGACCGCTACATCACCAGCCGCTTTCTGCCTGATAAGGCCATTGACCTGGTGGATGAGGCAGCCAGCCGTCTGAAGATGGAGATAGAAAGTCAGCCCACAGAGCTTGATCAGATAGAGCGGCGTATTCTGCAGCTCAATATCGAAAAACAGGCACTCTCCCGGGAGGAGGATCAGGCCAGCAGGGAGCGCCTTGGCAAACTTCAGGATGAACTGAACGAACTGACCCATAAACGGGATGCCATGCAGCTGCAGTGGAAGAACGAGAAGAACATAATTGATGAAATCCGTTCTCTCAAGGCCAAGCTGGAAGAGTACAAGATTATGGAGACCCGCTATGAACGGGAAGGTAATCTTGCCAAAGCAGCGGAAATAAAACACGGAAGTATCCCGGAAACTTCAGCCAGTATCGCAGCCAAGGGGCTGGAACTGGAGAGTCTGAAAGGTGAACATCGCTTGCTTCGTGAAGAGGTTTCCGAAGAGGATATTGCCCGGGTGGTTTCTGCATGGACGGGGATTCCTGTAACCAAGATGCTCTCGTCAGAGATGGCCAAGTACCTTGATCTGGAAAAAATCCTTGAAGAGCGGGTTGTCGGCCAGAATATGGCAATTGAGGCGGTGAGTGATGCTATTCGTCGCAACAAGACCGGCCTTTCCGATGCGGCCCGGCCTCTTGGATCATTCCTGTTCCTCGGGCCCACCGGTGTGGGTAAAACAGAACTTGCCAAAACCCTGGCGGATTTTCTCTTTAATGATGAGAAATCTCTTACCAGGATCGATATGAGTGAGTACATGGAAAAACACTCTGTCAGCAGGCTTATCGGAGCTCCTCCGGGATATGTCGGCTATGATCAGGGCGGCCAGCTCACAGAGGCTGTACGGCGCAGACCCTACTCGGTTGTGCTCTTCGATGAGGTGGAGAAGGCTCACCCTGATGTCTTCAATGTGCTGCTTCAGATGCTCGATGACGGGCGTCTAACTGACGGCCAGGGACGGGTTGTGGATTTCCGCAATGCCATTATTATCCTGACAAGTAACCTGGGAAGCGATCTTATTCTTCAGGTGGATGATCCGGCAGAAGTGAGCGAGAAGATCGAACTGCTCTTAAAAAGCTCCTTTAAACCGGAGTTTCTGAACCGCCTGGATGAGACGATAATTTTCAGCAGGCTGGGTAAGAATCAGATTCTGCGCATTGTCGAGATCCAACTGGAGAGGCTTAAGAAGCGTATTGCCGACCGCAACCTCAGTCTCTCGGTAGACAAAAAGGCCATGGAGCTTATCGGTGATGCCGGGTTTGACCCTGCCTTCGGTGCCCGGCCGGTTAAGCGGGCAATTCAGAGTATGCTGGAAAACCCGCTGGCCAAAAGCATTCTTTCCGGGAAGATTCCGGAAGGATCAGAAATCAAGGTGAGTGCAAAGGACGGAGAGCTGAAGTTCTCTGCCAGGACGGCATAGATTTAAACTAAATCAAGAAAGGCCCGCATATAGTCCGGCAGATCGCCGGGCTTGCGGGCACTTACTATGTTGCGGTCCACCACGGCAGCTTCATCCACCCAGTCCGCGCCGGCATGGATCAGGTCGTCTTTTATTCAAGAATAATCTTTCCTTCGAAATTTTCCAGTATTTCTTGACATCGGGAATCAAGTGATATATGTTAGTGAGTGATAACTAACCATGGGAAGAATGAAAGGACAAACGGTATGAGGACAGAACGGCAGAGAGAACTGCTGAAAGCCGCAGTTTCAATAGTCTCGGAAGAAGGATTCAGCCGCCTGACTGTAAGAAAAGTAGCGTCTGCCGTTGGGGTAACAGAACCGGCGGTATACCGGCACTTCAACAGCAAACTGGATCTTCTTACCGCCATTATCGAGGATCTGCAGGAGGGGATAGCTCCCCATTTCAAGGGTATTGAAGACGGGGCGGACTCGCCGGAGGTTCTGTTTGACAGTTTTGTGAACGGACTCTTTTCGGTTTTGAAGAAGAACCCCGCTTTCGCTCCCCTGGTTTTTTCCGAGGAGGCATTTCATACGGAACCGGAGCTCAGGCCCATGCTCTTCCGTATGATGAGCTCAAATCTGAGAATCCTGGCCGGGTCCCTGGAAAAAATGCAGCAGAAGGGCACTATCCGTAACGATGTCGCTGCATCGGAGCTTGCTCTTATGACCATGGGGGCCATACGGCTTACTATAACCAGGGTCCATTTAAGCGAAGGAAATCTCAGGCTTGCCGATCAGGCGGAAAAGCTTGCGAACCTTCTGGTAAAGCTGTGCAGAAAGTAAAATTTTTTTCCATGGTTGTTAGTGAACGATAACTAATTAACTGTGGTAATTGAATAAGAAGGAGAAAGATAATGGACAAACCTGATGTGAAGCGAAAGGCGGGACCTTTCCTGCTTCTTGCTTCGCTGCTGATTATTGCAGCGGTATTTATTCTTGCCATAGGCAGAAATGCCGTGCTGGAAACGGACCTGGATGAGTACATGCCGAAGGACCATCCCGCTTTTGTCTACAGCGATCAGGCGGAGGAACTTTTCGGGATTAAGGATGCGGTGCTTTTTGTGGTGGAACATGAAAAGAGCATCTACAACAGCGGCTCCCTGGCAAAGATCCGGGACCTGACGGAAAAGCTGCCGGAGGTTTTTGATGAGATTAAACCCGGAGACATTACCTCTCTTTATACCGCGGAGAACATAACCGCCGATGAGTGGGGTCTTACGGTGGAGGCCTTCTATGATGATATTCCGGAATCGCAAGGCCAGCTGGACCGGTTGCAGCAGGCGGTGGAAAGTAACGATATGGTCCGGGGAAGAATCGTCAGTCTGGACGGACGTTCTTCCCTGATAATTGCGGAGATCGGTGACAATCTTTTTACTGCAGATTTTTATGACAGGCTGCTTGAGTTTGCCGCTGAATGGGAAGGCCCGGAGAAGATTCACATTGCTGGACGGCCGGTGGTGGAAGGGGAAATGACAAAGCTCGGTCCCCGGGATATGGCCAGAATGGCACCCCTGGTATTCGTGCTTATGACCATTATTCTGCTTTTTCTGCTCAGAAACCTGCGCAACACCCTGCTGAACCTGCTGATAGTCTTTTTCGGCACCTTGAGCGCCTTCGGTACCATGGCCCTGTTTCATGTTCCGGTCTACACCGTCAGCACCATGATACCGGTAATGCTGATCGCCATAGGGGTTGCCGACGGCATTCACATGCATAACACAATTCGCCACCTGATGGTAAAAGAGCCCGGAATTTCGCGGGAGAATCTGGTACGCAAAACCATGCAGGCTATGACCAGGCCGGTAATCATGACGTCGGTTACCACCGCCGTAGGGTTTCTGTCGCTTATGACAAGCCAGGTGCTTCCGGTCCGTTATTTCGGCCTCTTCACTGCCCTCGGCGTGCTTGTAGAGATGTTAATGGCCCTGCTCCTCTTTCCCGCGTCTATCTATGTGCTGGGACCGCCGAAAATCAGGATCATGAATGCTGCCGCGGAGAGTGAAGGTCCCCATTCCGGCCGTCTGAGCAGACGTACAGGCTCGGTTTTAATGGGGCACCCCTTCCTGGTTATCCTGACAGGGGCCGCGGTATTTCTGCTGGCAGGAGCAGGGACCTCCCGGGTGTGGATCGATACCAGCTTTCTGGCCAATTTTCAGACCGACAGCGCCATTGTCCGGACTGACACCTTTGTAAACGACAATTTCGGCGGTACCTCATCGCTGAATGTGGTTCTGAGTTCCCGAACAGACGGTGTTTTCAAGGAGCCTGCAGTGCTCGAGTTGATGGACGGGCTGCAGAAAGAGGTGGAGCAGGACCCGGTTGTGGGCGACAGTTTTTCCCTCGCAGATTATATCCGCCGCATGCACCGGGTCATGCACGAAGACGATCCGGCCTTCGATGTAATCCCCGAAACCTCCGATATGGTGGCCCAGTATCTGCTTCTGTATGAAATGTCGGGAGATCCGGACAACCTGAATAAAGTAGTCGATTACGATTACCGGGAGGCGAACCTTACTTTTCAGTTGAAAAGCGACAGTTCTGCCAGGATGGAGGAGATTATTGCCGGAATCGATCCGTACCGGGAAGCTTTTGCCGCCCACGATATCGAAATCCGCTATGCCGGCAGCGGCTATAAATCACTGGTTTTCGCCACCCTGCTTTTGGAAGGGCAAATGTTCAGCCTGCTGCTCTCATTCGGCATCGTGGCACTGCTTCTTACCATCATGTTCCGAAACATCATTATCGGGCTTGCGGGAACCATACCCATTGCCGTGACGGCAATGATCAATTTCGGCACTATGGGGCTTCTCAATATTCCCTTGAGCGCTTCAACGGCAATTATTTCCGGCATCGCCATCGGTATCGGCGTGGATTATGCCATCCATTTTATCGAGCACTTCCGCAGCGAGCGCATAAAGGGACTTTCCGGCTTTGAGGCGGCAATTGAAACCCTTGGTAACACCGGCCGCTCCATTGTCTACAACGCAATCGCGGTTATGGGCGGTTTCTCGGTGCTGCTGGTAAGTGTTTTTCCACCGAACCGTCAGGTAGGCGGCCTGGTTGCACTGAACATGGCTGCCAGCGCGGCAGGGACCCTGACCCTGCTGCTTACCGTTCTTTATGTGCTGGATCGAAAAGGTAAAACAGGGACAATCCCGGAGTCATCTAAAACCCCCGAAACCAAAGGGAAACCCACGGTTACAACAACAGTCGACAACACAGCTGAAACAAAAGCTGAACAATAAATTTTTAAGGAGATCTGTTATGAACACCAAGCACACATCGACCATTTTTATCATTCTGAGCCTGCTGCTTATTGCGGCAGTTTCTTCCGGCCTGTTCGCTGAGACCGGCCTCGAGGTTATGCAGAACGTGAACAACCGTCCGGTGGGTGAAAACATGAGCGCCGAACTGGTTATGACCATTACCAACTCCCGGGGGGCGGCACGGGAACGGAGTATTGCGCAGTACAGCCGGGATTTCGGCGAGTCGGAAAAAAAGGTGATGTTCTTCACCGCCCCGGCGGATGTGCGGGACACCAGCTTCATGACCTGGTCCTGGGATGACGGCCGCGACGATGACCAGTGGATCTATCTGCCGGCCCTGCGCAGGGTAAAGCGTATCAGCTCGGACAGCAAGAACGACTCTTTTATGGGTTCCGACTTTACCTACGACGATCTGGGCGAACGGCATCCATCTGAGGACAGTCACCGGATTATCGGCGAAGAGACAATCGACGGCAATGACTGCTTTATTATCGAAAGTACTCCCGTTACCGGAAGCGATGCCTTCAGCAAAACAATCAGCTGGATCATCAGGGGAAAATGGATCGGCTTGAAGAAGGAGTTCTACGATCGAAACGGGAACGTGTACAAGGAGCTCTCCATCGATGCTTTCGAGAAGATAGACGGCTATTGGATTGTGACCGACATGACCATGACCGACTCCGGCCGGGGCAGTTCAACCCGTATTCAGATGAATGATGTCAGGTTCTCTATTTCTCTGTCGGACTCCTTTTTTACCGAACGTCAGATGAAAATGGGTCCCGGGAGGTAGATGATGAAAAATGGTAAAATGACTGCCTTTCTGCTGTCTTTTCTTGTGGTCTTTTCCCTGTCCCTGTTTGCGGGAGATATTGAAATGACTGGTATGGTCCGAAGCTATACCGGTGCCCGCCCTGCGGAAGGGGATGTTCCGGTAACTGAGCAGACTGTAGACCTGACCCTGCAGGGGTATGGTGAGTTGACCAGGATTACCGTTAATCCCTATGTTTATCTAAATCCTGATGTCGATCCCGAGATAGGGGTACGGGAAGCTTATATCGACATTTTTTTTCCCTTTGTGGACCTTCGAATCGGCAAACAGACGGTTGTCTGGGGTGAGGCCGAAGGGGCATTCATTACCGATGTGGTCAGCCCTCAGGATATGCGCTCCTTTATTCTGGCAGACTTCAGGGAGGTCCGCATGGGCGTCACCGCCCTGAAAGCGGACTGGTATGCCGGCCCCTTTACCGTAGAGACAGTCTGGCTGCCCCGCTTTGTGCCCGCCGGTCGGCCCGATGTCGGTTCCATCTGGTATACGGACGAAATGACCCTGCTGAGCGGCGCCTCCCTGCCCGACGGCAGACTGGAGAACAGCGAGGCATTCGGTAAAATCAGCTATTTCGGTTCGGCGCTGAATGCCGAGTTTATGGCAGGTTACGCCTGGGATGATCAGCCGGTGTTAACCGGATCCCTTTCCTCTCCGGATGCTGTCTACCGACGCTATGCCCTTACCGGCGGTAGTCTGAGTACAACCCTGGGACCACTGGTGCTGCGTTCCGAGGGAGCGGTCTACCTTGACCGGGATTTTACCGCCCTTACCGGACCTGGAACCATTGAAGCTCTGGAGCATAACCAGATACATGGCCTCGGCGGGCTGGACTGGAGCTTTCTGGGTACAGACATGTCTGTGCAGTATATCGCCGATTATATTATTGACTATGACGATCGTATTCAACGGGATGAATATTCACAGACAGCGACATTCCGTGTTCGCGACAGCTATCTGTCCGATACCCTGGACCTCGAGCTTTTCGTCTATCTTGGAATCGATCCCTGGGATGCGCTGCTGCGGCCCTCTATGACATACAGTATTGAGGACGGAGTTGATCTCAAAGCGGGGGCGGAAATTTTCGTCGGTGATGAAGACGGCCGTTTTGGAACCTACCGGGATAACACCATGCTCTTTGCTTCTATTAGCTGGTATTTTTAATTATATACAGGAGGAGAATATGAACATAATACGGCCTGAACAGATTGGGAACGCATCTAAAAAAGGCAAAAGTGTCCGCAAAAAAGATGCTGGTCAAGGATGAAGTGGAAGCGGTTCACCTGCAGATTGAAGAAGGCGGTTCGCTGCCTGTTCATACAACCCCGGTGGAAGTTTTCTTCTATGTGCTGGAAGGGGAGGGCGAAATCGAAATAGGGGATGAACGGACGGCGGTAACAGTCGATACCATGGTGGAGAGCCCGAAAATGATACCCCATGGGCTGCGCAACACCGGCAGCGGACCATTTCGGGTGCTGGTTGTGAAGACTCCCCTGCCATAGGCTGTGCGCTTGCCTGTTTCCCTTGTGGCGGATACTATCGGTATATGAAAAGTGAATATGCACGGCGTCTCAATCGCGTTATAGATTACATTAATCACAATCTTGGTGAAGATCTCAGTCTTGATCATCTTGCTGAGATAGCAAATTTCAGTAAGTTCCATTTTCATCGTATTTTCTCTGCCGAAACAGGCGAATCTCTGGGCGCATATATTCAGCGTCTTCGACTAGAGAAATCGGCCGGTCTGCTGGTTGCCCTGATCGAGAATCCCATTACGGAAATTGCCCATATTTGCGGTTTTTCTTCTTCTGCCGTATTCAGCCGGGCCTTTCGGGAATGTTTCGGCATGACTCCCAGGGACTGGCGTGCCGGAAGACATGAAGAGCACAGCAAGAATTGCAAAATCCAGAGCAACCGTTATCCGACAATAAGCAAGTACCGGGAAGCAAGTAAGGTATTACCAGTGTACGGTAAAGGTACACCATTACACTGGAGGATTAATATGAAAAGAAGTACCGGAGACCTTGAATACCAGGTTGTAGTCAATGAGCTATCTGCGAAAAACGTGGCCTATGTACGGCATACCGGGCCGTATGCCGGCGATGCTGAACTTTTTGGTTCACTCTTCGGGAGGCTTATGAAGTGGGCCGGCCCCAGAGATCTCTTTGTTCCCGGGGAGACTGAGTTTCTTACCATCTATCACGATTCACCGGATGTTACGGAAGAGGAAAAACTCCGGATCAGTGTGTGCATGACTGTGCCTGAGGGAACTGAGGCTTCCGGTGAGGTTGGTACAATGGTAGTTCCGGGAGGCAAATATGCTGTAGCAGAGTTCCGTATTGGCATTGAGGAGTATGGAGATGCCTGGAACAGCCTTTGCGGGGTCTGGCTTCCGGAAAGCGGTTATCAGTTCGCCGATGGTCCGGTCTTTGAACTCTATCTCAACGATCCTGAGCAGGATCCGGAACACAAGCACCATATAGCCATCCATCTCCCGGTTCAGCCTTTATAAGGGAACATTTACATTTAAAAAAAACATGGACTGTCTCCCGGTTTTTCTACCGGGGGACTTTATGGCCGCTGCTATTGAGAACAGAAATATGACTATTTATTCAGGAATGAGAGTACGTCGTCTTTAGACATGTTCAGCATAGATGCTATCTTTTCTACAGAATAGCCGTTGCTTTTAAGTTTTTTGATTGTTTCGGCAACGCCTTCTTCTCTCACTTCTGCAAGAAGTTCCTTTTTGTATGCTTCCAGTTTTGTTGCAAACATCGCTTTCTCCTCCAGAATATTCTGGAATTTATTGCTTAATCCTGTATTTACGGCTATTTCATCGATCCCGTCAAAGTAGTTATAGAACCAGTTGCAGAATTCGTTGACTACCTCAAGATTTTCGTCAGCAATGATCCTGAATAACTCATCTATACTAAATAATAACTCTTGAGGACTGGAATTTTCAACATAGAACACAGCAGCTACAGCATTCCTTATACTTTTCATCGATATAACTTTTATCCCAACGTTTCAGGGACGAGAAGTCGAGTTCTTTGATGAAGTCTTCATGTACAAAGGATTCAATTAATTTCTGCAGGAAATACGGTTGTGAGAATAGCCGTTTATATCTTTTGTCGTGTTCAAATGCCATATACAGATATATAACCACGGAATAGATCTGTCGCTTCAAGTATAGTGGCTACGCAATGTCGAAACCTCATTCCGGCGGATGTAACTGCCATTTATATCGATTGCTACTTGACTTCCCCTCCTTTTAACCGTATAGATTAACCAAGTGGTTAAAACGGGAGGTTAAACCTTATGGTACGACCCATGGACAGCAAAGCCGAGGAGCAGATACTTGAAGCTGCCTACACGGTTATTCTCCGCCGCGGTAAAGCCGGGGCCCGGATGCAGGAAATTGCCGACGAGGCGGGGGTAAACAAAGCCCTTCTGCATTACTATTTCCGTTCCAAAGACAAAATTTATACAGCAATTCTCGGCAAGGTTATCCGGGAGGTTCTGGGGACCCTGCTTCGGAAGATAGACTTTAATACTCCCATTGAAGAGTTTGTCCGCGGCTTTGTTTCAGGCCATATAAATGCAATAAAGCAGAATCAGCGGATGTTTCAGTTTTTCCTTGCAGAAATCTGGCTCAACCCCGAGGAGGTTATCCCAACCTTCAGGGAAGTTATTTCTGATTCCAGGGGTAACCTGCTGGAACTTTTCAACAACAGAATACAGCTGGCCATTGAAGAAAAAGAGATACGGCCGGTGGATCCCCGGCATCTTCTGATCAATGTACTCAGTCTGGATGTCTTCTATTTCCTCGGGACTCCCATTTTCACTGCAGTAATGGAGATGAATGAGGCACAGGTGAAAGAGATGTCGGAAGAACGGGCAGCCCGGGTGGTGGATTTTGTCTGGGAATCCATCCGCTACAGGGAAGGGGCCATCAGTGCAAACGGAGGAGAGCCGGCATGAAGAAACTGTTATCTGCCGCAGCTTTTCTGCTGCTGTTTTCATCCATCTATGGAGATATATACAGCCTTAAGGATCTTCTCCCCACAGCGGTTTCGGAAGATGCTGAAATGAGAAGGCTTGCAGCTTCCAACGACGAAGCCCGTTCCAGAATAAGTCAGGCAAAGGGTACTTTTTCCCCCAGAGTTGATTTTTCCGCCCAGGCAGCCTTCATCTCGGAACTGCCTGAAGCGACCATAGGGCCTACCACGATAACTGCCGGTGTGAATGATACCTACGCCACGGCCCTGACGGCAAAACAGCTGATCTTCTCCGGTTTTGCCCGGGGGGCGGCGGTAAAAAGTGCGGAAAACAGTCTGGCTCTGGGAAGGTTTCAGGCTGAGAGCCGAGCCGATTCCGTCCGCTTCTCTCTGGTGCAGGCTGCCTACTCCCTCAATCTTGCAGATCTTTCTGTGGAGTCCCTGGAGGCAAGCCTTGCAAGGCTTGAGCTCAACCGTCGCAAGGTAAACTCCTTTTTTCAGCAGGGATTCAGCTCCGAACTGGATCTTCTGGAAATGGATTCCGCCGTAACGGAGCTCCAGCTTAAGCTCAGGAGTCTGAAAGCAGAACGGGAGTCCGCCCTGATCCGTCTGCGCCAAATCAGCGGTAAGGAAGATCTTCAGGGGCTGACTATTGATACGGAGTATCTGACGCTGCCGGATAAGGCCCGGCTGCAGTCCGGAAATGCGGACCTGAGGGAAAACCAGGCTTTTCAGGCTACAGATTACTCTCTGAGGGCTCTTGAAATCAGCAGGACCATAGACCGTGCCGGCTGGTCTCCTGTGGTGAGCGCCTTCGGCAGTCTCAATTACGGACGTCCCGGGGCCAATACCTTCTCCGACCAGTGGCAGTTTTATTACAAAGGAGGCCTGGAAGTCTCTTTCAATCTCTGGGACGGTGGAGACCGGTCCAACGCCGCAGGAATCACTGAAGCCAGAATAAAGGCCCTTGATGCCCGGCGGGATGCCCTGCTAACCGACCTTGAGAGCAGCAGCGACCAGATGCTGGAGGCATTAAATGCCCTTCAGGACCAGTATGGTACAACGGAAAATCTGCTCAGCCAGAAAAAGCGTAAATACACCCTGGTTCAGGAACTCTGGCAGGCAGGACAGAAAAGCACCATCGATGTACTCGCCGCTGAACAGGAGTTTACCGAAGCGGATATAAGTCTCAAGACCATACGTATACAGCTGCTGTCGCTGTATCAGGATTTTCTCAAACTGACTAATCAACCTCTCTGGAGTGAAGGAGTCTCCCATGAATAAACACATACTGTCTGTACTGCTGCTTTCGGTACTTATTTTTCTTGTCAGCACAGGATGTTCCGGAAGCGAGGATAGTTCCTCATTTACCGGTCTGGTTGAAGGCCGGGTCTATGCCGTTTCTTCTCCTGTAACGGACAAGCTGCTTAAGCTTGAGGTTTCCGAAGGAGATGAGGTTACCGGAGAGATGGTTCTCGGTGCCATAGATACGGCTTCACTTAAACTGCAGGAGTCTGCCCTCAGGGCAAAGGCGGAACAGGTGGAACTTCAGATGGAGGAGCTGAAGATAAACAGTGCCCAGGTGGAAGACACCCGGAATTATTATAGAGATAACTATAGAAAAAATCTGGAGCTTCTGAAGGTTCAGGCTGTCTCTGACCAGACAGTGCGGGACCTCAAGCTGAATGCGGACAAATGGGAGCGGGAGCTTGCCGGCCTCGGTATAAAGGCCCGTACCCTGGAGCTGCAGCGGAAGGAATTGAATCTTCAGCTTGAGCAGCTGGCGCTCTCCATAAGTAAAGGGACGCTTGCGAGTCCGGCTTCAGGCTTCGTGGACAAGATATTCTATGAACCCGGGGAATTTGTCCCCGCCCTCCGCCCGGTAGTTCAGGTGGTCAGCCTTAATGATGTCTGGTGCTATGTCTATGTGGGAGAGGCGGAGATCGCATCTCTAACGCCCGGACAGGATGTTGAAGCCCGCCAGGGTGAAGCTTCCTTTGATGCCAGGGTGGAACACATAAACAGCCGTGCGGAATTTACCCCCAAGGAAGTTCTTACCAGTGATAACCGGGCTGCCCTGGTCTATGCTGTGAGGGTCGGTATTGACAACCCGGAAGGGATCCTCAAGCTGGGGATGCCGGTGGAGATAAGCTGGTAAGTATATGGCTGAGGTAATTCAGGCTCGGAACCTTGCAAAACGGTACGGCGGGGTCACCGCTCTGGCCGGAGTGGATATCGCCGCAGAAGAAGGGGAGATTACCGGGCTAATCGGCCCGGATGGAGCGGGCAAGTCCAGCTTTATGAAAATTCTTCTCGGGCTGATTCAGCGAGACGGCGGGGAGCTTGAGCTCTTCGTGTCCGACCCGGGTAAGGACCGGAATATAGTCCGCAGCAGGGCAGGCTATATGCCGGAGGTTTTCTCACTCTATACAGATCTTTCGGTTGAAGAGAATCTGCTCTTTTCCTTCAGAATCCATCGGGGTAAATCAGCCGATTTCAGTGAGAGACGGGACCGGCTGTACCGGTTCAACCGGCTGGAAAAGTTTTCCGGAGCACGGGCCGGCACCCTTTCGGGGGGAATGAAGCAGAAGCTGGCCCTTTCCTGTGCTTTAATGCACTCGCCTTCCGTCCTGGTTCTGGATGAGCCCACCACCGGAGTGGACCCCTTAAGCCGCCGGGAATTCTGGAGCATGCTCAAGGATCTTAAATCCCAGGGAATTACCATTCTTGTTTCAACTCCCTATATGGAGGAAGCTCTTCTCTGTGACCGTATCTATATGATCAATCAGGGGCATATTCTCTCCTCCGGAACCCCTTCCAGTCTTGTTGCTGATTTTCCCGGGATGGTCGTTGAGTTTATCCCCCGGGAAACTGCTCCCCAGATGCTCAGACGGAAGATCTCTGAAGCTCTGCCGGAATATCCGGTTTTTCTTTCAGGCCGCAGGGTTCATGCTGTTCTGCCTGAAAAAAATGATCAGATTTATGAGTCCGTCCTTGGGCGTCTAACAGAAATACCTGCAGATATTCGCAGAATACAGCCGGATCTTGAGGATCTCTTTCTTGTTTCGGTACTGCAGCAGACGAAATCGGTCTTCACCGGGGAGGGGAAATGATCAGCATCAGCAGCCTGAGCAAACGCTTCGGTCATTTTACCGCCGTTGACAATATCTCCTTTGCCGTAAAGCCCGGAGAGATCTTCGGCTTTCTCGGAGCAAACGGGGCGGGAAAAACAACCACAATCCGCATGATGTGCGGTCTTCTGTCGCCAACATCGGGGCAGATATTTTTTGAGGATGAAGATGTAACCCGCAAACCGGAACATATCAAGCAGAACATAGGCTATATGTCCCAGAAATTCTCTCTTTATGGTGACCTTTCGGTGGAAGCCAATATCGACTTCTTTGGAGCAGTCTACGGCGTTGCAAAGGAGAGAATACAGCAGGAAAAAACAAGGCTGAAGAGCACTTTCGGCAGTGAAATCTCCCGGGGAACCGTTTCACGGCTGCCCATGGGGTTTAAACAGCGGCTCGGCCTCTCCTGTGCTCTGCTCCATCAGCCGCCCCTGCTGTTTCTGGATGAACCTACCTCCGGAGTTGATCCTGCAGGACGCCGGGAGTTCTGGGAGGATATCTATGATATTTCAAGCCATGGGCGGACCGTACTGGTGACAACCCATTTTATGGATGAAGCAGAGTACTGCGACCGCATTGCCATAATGAGTTTCGGCAGGCTTATAGATCTGGATACCCCTGATGCAATCCGCGGTAAATACGGAGAGGAGACACTTAATGCTGCATTCATCCGTGCGGTGGAAGAGGACCGAATCCGCAGAGAGCAGGGACGAGAGAAGGATATAGCGCAGGGGAGGGAGTCGTAAGTTATGGGACTTTTCGGTATCATCGCCAAGGAATTCAAACACATAACCCGGGACTACCGTACCCTGGCAGTCCTGTTTCTGCTTCCGATTCTAATGATGATTCTTTTCGGCTATGCAATGACCCTGGAAATCAGCAATATCAAGCTGGTAATTGAGGATCAGGACAATTCTTATCAATCCAGGGAACTGATCAGAAGCTTTGCCGGAAGCAGTTTCTTTGTGCTGGTAAAGACGGATATTTCAGACCATACGGAAATATTCCAGCGCCGCCTCGCCCATGCCATTCTCACCATTCCCCGGGGCTATGCGGAGAATGCCGCCGCCGGCAGAGCACAGCCTGAGCTGAATTTGAGTATTGATGCCTCAGATTCCAACCGGGCGGTAATTATCCGTCAGTATATTACCGGGGTGATTACCCGCTCTATTGCAGGCGATACAATTGCCGCTTCTCCCTTAAGGGTTCTGCCTGCTTTTCTCTACAACCGGGAGCTTGAGAGTTCGTTCTTTTTTGTTCCGGGGCTTACCGCTCTGCTGATTCTTATGGTCAGTGCTCTTCTTACCAGTCTCACCATAACACGGGAGAAGGAGCAGGGTACCTTCGATCTGATCAAACTTGCTCCTGTGCATGCCTTCGAAATTATCATAGGCAAGGTTCTGCCCTATCTGGTGCTGGCCATGTTTATCGGTTTTCTGATTCTTTTCTGCGGATTTTTCTTTTTCAGCATTCCCATGAGAGGCAGTGTGGTTGCATTGTTTTTTTATATTCTTCTCTACTGCCTTACGGGCCTCTCCTTCGGCATGCTCATTTCCACCGTAGCCGGAAGTCAGCAGGTGGCAATGATGATCTCCATGATGGCTACCATGCTGCCAACTCTGTTTCTGTCGGGCTTTATGTTTCAGCTGGCTGCCATGCCGAAACCGCTGCAGCTTCTCAGCTGGATTGTTCCGGCGAAATACTTCCTGGTCATTATCAGGGGGCTTATTCTGAAAGGGAATTCCCAGAGCGAACTGCTCTTTCAAAGCGGCATGCTGCTGCTGTTCAGCATGTTCTATCTTACCCTGGCCATACGCCGGTTCAGGCACTACCTGGAAAATTAGGAGATACCCATGAGACGACTCGGTGCAATGGTCAAGAAAGAGGTACTGCAGCTTTCCCGAGACAAGTTCTACCTTCGCTTTCTCCTTCTGGCACCGCTGCTGCAGCTGATTGTTCTGGGATTTTCCCTGACCATGGAGACTGTTAATGTTCCCACTCTGATCTGTGACATGGAAAACTCAAGCTTAAGCAGGGAGCTTGTACGCAGTATCAGTACCAACGACCGCTTCAGTATCCGGGGGCAAGTCTACACCTATGAGGAACTGGAAGCCGGTATTCACAGCTGGAAGGCCAGTCTTGGACTGTATATACCGCCGGATTTTTCCTCCCGTATGGAAAAGGAAGGATTCGGTGAGGTTCAGGTTCTGATGGATGCGGTGGACGGCAACAAGGCCCTGACCGCCTACGGATACATTCAGCAGATTTTTGCCGGGGAAGGGGTGCGGATAGCCGGGGAAAACAGCAGCGGGATAGCCGGCACAACTCCTCTGCCCGCGGTGAGTCATCATTATCTTTTTAATCCGGAACTTAAGAATGAAGCCTTTATGGTGCCCGGGGTAGTTGTGGTTATTCTTACTATTATTACCCTGCTTATAGGCTCAATGTCCCTTGTCCGGGAGAAAGAGACGGGAACACTGGAGCAGCTTTCGGTTACGCCCATCAGAAAGGGAGAACTGATCCTGGGCAAGATGCTTCCTTTTCTTATCTATTCGTTTATAGAAGTGGTTATTATTCTGAAGGTAGCCTCGCTGATTTTTCATCTGCAGCTGGCGGGGAATGTTTTTCAGCTCTACCTGGCGGTGCTGCTCTATCTGTTCAGTACCCTGGGGCTGGGCCTGCTGGTATCGACTATTGCCTCAACCCAGCAGCAGGCTCTGTTTATTGCCTGGTTTTTCATGGTTTTTCTTATGCTCTTAAGCGGCTTTTTCATTTCCATTGAAAACATGCCCATCTGGCTTCAGCGTATTACCCTTATCAATCCTCTGCGTTATATGATGACCGTGGTCCGGGAAATTTATCTCAAGGCAACACCGCTTAAATTCATGATGGATCAGCTGCTTCCCCTGGCATTTCTCGGCGGGGGTATCTTCGGGCTGAGTATCTTTGCCTTCAGGAAGAAGGCGAAATAAAGGCTTATTGAGTATAAAAAGAGAATAAAAAAGAGAACAAAAAAAGCGGAGGCACCAGTCCTCCGCTTTATGTTTTTTTCGTTCTCTTCCTGTGGAATTAAAGCAGTTCCATCCCTTTCAGGATCTTAACAAGCTGCTCTTTTTCTTCAGAACTCATGGGTCCAACCGGATCATAGCAGGGGCCTGCTTCGATTCCGAGGAGTTCCAGTGCTTCCTTGATAACTGTGGGGAAGGTTCCAAGAGCAAAGGCAATTCTTAAGGGAGCCAGTTTAAACTGGGATTCCAGAGAACCTTTAATGTCTCCCGCCATGTATTTGTCATAAATATCGGCACAGATCCGGGGAGCTACGTTGGCACAGGCCGCAACAGCACCGGCTCCGCCGTAGCAGAGGTTTGCATGGATCAGGGTGTCCCGTCCGATCATTACATCAAAGTCTTTATCCAGAGTTCTGCGGATACACTCTGCAGTGTTGGTCATGTCTCCGGAGGAGTCCTTGATTCCGATGATGTTTTTAACATCCGCAAGCTTCTCAACAGTTGCAGGATTCAGGGCAACGTGAGTCTTGGGGCGGTTATCATAGAGCAGAATGTTAAGGTCGGTACTTGCAGCAATGTCAGTAAAGTGTTTAATGAGCTGATCCTGGCTGGGACTGATAAACAGGGGAGTAAGCACAGAGAGAGCATCAACCCCGACTTCCTGGGCAATCTGGGCAAGTTCAATACTTCCCCGGGTTGTGATGTGGTTTGCACCTGCATACACGGGGACACGGCCTGCAACCTGATCCTTGGTAATCTCAAGAATCATGCGGTATTCATCATTGGAAAGACAGTAGAATTCTCCTGTTGTTCCAATGGCGAAAATTCCGTGAACTCCGCCGTCGATAAGAAAGTCGACCAGCTTTCTCAGGGCTTTTTCGTTTACATTCCCCTCTTTTGTCAGGGGAGTGATCATTGCAGGCAGAACGCCGCTGGGTTTAATACTCATGGTATAGATCTCCTGGGTGGGTGTATTTTTTAGTATATCTCTTGTATACAAAATAGAGATATGCGCATATCATAACTGGTGCATCAGTTGTTGTCAATTAAATGTCTATACCTTTTTGGGGGAGATAAGGGTGTCTGGCATTAAAACTGATGTATCAGATTCCAGTTGACTCAGATTTAGAACATGTTTAGACTGAGCAACCGAAAATACAAACAAATAATACAGGGAGTGTAATTATGGCTGGAGTTGATAGCGGTGTATTGTTTCCTTACAAAGAATTGAAAGAGTGGACCGGGAACTGTTTTTCCTCCGTAGGTGTGTCGGAAAAGGATGCTGAGATCCTGGCGGACTCAATGCTCGACGCAAATCTTCGAGGAGTTGATACCCATGGTATTACCCGGATGCTGGTTACCTATGTAAAACGTATTCAGGTTGGAGTTATGAGTGCCGAGACCAAACTCGAAGTGGTCCGGGAGCGGGCAGGTACTGCTCTGGTTGAGTGTAACAACGGTATAGGCCAGGTGGCATCCGATTATGCCATGGATCTTGCGATCAAAAAAGCGAAGGATGCGGGAACCTCATTTGTGCTTACCCGCCACTCAAACCACTACGGCGCTGCCGCCTACTGGTCGATGAAGGCCCTTGAGCATGGTATGATCGGATTCTCAGCAACAAATGGTCCCGCTTCGGTTGCTCCCTATGGCGGAACGGAAAAGATGCTTGGCACCAACCCATTCTCGGTAGCCATACCTGCAGATAAGGAACTTCCCTTTGTTCTCGACCTGGCAACAACAGTTGTAGCGCTGGGACGGATTTATCTCTATGCAAAGCAGGATCGGCCCCTGGAGCCCGGCTGGGCCTACGACTCCACCGGTAAGCCGACAACCAATCCCCACGAAGCGTTGAAGGGCCTGCTGGCACCTATCGGCGGATATAAGGGATATGGAATTGCCCTTGCAATTGATATGATTTCCGGAATCTTGAGCGGATCCACCTACGGTGCCCATTTCCCCGGCTTTCTTGCCCAGAACATGGAAGAGCCTACCGACGTGGGAAGTATCTTTGCTGCCATCGATATTGAGAGCTTCATGGACCTGAAGGAGTTCAAAGAGGGTATGGATACTGCCATTAAAGAGATCAAGGCATGTAAAAAGGCCGAGGGTGTAGACCGTATCTATATTCCCGGAGAGATAGAGTTTGCTCTCAGTGAAAAACGGATGGCCGAAGGAATTCCTGTACCCGAACAGGTTGTAGCGGATTTCCGGACGCTTGGCGCAGATCTGGGCGTTCCCTTTCTGAAATAAACTCACATATAAAAACCTGATCTCATACTCCCGGGAATCGGCTGCAAGTTTTGCGGTTGATTCCCGGATTGTTTAACAATTTTTAAAGAGCTATACTCAACGCAGTATCAGGGTTTAATGGAGACCGGAATTGGCAAACAAAGACATCAGGGACAGCGCTTCCAAATCAGAAAACGATCTTCTTTTTGTTCTGGTTTCCTATATCCGGGATAACAATCTCGGCCCGGGAGAAAAGCTGCCTCCCATTCGTACCCTGGCACAGGTCTGGAATGTCTCTCCCAGTGTAGTCCGCTCGGTGCTTATCAAGGCATCCCTTGTGGGCTTTATCGAGATGGTCCAGGGCTCCGGCTGTTTTGTTAAAAACATTGAGCTGTCATCCATGACAGTTATGTTTACCCTGCTGTTCAAAACAACCATGATTCTTCAGAACTCCCAGTTTATAAATCTCTATGAGATTAAAGCAGCCGTGGAAGCTGCCATGTTTCGAACCGCAGCGAGGACCAGGACTACCGAAGAGGTCTATAAACTGAAGAATATCCTGATCGAAATGAATAAAGTTGAAAAAGAAGATGATAACAATATCAAAATAGCCCTGGATGATAATTTTCATATAACCATTGCCAGGATGACACGAAACCCTCTCTATGAAACCCTGGTCACCTCCACTCAGCTGCTCCTCCGGGAAGATCGGCTTGGCAACGGACCAAGTGTCGGATATATCGAGCGGCATATTAAACTGTATGAAGCGATCCGTGATGGTGATGAAGAAGCTGCGGAAAAGCTGGGGAAAACGCACAGTGATTCCCGGAGAAAGTTGCTGACGAGTCTCGACGGATATATGGACTGAGTCCTTTTTTCCTGCTCCTTTATCTTCCCGGTCTAAGAATTCATCAATTAAAACGGCATAAATCAATAATAATTTAACTGATGTATCAGATATAAGTTGACGGAATTTTTAAACTCATGTTACGATTCGCCTAATTGTTTATCAATTAGCCATAGAGATTATGTTATGTGGCGAAAACTAAGGCATTTCGGAGGAATTGGAATGGTTGCAAGTGGTTCAAAGGTAATGAAGGAGAAGATATACGGTATTCCGCTGCCCTATTATGTTCTCATCGTAGGAGTAATCGTAGCTGGCTTAATGCTGGAGATGCTGCCCAATAACATGGTAGTCGGTTTCACCATGTGTATGGCATTCGGTACGCTGTTCAACTATATCGGGAACAAGATCCCCGGCCTGAACAGGTTCGGCGGTGGAACTATTCTGGCGGTTCTGGGGCCATCACTGCTGCTCTATTTTGGAATACTTCCGGCGGGTGCCAAGGATATAGCGAAAAACTTTTTCAGCGGCTACGGCTTTTCCCACCTGATTATTGCAAGCCTTATTGTGGGAAGTATTCTTTCCATGAAAAGGGATATTCTGATTAAAGCGGGAGTGCGCTTCTTTATTCCCCTTGTAGGAACCCTGCTGTTTGTTGTGCTTATGACCGGAGTCTTCGGCGCAATCTTCGGATACGGCTTTGCCGAGGGTGCACTGTTTGTTGCCGGTCCGATTATGGGCGCGGGAATGGGAATGTCTGCAATCCCTCTGTCAGAAGTATATGCAGGCCTTACGGGTAATCCGGCGGATTCCTTTCTTACTACCCTGGCCGCATCTGTGCTTATCGCCAATATTCTTACCATTATCGCAGCAGCCATACTTGGAAGCCTTGGAAAAATGAACCCCAACATGTTCTTCAAGGGATTTTCCGGAGAGGGCCGGGTTCTTCGTTCCGAAGGTGCAGACCTGGAAGGTGCGGATTATGACGACGGTGATGAAAGCACCAACTCAACCACCTTTAATCAGCTGGGAGTCGGGTTCCTGACCACCGGTGCAATCTATGCCGGCGGCATTATGCTGGGAAAACTATTTCCCACCTTTCATGCATTCCTCTGGATGGTCGTACTTGCCTCAATTGCCAAGATCTTCAGTGTTTTCGGATCTGAAATTGATGAGAGCTGCGGTCAGTGGGGCAGGTTCATGACCAAGGTTCTGGCATCCGCCATGCTTGCATCCATCAGTCTTTCAATGATTGACATCGGACAGATCCTGGGACTCCTCACAGACATCCGCTTTGTCGGTCTCTGTATGGTAACTGTGTTCGGAGCAATTATCGTTGCCGGCGGTCTCGGTTACCTCATGGGCTTCTACTTTGTGGAAAGCGCCATTATGGCCGGTATCGGTCTTGCGGATATGGGTGGAGCAGGAGATGTGGCCGTACTCGCTGCTGCCAACAGATACAATCTTCTCCCCTTTCTGCAGATCTCTTCCCGAATCGGAGGAGCACTGAATATTTTCTTTATCACTCTTCTGGCCCAGTGGACCATGTAGCACCGCTGAATTTACGAAGACTCTGACAATAGTTCAGCCTGTTCCCCGGTAAACACCGGGGCAGGCTGAGCTTCCCGGAATTTTTAAGGAATAAGACTATGAGACAATGGAATGAACAGGCAAACGAAGAACGGGCAGCCCTATTGTATGCCATGGGAATCACCGAAGAAGAGGCTCACCGGCCTATAATCGGTATTATCAACTCCTGGAATGAAATGAATCCGGGGCATTATCATCTCCGCGAAGTAGTGGATATTATCAAGAAAGGGGTTGCAGCCAAAGGTGGTCTGCCTCTGGAGCTGACATCCGCCGGTCCCTGTGACGGAATGTGCACCAATACCAGCGGTGACAGATACACCCTGCCTACCCGTGATCTGATAGCTGCGGAGGTTCAGACTCACGGCGATCTTAACAGGCTGGACGGTATGATTCTGCTTGCGAGCTGTGACAAGGTTGTTCCCGGGATGCTCCTGGGGGCGGTTATGGCGGATCTCCCCACCATCATGCTTACCGGCGGCTATATGCTTCCAGGATATGTGGACGGTGAGATTGTCACCCTTGGTTCCGCAAAGAAGATCTACTCCCGCTATAAATCGGGAAACATGACAGAAGAAAAATACAAGGAAATACTGAGCAAATGCTGTCCCACCCCCGGGGCATGCCCCTTTATGGGCACAGCCAACACCATGTGCGCCATGGCGGAGGTCCTCGGGTTCAGTCCCCATGGAAATGCAAATGTCCGTGCCCAGAGTGAAGAGTGGCACAAGATGGCGGAAGAGTGCGGTGACAGGATTATGGATATCGTTATGGATGATATAAAGCCGTCAGATATCCTTTCTCAGGAATCTTTTTACAATACTATCCGATACTGTATGGCTACCGGAGGATCAAGCAACTCCATGCTGCATATTCCGGCGATTGCCAAAAAAGCGGGCTTCGAGCTGGCACCAGAGGATTTTGACCGCATCAGCCGGGAAGTCCCCCTGATAAGTACAATCTATCCCAACAACAAAAATATCAGCATGGTCGAGTTCGATAAGGCCGGCGGACTTCCGGCGGTGGTAAAAGAGCTGGCAGCGGCGGGCAAATTCGCAAAATCCTGCAAGGGAATCTTCGGTTCCATCGAAGAGAAGATCGGTGTTGCGGAGAATGTGGATACAAGTGTAATACATCCTGTAAGTGATCCAATCGAAGAACAGGGAGGGCTTGCTGTACTGCATGGAAATGTGGGAACCCTCAGTTCTATCGTCAAGTTTTCTGCGGTAGACAAAAAAGCCCTGACCTTCAGCGGTCCCGCGCGGATTTATGAATCCAACGAAGACGCATACTATGCCATGCTTAACGATGAAATAAAGAAAGGCGATGTGGTGGTTATCCGCTATGAAGGGCCTAAAGGCGCTCCGGGAATGCCCCACCTTTCATCTTTTATGGGGCTTGTTATCGGTAAAGATATGGGTTCCGATGTGGCCCTTATTACCGACGGCCGTTTCTCCGGCTCCACTTCCGGGCTGGCGGTGGGCCATGTCTCTCCAGAAGCGTATGAGGGTGGAAATATTGCGCTTATCCGGGAGGGAGATCTCATTGAGATCGATGTTCCCGGCCGAAAAATGGAATTGAAGGTAACGGATGAGGAGCTTGAAGAGCGCCGCAGGAGCTGGAAACCCGTTGAAAAACCCAGCTATGGCTGGCTGAAGATTTTTAAAGAAAAAGTGTCCAGTGCTCACTATGGTGCGACAATCTACTAGTATCATCTAACAGGTTTGCAGGGCGGGGACGGTTGCAGCGTGTTCGCCCCTGCAAATCCTGTTATTACTATTGATAAAATGTATGGCCCCCTCCTATACTTGTCACAGTCTTTTTTTGAACCCATGTCTCGAGGGGATATAGAATACTAAATGAATAATAAGAAGCTGAATTTCGATGATATTGAAGTCAAATCCCTCACTGATATTGTCTACGAGAAAATCAAGGAAGCAATTCTTAATGGAAAACTTGCTCAGGGGTCCCGGATCAGCGAGCGTATCTTAACCGAAGAGCTGGGAGTCAGTTCATCTCCCATCAAGCGGGCACTGCAGATACTGCAGGTTGAGGGACTGGTGGAAATCCGGCCCCGGAGCGGTACCTATGTAACCAACAGTTTTACCAACATGGACGAGAACATTGTTATCAGGGCATACCTTGAAGGGCTTGCGGCAAAGTTTGCTGCAGAGAAGGCCGGGGAAGCCGATATTGAAGGGCTGAAGGTCCAGCTTGATATTATGGAAGTTCTTACCCGGGCCAGGAATCATGAAAAGATTATAGAGGCAAACTCAGAGTTTCATCTGGCTGTGCACCGGATTTCACAGAATCAGTATATTCAGCAGCTTATAGATGTTCTGCGGGGATTCAGTTCCCAGTTAAGAGTACGGGTGCTGTCAGATGATGATGAGCTTACCCGGGGCTTGAATGAACATACCGCGGTTTTCAATGCGATCCGGGAGCATGATGGTCTGCTTGCGGAAGAAATCATGCGCAGCCATGTTCTGCACACCCTCGATTTCATGCAGAATGAACCTGCCTGAAATTTGTACCCCTTTCTCTTAAGGATGAATTAGTTTGGGAATAGACCCTCTTCGTAAAGTGCCGGAAAATCCAAAATCCCTCACTCACCAGGTTTATGAGACAATCAAGGAACTGATCCTGAGTAAAACCGTGCTTCCCGGCCAGCGAATCAGCGAGCGGGCCCTGATGCGGGATCTGAGGGTAAGCTCAACCACGGTAAAACGGGCCCTGCAGCGGCTTCAACTCGAAGGAATCGTCGAGATCCGGCCCAGAAGCGGAACCTTTGTAAGTGATTCCTTTCCCACCATGGAAGAGAATACCCGTATCCGGGCCCACCTGGAGGGGCTTGCTGCCCATTTTGCAGCGGAAAAAGCCACTGACAAGGATCTGGCAGGCCTGCGCAGGCAGTTGAGTCTGATGCGAAAGTGGACCGAGGCGGGGGATCTTGAGCAGATTATTCAGGCCAACGTCCGCTTTCATGAGCTGATCCGCAGTATTGCCGGAAACCCCTATGTGGGAATCCTTTCGGATGTACTGAAAAATTTTGACAGGGTACTCAGGGATCAGGCTCTTTCAGACAGCCGGGAGACCCTTCGCGGGCTCAAGGACCATAGCGGTGTCTTCGAAGCCCTTGAAAAAGGGGACGGGGAGCTGGCGGAATCCAGAATGCGCAGTCATATCCTGCGTACCCTGGATTTCGTTAAAACCGAAATCCTGCCCGGCCGGGCAGATCAGTCCTGATGCGGGTCAGAGAGTTGCTCTGAAAGCTGCTCGGAAATAAGACAGATATCGCCCATATCCGCTTTCACATGCCGTGATATTACCGGACATTTAACCCTGAGCAGAAAGAAAACCGGCAGGCCGGTGCCGGAGAGGGATTCGTAGTTTCCCTGGCCCTTGCTGATAATCAGATCGGCCCCGTTCAGCAAAGTCTGGAATTCCGGAGAGCAGAGTTCCGGTACTGCACCGGGGGCCGGAGATCCCGAAGAAACAACGGGGCAGACAGATGTCATTCCCACCTGTTCTGCATCATCCATTGTTATATCATTGATAATGGGTCGTCCCCGAACAGCGTAGGTAAGCTCCTTTTCCGGAAATAAGGTAACCAGGGTTTCCGCCAGAACACGGTCAAAGACAATTTCTCCGGCGTTGTCGCCTATGTAGATAATTTTCTGAGCATTCTTCAAGGCCTGGCGGAATTTATCTATGGCAAACAGACGGCTCTCTTCCCGTTCGATGGCGGAGTCCTCCATGGCCAGAATCTTGCCGATCTCTTCCTTGAGGTTGATATGGGATGCCACTGCGTAGTCTATGATATTGCCCGAGATGGCTATCTCAATACCGGTTAAAAGCATATCCTTTGAGGCCGCCACCCGTTTCTTCAGCTCCGGATAGATGCTCATGGCAGCATTGTTATTGGCCTGTTTCTCCTCTTTAAAAGGGTCCGGATTGCCGCTGATCTCTTCCACAGTGCGGTACACCGGCACGGCATTCTTAGGCGGCGAGTCTGTCAGGGAAAGCTCAGGGAGAATTCCTGCAACCTTGTGCAGGATCTCAAGCTGGGTCTCTTCAGAGCAGCCTGCTGTGCGGGATGCAGAAAGAGCCTGGTTGTAAAGGCAGGGGATGCAGTCTATGTATGTTCGCACGGGGAATCAGTCCTTTAAAATCTGCTTTTCGATCTTCCGGACCCGCTTTGTCATATCGTTTACCCTGAATTCCAGGGTATTGAGGATCCAGAACTGAAAATGGTTGAATTTCTGCTGAGAGTGAATCATCCAGACAATCTTTATGGAAACCAGAAGAACACTCACTTCCAGAGAGACGTAGGAAGGAAGAAAGTGAGTTGTTATCTCAAGGGTAAAAAGGACCAGTATAATTCCCAGAAAAACCATATTGATAATGTTGTCCCTGTGGGAATAGTCCTTGCCGCCGATTTTGCCCAGCATGGCGCGGATACGCTCTTTTTCCCTGTTATACTCTTCCAGTTCTGCCAGTAGTTCCTGTTCTCTGGCGACGAGATCTTCGTTGATGTTCATGGGTGTAATATACTTGGCTCATTTTGCCCTGTCCAGACCAAAGGGTGCCAAAGCCTATTTTCTCCCGGTGCGGAAAAATGTATACTGCATCCACTTAGCGATTCGGAGGATATCCATGGCAAAACTCTGGCAGAAAGACTACTCCCTGGACTCACTGATTGAAGCGTTTACCGTAGGCAGGGACTATATGCTGGACATGGAACTTCTGCCTGCGGACTGTACCGCCAGCCTGGCCCACGCAACCATGCTTGCAACTGCAGGGCTCCTGTCCGACGGAGACCTCTCTTCCCTTTCCCGGGGAATCAGGTCGGTCCTCGATGAATTTGATGGGGGCACCTATAAAATAGAGCGCAGCGATGAGGACGGCCATACGGCTCTGGAAAACCGTCTTTGTGAAATCTGCGGTGAGGCGGGGAAGAAGATTCATACCGGCCGCAGCCGGAACGACCAGGTTATAACCGCCCTGCGTCTCTACTCCAGGGCCTTTGTTGCCGAGGCGGTTCTGGCCGGTATTGATGCGGTGGAGAGCCTGCTGAATCTGGCAAAAGAGCACCAGATGACTCCCATGCCCGGCCGTACCCACATGCAGATTGCCATGCCCTCTTCGGTAGGCCTCTGGGCGGCTGCCTGGGCGGAGGAGCTGCTGGATGCCCTGGGCAACCTTCTTTCTCTGGACAGGATTCTGGACCAGTCTCCCCTGGGTTCGGCTGCCTCCTACGGCGTGCCCCTGCCGCTGGACCGGGAGCTTACGGCGGAGCTTATGGGATTCTCCGGGCTTCAGAACAATGTTCTTTATGTGAATAACTCCCGGGGAAAGATGGAGTCCTACCTGCTTGATGCCTGTGATCAGATCGGCCTTACCTTAAGCAAGCTGGCTCAGGATCTGATTATCTTCTCCATGCCCGAGTTCGGCTACTTTTCTCTGCCTAAAGAGCTCTGTTCCGGTTCCAGCATAATGCCCCAGAAAAAGAATCCCGACGGACTTGAGCTGATGCGGGCTAAATCCGGGACTTTGTCTTCCTATGCAATGCAGGTGAAGTCGATTATCCGCTCTCTGCCTTCCGGTTATAACCGGGATTTTCAGGAGACCAAGGAACCCTTCATGCGGGGAGCCCGTCTGACAATACAGATGCTTCAGGTTGCCGCACTTACCATAAAAAAACTTCAGGTTCATCCCGAAGCGCTGAAGAAAGGTTTCGTTCCGGAGATTTTTGCCACCGATGTGGCCCTCGATATGGCGGCGGCGGGAAAAAGTTTCCGCGATGCCTACCGTGAGGTGGGGACAGCCCTTGAAAAGGTTGCCGGTGAAGATCCGGTGGAATCCCTTAAACGGAGAACCTCTACGGGGTCTCCGGGAAATCTTAACCTTAAGGTTCCGGCCACCAGGGCTGCGGAGATCGCATCCCATGCCAGAGGGATGAAAGCCCAGCTTGAGACTGCCGCATCGGAGCTTCTGGGAAGGGACGTGTCGCTTTTTCCGGACATCGTCAGCTGACCTTTCCTTCGGGTCTTTTTTTCCTATCCCCTTCTTTTCATCACTGTTCTTACCGTTCCTGCAATACCCAGGCCGATAAAGGTTATGAGGAAAGGAGAGGCAAGCAGCAGGGAGTCGGGGATTCCCTGGACACCCTGCAATATTGTTGAACCGGCACTGGCTGCGGCAAAGAGCAGAACTGTTCCAAGCATACCTACAGGGTGGGGGCCTGCGATATAAAGAGCCACCAGGGCAATCCAGCCGCGGCCGCCGGTCATGTTGGGAACGTAGGCAAGAATATCCAGAGACAGCAGTGCCCCTGCAAGGCCGGTGCCGGCGCCGGAAAGAATCAGGGTCTGAAACTGTATTGTTGAAGGAGAATATCCTAAATTGAGCAGTGTCGCCGGAGCTTCTCCTGCGGCGATAACACGGTGTCCCCAGGTTGTTCGTCTGAAGATCAGCATCATGGCGACAAAAAAGCTACCCGCCAGAACAACCGGGACAGCTCCCGGCATGGGACTGATGGTTCCGAAGTTGAGTACTCCCTTGGTATTGAAAAGTTTCTGGGAAATAATGCCCAAAATACCTGCTGCTGCAAGGTTCAGAGCCAGTCCGCTTAAGAAGACATTAGCTCTCAGCTTCAGGATTATCCATCCAAGAAATGCTCCAGCGGCTCCGCCGGCAATAAGTCCAGCAGCAAGGCCTGCGGTCCAGGATCCTGTCCAGGCGGCGGCAAGATAACCGAAGAATGCCCCTGCAGCCATCAGTCCTTCAAGCCCTATATTCAGAACTCCTCCCCTGAAGGGAAAATACCCGGCAATGCCTGCAATAAGCAGGGGTGGAATAATTTTAAGCAGAGAATCAAGCATCTTTGTTATCCCCCGCGGTAATGACAATGAAAACAACCGCCTGAAGAAGGAGACTCATTTCCGATGAGACTCCCGAATCCATAACTGCTGTTGAAAATCCCTGGGTAAGCCAGGCGAAAAACAGTGCCGCCGGCAGTATAAGGCCGGGTTTGTATCTGGCAATCAGGGCAACTGCAATGCCGTTCCAGCCGAGCCCTGCGGTACCTCCCTGTACAGCCGCACCGTAGGAGCCAAGGCTTACCAGAGCTCCTGCCAGACCGCAGAGGGCTCCTGATGCCGTTATGGCGGCAGTCCTGAAGGCTCCGGTGGGGATTCCGGACAGGGCTGCAAAGCGGGAGTTTGCACCGGTGAGCTGCAGCTCGTAACCTTTCAGGGTATATCCCTTGAACAGCAGCCAGAGGAGCATTACCCCGACGGCGATAAAAATGGCGCTCGTCAGATTGGATGGGGGAAGCAGCTTCTGAAGCCGGAATCCCTCAGCAATTTTGGGGCTGGTTAGAAGATAGCTCGCAGGATCCCTCAGCGGTACCGCCAGCAGATAGTCGATTACCGGTATGGCAGCCCCTGCAACCAGATAGGTTGAGATTAATTCGTCAGCGCCGATCTTCTCTCTGAGAAAGCCCGAAATCCATGCCATGGCCCCTCCGCCGGCAATACCCGCAAGTATTGCCAGGGGTATCCCTAAGGCAGGCGGAATGCCGGGTATCCACAGGAGGAGCATTACCGGCAGCAGGGAGCCCAGGTATGCCTGTCCCTCGCCGCCGAGATTAAAGGACCCCGCCGCCATGGCAACCGCAATGCCGGTGCCTGTTATGGTAAGCAGGCTCATCTGGGCAAGCATGTTTCCCATGGAAAAGCTGCTTCCCCCGGGGCTTACCAGCAGGTCAAAAAGGGTTGTGAGGGGGTGGCTGCTCAGAAGCACTGCGGTGAGAATTACCCCGCTGATACCTGCTGCAAAGATGATAATTCTAAGAGGTCTGGTCATAACTTTTTTCCTTCTTGCCCATCTTCCCCTGCAGACCGAGTACAGCATCTCCGATCTTCTGATGATCAAACTCATCTTTAAGAAAAGATGCTTCAATTTTTCCCTGATGAAGCACCAGCAGGCGGTCGGCGATATCGAGCACCTCGTCAATATCGCTTGCAAGCAGCAGTATCCCATGGCCCTTCAGGCTCAGTGCCCGAATGTGACGGTATATTTCTGTACGGCTGCGCACATCGAGCCCCCAGCCCGGTTCACAGAGAACCAGGATTTTGCCGGGTGATTCAAGATCCCGGGCCAGAATCAGCCGCTGGAGCATCCCGCCGGAAAGTGCCGCTGCCGACGCTTCCGGCGAGGCTTTTATTTTGTAGTCTTCAAGCAGTTGTTTTGCGTACTTTTTCCGTTGTCCGGTAAAAAGAAACCCCCTGCGGGTCAGTTTTTTTCTCACCGCTGCAGCGCCATTGTCGGCAATGGAGAGGGAGAGGGCGGCACCGCTTCTCTGGCGGTCCGACGGGATGATAGCCACTCCGGAATCTCTCAAGCTTTCAGGACGGGACGGGAAGGGCTGACTGTCTGCCAGCATTATTGTTCCGGAAGAAAGGTTTGTCTGCAGGGTCAGTACCTGTTCAAGCTGGTCGAGTCCGTTTTCCCGAATGCCCGTAATAGCCAGTATTTCCCCTTCATAAAGTTCAAAGGAGATATCTTCAAGCCTTGTTCCCCGGGAAAGGGTTGCAGCACCCTGGAAGGTCAGGCAGGCGGTTCCTTTATTCCCTGCCTTCCCGCTTGTTGCAAGGCTTTCCGGTCCTTTGCCGCCCATTATGTTCCTCGAGAGCTCATCTATGCCGATCTCTTCCGGCATGCATTCCCGTACAACTTCTCCTTTTCTGAGCACCGTTAGCCGGTCGGCTTTACTGTATATTTCCTCTATCTTGTGAGAGACGAGAACAATCCCCATTCCCCTGTCGGCACGTGTTCTCAGATATCTGAAGAGCTTGTCTGTTTCGGCGGGAGTAAACGATGTAGTCGGCTCATCCAGAAAAAGAAAGTCCGGATTTTTCAACAGCGCTCCCAGGAGAACTCCCAGGGTTATCTGATTTGCCGGAAGCTTGTATGCCGGAATATGGAGGGGAATATCTATTCCCAGCTCGGTACAGAACCTTACTTTTTTATTCTCTATCTCTTTTCGCTCCCCCGGGGCCGCCAGGACAAGATAGTCATACAGGGTGAGAGAAGGGATAAGCTCGGGCAGTTGGGGCACCAGAGCGATGTTACTGCTGCCGTTTATCTCTCCACTGTCAGGTACAAGTATGCCGGCAAGGCAGCGGACCAGGGTTGTTTTTCCTGATCCGTTTTCTCCTATCAGTCCGTGAACCTCTCCTGAGCGCAGCCGGATAGCTGCACCCTTTAAAGCGGTAACTTCGCCGTGGTGAAAATATTTATATAAATTCTCCGCTTTCAGGATAGTCGGCGCTGCCTGCATATGCTTGTACGCTACTCCTGTATGTGTATGCGTCCGAATTTCAGCCCGTCGAGGTGTTCTTCCAGGGCACTGCGGATTTCAGAACTCAGAAATTGTCTGTATGCCGGATGATCCATGGCAAAATCGATATAACCCTCGGCTATCCCCGCCTGCTCGGCACTGCCGTAGGAGAGGGTCCCTTCTATGGCGGCTGTTGTCTTTTCTTCTGCGGCCCTGTCCAGGTATATCCGTGTTCCTCCCAGGACCACTCCCGGGCCTGCATCGTAGCCGGGGGAATCAAACCAGACAACACTTTTTCCGGCGTCTCTGGCGGCAGAAACTACTCCCTGGTTTGCACCGCCGGCAATGGCCAGTATTGATTCCGTTCCGGTACGGTACATATCTCGGGCAAGCTCTGCACCCTTGTTGGCGTCGTACCAGTTTCCCACTACCCGGAAATCAAGTTCCGCCTCTCCCGCAGCAGATTTTGCGCCTGTCAGGAATCCGGGGCGGATGGATTGTACCATGTCCGGGTACTCCTGGCCGGCTATGAGGCCCACTTTAACCGGAAGAGTCTGAGCTTCCATCGCCAGCAGTCCGGCAAAGTATCCTGCCAGGTATCCCTGTTCTTTCTGGTTAAAACGGAAGGTGTAGATTGACTGGTTTCCCTCCAGATTTCCGTCAAGGATAAGGAAGCGGGAAGCGGGGTAGGCTTTTGCGGCTTCACTGCAGATTTCGGGCATGGCCGGATTTGAGGTAATAATCAGATCGTATTTGCCGGAAGATGCCAGAGAAGTGACTTTTGTAAGCCATTCTCCCTGGTTGTATCCTCCCTCAACAACTGCAGCCTTCACACCGGGATGTTTGGCCACGGCTGCATTAACGCCGTTCACCATCATTTCATAGGTGGGGCTTCCGGCTACTACGCCGGGTACAAATACTGCGATGGAAGAAACCTCCGCCGCAGGGGGAGTTGGCGGGGGGCTCTTCTCCATCTCGGCTGTTTTTCGTCCACTGCAGGAGCTGACAACAGCCGCAGCTATCAGCAGAAAAGCTGCACCGGCGCTGATACGCCTGAGTAATTTGGGGAAACTGACAAAAAAAAGAAAATTGGGGTTCATAAACCTGCCTCCAAATACGGGGCAGATGAGAGAAAGTAGAGCGGGCCCCGGAAGGGTTCTCCCTCCGTGGCTGGTTCCATTTTCTTCTCCCATCCAGACTTTCACTGTCGGTTCCGGAATCTCACCGGATCCCCCTGAATCACCGTCAACGACAGATGAGCCAGGATTGCGGACTATAACCGCCGGTCGGGACAAATGTCCCTCCCTCGAAGAAAATTTTTCTATTACGGCTTGAATGTAATGCTTTCAGCATGCAGTGTCAATGAAGAAGCCGTTGCGGGAAGGGCCTTCTCTTGACCCCCATTCATCACACATGGTAGTTTCTGAGTATAATTTCTTTAACGAACTCCTAACCTAGCGACACCCGAAAAGGGGCGCACGAGATGATGGGGACCACCTTTGAGCATATCTAAACCCGGAACTTTGGGGATAATTGCCTGCCCTGGCGGGGCCAGTTTTTCCGACGATGTAATACCGCACCTGCGGTCGATCTATGCGCGGAAGTATGAACGAATGGCGAGCCGTCTTGCCAAGCGCTATTCAATTTCAAAAGAAAAGGCCATAGAGCGGATCAACTATGTACAGGATCTGCATACCCCGCCGCAGAATCATGGTTTTCTTGGCGGGAGCTATCGTCCCCCTTCATTCAAGATCCCGACCCGTTTTACCCAGTTTGCAAACGGGGAGTTCAAGGCGGAAATTCTTGCCTCGGTGCGCGGCATGGATCTTTATATTATTCAGGATGTTGAAAACCGGCACCCGGTAAACCTGAATGGTGAAGAGCTGGTGCTCTCGGTTAATGATCACATTTTTCTGCTTTTTGTAACCATAGATGCAGCCCTTCTGGCGGGGGCCCGGAGTGTTACTCTGGTGTTGCCGGTGTATCCCTATTCCCGCCAGCATAAACAGAAAGGCCGTGAGAGCCTTACGGCAGCCTGGTTCGGCCGGGTCTGTGAGTATATGGGAGTTAACCGGATTATTACTCTGGACCTCCACTCCCGGGAAATCCAGAGTGCCTTTCATCATACGGCTGTGGAAAATCTTCATGGGTCCTACCAGATCCTGCGAACCCTCTCCCGGCTGGTTGATCTGATAAACGACGACCTTGTGGTTGTTTCTCCCGATACTGGCGCGGTGGACAGGAATAAATTCTATGCCGTAAGTCTCCATAAACCTCTGGCCCTGCTCTACAAGGAGCGGGATTATTCCAAGGTGAGCCAGGCCGGGGACAGTAATATTGTAAATATCAACCTTCTCGGTGATGTAGAAGGAAAGTCAGTCTTTATGGCGGATGACATGCTTGGTACCGGCGGAACGCTGATCAAGGCAATGTCCCACCTTAAAGAGCTTGGCGCGGAGAAGATTATCTGTGCCATCAGTCTGCCCCTTTTTACCGGCGACGCAATCAAGCATTTTGACGAAGCCTACGAGAAGGGGCTTTTTTATCGCATTATTGGAACAAACGCGGTCTATCACAGCGAAGAGCTGCTCTCCCGGGAGTGGTATGTCAGCGCCAATATTGCCAACCTCTTCTCCCGTATCATCTCCCGGCTGCACCACGGCCGCTCTCTCAGCCCCCTTCTGGATAACCGGCGCATTATACAGCGGCTCATGTCTCAGGTGGCGGCGGAGTCCAACGGAGGAGAACTCCCCTTCGGACATGGTGAGGACTGATCTCTCATGAAAGCCCGCGGCGTACATCTCGTCGCAGATATCGGCACCAGTTCACTTAAAACTGCGCTGCTGACAGGGGATGCTCAGGTTATCTCGGAAGCTAAGATTCCTCTTCTTACTTTGCCCGGCGCAGATCTTGCCGCCTGGGATCCCTTCCTGTGGGACAGGGCCTTTGCTGAAGCCTGCAGGCAGCTTAAGCCGGATGCGGCACTGGAATCGGTCACCATCAGCGGTCACGGCCCCACCATGGTCCCCCTGAATAAAAACGGTACTCCAGTCTCCGAGGCTCTTCTCTGGCTGAACCGCAGGATGCCGAAGGAGATGCCGTCCGAATCGGTATCATATTTTCTTCCCCTGGCAGGGTATCTGCGGGAGGCTATGCCCGATGCCTTCGATAAAACCGCATTTTTCTGTACCTGTCCCGGATATCTCAGTTTCCGGCTTACCGGAGTGCCCGCGGCGGTCTCTCCCCAGCCCGATTTTACCCCTTTTCTCTGGACCCGGGAGCAGCTCTCTGTCTGGGGCTTTTCTTCTTCCATGTTTCCCGAGCCCTTTTTAACGGGAACCCGAATCGGTTTCATTCACCGGGCTGCGTCGGAGCAGTTCGGACTGCCCGAGGGGTTACCCGTGTATGCCGGAGGACCGGACTATACAATGGCGCTCATCGGGTCCGGAGTAGTTCGTCCGGGTATGACCTGTGACCGGGCTGGAACCTCTGAGGGAATCAACTATTGTGCTTCGGCTGCACCCGAATCGGACTGCCTTCGTGTTCTGCCCCATGCTGTTTCCGGTATCTATACAGTGGCGGGGATTCTTGCTTCCACCGGCAGGGTTTTCGAGTGGTTCCGGGGGATTACCAATCAATCCAGCCGGGAGTACGGACGGATGCTGCAGGAGATTCGTGAGCTTGATCCTTCCACACCGGCCCCGAGGTTTTTTCCTTCCCGCCATCGCGGTCCTGTATGGGATTTCAATAACGGTATTTTTGCCGGACTGCATCCGGAACATACCCATATCGAAATGGGGAAAGCTGTGGTAGAGGCTATTGCATTCGGCATTCGTGATGTCCTGGATACTCTTGACGAAGCAGGCTTTCGGGTGACCGCCATCCGGGGCACCGGAGGGCAGTACCGTAATCACGACTGGAACCGCATGAAAGCGGATATTCTGGGGGTGCCTCTGGATATCCCCGCGATAATAGATGGCGAGCTTATGGGAAACCTCTGTGCCGCCCTTACCGGGGCCGGTCAATACGGCAGCTTTGTAGAGGCTGCTGATCAGCTTGTTGTTATCCGGGAACATGTAGAGCCGGATTTGAGTAAAAAAGTGATTTATGACGAACTCTTTGCCGCCTATAAAAGCGAGTGCCTGCTGTTTACTGCTCCCGGAACAGGCCCATAATTGCCCTGTTTGCCTTGAGCCAGGCTTCTGCTGTGCGGTAATCCGGAAAACAGCGTTCAACAAGGTTCCAGTAGTCCCGGGAATGGTTCATATGCCGCTGATGGCAGAGTTCGTGGACTATCAGGTAATCCTGAACTCCCGGCGGTGTCATGATAATACGCCAGTTGATGGAAATGTTGCCCCTGCCGGAACTGCTGCCCCAGCGGGTGCGCTGGTTGCGGAAAAAGAGCCTGTCAAAAGGGATTTTCAGCTTGCGGGAGATTCTCCGTGCCCGGGGTTCCAGTTCCTCTTTTGCCAGTTTTTTCAGAAAGCTTTCGATAACCGGCAGGGCCGATTCCGGATCACCGCTGAGGGTGTCTACGATCAGCAGGCCTCCCTGTATGGCTGTGCCGCCTCTCTTTCTCTTTCCCGTGACAACCGTTACCTCCAGGGGCACTCCCTGGATAAGCAGCCTGTTTAAAGGGTTGTGCCGTTCTCTGCTGGCTTTGAGGGTATCAAGATGTTTCAGTACCCAGCTGCGTTTTGCCGCCACGGTGCTTGCAATCTGGGATTTGGGTATATAGCTGGGAGCCGAAACCATCACTCTGCCGGTCTGGGTTATGCGGATGTTGATCCGTTTCTGTCCGGTTCTGCGGGTCAGTTCATATACAAAGCCCGGTCCCCGCTGTTCCGCCTTTTCTGCCATATATGCTTAATATCACGGGAACAGATCCCTGTCTATCTGGCTGCAAGGCTTCTGTTCCACGCTTTTGCCGTCTCTTTTATGTTTCTTAAGTTTTCATGACTGAATCCGGACCATTCCATTGCAAAAAAGGTGTTGTTCTGAAGGAGCGGTTCTTCATCAAGGGGGAGTCTGCTCTGTTGTATGCACCGGCCCCAGAGGGGAGACCCGGGAACAGGAGAGAACTCCGCTATGTAGATCTTGACTCCTGCTTTCCGGCACTCTTCTATGGAATCCAGTACTTCCCGATAATCCTGTTCCGGAAGCCCTGCCAGGATGTAGACGGCGGTTTCATTTCTCCGAAAGCCTGCCTCCTTCAGTATTCCCACGGATTCCCTGAAGCATCTGGTTTCGTATTTTCTGCCGTGGGAATCATGAAACATGTCGGAAGAACTTTCGTAGCCAAGGCGAATCTCCCTGAAGCCTGCTTTTTTCATGAGCATGGCGCCCGGCAGATCGATCTGATTAAGATGAACCGCATTGGGAGTATAAAAAGAGGCTGTAAGGCCGGATTCAATGACTTCTGAAAGAAAGGGCTCCAGTACTTCAGTCTTATGCATCAGCAGGGCATCGTCGTAAAAGGCGAAGTGTCTGACCCCTCTGCGGTGGAGTGCCGCGAAAGAGCGGAAGGCCTCCTGGTATGAACCGGGGATAAATCCGGGGGCGGGGGAGAGGCGTGATGAGGCACAATAGTCGCAACTGCAGGGGCAGCCTTCATTGAGCCGCAGTACTCCGGCTTTGTCCGTTGTCAGAGGGTGTTCCGACCCGGAGGGAAGAGATCCTGATCCGGGGACTCCGGGAAGATGATGTGCTGAAAGGAGCCTGTTCAGTCCTTCCGTGGAAAGCGGTCCCCCGCAGACCTCCGCTCCGGTGTTTCTGCTGCAGTGTTCCGGCAGCAGGCTGGCATAGATGCCGCCGCATATCATGGGAATCCCGGGGTGGAGTCTGGCTGCGGTTTCCGCTGCCTCAATTACGCCGGGGTACCAGTAGGTCATTCCGGAAGAGATAAAGATTATATCGGGCCTGCTTCTGCCTATTTGATGTTCGAAGGTTTCCGGCAGCACTCCGTACCTGGCAAAGCGCCGGCTCTGAGGGGTTTGTATATGCTCTTTCAGTGCCGGAGGTGTTGTCAGGGGAGTGCGGAAGATTTTTCCTGTACCGTTGCTGTTTCTTTTTGGTGCTTTCAGGGCATGTATCGAGGCCGGGTCGCTATAGTCCAGTGCATTTACAAAATCTATATAATAGCCGCCTTTATAAAGTGCGGCGGCTATTCGCTCCAGTGCGAAGGGCTTTGAAAAGAGATCAAAAAAGGCGAAATCATAAACCGGGGGCTGGATAAGCAGTGCCCGGGGCTGAGTACCCTGCACGGGATGGAGCCCCGGGGGCTCAGCCCCGTTTAAAGTGCCGGGAATCGATACCGTGTTTCTTTATTCTCAGCCCCATAATCCGCTCGGAAATCCCCAGGTGGCGGGCGGCTTTAGCCATGTTGCCCCTGGTTGATTTAAGCGAATCCAGCAGAAGCTCCCTTTCCAGGTTGTCCAGGGCTTCCGGAAGGGTTGAATGCAGATTTGTATTGGTTGATTCCGCCGACTGAAGGCTCGGGGGCAGGTGGTGGCCATGGATAACATCGTCGGTGGCCAGAAGGACCGCTCGTTCCACGCAGTTCTCCAGTTCCCGCACATTACCGGGCCAGTGGTAGCTCATAAGAAGCTCGATGGCGCTGGTGGAGATCCGTTTTATCAGCTTATGGTTTTTGTCGGCGTATTTCTCTATAAAGAAGTCCGCCAGCAGGGTTATATCGCTGTGCCGGTCTCTCAATGGGGGTATGTGAATGGGAAAAACATTCAGTCTGTAGTAGAGGTCTTCCCGGAAACCGCCGTCTCCCATGGACTCTTCAAGGTTCCGGTTGGTAGCTGCTATAATGCGTACGTTGCAGCGGATGGTTTCATTACCGCCGACCCGTTCGAATTCCTTTTCCTGCAGTACCCTCAGGAGTTTGACCTGGGTGGTGGGGGAAAGATCGCCTATTTCATCAAGAAAGATCGTCCCTCCGTCGGCCTGCTCAAATCGTCCCTTTCTGGTTTGAATGGCGCCGGTGAAGGCTCCTTTCTCGTGGCCGAAAAGTTCGCTTTCTATTACTGTTTCCGGCAGGGCCGCACAGTTAACCTTTATAAAAGGCTTTTCCGTCCGCAGGCTGTTATAGTGAATAGCGTGGGCAACGAGCTCCTTTCCTGTTCCGCTTTCTCCTCTGATAAGTACGGTTGCTTCGCTCTTTGAAACCTGGGCAATAAGGTCGAAAACCTCCTGCATGGCCCGGGAGTTTCCAATGATATTGGAAGGACGGAACCGTTCTTCCAGTTCATGCTGCAGACGGGAATTCTCTTCAAGCAGGCGCTGTCGCTCTTCCTGGATGGATCGGCGGAGTTTTACCGCCTGGGCTATCATGGAGGAAATAATAGACAGCAGGCGCAGATCCTCTTCGAGGCTGATGTTTTCTGCAAACAGCCGGTCTACGCTGAGGGTTCCTATGGTTTCGTTGCCGATTTTAATGGGCACAATAATAAAGGAGACATCTTTCTTTTTAAGATCGCTGCGGGCACCGGTTTTGTTGAGAAACTGGGGGCTGTCTTTGATGTTGGGAATAATCATAGGTTCCCCCATTTCAACAACCTTACCGGTAATTCCTTCTCCGACTTTATACTTTCCCTTCTCCTGCTGGCGCACGGAAAGGCCGTAAGCAGCCTCAATACCGATTTCCCGGGTTTGACGGTTTAAGAGAGTTATGGTACCTCTGACCATTCCCATGTTTTCCGCCATGGCCCGAAGAACAGGGTTGATTATATCCTTCAGGTCTATACTGCCGTCGAGGATACGGCTGATATCAAAAAGAAGCTGCAGTTCTTTTATCTTTCGTCTATAATGCTGGCGGTCTTCATCCATTATGGAGCAACTCCTGCTGATCGGATTAGTGTGTACCGAAATGTAAGTAATCTAAATAAAGAAATTACCATTTCGTAGGATTTTTCGCAAGGAAGTTTCGCCATAATTTACAACTATCTCTATTGACAAAAAAAACCGCTTTTGTTAGGTTGTTTCAACCTGTCAAATGCCCTTGTAGCTCAGTCGGTAGAGCACATCCATGGTAAGGATGGGGTCATCGGTTCAAGTCCGATCGAGGGCTGTATTTCTTGACTAAGTCGCGCATTCGGGCGTACTTTTTCCAATGCAAGGCGAGGAGATCGTAGATAATGGCAAAAGCGAAGAAAGGCGCCGTCGAGCTGGTTGCGCTTAAGTGCAGTGAATGCAATCGCAGAAACTACACAACCAGCAAAAACAGGCGTAACATTCAGGGTAAGCTTGAGTTTAACAAGTATTGTCCCTTTGATAGAAAGCACACTTTGCACGTCGAAACCAAGGTAAAGTAAGTTACCATTTCTTTTGGAAACTGCGAACGGCTTTTCATGGGCCGTTCGTTTTTTAATTGCAACACAGGCCAGTAGCTCCAATGGCTAGAGCGCCGGTCTCCAAAACCGGATGTTGTAGGTTCGAGTCCTACCTGGCCTGCTTCTTTTTATATAGGGGCACATCTTTGAATTGATTTTTGTTGATGTGACCATAGAGGAGTAGGGGATGAAGAAGTTTCTTCAGTTCTTTCGCGATAGTTACGCTGAACTCAAAAAGGTTGTCTGGCCCAGCAGGGAAGAGGTTGGGGCTTCAACCAAAGTCGTGATAATATCTACTGTGATATTTGCAGTGGTTCTGGGTTTGGTGGATTTTCTCCTTACCGTCGGTCGCGATCTGATTTTCTAGGAGAAATAGTTCCCCTCCCGCACTGCCTGCGGGATTTCGTTTTTTACAGTAAGGGACGGTGAGTAGTAATGGCAAAAGGTTGGTACGTTCTTCATACGTATTCTGGTTACGAAAATAAGGTCGAGCGCTATATCCGAAAACTCATGGAGACTCCTGAGGTTGGTGATCATGTGTTCGATATCAAGGTCCCTTCTGAAGAGGTTGTTGAGGTTAAGGACGGTAAGAAAAAGACCGTTAACCGTAAGTTTCTTCCAGGTTATATCCTGCTTGAGATGGATTTGCCCGACCGCGGCTGGAAGGCTGTTTGTTCGCATATCCGCCGGATTCAGGGTGTGACCGGATTCCTTGGTTCCATGAGCGGCCTCAAGCCTCAGCCTATCAGTCCGGAAGAAGCCCGGGCAATTCTGCAGAAGACCGGTGAGATCCGGTCCGAAAAGGTTGTTCGCAACAGGCAGAGTTTTACCATCGGCGAATCTGTCCGTATCACCGACGGGCCCTTCGATACCTTTACCGGTACCATCGAAGAGGTTAATATGGAGAAAGCCCGTCTCAAGGTTACGGTTGGTATTTTCGGCCGATCTACCCCGGTGGAAGTTTCTTTTACGCAGGTAGAAAAGGTTTAGTTTTTTAGTGTAAAACATTAAGAGGAGCGCATTTTGCCCTAATCGGGGCGGGTGCCTCCTTTTGCCGTATCTGACAGTTTTTGCGGAAACGGCTTTTTCTCCGCGTTGCGGAGATGATGGGACCCTGCACCAACTTTTTAATAGTAAAAAGTTGGTGCAGGGGTTTGTACCACATTTCAGGAGTTATTTATGGCAAAGAAAAAGGTTACCGGGCTTATTAAGCTCCAGGTTCCTGCCGGAAAGGCGACTCCGGCACCTCCCGTAGGTCCTGCTCTTGGACCTCATGGTGTCAGCGCGCCTCAGTTTGTGCAGCAGTTTAACGACCGCACAAAGAATTTTGAGCCAGGGCTGACTATCCCGGTTGTAATAACCGTGTATGCAGACCGCTCATTTTCATTTATCACCAAAACCCCTCCGGCTGCAGTTCTTATTAAAAAGGCCTGCGGACTTCAGAGTGGTTCTGCTGAACCTCACAAGGTAAAGGTTGCGACGATCACCAAGGCAAAGCTCAAAGAGATTGCCGAGATGAAGATGCCCGACCTGAATGCCAACGACGTCGATGCGGCAATGAAGATTATTGCCGGTACTGCACGCAGTATGGGCGTCGAGGTAGAGAAGTAGGAGGGCCGGTATGAAGAGAGGAAAGAAATATCAGGACGCTGTCAAGAAGTACGACAAGCAGAAGCAGTATCCTGTAGTTGAGGCTGTAGGCCTTGTTAAAGAGCTTGCATTTGCCAAGTTTGACGAAACTGTTGAAGTTTCAATGCGGCTCAACCTTAAAAAGAGCCAGACTGTGCGGGACACCATGGTGCTACCCTTTCAGTTTACTGAAGAGAAGAAGGTTCTGGTTTTTGCCAAAGGCGAAAAGGCTGAAGAGGCAAAAGAGGCTGGAGCTACCTTTGTTGGTGATGACGACCTGATTGAAAAGATCAAGGGCGGCTGGCTCGATTTTGATGTAGCGGTAGCTACTCCGGATATGATGAAGGATGTTGGACGTCTTGGTCCCATTCTTGGTCGTCGCGGACTTATGCCCAACCCCAAGACTCAGACTGTTACCTTTGATGTGAAAGCAGCTCTTGTAGAACTGAAAAAAGGTCGTGTTGAGTTCCGTTCCGACAAAACCGGTGTTGTACATCTGTCTGTCGGTAAGGTTTCCATGGATGCAGAAAAGATTGCTGATAACGTGAAAGCCTTTATGGATGAGGTTGGTAAGCGCAAGCCTACTGACATTAAAGGCGATTTTGTAAAATCCGTAGCTGTGGCTTCCACTATGGGTCCCGGCGTTCGTGTGGATTTTAAGTAGGCTGGAGGGAAAAGATGAGTGAATATACTGTAAAGATCCAGCAGCACAAAACAGATGCTATTGAGTCTCTTAAGGATCAGTTTAAGGATATCTCAACTTTTATCTTTACTGATTACCGTGGACTTACTGTGGAGCAGATTACCGAGCTTCGCGGAAAACTTCGGGAGCAGCAGGCGCAGCTTAAGGTTGTAAAAAACCGTTTTGCCAAGATTGCTCTTGAGCAGCTTGAGCGGCCCGATGCCGGTGAGATTCTTACTGGACCTACTGCTGTAGCACTTCCTGAAGGCGAGGCTGGTCCTGTTGCGAAAACTCTGCTTGAGTTTGCCAAAGATACTCCCCTTGAGGTTAAGGGTGGAATTGTTGAGGGTATGATCTATGATTTTGCCCAGATTGAGGCGTTTTCCAAGCTGCCCACCAAGCTGGAGCTTATTTCCATGCTTATGAGCACAATGAAGGCTCCTGTGCAGAATCTTGCACTGGTTCTCAACGCTGTGCCTTCAAAACTGGTACGAACTCTTCAGGCTGTTGCCGACAAGAAGAGTGCGGAAGGTTAATTTTCTTTGATCTGACCCGGCCGGCTGTATGCCGGCTGTTGGATAAAATCGTGGTTTTAGTCTTCTATGATAGTCTGCTATAACCGCGCCAAAATACATTTTTAAGGAGAAGGTAATATGGCTATCACCAAAGATGAAATTTTAGAAGCAATCGCAGCAATGAGCGTACTCGAGGTATCTGAACTCGTTTCTGCGATGGAAGAAAAGTTCGGCGTAACTGCTGCTGCTCCTGTAGCAATGGCTGCTGCACCCGCTGCCGGCGGCGCTGCTGCTGAGGCCGAAGATGAGAAGACTGAGTTTGACGTAGTTCTTACCGGTGTTGCTGACGGCAAGAAAATCCCCGTAATCAAGGAAGTTCGTGCTATTACCGGTCTTGGTCTTAAAGAAGCAAAAGAAATGGTAGAAGAAGGCGGAAAGACCGTTAAGGAAGGCGTTTCTAAAGAAGAAGCTGCCCAGATGAAGGAGAAGCTTGAAGCTGCCGGTGCTACTGTCGAGGTTAAATAATAACCTTCGGCGTAATACTATTCATCAATTTGCTCAAGATACCACCGGAATGGATTTTCCGGTGGTATCGTGTTGTCTATACGCAGGACGCAGTGCGTCCTTTATACAGTTCCTTAGGGGGTAATGATGCTGGATACTGGGAAGCCCAGGACGCGGACATATATCGGACAGGAGTTTCAGGAGGTCATGGATCTCCCGAATCTTGTGGACATCCAGTTATCGTCATATGAAAGATTTCTTCAGCGAGAGGCTCTGCGGGAAGGACAGCCGCTGAAGGAGCAGGGGCTTGAAGAGGTGTTTCAAAGTGTATTCCCCATAGAGAGTCCCAATGGGGACATGCTCCTGGAATACACTCGCTATACCCTCGATGAGGAAGCAATAAAACTGACGGAGCAGGAGTGCAAGCAGAAGGGTATAACCCATGCTGTACCCATAAAAGCCCGGATAAACCTGATTTTTCAGGAAACCGGAGAAATTCGTCAGAAGGACATCTACGTTGGGGATGTTCCTCTTATGACAGACCGGGGTACCTTTATTATTAATGGTGCCGAGCGTGTTGTTGTAAGTCAGATTCACCGTTCTCCCGGTGTAATTTTCTCCCATGAAAAAGGTGTTTACTCATCACGAATTATACCGTACCGCGGTTCCTGGCTCGAGTTTGAAATCGACCAGAAGCGGGAGCTTGTATACGCTAAAATCGACCGCAAGAAGCGTATCCTCGGAACTCTGTTCCTCAGAGCTCTCGGATTTTCCACCCGTGAAGAGATTATTGATCTCTTTTACAAGACTGAGGTTATGGGTGTTGCCGAAGGGCAGAAAGAAGCCCTGAACGGTAGGGTTCTTGCCCGGGCGGTATTTATCGGCGAAGGAGAAGAGAAGCGCAAGCTTTACAAGGCAGGCGACAAGCTTCATCCCCATGACGCTGACGAGCTGGTTCATTCTGGAGTAGCAGAGGTTACGGTAATCGATTTTACTGCTGAAGGCTCTCTTGATTCGGCAATTATTCTCAACTGTTTCGAGCGGGAAGAGGTCAAGTTTACCCGGGACGATGCAGATGTGGATGAGCCCACAAAAGAAGATGCCCTTATAGCGGTTTACTCTGTTATTATGCCAGGCGAGCCCATTACGCTTGAAAGCGCTGAAAAAGATCTTAATTCAATGTTTTTCAGTACCCGCCGCTACGATCTTGGTAAGGTTGGACGGTACAAGCTCAATAAGAAATTTGACTATGAACCTCCTGTAGAGGAGTTTACTCTTACCAGGGAAGACGTGGTTAACACTATGCTCTTTCTTATTAAGGTATATATTGGTGATTCCTACGTTGATGATATCGATCATCTTGGAAACCGGCGTATCCGTTCTGTTGGTGAGCTTATGGCAAACCAGCTTAAGACAGCCTTCAGTCGTATGGAAAGAATTGCCAAGGAGCGTATGAGTCTTAAAGAGACTGATACGGTTAAACCTCAGGACCTGATTTCCATCAAACCCATAGTGGCGGCGATCAAGGAGTTTTTCGGATCATCCCAGCTGTCTCAGTTTATGGATCAGGTTAACCCGCTTTCCGAGCTTACCCATAAAAGAAGGCTTAACGCCCTTGGGCCTGGAGGTCTTTCGAGGGATCGTGCCGGATTTGAGGTCCGTGACGTACATTACACCCACTATGGACGTATGTGTCCCATTGAAACACCGGAAGGACCGAACATCGGTCTTATTGTTTCGCTGGCCAACTATACCCGTGTTAATGAATACGGATTCCTTGAGGCGCCTTACCGTAAGGTTAAGGATGGAAAAGCACTTCCTGAGATTGAGTATCTCTCTGCAATGGACGAGGAAAAGTACTTTATCGCTCAGGCGAATGCCAAGATCGACAAGTCCGGTAAGTTTTCTGATGATACTGTTTCCGTCCGTAAGGCCGGGGACTATATACAGAAAAACCCTGCGGACATCCAGTATATGGACGTTTCTCCCAAGCAGGTAATCTCTGTTGCAACATCGCTCATTCCTTTCCTCGAGCATGATGATGCCAACCGTGCACTCATGGGATCAAACATGCAGCGTCAGGCAGTTCCCCTTGTTTTTACCGATCCTCCCCGGGTTGGTACCGGAATGGAAGGTAAAACCGCCTATGACTCCGGTGTGCTTGTAAAGGCGCGCCGTGCAGGTGTTGTTGAGTATGTTACTGCCGAGCAGGTAGTTATCAAGCTGGATGTACCTCATGGTGACCTTAAGAAGGATATATACCCCCTGCTGAAGTATCAGCGTACCAACCAGGATACCTGTTTCAATCAGCGCCCTGTTGTAAGGGTCGGGCAGAAGATCGCCGCCGGCGATGTTCTCGCTGACGGTCCTGCAACCAACGGTGGAGAGCTTGCTCTCGGCCGGAATGTTCTGGTCGGATTTGTGCCCTGGAACGGTTATAACTATGAGGACGCCATTCTTATTTCTGAGAAGGTCGTCAAAGAAGATATCTTTACTTCAATACATATAAAGGAATTTACCATTGATGTGCGGGAGACCAAGCTTGGACCGGAAAAGCTTACCCGCGATATTCCCAATACTTCCGAAAAGGCTCTTGATCAGCTTGATGAAGAGGGTATTGTCCGCATCGGCGCCAAGGTCGGTTCAGGGTATATCCTGGTCGGAAAGGTTACTCCCAAGTCCGAAACTGAAACCACGCCTGAGTTTAAGCTGCTTAACTCAATCTTCGGTGAGAAAGCCAAAGAGGTTCGCGACACCAGTCTCCGTGTTCCCCATGGAACCAGCGGAACGGTAATAGATGTACAGCGCCTTCGTCGCAGCGAGGGGGATGATCTTCCTCCCGGTGTTGATGAGGTTGTAAAGGTTCTTATTGCCGCCAAGCGTAAGCTTAAAGAGGGCGATAAGATGGCTGGACGTCACGGAAACAAGGGTGTTGTTGCCCGGGTTCTTCCTGAAGAGGACATGCCCTACATGGAGGATGGAACTCCTCTGGATCTCTGTCTTAACCCTCTGGGTGTACCTTCCCGTATGAACCTTGGTCAGATTCTTGAAACTGAGCTTGGTCTTGCTGCAAGGATTCTGGACGAGTGGTATTCCACTCCGGTATTCCAGTCCGCTTCTACGGAGATGATCGAGGACAAGCTTGCTGAGGCAGGTCTGCCCCGGAACTCCAAGATGGTACTGCGGGATGGTAAAACCGGTGTTATGTTTGAGAACCCCGTATTCTGCGGAATTATCTACATGCTCAAGCTTCATCACCTGGTTGATGACAAGATGCATGCCCGGTCAACCGGACCTTACTCGCTGGTTACTCAGCAGCCTCTGGGTGGTAAGGCTCAGTTTGGTGGGCAGCGTCTGGGAGAAATGGAGGTATGGGCCCTTGAAGCTTACGGTGCAGCCAATACCCTTCAGGAGCTTCTTACAATCAAGTCGGACGATATGGCGGGACGCGCCAAGATATATGAAAGCATCGTAAAGGGAGAACCTTCTTCCAATGCCGGTGTTCCCGAATCATTCAATGTACTGGTTCAGGAGCTTCGGGGACTTGCTCTGGATGTTTCAATCTATGATTCAAAAGGAAAGCAGGTTCCCCTTACCGAGCGCGATGAAGAGCTGATCAGCCGTCAGGGAAGTCAGTTCTAAGCCCGATCAGGGACTACAGTCAGGAGAGTGCCATGAGGGATATTCAGGATTTCGATAACATAATGATAAAGCTGGCCAGCCCCGAACAGATTCGGGCCTGGTCTTACGGCGAAGTTAAAAAGCCGGAAACTATAAACTACCGAACCCTTCGTCCGGAAAAGGACGGTCTGTTCTGTGAACGGATCTTTGGTACCACCAAGGAATGGGAATGTTACTGCGGTAAGTTCAAGTCAATTCGATATAAGGGAGTGATTTGTGACCGTTGTGGCGTTGAGGTGACTCACTTCAAGGTGCGCCGTGAGAGGATGGGCCATATTGAGCTGGCTTCGCCGGTGTCTCATATCTGGTATTACCGCTCTGTTCCGTCAAGAATGGGGCTTCTGCTGGATCTGACCATCGCGTCTCTGCGGGCGATTCTCTACTACGAAAAGCATGTAGTAATTGATCCCGGCGACACTGACCTCAAGTATATGGAGCTTCTTTCTGAAGAAGAGTTCCTCGAGGCCCGTGAGCGTTTCGGTATGAGTTTTACCGCCGGAATCGGTGCAGACGCTATCAGGACTCTCCTTGAGCAGCTCGATCTCGATGCTCTCAGTGCGGAACTGCGCATGAAGATGGTCGAGAAGGGTGCGAAATCCGACAAACGGCTCCTGAAAAGAATTGAGATCGTAGAGAACTTCCGGGATTCGGACAATAATCCGGACTGGATGATCCTTGATGTTATTCCGGTTATTCCGCCGGAGTTGCGCCCCATGGTACAGCTTGACGGAGGCCGTTTTGCAACTTCCGACCTTAACGATCTTTATCGCAGGGTAATCAACCGTAACAACCGTCTGAAAAGACTTATGACCCTGAATGCTCCTGATATTATTATCCGTAACGAAAAGCGGATGCTTCAGGAAGCCGTGGATGCACTATTTGACAACTCCAAGAAAAAGCGGGTTGTGAAGGGTGCTTCAAACAGACCTCTTAAGTCTCTTTCGGATATGCTTAAAGGTAAGCAGGGGCGCTTCCGTCAGAACCTCCTTGGTAAGCGTGTTGACTACTCTGGACGTTCTGTAATTGTTGTAGGTCCTGAACTGCGTATGCATCAGTGCGGACTGCCCACCAAGATGGCCCTTGAGCTCTATAAGCCCTTCATTATGAAGAAGCTTGTTGAAAAGGATGTTGTATACAACATTAAAAAGGCTAAAACCCTGGTAGAGCAGGAGACTCCCGAGGTGTGGGCTGTTCTCGATGAGGTAGTCCGGGAACATCCGGTGCTGCTTAACCGTGCACCTACTCTGCACCGGCTTGGTATTCAGGCCTTCGAGCCTGTCCTTGTTGAAGGTAAGGCTATCAAGCTGCATCCTCTTGTGTGTCATGCCTATAATGCCGACTTTGACGGTGACCAGATGGCGGTTCACGTGCCTCTTACCCAGGCGGCTCAGATTGAGTGCTGGACCATGATGCTTTCAGTAAACAACCTGCTGAACCCTGCAAATGGTACTCCTATTGTTTTCCCTTCTCAGGATATGGTTCTCGGAATCAACTACCTGACCAAAGAAAAGGAAGGCGTGACCGGTACGGGTAAGTATTTCGGATCTTCCGACGAAGTTTTTATGGCCGTCGATGCCGGTGCGGTTAACTACCATGCCGCCATCAAGGTGAAGATGAACGGCGAGTGGGTTGAGACCACCGCTGGGCGGGTTATTCTGAATGAAGAGCTGCCCGATGAGGTCGGCTATGTTAACTATCCTCTTGGTGATAAGCAACTTCGAAGCCTTGTTGCTAAAACTTATAAGGATCACGGGCCTGCAACGGCGGTGAAGATGCTTGATACCATCAAGGATGTGGGATTCAAGTATGCAACTGTTTTTGGTGCGACAATCGGTGTAGATGATATTGTTATTCCCGATGAAAAGAAGGGGATGATTGATGCTGCCAATAATCAGGTGTCCGAGATTCAGAATCAGTACCTTCAGGGTCATATTACCCAGGAAGAGCGTTATAACCGTGTTGTTGAGGTCTGGTCGAAAACCAATGAGGATCTTACCAATACCCTGATGAAGTCTCTGGAGAAAGACCGGGATGGGTTTAACCCCGTCTATATGATGGCCAATTCCGGAGCCCGTGGTAGCCGTACCCAGATACGTCAGCTCTCCGGTATGCGCGGTCTTATGGCGAAATCTACCGGTGATATTATCGAACTTCCTATCCGGTCGAACTTTAAAGAAGGTCTTTCAATTATCGAGTTCTTTATCTCCACCAATGGTGCCCGTAAGGGGCTTGCGGATACGGCACTTAAAACTGCCGGTGCAGGTTATCTTACCCGTCGTCTGGTTGATATTGCCCAGGATGTGGTTGTTAACGAGCTGGACTGCGGCACTATTAACGGTATTGAAACCAAGGCAATTAAAGACGGTGAGGAGATTGTAGAGTCTCTGGTTGACCGTATTGCCGGGCGCTTCACCCTTGAGCGGGTTAAGCACCCTATTACCGGTGAGATTATTATCGATGTAAATGAAGAGATAACCGACGAAATTGCCCAGGCCATTGAAGAGGCTGGGGTTGAGTCGGTACGTATCCGTACGGTACTTACCTGTGAAGCTCGTCATGGCGTATGTCAGAAGTGCTACGGCCGGAACCTGGCAACAAACAGAACTGTCGAGATTGGAGAGGCTGTCGGAATTATTGCTGCCCAGTCCATTGGTCAGCCGGGAACCCAGCTTACCATGCGTACCTTCCATATCGGTGGTGCGGCAACAAGTGTGGCAGAAGAGAACAGGACATACCTTAGGTACCCGGTTCTTATCAGAGAAATTCTCGGTAATACCGTAACCCTTGAAACCGGCGACAGGTTGTTCACTCGAAAGGGCTTTGTGACGGTTTCCAAAATTATTCGAAGGGTGGAAATTGCCAAAGGTGACAGTCTGCAGATTGAGGACGGTCAGAAGGTAATTGCAGGAGAAGTGCTTCTCAAGCGGGGAAAAGAGGAAATCCTTTCCGAAGAGATCGCTTATGTGGTGGTCAGAGAAAATGAGATTCTTCTGGTTGCGCAGGAGCAGCGGATTGATATTCGTAACGGAGCTGAGCTGCTTGTTGAAGTAGGCGATGTTGTTGCTGCAGAAGATTCTATTGCGGTGTTCGACCCCTTTTCTGAACCTATCATTGCGGAAGTAAGCGGAAAAGTACGTTTTGAAGATATTGTCCTCGGTACAACTTTGAAAGAAGAGGTCAATGAGGATACCGGAAAGATCGAGAAGAAGATAACCGAGTTTACCCTTGAGTCTTTGCAGCCCCGGATTATTATTGAGGATGCGGAAGGGGAAGAGCTTGCATCTTATTTCCTTCCCGGTTCTGCCTATCTTAACGTTGAGAACGGTGATACGATTACTGAAGGCCGCACGATGGTTAAGCTGCTTAAGGAAAGTGTTAAAACCCGGGATATTACCGGTGGTCTTCCCCGGGTTGATGAGCTTTTTGAGGCGCGTCACCCCAAGAGTGCTACAGTTCTTTCCAAGGTTGGCGGAACGGTAAACTTTAAGGGAATTGTAAAGGGCAAGCGCGTTCTCGAAATTGAAGATGATTTCGGTGGAAAGCACAAACACCTTGTTCCCATGGGTAAGCACCTTCTGGTTCGTGACCGTGACCTTGTAATGGCTGGAGAAGGACTCTGTGACGGAGCTGTCGATCCTCACGATGTCCTGGATATCGAGGGGGAAAATGCTCTGCAGTCATTCCTTGTTAACGAAGTCCAGGAAGTTTATCGACTTCAGGGTGTAAACATAAATGACAAGCACATTGGAGTTATTGTCCGGCAGATGATGCGTAAGGTTGAGATTATCCAGGTGGGTGATACCAACTTTATCTTCGGGCAGCAGGTTGATAAGTATCGTTTCCATGAAGAAAACGAAAAGGTAATCCGTGAGGGTGGTCAGCCGGCCGTAGCCCGTCCGCTGCTCCTGGGAATTACCCGGGCATCCCTGAATATTGATTCATGGGTATCCGCGGCTTCCTTCCAGGAAACCACCAAGGTTCTGACCAATGCGGCAATTTCCGGAGACACCGACTCTCTGCGGGGTCTGAAGGAGAACGTTGCAATCGGACACCTTATTCCTGCGGGAACCGGTATGCGGAAGTATAAGAATATGAAGCTCTTTGATGATACCAGTGACGATCTGGATGCATCTGTACAGAGCATTCTGGAACAGCGTAAGCTTGAGAAAGAAGCGCAGTTGGAGAAAGAGACCCTCGAGGAAGAGGTTGAAGCCTGATATTTCTCCGTCATGCTGAATCTGCGGTTCACATCTTTAGATCATATATAGACGCCCTCGCGGTATGCCTGGGCGTCGGCTTGACTTTTGTCAAGGTGACTGCTATAGTCACGGCTCAAAGATCAATTATTGGGAGTTGGATATAAATGCCGACTATTAATCAGCTCATTCGTAAAGGGCGAAAAGCTACTACGAAGAAGACCAAATCTCCGGCTCTGGAGTCCTGCCCTCAGAAGCGTGGTGTTTGCACCCGTGTTATGACGGTCACTCCGAAGAAGCCTAACTCTGCCCTTCGTAAGGTAGCTCGTGTTAGATTGACTAACGGATTTGAAGCAACTGCGTATATTCCCGGAATCGGACATAACCTTCAGGAGCACTCTGTTGTACTGCTCCGCGGCGGTCGTGTTAAAGACCTTCCCGGTGTTCGCTATCATATTATCCGCGGTGCCAAGGATACCCTTGGTGTAGATGACCGCCGACAGGGACGCTCCAAGTATGGAGCCAAGAAGCCCAAGGCTTAAGGAGGACCGAAATGAGTAGACGTAAAGTAAGTCCCGTACGCCCTGTACTTCCCGATCCCCGTTTCGGAAGCAAGGTTCTGGCAAAGTTTGTAGCCCGCATGATGGTTGACGGCAAAAAGTCTGTTGCCCGCGGTATTGTTTACGATGCCCTCGATGTGGTTCAGAAGAAGATTAATGAAGAGCCTCTTGAGGTTTTTCTGAAGGCTATTGAAAATGTAAAGCCCGCTGTTGAGGTTAAATCCCGCCGTGTAGGTGGTTCAACCTATCAGGTTCCTGTGGAGGTTCGTGAGACCCGTCGGGAAGCTCTGGCTATGCGCTGGATTATCCAGGCATCCCGGGACCGTAGCGGTAAGTCCATGAGTGAGCGCCTCAGCGCCGAACTTATGGATGCTTACAATAATGCAGGTGTAGCATTCAAAAAGAAAGAGGATACCCACCGGATGGCGGATGCCAATAAGGCTTTCAGTCACTACCGCTGGTAAACAACTCTTGACGAAAAACCGTGGAGAGTATATTCTACTCTCCACGTTAAGTTTTTAGTTTGGTTTAATGCGTGAGATCGTGTTGCGCACCGGGCAGTACTGCCGGGGTGTGTAACCAATGACACTGCAGCCAAACCGGTCGTTCTCAAGGAGAGTGATCAGGTGGTGCGGGTTAGATCTTGGAACAGCTGCGAACGCGCGGCCCCTCGATTAATTCCTGTCTCTATCTTTCGGCACTTCTGCCGATGTAAGATCTACCCCTTTATATACGACCTTGAAACTTTTTATGGCTTGTGATTATATAATGCTTTTAAAATTTTTGCGCCCGAATAAGCGCAAGGAGGAATAGGAATGGCCAAAGAAAAATTTGAGAGGACGAAGCCGCACGTAAACGTTGGTACTATTGGCCACGTTGACCACGGCAAGACCACTCTCACTGCTGCTATCACTATGTACAGCGCTGCTAAGTACGGTGGTAAGCTTCTGAAGTATGATGAGATCGATAACGCTCCGGAAGAAAAAGCCAGAGGAATCACGATCAACACCCGTCACGTTGAGTATGAAACAGACAATCGTCACTATGCTCACGTTGACTGCCCCGGTCACGCCGACTATATCAAGAATATGATTACCGGTGCGGCTCAGATGGACGGTGCTGTTATCGTAGTTGCTGCTACTGACGGCGCTATGTCTCAGACCAAAGAGCACATCCTGCTCGCACGCCAGGTTGGTGTACCTTCACTTATTGTTTTTATTAACAAGTGTGACCAGGTTGACGATCCCGACCTTATTGAACTTGTAGAAGAAGAGATGAAAGATCTTCTCAACGAGTATGGTTTCCCCGGAGATGATACTCCCATTATCAAGGGTTCTGCTTTTGAGGCAATGGACAACCCTGATGATGCAGAGAAGACCAAGTGTATTGATGAGCTTCTTGCTGCAATGGACAGCTTTTTTCCTGAGCCCGAACGTGCTATCGACGGTGCATTCCTTATGCCTATCGAAGACGTGTTCTCAATTCAGGGACGTGGTACCGTTGTTACCGGACGTATTGAGCGCGGTATCGTTAAGGTTTCCGATGAATGTGAAATCGTTGGTATCAAAGATACTCAGAAAACCGTTTGTACCGGTGTTGAGATGTTTAACAAGCTTCTTGATCAGGGTCAGGCAGGTGACAATATCGGTGCACTTCTTCGTGGAACTGACAAAAAAGACGTTGAGCGTGGTCAGGTACTGGCAAAGCCCGGTACTATCACACCTCACAAGAAGTTCAGAGGTCAGGTATACGTACTGAACAAGGAAGAGGGCGGTCGTCACTCACCCTTCTTTTCCGGTTACCGCCCCCAGTTCTACTTCAGAACTACCGACATTACCGGAAGCATTACTCTTCCTGCTGACAAGCAGATGGTTATGCCCGGTGACAACACCGAGATCGATGTAGAGCTTATCCACGCTATCGCGATGGAGAAAGGTCTTAAGTTCGCTATCCGTGAGGGTGGACGTACTGTAGCATCCGGTCAGGTAATCGAAATTACCGAGTAATTTGTTTCTATCGGGTCCCGCCCGTTTTAGTGGCGGGGCCTTTTTTTAGGAGGAAGGATGGCGAAGAATAGGATTCGCGTACGGTTGCGCGGCTTTGATGTCGAACTGGTCGATCAGAGCGCTAAATCAATCGTACAAACCGTCGGTAAGGCAGGGGCCAGAGTAGCTGGACCTATCCCTCTCCCGACTAAAATCAACAAGTTTACCGTGCTGCGTTCTCCCCACGTTAACAAGAAGTCCAGGGAGCAGTTTGAGATGCGCACGCACAAGCGGTTGATAGATATTCTGGATCCGACGTCCAAAGTTATGGACGCACTTATGAAATTAGAGTTGCCCGCCGGAGTTGATGTAGAAATCAAGCAGTAGGCTGGTGTGACAATAATACGTCTGCCTGACGAAAGATGCACGCAGACCACTTTTATTGATCGAGGTTAAGCAATGTTGGGTTTGTTGGGAAAAAAACTTGGAATGACCCAGGTTTTCGATGACCGGGGAGTTTTGACTCCGGTTACGGTTATAGAGATTGTAGAAAATACCATCCTTGATGAAAGGACTGAAGAAAGGGACGGCTACAGCGCAGCTATTATCGGCGCTTTTGATCAGAAAGAGTCCCGTATGAGTAAGCCTGTTCTGGGGCAGTTTAAAAAGAGCGGATCCGGCGCCAAGCGGATTATTCAGGAAGTCCGCGATGCGGATTTTGAAGGCGAGGCCGGAACTTCACTCGGGATCGCACAGTTTGAAGATGTCCGTTTTGTTGATGTAGTTGGCGATTCCAAGGGTAAAGGTTACCAGGGTGTAATGAAGCGTCACGGTTTTAAAGGTGGACGTGCTACGCACGGTTCCAAGTTTCACCGTGCACCTGGTAGTACCGGTATGGCGGCGTATCCTTCTAAGGTACTGAAGGGTAAAAAGATGCCCGGTAGAATGGGTAATGACCGCGTAACTGTACAGAACCTGCTGGTTGTCAAGGTCGATGCTGAAAAGAACGCCCTGCTTGTTAAAGGTGCGGTTCCTGGTCCGAAGAACGGCGTAGTATTCGTTCGGAAAGCCAAGAAGAAGTAGTCTTAAGCAGGATATTGGAATAGAGGCGATCAATGGAAAAGAAGGTTTTGTCTACGGACGGAAAAGAGATACGGAGCATTGAACTGGCTGATCAGGTCTTTGGACGTGAGGTCAGTGAAGGTGCTATTTATTATGCGATCCGCAATGAACTTGCGAATCTCAGAGTGGGGACAGCCTCCACAAAGACACGGGCTGAAGTTCGTGGTGCTGGTGGAAAGCCCTGGAGTCAGAAGGGAACCGGACGTGCGCGTTCGGGTCACAGGCGCTCTCCTCTCTGGGTTGGCGGTGGAATTGTTTTCGGGCCAAAGCCCAGAGATTTCAGTTACACCATGCCCCGGAAGATGAAGCGGGCGGCTATGATGTCTATCCTGAGCATGAAAGCAGCTAATGACTCTCTCATGGTTGTTGAAGACTTTTCAGTGGAAAGCGGGAAGACAAAGGATTTTGCAGCTATCCTGAAGAATTTCAGCCAGGGTGAAAGAACTGTAGTAGTTCTTAAGGATGATGATGCAATGGTACGTCGGGCGGGGAAGAATATCCCCTGGCTTAGGATTCTCTCCTATAACCGGCTCCGGGCGCATGATCTGTTTTATGCACGGAAACTGGTAGTTCTGGAAACTGCTGCAAAGAATCTTAATGAGTTTTACGCACCCAAGGCTGCGAAGGCCTGAGGGGGGAAGTAATGGATTTACAGCAGATTATTATTGAACCGGTTTTAACTGAAAAAACCAATATCATGCGGGAAGCTGAGCAGAAGAAGTACGTCTTCAAGGTTCATCCCTGGGCAAACAAGAATATGGTCATGCGTGCCATGAAAGAACTGTTTGATGTAAAGCCTGTTAAGTGCAACATCATCAATGTTAAGTCCAAGCCCCGGGCTACCCGCACCAAGCATGGTGTTCGCAGAGGAACTACAACTCCCTGGAAGAAGGCGATTGTAACCCTTGCGGCTGGTCAGAAAATCGACGCGATTGACGGCGTTTAAGGCAGGGAGAGTCAGGAATGGGAATCAAGAAATATAAGCCGAGGACGCCGGCTCTGCGGTTTAAGACCTCGCTTACTTTTGAAGAGATTACCACCAACAAGGCAGAAAAGAGCCTGACTTCTGGAAAGTTTCAGAAAGCAGGCCGTGGAGCCGGTGGACGTATCAGTGTGCGTCGCCGTGGTGGTGGTCACAAGAAGAAATACAGAACTATCGATTTTAAACGCGAAAAGTTCGGTGTACCTGGAAAAGTAGCAACTATTGAATACGATCCGAACCGGAGTGCCAATATTGCACTTATCAACTATGCAGACGGTGAAAAGAGATACATTCTCGCTCCCCGTGGGCTGAAGGTTGGTATGACTGTTGTAAGTGGCGAAAATGCTCCCAAGGAAGTTGGTAACGCTCTTCCGCTGGAGGCAATAAACCTCGGTATGACGGTTCATAATATCGAGATGCAGCAGGGTAAAGGCGGTCAGCTTGTACGTTCTGCGGGTCTCGGAGCTACTATCGTTGCAAAAGAAGACGACTACGTTACTCTTAAGCTTCCTTCCGGGGAAATGCGCATGATCTTCAAGAAGTGCATGGCAACTCTTGGAGTCGTTGGAAATGAGGATCACATGAACGTATCTATCGGTAAAGCCGGACGTTCACGTTGGCTCGGTAAAAGGCCTAAGGTCCGCGGTGTAGTTATGAACCCTGTCGATCACCCCCATGGTGGTGGTGAGGGTCGTACTTCCGGCGGTCGCCATCCTGTTACTCCCTGGGGTAAACCCACCAAGGGATATAAGACCAGGAAGAAGAGCAAATCCTCTAGCAAGTTCATCGTTAAGAAGCGGAAATAGGAGAGAGTAGTGGCGCGTTCTATAAAGAAAGGACCATTTATCGAGAAAAAGCTGTATAAGCGGATTCTTGAAATGAGCAAATCCGGTGAAAAGCGGATGATTAAGACCTACTCCAGGTGTTCAACAATTATCCCGGAGATGGTTGGTTTGACTCTCTCTGTTTATAATGGAAAGAGTTGGGTGCCGGTATATGTTACCGAAAACCTCGTTGGTCACAAGCTTGGAGAATTTTCTCCAACCAGGATTTTTCGTGGTCACGCCGGGTCTGATAAAAAGGCCGGTAAGAGGTAGGTGAGGCAGAGTATGGAAGCAAAGAAAGGATATAAAGCCAATATCCGTCACGTGCTTATTGCACCGACAAAGCTAAGACGTGTAGCTAATGTTGTACGTAACAAGCCCTATGTTGAAGCTGTAGCTATCCTCGAGGCACTGCCTCAGAAGGGAGCAAAACTGCTCAACAAGGCAATACATTCAGCAGCAGCCAACGCTTTGGTACAGAACAAGCAGCTCGATGAAGAGATGCTCTACATAAAAGAGCTTCAGATTAACGAAGGTCCGAGACTTCGCCGTCTCTGGGCAAGGGCTCGCGGTAAAAGGGATATCCTCCTTAAGCGCATGAGTCATATTTCGGTTGTCGTAGACGAGCTTGCGGGAATGGGGGAATAAGATGGGTCAGAAAGTTAATCCCATTGGATTGCGTTTAGGAATCAACAAGACTTGGTCATCAAAATGGTATGTTGACCCCCGGGAATATGCAGACACTCTGCACGAAGACCTGGCCCTGAGAAAAGCCCTTGCAGATTCGCCTGAAGCTCAGGGTGCTGAAATTGCTGAAGTAGAAATCATTCGTCATCCCCAGAGGATCACAATTGTAATTCATACTTCACGCCCTGGTGTGATTATTGGAGCAAAAGGCGCAAATATCGAAAAGGTTGGCGCAAATCTCCAGAAAATTGCAAATAAGAAAATACAGCTGAAAATCAAGGAAGTGAAACGTCCTGAGGTAAATGCTCAGATCGTAGCACTTAATATTGCCCGTCAGCTTAAAGCCCGGGGTTCTTTCCGGAGAGCTTTGAAAATGGCGGTCAATAATGCAATGAAAGCTGGAGTTCAGGGTATCAAAGTCCGCGTCTCAGGCCGTCTTGGCGGTGCTGAAATGTCCCGTACTGAACAGTACAAGGACGGAAGAGTGCCACTTCATACACTTCGTGCAAATATCGATTACGGTACAGCGGAAGCTGATACAACATTCGGTATTATCGGAGTCAAGGTCTGGGTATTTACCGGTGAGGTATACCGGAGAGACCGGAAAGAAGACGCCGGACTTCTGGTTCGGAAAAAGAAGACTCCCGCTGCGGCAGAGAGGGGTTGATAGATGCTTAGTCCTAAGAGAACGAAATACAGGAAACAGCACCGTCAGGTTCGTCGCCTAAAGAAGGTGGCAACCCGGGGTAACAAGATTTCCTTTGGTGATTTTGCACTGGTTGCGCTGGAAGGTGAGTGGATAACCAACCGTCAGATCGAAGCAGCCCGTATCGCGATGACCCGTCACGTTAAGCGTGGTGGTAAAGTCTGGATTCGGATCTTCCCTGATTTTCCCTACACAAAAAAGCCGGCGGAAACCCGAATGGGTAAAGGTAAGGGTAACCCCGAAGCATGGGTTGCTGTAGTAAAAGAGGGAACAGTAATGTTTGAAATGGCCGGAGTTCCTCTGGAACTCGCCCGAGAGGCGATGAAGCTGGCCGATTCAAAGCTTCCCATCAAGACAAAGTTCGCTGTACGGCGGGATCTGGAGTAGCGGTATGAAGAATACATTCTCTGATTTAAGTTACGATGAGCTGCTTCTTAAAAGGGAAGAGCTTAAGGCGAAACTGAGGGAACACCGCTTCAGCAAGGTTCTTGGCCATGTTGAGAATCCGCTTGAAAAGCGTAACCTTCGGCGTAGTATTGGACGGCTGAATACGATGATCCATGAGTATGCTCTGGGTATCAGGAAGCCGGAAGAAGGCAGGAAATAGGTATGGATGCTGTAGAAAAAACTACTCCTGAACAGGGAGAACAGAAGGCCAACAAAAAGGTTTATACCGGAGTTGTCGTGAGTGACAAGATGGAGAAGTCCATTGTAATAAAGGTATCTACCAGGCAGCTGCACCCTCTGTACAAGAAGTACGTGGCTCGTTCTAAGAAATTTATGGCCCACGACGAAAATAACGAAGCGCATATCGGCGATACTGTACGGATTATCGAGTCCCGTCCGATGAGCAAAAACAAAGCCTGGATGCTTGAAGAAATTGTGGAGCGCGCTAAATAGTAGAGCGCAGGCCAAGGGGAGATAGATAATCATGGTACAGATGCAGACATATCTTAATGTTGCAGATAACTCCGGCGCTAAGCGGGTCCAGTGTATTAAAGTACTGGGCGGAAGTAAGCGCAAATATGCCGGAGTGGGTGACATTATTGTAGTCGCAGTTAAGGATGCCCTTCCTAATGCGGCGATAAAGAGCGGAGATGTGCAGAAGGCTGTTATTGTTCGGACAAAGAAAGAGTACCGTCGTGTAGACGGAACATACATTCGGTTCGATGACAATGCCTGCGTAATCATTGACGCCAACCAGAACCCCCGGGGAAAACGTATCTTCGGACCGGTTGCACGTGAACTTCGTGATACCGGTTTTATGAAAATCGTTTCCCTTGCCCCCGAGGTTCTCTAAGGGACTGGTGAGGTAAGAGTATGAAAGAGAAGATGAAGATCAAACTTAAAAAAGAAGATACGGTTCAGGTCGTATCCGGCAAAGATAAGGGCAAAAGCGGTAAGGTTCTCAGAATTGACCGCGTAAAGGGCCGGATTTATGTTCAGGGCCTGAACATGGTAAAGAAGGCTGTAAAGCCGAAAAGCCAGCAGGATAAGGGCGGTATCATAGATATCGAAGCCGGACTTGCGGTATCCAACGTAATGATTGTGTGTAAAAAATGCGGACCTACCAGAATCGGTATCAAAGTTGATGGCGATGCAAAGGTCAGAGTCTGCAGAAAGTGCGGGGAGGCCCTTTGATGGCTGAATATACACCTAGACTCAAGAAACTGTATCTGGATACGATCAGAAAAGAGCTGATCGATGAGTTTGGATACAAGTCTCCGATGCAGGTACCGCGCCTGGAAAAAATCAGCGTAAGCATCGGCGTCGGGGATGCCATTACAAACAAAAAGTTTCTTGAATCAGCAACTAAAGAGCTGGAACTTATTACCGGCCAGCATGCTGTAAAAACAAAAGCACGGAAATCTATTGCTAACTTCAAGTTGAGGGAAGGCATGGAGATCGGTGCGAAGGTTACCCTTCGTGGTAACTATATGTGGGAGTTTCTTGAAAGACTCCTGAATGTTGCTCTTCCCCGTGTAAAGGACTTTCGGGGTGTTAATCCCAAAGCCTTCGACGGAAAGGGTAACTATTCTCTGGGTATCCAGGAGCAGATTATCTTCCCTGAGATAGACTTCGACAAGATTGAACGGGTAAGCGGCCTCAATGTGGCAATTGTTACCACTGCTTCTACAGATGATGAATCCAGAAGCATGCTGCGCAAGCTCGGTATGCCCTTCAGGAAATAGGAGTAGACGAGATGGCAAAGAAATCAATGATAATCAAGGCTCAGCGTAAGCCTAAGTTCATGACCCGTAAGGTCAATCGCTGTCGCGTCTGCGGTAGACCCAGGGGTTTTATGCGGAAATTTCAGATGTGCAGGGTATGCTTTCGCAAATACGCAAGCGAAGGTCTTATCCCCGGCGTTACAAAATCGAGCTGGTGAGGGAGAAGATATAGATGGCTGTTACCGATCCTGTAGCAGATATGCTAACAAAGATACGGAATGCGAGTAGTGCGCATTTCGACCGTGTTGATATTCTGACCTCTAAACTGAAGCTTGAAATTGTCAAGATACTCAAGAACGAGGGATACATTAAAAACTTCAAGAAGACCACCATAGATGGAAACAACTATATCCGGATCTTCCTTAAGTTTGATGAGAAACAGAAACCGATTATTCACGGTATTAAGAAGATATCCACACCTGGTAGAAGAATTTATGCCGGTTACAAGAATCTCCCGAGAGTCTTTAACGGTTACGGAACTGTGATTGTTTCTACTTCCACCGGTGTAACTACCGGAAAGAAGGCTGCCGAAAAGAAAGTCGGCGGCGAGATTCTTTGCTCAGTCTGGTAGAGGGGGGAAGGAATGTCACGTGTAGGAAAACTGCCGATAGAAATACCCAAGGGCGTAAAGGTAAACCAGAACGGTAATATCGTTGAGGTTGAAGGTCCCAAGGGGAAACTGTCTCAGGAAATTAAAGGTGCCCTGAAGATAAGTATAGGCGCCGAAGTGGTTCAGGTAGAGTGCGAAAGTACTGTAAAACAGGACAGAGCATATTTTGGTCTGTACAGGAATCTGATCCAGAACATGGTTACCGGTGTAAGTGCCGGTTTCAGTAAAACCCTGCTTATAAATGGTGTTGGATACAGAGCCGAGCTTAAGGGAAAAAGTCTTTCCCTTAACCTGGGATACTCAACAATGATCGAGTATATGATCAATGATGATGTTACCATCACTGTTGAAGGAAACAACAAGGTTGTAGTTTCCGGAATCGATAAACAGAAGGTCGGACAGGCGGCTGCGGAAATACGATCACTTCGTGCTCCAGAACCCTATAAGGGAAAAGGAATCAGTTACGAAAATGAGTACATCCGCAGAAAAATCGGTAAGTCCGGTGTTAAGTAGTAGGAAAGCGGGATGAAGAAGATAGACGATAAAAATCGAAAAAGGCTGCAGCGAAAAAGGCATATCCGTAAATCCATTTACGGCACTGCAGAGCGGCCTCGTATGACGGTTTTCCGCAGCAACAAGTACGTCTACATTCAGGTTGTTGACGATGATAAAGGCGTCACAATTGCTGCTGTTAACAACCGGCAGAAAGAGAATGTTGAGCTTAAGACCAATGTTGAAAATGCGTCAAAGCTTGGAGAAATGATCGGTACAAAGCTGAAGGAACAGTCCGTTGGAGCTGTTGTATTTGACAGAAACGGGTTTAAGTATCACGGCATCGTAAAGGCCATTGCCGACGGAGCCCGCAAAACCGGACTTCAGTTCTAGGGGGATATGGTGGAAAGACGTGATCGTGATAATAGAGATAGAGAGCGGGATAAAGAGTTTACTGAAAAACTTATCAAGCTCAACCGTGTAGCCAAGGTTGTAAAGGGTGGACGCCGGTTCTCCTTCTCTGCACTTGTTGTGGTGGGAGATCAGAAAGGACGGGTTGGACTCGGTTTCGGTAAAGCCAACGATGTAACTGAAGCTATCCGGAAAAGTATCGAAAAGGCGAAGAAAAACATGATTACCCTGCCCTTGAAAAATGGTACACTTCCTCATGAAGTTATCGGAAAATTCAAGAGCGCTGAAGTTCTCATGAAACCTGCAGCACCCGGTACCGGAGTAATTGCCGGTGGACCTGTCCGTGCTGTTATGGATGTAAGCGGTGTTACAGATATCCTGAGCAAGTCTCTAGGTTCAAAAAACACCATCAACATCGTTAAGGCAGTTTTTGCCGGATTCGAAAATATCATGGATGCAAAGCAGGTCGCACGTAACCGCGGCAAAAGCCTTGTGGAGATGTGGGGGTAGTAATGAAACTGCGTATTCAGCTTGTAAAGAGCGTTATTGGACGACCTGAAAAGCAGCGCAAGGTAGTTGCCTCTCTTGGTCTCAAGAAGCTGAACAGTACCGTAGAGCAGGAGGACAGCCCTTCTATTCTCGGTATGATCACCAAGGTTTCTCACCTGCTTAAGGTGGAGGAGATCAAATAGATGGAACTGCACGCACCCAAAGGGTCAACAAAGAATAAAATTATCAAAGGCCGGGGTAATTCCGCCCGTAAGGGTAGAACCGCCGGTAAAGGTAATAACGGACAGAACGCCAGGTCCGGTGGTGGTGTACGCCCCGGATTTGAAGGTGGACAGATGCCTCTCTACCGGCGTATTGCCAGAAGAGGTTTTTCCAACTACCACTTCAAAAAAGAGTATCAGGCTGTTAACCTTGTGCAGATAGAAAAATTCTATGCTGACGGGGAAACAGTCAACCTTGAGTCTCTTAAGGCTAAAGGGCTTGTCAAAGGTAAGCAGGTTCTGGTTAAGATCCTCGGAAACGGTGATATATCCAAAAAGGTAACTGTAGATATTGAAAAAGTATCTGCATCTGCCAGAGAAAAGATCACCAAGGCCGGTGGTACTGTTACTGCTGCAGCTGAGGAAAAAAAATCAGACGAAACTGAAAATCAGGGCGAATAGGGTTAATTCAAAATGGCGACGAATCCGTTAGTTGATATTTTTCGTATACGAGACCTGCGTCAGAGAATCATGTTTACACTGGGGATGCTGGTTGTTTTCCGCCTGGGAGCCAACCTTCCCATTCCCGGGATTAACGTAAAGGCATTGAATCTCTACTTTATGTCTCAGCAGAGCGGTACAGGAGTAGGTATTACAGAATATATCGACTTCTTTGCGGGTGGAGCGTTTAAAAACTTTTCCATCTTCATGCTGGGAATCATGCCCTATATTTCCACCTCTATTATCATGCAGCTGCTTGTGCTGGTATTTCCCAGTCTCAAGAAGATCAGCGAGCAGGAGGGAGGCCGTAAGAAGATTCAGCGTTATACACGCTACGGTACGGTGGTTATCTGTCTGGTACAGTCATATGCGGTTACCATATATGCAAACCAGATTCCAGATGCTATAAATATGAACAGGGCGGCATACACTTTTGTAGCCATGCTTACTGTTACTGCCGGTACTATCTTCCTTATGTGGATCGGTGAGCAGATAACCCAGAGGGGTATCGGTAACGGAATTTCTCTGATAATATTTGCCGGTATAGTTGCCAGAATGCCCGGGGCTTTTGTAACCCTGGTGGAAAAAGTCCAGATCGGGGAACTTAACCCTGTATTTGTAATTCTTGTGCTGGGTATGTTTATCGCGGTTATAGCTCTGGTAATCTATGAGCAGCAGGGCCAGCGTAAAATCCCGGTTCAATATGCAAAGCGCGTTGTTGGACGGAGAATGTATGGTGCACAGAACACCTATATTCCTTTCAAGATTAACCCTTCCGGGGTTATTCCGGTAATTTTTGCATCCAGTGTACTTACCTTCCCGCTACAGCTGGCAGGTAACCTTGGATCAAAGATCAGCTGGCTTGGTGCTTTCAGCAGCTGGCTGAGACCCAACGGTCTGCCTTATCTTGTGGCATATACCCTGCTGATTGTTTTCTTTGCATATTTTTATACGCAGGTTACCCTGAACCCTCAGGAGATTGCAAAGCAGATTCGTGAAAACGGCGGTTCTATCCCCGGAATCCGAACTGATAAAATTGAAGAGCACCTGAACACAATCCTGAGCAGGATTATATTGCCTGGAGCACTGTTTCTGGCATTTATTGCTGTTATTCCGTCGATTGTGCAGATTCTCTTTAACTTCCCTGCCCAGGTGGCTATGCTTATGGGCGGAACTTCACTGCTGATTATGGTAGGTGTTGACCTTGATACCATGTCGCAGATTGAAGGGCATCTGAAGATGCATCATCATGACGGCCTGGTCAAGAAAGGCAAAATTAGGTCCAGAAACCTATAAGGGGATTTACTTATGAAGGTAAGAGTGAGCGTAAAACCTATGTGTGATAAATGCAAGGTTATAAAAAGACGGGGTGTTGTACGAATTATCTGCGACAATCCCAAACACAAACAGCGCCAGAAGTAGGAGTACCGTAAATGGCACGTATATCAGGTATCGACCTTCCGAATAAAATGACCAAGATCGCCCTGACCTATATCTATGGTATTGGTCGTTCATTGGCGATGGAAGTATGTGAAAAAACGGGTATTGATCCCGATTCTAAAATAAATGATCTGTCAGCAGAGGACATAAACAAAATCCGTCAGCTGCTTGATAACGAGTACACAGTCGAAGGACGTCTTCGTACCCAGACTGCACTCAATATCAAGCGTCTTATGGATATCGGTTGCTATCGCGGCTTACGGCACCGTCGTGGACTTCCTCTTCGCGGCCAGAGAACCAAAACCAACGCGCGTACCCGTAAAGGTAAGCGGAAGACCGTCGCCAACAAGAAGAAAGCGACCAAGTAGTCAAAGGAGCAGACATTGGCTAAGGTTAAGAAGAAGAAAGAGAAAAAGACGGTATACGAAGGTCAGGTCTTTATTCAGGCTACTTTCAATAATACCATCGTTACTATCACCGATATGACCGGAAACGCCGTTTCCTGGGCATCCGCCGGCGGTCTTGGCTTTAAAGGAGCCAAGAAATCCACACCTTATGCAGCTCAGACTACTGCTGAAACTGCTGCAAAAAAAGCTATGGATTTCGGTCTCCGGGAAGTGCATGTTATGGTTAAGGGACCTGGAATGGGACGTGAGTCCGCTATCCGCTCCCTGGGAACCCTCGGTCTTACTGTAAAAAGTATCCGTGATATTACTCCCATTCCCCATAACGGTTGTCGGCCCCGAAAGAGCAGACGGGTATAAGGAGTTATTGAAATGGCAAGATACGTAGGACCCAGCTGTCGGCTCTGCCGGGCTGAAAAAACAAAGCTGTTTCTTAAGGGTGACAGGTGTAACAGCCCTAAATGCCCTATTAATAAGAAAAGGCCTTCTCCCGGTAAAGGCCCCCGTGAGCGGATGAAAAAAATGTCCGACTATGGAATTCAGCTTCGGGAAAAGCAGAAACTGAAAAGAATGTACATGCTGCTTGAGAAGCAGTTTAAGATTCTCTTCAACAAGGCTGAAAGAATGCAGGGCATTACCGGTGAAAACCTGATATCACTGCTCGAAAGCAGACTTGATAACATGGTATACCGCCTTCATTTCGCTTCATCGCGGAATCAGGCCCGACAGCTTGTAAACCACGGTCATATCCGGGTAAACGGCAGAAGAGTTACCATACCTTCATACCTTGTTCGTGAAAACGATGTCATTGAGGTTCAGGAAGCCAGCCGCAAGCTGGTTAACATTAAAGAGAGCCTTAAGGTCTATTCACGGTCTGGTGTAAGCCCATGGCTTGAACTTAATCCGGACGAAATGAAGGGAAAAGTACTTGCTCTTCCCAGGCGTTCTGATGTTACTGAACTTGCAGAAGTTAAGGAACATTTGATCGTAGAGCTCTATTCTCGGTAAGGTGGTCACATGGCGCGCAAGAACTTAATGAAGGGATTCAAAAAACCGAAAGGAATTACATTCGAGCACTCGGATGTAAACCAGGACTATGGCAAATTTATCGCTTACCCCTTTGAGCGGGGGTTTGGTACGACAATTGGCAACACCTTGCGCCGTGTATTACTCAGTTCGATTCAGGGTTATGCAATCACAGCTGTAAAAATAACCAGCTATGATGAAGAGGGTACTCCCCATATAATCTCTTCCGAATTTGAAGCTATTCCTGAGGTTGTTGAGGATACTCCGGAGATCATAAATAGTCTTAAGAATCTTAAGATTAAACTGCCGAATGACCTTGAGCAGAAAACTATCCTGGTTGAGTATAAAGGTGCCGGTGAAATTACCGGAGAAACAATCGGACAGGCATCGGATATTGAAGTAATAAACAAGGATCTGAAGATTGCCACGCTGATGGAAAAAGCCAATATCGATCTGGAGATTCAGATTGATCTTGGACGCGGTTACATTCCTGCTGAAACAAACGAAAAATATATCGATGTTATCGGCACGATACCTGTAGACGCAGTATTTTCACCGGTAAAGCGGGCAAAGTTTTCTATTGAAAACACCCGCGTAGGGCAGCGCAGTGACTATGATAAGCTGGTGCTTGAGGTATACACAGACGGAACTATCTCTCCCGAGGATGCAGTTGCAGAAGCTGCAAAAATCGCCAAGGATCACTTCTGTATTTTTATCAACTTCGATGAAGATTCAGTTACCGGTGATGATGAAATGGACGAAGAGGAAGAGAGGATCCGGGCAATCCTCGATACACCTGTCGAGGAACTTGAGCTGTCGGTTCGTTCCAGTAACTGTCTTAAGAATGCCAATATTAAAACTATTGGCGATCTGACAAGAAGAACAGAAGACGATATAGCCAAGACCCGTAATTTCGGTAAGAAATCTCTTACTGAAATCAAAGAGAAACTTCAGGAATGGAATTTGTACCTTGGAATGACTGATTACAGTGTTCTTAAGGATTCTGACAAATTCATGAAAGGCACAGACGAAGATGAAGCATAGAATCGGATTTAACCGCTTAAGCAGGAAAAGCAGCCACCGTAAGGCACTCTTACGGAATATGGTTACTTCCCTGTTTGATCATGAAAGGATTACCACAACCAAGGCTAAAGCCCTTGAAGCACGGCGACTGGCCGAAAAAATGATTACCCGGGGGAAAGCAGATTCCGTTCACAACAGACGGATGATTGCGCGGAGAATCTGGGACAAGGGTATTGTAAACAAGCTCTTTACAGTTATCGGGCCCCGTTTTGTTAACCGTAATGGTGGGTACACCCGTATCCTGAAAATCGGAAATCGACAGGGTGACGCCGCAGAAATGGTAATTCTTGAGCTCCTTGCAGAAGAGGATGCGCCTGTAAAAGAAAAGAAGGCGAAGAAGGCTCCTGCTAAAAAAGCTGCTCCTAAAGCTGAGGTGAAGGAAGAGGTTGTCGAAGAAAAGGCAGCTGAGGAAACCGTTGAAGCACCGGTGGAAGCAGAAGCTGCAGTTGAAACTGAAGAGAAAGCAGAAGATGCTGCTTCAGAAGAAAAACCTGCTGACGCATAGGAATCAAAACCTTATGATTAGAAGGCTGTCTGCTCCTGCAGGCAGCTTTTTTTTTGAGTCTTAAAAAATTGTGATTTCTATAAGATGAAAAGACTTTAATGATTCCGCTAACGTTTGTAAAAACGGAACCATGGTAAGAGTGCCGTATTCCTAGTATTAACCTTATTTTCAGGAAAAGTGTGTTTGTTAATAATGTTGTAGATATTGTAGTTATACCTTCTTGTATAGTCGGGCAGTATATTCTTTAATAAAGACCATTACATACCGATACTGAGAAAAGGATTATAGGCAAAGGGGTTTTTTACTAAAGAATGCGTCCGGGATATAGAATAGCTGTCAGCCTGCTTATTACTATAATAATATTCTCTGTATTTACCTTTTTTGCATATTCAGGTCTTTTCAATTATATAGAGCGAACTGTCTACAATAGTCGTGTGTCTGAGTCTATTTTTCAGGATCTTGAGGGCAAAGCTAAAGTAATTAACGAATATCATAGCCTTAGAATTGAGGCCCTGACTGAGATTTTCTCTGATCCCGTCTTCTCGCAAGTATTTCGCAATAATGAATCCAGAGAACTTATACAAAAAACCCTTGAGACAGACCAACAACTGCAACGCGAAATAGGTGGGTATATAGGTTTCAGGTTTATCGATGAAGACGGTAAAATCTGGTTTTCTACTCTCAAAGGAGATTTAAGGGAGTCCACGGCTACTCGACGTGTTTACTATTTGTGGAAGGATATTGAACCTGATTACGATTATACTGACTATCTTTCAGTTGAAAAGCCGTTTTATATATTAGAGGCTGCCGGTCAGCGCATTGCATACAGTCTTCCGGTATATAACAGTATTGGCGAGTTAAATGGAACCATAATTGTTTATACAGGGTATTCGGGATTAATCAACAGTATGGTAACCAGGCATGTCCTTGAGGCGGGACGAGCGACTGAACTTGCCGGATCATATATGTATTTGTTTAATTCGGCGGTGGTCTATTCTGAGAATCTCCTTGATCTTATACATGATGCAGTTAAAGGTACTGAAATTAAGCATAGTCAGGCTGTAATTGGTTCTGACGAAAGTTCTGTCTATACCCTTTTCTCCTATAAAGGTGAGAACGGCTTTATTTTGTCCTATCTGGCAGGAGAAGATGAGACGGGAATGACACCGGCATTGAAGCTTCTCTTACTCGTTTTTGCTTTTACAACTCTTTTTCTTATCTCCTTTTTAATTTTGAGTATCCGTCAGGATGATATGGCGGTAATGACCGAACGGATTAGACGTTTTCAGTATGGTTTTGTTAAAGAGTATATTAAACATTCAGATACCATTGATTTGAAACGCTGGCGTATAGATTTGGATGGGCAGAAGGACGCAATTAAAAAAAGAATGCTGAAAGGCATTAAAAAGAAGCAGACTGAAAAAGCTTCTGAGCTGTTTGATGAAAACTGGGGTACCGTTCTGGAACTTCTTGGTCCTTCCGGGAGAATTGATAATCCCCTGGAGCTTAAGAATATAGAAGAAATTCTTGAGCGTGTTCTTGAAAGACAGCAGAGCATTGAGACACGTATTGTCAGCACACCGGGGCAGGGTAGAGGAACAGTAAAAACTACAACAGAAACCACCTCTAAAAACAAAATACCAGTAAACCCTGAGACCACTAATAATCGATCAGTAATCGATGAAGTAGAAGAGCTCGACGAAGTCGAAGAAATAGGTGAAGTAGAAGAGCTCGACGAAGTCGAAGAAATAGGTGAAGTAGAAGAGCTTGATGAAGTAGAAGAGCTCGATGAAGTAGAAGAGCTCGACGAAGTAGAAGAGCTCGACGAAGTAGAAGAGCTCAATGAAGTAGAAGAGCTCGATGAAGTAGAAGAGCTCGATGAAGTAGAAGAGCTTGATGAAGTAGAAGAGCTTGATGAAGTAGAAGAGCTTGATGAAGTAGAAGAGCTTGATGAAGTAGAAGAGCTTGATGAAGTAGAAGAGCTCGATGAAGTAGAAGAGCTCGATGAAGTAGAAGAGCTCGATGAAGTAGAAGAGCTCGATGAAGTAGAAGAGCTCGATGAAGTAGAAGAGCTCGATGAAGTAGAAGAGCTCGATGAAGTAGAAGAGCTCGACGAAGTCGAAGAAATAGGTGAAGCAGAAGAGCTTGATGAAGTAGAAGAAATAGGTGAAGTCGAAGAGCTCGATGAAGTAGAAGAAATAGGTGAAGCAGAAGAGCTTGATGAAGTAGAAGAGATCGACGAAGTCGAAGAGCTTGATGAAGTCGAAGAGCTTGATGAAGTCGAAGAGCTTGATGAAGTCGAAGAGCTTGATGAAGGCGAAGAAAGTACTATTCCAGAGGAAGCTGAAGCCTCGGAAGTTGAGGAACTTGAAATCCGGGAGGATGATTCTCCTGTATATGGTTATGCATTCTTCGCTGATGAAGATGCTTTTGACCTTGAAGCCCTGTTTCACCGGCCGGAAGATTTAGGTGATATAGGTATCTTTGAAGATGCTTATGATGAAGTTGAAGAGCTAATTGATGTTGATGACGAAGACCTGGAAGAGAGGGAAAGCAAGAAAAGAATTCAGGAAATCGAAGAGTTGCCTGAACCCAGCGAAGAAGATTTATCTGCCATAGCTGCTCTGCATTCAGCACCATTGCGGGTAGCCATTGTTCCTTTGGAAAATGAGCCCTTTGAAATACTGGATGAACTTGAGGAGCTGGGGAATGAGAGCCCTGCGGAACTGATTTTTGAGGGGATGTTAACCAATCCCAAAGGACTCACGTATCAATCTCTGGATAGAGACTTCCGGTATACTGAAGATGCAGGATCGACAATTTCGCTGCATGATGATATTCCTTCCCAGGCATTAATTGTAGGTACCATAGAAAAGAGCCTTATAGAACAAATTATTGCCGGAGAATTACAGGGAAAGGCTATTGAGATAAGGCAGATCGATGATTTTTTAATTGAGAAAGCAGAAGAGCATCAGGCAATAGAAGAGCATGACGGTGTTTTCAGGATTAAAGATACCGTTTACTCCTCAGCAAAAGAGGGCTCAAAGAAAGATCTCAGGGAACTTGTAGACTCGGTACTTAAAAAAGATCAGGATAATGACAGTATCGATTCCATTCTTACCACCGGAGTCGATTTAGGTCTGGATTTTGCTGCGGATAAGTCCATAAGTGATAAGGAGAGGCATAAACAGCAGCTGCAGAGTTTGCCCATCCTTACTGATAAAGGGTTCAATTACGACCGCTATCTGACGGGATTCAAAGAAGGCCAGCCGGGTATTATGAAATCCATGATGCGTATATCGGCTCTTTTTAACGGAATATATGCAGCAGTTCTTTGTTTTGATGATGAGGGACTTCAGGTTCAATATGCCCTGGGAATGGATGAAACAGCGAACAGAATGCTTTCTTTCAAGAAGGATGAAGAACTTTTTAACCTTTTTATGGATTATCGTATAATCTATATACCCGGACAATCTTCTGGTGTTCCCTATTTTGACCGGCATCTGGACGAACGGGGACGGCATTTTATTGAAGGCCATATTTTTATTCCAGTGATTTTCAAGGAATTTCCTGCATATCTGTACATTTCGCTCAAGCAGCGAAAGGATAACCTTGGCGAATATATAAAAGTTATCGAAAATCTGCTATAGCATTGACCATTCAAGTAAATCTTCCCTGATAAAGGATTTGCTTGACAAATATGGTGCTATATTTATAATTAACTAACATCTGCAACTGGAGGAAGGAAGATGAACGTAATGTTGCTAGTTATTCTTCCTCTCGTAGGTATTATTCTAGGTTGGATTATTAGATGGGTTTATGCCCGATTCCAGCTTTCGTCTGTTGAACAGAAAGCTGAACGCTTAAGTCAGGATGCTATAAGGGAAGCAGAGGCGAAAAAAAGAGAGCTTCTGCTTGAAACGAAAGATCAACTCCTAAAAGAGAGGAACCAGCAGGAGCGGGAATTTCGCGAAAGAAGGAGCGAGCTGCAACGACTGGATAGACGCTTGCAGCAGCGTGAGGAAAATCTAGAAAAGAAACAGAGTCTGCTTGAAAGAAACAGGCAGGAACTCACCGATCGAGAGGGAAAGCTCGCAGAAGATGAGGCGCAGATTGCGCAGAAGATAGAGCAATGGCGGGATGAGCTTGAAAAAATAGCCGGTCTTACGGCTGATGAAGCTAAAAAGCTCATAATGACCTCAATGGAAAATGAGGCCAAACACGATGCTCAGTTGATTATCAACAAGATTGAGCAGGAAGCACAAACCACCGCAGAGAAGAAATCACGGGATATTCTTATTACCACGATTCAACGGCTTGCAACAGAGGTAAGCTCCGAAGTTACCGTTGCATCCGTAAGTCTCCCCAATGATGAGATGAAAGGACGTATTATCGGCCGTGAAGGACGAAATATACGTACCCTCGAAACTCTTACCGGTGTAGACGTCATTATTGATGACACTCCGGAAGCCGTGGTTATCTCCTGTTTTGATCCGATCCGGAAGGAGATTGCCAGGCGTTCTCTGGAACGGCTTATTACGGATGGTCGGATTCATCCGGCAAGGATTGAAGAGATCGTTCAGAAGGTAACCAAAGAGGTCAGTCAGATAATTCTGGAAGAGGGCGAAAAGATTCTCTTCGACCTTGGGGTTCACAACATGAGCCAGGAATGTATTCGGGCTCTTGGAAGGCTCTATTTCCGTACCAGTTACGGCCAGAATGTACTCAACCATTCCAAGGAAGTTGCCATTATTGCCGGAATGCTTGCTGCAGAGGTTGGGGCCGACAGAGAAATTGCCAAGCGTGGAGCCCTGCTTCATGACATTGGAAAGGGTATCGAGACTGACGGTGACGGTAACCATGCTGAACTGGGTATGGAGATGGCCCGGAAGAATGGTGAAGATCCCCGTGTAGTCAACGCTATCGGTTCTCACCATAACGATGTTGAGCCCAACTGTGTTGAGTCGGTGCTTGTTCAGATAGCAGACGCGATTTCCGCGGCCCGTCCCGGTGCACGTCGTGAAACACTGAACAATTATATAAAGCGGCTTGAGAATCTTGAGCGCATTGCCGGTGAGTTTGAAGGTGTTGAAAAAACCTTCGCTATACAGGCCGGTCGCGAATTGAGAATCATGGTCAATCATGACAAGATCAGCGATGATAAATCAAAAGATCTTGCCAAGGATATTGCAAAGAAGATTGAGTCCGAATTGCGTTATCCCGGCCGCATAAAGGTTACTATTATCCGTGAGACCCGGGTTGTTGAATACGCCCGATAGGTTTCATAAAGGGTAAGAAAGGAAGAGGCTTCTGGCTACACTTCAATCCCTTAACGCTCTGGTTCTTGGCGACGTAATCGGTCAGCCCGGAATCAGGGCGCTTTTTGTTAAACTTAAAACTCTTATTCGCGATACTGGTGCTGATATAGTCGTCATCAACGGAGAAAATGCCGCTGACGGATTTGGTATTACGCCGCAGGTGGCTGATCAGCTCTTTTCCTGCGGTGCGGATATAATTACCACCGGGAATCATGTATGGCAGAAGAGGGAAATTATTCCCATGCTGGAATCCTCCGATAGAGTTGTTCGACCCGCTAATTATCCTCCCGGAACACCCGGGAAGGGGGTTGCCCGTATTGATGTTAGAGGGGTACCGGTGGCGGTGGTGAATCTTCAGGGCCGGAGACATATGTACTCTACGGATTGCCCCTTTCGCTCTGCTGATGACATTCTTAAACGGCTGAACGGAAAGGCAAAGGTTGTACTGGTTGATTTCCATGCTGAAGAGGTAATGGAAAAAGAGTCTCTGGCATATTATCTCGACGGCAGGGTAAGTGCTGTTTTGGGTACACATACCCATATTCAGACTGGCGATGAACGGATTCTGCCAAAAGGTACAGCCTATATTACCGATCTGGGAATGACCGGGCCCGACCATAGTGTTATCGGTGTAGATACTGCGACTGCTGTTGAACGATCATTAACGCAGATGCCATTGAAAATGGCAGTTGCCGACAATGAAGCTTGTATTCGCGGAGTTCACCTGGTTATCGATCCTGTAACCGGCAAAGCTCTTGAGATTAACCGGATTATGGTTGAATCTACCCTGTAAGGTTATCGGGGAACAGGGGAGCTTCCGGTGGCGTCGGCAAATCGTCATAGCAAAGTAAAAAAGGTCAGTCTGCTTAAGCTTCTTGCAAAATGTTATCCCGAAATTTCCCGGGAAACCCTCTTTTCCTCAATTCTCTGCGGTGATATCAGGGTAAACGGAGGGATAATTCGTGACTCTAAAGAATTGATCCCTGTAGATGCGCATATTTCAATGGAACGGAAACGTTATGTAAGCCGGGGCGGCGGGAAGCTGGAGACTGCTTTCAATGCCTGGCATTTTCCGGTGGAAGGTAAGGTCTTTATTGATGCAGGCTCAAGTACCGGAGGCTTTACCGATTTTCTGCTGCAGCATGGTGCCGCCGGTGTTCACTGCGTGGATGTGGGCTATAATCAGCTTGATTACTCACTGCGGAATAATCCGAAGGTTTATGTTCACGAAAGAACCAATATTTTATCGTTTATCAACCCGAATCCGGAAGCGGATGCAGCTGTCGGAGATTTATCCTTCCGTTCTCTTTCGGGGGCTGTTCATCATGTTCTTCTTCAGACCAGGGAAAAGTGGGGTATTTTCCTGCTTAAACCTCAGTTTGAGATACAGAATCCCGGAAAAGATTTTGACGGTGTTCTATATGATAAAAACGAAGTCAGAACTGTTGTGCAGGAGACTCTTGTCTCTCTGGCGGATGAAGGCATACAGGTAATTGCTGTTGTTCCTTCAGCTGTACAGGGGACCAGGGGAAACCAGGAATATCTTTGTCATCTGTGCCTTGATGCTTCTGCAGATTCAGAAAGCTGTCGGGAAGCTATTCATCATATTACAGCATCTTTATAGGAGATTTCACCCTTCCCGTCCCAGGGGCTTGCCTATATACAAGCCTTCCGGGTTCAAGTACTGCTGTTTTACCCCTTCTATGAGAAACTGCACTTTGTCTACCGTTGGAAATTCGGTGGCGGTAAAAACAATCTGCTGAAGCTGCAGCTCCGCTCCCTCAAAGCCAAAGGCATTAAATCGGAAGGCTTCAGTCATATCTATATATGCAATACGGTCTCTTACTGCTACAGAACGGATTTTTGCATCCCTCGGCACCAGGCTTATAAGGTTCTGATTCAGTTCCTGGGATGATGGTCCTTCCAGTAATGCTTTCAAGGTATCTGTCAGGGGGGAATCCGAGTAATAGACCGGCCGGATGACCCTGCGGAGTTCCCCTTTTGAGCCGTCATGAAATACAAAATAGAGAGTGGCGCGGCGCAGACGCTTTTCTTCCGCAGGCTGAGTAGTCTGAGTTGTTTCTTCCGGTTTTTCGGTCTCAGCCTGAGGAACCACAGTTAAAGATATTTCAGTATCCTGACTTGTTTCCGTATTGTCTGCTGCGGGGACCGCGCTCTCTTCGGCATCTGGTTTTTTCTCGGGAACATTTGAGTCTTCAGACTGGTTGCTATGCTCAATCTGAGGTTCTTCGTTCGTTGTGGAAATAATATCAACAAAACCGGTTGCTTCCATTACGCTTTCGATGCGGCGGCGGTTAAACAGGAATATTACAAGGACCAGCAGAATCAGAGCGATCCAGAAAAGACATCCCAGGGATGCTGTGCGTTTGCGTTTCATACCCATATTATCGTCCAGAAAGCGGAATATTTGACAGTGGAAGGAAAAGGTCGTATAGTGATTTTTGAAATGAGAGAGCTGACAGGAATTTCGGCTTCTCCTGGTATTACCATAGGGACGGCCTTTCTCTATATAGATGAAGCATTTACGGTTCCCCGGTATGATGTAGATCAATCAGAGCTTGAGCGGGAATATGAGCGCTTTGAAGAAGCCCTTGAGAAAGCTACCCAGGAAATAATCGAACTCAAAAAACAGGCCTCATCACAGGTTGGCGGCAACGAGAGTAATTTTCTTGATGCCCATGTCCTTATGATCCAGGATCCTGATTTTGCAGACAAGATAAAAGAGAATCTTTATGGTCGAAAAGAGAATGTGGAATGGATTCTGCATCAGACCATTGAAGGTGTTATCAGCAAGCTTGCCTCAAGCCAGGATACCTATATAAGCGAACGCTCTATAGATCTGCATGATGTATCCAAGCGGGTGCTGAATCATCTTATGTACCGGGACCGCATAAGCCTGGCGGATCTTGAAAAAGAAGTAATCCTTATAACCCATAACCTGCTGCCTTCTGATGCGCTGGCAATGAACAGCCGCATGGTAAAAGGCATTGCCATGGATGCCGGCGGTAAAACGTCGCATACGGCTATTCTTGCCCGGGCTTTTGAGATACCCGCGGTACTTGGCCTCTCTTCGGTAACCAGGGAAGCCCGTACGGGTGATCAGGTTATAATTGACGGAAACCGTGGAAAGGTAATAGTTAATCCCGATAAAGCGACCCTTAAGCGCTACAGTGACATCCTGCAGGAATGGCAGAAACGCGAGGTTGAGCTTGCAACACTCAACAGCCTGCCTGCGGAGACAAAAGACGGAAAGCTGATCGACCTTAACGCCAATATAGAGGTTCCGGAGGAGACAGAGGCCGTTGTAGCCCATGGAGCAGACGGAATTGGTCTGTTCAGGTCTGAATTTATTTTCATGCAGTCCGGCGGGGATGCCTCCGAAGAGTACCAGTATAATATGTACCGTCGTGTACTAGAGGATCTGGACGGAAAACCCGTTACCATACGTACTCTGGATATCGGGGGAGACAAAGCTATTCCCGGGATCAGCAAATATGCAGAGAAGAATCCGATTCTCGGATGGAGAGCCATACGGTTCTGTCATTCCAGAACTGACCTGTTTAAAACGCAGTTGAGAGCACTTTTGCGGGCATCTGCTCATGGTGATCTGAGAATAATGTTTCCCATGATCTCCGGTGTCGAAGAACTGGATAACACCCTGGTTCTTCTTGAAGAGGTTAAAGATGATCTCCGGGAAAAGGGGCTGGCGTTTCAGCCTGATATAAAAATCGGCAGTATGATAGAGGTTCCCTCTGCTGCTCTCACGTCTGATATTCTTGCCCGGAAGGTTGATTTCTTTTCAATCGGAACCAATGACCTCATTCAGTATACCATTGCTGTTGATCGTGGAAATGAGCGGGTGGCCTATCTGTATGAGCCTTTTCACCCCGGAGTTCTCAGACTGATTAAGATGGTGATAGATAATGCCCATGCTGCGGGTATTCCGGTCAGCATGTGCGGCGAGATGGCTTCTGACCCCATGGCCACCGTGATACTTCTCGGAATGGGTCTGGACGTGTATAGTATGTCTTCCTTTGGTATCCCCGAGGTTAAACAGATTATCCGTTCAACCTCGATGCTGGAAGCCGAAGAACTCCTGGGCGAAATAATGGAAATGAAATCCTACCGGGAGATCGATCAACATGTTCACGGATGGATGAATGCACGCTACAATCTCGAACGCTACACCGACTAATCTCCCCAAAGTCGCCATAGTCGGACGCCCCAATGTGGGGAAATCAACACTTTTTAACAGACTTGTCGGCAAACGAATTGCCATAACTGATCCTACCCCGGGGGTTACCCGGGATCCGGTGGAAGCCCCCTGGAATACCGGTTCCGGCGATGTGGTACTGATTGATACCGGTGGCTATAAACTGGAACAGGACGAACTGGATGCTCTTGTTACTCTCAGAAGTCTCAATACCCTCAAGGATGCCGACTGTATTGTCCTCGTTCTTGATGTTTCGGAGGTTACTCCGGAAGATGAATCCTTTATGGATCATCTTCGTGCGTTTTCAGACAGGGTAATTGTGGCGGTAAACAAGGTCGATCACGAAACCCGGGAATCCATGGTGCATAATTTCTACTCCTATGGATTTGAGCGCATTATTGGGATTTCCTCTGCCCATGGACTGGGGCTGGAAGAGCTTATTAATGCGGTTGTTGATATGGTGCCTGAAGGGGGGACTGCATCCGTAGTCGAGCCTGGAATACGGCTGGCTATTCTGGGGAAACCGAATACCGGAAAATCAACCCTGCTAAACAGGCTCTGCGGGGGTGAGCGGTCAATTGTTTCAGATATCCCCGGAACTACGAGGGATGTTGTAGAAGGAACCTTCAATTATCGGGATACCTTGTACAAGGTCCTTGATACTGCGGGAATCCGCAGAAAAGGTAAGGTGACTGATCAGGTTGAATACTACTCTGTAAACCGGGCAATATCCGCCATTGAGAATGCGGACATTGTTTTTCTTATGATAGATTCCCAGTTCGGCCTAAGTGATCAGGATAAAAAGATTGCCAGTCTTATTGTAAAAAAGGGGCGGGGAGTCGTTCTTGTTCTGAACAAATGGGACCTTATGTCCGGTATCCCCAATGAGGAAGCGGCGGTTGAAGACCGGGTGCGCTTCCTTTTTCCCATGCTCGATTTCGCTCCCCTGCTGCATATTTCTGCACTGAAAGGAGAAGGGATTGAACCTCTGCTCGATACGGCTTATAAGGTTTGGAAACAGCTCAACCGGAGGGTGGATACGGGAGAACTTAACCGTAACCTTGCATCATGGACTGAACATTACGAGCCTCCCCGGGACCGGCGCGGACAGTACCGTACCAAGTATATTACCCAGGTTTCGGTTAATCCTGTATCCTTCACCCTTTTTGTAAACCGGCCGAAAGGCTTTCCTGCAGGCTATCTGCAGTATCTGAAAAACAGGCTCCGCAAGGATCTGGGGTTCAATTTAATTCCACTTGATATTCATGTCAAAGGCTGATAAACCGATAGTCTAGTATGCACAATTCTGGAAAGAGGATTCTTTTTCCGCTCCTCATACTGGTCTCGGTAATGCCTCTCTGGTCTCAGGGATTTTTCTCGTCCGCAGCGAGGTTTGCCTCTCTGCCGGACGCGGTGGATCTCAGGGTTTCCCTGCGCACCTCAATTACTGCTTCCGCCTGGACTGCCCGGCGGCTTCCTTCAGATATCTATACCAGTGAGACCGCCGGGATCCCGGTGCGGTTTCAGGTTAAGACACAGGGGGATGCATTCTACCTTCTGCTTACAAACAGGTATCAGGATTCCTTTCCCCTCTACAGTGCGGGAAGCTATATAATCAAACGGAGTCTGGATGACGGTAAGTTTGTTCAGGCAAAAATATTTCTCAAGAATGACCCGGACTGTTTTATCCGGCTTTTCCCGTTTAAGGAACGTTCGAAGATTGAAATCTGGCTCTATGGAAGTCTGATCTACCGGGAAGTTGTGGTGCCTTCGAGTTTTGAGGAGCTGCTCTTCAGCCCCTTCTCTCGGATTGTTGCCCTTACGGAGCAGAAGATCGACTGGCAGCTGCTGCTTCCTCCGGATCATCCGGCACCGGAGGTAACCCTAAACACCGTAGCATCATTGCGCAAGGCGGTCGAACTTCTTCCCGATATGGATGACGGTGCCCTGGATGATCAGGGACGGTTTATTTATATCGAGTCCGGTGAGCGGGCTGAGGCGGGCGGTTTCAACTGTTCCGGTTTTGCCAAATTTGCCGCCGATGGTCTGTATCTGCCTCTGCATGGCTCTCTCATGCCGGTGGAGCCCTTAAAGCAGAAGCATCCCGACCTCCGGGGTGATCCATGGTCGGCCAGGTACGAGGATGAGCGGGATCCATTTTTCGGGCTTGACTGGACGCGGAATATCGCAGCCTTTATAGCTACCGGTGATGTGAAGGCTTCCTCCTATGAAAAATATGATGTTCGTCGTATTCCGTGGTCAGTATATGCGGAAGATGTCGGGTTTCCGATGCAGGAAATTAAATCGGTTCTCTATTATGAAGCGAAGGAGAATCCCGGCAGTATGTATCTCGCATCGGTTAATCTTGATTATGGCACGGATCCGGTGCTGAGACAGCATGTTCATGTTGCTGTTCTTCTTCCATATATTAAAGAGACTGGAGATCTCTCGGTTGCCGTATTTGAGCGCAACAGGGAAACCAGTGTCTCTTCTCTTCTTGAACGCTATCCCGGCGGCCACATCCATCTTGTACGGATTCCCCTGAATGCTCTCTATTCTCTGCCTGCTCTTCCCGGGGAATCCCGTTAATTTGAAACTCGGATAATAATGAGGTACATTTGGCGGGTATGACAAAACCAGGTTTATATAAAGCCCTTTTCCTGATTTTTCTTGTGGGAGTCTTTTTTCAGAATCTTTATGCCCAGGAAGGTGCAGAACTTCTGTACCGTGAAGGCAGCTCCCGTTTTGAACGCGGTGATTATCAGGGAGCCGCTGAGCGTTATAACGATTTCCTGCGCAGGTTCCCGGGGAATGAACATTATCCCGATGCTCTGTATCGGCTGGGAATTGCAAAGATTAAAACAGAAAAGTACAGCGAAGGCATAGAACTGTTAAAGCGGCTTGAATCCAGATATCCCTCGGGACGATTCCGCTCAAGTTTCTGGATTGCCATGGCTTGCGATAAAACCGGTGAGGAACAGGAAGCCCGTGAATACTGGGACCGATATCTTGAAACCGGCGATACACTCTACAGAAAAGAAGCTCTTCTCTCTTCTGCCTATGCACGGCGGGATATGGCAAACATCGGGGAGTCTGAGAAACTGCTTTTAGAACTTCAGGTGCTTAATACCCGCTTTTTTACCACCGCCGGAGGTCTTGAACTTTTAGGTGATCTTTATGCCCGGGAAAATCGCTGGGATGATCTGGCTGCTCTCGGAGCAGATATGCTCTCTAATGGGGAAGATATTCCCCCCCGGTTTATGCTGCGTTACGGGGAATCCCTCAGTACAGTGGGTAACGCGGAAAAAGCCGAGGAGGTGTTTGTCGCCATAACCCTGGGGCCGGGGTCTGAAGTTCAGGCCGCAGCCTACGGCTGGCTTTTTTCTATTTACGAAGAGTCCGGACGTTATCAGGATATGGAGCAGATGATCCTGGATGCAGAAGAGCGTCTGGCCGGAGACAGACAGGCCCTGGCAGGATTCTGGTTCAGAGCCGGAGCTGTTCTTTCGGCGGGTGAAAATCCTGTCAGAGGATTGGGGTATCTCAAGCGGGCATGGGATGCCCGGAGTGAGGCTGATCTTCCCGGTACCCTGCCTGTTTTTTATGCCAGGGCATTGATGGAGTCCGGAGATATTGAAGAGGCAATAGGTATTCTGGAGACAGCCCGAACGGAATCCTTTGGTGATCCTGTCCGGCTTGCCTACAATCTGGCAGTACTCAAGGCTACCCGCGGAAACTGGCTGGAGGCGGAAGCCTTGCTGACCCCTTTTGAGGAAAAACTTTCTCCCGCAGGATCGCTTCTGTTATCCAAAGCCTATATGAATCTTGGTCTGTATACAGCCGGCCTGCATACTGCAGGAGCTGCCATGGAGAGAGTGAGTTCTTCACAATGGCAGATAGAGCTTCTTAATATTATCTGGCAGCTGCAGGCAACCATGGGACAGTATGACGGGGCAGTAAAAAGTTACGCCCAGATGGTCCGCCTTGAAGGTGGTTCTAATGGTGACGAACCGGATCCGAAATATGCCCGGCTGTTATTCAATGCCGGACTGTATGATCAGGTTTTAAGAAAACTGCCTGAGGAAAGTTCCGTCCCGGAAATTCAGGCCCTTCGCGGACTCTCGCTTGTCGGGACAGGTCAATATGCTGAAGCCCGTACTCTGCTTCAGGGGCTTTCATTAAAGGATCTGAGTGATGAGTATGCTGCTCTAACAGATTACTATATCTCCTGGTGCGCATACCGCCTTGGTGATTATAACGCCGCACTCTCGGGTTTTAATAAATTCCGGCAGCTCCATCCCGATCACAGCAGCGCTCTTGAGGCTGTCTATTTCGGCGGCTGGGCTGCTTTTTCCATGAAGCGCTTTGCTGTCGCCGCAGAGATGTTCGGAGAGTACCCTCAGAGCGGTCCAAGAATAGGAGATGTTCTTTTTGCCCGTGCCAAAGCTCTTGCCGCCGCAGGAAATGACGGCGAGGCTCTTCTCCTGGCGGAAAAGTATCTTGCCGGTATGGAAGACAAAGATAAACGGGCGGAAGCTCTCTACCTTATTTTTGAGATTAACCTGGAAAATAGTGACTTCAGCGGTGCAGAAGAAACCCTTACCCGTTTTGAATCTGAAAATATACGCGGAACCTGGTATTCCCGCAGTCTTTACCGTCTGGGTAAAGCGGAGTTTGATGCGGAAATGTATCCCGCCAGTGCTGCAAGACTGGACCGGTATAGAAAGCTTTACCCCCGGGGGGATAATGCCGCGGAGGTTCTCTACTACCGGGCTGAAGCAGCGGTTGCCATGAATGAAGTGCGGCTTGCTCTTCTGCTCTGGGACCGTATGATAAAAGAGTATCCCGACAGCAGGCTGCGGCCGGAAGCGCTCTCAAGGCGGGCGGGTATTCTTGTCTCGCTGGGTGAGTACCGTGAAGCCCTTAATGCCTATTCGAGCCTGATCGCAGGGTATCCCGCCCGTGCATCTTCCCTGGGAGCAGGAGAAGAGGTAAAGCGTCTGGAAGCTCTGCTGGTGGCAGCTTCATCCGAATTTGAACGCTTAAGAAAAGAGGCTGCCCGTGCCGGTGGCACTGATTCTGTGGAAGGTCGTAATCTGCTCATACAGGCGGTTCACAGCGCCATTGCTGAAGGCAGGGCAGAAGAGTTTACCGAGGCAGACAATGTTGTGCAGGAACTGATGGAAGTGGAATCGGTGAACAGCCGGGAAAAAAGCAGCATTCTTTTTCTTGCCGGCGAATACCGGTTTCGGCAGAACGAATACAAGCAGGCAGCGTCTCTCTATCTTGAGGCAGCATCGACCTATACCGCAGACCCCGATTTTACCGCGGAAGCACTCTACCGCTCGGCCCAGATGTCTCTCTATGCGGGAGACAGGCTCAGTTATCTCTCTGTCCTTGACAGGTTGAGACAGCGATACCCTGATAGCCCGTGGCTTGAGGCTGCGCAGAAACTGGAGGGACAGCTGTGATGCGTAAAATACTCCTGGCCTTTGGCTGCTTATGTATACTTTCATTAAGTCTTTATTCCCAGCAGGCAGCACAGGATGAACCCGAAGTGGAACTGCCCGAGCTGATTCTTCGCTTCGACGGTTCCTATACGGAGGAGCTTCCGCTGCTTGATATCTCCACCGATGAGGTTCTTCAGCCTGGGAAGCTCGAAGATCTGGAGATGATTCCCGATATCAGCGCCCGGAACTTTGATCCGGTTCTACCGGTTCCGGATTACCAGACTCTGCCCTATGGTGCCGATGGTGCTCCTCTTTTCGGCAGGGGCTATATCGGTCTCGGATCGGCAAACTCTCTCTGGGGCGAGGTTGAAATTGCCACCCTGGGAACTGATCCGGGGTTCGGCCTCTCATATGCCCATAAATCTCTCGATGGTTTCGGTGCGGCAGCTCCCGGTGAAGGTTTTACCGTACGCAGGGAGGAGGCTCGCGGGGAAGCAGACTACTCGCTGCTCGGCGGTTCTTTCAGCTTTGACGGTACATTTATCGAGGAAGAGCGGGGACTGCAGCAGCAGAGCAGTTTTTCTTCAACCCTCTACCGGGATCTTGGAATACGTCTGGGCTATGATTATTCCGCAGAGACCGGCTGGTTCTGGAACGCTGATGCCGCGTTAAGCGGGCTCTATCAGAACCTTTCCGGGATAAGTCCCGAAGATAATACACATATGGAGTTCCGTCCCGCTGCCGAAGGTGGATATGCCTGGGATTTCCTGCGGCTTGGTCTCGGGGGTGTATACAACCTCCGCAGCAGCTCCGAAGGGGAGGCCGGCCAGTTTGCTCAAGCCCTGCTTTCTCTTGAGACGGATATTAACCCAAGTGTAGGGATTGCAGCCGAAGTTGGTGCCGGCTGGAACAGTGACGCCGGTATAGGCGTTCCATTTACCCTCAGGGGAACCTTCGGAATCTCCCGCAGCCTTACCATGGAAGCATCGGGAGGTTATTATTTTCATCCCGCTGAATACTCGCCTCTTTTCGCTGAAAATTCCTTCCTCAGGCTTCCGGATGATTCTCTGGGTGTGGAAAAGGGGTGGGAAGCTGATCTCTCTTTCAGATTCCGCATCGGTACAGGGAAGTATCTAACCCTTGCCAGCGGTTTTACCAATGGTTCACTGTACCGGCCCTCCTCAATTTACGACCCGGCATCGCATCTGCTTATGGTGGAGCTCCAGGATACTGCCGAGTTTACTCCCCGGGGCAGACTTGATTTTTCACTGGGAGAAGCATTTTTTGCCGGAATTCAGTCGGAACTGCGATATGATTACCTTGAGGCAAGTATAGAGGAGGCAGAGGCGGAGTTTTCCCTCCGGACAGATTCTCCCACTGCCCATACCGGCTTCAGTTTTGACGCTGCGGTGGATCTGCTCACCCTGGACAGTATGCCGGTGCTGGGGGCATCTGCCTGGCTTGAACCGATAGACAGTGTTCGCTTTATTCTGCAGGGGGAAGATTTTCTTGCTCCCCTGGTAAAGGATGGAAGAATCGATGATTCTGGTCTTGAACTGCCGGGAATCACTCTTCGTCTGGCGGCGGAAATAAGTCTTTAACGCGAATGAATGAGAAGAACGGATAAAAGAAGGAATAACGAATGAACAGTTTTATGAGTCTTATGCAGGACGGCGGTCTGATTCTCTGGATAATTATGGCGTTATCCCTGGCTGCGGGGGCAATAATTATCGAAAGGATGCTCTTTTTCAGACGCATTCGGGTTGATGAAGAGACTCTTCTGTCCCGCCTAAAGATGACCCTGCAGAAAGGGCATGCCGATGAAGCCCTCAGCATATGTGAAAGTAACCCTTCACCGTTAACCAACCTGGTTAAAGTGGGAATAGAAAACCGGCACAAAACCACGGGAGAGATTAAAGATCTGGTTGTAAGTGCAGCTAATCTGGAAATCCCCCAGCTGGAACGCTCTTTGAGCGCTCTGGGCACCATTGCCCATATTGCTCCGCTTCTGGGGCTCCTGGGTACGGTAACCGGAAACATAGAGGCCTTTGGTGTCCTCGGTGAGTTTGGTGCTGTTGGCGACCCGGGACTGCTGGCGTCGGGAATTGCAGAGGCCCTGGTTACCACTGCAGCGGGACTTATTGTCTCTATTCCTGCTATTGTTTTCTACAACCACCTGGTAAGCCGGGTAAACCATATTATTATCCGCCTGGAAAACCGGGTTAACGAGCTGGTACTCTTTCTGGGAGAGGTCTGATGCAGTTCCGTAGGCGTCTGAAAACCAATGCCACCGTGGATCTGGTTCCCATGATCGATGTTGTGTTTCAGCTCGTAATTTTCTTCATGGTCTCCACTACCTTCATACTCACTCCCGGGATCAACCTGGCTTTGCCGGAATCCACAACTGCTGAGCCCGTGGCGGCAGCAAAGATTGTCATAACCGTGGCTTCCGAAGAAGAGGTGTATCTCAACAAGGACAAGGTTGAACTGGAAAGCCTTGTGCCTCTGCTGAAAGAGATGCGGGGCGGTGCAGAAGAAGGCAGCGTCATTGTTGAAGGAGACCAGCAGGTTTCCTATTCACTGCTTATACGGGTGCTGGATGTACTGCGCTCCGCAGGATTTTCCGGTGCCAATCTGAGGACCCTGGAGCAGGATTAGGGCATGACTCATTTGAATGCCGGAGAAAAGGAACGTATCCTCTTTGCCGCCGGAATTTCATTGCTGCTGCATTTTATTCTGGCAGCTGTGATTATGCTTATGCCCGGCAGCGCAATAAAACCAAGCCGGCCGGACTCACCGCCGATACATGTAGAGTTTGAACCGCTGGTGCGGACTGCAGAAATCCCGCTGCCCGAACCTCCCCGGGTGGAGGAGAAGATTGAAGAGGTAAGGCCGGAGGTTCCGGTTGACACACACACTGTACAGCCCAGACCGGTGCCCCAGCCGCAGCGGAACTCGAGTTCCGCCCTGTCTTCTACTGCTCCGGCAGCGCCCGGGCCGTCTGCGGCAGAGGAGTATCCTGCCTGGACTCCTCCGGAAGTTGAGGATGTTCAAACCAGTTTCAGCTCGGCACCTTCTGTCTCCTCCCAGGGTGGGCGCCAGCTTGACCCTTCCAGTTCATCCGATTCGCAGGCTCTGCGGGGGACTACCGACCGCAATACCGGTGCTCTGGATGAGAGCCCCGTTGAAGTCTCCTCTCCATCAGGCAGTGCTGCTGCGGTTATAAGTAATAAAGAGCTGGAAAAGCTGGATGAGGCAATCGCCGCCGGTGGATCCGGCAGTACCGGGACCGCCGGAAGTGCCTCCGGAGGGGTTGCCGAAGAAGAGAATGTAGGCGATATCCGTAATATTGTTTCCAAACTCAGTTATCGCGGGGCTCAGTATGCCGGTCCTCCCGCACCCACTGCGGATGTTGTGCAGGAGCTGCAGCAATACGGATTAACCACTGTCCCGGTGGAGATTTCCTTCACCATTTCTCCTGCGGGGATAATAACCGACTTGCAAACCTCCGCCGCTTCGATATATCCTGCTCTGGACGCCTTTCTGAGGGATGAGCTGCCTGAGGTTCTTACTTTTGAGCCGCTGCCCCGGGAATCCCAGCATATCTGGCAGCAGGTTAATCTGGAACTGGTGGTCAAATCCAACTGATGCAAGCGATGGAACATGAAAATCCGCGGAGTAGCTTTTGACATAGACGGGACCCTGTACCCGAACCTTCATATGTATCTGTTTTCTCTTATCCCCGGTCTCAAGCACCCAAGGCTCTCGCTTGCATTCGGCAGGGTGCGTAAAGAGATTCGCGAAATCCGGCCGGTGGACAATTTCCGGCATCTGCAGTCCCGTATGATTGCCGGATACCTTGGTACCACTCCGGAAAAGGCCTATGCCCTGGCGGAGAAATATCTCTACGACAGCTGGGCAATCTCCTATAAAGGACTTAAGGCCTATCCGGATGTACGGTCTGTTCTCGAAGAGTTCAAGTCCCGGGGACTGAAGCTTGCAGCCATGTCGGATTTTCCCATACAGAACAAGTTTAAATATCTCGGTCTCACCGGTCTTTGGGATGCTGCATTTACCGCAGAAGATACCAACTATCTCAAACCCCACCCGGAGCCCTTTCAGCGTCTTATCGATGAACTTGATCTGCCTGCGGAGGAGATCCTCTATGTGGGCAACAGTTATTCCTACGATATCCTGGGAGGTAAAGGCGCAGGTATGCGCACCGCCCATTTAAGCCGCCGTCCCCACAGAGACAGCGTTGCGGACTTTACCTTTTTTCGCTATATGGACTTACGGGATTTCGTTTTTGATCATATTGGGGTATAATTACTCCGGGTCAATAGAAAAAAACTGGGAGTGGGGCAATGCTATTCGACTCTTTTTTTCAGGCGGGTAATGTACTAACCCTTGCGATAGTACTGATAATTCTCGCTGTTTACCGTCAGTTAGACAAAGATAACCGGTCTCTGGAGAAGGTGAAGAAATTTGCCGACCGCATGAAGGACGAAATAGGCGCCTATGTGGACGACAAGAGCCGGGATATGCAGAACCTCGCCATAGAGCTGGATGTTCATCAGAAAACCGCCAAAGAAATTCTTTCCCGCCTCAACAGTGCCGAATCTGCTCTGGCAGAACGTTCCGGTGCCTTTGAAGAGGTGAGCGCTCATATCGCCGGCTATGATGCGGCTCTTAAAGAGCTGGGGGAAATGACCGGCAAGGTTGAGGAGAATCTCAAGCGTATCGCCTCTGAATCAGAGTTTGTGGATACCGTTGCCCGCAGGGTAAAAGCTGTGGCCGGGCAGCTCTCGGAACTTGAAAAAAATGCCCCCCAGATTGAAACACGTCTGCAGGATGAAAGCCGCAAGATTCTTGAAAATCTTAAAGAGGAAATTATCCGGGGTGTTTTTGATGAACTCGGCAGACTTAAAAAAGAGATGCGGGAGACCGGCTCCAGGGTTGATGAGTTTGCAGAGTCTGTCCGCAGTCTCAAGGAAGAGCAGAGTGACCTTGAGCGGGATACCATTGAATCCCTGAAAAACTCCGCTGAAGAGCTGCGGCAGGATCTTGACCGTACCAAAGGCAGCCTTGAAGAGGAATTCGAAGCAAAACTCTCTTCCCTGGGGGATAGTGCCGAGAAGGATATCCTTGACCGCATTAACAGAGCAGCTGAATCCGGGCGTAATCTGGAAAGCGAAGTTCTGGAATCGCTTCGGGATTATATCGAAAACCGGGTGGGAGAGGTAAAAGCCGAAACCGCCGCCTGGAAGGTGAGCGCCGAACGCAGTATGGAAGAGCAGCAGGCTGGTCTCGGCCGCTCCCTCGATAATCTGGAACAACTTTTTAACGGGGTAAAAACAGAGAGTGAAGGGTGGAAAAGCGAGGCCGAAACGGCTCTCGAAGGACACCGCCTGGGAATGCAGAAGAAACTTGCCGATCTTGAAACCCGTCTGCTTGAATATGAAGAAGATACAGGATACCGCTTTTCCCGGATCGAAGAGATTACCAGAGATATGGACCAGTTGGAGGAAAACCTCAAGGGATCCATGGACAGGGTTTCCGCCAGAATCCGCAAGGAGTTTGCCGACTTCTCTGCAGTATTAACCACCGAACGGGAAGCTGAGCGCCAGCAGGCTGAAGAGGAACTCAAATCCATCCATGCAGCCATGGGCCAGCTTGAAGAGGAGATCAATGCTCTCAAGGCAAAGGCCTACGACAGCATCAGCGAAAATCTCAAGCTTATGGAAGATGATTTCTTCTCCGACCTTCGGACCCGCAGTGCTGCCATGCAGGAACAGTTTCAGGATTGGCGGGAAAAAGTCCGGGAAAATCTGGATACTCTGGCCCAGGAATCTGAAAACCGCAGGAGTGATGTGGAGGAGCAGTACCGGGTAGATCTTGATCAGCGGCTCAATACCGTGAGGGAAGAGATAACCGGTCAGCTTGAATCCATGAGCGGTGAAGTGAACCAGTTCTATCAGCGGATGCAGCAGCAGATAGCCGGAACCGAGACGGACATGAAGTCCCTGGAGGATGCTATCCGCCAGGATGTTGAGGAAGCCCGCCGTCAGTCCCGGGCCTCTTTTGAGACAATCTTTACCGAGCATGATACCTCCATCAAGGATCAGGTAAAGAGAAACGAACGGGAGTTTCAGGCAGAGCTCAAACGTATCGGCGATGAACTTGGAACCGGGCGCAAGGAGCTGACCTCTCTGCTTGAAGCGGCAAAATCGGATGTTACTGTCTGGCAGGCTCAGGTTCTTCAGCAGCTGAAAGAGGCGGAAGCGGAGCTTGCGGAGGATCTCTCGGGCTTCAAGCTTTCCACAAAAGAGAATACCGCCGAACTGGTTAAAACCTATTCCGAAGAACAGGAAGAGCTGGTGCAGAACAGCCAGGCGGAACGGGCCCGTATTCGTAATGAGATAAAAAGCCTTAGTGAATCTGTTTTGGAGCTGCAGAATGAGCTGCGGAAGCGTTCTGAAGAGTCTCTGGACAGACATTCCCGGGATTCCGAAGAGGCCCTGACTGAATTTCAGCGCCGTTCCAGAGAACTCCTTTCTGAGTCCGATGAAACTCTTAAGGAGTTCAGGGTATCCGCTGCAGATATCAAGGATAAGGTTGAGACAGTTCAGACCAAACTCTTTGGCAAGATAGATGATCAGTACAAGATTCTCACCGTAAAGCTCCAGGAAATAGACAAGCGTCAGAAGAACTTTGTTGAGCAGACCAAGATTTTTGACCGTGCGGATTCCCTGAAAACCAGCCTTGAGGAGACTCTGGAAGACCTGAAGTCTGAAATTGCCAGGGTCGATGCCATGAGCAAGGAGATCAAGGAGTCAGAGCGTAAATTTGTCAAGGTTCAGAAACTCGGCGAAGAGGTGGGTGCCAAGTTTACCCGCTTCCTCAGTGAGCGGGGCAGAATCGAAGAGATGGAAGGAGACTTCAAAAAGCTTATAAACCTTTCCCAGGCAATTGATCTCAAGCTCAATGATGTCACTACCTCTCATGATACTCTCACTTCGCTGCAGGCACAGCTCAGGCAGCTTGAAGATGTGCAGAAAGAGGTTGATCTCAAGTTCGAACGCCTTGAGAGCAAGGGGAATGTTCTGGATGCAACCGCCGCTGGTGTGGATAAGAACTTTCAGTCTCTGGAAGAGCTGGAAGGCCGGGTTAAAGAGATTACCGGGCAGATTTCCGGACTGCCCAGGGGAATTGAGTCCATTAGACAGGAGATTGCACAGCTTTCCGCCAACAAGGACCGGGCCGATGAGGCCATGGAAAAGCTTGAAGCTCTTGATGGTGTTCTTAGGGATATTGAAGAGCGATCCGGAAAAATGCAGCAGGCCCGGGAGTGGCTTGCCCGAACGGAAACCCGGCTGCAGGAAGTTGGAAAACAGGCTCAGGAGCAGGTCAAGCTCCTTGGTTCCATAATGAAGGAAGAGACCCGCCGGGGAACCAAAGAGAAGGGCGCTCCCAACCTTGGGGCCCGCGAAGTGGTTACCAAGCTTGCTCACCAGGGCTGGTCCGTGGAAGAGATTGCCCGGGCAACCAAGCTCAGCCGCGGTGAGGTTGAGCTTATTCTGGAGCTTCTTCCCAAAAAAGGCTGATTCCGGTGGATCGGGAATAGTTCCGCCGTAAGCCGCCTTTTCTGTCAGGTACCTGATTTGGGGTGTTTCATTTCGAAGGTATCTGCAACTGACATGCTTCGGGATCAGGGTGCAGACGCTGCAGGCTCTTAACTCCTTGTCTGCGGTAAAAATACATTCTTTTTAAATGTTCCTGCTGCTGGGACTTAACAACACTTGACGGATGCTGTGGTGTATTAGTAAATTATGCCACAAGATTCACTGACAGAGGTAGTTATGTCTAAGCAGAACGATGAGGTAGTCGAAAATCAGCCTCAGGAGATTATCGACTTCCCGGAGAATGGCGCATCCGAACCCGATGTTCAGGAAACCCCAACTACCGATGACCCTGCTGCATCAGGAAATGAACTGGAAACTCTCCAAACCCGTCTGGCTGAGCTTGAGGCTGAGAACAGCGAACTGAAGAGCCAGTATCTGCGTAAGAGTGCGGATTTTGAGAATTTCCGTAAACGAATGTTCAGAGAAAAAGAAGAGGCTGTTAAACATGCAAACTCGTCTCTTCTATCTGATATTGTAGCAATCATCGATGATTTTGAAAGGGCCATCAAGTCTTCCCAGGAATCAAAGGATTTTGAGTCCTTCCACAGTGGTATAGAACTGATTGAAAAGCAGTTTACCGGAATGCTGGAACGGAACTGGGGGCTTAAGCGGTTTGAAAGCGAAGGTGAGGTGTTTGATCCCCAGAAGCACGAAGCCATCGGTATGGAAGAGCGGGAAGGCCTGGATGAACAGACGGTAATCGAGGATTATCTGAAAGGTTATTTTCTTCACGACCGTGTACTGAGACACGCGAAAGTGAAGGTTGGAATACCCAAACCTGCCGCGTCCGGCGGGGAAAAAAACGAAAATCAAGACTAAGGATTATATAGGAGAATTTAGCAATGGGACGAATTATCGGCATCGACCTTGGAACAACAAACTCATGTGTCGCCGTAATGGAAGGCGGAGAGCCGACGGTAATCCAGAACGCTGAGGGACAGAGAACAACACCCTCAATTGTAGGATTTACAGCAAAAGGTGAACGACTTGTAGGTCAGCCTGCAAAGAACCAGATAGTAACCAACCCGGAAAATACCATCTACTCAATCAAACGTTTCATGGGACGCCGTTTCGGCGAGGTGCCCGGTGAAATCAGCATGGTTCCCTACCAGATAAAAGAGGGAAGCGGCAACGAGGTACGGGTACTTGCTCACGAAAAGGAGTATTCACCTCAGGAAATTTCTGCAGCTATTCTTCAGAAGATGAAAAAGACTGCGGAGGACTATCTTGGAGAGTCGGTTACAGAAGCGGTTATTACCGTACCTGCCTACTTTAACGATGCTCAGCGTCAGGCTACAAAAGACGCAGGTAAAATTGCCGGTCTTGAGGTAAAACGTATTGTAAATGAGCCTACCGCGGCATCTCTTGCTTACGGGTTCGGCAAAGACAAGAAAGAAGAGAAGATTGCCGTATATGACCTTGGAGGAGGAACCTTCGACGTTTCCGTACTCGAGCTCGGCGACGGTGTTTTCGAGGTAAAATCCACCAACGGTGATACCCATCTTGGAGGAGATAACTTTGACCAGCGGATTATTGACTGGCTTATTTCCAGTTTCAAATCCGACAGCGGCATTGACCTTACCCAGGATCGGATGGCCCTGCAGCGTCTGAAAGAGGCGGCAGAAAAGGCGAAGATTGAGCTTTCAAGTACTCAGTCTACAGAAATCAACCTTCCCTTTATTACAGCTGATGCCAGCGGCCCCAAACACCTGCAGTATACCCTTACCCGGGCGAAATTCGAGCAGATGGTTGATGATCTGGTTAAAGGAACCCGTGAGCCCTGTCTCAAGGCGATGAAAGATGCCGGTGTTTCTCCTTCAGATATCGATGAGGTTATTCTTGTGGGTGGTTCCACCCGTATGCCTGCGGTGCAGCAGCTGGTTAAGGATCTCTTTCAGAGAGAACCCCATAAAGGTGTAAACCCCGATGAAGTTGTGGCCATGGGTGCAGCTATCCAGGGAGGTATTCTCGGTGGTGATGTAAAGGATGTGCTCCTTCTGGATGTTACTCCCCTTTCTCTGGGAATCGAGACTCTCGGAGGAGTTTTCACCAAGCTTATTGAGCGGAATACTACCATTCCTACCCGGAAGAGCCAGATTTTCTCTACTGCTGCTGATAATCAGACTGCGGTATCTATTCACGTGCTTCAGGGTGAGCGGGAAATGGCAACCCAGAACCGGACCCTCGGCCGTTTTGATCTTGTGGGAATCCCGGCCGCGCCCAGAGGAGTACCCCAGATAGAGGTAACCTTTGATATCGATGCCAACGGTATAGTGCATGTTTCCGCCAAGGATATGGGTACCGGAAAAGAGCAGAAGATCCGTATCGAAAGCTCTTCCGGACTTTCCGAGGATGAGATCGACCGCATGGTTAAAGACGCTGAAGTCCACGCTGCGGAAGACAAGAAAGAGCGCGAAAAAATCGAGGTACGCAACGAAGCGGACAACCTGATTTATGCAACCGAGAAGAGCCTCAGTGAGTACGGTGACAAGGTTGGCGATGCTGACAAGCAGGCAATTCAGACTGCTCTGGATGATCTCAAGGGAAGTCTTGATTCTGCCAGTGTAGAAGATATCAAAGCCAAGATTCAGACCCTTACACAGGCCTCACACAAGCTTGCTGAAGAGATGTACAAGCAGACAGGTGCTGACCAGCAGGCCGGTGCTGCAGGTGCCGGCGAGCAGGCTGCCGGTGGAGATGGCCCTCAGAATGCCTCCGGACCGGATGATTCCGGCAATGTTGAAGATGTCGATTACGAAGTAGTCGACGATGACGAAAAAGATAATTAAGCTGTGTAAGGTTTAAAGCCTTGCAATCAGAGCCCGGAGCGGTTTGCCGTTCCGGGCGCTTTCTGTTCCCGGAGATGCCGGGGGGTAAAGTTTTTTTGAAGGACGGATGCTGCTTTGGCAAAACGCGATTACTACGAAGTCCTTGGGGTAGCCAAGGATGCGAATAAAGAAGATATAAAGAAAGCCTACCGCAAGCTTGCGGTCCAGAATCACCCCGATAAGAATCCCGGAGATAAAGAGGCAGAAGAGCGTTTCAAAGAAGCTACCGAGGCATATGAAGTCCTGGGTGATGAGCAGAAACGGCAGACATATGACCAGTTCGGCTTTGCCGGTCTTGAGGGTATGGCCGGAGGCGGCGGTCATGACTACTCCACTGTTTTCCGTGATTTTGAAGATATCTTCGGAGATTTCGGCGGTATTTTTGATTCCTTCTTTGGCGGCGGAGGCCGTGGCGGCCGGCGTAGATCTTCCGGGGCGGCTAACCGGGGAGCAGACCTGAGGTTTAACCTTGAAATCAGCTTTCGGGATGCCGTATTCGGCACAAAGACGGAAATCTCCTACCGCAAGAACGCCTCATGTCCCACTTGTGAAGGTAAGGGAACAAGCTCAGGGAGCGGTCGGAAAACCTGTCCCACCTGCGGAGGGTCCGGTCAGGTAAGGAGAAGCTCCGGCTTCTTTTCCATCGCTTCTCCCTGTCCAACCTGTTCCGGCGAGGGATACATTATTGAAAATCCCTGTACCAGCTGTCACGGCAGCGGTGTACAGCAGAAGAACCAGAAAATCAAGGTTACCATTCCCGCAGGTATTGAACACGGCAAACGAATCAATATTCCCGGTCAGGGAGATTCCGGCCCCAACGGCGGCCCGGCGGGTGATCTTTATGTATATATCAGTGTAGCACCTCACAAGTTTTTTGAGCGGGACCGCAATGATCTCTACTGTGTAATTCCCATATCTATAACCCAGGCAGCCCTTGGTGGTGAGATTATGGTTCCTACCCTGGATGATAAGAAGATCAAGCTGAAAATACCTGCGGGAACACAGAATGGAAAAATTCTGCGTATTCGTGGCGAAGGCGTTCCGCATCTGCATAATTCCCAGACCCGGGGGGATATGTACATTAAGATAAGCGTGGAAATTCCAACCAAGCTTTCCGGTAAAGCCAAGGGTATTTTAAAGGAATTCGCGGAAATCGAAGGGGAAAACAGCACTCCCGATCCGATTCCTCTTTCCCGGCTGCGGTAATTGCATTAAAGTAAAAAAGGGAGGCTGATGTGGCAGCAAAAAAACGGAAACAGATTGTCATAGATAAAAACTTTCAGTACAGGATGGTTTCTGCCTTCCTTTTTTCCATCCTCGCCGCGCTGCTTATATTTTCTCTCCTTATAGGAGGCTACTACTGGCTTTCCAGTATGGCCGGAGAGAATATTTTCAAGGAATTTATTACCATCGACCGTCAGGTTACCCGTGAGACTACAGTAATCGAGAACGGTGTTGAGAAGATTGTAAAGGTTCCGGCTACGGAGTCTATAGTCGGGGTAAAACGCTGGGAGATTGTTCTTCCGGTAATCCTGGTGAATAACCTGGTACTTATGGTGGTTTTCTCTTTTCTCGGGCTCCGCTATTCCCACAGAATAGCCGGTCCGGTTTACCGTATATCCAAGGATATAGACCGGGTCCTTCAGGGCGAACAGGGGGTGCGGGTCAAGCTCCGGTCAAAGGACAGACTTCAGGAGCTCAGTATCCAGGTTAACCGGCTTATAGAGAAAACCGAGTCTTCCGGGGAGCCGTCTTAAGATACTGTCATACTCTGCCGATAGTCAGAAGTGAAGCTAACTCTTCAAAAATTCCTGCCGAGGATTTGTCTTTATGCGGAAACTTCTGATTGTTTTATGTGCCCTTATTTTTGCCGGTTTTCTCTTTGCCAATAACCAGGTGTCCACCGACGAGAACGGAGACGGGAAGCCTGATACCTGGACAGCATTTGATGATAAGGGCAATCGAAGTGCCATCTATTACGATAGTGATTTTGACGGTGCCATAGATTATGTTCACGTATTTAATAAGGATAATCAACGTATTGAGGAACATCTCGATTACAACCGGGACGGTGAAATGGATGATTTTTACTATTTTGCCAATGATGTTCTTCAGCGGCGGGAAATAGATACGAATTTTGATACCAAAGTAGATGTCTGGGTATATCTGACTGAAGGTATTTATATTAACCGATATGAGCAGGATACTGACTTTGACGGGGAAATTGACAAGGTGAAATCATTCGGTGAGCAGTGAGTTTTTAACTGGTTTTCATGCCATAGAAGAGGCATTGGCGGCAGCATCCCGAGGAAGCGGCCGGCTTTATATTTCCGGGAAAGGACCTCGGATTAAAAAAATTGAAGAGCTTGCAGGAAAAAAGCGTACTCCTGTACAGCGAATCACATCGGATGAGTTAAGCAAGATAACCGGCCGGGATCACAAAGGTATTGCCCTCGAAATAGTGGCCGCAAGGATGGGCTCTTCTTTTGAAGAGTTTATGGAGAAGCTTGATGATTCCCGTGAAAACGTGCTTGTCCTGCTGTTGGATGGAATAACCGACCCTCATAATCTCGGGGCTATCCTCCGTTCTGCCGATCAGTTTCAGGCCGATTTCGTGCTGTTTCCTGAAAGGCGTTCTGCATCCGAAACCGAAGTTGTAGCAAACACTTCGGCGGGAGCTGTACATCATGTGCCTCATGCCCAAGTCAAGAATCTGAACAGAACAGTGGAACTGCTGAAAAAGAAGCAGTTCTGGATTTACGGTGCAGCCATGGGCGGTGGGAACATCAATCAGACTGATCTGCGTGGAAGGGTTGCTCTGGTGATGGGCAGTGAAGGGCAGGGGCTGTCCGCATTGCTGGCAAAAAACTGTGATGCTGAAATTGCCATCCCAACCAGAGGTAAAGTAGACTCCCTCAACGTTTCCGTTGCCACGGGAGTCATCCTCTATGAAATTCGCCGTCAGCAGGGCTGGTAGACAGCCCTGTCAGTTTGTCAGGCGAAACCGGTTCAGCGGCCAGAAGGTCATTACCGCTTTTCCAAGAATATAATCATCATCTAAAAGATGGGGCTCAAGATTAGACCGGTACTGTATGGAAAATGGGTCATCCGGATCCAGTGACTTCTGTCTGGAGGGGTCGTCGGAAAAACGGAAATCCAGTGAGTTGTACCGGTTGTCACCCATAAGGAAAAAGCTTCCTTCGGGGATATAGGTACCGTCTCCCGCAGGTGTTACCGGAAAGTTCCGGCTGTCGTAAAAATGTATGTAATCTATAAGTTGATCATCCTGCTGACGCATGGATAATCTTTCCCCTGCAATGCTGTTGAGAGGCAGCTTTTTAAGGATACTTTCGCTGTACGCTGCAAGACGGTTTGTCTGATCAATCTTATACAGAAGATTCACCTTCTTGGTCGATTCAATGTATGGGTCGGAAGCTCCTGCCATGGCAGAAGTTATAGCTCCCTGAGTGTAATTCTGGATTATGCCCGGCTCATCGGTGAGGTTTCTGTAGAGCAGGAGCAGCTCATACAGTTCTCTATCAAGCGGGTTGGGTTTCATGAGCAGGTTCTGACTTTCGTGAACACCATATTTTTCAAAACTGTATTCCCATGCCTCTATGTAATGATCAACTGTTTTTCCATTGTTTTCTGCCAGAGGTGACAGGTAGTACTCTCTGAAGAAATTCACATCTTCCCGGGAAAACTGACTGCTTAGTTTTGTGAGGTCCTGCTGGGCCTGTTCCAGGCTCAATGCGAGTGAACCCAGGGTATGACTGTTTTTTCTTTCATCAATTGCGTCGAAGCGGGCTCTCCGTGCACTGTCAACACGGATCCATTCAATTTTTTCAACTACTGAAGCGGGTTCAGTGTACAGGTCGACGTTGGAGAAATCTCTGTCTGCCTCAAGGGGGTGATACTCTTCGCCGTCTTTTTTCACATATAGAACATCGTCCACCATGAAGATCTTCTCTCCCGGTTCGGCTACAAGACGCTTTACAATAAACTGTTTCCGGGGATTGCCGTATTCATCTTCATCGATATTTACCATGGTGAGGGTCATATAAAAAATAACCTGCTGAAAAATGCGCCGGGCAAGACTTTTGTACTCGTAGGTTGGTTTCTGGAATACAACAATATCTCCCCGTTTGGGTTCGCTCATAACCGGAAAGCGCCATTTAGTCAGAGGGATGGAGGGGCCGGACTGAAACTTGGTAACCATGGTCCGGTCTTTGGCCAGAAATGTAGGCACCATCGATTCTGTTGGAATTACGTAGAGCTGAAAAATAAAATGCTGCAGAAGAATAACGATAATTATTGCCTGAACAACTGCATCTACATTCTCCCAGATAACCGCCGCCGGAGAGCGTTTTACCTGTTTCTCTTTTTCTTCCGCCCTCAGGCGTTTCTGCTCTTTTTTTGAAACGTACACTCCCCATTTTTCCTGTACCGGTTTAAGCCACAGGGAAATATAAAGCAGCAATGGAAAGAGTGTAGAGATGAATGATGATATCCAGAGGCGGAGATATGTGCCGTTATCAAGAATGCCTGCCATATCCCAGGACATTCTGGGGAGGTTGTAGAACACGTAGACAAACACAATAAAGTAACCGGCGTAGGTTTTACAGTACTTAAGCCATTTTTTGTTTTCACGTACGAGAAGCTGAAGGAAAAAAAGCCCGTTCAGGCCGATAATCAGTAATTTTATCAGAATGGAGGAGATTAAGGCCCAGTCTGTATAACGGAACCCGGTGGCGAAGATTGAAAAAAGTGCATTCAAAGACCAGAGCAGCAGTAGTGCCGCCGGCAGCAGCCGGGAGTAGTCAGATCTGATTCTGGTCATGGCATCGGTAATATCTTGCTTCATAGAAGTAGATAGTAGAGGGTTGCTGGCAAAATGACAAGCAACCCTCTCTTGTTTTCATGCAGGGATACTGTTGTTTAACAGTTGATTTTCAGCATCCTTTCGGCAAGGTGTACGGCATTGAGTACGCCCTGTTTGCCTATTCCCATGGTGGCGCAGGGAATACCCTTGGGGAGCTGCAGAATGGAGAGAAGTGCATCCATTCCGCTTAAGGGGCCGGCTACGAGGGGTATACCCAGTACCGGTTTGGAAGAAATGGAGGCAACCACGCCCGGAAGTGCTGCTGAAAGGCCTGCAGCGGCTATGATAATCTTGTATTCATTCTCATTTTCCTTGAGAAAAACCTGCAGTTCTTCCAGGTTTCTGTGAGCTGAATATACTTTGAGGTCGTTGCTGATGCCCTTTTCCTGCATCAGATCAAGACCGGGTTTTACCGCATCTCTGTCAGATTCGGAACCAATAAGAAACAGTACATCTTTCATTCTTCTATTCTCCTGAACTCTGGTGGACGGTTATTGTGCGTCTACAAAGAATTTCTTGCCGATATCGGGCCGGTACCAGCCGCCGCGGAATTTTACATCCTGAACAGCGTCATAAGCCTTGACCCGGGCGCTGAGGAGGCTTGAGCCGAATCCCACCACGGTAAAACAGCGTCCGCCGCCGGTAACAACAGCGTCATCACCATCATTCAGGGTGGACGCATGAAATGTTACTGATTCTTTTTCGTTTTTTTTCGGCAGCTTTTCTACCAGTGTTCCCTTGGGATAGGATCCAGGGTAACCTTCTGCGGCAACTACGACGCCAAGGGCGCTGCGTTCGGATATGCGCAGGGGAAAATCGGCCAGTTTGCCTCCGGCCATTGCATCGATAAGGTTGCCGAAATCAGACTCAATCAACGGGATAAGCACCTGGGCTTCGGGATCTCCGAAGCGTACATTATATTCCAGTACTTTAGGGCCTGCTTCGGTCATCATGAGTCCAACGTAGAGCACGCCGGTGTACATGAGGCCGTCTTTCCGCAATCCTTCAACCGTAGGTTTGAGTACCTTCTCTTCGATATCTGCGATCATGCTGCCCGTTACTGTTGGTACCGGGCATATGGAACCCATGCCGCCGGTATTCAGTCCGGTGTCATTTTCGCCGGCTTTTTTAAAGTCTGCACAGGTGGGCAGGATGCGGTAGTCTTTTCCGTCCATCAGCAGGAATATGGAGATCTCATATCCGGTGAGGAACTCTTCCAGGATGAGTGCATCATCTTTCAGTACTTTCTCGGCAAAGCTGAGCAGTTCGGCTTTATTGTCTGACTCCAGTACACCTTTACCGGCGGCAAGGCCGCTCTTTTTCAGGACTACCTTTGTGTTGCGCTTGTCGAACTCTTTTTCCAGCTGGTCAAGGGAGCTAATCTCTATGCTTTCTGCTGTGGGGACATTGTTCCGGAACATGAACTCCTTGGAGAACTGTTTGCTCGATTCAAGCTGGGCAGGAACTTTTTCCGGTCCGATTGCGGCTATTCCCGCTTCTTTCAGGACATCAACAGCACCTGCTGCGAGGGGAACTTCCGGGCCTACAAAAACATGGCTGACACCAAGCTTTACGGCGGCTTCACGAATAGACGCGGGATCTTCCGGATCTACATCGGGGACATTTTCTCCCAGTTCGGCTGTTCCGGCATTACCCGGTGCTATATAAAGACCTGATATTCGTTTGCTGGCATTGAATTTCCAGGCAAGAGCATGTTCTCGGGCTCCGGAACCTACGATAAGTACCTTCAAAGGTTTAGCTCCTCAGATTGAAATTGATGTTATTCGGCAGTCTTTCGACGCGAAGACCCTAACGTGTATTAAGTGTTTGCAGGGGTTGAATATCCTTCAAGGATACCCAAGATTACCTCAGGATAGAGGCGATGTTCAAGGGCATGAATACGCTCTTCAAATGCTTCAAGGCTCTCACCTTCTATGCGGCGTATTTTGCCCTGCTGTATTACCGGACCGGTATCGAGGCCGTAATCGACCCGGTGAACGGTTACTCCAAGCTCGGCATCCCCGGAGGCATAGCTCTCTTCGATGCCGTGGGTTCCCGGGTATTTCGGCAGCAGGCTCGGGTGGATATTTATGATTCGACCGGGAAATGCATCGATCAGAACCGGAGTCAGAAGGCGCATGAACCCGGCCAGCACTATAAGCTCCGGCTGGTAGGGCTCAAGCCGCCTGAGCAGCTCCTTTTCAAGTTCCTGTCTGTCCGTGTTCTTTGTGTAGCGCAGATCTTCAACGGGGATTCCGGCCTCGGCTGCACGGGTCCGGGCATAGGCTTTCTGTCTGTCGCAGACCAGAACACTGATAATGTGCTCCGTCGTTTTGAAGGCATCAATAAAAGCCTGAAAGTTGGATCCGTTGCCGGAGGCGAAGACTGCAATCTTTCCCATGTGTTACTGTTCCCTGGGCTCAACAGATCCGATAACAAAGGCTTCTGTGTTTTCCCTGCGGCATAGTTCCAAAAGCGATTCTTTTTCTGCTTCAGGAACAATCAGGGCCATGCCTATACCCATATTGAATACCCGGTACATCTCTTCTGTATCAACCCCGCCTTTATCCTGAATAGCTGCAAAGATGGCAGGTACTTCCCAGTCTCTTGTCAGAACCGGTTTCAGCTTATCCGGAAGCACCCGGCTTATATTGCCTTCAAGTCCGCCTCCGGTAATATGGGCAGCACCGAGGATGAGGCCCGCGTCAATAATGGGGGAGAGTTCTTTTATGTAGATTTTAGTGGGGACAAGAAGCTCTCTGAACAGCTCGGTATCTGTTTCGGATATGGCTTTCCGCGCCAGGGAGAGACCGTTTGAATGGATGCCTGATGAAGGGAGACCTACGATCACATCTCCTGCCTGCATTTTGTCTTTTACGGGAAGCATCCGGCTTTTTTCAACCATGCCTACCGCAAACCCTGCAAGGTCAAATTCATCCTTTGCATAAAGGTCGGGCATTTCAGCAGTTTCGCCTCCAGCCAGACGGCACTCGGCCTGCTCGCAGCCTTCTATTACACCCCGTACCAGGGGGTGAAGAATATCGTCATTAAGTCCCCCGACGGCAATATAGTCCAGAAAGAGCATGGGGCGGGCACCGCAGACAATAAGGTCGTTAACGCTCATGGCAACCAGGTCGATGCCGACGGTATCGTAGATGCCGAGCTTCTGGGCAACCAGCAGTTTGGTGCCTACTCCGTCGGTGCAGGAGAGGAGTACCGGCTGCTTGTAGCCGCTCATATCCAGTTCCATGCCTCCTGCAAACCCGCCGATACCGGGCCCCAGGGCCGGCGACTTTATTGAAGCGATAAATTGTGCAAAGCGGTCGCCGCCTTCAATATCTACACCTGCGTCTTTATAGGTACTCATCTGTAACTCCTGTTCAGTATTAGCGAAATTATCAGCTGCACGAACTTGCCCCGCTGACTTCAAGGGGGTATTCACCTGAGAAACAGGCGTAGCAGTAGCCGTCTCCGTCTTTCAGGCAGTCGTGAAGACGCTTGCGGGAGAGGAATCGGACTGAATCCGCGTTAATATGGGCTGCAATTTCTTCCGGACTTTTACTGTTTGAAATCAACTCTTCCCTGGTGGGGATATCTATCCCGTAATAGCAGGGAAATTTTATTTCCGGTGATGATAAGCGGAGGTGAACCTCTGCCGCACCGGCTTCCCGCATAAGCTGGATGAGGATCCGACTGGTGGTACCTCTGACCAGGGAGTCATCAATGAGAATGACCTTTTTGCCCCGGACGGCCTCCCTTACGGGGTGCAGCTTCATGCGTACGGCGAGTTCACGCATGGAGGTTGTTGGCATGATGAAGGAGCGTCCGGCATAGTGGTTTCTTGTAAGGCCCTGCTCAAAGGGGAGTCCGGATTGCTCCGCATATCCAAGGGCTGCGCTGTTGCCGGAATCCGGGACAGGAATAACCATATCCCCTTCCACGGTTTCATCCAGAGCAAGAGCTGCCCCCATTGCTTTGCGCTTTAAGTGTACAGACTCGTCGAATACCATAGAATCCGGACGGGCGAAGTAGATGAGTTCAAAGACACAGCGTTTAAGGGGTGCTGCAGGGGCGGCAAACTGCTCGCTTTTCAGCCCTTTATTATTGATCCAGATCATTTCGCCGGGTTTTACCTCGCGAAACTCTCTGATCTTTAAAATATCCAGGGCACATGTCTCTGACGCAACCACTGTTGTGTCTCCGGAAAAGCCTATGTAAAGAGGCCTGAATCCCCAGGGGTCCCGGAATGCTACAAGGGTGTCCTCGTGGATCATGACAATACTGAAAGCACCTTCCAGTCTGGAGACAGATTCCTTCAGGGCTGAAGGGAAGTCGGGCTGCCGGGACCTTGCTATCATGTGCAGAATAAGCTCAGTGTCCGAGGAGCTTTGAAAAATCTGGCCCCCTTCGTAGAGCTCATCGTTAATGCATGAGGCATTGGAAATGTTGCCGTTATGGGCAATGGCGATGGACCCTTTATTGCAGCTTGCAGTAAAGGGCTGGGCGTTTTCAATCCTGTTGCCCCCTCTGGTCGAATAGCGGACATGTCCGATGCCGACAGTGGAAGGGTGGGGCTTTCTCAGGTACCGTTCAAGTACGCTCGATACCATACCAAGGTCCTTATAGGTGACTATTCGGCCGGTACCGTCTTCGGGAGTCTCTTTTCTGTATGATATTCCAGCACTTTCCTGTCCTCTGTGCTGAAGGGAGAAAAGTCCATAGAATAATTTTTCCGGAATATTATCGGGGTTTGCGCTGTGGATACCCACAACCCCGCAATAATGTCTGGGGGAGTCGCTAGCTGGTTCCATTGAGAAGATATACCACCCTTTAAGCTCTCTGGTCAACATGCTCAATATCCGCAAAAAGAAAAGACCCCGGTTGAGGGGTCTTTTCTGGCTGAATACTGTGGTGAGGTTTTTTGTAAAAGGGCAGCTCTAAAAACTACTCTTTTCTCCATGTCCTGCGTCGTCAAGATTTCCCGCGGTCCTCCCCTGCACCAAAACAATTTTGGTGCAGGGTGCGGGCGCTACAAAATCTCTCCTCCTTGGCTATGGCAAAAATACCACGTTTTTAGAGGTGTCCAGAAATTATTTAATAAGGGTAGAATCCAGTGTATATCTGCGGGCTTCTTCGCTTAAGGTGAATCCCAGTCCGTTTCCGGAGGGCAGGTACATGCGGCCGTCCTTGATTTCCAGCCTCTCGTTGAACAGGGGTTCAAGCCACTCAAAATGTTCAACCCAGGGTTCTGAGGGATAGCATGCGCTGGTGTGAATGTGGATTTCCATCACGAAGTGAGGGGCCATGCCGAGACCTTCCTGGGCTGCCTGGCTTGCCAGTTCCAGGTAAGGGGTAATGCCGCCGATTCTCGGCACATCGGGCTGCAGAATGTCAATTGAATGGTGCTCAATCAGTTTTTTATGCTCTGTTACACTGGAAAGCATCTCCCCTGTAGCAATAGGCGTATCCAGTTCGGCTGCGAGCATTGCATGACCTTCGGCATCATAGGTGTTAAGAGGTTCCTCTATCCATACCAGGTTAAACTCTTCCACGCTGCGGCCGAAACGCATGGCGGTAATTCTGTCCCACTGTTGATTGGCGTCAATCATAATGGGGACGTCATCTCCCAGGGCCTTCCTCAGGGCTTTTACCCTCTGAAAGTCCTTCTGAAAGTCAGGCTGCCCGACTTTCATTTTAACCCCTCGGATTCCCCGTGCCAGCGACGCCTGAGCCTTTTCTATGACTTCTTCGATGGAAGCCTGAAGATAGCCTCCGGAAGTGTTGTAGCATGGGACAGAATCCCGGTAGGATCCCATCAGTTTGGACAGGGGAAGATTGGCTCGTTTCGCTTTCAGGTCCCACAGTGCTGTGTCTATAGCGGCAATGGCCTGAACAGCAATACCGCTTCTGCCTACGGAGGCACCTGCCCACATGAGCTTGTCCCAGATCTTTGCAATATCACTGGGATCATCTCCGATAATTAGGGAGGCAATCTCTTTGGCGTGTGCATACTGGCCGTCTCCGCCTACACGCAGAGAGTAGCTGAATCCCATTCCGGAAAATCCCTGTTCTGTCTCAATTTCCGCAAACAGCAGAGAAACGTCTTTCAGGGGTTTCTGCCGGCCTGTAAGAACTTTTGCATCGCTTACGGGAATTTTAAGGGGGAGCAGGGCTGTGGAAAGCTTAATTGAACGTATAGAGTCGCTTTGGGTTATTCGGTTCATTGGTATCTCCTGATGTTACTCTGTATTTTAATAATGTATGCAAAATATGCTATGGAATATTCAGCAAATATTTGTACTATAAACACAAAAAATCATAAAATTATTCAGAGATTGAGGAGCTCAGTTCCTGCAGAAAGGTATTGAAATATTTCCGGTATTCTTCGGCGCTTTCACAATGGACAAGATTGTTGCGGAAGGCGGCAGAGCCGGGAATCCCCTTTGAGTAGGCGCACAGCTGCTTTTTCATCTCTTTAATGGCTGTACGTTCCGGTTTGGTTTCCAGTACCCGTTCAAGATGTGTCAGGGCGGTGCGTATCCGTTCTTCCGCTGTTGGCGAGGGCAGGTGGTTTCCAGCTCCCAGGAGTGAACGGATTTCCCTGAAGAGAAAAGGATTGCCGATACCGCCGCGGGCGATCATGATTCCGTCACAGCCTGTCTGTTCTAGCATTCGCTGTGCGTCATCAGCGCGGAATATGTCGCCATTGCCGATTACGGGAATATCAAGCTTCTGTTTCAGCTCGGCAATCTTGTCCCAGTCGGCACTGCCTCCGTAGGCCTGGCTCCTGGTTCTGCCGTGCATGGTTATGCATACCGCTCCCGCATCCTGTGCGCGAAGTCCGGCTTCGATGAATGTATAGGAGTTGTGGTCCCATCCGGTGCGGATTTTTACACTCACCGGAATATCCGTTGCCTTCCGTACTGCTGCTACAAGTCTGCCTATTTTCTCAGGATCTTTCATCAGTGCCGCTCCGGCACCGTTTTTTATCACCTTGGGTACGGGACAGCCGCAGTTGATATCAATAACCGCAGGTTTCCAACGGGCAAGGATTGCGGCTGCCGGACCTGCCGCTTCTTCCGAGGATGTGAAAATCTGGATTCCGTAGATATCTTCATTCTCTCCCCGCTCCAGAAGGTCGAAGGTTTTACTGTTGTCCCTTACCAGGGCTTCGCATGAGACCATTTCTGTGTAGCAGAGCGAGGCTCCGAAGGAGCGGGCAAGTTCGCGAAAGGCTTTATCTGTGTACCCCGCCAGGGGGGCACACAGAATGTTTCCGTCAGTAGTTATGGAGCCGAAGGTAAGGGGGTGAAAAAGGGGAGAGGCCACGCCTGGGGTTTTCTACTCCTGAATACCGAAAAAGCGGCAGGCGTTATCGTAAAGAATATCCGACATCTCTTCTTTATCTATACCCCGGAGTTCTGCAAGAAATTCTGCAGTGGAGCCGATGTATGAAGGTCTGTTACGTTTTCCCCGGTAGGCTGCGGGCACCATGAAGGGGCTTTCCGACTCGATGAGCATCCGGTCCAGGGGCATGTTGAGGGCTGTCTCATGCAGGTTTTTTGCGTTTCTATAGGTGACATTGCCGGCAAAGGAGATGTAGAGATTCAGCTCCAGAGCCTTCTGGGCATACTGCCAGTCTTCGGAATAGCAATGGAGAACTCCGCCTTTGTCCGGAAGTTTTTCCCTGAGAATTTCAAGAACATCCTGACCAGCTTCCCTGTTATGAATAATCACCGGAAAATCAAGCTTTGATGCAATCTCCAGCTGCCGGATAAACAGCTCTATCTGACTGTCCCGGTTGCCGAATTTACGGAAATAATCGAGTCCAATCTCACCAATAGCCACAATTCGTTCAAAAGCGGCGCCTTCGATAACTTTTCTTTCCCATTCTTTGCCGGGATGCGCAACTTCTGAGGGGGAAACGCCGATACTGTGATATATATGGTTAGCAGTTTTCAGGTTTTCATATACCTGAAAAAAATCCTGCAGATTATTGCAGATGGAGACAATATGCTGAACCCCGGCCTGTTTGGCCTCGGAAACAATTATAAGCTGATCAATGGGGTCCTCATTGATAAGCCCTATATGAGCGTGAGTGTCAAAAAACTTCATGTTGGCATCCAGTGTGTGAGGATTACGCGGACTCGTGGCGTATACAAGGCCAAAATACCACGAAGTCCTGTTGTCGTCAATAATTATTTGACAAAGTTTTGCCAACATGGTAGTCTTTCACCGTTCCGGGCTTTTGACTGCAGTCCCCGAGGAGTAGGTTGTGTCCCCCGCTAACCAGTATAAAAAGGTAGAGAATAAAGTATTTCTCACCGTTGGCAGACTGTTCTTCAGGCTTTTTTCCTCCATCGGCAACTTCTTCAGCCGGCTTATAGCCCTCGGACGCCAGCGATTCACGGTTATGTTTATTCCCCATTCAGAAAAGAAGATCTTCAATTTCAAGATCTCTGTTTTTGCAATGGTTTTCTTTGCTGTTCTTCTCTCGGGAGTTGTCTCCTTTTTCTTCTTTTACGGAACTCATTTTTCCGGTATCTCCTCCCTGCTGCAGAACCGCTCTGCTTCTCTGGAAAATACCCAGGCAAACCTTGAACTGATCCGTGATGAGATCACAACCCTGAAAAAGTCTTCCCGTGTTTTTGAAACATCCCTCAATGAAGCTCTTTCCACGTTGGGACTTCAGGAGAGAACTTCTCCCCAGCCCAGTGCCGAGGGTGACCTTTCCAGCTTCCTCGGTATGGAGGAGCAGCAGGAAGGGGTAATGCGGGAGTTGAGTGATCTCCAGAGTATGGGAGCCCTCTTTCTTGATTCCTCGAAATCACTGGAGAGTATATCAAAGCTGCTTTCAGCCCAGGGCGACCTTCTGTATGATCTTCCCTCCATCTGGCCCGTTGAAGGCGGTATTGGTCGCATAACCAACCATTTCGGTCCTGCAGAGCATCCCTTTACCCATCAGTGGTATCTGCATAAAGGGATTGATATTGCATACGGCTATGGTATCCCGATTATTGCCTCTGCCAATGGAAAGATCGTAGAACGAAAATATGAGCCCCTTGGATTTGGTAATTACGTCCTTATCCGGCATAAGTACGGGTTCTATACCAAATATGCCCATATGGGCCGGGTTTTTGTCCGCGAGGGTGATACGGTAACCCAGGGACAGAAGCTCGGAACTATGGATTCAACAGGACTCTCAACCGGTCCTCATCTGCATTATGAAGTCCGTATCGGATCTCAGGTTGTAGATCCTGCCCGCTTCCTTAATATTAAATAGCAGAAACAGAAAATACCTTCTTCTCTTTTTGTCTCTTTGTATAACTCTCCTTGATAAATTCCAGTACAGCGGGTAGTATTATGTACGATTTCCTAAAAAGAGACGGTTTTTATTAAGATGAGCGATGTAATCGGTGCCGACGGCGCTTTTATTAATTCATTTATTGGAGAGGGGACCCGCTTTGAAGGCAACATAGAGTTGTCCGGTCTTCTAAGAATCGACGGAGACTACCAGGGATCTGTCCGTACGGAAGGCAAGGTTCTGGTGGGCAAGAGCGGCCGGGTAGAAGGCATGATCAGTGCCCGTACGGTTGTAATCGGCGGTGCAGTAAAGGGTGATATCCAGTGCAGTGAGAAGGTTGTTATTCTTTCCAGCGGCCTTGTACTGGGAAATATCCGTTCCCCGAAGATGATTGTGGAATCCGGGGTTATCTTTCATGGAGAGTGTACTGTCGCCGGAGACAGCGAGGATCTTGAAAATATCACCGACGATGCCAGGGCATACCAGCCTTTTGGGGCCTGATGGACAGAATTGATCCGCTGACAGGGTCTGCTATTCCATTCAGGCAGGCTGAAAAAAAGCGGGTAGATAAAAAGAAGAAGGTATCCGGCGGTTTTCTGTCTACATTACAGGAAAGCTCCGGTGCCGGTACTGTCATGCCGGATATGGATCTTACTGAAGCGGATCTTGAAGCGCTTCTGGATGAGATTCACTCTGCGGGAGAAAATCTTGCGGAAGATCCGGGCATGCGGAACGTAATGCAGTATAAGAAAGCCGTTCAGCGTTTTCTGCACTTTGTTGTGAAGAACAACAGGCAGCTGGAACACCAGGAAGGCGCACGGTTAAGTATCTTCAAGCAGCCCAAGCGCTACACCCTGATTGCTGTGGTGGATCGCAAACTTGAACAGCTTGCTGCGGGGGTGCTGCAGAATCAGGCTGATAAACTTGAAATCCTTAAAAGGGTAGAAGAAATTCAGGGTCTTCTGGTTGATATAGCCGGTTGAGTAACCGGTTATTTCCGGAAGACTGAGGATGTACTATGGATAATAATCAGGAAAATCCTGTTGAGACTTGTTGTTACCGGATAAAGATAAAGCATTCAAGCGAAACTCATCATATTGTCTATCCTGCAGCCGAAGCGCTGCAGAGAGGAGACAATGTGGTGGTTAACTCCCGCTATGGAAAAGACCTTGCTGAGGTTTTAGGGCCTTCCTGCTGTCATGAGGCAAACAGCAAGAATAGTGATGAGGTTGGCGTTATCAAGAAGGCAGATGAGCAGGACCTTGCCAGATATGAAGCCAATATCGAACGGGAGCGGGAAGCCCTGAGCATATGCCGGGAGAAGGTTGAAGCCCGCCAGCTGGATATGAAGCTGGTTTCCGCCCATTATCTTGAAGATGAGTCAAAATTGCTCTTTTTCTTTTCTGCTGAAGCCCGGGTTGACTTCCGCGAACTGGTCAAGGATCTTGTGGCAATCTTCAAGACGCGTATTGAGCTTCGCCAGATTGGTGTGCGTGATGAATCCAGGGTACTCGGCGGTGTTGCTGTATGCGGACGAGTGCTCTGCTGTAACGGCATTACGGATAAACTTAATCCGGTATCCATCAAGATGGCTAAAGAGCAGAATCTGAGCCTCAATTCAATGAAAATTTCCGGGCCTTGCGGCCGTCTTCTCTGCTGTCTCTCTTATGAGTATGATTTCTACAAAGAAGAGAAGCGGACATTTCCGCCGGAAGGTGCACGACTTCCCTTCGGCGGCCTCACATACAAGGTTGCAGAGGTGAATGTTCTGTCCAGGATGGTAAAGCTTCATTCCTCTGAAGGCGGGATAACAGATCAGCCTCTGGATAATTTTGAAAGGGATCAGGAGTCCCGCCGCTGGCGTATTGTCCGGATGGAAGAGTAGAACTATTGACTCCCTGAGCCAGAGCGTGCTAAATTCAGCCACGATTTTCACAAACCCGGAAATGGATCACGGCGATACTGAATGTCGTTGTGTAATTATAAATCCGAAAAGGAGTTAAACGATGGCACAGATAAGTAAGAACGCCCGTGCAGGTTCCGCGACCCAGAAATTTGAGTGCCCCTGCGGCGGCGAAGTAAAAATGAAGTCTATTTTCGCCAATGGACGGCTTAGAAATGTTGCGGAATGTGAAAAGTGCAAACGCACTGAAAGACGGCCGCGGGATTTCCGTTAGAAACATTTTTTTGTGATTGATGAGGCCGCACCTCGTGCGGCCTCTTATTCTCTTGACAGGAAAGGATTTATCTGGTAGTGTACCAGTTCAAAGCCAACCTGATTATACCAACATGGGGGTTGTAAGTGCCTGGAAAAGGTTCGGCCGCAAAGCGGCACCGACAGAGCCGGGAACGCCGTATGCGTAACCGTGTTCGAAAAAGCGCCATTCTTACAGCAAGAAAGAGCTTTTTAAGCGCTGTAAAAGAAAATGACGCAACTGAAGCAGAAAGCCGCTTTCAGTATGTTACCAAATTGATTGATACCGCTACCGGTAAGGGTGTTTATCACGCGAATACCGCAGCGAGAAAAAAATCTCGACTCAACAAGATTCTTAAACAGTTGAAGCAAGGAGCCGAGGCTTAAGCAGCCTCGTCTCCGCTCCCGTATCTGGATCGACGAGAAAGGAGCTTAAGCAGGTGAGTAACAAGCTCACGAAAGCCGAAATTATCGATAACATTTTCGAGAGAACCGGCGTAAACCGTAAAGATGTCCATCGTATCCTCGATGAATTTTTTGACGAGCTTAAGGAAGGCTTGCAGACTGACCGTGTTGTCGAGCTGCGCGGCTTCGGGACTTTTGAGATCCGAACCAGAAAAGGCCGGGAGAAAGCCAGGAATCCGAAGACCGGCGAAATAGTGCCGGTCAACGCTCATGGGGTTGCGGTATTCCGCCCCGGTAAAGAGCTTAAACAGCTGGCCTGGCCCCTCAGATCCTGATAACACCTTAATAACATGTTCTGTTCTCAAGGATGAAAACCGTGATCAACCCGCAGAAGCTGATGGGTAATCTGGTGCAGTTTCTTATAAACATTGCCCTGTTGACCCTTTCGTCCCTGATTTTCGCGCTCTCATTCCCCAGTTTTCTCTCATACCGGGGATGGGGAGTTCTCGCATTTTTTTCCATAATCCCGGCTTTTATAGTGGTTCACCGTTCCGGATGGTTTGGTTCATTTATTCTGGGATGGCTGTACGGGCTTATTTGCTATGCCATTTTTAACTACTGGTTGGCGATATTTCATCCGCTGGCCATTTTTATTGTGCCCCTTATCTATTCCGCCTATTTTCTTGTTCTTTTTCCCTTGCTGAAGGCGGCAGACCGTCTGTTTCCCCGTTATGGTTATCTTGTTCAGGTTCTGCTCTGGATGGGCTATGAACTTTTACGCACCAAGGGATTTCTGGGGTATCCTTACGGAAATCTCGGGTATTCTCAGTATGAGTTTCTTCCCCTCATTCAAATAGCTTCCATTACCGGTATGTGGGGTGTTTCGGTACTGGTTTTGTTTCCCTCCGCCTTTCTGGGCAATGCCCTTAAGAAGCTGAAAAAGGACGATTTTTTGCAGTTTATAGGGGTGCATAAGCTTGAAGCTTTAGTTTATGCGGGCCTCATGCTTCTGGTCATAGGTGGCGGAGCTATTTCAATGCAGGATTATTCCTCTGAAAAGCAGTGGAAAGTAGCCCTCATACAGCAGAACGAAGATCCCTGGCGCAGTAATGTGGATGCTTACCGGGATGCCCTTGATACTTTGATCGATCTCAGTGATAAAGCACTGAAAGAGGATCCGGAAATTGTTATCTGGTCTGAAACAGCATTTGTGCCGCGGATCGACTGGCATAACCGCTACCGCACAAGCAGGCCTCATTATGAGCTGGTGCGTGATCTCCTTGATTATCTTGCAGTACAGGATGTGCCCTTTCTGGTTGGAAATGATCATGCCGAAAACGGAGCGGCTCCAGGAAAGCCTCTTGAGCCCGTTGATTACAACGCGGCCATCCTTTTTGACCGGGGCGAGGTTCTGGATATTTACAAGAAGACTCACCTTGTTCCCTTTACCGAACATTTTCCCTATGAAAAAACTCTGTCTGCCATGCACCGTATGCTTGTTGAGGCGGATACCCATTTCTGGGAAAAGGGAACCGAATATACGGTATTCAACTCCCGGGGAGTTAAATTTTCTACCCCCATCTGCTTTGAAGATGTTTTCGGCTATCTGAGCCGTGAATTTGTTCTGGCCGGAGCCGAGGTTATTGTCAATATTACCAATGACTCATGGTCCGGTTCGGTGGCTTCGGAGATGCAGCATGCCGGCATGGCTGTCTTCCGGGCGGTGGAGAACCGCCGCAGTATGGTGCGGAGCACTAACGGGGGCATTACCTGTATAATCGACCCCGATGGACGGATGGTGCAGGAACTTACTCCCTTTACATCAGATTACCTTGTAGGTAATGTCCCGGTTTATACCGGTTCAAAAAGCATATATTCCCGTTTCGGCGACTGGTTTGCATGGCTGATGCTTCTCGGTGGCATTGCCGCCCTGGTTGCAGGCGTTATTCGGGCCTTTATGCAGAGATCTCGCGACACCCGGGAACAGTGAAATCAAGTCGACATTGACAAGTAAAGCCACATGTAGGAATATATATATCAGGAATGAGTATGGAAACGAAGACGAAAATTCTTATAGTAGATGACGAGCCTATCAACCGCGATTTCTTCGACGTAATGTTGAGCAAACTGGGGTTTGAAGTAAATAAAGCCGAAGACGGTGAAGATGCCCTTGAGAAGATCCCCGTTGAACGGCCTGATCTTATTATTCTCGATAATATAATGCCCAAGATGTCGGGATGGAAGCTGACACGGATTCTGAAAAAGAGCGAAGAGTATGCCGAGTTCCGGGATATTCCCATTATAATGTTTTCCGCCATGGATGATGTGAAGGATAAGATTGAGGGATTTGAACTTGGTGTAGAAGATTATATTACCAAGCCTTTCAATTTTTCTGAAGTTCTTGCACGGATTCGTGCAGTACTCCGGGGGCGGGAACTGTCTCGTCAGGTTGTGCTGAAACAGCGCAAGATTGCCTCCATAGAATCCCTTAACCAGTCTCTTATCTATTTTACCGAGCATCTGAAAGCGCCTGTAGAGGCCCTTACGCAGCGGGTTGAAGAGCTTGATGTTGCAAAAACAGATGATGTTGCTGCCTTTGTCGAGGCTGTACGCAGCGAAACAAAGCAGGTCCTGGTAACCCTCCGCGGCCTTGAAGATGAAATTCAGGATCTCAAGTCGAAGACTGATGTTGAGGAAGAGGGCAAACTGGGTGATATTATGGCTGACCTGGAAGACAAGTTTCAGAAACATTTTGCCAGCTGGAAGGAGAATCAGGAGATTTCCGGAGTATCCCAGTGATCAGTGAAGAAAAACAAAAAGTTCTTGATCTCTTTGCAGAAGGACGGCGACATTACAAATTAATGAATTTTGATGATGCCCGGAACTGTTTTGCAAAAGCCCTGGAAATCCTGCCCGATGACGGACCTTCCAAGGTGTATTACCTGCGCTGTAAACACTACATTGAGAATCCGCCTCCCGAAGATTGGGATGGCGTGTTTGTAATGAAAACAAAATAAACGGAATACTTTTTACATGGCAATTCTTGACCCCAACAATCTTGACAGACCAACCACCACCCTTGGACAGACCACCCGCTTTACCGGGGATCTCAAGTTCTCAACTTCACTTCGCATAGAAGGTAAATATTCGGGGAAAATCGAATCTCCCGGAACCCTGCATATTGCTGCAGGTGCCAGAGTCGAAGCGGATATCGTTGTGCGGTCCGTTGTCGTTGCGGGGACGGTTGTCGGTAATATACTGGCCCATGAAAGGCTTGAGATAGAGTCCACCGGACAGGTGGTTGGAAATATCAAAACCTCGAGTCTGAAGGTTGCAGAAGGCGTTTCTTTCAAAGGACGCTGTGATATGCTCCCCGAAGGAGAGAGTGTTGATATCTTTTCTGCAAAACCGGATAAGCTGAAGAAGATACTTACCCATACCAATGGCTGATCAGAAAACCACAGCTCTATCTTCTTTTGTTGTATGCGGTCTTACTCCTGAAGGGGTCAAGGCGCGTGCGGCAGATCTGGCGATTAATCTGTCGGCAGATATGAATGTTGAGCCATGGGAGTACGGCAGCATATTAAGTTTATCTTCGCAGGACGATGCTGAGCTGGAGAAAGCAGTAATAAGCGCTTTTTCTCCGTTTATCTATGAATTTACTTCTGAACCCGGTTCTATCCTGGTTAAGGCAGCGGTTGCTGCTTCAATAACAGTGGTTATGGCGGAATCCTGCACCGGCGGTATGGCCGGCGAACTGGTAACTGCTGTTTCCGGCAGTTCCGATATCTTCTGGGGCTCCATGGTGACCTATGCCAACAGCGCCAAAGAACGTATTCTCGGGGTTGATACCCTGAAAGATTATGGTGCAGTTTCAGAAGAGACTGTACGCAGTATGACTGCAGGTGCATTACGGGTTTCAGGTGCTGATGCGGCACTTGCTGTTTCCGGCATCGCCGGGCCTGGAGGCGGTACCCCTGCCAAGCCTGTCGGCACGGTCTGGTTCTCTTTTGAAGCAAAGGGGCAGAGCACTACTCTCTGCTGCCGTTTTTCCGGAGACCGGGAGAATGTGCGCAAAAAAGCTGCTGCAACTGCTCTTGCGGGTTGTGCAAATCAAATAGGCAGCCCTTTACTTGACACCTCATGGATAGGTAGGTATACTTTTTATTAACGCATCACGCATTTATTGTCTGCGTTCTTTTCCTGAACCAGACCTCCTAATATTAAACGGAAATCCAAATCATGATTGCCTTCCAAGGTAGAAGTGTTGTTTATCCCATACGTTATGGATTACATACAAACTCCTGTGCTGAACGCACACTCCCGGGAGCAATGAACATGAGGAGACAATAGTGGAAACCTCCGAAATGGCCCAGAATGAACTGAGTCTTGAGGACAATGAAACAGCAAATACTGCGGCAGAAAATCCAGCAGGCATCCAGGATGATGCCCCGAAAAAGCGCAAAATCCGGCGAAAAGCTGTAGAAGCCGGTGATCCTGGAGAATCCGACAACGGTTCATCAGATGTAACCGCTGTCCCCAGGAAGCGGCCGAAAAAGAAGAAAATACGGGTTGAACTTATTAAGGATTCATCCATGGAGGATGAAATCCCTTCTGAAACAGCTTCCGCGCCGGAAACCGGCAGTTCTGCCTCAGAGTCGGCAGCAGCGGAAAACTTCTACCCCGAACAGGCCTCATCTGCGCCTTCAAACCGGAATAACGGAAACTCCGGCAAAGAGCGGGATAAGCTGAGTATCAACGAACTTACCAGAATGAATATGGGAGATCTCAGAGCCTTTGCCATTGATAAAGGCGTTTCTCCCGATAATCTGGGATCCATGAAGAAGCAGGAAGTTATTTTTGCTATCCTCAAGGCGCATACTTCAGTGGGCGGTGCCATTACGGCATATGGCTCACTGGAAATTCTCCCCGACGGATACGGATTTCTCCGTTCTCCCCAGAACAGTTATCTTCCCGGGCAGGATGATATTTACATTTCGCCCTCCCAGATCCGTCTGTTCAACCTGAGAACCGGTGATACTGTCTCCGGACATATTCGTCCTCCCAAAGAGGGTGAGCGCTTCTTTGCAATGCTCAGGGTTGATTCCGTCAACTTCCGTGATCCTTCCGAGGCACAGACGAGAATCCCCTTTGATAACCTTACTCCCCTGTATCCGGATGAACGGATTAACATGGAGGGTGAAAAGGGTGAAATATCCACCAGGATGATAAACCTTTTCTGTCCTATCGGAAAGGGCCAGCGGGGACTGATTGTTTCTCCGCCGAGAACAGGTAAAACCATCCTGCTTCAGCGGGTAGCCAATGCTATTACCACCAATCATCCCGAGGTTTACCTCATTGTTCTTCTGATCGATGAACGTCCTGAAGAGGTAACGGACATGCGCCGGAATGTTAAAGGTGAGGTTATAGCTTCCACCTTTGACGAGCAGGCAACACGGCACGTTCAGGTAGCCGAAATGGTGCTTGAGAAGGCAAAGAGACTGGTTGAGCATGGCAACGATGTGGTTATTCTGCTTGATTCAATCACCAGACTTGCCCGGGCATATAACCAGACTGTGCCTACCTCCGGTAAGATTCTCTCCGGTGGTGTTGACTCCAATGCCCTGCACAAGCCGAAACGCTTCTTCGGCGCCGCCCGTAATATTGAGAACGGAGGCAGCCTGACCATTGTTGCTACTGCTCTTATCGAGACCGGCAGCCGTATGGACGAGGTTATTTTTGAGGAGTTCAAAGGTACGGGTAACATGGAGATCAATCTTGACCGCCGTATGTCCGACCGTCGGCTTTTCCCTGCCATCAATATCAAGAAGTCCGGAACCCGGAAGGAAGAGCTTCTGCTCACCGAGACGGAACTTCAGAAAATGTGGGTTCTGCGCAAGGTTATCAACCCCATGGATGATACGGAGATCACCGAACTGATGATTGACAGAATGCGTAAAACCAAGAATAATGAGGCCTTCCTCCGGTCAATGAATACCTCAAGTGTTACCGATTAGTCCGGGACAGGAAGCCTGAATTAGAAATTTTTAGCCCTGTGACGTATTCCCCCTTTTTAGGGTGAGGGTAATCACCGGGTAGCTATAGGAGAAATACAATGAAGAGCGATATTCATCCGAATTATGAATTCACTACCATCAAGTGCGCTTGCGGAAACGAGATTAAAACCCGTTCCACCGCAAAGGATCTTGAGGTGGAAATCTGCTCCGCCTGCCACCCCTTCTTCACCGGTAAGCAGAAGCTTGTAGACACCGCAGGACGGGTCGAACGCTTCAAGAAGAAGTACGGTATCAAAGACGAGTAGAATCATTCGGGAGCGGCCTCAAGGGGCCGCTCTTTTTTGCTAAATCCTTACTATTCCCTCACATACGACGCTCTCCAGGGGATTCTTGTTGCATTGGCACAGGTTTTCCAGTAAGATGGGGTAGTGTATTTTCGTAATACGCAGCCGTATGGTTGTCAGTGAAGGAAGTTGAATGAAAAAGCTGCACGCCCAGCACCAGGAGGAGTACGGAAGGGCTCCGGACTTCATTGCCTGTGCTCCCGGGGTGGTTAATCTCATGGGTGAACATACCGATTACAGTGACGGTTTTGTCCTTCAGGCAGCTCTTCCCATGTATGCCAATGTGGCCGTGTCCCTCCGCGACGATGTTTCCCTGCGCTTTTTTACCGCCGATGCAGGGGAACGAAAAAAGACTTCCGTACCCAATCTGAAATATAAACGCGAAGACCGCTGGGCAAACTACATAAAAGGTGTCCTTGCGGAGCTTGAGGAGCGGGGAGTTCGGCTACCCGGGCTTGAGTTCTCCATTTCTTCAAATATTCCCCAGAATATCGGTCTGGGCAGTTCTGATGCCCTCTGTGCTGCAGCGGCTATAGCTGTCTGCCGGGTGCTGGATGTTAAGCTTGATACCCAGGAACTCATTGATGTTGCCTATGGAGCAGAAGCACGGTTTATCGGGCTGATAAAAGAGCCCACCGATGTTGCCACAAGTCTGCTGGCGGAAAAAGGAAAAGCTCTCTATTTAGATATGCGCAGCCTGGAGTACCGGCAGATTGATATTAATCTGAAGGATGCAACTCTTGTACTTACCAACTCCCATGTGCCCCATATCAGCGCAGATGACTATATCGCCGAGAGACGGGATGAGTGCCGTGAGTGTGTGGAACACCTGCAGTCCAGGCACGCTGGAGATTCCCTGCGGGACTACTCCTCTGAAGACCTGAAGAGCGGTATTGGACTGCTTCCTGAATCCCTGCGCAGGTTATGCCTGCATGTGGTTGAAGAAAATGTGCGGGTTCAGGAAGCGGTAGAGCTGCTTCCCCGGGGTGATCTGGATACTCTCGGCCGCCTGATGGGGCGTTCTCATGAGTCTCTGAGGGATTCTTATGAGGTTTCCTGTCCCGAACTCGACTGGCTGGTAAAACGGGCCGGAGAGATTGAGGGTGTTTACGGCTCCCGTCTGACCGGTCCAGGTTTCGGCGGCTGTACCCTGAGCTTGATTAAAGGTGATGCTTTGGGGGATTATACAGAGAAACTCGGGGAGTATGAGCGTATATTCGGTTTTGCCGCCGAGGCTATTCCCTTTGAGGTATGTGACGGAGCCGGAGTATTAAATCATGAAAATTCTGCTGACAAACGATGACGGTATTGATAGTCCCGGGCTGATTGCCCTTAAAAAGGCCCTTTCGGGGCATGAAGTCTGTGTAGTTGCACCGGACGGTGAACGTTCCGGTAATTCCCATCATATAACCCTTAAGCAACCCGTAAAAATGGAAGAGACCGCTGAGCTTTCCTATGCCTGCAGCGGTACGCCGGCGGATTGTGTTCTCTATTCTGTCCGCGGGGCTATTGATTTTAAGCCCGATGTGGTGGTTTCCGGAATAAACATCGGGCCAAATCTTGGTACCGATCTTATCTATTCCGGAACAGCCGCAGCTGCCAGACAGGCGGCCTTTATGGGCATTCCCGGTATTGCCATGTCCCAGATGCTTAAAGGCAACGAGATTGACTATTCCGCGGCGGCGGCTTTTATTAAAGTGAATATTGAAAAACTTGTTGCTGCCTGTGATAAAGAACACTTTATTAATATAAACTGCCCCTTTCCGGAAGGAGAGGATATGGAGGTTGTTATTACCAATCCTTCAAGAAGGATTTATCAGGATAATGTTGCCTCCTACACTTCTCCCGACGGGCATACCTATCATTTTCTCCATGGACCCTGGCCGGGTGCGGAGCCCGAGGAGGGCACCGACTGGGATGCTGTAAGTAAGGGAAATATTTCTGTTTCACCAATTTATCTTTATCCGGTTGGCGGTCCCGATCTGGATTCTTTCGGCAGAAACCTGAAGGCAGCTGTTAAGTAAACAGTTTTATTAAGGAATAGAATGGCGGATTTACAGGAAATTGAACGGCTGTACAGGAGTAAACGCTACGATAAAGCCTTGAGGGCGCTCCTTGCCATGGATGCAGATCCGGCGGAGAATGTGGAAGTGAGTTACTATCTGGGCCTCTGCTATACCCAGCTCAAGCAGTATGATGAAGCACTGCTCTTTCTTGAGCAGGTTGTTACCAATCATGCCAATCTTCTGCAGATTTATCAGAGCCGCATGATCCTCAGCCTGATTTATGCTACAACCAGGCGCTACAGGCTGGCCAGATTCGAGCTGGACCAGCTACTGGCCGGCGGATACGAGTCAACCCAGGTGTATGCCGTCTACGGCTACGTACTGAATGAACTTGGTGAAACCGACGAAAGTCTCAATATGCTGCAGAAAGCGCTGACCCTTGATCCTGATAATGCCAACGCCCTCAATTCGCTGGGGTATATTATGGCGGAAAAAGAGCTCGACCCGGCTACTGCAATCAACTACTGCCGGGAGGCGGTAAAGCTGAAACCACGAAGTTACGCTTATATGGACTCCCTGGGATGGGCCTGTCTTAAAGCAGGAAAGCTTGAGGAAGCACGTATCCTGCTGCGTCAGGCTATGGATCTTTCCGGGGGAAACTCGGTGATTGCCGGGCACATGCGTACCGTTCTTGATGAAATTGATGCTAATTAAGCTGCTGCAAACAGCCGATACTGTAAGTGGAGGAGGATAACGATGAGTGTTGATTCAATGCTGACCATTCAGCCCAACCCCGTAACGCCCTCCAGCGAACCGGCTATTATGGATATGCAGGATATGAAGCGTATTCTTATGCTGGGTATACGGGGAGAAATATCGCTGCCCGGAGAAGAACATGAGGTAGATGTATACGCCTGAGTCGGGGTATACTTTTACAGATGAAGCACCAAAAAGCTGTATTCTTCATTGCCTTTCTACTGCTCCTGTCTCTGACTGTTCTTACCGGGCAGGAGCTTGACTGGGATTCATACCGGGGAAGCGAAGAGTTTCGATTCGGTGTTCAAGCCTATCACAACGGATTATTTGACAACGCACTTCTCTCATTTGAGCGGGCCCTCGGGTTTTCTCCCGATGACGCTGTATTCAAGGAGTGGCTCGGGCGGACCTATCACCGTCTTGGAAGCGACGCTTCTGCCCTGGCTTTATGGCGGGAGGTTCTTGATGCAGGTTATGGTTCCGCACTGCTGCAGCAGCGTATTGATGTTATTTCTGCACAGAGAAGCCTTGAGAAGGAAAAGGCTTCTGCCGGAAGATATATTCTGGGAGAGACCCTTCAGGGCATCTTTTCCGAGTACACCCTTTTCAGCCGGCCAACCGGGATTGAAGCCTGGCGTGACGGCAGCTATTACCTTGCATCGTTTGCCCAGAACGAGGTGTATCAGTTCAATTTGAACGGAGCCCTTCAGAAAACCCTTCAGGGTGGTATCCTCGGTTTTGACAAGCCTTTTGATGTGCTGGCTTACAGCAGTGACCGGCTGTTTGTTTCCGAGTTCGGCTCCGACCGTATATCATCCTGCAGTCCCGATGGAACTTCCCTTGAACGCTTCGGCAGCTCCGGAGGGGGCGCCGGTGAACTTTCGGGACCACAGTATCTTGCCCGGGATGATTCCGGATATATCTATGTAACCGAAGCGGGAAACCGGCGGGTAAGTAAATTTTCACCCGACGGGGAATTTGTTCTCAGCTTCGGCAGGAGGGGGGACGGCTTTGCCGGTTTGTCTGCGCCTTCCGGGATTGCAGTGGTTGGCAGCACAGTCTTTATTGCGGATATCCGCAGACAGGCAATCTTCTGTTTTGATCTTTCCGGTAATTTTCTGTATCAGACAGGTGATGATCTTCTTATACGTCCCGAAGGTATCTCCATTCTCGGACCTGAGCGTCTGCTTATTTCTGATGAAGAGCGGCTTATGGTCTACCATATTCCCTCCCGGTCTTACGAACTGCTTGCAGATTTTAAGGGTGAACATCGCCGTATTGTGGATGCTGTGAAGGATGTTAACGGTAATATTCTTATGAGCGATTTCAACCGTAATGAGATCGGCGTTTTAAGCGAACTTTCCGCAATGTATTCCGGCGTCTTTGTAGAAATTGAACGGATTGATTCCGACTCCTTTCCGGAAGTGTTCATGGATGTTTCGGTACGGGACAGGTTGGGATCTCCTATTGTGGGGCTGCGGGAAAGCAATTTTATCCTCTCCGAAGGTCACGGTATGCCCGGCTCGCCCGCCCTGCTTGCCCAGGGGGACGCAATCGACGGTATAGAGGTTGCTGTAATCATCGAGCGTTCAAGCTACACCATGAATGAGCAGGAGGAGATTGCCGCCGGGGTGGGGGAGATTTATAAGGCTCTTCCCGCGGGCAGTCGAATGCGCCTTTACTCTGCCGGTGACGTATCCGCTCTGGAAGTTCCTGCCGGCAAAGAACTGAATGACTATCTGGAGGCTGCAGGACGGGGCAGCAGCGGCGGTACAGATTTTGCCCTGCCGGAAACACTGCGTCAGGCAGCTCTTGAGCTTGCTCCTTTGAGGGGCCGGAAAATGATTGTGAGTATCGGTTCGGGAAACATGCCTCCGGAAAACGCATCCGGAATCCGACCTTCTGCGGCGTCCCTTGGAAGTCTACTGGCTACCAACGGAATCCGCTACCTGAGTATCCAGCTGGGCAGAACGCTTACGGAAACGCCATATAGTGAATCCTTCCGTTATCTGACCAGTGAGAGCGACGGGGGAATGTACGCACTCCGGCGGGCGGAAGGGATAAGCCTGGTGATTAAAGATTTCGGCACCAGGCCCACCGGACGGTATTATCTGAAGCTTGTATCCCAGCGTGATCCGGATTATGGAAAACGCTATCTGCCTGTTGAGGTTGAAGTTTCCTACTATAACCGTACCGGACGGGATGAACTTGGCTATTATGCAGCTCCCCCGTACAATTAAGAATATTAAAGATTGGTTTTATCGCAGGAGACTCACCTGGGAGAGCCTCTGTAATCAATGCGGTATCTGCTGTTATGAAAAAAAAGTAGTACGCGGTAAAGCTGTTGTAGACTATGCCGCACCCTGCCCATATCTGAATACCTCTAAAATGACCTGTGCTGTATACTCAAACCGCTTTAAAAAGTGCCGTCAGTGTCGCCCCATGACCTTGTGGCATGCCCTTTTTGCAGAGTACCTGCCCGACAGCTGTGGCTATGTGCAGCGCTACCGCTTTTATCAAAACTGGTTTAGAAAAGGCCATTCTTCTTGATTCTTCCCGCTATTATTTGCATCTTAATTGAGAAACGGAGGGTCTGAATGTTTGACTATGTTAATTTTGAGCAGAAAGACGGAAACCGCAGCGCTGGAAGCCTGAAGCTGTTTGCCTTGTCTACCTGCGGTTTTTGTAAAAAGGCCATGGCTTTTCTGGAGGAAAACAGCATTTCCTACCAGTACATATATGTGGATTCGGTGGCCGCGGAGATAAAATCCAAAATTAAAGACGAGTTTCAGCAGAAGTTCGATAAGAAAATGCTTTTTCCGTCGCTGGTTATTGATGACAAGGATTTTCTGGTCGGATTTGTCCGTTATCACTGGCAGAAACTGGTGGATGCATGAGCAGCAGTAAAACCCCGGGAGATACACAGAAGTTTATTAAGGCGGTTGCAGACCATAAAGGCTGGATACTGAACCGTGACAGTGAGTATATCGAGTTTCTTGTTAACGGACTGACGGTTAATCATGAACGTTACGGGTTTTACCAGTGTCCCTGCCGTGATTCCTACGGGGATAAGGTAAAGGATAAGGATATCCATTGTCCCTGTGAGTATGCCGCTGCGGATATACAGGAGTACGGCCAGTGTTTCTGCGGTCTTTTTCTTGATGCGGATTATTACTCAAGCCATGAGGATGTGGACGGAATCCCTGAGCGCCGTCCGGATGAGCTCTTTCCGGACTAACCGTTTTCGTTGATCAGTTCTATGGTTCCCCGGGAAAGGTTCTTGCGCAGGATTCCTTCATAGAAAAGATATCTGCCGTCTCCTGAGCGGAGGAGGTAGAGCCCCTTCCAGAACTTGGCAAGCCAGTTGTTTATGCTTATTTCAACTTCCACGGCTTTTTCCCGTATTCCGTGAACTGTTATTGTTTTCTCTTCTTTACGAACCGCCCGTAAGGAGCTGAGTTTAAGATTCTGGGGCTGGATGAACCAGAAGGAGCGTTCTGTCTCTTCCCGGGTAACAAACTCTTCCATACCGAAAGGAAAAATCTGGTGCCAGGGCGAATCATCCTTTATCTGATACTCTTCTGTTTTTGTCCGGCGGCCCTTTTCCTGTATAAGACTAATCCTGTTTCCGTCTCTTGAGGCTTCTATGTAGAGGTCTTCAGCGTAATTCTGAAAGTACCAGCTTTGAGTATCACCTTCTGCATCCACCACAATATGTTCCACACTCAGTACTGTTTCATCCAGGGTCTTTGTGAGGGTGTACTCCTTACGGCCATTGGCTTCGTTAATGGAAAGGGTTAGATCCGTGCAGTCTCCGTCAAGATTCTCATGGTAGAGAAGGTTGTCCCCGTATAGCAGCGTTCCAAGTGATATAAAAATGAGCAGGATTAAGGAAATCTTAGGCATAGGCGTATAGTAAAAGAGGTCCATATAAGTGTCAATTGCAGTCAGCAGGCAGATCTATCTATATGAGTTACGAGGGAGTGAATTAACAGAAAACTCATCGTTCAAGCTTGAAGGTAAAGTCCTTGATGATTTTTATCGCTTTACCGGGAGGCTCGAAGCTCCAGGATGAGATTACCGTGTCGATAACCGTGCGGTCCAGGATGGGATATCCGGAAGAGCGCTGAACCTCCACTGCGGTAATGGACCCGTCTTCCGCAATGGAGATAAGGGCCCGGACGGTGCCTTCGTAGCCGAAGCGCCTGGCAGCATCCGGATATTGGGGTACATCAAGCACCCGGCCCCGGGTAAGGCCCTGCCACGTGATTGGTGCTGCTGCGGGTGACGCTTCGGATGTGCTGTTGTTCCCTGCGGATGCCTGCATTGTATCTGTTGATTCTGCTGCCGGAGCTTCTGCTGCAACTTTATTCTGTAGAGAAGCATTTTCCGTCAGAGACTGCTGTTCTGGTTCCGGGTTCTCGGGTTGTGCTGTCTCTGCCGGGGGAGGCTCCGATACAGGCCTTTTTTCTCTCATCGGCTGCTCCGCCTGTTTCGGAACTGCAGGTGCAGATACCTCCGGCGGCAGTACTCTGAGTTTTATTTCAGGGAACCGTGGTACTTCTATGGCGTTCTGAGGTGACTGCAGCTGTACCAGGATATAAAGAGTGATGCCTGCTCCATGGAGGAGCAGGGAGAGCGTCCATGCGGTAAGCGAGGTTCTATTCGACAACAAGGTACGGAGTTTGTGGACCATCTGATGCGGATAAGTCTACCTGACTGTAGCTGTTTTGTGTATCCAGGAGCATTATGGAATCGCCGCCGAAGTTGGCTACCACTAAAAGCCCTGTACTACTGTCATAAACTGCACCGGCATAAAGGTCCGTCTGGGGGTTCGAGAGAGATTTCAGATGATGGTCTGCAGGCAGGGACGGTGTTGCCGCATCGTAATAGTCCAGGCCGTAGGTTCCGGTAAGGTAGACAAAGCCTGTGTCAGAGTTATATGCGCCGGTGTTGTATGCAGGTGAACCGCCCACTGCAAGTCTTGTAATTTCGGATATGGAAGCCGGAGAAGCCGGAGTGGAAATATCCAGAACCAGGATTTCACCATCATCATCGGACTGGCCGCCGCTGAGATAAACATGCAGCTCGTCCGCAGAAGGGAATCCCAGGCATGTCTGGGGGTTGCTTCCTGTACCGGTAGCGTAGGAACCAATATAGCTGTAGGGGGAGACTGCGCTGAAAACGGAAACTGACCCATCGCCGATGGTACTGCCGGTATTCGCGCTATTACAGATATAGAGATAATCGCCGACTACGGTTCCGTCCTGGGGCCGGTTAAGACTGAAGGCATCATCCTTGAGTGTCGCAGTAAGCTCCAGGGTTGCGAGGTTTATAACGGAAATTGAATTGTCCACATAGTTCGGCACAAATGCGGTTGTCGGTTCTGATGCGGAACCGGTAATAATGGAGTAGGGGTTTTTCCCTGCACCCAAGTAAATGTTATCGGTGTTTTCAAAGGTTGATTCATTAACAACCTGTATAGTGTTGTCTGTGCTGCAGACAATAAAGAGCTGGTCGTTGTAGAACAGCATATCATTGGGAACTGCCCCGGTAAGGAAGACGTTGTTGTAAAGGGTTTGTGTATCCGGATGCAGTACTGAGACTGTTTCCGCCAGATTGTTGAGAATAAATATTTCGCGGGATTTATCTTCAAAGCTTCTGCTTCCGTATTCAGTCTCGGGGGTGCAGCTTTGAATAAGCGGAAAGATGATCAGTAGAAGAAGGCTGAGAACAATAAAAGGATTCTTAAAACGCATAACGGAGCTCCATGCTGAGTTCTATTCCGGGAACCGGATACTCCCGTATATCCACATAGGCGATATTGAAGAGGTTTGTGCCGCTTAACACGAAATCGAGGTTGTCCCTAACCGCAATTGTTGCCGAGGCATCGGTAATAAAACAGGGATCGTACCATTTGGTGTTGGCAGCGGTTATGTAGCGGAGGCCTATGTAGCGGCCTTCCAGCCGCAGGGAATGCCCTTTCGTTGTTGTCAGGGTTGCGGTTGAGTTGGCTGTCCATACCGGTTTTCGGGGGATTATCTTGCCGTAGGTGGCGGTGCCTTCGGTACGGTCTTCTGCGTGGAGCCAGGTGCCGTTGGCGGTGAGTTCAAGGTAGGAATCAATCGCGGGCAGATCCAAAAGGCTGCGTACTTCGGACTCTATGCCCCAGAAGCGGCTGCTGCCGATATTGATGGGCCGCCATTTGCCGTTGGGGCCGGGGTTCCACTGAATAAGGTTGGTAACTTGACGGTAAAACCCGGCGGCTTCGATCTTTAAAAAAGGCAGGGGCTGCATCAGCACGCCGCCGTCTGCATACCAGGACTCTTCCGGTTTCAGATCGGGATTGCCCGTGGCAAAGGAGGTGGATGGCCAGAAGAGGTCGTCGAAGGAGGGGGCACGGTAGGCGGTTCCTCCGCTTGCTTTCAGGGTATATTTCTCGTCCCTGTCCAGAGGGGACAGGATTCCCATTTTCCAGGTTGCCTGAGTCCCTGAGGAGGATTCTGCTGTTGTATAGCCGTCGATAGCCCAGCTGTCGACTCTGACTGCGGGAAAGAGGGCCAGCCTGCACACATCTGAATCTGCAAAAGGAAAGAACCGCAGCTCTCCCCGGCTGAAGCCTGCGTTACGGATCCGGGTAACGCCGGAGTCGGAGAACTCGCTGCCCCCGGTATCGGTAAAGGAGGTGGAGTCCAGGGTATCCAGGCGAAAGCTGTATCCGCTTAAAAGGGATGCGGCCCAGCGTGTAAAGGAGAACTGCTGTTCGTAGCGGCTTTCTCCTTCAAAGGCCAGGTTCTCGTGCCGGTCGTCTATGGGGCCGAGATAAAAGTCCGGGTCTTCGTATTCCCGCACCTGCCGGGTAAAGCTGAGAGTCCCGGTGATATCTCCCCAGCTGTTGAGCCAGCTTGTTTCCACTGATCCGGTTTCCCGTTCGTCCGCCATGCGGGCGGTAACCGAGGGAAACTCCACGGTGCCGGGAACGCCTTTGTCGTCGAAATAGACGGAGGAATCAACTGCGATGTTCAGGTTCTCCAGAGGGGAAACATGCATAGAGGCTGCTGCACCGCCCTGGAGGACATCGGCGTTCTCTCGTTCCAGGGTGCCGAAGTTCTCATCCTCAAAGCTGTAGTTGCCGTCACTGGTTAAGCCGTGGATGGATAGGCTGCCTCCGAGGGTTTCATCCTGGTTACTGCTGGAAAGAGAAACGGACCCGAAAGCGGTGTTCTGGGATGCGTAACCTCCGCGGGCACTGCCGGAGAAAATATCCGGTTCCGGGGATTTTGTTATCACGTTGATAACGCCCCCCACGGCATTTTCGCCGTAAACAGCAGAATCCCCGCCGCGGTAGATTTCGATGCGTTCGATGATATCGGGATTGATGGTGGAGAGGTCCGCGCCGCCTCCCTGGGCGGTGTTGATGCGTTTGCCGTTAAGGAGAACCAGTACCTGTTCCGCTGAAGATCCACGAATAGAGACTAATGCGGATGAACCGGTGCCGCCGTAGCGGGTAAGGGATACGCCCAGTGCCGGTTCCAGTACCTCCGTCAGGGTCTTCGGGGCTGAGGCTGCAATTTCCTCTGCGGTTATTACCGTCATCTGCCCGGGCAGGGAACGGGGATCGGGAGCGTCGATGCGGGCTTTGATGATTATTTCCTGGGGCTGTGACGAATCTTCTTCTTCATCGTTTGCTGAAGGGCTCGTCTCAAGTGTTTCCGTATCGTCAATGATTATAAAGGCTTCTTCCCCGTCGTCGACGATAATGGTTTCCTGGGCGTAGACGGTGCCGGGGACTATAAAAATAGAGAGAGTAAGAAGTGTAGAAAAAGCCCGGCAGAATAATGTCATTCTTAAATTAATTTCCAATCATGCTGAGATCAACAGCACCGCTGATTTCAGGAGATACTTCGTTGAGCATTCCTGCAATGAGGAATATTCCGCTCTGGATTTTAATAAAACGGATAGAATCAAGGACTACCGGATTCCCTGAGGAATCAACTGCATCATCAATATCAAAACGGTTTGCGCTCCGGTAGGAGGATCCGAAGGGGAGTGCGGCATCCAGATCGGTTCCGCTGTAATTCTCTGCATAGCCTTCGGTAAACAGGCTGTCATAGTCTACCCAGATGTCATCAGCGTTAAGATACTTGCTGTCCGGCAGTTTTACACCGTTAAGGGTTATTTCGGTGGCACTGCCGTAGCCGTCCCACCACCATCCGGCGGATACACTGCTTTCGGGGTATCCGGGGACAAGCTCCACTCCTGTATTGCCCTGGTTGTCTGTCCAGGTGATGTTGGAACTGTCATAGGCGGGTTGTGAATAGGTAACCTGGTAATCCTGTATGTAGCCTGTTTGGCCGGTTTCGCTGCCCGCAAGTTCGTACCACGGTTCTTCCGGGTCGGGATATCCGTTGCTGTTGGTATCCTGTTTTACGAAGACAGCAGCCGGTTCATTTCCGGTTCCTGGTTGTGTATAGACAGCAAAATCATACCCAGTGACATTGCTTATATCGTGATCGAAGCCGGCTTCTATAAAACCACCCCAACCGCCGAGCATTACATAGGACGAAGATGTGCCGATGAACTTTGCCATCTGTTCTTCTTTTGTTCCTATTGTTGAAGCATGCTGTCCTGGACCGTAAGTGTAGTCGTAGACGGTGCTTATGTAGGGAGAATCACCAGAGCTGGAAGAGCTTGCATTTTCGCAGGAACTTATAACGAGGGGGACGAGAAGAAATAACAGCGGGATGGAAAATGTAAATCTTCGCATAAAAATACCTTTTAAAGCAGATATCCCGACCACCTGCCACGGGTACGGGATACCATACTTTTGGAGAGTTATTGCCGTTCCGCTCCGTTGGAGCTGTAATCGAAGTAACCGTCTGCATAGGTTACGCTGCTTTCTGCCTCAGATGCTGTATCAAAAACAGTATTAGGCCAGGTCCCTGCATCAGCCGGGGTTGCATCTTTATATCCCTGGGTAAAATCCATGGTTAGACTGTCGGTTGCATTCTGTACCCAGCGAAAAACCTGGTATTTACCTACTTCTCCTGTACCAGTACTATCGACTTCGGTGAACTGGATTACCGCATATCCGGGATCATTGGTGGAAGATGACTGTCCTGAAAAAGTTGTTTCTGATGCATTGAGTCCGCTATTGGAATAGCTGACAATATCAGCTTTGAAGACTGTTGCGGCACCTGAACCGTAGTCTGTGGAGTATTCAATTGTGGAATCGGTAATAACCCAGTACTCAGTGCCGTAAGTTCCTGCCAGTTCCCAGGATCCTTCTGCCCGGATAATTTCTTCAGCACCTTCAGAAGCTGCCCCGAAAAAGCCGTTGGTGTTTGTTACGTTCTGTATAGCTTCTGCAGCTGTGTCATACACTGTGTTTGGCCAGGTCCCCGCATCATCCGGGGTGGCATCTTTGTAGCCCTGGGTGAAGTCCTTGTCGGCTGAATCAGACTGGTTCTCCGCCCAGCGAAAAATTTGGTATTTACCTACTTCCCCGTCTCCTGTCGTAGCAACTTCAGTAAACTGAATTACTGCATAGCCCAGTCCAGTTGTTGAAGAGCTAACAGACGATGTAATTGATGTATCGCCGGCGTTAAGCCCGGTGTTTGAAAAACTAATAATGTCTGCTTTGTAATTAGTGCTGAACCCTGATCCCCAATCGGATAGATACTCGATGGTGGATTCGGTTATTACCCATTTCTCAGTTCCATATGCCCCTGTTAATTCCCATATACCTTCGGCTGCTATGGTTGCTGTTGTTCCGCCACCGCTTCCGGCTCCGGTATCCTGACATCCGCTCAAGAGCGAGACAAAGGCCACCATGGCCACTAACACTGAGATTTTTAAAAACTTTCCTGTAAGGTTTTTCATGTTTCTTCCCCTTGGGGCAGAAGAAGCGGGGCTGCGGCGAGCTTGAATTTAACGGCAGGCTGTTCTATTCAGAAGGCATCGCCCATTCCGACTTTTTCCGCGAAGTCTAAAAATGGTTTTGTTTCCGTATCAACGTCTCCTGGCTGACGGATATCATCCGCCGCGCCTTCCCGGGGGTACCCAGTGGCATATGCGGCGGCTTTTCCGATCACAGTGACGGGATCGCGAAGGATTTGCACCTTCTTCCGTTAAATACAGTAAGCAATAGTATCATGGTGAAAGACGGGGAGCAATATGATCACTGGTATGGTAGGTGTAAGTGGGTAAGAAAATACCATGGATAGTATAATAGTTGTACCCGGATGCATCTGTTACCGGTATGCATCCGGGTATGGGCTAATTTGTGTTTCTGCTCAGTTCCAACTGGGATAGGGGTGGAATGCTTCCCTCAGGAGTGACCCAGAACTGAATGCTGTATGATCGATAGGGCGTTCGACTGTTCCTGTTTCCGGAACATGTTCGCTCCAGGAGGAGATATCCTGGTCGAAGGCCTCTGTGCCGTAGAACATCCAGCTCATATCTGTAGCACTGTCGGGGCTCCAACCGCCGATATCCTGACTGAACTGTTCATTCTGAAAAAACATCTGTTCAAAATCCTCAACCTTAGAAACATCCCAGCTGCCGATATCATGATCGAAGAGGGTATCAGAGAACATGCAGCGCATGGTGGTAACTGCCCCGGTTTTCCAGTTGGAGAGATCCTGATCAAAGGCTGATGCCCCGGCAAACATGGCTTCCATGGAGGTTACCTTCTGTACATCCCATGCTGAGATATCTCCATTAAAGGTTGATGCTCCGTAGAACATGAAGTACATGTTTTCCACATTACCTACATTCCAGGTTGAGAGATTCTGGTTGAACCCGCTTACCCCGTCAAACATGAAACCCATGGTGGTGACATTGCTGACGTCCCAGCCGGATATGTCCTGATTGAAGCTGGTATTGCCGACGCAGAGCTGATGCATGTTCGTTATTTCCGAGGTGTCCACCCGGGTGACGTCTTCGTCGTTGTTGATCATGGCTTTCAGCTGGTCGAAGTTGACGGTCATTTTCACAACAACGGTGTAGTCTGAAGTGTCACCGCTTTCAGCGGTGACGGTGTAGATAACATCCCCGGAGAAATTGTTTTCGGTGATGCCGGATTCCTGGGGTGTGAGGCCTACGGCTGCGCTTTCTCCTGCCAGAGTGAAGGATGCAATAAGGGCTGTATAGTCTGTGCCGTAGGGAACTCTGAGCAGGATGGTTTCGTCGGTGATTGTTCCAATTACATCGCCAGACAGTTCCGATGGGTTGTCGGCAGCGGTAAAAGTGAAGGCTGTTATTGCGGATGAGCTTGATGGACCGGGAGTCGCTCCGGTACCTGCCTCCTCGCAGCTGGTCACCAGCAATAGTGTTGCTAAAACTGATAGTAGAGATATGATTTTTTTCATGCAATTTTCTCCTTGCGTTGATTGATGCTGCAGAATGTATCCCGGATCCGGCCTGATTTTTCAGGTAAAAAGTCCATATGGACTTTTTATGTTGCCTGAAATGCTTTCTACTGCCTGCCGCGTTACGGATTGGAGGGGCGCCGGCAGGCGGTGCGGAGCACGGGACCCCCGCAAAGCCGGACCGCTGACGCTCCGGAGGGGCGGCAGGGGTAACGCCCGGAAGATGTTTGAAAAGCTGTATCCCATTGACAGACGGGTATATAAGGCGTACTCTATGCACTACCTCAGAACCCCATTTTTCCCATAGGTACGTTTAATTATGCCGAATCAGAATACTGCAAGAGAGGGAAGTATCTCTCCGCTACAGCAGGAAATAGATAAACGACTCACGTTCGCCATCATCTCTCACCCGGATGCGGGTAAGACCACCATTACCGAGAAGCTGCTGCTTTTTGGAGGGGCTATTCATATGGCCGGGGCGGTTAAGAGCAAGAAGAATGCCCGGCAAACGGTTTCCGACTTTATGAAGATGGAGCAGGAGAGGGGTATTTCGATTTCCACCTCGGTTATGGGCTTTCATTACCGGGACCGCCTGGTGAATCTGCTGGATACTCCCGGGCACGCCGACTTTTCCGAGGATACCTACCGGACTTTGACGGCGGTGGACTCGGTGCTGATGGTGATCGACTCGGTGAAGGGTGTGGAGGAACGGACCCGGAAGCTCTGCGAGGTCTGTAAGATGCGCAGGACGCCGATTATCACTTTCTTAAACAAGTACGACCGGGAAGGCAAGGAGGCCATTGAGCTTCTGGACGAGGTTGAGGCTGAGCTGAACATCAAGGCCTGCCCCATGAGCTGGCCGGTGGGACAGGGAAACTCCTTTAAGGGTGTGTACAGCATTTACGAAAAGAAGCTGATTCTCTTTAAGCCCCACGATGTGCAGCAGGTTGAGAGTTCCATCGAGATAAAGAGTCTTGATGATCCTCTTCTGGACGAGAAGCTTGGTTCTCTTGCGGACAAGCTGCGTGAGGAGCTGGATCTGGTTTTAGGGGTGTACCCTGAGTTTAATCTGGATGAGTACCTTGCCGGGACCATTACGCCGACTTTTTTCGGTTCTGCTTTGAACAACTTCGGTGTCCGGGAGCTTCTGGATGCTTTTATTGATATTGCACCGGCTCCCCGGAGTCAGGAGGCAAAGGAGCGGGTGGTTGCGCCCGGGGAGGAGAAGTTCTCCGGGCTGATTTTCAAGATTCACGCCAATCTTGATCCCAACCACCGGGACAGGATTGCCTTTATGCGCATCTGTTCCGGTACTTTTGAGCGGAACAAGCTGTATCATCATGTACGGTCGGGAAAAAGTTTCCGCTCCGCCAACCCCACGGCCTTTATGGCCCAGGACCGGAGTATTATCGACAATGCCTTTCCCGGCGACATTATCGGCCTGCACGATACGGGAACCCTGAAGATCGGCGATACTATTACCGAGGGCGAGAGCCTTGAGTATACCGGGATTCCCAGCTTTGCTCCCCAGATTTTCCGGCAGGTGATAAATCTTGAGCCCATGCGCAGCAAGCAGCTGAACAAGGGGCTTGAGCAGCTTACCGAAGAGGGGGTTGCCCAGCTCTTTATTAAGGAGCACACCCAGGACAAGCTGCTGGGGGTTGTGGGTATGCTGCAGTTTGAGGTTATTGCCCACCGCCTGCAGGAGGAGTATAAGGCTTCCGTACGCTTTGAGCCGGTGGAATACGGCGGGGCGGCCTGGATAGACGCGGATAACGAGAAGGTGCTGAATGATTTCCTGCGCTTTCACGGTAATAATGTGGCCTTTGACCGTGATGGGGAGCGGGTATTTCTATACCGCAACCAGTGGGCGGCGGCCCGGGCCATGGATGAGAATCCGGGGGTACGCTTCTATTTTACTTCGGATAAAAAAGAGCTGCTGAAAGCCCATTAGACCGGGGGTTAGCAGTATCTTTATTATAAAGATACTTTCTATAGATACTTCAGGGGCGCGGTAAAATGCGGTTTGAATGAGTGTCTTGTAGAGATATAGAAAAAGTTTACCTGTTTTAACGAAGGGAAAGGGAAATTTTAGGAGGAATCCAATGAAACATACAGACATTATGCGCATGGAGCGCGAGAAGAGGCGGGCAGAAAAAAAATCCGACCGCCTGATGAAGGGCGGGGCAGATGCCCGTTCGGTAAAGGATTTTATCGACGAACTGCACGATCTGTTTTTCTTTGATGAGAACAAGATCTACAACATTAAGGATAATGTTGAGATTATGGAACTCTTTGAAGATATGATGGAAGAGATTTCCGATAAGCAGTGGGATAATGTTCTTCGCAAAGCGATCCGAAAGGCAAAGGTTGCCCAGAAGGACGAGGCCTACAACGAGCTGAAGGCTATTTTCGACGAGCTGAGCTGATATTATCGGTAGAAAGCAGAGAGCTGAAAGTATTGGTAGATAGTATCACCGTATCTGCAAGAGCAGACCTTTCAGGTATTCACCTTCCGGCTGAAAGATATTGATTGGATGATCAGCCGGCTGGGTGAGTCTTCCCAGCACCCGGATGCTGCGGCCCGCTTCGATGGCCGCGGCCCGGACTGCTCCTTCAAAAAGTTCCTGACCGACAACCTGACTGCAGGAGAAGGTAAGCACCAGTCCTCCTGCCGGAATAACCCCGAAAGCGGCCTGATTGAGCCGTTTGTACCCCTGCACCGCCTGGTGTCGGGCGCTTTTATGTTTGGCGAAGGCCGGCGGATCAAGAATTATAAGATCAAACTCACTGCCTCTGTCTCTAAGTACGGGATACACCTCGCTGCGTGCGCTTTCGTGGCGTTCCGCTCCGCTGTTGAGCTTGAGGTTCTCTTCCAGCATGTCCATGGCGTGGGCTGAGGAGTCTACGGAGAGTACTTTCTCTGCACCTGATTTCAGAGCGTAGATGGAAAAGCCTCCGGAGTAGCTGAAGGCGTTGAGCACCTTCTTTCCTTCCGCAAGACTGCCTAAAAGGGCCCTGTTGTCCCGCTGATCCAGAAAGAAGCCGGTTTTCTGGCCCTCTTCCCAGTTTACCCGGAAGGTATGGCCGTTTTCCTGTATGTCTGCGGCGGGGAAGGGTTCTCCTTCGGTATAGAGGTAGCGGTTTTCAATTTCCCCCAGTTTCCGTCCTCCCAGGGTTCCGGCAGATTTGTCGTACACCTGTTTTAACCCCTCACCGATTACCTCTTTCAGGCTGTCGGCGATAAGTTCCGCATTGCGGTAGATGCCGTAACTGTGGGCCTGGATAACGGCGGTGCCCTTGTACCAGTCGACTATTAAACCGGGGATGCCGTCGCCGTCGCCGTGAACCAGGCGGAAGGCGTTTGTCTTATCTGAGCCGGTGAGCCTTAGGGATGAGCGCAGTTTCCAGGCTTCGCTCAGCTTTTTTATAAACAGCTCCCGCCCGATGGCTTCGCCCTTGAAGCTGAGAATACGTACGGCGATGCTGCCCCCTTCATAGAAGCCTGTGCCCAGGAGGTCGCCGTTGGCGGCATGTACCGCGATGGTGTCGCCGGGTTGGGGATCACCTTCTGTGCGGCTGACTGCTCCGGAAAATATCCAGGGGTGAAAGCGGCGGACTGATGCGTCCTTGCCTTTTTTTAAGATGAGTTTACAATTCTCGCTCATGGCAAAATCCTTGTGTATACAGCTGATGTCTGGCAGCTACTGAATATTCATTACCGAGGGAATGGTGCGGATGCTTTTAAGAACGGTTTTAAAGTCCTCTTTTCTGTCCAGCTCCATGGTGAAGAATCCGGTAAGGTTGCCCCGGTCGTTTTCTTCAACCTTTCCTTCTATGAGGTGTCCTTTGTATTTGCGTACCGCCCCTTCGATTTCGGAAAAGAGGTCCGAGGTCATTCTGGCGGTAATCTGAAAGCGCCGTGTTGCCCTTGGGGTGGAGGCTTCCCATTCCACCTCAACACTGCGCACGTCGAACTCGTTTATGCCTGCCAGGTTCGGGCAGTCTTTGCGGTGAACTATAATGCCGCGCCCCCGGGATATATAGCCGATAATCTCGTCCCCGGTGGTGGGCATGCAGCACTTGGCCATGGTGATCATCATGTTGCGCTCGCCGCCGATTTTGAAGGCTACTTTGGACTGGTCGACAATCTGCTTGATAACTGCTTCGGTTGTCTCTTCCGCCTTTTCCTCTTCCGGCGGTCCCGGTACTTCCGGCTCCTGACGCTTTTTGGCGATGATGTTCTTGTCAATGATCAGGCTGTCATCGTGGGCATTGAGCCAGTGCCGTATTTTTCCCTTGGCCCGGGAGGTTTTTACAAACTTCAGCCAGTTTACATGGGGATGGGCGGTGTTGTTGGTCATTATGTCCACCACCTGGGTATTCTTCAGCTCCGTGTTGAGGGAGATGATTGAGCCGTCAGCCTTGGCTCCCAGGCAGTGATTGCCCACTTCGGTGTGGATGTGATAGGCAAAATCCAGGGCGGTTGCCCCCTTGGGCATTTCGATAATGTCGCCCCGGGGGGTAAACACATAGATGGTGTCCCGGAGGAGTTCGCTCTTGATTTCTGTAAGAAATTCCGAGGAGGTATAGCCCTTGCCGTTGAGGCTTTTCAGTTTGCTTATTATAGCCAGATCGGCATGCTGGATGCGGTCCTTGTTCTGTCCTCTTTTATAGGCCCAGTGGGCGGCGATTCCCATTTCCGCTGTGGCATGCATGGCGTGGGTACGGATCTGGATCTCCAGCTGTTTGCCTCCCCAGCACATTACCGTTGTATGCAGGCTCTGATACTGGTTTGATTTGGGCATGGCTATATAGTCTTTAAAGCGTCCTTCGATGGGGGGCCAGAGTTTATGCACAAGCCCTAAGAGGGTGTAGCACTCACTGGTTGTATCGCAGAGAATCCTCAGGCCGAGAAGGTCGTGGATTTCGTTAAAGCTTTTCTGCCGGCGGCGCATTTTGTTGTAGATGGAATAGAAGTGCTTGGCCCGGCTGTAGACGTCTATTTTAATGCCCTCTTTGCTGGCCTGCTGCTGGATGGTGCGTTCCACCTTTTTGAGGTAGTCAGCCCGTTTCCGCTTCTTCTCGGTCATGGCTTCTTTTATCTGGGTATAGACCTGGGGGTGCAGGTGTTTGAGGGCAAGGTCTTCCAGTTCGATTTTCATCCAGGAGATACCGAGCCGGTCCGCCAGGGGTGCGTAGATATCCAGACACTCCTGGGCTATGCGTTTGCGCTTTTCTTCCGGCAGGTACTCCAGGGTGCTCATGTTGTGGAGCTTATCGGCGAGTTTTATCAGGATAACCCGGATGTCCTTGGTCATGGCAAAGAGCATTTTGCGGATGGTTTCCGCTCCCTGAACGCTCTTGCTCTTTGCACGCAGGATAGAGATCTTGGTTACGCCGTTAACCAGAGAGACAACTTCCTTGCCGAAACGGCGCTGCATCTCTTTTTTCGAGCCTTCTGTATCTTCCAGAACATCATGGAGCAGGGCGGCGATAATAGCTTCGCAGTCCATTTCAAGCTGAATGAGAATTTCCGCTACATGCAGGGGGTGGACATAGTAGGGCTCGCCGGAGGCTCGCTTCTGGTCGCCGTGGAGTTCATGACCCCACTCGACAGCTTCAATTATTTTGTCCTGTTCTTTTTCTGAGTAGCGTTCGAGTTTTTGTCGAAACTGCTGAATCTGTGCTTCCATGGTCCCTTGTGCTGTAATCTCCATGCTCTCTTATCGGCTTCCTTTTACAGGAAAACGCTTATCTGCAGCCCCGGGCATCCCGCGGCCGGCCGCTCAAGTCTTTAATTATGTCGACATCCCGGTAGCCGTACTTGACCATGGTATCCGCAATCCGCGGTACCAGAGCGGGGGAAGCCTCTACTATAAGATAACCATTCTCGACAAGACGATCCATACTCTCTGTCAAAAGTCGGGGGATGAGGGCGAAGCCGTCTTCTCCGCCGTCCAGAGCCAGTACCGGTTCCGGCCAGCCACGGCTGACCATTCCTTCAACGTAATCATGCTCAACGTAGGGCGGATTACAGGTTATCAGATCGAAGGGGCCTTCCACGGCATAGAGCAGGTCGCTCACTTGTGCCGGGAGGGGCATTTTAAGGAGGGAGCGGAAGTTGAAGTCCGCAACCTCCAGGGCTTCCGGTGATATGTCGGAAACGGAAATTTCCAGCCCGGGGATTTCCGACTTGAGTGCTGCAGCAATGCAGCCGCTGCCGGTGCAGCTGTCGTGGACCCGGCTGAAGCGGGGGGTTGCCCGCAGTATACGCAGAGCCTCCTCCACCAGCACCTCAGTATCCGGCCGGGGGACCAGTACCCGGGAGTCCACGTAGAACTCCATGTCCCAGAACTCCTTGCGGTTGCGGATGTAGGATACAGGTTCTCCCTTAAGACGCCGCTTGAGAAGTTCCCGGAAAAAACCTTCGGTCACCATGGGGACTTCGTCGGGAAGACTTGCCAGAAGCCGTTCCTTTGATACCCCGGAGGCGTGGCACAGCAGTACCAGGGCATCCAGATAGGGAGAGTCCGTTGATTCCAGCTCCCTGCTGGCGGATTGAAGAAGATCGCGGAATGTCATGTAAACAGATCAGGAGGAAATGCTTTTAAGCATCTCTTCTCGTACGCTCACCTTCAGGGATTCCAGCAGCTCTTCCATGGAGCCTTCTATAATGGAATCCAGCTTGTAGAGGGTAAGGTTGATGCGATGATCGGTTACCCGGTTCTGGGGGAAGTTGTAGGTTCGGATCCGCTCGGAGCGGTCTCCGGAGCCGATCTGGCTTTTTCTGGCTTCCGAGCGCTCCGCCTGTTTTCTGCTCTCTTCCGCTTCGAAAAGGCGGGCCCGCAATACCTTGAGTGCCTTTGCCTTGTTCTTGTGCTGGGACTTCTCATCCTGACAGGAGACAACCAGCCCGGTGGGAAGGTGGGTTATACGGATAGCCGAATCGGTGGTGTTAACATGCTGTCCTCCAGCTCCCTGGGCGCGGAAGGTATCTATTCTCAGCTCGCTCTCGTTTACTTCGATATCCGTCTCTTCCGCTTCGGGAAGTACCGCCACGGTTACCGCGGAGGTATGGATACGTCCACCGGACTCGGTGGCGGGAACCCGCTGTACCCGGTGAACACCGCTCTCGTAGCGGAGGTTTTCATAGACGTTCTTCCCGCTGACGGTATAGACAATCTCCTTGAAGCCCCCCAGTTCCATCTGGTTGGATTCCATTATCTCGATTTTCCAGCCTTTGCCTTCGGCGAAGCGGGTGTACATCCGGTAGAGGTCGGCAGCGAAGAGGGCTGCTTCGTCTCCGCCGGTACCGGCCCGGATTTCCATGATAATGTTCTTTGCATCCAGGGGATCTTTGGGGATAATCAGGAATTTGAGTTCCTGTTCCAGTTCTTCCAGCTGTTTTTCGAGGTCCGACAGCTCTTCTTTGGCCATCTCTTTCATTTCCGGATCGGTCTCGCTCTCGGCAAGCTCTTTGGCATCGGAGAATTCGCTTTTCAGCTCTTTATATCTGGTATATACACTAACGATTTCGTTAACCTGGGAGTGCTCCTGCATCAGGTCCCGATACCGCTTTATATCTTTCATAATATCCGGATCGGAGATCAGGGTTTCCAGTTCTTTATGTCGCAGGACATACTCTTCCAGTTTATCAAACATAGGGCTTTCGCTCTCTCCTCTCACCGGCGGGCCGGAATGGGTACCGGATACATAGTGCGTTTATGAAGGTATAGAATAGCAGATCTTGAGGCCTGTATAAAGAGGTCTGGATATTCTCATATGGATGGTGGTATATTGAGCTTAAGTTAATCTTGTAAAACAGTAAGGAGATAATATGAAAAAGATTATTAACCTTTCCATGGCCGTGCTTGCGGCTCTAATTTTCCTTGCCGGTTGTGCCGGCGGCGGTACTTCATCTTCCGGTTCCGGCAGTGGAATTTCTCTTTCCAACCCTGTAACAACAGCAGATTTTTCTTCTACCGATTATTCCGGTGGAGCTATCGCCCTGCCTGAGGATGCGGAAGACTCCCTCGAGCTTGCCGGATATCTGCTTGAACCGGTTGTGCTGAACAGCTTTACCTATCTTGCAGGGTTGTATGCTACCAGTACTCTGGATGACTGGTTGAACGCAAACTTCGCTTTGACAACACCGACTGAAGATCTTGAAGCACTGTTTTCAGCTCTTATGAACAAACACGCATTTCCGAGCACGATTCTTGGTGTTGAAGCCAACGATGCTCCTTTCGGCACATTTGCTCAGCTTGGCGGAGAAGTCACCGGTACTATCGATACAGTTTTTTATGACGATGAAGAAACCAAGGCAGCCTCGGAAGTGTTTTCCCTGAGCCTGGATAATATTGATTACGATATTATTGCACCCCTTGCGTCAACCACCACCAGCGTTGAAGAGGGCCGATTGACCTTTTCTCTCAATCTCAACGCAACACTGGATTACACCTATGATGATTCGGGTGTTTTAACATCCGCTGATTGTGAGTACAGCATTTCTCTCCGGGGAATGCTTGCGTTAAGCGGCAGCTATAATCTTGACAATGATCTTAAGACAACCGGAGACCAGATGCAGGGACATGTTCTTGCTGATTTTGCCTTTGATGACAGCGACTCAATTATCCTGACAGCTGCTATGCTGGTTGATCACTCTCTTATTGGAGCTGTTATCGGACCAGATAATTTCTCTTTCTCAATTCAGGCATACGGTGATCCTGCCGGTGATGCGGTTGTAGATGATAGCCTTTCACTTGAAGACCTGTTTTCCCTTATTGAAGATATGATTCCTACTGTACCGGCTGTTCCCTGATTATAACTGGTTTATAATTTCAGTTTATTCACCCTCCGGCTCAATCCGGGGGGTATTTTTTTGCTCTTTTTTCTGTCTGTCTTTGCTGTTGAACCCGAAAAGTGATCCGCAGATACCTCCCAGAATATGTGCGGTCTGGGATATCTCGTCGCTGCCGGTGATCATAATAAACTCTTTCAGCAGGTAGAGCACTACAATAAGAATAAAGGTTAAGGGAATGTCCCCGTTTCTGACATTGGTAAAGGATGCCAGGAGGATCATCATAAAGACGATTCCCGATGCTCCAAGAAGGGCGGTGTGAAAGAAGATGGTGTTTACTACTCCCGTTACCAGGGCGGTAAAAAAAATCATCCACAGAAGCCGCGGGGAGCCGTATTTCTCTTCAAGAATCGGCCCTATAAGCAGAATAATGGCATAGTTGCTTAAGAGGTGCTCCCAGTTGGCATGGCCGATTACATGACTGACCAGCCGCACCCAGGCAAAGGGGTTTGAGAAGGAGAAGTAGCCCTGGGGCAGGGCGGTAAACAGCTTGAGCGTCAGATTGGCTCCGGTAGTACTGTCTATGAGCAGTACGGCTGCTGCAGCGAGGGTAAAGGTAAGGGTAACCGGGGCGTTGTAGCGGATGCGCATGGGTGTTTCTCCATATTCCAGCAGATTGCTTCGGACAGTGTAGCATGGAAAAAATTTTTGTTCAGCTGATGCATTTTCGGCAATAATTGCTTACATTTATTACGGAAGGAGGAGCGGCGTTGTGACCCCCACTAATCAGAAAGGTATCAATCTTCTGCAGAATGGCAAGTACACCGAAGCCATTGATGTGTTTCTGGAGGTACTCTACGACGATCCTCTCGACCAGGAAGCCATGCGCAATATCGGCATCGCATATACCGAAGCCGGCATGAATAATGAATCCATCAAGGCCCTGAATTCCTACCTGAATATGTGGCCCGACGACGCGGAAGCCCTGGAAGGACTGGGCTGCGCCTACTACCGGCAGAAAGCTTTTTTCAAATCCCAGGAGATTTTCAGGAAATCCCTTGAAATCCACCCCGACAACTCCTCGGTCTACCGGAATCTCGGTCTGTCACAGCTTGCTCTGAACCAGAAGGAAGAGGGATATGAGAACCTGAAGAGGGCCCATATGCTCAACCTTTTTGACTACAAAACCGCCTATGCCTTTGCAGCGGCCTGTCAGAAAACAGGACGGACCGATGAAGCTATGGAAATACTTACCGAGCTGCTTCAGGATCACATACCCAAGGATCTTGAAGAGAGTGTGCGCAGAGAACTGGAAGCTTTAAGGAAGTCCTCCAGGTTACGTTAACCTTTATCTCTTTCATTATTAAGCCGCCTTTGTCCTTGTGTTCACCTTTGAGTAGGCTGCAATGTCTTCGTTGACCATAGACCTCAGGCCCTGATACACTCATTTATATATGAATATGCGGCGCAAGATCTCGAATGCCTACTCCAGCAAAAGCAGCTCTAATAACGAAAAGGTTGAGAATACTCCTCAGGAGAATGAAAAAAAACCTGAGGTGCGTTCGATCAGCTGGCGGCAGTTTGAAAAACCGGCTGCGGCAAAGAAGCCTGCAGGCACCGGCTCTGCCAAAGCTGCCGATGTTCCTCCGGGTCTGCTGAAAACCGGTCGGGAGCCTTCGGATAATGAGGGTGTACAGAAGGCTGCCAAGTTTCTACTGCTTCTGGGGCAGGAAGAGGCTGCGGAAATTATGCGGCATCTCAACGAAGACGAGCTGTTTGAGATTTCTTCCGCCATGGCTGCAATTAAACAGGTTTCGAAAGGGGAAGCCGAAGGGATTCTCAAGGAGTTTGGCTTTCTCAAGGTTCCGCCCCATTCCTCTTCCGGCGGCGTGGATGTGGCCAAATCTTTTCTTACCACAGCCTTCGGTACGGAAAAAGCCGGGGCGGTACTGAAAAAGGTTCTGCCCTTCGGCGATGAAAAACCCTTTGCCTTTCTTGAGGATTATGAGGCCCATCAGATAAGTGCGCTCCTGAAAAAAGAGCCCTCCCGTGTGGTTGCCATTGTAATGCGCTTTCTTGACGCAAAAAAAGCTTCCGCTATTCTTCAGGCACTGCCTACCTCTCTTCGTGTGGATGTAATGAAAAGCCTCGGTCATATGGATCGCCTGGATACCAATGCTCTTGAGCGTATGCAGGATGTACTGAGGGAGAAAATCCGGTCACAGGGAAAAGTTGTAACCCAGGAAGTTGATGGAGCCTCTGCACTGGCAAACATTCTAAAACATATGTCCCTGGAACAGGAGGAGCGTCTTCTCGGTGTTATCGATGAAGCTAATCCTGAGCTTGGCAGGGAAATAAAGGAAAAAGTCTATACCCTGGATCTTATTCTCAATCTTGAAGACCGGGAGCTTCAGATGGTTCTGCGCACCCATCCCGATGAAGATATAGCCCGGATGCTCAAGGGCCGGGATATGCGGGTAAAGGAAAAGATTATGCAGAACCTTTCCGAACGCCGGCGCCAGCTGATAGAGGAAGAAATCGGGTACATGGGGGCAATTCCCCGGCGTGAGGCCGATGAAGCTGCCAAGGAGTTTCTTGATTACCTGATTAAGCTTTCAGATCAGGGAGAGATTCACTTTCTGGACAGGGAAGAACTGATTTAATTCACATTTTGTATGAAATTCAGGCAGCTCTATTTAAAGTCTGAAAAATGATACTCGATTCCGCCGTTTGCACGTATTTCCATACTGGCGTACCCTCGCTGGGCCATGCTTTCAAGAATTTTGGAAGCAGTGGTTATGGTGAGTTCAGTCTCAACTGCAGCTAAGGCAGGGGTAAGAACGCCGCCGTTTTCTTTTGCACATTTGAGAATAAGCCGTTCCTGTTCATCTCCGCTGAGGGGCTTAGGCTGAGTTTCTCTGCGTGGTTTATCTATTCTCTGTGTAGGCCGGGAACTGATACGCCGGTCTATGCCCTTCATGATCGGCAGGATTCCCGCAAAAAAGAGAGGAATGGCAATAAAAGGGTTATGCAGCCAGATTGCGAGGAACCCGAAAAATGCGGTGAAGCCTATGCCGGTAAATATCTGACTGTTTCCTGAATGTCTACCCATGGGTGTATAGTAGCCGAAGCCTGCCTGTCTTGCAATGATCCGTATTAAAGATCGTCCCGGGGGGGAGAAAAAATATCCAGCAGTACAGAAGGCTCTTCAAAGGTTCTCGCACTATGTTCTACCCCGACCGGAGCATGATACCAGTCGCCGGGAAGAAGCTCCTGTACCTTTCCTCCGATGGTCATTCCCATTCTGCCGGAGACAAGATAGCCCATCTGTTCGTTTGCGCTGTGTGAATGAGGGGGAAACTCCTTATGGGCGGGAAAGTGATATTCCACCACCTGAAGGTTGTCCCCGGTGTAGATAAAGCGTTCTACATCCCCTTCAACAATTTCTTTTTTCATTGTTCCGGAATTGAAAAAATTAAGAATCTCTTTCATGGTGAAACTATACAACAGCTTTCTCCGGAAGTCATCCGGGGCTTTTCGGCTTTTCTTGAGCCGGGAGAAAAAAAACAGTACTATATGAGGCAGGGAGTAGAAAAGTGTATTCAGTTGGTCTGGCGTATCTGTTATGGCTTATCTCCGGATTCGGCGCACTCGGCTTACACCGGTTTTATATGGGAAAAATCGGGACCGGAATTCTGTATGTTCTTACCGGCGGGCTTGGCGGGCTCGGTGGCCTCTACGATCTTATTACCCTGCCTATGCAGGTTCGGGAACGAAATCTGCAGCTTTCCTACGAGGCCGCCCTTAATCCCGGCAGGCGGCGTAATAGTACAGGCAGCCGTTTCCGGGATGATTTTCGGGAAGAGGTTAACAAGGAGTTCGGCAGCAGAGGAAAGAAGGAGCCCCTTGAGCTGGTTATTCTTAAGACAGCCCGCCGTAACGGAGGAAGGGTTACCCCTGCGGTAATTTCCCTGGAGGCGGATGTTAGTCTTGATGCTGCGGGAAAGGCCCTGGATGCCCTTGTTGCCGGCGGTTTTGCCCAGCTGCGGACTACAAAAAGCGGCAGCCTGGTTTATCTTTTCACCGAGTTTGCCGACCATGAAGACGAGATTGATCTGGAGGATATTTAGACTATGAGTTCCGGCGGTTTTATTTCAGTACCCATAGGAGAAGCCCTGGTCAGGCAGGAAGAGCTGACCGTGGACCAGGTGGATCAGGTTCTCAAAATGCAGAAAGACGGAGACAAGCGGTTGTTCGGAGAGATTGCCATCGACCTCGGCTATATAGATCTGTTGACAGTTATCCGCTTTCTCGAGTCCGAAGACCGGGGTGATTACGAGTGAGTTGTCAAAATCTTGACAGCATGACTTTTTCGCCTGTACTATTCAAGGCCTATGACAGGCAACGAACTACGCAGCAAATATTTAGAGTTTTTCAAGCGCAATAACCACGCGGTTATCTCAGGCGCGAGTCTCATACCCGAAAATGATCCCACCGTTCTCTTTACCACGGCGGGAATGCACCCTCTTGTTCCCTACATTCTGGGCGAACCCCACCCGGCGGGCAACCGGCTGACGGATGTACAGAAGTGTATCCGTACCGGTGATATCGATGCTGTCGGCGACCCGAGTCACCTGACATTTTTTGAAATGCTTGGTAACTGGTCTCTCGGAGACTATTTCAAGGAAGAAGCAATCCGGATGAGCTATGAGTTCCTCACCTCTGGTGAGTGGCTGGGTATAAGCCCCGATAAGCTTTCGGTTACCGTTTTCGCCGGTGATGATGATTCTCCCCGGGATGACGAGTCTGCAGAAGTCTGGCGTTCCCTTGGTATCCCCGAGGAAAGAATCTACTTCCTTCCCAAAGAGGATAACTGGTGGGGTCCTGCGGGCCAGACAGGTCCCTGCGGCCCCGACAGTGAGATGTTCATGGATACCGGCCGTGAAGCCTGCGGTCCGGACTGCCGGCCCGGCTGTTCCTGCGGCAAGTACTTTGAGGTGTGGAACGACGTTTTCATGCAGTATAACAAGCAGGCCGACGGCAGTTTTAAAATGATGGACCGCAAGTGTGTCGATACCGGCATGGGAATTGAGCGGACCATTACCATTATGCAGAAGAAATCCTCGGTTTATGAAACCGAGCTTTTTACTCCCATAATCGGAAAGATCACCGAGGTCTCCGGTATTGCCTATGGCGGCGGTGATGATGCTGATACTTCAATCAGGATTATCTCGGATCATGTAAAAACTTCCACTTTTATTATCGGTGATCCCCGGGGGGTGACTCCTTCTAATTTAGGGCAGGGGTATATTCTTCGCAGACTGATCCGCCGTGCCAGCCGGCATGGACGGAAGTTAGGTATTCAGGGCGCATTTCTTGCTCAGCCTGCCCGGGTTGTCATTGATATGTATGCCGAGGTTTACCCGGAGCTGAAGGAGAAGGCTGATTTCATTCTTGGCGAGATTACCGCCGAGGAGGAGAAGTTCCTTAAGACTCTTCAGAAGGGTGAGCATGAATTTGAGAAGATTCTGCCTAATCTTGAGAAAAACCCGAAAAAGCAGATTCCCGGACGGCTTGCATTCAAGCTTTACGATACCTACGGCTTTCCCGTTGAGATTACCGAGGAACTGGCCGCGGAGCACGGTTTTACCGTGGACCGGGAAGGCTTTGATGCCGCGTATGCCAAGCACCAGGAAGCCTCAAAGAAGGGCGCTGACAAGACTTTCAAGGGCGGTCTGGCTGACCAGTCAGAGCTCACCACCCGGCTGCACACGGCAACCCACCTGCTGCATAAGGCTCTGAGGACAGTTCTCGGCGACCATGTCAGCCAGAAGGGCTCAAATATTACCCCCGAAAGACTTCGCTTCGACTTTTCCCATCCCCAGAAGATGACTCCCGAAGAGATCAAGTCTGTGGAAGATATGGTCAATGATGCCATTAAAAAAGATCTGAAGGTTTCCATGGAGGTTATGAGTCTCGAAGAGGCAAAGACCGCGGGAGCCCTGGCCTTCTTTGGTGACAAGTATGAAGAGAAGGTAAAAGTCTATTCAATGGGTGATTTTTCCAAAGAGGTCTGCGGAGGCCCCCATGTGGAGAGCCTTGGCGAGCTCGGCAGCTTCCAGATTCAGAAGGAGCAGTCTTCCAGCTCCGGTGTACGTCGGATACGGGCGGTGCTCAAGCCTGCTGAATAGTAAGTAACTGCTTAGCTTTTAAAGCCGGGGTTTTGTCGCCAGTTGTCCGCAGGCGGCACTGACACCCCGGCCTTTTTTATACCTCAGTACTACAGTAATTCCCGATTTCTCAAGCTCGGCGGCAAAATGCCTTACCGTTGCTTCGTCGGGTTCTGCAAGCTCGACTGCTCTGCCGTCAACGAGCTCTACCGGAGGAATACCGTCGGCTGGGTTCCAGGGAATAAGGTTGATATTGCACTTAAGATCACGGGTGAACTCCCGTACTGTCCGGAGGTCTTCGGAGGTGTGGTTTATCCCTTTTAAAAGAACGTATTCGAGGGTAACCCTCCGGCCACCTCGCTCCTGGTACTCAAGTAATGCCTGTTTTAAAGAGGGCAGGGGGGCTGATTTCTCCACCGGCATAAGGGCGAGCCGGGTTTCATGCCGGGCGGTAACCAGGCTTACAGCCAGACGCACCTGAGGATGATCTTCTCCCAGCCGTTTAATGCCCTCCACCACACCGCTTGTGGAAACAGTAAAACGCCGCGGGCTCATGCTGCGTCCTTCCGGGTCTCTTAATATGCGGATACTTTTTGAGAGGTTTTCATAGTTGCGGAAAGGTTCTCCCATTCCCATAAAGACAACTGAATCAATGCTGCCTGCTCCGCCTGCAAGATGTTCAAGCAGGTAGAACTGCTCGATTATCTCAGCGGCGCTCAGATTGCGGATAAAGCCCATGGTGGCTGTTTTACAGAACCTGCAGCCCATGGCGCAGCCGACTTGAGTGGAGAGACAGGCTGTATAGCGGTCAGAACCGTCTTTTAACAGAACGGCTTCAACGAGGTTTCCGTCTTCCAGGGCTATACGGAGTTTTTTTGTGCCGTCTTCGGCGGTTTCGGAAATGTCCTCTGCCGAGGAGTAAACCGGCCCGGTTTCTGCAAGCTTCTGACGCATTGCCTGGGGAATGTTATTCATCTCATCCCAGGAGGAGACTCTCTGTACATGAAGCCAGCGGAAAATCTGACGGCCCCGGAATGCGGGGCCGTTGATTAGAAGTTCGGTTATTTCTGCGGACGTTTTATCGAGGATGCTCACGTCTGATCAGCGGCCGAGGCGCAGATCGTCCAGCATATTGGAGACAAAACTGTTGCGGATTCCCAGGCGCTGAAAGCTGGAAAGAATTTCAATGGCTTTGTCTTTCTCGTGCAGCTTCAGATGGCAATCTGCAATCTCTGTGTAGAGCCGGTGGTTTTTCGGATCGTTTTTCAGCAATCCGTGAAGGCTGTCGATGGCATCCTGGTAGTTGCCCCGGGATTTATTGATAAGGGCAAGTCCGAGAATGGCGTAGGCATCAAACTCTATGTTCAGTGCTTTGCGGTAGAAATCTTCCGCGTTGTCATAGTCGCCCATGTGGCGGTATGAGTCTCCCGCACGGGTAAGGATAACCTTGTTACGGGGATCCTTCTGCAGGATTCTCTGCCAGTATTCAAGGGATTCTTCGTGACGGTCCAGACCGCGGTAGCAGTCTGCCATGCCGAAGAGGGCATAAAAGTTATTGGGTTCCTGTTCCAGGGCTTTGCCGAAATAGATCAAACCCTTTTCGAAGGTTTTCAGTTTACGGTGACAGTTACCCAGGGAGGTGAGAACACGGATATCAACGTCTTCCTGCTTTACTTCAAGCATGCGCTCCCAGTATCTCAGAGCATCTTCATATTCCCGGAAATCATAATGAAGGTGACCCAGACCGATGAGGGCGTAGGGGTTGTTCTCTTCCATTTCCAGGACTTTAAGGTATATCTCTTTTGAGCGGCGGAAATCCCGAACCTTACGGTAGGCATCAGCCACTCGGGTAAGCACGGTGACGTTGCTGGAATCGTGCTCCAGGTAGCGCTCCCATATATCTATGGCATTGGAGTACTGATGCAGTGCTTTATAGCAGTCGGCAAGACCGAAGAGGGCATAGTTATTCCCCGGGTGTGAGGCCAGACAGAGCTGGTAATACTTTATTGCATCACGGTGATGATTCTTTTTGCGGGCAGCATCACCAAGGCCGACCAGGGCATAGTTATTATTATCATCCATTTCAAGGATGCGGTTGAAGCATACTATGGCATCTTCGATGAGATTTTCCTTAAGCAGCTGGTAACCGCGCTTTGAAAGTTCGGAAATTTCATTAAGCCTTTCTTCTTCTGCCTTCTGTTCCGGTGTGAGCTCTCTGATCTCGTCTTTGATCTCTTCTGTATTATCGCTCATATCTTTTACCTCTTCATTCTTTTAACCATTTACGTACGATCGATGACATTGTTTCAATCAGCACATCGCGCCTGTCCGGCGCAGGAGCGATCCAGTACATTTGCAGTGCTTCAATGTGTCGGTTCTTTTTTTCGTAGTACTGGCCGATTCTTATCAGTCCGTCAGTATAGTTGGTTGTTAAAAAGATCCGCTTCGCCTTTTCAACTTCACCCCGGTTGTACAGCTCGTTTCCCTTGCGTATCAGGGTGATTCGATCCTGGCTGGACAGCTTGACTTTGTTTTCGGTAGCTACCTTTATAAAGCCGCCGGCCGGAATCAGCTTTAACGCTTCGTCTCTTTTCATCTCACGCGAAGTCCGTTCATTTCACTATAGTAAAATCGTATAGTAAAATCAATATTTTGCAAAAAAAGAATTAGTAAAATAATCAAAATTCTCCAAACAGGGTAATTTGATAATAGTTACTACTTTGTTAGAGTTCCCTTGGTGGATGCAACTGCGCCTTCACGTTTCCGGAATGCCTGTCCCAGGGCTTTTCCCAGGGCTTTAAAGAGGGCTTCCGCCATGTGGTGACTGTTTTCTCCATAGCGGCATTCCGCATGCAGGGTAAGTCCTCCCCGGGAGGTGAGGGCAATGAGGAACTCTTTTACCAGGCAGAGGGGAAAGTCTCCGGCGTATTCCTGGGGAAAATCCGCATTCAATACCAGAAATGGTCTTCCCGCGGCATCCAGGGTAACTTCGCTCAAAGCTTCATCCATGGGAATAACCGAGTGCCCGAAGCGCTGAATTGGTCCGTACTGCTCGATCTCATCCTTGAGTACATCGCCAAGCACAATGCCGGTATCCTCTACAAGATGGTGCGGGTCAACCTCGATATCCCCGGTGGCTGCAACCTTCAGAAAGAAGCCGCCGTGAAAGGCCATGGAGTTGAGAATGTGGTTAAAGAAAGGCACCGGAGTATCGATTTCCGGAGCAGTACTGCTGTCCAGATCGACCAGGAGTTTTATCTGAGTCTCTTTGGTGTTCCTTTCTTTTTCAATCCTTCGCGTTTTCATGCAAACCTCTTGTTTTGTGTGCCCGGGTAAGGCTCAATTTGCGCCTTTATTTATGTCTTACTTACGTCTTTATTTAAGAGTATCGACGAAGCCCCGTATATCCTGAAATCTGAGCTTGAAATAGGCGGGATTGGCAATAAGATGAACATTGATATCCGCAAGCTTCTCTATGACCTCAAGGTCATTGGCTACCAGGGTGCTGCCTGTTTCCACAAGGTCGACAATATAAGGTGTAAGACCGAGTACCGAGGCAAGTTCCACCGAACCGTTGAGTTTTATAACCTCAACCGGGAGTCCCCGGTCGTGAAAATAGTCCCGTGCGAATCTGGTGAACTTGCTGGCAACCTTAACCTGACCGTTTACCAGAGAGAACTTATCTCCCTTGCGTCCGGCAAGACACATGGAGGTTGAGCCGAAGTCAAAGGTGTGAAGCTTTACAAAGGGGTAGCTGTATTCATAGAGCACGTCATCCCCGCAGACCCCGAGGCCGGCGATTCCATGGTGAATATAGACAGGCAGGTCGGCATTTTTCACCAGAAAAATGGTGATCTTTCCATCCTTGTCATGGGCGACCAGTTTTCTTTTTTCAAATTCGACCTTCAGGCCAACCGATTCCATCCGTTCCAGAACCTGATCGGTGAGCCGTCCCTTGGGCAGGGCCATGGTTAAGGGGCTGTTCATAAGTGTACTATCCTTCCTGATTCTCTTTTTGAGACAGCATCCTGGTATTTTTCCTTCAGACTTTTTCCTTCGGCATTCTCGCTTTTCCCTGGAAGGGCAAAGCGTCCTGCATCGCCGATAAGGGGCTCTATTTTCCGCAGCAGCAGCGAGAAGCCGACTGATGGACTTTCAAAGCCGAAATTCTCAAGCAGTTTATCGTAACGTCCGCCGGAAATAAAGGCGGAATCTATGCCTTCAAGATAGGCCTGAAAAACTATACCCGTATGATAAGCCTGGCTGCCGGTTTCGGAGAAATCAATTCGAATAGATGACGCCGCGGAACAGCAGTCCAGCAGTTCCGTCAGCTCCTGCAGGTGATTCAGCAGTTCCAGGTAATCCTGATTGATTTTCCCTTTCAGGGATGCCATGTAATTTCGGAACTCCTCAGGGCTGCCGATAAATGCGAAAAGATCGAGGAGCACTTCTTTCCGGGATGCATCCGTCTCAGTAAGCAGGCCTTCCATGGTCTTTCTGTCCCTCAGGGCCACGGCTTTAAAGAACTCTTCCTTATCTTCTTCGTTCAAGCCTTCAGCGGCCTTGTGAACGATTGCTGCCGAGCCGATGTGGAGGACTGCATCCACTTTAAGAAAAGAGAGGATCTCGGCAACCATGAGCAGGATTTCGCCGTCTCCGGCGGTTCCGGGAACACCGACAAGTTCGGCGCCTACCTGGTAGAACTCATTCTTGGATATATCATTGCTCTGCTGGTGCCGCAGGATGGAATCCGCATACCATACCCGTACAGGCAGGTCTTCCGCAGTAAGGGCCATGCCTAACTGTTTTGCGAGAAAAAGGGTTACATCCGAGCGCAGAAGCAGCAGGTCGCCGTCACGGTCCATAAGCCGATAAGCCTTGCCGGTGCCGCTTTCGCCCAGGAGAGGTTGATAGATATCGTAAAAATCGAAAACCGGGGTTTCCGCCGGCAGGTATCCCCAGCCGGTAAAGATTTTGTCAATTTTGGCCAGAATCCTGCGGTGCCGGAATGCCTCTTCCAGAAAAAAGGCTTCAGTCCCCGGGGGAATCTGCAGCAGCCGTCGTTTAGGGGTCATGGTGAATACTCCTTATGTAAAGCTCTGAAAACTTTTTTAAGCCTTCTTTTCGTCAAACGCTGTTTTCAGAGGTTCCCTCTTGCAAGGTAATGACGACTATATCAGAAGGGGGCGCCTTAACCAAGGGAGGTGAGGGGGCTTAGGGGGCTTAGGGGGATGATAAGGATATATAAGGATATGAAATGAAAGGTTAAAGATATAAGACCAGGTGAAAACAGGGTGGACGCCGGTCCCGGTAGATACCGGGGGGCAAGTCAGCTTTTTGTTAAAAAAAGGGAGTTTTTTTACCTGAAAAGGGGAAGGCTGCGTGGTACAATCTCAAGTAGAAGGAAGGAAACAGATGCGGGACTATCCCTTACCAGATCACGGGCTGTATTTAGATAAAGAGCTTCATGCACATTCGGGCTTTGCAGATGAGTATGAGCAGGAAATACCTGAAGCTGTAGATGAGCCTGCCGCAGATAATCTTTCCCGCAGACTTGAGCAGTGGCTCGGTCTTATGAACCGCTGAGTTTTATTCCCGGTACTATTTGTCTTCTCTTATTCTTCTCTTATTCTTCTCTTAGTCTTCTCTGAAACGGTAGAATCCAAGTCTGGACCTGCCGAATACCCGCAAATCAAAGCGCTCCAGGGGCCCGACATTCTCTCCCGGATCATCCTCCACGGGAAAGTGGATCATCAGCAGGCCGTCGTCTTCAAGCCGATCTGAGGCTTTCTGGACGAAGTCGCTTTTTCCCCCAAGAGGGAAAGGGGGATCAAGGTAGATATAGTCGAACTTTTCTCCTGGCAGGGCAAGATACCTTTCGGCGCTCATTATGTGCGCCCTGATACTGCTCTCCACTATGGAGATATTTTTCATCAGTACCGGCTTTTTGACCCGGTCTTTCTCCACCAGTACAACCGGTTCTGCGCCCCGGGAAGCTGCTTCTATTCCAACCACCCCGGAGCCGGAGAAGACATCCAGGAATGATTCACCGGCAATATTTCCCAGTATGTTGAAAAGGGACTCCCTCATTCTATCCATTGCGGGTCGGATTACCCCTTTGGGGCACTGTATTGTTCTGCCGCGGTAGCGGCCTCCGGTAATTCTCATGGTTTAATCCTTAATCTTCTTCGTATGCTGCAGTCCGCTGAATTACCCTGCGGAGCAGGCTGTTTTCCGGCTGCAGCAGCCCCGGGTCTTCTGCCAGAATCGCTGCAGCTTTGTCGCGGGCTGTTAGCATAATATCCGTATCCCGGACCAGATCGGCAAAGCGGAGCTTGAGGAAGCCCGTCTGTTCTACTCCGCTGATGTTGCCGGGGCCGCGGATCTTCAAATCTTCCTCTGCCACCAGGAAGCCATCGCTGTGTTCCTTCATTACCTTGAGACGCTGCTTGCCTTCGTCTGCCAGGTCCGGAGAGTATACCAGAAACATATAGCTCTGGTATCGCCCCCGGCCCACCCGGCCCCGCAGCTGATGCAGAGCGGAAAGGCCGAAGCGTTCCGCATGCTCCACCACCATACAGGTCGCATTGGGAACATCAACTCCCACCTCAACCACGCTGGTTGAGACCAGAATCTGTATGGCCCCGGCAGAGAAGTCGTGCATGGTCTCTATTTTCTGTTCCTCCCGCAGCCGTGAGTGGATCAGTCCTATGCTGCAGCCGGGAAAGCGTTTTCTGAGAGCTTCATACATGCCTTCGGCATCCTTCAGATCCAGTTTGCTGCTTTCCTGAATTAGGGGATAGACGCAGTAGGCCTGACGCCCGGCTTCCACCTCCTTTTCCAGCCAGTGGTATACCTTCTCTTCTTTTCCCATGGCGGCAAGGTGGGTAATTACCGGTTTCCTTCCCGGGGGCATGGTATGAATCCGGGAGACTGCGAGGTCGCCGAATACAGTCATGGCCAGGGTTCTGGGAATAGGCGTGGCGGTCATTACGAGCATATCCGGCTGGTCACCTTTACCGGTCAGTGCCAGACGCTGAAGTACGCCGAAGCGCTGCTGTTCGTCGATTATTGCCAGCCCCAACTGTCTGAACTCCACCTCTTCTGAGAAGAGTGCATGGGTGCCTATAATAAGATCTATATGGCCGGATTTAAGCTCTTCCAGGAGCAGTCTGCGGGCATCTCCTGTTACAGATCCCGTAAAGAGAGCCAGCCGTATACCCGCCGGTTCCAGCAGTTTTGCTGCATTTTCCGCATGCTGCCGGGCAAGCAGCTCCGTGGGGGCCATGAAGGCTGCCTGCTCTCCCGCCTCAATGGTTTCACAGGCGGCCAGAAAGGCTGTGAGGGTTTTTCCTGAACCAACATCGCCCTGAATAAGCCGGGCCATGGCTCTGGAAGAGGATAAATCCTGGCGTATATCCTCAAGTACCCCTTCCTGGTCCGGTGTAAGGGAAAAGGGAAGGTTGTCGATTACTGCAGCTGCAAGTTTTCCGGCGGAAGGCCTTCTTTTGCGGCTGGTATTCCTCTGCGCAAGGCCCCGGCGGGTAATGCCGAGCTGCAGGAAGAACAGCTCCTCCCAGGCAAGTTTTCTGCGGGCCTCCAGTGCCTCATCCATGGAGGAGGGAAAGTGCAGACTGTTTAACAGCTGTGCTTTCTGCTGCGGCTCTCCGCCGCTGCAGGAGGGGGGGAGTTCATCCTCTATGGCGGAAGAAAATCTGTTCAGGGCCTGATGCAGGGCGCTGCGTATTGCTTTCTGACTGAGGTCGGCTGTTGCAGGATAGACCGGCAGCAGGCCGGTGAAATCCTCCGGTATAGTATCTCCGGGGTCGTCGATTGGGGTAAAATCAAAGACTGAAGCCTGGATCTCACCGAAGCGGTAGGAAAACTGTCCGTACAGCCGAACCCTCCGGCCTTCGGGCAGCTTCTGTTCCAGAAAGTTCCGGCCGAAGCAGTTAAGTGCCGCTCGGCCGGACTGATCTTCCGCCCATACCTTAAGAGTGCGTTTTCTGCCGAAGCCGAACCAGTCGTGGGCTATTACCGTACATTCTGTATTCACCGTACGGCCGGACAGTCCTTCGGCAAAGCTGACCGGGGTAGAGCGGTCTTCATAGCTCCTGGGTGCATGGAGAAGCAGATCTGCAACGGTGCGTATATCCAGCACGGCGAATGCTTTTGCTGTTGCAGGTCCGACTCCCTTGAGGTCTGTTACAGGTGTTGTAATTGTGCGGAGAAACACTCCTCTCTGAATTAGAAAGGCAGCCTTGCCAGCATGGTCTGCACCTGAATAAATAACAGATTGCCCATTAGCCGCAATAGAAGCAGTACAGCTGCGCTGAGAGCAAGACTTGTCTGGTAGGTTACCGATCGTCCCCGAAGAATAAGGCCGGAGATCTTTCTCAGAACCGGTGCGAGAAGAATATCGAGGGTCTGGATAAAAGGCGAGACGGTGCTGGTTCGCAAAAACAGCGTTATCAGCCGGATAATTGACAGTATGAAAAAGAAGGTTAGAATCCAGCCAACCGCGTTCCACAGAGCTGCAACAATTATTGCAAGAACTATCCCCAGGGAGATGTTTCCGGTTCTGGCGATCATGCTGGCAATATTCATAACCACCACCAGCACCATAAGTGCCGCCAGGGGAGAAAAGTCCATGGAGCTCATTCTCAAGAAGGAGAAGCGCCGGAACCAGTTCAGGTAGGGATCTGTTATGGAGCAGAGCATCTGATATGCTCTGCCGTAGCTTACTCCCTGGAACCAGGTCATGAGAACCCGGATAAAAATGAGTATCATGTACACCGACAGCACACCGCTGACGAACTGCATTACCTGCTGCATGGTAGCCTCCGTCTATACAGTGTACCGAAAGATCTTCCCGTTGAGAAGGGAAACTTACTCTTTCCAGACCTCTTCTATTAATGGATGGGAGCCGATTTCGGGAATAACCTCGGGACTTGTGGTCAGCTGGGCATTTGCCCGGATAATTATCTCCCTGTTGGTATTGTCATTCTTGAGGTGGAGGAAGACTGCGCAGTCGCCCCGGTACTCAATGAGGGTGGAGCGGAAATCGTAGAGAAGGTTCTCGTCCTTTGCATCCCGGGATATACGGATGTGAATCTCCGAGGTGGATGCCTCTTTCAACTCTTCCGGATTGATTATCCTGTCCACCAGGAATTTGGGGTCTTCCTTTGCCCGGTCAACCTTGCCTTCAATTCCCAGGACGGCGTCGACTTCAACCAGATCCCGCACCTGGGCCCAGGTTTTGGGGAAAAATATCAGCTCCATGGTACCGTTGAAGTCTTCGTACACCACAAAGGCCATCTGGTCGCCTTTCTTGGTGATGATGGTTCTTAAGGACTTGATTATTCCCAGCAGGGTATAGGTTTTCTCTGTTGAGGCGTTTTCCGCTCTGGTCACATCCAGGTTAACGCACTTTTTAAACACCTCTTTGTGCTTGTCCAGAGGATGGCCGGAGAAGTAGTTTCCCAGGTTCTCTTTTTCCATCCGCAAGAGTTCCATAACCTCAAATTCTTCCTGGGGTTCGAACTCAAACTGCGATATGGCGGTCTCTTCGGCGGGATCGAAAAGGGATGTCTGGCCGAACTCCCGGCTCTCTTTCATGCGGACCGTCCATTCCAGCACCTGCTCCAGGTTGCTCAGAAGGGTGGCGCGGTTAAGGCCGAAGCGGTCGAAGAGTCCAGCCTGAATAAGGGTTTCTATAACCCTTCGGTTTACGGTCTTCAGGTCTATGCGGTCGAGAAAGTCAAGAAAGGACTCATAGGGTCCTTCCTCTTCCCGTACACGGATAATCTCCTCCACCGCGGAGGAGCCGACATTCTTGATTCCCTGGAGACCGTAGAAGATCTTTCCGTCTACAACATTGAAGGTCTGAACCGACATGTTGATATCCGGGGGCAGAATTTCAATGCCCATCTCTTTGGTTGCAGTGAGGTAGTCGGAGAAAGCGTCGGGGCTGTTTATCTCATTGGTGAGGTTGGCAGCCATAAACTCCGCTGGATAGTTGGCTTTCAGGTAAGCCGTTTTATATGCCACCACCGAATAAGCCGCAGCATGGGATTTGTTGAATCCGTATCCGGCGAAGGGCTTCAGCATTTCGAAGATATCATCGGCGAGTTTCTTGTCGTAGCCTTTCCGGACTGCCCCTTCAAGGAACTCGACCTTCATCTTCTCCATCTCTTTTTCTTTTTTCTTACCCATGGCCCGGCGGAGAATATCCGCTTTACCCAGGGAGAAGCCGCCGATTATCTGGGCAACCTGCATTACCTGTTCCTGGTAGACAATTACCCCGTAGGTGGGCTCCAGAATCTCCTGCAGGTCCGTATGGGGGTACTTGATGGGGGACCTGCCCATTTTCGAGTCGATATACTGGGGAATAAACTGCATCGGGCCCGGACGGTAGAGGGCGTTCAATGCTATCAGTTCTTCTATGGTGGTTGGCTTAGCCTGTTTGAGAATCCCCTGCATTCCGGAGCTTTCAAACTGGAATACGGCGGTACTCTTTCCCTCTCCCAGCATCTTGAAAGTGGCTTCATCGTGCTCGGATACCGTTTCTATATCAAAGTCCGGGTCGACCTTGTGGATCAGCTTTTCCGTGTTCTTTATAAGGGTAAGGGTCTTGAGGCCCAGAAAGTCCATCTTTACCAGACCGCACTCTTCCAGCTGGTCCATGGTGAACTCGGTGGAAATCTGTCCGGTCTTGGAGTCCTTGTAAAGGGGAACGTAATCGGTGAGCTTGCTGCGTCCGATAACCATTCCGCAGGCATGGGTGGAGGAGTGGCGGTTCATCCCCTCCAGAACCAGGGCTGTATCAATAAGTCTCCGGTAGGTTCCGCCTTTTTCCCGGTACTCTTTAAGCCGGGGCTCCATATCCAGAGCCTTTTCGAGGTTGATCTTGGGCCCGTCGGGTACAAGTTTGCTTATTTCATTGGACTCATTAAAAGGAATATCCAGAACCCGGGCAACATCCTTGAGCACCGCTTTTGTTTTGAGGGTTCCGAAGGTACAGATGGCTCCGACTTTTTCGGCTCCGTACTTGGCGGTTACATAGTCGATAACTTCATTGCGCCGTTCGAAGCAGAAGTCCACGTCGAAGTCGGGCATGGAGACACGCTCGGGGTTGAGGAAACGCTCAAAGAGCAGGCTGTACTTCAGGGGGTCTATGTCGGTTATGCGCATGGCATATGCGACAATACTGCCCGCTCCGGACCCGCGTCCGGGGCCTACGGGGATGCCGTTTTCCCTTGCGAAGTGTATAAAGTCCCAGACAATGAGAAAGTAACCGGTAAATCCCATACCCTGGATAATATCCAGTTCGAATTCAGTTCGGGCGCGGATCTCCTCGTTTACTTCTGGGTAGAGTTTTTCCAGCCCTTCATAGACCAGATGGCGCATGTAGGCATCCGGATTCTCAAACCCTTCGGGTATGTCATAGTCCGGCAGCAGGGGACCCGGGAGGGGGATTTCCAGATTGCACATTTCTGCGATTTTTACGGTGTTGGAGATTGCCTCCGGTGTATCTTTAAAGATCTCCGCCATCTCTTCGCCGCTTTTGAAGTAGAACTCCTGACTGTCGAAGCGCATCCGTTTTTCGTCCGCCGCTTTTTTGCCGGTGCCGATGCAGATGAGGATATCCTGGGCTTCAGCGTGGTCCCGCTCAAGGTAGTGGATGTCGTTGGTGGCTATCAGGGGAATTCCCGTCTCTCTGCTCAGCTCTATGAGCATGGGGTTTACCTGTTTCTGCTCAGGGATTCCATGATCCTGCAGCTCCAGGTAGAAATGGTCCTTCCCGAAGAGATTGTTGTAGTATTCTGCCGCTTTTCTGGCATCATCCCGCTGTCCGTTCAAAAGATGACTGGGGATCTCTCCTGCAAGACAGGCCGAACTGCAGATGAGTCCTTCCGCATGCTTTTCAAGCAGCTCGTTGTCTATCCTTGGCTTGTAGTAAAAGCCGTCGAGATATCCCTGGGAAACCAGGACCAGCAGGTTCTGGTAGCCTGTCTGGTTTTTTGCCAGAAGTACCAGGTGATGGTATTTATTCTGTGTCTCGGCGCCGCTTTTAACCAGTCGTGATTTCGGTGCAATGTAAAACTCGCAGCCGATTATAGGATTGATATTCTTTGCTTTGCAGGCTTTATAGAAGCGCAGCACGCCGAACATGTTCCCATGGTCCGTAAGGGCCAGGTGCTTCATGCCGAAGCTTTCAGCTTTTGCTACCAGTTTGTTTATACTTGCCGCTCCGTCCAGGAGCGAATAGTCGGAATGGTTGTGGAGATGGACAAATTCCGGCATAGTTCCCCTCTCGTTTCAGTAACTATACCGCTACTGATGGGGTGGTGTAAAGCTGATTCACCGTATACCGGCGCAATATCTGCGGTTATTTTTCATCGAATTTCCCGGCAGTCCCAAAGCTGTTTTCCAATTAGACTTTTTTCGTTTAAAAGTGCATACTATTAGCAATGGTTGAAGCAGAAGCCACAGTACAAAACTTTGCCGGAATTCACGTCCGGCCATCGGGTGTGATCATTCAGGCCGTTCAGGGCTATGAAGGCACCATTTCGGTAGAAGCAAAAGGGATGACCACTGACCTTAAGAATGTTATGGGAATGATTGCCATGGGGCTCTGTCAGGGAGATGTGGTCAGGATTACCGTTGACGGTCCCGACGAAAAGGAGACCCTCGACAAACTGACCGAGTTATTCAGTCACAACTTTGACTTCCCTCCCCGGGGGTAATTCCGGGGAGCATCACGGGAGGCTCGTATGGGCGAAAGCCGCCATGTACTGCTGAACAGGGGTGCAGACCTGCTTTCTCTGGGGAATGCAGAGGAGGCGGAGCGCTGTTTCTCCCGGATCCTTGAAACTGAACCCGATCACCTTCCCGCTCTATTCAACAGTGCCATAGCTCTGGGAAAACTTGACCGTTTCCGCCATGCGGAAGAACGGATGAAGCATTATCTTCAGTTCAAGCCGGATGACGGAGAAGCCTGGAATCAGCTTGGATATCTCTATTTTTCCTCCGGCAGCTACGGTGAGGCCTCCAAGGCCTACACCCGGGCAGAGGAGCTTGATCCGGAGAATGCAACCCTGCAGAACAATATCGGTGCCCTGCAGTTTGTTCAGGGACGGCCGGAACAGGCACTCTCAAGGTTTGAGAAAGCCCTTGAAATTGATAACACCCATAAAGATGCGCTGTTTAATATAGCCGATACTCTGGATGTTCTGGGACGGGGTGATGAAGCTAAAAAATTTCGACGCAGATTAAAGGGATGATGAAGCAAGAGGCCTGATTTGCGGTTTCCTTAAGTAAAAATTGGTATATTCAGGAGATGGAAATGAGTTCTTTGGCTGATATTCTTGAGCATGAGCTGGAAGAAGCCTTCGAAGTAAAGGATAAACGGTCTCTGCACCGGTATATTTCCGTATTAACGGAGAACCTGATTCGTCATGATCAGAATCAGAAGGAACACCAGGAGTTCCGTGAGGCTATTATCCGGATCGATACCCGTCTGGAAGAGGGCTTTAAGACAATGAACGAGCGGTTTATATCCGTAGAAAAAAGATTTGAATCCGTAGACAAGCGTTTTGAGTCTGTGGACAAGCGCTTCGATATGATGTTCCGTTTTATCAGCCTGGGGTTTGTTACCCTGGCTGCCATGATGTCGTTATATCAGTTTCTGGGGTAGGGTGTGGGGTAAAAAAAAGACCGCCTCTTCGAGGCGATCTGTTTTTACCGGCGATCGGACTAACTCCGGCCCTTGCGGGCCTCCGCCCCGCGTTTGCTTTGCAAACGCTCGGACTGCGTTCAAGTCCGCCTATTTATAAAAAAAAGACCGCCTCTTCGAGACGATCTTTTTTTTACCGGCGATCGGACTTGAACCGATACTCCCTTGCGGGAACCAGATTTTGAGTCTAGCGCGTCTACCAATTTCGCCACGCCGGCGGGTGTGAAACGTGGAATTGAGAATACTCCGGCCGTAAGTGTCCTGTCAAGGTTGGGCTTTTCCGGCTTCGGGTTTTTGTGTAGTATCCTCGTAAAATCATGGTTTCAGATCTTCAGTCACTCTATAAAGCCTGTAATCTCTGTCCCCGAAGCTGCGGTGTCGACCGTAAAGCGGGAAATGCCGGTTTTTGCGGCGAGACGGATCGGATGCGTCTTGCCTGCGCTACGCTGCATAAAGGGGAGGAGCCGCCCCTGGTAACCGGAGAAGGTTCAGGGGCTGTTTTCTTTACCGGCTGTACCCTTGGATGCCGGGACTGCCAGAACTGTCAGATCAGCCGTGACGGGATGGGCGGCGAAGTAAGTGTGGAGCTTTTTGCGGAGATAATGCTGAGACTTCAGGCTGAAGGGGCTGCCAATATTAACCTGGTAACAGGCACCCAGTTTGTTCCCTCTATTATCATGTCTCTTGGTGCAGCTAAGAAAAGGGGACTTTCTCTTCCGGTGGTATGGAATACATCGGGGTTTGAATCACCGGAAACTCTGGAGATGCTCGGTGCCTATATTGATATCTATCTTACGGACATAAAAACGTTTTCCTCATCCCTTGCTTCAGAACTTTCGGGACGGCGGGATTATCCTTCCCTTATAAAAGAAGGGATTACAGCAATGCTAACAGACCGGCCCCTTAAGTTTGAGGGTGATACAATGGTTCGCGGAGTAGTTGTCCGCCATCTGGTTGTACCTGGGTGTATAGAGGAGAGTCTCGAGTTGATTCGCTGGTATGGAAAAAATATCGGAGAGAAGGCTCTGTTTTCGCTGATGACCCAGTTTATCGATCCTGCCGCCGGGCCTTCCGGTGGGCGTTCAATTACTGCCTGGGAGTATGATCTCCTGCGGGATGCCCTGGCAGAAGCAGATATAAGTCTGGGATTTCTTCAGGAAATGGAGGATGAGAGCAGCTGGCTGCCGGATTTTTCCCGGGATAACCCCTTTCCGGATGAGTTTTCCCGGGTGGTCTGGCACTTTAACAAGGGCTTTATGGATCAACCCCCGTTTTAACCGCCGGGGTTAACCGATAACGGTGCCTTCGAACTCTTCGCCCCTGAGGAGTCGGCCGATGTTGTCGATGTCTTTGCCGGCGGCGGTTATTACCTTCAGACCAAGGCCTGCGGCCTTTGCAGTGGCAATAGGATCGAAGGGTACATTTTTCCCGGGAACCCATTCGTCTCCCACCATGGCCCTGAAATCATCCCACGAAATTGTATCAAGCGGGACTGCCTCCGGGTTTGTACGGGGGTCGTCGGTATATACCTTTGATATGTTTGACAGGTTGATTACCCGGTCTGCACCGAACTGTTCCGCCAGGTAAACCGCATCGGTATCGGTGGAAAAGCCGGGTTTCCAGCCGGCGGCTACCAGGATCTTCCCATTCATACTGTTTACAGCAGTCGGATCGGTAACCACTTCATCCGGACACAGGTCAGAGAACACAGCTTTTACCAGCTGTGCATTCAGTCTGGTTGCCATTATGCCAATCCAGTCCTGCTGGTTTGTATCCGCAGCGGGATTTATCTCCCTGCAGGCCTTCTGGTAGGCCCGGGCGGGACCGCCGCCGCCGACAATAAGAATCAGCTGACGTTTGGAGTCCTCCTGCAGATAGCTGCGTACAAGTTCTGCAAAGGAGCTTATAAAATCTGTATCCGGTGAGTCCGGTGCCACGATTGATCCGCCGAGGGATATTACTGTTACCATGGCCCTACTATACTCATGCCTCTATGGCGTGACAAGCATCCCCTCGCTGCGTATACTGTCCCCATGCTGAGCTGGCTGAGGAAAAAGCGTCAACATGACTACGATGACCTGGTGCAGGAACGCTGGGAAACTTCGTTTACCCGCAAAGATGATCGCCGCTTTCCCCCTGAGGAAGAGGGGATGGGGTACGTTGCCGGGGAGGAAAAACAGGGCTATCGTCTCTCACTTGAAAAGAAACAGATCTTTGCCTGGGTGGAAGACCCTGTCTACCGCTATGAAGATCTGCTGCTGGAAGCGGATGTCCATTTTGACTCGGGCAACGGATACTCTGCGGCGGGCTTCCTGTTTCGTTATATTGAGGAGGGTGGGTACTATTCTTTTCTTGTCTCCAACCGGGGACATTTCCGCCTCGACCTGGTATTTAATGGTAAACCCCGAACCCTGATTCCCTGGACCCCCGCGCCGGAACCCGAGGATGACCATATCTATCTGCGAATCATTGTCCGGGATTCAGGGATTGTCTGCACGGTTAATGAGCAGTGGGTGGCGGAGCTTGAAGATGAAAACCTGAAAGGCGGGCGAATTGCTTTTGCCGGCCAGAATTATGATGAAAAGGAAACTGCCGGGTTTACTCTTGAGAAACTGAGGGTTGATTCCATTCCTGTGGATATCGAAGCTTCATGGTATCGCTGGAACAAGGCGGTCAAGCCGGAACGCCCCAGGCGGATCCTTCTTGCCGAAAGCCTTTACAGCGGAGGTTCCTACCCTGCGGCAGCGGTGCAGCTGAAGAAAGCATTTACCCAGGCGGATCCCTCCGCACCGGAGTACTTTCTGTTAGCTGAATGCTGTATGCGTCTCGGACTTTATGACGAAGCACTTGCCGCGGTGGATAATACCCTGAAAATTGATCCTGCCTACTCTGATGCAATAAAGGAGCGGGGGAACCTGCTTTATATACTTAATCATTTCCTTGAACTCCGGGATTATATCGCTGCCCGCCCGCAATCCCTGGCTGATGATCCCATGCTGCTGAATCTGCTGGGTCATGGGGAATTCGGTGTGGGCAACTGGGCAGCCGCGGCGGATGCCTACGCCGCTGCAGCAGCGGCGGATCCCTCCATGCCTCTCTATCTGGTGAATGCTGCCAGGGCTAAAGAGCGCTGCGGCAGAAAGGATGAAGCGGTGGCTGATTACCTGCAGGCTGCACGCCTCTATTTCCGCCAGGAGGCCTATTATGATCTCGAGGGAATTATTCCTGCCCTTCAGGAGCTGGTTCCGGATAATCCTGAAGTCAGAGGTCTTGAAGGGAAGGTTCTTTTCGGCCGGGGAGACTACTCCGGGGCGGATGAAATTTTCCGGGAGCAGCTTGAAGCCGGCAGCGGCGACAGCTCCATCTGCTTTCTTCACGGCATGGTGCAGATCCTTACGGGACGCCGGGATGTTGCTGCGGAATATCTTCTCCGGGCCACCGAGCTTGAGCCGGAATACTACCTTTACTGGCTGCGTCTTGCGGACAACCTTCACGCCATGGGCCTCGATGCGGGGGATGAGATTCAGCGGGCTATCGATCTGGCCCCGGATGATCCCTGGGTTCTGAACCTTGCGGGTCTTATTCGGGCCGAGGAAGGGGACTTTTCTGTTTCCAGGCAGTATTTGTCCCGGGCGGCGGAAAAAGCACCGGAGGAAGAGGAAATTCAGGCCAACATGGCCTATCTTATCAGCCGTGAAGAGGGGCTTGAAGCCGGAATTGCCTATATCGACGGTCTTGGAGATACCTTCCCGGAATCTCATATCCTGCTTAATCAGCGGGCCAATTTTCTTGTGGAGCTTGATCTGCTGGAAGAAGCGGTTATGCTCTATGAAAAAGCTGTGCGCATGGCTCCGGAAAACAGGGACTACAGAATGAACTGTGCCTCTGCCTGTCTTAAAGGAGATATGATCAGCCGGGCTGAAGAGCTGTATCAGGAGCTCCTGGAAGATCAGCCGGAAGATCCTGCATCCATGACGGGTATCGGCAACTGCGCCTGGGTAAAGAGCGAGTTTATCCGGGCGGAGGCCGCCTACAGGGAAGCTGTGCGGATTAAGCCTGAAGCAGAGGATGCATGGAGTAATCTGGTTGAACTGCTGTATACCATGCGCCGTTTTCCCGAGGCGAAAAAAGCTGTTGCAGATGCCCGCGAGGTACTGGGAGATGAACTTCCCCCAAGGCTTGCCTGGCTTGCCGAAAGGATTACCGGGGCCACTGAAGACAGGTATTCCTGTGCCGACTGCGGTCTTTCCTGGGCAATTGAAAAAAGCGATGATCCTGTGCCGCCATTAAGGCTCCATGGGGAGCCTCCGGGAAATGCTCCAGCCGGAAAGTGCAGTGAGTGCGGAAAGGTTTTCTGTGTTACCTGTGCTTCTTCCCGGGTGCAGGATTCCAGGCTGATCTGTGAATGCGGTGCTCCCCTCAAGTTGAATGAAGCTCCCCTGAGGCGTATCCTGCTTCGGGAAATTGAGCGTTCTTGACAAACCGCCGGACTTGAGTAAGATGGTTCTAACGCTCAGTGAGGACGTAACGTGAAACGACCCTTTTTATCTTTTTTCTTTCTGGTTTTCTGCTGCTTTTTTCCCGGTTTCCTCATAGCCCAGGAGATTCAGACTGCAGTTCAGTTTTTTGACCAGGTTTCAGAGAAATATGAATACATTCAGGATTACGAAGCTGACATCGTAATCACCCAGCCCGAAAATGTGCTGGAAGGAATTATCTACTATAAAAACCCCAACCGCATCAGGATTAATTTCAGTGATCCCGAGGACCAGGTTATTGTCTCCGACGGCAGACTTTTAACAGTTTATCTGCCCGGTCAGAGTGTAACCCTTACCCAGAATCTGGCCAGAGGCAGCTCTGAAGCTGCCGGACTGCGTCTGTTCAAACAGGGATACAGCATTGCATACCAGGAGAGCCCCGATTATGTTCCTCTCGACGAGGGATCCCGGGAAGAGGTTGTAAAACTCAATCTGGTGTGGAAGACCACCGATGAAGGGTTTCGTCAGATAGAAATGGCCATAGGCAGAAACGGAATGATCCGCCGGATCAAGGGTATAACCAAGGATTTTGATGAGATTCAGATAGATCTGATGAATATCAAGGTTAACCAGAATATTCCCGATGCCAGGTTTGATTACGACAGTCCCCCGTCGTCCTATGTCATAAACAATTTTATTTTTCCCGATGAATAAGGTAAGTAGGTAATAATGGAGTCTATTGGAGAAAAGCTGCGCAGCCGCCGCACAGAAGAGGGTTACAGCATTAATCAGGTAAGCAGGGATACAAATATCGCCAAAGCCTACCTGGAAGCTCTGGAGAGTGAAGATTTTCTTGCTTTTCCCGGAGAGCCCTACCTGATCGGATTTCTGCGCAACTACAGTGAGTATCTTGGTCTTGATGTTGATGAGATGATCTCTCTCTACCGGAACTTCAAGATACAGGAACAGCCTGTTCCAATGGATGAGCTGATAATGCGCCGGGGGCCTTCTCCGGTTCTGATAATACTTGTTATCCTGCTTTCCGCCGGGGCTCTCGGAGCAGCCGGGTTCTTCCTCTATCCGAAGATCATCTCTTCCGGAGGGAGTGTTGAGAAGCCCGTTGAGACAGCCCCTGAGCCTGTTGCTGCGGAGGAGCCGGCTGTTGAAAGCGGCGGTCCGGTGTTCTCTTTTACCGATGAGATTGTCGAGCAGCGCTTTGAAGCTGAAACGGCTGTTGAGTTTTCCCAGGGAAGTGAATCCCGCCGTTTTGTTATCCTCCTTGAGGATGATGCTGTAATACTTGCGGCGGCAGCGGATAATATTTCCTTTAAACTCGGGGAAGAAAAGGATATAGATCTCAACGGAGACGGAAATATGGACCTGAAGGTCCTTGTCCGTGATATCGATACCTCCGCCGGCACTGCGGTTTTGCGTCTCGACAAGTCTGTATATGTCCCCCGTCAGCCACGGGTTGAAGCTGTTGATCTTCCGACAGGATCAACTCAGGTCGCCTCAAGAACTCTGGAACCCCGCGTTCTCTACAGTGCAAATTCTCCCGAGGTAATCACCATGACCATCGGCTTTCGCGGGAATACTCTTTTCCGCTATGCCGTTGATAACGATCCCCGGGAGGAACGCTTTTTTCAGAAAGGTGAAGCCCTGAGGTTGAGTTTTTCAAACTCCCTGAGGATCTGGGCCTCCAATGGCGGTGTTGTTCAGGGCAGGCTCAAGGGTGAAGATGTCCCTCTTGGCAGATCCGGTCAGATTGTTGTCTGGCTCCTCAAGTGGCGTATTACCGATGGTAAGTACGAATTAATGCTCAACCCCGTCTACTGATGCTGCAAAAGGTTGCCATAGCCAGTCTGGGCTGTGCGAAAAATCAGGTTGATACAGAATATCTCATTTCCCTGCTGCATGCGGCGGGTTACACCTATACCGGCGATTACTCAACTGCCGATGCCATAATTGTAAACAGCTGCGGTTTTATTAATCCCGCCAAGGAAGAGTCAATCTCGGTGACAATGGAGCTGAAAAGGCAGTATCCGGAGGCAAAAATTGTCCTTGCCGGATGTCTCGCCCAGCGCTACGGCCGTGAGATGAATCTGCCTGAAGCTGATGCTTTGGCGGGAAACCGTAATCTTGATTCCGTTATTGAGGCCCTGAGGGCCCTGGATTCTGAAAACCGTCCGGTGGTTATGCTTGAAGGCGATACCGGAGAGATCGAACGGGTAAGGCTGCTCTCGGAAGAGGGCACTGCTTTTGTAAAGATTGCCGAGGGCTGCGATAATAACTGCACCTACTGTGCCATTCCGCTTATCCGGGGGCCCGTGGTCAGCCGTTCCATGGATGCCGTAGTTGAAGAAGTTAAGACCCTGATAGAGCAGGGGATATTTGAAATCAGCCTGGTGGCCCAGGATCTGGCCTCATACGGCAAGGACCGGGGGAGCCGGGAACTTCCCGAACTTCTTCGGAGAATCAGCGCTCTTTCCGGAGATTTCTGGATCCGTCTCCTCTATATTCATCCCGACCGTTTTCCCGAAGAGATTCTTCCTGTAATGCAGAAGGATCCGAGGATTCTTCCCTATTTTGACATACCCTTCCAGCATGCTTCATCACGGGTTCTCCGCAGAATGGGGCGCCATGGATCTGCCTCATCCTACCTGGAGCTTATGGGCCGTATCCGGCAGGCACTTCCCGATGCGGTATTCCGGACAACCATGCTGCTTGGTTTTCCCGGAGAAGGAGAGTCTGACCGCAGAGAGGTCGAAAAGTTCCTTAAGGACGGCAAATTCCTCTGGGCCGGATTTTTCATCTACTCCCCCGAAGAGGGTACTCCGGCTTACCGGTTCCGGGAGATTCTTCCCGGACTGACCGCCATGAGGGCCAGACGCTGGCAGAAGAGACTGCAGGAAGCCCAGACGGAGATCAGCAGAGAGGTTCTGTCCGGTTTTATCGGCCGTGAATTGCTCCTGCTGGTTGAAGAGCCGGTACAGGAGGAGGACCTGGCCATAGCCAGAAGTTATCTTCAGGCTCCCGAGGTGGACGGATCGGTTGTACTTCATGGGGAAGATCTTAAAGCCGGCCAGCGGATCACTGCCGGAATCGTGGCGGTAAACGGGATCGACCTTGAGGCTAAACCGGTTTTACGGTAAAGTCCTTTCAGATGGACCGCCCTCAGTACCTTGAAACCCTTAATCCCAGGCAGCATGAGGCTGTTACCCACTTCGGTTCACCCCTTCTTATCCTTGCCGGCGCAGGCTCAGGGAAAACCAGGGTTATTACCACCCGTATTGCCTATCTGGTGGATCATGTAGGGGTTGATCCCCGTTCTATTCTGGCAGTTACCTTTACCAACAAGGCAGCCCGGGAAATGCTCGACCGTGCCAGGTCGCTTACCACCAATGCCGATGGCGTAATGATCCGTACATTTCACTCCTTCGGCGCCTGGATGCTGCGCAGAAATGCCGCTCTTGCCGGGTTGAACTCAGGTTTTACCATCTACGACGACGATGATGCCCTTACTCTGCTCCATTCCATCGAACCGGGGCGTAAAAAGAATGACCTCAAACGCTATGCCCGCATGATAAGCCGTGCCAAGGATTACGCCCTTTCCCCTGAAGATGATCTGAGCATAATTTCTTCAGAGCCCGAACTTCCCAGGCTCTACAAGCGCTATCAGGAGCGGCTCAACCAGATGGGTAATGTCGATTTCGGTGATCTCATTATGAAGCCCATGACCCTGCTGCGGGATGATCCGGTGCTTGCCGGCCGCTTTCATCAGCGCTACTCAGTGGTTATGGTGGATGAGTATCAGGACTCCAACGTTGCCCAGTATCGTATGCTTAAATCACTGGCCGGGCCGGCAACGGATGTCTGTGTTGTAGGCGATGAAGACCAGTCCATTTACCGGTTCCGGGGCGCCGAAGTCCGCAATATCATTAATTTTCCCGAAGAATTTCCCGGTACGAAGATTATCCGCCTGGAGGAGAATTACCGCTCCACCGGTACCATACTCTCGGTTGCTACACAGGTTATTGCCAATAATTCCGAACGTCTTGGAAAAACCCTCTGGACAAGCAATCCTGAGGGAGACAAAGCGCGAATTGTGTATCTGAACGACCATGAAGAGGAAGCAGAGTACTGCGCCCGCCTTCTGGGTGACCGACGCTACAGCGATACGGCTATACTGTACCGTACCAACGCCCAGTCTCTTTCCTTTGAATCGGTGTTCCTGCGCAAGGGCATCCCCTATCGTATAATAGGCTCTCTCCGGTTCTACGAAAGGGAGGAGGTGAAGGATGTACTTGCCTTTCTGGCATTCCTTTCGAATCCTCTTGATGAAGTCGCTTTCCGCAGGATTATCAACAAACCTGCCCGGGGTATCGGAAAAACCAGCCTGCAGAAGATTCTCGACATCTCCGGAGGGGGCAATCTGCATGAGGCATGCCGGGAAGCCGCAAAAAATGCCGGAGCCAGAAGCCGCGACGGATTGCTGAGCTTCACCGGTCTTGTCTCCACCCTTGGCGAGATGCTTGCCGAAGCACCGCTGTCGGAGGTGGTGGAATTGCTGATCCGGGACTCCGGCCTGTACGAATACCACCGGCAGCAGGATGAGGTGGCGGGATCGCAGAAAATCGCCAACCTTGAAGAGATGGTCAACGCAGCTGCCGACTACGGCAGGGGGGCTGAGGCTCTTGCCTCTTTCCTTGAAGATATAGAACTCGACCGCAGCCGGATGACCGGAGAAGAAGAGACCGGCGATTTTGTTACCCTGATAACCATGCATAATACCAAGGGGCTTGAGTTTCCCCGGGTGATCATAACCGGTATGGAAGAGGAGCTTTTTCCCGGTTCCGCCGGTTTCCGTGAAGTTGATTACGAGGAAGAGCGGCGGATTTTCTATGTAAGCCTTACCCGGGCGGAAAAAGAGCTGATCCTTACCAGCTGCCGCAGCCGATATATATGGGGCAGGCGGAATCTGCAGAGTCCTTCCTGTTTTCTGCGGGAGATACCGGAAGATTGCATAGAAGTCGAAGGTGGAGATTCTCCTGATGCAGGCTCTGGTCTCAGCTATAATCCCGGCGACGGGGTGTATCATGACGCCTATGGTACCGGGGTAGTGGTTAAATCCTGGCTTAACGGGGAGCGGGAGCTTATTATTGTACAGTTTGAGACCGGCAGAAGCGCAACCTTTTATCCCGAGTTTGAAAGTCACCTCGAAAGGGTAAGTATAGATGAGTTTTAATCTTCCCGGGGCTTCCCGGTTCTCCCATTTTCCGGAAATACGCAGGGCCCGGGGATTTCATCTCTACGGGGCTGACGGCCGTCGCTATCTGAATATGTATCTGGATGGGGGCAGAGAACTTTCGGGCAGCCGTCCCGCCGGAATGGGGCAGCGCTTCAAGGCAAGCCTCGATAAGCTGGGGGTAATTTCCTGCGGTACCGCCTGGCCGCGAAGGTTTGAAAAGCTGCTTCTGAAGCAGTTTCCCCGCTACAGCCATGCCGCGCTTCTTTCTCCGCTGGATTTTTACCGCTTTACAGCGTCTGCCTCCGGGGAAGTCTGGGATCCCTGGGATGTGGGCTACGGATTGTCCGCACCTGCCCGTGCCGCGGTTTCTCTCTGGCGTCCCTGGCTTGATTCTCCCGAGGCGGATATTCTTGTGCCTGTAATCCCCGGGGCAGGCACCTGGGGCGCTGTCCCGGTACTTTCCGCAAAGCCGCTGGATTTTGATTCAGCACCGGTTGCGCCGTTTTTGCTTGCGCCCCAGCTCTTTGCAGCAGGTATGCTTTTTGAGGAAGTTAAAGAGAGAGAATCCTCAGGCTTCGAGAGGATCACCGGTCCCTGGCGTCAGCTCGGCCCCTATCTCTATCCACTGGGAGAGGAGAAGAGGTATCATCAGGTGACTGTTGAGCTGTTAAGCTGCGGCATATACCCTTCGCCGGATTTTTATACCCCGTCGATTGTGCCGGGAGAGTTCAGTGAGGGTGAACTGCGGAGTCTTAAGAAAAAGGAGAACGTATGGGACAGGATCTGCTGATTCTGCATGTCGGCCGCCTGGTTTTTGGAGGTATAACCGCCTTTCTGGCCATCTATCTCTGGTCCCAGACGCGGGATACCCCATGGATGCTGGTTGTCATGGGAGTGATACTCCGCTACCTCGAGATTGCCTATTCCACCCTTACGTTCTTCGGGATTATCGATGATTCAGGACTTCTGTTCTCTTCCATTCCGCTGGCACGGCTGATCCTCGAAAATATTCCCTATCTGCTCTTTTCGGCTGCCTTTTTTATTGTTATCCGGCGTCAGCGCTTTCATTGAACTCGATTTCAATAGCTTCAGCGGGACAGTCTTCCGCCGCCTGACGGGTTTGCAATTTTTCCTCATCTGTCAGGGGTAGACGCTTGACCCGGGCCCTCTGGTTCTGCATAATGAACGTCTCCGGCAGGAGTTCCTCACAGAGACCGCAGCCGATGCACATATTTTCATGTATTGATACTCGCATGAGAACAATGTACTAACAGGTATGGTTTCCAGGCAATCTGCCGACTGAGCATATTTACACTCCTGGCTTGTTCAGCCCCGTTACACCGCTTGACATTCAGGGTGAAGTGTGAAAATATGTGCTCCAATTCTCACTAATTTGAGGCGATCTGAATGAAGACAATATTCGTAAAACCGGACAAAGTAGAGCGGAAGTGGTTCCTGATCGATGCCGCCGGCAAGCGCCTCGGTCGGGTGGCGACCGACGTTGTCCGCCTTCTCAGGGGAAAGCACAGGCCTTATTATACTCCCCATCAGGAGATCGGGGATTTCGTAGTTGTTATCAATGCCGATAAGATCGAGGTAACCGGTAATAAAGCCCAGCGCAAACTGTACTACCGTCACTCCGGATATCCCGGTGGACTGAAGGTAGAGACTTTCAGCGATCTGCTTGCCCGTAAACCCGAGGCTCCCCTTGAAAAAGCTGTTAAGGGTATGCTCCCAAAAGGACCCCTTGGACGCAAGCTGTTCAAGAATGTGAAAGTTTACGCAGGGGCGGAACATCCCCACGGCGCACAGAAGCCCGAAGTTATCGCTTAAAAGCGGGCAGTAGAACTAAAGGAGTAAAAGCGTGGTTAAAAACTTAGCACTTGGTACCGGACGGCGTAAAACTTCCGTTGCCCGCATATATCTTCGCGAAGGCAACGGTAAAATTACTGTTAACGGCAAAAACGTTGACGAGTACTTTGCCAACCCCAGTCTGGTTTTCATGGTAAAACAGCCCCTGGATGTTACTGACTCCCTGACCAAATTTGACCTTGTTATCAATGTTAAAGGCGGCGGAATCAGCGGACAGGCGGGTGCCTGCAGACACGGAATTGCCCGTGCTCTGACATCCTATGATGATACCAACATCAGACCCCTTCGGGCCAACGGATTTCTTACCCGTGACCCCCGTATGGTGGAACGGAAAAAGTATGGACAGCCTGGAGCACGGCGGAAATTCCAGTTCTCCAAACGCTGATATCAGCATACTTTCCGCAACATGGGGAACCGCGGAGTCCTGCGTCAAGCTGGGACTCTCCGACGGTTCCTCTTTTTTTATTCCCATCTTACGTTACGATTCTCTCCGTTTCGCCGAAGGAACTGTTCTCCGTGAAGAGGACTACTCTTTTCTTGAAAATGCTGACAATGAATACCGCGCCTGGCGTAAAGCGCTGGAGCTTGTTGCCCGCAGAGAACATTCTACAGGAGAACTGAAAATCAAGCTCATGCAGCGGGGATTTGGTTCTGCCGGGATCGATGCTGTCTGTGAGATTCTGCAGACAGAAGGTCTCCTTGATGATCAGCGTTTTGCCCGCATGTACGCTGAAAACAGACTGCGCCGGAAACCGGAAGGTCCCCTGCTGCTTGAACAGCGGCTGCGGGCAAAAGGGATTTCCGCCGGCATTGCAAGGTCTGTTCTCGGCGAAGTCTGCACTCCCGAAGCCATAAACGAGGCTATTGAGCGGCTGGTTGAGCGGATTAAGCGAACCCGGGGAGATGACCCTCAAATGCTGCAGCATGAGCTAAAGCGAAAGGGTTTTGCCTATCATCATATTTCCTCCTATTTCAATGATTTTTAATAAAATCCAAGAAATCTGAATGTAAAATCTAATTTCTCCAATCTGATAAATTTTTCGTTGACATTTTGGATGTATTTGGTAAACTGAAAAGGTATCTCTGTTATGAAACATCCACGCATCTCACAGGAGAACCAAGTGCCAAAAAATGATAAAAGAATCAGAATCTATTCTGCTCTTGAAGTCGCCAACATCTGCGGTGTTGTAAACCAGACAGCTATAAACTGGATAAAAAACAATCACTTAAAGGCTTTTACTACCCCCGGTGGTCAGTACCGTATCTACGCTGAAGACCTTCTCCAGTTTCTTCAGGCCAGAAATATGCGTATTCCTGATGAACTTCTCGAGCTTACCCGGGACAGTGAAAAACGATCGATTCTGATTATTGATGATGATAAAGACCTCAATGCCATGCTGCGGGAGATAATCACCCGGAAACTTCCCGAATTTGATGTTGCCCAGGCCTATGACGGCTTTGAAGCCGGAAGGCTTCTTGCGGAGGCGGATCCAGTCTGTGTTATTCTCGATATTGATCTTCCCGGTATAAACGGTCATAAGCTGTGTACCCGTATGAAGCAGGATCCGGTGCTGAACAAACCGCTGATTATTTCTATCAGCGGACTGGATCCGGGAATCGACGGGCAGCAGATTCTGGAAGAAGGGGCAGATGCATTCTTTCCCAAGCCCGTTGATTTTGATGCCCTTATTGAAACCATAAAGAGCAAATTGAACTGAAAGCAGCATGGAGGCTGGAATGAATACGATTCTGATAGTGGAAGATGAGGATGCCATTCGGCTTACCCTGAGGGACTATCTTAAAAAGAAGGGCTATGAGGTACTGGTTGCTTCCGATGGAGTAGGTGCCATCAAGCTTATGCTTGATAATGAAGTTGATCTTATTGTTTCTGATTACCGCATGAATGTCCTTGGCGGTGATTACTGGATCAAGTTCCTTCACCGTTTCTGCTCGGAGAAGAAGATTTTTATTACATCCGGTTTCTTGAGACCCGATTTTTCCATTCCCTTCAAGGTGCTTTACAAACCCTTTGATTATGCAAGTCTTGCGGAAATGATCGCTGTTGCTCTTGAAGGCGGTGATCCGGCAAAGGTCGAATAGCCTGGAATGCGACAGGGCCCTTGAGTTCCATGTATACGGGAGAGTCCAGGGGGTCGGTTTCCGTTATTCAGCCATTACCAGGGCCCGTGCCCTCGGTCTCCGGGGTTTTGTCCGCAATGTCTCGGACGGATCCGTCGAGGGCTATGCTGAAGGGGTTCCCGGGAGTATTGCCGCATTCACAGCCTGGCTTCGGCATGGCCCTCCAGGTGCTGATGTGGACAACCTTGTTACCCGGTCTGTTGATGTAAAGCGGTCGGGAATATCAGGAAGATCAGAAAGAGATTATAAAGACTTCACCCTCTTATGGTGACAGGTGATAAACGCCTATGGATAAAAAAAGCCGCTCCGGAAATCCGGAACGGCTTTTTTTGTTACTTGTATGCTGCGAATTAGCGCTTGATAGAGTAGAAAGCGTTCTTTCCGGCGTACTCGCTGATACCTTCCAGCTGATCCTCGATGCGGAGAAGCTGGTTGTATTTTGCTGTACGGTCAGTCCGGCTCATGGAACCGGTCTTGATCTGTCCGGTCTCAAGGGCTACTACCAGGTCTGCAATGAATGCATCTTCAGTCTCACCGGAACGGTGGGAGATGATTGCAGTGTAGTTGGCCCGCTTAGCCATCTCTACAGCTTCGTAGGTTTCGGTAATGGTTCCGATCTGGTTTACCTTGATCAGAATAGAGTTTCCGATTCCCTTTTCAATTCCGTCTTTAAGACGTTTTGTGTTGGTTACAAAAAGGTCGTCACCAACGAGCTGAACCTTATCGCCGATTTTGTCGGTCAGAACCTTCCAGCCGTCCCAGTCATCTTCGTTCATACCATCTTCGATGGAGATAATGGGGTAGCGGTCGCACCAGTCTGCCCAGAAGTCAGCCATCTGTGCGCTGGTAAGTTTTTCACCGGTAGACCACTTGAGTTCGTAGATGTAGGAACCGTCAGCCTGCTTTTCAGAGAATTCTGAAGAAGCGGGGTCGAGGGCAATCATTACATCCTCACCGGGTTTCAGGCCGGACTTTTCGATAGCGTCCATGATGAACTTCAGGGCTTCCTCGTTGCTTTTGAAGTTGGGAGCGAATCCGCCCTCGTCTCCAACTGCAGTTGAAAGGCCTGCTGCTTTAAGAAGCGCTTTAAGGTTGTGGAAGATCTCCGCAATCCAGCGTACCGCTTCTCTCTCGGAGTCAGCACCAACGGGCATAACCATGAATTCCTGGAAGTCAACAGAGTTGTCCGCGTGGGAACCGCCGTTGATAATGTTTGCCATGGGTACGGGCAGGTTGTTGGTGTGGTAGCCGCCGAGGTACTTGTAGAGGGGGACTCCAAGGTAGTCAGCTGCAGCCCGTGCAACTGCCATGGAAACACCAAGAATAGCGTTTGCTCCCAGTTTTCCCTTGTTCTCTGTACCGTCAAGCTTGATCATGGTGCGGTCGATATCTACCTGCTCCAGTGCATCAAGACCGACAAGCTCTGCTGCGATTATATTGTTGACGTTTTCAACAGCCTTCAGTACACCCTTGCCCATAAAGCGTCCCTTGTCACCGTCTCTCAGCTCAACGGCTTCGTGAACACCGGTAGAGGCTCCGGAGGGTACTGCGGCACGGCCCATGGAACCGTCTTCCAGTACGACATCGACTTCAACAGTGGGGTTACCCCGGGAGTCGATGATCTCCCGTGCTTCAATGTACTCAATAATGCTCATTATATTCTCCTAAACATAGTAATGGGGATCAGATAAAGAATTATCCAAATAAGGGGGTAAAGTCAAGGCAAGAGGAAGGTTCTAAAGCTTTCTTGACCCGGCGAAAGGCAACTTATAGAATACTACTATGCTTTACTCCCGGCTTTTTGGTAAAACACTCCGCGACCGCCCCCAGGAGGGCATTTCAGCCAGTTTCCAGCTTCTTCAGCAGGCCGGATACGTACGTACCCTTGGGAATGGTCTTGTGTCCCTGCTTCCTCTGGGGATGAAGGTTTTCCGCCGTGTTACGGAGCTTATCCGGGAAGAGATGGAAGGTCTGGGCGGACAGGAGGTTATGGTTCCTCTGGTCAATCCGCTGGATATCTGGCAGAAAGGCGGACGAACCGAGATGATCGGTGATTCAATGGTCCGTTTCAGCGATCGCCATGGCCATGAGCTGGTTCTTTCTCCTACCCATGAGGAAGCCATGGTGGAGCTTCTGCGGATCGGACTCAACTCCTACAGAGATCTGCCGGTACTTTTGTACCAGTTTCAGACCAAGTTCAGGGATGAGCAGAAGGTAAAAGGCGGGCTTATCCGCTCCAAGGAGTTTGTAATGAAGGATGCCTACTCCTTTCACCGCTCCTTTGCAGATCTGAACAACTTTTTTCCCCGTATGTTCCAGGCTTATCAGCGTATTTTCTCGCGACTGGGGCTGGATGTGATTCCCGCTGAATCCGGAGTAGGCTATATGGGCGGCCACCGGGCTTATGAGTTCCTTCTTCCCTCAAAGGAAGGAGATGATGTGGTGGTAACCTGCGATAACTGCGGCTACCGGGCCAACCGTGAGGTTGCCATTGCCCATAAGGATTACGCCTCTGAAACTCCTCTGCCCGCAGAGCGCATCCGTACTCCTGAATGTAATTCCATGCACCGTCTGTCAAAGTTTCTCAAGCTGCCCAAGTCAAAACTGGTAAAATCCATGATGTACCAGTCCCTTCAGGGGCTGGTGCTTGCTGTTGTGCGGGGTGACTACGAGATAAGTGAGGACAAGCTCGGGCAGATCAGCGGCCGGCAGATTACCGGTCTGGCCCCGGTGGATGTTCTTGAATCACGGGGAATAGCACCGGGCTACCTTTCGCCCATGGGACTCCCTGATGATATTCTGATTGTTGTGGATGATTCCGTGGTTAACAGCAATAATCTAGCCATGGGAGGAAATGAGGCAGGGCTTCATTATGTGAACATCAACTTCGGCCGGGATTTTGAGTCTCCTCTTGTTGGTGATATAGCCAGGATCCACGGCAAGGACAGCTGTTTTCAGTGCGGTACACCCTTGCGGGAGGTCCGTGCAATCGAGTTGGGGAATATCTTCAAGCTTGGCGATACCTACTGCCGGGCTATGGGCCTTGAGTATGAAGATGACAACCATAAACGCTATTTTCCCCATATGGGGTCTTACGGTATCGGAATCGGACGGCTGATAAACGCCATGGCCGCCGCCCACGGCGACAGCAAGGGGATCGGCTGGCCTCTGGAGGCAGCTCCTTTTCGGGTTTATCTGATGGGTATCGGAAAAAGCCATAAGGTTCGGGATGCCGTGTTTCGCCTGCATAAAGAGATCGGAGAAGATTATGTGCTTCTTGATGACCGTATAGAATCTCCGGGGGTGAAATTCTTTGATGCCGACCTGATTGGGGTACCTTTTAGGATTGTGGTTACCACAGCACTGCTGGTTACGGGAGAAATAGAACTGTATGAGCGTTCCAGCGGGACCATCAGCCAGATCCCCATCGACACTGCAGCGGACGTGATAAACGGATATTTCAGCCATGATTAAGCAGCTGACCCCGGAGCTGACTGATCAGATAATCTACGGAATGGAAAACCAGCAGGAGTATTTTTTTCTCGACCTGGAGTCCGGCAGCGTTACAGCAGAATCTGCTGAGGATCCGGGAGAGACTGTAAAGGAAAAAGAGCGGATACCCCGGTGGACCCCGGCCGATGGGTTTCAGCTGATGGAGCGCTTTGTTGATTCCCTCAGGAATCCGGTCTACCGCGACCGCCTGCGGGAGGCTCTGGGCGCAGGGAAAGGGGTTTTCCGTAACTTTAAGAATATTGTCAAAGAGCGGGATGAAATTCAGCACCTCTGGTTTCAGTTCAAGGAAAAAGAGATGCGTTCCCGGGTAAGAAAATGGTTTGAGCAGGTCTGCGAAGCCCGGGGACTTGCTGTTATCGGATTCGAGGGGGATGAGCCTGAAGAGACGGATGATCTTGTTTTCAGTGACTTCCGGGTAGAAGAAGTCTCCGTGCGTCCCGATGACCTTGAAGTATATGACAGGAAAGTCTTGAGTGAAGCTTTGGATGATACTCCGGCCGATTTTGTGCATCTTCAGTATCTGCTTCGCCGCTCATTTTCTGAAGCTAATGCCGGCAGAATGAAAGTGCTGCATCTTGTGGCTCCTGATGGTACTGCCGCCGGGATTGTCTGGGGTGCGGATTCTCTGCTTCCCGGGGATATTTCCGGGGCATTAACAACAGGCAGTGGCGTTTGCTTTCTTCTGCAGCTGTATATTGAACCCGAATACCGGGGCCTGGGGATGTCGAAGATCCTGCTTCAAGCCTGGATTGAAGAAGCCCGTAAGCGAGGTATGGAGCGGGTCTCTCTGGATCTCTGGGGTGGTGCGGGCAGTCTGAAAAGGGGCTTGTCGGAATACGGCTTTGAGGCCTACCGGGAATCGTTTCTGCTAAGGCTTTAGGTTTTTACGGCATACTTCTTAAGTATTTGTAAAGTTAGTTTACTATTTGTGCAAAATCTGCATTCTCTCGTCCGCTCGGCTGAAAAATTGTTGCCCATCCTGCACTACTGCAGTATTGTAATATCTATATCAATAACTTGAGCAAGGAGTAATGTATGAAGAAAATTCTTGTAATTTCGCTGATGCTGCTCGCAACATTAGGAATATTTGCGGCAGGAGGGGCTGAAGGCGGCGGTGCCGAGTTTAGTCTGGTAAACGGTGCGGAACCGGAGGCACTGGACCCGCATCTGATTGAGGGCGTTCCTGAGCACCGAATCTATATGTCCCTTTTTGAGGGGCTTACCACCATAGATCCCGAAACCGGTGGTCCCGTCCCCGGTCTTGCTGAAAGCTGGGAACGCAGTGATGGTGGCCTTCAGTATACCTTCAAGTTGAGAAAGACCGTATGGAGTGACGGTACCAAGATTACCGCCCAGACTGTGGTTGATTCATGGCTCAGAGGTATGGACCCGGAAACGGCTTCTCCTTATGCCTGGTTTCCCAATATGTTTATTAAAGGTGCCGAGGATTATAACTCCGGTGCAGCCGGACCGGATGCAGTACAGATCCGGGCACTGGATGACTACACCTTTCAGATTGATCTGATCGGTCCCCTGCCATATGTAATTGATGCCCTGACCCACTACTCTTTTGCAGTGGTTCCCATGCATGTTATCGAGAAATACGGTGATGAGTGGACTCTGCCTGAAAACTTTGTCGGTAATGGTCCTTTTGTTCTGGAAGAGTGGAAGCCCCAGGAATATCTTTCCGCCGTTCCTAACCCCAAATACTGGGACAAAAAGAACGTTAATCTTTCCAGGGTTACCTACCTTCCTGTAGAAGACAACAATACTGCCTACAACATGTTTCTTAACGGAGAGGTTGACTGGATTACCGAAGTTCCTCTGGATATGATGGAGCAGGCAAAACAGAATAAAGATTATTATGTAGCCCCTTATCTGGGAACCTACTATTATCTGGTGAACAATGACCGTCCTCCTTTTGATGATCCCCGGGTACGTAAAGCCCTTGCCATGGCTTTTGACCGCCAGGAACTGATTGACCGGGTAGCCAAGGCCGGCCAGCTTCCTGCTTACTCTTTTGTCCCCACCAACATGGCCGGATTTCCCGGCGGAGATCTTTTTAAGGAAAGTGTCGCGGAAGCACAGAAACTGCTTGCGGAAGCTGGCTATCCCAATGGTGAAGGATTCCCCTCTTTTGAGATTCTTTACAATACTTCCGAAGGTCATAAAAAGATTGCCGAGTATATTCAGCAGGCCTGGGTTGAAAACCTGGGAATCGATTGTAAGCTCTTTAATCAGGAGTGGCAGACATACCTGGCTACCCGCCGTACCCATGATTTTGCCGTTGCACGGGCAGGCTGGATCGGAGACTATACCGACCCCAATACCTTCCTTGATATGTTCCTCACCGGCAGTGCCGGAAACGACGGTCTCTATGCTAATTCTGCATATGATGAAGCTATCAAAAAGGCTGCCACCATGCCCGATGGCCCCGAACGGTATCAGGTTCTGCGGGATGCAGAAACCTACTTTATCGGTGAAGACATGGGTGTAATTCCCATTTACTTCTATGTTTCCAAGAACATGGTTGATACCGAAAAGTGGGGCGGCTGGTTTACCAACGTACGGGACTATCATCCTCCCAAGAATATCTACCTTAAATAAACAGCACCACATTAACCTGTGATTTTGTTTCATAATCCCCGGCCGGCTTCACTGCCGGCTGCGGGATTTTCTCACATCTCAGATTCTCATGAAATTCAGAAAAGAGATAATAAAAAACTCCAATGTATATCTTTATCCTGCAGCGGCGGAGTCGCACCTGCCGGGATATCCATTTTTTCGGGGGTGCTATGACCAAGTACATTATCCGGCGTCTTATCGGCCTGATTCCCACTCTGTTTATCATTGTAACCATCAGTTTTTTTATAATCCGGATAGCCCCGGGGGGCCCTTTTCAGGCCGAGCGTGCTTTGACCGAGCAGGTCATGAAGAATATTGAGGCGAAATATCACCTTGATGAACCGCTGATGATGCAGTATCTGCGTTATATGTGGGATGTTCTGCGGGGGGACCTGGGGCCCAGTTACCGCTATAACGATCATGATGTTAATTTCTACATCTTTTCCAGTCTGCCAAACTCTCTGTTTCTCGGAGTAATTTCCCTCGGTATCGCCATTGTGCTCGGTATCGGAGCGGGAATGGTTGCATCCCTTAAGCAGAACTCAATCATTGACTATACCGCCATGTCCTTTGCCGTGGTTGGAATCTCGGTGCCTATGTTTGTTATCGGGCCGGTGCTTATGTGGATTTTCGCCATGAAGCTCCGCTGGCTGCCCACCTCCGGCTGGATAACCGGACGCTACGGCTGGGTAACCATTATTATGCCGGCCATAACCCTTGCCATGACTCCCTTTGCTAATATTGCCCGCTTATCCAGGGCGAGTATGCTGGAGGTTCTGCGGAGCGATTATATCCGTACCGCCCGTGCCAAGGGGCTCACCGACAGAGTGATTATGTTCAAGCATGTACTTAAAGGGGCGTTGCTGCCGGTTGTCAGTTATCTGGGGCCTGCATTTGCCGCTACGGTTACCGGCTCTGTCGTAGTCGAGACAATCTTCCGTGTCCCCGGGCTGGGGCGCTTCTTTGTACAGTCTGCCCTGAACCGGGATTATACCCTTATTATGGGGACGGTCATTGTCTACTCGGTAATCCTCATTGTAATGAATTTTATTGTTGATATTGTCTATGGGTTCCTTGATCCCAGGGTTTCATACAAATAGGAGGTCATGAATGTCTGAAACAAACAGTTCTGCAGTGGATGACCTGAATCAGCCGGTAAAGGGGAACAGCCTTACCCGGGATGCCTGGAACCGCCTGAAGAAGAACCATATGGCCATGGCCGGACTTGTGCTGGTTATTGTTTATACGGTACTTTCTCTGGCTGCACCGATTCTGCCTATCTACTCGTACAAGAAAATTATTCCCGAGCATCAGGATCTGCCTCCAAGCCTCTCAAAGAGCGCCGGAGAGCTCTGGTATGCCAAGGAAGAAGCAGTTATGCATGCGGTTGCCAAAAAAGAGAAACGGGAACTGACTTCAGAAGAAACCGCCAAGCTGGCGGCCATTAAAGAGCAGATTGCCACGGAGACCATGGAGTACAAGGGTGAAACTGTTCTTGTCCATCAGCGGCATTACCTGCTGGGAACTGATTACCATGGCAGGGATATGCTGGCCCGTATTATCTACGGAGGGCAGGTTTCGATTGCCATCGGAATTGTGGGAACCTTCACCTCCTTTCTGATAGGCATCTTGTTGGGCGCACTGGCAGGCTACGCCGGGGGTAAAACGGACTACATCATCATGCGGGTGGTTGATGTTATGTACGGCCTTCCCTACATGCTGCTGGTTATAATCTTTATGGCCATTTTCGGCCGTAATATCTTAAACCTTTTTCTGGCCCTGTCGGTAGTCAGCTGGCTAACGGTCGCCCGGGTAGTGCGGGGGCAGGTGATCACTTTGAAGAATTCCGAATTCGTCGAGGCCGCCCGTTCCATGGGAGCCGGCACCTGGCGGATTATCCTGCGCCATCTTATTCCCAACTCGCTGGGAATTATTATTGTATTTGCCACCCTGCGGATTCCCTCCTTCATTATGATGGAATCTTTTCTCTCCTATCTGGGCCTGGGTGTTTCCGCCCCTTATGCATCCTGGGGTTCCCTGGTAAAAGAGGGAGTTGACGGGATGACCGTCTATCCCTGGCGGCTGTTCTTTCCCGCAGGTGCGATGACTCTGTTTCTGTTTGCCATGAATTTTCTCGGCGACGGTTTGCGGGATGCCTTTGATCCTCAGAGCAAGAACAAACTATAGGAAACCAAGGAGAAGCGTGTGACAAGCAGGGAAGTAATTCTTGAAGTAAAAGATCTGCGGACCCATTTTAAAACTGACGACGGCGTAGTAAAGGCTGTTGACGGCGTTTCCTTTGTCCTGCACAAGGGGGAGACTCTTGGAGTTGTGGGGGAGTCTGGTTCCGGTAAATCGGTAACAAATCTTTCTATAATGCGGCTTATTCCCTCTCCTCCGGGAAAGATTGTTTCAGGGGAGGTTGTTTTTGAAGGCGGAGATATCCTCGGACTGAAAAACGAGGAACTGCGGAAGATCCGGGGAAACAGAATCTCCATGATTTTTCAAGACCCCATGACAAGTCTTAATCCATTTTTAAGGATATCCACTCAGCTTATCGAGACGATAATGCTCCACCAGAAAGTGGACAAGAAAGCAGCCCGGGAACGGGCAGTAGAGATGCTGCAGAAAGTAGGGATACCCAATGCGGTTAAGCGGGTGGATAATTATCCTCACCAGTTTTCCGGCGGGATGCGCCAGCGGGTTATGATTGCCATGGCCTTAAGCTGTAATCCGGATATTCTCATAGCCGATGAACCGACTACCGCACTGGATGTTACCATTCAGGCCCAGATCCTTGAGCTGATGCAGGAGCTGGCCGAAGAGTTCGGTACTGCCCAGATTCTGATTACCCACGATCTGGGTGTTGTGGCCGGGATGTGCGACAATATCTGCGTTATGTATGCAGGCCGGATTGTTGAGAAGGCTACGGCGGATGAACTGTTTGAAGATCCTCAGCACCCCTACAGTCAGGGCCTGATAAACTCGGTTCCACGGCTGGATCGTGAAAAAAAAGAGACTCTCTATTCTATAAAGGGGCAGCCGCCGAACCTTATAAACCTGCCTGACTGCTGTCCTTTTCATCCCCGCTGCGAAAAGGCTATGGATGTCTGCCGCAGCAAATATCCTCCTCAGACGGTTTCGGAGAGCGGCAGGATGGTTGCCTGCTGGCTCTATCGGGACGAATCTGAACAGAAGGAGCATGTCTGAATGAGCACCGATGTTATTCTCGAAGCAAAAGATCTGAAACTGCATTTTCCCATAGAAGAGGGGCTTCTCCTGAAAAAAACCGTCGGCCATGTCCGGGCGGTTGACGGCGTTTCGTTTTCAATTAACAAAGGTGAAACCCTGGGGCTCGTCGGCGAGTCCGGCTGCGGTAAAAGCACCACCGCCCGGGCTATTGCGCAGCTGTATAAGCCCACCGGTGGTGAAGTGCTTTTTCAGGGACGGAATCTGCCTGATCTGGGGCCGCAGGAACTCCTGCGTGCCCGGCAGGACATGCAGATGGTATTCCAGGATCCGTATGCATCCCTCAATCCCCGTATGACCGTACGCAACATTATTGCCGAACCAATAAACATCTACCGCAAACAGGGGCTGTTGAGACTTGATTCCCGGGAGATAGAATTGCGGGTAGAAGAGCTTATGGAGAGGGTGGGGCTTTCGAAGTACTACAAGAACCGTTATCCCCACGAGTTTTCCGGCGGTCAGCGGCAGCGTATCGGTATCGCCCGTGCCCTGGCGCTGAACCCGAAGCTGATTCTGCTGGACGAACCGGTAAGTGCGCTGGATGTATCCATTCAGTCCCAGATTCTTAACCTGCTTACCCAGCTGCAGAAGGAGATGGGACTTACCTATCTTTTCATTGCCCATGATCTTGCGGTTATCGAGTATATCAGTACACGGGTTGCGGTTATGTATCTTGGTAAGATTGTGGAAGTTGCCCGGTCGTCGGAGTTATACAAAAACCCTCAGCATCCCTATACTCAGGCTCTGCTTTCCGCGGCTCCCATTCCCGATCCGAAGGTGGAGCGCCAGCGGCAAAGAATAATTCTTAGCGGAGATGTTCCGTCACCGGATAAGGAACGCCACGGTTGTTACTTTTATGATCGCTGCCCGAAACGGATGGACCGCTGCCGGGAGAGTATTCCTGAGCTGAAGAAAACTGAAGACGGCCATGAGGTTGCCTGCTATCTTTACGAGTAGAGAATCAGGTTTCGTCCATAAATGAGATCCCGCATCGTTCCGCGATGCGGACACCCTTGAGGTTGAGTTCCTGTTTTTTTCGCAGGGGCAGTACCTCAAGGGTCTTTTTTTCTCCTTCCACGGTGGTGAAGCTCAGAACAGCATAGCTTGGGAGCAGTAACGATCCCGGTGAGGTTCCGGTAGATTTTCCTTTGGTGAAGGATGACAGGAAAAGACCTTCAAGATCTTCAGCTTTCCATCGCTCCTTTCTACTGAACATAATCAGGCCGTGACGGCTTTCTATTCCAGTACTGCTGAAAACCCAGCGTTCCTCGTAGAGCGCTCCGAACAGGGCTAACAGGAAAAAGATGAGCGGACCTGCGGCAGGGCTGGTGATCATGGCTCCGGCGATGACTGCACTTATAATCAGAAGGCTGACCCGGAACCAGGGGCTGATGGTAAGGTTAAGGTTGCCTTCCTTTATTTCTCTGAGCTGCAGTTTCATTTCCCGCTGCTTCCTGTTCCAAAAGTTTTCTCTATAAAAATCGGCAGTTCTTCTATTTGCCGTATCACAGGATAGTCAGCTTCCGTCCGGCGGTTCAGTTCATCAATCAGAAGAACATGTCCTCCCATAGCCTGAAAAGGTGCCAGATAGGAGGGTACATCGTCGATAAACAGCACTTCTTCCGCTGGGTGGTCAATTTCCGCAAGTATACGGGTGTAGACTGCCGGATCAGGTTTCCCCTGCAGGTTGTTGTAGCGGAGATCGAAGACCCTTTCAAACTGATCAAGAATCTCCAGGTATTCAAGAACTCTGAGGGCATGCTCTTTCGGAGAGTTAGTCAGTATGGACCGTGGTACCGGGATGTCCCCCAGGATCTTTTTGAGGTCGGGATTCTTTTTGAGATACCGATCCATATCCTTCGGATGCACCGCATCCATATATTCATCAATTTTATCAAAACCGTATACCTGCATAAGCCACTGCAGGGTTGTGCCGTAGGCCTTGCCCCGTGTTTTTCTCATGGTTCGGGCCTCGTCATCGCTCACTCCCAGAAAGCCTGCGGTGTAGTGGTTTATTGCTTCCTCAAACCGGGCGCCGAGAATGCTTGATTCCGGATAAAGGGTATTGTCCACGTCAAAAAGTATGTACTTGATCATAGTGTTCAAGGCTAACCGAAAGGCCCGAACGGGGCAAGTCCTGTTAAAACTGTATTGACAGTAAGCTTCTGTGCAATTAGTATTAACTACCATGGTAGTTAATCAAATCCTTGAGAAGTTCGCAGAACTTGGGTACTCCGAGTACGAAGGACGGGTATATCTGGCAATCCTGGAGAAGAGCCCGGTTACCGCTTACGAGGCATCGAAAAGAGCAGGAGTTCCCAGTTCCAAAATTTATCAGGTAATCAGCAGGCTCATTGAAAAGGGCATGGTTCATCCTCTGGAGGATGAAGGGAAAACAAAGTATCTGGCTCTGCCTCCCGGTGAGTTTATTGAATCACGCCGGGAAGCCATGGGAAGTATTTTTGACGGCCTGAAGCAGGATTTTGAATCTCTGGGTAAGCCCAGGGAAACCTCGTTTATCTGGAATATGAATAACCGTGAAGAGTTTACCCTGAGAGCCCGGCGTCTTGTTGGTGAGGCGAAAAAATCTCTGCTCATCTCGCTCTGGAATAATGAACTGGAGCTTCTCCATGAGGATCTTGAAGATGCCGGACAACGGGGCATCTCAACTGCAACGGTACTATTTGGTGAGGATGGTGCGAGCCCTTTGCAGCCGCTGTTCCATCACCCCATAGAAAATACCCTTTTTGCTGAGCGCGGCGGCCGGGGATTTACCCTTGTAACTGACTCCCGGGAGGCAATGGCGGGAACCTTCTATGCAGACGGACGGGTCGAAGGAGCCTGGTCAAGAAACCGGGGGTTTGTGACCCTGGCTGAGGACTATATCAAACACGATATCTACATTATGAAAATTGTCCGCAGATACGGAGAAGAGCTGTCCCGGCGTTTCGGTGACGACTTCGTACTTTTACGGGATGTTTTTTCCGACCGGGAAATTGAAGGAGATACAGATGAAAATATGGATTGACGGTAATATCAAAGATGAAAGTGAGGCGGTGATTTCCGTCTTTGACCATGGGCTTCTTTACGGGGATGGAATTTTTGAAGGTATCCGTATCTACGGCGGCAATGTCTTTAAACTGGATGAACATCTGGACCGTCTCTATGAAGGTGCCCGGGCCATCAGTCTTACTGTTCCCTATTCACAGGACGAACTTGCAAAGTTTACCCGGGAGACCGTTGCCGCAGAGGGCTCTGATGAGGGTTACATCCGCCTGGTGGTAACCCGGGGATGCGGAACCCTCGGGGTCAGTCCCGTACGTTGTCCCAAAGCCTCAGTTATTATTATTGTAGGCGGAATCCAGCTCTACCCGGAGGAGTTCTACCGCAAGGGCATCTCCCTTATTACCGCCTCTATCCGCCGCAGCACGGTGACCAATGTGGATGAACGGATCAAGTCCCTGAACTACCTGCCCAATGTTATGGCTTCCCTGGAGGCTCACAACTCCGGCTGTCAGGAGGCTCTGATCCTGAATCAGGACGGCTTTGTTGCGGAATGTTCTGCGGATAATATTTTCCGGGTACGAAAAGGACGACTGGAGACGCCCCCGATCTCTTCCGGGGCACTGGACGGAATCACCCGCCGTACGGTTCTCGAACTTGCGGGCAAGCTCGGTATTCCTTCCGAAGAGAAACTGCTTACCTGTTATGATTTTTATACCGCCGACGAGTGTTTTCTTACCGGCACCGGTGCTGAGCTTGTACCGGTTGCACGGATTGACGGGCGCAGCATCGGGACAGGTGAACCGGGTCCGCTTACCGGAATGCTCGCTGAAGCCTACGGACAGCTGGTTCGGGGTAAGTAAAGCTGCTTTCTGGATACAAATAGAAATCCCGGGTAGAGTATAGTCATGAGACCTTCTGTTATTTACCGGTTTATTCTGTGGATAGCTTTTTTGGCAGCATTCACAGTTCTGCTTGCAGCTGACGAGGATTCCGGTCTGCGGGTAACGGGAATTCAGTTTGACATCAGCCCGGAAATCTATACCTCACAGGAAGCATTCCGTGAAGCTGCAGATAGAGCGCTCCGGCAGGCAGTACAGCCCTCGCAGCAGAGAGATCAGGCCGAACTTGTAGTGTTTCCGGAATATACCGGTGTTTTTTTTGTCTTTTTTGATGCACCCGGGGAGCTTGAGAGTATTTCCTCCCTCGAAGAGGGGGGAGCTTTTCTGCAGAAAAACTATAATGCCTCAAACCTGCATGAGTTCTTCCTGACTGAACAGAGAAGAGCCGGGGAGGCGATGGATGCAGTCTGGGGAAATCTGGCCCGGCACTATGGTGTGTACCTGTTGGGGGGAAGTTATTTCTCCGCAGATCCTGCATCTTCAACCGGATTTGTTTCCGGAAAGCTGTACAACCGTGCGGTGCTCTACAGCCCTGAGGGGCAGCGGATTTACCAGCAGGATAAGGTCTACCTGACACCCTTTGAAACCGATCTGCTTCAGGTATCCCCCGGAGAAATTACTGATGCCCGGCCGTTTATAATCGGAGGGAGATCCATTGCTTTGTCCATTTGCAGAGATACCTTTTTTTCCGCCTGGGAGGAACAGTATCGCGATGCCGACCTCTGGATTGATATCAAGGCCAATGGTGAGGTTTTTACTCCTGAGCAGGCTGAAATTTTCCGGGGGGCTCTGCCGGAACGCCTGAAGCAGCTTCCGGGGGTGTTGGGCATGACTGTCTGTCTGAACGGAGAGTTTCTTGATCTGCTCTGGGAGGGCCCTTCCAGCGTAATCAGTGTTGAACCCGGCCCCGGCGGCAAAACAATACACTGGATAGACCGTGCCGGTACCGTGCGGGGCCAGGACCTGGTTTCTGTCAGGTTCCCGGTTCCCTGATCATGCCCTGAAGCCTCAATTCGTGCGGGAGCAGTGTTGAGGGAAGCTTGACAGATGTGTAATCATTTAGGATGGTACTGGAACCAGGATTATTATCGCAGAGGTTTGAATGAAAGAGTTTTTTGCTTCCAGAAAAGAGTCAATAAGCAGGTATCTGGAGGATTTTCTCACATCCCGTGGTGCAGAGCTTGAAAGTATAAATGCCCAGGGACCTGTGGCCGCAAAGCGTCTGCTGGATTACAGCCGGGAAGGAAAGATGATCCGGGGATGCCTTGCAGGGCTTGCCCAGGGACTTTTTTCCAGTAAGGTTGATACCGATGCGGACCGCCTGGGCTCTGTTATGGAACTCTTTCAGTCGGCCCTGCTTGTCCATGATGATATCATGGACCGGGATCCCCTGCGCCGGGGAAAACCGGCAATGCATATCCAGTATGCCCGCAGTCTTAAAGAGGATAAGGCTGCTGATCCTGACCGTACCGGTGAGTCCCTTGGCATTTGTGTAGGGGATATTGCCTTTTTTCTGGCCTATGAAATCTTAAGTTCTCTGGACGTTTCGGCTCCAACATCCCTTGCCCTTCTGAAGCTGTGTTCCCGGGAGATGACCGGTGTCGGCCTTGGCCAGATGCAGGATATTCGCGCCGGGGTAATGCCCGAACCTCCAGCTGTTGAAGATGTCCTTTCTCTATACGTTAATAAAACCGGAAGGTATACCTTTTCTCTGCCCCTTATGAGCGGTGCCGTACTTGGCGGTGCGGATGAGGAGATGATTGATGCCCTCAGTGAACTGGGTGAAGTTCTGGGCATTATTTTTCAGATTAAGGATGATGAACTTGGGCTTTTCGGAACTCCGGAGAAGATCGGCAAGCCTGTGGGGACAGATCTTTCAGAGGGAAAGCAGACTATTTTCTATAATCTGCTTATGCAGAAGCTCAGTACAGAAGATGCTGTCCGGGTAAAATCACTGGTGGGCAGAGAGTCCGTGCCGGAGCAGGAAGTTCTTTTTGTTCGGCAAATGCTGGTGGAAACCGGTGTCATGGAGAAGGTTCGGGAGATTCTCAAGTCCCATCAGGAAAAAGCCCACCGGATTATGAAGCTGCTCCCCTTGTCTTCAGAGTACGGCAGGATATTTACAGATTTTGTTGAGTATAATCTGAGTAGAACAGTGTAGACCCTTAAATCCGCCCTGAGCGGATTATACCGATTATGAGCCAGAGCCCGAGGATTCCTGCCAGTACAAAGCCTGCCAGGGCCAGCAGGGAGAAACCGAAGACCCGTATGCCGCCGTCACTCTGGTTCATGAAGGCGGACCCTACCAGAAGGCCTGCAATTACTATTGCGAATGAGAGACGGTTGAAGGACTTGTCCAGCTCTCTGGTTGTGGTATCCAGGCCCTTTACCTCCAGTTCCATTCTCAGTTTTCCTGCCCTCAGTTTTTTTAACACCATGCTTGCATCGCTGGGCAGGGCGCGTACAAAGGTGACCGTCTCCCGCAGGAAATCAATTGAATCTGAAAATCGTTCTCCCGGTTTCAGCCGTTCCCTCATGTAGTCGTGAATAAAGGGCCGGGTAGCCTCGATAATGTTGTATTCCGGGTCCAGCTCACGCCCCAGGCCTTCTGCTGTCAGAATTACTTTTAAGGTTAGGGCGAAGTCGGCGGGGAGGGAAATCCGGTAGGTACGGATAATCCTGGAGAGGTCCTCTATGATTTTTCCTGCCTGAATATGAGAAAGGGGCATGCTGTAGTAGTAGTTGATCAGGTTGTTCAGATCGTGACGCAGGTCGTGAATGGAGGTCTCCTCTTCGATGAAATCCATACGCAGAAAGGTCTGAACAATCTTGTTCGGGTCCCTGCGTACAAATCCTTCAAAGAGGCTGAACAGGGCCTCCTTCATACTTCGGTCAATGAATCCGACCATGCCGAAATCCAGGGGGGCAAGTTTACCGTCGGGGGTAACAATAAAGTTGCCTGGATGGGGGTCGGCATTGAAGAAACCGAGTTTGAAGAGCTGAGTCAGGATATAATTTACCCCCAGATCTGCGAGGTGGCGGCGCTGTTCCTCCGGTATATTATCAACAATAAATTCTCCTACGGTTTGTCCTTCGATATAGGACATGCTTAAAACCGTTGAGTTGGAGGTCTCCCAGTAAACCCTGGGAATGATAATGTCTTCCTGGCTTTCGAAGCTTTTCCGGAAAAGATCAAAGGCTCTGCCTTCGTGATAGAAGTCGAGTTCCATTCGGATGCTGCGGGAAAACTCATCGACAATTTTAACCGGTCCATAGATTTTGAATGAAGGAAGGTATTTTTCCGCCAGTTCCGCAAGATCCCTTAAGATTGAGAGATCGGTTTCTATAAGGTTGACTATTCTCGGACGGCGCACTTTTACCGCCAGATCCCTGCCATCAAGACTTTTCGCGCGGTGAACCTGGGCAATTGATGCGGATGCTCTCGGGCTTGGGTCAAACCAGCTGAACAGTTCATTCAGGGGTTTCTGAAAGCTCTGCTCTATTTCTGTGATAATCTCTTCCCCGGGAAGAGGCAGTGCTGAAGCCTGCAGATTTGCAAGTTCGTCGGTGTAGTCATCCGGGAGAATATCGGACCTTAGGCTCATAATCTGACCGAGTTTAATGAAGGTCGGTCCAAGGTCTTCAAGCAGAAAACGGAGCCTCACCGCCATGGGATCTTTGGGGGAGACCGTAACGCCCCGCTTCTGAAAACGCCGGATCATACTTGGCCCTTTGATAATTCCCAGGTGTACCAGGAAATCATCAAAACCATAGGCGATAATCTTGGCAATTATTTTCCGGTAGCGGCCGATCTTTCCAACACGATGATCTTTTTTTCTACTGAACAGTTTTCCCACAATTACATACTACTGCCATATTACCGTATAATCCAGTAATAAGAGTAGCAGGATGGATAGAGGACAGACCAGATGGAGGGCAGGGGTGAAGAAAACCATGCAGGGCTTAAAGCCCGCTGATGCGAAGACCTGCAAAAAAGCCTAACTGTATAAGCAGATAGTATACAGGCAGGTTCGATCCGGTTTTCAGCTTTCCCAGGCGGAAGAAAAAGGCACATACCGCCGCAATGAGAAACCAGGCAAGATAATTCTGCAGAGGTATTCCCTGCAGTGTGTCCCAGGTCCAGTAATCGAGAGCAATGGCCGCGGGTTCCATAATCCAGTCGAAGGTCGCTGCCAGAATCCCGGTAAGAATGGCTCCCCGCAGGGGATTATTGATAAAGCGGAAAACAATTGATGCAAGGGCAAATACGATCAGGGTCCAGTTGAGTCCGATGATAAGGGGTACTTCAAGAAACTTGACCCCAAGGGTGCTTCCGTAGTGATAGGGGCCGAAAACCGCTCCGGTTGCAACTCCTGCGGTTTCTGCGGCAAAGGTGAACAGGTATGTTCCGGCAGTCCACAGGAGCAGATGCCGGGGATCATCGCGTACTGTCCGTATCAGTACCAGCAGGCTTGAGGCGGCGAGAATAAAAGGCGTCATGCCCAGCATAAGGGGCAAGGTCCCGGAGTTCAGGTGCCCGGTGAAACCTACCACAAAAAAGAGAGCCAGAGCGGAGGCAATAATTTTGTCGACGTGATTTCTGTCCAGACCTGCGGGCCCCGGTTTTCTGTCCATTATCCTGTTACCGTGTTTTTCAGCAGGCTTGCAAGAATCCTGATTTTGGAAGGTTTCACTTTTTTCTCATACACAATATAGGGGTTCTTCTCAATCACTCCGGCGGTCCACAGGTACATGTCTCCTGCTGTTTTTATGGGGATCCGGTAACGTTTCGGGATAAGCCGGTAACCCCCTTCCGCCTGTTTCTGCCATGCCTTGTAGCGTTTTGTCTGTTTTTGCATAAACTGCATAAAGGCATTCTCTTTTTTTCGGGTCTCCTCCGCTTTCAGAGAGGTCAGTGCTGACTCCTCCAGGGGCAGGTAGCGTCTGCCCAGACTTATATCCTCATCTATGTCCCGTATGAAGTTTATGTACTGCATGGAACGACCCAGCATTTTTGATGCCTCTTCAGCTTCCGGAGGGAGATCCATGATTCTTCCCATAAACAGTCCGATAACCTCTGCAGAACCGTAAATATAGGTGAGGGTATCCTCGAGTTTATCATAATCCGATTTCTCCAGATCCATTTCCATGGAGGTCAGAAAGGCCTCTGTCCATGCTGGATCGAAGTTCCGCGCTTTTGAAAGTTCCACAAAGGAGTCGACAATGGGGTTGTCCGCCGCTGTTCCTGCCAGAGCATTGCGGTAACTTTCTCTGAAGCGGTAAAAACCCTCCCTGTCCTGGGGCTGGGAATCCACAAAGTTATCGGCAACCCGTACAAAGGCGTAGAGCACAGATACTTCATCCCGGACCGCCCGGGGAAAGAATATGCTGGAGTTGAAGTAGGTTTTACTGCCTGCTTTAAATACCTGATGATGTATTTTCTGTGCCTGAATTCGTCTGCTCATGTTTCTGTTTCCTGCAAATCAATATCTCCCTCCCTAAATATACCGGAAAAGAAGCCGTAAGGGCACCTCTAAAAATACCACGTTTTTGAGGTGCCATACGAAAAACCCGATCTCCCCTTACTTGCAACTTCTTGTCTGGTTACTTAAAATATCTGGAAGCGGCCTGTCAGGAGGTATTTTGTGAATTCTCTAAATTTTACTATTCCCAGACTCGGGGAAGCAAAAATTCAGTCACCAGTAAAGATGTCGACCCAAACCGGCGATAGTATTGCGAATTATGTAAGGGATGACGAGTTTATCCTCTATAATATCGATGCCAAGCCCGGCAGCTATAACCTTGAGTACAAGCATGGGGACCTCCTGGAAAAAGCCGGTCCCCGGGAGAAAATCTATTTTTCCCCCGGTCACGTGCATGCAGGAATTGTAACCTGCGGAGGGCTGTGTCCCGGTCTCAACAATGTAATCCGGGCCATTGTACGTACCCTCTGGTACAGCTACGGTATCCAGCGAATTTCGGGCATCCGCAACGGCTATCGGGGCTTTCTGCCCGAATACGGTATTCCCGTAATGCCCCTGGATCCGGAAATTGTTGACGATATCCATACCAAAGGGGGAACCATTCTCGGTTCCAGCCGCGGCGGCTCCGATGTTGATGCCATTTGTGACTCCATTACCCGGATGAATCTGAATATCCTCTTTACCATTGGCGGCGACGGCACCCAGCACGGGGCCTTCCTGATTGCCGAAGAGCTGAAAAAGCGCAACCAGAAGATTGCGGTAATCGGTATTCCCAAGACCATTGATAATGACCTGGCTTTTATTCAGAAATCCTTCGGCTTTGAGACTGCTGTTTCCAAGGCGGTAAACGCCGTATCCAGTGCCCATACTGAGGCTTACGATGCAATTAACGGTATAGGCATAGTAAAGGTTATGGGCCGTGAGTCCGGTTTTATTGCCGCCCATACCGCCCTGGCCAACAACGAAGTAAATTTTGTGCTTATTCCCGAGATTGATTTTGACCTTGAAGGTGAGTACGGCCTGTTCAACACTATTCGCAAACGTCTGGAAAGGCGGCATCATGCTGTGCTCTGTATTGCCGAGGGCGCAGGACAGCAGTATTTGAAAGAGAAGAAAGGTACTGATGATTCGGGTAACAAGATACTTGGAGATATCGGAATGTATCTCAAAGATAAAATCAAGGAATATTTCAAATCCATCAATACCGAGGTCAATATTAAATACATCGACCCCAGTTACATGATCCGCTCAGCTCCGGCGAATCCCAATGATTCAATCTACTGTGCCAGGCTTGGAACCAATGCGGTTCATGCTGCCATGGCGGGAAAGACCCAGACTCTCATCAGTCTGGTAAACAATACCTTTGTTCATCTGCCTATTGAGATAGCCATCAACAAACGGAATACCGTTGATCCCGAAGGCCCTCTCTGGCGGGATGTTGTCAGCGCTACTCATCAGCCTCTGGTAATGAAAAACGAAAAGTAGATAGAATTTGTCATCGGCAGCTCTGCAATGCTATTATGGAGTTGCCGATGATCGATAAAACTGTAGAATCCCCTACAATCCTTGTCCCCTATGTTCCCGCAGATGCAGACTGCAGTTGCCAGGATGTGTTTTTCTACCTGCGGCCGGAAACCAACGGAGTTCTGGTGGAGAGCCGGATTATGCGGGTTATTCAGCAGGATCAGCGCTACAGGGATTCCATTGAGCTTGCTTATCTTGCGAATCTGCCGGGATCATTTATCCTTGAAAAAAAGATTGTCCACCGTCATTATCATGTGAAAATACATTTTGCCCGAATGGGTATTAATGCTTTTACCGGCTATATGAGAAGTGCTTTCCGGGAGTTTACCGGGGTTGATCCAGAGAATGCGGAGATTCTGGGAGCTTTTGATGCCTGTGACGCCCTGGACCTGAGTGCAGAGGAACTTTTTCATACCTGGGTTCCTGTGGAGGATATGCTGACTGTCTGCGGGCAGAGTGTCAAGAAAATCCGGGGAGTATGGGTGGTCAACTACGATATTCCCGCTATCCTTTCCAGCAACAATGTGAATACCGATATTGCGGTAATGATTTTCCGCACTTCCCTGGGCTATACAGATATACATCAGATGGTTGAATCCATCGGCAACGAACTGCACCGGTCGGGTCTATTGAAGAAAGAAGTTCCCCTGGCACGGGCTTTCCACTATTCCAAAGGCCCATTTGAGCAGATTCTCGATGCTCAGGGATATCTGATCAGGGAAAACGGTAAAGCCTGGGAAATTGAGCACTCCCGTTTTTCCAGATATCTCATGGAGGTTGAAGGATTCTCCCTGAACGAGGTTAAAGGGATTCTTGATCATTCTATCTTCGGTTTTCACCATACAACCCGGGATGGTTCTGAGTACCGGGAGGAGGATATATTTCTCTATACCCAGGGAGATACCTATCCCGATGCGGCGGAAAAATTAAGCCGGGCAGCGACACAGTACCGGCTTTACGGTTACCATTCAGCAATTAATGCCAAAAATATCTCTAAAATGAAGTAAATGTTAAAAAAAATCGTTTTAATGGATAAAAAAATACTGTAACCTCTGGATTATTCTGATGTTTTTTATTATAGTTAGGTCATAATCTTTCCGGGTGTCAGGAGAATCTGAAATAGTTCTTTTGACTATGCCCGACCTTTTATTTCCCCCCAGGGTTTTACCTCCTTTCCCTGGGGGTTTTTTTTGCCTTCTTGTCCCATTTTTTCATCTTCTCTACAATGATCCTATCTTCGAGTCTATAGTTGTCCGGGAGAAAAGAGTGATTCGTCTGCTGCATACATCAGATCTGCATTTGGGGCACCGCCTGCTTGAGCGAAGCCGGATTGAGGAGCAGAAGCTCTTTCTCGACTGGCTTGTTGAACGTATTCGTGACGAGGACATTGATCTTCTTATTGCAGCCGGGGACATTTTCGACACCGGCACTCCGCCGAATGCAGCAATTGAGCTTTATTATGATTTTCTTCACCGGGTATCCTCCAATCTGAGCCTTGGTACCGTTATCGTAGGGGGCAACCATGACTCTCCGGCGATGCTGAATGCTCCCGGGACCCTGCTCAAAGCCTTTGATGTGCATGTTGTCGGTGGAGCTTCTTCTCCTGAAGAGGAACTGCTTGTTTTGAAAGATCCCGCCGGAACTCCCTCGGTGTGCATAGGGGCTGTTCCCTTTTTACGTGAACGGGATGTAAGAACACCCCGTCCGGGGGAGAGCATCGAAGACCGTGACCGCAGCACCGTGGAGGGTATTCGTGACCACTACCGGAAAGTTGCTGCAGCAGGAGTTCCTCCGGGGATTCCCTTTATTGTCACCGGTCATCTTTTTGCCGGTGGAGAGAAGAGCGGCGGTGAGCGGGATCTGTATATCGGCAGCCTCGGGCAGGTCGGGTTTTCTGTTTTTCCCGGTAATGCCGACTATTATGCCCTGGGTCATCTTCACCGGCCCCAGACAGTAGGGGGTAATGAGCATGTACGCTACTGCGGTTCTCCCCTGGCTCTGGATTTCGGAGATGACTCTGCCAAATCTGTACTCCTCGTAGAGTTGGGAGATACAGGGCTTGAAGAAATCAGGAAAATTGAAGTCCCTGCCTTCCGGCGCCTTGTTGCTTTGCAGGGGAATCTTCCCGAGATACTCTGGAAGCTGAATGATTTATCTGCAGTTCCCGGGGAACTTACTCCATGGGCGGATATTCTGGTTGAAGACTCACTGCCGGATGCACAGGAACGGGTTGAAGAGGCTGCGGCTAACCTGAATCTGGAGATCCTTCGGGTTCGCTACAGCTCGTCAGCCGCCGGCGAAGACCCCTGGGCGGAAGGTGAGCAGCTTGAAGAACTTTCTCCCCTTGAGGTTTTCCGGCGCTGCTGTGAAGCGCAGGGAATAGAAGCTGATGATCTTCTTGAAGGGGCCTATGGGGAACTGCTGCTCCAGGCGGAACGGAATATTGCGGAAAATACCGCCGGGGAGGATGTATGAAGATTCTCCGTCTGGCATTCTGCAATCTTAACTCCCTGAGAGGGGAGTTTTCCGTGGATTTTACCGTTTTTCCCTTTGAATCCGCCGGTCTCTTTGCGGTTACCGGGCCAACCGGTGCAGGAAAGTCCACCGTTTTTGATGCTGTGTCTCTTTCTCTCTATGGAGAAACCCCCAGGCTGCGAAAACGCGGCGGCAGCGGGGAGGGAATCTACGAGATTGTTTCCAGGCATACGGCTTATGCCTGGGCGGAAGTGGATTTTCAGGTGCCTTCAGGCAGGTACCGTGCCCGCTGGGAGACTCATCGGGCACGGGGAAGTGTAAAGGGGGCATTCCAGCAGCCACGGATGCGGCTGCAGCGAATCGCTTCCGGCGGGGAGGAGAAAGAAGAACTTCTGGAGGAGAAGCTCAGTGAAGTACCGGCCCGGGTTGCAGAACTTACAGGGCTGGATTTTACCCGCTTTACCCGCTCCATGCTTCTTGCCCAGGGGGCTTTCTCTGCTTTTCTTGAAGCATCTCCGGCGGAACGGGCGGAGCTGCTTGAAAAGATGACCGGCTCCTTTATCTACTCAGAAGTTTCCCGGCTGGCCTTTGAGCGGGCAAAAGAGGAGGAGCAGAAGGAGGCTGATCTGAAGCGGCGCCTTGAGGAGCTCCCCCTGCTTGATGAAGCGTCTCATCAGCAGCTGGAGGTTTCCCTTGCTTCCTTGCTGGAACGTCGGGGGGACTCTTTGTCTGCCCGTGATCAGCTGATTGCCACTCTGGAGAAATCCCGCAGGAAAAAGTACTTAATCTCGGAGAAGGAAAAACTCGGTAAACAACTCTCTATTATGGATGCCAGACAGGCGGAGATGGCGGAACTGCGTACTGCCCTCGAGATGCATGACAAGGTCCTTCCCAGCCGGGGCGAGCTGAATCACCTTGAACGGCTTAAGAAACAGGAGACGGAACTGTCCGGGAGAATCGAGCTTCTGTCCAGCCAGGCAGCGAAGGTGGCACAGGAAGAAAGTCAGCTGCTTCGGCAGGCCGGGACGTCCGTGCTGAATGTGGATGCCAAAAAAGCAGAGTTGAAACGGATTCTTCTTGTTCAGCAGGAAGCTGACAAGATATCTCTTGCGCTGGCTGATCTTGATGCACGTCTGGAGGATGAAAAAAACCGGCAGACCGAAATAAGCATGAGAATGGGGGAGCGGGAGTCTGAACTTCAATCCTGTCGAGATCGTATTGCAGAGATTGATCTGGAACTGCCGGGGCACGAGACAGTGACTGATAACCGCGCCCTTGCGGGTATCAGTGAAGAAATCGGCCTGATCCGCATTCGTCTGGATGAAGCAGTTGAAGCAAAGAAATCTCTTGTGGTTCTTGATGAGGATATCAGGTCCTGTAGAATTGAGCTTTCAGACCTTGAGAGTGAGATTACTGCCGCCGGCAGCAATGAAGGTCCTGAAAATCAGCTCAAAACCTGCCGGAACCAGCTGAAAGATGTCGACCGCCGGCTTGCGTCCCTGCCTGAAAGAAAACAGCTCTCCGAAGGGCAGAAAGCCCTCGAGGTAGAGCTCTCGGCGCTGCAGCTCTTCAATGAAAACAGGGTAGAACAAGATAAGATCAAGGCTGAACGTTCTATTCTTGGTGAGAAACTCGCTCTTCTTGATAAGGAGATATCATCTCTGCAACAGCATTCTGCTGCTTTGAAGGAGCTTCTTGAGGCGCAGAAAAGCAGTTCTCTTGCTGCTGCAGCTGCAGCTTTGAGGGAGAACCTGCGCAGGGGGCGGCCATGTCCTGTCTGCGGTTCAAAGGAGCATCCATCCTCCCATCAGGGAGAGCTCTTTGACAGCTTTTCCGGCGATGAAGAAAGCAAAGATGAGCATGACGGTGTGGAGGAGGAGTACCGGCAGTCTCTGGTCCGGCTTGCTGAGCTGGGAGAAGCCAGAAAGCACCTGCTGCAGGCTGATGCGAAAAAAGAGGAAGAGCTGCAGTCTCTATCAGCCGGTCTTGAAGATATCCCGGGGGATCCTGCTGAGCTTGAGAAGAGGATAAGCCGCCTTGAGGAGCAGCGGGAGCTGCTGGACAGCCTGGAGGCTGAGCGTACTGATCTTTTTCACCGCCTGGGAGAGCTGACTGAATACGAACGGGAACAGAGCAGTTTTGTTGAAAAAAAACGCAATGACGCAGTCCTCCGCCGTGAACGGCTTGGGCGTCTTGAACAGGATAAAGAGAGGATGCTTGAGGCTGCATCCCTGGCCGATTCCTTTATAGAAAAACACCTTGTCCCGGCAGGAATCGATCCGGCCGCAGCAAATGCAGCAGAGCTGGTGGAGAGTTCTGTTGTCCAGTTCCGCCAGGCCGCGGATTCCCGTAAGGTCCTGTCCGGTGAAAAACAGGCCCTTTTAGAGAAAGCTCTTCTGTTTGAAAAGGAGGCGGCTGTAACAGGTTCTGAGCTTGAGACTGCAGCAGAGCGTGTTCAGGATCTGACCACCCGGAGAAACGAACTTTCCGGCGGGCTTGAAGTTCTGACCGGCGGCAAGGATGCGGATATGATGGTTTCTGCGGCAGAATCTGAGCTGAAGAGTGCTGAAGAGGCTGATTCCTCAATACGGCAGCAGCTTTCCTCCCTAAGGGAAGAAGCCGCCAGGCTTAAAGGTCTGGGCAGCGGGGCGGAAGAGAGCCGTGAACAGGGGCGAGTAGAGCAGAAATCTCTCGAATCCCTGCTCATGGAAACAGCCGGGGCGCTGGGTTTTGACTCTTTAAACGGTTTTGCAGCAGCCCTCCTGAATGACTATTCTCAGCGCAGGCAGGAACTTGACGAATACGAGTCCCGCCGCAGCGAACTTGTCCGGGAAGCAGGAGTTCTTGATACCGAGCTGACATCCCTTGGTGATGTTACCTCTGATATTACCATCCTTGAAGGGAATCTGCGCTCTCTCGATGAAGAGCTCGAAAAGCTGCAGCAGGAACAGTTTTCAATGATGCAGCAGCTTGAGAAGGAAAAGGAAAACCGCGCCTTAAGAGAGTCTCTGGAGAAAGAGCTGGAAGATCAGTCCCGGGAATACAGCCTCTGGTGGCGGCTGAAACAGGTAATCGGTTCCGCCAGGGGCGATTCCTTCCGGAGATTCGCCCAGGGGCTTACCCTGGATTTTCTTATCCGTCTGGCCAACGGCCATCTGAAACGTTTTTCCGGACGCTACCGTCTGCAGCGTCAGCAGGGGGATGATCTGGCCCTTGAGATATGCGATACCTGGCAGGCGGATACGGTCCGTCCTGTGGCAACTCTCTCCGGAGGAGAGACCTTCCTTGTCAGTCTTTCTCTTGCTCTGGGGCTTTCTGAACTTGCAGGACGGAAAACACGGATCGACTCGCTTTTTCTGGATGAAGGCTTCGGTACTCTCGATGCGGAGACTCTGGAGACGGTTCTTGCCGCCCTGGATACCCTTCAATCCGGCGGAAAGCTGATTGGGGTAATCTCCCATGTTGAGGTGCTGAAGGAGCGGATTCCGGTACAGATACAGATTTCAAGAAGGGGAGCCGGCTCCAGTACCCTTTTTGTGGTACCGGAACCGGTGGCTTAAGGGCCTATTTCCAGCAGACCCGGGGTTTTCGGGCTGCCAGCACTTCGTCCAGCCGTCCAACCGGGGTTGTTACCGGTGCGGATTTCAGAAACTCCGGATCTTCAGCCCCTTTTTCTGCAAGTTCAATTACAGTGGAGATAAAATGGTCCAGGGTTTCCCTGTTCTCAGTCTCCGTGGGTTCAATCATCAGGGCTTCGTGTACGATCAGGGGAAAATAGACCGTCGGAGGGTGTATTCCCTTGTCGATGAGGCCCTTGGCCATATCCGTAGCAGTAATGCCGCTGCGATCCTTCAGCTTTCTGGCGGAGGCGACAAACTCATGCTTACAGAGCCCGTTGTAGGGAATGTCCAGTGCCTCTTCCAGTGCCTTCCTGCAGTAGTTTGCATTCAGCACTGCCAGATCCGAGGCCCGGGCCAGGCCGTCGCTGCCCATGGCATGAATGTAGGCGGTAGCTCGAACCATTACCCCCGTATTGCCGTAGAATCCTGCAACTCTTCCCATGCTGTGGCTGCTCTCTTCCGACAGGTGATAGCTGTCGTTTTCTGTACGGACAATATCCGGACCGGGAAGAAATGATTTCAGTCTGCTGCTTACCAGTACCGGTCCGGCCCCGGGACCGCCTCCGCCGTGGGGGGTGGAGAAGGTTTTGTGCAGGTTAAGGTGTACAACATCAAAGCCCATGTCGCCGGGGCGGCAGCGGCCCATTATGGCGTTAAGGTTGGCTCCGTCATAGTAGAGGAGTCCTCCGGCGGCATGGACCTTTGCGGCAATTTTATCGATCTCCCGTTCAAAGAGCCCCAGGGTATTGGGGTTTGTCAGCATAATTCCCGCAAGGTTACCGTCAATATGCTCTTCCAGGGCCTCCAGGGAAACCAGGCCCCGTTCGTCAGAGGGGATTTCCACCACGTCGAAGCCTGCTATATGGGCAGAGGCGGGGTTTGTTCCGTGGGAGGAGTCGGGTACCAGAATTTTTCGACGCTCTGTTTCGCCTTTTGCATTAAAGTAGCTTCTGAAAAGCTTCATACCGGTGTATTCGCCCTGGGCTCCGGCAAAGGGCTGAAGGGTTCCCCAGGACATGCCGGTTATTTCACAGAGATCCGACAGCAGCCGGTACATAAGCTCCAGAGTTCCCTGGGCAGCCTGAACGGGGACATAGGGGTGGAGTCCGGTAAATCCTTTCAGGGCGGCGATATCTTCGTTTATCTTGGGGTTGTACTTCATGGTACACGAGCCCAGGGGGTAGAAACCCAGGTCCACACCGAAATTTCTGCGGGACAGGCCGGTAAAATGGCGGACCACATCCACTTCCGAGAGTTCCGGGAGCTCTGCCGCATCTTTTCTCAGCAGTCCGGCGGGTATAAGCTCATCCGCTCCGTTCTGGGGAATGTCAGTCTCCGGCAGGCGGTAACCCCTGCGGCCGCTGCGGCTTCGTTCAAAAATCATGGGGAATTCGCTTCTCATGCCAGAGCCTCCTTCAGTGCAGCTGCAAGTCCGTCAATCTCTTCTCTGGTGCGTTTTTCCGTGACAGCAACAATAATACGGTTGGAGTCGCCCCGGCTGTGGAGCCGTTTTTCCGGTACTCCCGCAAAGAAGCCCGCTTCAATCAGTCTGTCGGCGGTATCCTCTGCGTCGTTTTTCAGGTTCAGGGTGAATTCGTTGAAAAAGCTGCCGGGGAAGGCCGCCTCTACGCCTGATACTGCAGTCAGCTTTTCAAAGGCGTAGCGGGCGTTGTTCATATTGCGCAGAGACGTTTCCCGGAATCCCTCTTTTCCCAGCAGACTCAGATGCACCGTTGAGGCAAGGGCCGCAAGAGCCTGATTGGAACAGATATTTGAGGTGGCCCGCTGGCGTTTAATGTGCTGCTCCCGTGCCTGCAGGGTAAGCACAAAGCCGCGGTTGCCGTCGCCGTCCTGAGTGAGCCCGGAAATTCGGCCCGGCATCTTGCGGATCAGTTTTTCTCCCGCCGCAATGTATCCTGCAGTGGGGCCGCCGAAGTTCTGGGGAAGGCCCAGGGGCTGACAATCGCCTACGGCAATATCGGCTCCCCATTCCCGGGGAGAGCGGCATACTCCGAGGCTCAAGGGGTTTGCGGAAATTATCAGGATGGAACCGTTGGCGTTAATCTGTTCATCCAGGCCGGTAAGGTCTTCAAGGATCCCGTAGACATTGGGGGTCTGGATCAGGACGCCCGCCACGCTTCCATCAAGGCGGTCGGCCAGTTCTTCCCGGGAGGTAGTTCCCTCTTTCTGTCCCAGGAGGCTGATCTTAACACCCAGATCGGCGTAATAGGTTTCCATTACCTCGATGGTCGCGGGATGCACAGTAGAGGAAACCAGGATTGTGTCCCCTTTCTTAACGCTGTTCAGAGCCATGGCCGCCGCTTCTGCAGCTGCCGTATGTCCGTCATACAGGGAGGCGTTGGAAACATCCAGCCCGGTAAGACGGCAGATCATACTCTGGAATTCGAATATGCCCTGCAGCATCCCCTGGGACATCTCCGCCTGATAGGGGGTATAGGCGGTGGCGAATTCCGCCCGGGATGTAAGATGCCCCACCGCTGCGGGAATAAGATGATCATAAATACCGCAGCCGAGAAATGATATCGGCTCAACCCGGTTTTTCCGGGCAAGCTTTTCCATGCGGCGGTATACTTCAAACTCTCCTGCCCCGGGGGGAAGGTTGAGTGCCTTTTTCAGCCGTACAGATTCGGGGATGTCTGCAAATAGATCATCCAGAGATTCTGCGCCGACGCTTTTCAGCATCTGTCGAATATCTTCTTCCGTGTGGGGCAGATAGGGAAACATTCTGTTTCTATTCCTCGTTTTCCGCCAGGAACTTCTCGTATCCTGCCGCGTCAAGAAGAGTGTCGACTTCGCCGGGATTGCTCATTTTAATGGCAAAGAGGAAGGCTCCATAGGGGTCCTGGTTCACCTTTTCCGGTGCGTCTTCGAGGTCACTGTTTACTTTGCTTATGGTACCGGAAACAGGTGCATAAATGGAGGAAGCAGCCTTTACGGATTCTATTGTGGTTACTTCATCTCCCTTTGAAACCTCTGTTCCGGTTTCGGGAATCTCCACATAGACGATCTCTCCCAGGCTTTCCTGGGCGTGGTCACTGATTCCCACCAGGGCAGTGTCGCCCTCAATTTTCACCCACTCGTGGCTTTCCAGATACTTAAGGTCCTTGTTTATTTCTGAACTCATATTTTACTCCTTCCGCTGTAATCTTCCGCCTTCTCAGGCGTATGCTTTTTTATAGAACGGTGTGGCTGTTATTTCTGCCTTTCGCAGCCTACCGTTAATTTCAACCTCTACAATATCCCCGGTCTTTACCAGGTCCCGGGGAAGCCGTACAATGGCGATAAAGCTGTCCAGACTGGGAGACTTGCCTCCGCTGGTTACTTCACCTCTTTTGTCACCGCCGACAAAAACCGGATACCCCTGGCGGGGAACACCCTTATCGATCATCTGCAGTCCACGAAGAATCCGGTAGTTCCCGGTTTCCACCATGCCGGTCAAAGCCTCTTTGCCGATAAAAAACTCTTTTTCAAAATTGATAAAGCTTTTAAGGCCTGCCTCCAGGGGACCGGCATCGGCGGTCAGTTCGTGTCCATAGAGGGGAAGCCTTGCTTCCATTCTGAGGGTGTCCCTGCTTCCAAGGCCGCAGGGCAGGGCGCCCCTGTCGCGGGTATGATTAACCAGGGTGGTATAGATGGCTGCTCCCTCTTCTGCGGGAGAGTAGATTTCGAAGCCCGATTCGCCGGTGTAGCCGGTGCGGGAAATCAGGACTTCCGTACCGGACAGTGATGCCTTCTCCTCGAAGCCGTAGAAAGGAATATCCGCAAGATTGGTATCCACCAGCTCCTGGAGATACTCTTCCGCTTTGGGCCCCTGCAGGGCTATCTGGGCCCATTTATTTGAGCGGTTTTCTATAATTACAGACTCCGGTCTGCCGGCGGCTTCCGGATTTTCCGTGTATATCCAGTTAAAATCTTTTTCCGTATTGGATGCATTGACCACCAGCATGAAACGCTCTTCTGCAAGCCGGTAGATTACCAGGTCGTCAACTGATCCGCCGTCGGGATAGCAGAGGATGGTATAAAGACAGCGGCCGGTTTTCATTGATGCCACAGAGCCGGTTACCAGTCTGTCCAGATAATCCCCGGCTCCTTTGCCTTCTACAAAGATTTCGCCCATATGGGAGACATCGAATATCCCGGCGTTGGAGCGGACTGTTTTATGTTCAGTTATGATTCCGGTTGAAAACTGTACCGGAAGTTCCCAGCCGCCGAAGTCGATAAGTTTGACTCCCTCCATAGCGCTGTAGGCTGAGTAAAGGGGTGTTCTCTTTAATGATTTCATGGTCCCTGCCTTGTTAATAAAAGGATAATCCTATCCGTGCTTATCCGCTATAGGGGACTTTGCTGTTGTAGCATTTGTACACAACAAAGGTTTCCACCGAGTCTATGTCCTTGATTTTTGAAACTTCCTGAGTATAAAACTCCAGAAGGCTGAAATCCTCTTCAAGAAGTACGTCTATGAGCAGATCAAACCGGCCGGTGACAACCTTTACTGCCAGAACTCCCCGGAGACGGCTTATCTCTTCGCCTTTTTTAACCAGATCCATGGTGGCAAGCTTCACGCCTACCACAATCAGCTGTCCGCCGGGGATAGCTTCGGGTTCCACCAGGGCTTTTATCTCCATCTGACCCGATTCTGTCATTCGGTTGACCCGGCTGCGTACGGTATTTTCTGTAATCTGAAGTTCTTCCGCAATTTCCCGAAAAGACCGGCGGCCGTCTTTGAGTCTGGTCAGTATGTCGCAGTTGAGCTGGTCAAGTTGCATATGTGCAAATGTCATGTAAATTGCTGATAATGTCAATAATTTTAAGGTAAATTGATGAAAAAGTTATTTGATGTATTGAATACTGCTGAAACAGGCGTTTCGGGTTTCGGGTTGCAGAAAAATGAGGCCGGGAGGATCAATCTTGGCGGTAAGGTGTCAAAATGCTATAGTGGTGCCAGTATGAGATTTACAGACTTTGATTTTCATCCGGATATCCTGAAGGGTATCGAAGAAGCCGGCTTTGAAGAGTGTATGCCTGTTCAGGAACAGTGTTTTCAGGCCGTTTTTGCCGGCAAGGATGTAACCGCCCAGTCCCAGACGGGGACGGGAAAAACCGCGGCGTTTCTTCTTTCCATCTATCAGCTGTTTTTATCCAACGGTGTAGAGAAGAAAAAAGCCCTTATTGTCGCTCCAACCAGGGAGCTTGTTGTACAGATTGAAGAGGAAGCAAAACTGCTTGGAGCCCATCTTGATCTCAAGGTAGGCAGTTTTTACGGCGGCGTTGGATACGCCAGCCAGGAACATCTGCTGAAAGACGGAGTGGATATTTTCGTTGGAACCCCCGGTCGCCTGATAGATTTCGGGAAGCAGAAAAAGATCGACTTTAAAGAGTTCGGCGCTGTAGTCATTGACGAGGCCGACAGGCTTTTTGATATGGGATTTCTCCCGGATCTGCGCAAACTGGTAAAAATGCTCCCTCCCATTAATGAGCGCAAAACATTGCTGTTTTCGGCGACCATGAGTGTCAGGGTACAGAACCTTGCCTGGGAATATATGCGCGATCCGGCTCATATCGAAATTGAGCCGGAACAGATTACCGTGGAAGAGATCGAGCAGAGCATCTACCATGTTTCCCGGGACGAAAAAATGCGCATGCTCATTGGTATTCTGAAGAAGTTCCAGCCTCCTACGGCTATTATTTTCAGCAATACCAAGTTCGCGTCTGTGGAGGTGGCCAAACGGCTCTCCCTCAACGGCTTCCCCTGTGAATACATCATGGGAGACATGCCCCAGAAGAAACGGCTTGCCACCATAAATAAGATCAAGAACGGAGAACTCCGTTTTCTGGTAGCCACCGATGTTGCCGCCCGGGGACTTCATATCAATGATCTTGCCCTGGTGGTAAACTACGATGTGCCGGAAGACCCGGAAAGTTATGTTCACCGTATCGGTAGGACAGCCCGGGCCGGACGGGAAGGCCGGGCGGTAACCCTTGCCTGTGAGCGCTTTGTATATGGGCTTCCTGCCATAGAAAGCTACATCGGCATGAAACTCCCCGTTGCGGAAGTGGAAGAGGGACTTATTGCCGAAGACCAGAGTGCCGGCATGAATGTTATGCACGACCATTATCTGAAGAGAGACCGTGAGAGGGATTCCCGTTCCGGCGGCAGAGGCAGAAATGACCGCCGCGGAGGAGGCAGGAACGACCGTCGCCGGGATTCAAAACCCCGCAATTCCAGAGACCGTGACCGGAACGACCGGAACCGGGAGAAAAGCGGCGAGATCCACCAGGATATCGATTCCGTTACAGGCCGCCAGACTTCCGGCTCGGGATACAAGAAAGGACGGCAGGATGGTCCCTCCAGAAACCGCCAGGACCGCTCCGGCAACAAACGGAGAGACCCCCAGCGTTCCGGCCAGAAAAAGCCGCGGCAGGAAGCACCCCAGGGAGCTCCCCGGAACTCCGCCCCCCGGCGCAGCCGCAAGGTGGCTCCGGAAATCGCCAGAAAGGGAGATCAGTCCCTGGAATCGCGGATGGAGTACTACCGCCAGAAATACGGCGAAAACTTTACTGCCAGTCCCGATGTGCTGAAGAATGAGAAGAAGCACTCTTCCAAGGAGTCTCTTTTCAAGAAAATCGGACGCTTTTTCGGCGGAAGTAAAAAGCAGCAGTAAGTCCTAAAAAAGGGGCTGTTGCGGTACGCTGTGGAACCGCGTGTTGGCAATGCCTGCCCCGCTCGTTCCGTCCGCGTTCCTCACTTCGTTGCGGTACGCTGTGGAACCGCGTGTTGGCTACGCCTGCCCCGCTTATTCCGTCCGCGTTCCTCACTTCGTTGCGGTACGCGGACAAACTAAAACAGGTCCGGGAGGCCCCGGATTTCGGCGGCCATGCGGCGTTCCAGGAGAATTGTGTCTCCCAGGGCGCTGCGGGCTGTTCGATCAACTACCATGACATCTACAGAATCCTCGCTTGTGCCGGCTCGTGCAGCCTGGTCCCGGACCTTTGCAATCAGCTCTTGTTCCAGGGTCAGTTCAGCGGCGGTAAGGTCGGGAAAGATTGTCTCCGTTTCTCCGTTAATGCGGAAACCGTTTTCCACGGGAATGATGGATCCGGAAACAGCAGCATGCACAGATGAGGTAATTGCTCCGATGGCGTTGGCCACATCCGCGTTTTCCGGTATCAGCGCTTCCATGCCGAAACAGGGTTTAATTCCTCCTAAAAGATAGGGCGCTGCAGCACCCAGTCCCACGATAGGAGCCGCAGGACTTACCTGAACTGCCGCTTTTGCGGTGCCCCCTCCCACCAGCAGTGCCGTGGCGGGATCGTCCAGGGGTATATCCATCAGTTTTGATACTACCCCGGAGGAGATAAGCTCCTCTGCTTTCTGCCACACTCCTTTGCTGTATTCGCTTTCCGGCATGCCAGCGGCGCTGGCGTGAATATTCAGGCCCAGTGCGGCGGTTTCGGGGTTCCCCAGTTTAAGCCGCTTTTCCGTATGCAGCAGGTCTGTGGGAGTCAGTCCGATACGCTCCAGACAGCGGACGGAAAAGAGGCGGTTGAGCTTCAGAAAGCGCCAGTGTCCAAGGCCCGCTGCCTCAGCCACATCAAGCATGGTCATGGGTCCCGCAGCAAGGCTATCCAGAACTTTCTGTTCCACCCTGTCCGGGGCAAAGGGCAGTTTTTTCCCGGTACTTCTTAAGATAAGACCCGCATCGGTATCCCCGCTGAGATCGTCGATTCTGTTGGATACTGTTTTGAGCACATAACTTTCTTCTTCAGAGAGCCTGCAGAGGGGTGTTATACGCTCAGGTCCCACCGAGAGGACTCCCGCCCGGTATCTGATAATACTGTCACCGCCTATTCCCAGGGTGACCATATCCACCGCCTGCACATGGGTTCTGTGGCTGCCGATTACCGCCCCGTTGGGGTCAGGCTCCACTCTGCCGTTATGGATACAGCCGATGTCCGAGGTGGTTCCTCCCACGTCTATAATGGTTGCCTCCGGCAGTCCGGTAAGATATCCCGCTCCGGCGACACTTGCAGCAGGCCCTGAGAGGGCAGTCTCTATGGGGTGTTCCATGGCGAAGGAGGAGTTCATCAGGAATCCGTCTCCCCGGACAAAGAGTACCGGCGCATTAATGCCCAGTTCCTTGAGACATGCCTCGGCTGCATGAAAAAATGTTTCCAGATGGGGAATAATTCCGGCGTTGAGGACGGCTGTAGCAGCCCGGATGGTAAAATCAAGCTGACCGGAGAGCTCGTGACCGGCACAGACCATCAGCCCGGTTTCCCGGCGCAGCAGAGCGGCAATCTGTTTTTCATGCACCGGATTTACCGAGCCGCCATAGCCGGAAACCGCAAAAGCCTGAACTCCGTGGGTCCGGATCATTTCCGCCGCAGCGGCGAGAATCTCCTCGGTGTCGGGTTCTTCTATTACCTCACCGCTGATATTGATCCGTCCCCTGATGATTTTCCGCGGGCTGTGATTGATCTCTCTGGGTGTACTTCCTGCCAGGGGCATCAGCAGAAGGCCGACTTCCTGACGGTTGTTCTCCACTATGGCATTGGTGGCCAGGGTGGTGGATACCGAAACAATTTCTGTTTTTGCTATATTTTCCGGCGGGATCTGTTCCAGCGCAGCCCTGATTCCCTCGGTGTAGTTCCAGGGGGTGGTGAGGGCTTTTGCCTTGTACTGAACCCGGTTTTCCTGGAAATCGAAGAGTACAGCGTCGGTGTAGGTTCCTCCGGCGTCTATGCCGAGGCCGTATCTGCGCTTTGCATGGGGCTTTCCGCCTTTTCCCGGAACTGCATATTCCCTGGGGATTTCAGAGTAGGCTCTGCTGCTGCTCTCCGGGGGGGCGGCCTTCATTTTTCTGGCTGCCGGGTCGTAGTAGCTGATCTGCCCCGGGGGAATTATCAGAATCTCATCGTCGCTTTCCCCGGCGGTCAGAGCTTTCTCCAGCAGCCGGTTTGAACCCTTGATCGTCTCAGTCCGCCAGCCGAACTCCTGGCCGATTGCATCCACATGGCTGCTGTATTTATTGCGGTCCCCCGAACCGGTGTCTATAAAAACCGCCCGCTGGTAGTTTTTTTTCCATGAGTGGGTAACCTGGAGAATGGCTTCGGTGTTTTCTTCTCCATAACGTTTTACCAGCTCTTCCCGGGGGGTGTCGGAGATATCCAGACGGATAGTGCTGTGCGTTTCATTTCTGTTTTCCCCTGATTCGCGGTTCTTTCCGTTCTCTGCCCTTTCACCTTTTTTAGCTTTATCAGCTTTATCAGCTTTCGTTCCTCTGGGCTGAACCTGTTCCTCGTACCAGCCGGCGGAGATGTAATAGGTTCCCGGTGTTTTGCGGAACTCCCTGGCGTATGCGCCGTCGGAACCGAGAAAGAGGGAGATGCAGTCGTGTACCCTGGGGATAACAAGGGAGGCCTTTCCGGCTTTGAGGCCGGCGGTTCCGCTGCCGCAGAGTCCGTAAAGGAGAATAATCCGATCAGCCTCTGTTTCAGCATTAATGGCTTCCTGCAGGGTTCCCCGAAGGAGGTTCGGTTCGCTGTGCAGGCCTCCTTCAAGATAAGTAACCTTAAGATACGGAAAGTCGGGAAGAAGGGTTTCCAGGTCGGTTCTGAACACGCCGCAGGCAATAACAGAGATTTTCATGATTACGATTGTACTCTGCTATATGCTATACGGCTGTGATAAATACGGGGAAAATTGTTATTTTTCCGGCTATTTTTCCAGCAGGTTTTCCGGATTCAGTCCATCAAAGGCAGGGTCGGTAAAAATACCGTCTTTGCGGATTACTCGGCCGTCGAGTTCAATACTTCCGCCGCCGTATTCGGGCCGCTGAATACAGACAAGATCCCAGTGCAGAGCGCTGCGGTTGCCGTTGTCGGCCTCGGTATAGGCATTTCCCGGAGTAAAATGGAAGGATCCTGCAATCTTTTCATCAAAGAGGGTTTCGTCCATGGGTTCCAGTATCAGGGGGTTGCATCCCAGGGCGAATTCACCTATGTATCTGGCTCCCTGGTCCATGTCGAAGATGGCATTGATTTTTTCCGTATTATCCGCCGTGGCTTCAACTATCTTCCCCTTTGAAAAGGTAAGTTTTATCTCCTTGAAGGTATGGCCGAACTGGGTTGATGGAGCATTGTAGCAGATTGTTCCTTCTACACTGTCTCTAACCGGGGCGGTATATATTTCCCCGTCGGGGATATTCCTCTCTCCAAAACAGGGAACAACGGGAATATCCTGAATGGAGAAGCTCAGGTCTGTTCCGGGACCGCTGATATGAACCTCCCGGGCCTGTTCCAGAGCTTTCTTCGCCGGCTCCATGGCGTTCTGCATCTTTGCGTAATCCACACCGCTGGTAACGGAAAAGTAGAACTTTTCAAAAGCCCTGGTTGAGAGCCCGGACATGGCTGCCATTCCCGGAGTAGGGTAGCGCAGTACAACCCATTTGGTATCCGGTACCCGAATCTGCATATGTACCGGCTGGGCAAGATAGGTGCTGTAGAGGCGGTTGAGTTCATCGTCTACATCGGCGGTTTCTTTGGGGTTCTCGTAGCCCCGGATCCCGATAAAGGCATCCATCATCTTCATGCGGAAGGCTTCAGCTTCGGCAGCTGCTTCAAGACTCTCTCTGGTAGCGCCGCTTAATATCGCCCGGTGAATCTTTTCGGTACGGCTGTCCACCACGGGAAATCCCCCTGCTTTGTAAACAGCTTCTATCAGGGCTTCGAGCATTTCCTCCGGGATGTCATGACTTTGTATCAGACATTTTTCCCCCGGCTGAAGATTGAGCGAGTGGTGTACAAGCAGATCTGCCAGTTTTTCCTGCTGGGGATGGATCATTTTCGGCTCCTTGAAAAGATTCTCCTTCAACTATACTAAAAAAATAACCCCCCCGGGTAGTTATTTTCAGTTTTGCGTTCTCTGTATACATTAGTATTTTAGTCATATGAAAACAGATCTTGAACAGACCAATGCAAAAGAAGCACGCCTTACTCTCGATGGTGCCCAGTGCACCTCGTGTGTCTATACCATCGAACACGCCGGCCGCAAGGTTCAGGGGGTGGGTGATGTCGCCGTGGATATCAGCAAAGGGGAAATATCTGTCCGCTACGGCGGTAATGCGGGCTCCCTGGAACGGATCAAAGAGATTGTCCACCGCCTGGGTTATTCCGCAGAGATTCAGTGGGATTCGGTAAAAGATACGGTATAAGATTTACCCTTCACACTTTTTTCATTCTTCCAGTGTATACTTTATAACGGCAGAATCATGAGGAGGTTGATGTGGCCGGCGGTGTACGTATTCTGGTGGCGGAGGATGAACAAAGACTCAACGGGATGATTAGGGATTACCTCGAATCCCTGGGCTATGACGTAGTACAGGCCTTTGATGGAGTGGAAGCTATGAAGCTTTTTCACCGGGAGAAGCCTGATATGGCCCTTGTTGATGTGATGATGCCTCTTATGGACGGGATTGATGTTACCCGTAGAATCCGCGAAATATCCACTATCCCCCTCATTATTCTTACGGCAAAGGCAGAAGAGCAGGATAAGCTGCTGGGACTGGATACCGGAGCCGACGACTACATGACCAAGCCCTTCAGTATGAAGGAGCTTGCAGCCCGCATCCGTGCCCAGCTGCGCAGGGTTCAGATGTCTGATCATGCTGACGGGTCCGAAGAGAATTCAAACCTCGAATACGGCGGTATCCGTCTCGATTCCTCCTCCCGCAGGGTTGAGGTGGACGGCCGCAGGGTAAATCTTACCTCTCTGCAGTTTGATCTTTTAAAGGGAATGATGCTCTCCCCCGGCAGAGTCTTTACCCGTATGGATCTCCTTAATCTTGTTCAGAACGACCCCTATGACGGGTATGAACGTACCGTTGATGTTCACATAAAAAATCTCCGCAAGCTTATAGAAGCTGATCCAAAGCAGCCCGGATACATTCAGACTGTCTGGGGGGTTGGTTATAAACTTGAAACAGAGGACGGTGAAGGGTGAAACAGCGACTTTTTATCACCTTCATCGGGGCCTTTACCCTGATAATCTTTCTGGGAGCAGCGGTGAATATTGCTTTTGTGGCTGTTTCCTCACGCCGGGCCTATACCCGGATGGTTCGGACAGAAGACCGGATGCAGGCTGAACGTACTGCTCAGCTGGCGGAAGAGTACTGTGAGGAGTACGGCACCCTCGATGGACTGGACGAGTTTTTTGCCGTTCCGCCGGTGTTCAGCCGCACCAGAAGCAGCAGGCATATGGGAGACCGCATGATGGACAGGCCTCCGGAGTCGGGACCGTTTATCCCTCCTGTCCTGATTATTGCTTCAGACGGAACAACCGTTGCCGATCCCGGACATGTTCTCGAAGGCCGGATGGCCGATGAAATTGATCTCTCCGCCGGGGTTCCGGTGAATCTCGATGGTAAAACCCTCGGCTGGGTTTTCTCCGGAAGTATGCTCGGACCCGCGCTTGAGGCTCAGGATCATGAGTTTTTAGGCCTGGTCTGGCATTCTGCGCTTATCTCCTCCCTTCTCTCGGGAATTGTTGCCATAGTTCTCGGAGGTATCCTTTTTCGAAGTATTGCCCGGCCTGTTGAAGCCCTGGCATCTGCCTCCCGGTCAATCGCCGGTGGAGATCTTACTGCCAGGGTAGGAATAAAACGCACGGATGAACTTGGAGAACTTATAACCCAGTTCAACGGAATGGCCCGGTCCCTTGAGAGCTCCGAGGAGTGGAAGCGGAGGATTATCAGCGATTCCGCCCATGAACTGCGGACTCCTGTAGCCCTCATTCAGGGTGAACTTGAGATGATTCTTGAAGGAGTGTATACCGCCGACAGGGACCGGATTGAAAGTCTCTACAGGGAAACAGAACTGCTGGCCCGCCTTATCGGCGAACTGGGTGAGCTTGCCGCCGCGGAAGGGGGCCGGATGGAGCTTCAGGTGGAGGAATGCTCCCTGGACCTGCTGGTGCAGGAGGCAGCCGGACTCTACCATGGTGAGGCTTCAAAAAAAGGGGTAGCCATCGTTCACGACCAGTGCAGCGGCGTTATCCATGGTGATTCCCAGAAACTTATTCAGGTAATCAGAAACATCACCGGAAACGCCCTTAAGGCGGTATCTGAAGCTGAAGGGGAAGGGGAAGGGGGCCGTATCGATATTTACACCCTTCCGGAAGATGGTGGAAGGGGATTACGTCTCTGTATCGATGATTCAGGCCCGGGCATACCGGAGGAGCTTCGGGAGAAGGTTTTTCAACGCTTTTTCAGAATCGATTCATCCCGTTCCAGGCAGTCCGGCGGGGTCGGGCTGGGGCTTGCGATATCCAGACAGATTATTCAGCTTCATGGCGGTTCCCTTTCTGTAGACCGGGGCCGGAACGGCGGAGCCCGGTTTATCATTGAGTTTCCTCCCCAAAAAAGCGGCCGGCCCTTGACTTGAGGGTTTTTCTCGGGAATATTTCAAGCGTATGTTCAGAACCTCGCTGAAACCCGGTGACTGGCTTCTTCTCGTTTTCTCCGCAGGGCTTGTTCTGTTTCTTGTTTTCCGCAGTTTCGGCGGGGCCGGGTCCGCTGCGCTGGTACGTATAGAAGGCAGCGAATCCAGCTATGTTTACCCTCTGGATGCCGAAGTCGAACTGGATGTTCCGGGGCCTCTCGGTTTAACCCATGTGCATATCCACGAAAATCAGGTATGGATCAGTGACTCCCCCTGTACAGAAAAAATCTGTATTGCCGCCGGGGAAATTCACCGCCGGGGTGATTTCGTCGCCTGTCTGCCCAACCGGGTGCTGGTACAGATTGAGGGGGGGATTGCAGAATCCGGTACTGAAGATGATGGAGACATAGATGTTCTTGCATTCTGATCTGCACAGAAAACGGATTGATCTTGTGGCTTTTTTAGGAGCCCTCTGTCTTTTCCTCTCCACCGTTGAGTATCTCTTTCCCAAGCCTGTTCCCTTTATGCGTCTGGGGCTGGCAAATCTTCCTATTTTAATCTCCTTGAGAATACTTCCCTTTCCCTATCTTATGCTGCTGACTCTGGTAAAGGTTCTGGGCCAGGGGCTGATAAACGGTACTCTTGCCTCCTATGTCTTTTTATTCAGCCTGACCGGGTCCTATACCAGTTCTCTGGTAATGTACGCAGTTTCCCGGCTGCCCGGACGCTTTATCTCGGAAGTGGGTATAAGCCTTGCCGGGGCCCTTACCAGCAATACCGTTCAGGTTCTGCTCTCGATCCTGTTCATATTCGGGAAGAACTCCGGTGTTATTACGCCTCTATTCCTTGGTATGGGGACTGGCAGCGGGCTTTTAATCGGGCTCATTGCTTCCGGGTTTGTCCGTCGTTCCCGCTGGCATCAGGAAATACGGAGGCAGTATGCGGAGAATTGACCGCTTTGCGGGGATTATTTCTCCCGGACACCGTTTTACCTGGGGAATCCTTATGCTGCTCTGTTTTCTTTTTTCCAGTGGACTTATTCCCAGGCTGGTTATGACCCTCTTCTTTGCTCTGCTTGCAATACTTGCGGGCAAAAGGATCCGCTTTGGATATTTTGTTTTTATGATATTCTCCATAACCGTATTTAATCTGCTGACTCCCTGGGGGCCGGTTCTCTTTTCCGTGGGACGGCTGGCGGTTACCGGCGGTGCACTGGAGGCGGGGGTTACCAAGGGGCTTACCATCTGCGGTCTTGTTTTTGTTTCTCTCTTCTCCGTCTCTTCGAAGCTTATACTTCCCGGCAGGCTGGGACGGCTTTTAGGCAGAAGTTTCTATTACTTTGAACGTCTCTACAGTATGAAAAAAAAGGTCAGAAGGGCTTCCTTTTTTGCTGATATTGATGAAATACTGCTCTCGCTTTTTCCTTCAACCCGCACTGAAGTATCTCAGAGGGAAACAGAAGGAGAAGAGGCAGCCAAAACAGAGGTTTCCCAGGTTCAGACCGCCCTGAAAGGGTGGCTGGCGGCAGGAAGTTCTCTGGCTGCATGTGCGCTATTAATGCTGATATAGAAGGATCCGGGAAGGTTCTCAATGGCTAAAAAGACAATGGATGTAATAGAAGAGTTCAGAGAGTTTCTGGTGACCTATTTGCGGGGGAAGACCACCGCAGAGAAGCGAAGTCTCCCCTGGAAAGAGACCTGGCAGTTTGTCGTGGCCCACTCCAACCGGGTGGAGGCCTATGCTGTGGAACTGATCGAAGCTGCAGGCACCCTTTCTGAAGAAGAGGCTCTGCTTGTAAGGGCAGCCGCGCTGATGCATGATATCGGCTCTCTGGATGACCGGAGAAATCACCCCAAAACAGGTGCCAGAATAGCCACGGATTTCTGTCATAACAAACCGCATATTCTGGAGGTGATAAACCCCAAAGTGCTTGCTTCCATGATAATCGGGCACCGCAAGAAAGACGGAAAAGAGAAAAAGCTGCCCCTGGCAATATTGAAGGATGCGGATATTCTCGATGAGCTTGGTGCCATGTCGGTCCTGGTTGCATCCTACGAAGTAGATCCCTCAATGCCCAACTATTATGCCCGGGTACTGAAACAGATTGAAAAAAATGAGTTCGGCTTTTTTCGCAAGCAGGAAGCTCGCTTGTCGACTCCGGCGGCGAAAAAAATCCTGCGCCGGAAGTTTGCATTCATCAAGGATTTCGCCATGAATCTCAGGGATGAGCTTAAGGGCACCGATGAGCTGAAGCTCTAACCACCGGCGTAATTTGTTGTCTCAGATATAGGTTCTGAGTTTCATCTCCACCGGATGGGGATGCAGATACCACTGTTCTGCCAGGTATTCTTCCCCGTATTTCCGTACATAATGATTCAGCATGGTCACCGGGACAATCAGCGGAATATTGCCGTTGCGGTACTGATCCAGAAGATCCAGGAGCTCCTGTTTCTCATCTGATGAAAGTTCGGATTTAAAATATCCCATAATATGCTGCAGCACATTAATATGCTTTTTTACTGTTCCCGGATGGTCCATTGCCTGAAGCAGTTGAGAAAGATATGTCTCCAGCAGTTCCGGAAAGGGTTCTTTTCTTCCTTCTCCAACCAGTTTTCCCATGCTCCGGTAAAGGGGGACATCGTGGCTCATTATCAGCAGTTTGTGGCGGGTATGAAAATCAACAAGATCCCCATAGCCGGGATCTGATTTCAGCAGATCCCTCCAGCGGCGGAATACAAACACCTTTTCGATAAAGTTTTCTCTCAGCCCCGGATCATGGAGCCGGCCGTCTTCTTCCACGGGAATAAGGGGAAAACGGCGGGTAAACATATCCGCCCAGATACCCCGGCCATTATGCCAGATATGGCTGCTGTCGGCGGAATAAATTTTTACCCGGTGCAGACCTGATGAGGGTGATTTACTTTTGAATATGTATCCGCAGAGATCCATGGGGGCAAGCTCTATCAGCCTTTTTTCGCCCCAGCTCTGCATCATCGCGGTTTTATCGGTTTTTGTTTTATGGGTTATAAGCCGGTAGTTTTCGGGAGTTCCCTCCAGTCGCATTGATTCCCGGGGAATGGCCATCCCGCATTCCACTTCGGGGCAGACCGGCACGTATTCAAAATATTGTCCAAAGGTGTTGAGTAAAAAGGCATCTTTTTTGTGTCCCCCGTTGTAGCGGACACTCTTTCCCATCAGGCAGGTGCTGATGGCGATACGTATTGGTGTTTCATTCATGCAGGGATTTCTCCTTCGAAGGAGGAAAATTCCCGCAGCTCCGGGGTGCAGAGATCGGTAAAGCTGGTTTCAAGATAAACCGCCAGCCTGGAGCGGATCAGTTCGGAGGTAAAGGGTTCTGCTGCAGGCCCGGGAATCAGCAGCCGGTTGCTGCCGCTCTGTTCGGTGAAAAGAATTCCGGATTCGGTGTGTTGAATATCAAACATCTCAGAATCCAGAATAAGTTTTGCCGCAAGATGCATTTTTACCGAGATATCATGGTAGTAGTGCAGGCCCAGGGCTCCGAAAGAGCCTTTCAGCCCGTGGATATGACTGGCAAAGGCCTTGTAATCCGCTTCGTGTAATGATTGCTGCAGCGCCCTGAGGTGGGAGTTTATTTCGACCGGCGCCACGCTCATCATCTGGTTCTGGTACTCTTTGCTGTAGCCTCTTTCGGCCAGATGGGAGAGAATCTGTTTGTACAGAGAATTGTTCACACTACCTCCGGTCTGGTATCATGTATAGTAGGAATTGAAGAGTTTTGCAAATGTTACGGGAGATAAAGATGAAAAGAAATCCCGCGGAAAGGGATGCTCCGTGGATTATGGCCATTGATGCCGGCGGTTCCGGACTGCGGGCTGCAGCTGTCGGAAGGGACGGAAAATGCTTTAAACTGCTTCACCGCCCCCATACCGCCCTGCCGGGAAAAGACGGAGTGGTCGAGTATGATCCTGAGGCTCTCTGGGAGGGTGTGAAAGCAGTCTGCTGTGAGTTAACCGGCAGCACCGGCCTCGGTTCTTCACCCTCGGCAATCGGAATAACCGTACAGCGGGCTACTTTCCTGCTTTTTGATCCTCATTCCGGCAGGGCAGAAACCAATCTCATCTCCTGGTCGGATGTCCGGGCTGCCGGAACCGCCGAAGCCATGAACCGTAATATTCTCTGGCGGGTTATCCGCTTCGGGGTGGGGATTCTTGCAAAGATTACCGGCAGTGCATTTTTCCGTACCGCTTCCATGCTGCGCTTTACCACGGTGCATGTTTCCTGCCGGCTTAAACATCTCCTGGACAGCACTCCCGGGCTGCGTAAAGAGTGCCGGGAAGGACGGCTGCGGCTGGCGACACTGGATACCTGGCTGCTGTACCGCATGACCGGCAGAAAGGTCTGGGCTACGGACAAGTCGAATGCTGCTGCAACATCTCTCTATAATCCTTTTGATCTTAAATGGAACACTCTTTTCTGCCGGCTCTTCGGTATTCCCATGGAAATCCTTCCCCCGGTGAAGGATACGGTGGATGATTTCGGGCTCACCGATGCAGAAAGCTTTTGCGGTCTGAATACTCCGGTGTATGCCCTTGCGGGGGATCAGATGGCGGCCCTCTTCGGTCACCGCTGTTTTGACCCCGGTGAGGTAAAGGTTTCCAAGGGATCCGGTGGATTTGTCACCATAAATGTGGGCAAAAAACCCCGCTTCTCTCCACGGGGACTGTTCCCGCTCATTGCCTGGTCTATCCGGGGGGAGGTGACCTATATGCTGGAAGGGCAGGTCGCTTCCGTAGGAACCCTGATAGACTGGCTGTCAGGGACCCTGGGCTTTGCTTCCACCCCGGAAGAGCTCGACAGGCTGGCTGAGTCTGTCCCGGATTCCGGCGGTGTGGTTTTTCTTCCCACCCCTCTGGGAATCCGCTTTCCCTATTTTCGTTCCCGCATGCGCTGTGCTGTCTTCGGTCTTGGTCTGGACACCAGCAAGGGGGAAACTGCCCGGGCAATGTACGAGGGGATAGCCTTCAGAATCCGGGAGATTATCCGGGGCATCGAGAAGGATCTTAAGGTTTCGGTCAAGCAGATGAAGGTCGACGGCGGAGTCAGTCGCTCTGCAATCCTGGTTCGCCTTATCTCGGCAGCCTGCGGTATCCCGGTTCTCCGTTCGCCTGAGCCGGACCTGAGCAGTACAGGAGCTGCCCTGCTTGCGGGTATCGGGGCAGGCTGGTGGAGCGGAGAGGATGATCTGCGCAGTATCTCCGGAGAGTACGAAACATTTTCATCCCCCAGGGAGGAAGAGTATATGGATCAGCAGTACCGGCGCTGGAAAAAAGCGGTCCATCTTGCACACCGCTTCAGCCGCGGTTTATAGTACAGGTATATGATACGGACGATTCTGGTTCTTTGCTTTGATCTTGCTGTAACTACCCTGGCTCTTCCCCTCGTGCTGATCGGGGGAGTCTTCAAGCTTTTTCGTCTTTATACTCTTGAGCGCTGGTATATTACCCCGCTTGCAGGTTTTTTCGGCTGGTTTTTCCTGGCAACCGCAGGTGCCGGGATTTCCGTTGAAGGAAAAGAGCACCTGAAAGGTCTAAAGGGAAAACCCCTCTGCGTAGTGGGTAATCATCAGGGAATCGCGGATATTCCCGTGGTGGTCCATGCGCTGCCGTTTTCCATCGGCTTTATTGCCAAGAAGTCGCTGACATATTTTCCCTGGGTCGGCATTTTAATGTGGATGATCCGCTGTGTACCCATCGACCGCTCCAGTCCCAGATCTTCTGTTAAAGCCATAGATAAAGGGGTCAGAAATATCCGCAACGGTTTTCCCATGCTGATCTTCCCCGAAGGCACCCGCAGCAAGGGCGGGGAAATGAAAAGCTTTAAAAAGGGGAGCCTTAAACTTGCAACCCGGGCGGAGGCTATCATTCTTCCGGTCAGTATCAACGGATCCTACCGCTTCTTCGAAGAAAAGGGACGGCTTGCCTCCGGAAAGGCATCGGTAACTTTTCATGCCCCTATCCATACAGCAGGTATGTCGAAAGAGGAGTTGGCGGGACTCACTTCCCGGGTGGAAGAAGTTGTCCGGTCGGCGGTAGTTGCCGGTTAGATTTCCATTAAAACCGGTTATCCTTACTGGATGCCCCCTGCCGGACTGAAATAGAGTATCTCTATGGATAAAGCCAGTCTGGATCAGGCCCTGTTCCTCATCAATCCAAGCCGGTTCCCCGGCTATACCCGCAGGCTCAAGAGAATCCTTAAAACCTTGTCTGCTCCCAATGTACGTGAATGCCGCAGCGCGGAAGAATTTACCGCGGCTGTACAAAATTTCGCTGCAGGTGATCTCCGTTTTCTGCTTATCTGGGGCGGTGACGGCACTGCCAATCTTGCCATAAATGCCTATATGAACAGCCCGGTAAAAAAGAGCAGCTATCAGGCTCTCGGTTTTCTCCGGGGCGGCAGCGGCAACGGCATTCAGGACTCCTATGAAGTTCCTGTGGGAATCTCCGCCCAGGTTGAATCCTACCGTGAGGGGATCCGGCACGGCTATATCCAGCCGGTGGATCTTATCAATGTCAGCGACGGGAGCAGCTCAACCTATTGTCAGCTTCTGGGTACAGGCATTGATTCCCGGGTTCTTGAATACCGGGAAGGTTCCGGCGGCGGTCGCCCGGGGATGCTGAATTACTTTCTTGCCATAGGCCGTACGGTTTTCCGGGACTTTCACCGGCTACGCTGCAGAAAAACCCTGGTAATGCAAAGGGGAAAGTACGCCTTCAAGGGTACTCGAACCAATGCGGAGTTTCCCTTTGAAGAGTTTCGAAGAACCACCAGATCTCCCCTGATCGAGTTCGGAACCCGGCCCTATTATGCTAAAATGTTTAAAATTGCCCCGGATGTGGTCTGTAATGACGGGGCCTTCGATGTCTACAATTACAATTTTCAGCGCCGCAGTGCCATGGTGTTCAATATCGTATCCATCTGGAACGGCTGGCACAGCCGGATCAACCGGCAGCAGGCCCGCAAAGAACGGCCGGTGATTGAACGGTATGAGGTTTCCCGGGCGGAGATTGAGATGGATCAGCCTTTTTCCTATCATCTGGACGGAGAACTTCAGCGCTGTACTACACCTGCAGAAGATGGAGTTTACCGTATAAAAGCTGAGATAGTCCCGTCCTCGGTCAATTTCATTGTTCCCGGTAGTTTTTACCGCAAGTTTCATCCGTTTACAGAGAAGTCCTGAGGAAAGCCCTGTATCTCTTTATGAGTTTATCCAGGAGCAGATCCTTTTTCTGATCCACCACTTTTGCTGCCGGATGAGCTTCAAACCAGGCGATTGATCTGCGGATACCCTGTGAGAAGGAAATCTGCGGTTTGACTCCCGGTGCGAAACGGCGGATTTTACTGTTGTCAAAGAGTACACTCCACCGTTTATCCCCCTGCAGTCCCGGGTAGAACTCCGGAGCCTGCCGCCTGATATATTCCATGGGCAGATGCACAATTTCAACTTCTCTCCCCAGGGCTTCCGCCAACTGAAGGTGAATCATATCCCAGGTGAGGCTTTCATCGGAGGTAATGTGAAAAGCTTCCCCCAATGCCTGTGTATTTCCCGGAAGAGAGCTGAAATATGCTGCAAAGTCATCTGCGTGGGTGAGTGTCCAGAGACTCTGTCCGTCACCGTGAACAGCCACCGGTTTCCCTTCAAGGATCCGCTTCGCTGCCGTGTAATCCCGGGAACCGAAGGAGGAGGGTATCCATCTTTCGCTGTAGGTATGGGAAGGCCGGACGATGGTAAGCGGGAATCCGGTTTTCTCCCATGCTGCCATGAGCAGGTTTTCACATTCTATTTTTCCGGCGGAGTAGTCCCACCATGGGTTGTGAAGAGGGGTGGATTCAGTAATATGCGGGCTTAAGAGGGGTTTGTGATAAGCCGAAGCGGTACTGATAAATATATACTGGGCTGTCCGGTCCCTGAAGATACGAATATCACGCTTCACCTCCTCAGGATGGTAGGCGATAAAATTAATCACCGTATCGAAGGTTCTTCCCTCCACAGCCTTCTCAAGTTCTCCCGGTTTTTCTGTATCACATATAACTGTTTCCACCGCAAAAGGAGATGGGGTAATGCCCCGGGTTATATGGATTACTTCATTTCCCTGGTTCAGAAGCTCAGCAGTGCAGGCTGAAGAGATATTTCCCGTTCCGCCGATCATTAGAATCTTCATTCTCCGTGCCTCCTCTCTTTTCCTGCCATTTTCTTCATGCTCCTTTTGTCCTGCCTCTTTCGTCCTGCCTCTTTCGTCCCATTCTCTATTTCTATTAGCTTATCTGGATCTCTTTAACACAGGGGGGAGCACGGCCGTAAGGGATTTTGACGGCATCAGCGCCTATATAATATCATAGTAGAGCTTTTGACCGTGAGAAAACGGAATGAAAGAGGGATATGGTACTGAAAGATTATTCCTGGAATATTTCTTCAAGCAAGAAACTTGCGTACCTCTTCAAGTGCGGGAATCAGCTTGTCCAGCTCATCTCTGCGGGTATATATACCAAAGCTTGCCCTTAAGGAGCCGCTGATGCCGAAACGGCGGTGCAGAGGCTGAGCGCAGTGATGGCCCGACCGTAAGGCAAAGCCTTTCTTGTCCAGCATATAGGCTGCATCCAGATGATGAACCCCTTCAATATTAAAGGAGACTGCACCGCAGCATTCTCCTTCAGGAGCCGGGAGAAGATTAATCCAGGGCAGGCTGGAAAGGCTGGTTCTCAAGGTTCGGGTTAATTCCATTTCATGGGCACTGATTTCTTTTCTGTTGAAGCTGTCCAGATAATCCAGTGCTGCAGTTAGTCCTGCTGCCCCTGCAATATTGGGGGTGCCTGCTTCAAACTTCCAGGGCAGATCATTCCAGGTGGAACTCTGCAGCTCAACGGTATCAATCATATCGCCTCCTCCCTGCCAGGGAGGAAGCCGGTCCAGATACTCTTTTTTCCCATAGAGAACCCCGATACCGGTGGGGCCGTAGGTTTTATGGCCTGAGAATACCAGGAAATCGGCTTCCAGTTTCCGGACATCCGGAAACAGCCGGGGAACACTCTGGGCGGCATCAACCAGAACAGGGACTCCCAGTGAATGGGCAGCTTCAATAATCTCTTTCACCGGGTTGATGGTTCCCAGCACATTTGACAGGTGGCTCACCGCCACAATAGCAGTTGACGAGTCCAGTTTACGGCGGAAATCTTCAAGATCAAGACTTCCGTCATCCATCACCGATACTGCCTGAAGCCGGGCTCCGGTACGGGAAGCCGCCAGCTGCCAGGGAACCAGGTTTGCATGATGTTCCATCCCGGTGACAAGGATCTTACTGTCACTGGTGAGTAGCGCTTCCCTGAATCCCGCGGCCACAAGGTTGATTCCCTCGGTTGTTCCCCGGGTAAAAATTATCTCCTCTCTATAGGCTGCGTTGAGGAAGCCTTTTACCCGGTCCCGGGCCCCTTCATAGGCTTCCGTGGCGGCCTCGGCCAGCCGGTGTATTCCCCGGTGAACGTTGGCATTCTCTGCACGGTAATAGCTGTCGATTCTGCTGATTACACTTTCCGGTTTCTGGGTAGTTGCCCCGCTGTCCAGGTAGACCAGCTCCGGGTTTGATGAGAGAAGAGGAAAATCTGCAGCAATGTTATCTGCCTGATTCATGAATGTCCTTCAATATCAATATAGACCATTCCTGCTTCCACCTTTACCGGGTAGCTTCCCACCGCATCTGTAGCAGGAAAGGAGCGAACCTCTCCGCTTTTAATGCAGAACCGGGATCCATGCTTGGGACAGTAAACCTCTCCATCCCATATTTCCCCTTCGGAAAGGCGGGAGTACTCATGGGAACAGATGTCGTCCAGGGCGAATATTTCCTCATTCTGTTTAAAAAGAGCATAGGGGTGTCCTTCGATTTCAACCCGAGCGGAGGTTCTGAAATCGTTCTCGCCGGAAGCCTTGCGCCAGTCTGCCATCGGCTTAAGTACCTCCTGCAAAGAGGGGGTGAGACTCCAGCCGGGTCCGTGCATTTTCCGCCACAGCCGGAGAGAGTCTTCCCAGGGCACCTTCAAAGAAACTCCACAGGAGGGTCTGTTCAGCCTCCTGTTTCGAGAATCCCCGGCTCTGAAGATAGAAGAGTTCCTCCGGATTCAGCTTGCCTGTGGTCGATCCATGGGTGCAGCGGACATCGTTGTTGAGAATCTGCAGGGAAGGTATGGAGTCAGCCCTGGCCCCGTCTGCGGTAAGCAGGTTTTTATTGGACAAATAAGCATCGGTTTTTGCTGCCCCCGGCTCAACCCGTATAAGCCCCTGAAAGACCGTTTGTCCTCCGGGAATGAGCGCGCCTTTGTAGAGGCTGGTACTCTTCCCGCCGGGTAGCACATGGTCCTGCACGGGGCGCAGATTCTTGTGCTGCCCCGGTGCTGCAGCATAAAGTCCGGTAATACTTATTTCCGCGTTATAACCCATTGTTTTAAACACCGGGGCACTGACGCTTAAGGCGCTGCCAAGGTCTATTTCCGAAAATTCCAGCCGGGAATTTTCCGCTGCCTCGGCTGTATGGAAGAAGAAGCTCCGGGAGCTTCGGGAAAGATCCTGAATGACTGTTGCCTTTACACTGCTGCCTGCTTCAAGCTCCATGTGGAGGGACCCGGTGCAGAGGGTATTTTCTGTTTTTCCCTCTACTATCAGCACTATTTCAAAACTGCTCCCTTCTCCGGCGGTAATATGGCCGAAAACCGCCTGGTGAGTGCCTTCCGGACCGGAATTGAGACGGAGAATCAGAGGAGAATCCAAAACTTTCCCTTCCGGAACAGAGAGGGAGAACCCGCTGTTTACCCGGGTAAAATGGAATACCTCCACCTTATCTCTCCCGGCGAGGCCGGAATTTATAAGTACCTGCCGGCTGTTCTCTTCAAGCTCCGGAACACCCCTCCTGCTTGAGAGGGTCAGGCAATTGAGCATATCATCTTCGCCGGTGATTGATGGCAGAACTCCGAAGGGAAGGTATTCTGTAAAGTTGACTGTGGAGATATCCGTCCGTCTCCAGTGTTCATCCCCCGGAGCGGGCCATTTCATGGAGTTATAGAACATGTTTAACCGGTCGCTTCCGGTTTTTATGCTGCCTCTTTCGTGTTTCATCCTACGGATCCCTCCATTTCGAGTTCAATCAGCCGGTTCAGCTCCACGGCGTATTCCATGGGCAGCTGTTTCACCAGGGGGTCCAGAAACCCGTTGACGATCAGTCCCGAGGCATCTTCTTCCGAAAAACCCCTGCTCTGCAGATAGAAGAGCTGGTCTTCACCGATGCGGCTTACCCGGGCTTCGTGCTCAATGGAGACATCATCGGACTCAATCTCCATGTAGGGATAGGTGTTTGTTGAGCTTTCCTCATTCAGCAGCAGAGCATCACATACAACCCTGGATTTTACGTTTTTAAGTCCCGGAGCAACCTTGAGCAGCCCCCGGTAACTGGATATTCCCTTTCCCTTACTGATGGATTTCGAGGTAATGGTCGAGGAGGTGTTGTCCGCCATATGGACCATTTTTCCTCCGGTATCCTGCTCCTGACCGTCCCCGGCAAAGGCGATGGAAAGAACCTCTCCATGGGCGCCTTCACCCATAAGGTAGACCGACGGGTATTTCATGGTTCGTTTGGAGCCGATATTTCCATCCACCCATTCAACCGTGGCATTTTCCCGGGCAACCGCCCGTTTTGTAACCAGGTTATAGACATCGGTGGACCAGTTCTGAATGGTTGAATAGCGTACCCTGGAACCGGGAAGGGCTATAATTTCCACCACCGCGCTGTGCAGGGAGTCTGTGGTGTATACCGGAGCAGTGCAGCCTTCAATGTAATGCACAAAGCTGCCTTCATCTGCAATAATGAGGGTTCGTTCAAACTGTCCGAAGTTTTCCATATTTATGCGGAAATAAGCCTGCAGGGGAATATCCACATGCACCCCCTTGGGAACATACACAAAGCTTCCGCCGGACCATACGGCAGAGTTAAGGGCGGCAAACTTGTTGTCTCCGTAGGGGATAATGGTGCCGAAATAGCGGCGTACCAGCTCGGGGTGCTCCCGGACGGCTGTTTCCGGATCGCAGAAAATTACCCCTTTTGCCTCAAGCTCTTTTTTCAGGTTGTGATAGACAACCTCGGAATCATACTGGGCCCCCACTCCTGCGAGGAATTTCTGCTCCGCCTCGGGGATGCCGATACGCTTGTAGGTTTCCCGGATTGATTCGGGCAGATCCTCCCAGCTGCGGCTCTGTTTGTCCGTTGAACGGGCATAGTAGATAATCTCATCAAAGTTGATCTCTTTCAGGTCTGCCCCCCAGTTGGGCATGGGTTTGCGGTAGAAGGCCTCAAGGGCACGGAGCCGGAAGTTGAGCATCCACTCAGGCTCCTCCTTCTGCCGGGATATTTCCCGTACCACCTCTTCGTTAAGGCCCTTCCCGGTAGTGTAGAGGGACGAATCGGGGAAGCGGAAGCCGAAGCGGTAGTCCTCCATGGTCAGTTTCTGTTCATCAGCCATGGGCGGCCTCCGTACCGTACTCCTTGCGGATCCAGTCGTAGCCCCTGGCTTCAAGTTCTGCTGCAAGGCTGCCGTCGCCGGAGAGCACAATCCGGCCGTCGTACATTACATGTACCTTGTCGGGTTTCAGGTACTGAAGAATCCGCTGATAGTGGGTAATAACCAGAGAGCAGAACTCAGCCCCTGCCTGTTTGTTTACACCCCTGGCTACCACTTTCAAAGCATCTATATCCAGGCCGGAATCGGTTTCATCGAGAACGGCAAAAACCGGTTTCAGGGTGAGCATCTGGAGAATCTCCATGCGCTTTTTTTCGCCCCCCGAAAAACCTTCATTCAGATAGCGGTTGATAAAGTTCTGATCCATTTCGAGGAAATCCATGTTGCTCCGCAGCTCGCGGATAAAACTTGAAACCCGTTTTTTTTCGGCCGGGTCATTTCTCAGCTCAGCGGCCCGCTTCAGATATTTTCCCACCGTAAGTCCCGGGATTTCCACGGGATACTGAAATGCCAGAAACAGCCCTGCAAGGGAGCGCTGATCCGGTTCAAGATCAAGCAGTTCTGCACCGTTGAGGCGTACGGAGCCTTCGGTAACAGTAAATTTCGGATGACCCATGAGTACACTTGCCAAAGTGGATTTTCCGGAGCCGTTGGGGCCCATCAGGGCATGGGATTCTCCGGTATTCAGGGTAAGGTTTATTCCTTTCAGTATCTGTTTTCCTTCAACTGTTGCGTGAAGGTTTTCAATCTTCAATTCCATATGTTCTCCTGCTGATATGGGGTTAAATAGGGTAACCGAGTTCAAGCCGGGCGGCTTCACTCATTCGCTCGATACCCCAGGGGGGATTCCATACAAGGGAGGCGCCTACCGCCATTCCTGTAGCCTCTCCGACGGTGTTTACAATCTGCTCCTGGATATAATCCCCTACGGGGCATCCGGGATAGGTGAGGGTAAACTGTACCGATACGGATTCATCACTGTTCAGGTCGATCCCGTAGATCAGACCGAGATCGACAATATTTATACCCAGTTCCGGGTCAATAACATCCATAAGTGCATCAAGGACTGTACTTTCGTGCACCATTGCTCTTCTCCGTTCGCAGCTTAAAGCTGATAAAAATAGTCATAAAAAACAGGCTTAAATTACTCATATAAGGGCTTCCTGTCAAATGATTGTTTGCCGGGCCGATAAACGTATCAGGAATACATGCTATAGTTGATCATAAAGGTGTCCCAGGAGAGTTCCATGGTAAAGAACAGTGTAATTATTGATGCCCATCCGGATGAGCGGTCCTTCAGCAGTGCCCTGGCAAAGGAGCTGGCTGCGGAAACAGAGGCTGCCGGGGGCAGGGCGGAAATTGTCAGGCTCTATGATGCGGGCTTTAACCCGGTGCTCTCCCTGGATGAGATGCAGCGCCGTTTCAGCTTTGATGAGGATGTTCAGGAGCAGCAGAACCTTATTCAGAATGCCCAGGTAATTATCTGGATTCATCCTGACTGGTGGGGCGGACTTCCGGCGCTTTTAAAAGGCTGGATCGACCGGGTTCTTGCTTCCGGTTTCGCCTTCAGCTTTGAAGAGCAGGAAGACGGGACCGTACGCAGAGTTCCTCTATTAAAAGGCAAGGCGGCACTTGCGGTTGTAACCAGCGATGCCGATGCATCGGAGCCGGTTCCCGCTGTTGATATCTGGCAGAAACGGGTTTTCGCCTACACCGGTCTGAATCCTGCGGAGGTACTTCTTTTTCCGGAAGTAAGAAGTTCGGACTTTCCGGTGCGAAAAGAGTTTATCCAGATCTGCCGGGAAACCCTGAGGGGTATAATTGCATCATCACCCGGGCAGGCTGAATAAGGAGAATTTATGAGCTGGTCGCAAAGCAAGGATGATCACCAGTGGTCGGAGCTCTCCTCCCGGTATGTAATTAAAACTCCCATTTTCTCTCTTGTCCGGTCGAAACGGGTAGACCGGGAGAACCGTAAAGGGGATTTCTTTATTGTGGAAGCGCCGGAATGGGTAACGGTTATTCCCCTTTTCGAAAATGATCTTGAAAATGATCCTGAGAATTCCTCAGGGGATGAGTTTCTTATGGTGCGGCAATACCGTCACGGCTCTCAAGCGGTTACCGTGGAGTTTCCTGCCGGGATTGTAGACCCGGGAGAAGATCCGGTTGATGCTGCAGTCCGGGAACTAAAGGAAGAGACCGGCTACGAAGCGCAGGAGATAATTCCCATCGGTTCTGTAAACCCCAACCCGGCATTCATGACAAATCATACCCACACCTTTCTGGCCCGGGGCCTTAAAAAGGTGGCGGAGCAGCAGCTTGATCCCCTTGAAAGGGTGGAGTACCGGAAAGTGCCTGTGGCGCAGGTTTTTGCCAATATGGGTGAGGGAGAATACGGCAACGGTGTTATGCTGATATCCCTTGCGTTCTTTCAGAAGTGGAAAAAAGGAAAATAGTTGAAATCTGTTGAGGGGGAAAAGAGAGGCGCCGACCGGATTCGAACCGGTGCATAAAGGTTTTGCAGACCTCTCCCTTACCACTTGGGTACGGCGCCGTGTTGCTCGCCGGAATTCTCCGGTGAATTGGTGCAAAAGATACCAAAAACCGCCTGCCCTTGTCTACCCTTGTATTTGCGAATTTCGCTTCCATTGTACTATACTTACAGCAGAGCTATGTGGCCCGAACATTGTGACAAATGAAAAGGGGATGTCATGACATCGATCAACAAGTTTATTGCTCCTGAGTTTATATACGGGGTTGGCTCACGCCTGCAGGCCCCCGCTTACTGCAGGACCCTGCATATGAAGAGAATTCTTGTTGTCAGTGATCCCGGAGTGAAGGACGCAGGCTGGACGGACGAAACAGTCAATCTCTTGAGACAGAACGGTTTTTTCATTTCCCTTTTTACCGGGGTGTCTGAAAACCCCCGTAAGACGGAAGTCGCCAGGGGTGCGGAACAGTATACGGCCGATAAATGCGATGGTATTGTGGCGGTGGGCGGAGGAAGTGTTCTGGACTGTGCCAAGGGCATCGGCGTTGTAGTTTGCCATGACAGACCTGTCGAGGAGTTCAAGGGCATCGACAAGCTTACCGAGTTTCTGCCGCCGCTGGTCTGTATTCCCACCACTGCAGGCAGCTCTGCAGATGTCAGCCGCTTTGCTATAATCAACAATGATGACCTTAAGGTTAAGTTCGCAGTAATCAGCAGTGGACTTGTTCCCAGTATTGCTCTGATTGATCCCTTAACCCTAACAACCATGCATGCGGATCTCTCCACTGCCACCGGTATGGATGCCCTTTCTCATGCCTTCGAGGCTTATGTTTCCACCGGAGCTTTTTTTATGACCGACGGCATGGCCCTTGAATCGGTGGATCTGATTGCCCGGAATCTCTATATGACCATAAAAAATCCGAAGGATATCTATGCCCGAAGCGGTATGATGCGGGCAAGTCTGCTGGCAGGTCTCGCTTTTTCAAATGCAAGCCTTGGGGCGGTTCATGCCCTGGCTCATGCTGTGGGCGGTGTTTCCGATCTGCCCCACGGCCTCTGCAACGCGGTACTGCTTAAAGAGGTGGTACGGGCCAATTTCAGTTCTGCCCGGGACGGCTACTCCCGTCTCGGTTCTGTACTGCGGGCAGGACTCGGACTGCCTCCGGTAAACCGCGACAACGCCGTGGATGGGATTGTGGAAGCTGTGGAGCTGTTGGGAGAAAAGTGCGGGCTGGATCTGACCTTTAAATCGCACCATTTCAGCAGTGAGACTATTCATGAAATGGCCGTGCATGCCTCGGAGGATGCCTGTCTGCTTACCAACCCCCGACCGCTTACGGTAAGCGATCTGGAGGATATTATAAAAAGGGTAGTCTGACCCGGCTGCTACAGCTCCGGGTCCATCCCTTCCGGTGATCCGCCGATGCTTGTCACCATGGTGGATACCGCCCGTGATGGATCAACCTCGCGGTTCAGAATCGAAAAGACGGTCTCACAGATGGGCAGTTTCAGTTTTCGCTGTATTGCAATCTGATGCACAAACTTGGCTGCCACCGCACCTTCCGGAAGATAGCCTACGGCTGCAATGTTATGTATAAGATCCTCAAGGTTCGAGAAGCGGTCAAGAATGCGGTCCTTGATTATCTCCCGGCCGAAACGCCGGTTTCGGCCGTGACGGCTGCGGCAGGTAACATCCAGGTCGCCTACGCCGGCTATGGAGGTAAAGGTTTCCGGATGGGTCGAGCCCAAAGCGGTTCCCAGCTTCATTATTTCATTCAGTCCTGCAGCTAAAAGCAGAGATTCCGTGTTGTCTCCCAGGGCATCGGAAAATTCCATCAGTGCATCCAGCATACCGAAGGCAATGGCCACAACGTTTTTTGCTGCGCCGCAGGTCTGTACTCCCACGATGTCGAGACTGGAGAAGACCATGAGGTTGCTTCCTCCCAGAAGCTCCCGGAAACGGATGGCATTTTTGCCGTTAGAGCATGCGGAAATAAGACCGGTAAGCTTTCCCCGGGCCACTTCTTCCGCATGGCTGGGGCCTGAAATATATACAACATTATGTTTATAGGCTTCGGGGAGAGTATCCTCAACAGCCTCTACTATCATCCGCGGACCCTGATCGTCGGCGATAAAACCCTTTGTCACAATGCCGATAACCGTTTCTCCCGCAGCTATACCCGGAAGAGCGGCCAGGCTCTTTACCGCGTTAAGGATATAGAGCGAAGGGGTTGCGATAATTATGAATTCCTTGTCCGAGGCGGCCTGGGCAAGATCGGTTGTCGCTTTCAGGGAGGGGGGAAGGTTTACGCCCAGAAGAAAGCGGTGGTTTGTCTGGTTGTTGTTAATGTCGTTGACCACATCTTCCATGAAGTCCCACATTTCAACCTGGTTGCCTGTCTCTGCAAGAACTTTTCCTATTGCAGTTCCCCAGGCTCCGGAACTTATTATTCCAACCTTTTTCATTACTCCTCCTTATTTGAGAGCCGAAGCGGCCCGGACGAAGGTTTCGATCCGTCCGCCGATAACGGAAAGCCCGCTTCTCCAGAAATTAATGTCTTCAATATCAAAACCGGCTTCTTTAGTTAATTCTACTGCATTCAGCCTGCCGGTGTCTTTAAGAATAGTGCGGTATTTTTGGGGAAATCCGCTGCTGTTCCTGCGGTATTCTCCGTACAGTGCCAGACCGAAAAGCAGTCCGAAGGCATAAGGGAAATTATAGAAGGCCAGTTCCGGCCGGTAGTAGTGGCCCTTTACTGCCCACATGTAGGGGTGCAGCTGTTCCGGATCCAGTCCCTCTCCGTAGGTTTTTTTCTGGGCATCAAGCATCATGCTGCAGAGTTCTTCAGGGCTGAGTTCGTGGTCTGCCCTGCGCTGCATAAGCTCGGATTCAAAATAAAAGCGGCTGAGAATGTCTACTATAACCTGAGTTGAATCCTGCAGGCTCGATTCCATTAAGAGCAGACCCGATGCCTCATCCATATCTTCCAGGGCCTTTTCCGCCACCAGGGTTTCGGAGAAGATTGAGGCTGTTTCGGCCAGGGTCATGGGATAATCCTGATGGAGTGGAGGAAGATCCCGTACCACATGGTGATGATATCCGTGGCCGAGTTCATGGGCCAGGGTGGAAATATCCCGCAGGTTGCCGGAAAAATTGGAGAGAATTCTGCTTTCGCCGGATTCTGGAAAGCTGATGCAGTAGGCTCCGCCCACTTTTCCTTCCCTGGGCAGGGCGTCGATCCACTGCCTGCTTACCGCTTCCGAGGCATATGCCGCCAGTTCATCCGAGAATGTTGCAAAATTACTGATAATAAAATCTGCGGCTTCCCTGAAGCCGACGGATCTCTGCTGTTTACTGTTCTGCACCGGCAGCGGGGCAAACAGATCGTACCAGGCAAGAACCGGCAGTCCCAGGATATCCGCTTTTGCTTTCAGGTACTTTCTGAAGGCCGGCAGAGACTCTTCCATGGCGCCGATAAGGGCATCAAGGGTTTTTCTGCTGATCCTGGACTGTTCCAGAGCCCTGTCCAAAGTGCTGGTATAACCCCTGCGGCTGTTCAGGGTATGGCTGAAGCCTTTTACGCCGTTGAGTGCGGCAGATACAGCCACCTCTGCACTCTTCCAGGCTGCAGTTTCCATAGTGTATGCCTTTCTCCGAACATCCCTGTCCGCGTCAAAAGCCATGGTTCTCAGCTGGGTTACCGTTCGGGTTTCACCGGTTTCGGGGTTCCAGACAGATGACAGGGTGGCTCCCAGGGTGGACTGAAGCCTTGACCAGGCCTCTCCTCCGCTTCTGTTCAGATCCGCCGCCAGGTCCTCTTCTGCGGGAGAGAGCTGCCTGGACTGAAGAGTCAGGGATTCCCGGATAAACAGCCGGTAGTTACTCAAGGACTCATTGGAATCAAGGAGTGAATCTATTGAGCTTTCCACCAGTTTCAGGGTGTTACGGAATGCAATCTCCTGTTGTTTCAGTTTGAGCTCCGCTTTCTCAAGCTCACCTAATTCTTTCAGCGCTTCAGGGTCCCGGGTGGCTGTGCTGTAGCGGGCATAGGCATAGGCGTAGAGGTTTTCAAAGGTGCCTCTGAGACTGTTTGCCGTCTCAACTGCTTTTTCAAGCCAGTCCCCCGGGTTCAAACCTTCCAGAGCCGCCGGACTGAAAACTTCCTCGGATTCCTTCAGCTTTTCTGCAAGCTTCAGAAGTGCCTGTTTGTATTCTCTGCTTTTGTATCCGGGATAAATTGAATCCAGCGACCATCGTGGAGGATGGACTGTTTCAGAAGGCGTGTCTTGCGGTTCCATAGGGTCAACTCCTGTGCACAGTTATATAGCACCTCTCCCGTCCATTGCAAGTTGTACTGCAGGCTGCTCCGGATTCAAAGAATTCCAAGCTTACTGTGCATTCGGATAAATGATGTGCTACTATTGTCTTACCTGAAACATTACAAACCGGAGAAACCCGTAAACGTGAATTATCCATATATGAATATAAATAAGCTGTATAGAATTTCTGTTTTTCTGCTTATTCCTCTCCTCATATTCTGGCTTTCGGCAGTGTCTCTTTACGGCCAGTCTTCTGAAGAGCAGTATGATTTTCAGAATCAGTGGGATGGTGCAGGTTCCTCTGATATGTATGAGGGCAGCGGGGAAAGCGAAAACAGTGAAACAGCGGCAGCTGAGGAATCCCTGCCTTTTCAGGATGAAAACTCCTTTGAAAATCCGGATTTTACTGAAGATGCCTCAACTGAAGCTGTGCTGCCGCCGGAACTGCTTCCCGGGCTTCAGACCCGGGGAGTGATTGACCTGGATTCCGGGCTCAATTATGTAACCTACCGCCTGAACGTGTCTCCATCAGCTGTACGGGCAGAGATCCGCTTAAGCCGGGCCCGGGCAGATCTTGATCTTTATGTGCGGTATGGCACGGAGATCCTGGACTATGGTGCAGTTGATGCAGGCGCCGACAGCGACGACTTTAATGAAGAGCTTGTTCTTTCCCGTTTTGGCGATGCCGGCCTCTATGACGGAGAGTATTACCTCGATGTTGTCTATCAGCATGAGTTTCCCCCGTTTATCGACGGAAAACAGAGCAGCATTATCGATTTTGATATCCGGTACACCCTTGAAGAGCTTCAGATTGCAGAAACCATTTCTGCCGGCGACAGTGTATCCGGAACCCTTCTTCCGGAAGAAGGCATGATGAAACTCTACGCGGTCCGTGCTGCCGGCTGGGATTCGGCTCTGCGGATAGATGTTGCGGATACCACAGGTGATGTGGACCTTTTTGTTTCCAGAAATACCCCGGCGATCAGTCCGGAAAATGCGGAATTCCGCAGTGAAAGCCTGCTTGGCCGGGAGTCTCTGGTAATCAGCAGAGAAACTGATCCCTCCTATTCTCCCGGTACCTACTATATTCTGGTTCTTGATCAGGTTTCTGACCGGTTTCCGGTAATGTTTTCCCTGCATACCGGTACCTCCACCGATGCCCCGGGGGCCCTTATGGATATTCCCCCCGTACCGGATCCTGACGATCCTCTTCAGCATGCTGTCGGGGCAACCGTTGAGGTTATCGGTGAGAACGGCAGAGGCTCGGGCTGCATGGTATCCCGTGACGGATATCTGCTGACCAACTGGCATGTGGTTAAAAACGGTGAGAATCAGCCCTCGGCTCCGGTATACGTTGCTGCAACGATTGATCAGCACCTGCCCCCGAAGGAACTTTTTTCCGGCAGCGTGGTGCGCTATGACGAAGATCTTGACCTTGCCCTGATAAAAATCGACGCCGGGAGATACGGACAGCCCCTCCCCGGGGCATACCGCTTCCCCTTCTTTGAGTTTACCGAAAGCGGAATTCCCCGCATGGGTGAACCCATCTCCATTCTCGGGTATCCCGCCAACGGCGGAATCGGCTCAAGAGTTTCGGTTACCCTTACCCGGGGTATTGTCAGCGGCTTCGAGGCATCTCCCCTTGGGGTATTTATTAAGACCGACGGGGAAATCTCCTTCGGAAATTCCGGCGGTGCAGTATTCAATGCCTTCGGGGAGCTGGTGGGGCTTCCGGTATCCATCTATACCGATGGAGAAGGGAAGCTGGGCTTTATTCTTCCTGTAAGCATGATTCCTTCCTCCTGGCTCAAAATTATTTCCGGCACTCACTGACAGGAGAGGGCTGTTGTGGATTCACTGTCCAGGCTGACATCACTACTTCAGGAGCTGATCCGTAATCGCTGTGTCAACGACGGTCACCATTGTAATGAAGCTGTGTCAGCAGCATCTCTCAAGCGGTTTTTCTCTGAGTACGGGATCGAAGCGGAAATATTCTCTAAAAAAGAGGGCCGGGATAATCTGGTGGTGCGTATTCCCGGCACTGATCCAGATGCTCCCTCCCTTGCGTTCATGGGACATCTGGATGTAGTTCCCGCGTCCCCGGAAGACTGGAAACTGGATCCCTTTGGTGGTGAACTTGCCCATGGAGAGGTCTGGGGACGGGGTGCGGTGGATATGCTTAATATGACCGCTTCCCAGGCGGTCGGCTTTGCGGAAGCAGTTAAGAAACATGGCGCCTTTCCCGGGGACCTTCTCTATATTGCCCTGGCGGACGAAGAGGCTTCAGGAAAGTACGGCGCCCGCTGGCTGACGGATCATCACTGGGACAAGGTCTCCTGCGACGTAATGGTCTCGGAGATCGGCGGCTTTTATATACAGGGCCGCCGGGGAAAGCATGCTGTTCTCGGGGTTGGGGAAAAAGGGGTCGCCTGGCTGAGGGTTATCACCCGGGGTGTTCCCGGTCACGGCAGTATTCCCTATGGTGCTAAAAACGCTGTGGATGACCTTGTTTCCCTGTCCTGTAAACTTGCTGAGGCAAGTCCCCGTCTGCGGATGGGGAGCATCTACCGGGGAATGGTCAAAGCATCCTCGGGTAATCTTGCTGAAGCGCTTCTTCTTAATACACCCCTGACTCAGGCTGCCGGTCTGTCCAGGCTGGCAGCAAGAAACCCCGGAGCCGCAAAATGGCTTCATGCGGCCTCCCTCACAACTGTGTCCACCGGTATGATACAGGGGGGGAGCAAGATAAATATAATTCCCGATACCGCCTATATGGATCTTGATATCCGTCTTGTTCCCGGGGAGAGCCTGGAATCTGCCATGGCTCTGGTCCACCGGGCGGCACGGTCCGCCGGGGTGGACGCGGAGCTGGAAGTGCTGGAATTTTTCCCCCCCACAATCAGTGAGAGTGAAGGACCCTTTTTCGATGCCAGTGCATCTTTGCTGAAAAAGAATGTGGAGGATGCCGAGCTCCTGCCTATTCTCGTGGGAGGCGCCACTGACGGCCGCTTCTGGCGACGAAAGGGTACCAGGGTATATGGATTTACCCTTTTTGATAAAAAAATGACCATGGACCGTTTTTCAAAACTTATCCATGGCCGTAATGAGCGTATTTCTCTGGACAGCCTCGCGCTGTCTCTGGAGTATTATACAAAACTCCCCGGTGAGTTTTTCGCCGCCTGGCAGGCCGCGCAGCAGTAATTCCCGCCTAAACCAGCTGTTTAAGCTGTTCTTTTGCCTGTTTCAGCGCTTCGCTGTACTGGCTTTCCAGCTGGCCCAGATGGTCTTTCAGCACCTTGGTAAACTCGGGATCCTGGGAGGGTGAGAGTTTTACCGGCGATCCGGTCTGCCGGGCAATCTCCTGCTCTTTCTGTCTCAAACGCGGGGCAAACTGCTGTTCAAGACTGGAAACAAGCTGCTCCTGATTGGCCAGATACTGTCCAAAAAACTGATTAATCTGTTCGAACATCATGGATACCTGCTTCGTATCTCCCGTCAGAATAGAAAAGGCCTCTTCCAGCAGGGCTGTTTTTTCGGAAAACTCTTTTGTCTGGGGCAGGCTGAGGTTCGCCGAAAGGGTTGAAAGCAGCCCGTCCTTAAGCCACTGCAGCTCTTCTTTGTCGGCAGTTTTAAGCTGTTTTTTCAGCTCCCCTGCATCAATATCTCCGGCGAGAAATTTCCCGGCCAGCCGTTTTCCTGCATCGGCTTTTTCCCTGGCGGCAATGCTCTTTTTATCTACTTCAATGTCCTTTGTTCGCTCAAGGGCAATCTCAAGGGCGGATTTGATCATCTGAACTCTCCTGGTAACTTCGTTTCCTGCAGTAAAAATACAAAAATGGCCGGGACAATATCAAGTCCCGGTATATTTCCGGATGGCATCGGCAATCTGTTCATAGGTTGTACGCCTTCTGGTATCATCCGCTTCCAGCAGTGTTACCCGGAAGCCGGGAAGATCGCAGCAGAAGCCGCTCAGGGGAACAACGCAGATTCCCGCTGAAGCCAGAAGATAGTAGACAAACCGTTTATCCGGAGCGACGGTATCAATCATGGAATTGATGTAGTCGCGGATCTCTTCATTCTCAATCGGCAGTGACTGGTGTGAGTTCAGAAGTCCCTTTTCGAAGACCGCAGTAATATAGAAGGCTCCTTTAGGTTTCACCACCTTTACCCCGGGTACGGCATTGAGAATATCCGCAGCCTCCTGAGCTCTGGCTTCATACAAGGCGTTTCTGTGCTTCAGATGTGCCTCATAGCGGGGATCGGAGAATACCGGCGGAATGGAAAGCTGGGGCAGGGTGGTTGAGCAGACTTCCAGTCTCTTTGCATCCAGCAGGCTGGTAATGTAACGGGCAAACTCCGGATCCTGCTTCTGGTTGTAGACCTCTATCCAGCCGCAGCGGCCGCCGGGCCAGGGATATTCCTTGGAAATACTCCGGAGAGCCATGCCGGGAACTCCGTCTATAACGTCACTTAAAAATGTACTGTCATCGGGGTTGTAGACGATACTGGCGTAGGTTTCGTCGCAGATGACAAAGAGATCGTACTTTTTTGCGATATCCACCATGGCGGTGAGCACTTCCCGGGGGTATACTGCGCCGGTGGGGTTGTCCGGGTTAATGAGCAGAATTCCCGCGATGGAGGGGTTGTAGCGGACCTTGTTTTCAATATCCGCCAGATCGGGCATCCAGTTATTATCCGGATCCAGCCGGTAGGTAAGATGTTCGTAACCCGAATGGGATGCCTCAGCGGACGAAAGGGTTGAGTATGCCGGTGACGGCCCGATTACCCGGGCTTCCCTTTTAAGATATTCAAAAATCCGGGCCACCGCATCTCCCAGGCCGTTGAAGAAGAAGATGTCGTCCTTGTCTATTCCGGCTCCGCCCCGGGCTGTAACACGCTCTGCCAGAAACTCCCGTGTTTGCGGTGCTCCCTGGGTATCGGTGTAGCAGTAGGAGGCATCCGTTGAGGCGAGACCTGTTACGGTTTCCTTTATCCAGTCCGGAACAGATTCGCCTTTCTGTACAGGATCCCCGATATTCTCATAAATTACCGGCAATCCTGCTGCTTCCACTTTGTGGGCAACCTTTACAATTTCCCTGATCTCGTAGCGCAGCTCTCCGGCGCCGTCCCATACAATTGGTCTTCTCATCTTTTTCTCCCTCCACCCCGCATCAGTGCCGGAATAACCCGGGGATACAAAAAAACCGCGGGTTCCGTTTCCGGACATCCGCGGTGATGTATTCTGTTGTAGTGGAATACCTGTTATCCGCGGTGGCCTAAAAGGCGGCTGCCGCGGCGGCTGCTGAGATGCAGACGCTGTTTAACAGTGGTGTTCCAATCATGGAATCTATAGTCGCATAGTCACAACCGCAGGTCAAGCGCTTGTTTCTCATCTCTTTCTCTAAAAGCTCAGCCCTTTTTTCCGCAGCAGTGTTTGTACTTTTTACCGCTACCGCAGGGGCAGGGGTCATTTCTGCCTGTGCTCTGAACCTGTTGGCTCTGCCTTTGCTCTTTCTGGAGATACAGAAGAAAATAGTTTCTCAAGGCCATGATATTTTCGGGCATTTCTGCTGCAATTCGGGAGAAGGTTTCCGCCAGTTCCGGGCTGTCCTGGTTATTCGTAAAGACCTTGGGCCGGGCACAAAATGCTATTGGGCTCATGAGATTGATAAAGTCGTCATCAAAACCGGCGGCTTCCACTCCGGTACAGCGGAGGCCTTTAATGAAACCTTCGCACCATTCTCCAAGCTTCCCGATATCCTCGTTTGAAAGGGAGGTCTCTTCATCTGCAGGGACTGGAAAGGGAAATTCGTATGCGTCCTCCTTGCCTTCAAAAGAAGCAACAACCGCATTATAAGCAAGTACAGAAGTATCCAGAAATGTCTGTGCCTGCTCGCGGCTGGCAAACTCCGGCTGGTCGTTTTTCATGTTGAAAAATACCGGCATCCAGATGGCCGGAGCCGAGGGTCGGGGAGAGAGGGACACTGCCGCCAGAACTCCGTGTATTCCTGCCTGACTGAGCGGCTTCGGACAGATCTCTTCAAGGGTGGTATGAATAGTGTTCAGCATGCGGACGAGATTTTTCTGCATGGGTATCTGTTGCCTCCAATTATCGGGGGGGTGAATTCTTCTGTTCAAACAGGGTGGAGAAGAATCTGAAATTTTCCTCATTCCGCAGATTGGAACCCATTACTATGCTGTGGGCTACTGCGGGAATATCATCCGGAACGGTTCCGGTTTCCAGATAATACTCCAGAATACGCACGGCATAATAGCCCTGGAGCATGGGGTTCTGGTTGATGGCCGCCGTCAGCGCATGGCTTTTGAGGTAGCGTTCAGTGTTGGGCGTAATGCCGTGGACAATGATATTATGCCTGCCTTCAAGTCCGTGGCGCAGGATTACCTCGGCGAGGGTATCCTGAACCTCTGCAATGCTGTAGATGCCGGTAAAATCGGCCTGGGGGTCAAGTATGACCTGCTCGATTTCATCCTTCAGGTTATCATCGTGCCGCCGTTTCCGGAAGCTTACCACCTGATGATCAACTCCGGGAAAATGGATAGACAGATAGTGAACAAACTGCAGCAGCCGCTCTTCGTTTACATGAGCGCCGGCAAGCACATGTTCTGAATTCACCGGGTTATGAATAATCAGTATGTTTCCCTTTTTACTCCCCTGTGCTCCGGCTGTTTTACCCAGAAATTCAGCAGCCAGACGGCCCCCTTCACCATAGTCGGGGCTTACGGTACAAAGCCGTCCTGTCTCCGGGGCATCTACACTGATGGTTATGTGGGGAATATTATTAGCTGTCAGAAAGCGGAATATCCGGGACATATCATATTCCGGGTTATTAACAATTCCCGCGGCTTCCATCCCCCCGTCCAGTGCTTCCTGAAGGAGCTGAAGATATGCTGCGGTATCCCTGGGGGGAACCGGCTGGTAACGGGCGGAATATCCGAGAAATGAAATCTGCTGGCGGGCAAGATCGATTCCCCGGGCTACCCGGTCCCAGAAATAATCCGGTGTACAGGAGGAAAATATAACTATGGAACGACTATTTTTGCGGCTCAGTCCCCGTGCCCCGCGATGAACAAAATAACCGCAGGATGCGGCATGATCAATAATCCTGCGTCGGGTTGTTTCTGACACCTGCGGGGACCGTGCAAGGGCACGCTGAACGGTTTTGAGTGAGATTCCCAGCTCCCGGGCCAGTGTTTTCTGGGTCATACGTTTTTCCATCTGACCCTAGTATAGGTTGTAAAAAAGGCTGAAACAAGGGTTTATATAGAAAATGTCTTACGTAAGACATTTTCTTGAGGCGGGGAGCAGTTTATTTCCGGGTTTTCCGGTCCCTGTACTGGGTGGCGGTAAGTCCGGTTGTCTTTCTGAATACCTTGGCAAAGTAGAAGTAATCGTGAATACCGCAAAGATCAGAGATCTCCTGTATAGGCAGGGTAGTATGTTCCAGCAGGAAGCAGGCGTGATTAATTCTTGTTTTACGTAAAAACTCAATGGGACTCACCCCGGTTTCGGCTTTGAAAAGGCTTGAAATGCGGCTTTTTTTCAGACCGAAGATTTCAGAAAGATGATCCAGGTTAAGATCTGCATCGATGTTGTTTTTTATATAGCTTTTAATAGACGTCAGGGTATCTATAGACGGGGTAGGGGCACTTTCTTCTCTGTCCCTTTCGGGATACAGGATATTGGTCTGCTCATGAAGGGTTTCTATCATCTTTTCCAGACTGTCAAACTGACGAACCAGTATTGCCGGACTTGAGACAGGCTGAAGATTATAGTCCTTTTTTCCCTGCTTAAGGGCAGTATTGTGAAGGAGCTCGATAAAACCGTTATAAAAATCCATGAGTTCCTGAATATTGATCGGCTCATCCCTGTTCAGGGCGGAAATCTCATCCAGGGTAGTATGGATCCGGCTTCGGTTGCGACTTGCAAACAAAACATTGAAGTCCTTCAAGAGCTCAGGGAGAACTGTGCTGTGGAGATCTCCCTGATGATACAGACGATCTATAGCTGACGAAAACCAGCTGTACTGGAGCAGTACTGCTTCCTGAATTCTCTGGTAAATATTATGCAATGATCCGGTACTGCTGCTGAACCCCGCGGACCCGGGGAAAGGGGGCGTCACCAGCTGGCTTAAAGCTGCAGTTATCTTTGCCTCTGCGGAAGGGGAAAAATTCAGCACCAGAAAGCTTATCTCCCGGGAGTAATGGTATTCCCGCCACTCAATTTCTTCCATTTCAAGTCTCTGCGTCAGGAACCCGACAGCAGGAGATGTAACAGCGACGACACCATAGAGGCCGAAACGGCGGGGGCAGGCCATCTGGCGTATAATCAGTTCTTCCGGAGTACCTTCGGGCATGGCCGAAAGGAAATCGAGTAAGGATTCGGTCTTCTTTACTGCCTCCTCCAATTCTGACGCTCTGTTTTCTGTGAGTTTCAAGGCCGCTTTTTCCAGGGTCTCCTGAAGTATTTCCGGCCGGACAGGCTTAAGCAGGTAGCCGAGAGCGCCAAGGTCCAGGGCTTTTTTTGCATACTCGAACTCGGAGTAGCCGCTGACGAAGATAACCTGGGTGCGGGTATGTTCCGCTTTCAGGGTTTCCATCAGCTCCAGACCGGTAAGACCCGGCATGCGGATGTCGCAGATAAGCAGGTCCGGTTCCATGTTCCGTACAAGCTCAAGGCACTCTTCTCCGTTGTCCGCAGTACCGCTTATCTCAAAGCCGAGACCGGTGGCAGAGATTTTCTTTTCCAGTGCCTGCAGTATATAGGGTTCATCATCTGCAATTATTACGCTGAACATTGTTATCCTGTTATAAAGGGTAGTCGCATCAGTATGCTCGTTCCCCGGTCTTTTTCGCTTTCTATTTTCAGGCCGTAATAGTTTCCGTACACAAGCTTGATTCTGTTCTGGATATTATACAGCCCAATAGAACGTTTCTCCCCTGCCGGCAGGGGTTTCCCCGGTATGCTTTCCGCCAGGGATGAGTTCAGTTTATCCAGAGTTTCCTTCTCAATTCCTGTGCCGTTATCCTCCACTGAAATATCCAGAAAGGAGCTGTTCTGGGAACAGTTGACCTTAAGCTCTCCTTTTCCGACTTTCGGTTCGAGGCCGTGAAAGATAGAGTTTTCGATTATCGGCTGGAGGATAAACTTGATTATCTTGGTTTTCAGAACATTGCTGTCGTAGTTGAGGCTGATGGTAAAGCGGTCAAGAAAGCGGATGCGCTGAATATTCAGATAGTCTTCAACACTTCTGAGTTCTTCTTCCAAAGTCACAAACTTTCTTCCACTGATTGAGTATCGGAACAGGCTGGAGAGACTCATGGCAATTTCCTGTATCTCCGGAACCTCATGGAGGGCTCCGATACTGTTCATGCATTCCAGGGTGTTGTAGAGAAAATGGGGGTTTATCTGGCTCTGCAGAAAGTTTATCTCCGCTTCCTTGTGCTGGATTTCCTCCTGAAGCAGTTTCTTTTCAATGGCAATCTTCTCTTCCGTTGCATGCAGCAGTTCGTCGGTTCTCTGCTTGATGGTGGTGATCATTGAATTGATTCCGCTCTGCAGGTTTACAATTTCTTCGGTTTCAATATCCGGAACTATCCGGGCGCTTAAGTCGCCTGCTTCCACTTTTTGAAGACAGTCGAGGGTTATTTCAATATTCTGGGTAATCCGCTGGGAGTAGGCCTGAAACATGGTTATGCTCATTATAAGTATGGCAAAGGTAACAATAATTACTATCCGCAAAAATGTAAGGCGGTTGAGAAACACTTCCTCTTTCTTCACGGAAAGAGCGATTGTCCAGCCCCAGGGATCAAAGGTATCAAATACACAGTAGCGTGCACGACCCCGGTAGGTGTATTCCATGAAGCCCTGTTTCTGCTGCAGCATGTCGGCAATGAAATAGAAGCTTATCATATCGCCGGAATCAATATACTTATGCAGTACCGCCCGGCTTGCCTTGTTGACTATGTACAGGTTTCCGCTGCCGCCGAAGGTTACCCTGTCCAGAGAATCCAGGAGGCCATGCTGTACCGTTTCAATATTTGAGAGATCCATTTCGGTATCCGGATGTTCAACATTGTCGTAGGCGGTCTGGACTTCCTGCATCACCTTCTGAAGGCCGGATTCCAGCAGCTGCACGTAAAGGGTATGTACTATCTGGTTCATCATTACGGCGCCCACAAAGATTATTGAGGCTGCCAGGATAAGAAGGGTGGCGATGGAAACTATATTTAGTTCATGCTGAAGTTTCATTCAATCAGAATCCTGTCCGGTCCGGAGGAGAGTCTGCAGTATAGACAGCCGAAAAGGAGCTGTCAAACATATCAAACATCTCTTTTATCCTCCGTGCCGGACAGGATTCAGGAATTTACTGTTACTGTTCGGTGGCAGCCATTTTTTTCCGGTGCTGCCGTTCCCGGATCAGAGTTGTTGCCACAGAGATAATACTCAGGGCAAGCAGGGTGGCTGCGATCGGACGGGTTACAAAAACCGAATAATCACCATGGGACATTACCAGGGTTTTACGGAAGTTTTCCTCAACCATTGGGCCCAGAATAAGGGCAAGAACAATCGGACCAAGAGGCACGTTTATCTTGCGGATCAGATATCCAACAATACCGATTATCAGCATGAGGAATATATCGAAGGTGTTATTCTGCATGGCATAGGATCCCACAATGGCCAGAACCATAATGATGGGGATCATTGCTCTTTTTGAGACCATGATTACTCTTGAGAGGAATCCAGCCATCATCAGGCCGAAAACACCAAAGAAGATATTGGCCAGGATAAAACCGATGAACAGGGCATTTACCATGTCCAGATGATCTCTGAAGAGCAGTGGGCCCGGGCGCAGTCCCTGAACCATCAGGGCTCCGATAATAATTGCGGTAACCGAGTCTCCCGGAACACCAAGGCTCAGGGTGGGAATAAGGGCTCCTCCGGTGGATGCATTGTTTCCTGTTTCCGCTGCTGCAACTCCTTCAATTTCTCCGGTACCGAAGGTTTCCGGATGCTTGGAGCTTCTTTTTGCTTCGTTGTAACAGACAAAGCTTGCAATATCTCCGCCGGCGCCGGGAAGGGCTCCTACAAAGGTTCCGATAACAGTACTTTTAAGCTGTGTTCTTAGTACTGTGCGCATATCCGGCAGATTGGGAAGCAGCTTGCGCAGGTTTACCCGCTCTTTTTTGGGCTCAACAAGCTTTTCAAACTGGGTTATGGCTTCGGATACTGCAAAGAGACCGATAAGTGCAGGTATAAAAGGAATACCGCCCATGAGGTTTACATTACCGAAGGTAAAGCGGGTATAGCCCTGTATGGGGTCCATTCCGATGGTTGCAATAAGAAGACCGATACAGCCGCTTAAGAGTCCCTTTGCCAGGGACCCGGAGGATATACTGCCTATAATGGTGATACCTAAAACGGCAAGGGCAAAGTATTCCGGTGCACTGAACTTAAGGGCGAACTTTGACAGCAGGGGCGCCAGGGTTATCAGGAATATGGCACTTCCGATTCCTCCGAATACGGAAGAATAGGTGGCCATACCGATTGCCCGGCCGCCTTCACCGCGGACAAACAAAGGTGTACCATCAAGAATAGTGGCTGCAGCAGATGGAGTTCCCGGAGTGTTGATGAGGATTGCCGCAACGGATCCTCCATAGATGGCGCCTGCGTAGAGTCCCAGCAGCATGAGTATTCCCGGTACAGCTTCCATACCGAAGGAGAAGGGGACAAGAATTGCCACTCCCATGGTTGCAGTAAGTCCCGGAAGGGCTCCTACAACAATGCCTCCGATAACACCTGAAAAAAGCATTAAAAGGGGAAACGGCTGTGCCAGAAGGGCTAAACCGTTCAATATTTCATTCATTATTAACCTCGCTATGTGAAAACCTGCCCGATGTACCCTGCGGTACTTATGGGGAGGTGAAAATTCCTAGTTGTAGAATATCCCTGTGGGAAGCGGGATAAGCAGCAACCGCTGAAAAACAACATAGATTGCCAGGGTGGTAAGGCATGACACCAGAACGATTTTCTTTATTGTTCCTGCCTTGAAAACCAGCATGAGCACTATCAGGTACAGTGGAGAAATGACCAGGAATCCCAGAAAGCCCAGGACCGATGCATAGATGAGTGTCATTATAATCATAACCACTACGCGGAAAATCCCGTTATCTTCCCTGTCGAAGATAGGTTCGGTTTTTTCGCCAGCAGCAGGTTTAGGTCTTTTTACACCCTGAAAAATAACGATAGCCGACAGTGCAACAATAATAAAGCTCAGCATTTTGGGATAAAATGCCATTCCCACGTCGTCGCCCCGGGAATCGGGGAAGCTGCCGGAAAGGAAAATAAAAACCGCCGCGAACAGAATGGTCGCGATTCCGAATATGATTTCCGCCTTTCGCAAAATAATTTCCTTATGTAAAGAATAGTTTTGGACTGCCGGTTCTGAAGCCGGCAGTCCAGTGATTATACCACGAAGTGATATAAAGTAGATTAAAGATCGAACTGTGAAACAATCTTACCGTAGGTATCGTAAGCTTCGTTGATCATAGTTCCGAAATCTTCGGAGTTTCTGTAGACCATACCAAGTCCGATATTACCCATGGTTTTCTTGAAACCTTCAGACTCGAAAGCTTTCTTGAAAGCATCGTGAAGGATTGCAACGATCTCGTCGGGGGTGTCTCCAGGAGCCTGGATTCCACGCCAGCATGCAGTCTGTACGTCGTATCCCAGTTCTTTCATTGTAGGAACATCGGGATAGTTGGGGTGACGATCGTTACCGGAAACGGCAAGAATCTTCAGCTGACCAGCTGCAACCTGAGAAGATACTTCAGGAGGGCTGCAGGCTACGAAATCGAGGTGACCGCCAAGAAGCTCGGTAATTGCAGGAGCTGCACCGGTAGAGGGTACGAAAGTAAACTCTGTTCCGGTTTTTCCCTGAAGGTCCAGGGTTGCAATGTGCCAGATACCTGCATAACCGGTTCCGCTGTATTCCATTTCGCCGGGATGAGCCTTGGCATAGTCCAGGAACTGGTCCAGGGTCTCAAATTCGGAGTCTGCAGGAACAACAATTGCAGAGGGGTCGAGGTTAACCTGAATAACAGGTTTCATGTCGTTGTGGCTGTAGGGAACTTCCTGAATGTGGGGCTGAATAATACATTCAACAGTAGAAAGACCGATGGTATAACCGTCGGGTTTTCCATTAGCGATTGCACTGTGTCCAACAGCTCCACCGCCTCCGGTTTTGTTTTCTACTACAATGGAAACACCAAGAAAGGGTTCAGCTTCTTTTGCAAGAACACGGGCAGTTGCATCGGTTCCACCACCAGCAGCCCAGGGTACTACCATGTGAATCGGCTTTGTGGGGTAGTTTACTTTAGATTCTCCCCCGGCAGATTCTCCCTGTCCATTGGCGAAAAGAGCCATGGTCATAAGTACAGCTAACAGAACAGCAAGAAATTTCTTCATCAAATCCTCCTTGTGGATATGTCTGTTTTCGTAAAAAACCTAACATGGACTATTTTCCCGGTCAAACAAAAGTTAGAAAAACGTTATTTTCCGGTGTTTAACCTAAATTGAGCTGTTATGTCGGCAGAAACAGGTAAAAATTTACATATTACCCGTTAATTTTATACATACCGGAATAAAGCTTCAGGATGCATAATTTTTGCAGTCAATATTTTTTCATAAACTACAATCAACACGGAGTAAACAAATGCCCAGAAAACAGATTCTTTTAACCATGCCGCCGGATATAAAGAAGGTCGTACATGAATATATGGATGAATACCTTGCAAAGAAGGGATATTCCTTTAAGGCCATCTACAACGATAATCCCCTTTCTGCCGAGGAGCTTAAAAAGGAGCTTGCAGATATAGACGGTTACATCGTCGGCCATGAGGAGGTTACCGGAGATGTGCTTGATGCAGCGCAGAATCTTAAAATTGTAACCAAGTTCGGAGTAGGGACTGACAATATACGTATAAAAGAAGCAAGAGACCGGGGTATAGAGGTTGCCAACTGTCCCGGTTCCAACAGCAACGCCGTTGCCGAGCTTGTGGTTGGACTTATGCTTACCACTGCCCGGAATACCCAGAAGCTTTGTGAGGATCTTCGTGAAGGGCACTGGGCTATAGAAGTGGGCTTTGAACTTACGGGAAAGAAGGTCGGAATCCTCGGTTTCGGCAATATCGGCCGTCGCGTAGCGGAAATGCTGAAGCCTTTTACCGGAGATATCCTGGTATATGATGCTTTTGAAGATAAGGCGGCGGAGGAAAAATACGGGGTGAAGTACACTTCTCTTGAAGAAATTGCCTCCTCCTGTGATTTTATTACCGTACACCTCCCGCTGATTCCTCCCACAAAGAACATCATCAATAAAGAGTTCTTTAATAAGATGAAGGATGGGGTTTTTCTGGTTAATGCCGCCCGGGGAGGCATCGTCAACGAGGATGACCTCTACGATGCAGTCTGTGACGGCAAGGTCGCCCGTGCAGCTCTCGATGTTTTTGAGGTTGAACCTACCACCAATACAAAGCTGGTGAAGGATCAGCGTTTTGTTGTACTTCCCCACATCGGTGCGGGATCCGTGGAAGCCACCTTTAATATGGCAAAAATGGCCATGGATAATGTAATTGAGGTGCTGGAAGGCCGAAAGAACCCGAACTCCGTAGGATAAACCGGTCTTTCAGATTATACTGTGCCAAACATACCATCCGGACAGGCAGGGGTAATGACGGTTCTTAAAAAGATTGATTCAGCTTTAGGCAGGCAGCTGATGCTGCTGAACATCCTGACACTTTTTATCGGCCTCCTCCTGCCTGGGCTGTTTTCTGGGCTTACCCCCTATCTACCCTATATCCTCTCGACCCTGGTTCTTATAGTGGGGACAAACTGCACCCTTGAGAGCTTTCGCAGTATTGTTCAGGCGCCGAAAAGTTTTTTTCTCTCCCTGGCATTTATCTACCTGCTTATGCCGGTACTGGGATTCGGGGTAGGTTCGCTGTTTTACCCGGATAAACCCCTCTATGCCTTCGGCACCTTTCTTACTGCAGTAACGCCTGTGGCGCTGACATCCATGGTCTGGACCGGCCTTGCGGGAGGAAATCTCGCCCTGGCTCTGGCTCTTGTCGCTCTGGTAACTGTGTTCAGCGGCATAAATATCCCCTTTGAACTATCCCTGTTTATGGGCACTGTGGTTGAGTTTGATGCTTGGGCTCTGACGGTTAAACTTGTGGTCACCATCGTGGTGCCGGTGATCTTCGGAATAGGTGTAAAGCATTATTCCGGCGAAAGGATCGAAAAGTACCGGCCTGTTCTGGGAGTGCTTACCAAGATTCTCATGCTGACGATTATGACTGTTAACGGCGCTGTATTAAGACCCTATGTGGATGATCTCGGGATGGACACCATCCGGCTGCTTCTGGTGGCTGCCTTTCATATGCTGCTGAATTTTTCCATTACCATGGCGGTGGGTGGATTTGTTATCGGTTTTCGCAACAGCGCCATGCCTCCGGTGGTATATGCATCCTCCATGAAAAACAATGCCGCAGGGGTGGTTATTGCCCTCAACTATTTTCACCCTGCCGTGGCGCTGCCGGTTGTATTCAGTATGATGGCCCAGCAGTTCTGGGCAGGAGTCTTCTACCAGATTTTCCGCCGCCTGCGGGGGGATAATTGATGTCATCCCTTTCCAGATGGGCAGGGACTGCTAATGAAGTTTTCAACAAGTATATTCTTCTTTTTATTCTGTCATCTCTTATAACAGGCTTTCTTTTCGCTGATTTTTTTTCACCATATGCAGGCAGTCTTTCTTACATGCTTATGTTTATGATTTTTGTTATGGGTACTGCCTGTACCTTTGAAAGTCTGAGAAGTATTGTCAAAGCACCGGGAGGATTTTTTCTCGGTATTCTTATTGTGTACCTGGTTCTGCCGCTTATAGGCTACACTATGGGCGCGGTGTTCTGGCAGAACAATCCCTCTTACGCCGTAGGCCATTTTCTCCTTGCCATTACACCCGTGGCAATAACTTCCATGATCTGGACAGGATTTGCCGGAGGAAACATTGCCCTCGCCCTTGCGCTGGTGGCAGTTGCAACGGTTTTCAGCGGCTTCTCAATTCCTTCTTTTATGGCTCTCTTTATGGGGAAGATTGTCGAGTTCGATGCCGGCTCACTTACTATGAATCTGGTACATATGATTGTCGGTCCTGTGTTTGTTGGAATCCTGTTGAGAAACAGGGCTCCGTTATTTACGGTAAAGGCGGGCCCCTTTTTGAATCTGGCGACAAAACTGATGATGGTGGCAATTATTTGCGTCAATGGTGCTGCTGTCCAACCCTATCTGGCTGACTTTAACCTATCGCTTCTGAAGCTGTTGCTGGTGGTATTTCTACATATGATGCTGAATTACACTGCTTCCTTCAGCATTGCTTTTCTGGTCCTTGGGCGGCGAAGTCCCGATCTATCTCCGGTTATATTTGCTTCATCAATGAAGAATACCGTTGCTGGAATTGTCATCGGGTTGAAATTCTTCGGCCCTGCAGTGGCACTGCCGGTAATAATGTGCATTTTCATGCAGCAAATGGCTGCCGGATTCTTCTTCCGGCTTTTGAAAAGATTCAGTGCTGTTCATTAAAAGTGGTTCTCTGTGTTCTGCAATCCTGCGTTCACGCTTCGGGGCTGCCTTTTTGCCCGCTTCAGCAGCTTTTTTCAGCCCCAGACGCCGCTTTCAAGAAAGCCCGCGTACTCTTTCCGTCGGGTAACCAGCAGGTTGCGTATTGGCAGGTCGTAGGGGCAGCGTTTTTCACATAAACCGCATTTTGTACAGTTTTCGGCTTTTGCCATGGCCCCGTCGAGAAGTGCTCTGGTCTTTTCCAGGGGCATTCTGCGGGTCATGCTCTGGGAGGGCAGCACCATGGATATGGGAATCCCTTCCGGACATGGCTGACAGTAGTCGCAGCGGTGGCACCAGCTGCTGCCGAGCTCCTTCCGTACTGCCTCCATCTCTTCTGTTTCTGCTGTAGAAAGGGGTGCGGTGTCCCCGTAGATATCCAGAATCTCCCGCATCTGGGCGGGCTGTTCAATTCCCGGGTCCGGGACTATTCCAGGATGCTGACGCAGGTAGCGGAAACAGAGCCGGGCATTATCCAGCAGCCCTCCGCCCAGGGGTTTCATGCAGATAAAGCCCATATCCATCTCCCGGGCCAGGGGAAGAAGTACTTTTTCCACAGCGGTATCCACAAAATTGAATGGCAGCTGGGTTACTTCGAAGAGCCCGGTGCGCATCATTTTTTCCGCCGTCTCCAGACTGTGGGCGCTGAAGGCCGGGTGTTTTATCAGTCCTTCTTCCACCGCCTGCTGCATGCCTTCAAAGGCGCCGCCTTTGCCCATAACAGCCTGCATCTTCTTGTCGCCGCTTACGTTATGATGCTGGTAGATATCCAGATAATCTGTCTTCAGCAGGGTAAGGCTTTTCTCAACATCCTTTAAAAAGGTATCCCGGTCGGTGGCAGGAGACTTTGATGCAAGGACCAGAGATTCACGGGGCAAGTCCGCAATGGCTTTGCCTATTCTCTCTTCGCTGGTGGTATAGGCCCGGGCGGTATCGATAAAGTTGACCCCCATTCCGATGATATCCTGTACAACCTGAATTGCCTCTGCTTCCGACAGCCTCTGTATGGGGATGCCTCCAAAGGCGATTTCGCTTACCATCAGTTCAGTTTTTCCCAGGCGTACCTTGTTCATTGCCATCTCCTGCTGTGTAATTCCGCTATAGCATACACCGGGATTTCTGAGTTGTCAAAATTAAGAATGAAAGTGTGGAAGCTTAAAATGAAAAAACCCCGGCCTTTTACAGCCGGGGGGAAGGAGCCTGGCGTCGGTCCACCATCGGCGCCGGGTTTAGATACTGCTTAAGCGTGCCACTGAAGGTACCAGCCTGAGTCGGGGTCGGCGGTATCATCCAGAGAGGTATGCAGATCGGATTCGTCATCACTGGTGTAAGCGGAGACTGCAAAGTCGTAGTCTCCCATGGTAAGCAGGGTTTCATCGATGGTTATCTGGGGATCATCTGAAAGGGCTGTGCTTGAAAGAAGATTCCAGCTTGTTTCGCCATGGGTTCTGTAGTAAACATGGTAGCCTTCCAGGGTTCCTGTGTAATCACTCTGGTCTGCAGGATTCCAGGCCAGAGTAAAAGAATCGGAGGTAACAACAAAGGCTGCGATATCGGCGGCACCTGAAGTAACCGCATCCGGGTCTATTGCCATGGGGGGTTCCACGCATGCGCTGAACATGGTAATTGCAGCGAAAGTAATCAGAATACGTTTTACTATAGTTCCCATTGATATCTTTTTCATAACCCCTCCCAGGGTAAAAGGCCGCATCTCACCCGTCACAGCATTCAGCTGCTTTTTTGCCATCAGGCAAGCGGCTTAGTTCTCTGTAAAAAGACTAGTTATCGGCCTTTTCGGCTAATACTTGAGACTTAGCTTTTTATGCTTTTTGTCTCATGTTCCCAGCTTACGTAAAATGAATATAGAACGCTTTCTTCCAGTAATCAGGGAAAAACATGAAAAAAATGGAAAAAATAATATTTTTCTAGATAAAAAGTACTACTCAGGTGTGATGCGCGACTAGTTAAGAGGTAGTATTCAATATCTGGTAAGCTTCAACTTGTTGGAACGGTTCAATTGTGGCATACTGAAGCGGCTGATACACTACTTAATAACAAAAGGAAAGGCAGTATGAACAATTTTGAATGGTCAAATCCTACAAACATAATTTTCGGGAAGGATACGGAAAAGCAGGTCGGACAGGCGGTTTCCGGATATTCCAAATCCATTCTTATCCATTACGGCAGTGACCGTATAAAGAAAAACGGGCTTTTTGATAAAGTAACCGCATCGCTGGAAGCTGAGGGAATCCGCTGGATGGAACTTGGCGGAGTAAAACCGAATCCCCGGCTCGGGCTGGTGAAGGAAGGGATTGAGATCTGCCGCAAGAATAATCTTGATTTTATTCTGGCCATCGGAGGTGGAAGTGTTATCGATTCCTCAAAAGCTATCGGTGTTGGAGTTGTTGATGACGGGGATATCTGGGATTTCTTTATCGGAAAGCGCATCCCGGTAAAAACCCTTCCGGTTGCATCTATCCTTACCATTCCGGCTGCCGGAAGCGAGGCATCCAAAAGCTGTGTAATAACCAAAGAAGAGGGCTGGTATAAACGGCCTATCAACGAGAATGTCATTAAGCCGGTGTTTGCCATCATGAACCCCGAGCTGACCTACACGCTGCCCCATAACCAGACGGTAAATGGTGTGGCTGACATTATGGCCCACATTATTGAGCGTTACTTCACTTCGGTTAAAAATGTCGATCTTACCGACCGGATGTGCGAAGGGGTGCTGAAGGCAGTTATCGACAATGCTCCCATACTCGTTGACGAGCCCGATAATTATGCTGCCCGGGCGGAGATTATGTGGGCCTCAACCCTTGCGCATAATGACCTTCTCAGCACCGGACGTATCGGGGACTGGGGATCTCACCAGATAGAGCATGAGCTCTCTGCAATCTACGATGTGGCCCATGGTGCAGGTCTTGCCGTTATTCTTCCCGCCTGGATGAAATACGCCTACAAGCATGATGTTAAACTTTTTGTGAAGTTTGCCGTACGGGTATGGAATGTGGACGAACGTTTTGATGATCCGGAACGTACTGCGCTTGAAGGCATAGAGCGGATGAAGTCTTTCTTCTCATCCATCGGCTTACCTGTAACACTGCAGGAACTGGGAATCCCCACAGAAGAAGCTAAAATCGATGAGATGGTGAAGAAAGCCTTCGAAGAGCGGGCCGGGGGAATCGGAAACTTCCTTTCTCTTAAAGAGAAGGATGTAAAAGCAATTTTAATGCTTGCAGTTGAATAAAGACCTCTGATACAGGTTTCCCGATGGTCCTCCCCACAGGAGGACCATTTTGTTTGCCCAGCGAAGCTGGCAAACCCGGTATCCCGAGAGAAGGATACGCCGCCCCGATCAGGGGGAAGGAAATCCGAATTGCAAGGGCGTTGCTGGTAACGGCAGGGTCTGAAGGAAGCAATAGGAAGTAAACGGTACGTAGCGAGAGCGAACCTGATACGGCAATAATGGGGGGTACCCTTGCAAAATGTGGGAAAGCCCGAAACCTGATCAGCCCATTAGTGTGATTGAGGACGGAATCGTTTACGGGGAGCCAGGAAAGTAACTGGGGAAGTCCTGTAGTGTCCCGGACAGCCGGGAAGGGCGAAACAAGGTGAGAGCCAAGGATTGCCTGATACATTGCAGGATGGCAGATGAAGCCGTAGTAGTGACAAAATCCCGGCCAGAGAAAGCTGGTAACAGACTGGAGGGTAAAACCGGGATGACGCTGTATTGCGATTACAGTGGGGCGACGGAAAAGCCAAAAGCGCCGGAGCTTGCGAAGGGCTGAAGTTCAAAAGAAGATTACCGGAGGGTCTTGAGAAATAAAACTGCAGACACAATCTGACTGACGAGTTGGGGTCTTCACAACTCTGGTAAACGCTGGAAAGCGTGAGCTGGGAAGTGAAACCGTCTTAAACCGGAGTAATTGTGAATGGCTTTCGGATATTGCCGAATGGATAGAAACCGGAAGCCGCATGATGAATAACACGGGCAGTTGCATGGAACAGGATATGAAGGTAATGTGATGACCAGACGAGTGTACTACAGCCTGTACGATAGAATGCTGCAAGAGAAAAGTCTGAATGAAGCATTCAAGCGTGTAAAAGCTGCTGGAGGAACTGGCGGGATAGATCGTCAGGATATAGCAGACTTTGAGCGTGAGTTGGGAAGTAACCTGCGAAATCTGGTAGAGGAACTGAGGGAGAAAAGCTATCGGCCGTTACCGGTAAAACGGGTGGAAATCCCGAAGGGAAACGGAAAAATCCGAAAGCTTGGAATCCCGGCGGTTCGAGACAGGGTGGTGCAACAGGCACTGCTGACAATTCTGCAGCCGATCTATGAAGAAGACTTTCACCCTTCAAGTTACGGGTATCGCCCGGGACGGAGCTGTCATCATGCAATCCGCAAAGCCGAGATGTTTATACGGAAGTATGAGCTCGATCATGTTGTGGATATGGATCTTTCCCGCTGCTTTGACACGCTGAATCATGAAATGATAATCAGGTTTATGAGGAAGCGTGTTACCGACGGGAGTGTCCTGTCATTGGTGACTATGTTTCTGAGAAGCGGCGTGATGACCGGGAACTGGTTTGAAGACGTGAAAGAGGGAAGCCCACAGGGGGGAGTGATAAGTCCGCTGTTAGCGAATATTTATCTGAATGAGTTTGATCAGTACATGATGAAACGGAACTACCGGATAGTGCGCTATGCTGACGACATTCTAATCTTATGCGGCTCGCAACGATCGGCGGAACATGCACTGGAAGTTGCAACAGACTATCTGGAAAACAGGCTTAAACTTACGGTAAACAGGGAAAAGACTCACATCACGCATAGCCGTGAAGGAGTTAAGTTCCTGGGGGTGGAGATTCGGGAAACCTATACGAAAGTACAGGGTAAGAAAATCAAATCCTTCAAGGAAAAAGTGAGAAGCCTGACGAAGAAAACCCAGGGCATGAACCTTGAGATGGTAATACGGCGGCTGAATCCGGTACTCAGAGGATTTGCCAACTATTTCCGCATTGCCAACTGCAGAACAGTATTTCGCCGCCTGATGGAGTGGATCAGGAGAAGGTTGAGAGCAATACAAATGGCGCTGTGGAAAAAACCTGGCCGATTGCATCGTCGCCTTAGGCAGATGGGTCATAAAGGAAACTTTCTCAATATCCGGATGTCATGCTGGCGAAACTCAAACAGTGTATACGCCTGCATGGCTATGCCGAATATGTGGTTTCAAGACCTTGGCCTGTATTTTATGACGGACGCTCACCCGGTAACTATCGTTCCTGTATAGGAGTATTTTGAACAGGAGCCGTATACGAGGCCCGTACGTACGGTTCTGTGAGAGGGATGTAGCGGTGAATTCACCGCTGCACCCTACTTAATTGTATATGTGCCTTTAAAGAACATCCTTGAGGCCGGCGGCGGCACTGTATATGCATCCTGCACCGCTGATATAGGCGCAGACCCGGAGGGTTTCAGTAATTTCCTCTTTTGTTGCTCCGGCTTCAAGGGCCTGCAGGGCAAGGGAGCGGATACCATTTACGGCACTATGAGTTACATCAATGGCCAGGGCTATAAGGAGTTTGTCCTTTTTGCTTAAGGCTCCCTGTTCAAAGGCAAGATCTCTGCCTTGCTGTACAAACTCGAATAATTTACTGTCATTTTCTTCTATGGGCTGAAGCGGGTTTGCTGCCATGGTATCTCCTCATGTCTGGTGCGTATTGAAATCAGGGTAATGTAAATCCACAGCTGGAACAAGTATGAAATAGTGCACTGGCAGTGTACTTCCGGGCATGGTATTCTTCTTTTATGTACAGAAAAATAATCCTTTTAAGTCTTCTCCTTGCCGCGGCAATTCCCGCGGTCAGTGCCGGGGAAGGCGCAGCAGAAAACAGCACAGGTATAAACCGGACTTCAACCAGCCTGCCTTTAACCCGGGTTACCCTGTATACCGCCGGACTTGCCCAGATGGTGCATGAAACCTCTGTTAACGGGAATCAGGTTCTCAGTCTGTATGTTGATCCTGCAGATATTAATGATCTTCTCAAGAGTATGGTCCTGGAGGATTTTGACGGCGGCTCCGTAGAGGCTGTCAGTTTTGAATCTTCAGACCCCCTGTCGGTAAGTCTCGGAGATCTGAGACTGAATCCTGCGGGTGCGCCGGATCTGGCGGATTTTCTTGAGCGGTCCCAGGGAGAAACCCTGAGAGTTATCTCCGGCGGAGCTCTGCGCAGTTCAGGCAGGGTCTTCAGTGTTGAACGCTTTACCCGGGATGAGCAGCCCCGGATCCGTCTGAATCTGCTTGGACCCGAAGGGCTTCAGTCCCTTGTTCTTGGCGATGACGATTCGCTTCTCTATGAAGACCCGGTGCTGCAGGCGGAACTGGAGCAGGGGCTGAACCTGATAGCCGACAGCAGGCGTAAATCTGTAAGGCGGGTAGATATCTTATTTACCGGTACAGGCACCCGTCGTATTCGAATCAGTTATATACGCGCAGTCCCGCTCTGGAAAACAAGCTACCGTGCTGTTGTTGATGCTGAAGGCAGGGCCCGCCTTGAAGGATGGGCCCTGGTTCAGAATACCGGAGGCATGCCCTGGGACAATGTGCAGCTCTCTTTTGTTGCCGGAAGCCCCAATGCCTTTACCATGGATCTTGCAACCCCCAGCTATGTTCACCGCAGTGAAGTGGAAATATCAGCTGCCCGGCCTTTGGGGCCGACAGAGTATGCCAAAGGTGTTTCTCCTCTGACCGATGCGCCTATGCGATCCAGGGCGGAATCGGCAGGAGCTTTTGATGACTCCTTTTTTGAAGCTGAAGAACTTGCCATGGCTCCCGCTCCGGTTGAAGCCCGGGCCGGAGGAGTGCGTCAGGGAAACTTTTACCGTTATGAGGTAAAGGGAACAGTCAGTGTTCCCTCCAGATCATCTGCCATGATTCCCATCCTGGTTACAGAAAATACAGGGGAGGGTATCGGCATCTATGATCCTGAGTACAATGTGGTATTTAAAGGACTGCAGCTGGAAAACAGCTCGGATGCTCACTGGGCCGCCGGTCCTGTCAGTGTCTTTGAGGGACGCAGCTACGGCGGGGATGCCCTCCTTCCCGATATGATTCCCGGAAGCAGCCGGATGCTCAATTACGCCCTGCATGGATCCCTTGAGGTTGATAAACAGCAGAAAGGTGAACCATCACGAATAACCGCCCTGAAGATAGCCAACGGGGTTATCCAGCGCAGTGACAAAATGGTACGTGAAACGATCTACACCATTAAAGGCGAAGAGAAAGAGCTCATTCTCATTCACCACAAAGAGAGCGGCTGGCGGTTAACTGATCATCCGGAGATACAGGATGAGACCGACGGCAGCTACCGTTTTGTACTTACCAGCTGGGATAATCCGGTATCTGTCCGGGAGGAACGAATATACTCCCGCAGTTACAGCCTGCTGAATCTTAAAGATGATGACATCCGGGTTTTTCTCAACTGGGAAAATACCTCTGTGCAAATGGTCCGGGCCCTGGAGCATTTGAGTGAGCTGCGGGGGAAGGTTGAGAACCTGCGCCGGGAAGCTGAAACTCTTGAGGGGGCCCTTGCTTCAATTGAGCGGGATCAGAACAGGGTGCGTGAAAATATGCGGGTGCTGGACAAGGAGAGTTCCCTGTTCAGGCAGTACTCCCAGAGGCTTGGGGACCAGGAAGAGGAGATCGATCGTCTTAACCGCAGTATTGAGACTCTCAGAGAAAACCGTGCTGCAGCCTCAAAAGAGCTGGCCGATTATGTTGAAGGGCTGGAGATCAACTGATTGAGAAAGCCGGCCTTCATGGCCGGCTTGCAGATACCGGATAGCGATTTCAGCTCTCTTTGTAGATAACTGTTCCGGTGGCCTGGTTGATGGGGGTAACGGTAAGCTCGGTAATCTGCACATGCTCCGGTACGGATGCGGCATAGATTACCGTGTCGGCAATATCTGCTCCGGAAAGGGGTTTGATTCCCTTGTAGAAGCCCGAGGCCCGTTCAGTATCTCCCTTGAACCGGACAACGCTGAAGTTGGTTTCCACCATTCCCGGCTGGATATTGGTTACCCGGATGGGCTTATCCACCGTATCAATCCGCAGGGCATCGCTTAAGACATGTACGGCACTCTTGGTTGCACAGTAGACCCCGCCGTTGGCGTAAGCCTGAATACCTGCGGTTGAACCGATATTGATTACCTGACCGTAGCCGCGGTCCACCATGCCGGGAACAACTGCCCTGGACATGTAAAGCAGTCCCTTTACGTTGGTGTCGATCATGGTTTCCCAGTCATCGATATTGCCTTCGTGGAGTTTTTCCAGTCCCAGGGCAAGACCTGCATTGTTAACCAGGATATCGATTGCCTTCCATTCTGCAGGAAGGTTGGCTACGGTTTGCTGAACAGCTTCTCTGCTCCGTACATCAAGTTCAACCGGGAGAATCTCCGCGGCATACTTACCGCTTAGCTCTTCTGCAACAGCTTTGAGAGCGGTGAGGGTCCGTGAGGTGATTATCACCCGTGCTCCCTTTTCTGCAAAGGCTTCGGCGCATGCTTTACCTATACCGCTGCTGGCTCCGGTTACTAATACAGTTTTGCCTTTAATTCTATCCATTCATCGACCTCGAATTCTGTTGTGTGTTTGTTCAAGTATAAAAGGTGTGCCGAGAGAGTGTAAAGTAAGCGGGTCCGATGAGAAAAACAAATGGCTCTATTCTGCTTTGTGCCTTATCATAGATTGTGGCTTACATGACCATGTTAAAGGGTGAGTGAACAGAGACCAGGATAGGTCAAGGCTATATAAAAGATTGATAAAATACATCTTTCCTGGAGGCAGTTGTGAGTAAAGCAAAAGCAGAAAATCCTGAAGCAGTGGAGATTATCCGGGAAGGAAGGAGTTTCCTGGGGATCGAGTTCGGCTCTACCCGTATCAAAGCCAGTCTGATCAGCCCTGAAGGGACGCCTCTGGCTGCAGGAGCCTATGGCTGGGAGAACGAAAATATCGACGGCATATGGACCTATAAGCTGGACGATGTATGGACAGGAGCCAGAGCCTGTTATGCCGATCTGGCGGCTGATGTCCAGTCACGCTATGGAGTGCCCTTCACCGGGCCGGCGGCGGTGGGAATAAGCGGAATGATGCATGGGTATCTGGTTTTTGATGAGCATAATAAGCTTCTTGTTCCCTTCAGGACCTGGCGCAATAATATTACCGGTCCCGCATGTGAAGAACTTTCCGACCTTTTTCATTTCGCCGTTCCCCAGCGCTGGAGTATTGCTCACCTGTATCAGGCCATATTAAACGGGGAAGAGCATGTGGGTAAAATCAGCTATATAACCACCCTTGCGGGATATGTCCACTGGAGGCTTACCGGAGAAAAAGTCCTTGGCATAGGGGAGGCCTCCGGTATGTTTCCGGTTGATCCTTCAACTCTGGATTTTGATGAGAAAATGGTTCAGTCCTTTGATAATCATATCTCTTCAAAAGGATTTTCCTGGAAAATGCGGGACATCTTTCCCCGGGTGCTCACTGCAGGGGTATCCGGCGGGATATTGACTTCCGAAGGTGCTCAGCTGCTGGATCCTTCGGGTAAGCTTGCCTCTGGCATTCCTTTCTGCCCTCCCGAAGGGGATGCCGGTACCGGAATGGTGGCAACCGGCAGTGTGCGGGAACGTACCGGTAATGTATCCGCCGGAACTTCGGTCTTTGCCATGATTGTTCTTGAGAATCCTCTATCAAAGCCCTATGAAGAGCTTGATATTGTGGTAACCCCCCATGGCAAAGCGGTGGCAATGGCTCATTCAAACAACTGTTCTTCAGACTTCGATGCATGGATCGATATCTTTAAACAGGCCGCCGGAGCCCTGGGGATGGAGCCTTCTGCAGATGATCTTTACGGAAAGCTGATGCCCCTTGCGCTTAAAGGGGATTTTGATGCCGGCGGAATGCTGGCGGTAAGTTATGTATCCGGGGAGCATGTTACGGGATTTACTGAAGGGCGTCCTTTTATTGTGCGCCAGCCCGACAGGCCCTTTCGGCTGGAAAATCTGCTCCGTTCATTACTTTTTACCGCTTTCTGCGCCCTTCGGACAGGACTGAACGTACTTTTTGATAAGGAGGGCGTAAAAGTTGATGAGATCCGCGGTCATGGCGGGATTTTCAAAACCCCGGGGGTGGGGCAGAAAATCATGGCAGCAGCAAGCAACACGCCCATCAGTCTTCCTTCAATGGCAGGGGAGGGCGGTGCCTGGGGTATGGCTCTGCTTGCTGCTTTTCTTCTGCGGGAAAACCAGCAGGAGAGTCTTCCTGATTTTCTTGATCATCTGATTTCAGACAGTATAGGAGACGCAGTTGAGCCCGATCCTGAAGATGTAAAAGGCTTTGATACATTTTTCAAACGCTACCATGAAGGTCTTTCAATTGAGAGGGAAGCGCTTAAAGTGTTAAACTGAGACAGCCTTGGGAGGGATTATGCTGCGGGTTCTTTTCAGCTGTCTTGTTAACAATTTCAAAAGAAACCTGCCGGCGTTTCTTGTTCTCAATCTTCTTACGGTACTGCCTGCAGGGCTTTTTGCTCTTTTTTTCTGGACCGACTCCGGTTTCGGTCTGCTCTTTAGGGCTGGCCTTCTGGCATTTGTGTTTATCTACCACTTGCTGGCAGGAACCCTCTTTTATCTGCTTCGGGCCTTACCTTCTTTGCCCCGTATAGAAACAGGTGAGTTCTTCGGGGTTTTAAAATCATTACCTCCTGATTCTTTCGTGTCCTCCGCCCGTAGAGCTTCGATGTTCGGTATGGTTGCCCTGGTGCAGACGGTGCTGCTGCTTTGGATTATTACTTTCTATTTGCGTACCGGCGGCATAAGCGGTCTTGTGTCTATTTCTCTTTTTTTCTGGCTGAACTTGTTCTGGCAGCTTTCTGCCCAGTACCATTATTCAATGGCTGCGGACTTCAACTATTCTATCTTCAAAACAATCCGGCAGAGCCTTATTCTCTGCGGGGACAACCTGATGTTCTCTGTAATCATTGGAGTGATTACATGCCTGGGTGTTATTGTTTCTCTGGTAACTCTGCTTCTGTTTCCCGGACTGACAGGGATTATTATATTGCACGAAGAGGCTTTCCGTATGCTACGGTTCCGGCATGAATACCTGAGAAAACACCCCGGAACCAGCTCTTCACATATTCCCTGGCAGCAGCTTCTGCCGCAGGATTAATCCCGGATAAAGATTATATAACATCTCTATCTTCTGCCGATGGACTTTTCTATAGCAGGCCGACAGGGTGGGAGCTCTGCTGAGCTTATCAGGTTAATCACCTATAGTTATCTTCTGTAAATACTTCCGCTATCGGATCTGAGTATCTATTTGCTACGTTTTTCTTGGATACATTTTATTGCAGGTGCCTTCTTTGTTTATTACAGTTTAAGGACAGAGGATAGATTAGATGAGTAATGACAGAAAAAAGGTTGCCCTGGGACTTGATGAAAACGGAAATCTTAACAATGACCATTTTGGCCATTCAGCAGTGTATGCGATTTATCTGGAGGACGGATTCCTGATTGAAGAGCGGGAAAATCCTCTGTATGCAGAACACTCCCATGCCAAAGCGGAGGATGTCCGCAAGGTTATTCCGGAATGCGCTGTCTGGGCGGGGAAAAGCATGGGGAAGAAATCCCGGGAGTACCTTGAATCTGAAGGCATAAGAACACTGATTCTGTCAGCAGAATCAAGAAAAGATGCTCTTGATGAGATAGTCTGTTTTCTTCTCGAAAAAACATAGGTGATACGCTTTTCCATTTGATCCTGTTCTCTTCCCTCGATATACTTTCTTTTTAGTAAAGAGGACACGAACTTGGAATATGAATTCGCTATAAGCACCTTTCTGATCATCGGTTTTTTGTCTGTCGCCGTTGCTTCTTCTGTACTGCTCAAGAAGCTGCATTTTCCCTATACCATCGGTCTGGTGGTTATCGGGGCTATCTTCGGGCTGCTGGCAAAACAGTTTGATTACGCCCTGTTAGCGGAGCTGACCCTTACTCCCGAAACAATCCTGTACCTTATTCTGCCCACTCTTATTTATGATGCCTCCATCAATATGGATCTTCGTGCTTTGCGGAAAAATATTGTTCCCATACTGCTTCTGGCGGTTCTGGGGCTGCTTATCTCCGCCGGAATAATAGGGGGCCTGCTTTCCTTTTTCTCTGTTCTTTCCATCGGAGCGGCGCTGCTCTTCGGAGCGCTGATCTCCGCCACCGACCCGGTTGCGGTTATCGCCCTGTTCAGTGAAATAGGTGCACCCCGCAGGCTTGGTACCCTGGTTGACGGGGAGAGTATATTCAACGACGCCACGGCAATTGTTCTGTTTTCTATTATTCTTGCAGCTATAAACAGCGGCATTCACGATGTGGGAGCCCTCTTTTTAAGTTCTTTTGTCAGCTTTCTTCTGGTACTGTTAGGCGGTCTATCCATAGGGGCATTTGTAGGTGCTGTGGGCGGCTTTGTTATCCGGCTGCAGAAGGATAATGTGGTTCTGCAGATTACCGTAAGCCTTATTATGGCATACATTTCCTTTATTACCGCAGATCTGCTGGATGTTTCCGGGGTTATGTCGACCCTTGCTGCAGGGATTGTGGTCTCTCTGATGAGTAATGATGTACTTAAGCATGAGAATCACTACTTTATGGAGAACTTCTGGAACTATTTCTCCTTTGTGGCCAACAGCTTTGTATTTCTTCTTCTTGGCCTCACCGAAGCTCACAGTTACGACAGCCTTGGTGCCCTTGCGGCAACCATGCGGCTCCTGCTTGTTGTGGTTCCTGTTGTAACCCTTGCCCGGGCAGTAATTATCTACCTGCTTATCCCTCTGTATAACCGCTTTGCAAAGGATGATAAGATCAGCTTTTCCTACCAGACCATCCTCTTCTGGGGAGGGTTGCGGGGAGCGGTTCCGGTGGCGCTGGTGCTGGCCATCCCCGCTTTTTTCCCCTGGCGGGATACCATCGTGCATATTACCCTCTGGTATATTCTCTTTACCCTGCTGATTCAGGGGACAAGTGTTAAATGGATGATGAAGAAGCTGAATATCCGGCCTGAGAAGTCCTATTTTGACTATCATCCCGGAGTGGATTATTCGGTGGATTTTCCCACACCCCGGCTGCTGGAACTGGTCACAAGCCGTCTTCTGCGAAGCTTTAAGGGTGAAGGGTTCTTTGTTTCCGACTCAGAGCAGGAAGATGAAGAAGACGGCGGAGCGTACCTGCTGAATCGGGGCCAGAAATATCTGGCGGTGAGCCGGGCCAATACCCGTCTTAGAATAACCGCAGCAGATGATCAGGACCTTGCCTATGGCAGGCAGACCTTATATGAAACCTTACTTGATCTGGATAATTCCGTCTCTTCCCTTCAGGAGCTGGTTAAATCTCCGGAGATGAACAGGATTGTTCAGGAAGAGACTGCCGATCCCAAGGCCACATTCAGCCTGGCACGGTATCTGAAAAAAGAGCTGATAAGTGTCTCTTTAAAAAGCAGCAGCAAGAACGCTGTAATCGAAGAACTTATCGATATTGCCGTTGCTGCCGGCGTTGCTGATAAAAAGATTGCCCTGGAATCGGTGCTTGAACGTGAAGCCTCCATGTCCACCGGTTTTGAACATGGTGTAGCGATTCCCCATGCGAAATGTAATGCTTCGGAAACCATTATTCTTGTGGTGGGCATTAAGAAAGAAGGGATTGATTTTGACTCCCTGGACGGAAATCCTGCGACCATGTTTTTTCTTATTCTTTCTCCCAAAGCCCAAGTCGGGCCCCATATTCAGCTTGTTGCCGGTATCGGGCGGAAAATGAACAACCCGGATATACGGGAGCAGCTGATTGCCGCGAAGGATGCGGATGAAGTTATTAATGTGCTGAAGGCGAAGTAGCTTCTGCCTGAAGGGCGGCTTTCCCGCCGCCCTCCGCATGCTAAAACAGGAAAACCTCTATCCTGCCGTATGCCCTGCAACCTCAAATCCCATCCAGCTTACGGCTCCGCAAAGCTCCGCAACCTTTGGAAATGCTTTCTGATGTTCATCGGAGGCGACCCAGGCCAGGCGCTGTTCTTCAGTATCAAAGCGCAGCTGAATCTGGTAGCCGTGCATGGTATTGCTCTGCTTCAAAAGAGATACACTTTTAAATCCCTTCTGAATTGATATTGCCGGGGCAAACACCGTGTCAAAAATCTTTTCCAGCTTTTCGTCTTTTCCCGGAAGAGCTTCCAGGCTTATCTGTAATTCAATCATTTTCTTTCCTTATACATAATTAGAAATATCAGTCAGTATTCTCTTAAACGGAATAGGACTCAGAAGGTTTCAACTTAACAAGCTTTACCTTCGGGGCTCTTATCTGCAGGGCTTTTTCAAGCTTTTCGAAATTGAGCATCTGGTTGGGGAAGGTCCCGTGATGGATCGGCAGCATATAGCGGGCGCCCAACAGTTCTGCTGCATAGGCTGCTTCCCGAAAACCCATGTTGTATTTACCCCCAATGGGACAGATGGCAAAATCAGGTGCATACAGATCTCGGATAAGGGCCATGTCCAGAAATACTCCTGTGTCACCTGCATAATAGATGGTAAAACCGGATTTAAACTCAAGCACATAGCCTGCAGCGCCCGAGCCGGGCATTACGGTCCCGTCCGCCTTGAACTCATCGCCCAGGATATCCGAGGTATGCAGGGCCTGAACCATGGTTATGCAGTAATCATCCGTTTCGTAGCAACCGCCGATATTGAGCGGGTATGAACCGGTGTCATAAGCGATACCCCGTTTGTCTGCATAAATGGCAATTTCCGGGCTGCAGATGAGCTTTGCTCCTGTCTTTTCAACAATCTCCACCGAGTCTCCGATGTGATCGTCATGGCCATGGGTTACGCAGACTGTTTCCACCTTGCCGAGATCATCCATGGTTGTTGTGCATTTCGGGTTCCCCTTAATCCAGGGGTCAAAGAGGATTGAACGGCCGTCGAAGGAGACCTGGACAGAAGCATGTCCAAGCCAGAGAATGTTAACACTGGTTGATTTCATTTTTTCTCCATTCAGATTGGTAAAATTTCAAAATTCAGTATACACCTGAATTGAGACGGCTGCACTTAAAAAGCGAGATGTCGGTTTCCGGACCGGGTAGAACTCATCTTGTTGCAGTCTCCATTGAGCTGGATTATTATTTAAAGTGTTAGATTTATGTTAACAGGGGGCGTCATATGGCGTACAAGGATCAATATACAGAGTGTGAGTGGGTTGATTTTGACCTGCTTGAGAATTTTATGAAAGACTGTCTGCTTAAAAGCGGTCTGCCGCAAAAGGATGCGGAGGTTGTATCCGATATACTTATTACTTCCGATAAGCGGGGTATCGACTCCCATGGGATCGGCAGGCTCAAGCCTATCTATATTGACCGGATTGACCAGGGGATACTGAACCCGCTGACAAAGATAGATGTGATTAAAGAAACCTCAACTACTGCTGTATTAGATGGTAATAACGGCATGGGTCATGTGGTCTCAAAAAAGGCCATGAAAATAGCCATTGAAAAAGCCCGTGAAAAGGGTATGGGAATGGTTGCGGTACGTAATTCCACCCACTATGGGATTGCCGGTTATTATTCTCTTATGGCCTGTGATGCCGGCATGATCGGAATAACCGGTACAAATGCACGGCCGTCAATTGCTCCGACTTTCGGAGTGGAGAATATGCTTGGAACCAACCCTTTTACCATAGGCTTTCCTACAGATGAAGAATTCCCTTTTGTGCTGGATTGCGCAACCTCGGTAACCCAGCGGGGTAAGATTGAAATGTACGGCCGGGCGGGAAAGGATCTTCCTCCGGGCTGGGTAATCGGCCGGGACGGAAAAACCCGGGTGGATACCGATCAGATTCTTGTTGATCTGACTAAAGGAAAAGCAGCCCTGGCACCTCTTGGAGGAGTGGGGGAGGAAACAGCCGGTTACAAAGGGTTCGGTTTTGCCACGGTGGTTGAAGTACTTTCTGCTGCGCTGCAGGACGGTTCATTCCTTAAAGATCTGAATGGATTTAATGAAGAGGGAAAACGCATCCCCTATCCGCTGGGCCATTTTTTCATTGTGATCAACCCCGATTTTTTTATGGGGCTGGGAATTTTTAAACGTGTGGCCGGAGCAATCATGCGTGATCTGCGTAACAGCCAGAAAGCGGAAGGCCATGACCGAATCTACACCGCAGGCGAGAAGGAGTGGGAAGCCTGGCAGTACAGGAAAGAACACGGTTGTCCGGTTCCGCCAGTTTTGCAGAAGCAGATGCAGGAACTCAGGGACCGCTGGAGTCTCGATTACAAGTTCCCCTGGGATTAGTTTGGAAAACTTTCATTTTTCTCTGGATTTCGCAGCACTTTTTCATAATATTGATTAGTACAGCCCAACAGGGGAGATAAAGAGATGAATATTTACAGTGTACAGGGAATGAATCAGACTCCTTCAACGGATCAGTCAAAAGTGAATAGTGTAGATTCTGAGGAAACTCTGGAGAGTCCCGCGGAAAAAGCCAGAGAGCTTGCCACTAACAGCGAAGAGCCAAAATCATCTTCGCTCCAGAGCTGGCAGGGAAATGTTGTAGACGAAATGGCCTGAAAGAGAAAAACCTCTGTGCGGATGCTCTGCACAGAGGTTTTAGTAAAACTGCTATTAAAGGGATTCTCAGGCTGGAATCTTGCCAATCAATTTATCAAGCCATTTTAAGCGTACGTAACCGAAAATTTTGTCCTCTCCGGCAATATCCAAAACAGGATACATAACCTTAGCTGCAGATTCTCCCTGGAGATATCTTCGTACTTCCCGGATCTGGTCTTTTGGCAGAAGGTCCACCTGAACGTATCGGTAGCCATAGCCGAGACTTTCAAGGAGTTCTCTGGCAGTATTGCAGGCTCCACAGTAGGAAAGTGAGTACAGGGTAATTTCGGGTGTCTTAGTCTGTCCGTCAATTTCTGTATATTCAATTTTCATGTGTTCTCCTTATGTATAGTGAGTTAACAACAAGCCGGCTAACTGTTTATTCATACGCGAATTAACTGTTCCGGGAATAATGCTATAGCATGCGCGGTAAAGTGTCAATGTTTATTGTGAAAAAATAACATAAAAAATATATGTATGTGAAAATAGCACAAAAATATCTATGCAGTATGTGCAGCAATGCACCTTATGGAGCGGAAGGTTCCTTATGAAGCCTGAAACAGTACTCGTGCCCCAGGAGGTTCATGAAAATTAATAAGGAAATTAATATGGTGATGAAGAGTTACAGCTATGGTGTGTGAATCAAAAATGCAGGGCAGATCAGTGCCTGGGATGTGGTCTGTCGGGCCGCTCTTTGACGGCAGTTTTTAAATAGAGAGAAAAGATGTCAGCATGATGCAGCTCTTTTCAGAGCTCTTTCCCAGAGAATTTGAATAAAGCCGTAAAGCCGGTCTGTATTATTTAACTCAAGCACCGGGAAGAGTGCCCCGGTTTGCCTCTCTCCCTGCAGTTCCTTGCGTATTCTGCGGCTTTCGTCTTCCGGTAACAGGTCAACGTATACATATCTGAAGGTATATCCCTTGTTTTTCAGGTATTCCTTTGCACTTTTACAGGCATCACAATATGAAATTGAGTACATGGTTATTTCGGGTACAGTAAGGGGGCCTTCAACAGTCGTATATTCTAATGACATACTCTCTTCTTCCGTTGTTCCTGTATGCTGCAAAGTTCCTTCAGGTAATTATATAGATTGATCATTACTCTGAATTTTACAGCGAGGTCGTGACTGAGTCAAATAATTGTTTATGGATTAAATTTGCGAAATGAAGGTGTGGTAAGAAAAAAATCCATGTTCAGCAGGAGCACTCTGTTCAAACTGGTGTACTCCTGCTGATTGTGATTTTCACACCCGATTTATGAAATGATGCTTAAGGCTTTGTTGAAGGTTGAACTGGGGCGCATTGCCTCATTTAAGAGTTTCGCATCAGGCATATAGTACCCGCCCAGATCCACGGGAGATCCCTGAGCTGATAGAAGTTCTTTATTGATCTCTCTCTCCTTTATGGAAAGTTCCTCTGCGAGGGGAGTAAAGATCTTCTTCAAATCTTCATCCTTATCCTGATTTGCCAGAGTCTGAGCCCAATAGAGAGTAAGGTAGAAGTGGCTTCCCCTGTTGTCGATCTCGTTAACCTTGCGTGAGGGTGATTTTTGAGTCTCCAGAAAGCGTTCAGTAGCCTGATCAAGGGTTTCTGCCAGAACAAGAGCCTTTGGATTGTCAAATTTAACTCCCAGGTGCTCAAAAGAGACTGCCAGGGCGAGAAATTCTCCCAGAGAGTCCCATCTCAGGTGCCCTTCTCCGACAAACTGCTGTACGTGTTTCGGTGCCGATCCTCCTGCACCGGTTTCAAACAGCCCTCCGCCGTTCATAAGAGGGACAATTGAGAGCATCTTGGCACTGGTTCCCAGTTCAAGGATAGGAAAGAGGTCGGTCAGATAATCCCTTAAAACATTACCGGTTATAGAGATAGTATCTTTTCCTTCTTTCATTCTTTCAAGGGACAGCTTTGTTGCTTCCCGCGGAGAGAGTATGCGGATATCCAGCCCTTCAGTATCATGAAGCGGCAGGTAAAGCTTTACCTTTTCGATCAGCCGGGAATCATGTTCCCGGGCAGGGTCGAGCCAGAAGATTGCAGGATTCCGTGTTGCCCGGGCTCGCTCTATCGCCAGTTTAACCCAGTCCTGTACCGGGGCGTCCTTGACCTGGCACATCCTGAAGATATCTCCCTCTTCAACGTGCTGTTCCATGAGGAGTTTTCCCTGATCATCGCTTATCTTTACTGTTCCTGCAGCGGGAATCAGAAAGGTCTTGTCATGGGAGCCGTACTCCTCCGCCTTCTGGGCCATGAGCCCCACATTGGAAACATCTCCCATAGTCCGGGGATCGAAGGCACCGTTCTCTTTGCAGAAATCGATGGTCTCCTGATAGACCCCGGCATAACAGCGGTCGGGGATGATTGCCTTGGTGTCCTTCAGCTGCCCGTCGGGCCCCCACATTTTTCCCGAAGACCGGATCGCCGCGGGCATGGAAGCGTCAATGATAACATCACTCGGTACATGGAGGTTGGTAATTCCTTTATCGGAGTTTACCATGGCCAATTGCGGCTGCTGTTCCATGCAGGTATTGATTTCCTTGAGAATTTCATCCCGTTTTTCTGCAGGCAGTGTTTCAACTTTGGTTAAGAGATCTGCCAGGCCGTTATCGGGATTGATTCCCAGGGTATTGAAGTCCTCCCGGTACTTTTCGAAAACCTCTTCAAAGAAAACCGAAACCACATGTCCAAAGATGATTGGATCGGAAACTTTCATCATGGTTGCCTTCAGGTGTACCGAGAAAAGGATATCCTGCTGCTTTGTCTCCTTTATCTGTTCAGCGAGAAAACTCCGCAGGTCCCGGCGGGACATTACTGCGGAATCCAGTATCTCATCCTTCAACAGGGAGATGCTCTCTTTGAGAACAGTCTCCCCGCCATCCAACTGATGAAGAACTACCCGGGCGGAGGTGACGGCAGGAAGGGTAAGCGACTTTTCAGTTTCGTAAAAATCTCCGCTGTTCATACTTGCAACATGGGTTTTCGATTCTTTGGACCACTCTCCCATGGAGTGGGGATGGTTCATGGCGAAATTCTTTACCGCCTTCGGGGCCCGTCGGTCGGAGTTTCCTTCCCGGAGAACCGGATTCACAGCGCTTCCCTTAACCTTGTCATATTTTGCCTTGACTGCCTTTTCTGTCTCATTTGCGGGTGATTCGGGGTAGTCCGGCAGAGCGTATCCCTTCTTCTGCAGTTCTTTAACGGCTGTCTGGAGCTGTGCAACGGAAGCGCTGATATTGGGAAGTTTGATGATATTGGCATCGGGCCGGTTTACAGTCTCTGACAGTTCTCCCAGAGAATCGGGAACTCGCTGCTCTTCGGTAAGATATTCGGGGAATACCGCCAGAATGCGGCCCGCCAGAGAAATATCACGGGTTTCAACATCGATCCCGGCTGTTTTTGCAAAGGTCTTAATAATGGGCAGGAGTGATGCCGTGGCCAGGGCCGGGGCTTCGTCTGTTTTTGTATATATTATGTTCTGACTCATGGTTTGCTCCTGGTTTTAGCTGTATTTGGTTCTTAAGAACGTAGATGCGGATAGATAAAGCCTATCATAAAAACAATTGTTTGGCACAGACTCTTATGGAATAGTCAGAGAAGGTATAGAATTATTCCTGAGGAAAAAACCCGGAAGCTTGAAAAAAGAAAAGCCCCAATCTTTCGATTGGAACAAAACCTGAAGCCGAAGGGCTGGGCCAGCGGTTTGCGAAGCAACACCGCGAGCCCGAGCTTGTGCAGGGTTTTCCGAAGGAAAATCCCGAGAGTTGACGCAGAAGCCCGAAAAAGAAAAGGCCCCATTCCGAAGAATGGAGCCTTTTCTTTTTCGGGCTGGGCGGATTTGAACCGCCGACCCCTTGTCCCCCAGACAAGTCCCCCTTATCCTACGGGTTCCTTTGTATTCCTACTATAACTATATAAAAGTATATTGAGTAGACAATTAAGTCAATGTTATTCCCAAGTGTTACCTCGGATTCCCGTTCCAAGGGAAAGATTTTTTGGTCACAAATTTGGCTACAAATTTATTCTATGTGATATAGATATATTAGTAGCACTATAATTACTGGCTACCGTTGAAAAGTAACTATGAATGATCCTGATACGAGTTGCTTGGTGAATACCCCATAGCCACGGAAACCTTTTTTCCAGTTTCTCTAAGTTCGCTAAGTATTTCATTTTCCAAGGTGTTCCTAGCAATAATTGCGGTGGAGCATGAGACACTGATAGCCGCAACGCACTGAGAATGATGATTGAGTACTGGAACTGAGATGCACTGCATCCCTAATGCATGCTCCTGCAAATCTAGTGAATATCCACGCTGCTTGACTAATTCAAGATCATCTAACAATTTAGTTTTATCGGTAATAGTAAAATTAGTTTTAGGCTTCATCTCAAGATCTTTAATAATTGTCTCAAGAGCTCCTCGCTCCAGATGAGCCAGCAGCACTTTTCCGGCGGCGGTAGAGTATAGATCTGTTCGCAGGCCAATGAAGGAAGAGCATTTCAAAGCTCCAGGCTGATGGTTAACATCCACCTTATCCACATAAACGGCCTCTTTGTTATCGAGAACCAGTAGATGCACTGTCTCACTTAAGTTGCGGCTTAGCTCCTCAAGATAAAAATGTCCTCTTTCTCTTACGTTTACTCGCTGAAGATAGGATTGCCCGGCCCTTACAAGACTCAAACCTATATCGTACTTGCGTGTTTCATCATCTTTCTGCAGATAACCCATTTCGGTCAGGGTCTTTATGTGATGATGCAGGGATGATTTGTTGTAGCCTAGCGCTTCAGCAATCTCCTTGATGCTCAGGGGCCTGTTTTTGTTGAATATGGTTTCAATAACCCCGATAGCTTTGCCTACAGTGTTAAGTTTTTTTTCGGAAACTTCCATGAGAATTTCATAATACGAAATGTCGATTGTAGTCAAGAAAAAAGTGTTCATATTAAGAGTTGTCCTGTTGACAAATAAAAAACGCACCCTTAGTATATATATATGAAACGGAGTTTCAAATAGAGAAACGATAGAGGGTGTTATGGATCATAAAACACTGGCTGAAGAAGCGATTAGAGTCATCAGGCCTGCCATAACTGTTCTGTTAAACGAGAAAGCCAAACGCAGGGATATGCATGTTGTAGTTATGGATCCCACGAAGAAACCCTGGGAGACTGGTTTCGAGGAGGCGATCCTCTATGAATGCTCATTTAGCGATAAATCAAATTGGGAGAACCCTTACGATGAGCTGGCGCGGGCGAAAGCTAAACAAGCATGGAGGGATGGCAAAGGGAATATGCATAAGCACCTGAATGCTCCCGCAACCCTGTCCTCGGGTGATGTGACCTTTTACGGATCCTTTGAGTATGAAGGAGTTATTGTTGCCGCCAGCGGCATAGAGCCCTGGTTTGATGTGCTGGTAAGTGGTTGGATTGTATTAACGGTACAACAGCTGGCTCAGGATTGGTACCAACGGTTCAAATGCGAAAATCCCTCTGCCTTCTATATCCCCTGATATTTCCGGAATCCATATCAGTACGGGATAAAACAAATTACAAGGAAAATGAATATGACGAATTTTGAATGGAGTATGCCGACCAAGTTGAACTATGCAGAAGGAAACCTCGAGAAGGTTGGCGAATTAACCAAGGGATTTGGCACGAAGGCCATGGTTGTTTCGTACGCACAGCCGGGAAAAGGCGTATGGGTTGTAGAGAAGGCGCTGGAGTCGCTGGATAAAGCAGGAATCTCCTATATTCTCTATGACCGCATTGAACCGAATCCGCGCGTAACAACCATTGATGCCGGAGTGGAAGTCTTTAAGCGTGAAGCATGTGATTATATTCTCGCCGTAGGCGGCGGTAGTGTTATCGATGCATCAAAGTATATCTCCGCAACAGCGTTTTGTGGTGGATCCTGCTGGGATTATGTGATTCTTAAAGAGCGGAAAGAAAAAGTCTATACCGGGGCGTATCCGATTGTAGCGGTGCCTACCGTAGCCGCATCCGGATCGGAAGCCAACGCCGGAGGGGTGATTACTAATTGGGAGACAAACGAGAAGAGCTTCTGCCGCTCCGAACATAGAATACCCCGGATGGCGATTATCGATCCCAAGGTATTTGCTACCTTGCCAAAGAAAATTACTCTCGACAGTAGCATCGACATCTTCTCTCATCTGATTGAGCACTATCTTTCCAGCGATGCCGAGTCGGAGATCGCTGACCGGATTACCGAAGGGTTGATACTGACAGTAATGGAATGTCTTGACCGGGTAATCGAGGATCCTGAGGATCTAGATGCCAGGGGAGAACTCTCGCTTGCGTCAATCCTTGGCTGGTCAGGGCTACAGGCCCTTGGTCGAACCGGTTCGATCCCTATCCACTTCATTGAACACCAGCTAAGCGGACACTTCGATGTAAGCCATGGCCGTGGAATTGCAGTCATTATTCCTCCGTATCTGGAGTATTTTGCTGATGCGAAACCGGCACGCTGGGCAAAACTTGCCCGCCGGGTTTTCGGCGTTGCTGAGAGGAATGATGTTGCAGCTGCGAAGATGCTTCACCAGAAAGTGCGTGACTGGTTTCAGTCGGTAGGGATGCTGCTGACGTTGACTGATGTAGGGATTACCGGAAAAAACGAGGTCATTGCTGACGATGTTATTAGGATGTATGGCACTCTGGAGGGAGACAAGGTTCCCGGGGCTCGACCTATGTCTCACAGCGACGTTTTAAATGTGCTGAATGCAGCTGTTTAGGTAAAGAATCACTGGTTGCAGGAGTCAGCAGAGTTCGGCCTGTCAGTTCTTTCTGTAGTTGACGGGCCTTATCTGTTCGAGTCCGCTGATTGTACTAAACGTATACATGGAGTATACGTAAGCTGTGTATTTGTGTGTTTTATAAATTAATGCTGTTCTATGATTAGTCGCCTGTCATAAGTGGAAAAATTGCTAACCTACATGCGTGTTTACCAATAAGTACTTACTTAAAAGGGTTTTATGCAACAAACTGCACTGTTTCAAATCAGCTGGGTTACAAATTTCAAACCATTAGACAATAAGAGAATACAAGAAGTATACAAAAAGACTATTAATGAAACGATTTAGTTTGACATAAAAAAATACATGAAGTATACTAATAAACGAAATTGATTCCATATCGAAGAAGTTCATAAAAATCAAGACATAGAAAAAGTTATTGAAGGCCCGTCAGGCATGCCTGCAGGCTGAATAGCAGATGCGCGTGCGTTTTGCTTGTGTGTCTATCGTTTGCGCTGGTTGTAGCAATCTGCATATGTAGATGAGCAACATATATATCCATCGGATAAGGAGTGTTTATGAAAAGGATTCTAGTAGTTTTGTGTTTAGTGCTGATAGTAGCCGGACTGTCTTTCGCTGAAGGACAGGGCGAAAAGGAATATCCCACCAAGGATATTCAGTTTATCTCAGCCGGAAATGCTGGTGGCGGTGCTGATGCACTTTCTAGAAAGATTTGTGCCATTGCGCAAAAGGATCTGGGCGAAGATTTCTATATTGTCAACAAGGGTGGATCTTCCGATGCAAACGGACCCAGTCTGTTGATGAAAGCAAAACCCGATGGCTATACAGTCGGGCAGCTTCTGTATGGTTCTGTTGTTTCAGCTGTGTGGAATGAAGTCCTGCCAGGGTATGATCTGGATCAACTTGAGATTTTCGGAATGGTCTCTGCGGAAGCAGACTCCTTTGTTGCTGGAAAGCACAGCGGTATCACCTCATTTGATGATCTGATCGCCAAGGCGAAGGCTGCGCCGAACACTATTACCGTAGCAGACCAGGGTGCTGGCTCACGGACTTATATGATAGTCCGCCAGGTGGAAGAAATGTATGGTGTAAAATTTAACAATGTGTCATATCCAGGTTCTGGAAACATGCGGGAAGCTATTCTAAACAAGGAACTGGCGGTTGGTGTTAATAGTCTCGGAGACTTTGCTCCTATTATAGATTCCGGAGACGCTATCGGTCTGGTAGAGTTCAGTCCGAAAAAGAATATGAAGTACCAGGATGTCCCCGTTTGTCCTGACCTTGGAATGCCTGAAAGTATGCAGAGTGGGTCTTTCTTTGCACTTGCAGTTCCAAAAGGCACACCTGAAGATATTATCACGCTTCTGGCAGATACTTTTAAAATGGCAGTCGAGAGTAAGGAGTTTACCGATTTTACAACTTCGATTGGAGTTACGCCTGTCTCCATGAACAGAGCTGATTCTGTAGCCTACGTTAAGGGGGTTCAGGAAAGAGCCTTCAATGCTCTTCAGGAATTGAAAGACAAAGGGTTGATTGATTAAAACCTGAGGATTCGAACTATATTCGAATTTGACGGACGGCAGAAAACACTTCTGCCGTCCATTTTTTAAGGAGTCGTTTTGTTATGAATAGCAGAGCAACATATTTAAATGCGGAGGTTCTGACACCAGTCGGAATAATCGTTTTTCTGCTGGGCTATTTAGCAGAAGCTTTACGTATGGGGTGGATTGTAAAGGATGGTTTACCATCGGAATCTTTTTTTCCTGTACTTTTATTTGTCCTGGGGTTTCCCGTCGCCGTGTATCTGTTGATACATGGGCTATTGAAAACAAAAGAGAAATTGGAGACTGCAGTACCAGTTGGTGCTGTCCCCGAGCGGGATGGAGGAAGTTCGTCAAAACTGGTCGTAGATGTAAAATACAAGCCTTTTTTTATCACAGTTTTAACTGTGGCCTTTATCGTATTGTTTAAATATTTAGGATATACCATTTCGGCTCCTATTTATATTTTTCTTTTTCAGCTGATATATGATGATGAGTTTGGAAACTACTTAAGAAAAATTATCGTGTCAGTAATTGTTAGTGTACTTGTATATGTTCTCTATGTTGGTTTCTTCAATATTCTCTTTCCGGAGGTTTGGAAATGAATAGTCTTCTGCAAATTCTAGAAGGATTTTCATTTTTGACAGATCCTTATTCAATTCTGTTGTTGAGCCTCGGATTTTTTATAGGTATCATTTTTGGTTGTCTGCCAGGTTTGACTGCTACTCTGGCAATAGTCCTGCTGATGCCCATGACTTACTCCATGCCACTTTCGCAGGCTCTGGTTGTTTGTGCCGGCATATATATGGCAGGGACATATTCAGGTTCTATCTCAGCAATTACGCTTAATATACCAGGAGCACCAGCCGCAATGATGACCAGCCTGGAAGGACATCCTATGATGAACAGGGGGGAAGGCGCTAAAGCCATCGGGTCCGTTACAATAGGATCGGCCATTGGCGGAACTATTGGCAGTATTCTCCTGATCCTTGTGGCTCCTTTAACAATGGAACTTGCTCTTCATATCCGCACCCCAGGAAAGACGGCGCTTATTTTCTTTGCCTTAATTGTTGTGTCTCTACTATCAGACAGTAAGGCTAAGGGGCTCATATCTCTGGTATTTGGGTGCATGCTTTCCACAATTGGTATGGATGTACTAAGCAATAATTCCCGCTTTACTTTTCAGATCCCCAGTATGCTCCAGGGTATTGAGCTTACAACCATTATCATTGGCGCCTTCGCTCTTAGCGAATTGCTCTCTCAGTCAACAGTTAACAATAAAGAGTACAAAGAGCGTGTAGATAAAGCGAGTTCCAGGCGGTTTAAAAGAAAAGAGTTCTTTCCCAGTTTTAAAGAGATGAAAGAGATCGGCTTTTTGACCTACCTGAAAAGCGCATTGATCGGCTATGTAATAGGGGTGCTGCCGGGAAGTGGGGCATCGATGGCTGCCTTCGTTTCTTACGCTGAAGCGAAACGAAGCTCCAAACATCCTGAAAAATATGGAAGAGGATACCCTGAAGGAATGGTTGCAGCAGAAACCGCTAATAATGCGGTCTGTGGCGGAGCTTTGATTCCCATGCTCTCTTTGGGGATTCCCGGAGACGGTGTTACAGCTGTTGTGCTTGGGGTTTTAATGATCTATGGAATTGTCCCCGGCCCGACTTTGCTGGCAAATCAGATGGCTGATATTGCACCCATGTTTATTGCACTGCTTTTTTCAGCAATGATCCTACTGCCACTGTCGCTGTATCTCTTTGGCCCGTTCTATCTAAAGATTGCAAAAATCCCCCGGCTACCCTTATACAGTTCAATTGGATTGATTGCGATCCTGGGAGTCTATTCGTCTACCTTGGATTTCTTTCAGATGTTCGTAGCTCTGGTAATCGGAATTCTGATTTATTTTCTGGGCAAACAGCATTACCCCAAAGTGCCTTTTATTTTAGGTGTTATTCTGGGGCCGCTGTTTGAGTTGTACCTGCGCACAGCTATGTCAATAAGCAACGGCAACCCACTGATTTTTATAACAAGTTTTGACAGTCTTATATTCCTGCTGTTGACAGTTTTCTTTGCTATCTTTTTGCCAAGAGTCAATAACATATCACATGAGCGAGCTGTGGCTGTTGAAGAGAAATGATTCATCGGCAGATGATTCAGTGTGATCAGTAACTATATTTCCGTAAGTTTATAAGGAGGCACTTTTTGTGAATATAGATTTTAAAGGCATTATTCCCCCGGTGGTTACACCGTTTACCTCTGACGGGAAGAAGATATCTGAAGAGAGATTTCGTGAGGTGATCCGCCATGTAGTCTCCAATGGCTGCTCGGGCGTATTTATCGGTGGCAGCCAGGGTGAGTTCTTCTCCCTCAGCTTCGAAGAAAGAGTTCGGTCGTATGAAATCGCGGTTGATGAGGCTGCCGGTAAGTTTTATGTGTTTGCCGGTACCGCTGCTGTAACGACGGAAGAAGCAGTCAATCTTACAAAAGCAGCGGAAAAGGCGGGTGTTGACGCTGCTTCCGTAATAAATCCTTATTTTATTACCCCTGATGCACAGGAGCTGTACGATCACTATAAAACTATTGCTGATTCTACCGCGCTTCCAGTATATCTGTACAATAACCCGGGGCGAACCGGGAGTGTAATTCCGGTTTCAGTTATCTCCAGGTTATCTGGGATTGAGAATATTGTTGGTATGAAAGATTCCAGCGGCGATCTTACCTATGTGAATAATATACTCAGTAGTACGGAAAACTTCGATCTATTCTGTGGACGTGATACCTGCATCTACAATGAACTTACTTCCGGTGCCGTTGGGGCTGTTGCGGCTACCGCTAATGTTGCTCCTGCGCTGGTATCGAGTATTTATAATGCAGTACAAGTCGGTGACCTGGCGCAGGCCAGGAAGGCGCAATCAGAACTTGCCCCTTTGAGGAACGCATTCGACCTTGGAAGTTTTCCAGTTGTTGTGAAAGAAGCGTTACAGCTGATCGGCCTGGAGGTGGGGCCTGCGCGCCTACCTGTGCGTCCCCTGACGATCGAAAACAGGGCTAAATTAAAAGATATTCTTATTTCCATGAATTTGATCAACTAGAGCAGTAAGCCCGGCTATTGTACTCGGCCGGGCATTATTATTGATCTAATAATGAGTTACAGCCAGAGAAGACAGATGGCCTAGCTTGACGCATACAAAATTTTATCATAGCGTGACAAAGGTATGTACTCGGAAAAACACAACAAGGAAAGTGTCTACAAGGACATTCACAAGCAGATTCGAACCGGTAAGCTGGCCCCAGGCGACCATATTCTGGAAAAAGAGCTTTGTTCAAAGTACGGATTGAGTCGGACTCCAATGCGGGAAGTCCTCTGGAACCTGGAAAAGGAAGGTCTCCTGATACCAGCGCCTAAAAACGGATATCTTGTACGCGAACTTAACCTGCAGGAAATAATGGAGATTTTCCAGGCTAGGGAGGCGGTGGAAGGAATGGCTGCCTATCTGGTTTCGCATCTGCGCAATGAAGATTTCTTTAACAGGTTGAAGGAATTCAGGGAAGCTCTGGAATCTTTAAGTGATGATGAAATGCAGGCTGAAGGTCCAAAACTTGGTGCCCAGTTGCATACATTCATCATAGAAAATGCTAACAACGGTATCTTGTTCGGATACTATAAAATGCTGCACACCCTATACTCTCTAACTGTCAACATTTCAAGTCAGTCCAGGGAAATCGAGAGTAAGTCGAGGGAATCTCACCTCGCTATAATAAAAGCGATAGAGGACAGAAACGGAGAGCTCGCGGAAAAGCTGATGCGCGAACATCTTCGAGAGACCTGTCGAAATATTGCGAAGGTTTTTTATCCTAATTTGATAGAGTAAAGCTTGATGGCTCTGGTGTATATAAACTGTGCTATGCTCAGCTTATTCGTAGTGGATGGGAGCACAGGATTCCCGCTCGATCAATCTGCAGGGGATGATGGAGCGAACGATCTTACTGTCCTTCTTTTCAATGTTATCCAGCAGGATTCTTGCTGATTCCCTACCCATCTCATAGGGCGATTGGGCAATGACGGTTACCGGTACTTTCAGGTGTTCCGCCATTGGAATCTCATCAAAAGCAATGAGTGATATGTCCTCCGGTATCCGCACGTTCAAGCGCCTGAAATCACTCAAAAGGCTACTGGTTATCGCAAGGTAGAGCGACAGGAAGGCTGTGGGAGGATCGGGCATGCTGAGTATTTCTTCGGTCGCTGTTTCGAGGCCCGTTTCCCTGTTCCAGAAATGGATCAAGCCAGGGTCGTGAGTAATTCCGTATTTCTTCAGAGCGTCGCAGTATCCTTCAAACCGTTCTCGCCGGGTTCTGGATGTCTGATATTCAATGGTTTGCAGACATATCCTTTTATGCCCAAGCTTGAGCAAGTGCTCCGTCGCAACAAAGGCGCCGGCCCGATTGTCGGCGAGGACAATGCTCGTTTTAAGGTCGTCATATTCGAGGTGCAGCTGCACGAGGGGAAATCCGGAGGACACTTCTCGGGCGATTATCTTGTTGTTCTCACCGGATGAAGCGATGATGATACCATCGACACGCAACTGTCGCAGTTTCTTTAATGACTGTCTTTCGGTAGCCGGATCGAAGTCTGTATTATGAATAAGCACATCGTATTTATACTCCTTGCAGAAATCATCGATGCCGCGTAATACACGGCTGGTAAAGAAGCCGGTAATATCCCGGACTATTACTCCTATGGTGCGTGTTCTGTCTGTCTTGAGGCTCTGGGCCAATGGATTCGGGATATAGTTCAGCTCCTCGATGGTGCTCCTGATGCGTTTTTTGGTTTCGGCGGACATGTAGTTAAAGCGTCCGTTCAGATACTGGGACACAGTGCTCTTGGACACGCCAGCTTTGTCGGCTACATCGCCTATTCGAATCTTACCCATATTGTCTTTCCTGCTATTCTGGAATATAAAAAACTTTTGCTTGACAGCTCATCAATAGAGGGATTATAGTACATAAACCGGTTTATGTAAAAGCTAAAAGGCTAAATAAACCAGTTGTTTTTTATTTTTTGTCATACTAAATCGGTTTAGTATTCGAAGGGGATAGGAAATTGAAGATAAAGGAAGTCAAAGTAATCGTCAGCTGCCCCGGCAGGAACTTTGTTACGCTGATAATCACGACAGAAAGCGGGATCCGCGGCATTGGCGATGCAACTGTCAATGGTCGGGAAATGGCAGTTGTTACCTATCTGGAGGAACACGTTGCCCCCTGTCTTGTAGGCCGTAGTGCCCACGATATTGAAGATATCTGGCAGTATCTTTACAAGGGTGTGTATTGGCGTAAAGGTCCGATAAATATGGCAGCTATTGGAGCTGTGGATATGGCTCTCTGGGATATTAAGGGAAAGGCCGCGGGGCTTCCGGTATATCAGCTGCTAGGCGGTAAAAGCCGCAAGGCAATCACTGTGTATGCCCATGCCAGCGGAAATACGGTGGATGAGACACTGGACCATATGGGAGATCTTGTAGCCCAGGGATTCAAGGCTGTTCGGCTGCAATCTGCGATTCCCGGTCTTGATGGGAGTTATGGGGTTCTGGGCGATAAAAAGGACCATTTTGAACTGCAGAGCAACAGACCTCTTCCCCCGGAGCATCCCTGGTCTACCGTTAAATACTTCAATGTTGTATCCGAGCTTTTTGAGAAAGCGCGCGAGCGCTTTGGCAATGAGGTTCATCTTTTACATGATGTTCACAGTCGGTTGACTCCCATTGAAGCTGCCAGACTGGGTAAGCTTCTTGAGAAATACAATCTGTTGTATCTGGAGGATGCGGTAGCCGCGGAAAATCAGGATAGTTACCGAATCGTCAGGCAGCACACCACAACTCCTATGGCTATAGGGGAGATCTACAACACTATCTGGGACTGCAGAGAGCTGATAGAGAATCAGTGGATCGACTATATCCGGATGGCTGCAACGCATGCCGGCGGTATCACAGCCCTCAAGCGGATAGCGGATTTTGCTGCCCTTTACCATGTCAGGACTGCACCTCACGGTGCACCGGACCTTTCTCCTATCTGTTACGCCGCCCAGGCTCACGTTGATATCTGGGCACCGAATTTCGGTATTCAGGAGTTTGTGGGCTTTGGAACAGACACCTCCAACGAGGTGTTCAAGTATGACATGTTGGTGAAGGACGGGATGATATATCTGGGAGATACTCCTGGTCTGGGCGTTGATTTCGATGAGGCAGCCGCAGCGAGGTATCCATACAAACGGTCATATCTGCCCGTCAGCAGACTTGAAGACGGAACATTGTGGAGCTGGTAAAACGTTATACTGTAATTGAGGATGGAAATGATGAGAGCAAAATTTGGAAAAACGGAACTTGAAACAAGCCCTATTGTATATGGCTGTATGGGGGGGGCTGGCGCCTTTGGTGAGCAGGATGAAAAAGATTCCCTGGAGGCTCTGCGTGAGGCCTACGATGTGGGGATCAATTTCTTTGATACCGCTGAGGCCTACGGGGATGGGTATTCGGAGCAGCTGCTCAACCGGGCTTTGGGGGATGTACGGAATAACATCGTTATTTCTTCTAAAGTTGCCAGGCAGCATTTGGCACCTCAGGAGATCAAAGAGGCGTGTGAACGAAGTTTGAAAAACCTGGGCACCGATTTTCTGGACCTGTATCTGCTGCACTGGCCGTCCCGGGATGTTCCCCTGGCCGATAGTATGGGAGCGCTGAAGGAACTTCAGCAGCAAGGGAAAATCCGCTACTACGGTGTTTCCAACTTCGGTCGCGATGATCTTTCCGAGGCGATGGAACTTGGGGAACTGAGCACCAACCAGCTTGTGTACAACCTGATGTATCGTGCCATTGAGTTTGAAGTTCAGCCCAGATGTGAGAAAGAGGGAATCCCGATCATGTGTTACTCCTCGCTTATGCAGGGGTTGCTGGCGGCAAAATACCGGAATATTGCCGACTTTCCTGAAAATCGTGCAAGAACCCGCATGTTCGATAGCCGAAAGTGGTCACAGTGCCGTCATGGTGAAGAAGGAACGGAAGAAGTTGGTCAGCGAGCTCTGGACACCATATGGAGTATCGTCGAAAACTCGGATCTCTCCATGGAAGAACTGGCTGTAGGATGGCTAAAGGCCCAGCCTGCTGTAGGCGGAGTAATCGTGGGAACAAGAAATGCTAAGCAGAGCAGGGGGCTGGCTAAGTTATTGGAAGTCAAGGTTGACGATTCAACCCTGTATGCTTTGTCCGAGGCTACAGATGAATTAAAAAATGCTCTTGGTACCAATATCGATATGTGGGGTGGAGGACGCACCCGGTAGAGAGAATTCCAACAACTGTACGTTGTGCAGAGGAATTATAAATTAGGAGGAAAGGATATGACAAATCACAAAGGAGTCTATCGTATTATTTTAACGGTTCTGCTGGTTTTGGGAATCACTGTTAACCTTGGCGCTGCAGGCCAGGATGAAGGAGGAAATGGGAAGGTCGAAACCCTGTCTTTTATCACCTGGCGGGGTGATGACTCGGCCGGCTATGACGCTATCATTGAAGCCTTTGAAGCGAAATATCCGAACATCAAGGTCAACGTTGAATATTTCAAAGGTGGTACCACCTACGACGGTATCGTAACCACCCGCGGAATGGGGGGGGAACTGGATTTTTATGCAGCCCAGCCCGGAGGTCAGTTAGCCGCGTATGTACAGTCCGGTTATGCTCTGGATATAAGCGATCAGGAGTTCATCAAACGTGTTACGCCCGGTGCTGTTGCAGCCGCCACATATGACGGCAAAACCTATGGTGTTTCCCAGGCGCTCAGTACCAACTGCGTCTTTTATAATAAGGAGATTTTCGCTGAGTACAACCTCTCTGTTCCTAAAACCTGGGACGAGTTTATTGCAATTTGCGATACTTTGAAGGCTAACGGTGTTACTCCTTTGGTTGCTGGACTTTCCCAGCACTACATTGCCCAGAATTACTACAAAATGATGGCAGCTCACTGGATGCCCGAGAAGTCTCCTGGATTCTGGCAGGCTATTACGATGAAAGAGATGACCCTGCGGGATGAGCCTTTTCCAACCATCCTCAAAGATATCCAGATGCTTTATGACAAGGGTTATTATGTTGATGGCGTAGAAGGGGTAGACAAACACGGTGCTGCCGCCCTTTTTGCTCAGGGCAAAGTTGCCATGGATGTGGAAGGTACCTGGCGGACCAGCACCATTTCTACGGCTGAAGGGGCTCCGGATTTCGGCATGTTCTCTCTCCCCTACAAGGGCAATCCCGATGAGATTACGCATGTAGTGGCACCCAACCAGGCCCACCTGATCTTCCCGGGTTCCAAGCACATCGATGCGGCCCTCAAGTTCTATGATTTCATGACCACCGCTGAAATGGCTTCGGTCTTCTCGGCTCACACTTCCCAGGTTCCGACCGTGAAAGGTACTAAGGTAGATTCGCCTATTCTTCAGATGGCTATGGATCTGATGGATTCCACACGTCCGGTTCTGGGACCAAACCTGGCGAACACCAATAATGAAGTTCAGGATACGCTTTACCAAACCTTTACCAAGGTTGCGGTAGGTCAAGATACCGACGCGGTGATTGAAGAGATGCAGGCTAAGATTGACGCTATTGAACGGTAGATGTAAGCCATAACGCAATTGGATTGTATTCCCCGGGGCCTTTTCCCCCGGGGAATACTTCCTTATGAGGATACGATGATGAGAGCAGCAACAAAAGCCCTATTGAAGAGGAATGCAGGCTATTATGCATTTCTTGCCTTACCACTGGCTTTATATTTTATATTTTTCATCTATCCCAATGCATCGGCTCTCGTTTGGAGCCTGTTCAAGTGGGATGGAATGGCTCCGAAGATGGAGTTTGTAGGTCTGAAGAATTTTATCACTCTTCTGACTAAAGAGGCGATTTTTTACACCGCCCTCAAAAATACCTTTATTTATACGATCATTCTGATGGTCGGTTCAAATTTAATGGGGCTTATTGTGGCCCTTCTGATTCACAAGACATCCAGGATCAATAACATATTCAGGACTGTTTTCTACCTTCCCGGAGTGTTAGCTACTGTTGCAATTGCTTCCATGTGGACATTAGGAATATACAACCCGAATTTTGGTGTGTTGAATACCGTTCTCAAAGCTATCGGGCTGGATTCTCTGGCAACACCCTGGCTGGCGGACCCTAATACCGCACTTATAAGTGTTGCGATTGTACATGTCTGGCAGAATATGGGATTCAGTATGATCCTGTACATCGCCGGACTTCAGGAGATTCCCGAGGAGCTATATGAAGCCGCCTCAATTGAAGGAGCTAGCTCCTGGCAAACTACCTGGCATGTTACGCTGCCGCTGCTTCGCCGGGTAGCTTCGATTGTAATGGTTCTGGTGCTTATATTCGGTATGCGTTCATTCGACCTGATTTTCATCATGACAGAAAGCGGATCGGCTTTCGGTACAACCGAAGTTTTAACAACCTTGCTGTTCAGGCAGGGCTTTACCTTCCGCAAGGTAGGCTATGCCAATGCTATTGCTGTGGTACTACTGTTTGTTGTTGTTATTACATCCATGATTCAGAGGATTTTTCTGAAGGACAGTGAGGAGGGGAGATAATGAAATACTCCAGTACGCGAAAACGCAAAAATATTATCAAGTACGGACTGCTAACGGTTTTTGCACTAATTTTCATATATCCTGTCTGGCTGGTATTCATTAATTCCCTTAAGGCGGATTCAGCAATTTATACAAATCTTTTTGGTCTGCCGCGCAAGTTTCAATGGGTTAACTATATCGATGCTTGGGTAAAAGGCAAGTTTTATCTCTATTATCTGAACAGTATAATAATTACATCCGCATCTGTTGGTTTTATATTGGCTTTCTCAACGCTTTCGGCTTTTGCTCTCAGCCGGCGGGACCTGATTGGGAAAAAAGTCATCAAGATTCTTTTTATTATCGGTATCACTGTGCCTGTACAGGTCAGTCTGATGCCTCTGTTCGTCCTGGTAAAAGATTTCGGGATGTACAATTCAATCTTGGGAGTTGTACTTATCTTTATTGCATTCAGGATTTCCTTCGCTACTTTCATCCTTTCCGGATTCTTTGAGGGAATTCCCCGGGAGCTTGAAGAGGCCGCCTTGATCGATGGTGCATCATCCTTTGTTCTGTTTACCAGGATTATTCTACCGTTAAGTAAATCCGCTATCTCTGCGGTGGCTATTTTCAATATAGTTTTTGTATGGAATAACTTCTGGTTTCCCCTGATTTTCCTGAGTTCCCAGTCAAAAAAACCATTACCCGTCGGTCTCCTGGCTTTCATGGGTGAGGAGACTATGGCATTCGGCAAATTGTTTGCGGGAATCATGATTCTAACACTTCCGATTATTGTCGTCTATCTGCTTTTACAGAAGCAGTTTGTTAAGGGAGTGACTGCCGGTGCCGTAAAAGGGTAATAGTGCATTGCAGATATGGAGAAACAATGGGTGAAAAACTGAAAGTGCTTGTCCTTGGAACTGGTTTTGCAGGCCGGGGGCATGCCGAAGCGTTTAGAACAGCCTCCGCTGAAGTCGTGGGGATTGTCGGTAGAACAGAAAAAGTAGTGAAAGAAGTGGCCCGGGATATGCACATTCCCTACGCCGGAACGAATTGGCGCGAAGCCCTCCGGGAGTGTAATCCCGATGTAGTCTCAATCGCTACACCGGGGGGCGCTCATTTTGAACCGATTATGGAGGCCCTGGATTTTGGTTGCCACGTATTTTGTGATAAGCCTCTGGCCGAAAGCGGAGAACGTGCTAAGGACCTTTATCGGAAGTCTGAGGATAAACAAGTAAAGACTGCTTATGCAGCCAGCTATCGGTATATGCCTGCCGTTATGTATGCCAAGAAGCTTATTGCCGATGGTGTCATCGGTGAACCGAGGGAAGCAGAAAGTATCTCTCATTTTAACCTGGATCCGAATATTCCCTTTGGCTGGTCCCACAGGATAGAGCATGGGGGAGGGCGATTAAACAACAATTTTACTCATCTGCTGTCAATCATGACCTATGTCCTCGGTGAGAAGATACAGGCCGTCTGTGGGGACGCCCGGAATGATATGCCAAAGGCTCCGGTAGTGGAGGGGGTCCACAATTTTGCTGTACGTAGAGACTTTATCCCCAGCGATCTGGATGATCCAGCTTTGAAGTGGAAAAAAGCTGATGCCGAGTGGTCCTACACTGTAATGGCACGCATAGAAAGTGATTTCCCCGCGGCCCAACCGGTTTCGGTCTTATTTAAGCACGGAGGTCTGGTTCCCCGTTTTAGCGATGATCACCTGGTATTTTATGGCAGTAAGGGAGCTGTCTTTATAAAAGGGCATTATGGAAAGGGTCCGCTATATTTGTGGGAGAACGAGGGGAACTGGAAAGAGTTGGCACTTCCCGAAGGAATAATATCGTCCCTGCCCGCTATAGAGGACGATACCCAGAGAAACTGGACACATCTTGCGTGTGAATTTGTAAAGGATCTGGAGGGAAAAGCGGTAGAACCGTATCAGACATTCAAGGAAGGCAGTTTGTATCAGCAGATTATCGATCTGATCCGAAGAAATAATCGCTGGGTTGATGTACGCGAGCTGTAAATGAAACATGAACGTATTATGTTTTCAACAAAGTCTTGGAAAGAGCTACCACTTATAAAGGTTGCGGATCTTGGTGTGGATGGAGTGGGATTGCTGGAATATCTATTCTGCATCTCATTGTCCCGGTCTATATGTCAGTAGGGCTCTGGTTTGCAGGAGAAGGTTTTTGTGAAGAAATTCTTTCAATGAAAAAAGACCTTGAGAGTAACGACGTAAGTGTTGGATTTAAGAATCATTATGACCATTATCTCGGTAATGTCCTGCAAATATGGTATCAAATATACGGTATATACCCTATCAATAGATACTGTGCTGACCTTGTCTTGTACAGTCTGTATGAATTTTCGAGACGTTGTGTCTCGCATGAGTAAGAAGAAAATCCTCTCTATTAATGGAAGCGTTATAGATAATTATCTTTATATTGAATTAGGTTTGGTTAGATTGCAAGGTAATCATATAAGATTTTCTGATTTCTCACGAATTAAAACAGATATTGCTCATTTGTGAGTTATCAGGGGATTAATCAGAAAAGAAGAATTATATGTATAAGGTTTTCTTATAAAGGAGTGGATTTGGATAAGAGAGTTTTATTGATAACAGGCGCGACAAAAGGAATGGGTTTTGCTGCGGCGCTTAAGTTTGGTGAGAACGGGTATGTTGTTGCACTCAGTGATAATAGCAAAAAAGATGGTAACGCCGCGATCAGAAAATTGAGAGATAAAGGAATCGAAGCTACATTCTATCAAGCTGATGTGGCCGATGAAAAAGACGTCGGTTTGCTGGTTGGTCAGGTTGGCGAAGATTATGGAAAGATCGATGTCCTTATTAATAACGCCACTGTTTTGGGAGAGAAAGTATCCATCGAAAAAATGTCATCTGAGTTATATAAAAAGGTTATTGGGCGTAATCTTGGAAGTGTTTTTTATTGCTCCCGTGCTGCAATTCCCTATCTTAAGTTGAGCGGGGTGGGGGTAGTTATCAATTTGATTCCCTTTTCGAGTAAGCAGGTAGCTGACACAGGCTTTGGATTATATGAGGTGACAAAAGCGGGGGTGCTGGCATTTACCCGGGTTTTAGCAAAGGAGCTTGTCTCTACTGGTATAAGGGTTAATGCCATCTCTCTATGCACCAATGAGACTGGTTTTAATGGCCAAGGTGATCCATCGCTTATGGATGAATGGCGGAGTGGACTCTCTGTCGACGGTTCAGAAAAGAATGAAGTAGTTGCGGATTTTGCCTGCTTTCTATCTTCCGATGACTATTCTTATATCGTCGGGGAAGTAATTGAGATAAATGAAGGGCAAATGTATCTATAGGAGGAAATGATGGTTGTTAATTGTAAGGAAGTCAATTGGGAAGATCTGGGTAGCGGAATTAAACGCAGGATACTGGCTTCAAAAGGAAAAATGATGAGTGTGGAAGTATCTTTTTCTAAAGGAACGGTGGCCGCTGTTCATGCACATCCCCATGAGCAGATTGGGTATATACTCTCTGGGCGTTTTGATTTTGAGATGGACGGTAAAAAGTATGAACTTTCCATAGGGGATTCCTACTACGCCCCTCCCGGAGTTCCACATGGGGCGGTTGCTTTGGAGGAGGGGTCAAGAATCCTGGATATATTTACTCCACAGCGGGAAGATTTTCTTACATAAGCTTTATTTTGATAGAGGAGGCGGGCAGCCTCCCGATGTTATTCATGTTACCCCCCCCCTTGTATTGACGGTCAGTGATCCACAAAGTACTATATTAATTGGATCCAGGATCCAATTAAGGGGGGGGGGATGGAATATTATGATAGAGTGTACAAAATTGCCGTGATAGCGGGAGACGGCATAGGTCTTGAAGTAGTACCCGAAGGCGTTCGTGTCCTGACGGAAGCAGCCAGAAAATTCAAATTTACGCTGCAGTGGAAGGAGTTTGAATGGGGATGTGCGTATTATAAGCAACATGGGTGCATGATGCCTAAAGACGGATTCGAGCAACTGCGAGAATTCGATGCAATCTTTCTGGGAGCTGTTGATACCTTTGCGGAGGGTTTTTCAGCAGTATGCTAATGTACGTCCTGTCCGCATGTTTGAGGGATTAAAATCTCCCTTAAAAAACGCTACGCCAGAACAGATTGATTACGTAATAGTGCGGGAGAACAACGAAGGCGAGTACTCAGACTCAGGTGGAAGGTTGTATGAAGGAACCGAGGATGAACTGGTTATACAGGAATCGATTTTTACGCGGCGGGGTGTCGACAGGATCATCCGCTATGCCTTTGAGCTGGCCAAGCATCGGCAGGCAAAAAAGGTGACATCAGCAACAAAATCAAACGGAATAATTCACACCATGCCATTTTGGGATGAGAGGTTTAAAGTAGTCAGTAGTGAATATCCGGACATTGCTACTGATCAATACCATATTGACATTTTAACTGCACACTTTGTACTGCATCCGGAATGGTTTGATGTAGTAGTTGGGAGTAACCTGTTTGGTGATATTCTTTCTGATCTTGGGCCTACCACCACTGGATCAATAGGTATTGCTCCATCAGGAAACATCAATCCCGATAGAAAGTATCCATCCATGTTTGAACCTGTTCATGGGTCTGCGCCTGATATTGCAGGGAAGAACATTGCTAATCCGATTGCTCAAATATGGTCTGGTGCAATGATGCTTGATCACCTGGGAGAACATGAAGCATCACAATCCATTGTGGCGGCTATTGAGAAGGTAATAAGGGAGGGGGCGAGTACTACCGAGGACATAGGCGGTAGTGCGAGTACGCAGGAGTGTGGTGAAGCTGTCTGCAGCGCTCTCTCTTTATGAAAAAGTGCTCGCCTGATTGTTTAGGATGTTCTAAATGAGGTGTTCCCTCAACATTTATGAAGGATGTGCCATATATATTAATTTATCATATTTGGATAATATCTTGCTAGGGAAATGTGGACGTTGAAGCAGATTAAAGTACTACCGGTAAGAGAGCGCGTAGCCTCGGAATTGCGTAATGCGATATTTTCCGGCAAATTTACACCTGGCGAGGAACTGCGGCAGGATGCGTTGGCAAAAATGCTGGGGGTTTCACGTATGCCGATTCGTGAAGCGCTTCAGATTTTGTCCGGCGAAGGTCTTATTAAATTAAGGGCAAACCGTGGTGCTGTTGTACAGGAAGTTTCTGACCAATACATTCGTGAGCACTTCGAGCTTCGAATGATACTGGAATGCGAAGCTGTCGCACGAGCGTGTACATACATTGACGATATTTCGGAATTAGCACACATACACGAATCCCAGAAAAAAGCCATTGAAGTGATGGATATGCATGAGACGAATCTTTGCAATCAAGCGTTTCATATGGCAATCTGGGATGGTGCTCGCAACTCAAAGATCAAAGCTGTTTTGGAGCAACTCTGGAACGGCCTATTTATCGGGAGAGTAATACAGCCGGCAATACATGCTGGCAAGTCCTTTGAAGAGCATGGTTTGATTACCGCAGCTATCGAAGAAAAACAGCCGGAGTTAGCCAGGAGCTTAATGAAGCAGCATATTGAACGCAGCATGGAAAATATGCTCATGCATACATCCGATAATTCATGAAAAGTTCTCGAGCGATTCAATTTATTTGAATACAGTCCTATCCAAATAATGAGCCCATATGGTTTCAAACCACGATTCTTCCTGTGGAATTTCTCGCGTCGGTATCCATTGGCACTTTATGGTTCCTGACTGTGGATTCCATCGAATGTGCTGTACTTTTTGCCGCAATGCAGTGTTCTCTGGAATAATTCGCCAATCAGAAAGTAGGGGATGGATTTGTCTGCCTTCTTCGTTATTGTTGCTGGCAACGAGCGATGAGGCACGGCTGCCTCCACCCTTGTGTAAATAATCTGAAATTGCTTCTAAGTACATTCTGTGGCCAAAGACCATATGGCGCAGTTTTAGTGCATTGGGCAATCGCCATGGATCCACTTTCAAGCCGGAAAAACGCTTCTGCTGATCCACGGCTTCCGATATTGCCATATTGATTTCAGTTGAATTACGAATTGCTGCAGCTTGTTTGCTCATGCGGACCTGAAACTCCCGTTTGTATTCTCTGTCGCAATCAGGGATGGGCGGTTTTCCGGTGAGTGTATCGATAATGGATAAAATCTCTGATAGTGTATCTTTGCCGCTGCTTTGTGCTGAATCCAAGTCCAATGTTTTCTTCTGGTAACCGAATGCGATTTTTTGAGCAGCCCGGAAAGCTCCTACCTGGCCGGAATTAAGCGCTGTTCCGCCCGGACGGGCTGCGCCATGGCTCCCATTGACTTCTCCAACTGGGAATAGGTGGTGGATATTAACCGATTCCCACCAAATATCTGCAGCAAGCCCTCCATTGTTATGCTGTGCTGAAACGGCGATCTGCAGCGGCTCTGTATAGAGATCAATATTGTGATCCTTGTATAACTGTATTGCAGCAGGATTCAGCTGCTTATGTGTACACCGGCCGAAAACGGACACCCATTCCGGAGGAAAGCGGACAGTGATTCCGGGCAAAAACGGACACCTGTTCCGGCCGAAAACGGACAGTTTTTCCGGAGCGCCGGAATTGCTTTAACCTGAAATAAGAAATCCTCGATTAACACGAGCACTCTCGTCACAATAGCAAAACTACTATTTGACGGAGTACAGAATGTCGAGAGCGAGGATTCATGTGAAACACATGCGTAAACTGCTTGCGCTCACGTACGAGAGCAAGCTGGGACTTCGGGATGTATCCCAACTGACCGGAGTATCTAAAACCACAGTCAGCGAATATCTGGTGCGATTCCGCCGCACCGGGATCAGCTATGCAGCAAGCCAAAAGCTTACCGATGAGCAGCTGCTTGGCCTGTTCGAAGAGAAAAAGCAGGAAGAAAGTGAGCAGTATACACAACTAACGACACTGTTCCCCGAGTACGCCAAACGGCTGAAACAGCGGGGGATGACGAAGCAGTTCCTATGGAAGGAATACCGTAGAAAGTATCCAAACGGATATAGATACAGTCAGTTCTGTCACCACTTTACGGTGTTTCTGGACTGCGGTGAGGTGACGATGCGTCAGCCCCACGAGCCTGGAGATATGGCATATCTCGACTATGCCGGAGAAACGTTCCCTTACTATCCTGATGGAGATGAGCAGCGGGCACAAATATTCGTTGCGGTACTCGGAGCAAGTCAGCTGGCCTATGTTGAAGCAAGTGAGAGCCAGAAACAAGAGGCCTTTGTCCGCTCCACAGAACGGGCTCTGAGGTACTTCGGCGGGGTTCCGCGAGCTCTCGTCCCGGATAACCTGAAGGCGGCCGTGCTCAGTGCGAGTAAATATGAGCCGGAGCTTAATCCGTTGTTCGATGATTTTGCCGATTACTACCGGACGACGATAATCCCCGCCAGGGCCTATAAACCGAAAGACAAATCCCTGGCGGAGAATGCCGTCAAGTTAACCTATCAGCGGATATTCGCCCCGCTGTACGGCAAGAGGTTCCATTCGTTGGCTGAGCTCAACCAGGCCATCGCAGAACTTCTTGAAGAACACAATACCCGGAAACTGACAAAGCTGCAAATCTCACGGCGTCAGTTGTTTGAAGAGATCGAACGGTCTGCGCTGAAGACGCTGCCGGGCGAACCGTATCCAATGAAATACTTCGAAACTCACAAGGTTGCACCGGACTATCACTTTATCCTGTCAAAAGATAAGCACTACTACTCTGTTCCCTGGCAGCTGAAGGGAGAACAGGTCAAAGTGATCTTTGATGAGCGAATTATAGCGGTATATCACAAGAATGTACGCGTAGCCCAGCACCGCCGGAGCAGAAAGAAAGGACAATACTCCACACAGTCCGCACACATGCCCAGGCACCATCAGTTTGTTGAATCATGGTCGGCGGAGAAGTTTACCACCTGGGCTCAGTCGATTGGAGAAGAGACGTTCCTGGTGATTTCACATCTATTAAACAGCAAGCCACATGAGCAGCAGGCGTACAAATCCTGCCTTGGTGTGCTGAACCTGGCAAAGGATGCCGGATCACACCGGCTGAACTGGGCCTGCCGACGTGCGTTGAACTACTCGAGAATCAGTTATCGGGATGTTCGTGCATATCTGGATGAAATCATGCGACAAGAAAAGGATGAACAGCAGAACAAACAGGTGTTTCTCTTCGCCGATCACAAGAACCTGCGGGATTCTGCAATCTACAAATGAGGTAACCGATGAATAATAATCAGGCGACAATCAACAAGATGACCGAGATGCGTCTCCACGGAATGGTACAGGCCTTCCGTACACTGCAGGAGACCGGACGCCATATGGATCTTACAACCGATGAGGTTATCAGCTACCTTGTCGACTCAGAATGGGATGAGAAACACAATCGCCGACTGGCGCGCCTTGCCAATGCGGCCCGTTTCCGCTATAAGGCAGCGATTGAAGATATCGACTATACCTTCGACCGGAATCTGGACAAAAACCAGATCTTAAGACTTGCAGCCTGCTCCTGGATATCCCGGGGGCAGGACCTGCTCATCACGGGTCCGACCGGAGGAGGAAAAAGTTTTCTTGGATCGGCTTTCGGACATCAGGCATGTCAGTATGGGTATACCGTCGCTTACTTTTCCACAACGCGTTTATTCAATGAAATAGCGGCGGCAAGGGATGATGGAACCTACCTGAAGCACTTGTCACGCATAATGAAAAACAAGCTGGTCATTATCGATGACTTCGGTCTGGAACCGCTGGAGCATACTGCACGGATGGCATTTCTTGAAATCCTTGAAGATCGACACCGGAGAAAATCTACGATAGTGATCGCCCAACAGCCGGTAGAAAACTGGCACAGCATTATCGGTGACCCCACGATTGCCGATGCCATAATGGACCGTCTTGCCTTTCATTCTCATAGAATTGTAATAACCGGGGACTCGGTAAGGAGGAAACTCTATGCTGTAGATTGACGCAAAACGGACACCTGATCATACTGAAGACGAGGATTTACTTCCTTCAGGCAGCTGTCCGTTTTCCGCCGGAATCACTGTCCGAAATCATCGGAATACACATAACTGTAAACTAATGTCCTGACTTGAAAAAAGCCCCAATCTTTTGAATGGAACAAAAACTGAAGCCGAAGGGCTGGGCCAGCGGTTTGCAAAGCAACACCGCGAACCAAGTCAGCGGCAGGATGGCGCGAAGCTGAGCAGTCCATGGATGGACAAAAGCGAAGCCGGGCGGCAAACCTTAAGGCAATAATTATATTCATCCCTTTTCCATTGCTTTCCACGACCGCACTACATAGACCGATCGACTGCTCCGCTGATGCAGATGATTGAAATTCCAATAACATAACATTATTTGACTGGATACGGTTTATCAGGTTTTAAAAATGTTCCAAAAATCTACATGTAATCCGGCAGATTCTAAAAAAATTGGAAGAGAGAATGCAATTCTTCTCGGGGTAGGTGTAGCTTGACCATAAATTGTAGATTGTATACATTGTGTCGACATGTAGTAGTGATAGAATTGGTAAATGAAGAATCGTGCAGAAGGAGATAATCATGAAAATTACGGAAATAGAAACTTTTATATTACGGGTACCTTTAAAAGGAAAAACCTTTCTTTCCTCCCAGTGTTCCTTCCCGGAACGTAACAGCCTTCTGGTTAAAATAACTACAGATAACGGCCATATCGGCTGGGGAGAGGGTGGCCAGTACGGACCACCGGAACCGGTTAAGGCTTGCATCGATCATGTTCTTGGCCCCCGATTGCTGGGTCAGGATCCCATGAACCGGGTTGTGCTCTCCGAGCAGATGTATGCGGCAACTCGCGATTTTGGTCAGCGGGGGCCTTATATTGAAGGTATCAGTGCGCTGGATATTGCCATGTGGGACATTGCCGGCAGATATCTGAATCAGCCTGTAAGCGTCCTTCTCGGCGGTGCCTACCGGGAAAGTATTTCCGCTTATGCTACAGGAGGCTACTATCCGATTGCGGATTTTGAAGATGGAAAAGTCGACTACGAATCACTACGGTCCGAGGCTGAGGGGTATCTGAGAAAGGGCTTTACCATGATTAAAATGAAGATAGGACTCCTGTCTCTGGAGGAAGATTATAACCGGGTTAAGACGATTCGGGATGTTGTCGGCCAGGATTTTAAAATCATGATCGACTGTAACCATGCCTATAACGCAGCATCAGCCGCAAAAATGATCCGTCTCCTGGAGTCGCTGAAGATCGAGTTTCTGGAAGAACCTGTGCCTCCTGAGGACCTTACAGGATATTCACGGCTCCGTGAGTGGTCTCCAATTCGTATTGCCGGGGGGGAATGTTTTTATACCGGCTACGATTTTCGTACAACTCTGGAGAAAGGGGCAGTAGATATTCTGCAGCCTGATATCTGTGTAACCGGTGGGTTTACAGAATTCTTGAAAATTCGTTCTCTCGCGTTTGTGTATAACACCATGCTAATACCCCATGTCTGGGGATCTGGAATTGCCTTTGCCGCTGCACTCCAGGCGATAAGCACAATTCCGGCGTTTCCATACACCGCTAATAATGTTCCCCTGCAGAATGTTCCCATGGTAGAATTTGATCAAAGCCCCAATCCTCTACGGGATGAACTTCTGGTGGAAAAGTTTGTATTGGAGGAGGGGAAGGTGGCGGTTCCCTGTAGAGCGGGGCTTGGAGTTACCATTGATCCGGATGTACTTGAGAAATATGCAGTGTGAACGGTTATGGTTAAGCCTGGTCTATGACTGGTACCGGATTAATGCATCCCGGGTGTTACGGATATGCAGACGCATGGCACTCTCGGCTGCTTCCGGTCCGGTCCGCAGCCCCTGTAATATTTGAAGGTGTTCGACGTAGGATTCTTCAATCCGCTTCGGAATCAAGGCCGCATCCCTGTGCTCCTTGTCGAGAAGAGTCCGGTAGTTATTCAGAATTTCCTTTATACGCCTGTTCTGGGAGATTTCTATAATCAGGCGGTGAAGTTTTTCTCCGGCTTCTTCGGCAGCACTCTGGAAAATGGAAATTTCTGATTCAATGCGTGCGGCAGTGAACTGTACTTCAAGTTCTGCAAGCAGTTCTGGCGATAATCTTCCGGCAGACAAAGAGGCTGCCATGCCTTCAATGGCTTCACGGATCTGAAACAGCTCAATGATATCGTGTAGGCTTATCCGACGGATGAATGCACCTTTGCGGGGAATTATCTCGACGATTCCCTCCTTCTCAAGCTGGAGAAATGCTTCCCGCACCGGAGTTCGGCTAATTTGCAGCCGGGTGGAGATTTCAACCTCGTTGAGTGGATCCCCCTGGTTCAGTTCGTTTGCCAGGTAGAGTGAGGAGAGATGGTCGTAGACCTGCTGTTTCAGGGATTGTGGCTTTCTGTTTTCAGGCAGCATTTTTTCGTGTATATTCCTCTCAATCTGACATTAAAAATGCCTGATAGAAACTATTTATACCACATTTGCGCGCAGAGATCGAATCGCGGCCTCAATATCACCGACTTCCACTGCTTTTAGAATATTTTGATGCTCAGTTACCCTGTGATTTAGATCACGCAAACTTGAATAGCTGGGAATAGTCCTGTTTCGTACCATTTCCCACAGATTAAGCACATGATCTTCCGGGTGAAGAACAATAAAGAACCGGTGAAAGCTGATATCAGTTTCAATATACTCATCCAGATTATCATTATTGGCAGCCGATTCCATCCCGGATAATATTTCTTTCCAGGCAGGAAGATAGTTTTCCTTCAGATTCTGCCATACCTTGCGAAGCACAAACTCCTCAATTTCAAGACGAATATGAATAATAAGATCCACAACCTCCTGTTCTGGTGATCCTGCTACCTTTGTTCCTACATTGGGGGTCATTTCCACTATGCCCTCCCGCATAAGCAGCTGCAGGGCCGCACGGATTGTCCCCCTGCTTACTTCAAAGCGGTCTGAAAGCTGCTGCTCTTTTAGCAGAGTGTTCCGCGGGAGGCTCCCGGAGAGTATCTCTATGCGTATTCTATACGCTATCTGTTCAGAGATGGTTCTGTAAATACCTCGTGCCATATAATTCCTTCCTGATGGATTAAATTACCCTGTTAAAGCGAGGTTGTCTATCTTAATGCTAATTGACAATTGTTGACAATTGACAATAGGGGCATGCTGTAATAGTATTTCCTGAGAACAAACTAAGGAGATAAACTATGAAAATTGTAAGTGTTGAGGCATTCCCTGTGGAATTTCCCCTGAAGGTTCCTTCCCGGGATGCCACCGGAATATGGAACAGCTGGAATACGGTTATTATTAAAATCACCGCAGCTGATGGAACCTGCGGCTACGGAGAAGCTGGCCCTATACACGGCGGTGGAATCCCCATTTTCACAGCCATTGTTGAGCACAGACTGGCTGGGCTTCTCTTGGGGGAAAACCCTTTTGACCGAGAGCGGATCTATGAAAAACTTCTCGGCAGAGGATCAGGTGCCTATGCTCTCGGTCAAAAAGGAGCTATTGTCACCGCAATAGCTGGAGTAGATATTGCTTTGTGGGACCTCACTGGAAAGATCCTGAAAACACCGGTCTACAACCTTCTCGGAGGCTGTGTTTATGAAAAAATTCCCGCATATGCCTCTGGTTTCTTTGGCAAAGACGGGAGGGCGCTTACTGCGGAAGAGTGCGCAGAAGAAGCCAGGTGTTATGTTGATCAGGGGTTCAAAGGTGTTAAGATGAAGGTCGGTTTCGGGCGGGATCGCGACCTTAAGAACCTGGCAGCAGTTCGTAAAGCTCTGGGACCGGATCTGGGCATTATGGTGGATGCCAACCAGAGCTATTCTTATCATGATGTTCTGAAAACAGCCAATGAGCTTGCAGCATTTGATCTTACTTTTCTTGAAGAACCTCTTCCCATTAACGATCTGGATGGTATGGCATCCCTGGTGCAGAATACTGCAACCCCCATCGCTGCAGGCGAGAATTATTATACCCGGTACGAGTTTCGGGAAGTGATAGCACGACGAGCAGTAAATATTATTCAGCCGGATATTATTCATGCCGGAGGTATCGCAGAAACAAAAAAGGTCGCATCCATGGCACTGGCCCATAATATACCCCTGGCGCCTCACATTCATGCGACAGTCGGTGTCCCTGCAAGCATCCATCTACTTGCCTCATGTTCAAATACTCTCGCCGCGGAATATATTACCTCCGGCGGTTCCTATGACCTGCGGCTTGCCATGTTCGGAGATTGCTGCCTTGTGGATAAAGACGGATATGTTCCCGTACCTCAGGAGCCGGGGCTTGGCATACGGATGAACGAGGAGATCTTTGAAAGATTTAGGCCGAAGAAAAAATAGCTGGTAATCAATATTGCTGATAAAAAGGTTCAACTCTTAGCACTGGAATGATCGGCCAGCGGTTTGCGAAGCAACACCGCGAGCCCGAGATTGTGGCAGGGTTTTCTGAAGGAAAATCCCGAGAACAAGCGAAGGAAGCCCGACTACAAAAAAAGCCCCATTCTTTCGAATGGAACAAAAACTGAAGCCGAAGGGCTGGGCCAGCGGTTTGCCGAAGGCAACACCGCGAGCCGAGTCAACGGCAGGGTTTTCCCGGAGGGAAAATCCCGAGAGTTGACGAAGAAGCCCGAAAAAGAAAAGGGTTCCGCTCTTTCGAACGGAACCCTTTTCTTTTTCGGGCTGGGCGGATTTGAACCGCCGACCCCTTGTCCCCCAGACAAGTACGCTAAACCACTGCGCTACAGCCCGATGTGAGCACCAAAATAGCACAATGGCAGAAGGAATGTCAACTCATTACAGCAGGCAAATTGTATCTCCCTTCTTCCTGACTTTTTACCTTTGTCTTTACCTCAGAAGAGTATACTGGTAGACTTTGGTTTAACCTGAATGGGAGAAAAGTATGTCCCGTAAATATGTTGATTTCCTTCAAACCGTTTCATTTTTCAGTCACCTGGATACCCAATATCTTGAAGAACTTGCCCGCTACTGCCGGGAGACCATATACAAGCCGGGAGAGCTGATTTTCCGGGAAGGGGATATTGCCGACCGCTTTTTTATTCTCATGGAAGGCCAGGTTGAGGTCTGGAAGAATTACGACAGCCCCAGTGCGGATCTGCTTACAGTCCATGGTCCGGGTAAACCCTTCGGCGAAATGGCGCTTGTTGATTCTCTTCCCCGGTATGCCACCCTCAGAGCCCGGGTTGAATCAACTACCCTGGCTGTGCATGAAGATGACTTTATGACCCTTATTAGTGAGAACTCCGCGGTGGCCCTTGCTGTTATCAGGTCTCTTTCGGCCATGGTGCGGAGATCTAACGACAGTCTTCTTGAAGACCTCAAAAACCGTAACCAGGAGCTGGAATTCGCAGTTCGGGAACTCAGAGAAGCCCAGGATCAGCTTATCCGGCAGGAACGCTTAAGCAACCTGGGGAAGTTCTCATCCATGATTCTCCACGATATCCGTAACCCTATTTCCATTGTTCAGGGCTACGCCGAAATCCTCAAAAGGTCTGAAGATCTTCCTGAAAAATATATCGAATATGCGGAGAATATCATCAGTGAGTCCGACCGGCTGGCAGGGCTTGCCAATGAGTTTCTGGACTATTCCAGAGGGGAAATCCGCCTTGATTTTTCTCCTGTAGAGCTGGAACCCTTTATTCATAAGCTTGAATCGGTGGTGCGGCGCCGTTTTGGTTCCAAAAAAGCCGAGCTTAAGTTTGAGGTTGAGGGAATCCGCACTGCAATATTTGATTCAGCCCGTATTTTTCGGGTGCTGGTTAATCTCACAGAAAATGCCCGTAAAGCCATGAGCCGGGAAGGGGAGCTTCTCGTACGCTTCGATACCACCGATGAGTCTTTAAGGATTCTGGTTAAAGATTCAGGCGAAGGGATGAGCGAAGAGGTTGTAAAGCATGTGTTTGAGCCCTTCTATTCTTCATCCAGTCAGGGGGGAACCGGCCTTGGTATGCTTATCGTAAAGAATATTATCGATGCCCATCATGGGGATATCCTTATCTCATCCACCCCTGGTGAAGGTACGGAAATCACCATCCATCTCCCCTTGAGAAAGGTATAGCAATGGCTAAGAAGAACAGTAACCAGCCTCTGTTGATTCTTGTTGGCGGGCTTGTCCTGGTGCTGGCCATGATAACCGGTTTGACCAATGTTGATGTCGATTCCATGCTAGACAGCATAACCAGTACTATAAGTGAAGCTGCAGGGGGGAGTTCCGGAAACAGTTCGGAAAATGTTGACCGGGGTAAGAGTTCAGACCTGTCCGGTTCTCTTGGTGATGATATTGCTGCCTTTCTCAAAAATCCCGAATCCCTTGCTCTGCCTCCGGAACTTCCGGGCGTACTGCTTACCCGGGAAGGATTTATCGTTGTCTACAGTATGGATTATATGGTGCCGCTGTGGGTTGGCTATGAGCTGACCGGGGAGGAGGTGGAAGGGGATCTTCCTCGTGAGGATGGTTTCCGGAAGGATCCTGAACTTGGTTCTGACGCACCTTCTTCTGCGGATTATACCGGTACAGGTTATGACCGGGGCCATATGATTCCCGCAGCGGATGCTAAATGGTCACAGGACGCCATGGAAGACAGTTTTCTCATGTCAAATGTAGTGCCGCAGATTCCCGAACTAAACAGGGGAAGCTGGAAAGATCTGGAAGAAGCAATACGAAATCTGGCTCTTGATGAGAAGTCTCTTATTGTAATCACCGGACCGGTTATTGCAGATAAAGAATATCCTGTACTCGGTGATTCCGGAGTTATTGTTCCCGAGTATTTCTTTAAAGTAATTCTGGACTACTCCGAACCCGGAGTTTCCGCCTGGGGATTTATATTCCCCAACAGGGAAGAGGCTCTGGAAGGCCGGAAATACTCGGATTTTATGTTTTCTATTGATCAGGTAGAACAGTACACCGGCTACGATTTCTTTGCTCCCCTCCCGGACGAAATGGAAGATGCCCTGGAGAAGAGCAAAGGTCCTGTATTCTAATTTTCCGGCAACTGTCGCAGCTGAATCAGATTGTCCGTGTCAAGCATTGCGGCAGCAGTCCGCCGGACAGAATCGGCATCAACTATAGAACGGTATTCTTCCGGGGTAAGCAGATCTTCCGGGTTTCGCCCTTCTTTAAAGGCGGATTCAAAGAAACCGGTCCAGAAGCTGTTCTGTTCCAGCTGTTCTTCGTAGGAACGCATGTATGCCTCTTCCACGTTGTTAACAAAGCGTTCCTCCGGTCCCTGTTCAGCAAGTTCCTCACAGACCGCAAGCACTGCCTGTGTCAGTTCCTCCACCCGGTCCGGATCAGAACCGAAATATATTCCCGCCTCTGTGTATTCATAGGGAACAGTATGTAGATCTGCCCAGGCGGAAATACTGTAGGTTCCTCCCATCTCCTCCCGTATTCGTTCTCCCAGAATGTTATCCAGAATGGAAGCTGTTGCGCTTATAAGCACTGCCTTTTCCGGCGTCCATGTATCCTGGTAGTTGAACATCAAAAGCTGGGTTGCCTGGTTTTCTATTCCCTTTTGTATTGTCTCTGCCACAGGACGTTCTACAGGGCGGATTCCGTTATCCTGTACATTTTCCCGTTTGTGCGAAGCGGGCAGCGCTGCCAGATAGATTTCCGCCAGCTTTCGCACTGTCTGTAGGTCGGTGTCCCCGGTGACTATTACGGTAAAATCCCCGGCATTGGCAAAACGGTCGTTGTAGACCTGTTCTGCAGTATTCAGGTCCATTTCCGACACTTTTTCCAGTGTAAAGGGCTCTCTTCTTGGGCTTCCACTGCTGAGGATCTGTGTGAGGGTGTCCGAAAAAAGGGTACGGGGAGATTTGTCGCGGTTGGATACAGAGGCGGCTATCCGGGACTGTACCGATTGGAATGCTTCCTGATCAAAGCGCGGCGCAGTAAACGCCAGATGAATCAGCTGAAACAGATATTCAAGATCTTTTGTAGAGGATGATCCGCTAAAGCCTTCGTAATAGGCACCTATATAGCTGGAGAACTCGGCATCCTTGTCGGCAAGAAACTTGTCCAGTTCCTGGGCGGTAAAATCTCCCAGGCCGCTCTCTTTCTGAATCAGTACTGCCGTGCGTGCTGCGGTCAGTTCCTCCAGGGGCAGCAGGCTTTCTCCTCCGGGACTGAAGGCAGAGAGAATGACCCGGTTGGTGTCAAAATCGGTCTGCTTAAAGCCCAGGCGCAGACCATTGGACAGGGTCAGCAGGCTCATATCCACCGCGGGATAGTATTCTTCAGAAACAATCGAGCCCGGTGCGGGCAGCGCGGGAACAAGCTCCGAGGCTATGGCTTCTTCGCTGTAGGGGGGAACATTCAGGCTGGCTGTTTCTTTCCTTATGCTGCGGATATCTTCTGCAGTAGGGGGGGCCTCACCTTCGGGCAGGATCAGGCTGATCAGGGTGCCCTGTGAAGGAAAGAACTCGGCGGTCAGTCCCTCTACTTCATTGAGACTGACCAGGGGAATCTCCGTCATAAAGAGATTGTGTTCATATTCAATTCCGGGCATTCCGGTTTTTTCAAGATAGTAGTCCCCGATCTCTTTCACGATACTGGAGGACTGCCGGTTTTCCCGTTCCAGCCAGGCGTTTTCAATAGCCTTGAGCACCCGGGCCTTTTCTCTGTCCAGTTCGCTTTGGGTAAAGCCGTGAAGCTGTACCCTCCGTACTTCGGTCAGCAGCTCCTTCAATGACCGGAGTAGAGTCTCTCCCGGGGCTCTGGCAGAAAGATAGCTCAGCTCAACCGGCCGGAGGTAGCGGTAGTTGGTTCCGCCTGCCCGCAGAAAAGGAGGCTCCACCTCTTTCGTGCGGTCTTCAAGGCGGGAGTTGAGCATGTTCCAGAAGAGAATTTCCCGTATGGTCTGCTGATAATCCTCTCTTGTTTCGAGCTGCCGGGGCTCCATGGGAGTAAGCAGTTCGGCTCTTCCCATGGTCAGTTCCGGATCGGTAAGAACGATTTCCCGGTTTTCCGATATAAAGGGAACAGAGTATTCCGGCCGTTTTTCGGCATTTTCGGGTGCCGGATAATCAAATGCATTGCGGATAAGCTCTTCTGCCTTTTCCGAACTGATATCACCGGCTACGGCGACAGCCATGTTGGCTGGAATATACCAGGTGGAATAAAAGTCCCTGATGCGCTCGGCCGGGGTATTCATTACATCTTCCATATCGCCGATGGGCTTCCGCTCTGCATAACGGGAGCCTTTTAGCAGTTCCGCTATCTGTTTGTCCCGGATTCGTGCCTCGGCACTGCGCCGGAGCCTCCACTCTTCCCTGACAACAAGTCGTTCATCATCAATGGCTTTCTCCTCAAGCAGAAGGCCATTTGCCCAGTCCCTCAGCACGATAAAGGCTTTTTCTACGGCTTCAGGATTATCCGCCGGGAGTTCCAGCTGATAGACGGTTTCATCATAGGTGGTATATGCATTCAAATCCGGACCAAATTCCATGCCCTGGGCTTCAAGAAACTCTTCAAGGTGATTTGCAGCAAAGTGTTCACTGCCGTTAAAAGCCATATGTTCCAACAGGTGAGCGATCCCTTCCTGATCGTCATCTTCCAGGATGGAACCGGCATTAACAAATAGTCTGAGAACTATGCGGTTTTCCGGTTCATGGTTTTCGCGGATAAAGTAGGTAAGGCCGTTGGCAAGGGTTCCCCGGCTTACCTGGGGATCAAAGGGAAGGGGAGTTGTGTCATGTGGTTGAAGACCGGCACAGCTGCCGGCAAGGATAACCAGTAGTACGGCGGCTGCCGCGGTAAACAGTACTTTTGGCAGTTTTACCATAAAGGGACTCCTGAAATAATTCCTTCGCAATTAGAAAGGTAACACCAATGGGGTAAATAGCCAACAGCTGTTTTTATGCGGCAAAAGGTAGAACTCTGCTATTTCAGGCAAAAAAATGTCCCTGCTGGCTGTAAAGCACCGCAGGGACATTTCCATTTTTCGATGGAAAATTTTATTTGAGGGTTTCCTTGAGGATGACAAGCATTCTGCGGATGGGTTCCGCTGCTCCCCATAAAAGCTGGTCTCCCACGGTAAAGGCTGACAGGTAGTCATCTCCCATACGCATCTTTCGCAGTCTTCCCACAGGAGTTGAAAGGGTTCCGGTAACAGCCGCGGGAGTAAGTCCCTTCATGGAGGCTTCTTTGGTATTGGGGATAACCTTTGCCCATTCATTATGCTCTGCCAGCATGGATTCGATCTCATCCAGGGGTGCATTTTTGTTCAGTTTGATGGTCAGTGCCTGGCTGTGACAGCGCATGGCGCCGATACGTACACAAAGTCCGTCTACGGGAATTCCGGGATTAAGATCGAGGATTTTATTGGTCTCCACATATCCCTTCCACTCTTCCTTGCTCTGACCAAGGTCAACCTCGCTGTCGATCCAGGGGATCAGACTTCCCGCAAGGGGGACGCCGAAATTATCCGTGGGATAACTTCCGGAGCGGAGATTCTCTGTTACCTTACGGTCGATCTCAAGAATTGCCGAGGAGGGATTTGTCAGAAGATCATGTACCGATCCTTCCAGGGAGCCCATCTGGCTCAGAAGTTCCCGCATGTTTTTTGCTCCGGCGCCTGAGGCCGCCTGGTAGGTCATGGAGGTTATCCATTCAACCAGGCCGGCTTTGAACAGTCCGCCCAGGGCCATCAGCATAAGGCTGACCGTGCAGTTGCCTCCAACATAATCTTTAACACCCGAGGCAAGAGCCTTGTCGATAACATGCCGGTTAACCGGGTCGAGTACAATAACGCTGTCGGATTTCATCCGCAGGGTAGATGCTGCATCAATCCAGTATCCCTGCCAGCCTGCCTTGCGAAGCTGTGGGTGAATATCGCTTGTGTAACCGCCGCCCTGGCAGGTAACAATAGCGTCCATGGTTTTAAGGGTATCAATGGAAAAAGCATCCTGCAGTTCCGGTGTGTCGATTCCCACATCCGGTGCCTTCTGTCCTACCTGGGAGGTTGAAAAGAATACAGGTTCAAAACCGCTGAAATCTTTTTCTTCCAGCATCCGGTCCATCAATACAGAGCCGACCATTCCCCGCCAGCCGATGAATCCTACGCGCATATACTGCTCCTGAAACAATTATCCGGCCCGAAACAGGCCGGTGGTGTGCCTAAACGTGAGGGAGTTTATCATAATTATCAGCAGATCTTCAAGTTAGGCAGATTTTAAAGAATTTGTCAGTCCCTTAAGGTTCCTCCGTTAACCATCATGCTTTCGGCGGTAATAAAGCCTGCCCGGGGACTTGCCAGATAGGCTGCTGCAAAGGCTACATCTTCAGGTTTTCCCAGCTTCTTGAGGATACTGTTGTCTATAAACTTCTGGTTTTCCTTGTCTCCTGCAGCGGCTGCCATTTCCGTCATAATTCTTCCGGGACATATTGCATTAACAGTGATGCCGTCTGCTCCAACCTGCTGGGCAAGGTTTCTGGTAAAGCCTAAAACCCCGGCCTTTGAGGCAGCGTAATGGGCTGCTGCAACGGTTCCCCCGTTTTTACCGGCTTCTGAAGCAAGGTTGATAATTCTGCCGTATTTCTGTTTCCGCATAATAGGCAGAACTGCCTTGGCAAAAAGAAACTGGCCGCGGAGGTTAACATTGAGGACGAGATCCCACTCATCGGAACTTATTTCTTCGATAGGGTGGAGGGGATGAATGCCGGCATTATTGACCAGGATATGTACGCCGCCGAAGCGCTCTGCAACTTTTTCGACAAAAGCGTCAATTTCATCCTGTTTCGCGATATCGACGGTATCGAAGAGAATGCCTCCTTCAGCATTTACCGTCAGCTCTGCGGCGGTTTTCTGAAGATTATCCTTCAATAAGTCGCAGAGGGCAACTGATGCTCCCCTGGCTGCCAGTTCGGTGACGATTGCTTTTCCTATACCTCTTGCACAGCCGGTAACTATTGCGGTGTATCCCTGTAAGTCATTCATTTCTGTTTTCTCCTTTGTGTAAATATACGCATAAAAAAACCTTCCGAAACAATGTTCCGGAAGGTTTTTTCTGCCGTACGGCCACGGGAGATGACTGACTAAGCGGGTGAAACGGCTCCCGCGCGTCTATGCCGTCGGCGCATTATTCTTGTTGTATGCTGAAAACTATCAGCAGCACTTGCATTTGCGGGAGATAGCCTTTTTGGCACCTGCTACAATTGCTTCGGTGGTCAGACCGTATTTAGCGATAAGTGTATCATAGGGTCCGGACTCGGTGAAAGTATCCTGAATACCGACATATTCAACAGGAACAGCACAGTTTTTGGAAAGAGATTCCGCAACTGCTGAACCGAAACCGCCGTAGATATTGTGCTCTTCTGCAGTTACAACTGCACCGGTTTTGTTGGCACTTGCTGCAAGAAGCTCATCATCAATGGGCTTAACGGTGTGAATGTTAAGAACCTCAGCGGAAATACCTTCTGCTTTGAGCTTTTCTGCTGCTTCAATAGCCATTGTTACAGGAATACCGGATGCAGCAATAGTCACATCGGTTCCCTCTGCAAGAACGCGTCCCTTGCCGGTTTTGTATCCCGCATCATCCATTTCGATGAGGGGGGTAGCATTACGGCAGGCACGAATGTAGGTTGGTCCTTTGGCAGTAAGTGCTTCTTCCAGGGCTTCCTTCATTTCAGTTGCATCGGCAGGAACGATTACCTTCATGTTGGGAAGTGCGCGCATGATGGCAATATCGGTAATTGCCTGGTGGCTGGCACCGTCGAAGGAGTCGGAAAGACCTGCATAACCGCCCACAATAATGACCGGCAGCTCGTTGTAACACATAACGTTACGGATCTGGTCGGTACATTTCAGAGCCAGAAAGAGTGCAAAGGTGCTGATTACGGGACGGTAGCCGCAGGTTGCGAGACCGGAAGCCACGTCTGCCATGTTTGCTTCGGCTACACCGACGTTGAAGAAACGCTCGGGGTATGCTGCACCGAAAACACCGGTTTTGGTTGAAGAAGAAACGTCTGCATCGAGAACAACCAGTTCGGGATGAGTTTTTCCAAGCTCTACAAGGGCTTCGCCGAAGGCGTCGCGCATTGCGACCATGGTATCGGTAACTTTAACTGCCATTATTTTGCCTCCAGTGCCGCAAGACCGGCTTCGAGTTCAGGACGGGCAATTGCGTATACATCGTCTGTAACAGGCGCACCGTGCCACTTGTTGGTGTTCTCCATGGACTTAACACCCTTACCTTTGATGGTGTCAAAGATAATTACGGAAGGACCGGCTTTTTCGGAATCAAGCCATTTGAAAGCCTCTGCAATAGAGTCCATGTTGTGTCCGTCGAAGCTCTTGGGAGCAACTCTCCAGCCGAATGCCTTGAAGCGTTCTGACAGGTCATCAAGAGGCATAATTTCTGCAGAAGTACCGTCAAGCTGTACCTTGTTGTAGTCAACGAGAAGAACCAGATTCTCGGGTTTGAACTTTGCCGCACCCATGATTCCTTCCCAGCTGGTACCTTCATCAAGACAGCCTTCGCCTACGATTACATAGGTTTTGAAGTCTTTCTTTGCAAGGCGTCCGCCGAGAGCCATACCCAGACCAACAGAAACACCATGACCAAGGGCTCCGGTAGACATGTCCACACCGGGGGTCTTTTTCATACAGGGGTGTCCCTGGAGACGGCTGTTCAGTTCACGGAAGGTGTTGAGCTCTTCTTTGGGGAAGTAGCCTTTCTCCGCAAGAACAGCATACAGCATTGTTGATGCGTGTCCTTTGCTCAATACCAGCCGGTCCCGGTCTTCCCATGCGGGATTTTCGGGTTTTACGTTCATCCGTTCAAAATAAAGATAGGTAAGAATGTCTGCTACAGACGCTGCTCCGCCCCAGTGGCCGGTGCCTTTGTCATGCAGTACATCCAGTACTTCTATCCGAAACTGTTGTGCAAGTCGTGCCAGTTCAGCAGACCTGCCGGTAACTGTTTGCATAGTGCATCCTCCATACAAAATATGTTGCTAAAATCTATCCAGTTTAACCGCGGCCTCTCGGGACGCGATTATATGACTGCGCATGTAATTTTCCGCCGTGTCCGGATCCCTGTTGGTAAAGGCATCGAGAATTTTGAGATGCTCATTATTTGTGTGGGTTGCCCGTGACGGCGTTTTCCCCGCCAGAATACGGACCCGCAAATGGAGATCCATAATATCCTGGTAGGTTCTGATAAGGGTTTCATTCTCGGTGGACTGAATAAGGAAGTCATGAAAATCCCTGTCCATATGAAACCATGTTTTGTAGGAACTTTCCGCAAGGGAGTTGTCGCTGAAATGGCGGCGGAACTCCTCTATTCGCTCTATATCGATTGTGGGGCATATCTGCCGAGCCACTGCAGGCTCGATCATCAGGCGGATTTCAAATATCTCATATACGCTTTTCAGGGATATCTGGCTGGCAAAGGTTCCCTGTCTGGGGTAGATTGTTACCAGCCTGTCCCGCTGAAGCCGCAAAAGTGCTTCCCTGATTGGGGTTCGGGATGTTCCAAACTCGTCACTGAGGCTGCTTTCAACAATAAGGCCGCCGGGAGGAATATCTCCGTCAATTATGCGCTCTTTTATGGTTGCGTAAATTGAGTCCTGCAGCACGCCTTTACGCTGAGGATCCGCAGCATTGGAAGTTCCGGTATTGTCTGACACACAGCCCCGCTATTTTGGTCTATTAATTGAAAAATATATCTTGTACACGACAGATATATCAGTATAATATCTAATAGTGATTACACTGTCAATTGAAACAGGAGGTATTTTTTGATATGGCTGTGTTGGTAACAGGTGCCGGTGGTTTTCTCGGCAAAGAAATAATTAACAGAATACTTGATTCAGGCCGGGATGTACTGGCCTTCGATTTTGCGGAACCTAATCCGGATACACTGAAAGCCTGGGGCGACCGGGTGGAATTTATTCAGGGAGATATCCGGGATAAGTCCATGGCTTATCATCTTGTACGGAAGTCCGGTACAGAAGACCCCATTATTCATCTTGCTGGAATCCTCACTGCAGGATGCGACAGGGATCCTGCCATGGCAATTGCGGTTAATATCAATGGCCTCAATAATGTGCTTGAGGCTGCAGTAAAGTACGGAAACCGCAGAACTGTTCATGCAAGTACCATTGGAGTGTACGGCCGCGGACTTCCCCAGCCCATACTTGAGGATATGCCCGCGGAGCCCGACGGCTGGTACGGCTATACAAAATGGATGGGTGAACACATGGGGCTTCTCTACGAGCGCCGCCATGGTCTGGATTTCCGGGCAGCAAGGTTTGCCGCGGTTACCGGTCCCGGACGTACTGCGGTAGGTTCAGCCAGTCTTTTTACTTCATACATTGCGGAAAAGCCTGCTCTGGGTGAAGTCTATGAAATTGAAGTTGCAGAGGATACTGCTTATCCTGTTGTCTATATCAAAGACGCTGCAGATGCTCTTTTCAAGATTACTTTTGCAGAATCCGCCCCCAGCAGGGTCTATAATGTTTCATCAGGCCGGGTTATTGTTTCTGATATGATTAAAACTGTTAAGGAAATAATTCCTGATGCAAAATACACTTACAAGCCGGATGAAGTTATCATGGCGGTTGTGAGCGGCTATAAAGAGTGGCATATCAGTACTGAGCGGATTGAGAAGGAACTTGGCTGGACGCCCAAGTATACTCCTGAGGTAATGGTTAAGGATATTATTACTGAAGCCCGGAAAATGAAGGGCTGATTTTTATCGTTCATTAATTAAAAAGGCCGCGGGTGGTTTTAAAGCACTCCGCGGCCTTTATTTTCTGTTTGAATTGTTTTCTCCGGATTTAGAACCTGATTCCTTTCCGTATGTGTTCAACTGCTTCTAATGAGGGAGCAGCAATAAACTGTCCGGGCATCTTCCAGAGCTTCTCACTTGTTTTATCCAGAATATAGTTATCCGAATTTACCCTGTCGTCCATTACTCTGCCGTCAGAAAAGTGTATTACGAATCCTGCATTGCGCAGCAGGGGAATTGAGCCGGCGATATCCCAAAGTTTGAGATTCCCGACGAACGCCAGAAACCGGCCCATTAGCATGTAGGTAAAGGGTACAACTGCACATCCCAGGGCCTGTACCGGGTTGGGCATGGCATATTGTCCCTGACGAAGTACATCATTGGTAATGGCTATTATGGTTTTATCGTTCGGCGGGTGTTTTACTATCTTAAGGGGTTGTAGATCAGGCTTTTCATTTATTCCGCAGCGTGCATAGAGAACGGTGTTTTCGCCGGTAAGAAAATATTCCCCGCTTACGGGAAGGAAAATTGCACTTTCGGTGAGGATTCCCTGCTGCATAAAGCCGATTGAGATTCCCCAATGAGAAAGATGATGCGCATAGGGTGCGGTTCCGTCGATAGGGTCTACAACCCAGGCGGTTTCCTGAAATGCCCTGTCCATATATTCGGAAGACTTGGTGTCGATTGTCTCTTCTCCGATCATATAACTGCCTTTTTCAGGCTGGTCAAACACGGCAGCCAGATGATTTTCCACGGCATGATCAGCCCGGGTTACCAGGCTCAGATCATCCTTTACATCTATACCGGGGTCATCAAAGTAGGCGAGGGCGGTTTTTCCGCATTCCTGCAGCAACTGCAGAATTGTCTCGGTATTCCAGCGTGTCATCAGCTCATCTGTCCCCGGACAACCTTCTGCATTATTCTCACCTTCGAGTTCTGCAGATGTTCTTCCAGTATCTCAACCGCCCGCTCTGTATCACGGACGCAGATGGCGTCTATAAGGTTGAGGTGCTCATCACAGGTGCTGAGCCGCACCTCGTCATCCCGGAACCCCAGTTCACGGAAGGTCTGAATAAGATGGTAGAGCTGATTCACCATGTTGATCAGTCGCCTGCGGCCGCAGTTTTCCACCAGATAGGTATGCAGCTCAGCGTCCACCTCTGCATGCCCCATGGCATCCCTGGTTTTAACCACCTCTTCAATCTTTTTGCGAATTTCTATAAGCCGCTGAATGCTGAGGGCGGGAATGGAAAAACGCAGAGCAAGAGCTTCCAGTGATTTTCGTATCTCGTAGATATCTTCAAGGTCATCAGCGGTAAAGGGAAAGGTTTTTGCCCCCCGGTTCGGAATAAGCTGGATCAGCTGATCCTGTTCGAGCCGTTTGAGCACATTACGGACAGGAGTCCGGCTGGTGCCGAACTCCTTTGCCAGAGAATCTTCCCGGAGAAAATTCTCCGGGGGATAATAGTTATGAATTATACGGTCAAAGAGGGCCGTATATATATCGTGGCTTGCCTGATTCGTTGGTTCTCTCATTTCCAAGCTCGTTTGGCCATGGCAAACAGCTGCTCCTCTATCTCGGAATCCTGAAGGATTGCCGCCTCTTCCAGCTTTCTTGATACTGAATTAGGCACATTGAGAGATGAGAGGCAGCCGGGAGGTGCGTCCAGATAGTCGAAACAGCGGGTGCTGACCTCATGTGCAATTCGGGCACCGATGGTCTGAGCACCTGCAGCCTCCTCCACGATGGCCAGTACTCCTGTCTTCTGAACTGATGCACTGATTGTATCATAGTCAATAGACGGTAAATCAAGAGTTCTCAGGTCAATTATTTCCGCAGAAACCCCTCTTTCTGCAAGTTTAGCTGCCACACCGCGCACTCTTTCACTCATTACACCGTAAACGAGCACGGTTATTTCATCCCCGGGAACAAGCACGTTTGCCTTTCCGAAGGGAATACAGTAGTCAAGATCATCGGCGGGAACGTCAAAACGTTTGCCGTAGAGGCTGTGGTGCTCAAGGAAAACCACGGGATCCTTGGATTTCATGGCAGTATTAAAGAGACCGATATAGTCCATGGCATTACCGGGTGCAACCATTCTCCAACCGGAGAACATTGCGAAAAGGGCTACAGGATCCATGGAATGCTGTCCCCCGTAACCGACACCGATGGCGATTCTGGTTCTGGCGATGATCGGCAGGTCGGTGGAACCGCCGTACATATGCCGGGCTTTGGCAATCTGGTTGAAAAGCTGGTCTCCCGCTACAAGGGCAAAGTCGGGAAACATAATTTCGCTTATGGTTTTGAGGCCGTTCATGGCGGCACCGCCGGCAATTCCGACAAATCCTGCTTCAGAAATAGGGGTATTTACAATCTGCTCGGGAAATTTCTCCGGCAGACCTTTTGTTGCACCGTATGCACCACCGCCGAAGTTGGCAATCTCTTCACCAAACTCGTAAACAGTTTTGTCCTTTTCCATCCAGCGCCCTGTAACCGCGGCAATTGCATCGGAGTAACGCATTTTTGCAGTAGCTCCGCTGTAGGGTTCCTGAATATAGGGAAGGCCTTCCAGCTCTTTTCCGTCGGAGCGCATCCCTTCACCGGCAGTTTCCGCTGCAGGCCAGAGGGATTCCCGGATAATAGTTTTATCTTCTCCTTCTACACAGAAGTCCACTGCCTTGGAAACAGCTTCTTTTGCAAGAGCAATAATCTCATCAATGGCAGCCTGGGATAACAGTTCCTGTTCAAGCAGCTGTGAAGGGAAGTTCTTTACAGGGTCTATTGCCAGCCGACGGGCCTCTTCTTCCTTGTCTCTATAGCCATAGGAACTGCCGGGAATGTCGCCTGCGTGGTGGTAATGGCGCCAGCACTTTGCTTCAACGATCGCAGGCTTGCCGCCGCCGCGGATGTCGGAGGAGACCTTTTTCATCAGGTTGTAGATTCCGGCTGTATCTGCACCGTCTACAACATATCCGTCCATATTATAGGACGAGGCTCTGATTGAAATATCATTTACAGCACATACATCTTCGTTTCTTGTGCCGACGGCAAACTCATTGTTCTCAACAAAGAAAATAATCGGAAGCTTCCAGGCTCCTACCATGTTAAGGGCTTCGTGGAAGGCCCCCTGGTTGGCCGCACCGTCACCGAAGTAGCAGACAACAATATTATCTGTTCCGAGCTTCTGTTCAGCATAGGCTGCTCCGGCTGCAAGCGGAATACCACCGCCTACGATTGCATTGGATCCGTAGAAACCGGCCTCTTTCCAGCGCAGGTGCATTGAGCCTCCCCGGCCGCCGCAGTAACCGGGAGCAAGTCCTAATATCTCCGCGAAGGAGCGGTTTACTACTTCCTGTGCATTTACCGGGAATTCGTTTTTGGTAGGATTCCATTTTCCATCCAGCACATAATTAAGGGATTTGCTGAGGAACTGGTGGTGGGCACGATGGCTGCCGAATACCTTATCTCCTGCAGTGAGGGGGCCGATACTGGCTGCAGCTACAGCCTCCTGGCCTACACTGGAATGTACGGGTCCCCAAACAGCATCAGCATTCTTGAGCCTGAGAAGTTCCATTTCAAAAAAATGTATCAGGTTCATTTCAAAGAGCAGTCTTGCGGAAGTGCCTGCTCCAAGTTTTTTGAGGTCATTTCCATCTGAAGACCATTTCTGCCAATTGAAATCAGGGGACAGTTTGTTCTTTTTCATTCGTTCTGCTTCTCTCTTTTTTCTGGGCGTTGTATGTGAAAACCACCTTTAATGGTGATTGAACTACCATGCGTCATAGTAGCTTTATCGGGTATATTGTACGTTAAAACTTGTGTACTTGCAACAAAATGATGTATAATAGGCGTAAATTGTATACTCATTTGGGGTATTTTGTTTTAAAACAGGGGTTGAGGATGTCACAAACCCTTAAAAAAGGAGATTGTTATGATGGAGCTTGAAAACAGAGTTGCACTTATCACCGGTGGAGCGAGAGGTATTGGTGCTGCTATTGCAGAACTGTTTGTGGAACGGGGAGCCGCCGTTGTTCTTGCGGACGTAAACAAGGCAACGGTTGAAGAAACCGCTGCAAAACTTCGGGAAGGCGGGGCAAAGGCTCTTGGTCTTCAGGTGGATATTACCGACCGCAGCTCGGTTAAGGTAATGGTGGATGCTGCCATAAAAGAGTATGGAAAAATCGATATTCTTATTAATAATGCCGGTATTGCTAACTTTAAAAATGCAATGGAAGGTACCGATGATGAGTGGGACAAGGTTATTCTTGTGAACATGACAGGTACTCAGAATGTGTGTAAGGCTGTCATTCCTCACATGGAAAAGGCCGGCTACGGCAAGGTTGTTTCCATCTCATCCATGGCTGCCAGGGTAGGTGGGTTAAAGGTTGCAACGGACTACACTTCTTCCAAGGCAGGAGTAATCGGAATAGCAAAATCCTGGGCCCGTTATGGTGCTTCAAGGGGCATACTTTCCAACGCCATTGCTCCGGGACCAACCGCTTCAGATATGGCAGCTGATAACTTTGATGTTTCTACCATGCCTCTGGGAAGAATCGGTCAGCCGAAAGATATTGCCTATGCGGCCCTGTTTCTTTCTTCCTATATGTCTGACTACATTACCGGAATTACCCTGGATGTAAACGGCGGCCAGTATCTTCCCTGATAATATGCCACACCATGACTGTCGTTTTATGATAGAATTGGGAGCTGTTTTTATACCTTTCTGATGAAAGAAGGAGTGAATTGGATATGAGAGTAAATATGCGGGAGAGCAAGTTTGACCGCAACGGTGTTGTGGAGAGGATGGTGGGAAGCACCCCGCTGCCCAAAATGATAAAGGTTCGGCAGAAGCTGAACGACGAGAAACTGAACGATATCCCCGGTGAGATCAAAAAGCAGATCAACCTGGATAAAATCAAGGCAACAGTAAAACCGGGAATGTCCATCGGAATAACCGTAGGAAGCCGGGGTATTGCCAATCTTGCCTTACTGGTAAAAGAAACTGTAGCAGCACTGAAAGCGCTTGGTGCAGAACCTTTTGTCTTTCCTGCCATGGGAAGTCACGGAGGTGGAAATGCTCAGGGGCAGAAAGAGATGATTGAAGGCTTCGGTGTTACCGAAGAGTACATCGGATGTCCCATCAAAGCCACCATGGAAGTTGTTCAGATTGCTACCCTTGATGACGGCCGCCCTGTTTACCTCGACAAATATGCATCCGAGGCCGATGGCTATATTCTTCTCGGCCGGGTAAAGGCTCATACCGCCTTCCGGGGCGAGTATGAGAGCGGAATGCTCAAGATGCTTGCTATCGGGGCGGCGAAGCACGAGGGTGCACTTGCCTGTCACAGTCAGGGATTCCGCAAGATGGCGGAAAATGTTCCAGCCTATGGAATGGCTATGCTGAACAACTCCAACATGCTGTTCGGTCTGGCTATTATTGAAAATGCCCATGATGAAACAAACCGGATTATTGCTCTTACCAAAGAAGAGATACCGGTAGAAGAGCCTAAACTGCTTATTGAAGCAAAAGAGAAGATGGCTCAGATCTATTTTGATGATATTGATGTCATGGTTGTAGATGAAGTAGGTAAAAACCACTCCGGCGACGGAATGGACCCCAATATAACCGGAAGCTACCAGACTCCCCAGGCTCAGGGACCTCCCAACGTATACCAGTATGTAGTTCTTGGCCTGTCCGAAGAGACCCACGGAAATGCCATGGGAGTCGGTATGGCTCATTTTACCACCAAACAGGTATTTGACGAGGCCGATTACGATACCATGTATCCCAACGCCCTTACTGCCCGGGTTGTTCTTGCGGTACGGATGCCCATGGTTCTGAATACCGATAAGCTTGCAATTCAGGCTGCTACTTATGTGGTAAACGGTAATGGATACCTTGAGCCGAGAATTGTCCGGATTAAGAGCTCCAGTCATGTTGGTGAAATCTGGATTTCCGAATACATGCTGGAAGAGGCAAAGAAAAATCCCAATATCGAGATAATCGGCGAAGCTGAAGATTTTGATTTCGATTCAAAAGGTGAGCTGAAAGAGAAGGGCGGACACTGAGTTCTGCTCTGATTTTTGCTGATACTGAAACCCCGGCTAAACGCCGGGGTTTTTTATACCCTGCGTACCACAGGCCCGAAGGGCCGAGGAACGCAGGGCGGAGAAGCGTGGCTTTGCGGAGCAAAACGCGCGGTCCGGGGGTGTACCACAGGCCCGAAGGGCCGAGGAACGCAGGGCGGATAAGCGTGGCTTTGCGGAGCAAAACGCGCGGTCCGGGGGTGTACCACAGGCCCGATGGGCCAAGGAACGCAGGGTGGATGAGCGTGGTTTTTAGTATATGAATACTATGAAATTAAGAATTGGATATCGGTTAACTTAGTCTTTTAGGTATTAATAAGCATACATGAATGGACGTGATGCTGGTCGAGAATCAGGTGGAAGAAGCGGACCGCACGTTTGCCTTCGGCAAGCCGCTCTCGTCCGCCCCGCGTCCCTCCTTTCAGTCCGGTACGCGGGGGAAAAAAAACCCGTGAAGCTTTCGCCTCACGGGTCTTGAGATCATCAGAAGTATTCCTTAATCGATAAAACCGGCCAGCCTTGGCAGGAAGAGAACGATTTCGGGGATGTAGGTAATTGCAAATACCGCAGCCATTTCCGCTGCAACAAAGGGCATTACCTTGGGAACCATTTTCTCTACTGAACACTTGGCAATGGGGACCGCTGTGAACAGACATACACCTACCGGAGGAGTGGTAAGACCGATGTTGAGGTTTACCAGCATGATAAGTGCAAAGTGAAGAGGATGGATTCCATATTCCATTGCCAGGGGCAGCAGAATGGGGGTAAGCATGATAACCGATGCAGAGATTTCCATTACCATTCCCATAAAGAAGAAGAGAATGTTAACCGCAAACAGGAAGAGATACTTGTTTGAGATCAGGGAAGTAATGAAGTTTGCAACGTGCTCGGGGATATGCTCAATGGTAAGAACCATACTGAAAAGCTGGGAACAGGATACAATCAGAAGGATTGTCGCACCAACTTTTCCCGCATCGATCAAACTGTCGATCATAAGCTTCATACTAAGGGTTTTATAGTAGAAAACACCAACCAGGAAGGCATAGAGACAGGCGATTGCTGCAGCTTCTGTGGGAGTAAAAATACCGGACAGAATACCACCGATAATAATTACAGGAACCAGCAAGGCTACGATTGAACGGCGAACTATTCCCGCAGCTTCCTTGAAGGGTATGCGCTCAGTTCTTTTGGGGTGATTGTACTTGATGGCATATACATACGCCAGAATCATAAGCGAGAGAGCAACTGCAAGACCGGGAAGGAAGCCACCCACAAAGAGTGCTCCAACTGATTCACCGGTTACTGAGCTGTAGATAACCATGATAATACTCGGCGGGATAATCGGTCCGATTACTGAAGACGCCGTGGTTACCGCCGCTGCATATTCGGCTGAATATCCTTCCTCTTTCATTGCAGGAATCAGGATGGAACCGATAGCTGCGGTATCCGCAACGGCCGCACCGGTAAGACCTGCAAATGCGATACTTACAACGATATTAACCTGTGCAAGGGCTCCCCGAACACGGCCGACCAGCAGCTGTGCAAAGTTAACCAGGTCACGGGTAATACCGGTATGGTTCATAATGTTACCGGCAAGCACAAAGAAGGGCAGAGCCAGAAGAACATAGTTGTCTATACCACCGAAGAGCTTGGAAGCGATTGCAACCAGAGGCAGTCCCTGAAAAAAGATCAGGTAAAGAAGTGGTACCAGTCCAAGTACAAAGGCGATAGGTACGCCGATGACAAGGAGAAAAACGAATAATACTACCATTATCTGTACTGAAATATGCATAGTATACCTCTATCCTAAAAATCGTGTCCGCCGGAAAGAAGATACTCTTTGTCATCTCCCTTCTCGGTAAGCAGGCCGGTGGTAAAGTACATCATGTGAATCAGCATGAACAAAGACCCGATGGGTATGTTCAGCTTAACCCAGGTCATCGGGATGCGGATGATCGCACCAAGCTGACGGCGGGCAACATATGCGGCTTTAAAACCGTAGATAATGACAACCACGAGGAACAGGATAATAGTGATATATCCTATTACAAGGGAGAGTTTTCTGAGTGCAGGTTTCATGCGGGTAATAAAAAATTCGATACCGATATGAGCACGCTCTTTCATTGCAACCGAAGCTCCAATGTATCCCATGCCGATCAGCATCCAGCGCATAAGTTCCTCATTCCACGAAAGGGACTGCAAAAAGACCCTGAAAAAGACGCCGAGAATCGCGAGGAAGGTTACCCCGAGAACGTACGCCAGCAGGATCCACTTGGCGGCTATATTGGTATAGTCGCTGGCTTTCTTCAAATACTGAATCATTCTGTTTTCTCTCAATAAGTAAGTGTGGGAGACTCTTTATACAAGAGTAAGGGCAGTCCGGTCCTTTTGGGGACCGGACTGCCATATATCCTTCTACAGGATGTATTTAACTAAGAGGTGAGATTAGCGTCTCCAGCCTGCAGAGGCTTCAGCGCGCTTAACATCTTCTACGAAAGCATCAACAAGTTCCGCTCCGAGTTCGCCCTTCAGGTAATCGATAACTGCGGGCTGTGCAACTTCCTGGAACTTTGCCTTTTCTCCAGCTGTGGGGAAGTAAACTTCCATCTGAGCTGCAACTTCTTCGAACTTAACAATGTTGGAAACCATTTTCTCAGCAGTGTTGTTAGCTTCTACAGAAAGACGGGCACCAGCAAGGAGAACCTGCTGTACACCGATGGGAAGGCTGTTGAATTTGTCAGCGTTCATTACCATAACGTTTTCAGACCATACGTGGCCGTCCATTGTCAGGTATTTCTGAACTTCCTGGATTTTTCCGAGGAAGATGGAAGAAACGGGGTTCTCTTCACCGTCTACAACACCAGTCTGGAGAGCAGTGTAGAGCTCGTTCCATGCGATGGGTACTGCAGATGCGCCGAGAGACTCAACCATTTTTACGTATACGGGGCTCTGCATAACGCGGAACTTGATTCCCTTCATGTCTGCGGGAGTCTTGATGGGGCGTACGTTGTTGGTGAAGTTTCTCCAACCATTCTGACCCATTCCGAGGTATTTCAGGCCGGTTTCTTTTTCCATGTTGTCCATGAGGTCTGCCCATACTTTGCTTTCCCGGAAGAAAGTAGTAGTGATGTCGTCATTGGCGAACAGGTAAGGAATGGTGAAAATCTGGAAGGGAGCATAGAAAGTTCCCAGTGAACCGGTTCCGATGTTGATGTCCAGTGAACCGTTCTGTACCATTTCACAAGTTTCGCGGTAGCTACCGAGAGATCCGGCACCGAAAAGCTCAAGCTGAACCATTCCGCCAGTCTGAGATTCTACGAAGTCCTTGAACATAACTGCCATGGCATGCTCGGGATCGGGTACGTTAGCTGATTTGGGCCAAAGTACGGGGTCGTCATAAGACATGCGCAGAGTAATGGGTTTTGAAGGCATTGTCATGTCAATGAATGCTGGGATTGCGCCTTCAGAGGAGGACATTGCGGGGGCTGCTGCTGCAGGTGCTGCTGCTGCGGGTGCTTCCTTAGCGCAGGAAAAAGCCAGCAGTGACAGTGTTACCAAGAGAGCAATGGTGAGCTTTCCTAACCATTTTCCTTTTGTCATACATACACTCCTTTTCTGTGTATTTAAGTAGAATATCCTGTGGAAATCACAGGCCGTGTAACCGTTATACTACGACTTTTTGCTGGAGTCAATTTTTTTTTGTATGACATCTTATAACAAAAGCCTATTTTTTATATTTTTTGTAAATACAGGGAAAAAGCAGGGAATATTGTATACAGTTTTCGTCTGCCGTCCCCGTTTTTCCTCAGAATGTCGTGTACTGTATTTTTTGCTATGCAAATTCGCAAAAGCAAGTGTAAGATAGTGCCCTAGGATTATTAAATGAAAGATAGCGAACAACGCCAGACAAAGCATGAAATCTATACCACCCTCTTTGACCGGATAGTGCACAATAAATATCCCGAGGAAACCTGGCTCAGGGAGGATATTCTTGCTGCAGAGTTTAATGTCTCACGTTCTCCGGTACGGAGTGTGCTGCGGGATCTCGAACAGGATCATCTCATAGAGATTCTTCCCAAACGAGGAGCCAGGGTATTTCCTTTTACCGCTGATGACCTTGAGGATATTTATGAGCTGAGGAGAGATCTTGAACTCCTTGCCATGAAACGCTCCGCCCACTCTCTCAGTATCCAGAGGCTCCTCGAGCTGAAAGCCGATATTCTCGGGATGAAAGGAATAGTGCATCCTGTTGAGCATGCCAGAGCGGACAGCGCTCTCCATTCCTATATTATCGAATCCTCCGGCCGCCGGCGCCTTATTCTTATGCTTAAGCAGCTGTACCGGCTTACCCAGACTTTCCGGGAGCTCAGCCTTATAAATGAAACCTCACGTAATGCAACTATCGACGAACATATAAATCTGATAGATGCATTGTGTATCAGGGATCTGGATAAAGCGGCAGAACTGTTAACAAGGCATATTGAAAACAGTAAAATTCGGGTGCTGACTCTGGTTATTCAGGGGAAAATGAAGGAGTCAGGCTCTAAGGTCACCGGCTAAATAACATTCACCTCTATTGATGCTTTCTGCAATAATGTAACTGCCCTGTCTACTGTTTCCGAATCTGCTGCGGGAATTGCATCCCCCGGGTTTCTGCGGCCGAGGTGTCCATATTTTTCTGTTCCAAGGGTATGGTGGGGGAGCAGATCAACCTGACTGATGTTTAAGTCTGAGAACAGGCGAATCATAGCGTTCAGTTCGTCATCTGTGGTATTTATCTCGGGAATAAGGGGAATCCGTATTCTGATTTTTGTTCGGTACTTCCCCATGGCGGTTTGAAGGTTGTTAAGAATAACTGAGTTGGTTTTTCCGGTGTATTTTTTATGGGTAGCAGGAACTGCTGTTTTAATGTCAAAAAGCAGTAAACTTGCAGTTCGGCAGACTTCCTGCATTACATCCCATGCTCCATCTCCGCAGGTATCTACGGCGGAATGAACTCTATGGTCTTTCAATTTCTCAAGCAGGGAGAGGGTAAACTCCGGCTGAAACAGTGGTTCGCCGCCTGAAAGTGTAACCCCTCCTCCGGATTCCTCGAAAAATGGTTTGTCTTTAATAAGCTCATCAAATATTTCTTCCACGCTAACTGTTTTGCCTGCAACACTTAACGCATCTGTTGGACATTTTAATGGGGCTTCATGCAGGAAGAAATCGGAGGTTCTGGCTCTCTGAGGGATTAGTACTTTTCCTTCTTTGTCTTTTTTTACGCTTGCATTAACTCCTGTGCTGGAGTAGAGGGTGCAATCCGGGAGGCATAGAGTTCTGTTATACATCAGTTCCGGGAAGCTGTTCTGACTTTCCGGATTCGCACACCAGATACACCGGAGAGGACAACCTTTCAGAAAAATTGTGGTGCGTATGCCGGGGCCGTTGTGAAGGCTGAAAGTCTGGAGGGCAAATATGCAGCCCTTTGGTGTGCTATGTGACATTCCTGCTGCCTAAAACTGCGACATTTCTGCCCTGGATATTATTTCGTTCTGAACTTCCATGCTCAGCTGGTGCCAGTTTGTCACGTAGGCGGCTACACGAATAAGCAGGTCCGGGTATTTTTCCGGGCTTTTTTGGGCATCCTTCAAAATAGATGGGTCGATCACATTAAACTGAATATGAAATCCACCGAGGCGAAAATAGGTACGGATAAGGTCTTCAAGGTTTTTCTGTCCGTTTTTTGTGGAGATCAAACCTTTGTTCAGCTTCATGTTCAGCAGGGTTCCGTTTATTGCCTTATGGTGAGGCAGTTTTGCCTGGCTGGATAAGATGGATGTTACCTCCCCCTGCTTAAGGTACTGAGATGGAGAGCTTGCATCCGACAGGGGTGCAGCCGCTTGTCTTCCGTCCGGGGTTGCCCCTACCAGCTTTCCGAAGCCTACATGAGAGGTAAGGCTGTAGAGGCTCACAGTGTAGAGACCTCCCCAGATATCCCTATAATCTTCTGCAGTGTCACAACAGAGATTGAACAGATTGACTGCAATGGTGTTGGAATTCTCCGAATCACTGCCGAAGCGGTCTGTTTTGTTTAAAAGTGTCTGCCGAAGAACCTCTTCATTCATAAAATTGTTATTGATTGTCTTTACCAGATCCTGGAGAGAAATTATCTGCTTTTCATAGACAAACTCTTTCAGAGCTGACAGTGAATCACATACCGTGGCGAATCCAACCATCTGCACACCGGTATGATAGGAAACGGCTCCGCCGTTGTTTACATCTTTGCCGCTTTGCATGCAGCCCTGCACTAGAAGAGATTCATAGGGTTCCGGCCAAAGATCCCGGTGAGCCTTCTGCAGGCAGGTAACTCCTTCAACAACGGAAGCGAAAAGAGAGGATAACTGCGCTTTAAAAGCCTGCATAAAAAGGGAATAGTCCGTGAGTTCCGCCGGTTCTCCCGTTGTCGGTCCCAATTGTCTCCCGGTGAGGGGATTTCGCCCGTTATTCAGGGTGAGTTCCAGGCATTTCCCCAGATTAATCAGTGCAGCATCTGCCCAGGTCCAGGTTTTACCCTGGACGCCGTATTCTACACAGCCGATAAAAGCCCATTCGCTTAAGGCGGTGTCTTCTGGTAGACCTGCCTCAATATACATTTTGCTTCCTATATGATAGTTGAAGAATTTTGGCTTGGAGTTTTCTGCCACCAGCGCCACCGAGGCACTGTAAAATGCAGGATCCATTTCCTCTGTCCAGAGAAGGCCGATATCCGGCTGATACAGATGGACTTTTTTCTCCGCTTCAAGAAAAAGAAAGGAGAGCTCATCGGTATCATCATTTCCGTTGGCAGTGAGGCCTCCCAGCTGAACCGGCTGGCCCACGGGAAAACCGCCATAGTTTCCAGCTGCAGCATTATTGTAAAGCTTGAGGATGTCGTTTGTTTTAAAGAAAAAGCTGACCAGCAGATTCACCGCATGGTCTCTGTTCAGTTTTCCCCTGTCCAGGTCCCTTTGATAGTAGGGCTGCAGCATAGACGCAATCCGGCCCAGGGTAACCCCGTAACCGTTGGAATCGATATAGCAGATTACATGAGTAAGCCATATACTCTGCAGGGCGGATTCAAAGCTGTCCGGGGGATTCCAGGGAACCTTCCGGCAGTTTTCTGCAATGGCTTTCAGCTCTTCTGCCCGAGTGGTATCTGCTGTTTCAGACAGTGATTCTGCAAGATGAGCGTATCTTTCTGCGAAACTGCGCACCGCTCGGGTAATAATAAGCACGCTTTCATAAAACTCTGCGCTTTCCGGAGCCAGGCTGCTGCTTTTCAGATAAGTCTCCGCTTCGGAATCGAGACCTGAAAAACCTTTCTTCAGAATCAGGGCATAGTCGGGCAGAAAGTGTCCGGTTCCGCAGGTAAGCATGTTTTCTGCAGAGAATAATCCCTCTTTCCGCATCTGGAGAATCTGTTCCGGGATATCAGACAGCCCGCGGTCTCTGAGGGTTCTACCTTCCCACCATGGCAAAAGCTGGCGAAGCTCCTGTTTAACCTCATCTGAGACGGCGAATTTATCCCCCGGCCGTGTTTCGTAGCTGTCCAGTTCGTTAAGAATGAAATCGACTCCCCCTTCGGGAAAGATTGGTGCAGAAACCGGTTCCGGCCCGAGGTTTCCTGCCATAAGCTCCCAGGGTTGAATATAGATTGTCATTTTTTCAAGGATATCGCGAAGCGCATAGGCTCTGAGGAGAAGCGGTGATACTTCTTCATTTTTCCGGTAGGTTTCGGTAATGATTCGCGCCCGTTCGGAGGTGAGGGACGGTTTCAGCAGCCTGGAGAGATAATAATTACGTGTTTCCTGCAGACGAATCTCATTTGCAAACCAGCTCATTATTCTGTTCCTTTTTTTTCGGTATGTTTCGTTTCCCGGGAGGCAAAGAATTCTGCCAGCCTTTTTTGAGTATCTCCCGAAGCCATGGCGGCGGAGGAGGCTGCAGCTTCGGCAAAACACATCTCTGTCTCTTTCAGGGCTGAGGCAGTGTTTATGCACTGCTTTATCATGGCTATGGATATGTGACTGTTGGCAGATACTGATGTATTGAACTGCTGAATGTGTTCGGAAAGGTCTTCTTCGGTCCCGTAAAAATTGATCAAGCCCGCAGCGAAGGCTGTTTCTGCAGAAATAGTTCTGCCCGTGAAAAGCAGTTCCTTTGCGAAAGGTGCCCCGGTTCTTAAAGGGACACGGAAAGTGCCTCCCCAGCCGGGAATAAGCCCAAGCCCTGCTTCGGGCATGGCAAACCTGGCGGAAGTTTCGGCGTAGATAAAGTCGCAGGCAAGGGCAAGTTCCAGCCCTCCGCCGGCTGCGATTCCCCGGACCATAGCCACTACGGGAATTTCAAGGGACTGCAGTCTATTAAATACTGCATGCCCTCTTTTTACCCAGGGGCGAATACTCTCATGATCTATCTCCTGGAGGGCTTTCAGATTTGCTCCTACCAGAAAATACTTTGGTTCACTGCTTTCAATGTACAGAACCCTGATATCCGGAACTGCTGCAGCAGCCTTTTCTATGGCATTTTCCAGCATCTCCAGAGATTCATAATCAAGGGTCGGGGGCTTGCCTGGAGGATCAACGGATAAAAGAATCCGTCCGGTCTGGCCTGAAATTTCAAGGCTGATCACTGTTTTCATTATTGCTACCTCAGCTGAAAAAACGGGTATCCATGGTTTTCAGATTTGATGAGATAAGCGGGCGGAAATCCATGTTGGCGAGAATATCTCTCTCAAGATCTATGCCGGGAGCAATTTCTGTCAGCATCAGTTCTCTATTATGCAGACTGAAGACCGCCCGCTCCGTGACATACAGAACCGGCTGTTTACGCTTGTCTGCATAGCCGGCACTGAAAGTACGCTGGGCCACTCCGGAAACAAACTTCCTGATTTCACCTTCATGCTCTATGGTAATCTTTCCGTTACCGCTTGTGCATTTAAGCCCCTTTGCGGTAAAGGTGCCGCAGAACACTACTTTTCCGGCATTCTGGGTAATATTGATAAAACCGCCGCATCCTGCCAGCATACTGCCGACCTTGCTTGAGTTCACATTTCCGGCGCTGTCCACCTGGGCCATGCCCAGGAAGGCAAGATCCAGCCCGCCACCGTCATAAAAACTAAACTGTGAATCCATGGGAATGATTGCTTCGGGATTATAGGCCATTCCGAAAACCACGCCTCCCGCCGGTCGACCGCCGATGGACCCCTGTTCGACTGTCAGGGTCAGCTGGTCTAAATAGCCATCTTCTGCTGCAACCGCGGCGACTCCGTCGGGAACGCCATAGCCAAGATTAACCACTGCACCGGAAAAAAGTTCCTCCGCTGCTCTACGGGCAATAATTTTTTTCGGTCCCGCCGGGAGGGGCGGAATGGTTCCCAGAGGAGTTTTGACTCCACCGTTAAAGGCGGGTTCATAGCTGTGGAGACAGGTCATTGTCTGTTCCGGGTCTACTACAATGTTATCTACGTATATGCCGGGGACAATTACCTCCCGGGGATTGAGAGTTCCCGGCTCTGCCAGGTATTTCACCTGGGCTATAACGGTTCCGCCGCTGTTTTTTACCGCCTGGGCAATGGCACGGGCTTCAAGCATCGGACCATCTTCCTCGCAGGTAATGTTTCCTTTGAGGTCTGCTGTTGTGCCTCGAATAAAGGCTGCATCTATATGAAAGCGGGGAAAAAAGAGCCATTCCTCCCCCTTGATCTGAATTACCTCTACCAGATCCTCTGTTGTTATCGTATTGGTTTTTCCCCCCTCCAGACGGGGGTCGACATAGGTATTAAGTCCGATTTTGGTTATAACCCCCGGGGTTTTTCCTGCCACGGCATGATACATATGGGATAAAACGCCCTGGGGAAAGTTGTATGCTTCCACCTGATTGGACAGGATCAGCCTGCCCATGGCAGGGGACATGCCGAAGTGTCCGGAAATATCCCGTTTGACCAGGCCGGGGTGGGCGAGGAAATCAATTCCTGTCCCTTCCCTGTTGCCGATACCGGTAGAGTGGATAATGGTAATCCCTGAAGGAGTTGAATTATCCCGGTAATGCTCTCCCAGAGTCCGGAGCAGGAGTGAGGGTTCACACACTCCGCCACCGGACCCGTGAATGGCAAGGGTCATTCCGTTTTTAATTTTTGAAGCAGCCTCCATTGGCGTAAGCACTTTTGTCTTCATTCTTTTATTCTCCTCCATATCTGCATTACGCCGGGTGAAGAAACCTTAGACGAACAATTCCGGCATGAATAATTTGGGAATGCCAAGGGTAATGGAGGGAAAAACAATAATAAGAACAAGAACCGCCAACATAGCCAGCAGGAATATACCAATCTCCTTAAGAGACTTCATGGCATTGATGCCTGCGATCTCACTTGATATAAGCAGGCAGAGTCCGTAGGGCGGAGTAACCAGACCAAAGGCCAGAGAGATAACGCCTACAATAGCGAAGTGTAGAGGATGGATTCCGACATGGGCGGCAATGGGTGCGAGCAGTGGTCCAAGAATGACAATGGCTGGAACCGAATCGAGAAAGGTTCCGACCAGAAGGAAGATCCCGACGAAAATCATCAGCATCAAGGTTGGAGATGTTGTTATACCTCCAAGAAGGCCAACCAGAAAGTTTGGAATCTTATAGTAGGCAAGGACCCATCCGTATATCGATGCGGTACCAACGGCAAACAGTACAATCGCGGCAAGCTGCGCTGTATCCAGCATGAGCTGGATAAATTTATTGAACGAGACCGTGCGGTAGATAAACATTCCCAGTATAAGAGAGTAGATTACGGCAACCAGTGAAGCTTCTGTGGGGGTAACAAAGCCGAAAACTATACCGCCGACAATAATTATCGGAGTAAAGAGAGCGAGAATTGCTCCCTTGAAGCTGGCTACGAACTCTTTCAGGCTGAAACCGGATTCCCTCGGATAGCCTCGCTTGAGGGCGAAATAGAGCACCAGAGCCATCTGGAAGAGAGCGATCAATACTCCGGGAACAAAGCCGGCAAGAAACAGTCCGGCAACGGAAGTGCTCATTACACCTCCCCAGACCACCATGGTTATGCTGGGGGGAATAATGTTTCCCATAACTGCGGAACAGGCGGTAACAGCAACGGAAAACTGCTTGTCATACCCTTCCTTTTCCATTGCGGGTATAAGAACCGAACCGATACCCGCGGCATCAGCATTGGATGAGCCGGAAATTCCTGCGAAGAGCATGCTTACTGCCACGTTTACATGTCCAAGACCCCCGGGAAGCGGTCCGACAATGGAACGGGAAAAGCGTATGAGACGGTCGGTTATCTTGGCTTCATTCATTACAACTGCAGCAAGCAGGAAGAAGGGAATCGACAGCAATATAAAGGAACCGTACTGCACCATCATGCGCTGAAGCAGCATAAGCGGGGTAACCCTCGGGGTTAATATAAGAATCGGGATGACGGCGAAGGCCAGGGTAAAACTGACCGGAACGCGGAGTATAATAAGCACAATAAGTAGAGTGAACATTATGGCAGCAACAGTGGCAGCAGTCATTTGTTGTTTTCTCCTTCATCCTTGGAATTTTCATTGTGATGAATGGTGTACGAATCAGACATGTGATGTTCCGATAGTCTCCGGGCAAAGATATCTCTGTATAGTTGTTGCAGAAGGAAGAGCAGCCATGAGAATCCTGCAATCGGAACAGAGGCATAGAGAAACCCAAGATTTATGCCCGTGAGTTCTGATGTCTGGATAAGCCCCCACTCTTTAAAGAAACGGTAGCCGTATCTTACGAATACATAGGTAACGGTGAAGGTCACAATGTAATAGATGATCTTCAGGAGCACGTCGAACCAGACTGGAAGATTTTCACCGAAAATATCGATGAAAAAATGACGTGAATCACGAACTCCAATGATCGAGCCGATAAAGACCATCCATATCAATGAAAAATTCGTTACTTCCAGGGTCCAGAAAAAACGGGGAATAAAGGGAATATATCTGCCGGCAACGGTCAAGCCGACTGCGGCGAGCAGTACGAACATCAAAAAGATCAATAAGCCGGTAAGGAACCGTGAATAGAGATCGATAAGCTTAGAGACCACAGCATTGCTCCTTATATGGAAAAAGCAGGCGGAATTTACTCCGGCCTGCTTTAAGATTAGTTGGTTTCAGATCAGTCCATGGACTGGATTTTCTCAAATATATCGAGAGCACCAACCTCTTTCGCATACTCCCGGACAACAGGAAGCGCGCGCTCCTGGATTATCTTATTGTCAGCATCGCTCAACTCAATGACTTTCAGCCCATGATTCTTCTCCAGGTTGGCGATTATCTCCTGGGCTTCGGCAACTTCGGTTTTACGGTGCCAGCGGCCTGCATCAAGCCCTGCTTTAAGAATGGCGTCCTGCATATCCTGGGGAAAACTCTCCAGACGGGGCTGTGAGAAAGCGAGAATCCTGGTTGTAATCTGATGGCGGGTCATAACATAGTAGGGTGCAACTTCGTAGAACTTCATACCTTCCAGACCGGCGGGTTCATTCTCGAGGCCGTCTACAACGCCGGTTTTAATTGCGTTATATACCTCCATGTAATCAAGAGGAGTGGGGTTGACGCCGACAGCTTCAAATACCTTTGCATGCAGAGGCGAGCCCTGAACCCGCAGATCGATCTTTCCAAGGTCATCTACAGATTTGATAGGCTGATTAAGAATAAGGCTGCGGGCTCCGCCACCACCGTATCCGATGAAGTTGACACCTTTTTCGATCATTGTGTTTCTGATCGGATCAAGGGCGCCGGCTTCAAGGGCGTTTTCCCAGTTTGACAGACTCTTGAAAAGAAATGGTGCATCGATAACCGGGGCGGTTTTGTCCCAGGTTGCAGCCCATGCGGGGGAAACAACGGCAAAGTCTACCGATACTCCCTGCATCATAAACTCAAGCATGTCTTTCTCGGTTCCGATTGAACCGGAATGGTGCAGCTCGAATTCGACATCGACGGAACCGTCGTAATACTCATTGAAGAGTTCGACAAACTTTTCCATGGCACGATAGTAAACGTGACCTTCAGGCAGCATAACGCCTCCAACGAGGGTTATCTTTTCCGGTGCAGCGCCTGAATCCTGTGCGCCGCCGGCAAACAGTCCCAGTGACAGTACCGACATAACCAGAACCAATACAATAAATTTTTTCATAGATCCTCCCTTGCGAATTGACTTCACGGCAGTTACCGTATTTAATTGGAACGTTACAATAGAAACGATATCAGCCATGTTTTCAGCTGTCAAGAAAATAGTTGATATCAGCCGGATTTTGGGGTATAACAGGAAACCTGTGTCGATGTACTGCTGGTTTTAGTGAAATTAATTTAAAAACCTGTTATTTTCACCCCTAAGCCGGTTTTATCGTTCCAACTCTGACAGGCACGGCGGGAAATATGAAAAGAGGAAAGCGGGTTACTATCAAAGATATTGCAGAGCATGCGGGGGTATCAAAATCAACGGTATCGCTGGTTCTGCAGAACAGTCCACTGATTCCGGAGGCAACCTCTGAGAAGGTCCGGAAATCCATTGACGCCCTTGGCTATGTCTATAACAGGGCGGCTGCCAACCTCAGAACCAAACGATCCCATATAGTGGGAGTTATTATCTCTGATATCGGCAACCCTTTTTTCAGCGAGCTGGTGACCACCATAGAAAACAGCCTTGAGCCCCATGGGATTGTGGTAATGCTTACCAATATTGCCGAAAGTCCGGAACGGCAGCGCAAGGCAATTTCCACGCTTATGGAGCATAACGTGGACGGACTTTTCCTGAGTCCCGCGAGAAACTCAACCGTCGATGATCTTGGGCCCCTGAAAAACAGCTCCATTCCGGCTGTGTTTGTAAACCGCTATGTTGCTGATTACGCCTGTAACTATGTGGGCGGTGATAATATCCTTGGTACGCGGATGGCTGTGGAGTATCTGCTTGATCAGGGCCACCGGGAGATAGCCTTTATTGGAGGGGATGAGGGGTCATCCTCCCGGAAAGAGCGGGTACAGGGCTATCTGGATGCTTTTGCAAAATATGGGATTGATCCCCCGGAGGGCTTGAATATACATACCACCGGTAACCGTAAGGGGGGGTACGCCGGGGTCCGTAGTCTGCTTGAGTCCGGAGTCCGGCCTACTGCCGCTTTCTGCTATAACGATGTTATAGCTCTGGGTGTTATGCTGGGGCTGGAATCCAAGGGGATTCATCCGGGGGGGGATTTTGCAGTTTTCGGCTTTGATGATATTTCCGAGGCGGAACTCTGGACGCCGTCTCTTTCTACGGTGGCGATATCTCCCGAGACTCTGGGAAAGCGTGCGGCAGCACTGATGATTGAGAAAATAGAAAACAACAGCACAAATGAAAGAATCCTTGTTTCTCCCCGCCTTATGATCCGCGAGTCTTCCGTGGGCAGAAAATAAAACGGCCGCGATTGCGGCCGTCTGCTGTTTCCCGTTTTTAATACATAAACAGACCGCCGTTCACATCAATGGTGGCACCGGTGGTAAAATCGTTTTCAATAAGATATTTGACCGCCTGGGCAATATGAATGGCCTGGCCGTTTCTTTTAAGGGGTGTATTTTCCCTGAAGGTTTTCATCTTTTCCGGGGTGGAAACCTTTTCATGGAAAGGTGTTTCTATAACCCCCGGGGCAACAGCATTGACCCGTATTTTCGGAGCCAGTTCAGCGGCAGCACCACGGGTAAAAGTATCGAGGGCTCCCTTGCAGGCACCATAGATTGTCGCCGACGGCGCGCCGTGCCGCATGGCAATACTTGTCATGTTGATAATAACCGGATCATCTCCTTTTTCCAGCAAGGGAACACAGAGGGAGGTTATTTTCATTGTTGAAAAAGTATTCAGAGAAAAGGTCTCTATCATAAAGTCCCAGTCGAGTTCGTTAATCGGCTGACGGTGAATAAGCCCTCCGGCATTGTTTACCAGAACATCCACCACGGGGAATAATTTTGCGCATTCAGCTACAAAGCGTTCACATTCCTCCGGTTTGGACAGGTCAGCCTGAATCAGGTGGGCTTTGCCGCCTTTAGCCTCCACATCTGCGGCCACTTTTTCAGCCGGCGCTTTCGATGAGTAGTAGTGAACAATAATTTCATTTTCAGGAGCAAGCAGCCGTGCGGTGTCTGCACCAATACCCGTACTTGCTCCTGTAATAATAATTTTTTTTCCCATATAAGCTCCTTGAGAATGTATTGTAACGTTCCAATAAGAATGTACCCCATCAAGGATGATTTGTACAAGGGAAAAAACAGCGAGAATTCAATACAGGTGTGATGTAAAAGGAGGGAGGGCCGGGCATGCATAACGCGTCGTTTGCGCGCTGAGACGGTGCACCGCCCCGTCTCAAAGAAGGAGTGCCCTGCAATGCATCCCACCTGGAGGCGTTTTGGCCTGGAATAAGGAGGCGGTGCAGTGCACCGCCTGTGCTGATGTCCGGCTTTTTGCTGTTAGGCCAGCTCTTCGATGTATTTCTTTGCCAGGAGGGCTGCTCCGCGAAGGGAGGACTGGTCGCGGTAGACATAGTTGCAGTCCCGCATCCAGAGTTTCTTGGCCTGTATCGTCAGATCGTTGGCGGCGCCGCCGGTGATGAACATATCGTCCTTCAGGGGAATTTCCAGAGAGATCTCTTTCAGGTGTTCCCGCTGATACTCCGCAAGTCCCCGTACCAGAGCTGCCAGGAGTTCATCTCTTCTGGTTTCCTGGTTCATGCCGGTAAACTCGGCTTTCAATGGATCCAGGGAGTAGCGTGAACCCATGAGGTAGGGAACATAGCGTACATTGCTGGTTTTGTGCATCCACTTGTTCAGGGCTTCGGGCATAAAGTCGGACCAGAACTGGTCGGGTGTCATTTCCGAGCAGAAAACCTGCTGGAACCATTCAAAAGCCTTTCCTCCGGCATTCATTACATAAAGGGTAAGCCAGCGGTCGGGCAGAACGTGGGCCCTGATGTTGTATTCAGTTGAAGGGTAACACTTGGGAAGACAGACCAGTGATATTTCGCAGGTTCCGTTTACATTAATGGACTGGCCGGGTTCGTTTACTCCTGCATCATATGCAGCCAGGGCCGCATCGTTTCCGCCGATGATGACGTATGGCTGTTTTTTAAAGCCAAGTTCCTGTGCCAGCTCTTTCTTTACAACACCGGCGCTGTCGTAGGAGTGGATTACCTTCGGTAGACGGTCTATGGAGAGATCAAAAGCTGAGGCAATCTCCTCATTCCAGGTAAGATCATTTTTGGTTGTATTATAAAGGGCGCTCAGAGATGCGGAAGATGGATCAATGGCAAAGTTTCCGGTAAGCCATTTGGCTACGAAGGTATTGGAGTGTCCGAAGCATGCTGTTTTCTCATAGGCCTCCGGTTCATTCTCCTTGATCCAGAGGATACTGGCCAGAGAACATCCACCTGCAACGGGCATGTTTGAAGTATCTGCCAGAATCTTTTCAAGTCCGACTTTCTTGATAATATCAGCTGCCTGTTTGCGAGAACGCTGATCCAGCATCAGAATTGCCGGATAAGTGGCATTGCCGTCGGCATCCATGGCACTGAGACCGGGAGTTGTGCCGGACAGGGCCAGAGCATCAATATCGGCTATCAGGTCTGCCATGGCTTTGCATCCGTTGCGGAAGGCAATCTGCCATTTTTCCTGCTCGATATCACCGAATGTTCCGTCGTTGTAGACGTTTACATCATAGGGTTCGGAGTACTCTTTAATCTGCTCCAGATCTCCCGAGGCATTCTCTTTAAAAACCCCCATTTTCATGGACGTGGTTCCGATGTCTACTCCAAGAATGTTCATCTGCCGCTCCTTTTTGCTTGTTGTTGTAAGTTCAGTTATAAAAGTAATCCCTCCGGCTTACGCGGAGGGATTGAGCGCCGGCTGAGCCGGCGTGTATCAGGCAATAAAATTCTTTACTGAATCTTTTATCTGATCCGACTGCAGTCCATAGAGACCCAGAAGCGCATCGTAGGGTCCGTTGGATGCATACAGATCGTTCACGCCGATCCGGAGTACCGGTACCGGGTGTTTTGCAGAACATACTTCTGCTACTGCACTGCCGAGTCCGCCGGAAGTGTAGTGCTCCTCAACAGTTACAATGCGACCGGTTTTCTCCGCTGCTTCAAGAACAAGCTCCTCATCCAGAGGCTTGATGGTGTGCATGTCTATCAGGCATACACTTACACCTTCTGCTTCGAGGGCCATAGCTGCGGTAACCGCATTTGCCAGCATGGTGCCGGTTGCTATTATGGTTACATCAGATCCGTCCATCAGGGTTATTCCCTTACCGGCTTTAAACTCAACATCTTCGGGGTAAATGCCGGGCATGGGAGGACTTCCGATACGCAGGTATACAGGTCCGTCGATTTCTGCTGCGGCCTGCACTGTTTTGTGAATGCTCACGGGATCGCCGGGGTTGAGGATTGTAACACCGGGAATGGTGCGGATAATTCCGTAGTCATCCAGTGAGTGGTGGGTCGGTCCCAGATGGGAGTAGGTAAGACCCGCACAGCGGCCTACAACCTTGGCATTCTGGTTCATATATCCCAGGTCATTTCGAAACATCTCGTAGGGACGGGCAGTTACGAAAGGTGCAATGGCTGCGTAAAAAGGAATAAGCCCGGTGGAGGCCATTCCTGCTGCATATCCTACTGCTCCCTGCTCCATAATTCCGAACTCAAAGTGACGCTCGGGGAAGGCCTGGGCAAAGGGGCCCATGCCTGATCCGGAGGAGCTGTCGGTGGATATGGCAACAACTTTGGGATTTTTATCTCCTGCTGCTTTCAGGGCTTCTCCGAAGACCTTTCGGGGATCCTTGGCTTCGGTAAAGGTTCTGTTCCAGTTGGTAATCTTCTTCATTATGCACCTTTCCCCGCGCTTGCAAGAGCTTCTTTCATTTTCTTAAGGTCCGCATCTGCTGCAGCCAGTTCATCGGCATTGGCCTTCCAGTAGTGGTAGGCTGCCTTGCCTTCTGCAAAAGCGAGTCCCTTGGATTTTACCGTGTCGGCAATAATTACCGAGGGTTTTCCTTTTTCGAAGGGAACTGCGTCGAGGGCGGCAGTGACTGCTTCAATGTCGTTTCCGTCTATGGTTTTAACACTCCAGCCGAAGGCCGCCCAGCGGTCTTCCAGGGGTTCGTAACTCATTACTTCTGTGGTTTTTCCGCCGATCTGCAGGCCGTTACGGTCTACAAAGGCCACCAGGTTGTCCAGCTTATGGAATGACGCGGCAGCAGCAGCTTCCCAGTTGGAACCTTCCGCCTGTTCGCCGTCGCCCATAAGAACATAGACGTTATTATCTTTTTTCTGGGCCTTAAGGCCCATGGCCATTCCGCCGGCGATGGAGAGACCGTGGCCGAGGGCTCCGGTATTCGCCTCAACACCGGGCTGCTTCTGCATGCTCGGGTGGCCGGGGAGGGGTGATTTCAGATCACCGTAGGTATCGAGGTAATCATCGGGCAGGAAGCCTTTCTCTGACAGTGCTGCATAGAGAATAAGGCATTTGTGTCCTGCGGAGAGAATAAATCTGTCTCTGTCTTCCCAGTCAGGTTTTTTCGGGTCAACCTTCATGGTTCGAAAATAGAGGGCAGTCATAATTTCGGTGGCCGAGAGGGCCCCGCCGAGGTGACCGGATCCGGACGCTTTTATCATGCGCAGAACCCGCTCACGGAGGGCAAGGGCCTTCCCTTCCAGTTCAAGTTTTTCTGTGGCAGTCAAGCTCATCTTCACATCCTACTTGCTATGCGCTTCGGCATAGTCGGTAATTGCTTTAACCTTGGGTTCAGACCGGCACCCGTCTTCCCATTCCGCTTCCAGGTAGGTTTTCACCATCTGTACTGCGATAACAGGCCCGATTGTCTGAGCTCCCATGGTCATTACATTGGTGTTGTTGCTCTTGATTGCCCGCTCTGCTGAGTAAACATCGGTACAGAGAGCCGCATAACAGCCGGGGACCTTGTTGGCAGCAATGCTTACACCGATACCGGTACCACAGATGATGATTCCTCTGTCGTATTCACCTTTGGCAACTGCTTCACCCACTTTGAATGCCACGTTGGCATAAATGGGGTCATCACTTCCCATATCAGCATATTCATAACCCCAGTCGTCAAGACTCTTTTTGATGATCTCTTTTAAATCGCTTGCGTTCGGGTCACAGCCGATGGCGACTCTCTTTTTCATGTTTACTCCTTCTATTTATAAACGCCTATTTTGCTCCATTGGCGGCGTTCATAAATCTTCTCTGGTAAGATACTACCTGGTTTGCGCTGGTGAAACGGGCCAGATACTGCGGTTCGGCAGTTATAACGATCCGGTCGGTCATGTCGACAAACTCTGGCTCAGCCAGCAGACGGTCGATATCCGGATAGTTGTAATCACCTTCCATACTGCAGATAATCAGCTTTGTTTCAGGCAGGTTGACCTGTCTCAGCATGCGTAAATTATGCCGAACGCCATCGAGGCCGTCAATACGCTCATCTGTGTCTGCGCCTCTCTCTTTTACAATCCGGCGGCCGGTTTTCATTACCTCGATAAGATTGAGATCTGCATCGCCCTTGGCAAGGTAGTCGGTTTTAACCATGTAGGCCCGCAGGTCTTCCAGGTATTTCGCGTCTTCGGTCAGGTCGAAGATATCAAGAAACTTCTTGATTTCTGTGGTCTGGGTAAGCCGGTGACGGACGAAGCTGTTGATAAAGTAGGGCTTGGCCTGAAGAGCCATGGCGGTCTGCCAGGGTTCAAACATCAGAGTAAAGTTGATTCTGAATCCCCGCTCCCGCAGCATCATGGCAAGGTTGTGGCCTCTGAGGGCGTCTTCAGTACTGCCTTTGGTGAAGTGGTTGCTGAAAAGTTTATCACCTTCGAGCAGTTCACCGACATTATCTCTGTTTACCGGTCCTGTGTGGGGAATCTTGACAACTACCCGGTAGTCGGAGAGCATTTCCCGGAAATGTTCAGCCTCTTCAATGATTTTCTCGGGGTCATCGAAGGGGTTGTTCACTTCTACGCTTATATCACAACCGGGGCCGAGGATATCGCCCAGGGCTTTCATTACTTCATCCCGGTCTTTGTACTTGTTGCCTATGTTGGCTTTGGGGTTATTGATAAACAGATCGTAAACAATACCGGGGTTACAGGTAAGGTTTGCCAGCTGATTGCTGATGGCTGCTACTTCGTAGGGGTTTGCGCTGTCCGCGGAAAAGAGGTAGTTTGTCGCCCGTTTCTGTCCGTTCTTGTCGTAGCAGATGTCCCTGACGAGGTCTGCGCGAAGAACACCTTCTGCTTCGAGGTTGAGGTCGATGCGGAATCCTGCGGGGGTTTCCTTTTCGGGAGTAGGGAAGGTATCCATAACCTTCTTGAAATTCTCAGTTACTCCGATGTGGCGTACCAGGGGCCAGATTTCCCGGTACTCTTCCCAGCGAATGGGCATGTCGAGGATATGGTTAAGGTATTTTGCGTCCTCATTTATCAGGCTGGTTTCTTCGCCTGTAAGGGAGCGCAGGTTTGCAGTAAGGTTGGGCCGTAAAGGTGCCGTGCGGCCGAGGTTGGAAAGATCCATGGATTTCCTCCGTATATCAGTCAAATTAAGTGGATAGGCCACTTGGTGCTTACTGTAATTGGTGGATAGGCCACCTGTCAAGTAAAAAGGGTGATTTCCCCTGTTTTTCCCGAAAATTTCAGGGTAATCAGGCGGTTATTAAAGAAAAGGTGATCAGTGGCTTGGCCATTTAGTTGATTTTGCTCAAGCTATAGGTTACACTGTTCCCAAGGCGGTAGTATTTCAGATGATAAATAAGGACCCGATATATCAACAGCTTAACCGACTCCTCAGAAGAAAGCTCACTTCCGGGGAGTATCAGGTGGGCGATAAGTTTCTTACGGAAAGAATGATCTGTGAACAGTATGATGTGAGCAGGGCGACGGCAAATAAATCTCTTTCAAGCCTTGTCTCTGAAGGGTTGCTGGAATTCAGAAAGGGCGTCGGTACTTTTATCCGCTCGAAGCCGACGGCGGGTAAACTTTTAAAGCTTAACAGTTTTACCGAGAATGCCAGGCTGGCCGGGTACGATACGAAATCATCGGTTCTTCGCTTTGAACGCCTCAAGGCACGGGTTATTGAACCTATTATTGCAGAGAAGCTGCAGGTTAATCCTGAAGATGATATTTACCATATAGAGCGGCTGAGAACTGCAAACAAAGTGCCCATGATTCTGGAAAACCGCTATATCGTAACCAAATTCTGCCCCGATTTGTTTGAGCAGAGCCTTCAGGCTCACTTTATCAGCTGTTTACCGATAAATATGATCTGAATATTACCGGCACCGATGAAACCATAAATGCCGTATCTCTAACAAAAGAAGAAGCTGATCTTCTGGATATAGAAGAGGGGAAAGCCGGTTTTCAGGTAACCGCCATGGGGTATATAGATGACTATATTCCTCTCTGGTGGGAACGAACCATTCATAAGCCCGACGCTTTTGAATACCGCTGTCAAATCCGTCCGAATCAGGGCCAGCAGGAACTGAAAGGGCATCTTAAAATCTGATTTTTATCACAGGATATTTTCAAGGAGATTCAAATGGACTACAAAAGCAAACTGGACGGTGTATTTCCGCCCTGTGTATCAGTTTTCGAAGAGGGAACAGAAGAGGTTTCCTACACCAAGATCAGGGAAAACCTGGAAAAATACAATGAAACCTCTATCCGGGGTTTTATGCCTCTGGGAACCAATGGTGAGTTTAAAAGCCTGAGTGATGAAGAATCGCTGAAGGTTATAGAAACCTACACACGCTACAGAAAACCTGAAAAGAGCATTCTTGCCGGAGCCGGCCGGGAATCGGTTAAAGCAACAGTGGAACTGATAAAGAAATATGCCGGTTTCGGTGTGGACTTCGCTTCTCTTCTGCCGCCTCATTACTTTGCATCCGCCATGGATCATGATGCCCTGGTACGGTATTACACCAGTGTCGCAGATGCTTCTCCCATTCCTGTTCTGCTTTACAATATTCCCAAGTTTGCCGGCGGGGTTCTTATTACTGAAGAGCTGATTAAGGCGGTTGCCAACCACCCTAACATCGCAGGAATGAAGGATACCTCTTCCGAGCCGATTGTGCCTTACATTAAGGCTGTTCCTGAAGGATCAAACTTTTTTATCCTTGCAGGTACGATTAATAAGTTCTTTGAAGGACTGCAGAACGGTGCCATCGGCGGAGTACTCTCCATTGCCGACTATCTGCCGGAAAAATGCTGTGAACTGCAGCAGATTTATGAGTCCGGAGATACTGCCAAGGCTGCGGATTTTGATGTCTGGATCCGGACTGTAAGTTCCAAGGCTGCAGGGAAGTTCGGGGTACCCGGAGTTAAAGCCGCCATGGACATGGTCGGCTATAACGGCGGCGCACCCCGTCAGCCTCTGAAGCCGCTTTCTGATGAGCAGAAAGCAGGCCTTAAAGCAGCCCTCGATGCAGAAGGTCTGCTGTAAGTTCTAAAGAGGCTATATGCTGAATCCGTCGTCTTCCTTGTCTGAGGATGACGGCGGAGACGGCTTTTTCGGTTCCGCTTCCCGGTCAGTCTGTTCCGTGCTTCCTTGCCGATCAGGTTCCGGCCGGCTGTCGTCTCCGTCACCGCTGTTATTCCGTTTTGCCGCAAGAAATCCCAGGGCGGTAATAATTCCCAGAACCTTTAAAAGAACCTGAATCAGTATCAGTCCGGCTATTCCGTATAAAAGGTAGGGAGTAAAACGCAGTATCTGCCATATCAGGGTCATTCCCGGCTGAAGTATGCCGAAATCGGGGTGTTGTGGATCGTAGTAGACATCCACAGTCCCTCCCACCGGGTAATCGTTGAGCTTTCTTTGTGCCAGAAAGCGGACAGATGTAGATGATGTTCCGCCCATATCGAATGAGGATGTACTGTACTCTTTTCCGTCAATCCTGTAGCTGACAGATACCCGGGCGGAGTACATCTGCTGAGTTTTTCCGTCATGTCTCTGGGTAAAAGAATCAATTTCAGCTTCGGTAACGGTGCCGGGAACGCTGGGCCACTGTTCTGACTCTTTGGTTGCCTTGATCAGGTCGGTGGTAAAAAAACTTAGAACAAAGCCGAAACCGACCAGAAAAACTGCCGTCAGCAGACCTGCTTTCTGAGACTTTCTGCCGCTGTTTCCGGCGGTGGATATCTGCATGCTGTACCTCTCTTTACTTACATCCTGTTAATAATGCTGCTTAAATTGCCTATGGGTTTGTTGCCGGTGCCGCCGCTGGCTGGAAGGTTTTTGAGCAGAGACTGAGCCATCCTTGAGGCTGGAGTGCTCTGCAGCAGTACAGTTCCCCTTCCTTTAAGAGTTGTAACAAAGAGTCCTTCACCGCCGAAGAGCATGGAGCCAATATTTCCTGCAGGTGCTATGTCGTAGTCAATTCCGTCGGTAAAAGCCACGAGGCTTCCGGTATCCACCCGGAGCATTTCTCCGTTCAGCTGTTTCTTTATTATCTTTCCGCCGGCATGGACAATAAACTTGCCGTCTCCCCGGGCCCGCTGAAGAATAAAACCTTCTCCTCCGAAAAATCCCGATCCCAGCTTTTTTGTAAAGGTAACAGAAATGCTTGTTCCTTTGGCGGCACAGAGAAAAGCATCCCGCTGGCAGGTTATGGCGCCGCCGATTTTTGCCAGATCAATTCCGACAATGCTTCCTGGTATATTCCCTGCAAAGGCGACGGTTTTGCGGCCGGATCCTGTATTGGTAAAGTGGGTAAGAAAAAGGCTTTCTCCGGAGAGAACCCGTTTTCCTGCGGAAAAGAGCTTTCCCATAAGCCCCTGGTCGGGGTTTGACCCGTCCCCCATTTTTGCTTCCCAGGAAATGCCTTCTTCCATATATACCATGGCGCCGGCTTCGGCAATCACCGTTTCGCCCGGATCAAGGACAATATCCACATACTGAACGCCTTCTCCGAGAACCTCATAATCTATTTCATGACTGGCCATAACATCTCCTTTTTTCTTTTTATGGTTTCCTGTCTTTTTACAGAAGAAAAAGACACATACAAGTATATCATAATCCTCAGGGTGAATAAAAAAAGCTGCCGGTTTTGCCGGCAGCTTTTCCATCATTTTTTACATAGGTTGTTTACATGAAATCCCCACACTTACTGAAAGATGAGCCTTGGGAGCCACATGGAAATGGGCTCGATAAAGGTAACCATCAGAAGAACCGTAACCAGAGGAATGAGAAAGGGAAGAGTAGCCTTGGCGCATTGCTCAAAGGGTACTTTCGCCACCCTGGAAAGAACGTAGAGAACCATACCTACCGGCGGTGTCAGAAGGCCGATCATAAGGTTGAGCACCATAATAACCCCGAAGTGAATGGGGTCTACTCCAAGCTTTACAACGGCAGGAAGCAGAACGGGGGTGAGAATGGTAATGGCCGCAATGGTCTCCATAAAGAATCCGACAATAAACAGAATAATATTGATCAGCATCAGCACAACAAACTTGTTGGTGGAAACCCCTAAAAGAACAGCGGCAAACTTTTCGGTAACCTGGTTGGCCGTAAGAATCCATGCAAAGATGGAAGCTCCCGCAACAATCAGCATAATAACCGCAGTGGTCTCAATGGTCTCCATACTTACCGCCATAAACTTGCGGAGATTCATGGTGCGGTAGACAAAGCCCAGTATAAGGGCGTATACAACCGCCGCAATAGCAGCTTCTGTAGGAGTAAAGATACCGGTGGCAATACCGCCGATGATAATAACCGGGGTAAAGAGTGCCGGAAGGCCTTTAATAAAGGTCTGTCCCAGCCGTTTAATGCTGAAAGTAGCATCCTTGGGGTAGTTTCTCTTTTTGGCGTAGTAGTAAACCATTATGGAGAGAGCAAGCCCCATGAGCAGCCCCGGAACAAATCCCGCAATGAAGAGTGCTCCGATGGAACTGGATGCCATAACCCCGAAGATAACCATGGGGAGACTCGGCGGAATAATGGGCCCGATGGTCGCGGAAGATGCGGTAACAGCAACCGAGAAGTCCCGGTCGTAGCCTGCATCGTCCATGGCCTTGATTTCAATGGTTCCAAGACCACCGGCATCGGCAACGGCCGCACCGGACATACCGGAAAAGATAATACTTGCGCCGATGTTAACGTGTCCCAGTCCTCCGGGAAGCCAGCCTACCAGGGCCTTGGCAAAATCAAAGATCTGATTGGTAAGTCCCGCGGCATTCATGAGGCTTCCGGCCAGTATAAAGAAGGGAACCGCCAGAAGAGGGAATGAGTCAACGCCGTTAACCATGCGGTGAAGAATAACGAAATCGGGAACAGCATTGGTCAGATAAACCCAGATCATGGAGGATCCGCCCAGGGCAATGGCGATTGGAGCGCCGATTACAATGAGCACGAACATGGAAATAAAAAGTACAGCAATCATAATGTAAGTTCCTCCTCTTGCCCTAATCTATGGGTTCCGGCAATGGTGCGTCCGGATCGTTGATGACAGGAATGTAGCCGGATTTCCAGTGTTTCCATGCAAGCTGGATACTGCGGATAGTCATAATTATGAATCCTGCCATAACCGGAAAGTAGACATAGGTCATGGGCAGGGGCAGAGAGGCCATGCGTTGGTTTTTCATAATCGGGATAATCCTGATGGAAAGGTACATTCCTACTGCGAAGAAGAGGATTTTGATGATATCCACCATGGTGGACATTACTCTTCCCACAAGAGGGGGAAGAAAGCGGTAGAATACTTCGACATAGATATGGCCCCTTTTACGGACGGCCATAACAGAGCCGAGAAAACCGGTACATATAAGAAGATAGCGGGCAACCTCTTCGGTCCAGACAATGGATGAATTGAGAACATAACGGGAGAAGAACTGGGCGAATACCACAGCCGCAAGGGCCCAGAAAACCAGCAGGACCACATAGTCCTCTATGGCGTAATCCTTGAAGTGGAACTCGTAGGTGTTTTCCTCTATTTTACCCTTTTCTATATGAGTGTCGTTGGAACTCATGAAAAAATACTCCTCAAAAAAAGCGCGGGGAGGAGGTCCCCGCGCAGGATACTTTAAAGAATGAAATTATCAGTTTGCCAGAGCCTGAAGTTTTTCATACTGCTCGATAGACCATGTGGCCCGTTCTCCGCCTTTAAGCTCGGGAGACACGATATCGATAAAGGGCTGGCGGTCTACAGGGTTTACTATTACACCCTTCTCTTCGAACCAGGACACAAGGTCCTGTTCTGCCTGCCGGATTTCTTCAGAACAGTTAAAGGATGACTGTTTGAAGGTTTTGGTGAAAATCGCTTTCTCCTCATCGGAAAGGCCTGCCCAGATTTTTGGAGATACTATAGTCAGGATTCCGCTGGTTACGTGCTGGGTAAGATTGATGTATTTCTGTACTTCATAGAACTTCTTTGCCTGGATAGTGGGCAGCGGGTTTTCCTGTGCATCCACAACACCCTGCTGCAGGGCAAGATAAACCTCGGCGAAAGCGATAGGTGCGGCATTGGCGCCTACTGCATTGGGGAACATAAGGTGAAGCGGTGCGTTGGGAACACGGATTTTAAGGCCCTTCATATCTGCTGGTGTATTGATGGGCTTATTTGAAGTAACGCACCGGGTTCCGTAGTAGATAACGGAAAGAGGACGTGCGCCTCCGGAGGCCTTTTCGTAACCGTCAGCGAGTTCTTCGAAGAAGTCACTTTCAGCTACATTCATGAAATGCTGATAATCTTTGAACATAAAAGGAGCTTCAAGCATGGCAATAGGACCGTAGGTACGACCTGCGAAGGAACCGCCGGTGTAGATAAGGTCGATGGTGCCAAGGCTCAGTGCCTGGTTGATATCAGCCTCTTTTCCAAGGGAAGATGCCGGATATACTTCAATTTCAAATTTGCCGTTGGTCTGTTTTTTAATTTCGTCCGCTGCCCAGAGTGCCCATGTGTGATAGGGTTCACTGGATTCATAAACGTGGGCCAGTTTCAGATTGATTGGTCCGTCAGCTGCTGCTTGCTCTCCCTGTCCATTGGCAAACATAAGTGCCGTACTTACCAGAATCATGGTAACAACGAGTAGGGTTTTTTTCATATTCTCCTTTTCCTCCGAAAAATAGTTTTTACAGAAACCGATCGTTCAAGAAATGGTTAACCAATTTCTGTTGTGTAGATATTGTATTTTCAGGAGAAAAGATCTGGCTATGTCGATTTTTTACCTTTTTTGCGTGAAATTTACTTTTTTATGGTTTTCCGCAGTTTTTACAGCACTGTCAGCGTATATTGACTGGTTCCGGGAAGCCTGGAACCGTCAAATCAGGACCAAAATAAGATTTTGGCGTAGTAGTAGACTCTAAAAATCCTGTTCCAAGGGATTAAGCAACAATACACCGCGATAATTTTGACCTGCATTCAGGTCTTCCGAAAATACAAATTCGCACTTTGCTTTTTCTGCGGCTGCAATGATCAATGAATCCCAAAATGACAATTGAGAAATAACACTTATGTCTATTGCTTCTTCGATTAATGGTAAATCATTGTTCACAACTTCCATATTTTGAAAATTATGAATAATGTTTTTTACAATTATTGGTTCTGCGTTGAGTTTTTTGGTGGCAACAACAAAGAACTCTTTTATAACCTGTGTTGATATTACGGGATGATGTTTATTGATTATTTGTTGTAAAACAGCTCTTGCCCGTTCATGCTTTTGTTTATCTGTTGTATCAAGGGTATATACCAGAATGTTAGTATCAATGAATATTTTAGACACGATATAGCTCTTCTCTTGTCCATTTATTTTCACTCGATGATACCTGGATTTTATCCATTAACGTAAATGTATCGCTTAGCCATTTATCTTTTTGAGGTATTACTGTCTGCTCTATTAATTTTCTTACAAGAACATTAAACGACATATCATGGGCACGAGCGTATTCTCTACCAGCCTGTAAAATATCGTCATCAATAGACAGGGTAATGTTTTTCATAACAGACTCCTTTACACAGTTTATGTGCGCACAATATGTATGTCAATAATACTTAAAACTGTCCACAATGATTATACTTTCAAAGAAATATTTCTATCTTCCTGATCTGCTGAAAAAAAAGCCCTGCAAAATTCCTGCAGGGCTTTGATGGGTTAAAATGAATACTTACTGAAAGATGAGCCTTGGAAGCCACATGGAAATGGGCTCGATAAAGGTAACCATCAGAAGAACCGTAACCAGAGGAATGAGAAAGGGAAGGGTAGCCTTGGCGCATTGTTCAAAGGGAACTTTCGCCACCCTGGAGAGAACATAGAGAACCATACCTACCGGGGGGGTGAGAAGACCGATCATGAGGTTGAGCACCATAATAACACCGAAGTGAATTGGATCAACTCCAAGCTTTACAACAGCAGGAAGCAGAACGGGGGTGAGAATGGTAATGGCCGCAATGGTCTCCATGAAGAATCCGACAATAAACAGAATAATATTGATCAGCATCAGCACAACAAACTTGTTGGTGGAAACCCCTAAAAGAACAGCGGCAAACTTTTCGGTAACCTGGTTGGCCGTAAGAATCCATGCAAAGATGGAAGCTCCCGCAACAATCAGCATAATAACCGCAGTGGTCTCAATGGTCTCCATACTGACCGCCATAAACTTGCGGAGATTCATGGTGCGGTAGACAAAGCCCAGTATAAGGGCGTATACAACCGCCGCAATAGCAGCTTCTGTAGGAGTAAAGATCCCGGTGGCAATACCGCCGATGATAATAACCGGGGTAAAGAGTGCCGGAAGGCCTTTAATAAAGGTCTGTCCCAGCCGTTTAATGCTGAAAGTGGCATCTTTGGGGTAGTTTCTCTTTTTGGCGTAGTAGTAAACCATTATGGAGAGAGCAAGCCCCATGAGCAGCCCCGGAACAAATCCTGCAATGAAGAGTGCTCCGATGGAACTGGATGCCATAACCCCGAAGATAACCATGGGAAGGCTCGGGGGAATAATGGGCCCGATGGTCGCGGAAGATGCGGTAACAGCAACCGAGAAGTCCCGGTCATAGCCTGCATCGTCCATGGCCTTGATTTCAATGGTTCCAAGACCACCCGCATCGGCAACAGCGGCACCGGACATACCGGAAAAGATAATACTTGCGCCGATGTTAACATGACCCAGACCGCCGGGGAGCCAGCCTACCAGAGCCTTGGCAAAGTCAAAGATCTGATTGGTGAGGCCCGCCGCATTCATCAGGCTTCCGGCCAGGATAAAGAATGGAACAGCCAGAAGGGGAAATGAGTCTACGCCGTTAACCATACGGTGGAGAATAACGAAATCGGGAACTGCCTTGGTCAGATAAACCCAGATCATGGAGGACCCGCCCAGGGCAATGGCGATTGGAGCGCCGATTACAATGAGCACGAACATGGAAATAAAAAGTACAGCAATCATAATGTAATTTCCTCCTCTCGCCCTAATCTATTGGTTCCGGCAGGGGTGCGTCCGGATCGTTGATGACGGGAATGTAGCCGGATTTCCAGTGTTTCCATGCAAGCTGGATACTGCGGATAGTCATGATTATGAAGCCTGCCATAACCGGAAAATAGACATAGGTCATGGGCAGGGGCAGAGAGGCCATGCGCTGATTTTTCATAATCGGGATAATCCGGATGGAAAGGTACATCCCAACTGCGAAGAAGAGGATCTTGATGATATCCACCATGGTGGACATTACTCTTCCCACAAGAGGGGGAAGAAAACGGTAGAAAACCTCGACATAGATATGGCCCCTTTTACGGACGGCCATAACTGAGCCGAGAAAACCTGTACATATAAGAAGGTAGCGGGCAACCTCTTCGGTCCAGACAATGGACGAATTGAGAACATAGCGGGAGAAGAACTGGGCGAATACCACAGCCGCAAGGGCCCAGAAGACCAGAAGGACCACATAGTCCTCTATGGCGTAATCCTTGAAGTGGAACTCGTAGGTGTTTTCTTCGATTTTTCCCTTATTTTTGTTGTCTGCATCCTGGGGCTGATTGGTATCATCTGGCATACAAGCAACTCCTTTGTGTGTTGATAAAAAGCAGAACGCGGGGACATTGTGTCCCCGCGTATGGATAGTTAAAATCTTAAAAAGGTTTAGTCGGCCAGAGCCTGTACGGCTTTGTACTGATCAACAGTCCAGGTCATTCTGGGGTTGGAAGTGTCGGTCAGACTGGGCATTGCAGCATCCATAAAAAGGCTGCGCTGAACATCTTCGTTAACAGTAATACCCTGCTCACGGAACCAGGGAATAAGGTCAACTTCTGCTTTGTCGATGTCGGCAGATGCTTTTGCTGCGGCCTGCTGGAATACCTCATCAAAGAGAGCCTTGTCACTGTCGGAAAGCTTGTTCCAGGTGTTTGAACCTACGATGGTAACCAAGTTGTTGACAATGTGTTTTGTCATGTTGATGTATTCCTGTACTTCGTAGAATTTCTTGGCCTTGATGGTGGGAAGGGGGTTTTCCTGTGCATCAACAACACCCTGCTGCAGTGCAAGGTAAACCTCTGCGAAAGCGATAGGTGCAGCATTGGCGCCTACTGCTTCGGTGAACATAAGGTAAAGAGGTGCATTGGGAACACGAATCTTAAGGCCTTTCATGTCTGCAGGAGTATTGATGGGTTTGTTGGATGTAACACAGCGGGCACCATAGTAGGTCAGTGAGCTGATATGGTTTCCGCCGGAAGCTGCTTTGTATCCTTCACCGAACTCTTTAAGGATGTCGCTGCCGGCAAATTTCTGCCAGTGGGCAAAGTTCTTGAACATGAAAGGTGCTTCGGACATGGCAATGGGGCCGTAGGTATTACCGATGAAAGCTGCACCGGCGTATACAATGTCTACAGTTCCAAGGCTCAGGCCCTGAACAATGTCTGCTTCCTTACCAAGGGAAGAAGCGGGATACACTTCGATGTTGTAGCGTCCGTCTGTCCGTTTTGCAACTTCGTCGGCCGCCCACAGGGCGTATTTGTGATATGCTTCACTGGTTTCATACACATGAGCCCACTTCAGGGTTACAGGTTCTGCTGAACCGCCGTCTGCGGATTCTCCCTGACCATTGGCGAAAACAGTTCCGGCGGCAATCATCAGGATAAGTAAAGCTAACATAAGTTTTTTCATTTTGACCTCCTTAAGTCAATTGAATAGCTGAATACAATCTTCTCATGACATAACTCAGGGGTCAAGAAAAACTCTTTGTTTGTATACTAAATCATGATATACTGTCGCAACTTATCGATATTTTTTTACTTACACCCAAATCAGCCGGTGTAGGTTCTTTCCTGACAAATAAATAGTGCTCTGGAAAGAATTGCAAATGGAGGGCCGTAAATGGCAGCAATGAAAGCAGTAATAGTTGATGACCGCTACGAAAGTCATCATCTTGAAAAAGAGGAATTTGCCCAGGTAGGGGCGGAAGTTGTTGAGCTTACAACCACCAATCCCTCGGAAGACGAAATCCTGGCAGTCTGCAAGGATGCAGATGCGATAGTAGTGAACCTTGCGGATATTACCGGAAACGTAATCCGCGGACTTGAGAAATGTAAGGTTATTGCCCGCTACGGCGTAGGTTTTGACAATGTTGATGCAGCGGCTGCAACAGAAAAAGGCATTAGGATTGTTAACGTTCCCGATTACTGTATGGAAGAAGTTTCCGATCAGGCCATGGCTCTGTTTATGGCAGGTGCACGGCAGATCCGTTACCGTGACAGCCTGATCCGCGGCGGTGGATGGAATACCGATGGAATCGGACCCATGTACCGTCTTGCAGGACGGAAATTCGGAATTGTCGGCTACGGACATATTCCCCGGGCACTGCACAGGAAGCTTAAGGGATTCAATTTTGCAGAAATTCTCATCTCCGATCCCTTTGTTCCTGAAGCAGATGTTAAGGCTGCCGGTGGTACTCTAGTTGATTTCGATACCCTTATTAAAGAAGCGGACTTTGTTTCCATCCATGCACCCCTTATGGATTCAACAAAACACATGTTCAATGCTGATGTATTCAAGAAGATGAAAAAGACCGCCGGAGTAATCAACACTTCCCGGGGTGGTCTTATCGATACCAATGCTCTGGTTGATGCCCTGAAAAACGGAGAAATTGCCTGGGCAGGTCTTGATGTGCATGAGCAGGAGCCGGTTGCGAAGGATTATCCTCTCTTTGAAATGGAGAATGTAGTTCTTTCCGACCACAAGGGATTCTACTCTGAAGAATCTCTGCAGGATCTGCAGATGAAGGCTGCCCGTTACGCCGCACAGGTTCTCAAGGGAGAAACTCCTGCAAGCGTTGTTAACAAGGCTGTACTTAAGTAGAACTGATTTTACTTAAAGGCACTTCTAAAAACGTAGTATTTTTGCCATAGCCTAGGAGGATAGATTTTATAGCGCCCGCACCCTGCACCAAAATTGTTTTGGTGCAGGGGAGGACCGCGGGAAATCTTGACGACGCAGGATATGGAGAAAAGAGTAGTTTTTAGAGGTGGCCTTAAGAAGATATTAGCCGCCGGAGAGAAAATCCCCGGCGGCTTTTTTATGGGTTTCCGGCTGTGGTGAAATAAAATAAGCCCTGTGCTGTTGAAGCCCAGGGCTTATTTACCTGTATGGATGAAAAAGGAGCTTACACTCCAAGCGCCGAGGTGATTCCGCCGTCTACCGGCAGCACTGCTCCGGTAATGAAGCTTGCCGCATCGGATACAAGAAATACAACGGCAGCACCTATTTCATCGGGAGTACCGTAGCGGTGCATGGGCACCTGATTCATCACGGTCTTTCCCCTTTCGGTGGGTTCTCCGGTTTTTTCATCAAAGAGGAGGAAGCGGTTCTGCTCGGTAAGCAGGAATCCCGGTGCAACTGCATTGACCCGGATGTCCGCGGAGTAGGTCTGGGCCATATGTACCGCCAGCCACTTGGTGAAGTTGTTGGTCGCCCCTTTTCCATTGGAGTAGGTGAGCGCCCGGCTTACGGGAAGTATCCCTGTAATGGACGATATGTTTACAATAGCTCCGTGTCCCTGTTTGGCGAAAACCCTTCCTGCAGCCTGTGATCCCATGACCGCGGAAAGATAGTTCAGATCCATTACCTTGCGCATATCCTCAGGTAGGATATCAAAGAACTCAAGATCTTCTGAAGTGGTGGTAGCCGGGCGGCTGCCGCCGGCACAGTTAACCAGGATGTCCAGGCCGCCCAGAAGCTCAACGGATCTGTCCGTGGCCTTCTGAATAGATGCGGCATCGGTTACATCGCAGACAACGGGGTAGGCCTTGTCGGTTCCGATCTCTTCTGCTTTTTTTTGTGCGTTCTCTTCAAAGATGTCCCATATAGCAACTTTTGCACCTTCGGAGGCAAGTATTGATGCAATACTGCCGCCGATTACGCCGCCGGCGCCGGTGACGATCGCTTTTTTCCCTTCAAGACCTAGGTTCATGTCTGGCGAACCTCAACAATCTCTCCGTCGGGCCCCTTGAAAAAACAGATCCAGACGCCGGGGCGGTACTCTACGGGTTCGCTTAAGAATTCAACTCCATGATCAACCAGCATCTGGTAATCTGCACGGGTATCGGTGGATTTCAGGCTGAAGTGGATAAGACCGTTGTCCGCCTGGGTAAAGTCTGCAGGCATGGGCCGTCCCACGGGGGTAAGGTACTGAAAAAGTTCCAGCATAACATCGCCCAGATAGAGGTGGGCAATTCGGGGGGCTGCTCCCGGCAGGGCAACAACCTTGGGCTGAGGCAGCTTGGGGTCCGGTTCGAGCCGCATCTTAACTTCAAAACCGATCAGGTCCCGGTAAAACTCGATTGAACGTTCTATGTCTTTTACGCTCAATGCTACATGTTCCAGTTTTGTAAACATATAATATGCTCCTAAAAATTTATTAAAACAGAACGGCCATAGGTCTTTCTGCATAGTCCATTGTTCAGCGGATCAGCTTTTTTTATACTTTTCCAGTATCTCACGGTTTACCCGCACCCCCAGTCCCGGTGCTGTTGGTATATCCAGCCGTCCTGCCTTCAGTTCAAACCCGCCGCACAGTTCATCTCTGAGGGGGTTTGGATTTCGGTCATACTCAACTGCCGGTTCTGTTTCCAGGGGCACAGGAAATGCCCGGTAAGGTGTTTCCGGTATCAGGGCAATTGCCTGGAGAGAGGCCGCCAGGGCAATCCCTGAACCCCATACATGGGGCATTACCAGCAGGTTTCTGCTTGTAGCCAGGGCTGTGATCTTCATAAATTCACTTAAGCCCCCGCATGCGGATATATCCGGCTGCAGAATATCAACAGCTTCTTTTTCTATTAAAGTACGGAATCCCCAGCGGGTATATTCACATTCACCTCCGGAGACTGCAATATCAAGGGCATCCCTTACCCGCTTATATCCGTCTAAATCTTCCGGAGGAACCGGTTCTTCAAACATGCGGTAGCCGTATTCTTCCAGTATCCGCCCCGCCCGAATTGCATCATCCGCCCGGTAGGCATGGTTTGCATCGGCCATCAGAACGGGTTCATTCCCGACGGCATTCCGGACTGCTGCAATCCTCAGCCGGTCCTTGTCTATGGGCCAGAGGCCTATTTTTATTTTCAGCATGGAGAAGCCTGCTTCAATATAGCTTTCTGCTTCCCTGCTTACCGCATCCACCACGGCAGTTTCATCCTGAACGTCTGCACCCCGGTAGTAGCAGCCCGTTGCATAGGCAGCGACACTGGTCCGGAACGGGCCGCCAAGGAGAGTATATGCCGGAACTCCGAGATCCTTTCCTTTCAAATCCCACAGGGCCACATCGAGGGCACTTATGGCTTCTATATACGGGCCGGTGCGGGAAAAATCTTTTGTCGTAGCATAGAGTTCTTCCCATATTCGTCCTACTTCGTGAACCTTCCGGCCGATCAGCCGCGGTGCAAGAATCTCATCGATAACTGCTGCCACCGGTTCAGTCGGCCCCCATTGACCGCCTTCTCCCCAGCCGCTTATACCGTCTTTGGTAATGATCTCCACGATCATGCTGGTTCTTTCGGGAAAGGCTGCCTGGGATGAATAAAAGCGGGCACTCCCCAGGGGGGCTTTGAGCTGATGGGTTACGACACGGGCAATGGTCACTACATTCCAACCAGGGGTTTAAGACGGGCGATTTCTTCCTTATCAGAAACCATTATGTAGATATAAAGACCCTTGGAATCCAGATTATCCATCAGGAGTTTCAGCTCATCTTCAGTAAAGGATCCTCTGATAATAAGGGGACGGTCTGCTTTCTGCACCATCTGGAAGTAGGGGACCATCTCGGTCAGAGGTGGCCCACCCACATCATTGTTGATTTCAAATGCCCTGAGATATTCATTCTCCAGCAGGTGGTGAAGGATAAACATGGAAGTGGCATGAAGGTGCATGAAGCTGTTATTGAAGTTTGACGCAACCTGTCTGTCCACCTTGCTGAGATAGTTTTTATACAGATCCGGTGATATTACCGCAACAGCATCTTCCTGCAGGCGGACTATGGAGTCTGGTGCCCACAACTGATACTGGGCGTCATAATAGCCGCCATGGAAGAGGGGGATCCGGTCCCAGGCTGCTTTGGTTATACTTATAAAAAACTCTCCCAGTCGAGTCAGAAGATCCAGGGCCTTATCAGGTTCCAGCATCAGGTCGATGGCAGTCTGTTCATGACCTCTCAGGGATACCGCGTAATCCAGCGGGCCGAGAAGTGTCCCGTGAGAAACGGGGTATCTGCCGTCTGAACTTTTTACCAGCCGGTCGATAAATTCAAGATAGATATTAAACCATGGGCTCTCTTTGTGGCTTTCCAGGCTTACATCCTGCAGGTCTTCCCATGCCATGTCCCTATCCACTGCGACTATATTGCCCGGAAGAACCCGCATCTGGCTGCCGAGGGTTCCTGCTCCCCAGAAAATAGCCTGGGATGGTGATGCGCCTCGGAGAATATCATCTTCTATTACCTCTCCTTCGCGGAGCAGTTTTTCCTGGTCATCGATAAATTCAGCCGGACGGACCAGATCATTGGTCAGGAAGGTATCCTTCTGCCAGGATGCGGATGCCTTGAATTCATCAAGGGGAAACCAGCTCTTGAAGGAAAATCCAACCAGAGGACGAGATACGGAAGCCCTGTCCCAGAACCGTTTATAGCCCTCTATTTTTTCCGGATTGTTGCCAAAGGGAAATGATGCCATCTCTACTCCTGCGCGAAACGTGGAAGATTGTATACTACAGGGGTAAATCTTAGGGCGAAAAGTAATATCTGTCAATTTAATTGTGTGATGATAATAAAATGATCCCCTTCCGTTTAAGCGGAAGGGGATCGGGTAAAAGACTCGGACAAAGGACTCAAGAAAGGGGTGGCAGGTGACAGTCCTGGAGGGAGGCTATCGTACGAGTCCCAGTATAATGTCCGACTGCTGACGGGTTACTTTGAAAATCAGTTCATCAGAATCTTCGCTGTTAAACTCACGGTAGAAATCCTGCAGGCCGCCTATTTTTCTGTTATTAACCTGCCGGACAATATCTCCGGAACGGAAGCCTGCGGTATAGGCCGGTGACCCTTCTGCAACAGCACCTATCAATACCTTGCCGGCACTGTTTTCAATATTCAGCTGGGTGCGGATTTCGTCGGTAATCCCCACTACTGTCATACCCGGCCAGAGGTGGGCGGTGTCTGCCTGGATCTCATCCTCTGTTGCGCGTATGGCCAGCCGCACCCGCAGTGTCTCTTCCCGGCCGTTGCGGATAATGTCGAAGCGGTAGGTTTTATTCGGTACCAGAGAAGCAACCTGCTGCATAACCTCTTCGCTGGATTCGATGCTGCGGTTATCTATAGAGACAATAAAGTCTCCCGGGAGGATTCCGCTTTTCATTGCCGGTGAATCCTTGTAGACGCTGAATACAAAGGCTCCGCTGCGGCCTTCTATTTCCATGCCGGTGAGGATATTGTCAGAAGGGGTTCCCATGGATATTCCCAGCCATCCGTATTCAACCTTACCGGAAGAGATCAGGTCGTCTATGGTCTTTTTGGCATTGTTTATGGGAATTGAAAAGCCCAGGCCGATACTGCCGCCGCTCTGGGAGGCTATCCAGGTGTTTATGCCGATTACCTGACCTTCGATGTTTACCAGGGCTCCTCCGGAGTTCCCTGGGTTAATGGCCGCGTCGGTCTGAATGTAGTCGGTGAGGCTGTTGTTGCCGTCAGGTCCTCCGGTACGGCCCAGGGCACTGATGATGCCGGAGGTAAAGGTAGAAGAAAAGCCGAAGGGGCTGCCCACTGCAAAGGCAATGTCGCCTACCTGTACTTTGGATGAATCTCCCAGCTCCGCCACGGGAACTTCTTCGTAGGTTTCAAATTTTACCAGGGCCAGGTCCTTTCTGGGATCAGCTCCCACCAGGGTGCCCGAAAAGGTCCTGCCGTCGTAAAGGTGGACGGTTATCTCATCTGCATTGCCGGCGACATGGTTGTTGGTCAGAACATACACCTGGTTTCCGGATTTTCTGACAATAACACCGGAGCCGAGCCCTTCCTGTCTGAACTCTCTGGTCTGCGGTTCCTGCTGCTCCTGCTGGCTTCCGGGATTCTGCTGTCCGAAAAAGAACTGAAAGGGGTTAACCGGATTAACCACCTGTTTCTGTACTATATCCACCACATCGATGTATACCACCGAGGGCAGTACTTTCTGGGCGATCTGTCTGGTTTCATTCTGCTGCAAGGCCAGGCCGGGAGTCTCCTGCTGCTGGTTATACAGGGCTCTGGAATAGCCGTCTCCCTGGGCAAAAACAAATGATCCTGCTGTAAATACAAGAATAAGTACTGCTGCTGTTATCTGTTTCCGTTTCATACTGGTATCCTCCTAAAGAATTTCTCTCTGAATAGAGGATACTGTCCCAAGCTTTCGTCTACCTTTCCGTTTAATTACAGTGTTGTAATGTTTTCTTCGGTTTTACTGGAAATAGAAGCAGGGCATAAAAAAAGGGAAGCCGGTATTCAGGAGGAACCGGCTTCCCTAAAGAAGAGTTAATACTCCCGCTGCGTATGGTTAGTCCGCGTTGGAAGCAATTTTTACAGCAATATTAAAGGCATGACGGGTAGCTCCAACATCTGCCTTGCATTTACCGGCAATATCAAAGGCTGTGCCGTGGGCCGGTGTTGTAATGGGTACCGGAAAGCCTGCGTGGTAGGTAACACCCCGGTGGAATCCCATAAGCTTGGTGGCAATCTGGCACTGATCGTGATACATGGCTATAACCGCATCAAACTGTCCGTCTCTGAGCTTGATAAAGAGGGTGTCCGAAGGGAATGGACCGTCTACGGTAATTCCCTTCTCTTTTGCCGCGTTTACCGCAGGTTCAATAAATTTGCCTTCCTCGTCTCCGAAGAGACCATGCTCTCCATTGTGGGGGTTCAGGGCTGATACCGCCAGGCGGGGAGCGTCGGCTTTATACGCCTGCATTGCATCGTTTACAAATTCAATTGCCTTGAGCACGCTTTCTTTGCTGATCATGGAGGCTACATCTTTAATGGCCACGTGGCTGGTAACCCGCATGGTCCAGGACTCGTCGAGGATGTTAATCTCTTCGAGGCCCTTGTGTCCCGGGAACTGTTCTTTGAAAAGTTCCAGCTCACTGCCGTAGGGAGAACCGCCTTTGTGCATAGCCTCTTTGTTGAGAGGTGCAAAAAGATAGCCGTCTACAAGCCCGTCATTGATAATCTTGAAGGTAAACAGCAGGGTATCCAGAACCGCTTTACCGGAGCGGGCATCTACTTTGCCTACTTCAACAGTTTTGGGATCCAAAGTCGGAAAATCGAGGAGAAGAAAATCTCCTTCTGTTGTGCTTATCTGCTCGGGGGTAGATATGAGTTTCGGCTGGGGAGGATTTACCTGTGCCGCTGCAACGCCGGCTTCCCACTGTCGGGCATCGCCGATGATCACAATCTGTGCCTGGGTAAAAACTGAGCTGTCTGCCGTCAGTCGGGCAATGAGCTCTGCGCCTATTCCCGCAGTATCTCCCAGGGTTACTGCAATGCGCGGTTTCTTGTCATTAGACATCTGTATTTTCCTCTCTTAAAAGGCAGTTAATATCTTGAATCGATCTGTTATCAGACCGCCGTTATTTTCAAACGTATTTTGTCTGCAGGATTCTAAATTCCTGCGGGTTATTATTTCCGGTCGGATAATGCCGGGATAAAATCATTTTAAAAGTGCTGCCGGGCAGCTGGATTACTATGAGAGAGCCCCCCCCCCTCCCTTTATGAGATTCATGATTCATGATTCATGATTCATGATTCATAAGAGGGGAGGGCTCCCGGTGAGCATGCAAAGCAATACTAATTATTTTGCAGCTGAATATTTGTCTTCGAATTCCTGCATGTAAGCTGTTGCTTCCGGTGCGGGGATGAAGCGGTTGGTAAGGAGGAACTTGTTCAGGTAGCCTTCTTTCCATTCGGGTGTTTCAACAACCTTTGCGAAAACCCCAGTCCAGAACTCAACAGCTGCTTCGGGCATTTCCATGGGACCTGCGATTCCGCGGAAAACTGTAAGCTCAATGTTGAGACCGAGTTCCTTGAGGGTAGGTGCATCAAAGGGTGCGTCAAAGCGGTCTTTGGTAGCTGCAATTACAGGAACCAGCTCGCCGCTCTGTACCAGCTCGTAGGAAGCTGCGGGCTTTGCGATAACTACATCGATGTCCCGTCCCAGAGCCTGGGTAAGGGCTTTACCGGTAGAGTCGCTGACCAGGTACTCAGTGTTGGCAGCGCCTGACTCTTCAACAATCTTGTTGTAGAGGTTGATGTCGTCGCCCTTGGAACCACCGAAGATTACCCGTTCGCCGGATTTGATGGCGGCCATGATTTCTTCACCGGTCTGGTACTTGTAGTCCTGGTGTACGAGCAGAATCTGACCGTCGTTAGCCATAACTGCAAGGGCGGTAAGATCGTCAAGATCTCCCTTCTCAATCTGTACCAGGGGCTGCAGGTCTCCATTATTGAAGGTCAGCAGGGTATGTCCGTTGCTCTTGGTGCGGCTTACTTCGCGGCGTCCAACAGCTCCGCCACCATCAGTTTTGTAGTTGATGATGATGTCGGCATCAACAAGATTGTATTTCTTGATGATTTCAATGATGTTCTGGGTGAAGATGGAAGATCCACCACCGGGGCTTGAAGTACAGTACCAGGTAACCTGTTTCGTGGGTGCCCATGCACCATCACCGGCAGATTCCTTGGAACCTTCTGCGAAGACGAGTCCCGCTACAGCTACAATAAACAACACAGCAAGTAATGTTCGTTTCATCCTAAACTCCTTTCTTTTAGGTTGATTTTTTTATCCTTCCGATTACCCAACGGATAGCCGGAGAGCATACAGTGATTAAGAGAAATCCGACGAGAACCAGCGAAATAGGCTTCTGGAAGAAAATAAGCATACTTCCGTCGGAAATCTGAAGGGCCTGGCGGAAGTTCTTCTCCATGGTGGGAGCAAGAACGTAGGCCAGAAGCAGGGGCGCGATGGGATACTTGAACTTCTTCATGAAGAATCCCACTCCTCCGGCAATCAGCATGATGACGATTCCGTAGAGAGAGTTGTTCGCGCTGTAACTACCCATGATACAGATAGTTGTAATAATGGGGATCATGATTTTTGCCGGAACCTTGAGGATCTTGATAAGGAAAGGCACAATCATGAGGGCAACAAAAAGGGTGATTATGTTTGCTACATATAAAGAAGCAATAACTCCCCAGGTAAACTCGGGCTGGGTCTGGAAAAGCCGGGGGCCGGGATTAAGTCCGTACATGAGCAGACCACCCAGAAGTACCGCGCCGGTTCCTGATCCGGGAATACCAAGAGAGAGGAGGGGTGCAAATGCACCGGCGGCGGCACCGTTATTTCCGGCCTCCGCTGCTGCAACGCCTTCAACCATTCCGGTTCCAAGCTTGTCGCCGTTCTTTCCGACTCTCTTCTCCAGCAGATAGCTGAGGAATGCTCCGGTAGTTGCACCCGCACCGGGAACAACACCGATTATGGTTCCAAGAACACCGGAGCGCAGGGCAGGGGGCAGTATCCGTTTTGCTTCATCCTTGGTAA